>NZ_JAJAWG010000009.1 GCF_020531905.1 Deefgea salmonis | reverse complement strand
CAGCGCCGATGATAGTGCGGATTGCCCGTGTGAAAGTAGGTCATTGCCAGACTCCCCATACCAGAAAGCCCGATTCGAAAGAGTCGGGCTTTTTGCTGTTCGGCGGTTATGCGCTGGAGGGCTATCGTAGATACCTATATGCTGTATCCGATAGAAGCCTTTACCAGTAAATCTTCTGCTTGATATACCCCTTAGTACTTGAATTTGTTTATTGTCTTGTATGGTTTGTGCGACAATTCAGGGATTCTTTTTGTATTTGGTTGATTCATGACGAGCGCAAGTGTTGCACGAGGGCGGTTTATTTCGGTAGAGGGCATTGATGGTGCCGGTAAAAGCACGCATTTAGCGTGGCTTGCTGCTTGGTTGCTTAAGAAAGGCGTCGTATTACAACAATCAAGAGAGCCCGGCGGTACGAGTTTAGGTGAAAAACTCAGGACGTTGTTACTGAATGAGTCGATGTCTTTAGAAACCGAAGCTTTGTTGATGTTTGCCTCGCGAGCTCAGCATTTGACTGAGGTGATTGAGCCGGCATTAGCGCGCGGTGAATGGGTTTTATGTGATCGTTTTTCGGATGCGACATTTGCCTATCAATGCGGCGGCCGTGGCCTTGATCAAACTAAGTTTGCCCAGCTTGAAGCGTGGGTGCAAGCGCGCGAAGCGGGCTTGATCGAGCCGGATATGACGTTGATTTTTGATGTGCCACTTGAAGTGAGTCAGGCGCGCATGGCCAATGGCCGAGTGTTAGATCGATTTGAGCGTGAGCAACATGATTTTCATGCGCGTGTTCGTGCCGCTTATCTTGAACGTGCTCAGCAAAATCCGCAGCGGATTCGTGTCGTTGATGCCAATCGGCCGTTAGATGTGATTCAGGCCGAATTGGCGGAAATTTTTGCTGATTATGAATAAAACACCGACTTTATACCCGTGGTTACAGACCGCATGGCAAGAATTGCTACGCGAGCGAGAACGCTGGCCGCATGCTTTATTGCTGACGGGTGAGCCTGGTATTGGTAAGCGTGCTTTTGCGGTTTATCTCGCGCAATTTCTCCTTTGCGAAGACACACAAAAATCAACGCAACCTTGCGGTGTTTGCGATGGCTGCCGTTGGTTTTTAGCCGGCAATCATCCGGACTATCGGGTGTTGCAGCCGGAGGACGCAGAAGAAGAGCGCCCTGATGAGACTGAAAGCAAAAAAGCCAAGAAAAAATCAGAAGTGATTCGGGTTGAAGATGTACGTGCTTTGGCTGATTTTGTTAATCTCTCGGCGCATCGACGCAGTGTGCGGGTGACATTAGTCGTGCCGGCCGACACCATGAATGTGGCGGCAGCCAATGCCTTTTTAAAAACACTCGAAGAGCCGCCCGCTGGAGCGGTGTTTATTTTGGTAGCCGATCACTGGCGACGGTTATTGCCAACGATACGCAGTCGTTGCCGCGTTTTTCCTTTGTCGCTGCCTGATTCAGCAGTGGCGATGCAATGGCTCAACACACAGGGCATCGTTAATCCGGCATTGCACTTGGCGCATACTGGCGGAGCGCCGTTGGCGGCGATGGAGGATGCCGCAGCAGAATGGCTTGCCGTGCGACAAA
Organism: Deefgea salmonis; assembly: GCF_020531905.1. Classification (GTDB taxonomy): domain Bacteria; phylum Pseudomonadota; class Gammaproteobacteria; order Burkholderiales; family Chitinibacteraceae; genus Deefgea; species Deefgea salmonis. Next base: position 89,092 of record NZ_JAJAWG010000009.1, on the reverse strand, counting down.
GTTTTTTGACCCATATTGCTGAGCCGAGCACTTTGGATGTATTAAAACTGAGTGCGGAATTAGATAAAGCCAAATTAGATACCGATTTAGTGATTACATGGCTACAGAAGTGGATTTACGATCTGATTAGTTTGGGCTTGGCCGAGAAAATTCGTTATTATCCAGATTGGCAAGATGCATTAACCCGTCTTGCCCCACGAGCGCCGTTGTTGATGCAATACGTGAATCAACTCACTGATGCGCAAAAATTATCTCGTCATCCACTCAATCAGCGATTGGTGTTTGAAAATCTGCTGTTTGCCTATGTGGATGCCTTACGTGGGCCGTCTCGCCAAGGAAAAATATGAGCGAAGATCCAGTACGCGCAGCCGCCTCTCGTCCTGGCGTGCTGTCGCTAAATATTAAAGAAAAAGCCGCCTTATATGCGTCGTATATGCCGTTTATTAAAGGCGGTGGGATTTTTATCCCAACCAATAAGCTGTACAACTTAGGCGATGAAGTTTTTATGTTGTTGGCGCTGTTGGATGATCCGGCGCGGATTGCCGTTTCGGGCAATGTGGTTTGGCTTACACCGCCTGGCGCGCATAATAATCATCAGCAAGGGATTGGTGTGCAATTTTCCAGCAATGAAGCGGGTAATTTAGCACGGGTGAAAATTGAAAATTTACTCGGCGGTTATCTGCAATCAGGGCGGACAACGCACACGATGTAACTGTTTCAGTTATGATTCAAGCCGTGCCTTCAGGTGCGGCTTTTTTATTGAATGAAGAAAAATGATGAAGTTTGTTGATTCGCACTGCCATATTAATTTTGCTGATCTTGCGGCCAATATGCCGCAATTATTGGCCAATATGCAAGATTACGATGTGAGCCATGCGCTCTGTGTCGCTGTTAATTTACCTGAGCTGCCATCGGTACTGGCGCTGGCGCAGCAGCATGACAATATCTTTGCCTCGGTGGGCGTACACCCCGATTACGAAGACACGCCCGAGCCGACGGTGGCGCAATTGGTCGAGCTGGCGCAATCGCCCAAAGTGGTCGCCATTGGCGAAACAGGCTTGGATTATTTCCGGCTAACCGGTGATTTAGAATGGCAGCGTGAGCGTTTTCGCACGCATATTCGCGCGGCGCGAGAAGCGGGCTTACCGCTAATTATTCATACTCGTGCCTCGTCTGAGGACACCATTCGGATTTTGCGCGAAGAAAACGCGCAAGACGTTGGCGGTGTCATGCATTGCTTTACCGAAAGCTGGGAAGTAGCGCAACAAGCAATGGATTTAGGTTTTTATATTTCACTCTCAGGTATTGTGACGTTTAAAAAAGCCGAAGATTTAAAACAGCTGGCCCGGCTAATGCCGCTCGATCGCCTGCTGATCGAGACCGACTCGCCTTACCTAGCGCCAATGCCGCATCGCGGCAAACAAAATCAACCAGCTTGGGTGCGCTATGTTGCCGAGCATATTGCTGAATTAAAAGGCATTCCACTGAGTGAGGTTGCTGAGGCGACCACGCAAAATTTCTTTAAACTGTTTGCTCGTGCGCGCCAAGCGCACCATCCACAATGACCCGCCTTGCTGTAGAAAGCATTTTATTGGGCGTCGGCTCCAGTGGTGGCTCACCCGCCTTGGGGTGCAGCTGCCCAACGTGTATATCGACCGATCCGAAAAACACCCGCAGCCGCGCCTCGGCGGTGATTCGTGCCGGTGGGCAAACTTTTTTGATCGACACCGGGCCAGACCTGCGCAGCCAAGCTCTGCGTGAACAGATCTTGCACGTGGATGCGGTGCTGTATACGCATCCGCACGCTGATCACCTGAATGGTATCGACGATTTACGCGCTTTTTGCTGGTTACAAAAAGCCGCCTTGCCGGTGTATGGCAATCGTTTAATGCTCGGCCATATCCGTGAGCGCTTTCCGTATACGCTGTTTAAACCCAATGAATTTTGGGATAAACCGGTGCTCACCATTCACGAAGTCGATGCTGAGCCGTTTCAAGTTGGCGCGGTGACGGTGCAGCCAATACCGTTGATTCACGGCAAATGGCCCATTTTAGGCTGGCGGATTGGCAATGTTGCCTACCTGACCGATGTCTCAGAAATCCCGCCCGAGAGTGAAGCCTTGCTGCAGAATTTAGATTTATTGTTTTTGGATTGTTTGCGCCACAAAGCGCATCCAACGCATTTATCGGTAGAACAAGCACTGCAAGTCGCCGCTAAAGTAGCCGCTAAACGCACGGTGTTAATTCACATGACGCATGAATTGGAATATCACGCTTTAACTGCGACGTTACCTGCTGGCATTGAAGTGGGGTATGACGGTCAACGCATTACCATTTAAACCTTAGCGAGCAATACCCATGGATATCAATGTATTAGGTCAAGCACTCAAACCTTGTAGTTTTGTGCCTTTAACTGGATTTTTCCGTGATGGTTGTTGCCGAACTCATGAAACCGATATCGGTGAGCATATTGTTTGCGTGGTGCTCAGCAGCCCATTTTTAAGGTTTTCTCAACAGCGCGGCAATGATTTATCCACGCCACGGCCAGAATACGGCTTTGCGGGGCTCAAACCCGGTGATCAATGGTGTCTTTGCGCCGCCCGCTGGCTCGAAGCGCTCAAAGCCGGCGCCGCCCCGCAAATCGTTCTCGCCGCCACGCATGAAAACATTCTGGATTTGATTTCATTAGAGACCTTGGTGGCATATGCGTCGGATCGACCTACGTTTACTGCCTAAATGCGCTCATTTTTGATTGGGAACGAATAATGCCAATACAATACAGCCCTGCTGATTTATCCCGAATTATCGAAATGGCGTGGGAAGACCGTACGTCTTTTGAGGCGATTGAACAGCTGTATGGATTGAATCAGCATCAGCTGATTCGGCTGATGCGCTGCGAGTTGAAAGCCGGCAGCTTCCGGCTTTGGCGCGCCCGAACGAGTGGTCGAGCGACCAAGCATTTAGGGCTACGCTCACCTGAAGTTTCTCGCGCCTACGCGCCGTCTCAATATAAACGCTAATGCGAGTGATCGATCAAGCTGGCTTTGCAAGCCACTATTGTCAATGGTTAGCGCCAATTGAGAGAAACGGGAGTAAACCATGACTCAAGCAAAGCGCAGCTGGCACCCCAAAAAATTACTCAATACCAAATGGACCGCCGTTGAGCCGCAGCAACGCGAGAAGCATTTTCTCGTCGTTAAAGTCGAACTCGATCCGCTGGATGCGCAAAAAGTCGCGCAGGTCACGCTAGAAGCGGTGCTGAGTAAACGGCATTTCACTTTGCATTGGAGTGAGCTAGAAAATGAAACGCAATGGCGAGTCGGTTGGCTGTAACGCTGCTGTTAGGGATGAAAACTGCGCACAGAAAATCGGCATGATTGCTTGGTAGATGGGTGGGGTCCGGATTTTGGGCGATATCCATCAAGCGCAATTTGATGGCTATCACTGCGTTCAACCCATCTACGTCGGGTGAATATTTTCTGGCTTCTCGTGATCAATTAGCTTTTTAAACTCGCCACTTCCGCCGCACTCAATTCCCGCCATTCGCCTTTTGCCAATTCACCCAGCAGCAAGCCGCCAATCGCCACGCGCATCAATCGCAGCGTGTTGATTTGATTGGCTTCAAGCAGGCGGCGGATGTGGCGGTTTTTGCCTTCGTCGAGTACGACTTCCAGCCAAGCATTTTTTTCGCCGCTGCGTAATAGCGTCACGCGCTTGGCTTTGAGAGACGTACCGTCATTCATGATTACACCGGCTTGCATGGCGGCGATCAGCTCTGGTGTGGCAAGGCTATCGATTTGCACGTGGTAGATTTTATCCAAATGGCTGGCCGGATCCGTGAGGCGCGCCGCCCATTGGGTGTCGTTGGTAAACAGCAGCAAGCCTTCGCTGGCTTTATCCAGTCGCCCAACGGGGCCGATGTGTGGCAGCGTTGCACCCGGACTGTTTTTGAAGCAACTAAACACCGTGTCGCGGTTTTTCTCGTCTTGCGCGCTGGTAATCAAGCCGCGCGGTTTATTGAGCATTAAATAGACTTTCTGTTCGGCGGCAACACGTTGGCCGTTAACGCTCAGTTGATCGCGCTCGAGATCGACGCGGCGATTGATCTCCACGCACACCTTGCCATTCACGCTCACCGCGCTTTGTAAGACCAAGGCTTCGGCTTCGCTGCGCGAACAAAACCCGAGCTTGGATAAAGCTCTCGCTAGACTGGCTACTTGGGTATTGCCTTGCGGCGCTTTATTTTTGGAGCCTGCAGATAAATACGTCTTAGCTTTGGGTTTTGGTTTGGCGGGAATCATGGCGTCGATTTATAAAGCAATCGCCTATTTTAGCTGGAGTCAGTGTCAAATAGGGTTTCGTGTGCTGAGCGTCGCCTTACTCAGGTTGGAGAGCAAAATACGCGCTGACGGGTGTTCATCGTATACTGACTAGGGCCGGCGAAAAAGGATGCAAATATGAAAGTATTGCTAGTAGAAGATGATCCAATGATTGGCGCTGCGATTCAAATGGCATTGCAAGACGCCGCTTACGCCGTGGATTGGGCGCAAGACGGCGAAGCGGCAATGGCCGCTTTAGGCGTGCAAAGCTATGAGGTAATGCTGCTTGATGTTGGTTTGCCACGCTGTAATGGTTTGGCGGTATTGCGCTGGGCGCGACAAAATAATCATGCTTTGCCGGTCTTGTTGGTGACGGCGCGGGATGCGGTGAATGATCGAATCGCCGGCCTTGACTTGGGCGCGGACGATTATGTGGTTAAGCCATTTGAAATGGGCGAGCTGTTGGCACGAATGCGGGCCGTGGTGCGGCGCAAAGCGGGCAATGCCAGTCCGATTTTAAATAATGGCGTGTTATTTTTGGATCCAAGCTTGCGTGAAGTGCAGTGCGCCGATCAAACCGTGCGATTGTCAGCAAGGGAGTTTTCTTTATTGCAGGCATTATTGCTGCGCCCTGGGGCGATTTTGTCGCGAGAAGAATTAGAAAATCGGATTTATGGTTGGAATGAAGAAGTAGAAAGCAATGCGGTTGAATTTTTAATTCACAGCTTGCGTAAAAAACTCGGCGCGACCGCGATTAAAAACATTCGGGGAATGGGATGGATGGTTTCCAAAGCAAATTAACATCGTCGCTGCGCTTTCGCTTATCGCTTTGGCTCTCGCTGGCGATTATTCTGGTGGCGGTCGCTGCGGGATCGTTGTCTTTTTTTACGGCATTTAAAGAGGCCAAAGTGCTGCAAGATGATCAATTGCGGCAAGTGGCGGCCTTGGTCGACGAGCATGGCTTACCGGTTGAGCCACCTGATTTAAGTCGAGAAGACAAAGAGGCCGACCCTGATCTGAAGTTGATTATTCAAACTTTGGGCGATAGTGGCGCGGGCACCGGCGGCGAAAAAATCGCCTTGCCTGCCAAGTTGCTGCACGACGGCATTCAAACCATTGTGCTCAATGGTGAGCGTTGGCGGGTGTTTGTGCGGACTTTGCGCTCTGGCGAGCGTTTGGCGGTGGCGCAACAATCAGAAATCCGCGATCAAATCGCGACCGATAGTAGCTATCGAACCGTATTGCCCTTAGTGGTGTTAATTCCGATTTTGACCGCCTTGATTAGCATTATGGTCGGCGGCATGCTCAAGCCGATTACACGGCTCTCGCATGAAGTTGATAGCCGTGCCGAGCAAGATTTGCGGCCATTGGCAGCGCACCAGATTCCGGACGAGATCCGTCCTTTTGTCGCCTCCATTAATCGCTTATTAGAACGCGTTGCACAAGCGATGGATTTACAGCGGCGCTTTGTCGCCGATGCTGCGCATGAGCTTCGCTCGCCGCTGACTGCACTGTCGTTGCAGGCCCAAAATGTGATGGCGACTGAACTATCGAGCGAAACGCAAGCTCGCTTGATTCCTTTGCAGCAAGGGATTGATCGCGCCAAAAATCTACTTGAGCAATTGCTGGCTTTTGCACGTAGCCAAGCATTGGTTAAATCCGCGGTTACGCCGATTTTGTTATTGCCGATTGTGCGTGACTTACTCGAAGATATCGCGGTGCAAGCGCAAGCGAAAAACATTGATCTAGGCGCTACAGTCGAGGAGGGCTTAAGTGTATTGGCTCATGATTTAGAAATTCGCACTTTATTGCGTAATTTATTGGATAACGCCGTGCGCTATACCCCGCAAGGCGGCGTAGTTGATCTGTGTGCGAATGCTGTCGCCGGATCGCTCTGTATTGAAATCACCGATAGTGGGCCGGGGATTGTCGATGCGGAAAAAACGCATGTTTTTGAACCATTTCACCGTATTTTGGGACAAGAAGCAGAAGGTAGCGGTTTGGGACTGGCGATTGTGAAAAATACGATTGCGCGTTTGCAGGGCGATATTGAACTCTTGGATGCCATTCATGGCACTGGGCTGGTCGTTAAAGTGCGTTTACCGCGCGTTTAAATTCGGCATACATTTGGTTACATCTTGGTTTGTAGGGCTAAGTATTCACTAAGTTTACAAATTTATAGTGCGAGCTAACACGAAGTTCGTGTTTCCTAACTCTGTTTTGACAAGGTGATGACCATGAAAAAAATTCTTGCTCTTGTAGTTGCTAGCGCTTTTGCATTGACTGCGGCATCTGGCTTTGCTGCTGATGTTGCACCAGCTAAACACCACGCAACAAAACACCATACACAAGCAAAAAAAGTAAAACCAGCCGCAGTTCAAGATCAAAAAGCCCAAGCTAAAAAAGCATCGCACGTTGCTTCAGCAGCACAAAAAGCCCAAGCTAAAAAAGCATCGCATGTTGCTTCAGCAGCACAAAAAGCCCAAGCTAAAAAAGCATCGCACGTTGCTTCAGCAGCACAAAAAGCCCAAGCTAAAAAAGCATCGCATGTTGCTTCAGCAGCGCAAAAAGCCCAAGCTAAAAAAGCATCACACGTCGCTTCAGCAGCGCAAAAAGCCCAAGCTAAAAAAGCATCGCATGTTGCTTCAGCAGCACAAAAAGCCCAAGCCAAAAAAGCATCACACGCAGCTTCTAAAACTGCAGTCAAAAAATAATTTGTTTCTGGCAGTGCAGGATCAATCAAAAAGAGCGCTTATGCGCTCTTTTTGCCGTATTCGTGGTCTTTTTGAGGCTTTGCTGAAGATTTGTCCCAGCAATGGGAAGGTAGCGCTTAAAATAAACAGCTGATCGTTCTGGACGGGCTTGGCCCGCATTATGGAAAATTTCTTTTTAAGCCTTATCGCTTTAGCGCTGGTGCTGCTCAATGGCTTTTTTGTCGCTGCCGAATTTGGCTTGGTTAAATTACGGGCGACTCGCGCTAAGGGTTTAGCCAAAATCTATGGTTGGCGCGGGCGAATTCTCGCCAAAGTGCATAGTCAGCTGGACGCCTATTTATCGGCTTGCCAGCTCGGTATTACCTTGGCATCGCTCGGTTTGGGCTGGATTGGTGAACCGGCATTCTCTCGCTTACTTGAGCCGGTCTTTATGGTCTTGGGCGTTGAATCGGCGGCTTTGATTCATAGCGTCTCGTTCTTTTTTGCCTTCACCTTAATTTCATTTTTGCATATCGTCGTTGGCGAGTTAGCGCCCAAATCATTGGCGATTCGCCGCCCTGAAGTCGTGGCGCTGTGGACTTCTGTCCCCTTGTATTTCTTTTATTGGTTAATGTATCCGGCAATTTGGTTGCTCAATCACAGCGCCAATGGCTTGTTACGCCGATTGGGCTTGGATGGGCATTCCGGTCATGAAAGCCATTATTCTGCCGATGAGTTGAAAATGATTTTGCGTGGTAATGGCGATAGTAGTAATAGCCGCGAAGAATGGAATGTCGTTGAGCAGTCATTGGATTTTGGCAAGCTCAAAGTCGCCGATTTGATGCGACCTTTTCATGAGGCAGCGGTGCTGCATAGCAATGTATCGCTGGCCGAAAATTTACAAGTCATCGCCACGCAACGCTTTAGCCGCTATCCATTTGTGAATGAAGACGGCGAAGTGCTGGGGATTATTCATTTAAAAAACCTATTTTTGGCCGAATTACGCCACGCCGACGTGTCCGATTTAAGCGATTACGTGCGCCCAGTTGAACAAGTCACGCCAGAAACGCCGGTGCTTGAGCTATTTCGTCGCTTTCGTGAAGGCGCACCGCATTTTGCCATCGTCGCCTACGCCGACGAAGCGCAACCGATGGGCTTTGTTACGTTGGATAATTTGATGGCCGCTCTGGTCGGCGAAATCCGTGATGAATTTCGGCAATCGCGCAATGACTGGTTAGAGCAAGACGACGGCGCGCTGTTGGGCAAAGGCAGTTTATCGCTGTATTCACTGGGCCGAATGCTGGGCAAAGACATCGATCACCCCGAAGCCGAAACCGTTGGCGGCCTGATTCAATGGAAACTCGGCAATCTACCCACCGAAGGCGAACGTATCGAATTTGATGGCTTTACCATCGTCGTCAAAAAAATGAACGGCCCACGGATTGTGTTGGTGAAAGTGATGCCAGCAGCAAAAGAAGAGGGAAGTGCCGGCGATCATTGATGGGTATTGCTCTATAGCCCTTGTTGATCAATAGCTGCAGCTGAATACATCACATGGGCGGGTTAGCCTTTAGGCGTAACCCGGCGTTTTTCCGCTAGCAGCGAGTAGGGCGCACTCAAAGCGCAGCGTAGTGCGCCGTATGATGGATATAAAACCGCTCGGATGTTCATCCGGTGGTGTTGTTTTTAATGGCGGCTGCGCTGAGGTTTTGAGGAAAGGTTGGTGAGCGGACGGGCGGTGACTTTTGGATTGACGCGGCAGCGGCTCAATCGCGAGCATACTACCCCAGTCCCCAGTCCCCAGTCCCCAGTCCCCAGTCCCCAGTCCCCAGTCCCCAGTCCCCAGTCCCCAGTCCCCAGTCCCCGTTTACTTCGCGTGCTCCACCACCACGCACTGATACACCCCACCAAAAATCGTCCGTTTTTTCCACGTGTATTGGTCGGCGTCACTGGCGTAGTGCTGAATTTCGTTGTCCCATAAGGCATTGGCAAACGGTTCGAGCAGGTGGTTGACGAGTTTGAGGATGTAGCGAATCGGTTGCCATTTTTTGGGGTTGTGATAATCGACAAAAATGGCTTTGCCGCCAACTGGCAATTGAGCCAGCATATGATTGACGATTTCGTATTTTTTGTCGTCGGGTACTTCGTGCAATAAGAAAAAACTACAGATCAGTTGATAGTCGCCGCCGATGCCAGTAAAGCCTGCCGCATCGCTGCGAATGACTTTGGCCCAATCTAGGTCTTTTAGTTTTTCGCTGCCATGTTCAATTTGGATCGGCGTGATATCGGTTAAATGAAAGGCGCCGGCGGGGCCAACGCGTTGCGCGGCGCGGCGGACTAAATCGCCATAGACATGGGCTAATTGCCAAACGCGCATGCCCGGTTGGATTTCGTCCAGATAGCATTTCATCAGTCGTTGATCGTTTAAAAACAGCAAAACGCGCACCACGATATTGCGATCAAGGACTTTCACCCATTTGGGGTCAACATAGGCCCAGTCGTACACTTCGGTCATGTATTTGGGCACGCCGTCGTAATAGGGATCAGTGGTCAGTTTGGGGTGATTTTGGGTCATGGCGGCAATTCCTTAGGCGACGGATCTCTAGATCAACGTGCTCTAGACTAAGACAAAAGAGGTAGATGGAATTTGCTTTAAACCAAATTCATTATGAATAGGCGATAAGAATAATTGCTTTTGCTGTTGGTAATACTGGGGTTTTATTTTTATTTTTTTAGGATTTATTTTTATTGATTTATAGGGTATCTCAATCTAGCGCTTGAATTTGTTGGTCTTTATTCAAATACATCGGTATAAAATTTTGATGTGTCGCGATGTTTTGGTTTGTGCGGGTTGGTGCTCGGTGTGAAAAATACCTATTCAGCTAAAATGCTGCAGCTGAAATTGGCGAATTCCCGTAGATTGTCGCCCTAGTTGAATGTTGTTTGAGGCTTTGCATGATTTGTAAAAACGTTGAACCGAGCTTGTTGTGGCAGCACTTTGCCGTGTTGTGTGCTTATCCGCGACCATCGCATCATGAGGCGGCGTTGCGAGCGCACATTCAAGCTTGGGCCGCGCAATTGGGCTTAAGTCATGAGCTCGATGCCGTTGGTAATTTACTGATTCGCAAGCCCGCGACGCCGGGGATGGAAAATCGTCTGGGCGTGGTGTTGCAAGGGCATTTGGATATGGTGGCGTTAAAAAACGAAGCCGTAACGCATGATTTTTTGCGTGACCCAATTAAAACCTATATTGCCGATGGTTGGATGCATGCCGAGGGGACGACACTCGGGGCTGACAACGGGATTGGGGTGGCTGCGGCGTTAGCGGTGTTGGAAAGTCAAGATCTGGCTCATGGCCCGCTTGAGGTGTTGCTGACTATCGACGAAGAGTCGGGCATGAGCGGCGCGAAGGGCTTGCAGCCCAATTGCTTGCAAGGGCAGTTGCTGTTTAATTTAGATACTGAAGATTGGGGCGAGTTGTACGTTGGCTGTGCCGGTGGCATTGATATCAGTGTCGGGCAAACTTTACATCCTGAGCCGATGCCTGCAGGTTGGGTGGTGCGTGATCTGGCGTTAACCGGTTTGAAGGGCGGGCATTCTGGGGTTGATATTCATCTTGAGCGGGGTAATGCCATCAAGCTCATGTCTCGTCTGTTGTTCCAAGCAATACCCCTATTTGATTTACGCTTGGTGAGTTTGCGTGGCGGCTCATTACGCAATGCTTTACCGCGTGAAGCGTTTGCGCGGATTGCAATTCCGGCGTGTGATGCGGCGAATTTTGCGGCGTTTGCTGCGCAATGCTTGGCCGAATGGCAGCAAGAGTTACAAGCCGTTGAAAGCGATATTGCACTGCAGGTGGTTGATGGACAGGCCGAGCAGGTGCTCAGTCATGCAGATAGTGCCAAGGTGGTGAATTTATTGATGGGCTTACCGCATGGCATTCGTCGCTGGAGTAACGAGGTGGCGGGCGTGGTGGAAAGCTCGAATAATTTGGGGGTGGTGCAGTTTGATGGCCGGCGTTTTGATGCTGTGTTAATGGTGCGCTCTTTAACTGAAACAGGGATTACCGAATTGGTTCAAACCATTCGGGCGATTGCGCGCTTAGGTGGATTTGCGGTGGAAAGTAGCGGCGCTTATCCAGGCTGGGCGCCCAATCTGCAATCGCGGGCTTTAACGGTGCTGCAACAGACCTATCAAGCGCTGTATGGCGCAGCGCCCAAAGTGAAGGTGATTCATGCTGGTTTGGAATGCGGTTTGATTGGTAAAGCGTATCCGGCATTAGATATGGTGTCATTTGGGCCGACAATTCGCGGCGCGCATTCTCCGGATGAGCGCGTTGAGATGGCCTCGGTGACGCAATTTTGGGCTTTACTGACCGCCAGTTTGGCGGCGGTGCCAGTGGCAAATTAACGCCGATGTGGTGATTGAGACGCAAAACCCTGCAAATGAAGCAGGGTTTTTGTTTTTCTGCGGCATGGGTATTACTGTATGGGGAATCGAACCCAGTTCATCGTATCCTCTCCCCTATGAAAAAATGGCCTAATTTAAGCAGTTGGCAACGTAATTGGCCGTGGGCCTTGGCGTATTTGGCGATTGCATCGTTGCTGACCGCTGTCTTGGTTTACGCTTGGCAAGATTATCGCAATGAGCTGTTCGCCCGTGAGGCGACTATGGCGCAAGACATGCTGTGGCAAGAGCAAGAAATCCGCGGCCGCTTGCAAAGCAATCAAAATATTTTAGAAAATCTGGCGTATGGCTTGGCATCGGACAGCATGCAGCAGCTGGATTTTCAACGTCGCGCCGAGGCGCTGATGAAGTCCAATCCAGAAATTGTCAATATTGAGTGGGTGAATGCCAAAGGCCAGCGGGGTGATGGCTTTCCCAATTTTGAGCGCCGTCCCGAGAGTTTGGTGGCTTTAAATGATTCTTTACTCACCGAAGTGATTGATGGTGCGGCCACCTTGGGTTACCCGATGGTGAGTAATGTGATTTGGCGTAATTCACCGCAAATGGTCCATGTGGTACCGTTTTTTCATCAAACGGAATATCAGGGCGCGGTGCTGGCGGTTTACGATTTGTCGATTTTATTATTGCAGCGCGTGCCGTGGTGGATGGTGCAGCGCTATCAATTGCAACTGGTCGATAGTAACAACCAAGTGATTGCGCCCAATCGCTATCACGCGCGATTAAGCGGTAAGGATATTCGTGAAGTGCCATTTGGCGGGGCGAGCCAGCAGAGCTTACGTTTATTGGCTAGATCTGTTGATCCGGTGGCCAAGCAGTCTAATTTTTGGTTGATTGGCTTAATTACGGCGCTGTTATTGTTGCTGTTGTGGGCGCTGAAAATGCTGCGTTTACGGATGCGTGAAAGGCAATATGCCGAGTATGCGCTGCGCGATGAGATCTTATTTCGCTCGGCGATGGAAACCTCGCTAGTCACTGGCTTACGTGCGATGGATACAGAGGGCAAGCTGAGCTATGTGAATCGGGCATTTGCCAATATGGTGGGCTGGACTGAGGCGGAATTAATTGGCGCTAAGCCGCCGATGGTGTTTTGGCCTCCTGAATGTTTGGACGCATGTGCCAATGCCTATCAGGCGATTTTGCGGGGGGAATGTCCGGCCAATGGTTTTGAATTGCGCTTTATGCGTAATGATGGCGAGCGCTTTGATGTGCGTTTGTATTCTTCGAAATTAGTCGATAGTCACGGCGTTCATCGTGGCTGGATGGCGTCCATGTATGACGTGACAGAGCTCAAGCAAGAGCGTGAAGCGCTCGCTAGCTCGCGTCAGCAATTGCGAACGGTATTGGCTGGGCTGGAGGTGGCCGTGTCGGTCACTGATATTGAAACCGGTGTCTTGTTGTATCGCAATCGGCATCACAGCAAGACGTTTGCAATCCCTAAAGAGGCCGAGGCGTATTGTTTGATGCGCTGGCCCACCGATTTAGCGGCGCACGATGGGGTCTTTGAACGCGTTGATATGCACACTGGGCGGACTTATCAAATTGAGCAGCGTGAGGTCGATTGGGTGAATAATCGCAGCGCCATTCTGGAAATCTGTACCGATATTACGGCAAGGCAACAAGCGCAAGAGGCCGCACGCACGCGCAATGATCAATTGCAACACACGGCCCGGCTGGTCAATATGGGCGAATTGGCGTCGAGCTTAGCGCATGAACTGAATCAACCATTGGCAGCGATTGCCAGCTATAGCGCGGCGTGTGAGACCATGTTGTATAAGAAAGATCCTCCGCTGGGTAAAGTGCAAGAAACATTAGTCAAAATGACGGCACAAGCGCGCCGAGCTGGGCAGATTATTCGGGGCATTCGGCAGTTTGTGGTCAAACGGGCACCGACGCGAGAACTGTGCAAGTTAAATGATTTAGTCAGTGTGCCGGTGCAATTATTAGGGCCGATGGTGCAAAAAATGAAGGCACGCATTGTGCTCGATATTCCGAGTGATTTACCCAGCCTGAATGGGGACCCGGTGATGCTGGAGCAAGTGCTGCTTAATTTGATTAAAAATGGGCTCGAATCAATGAGTGATACGCCGATTAGCGAGCGGCAAATTATCGTCAGTGCGAGCTTTAGCGCCGATACCTTAAAGGTGACGGTCGCTGACCGAGGGAGCGGCTTGGCCGATCCAGCTCAATTATTTCAACCGTTCTATAGTACCAAGTCCGAAGGGATGGGCATGGGCTTGAATATTTGCCGCTCAGTGATTGAGCAACATCGCGGTCATTTGTGGGCCGAACCTAATCCCGGTGGTGGAACTCGAATGCGGTTTCGCCTGCCTTTTAATGTGAGTGAGGAAATATCATGAAGCCTGTTTTGACAAGCAAAGCGGCAATTCGAACCGTGGCGGTGATTGATGATGATGAAGCAGTACGTGATTCATTGGCGTTGTTGCTAGAAACGCACGATTGCCCTGTCGTAACGTATGCGTCGGCCGAAGCTTTTTTGGATGAGGGCGATGCCAGCCGTTTTGCTTGCTTGATTGTCGATGTGCGTATGGACGGCATGAGCGGCCTTGAGCTGTTTGCCGAGCTGCGCGAAGGCAGTTATTTGCCGCCCGTGATTTTTTTAACGGGGCATGGTGATGTGCCAATGGCGGTGAATGCACTCAAAGATGGCGCGAGTGATTTCATGGAAAAACCCTGTGATCAAGACTTATTGCTGACCCGCGTACAAGCCTGTTTGAGTGAAGATCAGCAGCGCCGAGGCAATGCACAGCACCAACAAAAAGTGGTGGAATTGCTGGCCGATTTAACGCCGCGCGAGCGCGAAGTACTGCAAGAGATCTTATTGGGTAAGCTCAATAAACAAATTGCCGATCGATTGGATATCAGTACCAAAACGGTTGAGGTGCATCGGGCTCGCATTTTCACCAAAATGCATGTGCATTCGGCGATGGAATTGGCCGCCATGCTCAAAGAAGTGCCTGCGAGTGATTGGTTTGTTAAGATGTAAAAGATACGTGTCAGAAAACAATGCCGTTCATGTGTTTGGTGGACGGCATTTTTTACGTCTGAATGTAAGGTATTCACCCTAGGTTGAATACCTGTCCGGTGATCACCTGATTTTACTCAATATGTAGTTACTATATTCTGACTACAACCGAAGGCAGGGCTGCACTCGGCAAAATTAAAATCATCTGGAGATTACGATAATGCGTCTTACCAAGTTGGGTTTGTTGGTCGCGGGAATGGGCGTTGCATTCGCAGCACAGGCTGTTGAAGTCGAAGTCTTGCATTATTGGACTTCAGGCGGTGAAGCCAAGTCTGTGGCTGAATTAAAAAAAATGATGGAAGCCAAAGGTTACACTTGGAAAGATTTTGCCGTGGCCGGTGGCGGCGGTGAAAACGCCATGACGGCGCTCAAAACGCGCGTGGTCTCTGGCAATCCACCAGCGGCAGCGCAAATTAAAGGACCTTCGATTCAAGAGTGGGGCGCTGAAGGCGTGCTCGCTTCAATTGATGACGTGGCGAAAAAAGGCGGCTGGGATAAATTATTGCCTCCCGTGGTCTCTAGCGTTGTGAAATACAAAGGTCAATACGTTGCTGCCCCTGTGAATGTGCATCGGGTGAATTGGTTATGGGTGAACCCCGAGCTACTCAAAAAAGCCAATGCCAAAGTGCCAACGACTTGGGATGAGTTTTTTGTCACCGCTGCGGCATTACAAAAAATTGGCGTGCAACCCGTGGCGTATGGTGGCCAACCGTGGCAAGACAGTACCGTATTTGAAACCGTTGCTTTGGGCGTCGGCGGGGCTGATTTTTATAAAAAAGCGTTTGTGCAACTTGATCAAGGCACTTTAAGTGGCCCAACGATGATTAAGGCCTTGGAAACGTATAAAAAAATCAAACCATTTACCGATAAAAATAGCTCTGGCCGTGAGTGGAATTTAGCCACCAGCATGGTGATTAATGGCAAAGCCGGTATGCAGTTTATGGGCGACTGGGCTAAGGGCGAGTTTATGGCGGCCGGTAAAGTACCGGGCAAAGACTTCCTGTGCGTAGCCGCACCGGGTACTGCCAATGCGTATACCTTTAATATTGATAGTTTTGCGATGTTTAAATTGAAAAACAAAGAGGCTGAAAAAGGCCAGCAAGCTTTAGCGGCCACGTTGATGAGCCCAGAATTTCAAGAGCTATTTAATTTAAACAAAGGCTCAATTCCCGCTCGATTGGGCGTGAATATGAGTAAGTTTGATCTGTGTGGTCAAAAGTCGGCTGAAGACTTCAAAATGGCATCGACTAAAGGCACTTTGATCCCATCGTGGGCGCATGGCATGGCGATGAAATCGGCGACGCAAGGCGCCATGTTTGATGTGGTTACGCAGTTCTGGAACGACGATAAAATGAGCGCGAAAGACGCCGCAGTCAAAATCGCTAAAGCAGCGAAAACAATGTAATTTCCTCTAGGGTATATGGATGAATGCATTTAAATAAAATAGCCCCATTCATATACCCATCTATTTATCTTTGCTTTTGCGGAGAATCCAATATGACGATGCCTGTCCGTACGGCCCAATATGGGTTTGCGGAGCGCTGGCTGCCGCGCCTCGTTTTAGCCCCGTCGTTTGTTCTGACCCTAGTTTTTTTATATGGCTTTATTGTCTGGAATGGCTATTTGTCATTCACCACCTCGCGCATGCTGCCCAATTATGAATGGGCGGGTTTAGCGCAATACATCACCTTATTTGAAAATGAGCGCTGGTGGGTCGCAGTGCGTAATTTAGTGATTTTTGCGGTGCTATTTATTGGTGGCGCAATGGGAATCGGTATCGTTTTGGCGGTTTTATTGGATCAAAAAATTCGCTTTGAAGGGGCGATTCGCACGATTTATCTTTACCCTATGGCGCTGTCTTTCATTGTGACCGGCACGGCGTGGAAATGGATTTTGAATCCCGGCTTAGGGATAGAAAAATTAATGCATGACTGGGGCTTTACCCAGTTCACGTTTGATTGGTTAGTTAATTCCGAAATGTCGATTTATACCGTGGTGCTGGCCGGATTATGGCAATCATCGGGCTTTGTGATGGCGCTGTTTTTGGCCGGTTTGCGTGGGGTTGATGACTCGATTATTAAAGCGGCGCAAATTGATGGCGCGAGCTTGCCACGGATTTATTGGAAGATTGTGTTGCCGGCATTGCGGCCAGTGGTGTTTTCAACCTTGATGGTGCTCTCACACATTGCGATTAAAAGCTTCGATTTGATTATGGCATTAACCGGCGGCGGCCCAGGCTACTCATCCGATTTGCCGGCGACCTTTATGTATTCAATGGCGTTTACACGGGGACAAATGGGGGTCGGTGCGGCCAGCGCGATGATGATGCTGATGGCGGTAGCCGCGATTGTGGTGCCGTATTTGTATTCAGAACTGAGGAAAGACGGTAATGGTTAATGTCCTATCACAAGATATAAAAACAACGGCGAACGCAGAGACGCAAAGACGCAGAGGAACGCCTTTGAGCATGAACTTAGCTCAAATCTGCACGATGCCATCTGATGTTTTGCTCCGCGCCTCTGCGTCTCTGCGTCGGGTTTGCGTATCAGGGAGAATGGTATGACTCAAGATCGTTTTTGGCGGGGTTTGGTGTATGCCGCGCTGGTGTTTGCCGCGCTGTATTACTTGATTCCGCTGTATGTGATGCTGACGACGTCGGTGAAAGATATGGAAGAAATCCGCACGGGCAACTTATTGTCCTTCCCACAAAACATCGGTTTTGCTGCGTGGGGCAAGGCGTGGAGCTCGGCGTGTACTGGGGTTTCTTGTGATGGTTTGTCGGGCTATTTTTTGAACTCAGTCAAAATGGTCATTCCTGCGGTGTTGATTTCAACGACGTTGGGCGCGATTAACGGTTATGTATTATCGAAATGGCGTTTTCCGGGTTCCAATATTGTGTTTGCGATGATTTTATTTGGGGTGTTCATGCCATTTCAGGTCTTGCTGCTACCGATGGCACAAACACTGGGTTGGCTAGGCATTGCCAGTACCACGACGGGCTTGGTCTTTGTGCATGTGGTGTGTGGTTTAGCTTCAACCACGCTGTTTTTTCGTAATTACTACGTGGGCATTCCCGATGAGCTGATTAAAGCCGCACGGCTGGATGGGGCTGGATTTTGGCGTATTTTTTGGCGAATTATTGTGCCCATGTCGACGCCAATTATTATGGTGACGTTGATTTGGCAATTTACCAATATTTGGAATGATTTCTTATTTGGTGTGGTTTTCTCAGCGGGGGATAGTCAGCCGATTACTGTTGGCTTGAATAATATGGCCAATACCTCAACCAATGTGAAGGAATACAACGTCGATATGGCTGCGGCACTGATTGCGGCGTTACCAACGATTGCGGTGTATGTGTTTTGCGGCAAATATTTTGTAAAAGGTTTGTCGGCAGGTGCGGTCAAAGGTTAAGTCGTTGGCCCAAGTGATAACTTGGGTTATTCAATCAATTTGGAGAATGCAATGGGTGCTTTAGCCATTAAAAATGTCACCAAGACATTTGGTGATACGCAAATTTTAAAAGGCATCAATATTGATATTGAGTCCGGTGAGTTTTTGATTTTGGTTGGGCCATCCGGTTGTGGTAAATCGACCTTGATGAATATTATTGCGGGACTAGAAAGCCCAACGACGGGTGAGGTTTGTATTGCGGATCGTGCAGTCACCAATGTCGCGCCAAAAGATCGCGATATCGCAATGGTGTTTCAAAGCTATGCGCTTTATCCAACGATGAGCGTTCGGCAAAATATTGCTTTTGGTTTAGAAACGCGCGGCATTGCGAAGGCGGAGCAAAATGAAATCATTGCTCGCGTTGCCAAAATGCTGCAAATGGATCATTTGCTTGAGCGCAAACCAGCCGCTTTGTCGGGCGGGCAACGGCAACGTGTGGCGATGGGCCGCGCATTGGCCCGCAATCCCAAGCTATTTTTATTTGATGAGCCACTATCGAATTTGGATGCCAAATTGCGCGTTGAAATGCGCGTTGAAATCAAGCAATTGCACCAGCGCCTGAAAACGACAATTGTGTACGTGACGCACGATCAAATTGAAGCGATGACGCTTGGCGACAAAATCGCGGTCATGAAAGACGGTGTGATTCAACAATTTGGCCGCCCACAAGATATTTATGAAAACCCAGCCAACCTTTTTGTGGCGAGTTTTATTGGTTCGCCCTCAATGAATTTTATTCCCTGCCATTTAATTGAACATGACGGCGAGTTGGGGGTTTCTTTGCAAGGGGTGGCGAGCCCTTATTTCATTAGCTTGGCGGAGCGGCCAAATTTGCGTGCACGCTTGGGTGAGAAAATTACCCTAGGGATTCGCCCAGAACAGCTGGATGTGGCTGAGATGCAGTCGAGCGCGCTGGAGTGTAAGGTGAAAATCACTGAGCCGACAGGGCCTGATACGATGGTGTACACCGAAATCAACGGGGTGGAAGTGATTGCGCGGGTGCATCCGCGACTGGTGCCACCGACTGGGCAGAGCATTAAGCTGGTGCTGGATATGAAAAAAGTAGTGTTATTCGATCTTGCGACTGAAGCTAGAATTTAAACTCAGTACACCGCCAATAAAAAAAGCGCAGATAAAGATCTGCGCTTTTTTTATTGCTTAGATTTAAGCGACAGAAGTCATCTCTACTGGCCGAGTCTCAATGATGGCCGCGCGCTCGCCGACGCGCTGGTGATATTGTTGCAAGGCGGAGTAGTGGGTGGCCCATTGCAGTTGGGGTAGGCGTAAATCCAAATATTCAAGCATACAAATCACCGCGATATCCGCAATGCTATACGCATCCCCAGAAAACCAGCGTTTTTCTTCAAGTTGGCTTTCTAATGCGGCTAAGCCACGGATGATTTTATCTTGCTGGCGGCTGATCGCATCGTGGCTTTGCAAGGCGCTAGGACGGCGCAATTCCATCACGATGGCAACGGCAGCATCACAAATCCCATCGGCTAAAGCCGCAGTTCGTTTGGCGCTAATCATCGGACGTTGATCGCTGGGAAATAACTTACACACTGGCGATAAGTAGTCTAAGTGCTCAGCGATGACGCTTGAATCATAAATAACCCGACCATCATCGAGCGCTAAAACCGGTACTTTACCCAGTGGGTTATAGCTTTGAATCAGGGCATCATCTTCGCCGGGTTTGGCGATGATCAGCTCAAAATCGATCTTTTTTTCCGCCAAGACAATGCGAATTTTCCTACCGAATGGGCTATGTAGTGCGGTAATTAGCTTCATTTTTATTGGCTTCTCTTGAGACCGAAGTAAGATTCTAGGAGGCATTGGTAAGATAGGCTAGTGAATCAACGCAGATACAACAAAAATGCCTCGGTTTCCCGAGGCAGATCAAGCATTAAATCAAATAGGCATTAAGCAATTCTGGCGTAGCCCGGTAGCGTCAGAAACTCAATAAATTCATCTGCCGTGGTGATTTGGTCAAAGAGCTTGGCCGCCTCAGTCAAGGTGGCGCTAAAACGGCCTTGCGCCTCGATTTTAACCACTTCTTCAGGCAACCATTGATGAAACATTTCCACGGTGACTTTGCGACCATCCACCAGCACGCCCTTGTCAGAACGTAGCCATTGCCAAATTTGCGAGCGACTAATTTCAGCTGTGGCCGCGTCTTCCATCAAGTTATGGATTGGCACGCAACCCATGCCCGCTAACCACGATGCCAGATATTGCACGCCGACTGAGATATTGCCGCGTAAACCGGCCTCAGTAATTGGGCTTTCGGGTTGGAAGTTGAGTAAATCTGCAGCCGAGCAGGCAATATCAGCACGCTGTTTGTGAATTTGATTGGGCTGCTCGCCCAAGATTACATCCCAAGCAGCCATCGCCACCGGCACTAGACCTGGATGCGCTACCCAGCCGCCATCGTAACCATCACCGGCATCGCGCTCTTTATCGGCACGCACTTGGGTCATGGCTTTTTCGTTGGCCACCGGGTCGGATTTAACCGGAATATATGCCGACATCCCGCCCATCGCTGGCGCGCCACGCTGATGACAGGTTTTTAGTAGTAATAAGGAGTACGCGCGCATAAATGGCACGGTCATGGTGATTTGGCTGCGATCGGCAAGGCAAAAGTTGCGATCCATACGGAATTTTTTGATGCAGCTAAAAATATAATCCCAACGACCGGCATTTAAGCCTGATGAATGCTCACGGAGTTCATATAAAATTTCGTCCATTTCAAAAGCGGCTAAAATCGTTTCGATTAGAACCGTTCCCTTGATACAACCATGTGGTGCCTCAAGCTGGCGTTCGGCCCAAGTAAACACGTCATTCCATAAGCGTGCTTCGAGGTGCGATTCCATTTTTGGCAAGTAGAAATAACAAGAGCTGCCTTGGCTGAGGCGATATTGCAGGTTGTGAAATACCACTAAACCGAAATCAAATAGCGAACCGGACATGATTTCGCCATCGACTTCGAAATGTTTTTCCATTAAATGCCAGCCACGTGGCCGAATGACGAGGGTGGCAATTGTATCGTTGAGCGCGTAAACCTTGCCTTCTGGGCTAGTAAAGCTGATCGTGCGGCGATAAGCGTCGCGCACATTGATTTGGCCTTCGATTTGGTTGTTCCAAGTTGGGGTATTGGAATCTTCAAAATCGGCCATAAATGATTTCGCCCCAGAATTAAGGGCATTGATCATCATTTTTCTTTCTACTGGGCCAGTAATTTCGACGCGCCGGTCTAATAAATCAGCTGGTAATGGGCTAATTTGCCAGTCGCTAGTGCGAATGTTTGCCGTTTCGGCGAGAAAATCAGGTTTGATGCCCGCATCCAATTGCGCTTGGCGAGTTTGGCGAGCGGTCATTAATTCACGGCGACGGGGCTCAAATTGACGGTGTAGTTGCGCCAAAAAATCAAGTGCCGCTGGCGTTAGGATGCTGCTGACTTCTGGACTCGTTTGACCTTTAATTCGCATATTCATCGTGATGCTCCCTTGCAAGAGACTGTGACGACACAAAGTGCCGTCACAGGGTATTTGTCGCTACACCTTATTTAGCATGGTCTATATGCTAATACCTGATTAGTGAAATTGTTCTTCTTCGGTAGAACCTTGCAAGGCGGTGGTGGATGATTGGCCTTGCTGAATTACTTGAGTCACTTGATCGAAGTAACCGGTACCGACTTCCCGCTGGTGTTTAACTGCGGTAAAGCCGCGAGTTGCAGCCGCAAATTCAGCTTCTTGTAATTCAACAAAAGCGCTCATGCCTTCACGCGCATAGCCGTGTGCCAAATTAAACATGCCGTAGTTCAAGGCATGGAAGCCTGCCAAGGTGATAAATTGGAATTTATACCCCATGGCGCCGAGTTCTTTTTGGAACTTGGCAATCGTTGCGTCATCGAGGTTTTTCTTCCAGTTAAATGATGGCGAGCAGTTATAAGCCAGCAATTTGCCAGGGAATTTGGCATGGATAGCATCGGCAAATTTACGCGCATATTCCAAATCGGGCTTACCAGTTTCGCACCAAACCAGATCAGCATATGGGGCATAGGCTAGACCGCGAGAGATGGCTTGGTCTAGACCGGGATACGTCTTGTAAAAGCCTTCCATCGTGCGCTCGCCAGTGCAGAATGGCTTGTCGTTGTCATCCACATCGCTAGTGAGTAAATCAGCAGCTTCGGCGTCAGTGCGTGCCACAATAATGGTCGGTACGCCCATCACATCGGCCGCTAAACGCGCTGCAACCAGTTTTTCAATCGCTTCACGCGTTGGCACCAAGACTTTGCCGCCCATGTGGCCGCATTTTTTAACTGAGGCCAGTTGGTCTTCAAAGTGAACCCCAGCGGCACCGGCTTCAATCATCGCTTTCATCAACTCGAACGCATTCAGTACCCCACCAAAACCCGCTTCGGCATCGGCAACAATTGGCGCATAAAAATCAAGACTATCGTCGCCCTCGGCGTGATTGATTTGGTCGGCACGCGCTAAAGTATTGTTAATGCGGCGAACAACTTGGGGTACTGAATTGGCTGGGTAGAGCGATTGGTCAGGGTACATTTCACCCGCTTGATTGGCGTCCGCAGCCACTTGCCAACCAGAAAGGTAAATGGCTTTAAGACCCGCTTTGACTTGTTGCATCGCTTGATTGCCAGTCAATGCGCCCAAGGCGTGAACGTAAGGTGTTTCGTGCATCAATTGCCACAGTTTTTTAGCGCCGTGACTTGCAAGGGTATATTCCTGCAATAAAGTACCCCGCAAACGATCAACATCCGCTGCGGTATAAGGGCGTGTTATGCCCTTCCAACGCGGGTTGGTCTGCCAGTCATTTTCGATTGCTGCGATGCGTTTTGCTTGCGTGCTCATACTGATCTCCGTGTTGGTTAGGGCAATTTTGAGTGTACTTATTTTGAAACACCTTTTAAATTTTCACTTTGGCGGCAGTCTAAAATCATTGGGTATATAAAATACTCAGGGTGGTTTTAAAGCCTTGGCTTCGGTGATCAAGCACGGTATTTCAATTGTTTATCGTGTGCACTCACTATTGCTTTCATTGAAGCAGGGTTTTTATTCAGTGCAATGTTTTTATTGCGCTGCACCATAGTGTAGTCGAATTATTCTTACTACATATTGGGGCTTGCCTGTAGAGGGTTTCGATTTTGTCGGTGATCCCGCTCTTGAAAAGCAAGTGCCTACCCCCATTTCATATCGGAACGTAACAAATTTGGAGTGCAGCAATGAGTCAAGACAATATTCAAGACGTAAATCAAGATGCAATTGAACAAGAGTCCATCGTGGCCCCTGCGGTAGAAACCGTGGCTGATGAAGTTGCTAGTGGCATTGAGGCGCAATTGAGCGCGGCTTTGGTTGACCTAGATAAAGCACGCCAAGATATTTTGTATATTCGCGCCGAGGCGGAAAATGCCCGTCGTCGTGCATTAGAAGAAAATGAACGCACCCGCAAATTTGCTTTAGAAAAATTTGCGCGTGAAGTCATTGCCGTCAAAGACGCGATTGATATGGCTTTGCTGGATGAGTCGGGCAATTTTGAAGGGCTGAAAACGGGCGTTGATTTAACCGCGAAAAGCCTAACCAATGTGTTTGAAAAGTTTGATCTATTGGAGATCAACCCCATCGGTGAAAAATTAGATCCAAACAAGCATCAAGCGATTTCAATGGCCCCAAGTGATGAAGAAGCCAATACGGTGATTCAAGTAATGCAAAAAGGCTATGAATTATCTGGCCGCGTAATTCGTCCAGCAATGGTTGTGGTTGCGGCAGCAAAATAATTTATTAGCATAAATGAAGTCGGTGGGCTTGAAATGTAAACGGCAATCCCCACTTGATTATTAAGGTTAATTGAACAAGGTGCTCCGCTTAGCGTGAGCCGCAATTAGAAAGAAGGAAAATACGACATGGCTAAAATTATTGGTATCGATTTAGGTACAACCAACTCTTGTGTTGCCGTTTTAGAAAATGGCCAACCTAAAGTGATCGAAAATGCGGAAGGTGCACGCACGACACCTTCGATTATTGCTTATCAAGAAGATGGCGAAATTTTGGTAGGTGCTCCTGCTAAACGCCAAGCAGTAACCAATCCAAAAAATACTTTGTACGCAGTAAAGCGTTTGATCGGCCGTAAATTCGTCGATAAAGAAGTGAAAAAAGACATCGACTCAATGCCGTTCACGATTGTCGCTGCCGACAATGGCGATGCTTGGGTTTCGGTTCGCGACAAAAAAATGGCGCCACCGCAAATCTCTGCGGAAATTTTGCGCAAAATGAAAAAAACCGCCGAAGACTACCTCGGTGAAGAAGTAACTGAAGCGGTGATTACCGTTCCTGCGTACTTTAACGATAGCCAACGTCAAGCCACTAAAGACGCGGGGCGTATCGCTGGTTTGGACGTAAAACGTATTATCAATGAGCCAACAGCTGCGGCAATGGCGTTTGGTATGGATAAAGTAGGCCAAGGCGATCGCAAAGTGGCGGTGTATGACTTGGGTGGTGGTACGTTTGATATTTCGATTATCGACATCGCTGATGTGGATGGCTCGACTGCATTCGAAGTATTGGCTACCAACGGCGATACATTCTTGGGCGGTGAAGACTTTGACCAACGTTTGATGGATTACATCATTGCTGAGTTCAAAAAAGAACAAGGCATTGACCTGAAAAACGACGTAATGGCATTGCAACGCCTGAAAGAAGCGGCAGAAAAAGCCAAAATCGAATTGTCGAGTGCAGCACAAACTGAAATCAACTTGCCATACGTAACAATGGATGCAACCGGTCCTAAGCATTTGGTATTGAAAATTACCCGCGCGAAGTTTGAATCTTTGGTTGATGATTTGATCGCTCGTTCAATTGAACCGTGCAAAATCGCCTTGAAAGACGCTGGTTTGAAAGCATCGGACATCGATGATGTGATTTTGGTCGGCGGTCAAACGCGTATGCCTAAAGTCATGGATGCTGTGAAGGAATTCTTTGGTAAAGAACCACGTCGTGACGTGAACCCAGACGAAGCAGTTGCCGTTGGTGCGGCATTGCAAGGTGCGGTATTGGGTGGCGATCGTAAAGATATCTTATTGCTCGACGTAACTCCGTTGTCATTGGGTATCGAAACTTTGGGCGGCATTATGACTAAGCTGATCCAAAAAAATACAACGATTCCAACCAAAGCATCACAAACGTTTTCGACTGCGGATGATAATCAAAGTGCAGTAACGATTCATGTGCTGCAAGGTGAGCGCGAAAAAGCATCGGCCAATAAATCTTTGGGCCAATTCAACTTGGGCGATATTCCGGCAGCAGCACGCGGTGTGCCACAAATTGAAGTGACTTTTGACATCGATGCCAATGGTATCTTGCACGTAGGTGCGAAAGACAAAGCATCAGGTAAAGAAGCCAAAATCACGATTCAAGCGTCATCTGGTTTGTCAGAAGCAGAAATCGAAGCAATGGTTAAAGACGCTGAGCTCAATGCAGAAGAAGACAAAAAATTGCATGAGTTGGTGACAGCACGTAACTCGGGTGAAGCAATGATTCACCAAGTGAAAAAAATGCTGACCGATGCTGCAGATAAAGTCACTGAAGATGAAAAAGTAGCCATTGAAGCGGCAATTAAAGACTTGGAAGAAGTCGTTCGTGGCGATGACAAAGAAGTGATCGAAGCGAAAACAGAAGCTTTGATGCAAGCAAGTCATAAAGTGGCTGAGAAAATGTATGCTGAGCAAGGCGATGCTGCCGGAGCTCAAGCTGCAGGTCCGCAAGCGGGCGCCAATGATAAAGATGACGGCAATGTAGTTGATGCTGAATTTACCGAAGTAAAAGACAAGTAATCAGCATATTCAATTAGGCACAGCGCTTGCATTGCAAGCGGCTGTGCTTTTTTGTCTCGGGGAAATGCATCATGGCAAAGAAAGATTTTTATGACGTTTTAGGCGTGAATCGCGACGCTTCGGACGAAGAAATTAAAAAAGCATACCGTAAACTGGCGATGAAATACCACCCGGACCGCAATCCAGACAGCAAAGAAGCTGAAGATAAATTTAAAGAAGGCAAAGAAGCCTACGAAATACTATCGGACTCGCAAAAACGCGCAGCTTATGACCAATACGGGCATGCCGGTGTTGATCAGCAAGCTGGGATGGGTGGCGGCGGTGGTTTTGGTGGTGGCGGCGGTTTTGGTGATTTCGCTGATATTTTTGGTGATATTTTTGGCGGTGGCGGCGGTAGTAGCCGTGGTGGGCGTAGTAATGTTTATCGCGGTGCTGATTTGCGTTACAACATGGAAATCACACTGGAAGACGCAGCACGTGGCGTAGAAAAGCAGATTAAAATTCCATCGCATGATGAATGTGATGTTTGCCATGGTTCTGGCGCAAAGCCCGGTACCGAAGCAACAACCTGCCATACCTGTGGTGGTCATGGTCAAGTTCGTGTGTCGCAAGGTTTCTTTAGCGTTCAGCAGACTTGCCCGACATGTCATGGTTCAGGGAAATACATTCCTGATCCATGTCGTAATTGTAAAGGCACTGGTCGTGTGCAAACGCATAAAACATTGGCGGTGAAAATCCCTGCTGGTGTGGATGAAGGTGATCGTATTCGCTTGAGCGGAGAGGGCGAAGCCGGCGTGAATGGTGGCCCTCCAGGTGATTTATACGTTGTGATTCATGTAAAAGAGCACGCCGTATTTAATCGTGAAGGTAATGATTTACACTGTGAAATGCCAATTAGCTTTAGTTGTGCAGCATTGGGCGGTGAAATAGAGATTCCAACTTTATCGGGTAAAGCACGAATTACGATTCCACCAGAAACGCAAACCGGACAGGTATTTCGTTTGCGTAGCAAAGGAATTAAGGGCGTGCGTAGCGCAATGACTGGCGACTTAATGTGCCATGTTGTGGTGGAAACGCCAGTGAAGCTCACTGCTCGTCAAAAAGAATTGCTAAAAGAGTTTGAAGAAATCAGTCAAGGTGATTCAGATAAGCACAATCCTCGTGCAAAATCATTTATGGATAAAGTGAAAGATTTTTTTGCAACTTAATGCGTTTGAATTTGTGTTAACAATAAAAAAGAGCCGAAATCGGCTCTTTTTTATTGCATAGAGCAACTATCGGGATAATGCCCCTGTTGGTGACATCATCGTAATTTCGCCAAAGCTAGAGCCATTGCGATTTTTATCACTGTAATCAATGGTAAATCCGCCTAAGTCATATTTTTTCATTGTAGTTAAGGCGTTGTAAATACTAGAACGAGTTGGGGTTTTTCCTGCTCTTTTAATGGCTTCAACAATAAGCCGAGCAGAAATATAGCCTTCGAGCATGGCATAACTTGGGTAATTGGCAATCGCTGACTTTGATTCTTCTTTACCTGAACCGGTTCCCATTTCATTAAATACGGCGGCTTGAAATTCTTGAATCAACTTGCTGCGCGTATTATATGGATAAGGATAGGCTTGGCTGATTCCTAAACCGTGCGCCCCTTTCTTGCCAATTGTTTTGGCGACTTCTTCAAATTGGACGGGCGAAAGAGAATAAAGCTGTGACGTGCCACCTTTCTCTTTATATTGCTGTACAAATGAAGCGGCTGGTTTGGAGAGCGCAACGATAATAATGGCCTCCGGATTCATTTTGGCTAGCTCTTGGGCGGCTTTATTGGTGTCGCCTGATTTATTGTCATACCAAGCTTCTCCGGCTAATTTAAGCTGATGCTTTTCGAGCGAAGCTTTTAATGCTGCTACGCCGGCATCACCAAATTCGCCTTTTTCGGCAACGACCGCAATTTTAGTAACACCTAAGTTACCGACGAGCAATTTGATTAAACGATCGGTTTCTTGATTGTAACTACTACGGGTATTAAAGATAAATAAATTACCGGGATTGCGAATCGATTCTGCTCCGCTATGAACACCAACTAAAGGAATCCCTGAATGCTCTAATGTTTTGGTTTTGATGAGTTCAGAAATGCCTGAAGTGCCAAAATAAGAAATTAATGCCACTGCATTTTCTTTTTCAATAAAGTCTTGGGTATTTTTTAGTGTTTTTTGTGCATCGTAGGCATCATCACGCACTATGTGATTGATTAATTCGCCGTTGATACCGCCTCGGCCATTAATACTATTAAAATAGAGCGAAGCACCCAGTGCAATCGCTTTGCCGGTTTCGGCGGCAATACCCGTGGTTGGCACGGATTGCCCAATGACAATTTCGGCATTTGCAAAAGTCGCGATGGATAAACTGGCGCTAATGATAAGTTTTTTTAACACGTCCTATTCCCCTCCAAGTGTCATTCTTTATCGAGCATCTTAAATTATTGTTTGCTGATGGTATAGTATTCAGCGAATACGGCGTTGTAATGCGACGAAGTACCGTCAATTTGAGCGTTTTAGGGGCGGTGACTGAGTTAGAATAACGTTAATGGTGCAGTGCACTGTGCGCGGATAGTTTGAATCTTTTATTTTTTGGGTTGCGCCATTCCTTAAGCGTCCCGTTGTTTTGGAGTGTTGTCATGCGGCGTGCCGTTTACGCAGGTAGTTTTGACCCGGTAACAAAGGGGCATTTATGGATGATCGAACATGGCGTTAAATTATTTGACGAAATGATTGTCGCCATTGGTGAAAATCCCGATAAACGTTACACGTTTAGCGTTGAAGATCGTGTGGCGATGCTGCGCGAAACCACCAATCAATGGCCTAATTTACGCGTTGAAACCTTTGAAAATCGTTTTTTAGTTGATTATGCGCGCGAGCAGGGCGCGCAATTTATTTTGCGCGGGATTCGTGAAGCGGCTGATTATGAATTTGAACGTAAAATGCGCTATGTGAATGCTGATCTAGCGCCACACATTGATACGGTCTTTTTGATGCCACCGCGTGAGATCGCCGAAATCAGCTCGACGATGGTGAAGGGTTTAGTTGGCCCGACCGGCTGGGAAAATGTCGTTAAGCAATATGTTCCTGACCCGGTCTTTTTGCGTTTGCTGGCAGGCCGTTAAACCTTGATTTTGTGGAAATAAATACCACTAAGCTCATCGAGATCGGTCTGAGCTGTTAAACTACGCTTTTGCTTTTCAGTTGCTGCTATGTCTGATCTCTCCAGTTATAAAAATCGTCTCACTAAAAATATGCGCCATTGGGGTAAATGGGCGCGCCGTCAGGGGCTGACTTGCTATCGCATTTATGATCGTGATGTGCCTGAATTTCCAATGATTGTTGATGTGTATGGCGACCGTGTTCATTTACAAGAATACGATACCGGCTGGATGGAAACTGACGAGGCGTATTCAGCCTGGGTCGACGAAGTCCATGCGGCAACGGCCGAGGTGTTTGGCATTCCGCTTGAGCAAGTGGCGCTCAAAATTCGCAAACGAATGAAAGGGCTGACTCAATACGAAAAAGCCGAAGGCGCGGGCGAATTTTTTGTTGTTGAAGAGAACGGCTTAAAATTTGAAGTGAACCTTGAGGCTTATCTCGATACTGGCCTGTTTTTAGACCATCGCAATACGCGTAAACGCGTCATGATGGAAGCGAAGGGCAAACGATTCCTTAATTTATTTAGCTATACCGGCGCGTTTAGTGTGTACGCCGCTGCGGGTGGCGCGGTGTCGACCTTAACGGTGGATTTGTCTAATACCTATTTGGATTGGGCTGGGCGCAACTTTGCGCTGAACGGCATGAATGAAATCAATCATCAGCGAGTGCGTGCTGATGTGTTTGAGTTTTTGCGTGAAGCGACGTGTAGCCCACAAAAATATGATTTGATCGTGATGGATCCGCCGAGTTTTTCTAATTCAAAAAAAATGCTCGGTGTGCTTGATGTGCAACGTGACCATGCTTATTTAATTGAATCTTGTATGGCGATGTTGGCACCGGGCGGCGTATTGTATTTTTCGAATAATTTACGTAGCTTTGAATTAGATCCAATGTTTGTTGATCGTAGCGAAAATCTAACGGCAGCATCGATCCCTGAAGATTTTCGCAATAAGCGCATTCATCAGTGCTTCCGATTCGTAAAGAAATAGCCGTAAACGCAGTAAAAATATGCACCTAGCTTGGATTGACTTTGGCCTACCGGGCTGAGGCATTCCAAGCTTTTTGGTTTTATGGCTCGCGCAATATCTTGCTGCGGGCATTGATTGATATTTTATTTATTGAGCTGACGTATGACGCATCCGTTTTATCCCGCGCCGCTGGTGTTGCTTGATTTGGAAACAACGGGTGCCAACCCTTCGAGTGATCGAATTACTGAAATTGGTTTAATTCAAGTTGATTCAATGGGTATATCTCCATGGTCTACATTGGTTAATCCTTGCCAAGCAATACCCCCATTTATTCAGCATTTAACGGGCATTGATGACGCGATGGTGGCCGATGCGCCAGTATTTGCAGACTTAGCCGATGAGGTGCTCGATAAGCTGCATCATCGAATTTTTGTCGCGCACAATGCCCGATTTGATTACACCTTTTTGCGTAATGAATTTAAGCGTTGCGGGCGGGCATTTCGTGGTCAAGTGCTATGCACTGTGCAACTTTCGCGCAAACTTTACCCAGACGAATACAAACACAGTTTGGACGCCTTAATTGCGCGGCATGATTTGCAATATAGCGGCGAGCGGCATCGTGCTTTGACCGATGCGCAGTTGATTTATCAATTCTTGCAAGCGGCAGTGCTAGATTTAGGCGCGGAGCGCGTCACGGCGGCGATTAATGAACTGATTCGGCCACCGGCGCTACCCAGTCAAATTCCTGAGTCGGTTATCGACGATCTACCCGACATCGCAGGCGTATATATTTTTTATGGTGAGCAAGACGAAGCCTTGTGGGTGGGTAGCAGTATGAATCTACGCCGTCGGGTCTTGCAGCATTTTGGCAAAAAAGCCAATGAAGGCCCAGCAGCTTATCTGGCGCGTGATCTACGTCGAATTGCTTGGATTGAAACCGCCGGAGAGCTAGGCAATACCTTGCTTGAGCGGCAATTGATTCAAACCTTGCGGCCAAGAATGAACTCATCCATACGGCATAAAACAGATCAAACTCAGTCGCTATGGCAGATTGAGTTGCCCAAAGCAGTGCGTGGCGAAGCCATATTGCCGTTGCAACCTCAATTGATTGCTTTGACAGCATTAAGTCAAGCCAGCGGAGAATTGTTTGGCCCATTTCGCGGCGCCCGCGAAGCGCAAAATATCATGAATCGAATCATTAAAGCGCAAGGCTTATGCCGACAAGCTTTAGGATTGGAAGCCGCTAAAAAAGACGGCTCACCCTGTCAGGCGCACTTGCAAGGCGATTGTCGTGGCGCTTGCATTGGCCGCGAACCAATGGGGCTGCACAATGGACGTTTACTGGCGGCATTGGCCAAGCATCGATTAGCCGCATGGCCTTATGCCGGCGCAGTGGCCATTGCCGAGGGACCGGAGTGGTCGACTGTTTGGCATGTATTGGATCATTGGTGTTATTTGGGAACCATTGATCATCTTGATCAATTGACGGCATTGTTGGCGGCAGAACGACCTGCATTTGATGTTGATATGGCGAAGTTGATTCGCTCTGAGCTTAAAAAAACCAAAACCATCGTACTCGATTGGGCTAGTTTGGCGAGCTGATTGGCTAATAGCTGCGATACTCTAAATGCTGCCAGCAACATTTGACGGAGTCGCTCGGTTGGCATAAAGCCTGTGAGGCACTGGGCTTGCTCGATAGGGGCCGCGGCGTTAATAGCGCCGCACTGCCGATGGTTGCCGCGAAGCAAAGCATCAAAACCAGCACTGATTTCATGTTACTCCCTGTTTAAAACGCCATTTCAATCTTTCGTTTATAGAAAGAAATGTTGGCGTAGTCAATGCCCATTAATCGCTTTTGCCGCTTGGGTATCAGGCGTATCTAGGGAGAGGGCGTCTAGCTTGGTAAAATGAGCGGTGATGGCTGAGGCGCTAACGTGTGATTGACCCGCTGCCAGCTGGTATGGGCATCATTCAGTTTGGGATGATTAAGCTACATTTTATTGTTTTTTTGCCACGGCCAGCGGCCAGACAGTTCAAGCTCCATTGTGAAGCTCAGAAAGGTGCGGATGAGTACAACTAAGCCTAATTTGAGTAAGTTATTCACCGTCAATTCAATCGCGATGGTGTAAATAATATCGCTGATAATAAGGAATTCTAAGCTTAATAAAATGCCCTTGCCCAGTTGTTCACGCAGCGCATTGTAAGCGACATCCATGGTGTTCCGCCGGTAAACATCACGCAAAAAAAAGCCCAAACCGAGTAAGGTTGAGAGTAATAAAATAGCGATCCCTAGGTATTCAACGCCTGTCGCTAGGGTATGTAATGTGAGTTCCATGGCGATCTATTTATCCATATCAAATGCCAAAAAAACCGCAGTGTTTGGCTGCGGCTTTTTCGGGGAGTTTAAGCTAAAATCGCTTGGATCTCATCGCTCTCACTCAGGGTGAATTTTTGATCTGTTGCGAGCAATTGCTGACCATCAAAACGACTAATGTGATAAATCGTGCCAAATGAGAAAGTTGGTGCAGCAGCACCTTGACCACCACAGACTTCAGCGCCACGGCGAACGTTATCGGCCATCCAGCCAGTCAAACGTAAATGATATGGATTGCGACGAACTTCTTCTACGTGGCAAGCGAGTGCGGCGATGAGATCGGCCGTGTCTTGCTGGCTGCTTGCGATTAAAGCGTTTGGCGCTTCCATCTGACGCCAAAATTCACTTTGCACCACGGTGCAAGCGTGCTGAGCCGCTTTGAGTGCATCCATCAGCAAGTAATGTGTGCCGATATGCGCAGAGTGGTAATCGTTATTATGTGGGAACACCACGACCTGTGGCTGGTATTGCTCGATCAATTGGCGAATCACGGCGACTTTTTCAGCCCACGCACTTGGGTTGTTGTCGCGGGTTTTGCAGTTCACATCCATCAAACCACCAGGAATGGTCTCAAGTAAATCCCAACCGAGGTAATCACAGGCATTTTTAACTTCAACCCAGCGCTCAGGCTGACGTTTTAGACTAGAGCCTTGAGAAACAGCTACGTTCATTACGCGAAAGCCCGCTTCGCGGCCCAAGCGGAGTGGCAGCGCGCCGATAATGCATTCATCGTCAGGATGCGGCGCAAAAATCATCACGACAGGGGCATCGGCAGCCAATGCCGCTTTTGGGCTATGTCCCAAGGTATCTAAATTGGCGAATAAAGGGGCATCTGTTTTTTGTAATAAAGCATTGTGCGCTTCAACCAGCGCGAGGTAAGGATTGCTCATTAGGAAACTCCGGGGCAGTGAGCCAAAGACAAAATCAATAGGTAAGAGTATAGGCTTTCACACTCTTGAGACCAAGAGTCAGTCGCTATCTAGTGGCTGCTGAATTGATATTTCACAGTTTTTTTGTGGAAAAAAGCTGGATTTTTATCGCCGGCGCCGTGATTTTATTGTGCGGCCTAAAGTGCGGCATAATAAGACAAATCTAATCGAGGCATTTTATGATTCGCTATTTCCACAGTTCATTGATCGTGACCCTGATTGGGTTGATTGGCGCATGGTTCATTGCGGGCTGGGGCGGCTTGTGGATTGCTTTTAATTTGGCCCTATTAGAAACCAGTTTAAGCTTTGATAATGCCGTGGTGAATGCCTCGGTACTTCAGCATTGGGACGAAAAGTGGCGAAAACGCTTTTTGCTGTGGGGTATGCTCATCGCGGTATTTGGAATGAGGGTGCTGTTTCCCTTGCTGATTGTGGCGGTGATTGCCCAAATGCCACCATTACCGGGGCCAATGGCGCTATGGCATTATTTGAGCTCAGGGCTGTGGCCGGCCAATGATGTGTTGTCGATGGCCATTGCGGCACCGCATCGCTACGCTGAAATTTTAACTTCAGCGCATATTGAGGTCTCAGCTTTTGGAGGGACTTTTTTACTACTGGTATTTTTGAATTTTTTTATTGATTCAAAAAAAGACACTCATTGGCTGCGGCCGATAGAGCCACTTTTAGCCAAGCTGGGTAAGTTAGATTTGGCGGCATTATTATTGTGCTTATTATTACTGATTGTATTGGCGGGATCCTTGCCCGTGGCTGAAGCCTATCGGTTTTTAGTCGCTGGTATTTGGGGAATGATTATTTTTATGTTGGTCGATGGTTTGGGAGCGCTGATCGGTGATGAAGGCGCTGCAGCAAAAACCGGCCTAGCTGGATTTATCTATCTGGAAGTGCTCGATGCTTCTTTCTCATTTGATGGCGTTTTAGGTGCATTTGCATTAACCACCAATATCTTTTTGATTGCGATTGGGCTGGGTATTGGTGCCATGTTTGTGCGTAGTTTTACTTTGCTATTGGTGGAGAAGGGCACGCTCAATGCGTTTAAATATCTGGAGCATGGCGCATTTTGGGCCATTGGTGCTCTGGCTGCGGTCATGCTCTTGGCGGCTCGGTTTCATATTCCTGAGGTTGTGACGGGCGGCGTGGCGGCGTGTTTGATTTTATTGGCGGCGATTCACTCTTGGTTGATTCGCCCGGCCTTGCAAATCTCAGCGAAACCAGATTAAACCGTGGCGGTTTTCATGACTTTAGCCATTAAACGGTAGGTTGCCGACCATGCTTCACGCGTTTCATCATTAAAAGCATCGCCCAAACCAATCTTGAGCGTTCTTAACAAGGCATTGCCAACCAGGGTGTAATGCTCATTTTTAACGCCATAGTCAAGATGGCGTACCGCCAGTTTTTCTAATACTGGAATTAGTTTAGGTAAATTATTCAGGCTGCCCACTGCGAGCTTGAGTGTACTCATTAGCATTTTTCCTTGCGCTTTCATGTCGTGTTTAAACATGTTTTGCAAAGAAGGATCAATAGCAAACAGCTGCTGATAGAAAATAACCGCCGCTTGATCGGCAATGGGCTCCACTTTGGCAAAGCTGTCTTGTACCAAATGAATCTGTTTCGGGGTCAATGACATGGCGTGTTCCTTTGGGAAGCTTTACTTTAGTTGCTTGATGCTTGTATTAATTAGAAAGCTGATCGATGGTTTTTGTCAGGATAATAAAAAACCCCGCATCAGCGGGGTTGAGAATAAAGTACTGCGTTAATTATTTTGTTGAATCATTCGGCTCGTCGCGGGTTTTCCACAGCGAGTACAAGACACCAGAGAGCAATAAGCCAAAAGTGACCACCAAAGACACCAAAGTTGGAATCTTAAACGCCACCAATTGAATATCGTTCAGATACACCAAACCGACTTTGATCCCGATAAACACCAGCACCACTGCCAAGGCATATTTTAGATAATGGAAGCGATGCACCATTGCCGCCAAAGCAAAATACAATGCGCGCAGACCTAAAATGGCAAAAATATTCGAGGTGTAGACAATAAACGGGTCTTGCGTAATGGCAAAAATCGCCGGAATACTATCCACAGCAAACACCAAGTCCGCGGTTTCGACCAAGATCAAGCACAAGAATAACGGTGTTGCCCACCAGCCTTTGGCCAAACCATGTTGCTCGCCGCGCACCCAAAACAGGTTGCCATGAATCGCAGACGTAAAGCGCATGTGCTTACGTAGCCATTTATAAAACCCATTGTCTTCTAATTTGCCATGTTCATCATCGGCAAACAGCATTTTAATCCCGGTCACAATCAAGAACGCACCAAAGATCATTAAGATCCATTGGTATTCAGAAACCAAGACCGCCCCGACGCTAATCATCACACCGCGCATCACGATGGCGCCGAGAATCCCCCAAAATAACACCCGATGTTGGTAAATTCGTGGCACGCCAAGGCTAGTAAAAATCAACGCAATGACAAAAACATTGTCCATTGACAGTGATTTTTCAATTAAGTAGCCGGTAATGTATTCCATACCAGACGTTGCGCCGCGATACCACCATAACCAAGCGCCAAACAATAAGCCCATTGCAATATACATTGCTGAAAGTTTTAAACTTTCTTTAACACTAATTTCGTGATCGTCTTTTTGCAATACACCTAAATCAAATGCCAATAAAGAAATTACCACCACAAAAAACATCAACCAAACCCAAACGGGGTAGCCGACCCATAAATTCATTAAAATATCCATCACTGCACCTGTCGTCATTAATTTGTGAATTCTAATGGGTATTGGATTAAAACATCCAAAATAAGTTGCATCATTTGCCAAGATCACAAAAATAAATCTAAGTGAGGATCAAGCACAATTGAGCGACAAAAATGCAGCAAATTGCGTCATTTTAAATTGAATGGATTACTTTAGTCGTTCAGTAATAGTCGTTCAGCAAAAGGCTGCTCACCTCGCCGTACTCGAGGTCGAGTCTGCGGCTTGAGTGCTTTCTTGTGCGATTAAGTAGTAACAAATAATTGCCAAAATAGAACGTGAAAACGGCTGAGTATGCCATTGCAAACTCAGCCGTTGTAAGATTGCAGTGCTTATTGCACTTTATAGCGAGAAATCGCCTCATCCAGCTCGTTGCCAAGGCGTTTTAAACGGCCACCTTCAGACGCTGTTTGTTCGGCCACACTGCTACTTTCTTCACTCATTTGTGCCACGCGTTCGACCTGCTGCGCCATCATTGCGCTGGCGGTGCTTTGCTCACGCATCGAGCTAGAGATTTCACTTACTTGCGCCACAACATCATCGGCGCTTTTGCGAATATTGCTAATCGCCGTACTGGCCTCATGCGCCATACTGACGCCATTATCCACTTGGCGCACGGTTTGCTGCATGGTTTGCACGGTGTGATTGGCCTCGTTTTGAATATCCGCGACCATGGTGGTGATTTCTTGCGTTGAGCTTGAGGTGCGTTCTGCCAATTTGCGTACTTCATCGGCCACCACCGCAAAACCCCGTCCAAGCTCACCGGCACGCGCCGCTTCGATTGCGGCATTTAAGGCTAGCAAATTGGTTTGATCGGCAATGTCTTTGATGACATTCACCACGGAGGTAATGCTGTTGGTACGATCTTTTAAGTTTTCAATTTGCTCGGCAGATTGGCGCACTTGATCGGCGATTTGGTTAATGCTGGTAATGGTATTGTCAATCACTTGTCCGCCAGTCCCTGCTAAACGACCCGCTTCGCGTGCGGTGACATCGCATTGCTGCGCTCGATCGGCTACATGCGTCACACTCACCGTCACTTGCTCAACACCGGCGGCCATGCTCGACGCTGATTCACTCACACCGCGTGAGGCGCTAGACAGCTCTGAGCTTGAGCTCGATAAGCCATTCACACAGACCCCAACTTGACTGCCAACGTGAGCTAGTTTTTTTAAACTTGCTTGCAAGGTATCGAGTAGGCCGTTGAGTGCAACTAAAGAAACCCCAATCTCATCATTGCTATGCACATCAATCCGTTTGGTAAAATCAAAGCGGGTACTCAGCTCAACAATAAAATTTTGCATTTTATTTAAGGGCCCGCTAATGCTGCGAGCAATAATCAAACTTAATACACAGAGTAAGGCAATGGCCAGTAGCCCTAAAGTCACGCCCATGCTGACAGAGCTACTAATTGCATTGTTAACGTCGGCGCGCATTTTTTGCGTGAGTTCAGTATTGTAATCCTCGGCTTTTTGCAATGCGGCTGCCACCTTTTTGGCTTGCGGTGCTGCGGTTTGAGTGATCAGTAGCATCGCTGCGGTCGTGTTATTCTCGTGCGAGCTTTTAAAAACAGGCCCAGTGACAGGTAGCCAAGCATTGAACTCATTTTTGATGTTAGCGAAGTTGGTTCGGTCGGTATCATCGTAAAGCAGCGCTTCATACTTTTGTAGGTCGTTTTGAATTTCACTGACTTGTGCTTTGAACGACTGCTCGATTTCATTTTTCTTTTGGCTATCCGCCTCCAAAATATGCAATAGATAATCTCGACGTAAGCTCGAAAATTGGTCCGTGATATTCGCCAGTAGATTGATCGAAGGTACGATGTTATCGGTTACTTCATGGCTGGCGTTGTTGATTTTATTGAGCTGCTGATAATTTATCCCTGTGATAAGTAGGAGTGCCAGCACTGGGGTG
The DNA here is from genome assembly GCF_020531905.1 of Deefgea salmonis. Classification (GTDB taxonomy): domain Bacteria; phylum Pseudomonadota; class Gammaproteobacteria; order Burkholderiales; family Chitinibacteraceae; genus Deefgea; species Deefgea salmonis. The sequence goes on along the minus strand of NZ_JAJAWG010000009.1, from coordinate 51,110 downwards.
GCAGTCAATAGGATCAGTTTGTGTATGATTTTCATTCTTAAGCCTCACAGAGAAAAATATCTTCTTGTACGATAGCTCTTGGTCAATTTGTAGCAAGTTTTTTGCATTTATTTAGAAAGACTTAGCGGTTTTTTGGCGCTTTAATTCGAGAAAAGGAAGCAAAGTGAAGTTTATCGATAGCCATTGTCATTTAGACGCAGATCAATTCGACCTGGATCGAGACGCGGTGCTGGCGCGATCGCTCGCCGCTGGCGTTACCGCTTGGCTTGTGCCGGGAATTACTGCGGCGACGATGGCAAAAACCCGCGCAATGGATCAGCAATATGGCGCGCATATTGCCTTGGGTTTACATCCCATTTATGAGGCGGAGCATCGTGAGGACCACTTGCCGTTGCTACGGTCTGAGCTTGATCAAGGCGGGGTAATTGCTGTCGGGGAAATTGGCTTGGATTTTCATTTACCCGATCTCAATCGTGAACGGCAAATTTATTTTTTTGAGGCGCAGCTAAAAATAGCGCGCGATTATGATTTGCCGGTGATTGTGCATATCCGGCGTAGCCAAGATCAGGTGCTCAAATACTTACGTAAATGGCGAGTCAAAGGCGGGATTGCGCACGCGTTTAATGGCAGCGAGCAGCAAGCCGCTGAATTTATCAAGCTGGGGTTTTGTTTGGGCTTTGGTGGCGCACTCACTTACAGTGGCTCGCAACGGATTCGGCGTTTGGCGGCGCAATTACCGCTGGAGTCGCTGGTGCTGGAAACCGACGCCCCCGACATGCCGCCGAGCTGGTTAGCTGGCCATCCACCACAGCGCAATGAGCCAGCGCAGTTGCCGCAAATCGCCATTGAACTCGCCGCACTGCGCGGGATGGACATCGCCGACTTGGCGGTGGCCTGTACTCAAAATACACTGCGGGTATTGCTGCTTGGGGCTTGATAGATATAGTCTGTATCCATATACCCTTGTTGGGTTGAGTCTGCCCGCGCTTCTTATGTCCAAATCTGCTGATGTCCCGCGCTGGCAATGTGCTTGCTTAAAACTTGGCTGGGGTTATAGCCAAAATGTTGGCGAAAGCGGCGGGAAAAACTGGCGATTTCTTGATAGCCACTGATGCGAGCTACTTCGCCAACGCTGGCGCCGTGCATTAGTAATTGTTTGGCTTGATTCATGATGAGCCGAAAAACGATTTTATTTGGCGTTTCAGCCAAATGCTGGATGCACAGCCGATGTAAATGGGTGGTGGTGATGTGCAGTTGCGCCGCCAAAGCGGCATTACTCCAGTCTTGCTGTAAGTTTTTTTGGACGTGGGCAAATAATTGCTCTAATTGTTCAGCCCAGCCTCGCTTGGCATTGAGTGCTTGGGTGGCGCGCTCGAGCAGCAGACATAAATAATCCAAAGCGGGCACCGCTAAACTGTGGGTGTCGCCAAGATTAAACCGCAGCACTTCACGATGAAATTGCCGTACCGCATCAGCCAGCGCTGCGCCGTCTTGACTATTAAAAATGGCAGGTTGCGCGCGATTGAGATAATCCCAGCGCGAGCTGCAATACAACAAAAACCACACGTGTTGCATCGCTTGCTCCCCCTTACGGCGATAACCGCTATGCACGCCTTGCGGCATTAACGCCAGTTGCCCCGCAGCAAAAGTGTGCGTGCTGCCATCGGGCGTAAACACTTCACCGCTGCCTGTTAGGCAAAAAGCCAGTACATGCCACGGCGCATCAACCCGTTCGACTTCAAAAAATGCCTGCCCTTCGCTAATGCCGCAAAGCAAAATCCCACGGTCGCGCAGCGGCGGATAGGGTTCTTTATGGAACACATGTGTGCCGACCATGATTTGTGGAGATTCGCTACCAATGTCGAGTCTTTCGCGGTAAATGAGTGCCATAGCTTGAATTTAATCCGTCATTGATGCGTGTTATCCCGCTTTATCCTGTGGCGTCCGAAGTGCGTCCAAAGGTGAGTGGGTCAGGGTTAAGCGCGATGTGAGTTTTCAACAAGTCATATGTCATATTGCAACATGTTCATTAATCCCACAAGCCTGTAATTTAGCTGTCTATCTGCTGTCAACAACGCAAAGATAAACCCACAGTCGTCGAAATCAACGCCTCAACGCGCCATATCAGGGATTGATGGCGGATCAATCCCCAGAGAAAGTGAACGCGCAGCAGGGGGATGACGCCGCGCTGAACTATCGGACACTTCTGGTTTTGTCTGAAACTCACTTACGCGCATGACAGATGACGGTGACGTCTTGTCAAGCAACGCTAACTCGATCTACCGGAGAAAAAAATGCTGATTCAAGTCGAAAACCTAAGTCGGGTGTACCGCACGCCGGTTGCGCCAAAAAATTGGGGCGAGCGTTTCAAGCATCTACTGCGCGCCAACTATGAGGACAAACTCTCGGTCAGCGAAGTGAATTTTAATATTGCCGCTGGCGAGTGCGTGGGTTTGGTCGGCCCCAACGGCGCAGGCAAATCTACGACGATCAAAATGTTAACCGGCATTTTAGAGCCAAGCTCAGGCAGGGTATTGGTCGCAGGCTTTCATCCACAAAGGGATAGAGTGAAATACGTCAAGAAAATTGGCGTGGTGTTTGGTCAGCGCAGCCAATTGTGGTGGGATTTGCCGGTGAAAGATTCATTTGAAATTTTGCAGGCTTTGTTCGACGTGCCACAGGCGGCGTTTAAGGCCCGGCTAGATTTATTTCGCCGTGAAGCCAATCTGGATGAATTTTATCATCGCCCGGTGCGTACCTTGTCACTCGGGCAGCGGATGTTATGCGAAATCGCCGCCGCTTTTTTACACAGCCCCGACGTGGTGTTTTTGGATGAGCCAACCATTGGGCTTGATCTGGACATGAAAGCCAGAATGCGCGGTTTGATTCGTAAACTAAACCAAGAATCGGGCACCACGGTGCTGATTACTTCGCATGATGTGGGCGACATTGAGCGGCTGACGCAGCGATTGCTGTTGATTGACAAAGGAGAGCTGCGCTTTGATGGCAGCTTGGCCGATTTTCGTTTGCACGCGGGCGATGGTCGCTGGTGGGCGGCGCGTTTGCAGCCCGATTTGATCGCCGCCGCCCAGTCGCGATTGCGTGCGCATCATTCCGCTTTGCCAGTGCGCTTGCGCGGGGAATGGCTAGAAATTGCCCGCCACGATACCTTGCCGTTTGCCGAATTGATGCAATTACTCGCGCCGTATTCAGTGAGCGAATTGAAGCCGGTGGAGCAAGAGTTTGAAGAATTGCTGCATGGGTTTTATCTGGCTAACCAAGCGGAGGCAGTATGTTAGGTATTCCATTCAAGGGGTGTGCCGCGCTGGCATGGGGCAGTGCGCGGTTAGTGGCGACCGATCGCAAAGGCCGCTGGTTGGTGACCACTGGTTATTTGATTGCGATGTGGTTGCTGTATTACCTGTGGGCGGCGCTATATGCCGATAGTCCAACGCGGGCGGGGATGACGTTTAATAGCGCGGTGCTGCATGTGTTGGTGGCGCAAACGCTGTTGGCTTTTTTGCCCGCGGGCACCGATTGGCGGCTGGCACGTGAAATTCGCTCGGGCGAAGTGGCCACGCAATTGATTCAGCCGATGTCGTTGCCGCTGCGACAATTTGCCATTTCGGTGGGGCGTGCTTTGGCGCAGGCGATCTATATCTTGCCGGCGTTTGCGTTGTTTTTATGGTATTTCGATTTAAGCCTGATGCCGAAAACGATTCCGTTGGCGTTAGCCTCGATTGGCTTGTCGTTTGTCTTGCTGTTTTGCATCGACTTTGTCGTTGCTTTGGCGGGATTTATTGCCACTGATTTATGGGGTATCACCGCCAGCAAAGACGCTTTGGTGATGTTTCTGGGCGGGGCACTGATCCCGATGGCGTTTTTCCCTGCTGGGTTTCGCGAAGTATTGGGCTACCTGCCTTTTGGGCACTTTTTTAATACGCCCATCGGCTATATCACCGGCGAGATCGTGAGTGTGCAACCGCTATTGATCCAAGCGGCTTGGGCGCTGAGCTTTGTTGCTGCTGCAGCCTGGGCTGGGCGCGTGGTGCTGCGAAAACTGATTGTGTTTGGTGCTTAATTGGTATGAGGAAGTCGTAGGTCGGATGAGCGTAGCGTTATCCGACACCTGCTTAGGATATGGCTCGAAATAACTTCCCGATTTGAAATCAGTCGGCTGAAGCCGACCCTACGTAGGGTCGACTTTAGTCGACCTGCACAGGTAAAAATAAGGAAGTTAATACGAACCAGATCCTTAGTCGGATAACGCCTTCGGCTCATCCGACCTACTTTGATTAAAGGAAATAAAATGCAACTGAGTCCATTTTGGCGTGCGTATTGGCGCATGGTTGGTTCTGAGGCGCGGGCGCGGTTGGCGCATCGTGCGGATTTTGCGCTGATTATTTTAGGTGTGCTGGCGACGTCCTTGTCGACGGCGGCCACGCTGTATTTTATGCTCGGCGCGACGGGCACGATTGCCGGTTGGCATCGTGGCGAGTTGATTTTTATGCAGGGGTTTATGTTCTGCATTTTTGCGCCGCAAAGCGGGTGTTACAACGGCATGTTCTGGTTGGAGCATTGGCTCAAAACGGGGGCGTTTCTGCGTTTTTATACTCGTCCTGCCAATCCACTCTTGCTGCTGGCGCTCGAGCGTTTTCATCCGCAAGGCTTTGTGGTGCTGGCGATTGGTTTGGCGTATTGCCTATTTGGTCTGTGGGGCAGTCCTTTATTGCTAGAGCCGCTGTTTTACCTTGGATTTGTGTTGCTGCTGCCGCTCTCGGCGTTGGTGCTGTGGGTGATTAATTTGGCGGCGATTTCAACGTGTTTTTGGATTGGCGAGTCCGATCCGGTGTTTTCGATGTCGGGAAAACTCACCGATATGTCGCGCTATCCACTGGATTTATTTCCTAAATTGGCGACGATGATTTTTATGGCCTTGCCGCTGGCCGGTACGGTGTGGTGGCCGTGCCAAGCGTTACTACGCGGCGCGAGTTTGCCACTCACTTGGCTGGGCATGGCTGTTTTGGCGGTGATTTGCGTTGGCTTATTAAATGGCATGTGGAAGCTGGGTATGCGCCGTTATGCCGGTGCTGGCGGCTAAGGGTTTGAGCTGCTGGCGGTAGAATGTAAAGAAGTGTGTGGTTTCTATGGTGTATTTTGTATTGCGATTGACGCTGACTACATGACTCTGGCCTAATTGCCGCCGTCAGTTTCATGCACCGGTAATTCGTAAGGATTCTATATGGCTTCAGTCTTTATCCGTTCTACTGCCTTGGCTATTTTGATGGGCTTATCGCTTTCTGTGGCTGCGTTTGATGCCAGTTCCAATCGCGCCGTAAATCTCAACGATAAAGGCGTGGCTTTGGCGGGCTACGATGCGGTGTCTTACTTTAGCGGCCGACCTGTGTTAGGTGATAAAGACTATAGCGTGAGCTTTGAAGGTGGAATTTATTACTTTTCTAGCAAAGAAAACATGGCCAAATTCAAAGCCAATGCCAGCCAATTTGCCCCTAAGTTTGGCGGGTTTTGCGCGATGGGCGTGGCAAAAAGCAAAAAACTGGATAGCGATCCAATGGCATGGCGGATTGTTGATGGCTATTTATTTGTACTGCAAACGAAAGAAGTACAAAAAAGCTGGCTGGTGGATGTGTCATCCAATCTAAAAGTGGCGACTAGCGAATGGGCGACGATTAAAAATATTGCGCCTAAAGGTTTATAAATCGTCAGTTCAATGCCAGCTTACGGTTACAATCGACGTGGATTGAATTGAGCAAGCTTTAAGTCTTGCTGGGTTTGCCTTACTTTACTGGCGCAGTGTCAGTGTTAGAGGAGCGTCGCTTTGAATTGGGAATATCGCCTCGCAACGAGGGATGACTTGGCGCAGATTGTTGGCATTTATAATGCCACCATTGCTTCGCGGCAAGTAACGGCAGATACCGAGCCTGTCTCGGTCGCCAGTCGGCAAGCGTGGTTTGCGGCACATCAGCAAGCCGATCGTCCGCTATGGGTGGTCGAGCACGCTGGGCAGATTATTGCGTGGTTGTCGTTTTCAAGCTTTTATGGCCGACCTGCTTACCAAGGCACGGCAGAGGTGAGTATCTATTTGGCGGAATCGGCTCGTGGGCAAGGCTTGGGGCAATTTTTATTGCAGGCCGCAATTGAATATTCAGCAGGTATTGGTCTACATACCTTGCTTGGATTTATCTTTGGGCACAATACCCCGAGTATTGGCTTATTTGAGGCGCATGGCTTTGCCGTGTGGGGCCACTTACCCGGAGTCGCTGAACTCGATGGTATCGCGCGTGATTTGCTGATTATGGGCTTAAAAATTAAATCTTAGGGGCTTGCTCTTGTGCGGCTTGTTGGGTGCGAATACGTAATTCAATCAGCGTTTGGATTGAATGTGAGTTTGGCTCGATCTCCAGTTGTCCCCAATAATGCCCCAATAAATTAGCACCAATTTGCTGGGCAATGCCCTTGGCGCTGTGGGCGTGGCGTATTGCATCGTGTTTGGCGTGTTGCTCGATGGCTGTTTGGTATTCGGTTTCGAGTGCTTTGAGCCGCAGTAGACCTTTATTGCACAGACTCCAAAATCGTTGCGCAGAAAAGCCAAGGCGCAGCATCGCAGTGGGCGCATCAAGTAGGCATAAGGCACTGGGTTGGGCTTGATCGTCAATAAAATGGCAATTGAGTAAGCCAATGATGTCGTCGATTTTGAATGGTTTTCTAAGATGGCCACTAAAAGCGGCAAAGTCTGGCGACTGTTGCAGTTCACTCAATGGACTGGCAGAGACCAGATAAATCGGCTTGAGCCAGCCTTGTTCGCGTAAAAGGCGGGCGGCGGTCATGCCATTCATTTCTGGCATTTGATAATCCATAATAATGTCGTCAATGTCTGGGTGCTGTTTGGCCTGTTGTAAGCCTTCTTTGCCGTTGGCCGCTTCCACTGTACGAGCGCCAAAGTCATGCAAGATTTCACAGATCATTTCACGGTTAACCGCTTGGTCTTCGACGACTAAGATCAGTCGATTGGCCAGTGAGCGCCCATCTAGCCTGATTTTGCTGGGGACTGGCTCAGGGGCAGGGGCTAAAAGTGCGGCAATAATTTGCGCTTTCACGCTAACAATAAACTCACTACCTTGGCCAACTCGGCTGGTAAAGCGAATATTGCCTTGCATCAAACTGGCAAAATCACGGCTAAGCGCCAGACCGAGGCCTGTTCCGCCCGCCAGTTGCCCGGATTCACTTTGCTCAAAAGGTAAGAAAATCCGCGTTTGATCGGCCAGCTTAATGCCGCAACCGGTGTCTTTGACTGCGGCACTCAGTTGGTAGCCTTGCGGCAATTGTTGCCCATAAAAATGAACTGTAATTGATCCTGAATCGGTAAATTTAAGTGAGTTACCAATTAGATTAATTAAAATTTGCCGAAATTTACCCGCATCTAGACTGACGTTGCTGGCTAAGTCATCGGCCAAGGTGATGTTAAATTGAATTGATTTGGCATTCGCCATCATTTCAAACATCGTTTCTAACTCTTGTTTGAGCTGTTTTAAATTGAGCGCTTCATTGAGTAGGCTGAGTTTATTTTGTTCTGATTTTGAAAAATCCAGCACATTATTTAATAGGCTTAATAAATGCGCGCCACTATTGGCGATATAACCGATTTCTTTTTGATCTTCTGCGGCAATATTTTTTTTGCGGGAAAGGCGGTCGGTATAGCCAAGAATCGAGGTCAGTGGGGTGCGAATTTCATGGCTAATGTGCGCCAGAAATTGGCTTTTTGCCGCATTGGCCACATCGGCTTGTTGCCGCGCTTCTTGTAAAGAATGTGCCGTTTCGGCCAGTTGTTTGCGGCTTTGCTCAGAGCGCCATAGCGCATAAACGCCCAGTGAAGCGCTAATAATCAGCAATAACACTTGAATCGCCGCCAAAATAATGCGCAATTCACTCCAATGCGCAATATTTTGCTGATATTTCGCCATGGCCCGCGCATCTTGTGTGCGCGCCTCTTGAATCAGGTCATTCACCGCATCATGTTGGGCCAAGGTTTGCGCTTGGAATGCTTTCCATGCGCTCTGACTGATGGTGTTTTGCTCGAGTAGTTTCGCGCCGTTATCAATATAGGTTTTTAGCGGGCTGATATAGCGATGCTGCAAAGGCGAGTTTTTAAAAAAAGCGGAGTCTTCAACTTCGTTTTTATCGATGCTATCAATTCGGCTGTAGTAAATATCAAAACGTAGCCGAATATCATTTAATTGGTTTTTTTGGCCATGTTCTACGGCCTCGCGTAAACGTTGGTATTCATTATTGAGTTGGAAAAACTGCCAGAGCTGATTGTCTAAACCCAATTGATTGGTCCGACTCAGCTCTTGCTTTTGTTTTAATTCAAAGTGCACCATCAAGCTAAAATTAGCCAGTAAGACGAGACAAATTAAACTTAAGATAATGCGAAATCGGGTCATTGATTACTCTGCAGCAATGCTGCGTAATTGCCAACTACAGCGTCGATAATATTCAATTCGACGCAGATTTTCATGTTGATGAAATGGATAAATAACAAACAACGGCCCTTTATCACGAATTGTCATTAGCTGCCCATTACGCTTTCTGGCGATAATCACGTCGTATTGCAGTGCATCGCTCACAGGTATGCTGATCGTGTACTCATTAAGTGATCGCAATTTGATATTGCCCGATTGGATGCCCGCCAGTTTTAAAACGTCTCTGAGCAAAGGGCCTTCAAAGGTTTGTTCGGTCGGATACCAAGCGGTTGGCATGGTGAAAATTTGTTGTGGCATCGCCGCCAACATCGCTTCTGTGAGCTGCACCTCGGGCTTAGTTGATTTTCCAGTGACGGTCAGAATGACATTCGAATTGATTGCTTGGGCAAAAGCTAAAGTGCTGCATAAAAATAGGCCAAAAAATAGTGTCCATCGCATTGGGCATCTCGTTGATTTGATTTGCGCAAATTGTAACGTGAATACGTTGTGGATGTCGTTTTTTGCCGGGCTGGTCAATGGGATTTATGATGATCGGTTATCGATTACTCGCCCAATAGCATCATGCCCAACCCCGCATTAGCGCTGGGTTGGGCATGAATGAGCGATGTGAGTCGCGGGTTTACATCATTGAGAATGCCACCATACCGACAACGGCACCTGTTGTTCCCAAGATGGTTTCCATGACCGACCAAGTTTTCAGCGTTTGCATTTCATTGGCGCCAGTAAACTTGCCATAGAGCCAGAAACCTGAGTCATTCACATGGCTCAAGACAATTGAACCACCCGCAATACAGATCGACAAGGCGGCCAATTGGGCGCCTGAATAGGCCAATTGTGACGCTTCAATCACCGGCAATACCAAACCCACCGTGGTTAAACAAGCTACCGTGGCCGAGCCTTGAATCACGCGGACTGCTGCAGAGAGCACAAAGCAAGCAATCGCAATCGGTAAACCGGCGCTAATTAAGGCGTCGCCCAACGCTGGGCCTACACCCGAATCAACCAAGACTTGTTTAAATACCCCACCTGCGCCAGTCACCAGCAAAATGATACCGGCAGGTTGCAAGGCGGCACTGCAGATTTCCATGACTTTTTCTTTGCTCATGCCACGGCGTAACGCTAAGCCGTAGGTCGCGAGTAAACAAGCCAATAAAATAGCAGTAAACGGATGACCGATTAATTGCAGCCATTGGTGCAAAGTGCCGCTGGTATCAATAAAGCGCGCCACGATGGTTTTCAGACCCACCAACAACAGTGGGAATAAAATCAGCGCCAAGCTAAAGCCAAACGATGGCATTTGATTTTTACCCAGGCTCGGTTCACTGACATCATCGGGCAATGGTAAATGCACGTGCTTGCTAATAAAGTTACCAAATAGGGGACCGGCGAGCAGCATGCCAGGAATCGCAGCAGCCAAGCCGAGCAAAATCATCCAGCCAAAATCGGCCTTCATTTGCGAAGCCAACAGCATTGCGGTTGGGCCTGGCAATAAGAAGGCGGCAGAACCGGCAACCCCAGCAAACAGTGGAATCGCCAAACGAACCACATTGCCGCCAGTACGGCGCGCCACAGCAAATACCACACCAATCAATAACACAATCGCCACGTCAAAAAACAGCGGCAAAGTACAAATCAAACCGGCAATACCCAGTGCATAGTTGGCACGGCTATGGCCAAATTTGTCGAGTAATTTGACGGCGATTTGGTCCAAAGCGCCGGTTTCATGCAAGATCTTGCCGAACATCGCGCCCAAGGCGACCACAATCGCCAAAAACCCGAGCGTGCCGCCCATCCCTTTTTGCATGGTATCGGCGATTTTATCCACTGGCATACCAGAGAAAATACCGGCACCGATAGAAACAATCATCAAGGCAACAAAGGCGTGCATCCGGGCTTTCATCACTAAGAACAGTAAAAGTAGCACTGAGCCCAGCGAGGTAAATATGAGTGTAAACGTATCCATGCTCGATTACTCCTGTGCCAAGATCGCTTGATGAGCCGCAGCAATCACGCTTTCAAGTGGTGGCGCGATATCAATCACGATGACATCGCTTTCGTCGGTACTCGGGACTTCTAGCGTGGCAAATTGCGACGCTAACATGCCGCTCTTTTGAAAGTGACCTTGGCGCGCGATTAGACGTTGCTCGATCAATTCGTAATCGCCTTTCAAGAAAACGAAAGAGAGATTGGGATTACCTTGGCGCAAACGATCACGGTAAGATTTTTTGAGTGCTGAACAAACAATCAGCGACACTGGGTTGGTGCGTTGCATGGCAAAAGCGGCATCATTGATTGCGCCCAACCAAGGCGCACGATCGTCGTCGTTGAGCGGTTGGCCAGACGCCATTTTTTCAATATTGGCGCGTGGATGCAAAAAATCACCGTCTAAAAATGCGGCATTCAGATCTTTTGCGAGTTGATTGGCGACGGCCGTTTTACCACAGCCTGAAACACCCATCAAAACGTAAACTTTTGTACTTGTCATTTTTCGACTCCAATCGAAATATTTGAAGATGTTACTGGTAACATGTTTTCGGTAACATCTTGCCTTTATTTTTATCTTCGCTCAAGTGTTGACGGGGCTTTAAGGGCTGTTTTGACCTAGGGATTACACTTACGTAGTCGAGTGAATATTTACTACGCAATGTATGTGCATAGGTGCTAGTAAGCTAAAGGCTTACAAGTCAATACGTTAGGTGGGTATTTGAGCTACACGCTTGATTTGGCGTGTTTTAAAATGCTGGCACCCAGAAAAAGATCAAAACCAAGATCCAGAGTGCGTTCGGGATAGTGTTGGCCGTTGATGCGGCCAATGAGGCGTTCGGCCGCATGACGACCAATGGCTTCGCGCGGTGTCACGATGCTGGCCAGCTGAGGTTTGAGTGCCAAGCCAATGTCGAGATGGTTCACACCCGCAATGCCAATCTCTTCTGGAATACGCCGGCCCATGCTTTGCAATTCAAGTAGTGCGCCGGCGGCAACGTCATCATTGGTACAAAAAACACCGTCTAAGTCCGGCACTTCGAGTAAAGCTTGGCGAATTAAGCGGGCGCCTAAAGTAAAACTCGATGATTCGCTGGTTTGGATGGTGTGTGGCTGTAATTGCTGCGCGGTCATGGCTTGACCATAACCGTCATTACGCTGCTGAGTGCGGGTATCCATGCGCGCCGCTAAATACACGATACGCCGGTAACCGTGCGCCAGCATCGCTTCGGTCATGGCTTTGGCGGCGGCCGCGTGATCTAGGCCAACGGCCAAATCAATGGGCTGAGCCGGTAAATCCATGATTTCCACCACTGGAATCGCGGCCACTTCCAGCATTTTTCGGGTTCGCGCGGTGTGATTGGATTCCGATAAAATTAAGCCATCAATATGAAATGACAGTAATTGCTCGATTTGTTGTTCTTCACGCTCGGGCTCGTAACCATAATGGCCGTATAAAGTGTGATAGCCCGCCGGGGTGCTGACTTGTTCAATGCCATGGGCAACTGCAGAAAACACCTGATTGGACATCGAAGGCAATAGCACGCCAATCGCTCGGCTGCGCGAGTTCGATAGCATCGCCGGAACGCGGCTCGGAATATAGCCGAGTGTTTGCATGGCTTGCGCGATGCGCGCTGCCGTCAGTGGGGCCACTTGCTCAGGAGAGCGCAAGTAGCGGCTAATGGTCATTTTCGAGGTGTTGACTAAATCGGCAACGTCTTGCAAGGAAGGACGGCGTGGCTTGTCGTTCATGCTTGAGTACCGCACACTGGGCAGAGCGGATCTTGTTTGTATTTCATTTCGCGCCAGCGAGCGGTGCGGGCGTCATACAGTTGTAAGCGACCCATCAAGGTTTCACCCAAACCCATTAAGACTTTAAGCGTTTCGGCCGCTTGTGCGGCGCCGATAATGCCCACCAGCGGGGCAAAAACGCCAAAGGTGGCGCAAGGGCCATCATTGGCTTCGCCTGCTTCGCCAAACAAGCAGTGATAACACGGCGCGCCGTCGATTCGCGCATCAAATACCGTGAGCTGCCCATCAAAACGCACTGCCGCACCCGACACCAAGGGCGTTTTGCTGGCGACGCAGGCGCGATTAATCGCATGGCGGGTGGCAAAATTATCGCAGCAATCAACGACAATATCAGCGATAGCGACTAATTCCAGCAAACGCTCGCTGCTGGCGCGCTCATTGAGGGCAATAATGCGAATTTGGCTATTGAGCGCTTCGAGGGTTTGCTTGGCCGAGAGGGCTTTATTTTGGCCAACACGATCTTCGCTATGAACGATTTGCCGTTGTAAATTGCTCAAATCGACCAGATCGTCGTCGACGATGGTGAGTGTGCCTATGCCGGCGCTGGCCAGATACAGTGTGACCGGCGAGCCTAAACCGCCAGCGCCAATGACTAAGACATGCGCTTGGCTGAGCGCGGTTTGTCCTTCAATGCCGATCTCGTCGAGCAAAATATGGCGGCTATAGCGCAGCAGGGCGTTGTCGTCGAGATCGATTTGGGCGCTACGAGTCGGGCAAAAAGTCATGGCAGCAGAGGATTGAAGAGTAAGCGCCGATTATAGCGCGTCGCGTTGTATTCGGGATTATTGCGATATTGGTATCGTGATTGTAGCTGGCTGTCCGTAGCCAAATGACGTGTAGAGATCTTTAAAGGTAACGCCGCAGCTCTTCTGGCGTATCGTCATGATCACCATGCGGGTGTTTTTCCCAAACATGGATATAAATTTGTGGCGATTTTAAATTGTGTTCTGGCATGGCCAGATTATCGCGCTGGACGGTTTCGCTGTAATGCACCAATTCACGTTTTACTTTTTGCCAAAAATGCGTGTCCAGTTCAAATCCGGCATGTTGCAGTTGCTGCTCAATATCCAGCAGGGCATAGTCGCGCAGCGAGTAGCGAATGGTGATTTTATGTTCTGCTGGGAACGCTTGCGCTTGAATGCCTTTGAGCTGCGCCAAAAAGTGCGCTGCAGCGCTGGCTTGCTCGATTGCGCTAGGATTAAAAACAATGTCGTGTTGAATGCAATCTTCGAGTAGCTTGGACATGATCTAGCCTCTTAATAAGAGATATCACCCAAATAGATTAAGCTTTTCTTGGTACGATTGCACTGATTTATGTGCAAAAAAAACACCTTCTGGATCCATCTCAGAAGGTGTTTTGCATTTCTTTGGGGTTTAGCGGCTGGCTTGCGACAGCACGACTTTCATGCCTGGGACTAAATTTTGCCGATTCCATTTTTTGAGATCCGCCAGCTCAACATCAAATTTACGCGCAATCGAGCTATAGGTATCGCCGCGCTGAGCGACGTATTTGCTCGGAGATTTGGTCGCCAGCGTGTTTTGTTGGCGTTGCACCAGTAAGGTATCGCCGATCGCAATATGGTTGGTATTTTGTCCGTTGAGCGATTTTAACTGCGCCAGACTTAAGCCATAGCGGTTGGCGATATTAAATAAAGTATCGCCTTTGCCGACTTTATGTTCGGTGGTTTTGCTGTTTTTCGCTAACACCGGTTGCGCTTTGGGCTGGTCATTGGCGCCGGTATCGATGGTATCGGATTCGCGATTTTTATGTAGCGCCGCCAAGGTTTGTCGCTCGGAAATATCCAGCCCAGCAAGACGCGGTACTAAAATCGTTTGACCGCGCGCCATGTTTTCTTTGCTGGCAATATCATTCATATCGCGCAATTCAGCCGCAGCAATGCCAAAGGTGGTGGCTAAATCTTCAAAGCGTTCACCGGTTTTGGTAACGTAAGGCTGCCAATTGAGCAGTGGCTCGGTGTATTGCGCTAAATTACGCTCAAAGATGGCTTTGTTGGCAATGGGTAAAACTAATTGCCGGTCGTCTTTGTGGGCAATCACTGGGCGAATAAATCCAGGATTGAGGCGCAGTAATTCATCTACGCTAATTTCGGCCAATTGCGCGGCAATGGATACATCCATATGTTTGCCCGGCTGCAAAGTGGTGAAATAGGCTTGATTGGCCATCGGCTTGAGTTCAACGCCATAGGCCGCTGGGTCGGCAATAATATTGCGGATGGCGAGTAGTTTAGGCACGTAGTTACGCGTTTCATCGGGCATTCTTAAATCGCTATAGCCAGCACTCAGGCCCGCAGCTTGATTGCGATCGACTGCGCGGCGAACGGCATTTTCACCCCAGTTATACGATGCCAGTGCCAGTTGCCAATCGTCAAACAGGCCGTGAATTTCTTGTAAATAAGAAAGTGCCGCGCCAGTTGCCGCGACCACGTCACGACGGCCGTCGTACCACCAAGTGCGCTCAAGACCATAGCGTTTGCCCGTGGCGGGAATAAATTGCCACATGCCGGCCGCTTGCGCCGAAGACAGCGCTTTAGGGTTGTAGGCCGACTCGATCATGGGCAAGAGCGCCATTTCCATCGGCATGCCGCGCTTTTCAACTTCTTCGACCACAAAATATAAATACGGGGTGCTGCGGCTAATAATGCGATTGAGGTAGTCGGGTCGGCTAGCGTAGTAGTTTTCCCATTTACTGACTAAGGGGCTGTCAATATCAGGGATGGCAAAGCCTTTGCGAACACGGGCCCAAATATCAGCCTCTGCTGGGGCGATCACTTGATGGCTAAATAAAGCCTGCATCACGCGTTGGGTATCGGCGCTGATCGGTGCTGTTGGCTGGGTAAGTGCGTAATCAAAGCGAGTATTGGGATCGGCTGCAAGCAGCGGCGTGGCTAAAAAAGCGCTCAGGATGAGCGCAGGTAGTCGCAGCAGCATAAGCTGAGCCCCAAAGTAAATGAATCTGCCGATACTAATGTCGGCTTTCCTGCTGTGTCAACGAGTTAACGGCTTAAATTGGATTAACGGAAAGAATCTTTCCAGCTGCGCAGTGCGGTAAAGCAATCTAATGGCGTGGTGATCTGTGGCTGGTGGGCTTTAACTTGGGCAAACAGCGCCGCATCTGTGCAGCGTAGATAAGGATTGGTCGCCAATTCAAGCGCAATCGTGCTGGGTAACGTGGCTTGTTGCTGGGAACGTTTTTCACTTTCGATAGCCTGACGCTCTAACAAGGCGCTGTTATCTGGCTGCACATGCAGTGCAAAGCGTAGATTGCTCAGCGTGTACTCGTGGGTACAGCAAACTTGGGTTTGCAAAGGAAGTTGTGCCAGTCGTTGTAAACTATCAAATAATTGCGCCGGTTGACCTTCAAATAGTCGGCCACAGCCGGCAGCAAATAAAGTATCACCACAAAACAGTAGGCCAGCGCCAAAATAGGCTAAATGATCTAAGGTGTGGCCGGGCGTGGCGATCACTTGAAACGGCTCTCCCAATAAAGTGAGGGTATCGCCATCATGGCAAGGATGATTCACCCCTGCGATGCCTGCGGGGCCGTAAATGGGCAGCGCGCTGGCCGCGAATGCGCTTAAGCCGCCAATATGATCGTGGTGATGGTGTGTAATGAGAATGCCGGCTAATTGCGCTTGATGGGCAGCTAGCCAACTTTGTAATGGGGCGGCAAGACCCGGATCAACGGCAATGACTTGGTGCTGATGTTCGATCAGCCAGATGTAGTTGTCATCCAGAATCGGTAGGCAGTGTAGTTTGAACATTTTATTTATTTAAATCCTGTGGGCATCAAAAAATGAATGCTGAGTTTGATCATTTTGCTACGTGGCTCGCCACTCCGCTAGGGCGCTATGTGGCCATGAGCGAGTTAGCTTGGTTTGAGCGCGCGGTGGTGGATATTTTTGGCTACAAAGCGGTGCAGCTTGAATTGCCACAAATTGATTGTCTACGCAGTAATCGCATGCCTTGGCGTTTGCAAGCGGGTGAAGCGGCAGGGACGCAGTTAAAATGCTCGGTACAAGCTTTACCATTTGATGAGCAAAGCTTGGATTTGATTGCTTTACCGCATGTGCTGGATTTTTGTCAGGACCCGCATGCGGTGCTGCGCGAATGTCAGCGCGCCTTGCGCCCTGAGGGGCGTTTGTTGATTACCGGGTTCAATCCATGGAGTTTATGGGGTTTACGCCGTTTAAAGCCTAATTCAGAAATCCCGTGGAAAGGTAATTTTGTGGCGCTGCCCAAATTAAAAGATTGGTTAAGTGTGCTGGATTTTCAAACGCTGCAAGACGAGCATTTATGTTATCGGCCACCGGTGCAACGCCCCGGCTGGCTAGAAAAAAGTCGTTTTCTCGATCAAGCCGGTGATCGCTTATGGCCCGCTGGTGGTGGGGTGTATTGTATTGCAGCAGTCAAGCGGGTGCGCGGCATGCATTTGATTGAGCCGCAATGGCGTACAGCCACCGCCACCGCTAATTCAGCAATGGCCATAGAAAAACTCCGCCAGCAAGCCCGCAAAGATCGTTGTAAATAGAGAAAGTTTGATAATTATTAAGGGTATGTGCTGGTAGGCTTTAAATTTAATGCTCTACAAGTACATACCTATTTGATTTTGATTGGCGGGTTTATTTGTCACACTGTTTCGCCGCGTCTTGCATCGATTTAATCAATTTATTGCCGTCGTCGCGATTTTTAGTCGCTAAACGAATATCATGGCCGCTGCCCAAATTGCCGCCGCCAAAAGCGATTTTGACTTCTTCATCATTTACATCAATAAATTGCACCACGGTGAGATTGATTAAACGTTCGGTTTTACTGTCGCTGGGAATTTTCCACGGACAAAAAGTCGCGGCATACAGCGGAACAGCGGTTAAACTGAGCGGCAATATCCAACTTAAAACCAGTGCAGAAACACGCATTGCGGCACTCCAAAAGTGAAGAACATCATGGTAGAAATCTATACCGACGGCGCTTGTAAAGGCAATCCCGGTCCTGGCGGCTGGGGCGCTTTTTTGCGCTTTGGCGAGCATGAAAAAGAATTATTCGGTGGTGAAGCACATACCACCAATAACCGCATGGAATTACTGGCGGTGATTAGCGCTTTAGCGGCGTTAACTCGAACCTGTGAAGTCACCATTCATACCGACTCACAATACGTTAAAAATGGCATTGAAACGTGGATTCATGGCTGGAAAAAAAACGGCTGGAAAACCGCTGCCAAACAAGCCGTTAAAAATGAAGACTTGTGGCAGCAGCTCGACGCGCAAGTGGCGCGGCATACTGTGGCATGGCGTTGGGTGAAAGGCCATGCCGGTAATCCGGGCAATGAGCGCGCCGATCAATTGGCCAATCGCGGCGTTGAATCACTCACTTAACGCGCGCTTGGCGTAAAGCCAATCACATCCATCCCCAGCACCCCCAGCGACATACTTTGATGCAGCGCCAGCACGTCGGCTTGATCGTCAGCGGCGGCGCGCGCAATCAGTAGCGGTAAAAAATGTTCAATCGTGGGGTGCGCTTGCCGCGCATGCGGCAAGTTTTGTTGCCAATTAACCCAATCTAATAAAGGTTGGGTATTGAGCGCTGAGTAAGTCGCAGCAATGAATTGCGCCGCATACGGCTCAATTTGATAATCAGTTTGCCCGGTTTTCATTCGGCTAAAAGCGTCGTTTAAATTATGCGTGATGCTGCCTGAGCCAATCAGCAACACCTCATCGGGTAGATATTTGGCCAGAGATTGGCCCAGCGCTAAATGCGCGGCGCTGTCTAGCGATGCCGCCAATGAAATCGTTACCAAAGGAATATCGGCCTTGGGATACATCAGCATTAACGGTACCCAAGCGCCATGATCAATCGCCGGATGAGCGCTGATGGCGATCGAATGCCCATCGTTGGCCAGTTGTAAAGCCAGGCGTTGGGCCCATTCGGGTTCACCCTGTGGGCGATATTGCAGTGGATCAAGCTCGGGCGAAAAGCCACTAAAATCATGGAATTCCTGCCATTGCTGGGCGACACCAACGGTGAACTGCGCTTGAATATTGTGCGCCGAAATCAGCACGATGGCCTTGGGGCGAGGTAAGGTTTGGCCCAGTGACAGCAAAAAATCATGTGCTGGGCTGGGCTCAATCGCTAGCGATGGCGCACCGTGGCTAATAAAAAGAGTGCGGGGCATGGTCTTCCTGAGTGTATTGATATTGTGATATTGGCCGTGTTGGCCTTCGCGCTGCCGTGGGTCTGGCGCGATTTTTTTATCATACGAGTTTGCCGTTGGCGCTGCGGCGAAATGATTTGAACGAATTGGTGAGAAAAAACGAAGCCAATTGCGTGCGGCTCACTTTAGCGTTAAACGACAAGCCAACGCCGAGGTGCAGAACAAAACATCAGCCAATCGCAGTTTAAATCAGCGTGTTGGTGATGGTTTGAGACCTAAATTGGTGTTCTCTGCGCCTTTGCGTCTCTGCGTTGTAAGGTTTTGAGGTGAATAGCCTCAAAGCCAATTGCCTGCGGTGCACTTCAGCGTTCAATATTGAAAAGCCAACGCCGAGACGCAGAGCAAAACATCCGCCAATCGCAGTTTAAATCAGCGTGTTGGCGATGGTTTGAGACCTAAATTGGTGTTCTCTGCGCCTTTGCGTCTCTGCGTTGTAAGGTTTTGAGGTGAATAGCGTCAAAGCCAATTGCCTGCGGTTCACTTCAGCGTTCAATATTGAAAAGCCAACGCCGAGACGCAGAACAAAACATCAGCCAATCGCAGTTTAAATCAGCGTGTTGGTGATGGTTTGAGACCTAAATTGGTTTTCTCTGCGCCTCTGTGTCTCTGCGTTAAAAGATTTTGAGGTGAAAAACATAAAAGCAGAACGCGTGGTTTTTCACGCGGTGGACGGTTTTTTGCCAGTGATCAACATCAGTTACAATAGCGCCATTGTTTTGTTGGGAATCATCATGCGTCAAATTTTCCTCGATACCGAGACGACAGGTCTGCGGGTTGAAGACGGTAACCGAATTTTGGAAATCGCTGCGGTTGAAATGATCGATCGTAAATTATCCAAAGCCGAGCGCCATTTTCATCGCTACATCAATCCGGGCCGCGACTCTGAAGAGGGCGCTTTGAATGTCCATGGTTTAACCACCCAATTTTTGTCGGATAAAGCCAAGTTCGGGCAAATCGTCGATGACTTTCTGGAATTTGTAACAGACGCCGAAATCATCATCCATAACGCGCCATTTGACGTTGGCTATTTGAATATGGAGCTTGGCAAGTTAGGCCGTGGCAAGTTAGATGATTACGTCGCGAGCGTGACCGACACGCTGAAAATGGCCAAAGATCTGTGGCCGGGCAAACGCAATAGCCTGGATGCGCTGTGCGATCGTTATGACGTCGATCGTTCTGGCCGAACATTACACGGCGCGTTGATTGACTGCGAATTGCTGGCCGAAGTGTATATGGCGATGACGCGCGGCCAAGATAGTCTGTTGATCGACTACGCGCCAACTGCAGAAGAAAACGCCAGTAATTTAGCCCGCCGCAGCAATAGCTTGCCGCTGATCGTGACGCAAGCCAGCAGTGAAGAACTCGCATTACATCAAAAGTATCTTGATGCGCTGGATAAAGCCGTCAAGGGCAGCTGCGTGTGGCGTCAAATTGAGCCGCTCGCCGCGTTGCCCAATGGCGAGGGCAGTCCACAATGAGCGTTTGCATGAATACCACCGAACTCAAAACTGCCGCGCATGCGGCGTGGGAAGAGCACGACGAAGCGTTGGCCGAACAGCATTTTTTGGCGGCGCTGGCGATTGACGAGCAAGACGCGGTGACCAATTACGATTTGGCGCTGCTGTATAAATATCAAAGCCGCTGGGCTGAATCGCTGCGCTACAACCGCCGCGCAGCCGAGCTCAATCCTGAAGACGCCGCCGCGTGGTGGAATATGGGCATCGCGGCAACGGCGATTGCTGATTGGGCAACGGCGGCCAAAGCGTGGGCATTCTTTGGCATTACGTTGCCGTTGGATGCGGTGGAAAATGCTGCGCCCGATTTAAAATTGGGCTTGATTCCAGTGCGAATTACGCAGGGCGATCAGGTTGAAGTGTTGTGGGCCAATCGCCTTGATTCGGCGCGCGCGCAGATTGTCAGCGTCCCGCTGCCTGATTGCGGCGTGCGTTATCACGATATCGTACTGATTGACGGCGCACCGCGCGGCACGCGTGAACTCAACGGCAAAGACGTTCCGGTTTTTGATTGGCTAGAATTCTGGCAACGCGCAAATTATTCGACGTATGTGATCGAAGCCAATATATCTAATGATCTAGCGGTCAATACCCTAGATAAACTCCTTGCAGACAGCCAGATGGCGCTGGAAGATTGGTCGAGGCTTATGCCAATGCAGCACCAAGCGGGTGGCGAAGAAACGCAGCATGCACTAGATGCCGCGAGCGAAGCTAAAGTCGCTTGGCAGCCTGAACGCCAACTGGGCGTTGCGGCGTTGAACGACCAAGCCTTGGCTGACGTGCTCGACGCTTGGCAAACCGCGCATCCTGAAGTCGAGATCATCGAAGTGTATAACGCGCTCGATGCACAAGCAGATGACGCGGAAAAAGAAGCTATGAATGAGGCTGCGCAATGACTGCCATTGCCTTAGTTCCTGCCGCGGGAAGCGGCAGCCGGATGGCGTCTGCGACGCCGAAACAATATTTAGACTTACTTGGCCAGCCCCTGATCGCGCATACGCTGCGCGCCTTGCTGGGCGCTGCGGGCATCGCGCAAGTGGTGGTGGTGATTTCGCCAGCAGATGAATGGTGGGCAAGCTACGATTGGGCCGCTTTACTGGGCGAGTCGTTGGCCCGCTTGCTGGTGCTGCGCGTGGGTGGCGTTAGCCGCGCTGAATCGGTGATGAATGGTTTGACGGCACTTGCCGCTGCTCCCATTGAAAGTCCTCAAGCGGATCAACAAGCGCAGGATTTTGCGACGTCTGACGACATTTGGGTGCTGGTGCATGACGCCGCTCGCCCTTGTATCACCAGTCAGCAAGTGGATGCCATGATTGTTCAGTTGGAGTATGACGCTGTAGGCGGCATTTTAGCTGTTCCAGTGGCCGATACCCTCAAGGTCGCCGTCAATCATTCTGCCGAGCCACGCATTGCTCACACCACGCCGCGCGCGGGACTTTGGCAAGCACAAACACCGCAAATGTTCCGCCGTGGCCCATTACTCGCCGCGCTACAAGACGCGCTGCCCGAACACGTTGCAGAGATCACCGACGAAGCCAGCGCGCTCGAACGCCTCGGCCATTCACCCAAACTCATCATGGGCAGCCCATGGAACCTGAAAGTGACTTATCCGCAGGATTTGGAGATGGCGAAGTTGTTGCTACAGGCCAACCGTTGATCTTGCTGCTGTAACGTAAACCTTATTGTATGGCGCTTGTTGGCAAGCGTTTCGCTGGAGAATTCAACATGACTTTACCTTTTCGTATCGGCCAAGGCTGGGATGTTCATCGTATGGTGGCCGATCGTCCTTTGATTTTGGGCGGCGTACATATCCCGTATGAGAAAGGCTTGCTGGGGCATTCTGATGCCGATGCTTTGTTGCATGCGATTACCGATGCAATTCTGGGTGCGGCGGGCTTGGGCGATATTGGTCGGCATTTTCCAGATACGGCCGCCGAATTTAAAGGCGCAGATAGTCGCGTTTTATTGCGCGCAGCAGTGCGTCGAGTGGCAGAGCTAGGCTGGCAAGTGGCGAATATTGATGCGTCGATCTTAATTCAGCAGCCGAAAATGGCGCCGCATATCCCCGCAATGAGGGTAAATATTGCCGAAGATCTGCAAATAGATGTGGCTTTGGTTAACGTGAAAGCCAAGACATATGAGAAGCTCGGACCGGTGGGAGAGGGCGCTGCGGTTGAAGCGCAGGCGGTTGCCTTACTCTCTATCAGGTAAGTTTGTGCTGGATTCTGCTGGTTTTTCAATTATATTGATTAGGCAAATTATTTATTTCTAGCCTGTCAATTTCGCGCTAGACTGGTTTTTTGCTGACACTGCGTGTTAGCCTCGATGGGTGATAATTTGCTTTATGCTTATCGTTTGAATAAACAAATCTAGGGGTATCAATTATGCGCACTAAATTACTTGCTTCTATCTTTCTCACTGCGGGTTTATTGGCCGGAACGGCGTCGATTGCCGCAACTGGGCAAGATGAATTACTCGTGGCGACTTCTGAACGTAAGATTGATGAGGCACGGGTGGTTTCTGTCGATTTGGCAACGCGCAGCGTTGTGCTCCAAATGCCAAACGGGCAAATGCTAGAGTTTACAAATGTTAATCCTAAGGTCACGCGTCTGAATACCTTAAAGCCCAATGACACCGCAACGGTGGCAGGCTCTGAAACGATGGCTTTTGTCTTGCAAAAAGGCACTGCAGGCATTCGCAAAGTGATTGATACCAATACACAGGATTTATCTGTTGATGGCGCAGGCATGACGCTAACGCACACGGTTTACAATGATATTGTCGGAGTGAATGTGGCCGCGGGGACACTGCGCGTGAAAGATTTTGCAGGCAAAATCATTACCGTTCCTGTTGCAAACAAAGAATGGCTAACACAAGCGGCAGCGGGTGATCAATTACTGGTGGTGACACGCGCCTCAATGATGGCATTTGCGAACTAAGCGCTAATTCAAATTCACTGTTTGCTGCTGAGCCCACCACGATGGTGGGCTTTTTTATTGTGGCTTGTGAGTCAATTGCAAAATGATATGCGTTTTTTCAATAATAGATAGTCTGAATTTTAGAGTGAATTTGATATTGTTGAATTTTAGGATAAATCACTATTGGATTTATTTATTGTCGTTGATTGTTTTTTCGTGCTTTTCCTGCCCGAATTCGATCCCAATATTGACTGCGAAGGGTAAAGTTTTCAGAGGGTTCTAGCCATAAAATTTTATCACTGTCTTTTAAATTACTTCCGCTTAAAGTGTTAGATAATCCTTGTCGTTGGCTTAAAGCTTGGCTGACGGTTTTTTCTAATGTGTAATTAATCCAATTTTCAGCCAGCTTGCGGTTTTTGGTGGTATTGCTGATGGCCCAGCAATCTAACCAAGCCAGTACACCCTCTTGCGGAATAATATAACCAATATCTGCGCCTGTTTGTTGTAATAATTTAACTTGTTGTTGACCATAATTAGCATACATTAAAGCGGCTTTGTTTTTAATAAAAGCTTGAGTGCCTTGTTCTGGGGTGGTATAAAAAACAGGATTTTGTTGGCGTAATTGGAGTAGTTTATCGACGGTTTGTTTCATCTCATTGGCAGAGAGTTTAAATGGATTATTGGCTTGTAATGTGAGTGCCGTTAAGCTGAAATTGTGATTGCTGCCATCGTAGAGAACGATTTTTCCACGGAATTGGGTTTGCCATAGATCATTCATTGATACCGGCGCCGTTTTGAATTGTTTTTTATCATAAATTAGCCCCATTTCTGAATAGGTAAATGGAATTGCATATAAATTTCCATTTCTATTTAGGCCTAAAATTTTCTCGGTTTTACGAAATCGAGGTAATTGATTCTTGGTATTAGGAATTTGAGTTATTTTTATCGGTGCGACGAGGTTATGATCAATGTAGCGCTGTAATTCAGCGGTATTAACGGCAAAAACGTCATAAGTGTTTTGTTGTTTTCGATTGAGTTTTTCCCATAGTTCATCATCACTTGAAATATAAGTCAGCTCAACTTTGGCATGGTACTTCTGTTCAAATTCAGCAATCCAGTCGGGGTCGGCGTAACCGTGCCAAGTCAAAATACGTAAAGTATTCTCAGCGTTTGCCATTGGCGATAGCAATATTAATGACAATAGTATTGTCTTTACTTTACTAATTAACTTCATTTTTATGTTGCGACAAGTAAGTTAACGAACCCCAATAGTAGTGGGTTTTGTTGTAAAAACAAATGCATGTCTGCGCTTCACTGATATATTTTGCTTAAAAAATCAGGAGTCTGGATACATATGCAAGCTAATTTGACCGTGTTGGCTTAATAAATAGCCACCATGGCCTTTTTTCCAATCTGGAATGACCCAGCGAATACCGTGCTGGTGTTGATGTTGCGCTGGTCTATGGGTGTGTCCATGAATCAGCACGCGTGCAGGGCTGCGCTGTAGTTCAGTTTCAATACTGGCCAGATTGACATCCATAATCATGCGGTTTTTGTTTTTATTTGATTTTTGTGATTTCAAACGTAAGTTGGCAATTTGCTGATCGCGGATTTTTTTCGGTAAATGCAGCCAAATCCATTGCACAATCGGGTTGTGAGTTAGCCGGCGATAGCGCTGGTAGGCAATATCATCAGTGCAATAACGGTCGCCGTGGCCCAATAAAATCGCTTGCCCTTGTAGGTATATCAAGCTGGGGTCTGGCAACACGGTGAGTTGAGCGCTGCTGGCAAATCGGCGGCCAACGAGTAAATCGCGATTACCGGCCATAAAAAAAACTTTGACGCCGGTTTGCGCCACGGCTGCGATTTCAGCAACTTGCTCAGCGTAAAAAGGCTCGTCGAGTTGATCGTCACCCAACCAGTATTCAAATAAATCCCCCAAAATATATAAATATTCGGCTTTGCTGGCGACGATGTGGCGCATAAATTGTTGATACGCTTGCACCGTTGGCGCGTCGCTAGGGGATAAATGTAGATCAGAGATAAAGTAAGTGGCTTGAGTCATTCGATAGGCTTGGTAGTTTGATTATAAAAAAAGCGCAGACTTGCTGCGCTTAAAATTAAATCGATCGTGAAGCAACGTAATTAGGCCAGTACTTCGGCACTTAAAATGACCACATCGGTTTTTGGCACATCTTGGTGGAAACCATTGCTGCCAGTTTTCACTTTTTCGATTTTATCAACGATGTCTTGGCCTTCAATTACGCTGCCAAATACGGCGTAGCCCCAGCCTTGGGCTGTTTTATTGCGATGATTTAAAAAATCATTGTCAGCGGCATTGATGAAAAACTGCGAAGAGGCCGAATGGGGTTCCGGTGTACGGGCCATAGCGACAGTGTAAATGTCATTTTTTAAACCATTATCCGCTTCATTTTGAATAGTTGGATGTTTGTCTTTCTTTTCTTTCATACCGGGTTCAAAGCCACCGCCTTGCACCATAAAACCATCGATAACACGATGAAAAATCGTACCATCGTAGTGACCCGAAGTGGCGTATTGAATAAAGTTAGCCACTGTAATCGGCGCTTTTTCTTCGTTTAGTTCTAAAACAATGTCACCCATGCTGGTGGTGAGTTTTACTTTAGTCATCTGTTTTGTCCTTTAAAAAATATAAATTATTTGCTGGTGCTACTTTTGCTGGCACTGGCTTTTTCTGGCTTGGCGGCTAATTCTTTGGCGCTGATTAAAATGATCGGCTCGGCTGGGGTATCGCCAGGCAGTAAATTTACTTTTGCCATTTGATCCGCGACGTCCATACCACTTAATACTTTACCAAATACCGCGTAACCCCAGCCATCAAATGATGGGTAATTTAAAGCGTCATTGTTTTTTAGATTGATATAAAACTGGCTGGTCGCCGAATGCGGCTGGCCGGTTCTGGCCATGGCCAACATCCCACGGTCATTTTTCAAGCCTTTTTCAGCCGTGATTTTGGCTTCATTTTGAATTGATGCTTTAGTTGGTTTTTGTTCTTGTTTGGCATCGTAACCACCACCTTGCACTACAAATCCAGGCACTACACGATGAAAAATCGTGCCGTCATAATGTTTGCTTTTTACATATTGCAAAAAATTAGCCACCGAGATCGGCGCTTGCTCTGGGTAGAGTTCAACGATGATTTTACCTTTGCTGGTGTTGAGCTCGACTTGCGGATTGGCGGCGATAGCGGTCAAGCTTGACAGTGCTAAAGCGGCGGCGATAACGAAGCGTTTCATGAAAATTCCTGCAAATTGGGGGTAAAAATACAATCTCGCAATCATAACATGTGCACAGTGTAGAATTGCCAGCTTAAGGAGAACTGATGATGCTGAAATTACCTTCTTTGGACCAATTTATTACTGAATTTGACACGGTGTTGCGCACTTTAGCTGCACCTGCGGTGAGTGCTCGGGCGCATCCTGATGCCAAAATTGACGATGCAGAAATGAGTAGCGCAGAAAAAGCGCACGCAGCAGGATTGATGCGGGTGAATCACTGCGGCGAAGTGTGCGCGCAAGCGCTGTATCAAGGGCAAGCGTTGACAGCGAGAGACCCCGCAGCACGGCAAGCATTACGCCATGCCGCCGATGAGGAGGTGGAGCATTTAGCTTGGACTCAGCGTCGTTTGGCTGAGCTAGGTAGTCATCGCAGTGTGCTTAATCCATTGTGGTATGCTGGCTCATTGGCGATGGGTGTTGCCGCTGGGGTGATCGGTGACAAATGGAATTTGGGGTTTTTGGCCGAAACTGAACGACAAGTAGGGGCACATTTGCAAAGTCACCTCTCTGAGCTACCGCAACAGGATGAAAAAAGCCGAGCCATTGTTTCGCAAATGTATCTAGACGAAATGAGTCATGCCGAATTGGCGGATCAAATGGGGGCAGTCCCTTTGCCGCGACCTGTGCTGCAATTGATGCAGCTAACTTCTAAGTTAATGACACAGCTGAGTTATCGTTTTTGATCAATTTTTAAAGTTAAATAGCATATTGTGAGGATTTAGATGGCTAGCTAGCCCTGCTAGAACTTGCGCCAGATCAGATTTGTCGTATTCAATACCAACGTCATGGCAATACTGCCGCTTGTTATGGGTATGCACGTTATAAAATAGCGCCATCTAAATAATTAGAAGTGCAGGCCTTGATATGAATGGGATGTTAGCTCCTTCTGCCATTGTTGATTATGTAGAACACAGTGCTTTAGAAAAGTCTGCGCTGCCTTGTTCACGATTAGCGGTTATGGCCATTATCGGCGGTATGTTTATTTCTCTGGGAGCTTTGCTCGCGGTTTATGTCGCTGGTGGGTCGCCAGAGTTAATGCAGGGCAATCCTGGCTTAGGCAAATTATTATTTGGCGCGGTTTTTCCTTTGGGTTTTATTGCGGTGGTGTTGACAGGGGTAGACCTATTTACCAGTAATTGCGCAACACAAATGGTGCCATTGCAACGCAATTTATTGGCCAAGCGAGCAGTGGCCAGAGTGTGGGGGCTCTCTTATTTGGGTAATTTTATGGGCGCATTATTCACGGCTTGGGCCTTTGCCTATATGACGGGCATCTTTAAGCCCAATGATTCTGCAACGCTCTATTTACTCTCTATTGCACATCACAAATTAGAAAATCCATTTATGGTTACCTTCTTTAAAGGTGTTTTGGCCAATATTTTGGTTTGTGTTGCCGCTTGGCAGGGCTATTCAGCGAAAGATACGCTGGGTCGCATGATGGGGATTTGGTTGCCAGTTATGGCATTTGTTGCGCTGGGCATGGAGCATAGTATTGCAAATATGTTCTTTATTCCTGCAGCAATGTTGCTTGGGCTAGATGCCAGCTGGGGTGATTTTTTACTGCATAATTTATTGCCCGCAACACTCGGTAATATTGTGGGTGGGGCTTTATTTATTGGCTTGCCGTATGCGTGGATTTTTCGCCGTCAAGCAGTTGCCGCGCATTCGTAATCATTAGACTCGTTCATCAGCATTGAATTAAAAACGGCAAGAATCGCTTTCTTGCCGTTTTTTATTGTGGCAAGCCTGCGAATTAATCGGCTTCAATTACGCTGAAATCATGTGTAATGGCGACAACTTGGCCGAGCATAATCGACGCAGAGCAGTATTTTTCGGCCGATAATTTGATCGCCCGCTCAACGGCTTCCGTTTTTAGTGCTTTGCCGGTCACAATAAAATGTAAATGAATTTTGGTGAAAACCTTGGGATCGGTTGTAGCGCGTTCGGCATCCACCTCAAGCACACAGTCTCTAATGTCAGCACGGCCTTTTTTAAGGATGTGGACGACATCATAGCTAGAACAGCCTGCCATCCCCATCAAGAGCATCTCCATCGGCCGTGGCCCGAGGTTACGCCCTCCGCCTTCAGGCGGGCCATCCATTAGCACCGCATGGCCAGATTCGGACTGCGCCAAAAAGCTCACTTCTTCGACCCATTTAATGCGTACTTTCATAGTTCATTTGTCCTTGGTATTAAGGAAATACGATGGAATATCGGTCACTATTCTAACGGGGAAAGGCGGGCGAAGCGATGGCGCGATGGTATAAATTGATCCAGTCTATTTGGCTTGTAACCATTGGTCGCAGTGCTGACAACTTGGTTGTCTTACACCTAAATTTCTGTGATAATCGACGGCGACATTGGGCTTTGCTCGATGTCGTCTCCTCCATCCTCCATTTATTTGGTAGGATTTCGCGCAATCTAGGCATGCCTTGATTGCGTTTTTTTTGTCCTGGATTGGAATCTGTTTGCAAATGCATTTGACAGAGTGGCATTTAACCCGCTACAATCCGCGACTTTCTCAAATTCAAAAACGTGGACTAGCAGTCATGAAAACCTTTTCTGCCAAGCCGCACGAGGTGAAGCGCGAGTGGTTCGTTGTGGACGCCACAGACTTAGTGCTGGGCCGTCTCGCTGCCGAGATCGCCAAACGCCTGCGTGGCAAACATAAAGCTGAATACACTCCGCACGTCGATACCGGCGACTACATCGTTGTGGTAAACGCAGACAAGATCCGCGTTACTGGCGATAAAGCAACGGCTAAGATTTATTACCGTCACACTGGTCACCCAGGCGGTATTTACGAGCGTACCTTCACTGAAATGCAAACGAAATTTCCTGGCCGTGCGTTGGAATTTGCTGTTAAAGGCATGTTACCAAAAGGCCCATTGGGCTACGCAATGATCAAGAAAATGAAAGTTTATGCCGGTGGCGAACATCCGCACACTGCGCAAGAACCTAAAACTCTTGCTCTCTAAGCGATCGCAAAACTTAAAGGAATTGCATCATGGTAGGTAAATATAATTATGGTACTGGCCGCCGCAAGAGCTCTGTAGCTCGTGTGTTCTTGGCAAAAGGTACTGGCCAAATCATCGTTAACGGCAAAGCATTGGACCAATATTTTGCTCGTGAAACTGGCCGTATGATCGTTCGTCAACCACTCGTGTTGACTAGCAATCTTGAAGCTTTCGACATCATGGTAAACGTGGTTGGCGGCGGCGAATCTGGCCAAGCTGGCGCGGTTCGTCACGGTATCACTCGTGCCTTGATTCAGTACGATGCAGCGTTGAAACCAACTCTGAAATCGGCTGGTCTGGTTACTCGTGACGCTCGTGAAGTTGAACGTAAGAAAGTCGGTCTACGCGGCGCACGTCGTCGTAAACAATTCTCTAAACGTTAATTCGTTTACAGATTGTTTGGATCAAAGAGCCATCCTGCGGGGTGGCTTTTTTACGTCTATCGACCGAGTGGTTGGGAGTCGTGATTGGGGAATGGTTTTTCTTTGTTATTCCCTCTTCCCTATTCCCCACGCTCTAGTGTTTTGTTTTATTATCGCGGTGATAATTTGAACAGGGAGAAGAGCATGATCAAGGTTGGGATTGTGGGTGGTACGGGGTACACAGGGGTTGAATTGCTGCGTTTATTGTCGCGCCATCCTGATGTGGAACTCAAGGCGGTCACTTCGCGTAAAGAAGCCGGCATGAAAGTATCCGAGATGTTTCCTAGTCTACGTGGCCACGTTGAGATTGCTTTTTCTAGCCCTGAAGACGCCAAACTGACCGAGTGCGATGTCGTATTTTTTGCCACGCCACATGGTGTGGCGATGGCGCAAGCGCGTGAATTGCTTGATGCGGGCGTTAAAGTCATCGATTTGGCTGCTGATTTCCGCCTCAAAGATCCGGTTGAATTTGAAAAATGGTACGCGATGGCGCACAGCTGTACCGATTTACTCGCTGAAGCGGTGTACGGTTTGCCAGAAGTGAATCGCGCGGCCATCCAAAACGCACGTTTGATTGGTATGGCAGGCTGCTACCCAACGTCGGTACAACTCGGTTTATTGCCGCTGATTGAAAATGGCCTGCAATTGATTGAAACCAGCGGCATTATCGCCGATTGCAAATCGGGTGTTTCCGGTGCTGGCCGTAAAGCCGAAGTGGGTACTTTGTTTGCGGAAAGCAGCGACAACTTTAAAGCCTATGCCGTAAAAGGTCATCGCCACTCGCCAGAAATCATGCAAGGGTTATCTGCAATTCACGGCGCACCCGTTGAGTTGACCTTTGTTCCGCATCTTACGCCGATGATTCGTGGTATTCATTCGACGATTTATGCGCGCTTAACGGACGCGGGTAAAGCGGCGGATGTGCAAAAACTCTTTGAAGATCGTTTCGCTGCTGAGCCGTTTGTTGATGTAATGCCAGCGGGTTCTTGCCCAGAAACCCGCTCAGTACGCGGCAGTAATACCGCACGTATTGCCGTGCACCGCCCGGGGAATGGCGATTTGCTGGTGATACTGGTGGTAGAAGACAATCTGGTTAAAGGCGCTTCAGGGCAATCAGTGCAGGTGATGAACTTGATGTTTGGTCTGCCTGAACAGCATGGTTTAGATGTTGTGCCATTGCTGCCTTAAGTGATGCCAATTAAACGCCTCTATCGTTCACAAAGGGCGCGCATGACTGCGACGCCTTTGTCGCTACGCCCTCAGCTTACTCTCAAAGCAAAATTTTTTCGTATTGCGCTACTCATGGGGGTATTGCTGGGCGCGCTTTATGCTGGCATGCAGCTGGGCGAATACCGCAAAGAAAAATGGGAGTCTAGCCATTTCGCTCGGCAGAAAAATCAAGTACAAAGTTTGCAGCAACAAG
The DNA here is from genome assembly GCF_020531905.1 of Deefgea salmonis. Classification (GTDB taxonomy): domain Bacteria; phylum Pseudomonadota; class Gammaproteobacteria; order Burkholderiales; family Chitinibacteraceae; genus Deefgea; species Deefgea salmonis. Next base: position 19,977 of record NZ_JAJAWG010000009.1, on the reverse strand, counting down.
TTGATGCTGTGCAAAAAAGCCAAGCGTTAGTCTCGCAACAGCTCACTGTTGTGGGCGCTGAGCGAGATGCGCTCAAGCGTGAACTGACTGCCTTGCAGCAAGATTTCGCCATTACGCGAGAAACTTTATCGTTCTTTGAATCTTTATTACAAAGCAATGATAGAAATCGCTCTGCCAGTTTTGTGGCTTGTGAATTGCAAACCAGTAGCGTTGATCGACTGCGTTATCGTTTGTTATTGGTACAGGGGACGGACAAAACAACCGAACTGGCTGGGCGTTTATTCGTTAGTTTGCAATATCAGCTTGCCGGAAAAAAACAGCAATTGACCGCCAATACGCAAGGCGCATCGATTGCGGTGGCGCACTATCATCGTGCCGAAGGTGAGTTTGAATTACCCGTCGGTGCAACGGGCCCATTGGTGATGGAAGTCCGTTTTGTAGAGCCAGAAGGCAGTAAAGTATTAGCCAGTTGCCAAAAAAAAATCTAAGGGGACGTGTGTGTTTAATAAGAAAAAAGGCAGCACCAAAATTGATAGCCTGATTGGTCAAGGCACGACGGTGACTGGGCATGTGAAGTTTGCTGGTGGCCTGCGTTTAGACGGTGCCATTATCGGTGATGTGAGTATGACCGATGAAAAAAACGGCACTTTGGTGGTGAGTGATAAGGCCAAAATCGAAGGCAAAGTGGTGTGCTCGCATTTGATTTTAAATGGTGAAATTTGTGGGCCAATCGAAGTCAGTCACTATGTTGAATTGCAGAGTAAATCGCGAATTCGTGGTGATTTAGCGTATAAAACGCTAGAAATGCACCCCGGTGCGATTGTCGATGGGCGATTAATTCATGTGCACAATGGCCAGCGTGAAGAGATGGCCATTGATGATTTGCCACGTGTAGCGGACAGCAAGGCAGAGTGATTGACCTTGCTGGGCCAGACGTGGATAATATACCCTATCAATTTAGTCAACTATTATGGGCGGAGCTGTTATGACCACTGAAACCGAGATGCCACTTCCTTTTGTCTTTACCGATAATGCGGCCAGTAAAGTCAATGAATTGATTTTGGAAGAAGGTAATCCAGATTTGAAATTGCGCGTCTTCGTGACGGGCGGTGGCTGCTCAGGCTTTCAATATGGTTTTACTTTTGACGAAATCGTCAATGAAGACGACACGCCGATTACTAAAAATGGTGTGACCTTATTGGTTGATCCAATGAGCTATCAATATTTGGTCGGCGCTGAAATTGATTACGTTGAAAGCCTTGAAGGCTCGCAATTTACGATTAAAAATCCGAATGCACAATCTACTTGCGGCTGTGGATCGTCATTTTCGGTTTAAATATCCAAGCATGATTCAAAAATCAAAGAGGCGTCAGCCTCTTTTTTTTCGTCTGTCTTGTTGTGGTGGATGAACCGTTTGCTGATTTAAGCCGGTTGCATCGATCGATATGGCTTTTCTGGTTGTCCTGATCAGCAAAGACTTTCCGAAATGCGGCTAACGCTGAATAATGGCGCATCATGACTTGGAGTCAGTGTATGTTTGAATCGGCAGAGTTAGGGCATCAATTGGATAAGCAGGCTTATCAGCAATTTGAAACTGAATTACGGCAGAGCTTGTTGTCGATTCAATACGATTTAAAACAACGCGCTGATTTTCAGGTGGTTATTTTGCTTGGCGGCGTGCCGACCGCAGGTAAAAGTGAGGTGGCCAATCTGTTATTGAAGTGGTTAGATCCGCGCTTAATTGCCACGCATGCGTTTGCTCAGCCCAGTGATGAAGAAGCGGCGCGACCGCCATTTTGGCGCTATTGGCGGATCTTGCCGCCCAAAGGCAAGATGGCCCTTCTTTTTGGTGGCTGGTATAGCGGCCCGATGTGGGATCAAATGCAAGATGCGGCTGAACCGATCGCTTATGAGCATGAGTTGGCCAAAATTTTACGGTTAGAAAAAATGCTGTCGGATGAAGGCGTATTGGTTTTAAAATTTTGGCTGCATTTGCCTAAAGATCAGCTAAAAAAGCAAATCAAAAAACTTGGCGCAGATTCACGCACGGCTTGGCGAGTTGAAGAATCGGATCGGTGGTTTTTAAAAAATTATGATCAGATGATTGATCGTTATCGCGATTTATTATTGCGAACCAATTTAGCCGATGCACCGTGGCGTGTGGTTGAGAGCTCAGACAGTAATTATCGCAACATCTCAGTCGGTCGGCATATTGAAGAGGCGATTCGCCATCATATGGCACGGGCCTCCGTTCGGCAAAATCGCATCGATGCCGCGCCTTTAATGCCGTCCATTGATGGCGTTCGCCTGCTCGATACACTGCCCTTAGATTATGTTTTAAGCAAAGAAGATTACAAAATTCAGCTCGAAGCATGGCAAGGTCGACTCAATGGCTTAGTTCGACAGCCTAAATTTAAAAATATATCGGTTGTTTGTGTGTTTGAAGGTATGGATGCTGCGGGTAAGGGCGGTGCGATTCGCCGGATTACTGCCGCCTTAGATGCGCGGCAATATCGAACCATTCCAATTGCCGCTCCGACCGAAGAAGAACGTGCTCAGCCGTATCTATGGCGCTTTTGGCGGCATCTGCCACCGCATGGGCAACTCACGCTGTTTGATCGCTCTTGGTATGGTCGCGTCTTGGTCGAGCGCGTAGAGGGCTTTGCTAGCCGTGCAGATTGGATGCGGGCGTATGGCGAAATCAATGATTTTGAAGCACAAATTGCTGCCGCGAATGTGCTGGTGGTTAAATTTTGGCTGGCGATTAGTAATGAAGAGCAATTAAACCGCTTTCATGAGCGCGAAGCGATTGAATATAAACGTTTCAAAATTACCGAAGAAGATTGGCGTAACCGAGAAAAATGGGATGACTATATTACTGCCGCCAGTGATTTAATTGAGCGAACCAGTACTCCGAATTCACCGTGGCTCAGGGTAGGGGCAAATAACAAATATTATGCACGGATTGCAGTGCTTCGCCATTTGTGCGAGCGCATTGAAGCGGCGTTAAGCCAACAAGAACAATCCGCTTGAGTCGTGCGCACAGGATTTTGCTGCAGAGTCAGGCTTTGGATTGATGTTATGCTGCGCCCAGATCATGCAGAGTTACGGTCGTCGTTGTGCGGTAAGGCCATGGGGGCAGATGAGGCGCGTGAGCGCAGTGGTCAAGGTTGAGGGAATAAAATAAATAATGGCCGATTGGAGTATTTGGCAGGCGCTCGAAGAATGGCGAAATAAGCGACATGAATTAGATCCGGTCTTTGCTCGGGCGGGGGTTGCGCCAGAGTTAGATAGTTTGGTCAATCGTATTGGCTTGGATTTACGGCGCGAGGCACCAACTCGTCCTTTGCTGACGGGCAATAAACTGCGTGATGATGAAGAAATTGGCCGTTACCATCAGGCTTATTATCGGCATTATGATGAGCCATTAGAGAAAATTGACGGTTTGTTGCGTCGCTCATGGGTGCCTGAAGCAGGGCCAATTGCCGATTTGATTCGTCAAGAAGTTGCGCGTTTGCGGGGTTTGCTCAAGGAGCATCCCGGCACGCATCCGGCGTTTGATGATGTAGATAAATTGCTGCAGCATTATTTGCACCTAGACCATCCTGATATCATGATTAATCCCGAGGTATTGAATGAGCGTCGGCGATTATTAATGGATGTAGCTGGATACCCCTTGCAAGTGCAAAATGCACTTAAAGATCCATATAACGACAGCGTACCACCTTTGTCGAGCAGTTCATTTCGCGATCAATTGCACGAAAAAATGGCGCAGTATTTAGCGGCCCATTGGTTGCATTCAAAAGTGATTACCCATTGGTATATTAGCTTGGCCTTGGATGGAGCTTTAGCGCGCAAAAAGCGCGATGCCACGGATGATGCACGGATTGCCGCAATGATGAAGCGACGCTGGCCGACCTTATCGGTGATGATGCCTCAATTTGAACAAGCCGATCAAATTTGGTATTTACTGATCACCTTGATTGCGATCGCAAGCTTATTTTTTGAATTATGGTGGATTGCAGGTGGCTTGATTTTATGGCTGTATTTATCGGTCGGTGGGCATCAGCGTGAGCGTAAAGAGATTGAAGCGCGGCGCAGTCAACTCGCCGCACGCGCAAGTAGCATGAAGATGACGCGAGACCGCTTTGCACACAACCAAATCAGTCTCGAGCGCCTGTCGTTTCAATTGCGCCAGCTCGATGAGCAGGGCGAATATTTTGATGATACGGTATTTGCCTTGCTTGGACTGCATCAGCATGAGGCCTAGGGTCTGTTGACGTTTGGTTTGCCAGCCGCGTTTGTGCGGATTTTGGCCTGAGGCAAGGCACGAGGCGCGCAGCGTAGTCATTCTACGCGAGTGTTTGGTAACGCAGCATCAGGCTGACATTCTTTAAAAAGGCCGCCGCCAAACCCTGCGGGCTGGGCGCTTTTCGCGGCGCACCGTACGTTGTAGCAAGTGCACATAGAATGACTATGCATCGCTGACTACGCCTTGATTCGCTGCGAAAAGTGCGTAAGCAGCGGCGGAAAACCAAACGTTAATGTGCGGTAGTATATTCCGCAAGAATATATAAAATAATCCCTCTACGAATATACCTCTGTTTTTTGTATCTCACCATCCACAAACATCAATAGCTCACCGGCCTGCATAGCCGTCCAAGTTTCATTGTCGGTGAGCGGTTGGGTGGCAATGACGGCCACGCGATCATTGGGCCGAGTCTCATTGGAAAAATCGACCGATAAATCCATATCCGATAAATGCGCGACGGTGAATGGGGCTTGGCGCACGATGTAGTGCAGCGCCGTTGAGCAATGCGCCCATAGCGTGTCGCCATTGGAGAGTAAAAAATTGCAGCAGCCATGTTGTGCTAATTGTGCCGCAATGCGGCTGAGTGCCTGATGGAGCTCGGCGCGGCTGGGCATAACGCTAAATTGTTGTGCCAATTGATCGAGCAACCAGCAAAAAGCCTGCTCACTGTCGGTGTAGCCCACGGCTTGAAAGCGCGATTGCTCAGGCTTGGGTAGCTCGGTGAGGTTGCCATTATGGGCAAAGATCCAGTATTCACCCCACAATTCACGCTGAAAAGGGTGGGTATTGGCAAGATTTACCACGCCTTGGGTGGCTTTGCGGATATGCGAGATGACATTTTTGCTTTTGATTGGATAGCTACGTACCAAATCAGCGACGGGGCTATGGCTCGACGGTAGATAGTCCAGAAACAGCCGACAGCCCTTTTCTTCAAAAAATGCAATCCCCCAGCCATCGGCATGCTCGGCGGTGAGTCCGCCACGGCGGCGAAATCCTTCAAAAGAAAACACAATATCGGTTGGGGTGTTGCAGTTCATTCCGAGTAATTGGCACATTGCTTACTACCTTTTAAATTGGGGGCTTGCTTGAGTTACGCCGTCGTCAATAACAATAAAGCCCGCGATTGCGGGCTTTGTTTTGGGCGAAATTGCGGGTGAATTAACCTGCCAATGCGCCTGCGCCGATACTAAAGCCCACATCAACGTGCAAGATTTCACCGGTCATGCCTGAACATAAGTCAGACAATAAGAAGGCGGTGACATTACCCACTTCTTCTTTGGTGACATTGCGTTTTGACGGCGTTGCTTCTGCCGCGCCTCTGAGCAATTTACCAAAGTCGGAAATCCCCGCCGCTGCTAAAGTTTTGATTGGGCCTGCAGAAACGCCGTTGACACGGATTTCTTTGCTGGTGCCCAATGCCGCCGCCATATAGCGAACATTGGCTTCGAGGCTGGCTTTGGCTAATCCCATTACATTGTAATTGGGGATTGCACGTTCAGCGCCAAGATACGACATCGTGACTAATGAGGCTTTTTCATTGAGCATTGGACGCGCGGCTTTAGCGAGTGCGGCAAAGCTGTACGAACTGATATCGTGAGCGATTTTAAAGTTCTCACGCGTCACGGCATCTAGATAGTCGCCTTTTAAGGCATCGCGTGGCGCAAAACCAATTGAGTGCACGAGGCCATCAAACGTTGGCCAATATTCAGCCAATGCCGGAAATAGCGCTTCGATTTGCTCATCACTACCCACATCACAGGGCAAGACGATGGTTGAGTCAAAATCGGCCGCTAAACGAGCAACACGGTCTTTTAGGTCTTCACCCACGTAAGTGAAAGCCAACTCAGCGCCTTCACGGCGACAGGCTTGGGCGATACCGTAGGCGATAGAGCGATCTGAAAGCAGACCGCAAATTAAGATTTTTTTATTAGCGAGAAACCCCATGGGGTGACATCCTTGCTTGTGCGAATTTCGCGATTATATGATGAAATTACTGTTTTGGCTTCAGTTGAGTGCATAGGGCAGATTTAATTGCGTCAATTGCGGACCATTGGCGTCAATTAAATGCAATCCCAGCGGCAAACTGGCAATTTGTGCAACGACTAAGACTTCTGCACCGCCTTGAGGACTTGGCGCTGCCAGCATGATCTTGCCGCTGGCTTGGCCGTCCGAATCCGAGCTATACACGTCTTGTCCCGCAAGCACATCACGGCTATCGACATACATCCGGTAGGTGCGGCGTTTGGTTTTGCCTAAATATTGCATTCTGGCGACGATTTCTTGGCCTGGGTAGCAGCCTTTTTTAAAGTTAACCCCACCAATTAATTCCATATTGGCCATTTGTGGCACAAATTCTTCTTGGGTGGCCCCAGTGACCCATGGGCAACCGGCGCGAATTTCGGTGAGCTGCCAAACGGGTGTTCCCGCTGCTTGTGCGCCCTTACTGATCAATTCAGTCCAGAGAGTCGCCATCGCTTCGGGTGAGGCCATAATTTGAAAGCGCTCGCCCGCCAGTCCAATCACGCTGGCATTGGCGTGGTGCTGAACAGCCATTGCGGCCGGTACACTGCCAAAGCATGCTGCAATTTGTCCGCTGGCTGCAGGACCTGCTACACCGATTTGCACCCAGTCAGCATTGGCATCGCTGGCCTTGGTTTTGCTGCGCATAATAAACATGCTTAAGCGTTTTTGAATGCTGGCTTGCAGCTCGGCGGCAATTTGCAATACATAGTCATCTTGCTGACGCGATACTAAAAAGCTCGCGAGCATGCGACCTTTTGGCGTTGAGTAACTTGAGTATTGCGCGGTATTCACGTCTAGCGCTCGCACATCACTCGAGAGTTGGCCTTGTAAAAACGCTTGGCTGTCTTCGCCACTAAAGCGAATTAAACCGTATTGGCTGAGTGGGCAGATGACCCAATTTTGTTCTAGAGCGGCCAATTCTGTGTCGGTCTGCGTAAAGTGGGTGACGAGGTGCTGCTCGAATTGGGCGCCAGCTTGCTGTAAAAATGCGGTCCAGGTCATGTGTTTTTCCTTGTTAGCGATGCGGCAGGCTTGCTAGGCCGTATCGTCCATTGATATTGAGTGATTAGTTTTCGGATTTAAGCGCTTCGGTGTCGATGATGGGCGTTCGTTCTTCATGATTGGGGCGTAGCGCACCACGACTATTCAATTCAGGCGCAGCCAATAGGCCGGAAATACTGAGCTGATTATTGGCCATCATTGCGCCTGCTGCGAGTTGAGTGTTGATCGATCCGCTCATTTTTTGTTGTGAAATGCGTAAATCGCCACGGGCCTGAAATTTACCCGACTGGAGTATTAGGTTGTGTAGCACAACAGTATTGTCGTTGAGGGCAATACCCCCTGAAAAACTACTAAAACTGGTTTGCCCGCCACGCCGTAATATCGTTGGGTTTTGCGATTTAAGTGGCGTGATCAAATCAAAGTTATGCAAAGTACCATCTTGAATAAGAAAGCGGCCTTGGATTTGCGCTTGTTTAAACAATTGTTGTTCCGTTGCACCTTGATATTTAAAGCGGGCATCGGCATTCATGCGACCGGTGCTGCGTGTAATCGGACTATATAAACTCATTAGTGGCTCGACGGAGATATTCGTGGCAAAAATTTGTCCGGTGAGTTGCCAGTTCGATTGCCAGTTCAGTTGTGCTGAGCCGGTGACAAGGCCGCCATACAGATCCGCGCGAATATCTGAAATGCGCCAGCCATTGACATCGGCGGTGCCGATGAGTTTAAGAAATTCAAATTTAACTGGTTGACCTAAAGGCAGCTCCCAGTTTCTGGCGTTAAATTGTACTTTGAATTGCCCCGGTTCTGTGGGGTGGACTTGAATTTCTACGCGGTTTTGATCGCCACGAATAACGAGGTCTTCGATATTGCCATTGGCATTAAAGCGTAACTCACCATCGATGGGTCCTACCGTGCGGCGATCCAGTTTGATCGAGACGTTCTCTAGCGCCAGTCGATCGATTTTAAAGCCATTGCGCTGGTCCGTTTTGATTCGATTTGGCAAATCAAGCGCAAAGGAGCGCGATAAAACGGCGTTGCGAATCAATACATTTCGCATCGACTGACCCCAATTTAAAATATTGTAGCTCGTGACTGGAATAATAATCTCTGCAATTTTGGCGGTCTCAGGCCGCTCGATCACCACATCGCGTAAAATAAAGACTGGCTTAGGTTGATAACTAAATTCGATCTGTGCAATTTGCGTCTTCCCGCCGTTCATTTGGGAGAGCTTTGTTTCTAAACTGTTTTTGAAAACTCCGTAGGGCATAATCAGCGGTAAGGACGCGGCAATGCTAAGCAAAATCGTGCTGCCGATGAGGAAATTTTTGGTGCTAGTCATCATTTTATCGATTATTTTATTAGGATGTTCTTGACTAAACAGTCGAGAGTGTCTATTATACGCCCCATACCAATTCCTCGATAGCTCAGTTGGTAGAGCAACGGACTGTTAATCCGTGTGTCCCTGGTTCGAGCCCAGGTCGAGGAGCCAAGAATTCTGTGTTTATTTCCTGTAAATAGCACTGCAAGTTTTGATCTTACCGATCAATTCCTCGATAGCTCAGTTGGTAGAGCAACGGACTGTTAATCCGTGTGTCCCTGGTTCGAGCCCAGGTCGAGGAGCCAAATTAAAAGGGTTAGCTGAAAAGCTAGCCCTTTTTTATTGCATTAATTTTCTTCCCCTTTGTGCTTTTTCACGATTATGCTGTCTCTATTACCCCTCATATCAAGAAGGATGTAGAGATGTCTGCTGAAGAGCATGCCATTGACTTACCTGAGACTGAAGCGCCACCTCATCCTGTCAGCTTTTTCTCGCGCTATCGTTTAATTATTTTCGGTTTGAGTGGTTTTTTTTTAGTGCTGATCTTTTTAATGATTGGCATTGCCCTTGGGATGGCGAAAAAAAACTTCGAAAAGAATTTTTATCTCACCCAGATTGAAAAATTAAAAGATGCACTATCGGGTTCTCTGGAAAAACGTACGGAATTAGAGCACGACATTACCGAGCTCAAAGTCGAGCTGCGTGCTAAAAAAGACCATATTACCGAGCTAGAAGACAAACTGGCCGAGCAAGAGCGCACGACGCGTCGACAGGAATTAAAACCCAATGGCGAAGGTAGTACGGCGGTTAAAACGGAAGCGAATCATGCTGAAAGTAGCGTCGATCAGCAAAGTGAAAATTATTTACGCCTCAAGGCAGGTGATTGCTTGGTCGAAGGAAGTGCCGGCGCTACGGCAGCCAATTGGCGGGAATGCTTGAAAAAAGGTAAGAAAGTCGCCGCAGAGCAGCCATCAGCAGCGCATTAATTGAGCAGAGCAGCAAAAAAGCCCACGCAGTTGCGTGGGCTTTTTGATGGCTAAGCGCAGTTATTAGAGCACTTTGGCAATTGCATCTGCAACATAGTCGATATTTTTATTATTCAATGCGGCCAAGCAGATCCGGCCCGTCGATACGGCATAGATACCGTATTCAGTTTGGAGCTTTTCAACTTGATCGGCCGTTAAACCGGTATATGAAAACATACCGCGCTGCGCTGTAACAAAGCTAAAATCTTGCGCCACACCACGAGCGGCGAGCTTTTCAACCAAGCCTGAGCGCATGCTGCGAATACGCACGCGCATGCCGCCAAGTTCTTCTTCCCACATTGCCCGCAACTCTGGACTGGCCAATACCGCAGCAACCACTGCACCGCCGTGGATCGGTGGATTTGAATAGTTGGTGCGAATCACGCGTTTGAGTTGCGAGAGCACGCGGCTAGATTCTTCTTTGCTGGCGGTGATAACCGACAGCGCGCCAACACGTTCACCATACAAAGAGAAGCTTTTTGAGAACGAGCTCGAAATCAAAAATTGCAGACCCGATGCGGCAAATGCATTAACTGCGACTGAATCTTCAGCAATGCCTTCAGCAAAACCTTGGTAAGCCATATCCAAGAAGGGCACTAAGCCGCGTTCACGACACACCTCAACCACTTCTGCCCATTGCGCATCTGACAAGTCCGCGCCCGTTGGGTTGTGGCAGCAAGCATGCAAGATAATGACTGAGCCCGGTTGCAAGGTGAGTAGATTGGCTTTCATTGCAACAAAATCAACGCCACGCGTTGCCGCATCATAGTAAGGATAGTCAGCCACTTTAAAGCCGGCCGCTTCAAAAATGGCGCGGTGGTTTTCCCAGCTTGGATTACTGATGTACACGGTGGCATTAGGATTGAGGCGATATAAGAAATCACCACCAATGCGCAGTGCGCCGGTGCCGCCGAGCGCTTGTGCCGTGACAACACGGCCTGCAGCGGTTAATTCGCTGTCCAAGCCAAACAACAAATTTTGCACGCCAGCGTTGTAGGCTGGATTGCCTTCAATCGCCTGATAGCCGCGTGGTGGTTGCGTTTCAAGGCGCGCTTTCTCTGCCGCTTTTACTGCCGCCAATAAAGGAATTTTGCCTTCGTCATTAAAATAAACGCCGACCCCTAGGTTGACTTTAAAGTCACGGGTATCGGCGTTAAAAGATTCATTTAGACCCAAAATCGGATCGCGTGGCGCCATTTCAACGGCGGCAAAAATCGAGGACGACATGCAGTGCTCCATTCAAATAAAGAGAAAAGGCCAGTTTTGCCTTAAATTACTATCAATTTAAAAGTGATTTTAGCATGACTCTGGCCAGTGGCGCTGCAGGCTTTACGGGATTAATTTCGATTTTCTTTCGAGATCAGTATTAATATGATATTTATAATTTCATTCGTTTTAATTTTGTAGAAAGAACAAAACAAAAGGACTTGCTGGTATGCGCTCGCAGTTACAAAAATCGAAACATATCCCATTTCATTTGCATCTGGGCTATTTTTTTGTGGGACTAATGGTGTTATTTGCTGGGGTAACAACTTGGTTTTTTCAAAATTCAACAGAAAAAATATTAATGTTGAACGCGCAAAATCGAGTGAACAATTTTGCGAAAGTGGCCACCGATCATTTGGATAATCTCTATCGCAATGCGGCAGTGACCGCAGAACTGATGGCCGATCAACGGATTGTGCGTGCAACAACGCTCGAGCAACGGCTGGACAGTATGCCGTATTTATTGACCGCATTGCGCACGCGGCCCACTTTAGCTGCGGTGTATGTGGGCTATCCCAATGGCGATTTTTTTTTATTGCGGCCTTGGCGTAATGAGGCGGCGCTGATTCAACGTTTTAATCCGCCTAAAAATACCGCTTGGATTGCTCAAAGTATTGAAGTGATTAATGGTCATTTAATTGGGCGTTATCTATTTTTTGATCAAAACGCGCATTTAATTGAAAATAGAATTAAACCTGATTATCAATTTGACCCGCGTTCGCGCACTTGGTTTAAAGCCGCGCAATCCCACGTTGGTGTACAAAGTAGTTTGCCCTATGTTTTTTATACGACCGATAAAGCTGGGGTGACCATTTCGATGGCGGCCAATCAACAATCGGCCGTGGTTGGCGTTGATGTTCGTTTAGAAACGATTGAAGCCGTGCTTTCTTATTATCAAGAAACACCGGGATCAAAATTTTTACTCATGACGGCCGATACGGGCGTGATGTTAATGCAAGATGGTCTGCCCAATATGCAGCGCACTGAACAGGGTCAATTGCGCCTGCCATTACTGGCAGAATTAAAAGGAGATTGGTTAAATCAATTAAAAGATTTACCGCTTGCAGCCGGAACAAGCATCACGATGACGACTCAAGGTGAGCAATGGGCGGTGTCGGCTAAATCCATTGCGGTACTCGGTGGCGCATCACTGCAATTATGGTTGGCATCGCCGCATTCTGAATTACTCGGGCCAGCGATTGAAATTCGTAATCGTGCTTTAGTCATTTCTGCGCTGCTTTTAGTGCTGGGGGTGAGTTTGGCTTTATGGCTGGCACGAATGGCATCGCGACCATTAATCCAACTCAATAGCGAAGCTCAAAGAATTGCGCGCTTTGATTTTAGTGAGCCCATTCAGGTTGAAGCACGAATTACCGAAATTATTGCGCTGGCTAAATCGATGGATCAAATGAAGGGGACGATTGAAGACTTTTTACATTTATCCAATGCGCTCGCGGCAGAAACGAACTTTCAGCGTTTATTGGTATTGATTGTCAGCGAGATGCGAAAAGCGGCTTTAGCCCCTTGTGGCATTTTATATTTAGCTGAGCCCAAGCAAGGCACGCTCGAAGTAGTACAAGCACAAAATAACGATCAAATTCGTGAAGCCTTTGGCGAATTGGCCACCCTTAAACTGGAGGCCGATCAGACGCATCCGGTGTTGCAACTATTGCAGCAACAAGTCAGTTCAATATTGCTGACGCCTGAACAGGTGCAGCTTTATTTTAATTTTGTGATCGCTGAGCCCGCCGCCTATCAACTCGTCGGCCTGCCCTTAAAGGATAAATCGGGGCAACTGCTGGGCGTGTTGGCTTTATTGCTCACCGCCGAAGAAGCCATCACGGCCAAGCGCTTGTCTTTTGTCACGGCTTTGTCGGGCACTGCGGCAGTGGCGCTCAATACGCAGCGCTTAATTGAAGAGCAAAAAGTATTACTAGAAGCCTTTATTCAATTACTCGCCGGTGCCATTGATGCCAAAAGTCCATATACCGGCGGTCATTGCCAGCGGGTTCCTGAACTGACCAAAATGCTCGCGAATGCGGCATGTCAAACGACGATCGGTCCATATGCGGATTTCAATTTAACTGAAACCGAGCGCGAAGCTTTGCATATTGCGTGCTGGCTGCACGATTGCGGTAAAGTGACGACGCCAGAATACGTGGTGGATAAAGCCACTAAATTAGAAACGCTCTACGATCGATTGCATGAAGTGCGGATGCGCTTTGAAGTCTTAAAGCGCGACGCGCAAATTCAGGCGCTACAAGCCCAAATCGAGGGAGCAGATCCGCAGCAATCGGCCATGCAATTGGCCCAAGCATTGGCGCAGCTTGACGATGACTTTGCCTTTATCGCGCAGTGTAATCAGGGCGGTGAGTTTATGGCCGAGGATAAAATTGTGCGATTAAATGCCATTGCCCAGCGCCAATGGCTACGTACTTTGGACGATAGAATCGGTATTTCGCATGAAGAAAATAGCCGTAAAGCGCGTGAGCCAGCCGCGGAACTGCCGGTTTTTGAGTCGTTATTGGCCGATAAAGTCGAGCATCAATTTACCCGCTCGCCGCGCGAGCAAATGCCAGCGATTAACCCTTGGGGCTTTCAGCTCAAGGTGCCTGAGCTCTTATATAACCGAGGTGAAATTTATAATCTATCAGTAGCGCGGGGCACTTTAAGCGAAGAAGAACGCTATAAAATCAACGAGCACATTGTGCAAACCATCATTATGTTAGAAAAACTGCCTTTCCCTCGGCATTTGCAGCAAGTGCCCGAAATTGCCGGTGGTCATCATGAAAAAATGGATGGCACCGGTTATCCACGTAAACTCACACAACAGCAAATGAGCCCATTGGCGCGAATGATGGCGATTGCCGATATTTTTGAAGCGCTCACGGCGGTGGATCGACCGTATAAAAAAGGTAAATTACTCTCGGAAGCGATCCGCATTATGCAGAGCATGGTGGAAAATCAGCATATTGATCGTGAGCTATTTCAATTGTTTTTAACGTCGGGTGTGTATTTGAAATACGCCAAACAATTTATGCAAGCGGAGCAAATTGATGCGGTGGCGATTGAGGCTTATTTATCGACGCCAGTGAGTTCGGCGTAATCAGTCCGCTGCTGTTTGGATTCGGTGTGGCGGTTTTAAGTGCCAGAGCGACGCGCGCGGCACAGCACTCAATCTGAATATCAGCATAAGCAAGAGGGTATTTGCTTGCAGCGCTTTAATATAAAAGCCTTGCAGCAAATACCTACCTTGCAGTTTAAACGCTACGGCGAGAGAATTGCCGTGGTCTAAATCCCAGTAAACCCAGCACGGCAAAATACACCGCGATGCCAACGATGACTAAGCCTGAGAGGCGTAGCAATCGCGACGGCATATTGCCCTGCGCCCATTCCGGCATGATTTGCATCACGCCAAATAAAGCCAATGCCATTAAGCTGACCGCAACAATCAGTTTAATCAAAAAGCCCAACCAACCCGTTTCAGGCTGATACAAATCTTGTTTTCTTAACTGGTAATACAGCAAACCTGCGTTGGCGATGGCCGCCAAACTAATCGATAACGCGAGGCCAGCGTGTTGCAAATAGGGCACTAAAATCAGGTTTAAGCCTTGGGTCACAATTAAAGAAAACACCGCAATCTTGACTGGCGTTTTAATATTTTTACGCGCATAAAATGCCGGCGCTAAGGGCTTAATCAAAATCAAACCAGGAATGCCCACTGCGTAAGCCATTAATGCCAATTGCGTCATCTGCGCATCATGGGCCGTAAATTTGCCGTATTGAAATAATGAAATCGTCAGCGGCTCGGCAATCACCGCCAAGGCGACCGCCGAGGGGAGCGCCAGCAACAGCGCCAATCGCAAGCCCCAATCGAGTAGTTTGGAATATTCTACGGTGTCGTTATTGGCCAAGGTTTTAGACAGCGACGGCAATAAAATCGTCCCGAGCGCCACGCCCAATAAGCCAGTAGGTAGCTCCATTAAGCGATCGGCGTAGTAAATCCACGACATCGAACCCACGACCAGCAATGACGCCAAACTTTGATTGATAATTTGAGAAATCTGGCTGACCGAAACCCCCAAAATCGCCGGACCCATTTGCTTAACCACGCGCCAAACACCGGGGTCTTTAAAATCCAAGCGCGGGCGAACTAGCATGCCAATTTTTTTGAGATAAGGCAGTTGATACGCCAGCTGAGCAACGCCGCCCACCAACAAGGCCCAAGCGAGCGCCATAATCGGCGGATTAAAATAGGGCGCTAAAAATAGTGCAAAAATAATAAATGAAATATTGAGCAGCGTTGGCGTAAAGGCCGGCACAGAAAAGTGATTCCAAGTATTGAGCACCGCGCCGGCGAGTGATGACAATGAAATCAGCAAGATATAAGGAAAAGTAATGCGCAATAAATCGGTGGTAACGGCAAATTGATTGGGATTATTGGTTAAACCATTGGCGGTACTCCAAATAATCCATGGCGCTGCCAAAATCCCGATTAAGGTGATCACCGCTAAAATTAAAGTTAACAAACCGGCCACATGCGCGATAAAGATTTTGGCCGCTTCATCGCCTTCGCGGGTTTTTTTATCGGCCAGTATTGGCACAAACGCTTGTGAGAATGCGCCTTCGGCGAAGATACGTCGCAATAAATTCGGCAAGCGAAAGGCAACCACCCACGCATCCATCATGGCGCCAGCGCCAAAAATAGTCGCCATAATCGCGTCACGGGCAAAGCCGAGCACGCGTGAAACCAAGGTCATCGAGCTGACCGCGGCCAGTGCTTTGAGTAGATTCATTGTTATTTTTCCGTCCCTGATAGCGCGCATGATAACGCCTACTTGCACTTGCCGTGAAGAAGGCATAAAATTGCCCCCTTTCTAGGGTGTGTGTGCTGCCGAAAGTCCGTGTCTCCGGCGAAGCAGTAGACCCGTTTATACCTTTGGAGAATTACCATGGCAAATACCGCACAAGCACGCAAACGCGCTCGTCAAGCTGAAGTTGCACGTCTACACAACGGCGCTCAACGTTCAGAATTCCGTACTGCAGTTAAAAAAGTATTGAAAGCGATCGCGGCTGGCGACAAAGCGGCTGCTACAGCTGTTTACCAAGCATCTGTTAGCACCATCGACAGCTTGGCTGACAAAAAGATCTACCATAAGAACAAAGCAGCTCGTCATAAGAGCCGTTTGTCTGCTGCGATCAAAGCAATGGCTGCTGCCTAAGCTTTGTAAGTAACAGGTTCTAAAGCAAAAAACCCGTGTAAACGGGTTTTTTTGTGCCTGTCAATCGGCGAGGCGTCGGTTTTAAAGCGAGACGCGGCGCTATTTCAAGCGTGAAAGCGCGGCGATGAGAGGCGAAAATTTTGCATAATTCGCCAATACGCGGCTTCATCTAAGATAATAAATTGCCCATCAGCGGCTTCATCAGCGACCAGATCAATGGCTATTCGCACAAAGCGGCCGGTTTCTTGCCAAATGGCCGCAGCGATGCGCTCTATAAACCAATCGGCACTTTCTCCAACCTTGATTTCTGCCTCGTGACGTACTTCTAGCAATAAAATCTCATTACCTAGCGATTGCTTATTGGCCCATGACGGCGTGCACCAAGCGCGTTGAATCGCACCAAGCGTATAGTCGGCTTCACGGCGGGTGACAGGAGAGACACTGAGCTGTAAACGATAAGTCTTGGACATGATCACATCCTAGATGCAGGCGAGTAAGCTGATAGCTTACATGACAATTGAATCGTTGTAGACCGATTTATCCCGCCTTATTTCGGCCTCTCGTCGTTTAATTGCATGTGCTAGGCTAAAGCCTGCGTTGGATGAGGTGGAATTGACAATGATTGAAAGTGAAGAATTAAATCCACGACCTCAAATCTTGATTGTGGATGATTCTCGTATCGTTCGTGCGACGGTGCGTAAGCATTTAAGCGTGCATTTTGATTTATTTGAGGCCGCCGATGGCGAGGCGGGCTGGAAGCTGTTGCTGGCTGAGCCGATGATTAATTTGTTGATTTCAGATTTAACCATGCCTGAGCTCGATGGCTTGGGTTTACTGGCGCGCGTGCGCAGCTCGGGTGATGCGCGTTTGCATTATTTGCCGGTGATCATTATCTCGGGCGAAGAAGATGAGGCGACCAAACTGCGCTGTGTGGAATGTGGCGCCAATGACTTTATCACCAAATCGACGGATCGCACCGAAATGCTGGCGCGGGTTCAGGCCAATCTTGAATTGGCCGCGACACGGCGCGAATTGGCCGCCGCACGTGCGATGCAAGTGCACGCTACGAGTGATGAGTTAACCGGCGTCGCCAGTTCTTATTTATTGAATTTGCAATTGGAACAAGCCTTAGCTTTTGCGCTTCGGCACAATAGCCAAGTGAGCTTATTGTTATTGGAGGTGAATCATTTTCAAATGTTAACCGACAAACTCGGCGAGCGCGTGTGCGGGCAAATGTTAGGCATGTTGGCCAAATTACTCGAAAGCACTTTGCGCAAAGAAGACACCTTGGCGCATTTAACAGGGGCACTGTTTGCGATTATTTCCCCAGCCACGCCATTGACTGAAGCGAAAATTGTCGCCGAGCGTTTGCGACATCGAGTCGCCAATGCCCGCATTAATTATCGTGAACAATTATTGCGAGTGACCGCGAGTATTGCCGTTGCCAATTCTTGGCACGATGAGGCGCATTCATGCGAGCGCATATTACACATCGCGCAAGATCGTTTATACGCTACGCCGATGGCAAACCAAGTGTTTATGCCCGAACGCCAGAGTATGCCGCACACGCCGCTGATCGCCGAGGCCTTGGTGATGCTGCATAAAGGGATGACGGACGAATTGCGTCCACATCTGCGCGCCTTACTTAAAAATCTACAGCCTTTATTGGTCTTGGCTCAACAAGATTTGGCTTTAGATTGGGATCTGTCGCAAATTGAAGCGAACGATGATTTGAACGCGTCGTGAGTATTTTAATCTAGCCCTTATGGAGCAAGGCCTTCAGTTAAATACCCCTACTTAGCGGGGCAATATATAGGCTATGCCCGCTTTGCATTTTGGCCATATGTTTGGCGCTCGATGCATGGTTCGCCACTTCATGGTGGCTTTGATACTCGCTGGCGACTATTTCTACTGCGCCTAAAGACATCGAAACCAGCGGGTGTAATTGCAATTTATTGTGGCGATTGTGCGCCAAATAGCTTTGCGCTTGCCAGTGTGCGGGTTTAAAAAATGGCGCTAATTGTTGTTGAAAATCACTGAGTATTTGCTCGCAATGCGAGCGCCAATTCGGTGATCGCAATAACAAAATAAAGTCATCCCCACCGACGTGCCCGACAAAATCCAGCTGAGAATCGACGCTACTTTGTAACAGTTGCCCGCACAGCTGCAGCAGCTCATCACCTCGAGCGTAGCCATAAACGTCGTTATAAGGCTTGAAGTGATCCAGATCGACGTACACCACGGTGAAGTTGCATTCAGTTTGTAGATATTGGCTGATGGTGTTTTGAATGGGGGCATTCCCGGGTAAGCCGGTTAACGGGTTGGCGTGGCGCGCAGCACTAATTTGTAATTCAGTCATTGCGCGGATCAAGTCGCGGCCAGTGCCCATCCCTAAATAACGTCCCTGCTCGGTAATGATAAAACCATCGTTAAGATCACTGCGCTCGCTACAAGTGAGTAAACGGGCCAGCTCAGTCAGACTGGTGGCTTGCTCAATAATTAAGGGGTGGCGATCCATTTGGGTGCTACAACTGCGTGCGCCAAAGAGTTCGCGGCTAAATGGCCGTGAAAATAACTCTAATAAATCATTGCGTTTGATTAGTCCAATCGGACGCTCGTTGTCGACCACCGGAATCGCGCTTAGATCGGCTTGCTGGGTTAGACGTCGCCAAACGGCTTCGTTGCTATCGGTTTGACAGGCACTAGGAACGATTTGGAGCAAAGCACCGGCGTGAGTACTGCTTTGGCCGATGTAGACTGGCTGTTCGGTGCGGTGTTTGGGCATATCGAGCAACGGATTGGGCTGTATTTCGGGACGGCCAATTAAAAATCCTTGGATTAAATGAATGCCTAAGCGCTCAATGACTGCCAATTCAGCATGATTTTCAATGCCTTCTGCAATCACATTGCAGCCGGTGCTGAGGGCAATGTGTTGGATTGAGCGTACAAATTGGCGCTTTTGTCGATCTTGGCTAATGCCTTGAATAAAGTATTTATCAATCTTGACAAAGTCTGGCTTGAGTTCAGACCACAGCCGTAAACTCGAATAACCTTCGCCCAAATCATCCAGCGCAATTTGAAACCCCATTTCTCGATAGTGTTGCAACGCTTGGGCTAAGCGCGCGTAATCGCTGGTGGCTTGCGTTTCAGTCAGCTCGATAACCACTCGGTGAGGATCTAAACCCACAGCTTGCAGTAAATCGAGCATTGCTTGCGCGCGAAATGCGTCTTGCATCAGGCTCAGTGGGCAGACATTGAGAAACAATTTGCCGGGGAGTTGCTGTTCGATAAACGCTTGAATAATCACTTGATGGCAGGCCCAATCTAATTGGGCAAGGCATTGGTTCTGCGCGGCTGCTTGAAATAATTGCTGTGGGGCGTGTAAAGGATGATCGCTAGGGCCACGAATCAAACCTTCAAAACCATAGGCGCTGGCTTGATTGAGTGCCGCAATCGGTTGAAAGACGGCGCTCAGTTGCTGCTGTTGAATGATATCGGCGAGTTCGGCGCAAGCGCGCTCATTGCTGCTGTGGCGGATCATACAAACTCAATGGTTTCGTGTGAGGCTGTAAGGTAACAGTGGGAGATGAATGTTTTGTTACAAAATATGCCAACAGCCTATTTATTACCATTTTTTGAAATAGCACGCCGCTTTACATAAGAAAAAGCCCAAGCATGAATCGCTTGGGCTCACCGGATGTAGAAAAAACGTAAGGGCTCAGCCGTTCCACCTCAATTGTCGTTTTAATTCAGGCATGCTGCGCTTTTGATTTTTGGGAGCGCACCATGGGACGGTGGATTGATGCT
>NZ_JAJAWG010000008.1 GCF_020531905.1 Deefgea salmonis | reverse complement strand
TGCTAATTTGTACAACTTGGCTTTAAGGCGGGTTAAAACCCGCCCTACAGGATGGATTTAACTCCACCCTCCACTTCTTGCGATCTGTCAGACTTGCGTCTAACTGATCATTTTGAGAGTGTAAGCACTTGTTTGACTGGCAAACCAAGCACTCACACTCATCGGCTGTATTTTGTTAAAGATCAGTGGCTTAGGACACACAAAACAACCTAGAAACCGGTGTTTCGTTTGCTGTGTCAGCAGCAGAGAGGCCGAAATATACGGCAGCCCTGCGATCACGTCAACACCTTGTGGCAAACAAAATCGCATTAACACGCTAAGTTGTTGAATTTTAAAGCATCCAATTTCAACATTAATTCTGATGCACTGCCAAACTCAGGCAGCCACGGAGATAAACGATCCGCATCCTATCTAGATGCACTGCAAACCAACAGTCTTATGCGTCATTGCACCGTATCAATTGATTAAGCTAGGGCATTACTTGTTTGATTTGCCTGCGTGAGCGGATCAGGCGCAATCAAGTGATGTATTGATATTTTTTGTCGAGTTATTTTAAAAGTTTAAAATATAAGGAGAAAATCAACACCGCCGCATCCTAAATGAGCAAATCAAACTTTATTAGCGCAGCGAATACAGAATCCACCACGATGAATCAAATAGAATTCGCAGCGGAGAGGTAAGTCGCACTTCTATAGATCAACAGAAGCCTCCGAGCTCGGTACCGTGCTTATACAGAGAAGCGTGACACAAAAAGATGGCATAGGCTTTAAACCTGTGACATCACACTGGTTTGAGCACTAGCGTAGAGAGTCAACCTGCTCGGTTTGCGCGAATGAAACCATCGCTAACTCACCAACCTGAATTTCACACCACCACCTGCAAAGTACTTGCCTCTCTGCACTCCAATAAAAAACATACATAGAAAGAAATAAGTAAATATACACAGATACATAACTACAGCAAGTGACAGAATTTAAGTTTTCTACTAGCATGAAGCCACCTATCTAAGGCGAAAAGCAATATGGTGACCTTGATTCAACGTTTGCCGCAGGCGGGTTTGTGCACTTTATTACTGGCTTTGTTAACCGCTTGTGCTGCCCCTTCTCCGCCAACGCCGCCAATGCTGACGGCAAGTCAGCTTTCTTTAAGCGCCCTGTCTCAATCGCCCGAGTTTGCACGGGGTGCTTGGTGGCAGGCTTTGCGTGATCCGGTACTGGATCAATTGCTTGCACAGGCTTTGGCGGCCAATCCCAAACTCACGCTAGCTGCGGCCAAAGTAGCGGCAGCCCGAGCCAATGAGGCGATTGCTGCCAGCGGTAGTGGGCCAACGGTGAATGGACAGGCAGCGCTGAATCGCCAACGCTATAGCGCCGATGGTTTGATTCCACCGCCGATTGCTGGCACTTGGCAAACTTATTCACAAATCGGTTTAAGCCTGAATTACAGCTTTGATTTATGGGGCAAGATTCGTGAACGCGTTGCCGCTGCCGCTGGCGCCAGCCGCGCTGCCGAGCTAGAGCAAGCTAGCGCGCAGCAATGGTTGGCCGCCGAGGTGGTAACGCAATATTTAGTTTGGCGCGCCGCGCAGCAAGAAATCATTTTGCAACAAGCGGCTTTACACGCCAGCGAGCAGTTGGCGCAAAAAAGTAAAATCCTAAAACGCGCCGGTTTAGTCAGCCGCGATGCGCAAAACGAACAAACCTTACTCCTTGCCGAGGCGCGCACTGCGCTAATCGCCGCGCAACTAGCGAGCAGTAATGCGCAAGCAGCTTTGGCGGCGCTCACGCTCAGTAGCCAAGCCAGTTTGGCAGCGCAAGCCCCGCGCGCTTTACCGGCGTGGCCGATTAATACGGCTGATTTGCGGCTCAATCAATTGGCGCAGCGCCCGGAGTTACTCGCCGCCAAGTATCAAGTTGAAAGCGCTGCGGCTTTAGTTCGCGCGGCACAGGCGGATTTTTATCCCGATATTTCTTTATCAGCACTCATTGGTTTGTCGTCTTTATCGACCGCGACCTTGTTCGATTCGGCCTCTCGCCGCTTAGGCGTAACGCCAGCCATTAGCTTGCCAATCTTTGAGGCGGGCGCTTTGCAGGGCGTGCTGGATTTGCAGCATGCGCATTACGCCTCAGCGATTGCGATTTATAACCAAACCTTGCTCGATATCGCCAATGAGAGCGCGACCAGTTTGGCGCGCCAACAGGCGGCGCTCAAAATCGAAGGCGAGGCCAAACTCAGCGAAACCGCTGCCGAACAATTGGCCAATAGCGCTCGATTACGCCAACGCGCCGGTTTGTCGCCAGCGAGTGACACCTTGCAATCGCATTTGTCGCACGTGAATTCGCGCTTAGCTTTATTACAGGCGCAACGCGACCGCCTGATTGCCCAAACCAGCCTGATCCGCGCCATGGGCGCAACTGACTCGAAGGAAAACCCATGAGTGAATCGTTGACTCCCACAAATAATGCCTCCCCCAACGCCGACACGCCCAACGTTGACCCGCATCGCCGCCGCCGCTCGCTCATCGTCGCCAGTTTGCTGCTGCTACTGATTGCTGGCGCGGTGTTGTTGTATTGGCTATTGGTGCTGCGTTATGAAGAAAGCACCGATGATGCGTATGTGGCGGGCTATGTCACCCAAATTGACTCGCGGATTGGCGGTACAGTCAGCGCGGTGTATGTACACAATACCGATATGGTTAAAGCCGGTGATTTACTGGTGAGCTTAGATGCCAGCGATGCCACGCTGGCCTTGGCGCGGGCAGAATCGGCGTTGGCGCGCGCGGTGCGTGGCGCACAAGTGGCACAGCAACAAGTAACGCAGCTAGGGGCCGAAGTCGCACTGCGCGAAGTGGCACTCAAGCAAGCCAGCGACGATTTACAACGCCGCCGCATCGCCGCCGAGGGGCAAGCGATTAGTGCCGAAGTATTGCAACACGCCGAGCAGGCCAAAGCCTCCGCCCAAGCCGCACTTGAAGCCAGCCAAGCAGCGCTGCAAGCGGCCAAAATGCAAGTACTCAGTGGTGTAGTGCGTGATTATCCCGAAGTTAGCGCCGCGGCCGATACACTGCGCGAGGCGTGGCTTAATCGCCAGCGCACCGATATTCGCTCCCCGGTTGACGCGCAAGTAGCCAAACGCGCCGTCGCCGTTGGCGCACAAGTGGCGCCCGGTTCGCCACTGATGGCGTTATCGCCGTTATCGAATGTATGGGTCGATGCCAATTTAAAAGAAACGCAAATTGGCCCAATTCGCATCGGCCAGCCCGTCACCTTAACCGCCGATTTATACGGCAGTTCAGTCCAGTTTGATGGCAAAGTTGCCGGTTTATCGCCCGGCACCGGCAGCGTTTTTTCGCTACTGCCGCCAGAAAACGCCAATGGCGACTGGATTAAGATTGTGCAGCGTTTGCCAGTGCGAATTACCCTTGATCCGCAGCAATTAGCCAAGTATCCGCTGCAAATCGGCTTGTCGATGAGTGTTACGGTCAATACCCATGATCAATCAGGCCCGCGCTTGGCTAAACCTAGCAATGGTCAGCCCGTCGAATCAACCAATCTGTATGCGGTATCGTTGCAGCAAGCCAATCAGCATATTGATGCCATTATTCAAGCCAATCTGGCCCCTGCCGCTGGGCGTAAAAAATGAGTACCGTGTCGCCACTTTATGGTTCAGCGCGAATCTGGGCGACGGCGGCGCTGGCGCTCGCCACCTTTATGCAGGTGCTCGATACCACCATTACCAATGTGGCGATTCCGACCATATCGGGCGATTTGGGCGCATCGGTTACCGAAGGCACGTGGGTAATTACGTCGTTTGGCGTGGCTAATGCCATTTCGGTGCTGCTATCGGGCTGGGTGGCGCAGCGTTTTGGCGAGGTTCGAGTGTTTATGGTCGGCGTGATTGGTTTTGTGATCACGTCGTTTTTGTCTGGCATTGCCCCGTCGCTAGATATGCTGATTTTTTTCCGCGTGTTGCAAGGCTTATTGGCTGGGCCGCTGATTCCTTTGTCGCAAAGCTTGCTGCTGGCGTGTTACCCGCCCGAGAAAAAAACGCTGGCACTGGCTTTATGGGCAATGACGATTATTTTAGCGCCAATTGTGGGGCCGATTTTGGGCGGCTGGATTACCGATAATTGGGTGTGGGGTGGGATTTTCTTTATCAATGTGCCGGTCGGTTTGTTTGTGGCTGGCGTGGCATTTTGGCAGCTCAAGGGCCGCGAAACCGCCAAACTATCACAGCCGGTTGATCGCGTTGGGTTGGCGTTATTGATTATCACCATTTGTGCTTTTCAAATCATGCTCGATTTGGGCAATCAATATGAATGGTTTAGTTCGAACCGCATTATTGCCTTGGCGATTATTGCGGCAGTGGGCTTAGTGTTTTTATTAATTTGGGAACGCGACGAGCCTTATCCTGTGTTGGATTTGGCCCTATTTAAACATCGCAATTTCACCATTGGTTCGTTGAGTTTGAGCTTGGGTTTTTTGATGTACTTTAGCTCGATCTTATTGCTGCCTTTATTAATGCAAGAGCATTTAGGCTATACCGCCACGATGGCAGGGCTGGCTTTAGCGCCAGTGGGTTTATTACCGGTGGTGTTGTCGCCGTTAATTGGCCGCTATTCCTGCAAAATTGATTTGCGCTTATTAGTCAGCTTGGCGTTTTTGGTATTTGCCGGCTGCTATTACTGGCGCACTTTTTATACGCCAGCGATTAGTTTTGGCTGGTTGGCTTGGCCGCAGTTTGTGCAAGGCGTTGGCGTGGCGTGTTTCTTTATGCCACTAACCGCGATTACTTTATCCGGTTTGCCGCCAGAACGTATTGCTTCGGCAGCGAGTATGTCCAACTTTATGCGCACCATGTCTGGCACCATCGGTGTATCGCTGGTCACGGCGATGTGGGACAACCAAGAGAAGATCCATCACGCCAATCTGGTGCAGCAAATCAACCCCTACAATCCAGTGGTACAAGACAGTTTGTCTGGATTAATGGCGCATGGCTTTAGTATGCCGCAAGCGCTTGGGCTGATTAACCAAAAAATCACCCAGTTGGGCTTTTTTATGTCGGCCAATGATATTTTTGGCTTATTTGCCGTGCTCTTTATTGTGCTGATTGCCTTAGTCTGGTTCGCGCGTGGGCCATTTAGCGAAAGCCAAGACGGCGCTGGGGCGGGGTAATGTATTGACCAAGGTCATCGACCCGCGCGCATTCCACCATGTTCTGGAATGCGCTGTGCGCCGATGGAATATGCTCCGAATCGGAGAAATGCGTTGCGCTTATTCCATCCGATACACACTGAACTGATTCAATCCAATACTAGCGGATCAATCGTGCGCGGGGTCCTCCCAAGTGCTGATGATGTTACCGTTTTCGTCCATGATTGCACGTAGAGCAACCCCGTAGGCTTTAAAACCCAACCGCGCATCGTGTTCGCGGTAATTGAGGCTGTCGTGTTGGTGGCCGTGAAAACTCTTTTGAATTCCCATAGACTGCCCAAGTCGATCCAGCACCGAAAACCCCCAAGGATGGCAGCTCGGTGCTTCGTGCGTGACCATGATGTCGGCTTTTTCGTGGGCTAGCGCTTGGTAATCGGCATAAAAAATACTGCTGCGCTGTTTGCGTGGCAGGCCACCTCGCCATTGATTGGCTTTGCCGCAGTGTTGCAGATAATGTGCTGGGCTGGCATACACCGGATGATTGGGCGGCATCCAAATGTGGCCCCGAAAAATCCCACCTAAACCGGCGATACGCACGCCAGCGATTTCAACCACGCGGCCGTGTAAATTGCGGTCGGCCATGCCCGAATCCCACAAATTGCAGTAGTCGCGCGTGCCGTCAGTGTCGTGGTTACCGTGGATATACCATACCTCGGTTAAGTCAATGATGTCGGCCAATACGGTTTCGAGCGGCTGTGGCGCTTGTAGATCGCCGAGCAGCACAATGGCATCCGGACGATGCTGCTGCACCGCCGAAATAACATGCCCAAATTGGCCGTGGACGTCACCACAGAAAAAAATCATTCACTTCTCGCCTGTTTCAAAACGCTACTCATGGGTGAGCCTTGCCGCAAAGCTCAGTTGTCAGCAATCAACCCAACGTCAACAGACCCTAGATTAAAGCATACTGGGTACTTCGCGCTAGCCATTCAGCAAGCGTGTTTGACGTGCATGCGGCAGCAGCGTAGTCTAACGACCCCCTTACAGGCCAACCACGCTCCATTATGACTTATTCAGCCTGCGGCATCGATTTTGGTACTTCTAATTCAACGGCGGGCATTGTGCGCCCAAGCGGCGCGATTTTATTGCCCCTTGAGGCCGACAAGCTCACGCTGCCATCGGCGGTCTTTTTTAATTTGGAAGAAGACCGTTGGGCTTATGGCCGTGCGGCGTTAGACGAGTATTTAGAGGGCTACGAAGGCCGCCTAATGCGCTCAATGAAAAGTTTATTAGGTAGCAGCCTCATGGATGCGGGCACTGAAATTGGCGGCCAGCATTTATCGTTTAAAAACCTCATCGGCCAATTAATCGGTGAAGTCAAAACCCGCGCCGAACAATCGGCGGGCCAATCATTTGATGCCGTGGTGCTTGGGCGACCTGTGCGGTTTGTCGATGACGACGATGCGGCAGACGCCGAGGCTGAAGCCACATTGGGCGAAATCGCCCATGGTTTGGGCTTTAAAGAAGTCAGCTTTCAATTTGAACCGATTGCCGCTGCGCATGATTACGAGCAACGCATCGAGCGTGAAGAGCTGGTGCTGGTAATTGATATTGGTGGTGGTACGTCGGACTTCTCTTTGGTGCGTTTATCGCCAGAAAGACGGGGTATTGCCGACCGATCGGCAGATTTATTAGCTAGTGGCGGGGTACATATAGGGGGTACTGATTTCGATAAGCGCCTCTCGCTCGCCTGCGTCATGCCTGAACTGGGTATGGGCTCGCGACTCAGCAATAACGCCGAATTACCCAATAGTGTGTTTTTCCACTTGGCCACTTGGCATACGATTAACTTTGCGTATACCCGCAAGATGTGGCGTGGCTTTCAAGATGTCTCGCCGGAAGTGGTCGACAATGTGCGCTTTGAGCGCTTGCTGAATGTGATTCGCAGCCAAGCGGGCCATCATTTAGCTATGCGCGTTGAAGAGGCCAAAATTGCGCTGTCTGAGCAGCCTCATTTTGCATTGGATTTAGTCGAAGCCGAAAAAGGCCTGATGGCGCAGATTGAGCGCAGCCAATTTGAGCAAGCGATTGCACAAGAAACCGCCCGAATTTGCGCGGCAGCACAAGCCACACTGGATGTGGCCGGCATCAATGCCAACCAAGTTGATACCTTATTTTTTACTGGCGGCTCATCAGCGGTACCCGCCTTGCGCGCCGCCTTAGCCGAGCAATTCCCAGCGGCCCAAGCAGTAGAGGGTGATCACTTTGGCAGCGTCGGCTGCGGCCTCGCCGTCGTTGCGCAACAGCGCTACGGCTAAGAAGGCAGGGAGTTGGGATTAGGGAGTCAATTCTAGACTACACTCCCCACTCCCCACTCCCCAATCCCCAATCAAAGCCCCATCGAGCAGATATCGTTGGTATTTTTTTGTTAGCACAGTTAAACTGCGCCCCTGATCGCTCCCTACCAATCGGCGCGTTGCTTGCCTCATCGAAAACCTTCGACACGCAAGCCACCCATCCAACATACCCCACCTGCCCTAGATTGGTGTCGCTCCTTGCGACAGGCCGCAGCAGGAATAATGAATGTCTGAACTTAATTTTGCTAGCCTTGGGCTAGCCGAACCACTTTTGCGTGCCGTTGCCGATACGGGCTACACCACACCAACTCCGATTCAAGCGCAAGCCATTCCATTGGTGATACAAGGCGGCGACTTACTGGCTGCAGCGCAAACGGGGACCGGTAAAACGGCAGGTTTTACTTTGCCGATTTTGCAATTATTGCTGGCTAAAGAACCACTCGAAGCCAAAGGTCGTCCTCGTGTTTTGATTCTAACCCCGACGCGTGAACTTGCCGCTCAGGTAGAAGAATCAGTTCAAACGTATTCGAAGTACGTCAAAATCACTTCAATGGTGGTGTTTGGTGGCGTGAATATTCGTCCACAACAAACACGCTTACGCTCGCCGATTGATATTTTAGTCGCGACACCAGGCCGCTTGCTCGATTTGGTTAATCAACGCTCGGTGGATTTGTCCGGCATTGAAATCTTGGTGCTCGATGAAGCCGATCGTATGCTCGATATGGGTTTCATTCACGACATTAAGAAATTAATGGCGATTTTCCCTAAAGAACGCCAAACCTTGCTGTTCTCAGCGACCTTCTCTGATGAAATCAAAGAACTCGCCGACAAGCTACTTAAAAACCCAGGTCTGGTAGAAGTCGCTCGCCGCAATACCACCAATGAATTAATTAGCCAACGCGTACATTTGGTTGATCGCGAGAAAAAACTACCGTTATTGACGCAATTGATCAAAGACGGCAATTGGCATCAAGTTTTAGTGTTTATGCGCACCAAACATGCGTGTAATAAAGTGGCTGAAAAACTCAATAAAGACGGTATTTCTGCGATGGCGATTCATGGCAATAAAAGCCAAAACGCGCGCACTGCCGCATTAGCCCAATTTAAATCCGGCGAATTGCAAGTATTGGTAGCCACCGATATTGCGGCCCGTGGTTTGGATATTGAAGAATTGCCGCATGTGGTGAATTTTGAATTGCCTAACGTGGCCGAAGATTACGTGCATCGGATTGGCCGTACTGGCCGCGCCGGTTGTACTGGTGAAGCAGTCTCTCTGGTGTGTGTGGACGAGTTGAAATTACTCGCTGAAATCGAGCGCATTACCAAGCAAGATATTCCAAAATTCTGCTTAGAAGGCTTTGAAGCCGATTTACGCGTGAAGCCAGAGCCGATTGTTCGTGGTGGCTTAGGTCGTGATCGCCCACCACGCGATCCAAACCGTAATCCACGTGCTCCGCGTGGTCCTGCCGCCGCCGGTGGCGCACGCTTGAATGGTGCTCGTTCAAAAGCATTAGCTGAAACCGCAACCGCCCAAGCAGCCGCCAAAAGTGAAGTGCGCGCTGAGCGTCGTCCGCGTGCTGATCGTGCTGAAGGTGACGCCGAACAGCGTCGCCCGCGCCCTGATGGCGAACAACGCCGTCCACGCGCAGAAGGCGCTGCGGATAGCCGTCGTCCACGTCCTGATGCTGCTGCAGATACCCGCCGTCCACGTCCTGATGCGCTGGGCGCTGCAGATACCCGCCGTCCACGTCCTGATGCGCTGGGCGCTGCAGATACCCGTCGCCCACGTGATGGCGCGCCGCGCAGTAGCAACCCACGCAATGCACCACGCCATGATTCAGTGCTAGCAGCACCGGCAGCGCCGCGTCGCGAGCGAATTAATTACGATGAGCAACAACCGATCAGCAATGCCAATACCTTGCCAGGTGAACTCATGCGCAGTGGTCGTAGCGGCCAAGGCCAAACGCGTGGCTACCAAGGTGGTGGTCGTAATGGTGGACCAGGAGTGACTCGCAATGCCAGTGATGGGCATGGCGCGCCACGCAGCGACCGTCCGCAAAATCGCGGCCCACGTACTGCCAGCGCCCCAACTGCCGCGTTACTTGGTGGCAGCGGTCATAAACGTCGCGGGGAATAAGCCCGACTGACAATCAATCAGCCCATGGTTTGCCATGGGCTTTTTTATGCTTAAAAAATATACTCCCGTGCCACACCAACGATTAATGACAAACTACAACAGCTAAAATTAATCAACACAACAATCATTGCAAGATTAGTCCACAATCTAGCTGACTCAATCGATCGCCTTCGAAACTGCAATTAAACCCGATTCAATCTATATACAAGGTCTGTACTGACCGTAACGAGTGCTGAGAATGAGCCCCGAACAAGCTAAAAAAACCATGCATGACTTATTACGGATGATGATTCAACACAAAGCATCCGATTTGTTTATTGCCGATGATTTTCCACCAGCCATGAAGATCAACGGCAGAATGACGCCAATTGGCGCACAAAAACTCAATGCCGCAGCCACGCAAGCGCTAGCTTTGGCCATTATGCGCCCCGATCAACAAACTGAGTTTTCAAGCGAATTAGAATGCAATTTTGCCATTAGCCCCGAAGGCATCGGGCGCTTTCGGGTGAATGTGTTTATGCAGCAAGAAAAGGTCGGGATGGTGCTGCGAACTATCACCAGCAAAATTCCTAATTTTGATGACTTAGGGCTGCCCAAAGTATTAAAAGACGTGATGATGAGTCAGCGCGGCTTAGTACTGTTGGTTGGCGGAACCGGTTCGGGTAAATCGACGACGATGGCGGCGATGATTGATTACCGCAATGAAAACAGCCATGGTCATATCATTACCATCGAAGATCCGATTGAGTATGTGCATAAAAATAAAAATTGCTTGGTCACGCACCGCGAAGTCGGGCGTGATACCAAAAACTGGTTTGCTGCGCTCAAAAATACACTGCGCCAAGCGCCGGACGTGATTTTAATTGGCGAAATTCGCGACCGAGAAACCATGGAATACGCTATGGCGTTCGCCGAAACCGGCCATCTTTGCATGGGCACTTTGCACGCCAATAGCTCCAATCAAGCGTTAGAGCGGATTGTGAATTTCTTTCCCGAAGAGCGCCACCCGCAGCTATATATGGATTTATCGCTCAATATGCGCGGGATTATTTCGCAGCGTTTGGTGGCCACACCCGATGGCAAAGGACGTAGCGCCGCGATTGAGATCTTGCTCAACACTCCGCTAGTAGCCGATATGATTTTTAAAGGCGACGTGGGCGGCGTTAAAACCGCAATGGCCAAGTCCAAAGAACTGGGGATGCAAACCTTTGATATGGCGCTATTTGCGCTGTATGAAGCGGGAAAAATCAGTATGGAAGAAGCGTTAAAAAATGCCGATTCACTCAATGAGCTGCGCTTAAACATTAAACTCAACAGCTTGCATCATCGTAAAGAAGAGCACCACAGCGGGCTGGAACATCTCACCCTCGAAGCACAGCAAGTGCCCGAAGAGGCAGCAGAGGCCACCGAAAGCGCTAACTAAGGCGAGCTGTGCGCCAACAAAACCATGGTTTGCGTCGTAAAATATTGCCCGCGAATACATAAGTCTTGCTGTGGCCCGCCTTCATTCACAAAGCCCAACTGCTGATACAGCGCTTGGGCTTGGTGATTATCCACGCGCACCGTGAGCTCGATGCGAACAAAACCTTGCTGCCAGGCTTTAGCCAGCGCAGCCTGCATCAACCCTCGTCCCAATCCTAGGCCTTGCGCCTGCGGCAATAGGGCCACGCTTAATACCCCCACATGATCTGCGTCACCTTGCGGCAAAATATCGC
The DNA here is from genome assembly GCF_020531905.1 of Deefgea salmonis. GTDB lineage: Bacteria > Pseudomonadota > Gammaproteobacteria > Burkholderiales > Chitinibacteraceae > Deefgea > Deefgea salmonis. Next base: position 84,022 of record NZ_JAJAWG010000008.1, on the reverse strand, counting down.
ACCAACCCACGACGGTTTCATCGCACAGCGCAATAAAATACACATAGTCGCGATCGACCATATTTTGGTAATAACGGAAGGTTTGCTCAATCGGCGGCGCTTGCAAAAAGAACAAAAAGCTTTCTTGTTTACACGCGGCATCAAACACTTGATGCAAGCCAGAGAAATGCGCCGCACTGAGCGGCAAAATGGCGTAGTTCATCGTTTAGACGCTCAACATCGCCAAGCTTTCTCCCTCTTTCGAGGCAAGGAGCACGACAGGATCAATCAACACGGCGTATCGCCGCAAGCAAGTAGTCAGTGTGTCGTTCTGCGAAGACTGATAAACCATCAGCCTTCGCCAAAATCGTTGACTGAGCCCACTATACACCTTCTATGTATTGCGCTACTGCGCTTTATTTTTGCGGCCTGTAAGGCGATACACCATAAAAGTCGCGATCAACAGCGCAATACCCCACAGACTAAAACCCAGCCAACGCCAAAAGCTCCATGTACTGCTGTCGGGCTCGGCCACTTGAATATCCACCACATTGGGAAACCACGACATCATGTCAAAACGCCAACCGTATGAAGTCAATAAGGCCGGTTTCTTTTCAAACTCCAGCGTTTTGGCCTTGGCCTGCAAATCGGCAGAGTTAAATTTAAAGTAATACGGCCAGCCCCAGCCGGTATCAACATTTTTAAACACCCGAATAATATCGGTCGCATGGTTGGTGTAGATGTAATACACATCCACCGTCGGCCCATCGCTCGGATTAGCCTTGCTAATCGGCCCATCTTTATCAGTTAATTTCACCTCAACCCCAGTAATGCTGGTGATGGTTTTTTCTGGCAAAAAACAATCCAAAGCCACAGTTCCCACCAGCGCCATCAATGCCAACAGCATCAGGAGTACTTTTCTTAGTTTAAGCATTGATGTCTTCCCTTAAATTGCAGGTGGTATCGGTTTAATCTTGGCATTCAATCTTTAAAATCCCCGCATTCATCCAATCAAATACATGGGATAAGCTAGCCTCAAAAGCTGAATTATGCCTGACATTGCTCTGGCAGCATCAGCCAAATTTAGCGTAAAGTAGTACCACATCAGTTAAGTATCAATCCATCACGAGGTTTTTGCTCAAGCAATCAAGCCCTCGCCAATGCCCCAAGCCCAGCGCTGGTGATTAATCACAGCGTAGTACGATGGATAACGGCTGCTATAATCTAGCGATTAAATTCTTTTAAATTGGATAGTCCAATGTCAAACGCTTGCCCACAATGCACTTTGGAAAACACTTATCCAGATGGTGAGAACTATGTTTGCGCCGACTGCGGCTTTGAATGGCCAATGGTCGCAGAAGTAGAAGAAAGCGATGTGCGCATCGTTAAAGACGCCAATGGCAATGTGCTACAAGACGGCGATTCTGTCGTGGTAGTCAAAGACTTAAAAGTCAAAGGCACGTCTAGCACACTGAAAGTCGGCACCAAAATCAAAGGGATCCGGATTGTTGACGGTGACCATGAGGTCGATTGCAAAACCGATTTGGGCAGCATGATGCTCAAAGCGTGTTTTTTGAAAAAAGCCTAAGGCTGGGTGACTGCACGGCGGAAAATCAAACGTCAGCAGACCCTCGCAGCGATTGCTGCAGCATAAAAAATGCCCGCAATCGATGCGGGCATTTTTGTATCCGTTCAAGCTAATTATTTTTTGGATACCGCATGGCCACCAAAGGCATTACGCATCATCGATAATAATTTCATTGCGTAATCGTCATTGCCGCGTGAAGCAAAACGCGCGTACAAGGCGCTCGACATTACTGGTGCTGGAATGCCCAGCTCAACCGACTCCAGCACTGACCAACGGCCTTCGCCAGAATCCGGCACAAAGGCGTTTAAATCGGCCAATTCGGTGTCTTGCTGCAAAGTATCGGCAACCAAATCGAGCAACCATGAGCGAACGACTGAGCTATGACGCCAAGTTTCAGAAATCGCCGCCACATCGAGGTTAAATTCTTCTTTGGCTTTGAGCATTGCAAAGCCTTCGGCAAACGCTTGCATCATGCCGTATTCGATACCGTTGTGTAGCATCTTGGTGTAGTGACCAGAACCTGCTGGACCGGTGTGCGTCCAACCGCGATCAGCGCCCGGAGCCAAGATTTTCATAAACGGCTCAGCCATTGCAGCGGCGTCTTTTTCGCCACCAAACATCAAGCAATAGCCGTTTTGCAGACCCCAAACCCCACCCGAAACCCCTGCATCGACAAACTTAAGGCCCATCGCCGTCAATTCTGCACCGTGGCGTTGGCTGTCTTTATACATGGCATTGGCGCCATCAATGATCAAATCGCCAGGAGCGAGCAAGGTTTTCATTTCGGCAAAGGCCGCCTCAGAAATCGCGCCCGATGGCAACATCAACCAAACCACGCGCGGTGTTGGCAATGCGGCAATCAATTCAGGTACGCTAGCAAATGCTTTGAAGTTAGCTTCTTCTTGCGCCAATTGGCTGCGGGTGTCGGCGCTGACGTCAAAACCAAAGACCGTCGCACCGCCTCGAGAGAGTCGACGTGCCATATTGCCGCCCATTTTGCCTAAACCGATCATTGCGATATTCATGCTATTTCCTTTGTATTGATTGCCCTGCCGAATACTTAAATTCGAAGCGAAAATCATGCAGTTTCATCGGGATATTCACTACCACCGAAGCACTAGGCATGCTTTTTTTTGATTTGTATTAAAGTTTCATGAGAGCGTAAAGCCTAAGCTAGGCGCAAATTCTCACGTTGGGTTACGCTATTATGCCTTCTTTAGCACCACATTTGCCGCAATTAATTTGTCCTGCTGGTAGTTTACCAGCCCTAAAAGCAGCAGTTCAGTCTGGTGCCGATGCGGTTTATCTTGGTTTTAAGAATGCGACCAATGCCCGCAACTTTGCCGGGCTTAATTTTACCGACTCACAGCTTAAATCGGGTATTGAATATGCACAATCCCAAGGTCGGGAAGTACTCATTGCCATTAACACGTACCCCCAAGCAGGTCGAACCGCTGAATGGCATGCTTCAATCGATGCTGCCGCCGACTTAGGCGCTAATGCAGTGATCTTGGCCGACTTGGGTTTACTCGAGTACGCCACTCGCCGCCACCCCCAGTTACGCCGCCATTTATCAGTGCAAGGTTCCGCCACCAATTTTGAGGCGGTGAATCTCGCTTATGAATATTTTGGCATTAGCCGCGCCGTATTGCCACGTGTTTTAACTTTGCCACAGATCGAATACGTCATTAAAAACACCCCAGTCGAAATCGAAGTGTTTGGTTTTGGTAGCTTGTGTGTGATGGCCGAAGGCCGCTGTATTTTATCCAGCTATGCGACCGGCGAGTCGCCAAATACCCATGGGGTGTGTTCACCTGCAAGCCATGTGCAATGGCTACCTAAGGGCGATACCCTTGATACTCGTTTAAATGGCATTTTGATCGACCATTTTGAAAAAGACGAGCCCGCCGGTTATCCAACCCTGTGTAAAGGCCGATTTGAAGTCGGCGACGCTAGCTATTACGCGATGGAAGAACCAACTAGCCTCAATGCATTGTCGGTACTACCCGAGCTGATCCGCATGGGCGTGAAAGCCATTAAAGTCGAAGGTCGGCAACGCAGCCCGGCTTATGTCAGCGAAGTGACCAAAACATTGCGCGCAGCGATTGATGCGGCGAGTGATCCGCGCTATTCAGTCAAACCCGCTTGGCAACAGGCGCTTAGCAAAGTGTCGGAAGGGCATCAACAAACGCTTGGGGCGTATAGCCGACCTTGGCGCTAAGCCGCAGCTAATTTACACAAGCCACGCCGCCAGCGCGGCTGTTCAGTTTTAAATTCATCGAGGAAGATCCATGCAACTCACTCTTGGCCCGCTGCTTTACTATTGGTCCCGCCAAGCCACACTCGATTTTTATGCCGCTGCTGCCGATTGGGATGTGAGCACGATTTATCTGGGTGAAGTGGTGTGCGCTCGCCGCCATGAATTACGCACTAGCGATTGGCTGGCGCTCGGCCAGCAATTATGCCAAGCCGGAAAAACCGTCGTTTACAGCTCGCAAGCCTTGCTCGAATCGGGCTCGGATTTATCGTCGCTACGCCGTTTTGCCAAAGAAGGCGGCTTACTCGAAGCCAATGATTTAGGCGCAGTTAAAATCGCGCGCGATTTGGCGATTCCATATATTGCTGGCCCGCATCTGAATATTTACAACGGCGCTACGCTCGACTGGCATCAAGCAGCAGGTGCCATTCGCTGGCTACCCTCGCTCGAAGCGAGTCGCACAGCGATTATCGCGACTTTAGCGGAAGCCAAATTGCCGATTGAAACCGAAATTTTTGCCCATGGCCGCCTGCCACTGGCTTTTTCTGCGCGCTGCTTTACCGCCAGACATTACGATTTAAGCAAAGATGCCTGTGAATTTAAGTGCATCGAGCACGCCGATGGCCAGTTGCTCAAAACACGCGAAGGACAAGATTTCTTGCGCCTAAACGGAATTCAAACGCAATCGGCGGCTTGCCATGCCTTAATTCATGATTTGGCCAGCGTCACCAACGTGGGCGCCAGCCATTTACGCATTAGCCCGCAAGCGCAGTTTACCGCTGAGATTGTTGCCGCCTATGCCGCAGCGCTCGCGAATCCGGCAACAGCGCCTGAGCTCGATTGGCAACGTATTAATCCCGAAGGCCTGGTCAATGGTTATTGGCATGGTCAAGCGGGTATTTGCATGAAGGAAACCGTATGAACATCCCTGCGCCGTTGATTCAATTACTGGCCGTACTCCCAGAAACGCCGCCCACCTTTGCGACTGTCGCCTTACTGAACTTGCTGCGCAAGCCATTGTGGCCAGAAGAGGACTTTGCTTGGTGGGAAGGTCGACAAGTGCGGATGGCGGTTAGCGATTTAAACTGGGGTATTACGCTAAGCTACCAGAATGGGCGCTTTGTCTGTGGCGATACCCCCGCTGATGTGACATTGACCGCCAGCTTGGCTGATTATTGGTTAATTGCGCGACGCCAAGAAGATCCCGATACCTTGTTTTTTCAGCGCCGACTCACCATTCTCGGCGACACCGAGCTCGGCTTAACGCTCAAAAACTTAATGGATGCGACCGATTTTTCTCCGCTGTTTGCGCGCTTGCCGAGCAGCGTTCGGATGAAATTGAACGTTTAAACCTAATCGCCACCTTAGGTGGCGGTCGGTTAAGCTTGAAATTGCGCAATGTTTTTTTGTAAATCAGCGACTAAGCCAAGCAATTGATCGGTTTCAAGACTGATTTGATCGACCGCATTGGTCGCAGTATCGATTTTATGGTTAATTTCTTGCATGGCATTGGCAGTGTCTTGAATTGAAAGCGTTTCTTTTTGTGCCGCGCTGGCAATGCCCATAGACAAGACTTTCATTTCTGCGGTGTTTTGCACAATCGCATTTTGTCCTTCCATCGCACTGGCCACATCAATCGCGCCTTGATTCACCCCTTCACTCACTTCGTGCATCGCTTTAGCGGCTTCACTCGTCGCTTGCCCGATATGCTGCGTCATTTTGGCAATATCGGCTGTTGATGCCGTCGTACGCTCAGCGAGTTTGCGGACTTCATCGGCCACCACCGCAAACCCGCGTCCGGTATCCCCCGCTCGCGCCGCTTCAATGGCGGCATTTAAAGCCAATAGATTTGTTTGATCGGCAATGTCTTTAATCACCGTAGCCATACTATCAATGGCGGCCGCCGCTGAACCCAACTCTTGAATCATGCTCGATGATTGCCGTGTGACCACCATTAAATTGGCGGTCGCATGGTGTGATCGCGACATACTGGCATGCGCTTCGTTGGCGGTTGCGGTGGTCGTTGTCGCTCGCTCGGTCGTGAGGTCAACGCTATGCAATACGCTTTCAACCGATTCGGCGAGTTGATCGGTAATGATTTTGATTTGATGCGCTTCTTGGCTGGCTTGATTGGCCAATTGACTGGTATTCGCACAATGCCCTTTTAACTGCATCGATACGCGAGCCACTTCAGCAGCAGCGTGCTGAATTAAATTCACTGTCTGTGCTTGATTTTGAATTAATTGATTCACTGCTTTTGCCATTTCACCCAATTCATTACGTCCTAAATCGGGCAACCGTCGACGCAAATCACCATTGAGATTAGCTAAAAAGGTTCGCACCATAAAAATAGGTTGAGTAATCGCGCGGCTCACCCACCAAATGCCAATCAGCAATAAACCGGTTGCGATCATCACTGAGCTCCACACCCAAAGTTGGGCCTGCTCAATAATTGCCGCTTGCTCATCATTGGCCTGATGAATATTGCCTTCAATCAGTGAGCTAAATTTCTCCATACTGCCTTCGAGCCGACTAAAAACACCAAAGAAATTTTGATATGTCGCACTGGCATCGCCATCGTGGTTTTCAAATTTATCTGCAGTGACTTTTGCCATTTGAACAAACTCGGCCAAATCAGGTTTTAAGGCATTTAAAGCCTCGCGTTCACTTTTTGGTAGCTGCATTTGATCGTTTTCTGCAACTAAGCGGGTGAAATTGTCTAAATGCTCTTTTAACCCAGTTTTCACCGCTTTGACTTCTTCAGGATCTGGATTAGCCACTGCAAAGAGTCGATTCATATCTAAAACATCAGCCCGAATCCCATCGTGCATCATATCGGCCTCGGTTTGATTTCTGAGCAAAGTCGTCCCCTTACTCACCGCCTCAATACTTTGCACCAAATGGATGTTATTCAGATAAGCAATCGCGCCAACAAACAGCATTCCGGCAAGTGCCAATAGACCCAAAATTGTAATTTGCGTACGAATTTTTAATTGATTCATTATGCAACCCCTTGAATCGAATCAATATAAACCCCTACAAATCATGAATTTGAGTGAGTTTATATCGATGAGTTAGCAGCCCTTTTTAGACCGCAAGCTCAGGGATTACAATAAAATTCTGACTAAAATCCTTATAAAAATTTACCAATAACTTATTCAATTCTACTAACCACGTAAAAAAGGCCTTCTTGTAAAAGAAGGCCTTTTTGCCAAACTCAACACCATTTTTTAATTGTTATACGCTTTTTCACCGTGGCTAGACACATCCAAACCTTCGCGCTCTTCGTCTTCTTTCACGCGTAAACCAATGGTCAGATCAACTAATTTATACGCCACAATCGCCACCGTGCCGGACCAAGCAATCGTCACCAAAACGCCCAGCGTTTGGATTTTAACTTGATCAATAATGCTATACGACGCAGCCACACCATTGCTCACGTAATCCCACACGCCAGTACCGCCCAAATCAGGGCTAGCAAAAACGCCGGTCAAAATCGCCCCAACAATCCCGCAAACGCCATGCACGCCAAACACATCTAAAGAATCATCCGCGCCCAATAAACGCTTCAAACCGTGTACGCCCCATAAGCCAGCGATACCCGCAATCACGCCCATTATCAAGCCACCACCGACCCCAACAAAACCTGCGGCAGGGGTAATCACCACTAAGCCCGCCACCGCACCCGATGCCGCGCCCAATAATGACGGTTTACCTTTCCACAGCCATTCAATCAGCAACCACGTCATTGCCGCTGTCGCTGGTGCCACCCAAGTGTTCACAAAAGCTAAAGCCGCAGTACCATTGGCCTCAAGCGCCGAGCCAGCGTTAAAACCAAACCAACCAAACCAGAGTAATGAAGCACCAATCATGGTCATCGTTAAGCTATGTGGCGTCATTGGGTCGCGACCATAACCAATCCGTTTACCGACAAAGTACGAACCAATCAAACCGGCCACTGCGGCATTAATATGCACCACCGTACCACCGGCAAAATCTAAAGCGCCATCTTGGAATAAAAATCCTGCCGTCGCTGCAGCTGCAGTTGCCGCTGCCGCATTGGTGTAAGCATCAGGACCGGCCCAGTACCAAACCATATGGGCGATTGGCAAATAAGAAAACGTAAACCACAGCACGCAAAACACCAATAGCGCCGAGAACTTAATGCGTTCAGCAAACGAGCCCACAATCAAGCCACAAGTAATCGCGGCAAATGCGCCTTGAAATGCAATATAAATCAGCTCAGAAATACCAATGCCTTTATTAAAAGTGGCGGCAATTGAATCGGGCGTGACGCCTTTGAGCAGTAGTTTTGACGTTGAGCCAAAAAATGCATTGCCCTCAGTAAACGCCAAGCTATAGCCATAAATCACCCACAGCACGCTGATCAAGCTAAAGATACTAAATACTTGCATCAGCACCGACAGCATGTTTTTGCTGCGCACCAGACCACCATAAAACAGCGCCAAACCTGGAATCGACATCAAAATCACTAAGGCCGTCGCGACAAATAACCAACTGTTATCGCCTTTATTGATCGTCATCACCGGCGCGGCAATCGCAGCGGCTGTAGCTTGAACGCTCACTGCGACTTCAACTACCGCTTCTGTCGTTGCCAAGGCCGCACTGGCAGTTATCGCGTCAGCGGCAAAACTAGGGGCCGCCACCCACATGGCGGTAAACAAAGCTAATGATGCGAGTATTTTTTTCATTTTCATGCGCTCCAGATCAAATCCATCGTGGCATCGCTAGCGAATTATTATTTTCAGTTTTTCGTTAGCGATTAACTCAATTTAAATTGCGGCATCACCCGTTTCACTGGTGCGGATTCGCACCACGTGCATCAGATCAAAAACAAAGATTTTTCCATCGCCAATTTTCCCGGTGTGGGCGGCTTTTTCAATCGCCTCTATCGTTTGCTCGAGTAATTCATCCGCAATCGCAATTTCTACTTTGACCTTGGGTAAAAAATCGACCACATATTCAGCACCGCGATACAACTCGGTATGTCCTTTTTGGCGACCGAAACCTTTTACCTCGGTCACGGTCAAACCTTGAACACCGATCGCTGACAGGCCTTCACGAACTTCATCAAGCTTAAAAGGCTTGATAATTGCGCTTACAAATTTCATGGTGTAACTCCTTATGCAAACGGTTAGATTGGTAAGGAAGATAGTTAGCATGAAGTGTGCCAACTCAGCTTGGCGGTGTTTTTCATTGAGTTAGATTCTCACCGCTCCAAGATAGCACTGTTGCAGCGCAATATTTAAATCAAAGATGGCGCGTGCTGCGCCTTCTTGGTGCATGTAAATCAAACTGTTGTGAATTTGAATCTGCTAAACTGGATTCAACCATTGCCAATAACTGGAGAAAGTCATGTTAAAAGACAAATTTTTCGATGAAATCAGTAATAAGTTCTCGGAAGCCATCGCCGCCAGTCCAGCGAAAGATATCGAAAAAAATGTGCGCGCCATGATGGGTTCGGCTTTTAGCAAAATGGATTTAGTCACGCGTGAAGAGTTTGAAATACAACAAGAAGTACTTGCTCGCACCCGCGAAACGCTAACCCAAATGGAAGCGCGCGTTACAGAACTAGAAATGCGCCTGCAAACCAATAACCCACAAGACGGCATATAAAACTGACGGCTCAGCAACATATGCAACAAAACAATAAGAAACCGAGCCATGTGCTCGGTTTTTTTGTACCATGAAAAAAACAACGACAAAAGAGATCGCCATGTCTGCCGCCGACGCCCGACTCAATCCAGAACCTTGCGCCTCTACTTTCTATTTAAGCTACGCCAGCATTCTCGACCTCGACCATTTAGCCCCCTTATTTAATGCCTATCGTCAATTTCATGGCTGCAACGATGATGTGGTAGAAGCACGGGCTTTTTTAGCGGAACGATTAGCAACTGGCGATTCAAAGATTTATTTGGCGCGCAATAGCGCCGGAGAAACCCTCGCGTTTGCACAAGTCTTTGCCTGCTTTTCATCAATTGCTTTGTGTCGTAGCTGGGTACTGAATGATTTGTATGTGCAACCGGCATATCGCGGCCAGCACGTGGGCGAAGCCTTATTGGCTCAAGTTGAAAAAGAAGCACAAGCGGCCGGAATCGGCATGCTGACAATGGAAACCGGCCCAGAAAACGTCCGCGCCCACCGCATTTATCAAAAAATGGGCTATGCCCGCGAAATGGGTTATTTGCATTTTGTTCGGCGGCTCAACCAATAAAGCCATACGCTCACGGCGTAACCCATCGCCGTGATCAGCGCCGCGCACCAATGCGACATGTCAAAACACTGCGCAACATCATTGATCAATCAGATAGACATTCAATTTTAATCTTCAGCAGGCAAAATACACTGATTGCTAGTTTTTAATCTTAGGTTTTGCTCGTGGCGCAAGAAGTACTGAATTTTATTGATCAAGAAATTGCCGCTGGCAGCGGTTTGCTACAAGCAATGCAAGCGGCTGAGCGTGCATTTAATTTGAGTTCAAAACAGGTGTATAGCCTGCTACCTTATTTTGATCGCCGCATGTATTAAGATACATGGGTAGTGTATGGGGGCGAAGCGGGCCGATAAGCCGGGTCCTGTCCAGATGTTGCCATCCGTGACCATCATTCCTCTAGGCGCACCATTACTGATGCGCTCAAGCAACCTACCCGTAGACTCAGCGAGCAGCTTCAACGCCTACTGCTTGGTCTTGCTCCGAATGGGGTTTACCCTGCCAGCGACTGTTACCAGCGCCGCGGTGCGCTCTTACCGACCCCTTTACGGGGCTCCTCTGACGAGGACACCTTTTCACCCTTACCGATGACTCAATCCCAATCGCTTCAATCGACTGTTCAACTTGGGTCCATTCAGTATGCAAGCATCCTGAATGGGGGGACTTTGCGCCGCTTACGCGTCGCGAAGTCTCCCATTGGCGGTTCAGCTCTCTGTTGCACTTTCCGTCGGCTCACGCCGCCTGGTCGTTAACCAGCATTCTGCTCTATGGAGCCCGGACTTTCCTCCCCCGCCAGCATTACACTGGCAGCAGCGATGGTCTGTCCCGCTTCGCGGTGGCGATTATCACCGCTATACCGACTCAGGGCAAGTAAAGATCGCCCACGACCTAAGCCGCATCGATAGCCTTAACGCCAATCTACCAATGAAACCCCAATCGCCGCGCCGCTATTGTGGAAATTATAGTTTTGCAATGAATCGCCCCAGCCATTAAATGCCTGCACATAACCATGCAATTTACCGGTAATCGGGAAGGCCCATTCCAATTGGAAGTTCGATCGATTTGGCGTAGCGCCACCAAATTTCAAATTATTGCGCCAAGTAAGTGAAAACACATGGTTTTGCCACGGATAAACCACCACCGTTTCTACCCGCCCCACGTAATCGCTGATATCGGGATTATTGTCAGTACTGGCCGACTCAGGCACGCGCCACCATGGCTTAATCAGCACCGAGACATCGCCCGAAGTCAGACCAAAACTAGCATATAAGCGATTCCACGAGCGCGACAGTGGATTGGTTTGGCCATTGGATTGATGCATCGCGCCCAAATTAATCATGCGTAATTTGAGCCATTCTGGCCCAGCTTGCACTGGGAAAGTCGCCCATAATTCAGGTTGATAATCGGTTTCTCTAAACGGCGAAGAATTCTGGCTATCGTAGGCCTGCCAGTAACTTTGCTGGGTATAAGCGCCCCACACATCCACATCGGAGCCAAAAGCGTCTTGTACCAGTTTGGTTTTAAACGAAAGCTGAAACTTCGCTTCTACCTTGCCATAATCTTGATCGCCACGATGCGAGCAATTGAGCGGATTGGGTGAGCAAGGATCGTTATTGACTTTTTTACGCCAAGAAACCGGCAAAATATACACCGGCTGGTACGGCTTGATATTAAAAACACCGTCTTTGTCTTGCGCAGATAACTCCCAGCGCTGAGAAAACGTTTCTGCCGTAGTGACCGGCGAATCGAGCTTCGCGATGGCTGTCGTTGCCGGCGCAACCGGCGCAGCAACCGGCGCAACTGCAATCGGCGCCAGCGGCTTGGGTTGCGCTAATTGGTCATAACAAGCCAGACGGTTTTGATTGTTTGCAATCTGTTGGCAAGTCGCCAAATCATTCGCGTGTGCCGAAGCGGCCAGCAAGGTGGCCAAACTCAAGATTGCTTTCATCTTTTCACCTTAAAACCCTCGGCCAGCAAGGGTGTGATTTCATTGTGCAAAAATCATAACATCGAGCGCTTTGCAACGCGTAGCTACGCTGCAAAGCGTTCAGATTTCGCCACAAAATCAAACCAATTATTCGGCCAATCCGGCAGATTCATGCGTTCTAATCGGTAAACCCGTCGCTTGAGACAACGCCTCAGCGAGCGCCTGCGCTTTGAGCATATTGCTCGCCGTGGCCGAAAAATTCGCAAAGGCCAAGCGCTCGCCTTCGCCCTCTGCGCCAGAGAGAATCACCCACACCGTGTCTTTACGAAATAGATTAGGGTCTTGCTCAAAATGGATTTCGCTAAACGCACGCAAGGGCGTGGTTTTTTTCCACAGCACCAGCAGACCCAATAAGCAAAAACGGCGTTCAAACTGCCCGTTTTCAAAGCGCTGCTCGCTAGGTAGCGCCCAAAACAGCACAATTCCGGCCAAAATCGAGTAATAAAACAGGCCAAAAAAGTGATTTTCAAACTGCGTGGATTCAATCAATGGCAGCCCCCAAATGCCCGCTGCAAATAAGGCCGCGCCGGTAATCCACCACGCAGGGGCGCTCACGCCACGTTGAACCACAATTGCATCGCCCATTACACCAGCTTCCATTGCACCAACTCACCGGCGCGCAATGGCACCACCACGCTATCGGCAAAAGCGTATTCAGTCGGCACCACCCAGCTTTCTTTACGCAAGGTCACAGTTTCACTGCTCACTGGCAAGCCATAAAACGCTGGACCATTCCGGCTGGCAAACGCTTCTAAACGATCGAGCTTGCCCGCTAAATCAAACACTTCGGCATACAGTGGCAAGGCCGCGTGCGCGGTATACATGCCGGCACAACCACAGGCGGTTTCTTTCGCGCCTTTGGCATGCGGAGCGCTATCGGTACCGAGAAAGAACTTATGGTTATCATCGGCCGTTACTGCTTTCACCAAGGCTTGGCGATGAATTTCCCGTTTTAAAATCGGCAGACAATACAGATGTGGGCGAATGCCACCAACGAGCATGGCGTTTCGATTCATCAATAAATGATGCGCCGTCACGGTTGCGGCGACATTATCAGGCGCGCTCGCCACAAAATCCGCCGCGTCTTTGGTGGTGATGTGCTCGAAAACGACTTTGAGGTTCGGGAATTTGGCCAATAGCGGCTGCATAATGCGGTCGATAAACACCGCTTCACGATCAAAAATATCGATTTCACTGTCGACCACTTCACCATGCACCAAAAACGGTAACCCCAGTTCGGCCATTTTTTCAATTGCTGGTAACACCTTATTCACGTCGGTACAACCGGCATCCGAATTGGTCGTCGCGCCTGCTGGGTAGAGCTTAACGCCATGCACAAAGCCGCTGGCTTTGGCGGCGACAATATCGGTCGCGGTGGTGTTATCGGTTAAATATAAAGTCATCAAAGGCTGAAACGATTGCCCTGCTGGCACCGCAGCCAAGATTCGCTGACGATACTCGCCAGCCAAAGCGACATTGGTCACTGGCGGTTTTAAGTTGGGCATCACAATAGCGCGGCCAAATTCACGCACGGTATGCGGCAAAACACTCGCCAAGCCCGCGCCATCGCGCAGGTGTAAATGCCAATCATCAGGACGAGCGATGGTGATGGTTTGTGTCATGTTTTTTCCTTTTAACAGTCAATTTCTGCCGCCTTAGGATTCATCCATTTTCGGCAGCGTAGCTATATAGCAATGTATTGGCAGGCAACCCATAGTTGATAAGACCTACAATCAAATACCTGCGTTATTCATCTAAATTGGGATCATTCAACATCGATCGAGCTCGGTTTGAGCGGAGGCCTAGCCAGATCCAGTCAGCAATGGCGGCTTGTTATTCCGAACGTTTTTTAATCAAAAACAAAAATCGGGCTTCTTCTTGCCATTGCTCGAGCAACTCATTGCCGGTTTGCCGACAAAACGCTGCGAAATCGGTCGGCGTAGCGGGGTCAGTACACGTCACTTGAACGACCTCTCCGCCTGCCAAGGTGGCCAGCGCTTTTTTGGTGCGCAATATCGGTAGTGGGCAATTTAAGCCCGACAGATCAATCGTTAATTGCGGGTGAATGCGAGCAGTCATGAGCGCAGATCCAAGCGAACAAAACGCCATTGTACCGAAGTCAATCCTACCTGTTGCAATCAATCCCACCTCAAGCTTGAGGCAAATTTGCTGCGCTTAAGTTTCGCTTCATACAGCGCTGTTTAAATAGCGTCATCAAATCAAAACCACTTTGGAAAACACACTATGAAACTGATGACTTTCTTCGCCGCCGCCACCCTTGCCGCTTCAACCCTCAGTTTTGCCAGCGGCAATGATTGCGCCCCGCATCCCCGTGAGCAATGGGTGAGCGCTGCCGAAGCGAAAACCAAAATTGAAGCGCAGGGCTACACCATTTCTAGTCTTAAAGTGTCTGACGGCTGCTACGAGATCAAAGGTCGCAATAAAGACAATCAACGCGTTGAAGTCTCGTTCGATCCAAAAACTTTAGAAATGGTTGAGTTTGAGCACAAAAATTATTTTAATTAACACCGCCCGGTGCGCAGGCGATTGCTTGCGCCTTCTAATCAATACAACAGGTACAATTAAAACAGAACATGGTTATAAACCAGCAAATGCCCCCGCAAAAGAGCGCAATTTAACGCCATAAAGCGGCGATTTCGTCAGTCGCAATCGGCAATACTGGACTCAAACATGCGTATTTTATTAGTCGAAGACGATTTATTACTCGGTGAAGGCATACAAGACGGCCTAATTGATGCCGGCTTTGTCGTCGATTGGTTTCAAGATGGTGAAGCGGGCCGTTCGGCGCTACAAACCGAACACAGCTTTGACTTAGTCGTGCTCGATATTGCGATGCCACGGCTGGACGGTCTGAGCTTATTGGCGTGGATACGCCGCACTTTGGGCGACTTGCCAGTCTTGCTACTCACCGCGCGCGATTCGATTGAAGATCGCATCACTGGGCTTGATGCCGGAGCCGATGATTATTTAGTCAAACCGTTTGCACTTGGCGAATTGATCGCGCGTTTACACGCCCTACTTCGCCGCGCTCATGGTCGCAGCGAAAACAGCCTTTCATGGCAAGGCATTGTGCTGGATCCCGCGCACAAAATCGCCAGCAAAGACGGTGTATCCCTCGACTTAACAGCCATGGAATTTAAACTGCTGCATTTACTCATGGCCAACTACCCACATTATTTATCCCGTAGTCAATTCGACGAAAAACTCTACGGCTGGCAAGGCGAAATTGAGAGCAATACGCTGGATGTGCATTTGTCTCACCTGAGAAAAAAACTCGGCAGCGAAGTCATCCGCAATGTCCGTAATCTTGGCTGGCGCTTGGAGTCCAATTGATACATCGCATTCAACACTGGCTAAAGCATTCACTCGCAACACGCTTAACGCTACTGATTTTGTTGGCAACCATACTGGCGTGGAGTGCATTTAGCGCCGTACTGCTCTATGAAACTCGGCAAGAAACCGCCGAAGTGCTCGACGATCAACTCACCGCTTACGCCGATATGTTGTGGCAAAACTTAGGCGGCGAAGATGATTTGCGCTCCAACAATAACAAAGACACTGATTACCACGATGAGCTGGCTTTTGCGGTTTATCACCTGGACGGCCGATTGGTTGCCGCCAGCCAGCTCATGCCTTTTCCCATCCAGCCGCGCGCTTCCAAAAAACCTTACGCCATCGCATTAAACGGCAAAGAATGGCAAATCACCGTGCGCTCGAGTGACAATCACCAGTTGATTGTCGGTGAGCCGCTGAAAAATCAACTCAAAATTGCTGAAGAACTCAGTGAGCATTTGCTCGAAATCGCGCTGTGGGCGCTGCTGTTATTATTGCCGCTGTTGTATTTGGCGATTCGACAAGGCCTCAAACCGCTCAAAGTGGTTGATGCCGAATTAGCTCGCCGCGCGCCGAATAATTTGGACGCACTCAATATCATCGTTCCCAGTGAAATCGCCCCGCTACGCGACCGGCTCAACACCTTATTTGCCCAAGTGAGCCAAACCCTCGCCCGCGAGCGACGCTTTACCGCTGACGCCGCGCATGAATTACGCACGCCATTGGCTGGTTTACGCGTGCAAATTGAATTAGCGCAAAGTAGCCCACGACCAGAAACGCGCGAAAAAGCACTCGGTAAAGCGATACAAGGCGTTGATCGAACCACGCGCTTGGTGACCCAACTGCTGGCATTGTCTCGTTTAGATCATGGTGAAACACCACAATTTGAGGCTATTTCATTGAGTGATCTAGCGCGTAGCGCCTTGCTAGAAGCCCATTTGCCCGCCGATGAAGCGCATTTGCGGGTTGAGCAACCCTGCGCTTTAATCGGCCAACCGCTATTGCTGGGATTATTGCTCAGGAATTTACTGGAAAATGCCAAGCATTACGCTGGCCAAGACGCCGAGATTGTCATCCAGATTCGCGGGGCAACACTCAGCGTTTGCGATAATGGCCCAGGCGTGAGCGCCGATGATTTGGCCCGCATTGGCCAACGTTTTTATCGCCCTGCTGGGCAAAGCCAGCCTGGGGCAGGTTTGGGTTTATCGATCGTGCGCCGGATCGCCGATTTGCATCTCGCGAAGTTCAAAATCAGCAACCGCGCCTCGGGTGGATTTTGCGCCGAGATCATGTTTCGCCGCGAAGCGCAATAAACAGCATTGAGGCGACTCGCTGAACTTGTTACGATGCTGCCTTTACTCTCGATTGGACTCACGACGATGCATAAAATCCTGCTGTTGACTTGTTTGCTTGCTGGATTGGTGCAGGCGGCAGAATACGAGACTCACACTCCGGACAATATTGAAGCCGGTGAAGGCGATGGCTTAATGGGTTTTTTTAAAAATAAAGCCCCGGTGATTCCGACTGAACAAGAGATTCAATATCCAGATTTAGCCACGCTCAAACAATGGGCTCCGGTTAAGTTTGCGCAAGAAATTAAAAATAATAATTACTATCTGTCCCTTGATAGCCTCAGCCTCGGGCCAGATCGGATTGTGCGCTATGTCATCGCCGTTACGCCCAAAGCCGGTGGCCCCAAAAATATCTTATTTGAAGGCATTGATTGCAAAAGCAACCAATACCGTACTTATGCTTGGGGCAACCCCACCAAGAATGAATGGCAAAAAAGCACGCAAGTGAAATGGAAGCCATTAAGTAAAAATCAATACAATGCTTGGCAAGGCAGCTTGTCGGACAACTTCTGCCAGATGGGCGATCCTTGGCCGGTTGAAACCATTCGCAGAGACTTCACCATCGACAAACAAGCCGGTGATTGCCTTGGCTGCCGCGCCAAATAATCACCTCCGGCTGTTGACGACAAACTGCCAGCGTCAACAGCCTCTTCAACCCATTTATTGCACTTCATACAAAAAGTCCGGCAGCGGCTCAGCAAAGGCCGCCTGATACTTTTCAGCTAATTGGCGCGCAGTAAAATGATGATTTTGCCCCCCTTGCTGGGCAACTTTCAAACTCCCCAACAAACAAGCCAAACGACCGATGCGGGGCCAATCCCAGCCCAGACTCAATCCATGCAGCAGCCCGGCTCGAAACGCATCACCACAGCCGGTGGGATCTAAAATCGCTCTGGCGGGCACCGCAGGAATGGCATGACAAATCCCCGCCGTATAGATTTTCGCACCTTGCGCGCCCAAAGTGACGATCAGCGCGCGCACTTGCGCGGCGATCTCCAGCAGGCTGAGGCCAGTGCGAGCGCACAGCATTTCCGCCTCATAGTCATTGACGGTGACATAACTGGCTAAAGCCAGCATGGCTTTGAGCTCGTCACCGTTAAACATCGGTAAGCCTTGGCCGGGATCAAAAATAAATGGGATATTGGCCGCAGCCAATTGCTCGCAATGCTGTTGCATCCCCGACTTACCATCGGGCGATACAATTGCGATCTCGATTGGCTCTGCCACCGTGCACACGGTATTGAGATGCGAGCCATTCATCGCCCCCGGATGAAAAGCGGTAATTTGGTTGTCGTCTAAATCCGTCGTAATAAAGCACTGTGCAGTAAAACCATCTTGCACCTGAATATAATCGCGGCGAATCTGCTGCCGATCTAAAGCCGCCGCATAAGGGCCAAAATCTTGCCCCACGGTTGCCATAATCAATGGCTCAGAACCGAGCATTTTAAGCGTGTACGCAATATTGCCGGCACAGCCGCCCAATTCGCGGCGCATTTCTGGCACTAAAAATGACACCGATAAAATATGAATCTGCTCGGGCAAAATATGCTGCTTAAAATAACCGGGGAAAACCATAATCGTGTCATAAGCCATTGAGCCACAAATTAACACTGCCATTTTGATCTCCTAATCTCGATTAAACAGATTTCATCATCACTGTGCGGCTGGCCGAAACACCTTGGCATCGGTCGTTTGCCGATTAATTCTGTCTGTATTCATACACCAAGTTTTTATTACCCGTGCATATTCTGTCGGTTTTCAGGTACTTTTATGCCATGGGACTTATTCTTTCATCATCAGTCATCTTGAGCTTGGCGGTAGTGAGCTGCGTCGTTGCCACTGCGCAATATGCGCTACTGGTTCGTGCGCATCATTCCGAGCGCGGATTAAGCACGTTGGCCTATGGCGGCGCGCTGCACGCTTTGGCAACTCTCGGCTATGCCTTTGCCTTAAATAGCGCCTACAACACTGCTGTTGCGCCCTTTTTGATCGCCGGTTTGCTCATTTTACTCGCCGGAACACGGCGGTTTTTTGCTCGACCGGCCGTATTAGGCCACTGGGCATGGAGCTTACTGATCAGCGTGCTGCTTCTGAGCGGCCAATGGCTAGGCGGCCTCAATCCATCTCAGACTTGGACCTTACAATGCGCCATATTGTTACCGCTGTTACTGCGAATCGCTTATGAGGCGCGTCACGCGGATAACGATGAGCATTGGCGACGACCTCGGCAAGTGTTAATTCTCATTTGGTTAGGCTATGCCGGCATGATCTTATTTCTAATTTGCCTGCCAGCCGACGCTTTTCAACATGCCCTGTTAATCACCTTGTTCATCAGCAATTTGGCCTTGCCATACAGTTATCACACCACGCTGTCGCATCGACTACACACCCGTTTAATCAAGCTCAATCGTTACGACGCGCTCACTGGTTTATTCAATCGGCGCGGTATTGAGGAATACACCGTGCGCGAGCTGCGTCGCACTCAAAAATACCGTCAGTCATTGGCGATTATTGGTGTGAATATCAAGCAATTTCATGAAATCAATCAGCGCTATGGCTTTGCAGCTGGCGACATGGCGCTCAAAAAAGTCGGCCGTGGCTTAAAATCCATCGCCGCCACGGCCTACCCTAGCGGTATTGGGCGCTTTACTGGCAATGATTTTATTTTGGTCTTGAGTAATATGCCGATTCAGCAGGTGCGCAACACCATGCTAGAAATCGAACTCGCAATTAACAGCTTACAAATTGAGCATAGCGATAGCAGCTTTCATCTGGGCAGCGTCATTGACGTCGTGCGCGCCGGTGTTGACGGCGATAACGCCAATACATTGATGATGGCGCTGCAAGCCGCAATTGAACAACGAAAAAAACCCAAGCCGCTCATCAACAAAGCACCTCTTTCCCCGGCTGAAGTTGCTTAATGCAAGGGTATTTAACTACAGAGCTTATATTGCATTAGCTACAAAGCAATACCCATATATATTTCGATATAGTGTTGATACTGTACCGCAGCGTTGCCACTTATTCTTTATTTTCTGCTGCCGATTCAACACGATTGCGGCCATTGCTTTTGGCTTGATACAGCGCCGCATCCACCCGCTGCATCCATTCATCAAACGAGTCAGACACCCGAAACGCCGCCAAACCAATACTGATGGTTAACGTGTGTCGATGTGGAAAATGTGCACTAGCAATATATTGGCGCAATTTTTCGGCCAATAAACCCGCTTGCTCCTGCGTCACACTGGGCACTAACAGTACAAACTCTTCACCGCCCCAACGAAATAAAGTATCGCTAGGCCGAATCTGACTCTTGATCAATTCAGCTAAACGCACCAACACCAAATCGCCCATTGGGTGACCAAATTCATCGTTCACCCGCTTAAAAAAATCAATATCGAGCATTAATAAACAAACATGTTGCCCGTATCGAACCGCTCGAGACATTTCAGCCGATACCATTTGCTCAAACTGCCGCCGATTACCACAACCGGTTAAAGTGTCAGTTTCTGCGTCATGCACCAAGCGTCGAT
The DNA here is from genome assembly GCF_020531905.1 of Deefgea salmonis. GTDB lineage: Bacteria > Pseudomonadota > Gammaproteobacteria > Burkholderiales > Chitinibacteraceae > Deefgea > Deefgea salmonis. Next base: position 63,740 of record NZ_JAJAWG010000008.1, on the reverse strand, counting down.
TGGCTTCGAGCAAACTCGAATTCACCATCTCAAATGCAATCCGCAGCTCAGATAAAGTCGCTTCACTTTGCTGACGCAAACTGGTTTGCACCGCGAGCAACTGCGCTTTATGCTGCCCTTCTTCTTTCGCCGCATTTAATTCAGCTTGCTGCTGCAGCGTCTGATCTTGCTTGGCCTGCCGCCGAGCCAAGCAAAAGTGTTCCAAAGGCTGCAAGGCCGGGTCTTGCGAGACTTCTACATGCGCCGCACTTTCGTAACGCTGTAACAATTGTAAAGTCTTCGCTTGCCAGTTTTGTGTATGTCTGCGAACTAAATAATACGTCGCCAGTAAAGCCAAGATAGAAATCAACACCAATCCCCAGCCCAGTCGCTGTCTGGCCACTTGAAAAATGCTTAAATCAAAATCAACCGCGATAACGATATAGCTATACGACAACTGTGGCTCCAGCGCCAAAGCCAGAAAATACCGCCCTTGCCCGTCTTGCACTGGCTGACTACCCAATAGCGGCGGTTGAATGAGCAATCGCTGTTCAGTAAAAACGGAATAATAGCCATGCGGCCCCTGCAGCAAAATATCCACCTCGTTGGGGATTAAATTCGAGCTGGGAATATGAAATAAGGCATCAAACAAGGCGGCCGGATCGCCTTCTTGGCCTTGCAATAAAGGCTTGATCGCCACACTCGCAATGAGCCAAAATGCTTGCTTTGATGGCGAATAAAAATGATATGCCGTCAGCTTGCCGCTACTGGCCGAGATCGCCAAGTGATTTTTAATGACTGCAGCGCTGCCGGATTTTTGGCGTAATTGTTCTGTCAATAATGCTGATTTTTGCCAACTCTCATCGGCGTTTTCACCGACTGCCGCGCCGATCATCAACGCGCTTTGTGGATAGTAAATCGATACATGATCGACCTGCAAAGCGCGCGCCAATTGCTGTAAGGCAGCGGGCGTCGTTGCCAAATCCCCATTGACCCGAGGCCAAACCGCATCGATATCCACCGCAGAAAAATGCACTTGCTGTGGATCATGATGTTCAAGGATTTGGTTTAGGCGCAGCAATTGCATTCGCGACTGCGTTTGCAGTGACTGCAAGGCCTGCGCTATTTGCTGCTTTTCGACATAATGCAAAACGCCAAAGCTAAGCCCTGTCACCACCAGTAGCAAGATGATCAAGGCCAGCAGCCAAGAAACCCACATTCGCTGTATCACATCTAAACCAAAGCTGACTAGAATATGTCTAGTATAGATAGCAATACGTAGGCCGCGAATAATTCGGGGTTTACTCAAAAGACCGGTGGTGAATGGCGTGCTTAGCCCTGCAATAAAGCCAATTCATCAGCACTTAAAAAGCGCCACTCGCCTTCGGCCAAATCCAAATCAGCCAGTTGCAAACCACCAATTTTTACGCGGCGCAAAGCACTGCAATGATTGCCTGCCGCAGCCAACATGCGTTTCACTTGATGGTATTTGCCTTGCTCGAGCACGATTTCGATTTCATTCTCGCTGACTTTGTTGGCCACTAAGGCCGCAATCGGCGCGGGCTCATCGATCAATTGCACACCAGACAATAGCTGCGCGACCAAAGCATCAGTCACAGGCTCAGCGGTAGTGGCAATATAGGTTTTAGGTTGATGGCGCTTCGGTGAGCTTTGCGCGTGAATAAAAGCCCCATCATCCGATAGCAATAACAACCCCGTCGTATCGTGATCTAAACGCCCAACCGGCTGCACATCACGCCATTCCATGTTTTGCGGAAACAGCGTTAATACCGCCGGATGATGCGTGGGCTTACGCGAGCATTCGTAACTACTGGGTTTATTGAGGACTAAATAGACTTTTTCGCGATATTCCCAGGTTTCGTCAAACACCTGAAACACCAAGCCTTCAGGCTGGTATTCGGTTTTCCATTTTTGAATAACGACGCCATCAATCGAAACTTCACCTTCTTCGATTAAATCACGGCAGCCTTTACGCGAACCAAAACCTTGGCTTTGCAAAATTTTATCGAGCGATAGTTTTTTCATGATCAGAACTCATACGAATGGATACACCATTGTAAGGCTAAGTGATGACTTTGAAACAGAGGATGAGCTAAAGCGAGAGGTGATACAGACAACAACAAGGGGAAACTGGTGGAGGGAGAAGGATTCGAACCTTCGAAGGCTGAGCCGCCGGATTTACAGTCCGGACCCGTTGACCGCTGGGGTAACCCCTCCACGAGGACGGCAATTATGCCTTTGAGCCACGATACCGTCAAGCCCCCCGGGAATTTATTTTCAACTCAATGTTGCATAAATAAAACAAACTAACGCTGCCACATTGTTTGTCATCTTGCGGCGTAATAATCCACACTGGGCACAGTCGCCTTTTGCCGCAGTAAACACTGGGCAACGACTAGGCTCACGACATCGTGCATAGGAGCTTAGCGTTTGAAACCATATTCCGTTTTATTTATCTGCACCGACAATGCCATCCGCAGCCCAATGGCCGAAGCGATGATGAACCACTTTGCGGCTGATCGATTTATGGCTTATAGCGCCGGTCGCCAAGCGCTGGCCGAACTCCATCCGCTGACCTTGGCGACCTTGCAGCACTTTGGGGTCACGCCGCCAAGTCCTCCCAAAAGCTGGAATACTTTTTTGCTGGCTGGCGCGCCTGAAATGGATTTCATTTTTACGCTGGACGATGCCACTACCAACGAAGTCTGTCCAAGCTGGCCAGGTGGCGCACTGACCGCGCATTGGAATGTGGAAGACCCGAGTTTGCGCTACCAAGAAATGGATCGCCGCAAAGCGTTTCATGATGTGTTTTTATTTATCAAGCATCGGATTGATTTATTGGCAGCACTGCCAATGGATAAGTTGGCACATCTGGCGTCGCAGCATCATGTGCAGCAAATCGGCCAAACCGTGTCGCCAGCGCCGCGCTAAACATTAAAAAGCCTCGTTTTCCAAATTGGAAATCCGAGGCTAGCTGGCTGCGATCGCCAACCCGTCAACGACTGGCTGGCCGATCAACTATGACCGAGTGCGGTGTTAGTTTTTTGGCTCAATATTGTTAAACACGTATTGAACGCCTTTCACTTGCTCAGCAATCATGCCCGCTTGCGCCATTTGCTCACCGATTTCAACCACGCCAACAATCGTTACATCGACTTTAGTTGGGTCTTTTTTATCGTTCGCGCCTTTCACTTGCAAATTGAATGGCTTCAATGCAGGCTCAGCATCCAAGGCTTTTTTGACATGATTAGCAACCGCAACGGCATCCGCTGCCGGCTTCACAGCTGGCGCAGCAGGGGCGGCAACTTTTTCAGCGGTTGAGCTGCACGCGGTCGACAATACTGCAGCGCACAGTAGCGTAGCAAGCAGGCATACTTTTTTCATGATTTTCACTCATCGGTTTAAATTAATAAAAATAGCGCTGCTAAAGAACGACGACTTCGTGCTCAGCGCTTGATATCGCTGATTCTAAAAGTATTACATTACAGAAATGTTTAAGTCTTATGACAAATGCAAATCAGCAACAGCATCTCTGCGCTTGTGCCTTGCTGTGCTGCGTCGTCAATGGTTTAATTCAAGCCATTGTGGTTTTAATTTTTATGCGGTTTCTGCACAACAAGGTTGTCGCTTTATGTTGCCCACGGCATTCACAGCAGTCCATCAACAAGACAGGTATCTTGATCCAAGCGCTATTGTGATTGCGCTGCATGGCAATACCTTGATTTTTTGTTCGGACACTTTAGCTTCAGCCAGCGAGCTCGCCGTGCTGACTCCGCCACACACCTTGCTGAGTATTGGCCAGCTTGCACAGCAAAAAATACAAATGGCGCTTTGGGATGCCACAACGCCATTGCCAACAACACTGAGCACGATGGATTTACGCGCTAGCTTTGATTTACTGGGCGAAACGCTGTGGGCGCTGGCGTGTCGCGTCAGCCAGATTGCGACTTTTTATCGCACGCATCGCTTTTGTGGTGTGTGTGGTGCGCCAACCTTGGCGCTTGAACATGAAATTGCCTGCGAATGCACTGCGTGTCAGCAGCGGGTTTGGCCACGCTTATCGCCGGCAGTGATGGTGCTAATTCAACGTGGCCGCGAGGTATTGTTGGCGCGCTCGCCGCATTTTCGCAGCGGCATGTATAGCGCAGTCGCTGGATTTGTTGAGCCCGGCGAAAGCCTCGAGCAATGCGCGCACCGCGAAGTGCGCGAAGAAGTCGGCGTTGAAATCACCAATTTGCGCTGGTTTTCCAGCCAAAGCTGGGCGTTTCCGCACTCTTTGATGCTGGCTTTTTTTGCCGATTATGTCTCTGGTGAGATTGTGTGCCAAGCCGATGAAATCGAAGACGCACGCTGGTTTAGCCCTGATGACTTACCGCTGCTGCCCAGCGCCAGCAGCATTGCTTATCGACTATTGCAAGCGGGACTCGCCGCCAATCCATAAACCCAGCACCCGTTCAGCCGCCATCGTTTAAGCACTGAGCGGGGGTGAATGCCAAAGACGCGGTGCAGCGCTCAAGCACCTCGAAAGATTACGGCTTATTTTTTATGCAGCACCAGCGCCGCGACCACACCGGCGACCAAGCCCCAAAAGGCTGAACCAATACCCAATAAGGTCAGGCCTGAAGCGGTGACCAAAAAAGTAATGATTGCCGCTTCGCGCTGTTTTTCATCGCGCATCGCCAGCGCCAAACCGCTGCCGATGATATTCATCAATGCCAAGCCGGCCACCACCAGCACCAGCTCTTTGGGAAAAGCGGCAAACACCGCCACCACCGTCGCACCAAAGACGCCAATCAGTAGATAAAACACCCCAGCAGCCATCGCCGCAATATAGCGTTTGCTCGGGTCTTCATGCGCGTCTTTCCCCATGCAAATGGCGGCAGTAATCGCTGCTAAATTAATCGCAAAAGCGCCCAATGGCGCGAGTAACACCGTCAGCAGGCCGGTGCTACTGATCAAAGGAGAAATCGGCGGCCTGTAGCCATTGGCGCGTAATACCGTCACGCCGGGCACATTCTGCGAGGCCATCGTCACCATAAATAAGGGCAAAGCCACACTGGCCAAACTACTCCAGCTGAACTCTGGCGTGGTCCAAATCGGCATCGCCAGCGTTAGCTCAATACCTTCTAGATGTAATAGCCCACGCCACGCAGCCACCAATACCCCACAGAGCAATACCCCTACAATGGCATAACGAGGCCAAAATCGACGCAATAGCAAATACGTCAACAACATACTACTGGCCAAAACCAACTCGGTTTGCAAAGCACTAAATGCCCCCAAGCCAAAACGCAATAACACCCCTGCCAACATCGCCGAAGCAATGCCCAATGGAATACGCTGCATCGCGCGCTCAAACCAACCAGTGATGCCCATCAGCACGATGAGCGCACCGGAAATCATAAACGCCCCAATCGCCTCGGGCATGCTAATCCCAGCTGCGCTGGTGACCAGTAAAGCCGCGCCCGGTGTTGACCATGCCGTGACGATGGGAACTCGGTAGCGCAGCGATAAACCGATACAGCTCACCCCCATCGCCAAACCCAAAGCCCACATCCATGAAGCGATTTCTGCTGGACTCGCACCTAAAGCCTGCGCCGCTTGAAACACAATCACTGCCGAGCTGGTAAAGCCGACCAACACCGTCACCAAGCCCGCCACCACCGCAGAAACCGAACTATCTCGCCACACCGACATGAGCAACCCCTTAATTGAAGCGCTTATTGTGCTGGCTGAGTCCTGATGCGGCAAGGCGCAAGCCAGTCAATACAAACATTTGGTTACAAGGGTCTGTTGACGAGACAATGATCCTGAAAGCATCATAAGGCGTGATGCAAAGCAGCAAAAACCCTCTCATGCCGCACCAAAGCAATCATTTCCAAGTCATTGAACGCTCACTCGCACGGTGACCAGCAACGTCGGAACGACGCAAACAACACCCGCGATTTCACCGGCGCTAGCGATCCTAAGCCGGGATTTCCGCCCATCAAGGATGACGCCATGCCCAATTCAGCCCAATCAATCCGCATCGGGGTTTTCTTAGCCGCTTTTGCCGCCACTGGCTTTGCCATGAAGGGCGTGTTTATTAAGCTGGCATATCCCTATGGCGTCGATGCCGTCACGCTGGTGATGCTGCGGCTGATGTTTGCGATTGCTTTGCTGTGGATGGTGAGATTATGGCGACTGCATGCCAGTAGCGACGCACCAGAAACGCCGATCGCGCCTTTAGATAAGTTCAAACTGTTTGGCTTGGGTTTGCTCGGATATTATTTATCCAGCGTGCTCGATTTCATCGGCCTTGAAACCGTCAGCGCCAGTCTAGAGCGCCTGATTTTATGCCTGTATCCGACATTTACTGTTTTGCTGGTGTCTTGGTTTAGCGGCCAGCCGATTCCCCCCAAAATCAAACGCGCACTACCGTTAACTTATCTAGGCATGGTTTTGGTGTTAGCACCGGAGCTCATGAATGCCCACGCCGATTGGGTGGGCATTGGTTTTGTGGTGGCCAGTACTTTGGCTTTTTCGCTGTATATGGCGTGGAGCCCAGCGGTGATCGAACGCGTTGGTTCAATGCGCTTTACTGAATTGGCGCTCACCGTGTCGGGCTTGGGGATTTTAGTGCACTGGTTAATCAGCCATCCACTGAGCAGCGTGGTTCAGCCGTGGCCGGTTTGGGCCTATGCGCTGACCATTGCGATTTTCTCCACCGTCTTGCCGGTGTATGCCATGACCAATGCCATGAAACGCATCGGCGCTGGGCGCACCGCTGTGATTGGGAGTTTTGGCCCGGTGCTGTCGATTGTGCTGAGTATGGGGATTTTGAACGAACGCCTCAGCGCCTTACAATGGCTCGGTGCCGCCATTGTGCTCAGCGGCGTTTGGATGGTCAGCAAGAAGTAAACCCATCCCCAGATAACCATCTGGGGATCGTTGCATTACAGATCCGTTGTCACTTTAGCTAAGTTGCGCGGCGTATCGATGGCGTTGCCACTCAATACCGCGCAGTAATACGCTAGCATTTGCAGTGCAACGATATAAATAATCGGGCTCAAATGCGTTAAACCGCTTGGCATCCGAATCACGCTCGTGCCTTCAACCGACGCAATATTGCCGTTAGACAAAATAAAAATTTCACCATGATTGGCACGAATGGCTTTTAAATCATCGAGCATTTTTTGTGCTTGCTGATTCCACGGCAAGCACACAATCACCGGTAACTCATCATTCACCAAGGTAATCGGCCCGTGTTTTAACTCGCCAGCGGGAAATGCCTCGGCATGCTGATAAGCCACTTCTCTGAGCTTAAACGCGCCTTCCATCGCCACCGGATAATGCGTGTGCCGACCGATGACAAATAAATTATGTTTCCGGTGCAAGCTATTCGCCCAGCGACGAATTTCTTTATTGAGCAGCAAAGTTTGCGCCACCGCATTGGGCAAGAGCAACATTTCTTGCTCATGGCTTGCCACTTGCTCGGCACTTAAATGCCCGCGCGCCTGACCCAGCGCATTGGCCAGCATAAACAGCAGCAAGATTTGGGCGGTGAGTGATTTAGTCGCGCTCACCGATTGCTCAGCACCGCTGTGCGTGAGCAAATGATGATCCACCAAAGTGGTGAGGGTGCTGCCAGGAGAATTGGTCAAGGCCACCGTGCGGGGCCGACCTGATGCTTGCGCGTGTTTTAACGCCGCAATGGTGTCGGTGGTTTCGCCCGATTGCGAAATCGCAATCATCAAATCATGATCATCAGCACGCACATCGCGATCACAATATTCACTGCTTAAACCCACTTGCACCATAACACCAGCCAAGGTTTCAAACCAATAGCGCGCAATCAAAGCGGCGTGATAGCTCGAACCACAGGCCAATAAAGTCACGCTGCGAATGCTGGATAATTTGGCGCGCAATGCCAAGGGTAAGATATAGCCGGCGTGGTATTTTTGTACCAAAATCGCCAGCGTTTCGGGCTGGGACTCAATTTCTTCCAGCATAAAATGCGGCACACTTTGGTTCTTGGTCACGGCCGGCATCTCTAACACTTGCTCAAAGCCACCCCCCAGAACTAACAAAGGGGTATCTAGCCCAAAGCGAACAATGTCGCCGTCTTTCATCGTATACACCTGATTAGCGCGTTGGCGAATCAGCCGTAAACTACTGCAACAAATTTGCCGCAAGCCCGACTCAAGTCCGACAAACAAGGGCTGGCCCAAACAACTGGCCAAAATAAACTGCGCTTGGCTTTGTTGGTGACACAGATAGCTGATCTGGCCTTTTAATTGCGCATTGGCGATCAGCATCGCCTCGGTCAAGCTCGCCCCATCGTCAATTTGTCGTTGCAACATCGCCGCAATCAATTCATTCAAACTGCACGCGTCACCCAAATTAAGGCTGTGCGCTAAATCTTGATGATTCAGGCAATGCCCCATCGCCCGAATCTGCAAACCCGCCCGATTGGTCGGCGTTAAAGCTTGTGGCTCATGATGCAAACTCGCGATCAGCCAATGGCAAGCTTCAGTCCCAATCGACAAGCGTTGCGCCGGTTGCGGCAAAACCAAACGCTTTTGCGTGCTCTTAGTCTGCTCTTCCATGACTAAATTCAAATGCGTATTGCTGCTGTTTAAAATCAAAATACAGTCAGACAAGGCTGGCAACACATTTTGTGGCGCAATATAGGCAATCAATTCAGTCATATTCCACCTCAACAAAAAAGCAAAAATCAGCGCCAGATTCGGTTGGTAATGCCCCACTTAAATGAGCAAATCAGCCCGATCAGCGTACTGTTGATCAACTTAATAGACCGCAGCCGTCACCGCAACATCGTCGCCAGCGGCATCTCAATCCGCACGGATTAAGTCATTTTAAAACGCTGCACCGTCGCAGTCAGTTGCTCGGCCATACTCTCAAGCTGGCCAATCGAATCGCCCATATTGCGGACCGCCACTGAGTTCTCTTCGGCCATCGCCGCGATGCGCTCAACATTGACCGCGATATCGCGCGCCGCCGAGCGTTGTTCTTGCATTTGTTCACTGATTTCGTGCACCGAATGCACCACTTCACCGCTGCGTTGGTTAATGCGGCCAATACTCTCGCTCGCTTGAGTGGTTAATTGCAAACCGTCGCCAACACGCTGGCTACCGCTACTCATGCGAGTCACCGCATCTTGTGCGCTGCTTTGAATATTGCTGACCATCTTGGTGATTTGGCTGGCCGATTGCGCGGTGCGCTCAGCCAGTTTACGTACTTCATCGGCCACCACGGCAAAACCACGCCCCATATCGCCAGCACGAGCCGCTTCAATCGCGGCATTCAGCGCCAATAAATTGGTTTGATCAGCAACGTCTTTAATCACCACCACAATCGTGCCGATTTCATTGATATTTCGACCCAATTCAGTAATTTGTTCGGATGCGCCCAGCACTTCACCAGAAATCGCCTGCATTTCCAGCGCTGCCGCCGAAACATCTAGGCTACCGGCATTGGCCAATTCACCCGCACCCCGCGCTTTTTGCTCAACATCATGGGTATTGTCAGCCACTTGATCCATGCTGGTGCTCATCTCTTCGACTGCCGCGGCCATTGAGCTGGCTGACGACGACTGCAACTCTGAGCCCGAAGTAATTTGCTGCGAGGCCGATGACAAGGTTCGCGCGGCTTGCGTCACCGCGGTGGCATTACTTTGAATCTGGCGAATAATTTGCACCAGATTTTCTTGCATGGTTTGCAAAGCGCGCTGTAATTGCCCCAATTCATCATTGGTAAACTGCGTTCCGCGCCAATCATGGCTTAAATCGCCGCTGGCAATTTTGCTGGCCACACGACTGGCCGAATCCAAAGCGGCAATCACTTTTGAGCCAATCAACCAAGCCAAAATTAAACCCAATACAATCGCGAACAAACTCACCAATAAAATGCTATTGACCGCCGTGCTGACACTGCGTTGTACCGAGGTTTTATCTTCATCCATTAAGCGGCTTTCATAGGCGGCTAATTTGAGCAAAGCATCCCGATAGGCATTGCTGACTTTGGCGTATTCAGTGGTAATAAAATGCCCACCCGTAGTGCGATCTAGTCTTAATAAACCGGCTAATTTGGTTTTTTGTAAATCCATTGCCGCATTACTTGCCTCTACCTCAGTAAGCAACGCTTGCGCTTGGGCGTCTGCGCCGATCAGCGCCTTTAATTCAGCAATTTGTTGTTCTTCTGCGCTGGCTTCGGACTCTAACTGCGTCAAAATCGTATCGGTATCGCCCGTTGTTTCGGCTAAAGCGGCGTTACGCAGCGTTAAATCGGTTTGATAAGCAATCGCAATCAATTGATTGGATTTCACCACTGTGGGATAACGCTCCTCCACCAGCTCGCTAACCTTGCCGCGCAGCTGTGTCAGGCTCAATAAAGCCACCATCGCCACAATCGCTAACAACAACAAAACCACCCCAAAACCAGCTAAAAGCCGTGTTTTTACGCCCCAATTTTGCATACCCACCCTTTAATTTTTAATTATTGGCATTATTCACACCGTCATTTTCCTTATAATATACCGTAAGCTTTGTTCACGCATATTATCAACGACTGATTGTCTCTAGGTGATGTATGAATCATGATCTTGTTTGTTTTCCCTTTAGCGACTTAGGTTCTGAAACGCACTGGCAAAGAGAAGGCGAATTACTGCATCGCTTTAATCATCTGCCGCCAGAAGCCCAGCATGAGCGGCCAGAACTACTCAAAGCACTGTTTGCCCAAGCCGATGAAGTTATTATTTCGCCGCCTTTAGCGATTGCCCGCGGCCACTTAATCAAACTCTCACGAAAAGTGTTTATTAATTACAACGCGCAAATCGCCGCAGCGCCGGGCGCGCCGATCACGATTGGCCACCACACCATCATCGCGCCCAATGTCCAAATCCAAACCGGCACCCATCCAGTCGACCCGACTGAACGCCAAAAATGGGCGTATTGCGCCAAAGGCATTACCATCGGCAATAACGTCTGGATTGGGGCGGGCGCGATTATTTGTGGCGGTGTGACCATTGGTGACCATAGCGTGATTGGCGCTGGCAGCGTCGTGACTCGCGATGTGCCATCTTGCGTGCTAGTTGGCGGCAATCCCGCCCGTGTGATTCGTGAATTAACACCACCCGATGAAAGCACTTTATATGCGCTAAATCCATAACAGCCGATCGGCTTGAGCGTATATATTGTATTCATTCTTAACCGAACAGAGTCAGTACGATGTGGAGCACAATCCGATCTTGGTTTACCGCCAAACCCAAACTCACCGCGGAGGATGAGGCCAGTATCGAACGCATAGTCGACATTGCGCATCCGCACATTCGTTTGGCGCGCAATTATGCAACCCGATTAGCGCCCTACCTGCATTGGGCGCAAACACACGCCAATGCTTTGGCGGCTCAACTGCCTGCGCCGATTGCGCTCAATCATGAAACATGGCGGCAAGATCGTACTTTGCAATTACTGTTTGCAACGCCGGATCGAATGCGTGACGTTGTCGGTCGCGACCCCGGACTGCAAGCTTGGTTTGCCGCATGGCCGCTGGCCGACATGGCCTATGTGGGCTTAATTGCCGACGCGCATGAAAAAGTACGCTACGGCATGAGTGAGCACGCCGGGCAAATTCGCCAAGATGTACCGCAAACATTACTGATTTTGTCTAATTACCAACTGGGCCAACCCGCCCAATCGCCCGATGCCTTGGTGCAACTGGGTGCCGAGCGGATTTTAGACACCATCGCGATTCAAGCGCAGCTGGCCATCGCCAGCGTGGAAAATAAAAAAAAGCTGCTCGAAAGCAGCCTAGTGAATGCTCGCACCATGCTCAGAATGCAAAACTCAAGCAGCATGACGCCCAGCCCAGAGCAAATCGAACAACAAACACGCATCAAAAATCTCACCACCGAATTACAAGACATTCATCAACAGCTCAATCCAGATGCCTTGTGCGAGCAACTCATTACCGAATTGGCCGCAACGCCAGATATCTTACGGCTAGAAGTTCGCTATTGTAATGTCGATCGAATGGGCATTATCGATAGCGACAGTAGCGACAATCAGCGCATTGCTTTGCCAGAGCTGATCTTGCAGCGCGAACCGCCGATTGAAAAACTGATTATTTTAATGGCAGTACCCCGCCCGTTAATGCATGCCCCGAGTGAAAAACGCGGATTTCCTGAGCAAGTCATCTTTTGAGATCTTGAATACAAACTGACGAACAAAGGGAATTTTCACCTTTATTGTTCGTCAGTTTATGACCACAATATCAGCTCAAAATATGACGTGAGCAAGCCATGAAAGCCTTTATTTTCCCTCTACTTTTTGCCAGCTCACTCACAATCGCCGCGAGCGATGCGCCATTACAGCGCTATCAATGTGATGAAGGCCAATCGTTTACAATCAGAATGACGACACCTGACTCGCTTGAATTACTCAGTGGCTGGACATTCCAAAAACTACCGCATGTGATCTCGGCGTCTGGCGCCAAATACAGCAATGGCACCACCACCGTGTGGCTTAAAGGCCAAGGCGGCTTTTTGGAAGTCGATGAGGTGATTGTGGCCAATAATTGCACATTGATATCGGCTGATGAGCCGCTCAACCCGATTCGGGATGCGGCATCCGGCTTGATTTTTATTCCGCCAGAACGCTGGACGGCCAATAACGTGCAAGTGGACGTGAAATCGGGCAGTGAGATTCCATTTTATGGTGAAACGGCTTTGCAACAATTTGAATATCGTTTTCGCGGCGGCAGTGATCCACAGCATTACCCCTTACTCGATATCCTAGTTTTTCCAAAATCAGCATGGAATCAGCTCGAAAAAAATCCTCCGCCCGGTTTTATTCTGGGCGATGATGGCCAGCGGGTTTATTTAGCACAATTACCCAGTAATAACCCATTTAATCCGGCCAGCAAAAATGGCAAAGAGTTTATCGCTTTGCAAATGACGCCAGCCGAAGTCAAACAAGCTTTTTCGATGTATGGGATTGTGAAAAATAAAGCGATTGAAAGCGTTACCGCCAAAGTCATGTGGCTAGACCGCCGACTGTATCCGGGCGCGGTACTCACCGTTGAATTGCGCGATGTCTCCAAAATGGACGTGGCATCCGAATTGATTGCGAAAAAAGTCATCACTTTAACGCAAGGCACACCGCCAACGGTAACGCTGAAATTTGCCCCAGAAGCGATTAATCCCAAGCATCGTTACAGCCTGAGTGCGCGTTTAGAGCAAGATGGCAAGCTGATTAAAATCAGCGACACCCAAACGCCAGTGCTCACACAAGATGCGCCACGCGAAACCAGCATCATGCTCAAAGCAATCTAGGTATATCCAGCTAGGCTATATATTTTATAGCCTAGCAACGTATACCCATGCCGCTCTATGGCGATAGAGCGGCATTTTTATTGCAGACAACCACTTATTTTGCGTTCACCAAAATCCGTTCGGTGTACGTCTTTAGCACAACACTAAATTATCGCGATGAATCAGCTCAGCTTCGTCGATATAGCCCAAAACAGCCTCAATCTGCCCCGTTGGCTGACGTAAAATTCGCTGCGTTTCTTGCGAGCTGTAATTGATTAAACCTCGAGCAATTTCGAGCCCGTCAGGATTTAAACAACGCACCACTTCACCGCGTAAAAATTCGCCTTCAACCGCCAACACTCCGATTGGTAATAAACTGGAGCCCGACTGGGTTAACGCGCGTACTGCACCGGCATCCAGCGTGACGCTGCCTTTGAGTTGCAAATGGTCGGCAATCCATTGTTTTTTGGCCGCCAAAGCACACGTTGCTGAGCGCAATTGTGTGCCGATCATTTCACCACTGGCTAAACGAGTCAGTACTTGTTCTTCACGCCCACAAGCAATGATGGTTGCGGCGCCGCTACGGGCGGCACGCTTGGCGGCGATGATTTTGGTATACATACCCCCCGTACCCACGCTAGAACCTGCACCACCGGCCATATCTTCCAAACTAGGATCACCTGCAGTGCCAGTCTTGACTAAGGTGGCGCTGGGATTGCTCCGTGGGTCAGCGGTATATAGCCCAGTTTGGTCAGTCAGAATCACCAAGGCATCGCCTTCGATCAGATTGGTCACCAAAGCGCCCAGCGTATCGTTATCGCCAAATTTAATCTCAGCAGTCACCACGCTGTCGTTTTCATTAATGATGGGAATCACACCCAGTTGCAATAACGTCAGCAACGTTGAGCGGGCATTGAGATAACGCGTGCGATCAGATAGGTCTTCATGCGTGAGTAGCACTTGGGCGCACATTAAATCGTGTTGGCGAAAAGCACTTTCGTAGGCATGGCATAAGCCCAGTTGGCCAACGGCTGCCGCAGCTTGTTTTTCATGCACTGCACTGGGTTTTTGCGTCCAACCCAGTCGAGCAATGCCCTCGGCAATGGCGCCAGATGAAACCAAAACCACTTGTTTACCCAGCTTGGTCAATTGGGCAATTTCTTTCGCCCAGCGTGTCAATGCTGCATGGTCTAAACCTTTGCCTTCATTGGTCACTAGGCTAGAGCCCACTTTAACTACGATTCGCTGGGCGTTCGCCAATATTGACGTTTGCATAAAAATCATCCTTGCGCAGCGTATTCACGCTCAATTACAGCTGAAATAAATAAAACCCTTGGTGGTGCAATGCCGCTAATGCGGTGGCCGGATCAAAACTGACATTGTCGTTGCCAATGCTCAATGTGCGGGTCCGTAGGAAATAGACTTTTTCATAGTCTTTGTCGTCAATGGGTAATTGGCTTTGATCGACATCGAGATCGACTGGCAAAACGAGGCACTTACTCGGGTTGCTCATGCTTTTAAAAATATTCACTTCCACGTTCAGCTCCTTATTGCCATTGCGCTGTTGAGCGCATTTCAGCTGGGGTTCAATTTTGGCGCAATTTGCCGGTAAAGCCTAGCTTTTTTAGACACTTTCTTGGGTTTAGTCAGCATGATTTTAGCGACTTATCCACAGGTTTTTTCTTGAAAAAAGCTTGGTCTTATTGGTTTTTATTTTAAATTAGTAGTAATAAATAAGGGCTCGAGCTAGCTGTGGATAAGTACTTATTGTGTATGACTTACAAATACTTAGTGAAAGCATGGTTTTGGTATATTTGCGAAAAATAAGGGTGCTGTTTTTGGTGATGAATTTAAGCCCCTTCCTCAAATAATCGCTTACACCCAAATCATGCCCAGCAAACCCACGCTTAATTCACCTACTTATCCCCAATAAATTCACAAGAAACCCGCGAATAAATATTTATCCACAGGGTATTTATTGCGGGGCAGCAGCCAATAAGGCGCAGACGTAGATACACCACCAGCGTATTTTTATACCGATGGCATCACAAATAATCGGAATGAAATTTGAGCTATGCTGATCAAGGCTAAGTCAGTCAGCAATCAAGGGGAAGCCATGATGGTAGGGCCAGAAAAATCGACCCTCAGTGGTGATTTATCGTGAAAACCATATTAGCGCTGCAGCAAGCGAGCACACCGCCTGTAATGAATGAAATGAAGCAACTTGAGCGTCATGCGCGACATATTCATTCTGGCGATATTGCCGTCGAACAACATCAACCGATCATGACCTTATTGGGTTCATGTATTTCGGTGTGCTTATTTGATCCGCAACTCAAAATGGCGGGAATGAATCATTTTATGCTGCCTAATTTTGGCGCACGTGCTGGACAAGATGTGGATTCATTACATTCAGGAATGGCGTCGATGGAGTTATTAGTGAATGCTTTACTCAAACAAGGCGCAAAAAAAGGCCGTTTGCAAGCAAAGGCCTTTGGGGGAGGAAATTTAGTGCCGAGTGCAGGAAAAAAAACCATTGGTGAAACTAATATTGAATTTACGCACCAATGGCTCAGTGCCGAAGGAATTCCATTATTGGCGAGTGATTTGGGCGGCAATTGCGCCAGAAAAATCGTATTAAATCCGACTTCTGGCGAAGTACTATGCCGGCAAATCCAACCACAACAAATCCAAAAACAACAATTAATTCAAGAAGAAGAAAACTATAAAGCCAAATTAATACAATCATTAAATCAAAGAAAAATTGATTACTGGTGATGATTGCTATAGTTACCCTCGTGGCCAATGTAATTGCACAAAAGCCCCCATTAAATCGGTCGCACCGGTCCAAAAAATCTGAATCCCAAGACAAAACAAAATAAACGCCGAAAGTCGTAGAAAAATCACCGACCCCGTCGCTCCGACCCATTTCAATAATTTATCTGCATAGCGATAACACCAATACACCGAATACGACGTAATCGCCACGGCAATCACACTGGCAATTGGCATGGTAAAGGTTTCAATCCCGGACGATTTAAAGCTCGCCCCCAACGTAATGGCGACGGTAATTGAGCCCGGTCCCACTGTAATAGGAAAAGTCAGCGGAAAAAACGCCCTTTGACGTAATTCCTCAGAACTGGGTCGATTGCCATCCAGTGTTGATACGGCATTGGGCGCATGGGTATCGGCAGACATTAATTGCCAACCAGCAGTTGCAACTAATAAGCCACCACCCACTCGAACAATCGGCAAAGAAACGCCAAAAAACTCCAATACATAAATGCCGATAAACATACTAAATACCAGCAAAATAAAGCTATATACGCCGACTCGCTTAGCTAAAATAATCCGCTCGTCTTTGGTGTAACCCTCAGTTAATACCAAAAAAATCGGCGCATGGCCGGGCGGGTTTAAAATTGGCATTAAAGCGGCAAAAACCAGCAGTAAACTACCAAAAAAAGAAGATAAATAAGGCAACATAATGAATTAGGCTATTGGCTTAAAAGATGCTTTATCTTAGTGCTTCACGCCACGAAAGGATAGTGAGCATCTTGACCATCAGCCGATCACTGATCTGCATCAGTTTCTTGCCTGTATCTGCTCAGCCCATAATGTCGCTTCGTGCTGGGCGGCTTTGACGGCATGCGGCGATATATCCAGTACCTGACACAGGTGACTAAGCACATTAAATTGCTGCGCTTCGGCAGCCGACGCCAATTGTAAATACACAAAATAAGGCCCAGATCGCGCCAACAAAGCCTCACTCACCCAACGCGGCACATGCAGCGCTTTGAGCAATTCGGCGAGAGTTTGCTGCAAAACGCCCTCCATTTGTGAAAGCACCCCAGTCAAAAAAACTTGCTGACGCTGATGACGATCTAAATACGTTTGCGCCAAATTGTGCATGAATCGGCCACGGCGCAACGCGCCTTGTCGCAGCGCTAAATCACAATCGGCAGCGTCGCTTTGGCTATTGCGCATAAACAACAACCACCGATGCAAAGCGCCACGACCAATCAGTAACAAGGCTTGTTCAGCGCTGCCAATCTCATCGGCAACGTGGGATTTGGCCATGCGCAGTAATTTATACAATAACACCGGATCGGCAATTAATGCCTCGACCAAGATTGCGGTGTCCGCTTCTTGTTCAATTAAATCGAGCAGATGCTGAACTTGACCGCGCAAAGCGGCGATGGGATTGACTCCCCAAGCATCCCGCGCACTGATAAAAGGCCCTTGAAAAAACATCACTCGCTCCGCGTATAAGGTCGATTCCCAAACGCAGTCGAAGGCTTCATAAGAGTCAATATGGCACGCCAATAAAGGCCAGTGCGTTTGCGCGATGGCTTTGGCGGCAATATCCGGTAAAAAAACCCATGCTTCATTCAAATCAAGCACCAGCAAATCAATCTGCGCGATCAGCGTTTCCATATTCGGATTCAGGCATTCATGCGCCAAAATCCCAAACATCAAACCGGTTTTGCGCAGCGCAACAATCTGTTGATAAATAACCTCCGTCACCGGCTCATCACCAAAACGCAGCACCAATACACAATGCCGTCCATGCAAATTGGTAAATTGCGCATCCGAAATATGCGATGCCTCAAAATGCACCAAGGCAAAACGATGCCCCAATAAGTGCAACAACGACAAATTAAGTAATTGGCTAAGCAAGGCCTGATCGTATAAACGCCGCATCGCATGACCGGTATGCACGCGCTCGGTAATGTTCTTTTTCAGCATAAATTCATGCCCGACCACCCGCTCCTGTCGATTGACGATGCTTTCACGACAGATAATGGTTTTTTCTTCTGGATGCTGTGTTGGCATTTCTGCATCGCTCAGCCGAGGCGATAAAGCATTAAGACGTTCAAATGCCGCCAAATCCGACTCGACTTTGGCGCTTTGAAATAGATGATGAAAAAAGAGTGGCAGCATGGCAACCTCAAGGTGGCCATTGAGTATAGAAATTGAAACCGCAATGCACCATAGAATAAAAGCAGTGCACCGCAAATTGCGCAAGCCCCACTATTCATGAGATAAATAGTGGGTATATCTCGCTATCAAATATAAATAAAAGCCTACAGGCTTATACTGCTGCAGATTGTAGTGTGGTGACTTCAACCAGCACATTGTGGTTAGCATCCGACATCCACAATTGGCCATCTTGAATGGTGCACTGCAACTGCATGGTCCGCGCGGTCATTTGGGTTAACTCGGCCAAAGTATCGCTTGGAATGCTCAGCACATTTAAATGCTCAAAACGCGTCAGCGCATTTTTAATGCCATCCCACCAAATATCCACCACTCGGCCACCGTAGGCATAAATCCAAACTTCATTGGCACGGCCACAGCCTTTTTTGATGCGTTTTTCATCGGGTAAGCCCAACTCAATCCACGTCTCAATCGCACCGGTTAAGTCTTTTTGCCACACATCCGGCTCGTCGTCAGCCGAAAGGCCGCGAGTTAATTCCAATGATTCACTGGCATGGCGCGCAAAAGCCACCAAACGCAACATCATGCGCTCGTCAGTTTCCGAAGGATGGCGCGCAATTGTGAGGGCATGGCTTTGATAATAACCACGATCCATATCGGTAATATTCAGCTCGGCTTTGAATACCGTTGATTTAATTGCCATTGATTGTCGTCCTTATGAAGGCCGACAGTGTAACGGAATCTGCCCAAATCGGCGTGAGCAACAAAATCCACGCCTATTTTTAAAGCGCGGCACTCAGCGCCATTTGTCTCTTTATGTGCATAAAATCGGCGATTCATCTTATTTCAATAATTGATCGCTACCTTAGCGTTTATTTCCAGCATCGGAACGCCTATGTATGCCAGCCGCGATCGCCTTATCTTATTAGACGCCGATGGCACTATTATCGATGCATTTAGCGCCATAGAAACCGCATTTAGCTTGCATGGTATGCAAATTGGCGATTTGGAACGCTTTCAAAAAAGGCGCAATTTATTCAAATATCTGGGTGGACTCAAAGAATTTCCACGCAACCTAGCCAAAAGCCTCGGCAATTCCAATCGCAAAGAACTCATCGCCACCCTGACCGACATTTACCGCGAACAAGCCATGCTCTACCCCAGCATCGCGCCTTTATTGCAGCAATTGCTCGCCACACCGGGCATTAAAGTCGGTCTGGTGACGCGCAACGTGACGCACGAGCCGGCGATCACTCTGGCCCGCCTGTTTGCTCGGCATGATTTAGACATTCAACAATTGGATTTTTTTAGCTGCATTGCGCTCAAAACGCCGAAAAACGTCTATTTCAGCACCGCACTGAATCAGCTGGGCATCAACCCCGCTCGTGCCTTTGCTTGTGGTGATGAGCATAAAGATTATCTGGCCATGCAAGCGGCCGGCGTGAATCCCTTTATGGTGTCCTACGGCTTTGAAGATCTACAACGGCTGACACTTAAATACGCGGTGCCCGAAGTGATTATTTCACGCACCCCAGAAGAGCTCGGCGCACGAATCCGGCATGCATTTGATTTGCCAAGTGGCTAAATCAACGCAAGGGTATTTTGCTATAAGGTATTGCCAGCAAATCCTTATTAATAATAGCTTGTAGATAAATACCCAGCATAATTTACATTGCAACGTAGCAATTGAATACACGCATCGGGATAAAAAAATGGCCTGCAAAGCAGGCCATTGTGATAAGACAGATTAAACGCGCAATAGCGCGATTTTAAGCGGGTGCTGACCATCCGATGTTGGGAAGTCGCTATCGGGCTTAATCCATTCCATGCTGCTGATAGGGCGGCCAGCTTTAGCCGCAGAGCGCTCGAGTTGATCGAGCCAAGCATCGCGTGACACTTGGGCGACGTTATTGCAACAAATCAGCGTACCGCCTTCGTTGGTCGACAATAGTGCTGGCTTAAACACCGAGGCGTAATCATTGACTAAATCAACCACGCCAAATGGGCTTTTTGAGAAGCGGGGTGGATCGAGCATCACCAAATCAAATTGTTGTTTTTCCAATTTTGGGAACGTTGGCATGCGTTTACCGCGCACCATCGTCGCCTGACCTTTACCCGACAATTGATTTAATGCGGCAAAAGCATCCGATTGCACAAAGCGCACGCGGATTGGCAAATCATTGAGTTTGGCGTTGTCTTTACCCACCAATAAACTCGATTCAGCAAAATCAATATTCACCACATGGCGTGCACCCGCTTTAGCGGCTGCAATCCCCACGCCGCAGGTGTAGGCAAATAAATTGAGCACGGATTTACCCGCCGCTTCTTGCATCACGCGGCGACGGCCGGCGCGTAAATCTAAAAATAACCATGGATCTTGGCCGTTGTGACGACCTTGAATGCGGTAATTCACCCCTAGCTCTTGGGCAATGCGTGGCTCGTAAGCGATGATTTCTTCGGCTTCGGTCAGGCGATTCATCACCCGCGAATGGCCGTGGCTGCGGTCGTTATAAACCAGCGCGCATGCGGGATAAGTGCGGGCATAAAACGCTTCGATTTCGGCGTATTGCTCAATCGACAAAGCGCGGTGGAAAGTTTGAATCAGGATTAAATCGTTATAACGATCAATCGTTAAACCCGGTACGCCTTCAATACTGCCGTGAAATAAACGGTAAGTATTAGTTTGCTCGGCGGCGAGTTGAGTAATTAAGTCCGCGCGGTTGGCTAATGCGGTATCAAGTAAGGAAAACAACGGTTCTTGCATCATATCAGTCATGGTCTATCTCAATTAAATGGTAATCAGTCGATCAGTAAACCGCGCCACCCGCATCAATGCCGGCCATCAACCGCAGCTTACTTATGGTTTATTCTTGGCTTGGTTTACGGGCGCGCTTGGCTTTGGCGGGAACTACTGCCGCTGCCGCTTCATCGGCGACAGCTACTTCAGCGACTTTCCTGCTGCGCTTGGCTTTGGCTGGAACTACTGCCGCTGCCACTTCATCGGCGACAGCTACTGCGGCGACTTTCGTGCTGCGTTTGGCTTTGGCTGGAACTACTGCCGCTGCCACTTCATCGGCGACAGCTACTTCAGCGACTTTCGGGCTGCGTTTGGCTTTGACCGGTGCAACTTCAAGTTCGCTGCTCGCTACGGAGATGGCTTTAGCGGCGCGTTTTTTGGGCGCTTCAGCGGCATCCACGATGGATGCTACTGCGTCAACCTTGGCTTTACTCGCTCGTTTGGCTTTCACCGGCAGCGCTTCATCGGCGATTGCAACCGCCACTTTAGGCTTGGCCACTTTACCTTCAGTGGGGCTAACGGCGGCTTTTTTAGCTTGAGTCGCTGGTGCGCTTTGCAAGTAATTGATGACGCCCAAGCCGGCTGCGCGGCCACTACAGAAACAAGCGGTGAGTAAATAGCCACCGGTTGGCGCTTCCCAATCGAGCATTTCACCGGCGCAAAATACGCCGGGCGCTGGCTTAAGCATCAGATTGTCGTCCAAGCCAGCAAACATCACTCCGCCGGCGCTGCTAATGGCTTCATCAATCGGGCGCGGCGCCACAAGCGTGATGGCCAATGATTTAATCGCCGCCGCCAATTTTGCCGGTTGCATAAAGTCTTCTTTACTGACGAATTCACGCAATAAGCCGGCTTTAACGCCTTCAATCCCTAACTTGCGGCGTAAATGATTGGCCATTGAATCGGCGCCACGCGGCAACGATAATTCTTCAGTCACCCGCGCCAACGATTTTTGCGGTACTAAATCCAGCCACAACGTTGCGCTACCGTGCTCGGCAATATCATCTCGCAATTGGCTAGACAGCGCATACACCAAGCTACCCTCAACGCCGCCTGCGGTGAGTACAAATTCACCGACTTTTTTTGCATCATGCGGGCGAGTTGCTGCCGCCACTGATTTGAGCGGGCTTCCGGCAAATTTTTCGCTTAAATGCGCACTCCAAGCCACGTCAAAACCGCAATTAGCTGGCTTTAAAGGCGCAATATCCACGCCTTGCTCGGCCAATAATGGCACCCAAGCGCCATCAGAGCCCAGTTTGGCCCAGCTGCCACCGCCTAGAGCCAACACCACGGCATCAAATGTGCGCTGCACTTCTCCTTCTGGATTGGCAAAACGCAATGCTTGGTTTTGATCCCAGCCTAACCAGCGATGACGCACATGAAACTTAACGCCACTGGCTTTAAGCCGCGCTAACCACGCGCGCAATAATGGCGCGGCTTTCATTTCTTTGGGGAATACCCGCCCGGATGAGCCGATAAAAGTTTCAATGCCAAGTTCATGCACCCAGCTAGTGAGTGCATTGGCATCAAACGGCGCAAGCATTGGCGCTAGGTCTTGGCTGGCTGCGCCATAGCGGCCTAAAAACAGCGCTGAATCTTCAGCGTGCGTAATATTCATTCCGCCAACGCCAGCCAATAAAAATTTACGCCCAACTGAGGGCATTGCATCAAATAATTCAACTGAATATCCCGCCGCAGCAATCACTTCAGCAGCCATCAAGCCCGCAGGACCGCCACCAATAATGGCAATAGAAGGAGTGGCAGTCGATTTTTTCTTAGGCATAGGAAATCCAAACTCAATAGCAATAAAACGCGAAGGCTCTCTTATACCGAAATTCACCGGCTAAGACTGCACAATTTGCTGTTTTTACGCATTTTTTACCAGAAAAAAAATCGGCTCAGATGGCGATTAACCGTGATAAGACACCGATCAAGCGATTTGCGGAGACAAAAACCGCGTTAACTCGGCTAAAGGTAGGGGTCGAGAGAAGTAGTAACCCTGTATTTCATCGCAATGCAACTGCGCCAAAACCGCTAAATGCGCTTCGGTTTCAACACCCTCAGCAATCACGGTTAGGCCCAAATTATGTCCTAGACGAATAATGGCATCGACAATGGCGGCGTCTTGATTACCGGATACCAGATTGCCAACAAAGCTCTGATCGATTTTTAATTTATTAATCGGAAATCGCCTTAAATAGGACAGGCTGGAATAACCAGTACCAAAATCATCAATCGACAGCATCACCCCTAAATTGCGTAATTGCTGCAATAACTCAATCGTATGATCGGCATCTTGCATCACGACGCTTTCAGTAATCTCGAGCTCTATCCACGCTGGATCAACCGCGGTGGTGTGTAAAACTTGGCGCACCAAAGACAAAAAATGCGGGTGTTGAAACTGCCTAACCGAAATATTAATCGCTACAATCAGTGGCCTGCCAGCGTCTTGCCAAATCTTGGCTTGCAGGCAAGCGGTTCGCAAAATCCATTCACCCATCGGAATAATCAATCCGGATTCTTCGGCCAAGGGAATGAATTCAATCGGTGAAATTAATTGCCCTTGATGATGCCAACGAATTAAGCACTCAACGCCAACAATTTTTAATGAATCAATATCGGCTTGGGGTTGAAAATACAACTGTAATTGATTGCGCTCAATCGCATAGCGCAAATCCGCCTCAAGTGCCAAACGCTCTAAGGCACGTGCATTCATTTCTTGATCGTAATAGCGCAAGGCATTGCCACCTTGCTGCTGCGCTTGCTCGAGCGCGGCGTCCATATTTCGGATCAAAGTCACCGCATCGCTGCCATCTTGCGGATAAATGGCACCGCCCATACTCAAAGTTAAAAATAATTCATGTCCCGCAATCAAAATACCAACTTGCAACGCGTCGTGCAGTGCTTTAGCCAGCAACTCCGGAGGCCGGTCTTCGCCGCGCAAATCCAATAAAGCGGCAAAATAAGAACTTTCAAATCGATATAACACACCACCAAACTGCTGAATAATCGGCTGCAATCGGGCGGTGACGGCGACCAATAATTCATCACCCGCCTCATAACCCAAACCGCCTTGTACTCGTTGAAAACGATCAATCGCAATCAAAATGACGGCATACGGCGTATCACCCAAAGCGGTGATATCGGCTTCAAAAACGCGTCGATTGAGCAGGTCGGTTAAGCGATCATGGCGTGCAGCATGCGCTAATTTTTTTTCAGCGCGCTGACGCGCATGAATGTAATACGCAACCAAAATCGCAATCACTACAATCGCCAAGCTATACGCCAGCACCAGCTTGATCATCACGCTCACGTCACGCAAAGAATGACGACTCGCGGTTTCGATTTCTTGACTCACGTCGACAAAGGAATGATCTAATTCAGATAAAAATGCATTGGTATCGATCGCACTCTCCACCAAAATCGCCCGCGCCTCATCGGTATCCACCGGTTTGGCTTGCATGGCTTGCTCTAAGCGAATCGCTAATAATTTGGCATTATCATCTAAAGCCATAATCGCGAGGTGTCGAGGATGTTGGTGGCGCTTAGGGTGAGATTGCTGCAAAAGCTGAGTTAATGCCAACTGATTATCAGCATATTTTTTTTTGAACTGTGCTTGATTAAGACCATACGCAAAGTACTGATTCATGATGACTTGGCGCTCAGTCACCTTGGTTTTAAGCTCACTGATCGTGCGTAAAATCGGTACGGATTCATTGACTAAGGGCTGAATGACGGCATTCACTTGCTTGCCGCTATAAAACACCACAATGCTCAGCAATAAGCCAAGACCAATCACCAGCGCAAAAAAGAAATACACGCCAAATTGAGAAACCAGTGGTTTTAACCATTGGCAGCAGCGTCGAGTCAAAGAATGACGCATTTGACCTACTTATGAAGAAAGGATGTATGTTTTTTATAGCGTATAAGTTGAAACAGCGCAGCAATGTGCGCTGTTTCTTTACGTCAAATTAACGATGTGATGGCGCATGTTGTAATAAAGAGGCATCCGCATTGAGTGAAAGACTCAAATGCCGCTCGTATTGCTTCAAAATATCCGCCAACACTTCAGATTCGACCAAAGATTGCACGTCATAACCTTTGCGCCCGTCGGTAAAATAAGTCGTCGGTTCAAACGTTTCGGCTTGTTCTGAGGTCGGTAAAGCGGTATTAGCTAAAGCAAAATCAGGCACCTGTTTTTGCGTGCAGGCCACACCATAAACAAAATCACGCAACTGATTTTGTATGACTTCGAGCTGCACTTTATCGTCACTAATGCGCTCAACCTTCGCTTCAACCCCATTTTTAAGTAATTCTTCGGCGATTTTTTCCATCGCGGGTTGCACCGTATCACTTAAAAAAGCCCGAACATCTTGCTGCGTAGGCTGACGTAAAATCTGCACCAAGCGTGAACGCCAACGCTGCCCATTCCAAAAATTACTCGCATGCGATAATTTTTGCCGTGCATGCAGTTCATCGGCTCGCAAGCCCTTGAGCAAACTAAAGCACAATAACAACATCACCACAGCAAAAGGCAGCGCAGCAACAATCGTCATTGATTGCAAGGCTTTTAAACCGCCAGCGGTCAATAAGCAACCGGCGACCAAGCCCAAAATCACCGCCCAAAACAAGCGTTGCCAAACGGGAGACTTCGTATTGCCACGACTCGCGATATTGTCGATCACAAAAGCGCCAGAATCGGCCGAGGTGACAAAGAAAATCGCAATCAACACCAAGGCAACGACTGAGCTCAAGCTAGCCAGTGGCAAATAATCGAGGAAGGTAAACAACAGTGCATCGACATTACCAGCACTGGCCCCCAGCGCCCCCATCGCGGTATGGGTATCGACCCAAATAGCGGCATTGCCAAACACCGTCATCCACAAGAAATTAAACGTTGCTGGAATCACCAAAACCCCAACAATGAATTCGCGGATGGTGCGACCACGCGAAATCCGCGCGATAAACATGCCCACAAACGGTGCCCAAGAAATCCACCAAGCCCAATACAAAATGGTCCAACCTTGGTACCAATTCTCTGAATTGGCTGGTTCATAGGTAAAGTTACGGAAAGTCAGTTGCACAATATTGGCTAAATAATTGCCAATATTTTCACTAAAACTGCCCAATAAATAGAGCGTCGGGCCAACCACTAAGACAAACAGCATCAGGAAAATAGCCAGCGATAAATTAATCTCGCTTAAGATTCTCACCCCTTTACCTAAGCCGGATGCGGCCGATAAACCCGCCAAACCGACCACCGCAGCGATCAAACCCAATTGCATCGGCAGGCCCGCAAAGTCCCAGCCGGTGACGTGAGTTAAGCCAGCGGACAGTTGTAAAACACCATAACCTAGCGTGGTTGCAATCCCGAAAATCGTGCCGCACAGCGCAAAGACATCGACCGCATGACCCCATGGGCCATTAATACGATCTTTTAAAATGGGATAAAGCCCTGAGCGCACCGTTAGCGGCAGATTGTAACGAAAGCCAAAATAAGCCAGCACCAGCCCAACCACACCATAAATCGCCCAAGCATGAATCCCCCAGTGAAAGAAGGTCATCAGCATGGCTTCACGCGCGGCCGAAGGCGTGCCAACGACGGCCGTTGGCGGCGCAATCAAGTGCTGTATTGGCTCGCCCACCCCGAAATACATTAGCCCTACGCCCATACCTGCAGCAAAAAGCATGGCGATCCACGATGAAAAACGAAACTCGGGCTCGGCATCATCCGGCCCTAAGCGAATATTGCCGTATCGGCTAATCGCGATACCAATTAATAAAATAACGAAAGCGGCAACCGCTAAAGTATAAAACCACGAAAAATACGCGGTGATCCAGCTCTTACTTGAAGAAAAAATGTACTCAGCTTGGCTAGGCGCAAGCATTGAAAATAACAATAGCACCACCACTAAAGCCAAACTAGGTAGCACTACCGGCCAGCAAAAGGTCGTTCGTGTTGATATGGTAGACGTCTTCATCCACTACTCCTTTTCATTTTCAGAAAAAACACCATAACATGCTGAACTTGATCAACCCAGCCAAATATGCACATCTTTGTAAGGAAAAGCAGGGTGAAATTAAAAAATTACCAACCACATTCAGTATGAAAAAATCATGTTTTAAACACAAAAAAGCCGCACTAATGGCGGCCTTGGTAAGACGAAAACCCAATCATTGGATCAAACATGAATACGCCTAAATTTTGACGTTGCGTCACATTGATCAAGCAACAATGCAGCCCAGGGTTTGGGAAACTAAACATCAACAGACCCTAGTAATGCGGCGGGATTTCATCCAAAAGACTGCGTCCAGATTGCTCGGGGCCTACACTGCGTTCTTGTAAGTAACGCATTTGTTGTTGCAAATGATCTATTTGCTGCTGTTGCTGCGCGATGATTTGATTTAAATCATCGAGTAATTCGTCTTGCAATACAAGGCGGATTTCTAATTCGGTGATGCGCGCTTCCATAATCACTCCAATAAACTTCAAGATCGCTTTGATGATACTCGCTCAGCGCCAGATCTTATTTTTAAATCCGCAATAGCCAAAATCAGCCAGTCACGGCAAGATCGTGCTTATTAACGACGAATCCATCCTTTCCAATGACCATTCAATTTCAAGGTATTAATCTTTACACCCTGCCAGAAGCACGCGATCAAGCGCCACAACTGCATGCCCGCATCGTTGAAGTGCACGGTGATTGGCTGATTTTATTTGGCAAAAAAATGGCCTTCACTGACGATGCCGATTTGGTGGCGATGCTGCGTGAAGCCAATCAAACCACACCGTCCATCTTTAGCAGCAAAACGGGGTTTAGGGAGCAATGGAACAGAAAGTGTACTTAAGGCTTTTTCTTGAGCCATTACAAATCATCTGCTGGATTTCTTAGCGGTCGAAGCTCGCCCCGTGCAACTTCATCTGGCACTGCAAATGAATACCGCCCCAGCATATTGATATGCTCCCAGCCCAACGGTGACAACCGTGCGACGTCTGCATCCAGCATCGGGTAGCCTTGTTGTTTGAGCTGTTTCAGTGCCGCCGTCATATAAATCGTATTCCACAGCACAATCATATTGACCACTAAACCCAACGCACTCAGTTGGTCTTCTTGGCCTTCACGATAACGCTGGCGTAACTCACCCCGTTTTCCGTGAAATACCGCACGCGCCAAACTATGTCGGCTTTCTCCTCGATTGAGCTGAGTCAGTGTGGCACGGCGTTTTGATTCATCATCAATGTAGGTCAGCATATGCAGCGTTTTTTCCAGCCGACCAAATTCGGCCAGAGCTTGCGCCAAGCGGGTTGGTCTATCCCCAGTTTGCAAAGTGCGCATAATGCCGGTGGCCGGAATGCGGCCAAGCTTGAGCGAGCCGGCCAGCCGTAACAAGTCATCCCAATGTTCAGTAATCAGCTCCAATTTGACCGATTGTTTGGCCAGCCCATTGAGTTGGCCATAGTCCGCATCTGGACGCGAGCGCCAAAAGCGGGTGCCACCTACATCGGCCAATCGTGGGCTAAAGTGGTAGCCCAACAGACGAAACAGGCCAAAAACCACATCGCTGTAAGCGCCGGTGTCGGTCATGATTTGGGTTGGTTGTAATTCGGTTTGCTGTTCGAGTACCACGGCCAGCAAAACCAGGCTGTCTCGCAACGTGCCTAGTACGGTGATGGCATTTATCCCTGAAAACTGATCTGAAATCATGTTGTACCAGGTCACGCCTCGACCCGAACCAAAATACTTCGGATTGGGACCTGAATGAACGGTGCGCACCGGCACGACAAAGCGCATGCCATCGGCAGAAGCGACTTCACCACCACCCCACGTTTGAGCCAATTCAAGTTGGCTCTGCATTGAAACCAAAATGGCATTGGCTGCGGCCAAGGTGTCATCACGAATATAATTTTGGCTCACCCAAGACAGCCGATCACGCCGTAAGGCCGGTATGTCTGCTCGAATCAATGGCTCCAGCCCGGTATTGCAAGCATCTCCCAGCAAGACCGCGCATAAGCTGGTGGCAAAGTTATCGGCACGGGCATTGCGTTCGGAAACATGCGCAAAGGCACTGGTAAAACCTGTACGTGCTGCTACTTCCAGCAAAATCTCCGGCAGATCGACACGTGGCATCAAATCGGCTACTGCGGCACGCAGTTGCAACAAAGAGGGTGGTTCGTCCAGTTTGTCTAACGCCCCAAGTGATAATTCGGTCTTGCCATTGTCGGTTTCGGTCAGCTGAATGGCTGGATTCTCTGGCAAGCGTTTTGCAACCGCCAGCCAAGTCGCATCTACTTCTGCGATGAATGCGTCCAACGTGGGCTTGGCTTCGATGGTCAAGCCCAGTGATCGACATACAATGGGGCGTGCCGCCAGCCATTCCGCACCATCGAGCAAACCAAGACGTGGGTCGGCATAGCGCCAACTGGGTGTGACATACACATCCCGACGGCATAAGGCCGTGCGTAGTTCATCGAGTACGCAAAATACATAGGCGCGCATATCCAGCGCACCGTCTTTACCAAATATATGCTTTTTCCAAGACTTACCCACCACATCTTGTGGTGCATCGCTTTCTGCCTGTTTGCGCTTCAGGTTTTTGTGTAGCCATTCCAGACCCGCAACGACGGCTTTACCCGTTGGATTGGCACCGAAATGCAAGCGAGCCAATAAGTCCGGCAGGAAGCGACGGACACTGCGATAACGGTCGTCCAGCGCATGAAGGAATACATCATTGGCCGGGCGAATGAGTGCATTAACTTCTTCCAAGGCTTTTTCTAATTCGGCACGTGGCAAACTGGTAAATAATTCGGTGCGCAATGCACCATCGGCAATGGATGCATCCAACACCATCTGGCAGGCAACGGCCAGCGTGGCCGCTGAGCGATCCAAATCTTTCAGCGACCGCAGGCGTGCTTTTTTATCCGCATTTTCCGCACGGCTAAAAATGTCGCGTAACAGGGCTTCTAAAACTTCCAGCGCATCATCATGCGATGTCGCTTCAAGGCAAACAGCGAAAGCCACCAGTGTGGCCAACTGTCTAGCCGGTGGTAATCGGTTAATCGCAGTCACTTTGGCTGTGTTGGCGAATCGTGCCAAAGCCGCAATTCGACTGGGCGGAATATGCGCTGCGGCTGGCAGCGTAATGCCGAAACCGCGTACTTCATCAAGTCGGAGCAATGCTTTTACTAGTGAAGGGCCGCTCACCATGACGGGGCCAGAACGGATCTGATCCAATCGTGAGCCGCGATTGCCCTCTTCAACAGTCAGCAGTTTTAATAGTTGCTGGCGTTGTTGCTCGGTCACGCTGCGCCCCAGCGTGTACCAAAGACGTTCCTCAACCCGACTGCGTAATTGGGCGATAAAGCGCTCCAATACACTAACGCCGGGCAACAAGACTTTGTGTGTGAGTAGCCAAGTTGTGGCACGTTCAAATAGCACGCTTGGTCGGTCAGTCCCCGTCCAGCACAGTGCGTACAACCACCGGCTCAAACGAAAACCAACACTACGATCGGCAAAGTAACGATAGCCATAGAGATTCTGAATCTCAGTGAGATGCCGTAATCGTTGTCGGGTGTCTGCATAATCTTTAATGCAGGCAATATCTGCAATGTTTAGCTGACGGCCAAGCAACTGAATAACGGCAAGTGGTACCGCTGAAAAATCGTCGGGAAATGTGCCCAGATAACGAACGCTGGTGAGCTGTGTTGCATAGCCGAGTCGGTTATGATTACCCCGCAAAGGCCGCAGATTATTGTGGTCGTCATCACTCAAATGAAAGTAGCGTTCCAACTCTTCGCAACTGGGTGAGCCGACATAACGGCCAAAGCCATCGCGTTGTTCTTGAGTTAGAAAGCCAACTGGCATTGATTACAACGTCTCCGCACAAAAAACAGCAGGGGTTACAATTCTTGTCCGTCCGATGTGGCCTCGCTGCAATAATCCAGCACGCCGATCACCGGTAACCAAATAATCCACATCGCCTGCCAGTGCCATCGCCAGTAAAAATGCATCATCGGGATCGTCGGCTTCGTGCTCAATGGTTAATCGCTCCAGAACAATAGCGCGTTGCAAATTATTGAGCATTGCCCCCACTTTGGCCGGTTGCAATACCGCTTGCAGTTTTGAGTATCGGCTGGCGCGGCGGATTTCATCCAGTTGCACCCGCGAAGTCACAAGCTCAAAACGTGCGGCACGCCAGGCCCGATAAATCATATCGGGTGCACCGTGCGGAGAAATCAATGCACTGAACAAAATATTGCTATCCAAAACGACGCGCATTAACTTTGACGTGCCCAATCAAGTGCTTCATCAACCATTGAGTCTAATTCAGTCTCGCTGACATTGGCATTAGCCGCTTTGGCTTGTTCAGCGGTCAACTCCAAAATATGCGCTTGTACTGCATCTTCGATGAAGCGCGACAAGTCGCCCTTTCTGCCGCGCCCTTGGCTGGCAAGAAACATACGTAAAGCTTGGTCGGTCGTGGCAGAAACCGCCACATTCCAGCGAGTGGTTTGCATGGTGCACCTCCGTTGATTGTGTTTATGTGTTTTTACACCTATACACCCATAAATGCAATGTCAAAGTGTCGGATAACACTTGTTTGCCGACTGGTTACGATGTCCGATGAAAATGAGAGGAGAAACCGCCAATTAAATAGGAAAAAATGTACGGAAAACTATGTCGCAATCTGCTATTGTACGGAAATACTGAAAGTGAGGTTTTTCGTATATGTTTGTGGGCTACATGCGGGTTTCATCTGAATCAGATCGCCAAACTACCGACTTGCAACGTGATGCACTGCTGGCGGCAGGGGTTGATGCACGCCACTTGTTTGAAGATCATGCTTCAGGTGCAAAAGATGATCGTCCAGGATTGGCCGAAGCTCTGGCCTTCGTTTGCCCTGGAGATGTGTTGGTGGTCTGGAAACTGGATCGTCTTGGCCGGTCGTTGCCGCACCTGCTGACCATCGTGAATACACTAAAGGAAAAGCAGGTTGCTTTTCGTTCTCTCACTGAAGGCATGGACACCACAACCGCATCGGGAGAATTGCTGTTTCATGTCTTTGGTGCTCTGGCTCAATACGAGCGCGCCTTAACCAAGGAGCGCGTTGTAGCTGGACTGGCGGCGGCTCGGCGTCGTGGCCGTGTTGGCGGCAGGCCTCCCTCAATTGCAGGTGAAAAGCTGGAAGCTATTCTGGTTGCGCTAAAAGGCGGAATGTCCAAGGCTGCGGTGTGCCGGAATTTTGGGGTAAAACGGACAACGCTGATTGATACACTGGCAAGACTTGATGCTCATACTGGAATAATTGAGGCTTAAGTTCACTTTCTGTTCCATTGCTCCCTAAACCCCAAAACCGCCGCAGCGGATTTTCTCGACCTACATGCCAGCGCTTTTGCCAGTATCTCGTGTTGAAACGCTGAGTTTGCACGCTCAGCCACCAATCCATCACTCGTGGCTGAGCGCTTCCCGATGCTAACGAGCGCGTGGTTTTTTCACTAATGTGGTACTCGGTTTAGCCGATTGCGGGCGGTTAGCCGTCGCCGCTGCTTTGGGTTTTCCTGCCGTAACGCCACGGGGTATTGCTCGCTGACCGTTGTTTGTCGTAGTACGCGCGCCATTACTCCTATTGGGTATTTTACCAACCGAACCCGGGCCACCGCCACCACGCGCATTGCCCTTCGGCACCGGTCGGGCTTGCATCGCGCGCTCTTCGGGCGACTCCATTGGAATCAGCTGTTTCGGGCTATTGCCAATCAAATCAGCACGGCCCATCTCGCGCAGCGTTTCGCGTAGTAGCGGCCAGTTTTTTGGATCGTGATAACGCAAGAACGCTTTATGCGCTTTACGGCGTTTTTCATCACGAATCACGTCGACTTTTTCCGAGCTGCGATGAATTTTCTTCAATGGATTGCGCTTGGTATGCCACATCGTCGTGGCCATTGCCATCGGCGTTGGCGTAAACGCTTGCACTTGGTCGGGGCGGAAATCGTTTTTCTTCAGCCACAGCGCCAAGTTCAGCATGTCTTCATCCGACGTTCCCGGATGCGCGGCGATAAAGTAAGGAATTAAATACTGCCGCTTGCCGGCTTCAGCGCTAAATTTATCAAACATCGCTTTGAATTTTTCAAAGGTGCCGATGCCCGGCTTCATCATTTTGGACAACGGGCCTTCTTCGGTATGCTCCGGTGCGATTTTTAAATAGCCCGACACATGATGCGTGACCAATTCTTTGACGTATTCCGGTTGCGTCACGGCCAAGTCGTAACGCAAACCCGAGCCAATGGTAATTTTTTTCACGCCCGGAATCTTACGCGCTTTGCGATACAGCTGAATTAGGCTGCTGTGATCGGTGTTTAAATTCTCGCAAATACCGGGATAAACACAGCTTAAGCGGCGACAAGATTTTTCGATTTTTGGGTCTTTACACGCCAAGCGATACATATTCGCCGTCGGCCCACCCAAATCGGAAATATGCCCAGTAAAGCCCGCAGTTTTATCGCGGATTTCTTCAATCTCGCGCAATACCGAGCCTTCACTACGGCTTTGAATAATCCGCCCCTCGTGCTCGGTGATGGAGCAGAACGTACAGCCGCCAAAACAGCCGCGCATGATATTGATCGAAAACCGGATCATATCCCACGCTGGAATCACCTGCTGGCCGTAGCTCGGATGCGGATTGCGCGCAAAGTATTGATCAAAGGCGTAATCCATCTCCGCCGTTTCTAGTGGAATCGGCGGCGGATTCATCCACACATCTCGTTCACCATGTTGCTGCACCAAGGCGCGGGCATTACCCGGATTGGATTCCAAATGCAAGGTGCGGCTGGCATGCGCGTAGCTGACTGGGTCATAGGTGACCGTTTCAAACGACGGAATCCGAATCACCGTGCGGCCGCGCACTTCGCGGCGCGCAGCAAGGCGCGCTTCACGAGAAACCATCTGGATAACTTGGGGAGTTGGGATTGGGGAGTCGGGAGTATTGCCTTCAACGCCTTGCTGTTTATCTTCTTCAGTCGCATACGGGTTGATATGTTGATCAACCTTGCCTGGAATATCCACTACCGACGAATCCAGCTCAACCCAACCGGCAGGCAACCAGCCTTTTGGCGCTAAAAAAGCCGTACCGCGTACATCGCGGATTTCGCTCATTTTTTCGCCGGCGGCAACGCGCTGCGTGACTTCAACCAAGGCGCGCTCGGCATTGCCGAACAGTAAAAGATCGGCTTTAGAATAAATCAGCGCCGATTGGCGGATTTTATCGCTCCAATAATCGTATTGCGCGATACGGCGCAAGCTGGCCTCGATGCCGCCCGCCATAATTTGCACGCCCGGATAGGCTTCGCGGCAACGTTGGCAATATACATTTAGCGCGCGATCGGGTCGTTTGCCCGCCATGCCGCCAGCGGTGTAGGCATCGTCTGAGCGCGGCTTTTTATCCGCCGTATAGCGGTTAATCATCGAATCCATATTGCCCGACGTAACACCGAAATACAGCCGCGGCTTGCCAAGCTGCTTAAACGCCTCGGCCGAGGTCCAATCGGGTTGGCTAATAATGCCAACGCGAAAACCCTGCGCCTCGAGTAAACGCCCCAACAGCGCCATCCCAAAACTCGGATGATCAATGTAGGCATCGCCAGTGACCAAAATAATGTCGCACTCATCCCACCCTAGCGCATCCATTTCTTTGCGGCTCATCGGCAAAAAAGGTACAGGTTGACGCGGCGTCACGCCTGCGGGCAAATCATAAATCGGGGAATGAGAGGTATTCATGCTGATCACAAACAAGGCTAATCGCGCATTGTCGCAGATTTTTGCTGGAATGCAGAGCTAAACCGCGAGTTTTTTGTCTCGCTACGAAACGAAAAACCTTAATGTTTTTAAGGATTTAAGTATTTTTCAGGCCCTTACTCCAATCTCTGTCATCCCCTTCATCAAAGTGATGAACGCAAAGCCAAGCACCACATGATGCATCTTTGTATTTCAAGACCATTCTTTGTTTTTAGTAAAGTTAAATGTCAGCAAAAAATGGAACTATACTCAGAAAAAAGTGACTTATTGCCACAATTGCTGACAAAAGCGATTAAATTTACTCGTAATTTCATTTTTTACTTCTGGAGTTAATGGATATGAAAACTAAACGCTTACTACTTCCTCTGGTTTTATCGTCGGTTTTGGCCGTTTCTTCGGCCTGGGCTGCCGATGATCACGGTGGTGAAGTGAAACCAGAGCCCTATGCCGTTGGCAAAACGATGACTAAGGCAGTGCAAGCTAGTATTACGCCAGAGCAAGCCATTACCATCCTTAAAAATGGCAATACCCGCTTTAGTGCAGGCAAAGCCATTACCCCAGATTATAAAAAACAAATCACGCAAACTGCGCTGGGCCAATATCCACTGGCCAGCGTGGTATCGTGCATTGATTCGCGCTCAGCACCTGAATTAGTGTTTAACCAAGGAATTGGCGATTTGTTTACGGCACGTGTAGCAGGCAACACGGTGAACGAAGATATTTTGGGCAGTCTTGAATATGCCGCTAAAGTGGCCGGTTCACGCGCGATTGTGGTACTGGGCCACACCAGCTGCGGCGCAATTAAAGGCGCGTGCGACAACGTAAAAATGGGCAATTTAACCGGTTTACTCGATAAACTGATGCCAGCAGTCAACGCCACCAAAACCACTGGCGAGCGGAACTCTCACAATCATGAGTTCGTGCAAGATGTGGCCGAACTGAATGTGCAGCAAACGGTTGAAAAAATCCGCCAAATGAGCCCGATTCTGAAAGAAATGGAAGAACAAGGCAAAATCAAAATTGTTGGTGCAATGTACAACACCAGTAATGGCCAAGTAACTTGGTATTGAGCCACAGCCCTTAACAAAAAAGCCCTAGCGGTATATACCCTAGGGTTTTTTATGTCTTCCTTTTTTCTATTCAGCAAAAAACTCAACGTTTAAATAGCAATGTCATCCCGTCGCCCGCTGGCAACATGGCGTGCTCGACACGAGGATCATCACGCAGTTGCCGATTAAAATCATGCAAGATTTGCACGCTGGCCGGATGATGTGGCTTGGGATGAGCGACACGGCCACCCAAAAACATATTATCTAAAATAATCAAACCGCCCGGGCGCACCAATTCCAAGGCAAAATCATAATATGTTGGATAAAACGGCTTATCGGCATCAATCAACATGCAGTCAAACGTGCCTGAGTGACCTTCCGCGACTAAGGTCTCCAAGGAAAATACCGCCGCTTGCAATTTAAGCGTGATTTGCTGCTCAACACCGGCTTTTTTCCACCATTCTTGGGCAATTTTGGTAAATTCTTCGACCAAATCGCAGGCAATCACGCGCCCTTCTGGCCCCATCGCCAACGCAGCAGCGATTGAGCTATAGCCGGTAAATGTGCCCACCTCGAGGTATTTTTTAGCACGAATTAGGCGCAATAAAAAAATCAACAGCGCACCTTGCTCTGGTGCAAACTGCATTTTTGCCACCCGATGTTGGGCAGTAAAATCACGCAATTCACCTAAAATAGCCGGTTCGCGCAAAGCGGTATCGAGGAAATATTGACGCATTTCGTCGTTTAAAGACAGCGTTTCGCGAGACATAATACTCATTCATTACAGCAAAGAAAGTCATTATACCGTGTGAACTCGGCGCTGTTGACGTTTGGTTTTTTTGCCGCTCAAGGTCCTAATGCAGCACACGCGCTTGCAGTCGGGCCAGTTCGAGCTGTGATTCAATGTCTTGCAAACGTTGACTCGCATTTCGACTCAAGCGTAACCCTGAGTTTTGCTCATGCCGGTTGCTGCGAATGAGCGCATGTAAACGCTTATGAAACTGCAAAGCTTTGGCCGCGTCTCCTTGCTCAAGATAGAGCAAGGATAAAATCTCATACGCTTCAATACTCAGTAAAATTTGCTGATGTTGCTCGCTCAAAGTGCAGGCGGTTTCTAAATATGCGACCGCATCAGCATACTCACCCAGCTTGATAAAGGTGCGCGCCAACGCCAATAAAACATGGCTCTCACCCCAAGTATTATGATGCTGGTGATGAATGGTATACGCTCGGCTTAAGTATTCTTGCGCCAGACTAAACTGCGCTTGCTCAAAATAAATCATGCCTTGATAAAAATCCGCCTCACCCAACCAAGAAGGCCGATTCAAGCCCGCATCAAATGCCGCCCTTGCTTTATTTAATGCATTTAACGCCGTCTCATAATCTTGCAAACGAAAAGCATCAGCGGCAATGTTTAGGCCAATTTCAGTATCAAGCTGAATCAAATTGAGCGAGTTGGCGATAGTTTGCGCCATGCTATGACAATGCAAAGCTCGGGTATATTCTCCCAAGCCAAAGAAGAACTTACCTACACCGATATACGCCCGTGCCGCAGCATAAATATCTTGGCGTTCACTGGCAATCTCCAGTGATTTTAACCATGCATCCAAAGCGCGGTAATACGCCAAACTATCGTAATAAATCTGCCCTAACCGCCAATATGCCGCAGCTAAATCTTGCTGCAATTGCTCGCGTTTTAAATAGCGAATTAATTCATTTTGTAAGCTAATCGCAGGCGCTTTATTCGGTCGCAGTTGTAAAACCCGCACCTTGGTTTGCATCGCCAGCGCAATAACCGCAGGCATGCGCATGGCTTGTGCCTCGCTAAGCATGATTTCTGCCTGCGCCAAAGCATTGACGTCATCATGAATGGCGAGCGCGGCAATGGCGTTGCTGCGCGCCTGATGTTGATTGAGCTCAGGCATGGCCGCCAATCCGAGCAAAACGCACGCAATTGCGCCCGCTGTGTTTAGCGGCATACAGCGCCTTGTCAGCACGGGCCAATAACTCGGTGGCACTTTCACCATATTGCCACACGGCACCGCCCAAACTAATCGAGACTTGTAAACCGATTTGCAATTCTGACCAATTAAATTGCTCGATTTTTTGCCGCATTCTTTCAGCAATTTTATTGGCAATGGCGGTGTCGATATGATGCACAATCAAGACAAATTCTTCACCACCATAGCGAGCCAGCATATCGTTCTCGCGCGTTAATTGAGACAGCACATCGCAAGCAGTGCGCAATACCATATCGCCAATATGGTGAGAAAAAAGATCATTAATTTGTTTGAAATGATCAAAATCAATCATGATCGCCAATAAATTGCCTTGCTCTTCTTGCGTTAAACGCAGTAAGTCCGGCAAACGCTCATCCAGCGCTCGACGGTTATAAACGCCAGTCAAACTATCGTGGTACACCGCACTTTCTAGCGCTCGCAAGCGGCCAACTTCCTGATCACGCTGCTGTTTCAGCTGGTTTACTTCCAGCTCAGAGCTGAGCAATTTCAACTTCATCTCAACATTTTGTAAGCGGCGTTGATCTGTGGCGCGAAATTGACTGGAGTCTTTGAGTTTTTGCAGCTGCATATAATGATCGTGGTAAGCAATATGATGTTGCATGGCGCTCACATCATCACCTTGCGCTTCATAGATCAGAGAGAGCTGATAATGAATATCTTGTAACAGATGAATATCTTTAAATTCATCGGCTAAGTTCAAAGCTTGCCGCAAATAAGTTAAGGCCGATTCAGGCTGATCAAGGCGAAAACTTAATTTACCTAAACCCAATAAATTAACCGTTTGCCCCCAAAAAAACCCCGCCTGAATATTAATTTGACACGCCATTTGCAAGCAATCGAGCGCCTGAGCTGACTCGCCTTGTTCGACGTGAATTAAGCCCAAATAATTATAAATTTCGGCCTGCCAATCACGCCGTAACGGCAAAATCAGCTGCGATTGAGCCTCTTGCAATACCGCATAAGCCAAAGGAAATTGCCGTAAAGACAGCAAGGTGGCACTTAGGTGTAGCCGCGTTTTGCAGCGTAAATCCTGATCTTCCGATGCATCGGCCCATTCACGGGCCAAGGCTAAATAATGCAATGCTTTGCTGTGCTCGCTGTGTTGCACATACAAATTACCCATGCCTAAGTAAGCTTGAGCGTAGAGCATGTATGAATTATCTTGCATGGCCGCTTGTAAGGCATCGAGATAAGCCAAAAAAGCCGCATGATGCTGGCCCAAGCTTTGTAATGCATTGGCAATGCCAATCCAGCTTTC
Organism: Deefgea salmonis; assembly: GCF_020531905.1. Lineage (GTDB taxonomy): Bacteria > Pseudomonadota > Gammaproteobacteria > Burkholderiales > Chitinibacteraceae > Deefgea > Deefgea salmonis. The sequence goes on along the minus strand of NZ_JAJAWG010000008.1, from coordinate 24,578 downwards.
GGCAACCAACGGATTGGCCGCGATAACTTTGGCTTGGCTGAGGGCTTTGCGTAAGATGGGCAAGGCGGTTTGGGCGCCGGATAAAATAAGTGTGGCTTGGCCTTGCAGCAAAGTCGCATGCGCCAAACTGGCAACATCGTCGGCCAAAGCGAGTTGCAACGCCTGCTCGGCCAAGGAAAGCATTTGCTGGCAATCACAACGATACTGCTGACGTGCCGCACGTAGTACCGCCTCGACATCGGTCGATACATGACTAGATTTAACTTTAGCCAATTAATACACCACCTAGGTATTAATAGCTAAGGGTTTGCATAGATCAATCACAGGCAAATACCCCGTTATTTATTTAGCTCTTGCAATAAATCTCGTAAACGCTCGCTGTCTTCTGCAGCCAGCATCTGCGCCACAATCGGCGTGATAAACGCCATTTCTGCCGATAAAATCAGCTGCTTCACTTTGAGCAATTGAATCGGCAACATCGAGAAACGCCGTAAACCTAAACCCAGTAGCAAACGGCTTAAACTCGGGTCGCCGGCCATTTCTCCACACATCGACACCGGTTTACCCAAGCGATTGGCGGTACTGATGACGTGATACAGCAGCTGCAACACCCCAGGATTGAGTGGGTCGTATAAATGGCTAACGGCATCATCGTTGCGATCGACCGCCAAAGCGTATTGAATTAAATCGTTGGTACCAATCGAGACAAAATCCAGATGATTTAAAAAAGTAGCAACCGCCATCGCCGCAGCAGGCACTTCAATCATGCCGCCGAGCTCGATGCCTTCATCAAACCGAAGTTGCTGACGACGCAAATCAGCTTTGACTTCATCGAGATGGGCTCGCGTTTGCTTGACTTCATTAATCGTCGATAGCATTGGCAACAGCAGTTTCACCTTGCCAAAGGCCGAGGCGCGTAATAGTGCGCGCAATTGCGTGCGAAACATTTGCGGCTCAGCCATGCATAAGCGAATCCCGGTCAAACCCAAGGCGGGGTTGGGGGCTTCGCTTTCAGATTGCCATGATGGGATTTTATCTTTACCCAAATCGACGGTGCGAATAATCACCGGCTTGCCCTGCATTGATTCGGCAACGGCCTTATACGCAATAAATTGCTCTTCTTCGCTGGGTAAATCGTCTTCTTTTAAAAACAAAAATTCCGAACGAAATAAGCCAATGCCAAAGGCATTGTTTTCTAACGCCAGCTCACAATCTTCAGGTAACTCAATATTGGCATACAGCTCAACCGGCGTGCCATCCAGTGTAATGGCTTGGCTAGTGCGGATGTCTTGCAGCGCGTTTTGTTTTAGCAGCCAATCGTTTTGACGCAAACGATATTCGGCCAAAATACGCTCGTCTGGATCAATAATCACGACGCCATTAATCCCATCGACGATGATGAGTTCTTGCTCACGGATCATTTCCCGCGCATGGCGCAAAGCCAATACCGAAGGCAAATCCAAACTACGCGCTAAGATTGCAGTATGTGACGTCACACCACCAACGTCAGTAATAAAAGCACGATAATTACTGTCTTTAAACAGCACCATATCGGTAGGTGATAAATCATGCGCGACTAAAATACAGTCGTCGCCCCCGCAATGCGGCGCATGAAAAATCGGCTCATGGCCGGCCAAGGTTTTAAAGATACGCTCCGTCACTTGAATGACGTCGGTGCGCCGTTCGCGCAGATATTCTTCTTCGATTTCATCAAATTGCGCCAACAATACATCTAATTGTTGCTGCAAAGCCCACTCAGCATTGCAATGCTGAGTTTGAATTAAATGAATCGGGTCTTTAGATAGCGTGTGGTCATTGAGCAGCATGATATGCAGGCTTAAAAATGCCCCCAGTTCAGTGGGCGCATTTTCGGGGATGCTTCCCCATAGCATTTCAAGCTCTTTGCGTGTACTACGAATTGCGTCTTCAAAGCGCAATACTTCACCGGCAATCGCTTCGGGCGGCAATTGGTAATGCACGATTTCAATATCGGCTTGCGATATTAAATGCGCGTGACCGATGGCAATACCGCCACCAATGCCTAAACCATGCAAAGTAATACTCATCCACTTCCCTCCAAGGCGAGCATTTCGCCGTCTTAACGCCGTGGCTTACGGTTTAGTTCACAAGGCGCGTTGCTGTGCAATTGTGAATCAAAATTTTTATCGCCGCATTGCTACGCCATCGATCCTGCCTGTGGCTTTAGCGCCTTCACAGGCCATTTGTGCGCCCGACTTTACTCACCTTCGCCAAACTTATCGGCAATTAAGGCTAAAAGAGCCGCCATCGCCTCAGCTTCATCAGCGGCATTACTGGTTTCAATCGTAATCTTGCTGCCCTTGCCTGCTGCCAACATCATTACGCCCATAATTGACTTGGCATTGACGCGACGTTGATTGCGGGTAATCCATACTTCACATTGAAACTGGCTAGCTAATTGCGTCAACTTACTCGATGCGCGCGCATGCAAGCCTAATTTATTGATAATTTCAACTTCTTGCTGCAGCATTATTGATCGCCTTTTTCATCGTGTGGCACCGTGGGTAGCATATACAATACCCCTTCCAAACCACCGGTAATGGCTTTACTCACGGCAATATCTAGCGATTGATGACCATAAGTGAGCGCCCGAACCAGCATCGGCAAATTAACCCCTGCCACCGCTTCGACTCGGCCCGGAATGATTAAGCGATTGGCGATATTGGAAGGTGTTCCGCCATAAATATCGGTCAACAATAAGACGCCAGAGCCATCGTCCAGCTGATTGATTAGCTCTTGCGCTCGCTTCATTATTTCATCGGGATCATCCGCTTTACTCACGGCCAATTGAGCCAATTGCGGCAAAGCACGTCCCATAATGTGCTGAGCACAGGCAATAAGCGCTTCACCCATGGTGTAATGAGTGACAATGATGATTCCTACCATGTGTGACGGGATCCTTTTACAGCTCGTTGTTAGAGCTTTGAAATCTGTTTAGCTAAAGTCAGTTAACGCTTGGATGATCAAAACATTACCTAGATATAATATAGCTGTTTTAAAACTTACGACATGTTCATAGTACCTAACAACATCACTACAACAATTTACCGCAATCGATACAAATGGGGCGGTGGTTTTAACCACGTCAGTCGCTGTTGTAATTGCTCAGTAATGTAAACATCGCCATTGGCGCTCACCATTAAAACGTCTTTAATACCAAAACGCTGCGCATAACGCAGCGCGGATGGCACACCTTGGATAAACATCGGTTTGGTGGCAACATCTGACACCGCGCCGGCTTCGGCATGACTTGGACTAAGCACCGTGACCGCTTGCATGCCTTGAGCAGGCTGTCCAGTTCGAGGGTCAATCACATGCGAAAACCGCTGTCCTTTGATTTCAAAAAAACGTTGATAATCACCGGTGGTGCCAATCGCTTCGCCATCGTATAAAGGCAAAGTGGCCATCGCCTCAGGACTGCGCGGATGCTGCAAGCCAACGACCCAAGGCTCGCCGCCTTTTTTGCCCAGCGCAATCACATTGCCGCCAATATTCACCAAAGCATTCATCACTCGCGCTTTACGCAAATAATTCGCCGCGTGATCTAAAGCCCAACCTTTGGCAAAACCACCAAAATCAATCGCCAGCTGTGGATTGCTACTGCTTACGCTAGCGCCACGCCAATTTAAGTTTTCTAAGCTCGGTTGTGCCGCCAGCGCCGTCTGTAATGCACGAGGATCTGGCGTTACCGGTGCAAATTGGTCTTGATGAAAGCCCCATAACTGCACCAAATTGCCCACGGCAGGATTGAATAATTGATCTGAGCGCCGCGCATAATTGGCAGCTTGCTGAATCATTTGTGCCAATTCAACATCCACCACTGCCGTTTCACCTTGAGCAAAAGCAGCGTTTAAGCGGGTGATTTCCGACGGCTGCCAAGCATGTAACTTAACATGCAAGCGATCGAGCTCTTTTAAAACCACATTGGCATGCTTTGCGGCCACATCAGGCTCTAAACCATAAATACTAATTTGTACTCGAGTACCAAACACATAGCTTTCTTGGGTATACAACTGCGGCGGGCTGCAAGCGCTCAATAACAAACCTGCGGCAATCCAAGCATAACGTCCCCCAAAGCGCCTCGCCGCATGCAAAAAACGCGGCATGATGCCGGCGATTGTTGCATCTGCGACTCGCTCAGCGGCGTTTAGCACTGCTCAAGCACCTTACGCTCTAAAGCGTCAATAAACAGGGCCGCGACATCAATCCCCGATTGAGCGGTGATTTCTTGAAAACACGTCGGGCTAGTGACATTCACCTCGGTGAGATGATCGCCAATCACATCCAAGCCGACCAAAAGCAAGCCTTGAGCGGCTAAACGCGGGCCGAGCTGAGTGGCAATTTCACGATCACGCGCTGTTAATGGTCGTGCAACACCGGTGCCGCCAGCGGCTAAATTGCCGCGCGTTTCGCCCTGCGCTGGGATACGCGCCAAGCACCAATCGACGGGGACCCCATCAATTAGCAAAATGCGTTTATCGCCGTCTTTAATCGCTGGCAGATAATTTTGCGCCATAATGGTTTGGCTGCCATTGGCGGTGAGCATCTCGAGTATCGAGCCCAAGTTGGCGTCGTCTGTGCGCAAGCGGAAGATACCCGCCCCACCCATACCATCGAGCGGCTTCACAATCACATCACCGAGCTCTGCGACAAAGGCGCGAATATCGGCAGGATTTTGGCTGACCATGGTTTCGGTAGTGAATTCCGGAAACTTAAAAATCGCCAATTTTTCATTAAAATCACGCAAAGCTTGGCCGCTATTAAATACATTGGCGCCTTGCTCTTCAGCCAAACTAAATAGCTGCGTCGCGTAATAATATTGCTGATTAAACGGCGGATCTTTACGCATTAATACGCCAGAAAAATCCCGCAAGGCGATTGTTTCAGCGTCGGCTTCTTGATACCAATCATCGGCGTTGGGCGTTAGCGTTAAACGCCGCGCCGTCGCTTGCACCAGCGTTTGTTTCAAGCTCAATTCATCGATCAAACACGTCCAAACCTCATGCCCACGCGCAATCGCCTCGCGCATCATCACAAAAGTCGTGTCTTTATAAATTTTGAAACTAGCGAGTGGATCAACAACAAATAAAAATCGCATTTTTGAATCCTTTTTAAATAGCCCAAAGCGATTGCACGGATTGAAAGCCATCACTTGAGATAAAGAATCGCCATCATTATTAACAATGATGGCGCGTTGACTCAGAGAGATTCTGGAAAACCGAGGTCAATTAGTGCGCTAATTTCATCACAATCACGCCACCTACAATCATCATCGCCCCCACGCTACGCATCACGGTGAGCGGATCGTTAAACCACACCACGCCAACTAAAAATGTCCCCGCAGCGCCAATCCCAGTCCACACCGCATACGCCGTACCAATTGGAATCTGCTTTTGCGCCATCCACAGCAACAGACCACTCACGGCAATCGAGACTATCGACGCGGCGATGGCTAATTTGGGGTACTGGCTGGTTTGTGACAGCTTAAACCCCAAGGGCCAACCGATTTCACAAAGACCAGCACCAAGCAACAGCAGCCAAGCCTGGCTTAAAGCCGACATTACTCTTGTTCCAATTCAAGCGAAGCGGCCAACAGCGCCAAGCGAGCCACCACACCGTAGGCATAAAAACGATTGACTTCACAATCAGGCGAACCGTCACAATCGGGCGTAGTGAGCGGAGTCGCGAAAGCCAAGGGTTTAAAGTGCATCCCCGGCGCATTGAGGTTTTCGTCGACACCACGGCCGGTATGCACGCGATAAAAACCGCCAATTACAAATCGATCCAGCATATACACCACCGGTTCGGCAACACCGTCATCGACGATTTCCATCGTTGGCACGCCTTCTTGCACGATCACATCGTGCACTTGCATCCCTTCTTTAATCACCGACATTTTATTGCGCTGCTTACGATTGAGTCCGAGTAGCTCTTCGCCCGATTTCACGCTCATAATCCCCATGCCATACGTGCCGGCATTGGCTTTTACGATGACAAACGGTGTTTGCTCAATCCCATGTTCGGCATATTTAAGATTAATTTTAGCAATCATGTCATCGACCGTCGCCGCCAGCTTCGCTTCGCCTTCGCGCGACTGAAAATCCAAGCCATCGACATGATCAAAATAAGGATTCACCACCCAAGGATCGATGCCAATCAATTGTGCAAAATCATTCACCACCCGGTCATAAGCCGTAAAGTGCTGCGTTTTGGTCCGCGTTGACCAGCCCGCATGCAACGGTGGCAATAGCGTTTGCTCGATATTTTCTAAAATGCTCGGAATACCGGCTGACAAATCGTTATTGAGCAATACCACGCAAGGATCAAAATCGGCCAAACCAACGCGGTTGCCAGTACGAATCACGGGCTCTTGCACCATGCTGCTGCCATCAGGCAACTCTAGCGTTGTTGCGGTGGTGATTTCTGGATTCAGGCTACCGATGCGCACGACCATCCCAGCTTGGCGCAGAATTTTGCTCAGCGCCGCGACATTTTGTAGGTAGAACTGATTGCGAGTGTGATTTTCTGGAATCAACAAGACGCGGCGGGCATCAGGACAATAGCCCTCCAGCGCCGTCATCGCCGCTTGTACCGCCAGCGGGTGAAAATCGGGATTCAGATTATTAAAGCCACCCGGAAATAGATTCATATCCACCGGTGCCAATTTATACGCGGCGTTGCGTAAATCAACCGAGCCATAAAACGGCGGCGTGTGCTCTTGCCACTGATTGCGAAACCAATGCTCAATCTCGGGTTGTGCGGCGAGAATTTTTCGCTCAAGGTCTAAGAGAGGCCCGGTTAAGGCTGTGGTCAAGTGCGGCACGCTCATGGCGACTCCGGCGAAAGTTAGAAAGGGATCTGCAAGATATGGCGGCTAAGTGGCGAAATTCAAGCTCAGCATGCGCCATTGGCCAAGCAGTCAACAGGTATAAACATACAAGCCTTTAAATACAAAGCCCAGAAGCCTATACCCGTGCCTCTTTAAAAACGTAATTGAGTGCCAGTTCAATCGGCCTCTAAACCCTGCTGACGTTTGGCGTGGCAGCGATTGATGCCACTTTAAAAACCAAACCATGTGCAGTCAGCGCTGATCGCCATAACAAGATATGTATCAACGCCCCAATTTCGCTTTCCGGAACAATCCATTCACGCGTATTAGAGTCTGTTGACGTTAGATTTCCCGCCGTGCTGAATCGGTTTTCGCGGCGTTACCCAGCGATGAGTGCGCGAAAAAGCATCATATTTTCGCTCATCCATCAGCCAACTCCGCCAAAATTGCTTTAAATAACAGTACATGTCTCATCCCACATTGATTGACCCAGCGGTATATCCTATGGGCATAATGTGGCATTGATTAGTCATCAAACTCAAAACAAGTTGTTCTTCAATGAAAACAAAATTGCTGCCCGAAGCTTTGCTCGCCTTTGAATCTCTCGCTCGTCTTGGTAGTTTTACGGCGGCAGCGCAAGAAATGAGCTGCGCCAAAAGCCATGTGAGCCAGCTAATTAGCCAATTAGAGCTGGAATTAAGTTCGGTGTTATTACTACGCAGCACGCGGCGTATTTCTTTAACTGAATCCGGCCAAACACTGTTAATTCATGCGCAAGCTTTACGCGAATTATTAGGCCAAGTGCGTTTAGATATTGAAGATACCCAGCAACATATTGAAGGCGAATTATTCATCAGCACCACGCCCTCGATGGCGCAATACGTCATCGGGCCTTTAATGGCGCAATTTGCCAAATTACAACCCAAACTCAATATCCGCGTTGACGCCAATAACCGAATACAAGACCCGATTTTGGAAGGCATTGATTTTTGTATTCGTTCAGGCACGGTCGGCGATGAGCGCTTAGTCGGACGACTTGCCGGCCATTCACTGGAAAAACTCTACGCCTCACCGCATTATTTGCAACAAGCGCCGCAATTACACAGCCCAGCAGATCTGACTCTCCACGACATTTTAATTAACGACGAATATCAAACAACGCGGCAATGGCAAACGCAATCGGCCGGCGCCAAATTCACTGTCGACTTGCAACCGGTACTGTGCAGCAATAACAATCCCACACTCGCAATGAGTGCCGTAGCCGGACACGGCATCGCGCTATTGCCCGACATCGTTGGTGAAAGCTATTGTCGCTTGGGATTATTACAGGCGGTGCTGCCACAGTGGTACGAAAAACCAACGCCAATTTATTTGGTCTATCCACAACGCAGCGCGATGCCCAAAAAATACCGCGCCTTTATTGATTTTATTTTGCCCGAGCTAAAAGCCAGATTATCCAGCTCGGCTGCGGATTAAGTAGGCCAAGTTCCAGTACCAGTACGTGCGCCGGTATTATCCAGAATGAGCGTGCCGTCGCTCGCCTGTGACTTGCCAGTAATGGGAGTCGCCGTCAGCGTAAATGTAGTGTCAGTACACGCCGCAGTAAAGGTGTAATAGGTATTACTTGGGGTGCCGCTAGGATTGGCAACGCCGCAAGTCGTTCCGCCGCTGGCGGTGGTGTAGCGGCCATTGCTACTGCTGATATTCGACGAATGAATATTGCAAATCATCAAAAACTTACACAAATCAAACCGTTTATAGCAAAAACACAGTCGTTTATCTTATCGTTGCGACAAGAATAAAATCCGCGACTAAATTAAAAAACGGCTCAGCGATTAAAATCGCCATACAACAGAACACCTGCTTTTAAACGCTTGATTGTATAAAAAAAAACTTTCCCTTATTTTTCACTTACTTAGCGCACGCTTAATGTATTGGAAATAATATGAAACAAGTAGGCTTTTCATTAATAGAAATGATGATTGTAGTGGCCTTGCTGGCCATCATTGCCAGCATCGCCGCCCCCAATCTGCAGACATTTATGAAAAATGGTCAGTTAACCGGGGCCTCCGAAGAGCTGATCAATAGCCTTGGCCTCGCCAAATCAGAAGCGATCAAAAGAGGCATAAGCATCACCATTTGCAACTCAGGTAATCCATCCGCCGATGCGCCCACCTGCAAAACCGGCACGCCAGACTGGCGCACTGGCTGGATCATCTTTGTCGATACCAATGGCGACAAACTCAAAGATACAGATGAAGAAGTATTGCGGGTAACCCAAGCGATTAAAAACGTCGATAGTATTGATAGTGATCAACTAGCCATAAGGTTTCGCGCTGTCATCTTAGGTGACTTGGCTGATACCAATATCACCTTCTGCAATTCAGGTACCACTAAAAGAGTCGTCAATGTCGATAAATTGGGCCGGATTAGTCGTACCCAAAATGGCACTTGCAGCTAGGAGCCACCATCATGAAACAGTCAAACCAGTCCGGCACCATTCTGCTCGAAGTATTGATTTCTATCGTGGTGTTGGCGTTTGGTATATTAGGCCTAGCTTCACTGCAAGCCTACTCATTACGCGCCTCACACAGCTCGAATTTACGCTCAATTGCCAGCGATTTAGCCACCACCATGGCTGAGCAAATCCAAACTAACGCGCCTAAGCAATTTGATGTACCAGAGCCAGGGAATGATGCTGTTTATTACAATTCCGACGTGAAAATTCCTGTCGCCCCTGACTACGCTCAGCTCACGTGCACCTACGACAGTTCAGCCAGCAAATATACCTGTGCAGAACCAACTGGCTTCACAAAAAATACTAAAACAGCAACATTTAGCCAAGATTTAGCCAAAAAAGAAGTCGCAGATTGGCTTTTATTGGTGAAACAGTCTTTACCAATGGGGGCAGAAGGTGGCGCAGTAATTTGCAAGGACGATACACCTGAGGATGGCACCAAACCCAATGGTGGCACAGGTTGCTTAGCAGCAAGCAGTGCCGATTATGCCGCGGCGCCCTATGTCATCAAGATTTGGTATGAAGAGCAAGTTGCAAAAACAGAAAATACCTCGGGTGCGGCAACAGACGACTCCGATGCTAATGATAAACAAGTCAGAATACTAAAGCGTTTTTCTACCACAATATCTAATTAATTTAATTGAGAAGAAAATGAGCCAACATCAATTAATAAAATACAACCTAGGCTTTACACTCATTGAATTAATGATTGGATTATCACTTGCAATGTTATTAACATTGGCAGTGGCTAATATCTACTTGCAAACTAAAAATACATTCAGCACTCAATCTGAAGTCAATCGACAAGCTGATGAAGGGAAATATGCATTATTTACCATTCAAAGAATTGCATATCAAGCTGGATATATAGATGAAGCCAACATCGCAGTATATTTTAAAAATATGGCAACTACTCATGGGATTGATGCCAAAAATATTATCAAAGGTAATGCCAATTCAATTAGTGCTCGTTTTTATGGCGATCCACTAGGGCATAGTATTAGCTGTGCTGCTGATAGCGCTGGAAATAGCAATTTTCCACAACTGAAAGACTCAGCTCTGCACGGTTATAAGATTTATCTAGATGGGGCACAACTTAAATGTGGCAAGCTATCAGCAGCAGGGGTAGTTTCCGATGAGCAAGTCATCACTGACAATGTTATTGATTTTAATATTCTATATGGCGAAGACAAAGCGGATGCTGACGGCATAAACATAGGAAAAAAAGATCATATTGCTGATGCATATAAAAACACGTCAGTAAATTGGGAGGATGTTTACTCAATTAAAGTCTGCTTAGTTACAAAGAGTAGCAAAAATAATATTGCAGCAAAAACCACAGGCCGAACTTACCTTAAGTGCGATAACACTCAAGCCGCTATCGATGCTAATGATGGTGCAAACTATCGCACATTTAATACCACGGTCAGCTTAAGAAATAAATACAATTGATTAAAGGCAAATAAAATGTACGAATCAAACAGGCAAGATGGTTTCGTTTTAATTACCAGTATTATTTTTTTAATTGCAATTACAATCGCAGTTGTATATGCAGTTAAAAGTGCAACTTCAGTTGAGCGTTCCGCAGGAAATTATAGAGCGCGAGCGCAAGCTTTTCAAATGGCGCAATTGGCTTTACAGCGTGCTCAAGCGCAATTAGTAGACGATATTTCATTTTCTGGTATTCCTTTAGATCAATGTCAAAAAGGTCTATGTGGAAAAAATGCATATGCTACGTTAATTTCAAATGGAACTTGGACAGACGACAATAAAACCTGTCATATAAACAATGCAACTTGCAATAAAGTAAACAGTGCTAATACATCACAGACATTAGCAATATCAGGTGTAGCCGCTCAACCACGCTGGGCATTGCGCGATTTAAATCAACAAGATGCCGATGGCTGTACTCTGTATGAAGTTTGGGCCGCAGGCACAGGCGCTGAAGCCAATAGTTCTGTTTTAATTCGTTCGCTTGTTAAGGCATGTTGATCACTAGGAGCAAAATCATGAAAATTAAATTTTTAGCATTAATGATTTTTAGTATTTTTTCGGCACAAGTCATTCATGCTGCTCCTGTGCAAAACTTCACCCAAAGCGGTCGCGATCCATTTGCCCCGCTGTACCAATCCTCGAATGAACCACCCCTCAATATGCTGGTCGTAGGCAAGGATCATCGGCTTTTTTATGAAGCCTACAACGACGCATCCGATTTAGATGGTGATGGTATCTATGATGTGGGGTATCAAGGCTGGCAAGTTAAACCCAGTTTTGCTGCGGTAAAAGGCAATTTCAAAATTGATTATTATGGCTATTTTGATAGCTATAAATGCTATCAATATACTGGCGGTCGCTTTGAACCGATCGAAATCACGACAAATAAAAAATGCCTAAATAATGGCTCCGCACCTTGGAGCGGTGATTTTCTAAATTACCTCACCACTTCGCGGATTGATGCGATTCGCCGGGTGCTATATGGCGGGAAGCGCAGTAAAGACACCGCCACCGAGACCGAATTAGAGCGCGCTTTTATTCCCCAAGACGCCCACAGCTGGGGTAAAGAGTATCAAAGCGTAGCCAATGATGGATATAACATTACCGAATATACCCCTATGGCTTTACCTACTGGTACAAGCCGACATTTATTTGCCAACACCACCATGTGTACAACTAGCAATCCGTGCAGCACCAGTTTTAATAATCCACCTTTACTTAGAACCATTACAAATAGCCCGCGCCGTATTTGGGAATGGCTCAGTATTGAAAGGCCGGTTGCTGATGCGCAATACGCCGACGGCAGTAATAACCGCGTCAACATTCCAACTGCTGATATGACCAACTACAACGTTCGGGTGCAGGTCTGTAAAACGGGGCTATTAGAAACTGAGTGCAAAAAGTATGGCACCTCATTCAAACCATTTGGCCTAATTCAGCAGTATGGTGACGCTGACTCAATGCGTTTTGGTTTAATGAGTGGTAGTTATTCAAGTAATACACAAGGCGGAGTATTACGCAAAAATATTTCCACCATTGATGATGAAGTGGATATTACGAATGGTACTTTCAAAGCGGCGGTTGGGGTGATCCGATCCATTGATAACTTTAGAGTTGAAGGTTTTGCCAATAGCCGAGAGTGGTTTGGTGTTAGTGCTAATGATGGTGAATGCTCGTATGCCAATGCGTTTGCTAAGCAATTAATCAACGGTAGTTGTAGTGGCTGGGGTAATCCAGTCGGCGAAATGATGTGGGAAACCATGCGCTATTTTTCTGGTGCGAACGCCAACTTAACCACTGATGCCAAAGGCAATGCCTTAGGTTTATCAGTCGCAGCATGGACTAATCCCTATGGCAGTAATAATGGTGTACCCCGCAATAGTGTGTGTGCTAAACCCGTCATCACCTTACTGTCAGATATTAATCCATCATTTGATGATGGTATTAGCAATGCCAGCCTGAATGGCAATTCATTTAATCAATCGAACGCTTTAGATAAAATATGGCAAGATGAGTTTGGCTCTGGTGCAAAATCAGTAGTGATTGGCTCAAATGGTAGCAATAATGATTTAGCGCCAACGGTTAAAACGGCAACAACATTTGCAAATTTAAAAGGCTTGCCTGATGAGCCTGGCAAATCAGGGACTTTTGCGACTGCTGCAGTCGCTCAATTTGGCCGCATTAACGACATTAATGCAGTAGCAGAAAAGCAATTGGTTAGCACATTTGCAATTGCACTGTCATCGCCATTGCCAAAAATTGAAGTTCCTGTGAATGGTAAAAATGTAATTTTTACCCCATTTGCCAAATCACCATCCAATGGTGGCGGAACTGGTACCGCAGCGAATTACCGCCCAACCAATCAAATTGTTGATTACTATATCGATAAGATTCGGAATGTTCCGGGTTTCCCAACCGATTTAGCTTTGAACGGTGGTCGCCCCTATTATAAATTCCGTATTAACTTCGAAGACGTTGAGTACGGTGGCGACCACGATATGGATGCCATCGCTGAATATACGATTCAGTTGCAAAGCGACAATACAATCTTAGTCACAGTGGATTCTACCTACGCCGCAGGGGGTATTGATCAGCATATGGGCTATGTGGTTTCTGGCTCGACTAAAGACGGGGTTTATTTAGTAGTTAAAGATGTTGGCGGTGCTAATGTTAATTATTGGATGGATGCCAAACCAGCAACAGTGGTCTTAGGCAAGCCAACTGACTCAGGCGCGCCAATCAGCCCCATTGGCAATTTAACCGCACTCACTGATTCACGGATTTTTGCGGTGAATAGCACGTCGGCAACGGTGACCGATTTGAAATCACCACTGTGGTATGCGGCTAAGTACGGCGGCTTTGTTGACGATGACGAAGATACCAGCCCAAATAAAAACGTCATTGATAATGACGCCGAATGGGATGTGGATGGTGACAAGATTCCAGATAATTATTTTTTAGTCACTAATCCATTAAAATTAAAAGAGCAGCTAGACCGCGCTTTTTCCCGCATTGATGCCACCAGCCGTTCGAGTGCGCCCGTCGGCAGTGCTGCTGGGGGCAGCTCAACCAGCAGCGACTTCCGCATTTATCGTACCGCTTATAAAGCCAAGCAATGGAGCGGCAATCTTTCGGCGCTGTCCCTTTCCACTTCTACGCTGCAATTGGGTACCGTCTATTGGGATGCCAATGATCCTTCAAAACTGTTATCACCGGTAAAGCGAGTATTAATGACCTGGAATCCCGATACGCGGACAGGCACTGCCTTTGATAGTGCCGCTGGGTTGAAGGATTTATCATCGAATCAAAAAGCCGCACTTAATTATCCCAGTGGCGATCCGGGTGGCTCGGTAGTGACGCCTGTGATGGCAGCGCGCGCAAACTATATTCGTGGTGATAATAGTAACGAAGGCACGGTGACCGGCAAATTTAGAGCACGGGAAAAATTTGTCAATCAAACCAATTACATCGCCGATATATTAGATGCCCAACCCTATGCAGTGGGCCCTGTTGGAGACGAAAATTATTATTCAGATGCCGGTTATAAGACTTTTGCCGGTGCAAATAAAGATCGGACTAATTTCGTTTATGCCGGTGCCAATGGTGGGGTATTTCATGCCTTTATGGACGATGTAGTGACTAATCAAACCAATAATGGGACAGAGCGTTTTGGCTATATTCCATCGTTTGTATTTGATAAATTAAGGAAATTAGAAGACCAATCTTATAACCATGAGTATTTTTTAAATGGCCAAGCTGCAGTACAGGATGTGAAAATAGGCAGTAATTGGAGCACACTGCTAATCGCCACCGCTGGTTTTGGCGGAAAAGGGGTATTTGCACTGGATATCACCACGCCACTCAGTGTGAACTCCACAACCATCCCTAGCACCACCCGCTGGGAGTATTTTAATACCACCAACACCACACAGGGTAGCCCTGATATGGGCTATCAACCGTATAGCCCACTCATTAGCAAAATGAATGATGGAAAATGGTATGCCATCATCGGCAATGGCTTTAATAGCGACAACGGCAATGCGGCTTTATTTTTATTGGATGTCGCAGGCCCTGGATCGGGCTGGAATACAACTACCGCGAAGAAAATATTGATTGATGCAACGCTGGCAGGTACTGGCGTAAATGGTTTATCAGCCCCCACTGCCGCTGATTTAGATAACAACGGTACCGCAGACGTAATTTATGCGGGTGATATGTTAGGTAATTTATGGAAATTTGATGTCAAGAGCGCAGATCCAGCGAATTGGAAACTGGGGTTGGCCAGCAAACCCTTATTTAAAGCCACCCGCACTGATGGTGCACAGTCGATTGTGAGCCCACCTGCGGTGGCGTTTGAGAAAAAAGTCGAGACTGCACTCAGTATTGTGAATAAACGCTTGATGGTTTATTTTGGCACGGGTAAGTTTTCTGAGGATTGTGATCGATTTGCTGCGTCTTGCTCAGGTCAATCTAATGTAGCTAGTTTCTATGGCATCGTGGATAAAGAAGAGCAACTGAGCTCTACCGGTGCTGCATCTGGTGATGTCGCTTCATTTGCCTCCATAACAAGCTCTAAATTAATACAGCAAAAAATTCAGTCCTATAATAGCAATGATTTAATTCAGTTAAATAAGCCGGGTTTAACCTTGAGTGACATTGAAAACTACCGCTGCATTTTACCAAAAAAAGTCGATGGGTCTTTTCAAGCTAATTGCACGGATGAAAACCTATTTAAAAATGTTAGTGTTGAATTTGGCTGGTACATTGATTACACCTTGGCTGAAGAACGCAGCGTGGGGATGCCACGCATCGCCGGCAACACTATTTTATTCAATACTTTAATTCCCTATCAAGATCTAACTAACCAGTGTTCATTTACTGCACGCTCTGCATTAATGGCATTAAATCTGGATGATGGTGGGCAGACCCGCCAGCGTTTTGAGATGACCAATAGTAGCGATAAGTCTAAAGTTTCTGCGCCTAATGTGGGTTTGATTTCATCCACTTCGTCCCCCAATGGCACCACCACGGTAGAAGGTGCTACACCATCCGGTTTAAATGATGAGCGTGGTTTTGGTCGTGATTATAATCATCAAGGTGTAAAGCCATGTAAAAAAGCAATTGACGTAGATCCTTCAGGCAAAGGCACTGGAGTTAAGGTGTGTGATTCTCGCGTGGTCGTACCTATTAATTGGACCGAAGTCATTCGATAATTTAATTTATAATTGGCTTTTATACAAAGCCCATTTTTCGAGGTGAGTATGTTGAATATAAATCGTGGCTTTACATTAATGGAACTAATGATTACGGTGGCAGTAATCGGCATACTTGCAGCCATTGCAATTCCTAGCTATAGCACTTACATTAAAAAAGCACGGCGAACTGATGCACAAACTGTTTTAATGCAAAATACTAATATATTAGAACGAATTTATACCACCGAGAATAAGTATAGTGTCTCTGGTACATGCTCCACCAGTATTATTACTGCGAGTCCGGTTGATGGCGCAACAAAATATTACACTATTGCATTAAGTAATTGTGAGCCATCTAGCTATACTTTGACCGCAACGCCTGAAGGAAGTCAAGCAGACGACGGGATATTAGAAATCAGCCATACCGGCCGAAAAGGGTGGGACAAGGACAATAGTGGCACTGTTGACTATGCTAGCGACTCAGAAAACAAATGGTAATTAAAGATGGATCGATTTTACACTCGGTATACCTTTACCTTCTTTTATAGCGGGTATAAATTTTAGTTTTCCGATGGCTATTTTTAATTCAATCAATTTATCTCCCTCCATATTTGTTTCTTCTACCACGATATCTTCAACCAGCCCCTTCTCGTTGATGTAAATTTTAGCTTTAAAAATTACATCAATTTCGGTGTTGATTTCAAATTCATCAGCATTAATTAGTATCGCTTCCGTCTCCTTAGGAGCAGCCACACTTTGAATCACTAAACTGCTGATGTAGTCTTGGGATAACGTTAAATTTTTCACTGCGTCTGGTATTTTTTGCGTCGTTACTGATGTATTTTTATTTTTGTTTTTTATTGCTTTCGGAATGGGCGCTAAGTTGGCGTGAATGTTATTTCTACTAATTGCTATCTTAAATTTAAAAGGATCTTTTTTATTGGCTACGGGTTCATTGTTGATAAAAAAAATTAAAAAAAGAAATGTCAATAAATGAATGTTGAGTGAAAAAATAAATGCAGTTAAAAGTGTGGGTGTTTTCATTGATTTTAAGTTCAACACGCGAATTCAAAAAGTAAATGCAGCGCTAGTTGGTTTCTACTTAAGCCGCCGGACATCAAGTTATGTTTACTTGTTAAGTGGTGTTTTTATAGTACTTTTATGTGGTTTAAGCCTGTATTTTTGATAGATACCAAGAAGATTGACTCTGCTTTGTTTATCATAGAGCCTATGAAACCAAGCTACTCTCTCGCGACGATACTGACTATTTCTTTACAGGCTGGCCTACTCGCGCATCAATCCGGCGCAGGAACGCATCGCACCTCTTTAACGATTCAGCGCACAGCGAAGGCGCTCGGTGCTGCGCGGGTTGAGGTGATTATTTCTTCGACCAATATTGGCGCCACCATTGAATGGGGGAGTGAGCGCGAGACGGGGTTTCGCAAAGCGCCGCATATGGGGGCTAATTTTGCTTTGCTCACCACGCTCAATCAGTGGCTATGCGCCATTGAACAGGGCGAGGCCAATCCCGAATTAGCGCAGCAAGCGCTGGATGAAATGGCGCAAAAGCCTGTCCACTATCCGCGTTGGCTCATCATTATCTTGGTCGGTCTATCTTGCGGCAGCTTTGCTGCCTTGTTTGGTGGCGATAACGCAGCAATCGTTATCACCACGTTTGGTGCAACGCTAGGCATGCTGGTGCGTTTTTACTGTGTGCTGCGTCATTTCAAACCCTCAGTGTTTGCCACCGCTGCCAGCTTTGTTGCACTACTCAGCACCGGATTACTCAGCCATTGGACGCAAACGCCGGAGGCGGCATTAGCCGCTTCAGTCTTGTTTTTAATTCCTGGCGTACCACTGATTAATGGCGCAGCCGATTTACTTAATGCCAACTATCTCAATGGCATGGTGCGCTTTGCTATGAGTGGCGTGATTGTGCTGGGGATTGCCATTGGGGTGAGCTTAGCGCTGCGTATCTTGGGGATATAAATGCAAACTTGGCTTTTAGAATTATGGGCGGCGCCGGCAGCTTTGGGCTTTGCGCTGTTATTTAATGTGCCGCCACGCGCTTTATGGCTATGCGCTGGTTTGGCGGTTTTGGGGCATGCAGCAAGAAAATGGGTGGTTTTTTTACAAGGTGATATTGTTTTTGCCACCTTAGCGGCGGCGATTTTAATTGGCTTAATTGCCGAATGGTGGTCGACTCGGCGCAATGAACCCGCCATTATCTATGCTATTAGCGCCGCAATTCCAATGGTGCCCGGCACGTATATGTATAAATCAGTACAAGCGTTACTGGGGATTGCCAGCCTGCCAGCGACGGATTCCGGCCAAGCTTTACTGGTGGCGGCAGGTGTCAGCGGCGTAAAAGCCGTGATGATTGTCTTAGCGCTGGCTTTTGGCATTGCTGCGCCACTTTTATTGTGGCCAAAAAGGAATTCAATATGAAATTTGCCATCGTGTTGTTCGCCTGTTTAGCCAGCTCAGTGATGGCGGGCAGTTTGCGCTGCAATCAAGCATTAATTGATGTTGGCGACTCAATGCGTCGAGTTGAACAATATTGCGGCGAGCCTACCGAAGCGCAGCAATACACCATGCCCTTAACGTATATCGACGCTCGCGGCTATCGCCGCAATGGTGGCGAGCAGGTTTATACCGAATGGATTTATAATTTTGGCCCCAATCGCTTTATGGCCAAAGTCCGCTTTATTGCGGGTGATGTAACGCAAATTCATGAATTGGGTTATGGCTACTAAAATCGGCGATGTTCAGATTTGGTGTTGATGCTGTGCCTCGCTCTTCGGGCTGGGGCTTTAAATCCCGTTTAAGCGCACCGAGTGAGGAGAGAGACAAACGGTTTTATCGTTTGGCTCACGACAATCGAGGGCACAGCGGAGCTGGGCGCGCTCGGGTCGCCTTTCTTTTCCCCCGTTTTCTTTGGCGAGTCAAAGAAAATGGGGTCCCCGTCGCGGACTGCGACTGTAAAACAATGTGCCGCAGGCACTTAAAATCATCAACACGTAATCTGAACATTGCCACTAAAATCATGGGTATATAGATGTATGCCATACATTTCATTATGTTGATCGACATACCCATAAAAAAAGCCATTCAGCAATGAATGGCTTTTTTCTTATTCGCGGTAATTAGCGATTGGCATGCGTCCATTGCGCGCAAAACTGTCGCAAAATACCGATGCTGTATTGCGCTGCCACTTCGTCAATAAACAATTTAAAATCCAGCGGTGCGCTGTCATTGGCTTCGTCTGAAATCGTTCGCATAATCGCAAAGGGGATTTGATAATCATCGCAAACCTGAGCAATCGCTGCGCCTTCCATTTCAACCGCCAATAAATCCGGCAGTTCAAGCTTTAAGCCCGCCAATACCTTCAT
This sequence comes from Deefgea salmonis, assembly GCF_020531905.1. Classification (GTDB taxonomy): domain Bacteria; phylum Pseudomonadota; class Gammaproteobacteria; order Burkholderiales; family Chitinibacteraceae; genus Deefgea; species Deefgea salmonis. The sequence continues at coordinate 5,111 of NZ_JAJAWG010000008.1, read as the reverse complement.
ATCATTGATAAATTGATCACCACTACCAATCAAACCATTGACGATATTGACGCGATTTAACGCAAATTGTTGCTGTGATTCATTGCTAATTTTTTCAGCAAATTCATTGGCCAAAAAATGCTCAGCAGCGCTACGCAATTGCGCGCTTAAATCGGTGCAGCTATCAAAACGGCTCTTGCCGGTGCGCGGAATTTCAAACTTCGGCAGCATGGGCGATACATTCATATCGTGCTGAATCAGCTGATCGGCAATCACAATATCACCGACGCTCAAGCCGTGATCGGCCGCGCCAGCCACACCGCTCAATACAATGTGCGACACGCCAAATTGCTGAATCAAGCTGGTTACGGTGCTCGCTGCCGCCACCTTACCAATTCCTGATAAGACGCAAACACAAGGCACGCCCCATAAAGTACCGGTGATGTATTCACGATTACCCACGGTTTGCGTTTGTGTATCTTGCAAATACTGAGTAAGACCTTGCTGCTCTTCGACCATGGCAAAAACCAAACCAAGGCGATGTTGAATCGAATTTGACATAAAAACCAATAAAAAGAATGGCCATCATCGGCCGAAAAAAATTTAAGCGGCGTAGCGCGTTGGATCAGCCATCTTTGCGGCAGCAAAACCAGCGGCGCGTAAACGACACGCATCACACACCCCACACGCCTCACCTTGATCATTGGCCTGATAACAAGTCACCGTCAAACTGTAATCAACGCCCAATTTTTGGCCTTCAGTGACGATTTCCGCTTTTGACCAACGAATCAGTGGCGTATGAATATTCAGCGAAGAGCCTTCAACACCCACCTTAGTCGCCAAACGCGCCATTGCTTGAAACGCCGAAATATACTCTGGGCGGCAATCGGGATAGCCCGAATAATCCACCGCATTCACGCCAATATAAATATCATCGGCTTTCAGCACTTCGGACCACGCCAAGGCAAACGACAGTAACACGGTATTGCGGGCTGGCACGTAAGTCACTGGAATTTCATTTGCCACCTCAATCCCAGCCACCGGCACGGCAATATTGGCATCAGTCAGCGCCGAACCGCCAAAGCCTGCCAAATCAATCTTAATCACCCGATGCTCAATCGCACCTAAATCTTTCGCTACCCGCGCCGCAGCTTGCAATTCAGCATTATGCCGCTGACCATAATCAAACGACAATGCATAGCAATCAAAACCTTTGGCTTTGGCAATCGCTAAGCACGTTGCCGAATCCAAACCACCGGACAATAAAATAACTGCTTTTTTCTTCATCATTTTGACTTCTCTTGTTGATTCGTCTGCGCGCTTGCCGCTTGGCTTAATCCAGCAAGCACTTGTTCAGCGAGATCATGATATAAATTCGTTTTATAAATTCGGGCCACGCTCGAAGCGATCATCGCCGAGATCATGATCGAAATCACCATATCGTGGCCGTCGGTCATTTCCATTAAAATAATCGCCGACGTCAGTGGTGCGCGGGTAATCGCCGCCAATGCCGCCACCATGCCCAAGGCAATCAACTTAATTTTTAGCTCAGGATCAAAAAACGGCACAAACCAACTGCCAATCCCCGCGCCCAAACTCAATGACGGCGCAAAAATCCCGCCCGGTAATCCAGTTAAAAACGTACCCAATTGCCCAATGAATTTAAGCGGCAAAAAGTACCACGCCAAATCGGTATGCCCTGCAATCACTTCGCTGGTGATTTCAGCACCACTGCCATAAATCGGCGCGATCAAACCGCATAGCCCAATTAAAAATCCACACGCGGCAATAAAGTAATACGGGTGGTATTGCCGGTAATCCTTGATCTTGGGTGGCATCCAAGTCGATACATTCACACAAAGCCAAGAAAACGCCCCACCAATCAAACCTGCCAAGACCGCAATCAATACCAAGGGCAATAAAATAGAATAACTAAACGGCGGCACATGAATCTTGCCAAAATAAACGTAATCGCCTTGCAAAGCCAAAGAGACCAAACCGGCTAAAATCACCGCGCCGAGCAATTTACCCGAGGTTTTTTCTTCCACCGAGCGCGCCAGCTCTTCAAAAGCAAACACAATCCCCGCCAACGGGGTATTAAATGCCGCTGCAATCCCTGCTGCGCCCCCCGCCAAAATCAATTGCCGGCGAAAAACTGGATCATCAATCGGTAGGAGCTTGCGGCAAGCAAACATAATACTGGCGCCGATTTGCACCGTTGGCCCTTCACGGCCTAAGACAAAACCACTACCAAGCCCCAACACAATGCCGATAAATTTAGCGACAGCAATCCGTAGTGATAATAAACGCTCGATCTGCCCGACATCATGATTGAGCTGCAAAGCGGCTTGCGCCTGCGGAATCCCGCTGCCCTGAGCGCCAGAACCAATGTGCTCCATAATCCAGCGAATCGCCATCCCGCCCAATGGCAGCGACAGCAAAGGCCACCACCACCATTTTTGCTGCATCGCGCTAAAACCAGCAAACGCCCAATCGGCCGCGCTCGCCAGCAAAAAAGCCACCAAGCCAACAATTGCCGCGCCTAACCACAAAGCAATGGTGGTTCGACTGCGACTGGGCAAATGATACAGCTTGACTGCTAAACGCTTAAAGACCATCGGATATCCTAGGTATATTCAGCTGAATTGCTATTATATTGGCTTGCTAGCCTATACCCCTGGTTTATCGCCCCAGAGGATTTTATGCAATTGCACTTGAACTCGCACCGGCAAGCGATCATCAATCACCCACTGCGCCAAATCGGCGGGTTTGAGGCTTTCCCAAACCGGAGAAAAAATCACCGGCGCACGCAGCTCAAGTTGCTCGGCACGCACTTTATCGCGTGCCCATTCATAATCGGCGCGATCGACCAAAACAAATTTGATTTCATCGTTTTGATTTACCGCATCGACATTCGGCCAATGCATATTGTGCATCTCGCCCGAGCCCGGCGTTTTGATATCCAACACCCGTGACACGCGTGGATCCACCGTATCAATCGGCTGGCCGCCACCGGTTTCAACGCTCACGTCAAAACCTTCATCACACAGCTGCGCAAATAATAGATGCACTGCTTTTTGCGCCAAAGGCTCACCGCCAGTGACACACACCGTTTTACAGCCAAAATCACGGATTTGCTGCAGGATGTCGTCGATTTCTAGCGTTTTGCCGCCAGTAAACGCATACGCGCTATCGCAATAACCGCAGCGCATTGGGCAGCCAGTCAGGCGTACAAACACCGTCGGTAAACCCATACGGCGCGTTTCGCCTTGCAGCGAATGGAATATTTCAGTGATTCTAAGGGTGGTACGCATTACCAATCTCCTAGCCGGAATACAGTCCGGGGGAATAAAAAACGGCATCGATGATCGATGCCGAGGAGCTATTTTATACCGAAATCATGTTTACAGCAGGTAACAATTGCCTATGCGCATGATGGCTTAATTGGGCGCCATCAAGGCTTTCTTGGCGCGCACCGCCGCATCTGATTGCGGATATTGTTCAATAATCGTAATTAAATAGTTGCGCGAGGTCTTTTTATCATTCATTGCCGCCGCGACGGACGCCAAACCCAATAAGGCATCGGCGGCTTTCGGATCAGTTGGCGCGTTTTCTACCACGTTTTTAAATGCGGTCGTCGCTGATTTATAATCTTTACTCATCGCGTAGCTGGTGCCCAGCCAATATTGCGCTGCGGGCAGTTTGTCGCTTTTAGGAAATTCAATCGCAAATTTATTTAAAGCTGCGCTCGCATCTTTGAATTTTTTGGCTTGCACCAAGGCCACTGCGGCATCAAAGCTCTCTTGCTCACTGGCTTGATGTACGGCTTTATTCTCGGCTTTCACTTGTTCAATCGCGCGTAAGCGATTATCCAAATCGATATACAAATCTTTTTGCCGCTGAATTGCTTCATTTAAATTAAATTGCAGTACTTCATTTTGGCCATTGAGTTTGGCCAATTCATCTTTTTGCAGTTCAATTTGGCGTACCAAATTGAGAATTTGTTTATTGCCGGCTTCAAGTTGCTCAATGCGCATTTGATTTTGCTGCTGCAAAGTCTGCACTTTATTGGTCAAATCCAGCACTTGCTGGCGCGCCACATTGTCATCAAATAAACCGGCTTGTGAATGCGCGCTCCAAGCCAAAAACGCCAAAGCAATCAGACTTTTTTTGAAGTGAGTCATAAGTTAATCCGTTTTCTTATAAAAAGCACAAACCCCGACCGGCGGGGCTTGTGCGGATGACGCTAGGGTCTATTGACGTTGGGGGTGCCAACGGCAATAAATCGCCAACTCGCTGTCGATTACTGGCTTTGCTCACCCGCGTAAACGATGTCGGCACGGCGATTGCGTGACCATGCTTCATCGGTATCACCGTTTTCTAGCGGACGCTCTTCACCAAAGCTCACCGCTTCGATTTGGCCAGCTGGTACGCCCAAAGCTTTGAGCATTGAGTTCACCGCTTCGGCGCGCTTTTGACCTAAAGCCAAATTGTATTCAGCGGTACCGCGGTTATCGGTATTGCCTTGCAAGATGATTTTAACGTCTTTGTGGCTTAACAAAAACTTAGCGTGCGCTTGCACCATTTCATTAAAATCTGGGCGAACCACATACGAATCGTAATCAAAATAAACCCGACGTTGCGACAACACATTGCTTGGGTCGGTTAATTCTGGGTACATCGACTTGCCGCTGGTTTTGCTGGTATCCACGGTTTTGATTTCGCTGCTATTGCCGTCTTTACCCGCATTACCTTGTGCCGCAGGATCAACAATCGCTGCCGGTGGGGTGGTTGAACAAGCGCCTAACAAGGCGGCCATCATGATACTTAGAGCGATTTTTTTCATTTGTAGTTCTCCGATAAAAATTAAAAACTCACCACAGAGGCACTAAGAAATTCACCACCAAATCCGACTCCTAAGCGCGAATTAAGATGGTTATTTTTAGTTTTTCCTTAGGGTCTGTTGACGTTTGGTTTGCCAACCGCGTTTGCGCGGATTTTGGCCTGAGGCAAGGCACGAAGCGCGTAGCGTAGTCATTCTACGCCAGCGCTTTGTAACGCAGCATCAGGCCAAAAGCCGCCAAACCCTGCGGGCTGGGCGCTTTTCGCGGCGACTCAGCGTTGTAGCAAGC
>NZ_JAJAWG010000007.1 GCF_020531905.1 Deefgea salmonis | reverse complement strand
TGTACAACTTGGCTTTAAGGCGGGTTAAAACCCGCCCTACAGGATGGATTTAACTCCACCCTCCACTTCTTGCGACCCGTCAGATTTTCATCTAACTGATCATTTTGAGAGTGTAAGCACTTGTTTGACTGGCAAACCAAGCACTCACACTCATCGGCTGTATTTTGTTAAAGATCAGTGGCTTAGGACACACAAAACAACCTAGAAACCGGTGTTTCGTTTGCTGTGTCAGCAGCAGAGAGGCCGAACTATACCCACCAGCTCCAATCACGTCAACACCTTGTGATAAACAAAATTGCATTAAGACGCTAAGTTATTGAATTACATACGATCTAATTTAAAACATTTTATCGATTTAAAACTACGGTAGAGATCTTATTAAATTCAAATGCTCGTATATTATCTAAGGGATCATCTAAATCATTCCAACGGCATGAAAATTAAAGCACTGAAAGCCATATTCCTACCTCTCGCTCATGAAAAAACAATCCTAGATCTTGTTTCCGCTTCATTTGCCCCTATGTTCTTAACAAGATTAAATAAGCGATATACCGTTTGGGGAATAAATTGATGGCGAAAGTAACAATGTATAGCACCGGTACTTGCCCATACTGCGACCGCGCTGAGCGCTTATTGCAGCATAAAGGCATTACTGATTTAGTTAAGATCCGGGTGGATCTCGACCCAAGCCAAAGACAAGTGATGGTAGAGCGTGGTCAGCGCACTGTGCCGCAAATTTATATCGACGATTTTCATGTGGGCGGCTTTGATGACCTCGCTGCGCTAGATCGCGCCGGTAAGCTCGACCCATTACTGAATAAATAGTATCGTCTCGATGGCATCGACATCGCAAACTATGCGATGATTTCCATTGAAGCACCGTAAAATTCTATTTTATATATACGCAACCGTTTTTAAGGGATGATCATGAGCGAAGAAACTCAAGAAGTACAACAACCGATTTTTGCCGTACAAAAACTCTATGTAAAAGATATCTCGCTTGAATCACCAAGTGCACCGAATGCATTTATGGAACAAGAACAGCCAGAATTTAACATTCAGTTCCGCAATCAAGCGCGTAGCTTTGACAATGGTTTTTTTGAAGCCAGCTTAACAGTGACTGCCACTGCAACTGCTGAAGATCGGACTATTTTCTTGGTTGAGATTACTCAAGCCGGTTTATTCCAAATCGAAAACGTGCCAGAAACTGAACTTGATCCATTGCTTGGCATTGGTTGCCCAAGTATTTTATTCCCATACCTACGTGAAGCCGTTTCTGACTTAACGACTCGCGCAGGCTTCCCACCACTGCTCTTACAGCCAATCAACTTTGAAGGCATTTATATGCAACAACGCCAACAAGCTGAAGCAGCAGCACAAGAAGCCAATGAACAAATCACACATTAATTTGATAACGCGATCTGCGTTATTAAATCGAGTGTGCGCCATGAGCCTACTTGCCGTTTTGGCAAGTGGCGCTCAGGCGGTTGATTACCGCTCAACCGCACGCCACGGCGTCATTGTTTATGATGCCCCTGCCGACACAGCCAGCAAACGTTTTATTCTCAGCGCTAACATTCCACTCGAAATGCTCAGCGAGCAAGGCGACTGGATTCGCGTTCGTGATCGTGATGGCACGTTAAGCTGGATTAAAAAAACCGACGTAGTCGCGCGTCGCTACGTCCAAGTCAGCCGTATGAGTGCCGTGCACCAAGCGGCGAATAAATCATCGGCGACCATCTATAAAGTAGAACGTAATGTACTACTTGAACTACTCGACTCTGCGGGCTCAGGCTGGCTAAAAGTCAAACATCGCGACGCTCCAGCGGGCTTCATTCGTATGGAAGATGTTTGGGGCGCTTAAGGCGTCGACTCTCCGCGCAATCAAGAGGAATACCCATTGAAACTTGCTGTTTTAGGCGCTGGCGCTTGGGGCACTGCCCTTGCCATTCGATTTGCTGACCGCCAAACCGTCAGCCTGTGGTCGCGTGAGGCCGAACAAGTCACACACATGCAGGCAGAACGCTGTAATCAGCGCTATCTCGCCGACGCGCCTTTTCCTGACAATCTCAGCGTGACCGCAACACTTGCTGACGCCGTTGCGGATGCGGGATTGATCCTGATCGTGACGCCAATGTCCGGATTACGTAATACGCTCAAAGCGCTGCGCGAACTGGGCAGCACTGCGCCAGTGCTATGGGCGTGTAAAGGCCTTGAAGCCGGCACGATGAAATTGCCGCATCAAGTTGCGCTCGAAGAAATGGACGATGCCATTCCACGCGGCATGTTATCTGGCCCTAGTTTTGCGCAAGAAGTCGCCAAAGGCCTACCCGCTGCCGTGACCATCGCATCGAGCGATGCCGCTTTTGCTCAACAAGTGGTGCAAGACTTAAATACCAGCGTGCTGCGCCTCTATGCCAGCGACGATTTAATTGGCGTTGAAATCGGTGCTGCAGTGAAAAACGTGATGGCGATTGCCGCTGGCGTTGCCGATGGTTTAAACCTTGGCCTGAACGCTCGCGCCGCATTACTCACCCGTGGCCTGGCTGAAATGGCGCGTTTTTCAACTGCGCTGGGCGGCAAAGCCGAAACCATGATGGGTTTGGCGGGGATTGGCGACTTGATGCTGACCGCAACAGGTGATTTATCGCGCAACCGCCGCGTTGGCCTGTTGCTGGCGCAAGGTTTGAATTTAGACGAAGTGTTAAAAAACCTCGGCCACGTCGCAGAAGGCGTACCGACGGCACGTGAAGTCGTCAGCCAAGCGGCTGCACTGAATATCGAAATGCCAATCAGCCGCGCCGTTTGCCAAGTGCTATTTGAAAACGTTCCGGTCAGCGAAATCATCACAGACCTAATGGGCCGCAGCCCGAAGATGGAAACGCTGCAATAGAGGTATTCAACGCTAGCCATTTACAGATAATGGCTGCGTAGCAATACCCACGAAAAAGCCACTCGATTGAGTGGCTTTTTTAATGAGAGAAGTGAAAAATTCATAAAATAGCAACAAGTAGGTACGATTTAGCGAAGCGTAATCGTACGCATGACATTCCTCCGATTACGCTTCGCTAATCGGAGCTACGATGCTTCTAGGCAGTCGTTAACAAGCAGCCATTTTTTTACGCATTCTTGCATTATGCAGAGTCACACCACGACAGATTGGGTGTCTTCGTTCTTCCACGTGAAAGCCATGAAGAACAAAAAAAGGCTCTGCCGTTTTGCTCACGTCTGACGTTAATTCACTAACACCGAGTCGCTTCGCCTCTTCATCAATACGATTCATTAATAAGCTTCCAACGCCTTTTCGAGCATATTTCCCTGATACGTAGAAATGGTCGATATAACCACTAGGCTGGAGGTCTGCATATCCGGCTATTTCATTATCAATTTCAGCGACAAATGGCTGCAAAACTTGTATGTGTTTTGCCCAAATGCCCAGATCCATATCGGTAGGAGCCCATGCGTGAATTTGCTCTCGCGTATAATCGCGAGATGCCACTTTATGGACTGCAGATAAAAAAACAAGGGATAAGGCAATCTCATCCCCAACTTGGAATCTTCGAATTTTCATATATTTCCTTGTTGCTACTTTCTGGCCGAACTCTAACCATGCCAACGCGAAATATAAAAACCTAAAAAACCAGCGAGCGACCGTCAGAGTGGAGAGACCGGTGCTTTCGAGCCCGAAATGTACTTTAGTACATAAGGATTTCGCGCACCGCCCGACCCGCTATCACGGGATGCTCCGCCGTTTTTACTGAATAATCCCCCCACCCAAGCAAACTTCATCTTTATACAACACCATCGATTGTCCCGGCGTCATCGCCCATTGGGGTTCGTCGAACACCAGCTGCACGCCGCCGTCGACGTAGCTCAGCGTACACGCAGCGTCTTGTTGGCGATAACGGGTTTTGGCGGTGTAGCGCCCCTCAAGCGGGGTTTCACCCAAAATCCATGAGCAATCTTTGGCGATCATGGTGGTATTCAGTAACAGCGGATGATCGTGACCCTGCACCACTAGTAGCTCATTGGTCTCGAGATTTTTGCCCGCGACAAACCATGGTTCGGTATTGCCTTTGGTGCCGCCGATGCCCAGGCCGCCGCGCTGGCCGAGCGTGTGGTACATCAAGCCTTGATGCTCGCCCATCACTTTACCTTCCGGCGTGACCATTTTGCCCGGTGTTTTGGGCAGGTAGCGATTTAAAAACTCACGGAATGGCCGCTCGCCGATAAAACAAATGCCGGTGGAGTCTTTTTTCTTGGCGTTTGGCAGATTAATTTCTTCAGCAATCACACGCACTTCGGTTTTTTGCAAATCGCCGAGTGGAAATACCGCGTGCGAAATTTGCTCTTGGCTCAAGCGATACAAGAAATACGTTTGATCTTTGCTTTGATCGGCTGCGCGTAGCATTTCGGTACGGCCGTCTTCACGCAGGCGTGTTTTAGCGTAATGGCCGGTTGCCAATTTTGCGCCGCCGAGTTTGATGGCGAATTCCAAAAACGATTTGAATTTGATTTCGCTATTGCACAAGATATCTGGATTTGGCGTGCGGCCAGCGGCGTATTCGGCCAAGAAATGCGCGAACACGCGGTCTTTGTATTCCGTGGCAAAATTGACGAGTTCGATGTCGATGCCGAGCAAATCGGCCACCGCAATCGCATCCATGCTGTCTTCTTTGATCGAGCAATATTCGTCGCTATTGTCGTCTTCCCAGTTTTGCATAAACACGCCGTGCACTTCGTGCCCCGCCGCTTTGAGTAAATGCGCCGCGACCGACGAATCCACGCCGCCGGATAATCCAATCACAATTGTTGTCATTTCGCTAACCTATCAAAATCTTTCAGTACCGCCAGCGGGTACGACTGCCCCGCCAAATAATCGTCCACACACGCCAATAATAACGGGCTGCGATGCTGATCGGCTCGCGCCACAATCTCGTCACGCGTCAACCACACCGCCGCCTCAATGCCGTCATCAAGCGACAGCGTAAGATCGCATTCGCCCAAAATACCAGTAAAAGCAAAGCGCAAATAGGTTCGCTCACTGCCCGGCACCGTCCATTGATATAGCCCCTGAAATGCCGTTGGCGTGAATGCATATGCGGTTTCTTCACGCGTTTCACGCTGGCAAGCGGCGACAATTGATTCGCCAAATTCAATATGGCCCGCCGGTTGATTGAGTTTTAACTCACCCTCAATGCGCTCTTCAACCAGTAAAAATCGACCGTCTTTTTCGATCACCGCGCAAACGGTGGCATTGGGTTTCCACATGGCTGTCTTGTTCACGTCAAATAATGTTCGATTTTACCTGAAGCTCGCCATCGACGGGGTAAGCGACTATCGGTCGCATTCCACAAGTGGCTTAAGCGCGTGCCAAAACTTGCTTGCCCCAACGAATGCCGCGCAATTCAATCGCCTGATAGCTCCAGCGTGACAGCCATAGCACCAAGGCCAAAATCGACAAACCGAGTAAATTATCGCCCCAAGCACTGCCGCTACTGAGATACACCAAGCCATTGCCTACGCGGTGCCATTGCGGGAAAAAGGTTTCAAATCCGGCTTGAATCAAATGCACCACGGCGTAATGCGTCAGATAAATTGAAAATGACCATTTACCCAGATTCACCCACCACGCTTGCCGCAGGACGCGAGAAATCATGCCACTTTCAAACGCAAAGCCGATAATCGCCACCGCGAATGCCCAGGCAGCAAAAAAACTCTTCATAGGGTATTGCGCTGTGATCACCAAATACAAAGCGATTAAGAGCAATACCTCCATCATGCTGCCTAGAACACGGCCAATCTGCCAACGATGGATCACATCAAAACCGTGATACGCCAACGCGCCTAAGAAAAAACACGTGATGCCGCGAAACCCGCCGCTGCCAACAAAATCGGCTTGCAAATACACACACGCCGAACAACCGAGCAGCACCAGCGCAAAAGCCCAACGCTGAAAACGACCGCTAGCCCAGAGTATCAGCCCGAACAGCACATAGAGATAGAACTCCACGCTGATACTCCATGCCGGGCCATTAAAGGCAAACGGGTCTGCCGCTGGCAACCAAGCTTGCAGCAAGACAATTTGGTATAGCCATTGCCCAGTCATCGCCCATGCGTTATGGCCCACTTGCAGCAACAGCAACACGGTAAACAGCAGCAACATCACCAGATGCAGCGGATAAATCCGAAAAAACCGGCTCACCATATAGCGGGCAAACCCACGGCCATTCATCGCTTCTTGCTGATAGCGATAGGCCAGCACAAAACCACTGAGGGTAAAGAAAAACTCCACCATTAAGCCGGCCGAGCGAAAAAAGTCCCATTCGCTAAAGCCTTGCCATAAATGCAGATGAAACACGACCACACTCAAGGCACAAAGGCCACGAAAGCTATCTAAAACAATGAAACGATGTTTATGCCTAGGGCTGGGATGCGTCATACGATTACACAAAAAATCGCCGGCAATAGCCGGCGTTAGCATTAAAAAAAACAAGTCAGCGCGCAAAAATCAAACCCGCGCCTTGCCCCGAGATCAGCGCCGCAGCTTACTGTAAAGCGCGCAAAATAGCTTGGGTATTGTATTCAAATAAGCCCATCCAGCTATTGGCTGGCGCTTGTTTGGCCAAGGCATCGGAGTAAATCGGCGGGCCGACTTTAGCCCCAGTTTCGCGAGCGATTTGCTCAATCAATTTTGGATTGCTGATATTTTCGGCAAACACCGCTTTGATTTGGCTTTTGCGCATTTGGCGAATTAACACCGCCATTTCTTTGGCGCTTGGCTCAGCTTCGGTCGAAATGCCCTGCAAAGGGAAAAACTCAATCGCATAACGATGGCCTAAATAGCCCAAGGCATCGTGCGACGTAACCACTTTCTTTTTACCACTTGGAATCGCCGCAAACGCCGCTGCGGTGCGTTGATCCAACTGCGTGACTTTGGCCTTAAACGCCGCCGCATTGGCTTGATAATCCGCTGCATGGCTGGCGTCGGCCGCTTGTAACGCGGCGCTAATTTGATCCACCATCAGCAATACGGCGCGCGGATCATGCCAAGCATGTGGATCCACTTTGCCGTGACTGTGGCCATGATTATCATCCAATGCCAAAGGCTTTAGACCTTGGGTCACCGTAATCACTTTGCCTTTGTAGGCGGCGGCTTGTTCGACGCGTTTGAGCCAGCCTTCAAAACCTAAGCCATTAACAAAAAACAGCGAAGCGCCCGACAGTTTTTTCAGATCGGCGGGTTTGGCCTGCCACACATGCGCATCCTCGCCCGGCCCCACCAGCGTAGTCACTTGCACGTGATCCCCACCCACTTCTTGCACTAGATTACCCAAAATACTAAAGCTGGCAACGACTTTAAGCGGCGCGGCAAAGCTGAGCGAACTCAGCAGCAAACACATCACAGCAAACATTGAGCGCATAACATCTCCATTTAATCAGCGTGTCCACAGACACAAAAACCACGTTACGCAACCACAGCGCATCGACGTGATGCTTTTTCTAACTTAAAACAAGTGCTACCCGCTAATGGCGACAGCACAAAAAACTCGATGTATATACAGCAAGCGCTTAGCCAAAAAAGCTTACCGCCCTATACCCACACATCGAGGGCAATGTTCAGTTTTGTGTTGATGCTGTGCCGCGCTCGTCGAACTGGGGCTTAAAATCCCGTCTAAGCGCACCGAGTAAGGAGGGAGACAAACGGCTTTATCGTTTGGCTCACGACAATCGAGGGCACAGCGGAGCTGGGCGCGCTCGGGTCGCCTTTCTTTTCCCCCATTTTCTTTGGCGAGTCAAAGAAAATGGGGTCCCCGTCGCGGACTGCGACTGTAAAACAATGTGCCGCAGGCACTTAAAATCATCAACACGTAATCAGAACAAAGCCACATCGAGCTTGGCTCGTACTGAATTACCATTAAATCGCATGATGGCGGCGCGCTTTGCGGCGCTGCGCCCACAAACCAAATGGTGCGAAGACTAAAGAAAAACAATACAAGCCGCCCGCCACCAGCACAATCGCCGGCCCCGAAGGCAAATCCCATTGATACGACGCCATCAAGCCAAATAGACACGACGCAAGGGCCACAATCCACGCGGCCACAAACAACATCGACAAACGCTCAGCCCATAAACGCGCCGTTGCTGCGGGCAACATCATCAAGCCCACCGCCATTAAGGTACCCATGGCTTGAAACGCAGCGACAAAATTCAGTACCGCGATGATGACAAAACCAATATGAAACCGCGCCCCATTGCCCGTGGTCGCCGCGATAAAACCTGAATCCGCGCATTCGAGCACAATGCCGCGGTATTCCAGCGCTAGCCAAATCAAGGTAATTGACGCTACGGAGCTCACAATCAATAGCGATGGATCATCAATCGCCAGCACCGAGCCAAATAGCAAATGAATCAAATCAACGCTACTACCCCATTTCGAGACGATCAGTACGCCAATGGCCAAGGCCAGCAAATAGAATCCTGCAAAACTCGCGTCTTCATTGAGCCGCGTTTTACGCGCCGCAAAGCCAGCGGCCAGCGCTACCAACAAGCCAGCAACCAAACCACCGCCCGCTAGCCACGGCAACGATAAGCCGCCGAGCAAAAAACCAATCGCCGCACCGGGCAATACCGCATGGGAGAGTGCGTCGCCAAACAAGGACATCCGCCGCAGTAAGAGCAATACCCCCACTGGCGCACAACCCACTGCCAAAGCCAAGCTACCCACTAAGGCGCGGCGCATAAAAGCAAATTCACCGAGGGCGTTAAATAATTCAATATCGGGAATTAGCATGGCTCGCCCATTTTAAAAGCGACCACAGAGGCGCAGAGACACAGAGAAAAAACAACAGGCACACGAGTCAGGGACTCAAGCTCAGCGCGGGTCTCTGTGCCTCTGTGCCTCTGTGGTGAAAGTTTTTGATTTAACACTCTTGGCACCATGTCGCATCATTGCGCCAATGTTGCGCGCGGCGATTGGCTTCTTGTAGATTTTCCGGCGTTAACACCTCAGCGGTCTCGCCCCACGCCAAAGCCGACTGCGCCAATAATAAAGTTTGCGGATAGTGCGCGCGCACTTGGCTCATATCGTGCAATACGGTAATTTGCGTTTTTCCAGCCCGATGCCAGTCGTCTTGCACTGCCAATAAATTGGCGATGGTTTCGGTATCCACATTGGCAAAAGGCTCGTCGAGCAGCAACACATCGGCGTCTTCAACAATCAAGCGGGCAAAACGGGCGCGTTGCAATTGCCCGCCGGACAAATTACCCATGGGTGATTGAATAAAATCACTCAAACCGACTCGATCCAAGGCCGCATCGGCGCGCAAGCAATCGGCTTTGGATAAACCGCGCCATGCGCCGCGCCGCTGCCATGTTCCTGCTAAGGCCAATTCGCGCACCGTGAGTGGAAACTGTTTGTCCAACGTCGACAGCTGCGCCAAATACGCAATCGCGCCATGCCGATGAATATGCCCTTCATCAGGCTGCTTGACGCCCGCGAGCGCCGCCAAGAGCGTCGACTTACCCGCGCCATTGGGCCCCACCACCGCAGTATGGCTGCCTGCCACAAACCGCCCCGTCAACGCATGCACTGCTGCGCGATCGCGGTAGCATAAAGTTAGGTGTTCAACTTCGATCACGATTGCATCGCCCAAAAAGTAAACGCCCACAACGCGGCCAATAGCGGCGCGATACACAATAATCGCTGCCAACCGGCCATGGCAAAAAAGCCAAATAAATTAAATCGAGACAACAAACGCTTCAAAACACCACTCCACGCAGGCCAAAGTCGCTGCAATTAGCGGCAAGGATATACAAAAAACCGCCCTTGGTGCAAGTCAGTTGCATTTGGAAGGCAAAAAAAATGGCAAATCGCCGCAAGAATCACATCAACCCGAACTCGGCCCAAGTTGGGCTACGTGAGCGCTTGCCGCGATCACGCGTCTAGTTCTAGTTCTAGTTCTAGTTCTAGTTCTAGTTCTAGTTCTAGTTCTAGTTCTGGTTCTGGTTCTGGTTCTAGCAGCGCTATCTCTAGAACAGGCCTTACGCCAAGCAGCGCAGCTTCACGCTGGCATGTTCGATGTTCGATGTTCGATGTTCGATGTTCGATCTGCGGTCTGCGTTGCACCCAACCCAACATCATGCCCAAGGGCGACGCATTGCTGCGCTTTGTTCAACAAACCATTTGATACGCCGAAATATCACTTTCCGCCGTACCAACCGCAGTGCCTGTCATCGCGGCACGCTCGGTCAACGCATCAGGATGAACTTGGCGCATGACGATTTTTAGCGGGTATTGGCAGCTATCACAGACTGAACAATGGCTGCAGCCCAATACCATCAAACGACTTTCAATTTAGCGTAGGCAACCGCCAACCATTTACTGCCATGCTGTGCAAAGTTCACCTGCACATTCCCCGTAGCCCCGCCTTCGTGATCCGTCACCACGCCAAGGCCAAATTTAGGATGCTCCACCTTGCAGCCAATCGCCAAGCCATGCTCGGGCGTGGATTTTTTGGGTGCTGCCACCGGTTTTGCTGTCGCCGCCGCATTAAAACTACTCGGCGCGGCCGAACTATAACTACTGGGCGCATAACCGCGATTTAAATACTTTAATAGCACTTGCGGGATTTCATCCAAAAAGCGACTCGCCACCCCATAGCGCGTTTGCCCATGCAGCATGCGGCTTTGCGCCAAAGTCAGGTATAAACGCTGGCGAGCGCGCGTAATCGCCACATACATTAAGCGCCGTTCTTCTTCGACACTGGCTTGATCTTTACTGCTGTTTTCATGTGGAAACAAGCCTTCTTCAAGGCCAGATAAAAACACCGCGTTAAACTCCAAGCCTTTGGCCGCATGCACCGTCATCAATTGCAAGGCTTCTTCATGCTCACCCGCTTGATGATCGCCCGCCTCTAAACTGGCATGCGATAAAAAGGCGATCAGATTATTTTCATCTTCACTAATAAACGTTGCTGCCGCATTCACCAGTTCTTCCAAGTTGGCGACCCGCTCTTCGCCGTCTTTGTCTTTTTGATAATGCGCCAGCAGTCCAGAAAGCTCTAGCATCACCCGCACCACGTCGGTCATCGCCAAACCGGCAATTTGATTACGCATGGCATCAATGATGCTCACAAACTTGCCCAAGGCTGCCGCGCCACGTCCTGCTGCGCCCATACACGCGGCCTGCCAGAGTGAGCAGCCTTCTAAGCGGGCCTTTTCAACCATCGCCTCTACGCTGCGTGCGCCAATGCCGCGAGTTGGAAAATTAATCACCCGCAGCAAGGCGTTGTCATCGCTGGGATTGGCCATTAAGCGCAAATACGCTAAAGCATGTTTGATTTCTTGGCGCTCAAAAAAGCGTAAACCGCCATACACCCGATAAGCCACGCCAGCAGAAAACAGCGCATGCTCAATAATTCGCGATTGCGCATTACTGCGATACAAAATCGCAATTTCACTCGCCGCCATGCCATCGCGAATTAAAGCTTGCGCTTCTTCAACAATAAATTGTGCTTCTTCAAAATCAGAGCTGGCCTCATAAACCCGAATCAATTCACCAGCACTGGCCTGAGTCCATAATTCTTTTCCCA
The DNA here is from genome assembly GCF_020531905.1 of Deefgea salmonis. Lineage (GTDB taxonomy): Bacteria > Pseudomonadota > Gammaproteobacteria > Burkholderiales > Chitinibacteraceae > Deefgea > Deefgea salmonis. The sequence goes on along the minus strand of NZ_JAJAWG010000007.1, from coordinate 162,538 downwards.
AGCGCTGGGTATTATGGCTAATCACTGCATTGGCAGCGTCGAGGATATTGCCGTGGCTGCGATAGTTTTGCTCTAAACGAATCACATGTTTGACTAAAAAATCCGATTGAAAATCAATCATATTGCCCACATTCGCACCGCGAAATGCATAAATAGATTGATCATCATCGCCAACCGCAAAAATAGCTGAATTTTGCCCGGCTAATAATTTAAGCCAAGCATATTGCAATCGATTGGTATCTTGAAATTCATCAACTAAAATATGCGCAAAACGCTGTTGGTAATGCGCTCGAATTTCAGGCTTATACGACAACAATTCATAACACCGAAGGAGTAGCTCGGAAAAGTCAGCCACACCTTCTCGATTACATTGTTTTTCATATTCTTCATATGCCAATTTCAATTGGCGAGAATAATCATCCCACGCCTCAACATCAGCAGCACGCCGGCCATTTTCTTTATGGCCATTAATATACTGCTGTACGGTACGCGGAGGATATTGATCGTCATCTAAAGTCAGTAATTTTAATACCCGCTTAATCGCGCTCAATTGCTCTGCTTGATCCAAAATCGCAAACGCTTCGGGCAATCCGGCATCACGGTGATGTAAACGTAACATTCGATTACATAAACCATGAAATGTCCCCACCCATAATCCACGCGGATTGAGTGGCAACATGGCGGTAATTCGCGATAACATTTCTTTGGCTGATTTATTGGTAAATGTCACCGCTAATAAACCCGAAGGGCTTATTTGTCCGGTGGATAATAGCCATGCAATTCGTGAGGTTAATACACTAGTTTTACCGCTCCCTGCTCCAGCTAAAATTAAAGCGTGTTCAGCGGGTAATTCAACCGCAGCCGCTTGCTGGGGATTTAATTTAGCAGTTAAAGCATGGGACATAGCTTGGCTCGACATTAATCAATGGTAAATAATTACAACTTTAGAAATACAAACAGGGCGACCAAGCGCCCTGTTTTAATTACATTATTTAAAAATCAATACTTAGATTTTTAATGTATCCAATGTTGCGCCATTGGCGATTGCATCGTGAACCCATTGTGGTTTACGACCACGACCAGACCAAGTTTGGCTGGCATCTGCTGGATTGATATACGCAGCGGCTGCAGGTGCTTTCTTCGCGCCTTTTTTGCCAGATACTTCACCCAATAATTCAGCAATAGTAAAACCGCTAGCCGCAGCTGCGCTTTGCAATTGGCTCAAAATACGGCTTTTTTCTTGTTCTTTACGACGAACTAATTCACCATCCAGTTGTGCACGTAACTCAACTAATTCTTGGTAACCTAAAGTTGATAAATCCATTTGTTACTCCTCGTATAATGCTATGTTTGATCAATACCAATTGATTATGCGGCCTCAATTCTAATAATTCAAGGCGAATATTGCATTCAATATTTATTGCATCAACCATTGATTTACTGCATACAGTTGTTTTTCGTCTAAATCACCAACAACGGCAGCGAGCTGCAATCGAGTGTAAAGATAGGTATATCGGGCAACAGTTAATGCATAACGCGTATTATAAAGTTTTTGTTCTGCATTCAATACATCGACTGTTGTTCTTACGCCAACATCACGACCTAATTTACTCGAGGCCAATAAACTTTGACTCGACTTTAATACCTGTTCTAAAGCATTAATTTGTGCTGCACCGGCATTAACCCCTAAAAAGGCTTGCGTGGTGGATTGCTCAGTACTGCGCCGAGTGGCTTCTAATGTTTGTTTTTGTTCAGACTCTTTGGCAGCGGCTTCGCGTAATTCAGATGAACGACGACCACCGGTATACAGTGGAATAGACAGCTGTAACGTAATTGCACCTTTACTGGTTTGATCTAAACCGCCAGATCGAGAGATACCGCTCGCCTCCCAATTCTGGCCATAATTCGCCACTAAATTAACTTGCGGGCTGCTTTCAAATCGATATTTATCGACTTCACGCTTGGCAATATCTAATTGCAATAATTGGCTACCAATATTTAAACTGGTATCACTCGATTTTTTCAACCAGACCGAAATATCATTGGGCGCAGCTAAAGTCGGCTCGATATTTTCGCGTAAACGCGCAATCGATTGAGCATTAAGTCCTGTCAGCAATGTAAATGCATTTTGTTTTACGACTAAGTCATTTTTTGCGACCACTTCTTCGGCCAAAATACTGTCATAACTCGCTTGCGCTTCATCGGTGTCGGCAATGGTGGCTACGCCGACTTCAAAAGCTTTTTTAGCAAAAGCCAATTGCTCGCCAATGGCTTTTTTTTCTGCCATCGCTAAAACGACTTTTTCATCGGCAGCCAAAACTTCAAAATACGTTTTTGCCACGCGTAAAATCAGATCTTGTTCAGCCGCTTTAAAAGCCACATCGGCCAATTTAGCTTGGGTTTTTAATTGATCCGCCGAAGCAAATGCATCAACACGATAAATCGGTTGGGTGGCCGTTACACCATAGTTATATCCATGGCCACTTTGATTGGTCGAAACGCTAGAATTGGCATTACCGGGTAAATATTCATTGTCCGAATGCGCTACATTGGCACCGAGTGTCACCGTTGGCAGCAATAAAGATTGGCCCTGCTGCTTTTTTTCGCTCCCCGCAATCTGCGCATACCGTGCGGCAGAAAAACTAGCATCATATTGCTGAGCGGCCCGCCAAGCTGCCAATAAATCAGCGGCAAAACTGGGCGTACTGAACAAAGCCAAGCTCAATATCAATACGTTTTTTTTCATTTTTAATCCAATTATCAATTCGTAAACAGGGTCTGTTAACGCCAGAATTTGCGCCGCGATAGATGCAATCGCACGGCGCAACTCACCAGTACCGCAGTACTAACGTCTTAAGTGCCACTTTGGATGACGCTACGCCGCTTGAGCGGGCTTTAATTTAAACCACGCGGCATACAGCGCAGGTAAAAATAGCAGCGTTAAAATCGTAGCCACAAACAGGCCACCCATAATTGCAATCGCCATCGGGCCCCAAAAGGTATCGCGCGTCAGTGGAATCATCGCCAAAATCGCCGCCAGCGCAGTGAGCATAATCGGTCTAAAACGGCGCACTGCCGAATCAATCACCGCATCCCATGGCGCACTGCCATGATGAATATCTTGCTCAATCTGGTCCATTAAAATCACCGAATTACGCATAATCATTCCCGATAGCGCAATCACCCCCAAGGTAGCAACAAAGCCAAATGGCGCTTGGAATAATAACAAAGCAATCGTTACCCCAATCATCCCCAATGGCGCGGTCAGCAACACCATAATCATTCTTTGAATACTTTGCAGTTGAATCATTAACAACGTCATCACCACAATCAGCATCAAAGGCATCACCGCAGCGATGGATTCTTGCGATATTTTCGACGCTTCCACCGTGCCACCGGCTTCGATATGGTAACCCACCGGTAGTTTGGCTTGAATCTCTTGCATTTTGGGCCACAAAGCATTGGACACATCCGGCGCTTGCGCTTTGCCAATCACATCGGCCCGCACCGTTAACGCGGGGACGCGGTTGCGATGCCAGATAATGCTCTCTTCGCTTTCCAACTTGATTTTTGCCAGCTGCGACAAAGGCACGCTAGGTCCTGATGGCAAAGGAATCGGCAAGTTGGCTAAGTAATCAAGCCGTGTGCGCTCATCGGGTGCTAAACGACTAATGACTTCAATCTGCAAGTTATCTTCACGCAGCGCCGTTGCGGTCACGCCCGAGACGGCCATTTGCAGTGATTGCGCCAATTGCTGCGACGTTAAACCGGCAGCACGCAATTTATCTTGATCCACGTCCAAACGCAGCACTTTAACTTGCTCGCCCCAATCGGTGTGCACTTGGCGCAGGTTTGGGTTCTGCCGCATGACATTGGCAACCTCATTGGCAATCTTTTTCAGCTCGCGTTGATCGGCCCCAATGACGCGAAATTGCACCGGATATCCCACTGGCGGGCCGTTTTCTAAGCGCGTCACTCGACCACGGACATTCGGAAAGTCGTTATCAAATAACTGCTTCACACGCTTATAGACATTCTCGCGCACGTGCTCGTCTTTGGTCATCACCGTTAGCTGGCCAAAGTTTAAGTTCGGCATTTGCTCATCAAGCGGCATGTAATAACGCGGCGAGCCGACGCCAACATAGCTAGTCACGCTGGCGACATCGGGGGCTTGCATCAAAATCGCTTCGATTTTTTTGACTTCTTGCTCGGTGGCGTTAAATGACGCGGTATACGGCAGCCATAAATCCACCATCAATTCTGGCCGACTTGAAGCTGGGAAAAACTGCTTGGGTACGGCAATGGCAAATAAAATCACCGACATCAAAAACGCGCCCAAGGTCAGCGCAATCGTGGTCTTACGCCAAGTAATGCACCACGTCACCCAGCGGCGAAACGCGGTGTAAAACTTGCCACCATGCGCGTCATGCGGATGCTCTTTGAGGTTTTCTGGCAACAAGTGATAGCCCATATACGGCGTAAACAGCACCGCAACAATCCACGACATAATCAATGCAATACCCACCACAGCAAAAATCGAGAAGGTATATTCACCGGCATTCGATTTAGCCAGGCCGACCGGCAAAAACCCCGCTGCGGTAATTAAAGTACCGGTTAGCATTGGAAACGCCGTCGAGCTATAGGCAAAAGTGGCGGCACTAAAGCGATCCCAGCCTTGTTCTAATTTCAACGCCATCATTTCAACTGCAATAATCGCGTCGTCGACCAATAGCCCGAGGGCAATCACTAGCGCCCCCAATGAGATTCGCTGTAATTCCAAATTAAAGATTTTCATGCACAAAAAGGTCAGCGCCAGCACCAGCGGAATCGAAAGGGCCACCACAATCCCCATCCGAAACCCCAGCGCCAAAAAGCTCACCGCTAGCACAATCACCACCGCTTCAAGCAAAGATTTCATAAAGATATGCACCGCTGATTTCACCACAGCGGGCTGATCCGAAACCGCTTGAATCTCAACACCAACCGGTAAATTTTGCTTGGCTTGCTGCAGTACAGCATCAATTTGCTCGCCCATTTTGAGCACATTGCCGCCTTTGCGCATTGAAATACCCAAGCCAATCGCCGGCTGTCCTTGGTAATACATCCGCGTTTCCGCTGGATTGAGTGAAGCGCGATACACCTCGGCCACATCGCTTACGCGAAAGGTTTTGCCATTGACGGTAATCGGCGTGGCTTTAATCGCAGCGATGACGTCAAACTCACCACTGACGCGTAAAAACACCCGCTCGTCACGGCCTTCAACCACACCAGCCGGCGTCACCGTATTGGTCGCGGCCAGCACTTGATTGATTTGCAACGGCGTAATGCCGAGCGTGGCCAGCTTAGCGCTGCGATATTCAACATAGATTTTTTCGTCTTGCGGGGCAATTAACGTGGCTTTATTAATGTCCGGAATCCGCAGCAACTCGGTTCTGACGTTCTCGACGTATTTTTTTAACTCCGCATCGCTAAACCCATCGCGCGTAAAGGCGTACAAACTACCGTAGGTTTCACCAAATTCATCATTAAAAAATGGCCCCACCACGCCAGATGGCATTTTGCCTTTAGCATCATTAATCCGCTTACGGACTTGATACCACGCATCGTTGACTTCTTTGCCACGAATGCTTTCTTTGAGCATCACGGTAATGAGCGCTTCACCCGAGCGAGAATAGCTCTTGGTAAAGTCGATCTCCGGAATGCCTTGCAATGCTTCTTCGAGCTTATCCGTCACTTGCAGCTCAACCTCGGCGGCCGAAGCGCCGGGCCAAAAACTGCGCACCACCATCGCTTTAAAAGTAAACTCAGGGTCTTCTTTTTGCCCCAGCTGGGTATACGCCAGAATGCCAGCTACAGAAAGGATCACCATCAGATACAGCACTAAAGACTGATGGGTGAGCGCCCAAGCGGATAAATTAAACGGCTGCCGTTGCTCGTTCATTGCTGCGCTCCTTGCACTAATGGCAAGACTTTGATTTTTTGCCCTTCACGCAATAAATGCACCCCAGCAGTCACCACGATCGATTTGGCTGGAATACCTTGAATTCGAACTTGCTGACCTTGATGACCCAACACGGTAATGGCTTGGCTATGCACGGTGTTTTTATCATCAACTAACCACACTCGCATCATTTGCTCTTTACCAAACACTGCCGACATCGGTAGCGATATTTCATTGGGTATTGCTTTAGAAGCAAATACCTGACTCACTTGTATCGTCATACCCAGTGCAGCTGTATTTTTTTCTGGCAGCGCGACCTTCACGCGAAAGGTTCGAGTTTTGCTATCAGCCGCAGGCGCGACTTCGCTCACCGTGCCGACCAACGCTCGATCAGCATCGGCCCACAACTGCACCGCCACTTTTTGCCCCGGCTGCCAAGCGTGCACACGATTCTCTGGCACATCAATCACCGCTTCATACTGCCCAGCTTTGGCCAACATCAGCACCGACTGCCCCGCCGAAACCACCGAGCCGGGCTCGGCCAAAGTTTGCGTGATCACGCCATCGCCATCCGCAATTAATTGCGCATAGCTAGACTGATTATTCGCTAAATCAACGTGTGCCTTGGCTTGCTCGCTGAGTTTTTGCGCCGAAATCAGCGCCGTTTGCCGTTTATCGACCTCGGCTTGGCTCACAAAGTTCTGCGCATGCAAATCTTGCGAGCGCTGATAATCGAGCTTGGCTTGCGCTAGCTGAGCTTGCGCTGAAGACAAAGCCGCTCGGGCACCAGTGGCGTTCAGCGTCACATCACCGGCATCCAGTTGCGCCAACACCTGACCTTTTTTCACCGTGTCGCCGACACTCACAGCGCGCGAAATCATTTTGCCGGCAATCCGAAAGCCCATTGGCACTTCATGCTGTGCCTTAACCTCGCCGCTATACACCTCCGCCGCCGCAGGTAAAGCCCCGCCCACCAGCATGGTGCGCACCGGACGAATTTCTTCGACTGGCTTTTGTTCGGATTTGCAACCGGCTAAAACCACCATCGCGACCAGCAGAGGTACTGACCATTTATTGAGCATGAGAAACATCCATAGGACGGGCCAAAAGGCCGGTTAAAAATAAATCCACCGTGCATTGCACATAACGCTGGGCACAAAAATCAGCGGGTAAACAATGTAAGGGGGTGTTTTGCAACAGCATAGCCATCACCATCGGGCTAGATAAAATATGCGCGGCATAGTCGATATCGTTAATGACAAACTCACCACGCGCCACGCCCAGTGTTAGCACGTGACGCAACATTGCCTGACCCGGCGCAGTCACTTCTTCATTGTAAAGTTGCATCACTTCAGGGAAATTGCCCCCTTCAGCAATCATCAACTTGGGCAATGCTGATAGCGATGTGGCGCCCACATTGCGCCACCACAAATGAAATAATTCTTGCAACAAATCCCGCGCACTGCCTTGCCAGTCTTGCAATAGCGTCGCGCCAATCGCTAGCTGCGGTAACAGCAAAGAACGAATCACCGATTTAAAGATTTCTTCTTTATTGGCAAAGTACAAATAAGGCGTGCCACGGGTCACGCCGGCGGCACGGGCAATGTCTTCGATCTTGGTGGCGGCATAGCCTTTTTCGACAAACAAGGCCAAAGCGGCCTCGATAATTTCCTGTGGCCGCGCTTCTTTACGCCGCGACCAACATTTAATAGGGCACATGACATTTCGCTAATAAATGAACGTTCATTTATTATCTACACTCGCGATTTCAACGTCAATCATTCAAAGGTATTCATCTAGTATTTATTTTGCGACACAATCCACCCCCAGATTTCTGACGAATACGGTACAATCGCGGCAATTTAGTCCCGCCTATCCTGGAGACCGCCGTGCCTGAAATAACCCCACAAATCAAAGCCGAAATTCTGTCTGAAGCCCTGCCGTATATTCAGCGTTTCTTAGATAAAACCATCGTGATCAAATACGGTGGCAATGCAATGATTGATGAAGAGCTCAAAAACGGGTTCGCATCGGATGTGGTGTTACTCAAGCTGGTCGGTATGAATCCGGTTGTCGTCCACGGTGGTGGTCCGCAAATTAATGATTTGCTCGATCGCATCGGTAAAAAAGGCGAATTCATCCAAGGCATGCGCGTCACCGATGCCGAAACGATGGATGTGGTTGAAATGGTCTTAGGTGGCCATGTGAATAAAGAAATCGTGTCGCTAATTAATAAACACGGTGGTAAAGCGGTCGGTTTAACCGGGCAAGACGGGCACTTTATCCGCGCCCGTAAAATGATGCTCAAAGACAATATGGGCGAAAACAATATCGACATCGGCCAAGTGGGCGAAATTCAAAGCATCGACCCATCGATTGTGCTGCATTTAGACGCGGCCGACTTTATTCCGGTGATTGCGCCAATTGGCGTCGATGCCACTGGCGAGAGCCTCAATATCAATGCCGACCTAGTCGCTGGCAAATTGGCAGAAGTGCTCAAGGCCGAAAAACTCATCTTAATGACCAATACCCCCGGCGTTTTGGATAAAGAAGGCACACTGCTCACCAAACTGACTGCGCGCCGGATTGATGAGTTGTTTGCCGATGGCACCATCTCTGGCGGCATGTTGCCCAAAATTGCTTCGGCACTGGATGCAGCTAAAAGCGGCGTGAATGCCGTACATATTATTGATGGCCGAGTTAAACATGCCTTACTGCTCGAAGTACTCACCGAGCAAGGCGTTGGCACGATGATTCGAGCCAAATAAACCGGTATAAATACCTCCAAAAGGGCGGCGAAAGTCGCCCTTTTTTCTTGCATGTTAAACCCTGTCAGCTACAGTAAAAACACTGCTTAGCCAAGGGAAAACTAGAAATGACTACCGCTCGTCAAATGCTCGCCGCCAAAAACAAACACGAGACCATCGCAGTCTCGCCGAACGCGACGGTGTATCAAGCCTTACAAATGATGGCTGATGCCAATATCGGTGCCATTTTGGTCATGGAAAACAACAAACTCGTCGGTATTTTCTCGGAACGCGATTACGCACGCAAAGTTGTTTTAATGGGAAAAACCTCATCCAACACCCCGGTTGCAGAAATCATGACGCATAAATTGCTGTGCGTTCCACCGGATGCCACCACCAATCAATGCATGGGCTTAATGACTGAAAAACGCATTCGTCACTTACCGGTACTCGATGGCGATACCGTACTGGGCGTGTTATCAATCGGTGATTTAGTGCATGAAAAAATGGCCGAGCAAGAATTTACCATCGAACAACTTGAGCAATATATTTACAGCTAAACACATTGTTTATCTTGAGTAAACTCGACACAATGGCCGATCTTATCGGCCATTTTCTCTGCTATGCCCCAACCCACTTGGATTTTTGATCTCGACAATACGCTGCATCACGCCAGCCGGCATGCCTTTCCCGTTATCGATTCGGCCATGACCGCTTGGTTACAACGTGAATTGCAACTACAGCCATCGGCCGCCAATCAGCTACGCCAAGATTACTGGCGGCGCTATGGCGCGACTTTATTGGGCTTAATTCGCCACCATCCGCATCTGAACCCGCATCATTTTTTAGCCGCTTGCCACCCATTGCCGCAACTACTGAGCCAAGTGCATCCAATGCCACAGCTTAAATCCACGCTGGCCAGACTGACTGGCGACAAGATTGTATTTACCAATGGGCCCATCGCTTACGCTCAAGCCATGCTGGCAGCACTGAATATCGAACGATATTTCATCGGTATCGCCGCCATCGACACACTCAATCTCACCCCCAAGCCAATACCCAAGGCTTATCACCAAATGCTGCGCCAATTTAAACGCCAAGCCCGCGATTGCATCATGGTTGAAGACAGTATCGACAATCTAATCACCGCCAAAAAATTAGGCATGCAAACAGTCTGGCTGCGTCATGGCAGTAAAAATCATCCCGCAGCCGATCGCTGTATCACACAACTGAAACAGCTATAAAAAAACGCAGCCCGTAGGCTGCGTTGATGTATAGGGCGCTAGCCCTTAATTAATGAGGCCTTGCGTCATATACCTATAGCTCGACCTGCATCCCCATTTCAACCACTCGGTTCGGAGGAATTTTAAAGAAGTTGGTAACCCGCGTGGCATTGCGACTCATCAAACTAAACAAGCGGCGACGCCACCAGCTCATGGATGGATATTTCGCCTCAACAATCGTTTCACGCGATAAGAAGAACGATGTATTCATTTCATCAAACACCAATTCTGGCTGCAACTGCGTCACTTGCTGCAATACTGCGGGCACATTGGGTTCTTCTTTAAACCCAAACGTCGCCACAATTTGATAAAAACTATCCCCCAATCGCCGCACCGTGACCCGCTCTTTGAGTGGCACATAAGGAATATCATTGGTTTGCACCGTCAAGAACACCACCTGCTCGTGCAGCACTTTATTGTGTTTTAAATTATGCAGTAAGGCATGCGGCACCGTATCGGTATTGGCGGTCATAAAGATTGAAACGCCTTCGACACGTTGCGGCGGGTGTGCTTCAAGGTTTTCCACAAAGCCAGTTAATGGCATTTCACCTTCGAGCAACTTGGCTGAAAGCATCTTACGACCCCGCTTCCAAGTCGTCATCAAGATAAAGGCCACCAAACCAATCACCAATGGGAACCAGCCTCCTTCATGGATTTTGAGCGAATTTGACGCAAACAACGCCAAATCGACCACTAAAAATAAGCTTAACATCGCGTATAAGCCATATTTTTTCCAGCCAGCCAAACCACGCCCCAACACCATAAACGCCAGCAAAGTCGTCATCACCATGGTGCACGTCACCGCAAAACCATACGCGGCAGCCAAATTACTCGAGGTTTTAAAGCTAATCACCAGCAAAATCACCGAGGCCAATAAGAACCAATTGATCCCCGGCATATAAATCTGGCCAATTTCACGCTCAGACGTGTGCTGAATATCCATCCTCGGTACAAAGCCAAGCTGAATCGCTTGGCTAGTCACCGAATACGCCCCAGAAATCACCGCCTGCGAAGCAATAATTGATGCGCAAGTGGCCAAGACCACCAAAGGCATCACCATCCACGATGGTGCCATCAAATAAAATGGATTTTTAATCGCTTCTGGCGTGGTTAACAATAAAGCGCCCTGCCCCAAATAATTGAGCATCAATGCCGGTAACACCAAACCAAACCAAGCATAGCGAATTGCCGGACGACCAAAGTGGCCCATATCGGCGTACAAGGCTTCTGCACCGGTCAACGCGAGCACCACCGCGCCAAGTAAAATAAAGGCAATATTTGGACTGGTGATAAAAAAATCAATCGCATATAAAGGGCTAAGCGCTCTTAACACTTCAGGCGCTTGAATAATTTGCGCAATCCCTAAGCCGGCCAACACCAAAAACCACACGATGGTAATCGGACCAAATAACTTGCCCATACTGGCCGTACCGCGTGCTTGAATCCCAAACAACGCCACCATCACCACAATGGCAATCGGAATAATATAAGGATCAAAGGTATGCGAAACCACGCTAATCCCCTCTAGCGCCGAAAGCACTGAAATCGCTGGGGTAATGATGGAATCGCCATAAAACAACGCTGCACCAAATAAACCAATAATGGTGATCCACATCGCCTTGCGAGAACCCGGCGTCGCATTACGCGCCGCCAAGGCCATCAAGGCCAAAATGCCACCTTCACCGCGATTATCCGCACGCATAATAAACATGATGTATTTGGTCGAGACGACGATCATCAGGCTCCAAAAAATCAGCGATAAAACCCCTAAAATATTCGCTGGATTTAAATCCAGAGCCACATGGCCGTTAAAGCATTCTTTCAAAGTGTACAGCGGGCTAGTACCAATATCGCCATAGACCACACCGATTGCACCTACGATCAGTCCGGCTAGCTTTTTTGGATCCTGCGCTTGAGAAGTCGACATGTGTATTTCTATCAAACCAAGTAGAGGATGCGGATTATAGTCCTGTGATACCCAGCAGGGGCATGAATAAACGACAATCGTTGCGGCAACGCAGCATAAACATTAGCTTTGGCTGATGTTGCCAGTTTGGCGTAATTCCAAAATCGTTGCCGACAGCAAATCCCAATAAAAATAAGGGCCAGGATCGGTTTTTCGCCCGGGTGCAATCTCGCTATGCCCGAGCAAAAAAGCCAAAGGATAGTGTCGCTGCAATGCTGCAGCCAGTAAATTTAACGCCGTATATTGCGCAGGCATAAACGGTACAAAGTCCGAGCCTTCCAATTCAATGCCAATCGAAAAATCATTACAGCGCTCACGCGCTTGCCAGCGTGAAACGCCAGCATGCCAAGCGCGCAGCGTACACGGTACAAATTGCAGGATTTCACCACTGCGGCGAATCAAAAAATGCGCCGAGACGCGTAGTTTTGCCAGCTCGGCATAGTCGGCATGATCCATCACATCCAGCGTATTGGTAAATAGCCGCTCAATATCCGGACCAGTAAACTCAAGCGCGCCAGCCGGTAGCGCAGGCAAATGAATATTATGAATCACCAGCATATCGGGCGCTTGCCCCGCTGGGCGCGCATCGCAATTGGGGCTAGGAATGCGCTTGGCCGCATTGCACCAGCCCAATTCATCCATTTCAAAATCAATTTCAAATTGCGGCATTAGATCACTCGATGTGATTGGCGTGGATTCAAACCGCGCAAGCGACTTACTCATCTTGCGTAATCCCTAGTCTTTCTAAGCGATAACGCAAACTGCGAAAAGTCACGCCGAGTAATTTGGCCGCCTGCGTTCGATTAAAGCCGGTTTTATCCAGCGCAGCGATAATGGCGGCTTTTTCTACCCGATCTAGATAATCTTGTAATGGATAGGTGTCGCCCAAATTGGCCGCAACGGCTTCGGCCTTATCGCAAGAGGCGTGCTGCAATTGCAGATCATCAATATCGATCTGCTGGCCATCGGCCAAAGCCATTGCCCGCTCAAGTAGATTTTCTAATTCACGCACATTACCGGGAAAATCATAACGGCATAGCGCATCTTTGGCAGCGGCAGTAAAAGCCAGCACCGGCATACCATGCCGCGCAGCGATGTCTTCGACTAAAAACTGGGCGATTAATAAGACATCGTTGCCCATTTCGCGCAGCGCCGGCATTTTTAGCTCGATCACATTCAGTCGATAATACAAATCTTGCCGAAAACGCCCAGCCTCAACGCAGCGCGAGAGATTTTGATGCGTTGCCGAAATAATCCGCACATCCACGTCTTCTTCTTGCACCCCGCCCACTTTACGCACTTTGCGCTCTTGAATGGCGCGCAGCAGTTTCACTTGCATCAGCAAGGGTAAATCGGCGACTTCATCCAAAAATAACGTACCGCCATGCGCGGCTTGAAAAAAGCCATCACGGTCTTCCATCGCGCCGGTAAACGCGCCTTTGCGGTAGCCAAAAAACTCACTTTCCATCAAATTCTCTGGAATCGCCCCACAGTTCACCGCAATAAATGGCTGATCCACTCGGCTTGAACAGCTATGAATCGTTCGCGCTGCCCGCTCTTTACCAGAGCCAGATTCTCCAGTGACATACACTGGCGCTTGATTGCGCGCTAGTTTTTCGATTAACACCAAAGCGTGTTGCAATGCCGGCGAATCGCCCAACAGCGGACGATCTCGACGCGCCGCTTTCACCGCTGGCGTGGCTTCGATTTTAAGTGCTGATTTAACTAAAGCGCGCAACTGCTCTAGCGCCACCGGCTTGGCCAAATAATCAAACGCACCGGCTTTGAGTGCCGCAACGGCGTTCTCGGTATTGCCATACGCGGTAATCACCGCAATCGGTAAATCTAAACCTTTACTTTGAATATACCGAACCAAGTCCAAGCCTTCACCATCGGGCATGCGCATATCGGACAAACACAAATCAAAATGCTGGCGATCAATCAAGGCTTTCGCGGCGATCACCCCATTGGCGGTTTCAACCGCCAGCCCCATTTTGAGCAAAGTTAATTCAAGTAAATCGGCCAAATCCGGCTCATCATCCACCACCAGAACTCGGGGTAATACTTTAGATTTTTTCGCCATCGGTATATCCAAATAAAATTCGAAAACAAGCCCCGCCATCAGGCGGCGATTGATATTCCAGCAAAGCGGCATTGGCCGCGCAAATTTCCCGCGCAATATACAAACCCAAACCGGTACCTTTACTTTCGGTGGTAAAAAACGGTTCGAACAGCTGGCTTTGCGCGTCGCTTGGCACGGGCGGGCCATCGTTGGTCACACTGAGCATCCACGCGGAGCGAAAAACACTCACTGAAAAACGCAGGCTATGATCTTGCTTTAAACAATAGCGCCAGCCATTACGCGATAAATTCCACAGCACTTGATGCAAATGCCCCACATCAAACCGCACCATCGCCTGAGGCGGACAAACCACCGCCAATTGAACTGGGATTTTTTCTTGCTGCCGAAACTCATCGACAAAATTAGCCAGCCAATCGGCCAAATGAATATCGATGCGCTCGACTCGATCACGACGATTGAGCTCTAAAACGTCTTTCACCATTCGCTCAAGGCGCAGGCTGTTGTCGTTAATAATTCGCGTCAGTTTTTGCAATAAGGGATCGTCACTCGCCTCTTCGCGCATCAACTCAGCAGCATGGCTGATCGCCCCTAATGGATTGCGGATTTCATGCGCTAAATTGGCCGTTAAACGCCCGAGCGCTGCGAGTTTTAATTGCTGTGATTCACGGCGCAAGCGCGCCATATCTTCAAGATAAATCAGCACATTCCCGCTCGAATCCTGCGTCAACGAGACAAAGCGCGCGCGCAAAGTATTGCGTCCACCCGCCGTTTGCACTAATTCACTATTGCCCAGCTCAGGAAACTCGCGCCAGCGCTGTAAAGGCCCAGCCAGCTCGGGGAAATCCGCCGCTAAAGGCCCACCTAAATCAGCCCGCACCCCGGTCACACGAACCGCTTGCTCATTAAATTGTTGAATTAAATTTTGATGATCGACCACCAATACGCCATCTGAAACATCTTGCAAAATCCGCGTATTGAGCTGGCCTAAATTGGCAATATCCACACTGCGTCGTTCCGCCAATTCACGGTTCTCTTCGGCATAACGAGAGAGGCGGTATGCCAGCCAAGCCACCGCAAATGAAGCGATACAGAGAAATACCGTCGACATTGGTATGGTAGATTCTAAATCACCGTGAATCGCGCTCCACAGCATTTCGCACAACAAAGCAATGCTGGCAATCGCGGCATGAAAAATCGTCATTCGCCCACGTGCAATCAAACCGGCACCGGCTAAATAAGGTAATAATAAAATCCCAAATCCGCTTTTAATCCCCCCACCCAGATGCATCAACGTGACAATAAAAATCACATCAATCAACACATGAATCGACAATTGCACGTCAAAACGCGGCCATTTTTTGGCAATACCAAAGGCAAAAACAATCCCGCACAAGGTATAAAACCCTAAAATCCAAATCACCACCCAAAAATGATCCCGCTCCAGCAAGCTCTCGCCGGTGAGCAAAAACGCGCCCACCATCAAGCCAATCACGATTAATAGCCGGAAAATATTAAAAAGGGAGAGCGATTGCCATAGATGCTCACTCGATGAGCGATTGAAATCGGGCATAAAATCCAAATAAAAAAACGGGCGACCCAAGCCGCCCGTTCTAATGCTGTTTTAGTTGACGACAGATGGCGGATGTTGACCAATCAATCGCGCTAACTCACCCAAAGCCGCTTCATACACGCCACGTTTGAAATCAATCACCGCCTCAAGCGGCGACCAATATTCATTCCAGCGCCATGCATCAAACTCAGGATGCGTGGTTTTACGCAAGCAAACGTCAGAATCCTTCCCGACTAGCCTGAGCATAAACCAAATTTGTTTTTGTCCTCTGTAAGTCCCGCGCCATTCACGGCGCACCCAATTGGTCGGCACATCATATTTCATCCAGTCCCGCGTGCGGCCCACAATTTCTACATGCTCCGGCAGCAAGCCAACTTCTTCAGCCAACTCTCGAAACATCGCCTGCTCAGGAGTCTCCCCCTGCTTAATGCCGCCTTGCGGAAACTGCCACGAATGCTCTCGCACGCGTTTCCCCCAAAACACTTGGTTCTGTTGATTAATGATAATGATGCCGACGTTTGGCCGATAGCCGTCACGATCGAGCATAAGTACGACCTATTTAAGATTTCGTTGATTACCCTGATTTTTTCACATTCGCGAGCACTTGAAAACCTTTATTAACGCGGGGAGTGGGGAGTAGGGAATCGGGAGAGAAGAAAACCTTTCATTTCTGCTTTTACTCCCTACTCCCTCACTCCCAACTCCCCGCCTTCATCAGATAAACAAACGTCGATCGTTATGTGGATTCATCCGCGCCAAATCACTAACAAACTCATTAAATTCAAGACCATACTCAGCTTCGAGTTTTTTGGCTTTATCAGCCAATCGCTCCCACTGCGGATTGTTTTGTCCCCGCATAAAAGCAAAAGCGATCACATTGCCTTTTTGCCGTGCTGGCAAGCAAATCAATCGACCTTCAAACACTTCGGACAATTGTGCGCAATACTGCTCAAAACGGCGATCAATACTCCATAGATTCACCGCCAAAACGCCGTTATCAGTCAGCTTATGTTTGCACGCGGTAAAAAAATCGGTACTGGCCAATGGTGCAGCGATGCCGGTTGCCGAATACGCATCCATCATAATCATGTCGACCGATTCATCCGCCATATTGTAAACATGCGCCGCGCCATCGCCGGTAATCACCTCCAAACGCGCATCGTCTGGCGGCAAAAAAAACATCGAACGCGCCACATTCACCACCTGCTGAAATAGCTCAACGCACGTCAAATGCGTCGTCGGCAAATACTCATGCACCCATTTGGCAATCGAGCCGCCGCCCAAGCCAATCAACAGCATTTTTTGCGGTGGCTCTAAAAACAATAAACTGCCAAATACGCAGCGCGAATACGCCAGCAGCAATTCATTGGGCGCATTGATTTTCATCGCACTTTGCGTGTCATCACTACCAAAATGCAGCTTACGAACACCGCCCTCTTCAGAGACATCGATCATCAGCTCATCATCAAAATTTTTCGGGCGACGCCGAGTACGCGATAACATCATGACGCATCTCCACACGCGCTCGCTGCTGGCTTACTCGACAAAATCGAAATTCGGCTTGGATCAGTAAACGTTTCGCGATCAAACGCTTTATCACCATCGGCGCGTGGCGTGCCATCGGCCTTGGCATTCACAAAATCATACCGCTTCGGATCCGCCAAATGCGATGGCACAATATTGCACATCGCGGTAAACATCGTTTCCAAACGCCCCGGAAAACGTCGATCCCAATCACGCAACATATCGCCAATCACTTGCCGCTGTAAATTGGGCTGCGAGCCGCATAAATTACACGGAATAATCGGAAATTCACGCGCTGCGCTGTATTTTTCAATGTCTTTTTCACGGCAATACGCCAACGGGCGAATCACCATATGCTTGCCATCGTCCGACACCAATTTGGGCGGCATGCCTTTGAGCTTGCCACCGTAAAACATATTCAAAAACAGCGTTTCTAAAATGTCATCCCGATGATGGCCCAGCGCAATCTTGGTCGCACCCAATTCATCGGCCACGCGGTACAAAATGCCACGACGCAAACGGCTACACAAACCACAGGTGGTTTTGCCCTCTTCGATCACTCGCGTCACAATCGAATACGTATCTTCTTCGATAATTCGATGTTCAACGCCGATTTCGGCCAGATACGTCGGCAAAATATGCTCAGGAAAACCCGGTTGTTTTTGGTCCAGATTTACCGCAACAATCGAAAAATCAATCGGCGCTGATTTTTGCAAACTCAGCAAAATATCCAGCATGGTGTAACTGTCCTTACCGCCCGACAAACACACCATCACCCGATCACCATCTTCGATCATATTAAAATCGTTAATCGCGTCGCCCACGTTATGGCGCAAGCGTTTCACCAACTTATTGAAATTATATTTCTGCTTTTGTTCCGCCTCAGTCAGTTGCGGTTTTTCTTGCGCTTGTTCGGTCATTGCGTTCATAGAATAAATACGGGACGCCCAAAGGACGCCCCGCTATAGGTAATTGAATTGGCAGTGATTTTACCTGAAAAACCCCTACACGTACGCACAAAGCCATTCGCTCACAGCAACACGCTGCCGAGTGTTTGATTTTTCAGCGCAATCTCATGCCGCAATAGGCGGCCAGACCCGCATGACAAATAGGTGTCACTTTTAGTTAAAGTAAGCGAAAAGCAACATTCAAACAGCATATCTTGCTTAAAATGTACGAATTAAAAAATCAGCAGAAAGAAGATGCTGGTTTGTTTGTAAATAAATCGTAAAAGGCAAGACAAAATGCATTCAACCCACCGTAAAGCCCTTATTCATCTGGCCATTGCCGCAGCAATCGCCAGTACACTCACCGCCTGCGGCGGCGGCGGCCCCAGTGGCGCCGACCTGATTGCGGGAGGCAGTAGTGGCGGAGGTGGTGGCGCAACGCCGACGCCCATTCCTGCGGTTGCTAAAATCGTTCTAACACCAACACAAGCCACCCTTGCCCTTGGCGAAACCATTCAAGTGACTGCGCTAGTCGTCGATGCCAATAACAGCCCGATTGCTGGCGCGGTGGTGAATTTTACGACCGATACAACCTTAGGCTTGCTAAGCCCGAATGCAGGTCTAACCAACGCTGCTGGCCAAATGACGACCACACTCAGTGTGGCCAATATCAGCGCCAGTGGCAAAGTAGGCGAATTGATTGCCAGCGCCAAATATAAAGGCGCTACTGGCACCGATCAAACCATTACCAATTCGATGGCGTATCAAATTGGTTCTTCCACATTAAAAATTGATAGCATGCTGGCTGGCCTAACCAGCATCAGTGCCAATGCCAATACCAGCGTAGAAGTGCTGGTCAGTGCCAATGGCAAGCCAATTTCTGGGCAAACTGTTAATTTTTCATCGCAATGCGCGCAAGCTAACAAAGCCACCATCGACGCAACAGCCGTCACCAATGCCAGCGGTAAAGCGATTGCTTCATTTACTGACAAAGGCTGCGCCAACACCGATACGATTACTGCAACACTATCTAACGGACAAAGCCAAAACGTAAAAGTCGCCATTGCGCCGCCCACAGCAGCATCCCTCTCATTTAATGCGATTACCCCTACTGATGGCGTAATCACCCTCAAGGGCTATGCCAGCGCAACGCGCCCTGATACTGCCCAGGTGCAATTCAAAGTGGTCGATGCCACCGGAGCGCCAATTCCCGGTCAAGCGGTCACTTTTGCCTTAGACACATCAGCTGGCGGCGTTACTTTACTCAATGCCGTATCAGGTAAGGTCACCGTAACCACCGACAGCAATGGCATTGCAAATGCCACAGTGATTTCTGGCAATCAACCGACTTCAATCCGTGTAACTGCCACAGCGGGAGCCTTAAGTAGTACCTCAGGAAAATTAGCGATTAGCTCGGGCTTCCCAGACCAAGATTCAATTTCATTGGCTGCGGATAAATACAATATCAATGGCTGGAATTATGATGGCACCGAAGCCAAAATCACCATGCGCTTTGCCGATCACTTTAATAACCCTGTGCCGGACGGCACCGCGATTAACTTTATTACCGACGGTGGCCGTATTGGCACAGGCACCCAAGGTAGTTGCACTACGGTGGATAGCAGCTGCCAAATCACTTTAACTTCGCAAAACCCACGCCCCATCAATGGTCGAGTTCACGTGGTGGCATATGCCATTGGCGAAGAAAGTTTCTTTGACCGCTACAATCCAACAATTGATCCATTAACCAGCAAAGCAATTGGTTTTAATCTTGTTGCGGATCAAGATAGTGAGCTAAAAGACGATACAGGTAAATCAACAGATATTGGCGAAGCGTTCATAGATAAAGATGAAGACACAGTATTTAATAATAACGATCAATTAATTGACTTTAACTTTGATGGTATCTATCAAGCCGCAGATGGAAAGCTAAATGCGTCTTTATGTAAAAGCTCCACATTTACAAAATGCGCCAGCCAAAAAACACTGTATATCTTCAAACAGGCAACATTTATTTTCTCTAGTGACACGCCAAAAACACCTGTACTCAGCCCTGCGGCACCAGTTACTGGCACCTGCGGAACGAACAAAGATTACACCATCTATATCCCGGATGAAAAAGGCAATATCTTGCCCGCAGGTACGACGATCGCGATTGCAAGTACCAATGGGCAAGGTTCTGTGCTTTCTGGTACTAGCCATACCATTGGCTCATCTGCAATTGCGACCGATGCCATCGTTTTAGGTCAAACCAATTTTGGATTTAAGCTTCAATTTGCTACAACTTGTCCTGCCACGCAAAATAGCGGTATTTTAACTATCACGGTCACCACACCTGCAGGTGGCGGGCAAGCAGCAAAAATCACCACCTTCCCATATAACTACACCATAACGCCATAACTAATCGCAGTCACCCACCACTAAAGCCGCTGTTTTTCAGCGGCTTTTTATTAGCGCCAAACCATCCGGTACTGGTATTTGCTAACGCGACTTAACATCGACCAATCCCATGCAAATCATCCACCTGCACCCACTCGCCCCTACCAAACCCGCTGTGGGGGCGGTGTGTAATGGTTGCGGGGTGTGTTGTGCGGCGGAGCCTTGTCCGGTGGGGGTGTTGATTAGTCGCAAACGGCGCGGGCGGTGTGCCGCTTTGGTTTGGGATGAGGCGCAACATCGGTATTGGTGCGGCATGTTGCTCGAACCTGCGCGCTATTTACCCGTCAATTGGCCTTGGCTAAATCGGCGGATTAGCCGCTGGGCGCAGCGCTCAATTGCGGCTGGGATAGGCTGCGATTCGGACTGTGTTGTGGCCACTGAGCTGGATGCGTGAAACTCAGCTAGCAATCGACGCTGATATGGTCTTCGCCAGCGAACGCAATCTGGCACGCTTTAACCAAGGGCCTATCAAAAATAAAGCGAGATATCTTCGTACCAATACAGCTTTTAAAATCAAAAACTAACGCAAAGATGCCAAGAAAAAACGAGTCAATGCAACGGATTTTTAAATCGAGGTCGTCTGAAATAACCGTTTTTGCTTTTCTCTGCCTCTCTGCGTCTCTGCGTCAAAAGTTTTTAAATCAATTAGATGGGTATATTCATGCAGACTTTATAATGCAAAGCCTACATAAATATACCCACCAATAAATAACTCAAGACAACTCACCAAGGCTAGATCGGTGCAGAATTTACTGCACATTTAGTCACCCGATAACGCGTGATCGATTTGCTTGGCCACCACCGCAGCCTGCCCTTGGGTGAGTAAAATATTGGGGTAGCTGGGGCCGCTCATATCGCCCAGAATAAACACATCGCGGCTAATGCGCTGATCTGGGCCATACAACAGCGGAAAGACTGTCGCTGCGGTCGATGGCTGATAGCCGTAATACACTGCGGCATAATCGTAAGACTCACCGAATAACTCCACCCCGCTCGCGCTAACATTCAAAGGCAAAGCATCGCCATGCACGCGAAGATCAATCTGCGCGGCGCGTAATTGCTGTGCTAATACCGCCGATGCACGCAATGCGCTGCGTACCAGCATCACCACCGAGCAGCCCATCTCTTGCAAAATCAGTGCGTGCTCCGCAGCATTATCGCCACCGCCTAAAACCAACACCCGATGCCCAGTCTGTAAGTGGGCAATTTTTTGTAATCCCGGCCCAACAATCACCCGCTCAGCCGGAGCAAACGGCGAAACCGGCGCTGCGCCACAGGCAAACACCAGTTTTTTAGCCCGCATGGCGCGCCCATTGCTCAGCTGACAGCGCCATCCTTGATCGATTTCATCCATCTCAATCTGCGTTAATTCACCACTGAGCTCGCAGTGCGCCGTATCAATGCCCGCCAAAATAGCCGCCATATAATCGCGCCCCGACACCGCAGGCCAGCCCGGAATCCATTTCAAAACATATTGGCTGTGCGCCAAAGGGCCGCCCAAATACGCTTCGCGCTCAACAATGCGCCAGCTGCGCCCGAGCCCAGTGAGCCATTGCGCCAACGTTAGCCCGCCAACGCCGCCGCCAATAATTAATACCTCTACGTTGTCAGTCATCACTTTTAAAATATATCTCCACAAAAGCTAGCGTCTGTTGACGTTGGGTTTCCCGCTGCACTGGATCGATTTTCTTCGCCAATCACGGCGTAGTCAGCGCCGCATCGTCATGCTAACTGCGCAGGCAAGCAGGCAGCGTCGCCGCGAAAAGCACCGCACCCGCCACGCGATGAGAACCAACAATGCTAAAATCGGCGACACCTTAACTGGATCGACTTCGCCATGAATCAATTGCAATTACCTGTGCCATCGAGCGACGCGCTCAACGCCAGCCAAGCTTTATGTCAGCATATTGCCGAAACGATAGACGCCCACGGCGGCTGGATTTCTTTTGCCGACTTTATGCGCTTGGCGATGTACACCCCGGCGCTGGGTTATTACAGCGGCGGCGCGACCAAGTTTGGTGGTGCCGGCGACTTTGTCACCGCACCGGAAATCTCGCCTTTTTTTGGTGCCACGGTGGCCGCCACGTTGGCGCATGTGCTCGATGAAATCGGTCACAACAGCGCCAGCATCTTGGAAGTCGGCGCGGGCACCGGCCAACTGGCCGCTCAAATTTTGCAAGAACTCGAGCGCCGCAACGCCTTGCCCCTACACTATGCCATCTTGGAGCTTTCCGGCCAATTACGCGAGCGTCAGCGTCAAACTTTGCTTACTTTAGTACCACATTTAATCGCTCGCGTGCAGTGGCTTGATGCGCTGCCCGAGGATTTTGTCGGCGTCATCATTGGCAATGAAGTGCTCGACGCCATGCCGTGCGAGCTGGTGCAACTGGCCGATGGGCAATGGCAACAACGCGGCGTCATGGTCAGTGAGCACGGTTTTGCCATGCAAAATCGGCCGATCCAATCCGCGCAATTGGCCGCCGCTTGCGAGCCTTTGCCAACGATTCCGAACTACACCAGCGAAATTCACCTCGAAGCGCAAGGCTTTATCGCCGCACTCGGACAAAGCTTACTGCGCGGTATGATCATACTGATTGATTATGGTTTCCCGCAGCGCGAGTATTACCATCCAGAACGCAGTATGGGCACGCTGATTGGCCATTATCGCCACCACACCATTCACGACCCATTCTTTTACCCCGGGCTCACTGACATCACCTGCCACGTTGATTTTACCGCGATGTATACCGCTGCAGAAGGCAGTGGACTTAGCCTAGAGGGCTATACCACTCAGGCCAGCTATTTGCTCGATGCCGGCATTCTCGACCTCGCCCAGCAATTACCCACCACCAGCATCGACTATATGAAAAGCGCTGCTGCCATTCAAAAACTCACTACCCACGCCGAAATGGGCGAGATTTTTAAAGTGATCGCCTTTTCTAAAGGCCTCACTGGCGACACCGCCCCCGGTTTACGCGGGCGCGATCGCTCTGGCGAGTTATAAAATCCTTACGCCCCACCGCTGAGTGGGGCGTGGCTTGCGACGCTTGCTATCGCTAAACCGCAGCCAAAACCACACACAAAACCAGATAAATCCGCTTTACACCCCGAGACAATACTGAATCGCACGCAGTTGGTGTATGTTGATGCCCGCGTAAGCAATACGCGTCGCAAACACCAATGCACGCCAATTGAACAAGGGTAAGTCGTGATGAGAACTTGGTTGAGAATCCATCGATTGCAGCAATTTATACGACATGTGATTTACGGCATGCTGCTGGTGCGCTTTCAGTTTCCTCGACTCCATCACGCAGCACGGCTGAATAAAACCCAAGCTTGGTCGCAACAATTAGCGCAAAAACTCGGCTTCACCCTCAAAGTCTTTGGCCAAGCCACCCCGCTACACCCTGCCAATCATCTACTGCTGGCCAATCACATCTCATGGTTTGATATTTTTGCCATCAATAGCGTCACCGTCGCCCGCTTTGTCGCCCGCGCCGACGTGCAAACTTGGCCAGTCATCGGCATGCTGTGCCAAGGCGCTGGCACGGTATTTATTGATCGCAGCAAAGCCCGCGACACCCAACGCGTCAATGCCAGCATCAGCAGCGCGCTCAATAATCAAGAATGCATCGCTTTTTTCCCCGAAGGCACCACCAGCGACGGCCAAGCAATTCGCCCATTCAAAGCCTCGCTCATCCAAAGCGCCTTTGAAACCAACGCCACCATCCAACCCATCTACCTGCGCTACACCAACGCCGCCGGCCAATACGCCAGCGACGCAGCGTACATCGACGACATGAGCATTGTCGACTCGCTGTGGCAAATCACCGGCGCGCAGCACCTCTGTATCGAACTCCATTTTCTAACGCCAATCAAACCCGAAGGCCACGATAGACGCAGCCTCAACAAAGAAGTCGAAGCCATGATCCGCGCTAAACATGACAGCTTGCAGGCGACTGGCGCTTCGCAGCAACCAACCTGCGCGCAAGGTGTGGATGAGGCGGTGACCTCGACGATGTGAGGGATAGTTACTGGGTATGGCTGGCGGGGCTTTTTAGATCAAGGGCTGTGAGCGAATACAGCAAAGGTTGATATACGCGTGGTA
The DNA here is from genome assembly GCF_020531905.1 of Deefgea salmonis. Classification (GTDB taxonomy): domain Bacteria; phylum Pseudomonadota; class Gammaproteobacteria; order Burkholderiales; family Chitinibacteraceae; genus Deefgea; species Deefgea salmonis. Next base: position 137,930 of record NZ_JAJAWG010000007.1, on the reverse strand, counting down.
AACGTTGGGCTGCACAGGCTTATCCAAGCTATGGTGAAACTTTAAGCACAACAAGACTTACTCTTGTGATAAGCTAGTTTTCAACAATGTAATTATTCAAAGAAGTCATCATAAATAATTAGTATCCTTTCTAATTTAGAAGTAATTAAACAAGGAACAAGAATGCAAGAACATTTACTAATAAGGTTAGCAAAAAGAAAACCTTACCATCAGACACCAGAAATGCCAGAAGGTAGTTTTTTTAACAATACACGAGGCCTTTGGATAAAAAACAACAATCCACTTATACAACACAGCTCTGAATTTGGCGTACAAGCAACAAAAAAGTGTGATTTAGAAACTGGAGAGGATCAAAAAGGAGAATGAAAAAATCATGTTTAATTATTTCAAGCATATATGACTTCTCTATTGATTTGGTTATTCAAGAATTAGAAAAATCAAAAGTTGATTACATAAGACTAAACAAAGAAAATATTCACAAGCATCAAATAAGCATTGATCCAGAAAAAAAAACAATATCAATCACTGGAAATGGGATTAACAGGAAAATCAAAAAAATAAAATCAATTTGGTTTAGGCAGCCCATATTTTTAAGGAATACACCAGAAAAATCTTTGAGCTTAGAAGATCAACTATCTAAATCTCAATGGACTGCATTTTTACGAGGTCTTATGATTTTTGATGATGCATTTTGGATGAACTGGCCTGCAAACACCTACTCTTCAGAATCCAAACCATATCAACTTATGATCGCATCAAAAATTGGATTTAAAATACCAAAAACACAAATCAGCAATAGTTTTAATGAGGCCAAGTCATTCCAAGAAAAGATAATAGTAAAATCTTTAGATACTGTATTACTCAGGGATGGTGATGACTGTCTATTCACATATACTTCAAGCGTTAAAAAATCCGATTTAACTTATGAAACAATTGGATCTGCACCTTTAATAGTCCAAAACTATATAACAAACAAGACTGATATTAGAGTAACAATAATCAAAAAGCATATTTTTTCAGTAAAAATAACATCCAATGGATATGGTATTGATGACGACTGGAGATTATTAAAAAAAGATGAATTAGAGTACACCAACATCGAACTACCAAAAAAAATAAAATCAAAATGCTATAAATTAATGGTGGCACTAGGGCTTAATTTTGGCGCAATTGACTTAATCGAGAGCAATGGAGATTATTACTTCATAGAAATAAACCCTACAGGTGAATGGGGTTGGCTCTCAAACGAAGATAGAAAAATAGAGCTCTGCATTGCGGAGGCGCTATCATGAAAAAAATAATAACAACATCAAGAAACTTATTTTTTATTTCATTCCCATTCGTACATTTACTTGGTTTTGAACAAAGAAAAAAAGTAGATGCGGAAGATTTCATGAGTGAGAAAAATCTATTTTATTACGAATTAGACAATAAAATACTAACCGAAAGATTAAAAGAAGAACACACAAGGTCAAAAACAATTGATGACAAAACATCTAAATTTAATTTAGGGTTAAGTTTATGCTTAACTGCCATAGGCGTGATAGCTAACACAACCACAAGATCATTGCCAAACAGTGAAATCAAGCCATTTATCATTGCTCTACTAAGCCTATCACCTATATACATGCTAATTGGAGGAATAGTCTCTTTAATGGCATTCAAATTAATGCCTACATATGGCTATGGTAGTATTTTTGAGTATAGGAAATCAAAAAATGAACGAATAGAAATAATAAAAGCCCTCATAGGGCAAGAAAATATCAACCTAATAAAACAGGTCAATAATGAAATTGCATATCAATGCATACGAAACGGTTTTATAATTTTCCTTATCGCTCTGATTATTACAAGTATCGCAACAATACAAGAAGCCTACTTGACATCGCCATCAAAGTAACAGCATTAACTGCGTAAGATAACAGGATGGACTATTATCTCATAAAATGGCATCAGTCTTTCAATATGAGGTTTTCAAATCCACGATGCTAATAACTCGCCGCGGTGTTTCGTGAAGCGATGTACGTTTAACACAGCGCAACCTCACACTCTTCAGTAAGGCGTCATCGCCAAAGACATTACGTCACAACAGCATTGGCGTATTGCCGCTGCGCGTCGAATACACCCTACACATGAATGTATTTGATTGCAGACCACGAGCCACAACCGTTACAAGCAATACCCATATGATTTAGATATTGCGCCTTGATTTTTTCTGCCCAAAAAAATAGCCCCGACCTGCGGGGCTATTTCTGCATTTGCTAGCGAAATTAATCGCGCTGGCTGTCTAAATCCATTTTTTCATACGTGATAAATTGCGTTTTGTTTTTGTAGCGATAGCTAAGCCAAATCAACAAAAACAGTGGAATACCGATATAAGTAGCAACCACACTGCCCCAATCAATAGTTCCGGCCATAAAGGCTTGGTAGTTCTGGCCGAGCATAATAATCATGCACAAGGCAAAGGCAAACATCGGGCCAAAGGGATAAAACTTTGAGCGATATGGTAAATCACTTAAGTCACGGCCTTGCAAGATATAGGCTTTACGAAAGCGATAATGGCAAATCGCAATCCCGAGCCAAGCAATAAAGCCGGTCATCCCGGAGGTGCTCAATAGCCATAAATACACGGTTTTTTCACCAAAGACCGAGGCAAAAAAGCATAGCATGGCCACCAAAGTCGTCGCGTATAAAGCATTACGCGGCACGCCATTATTTGACAATTTGGCGAACATTTTTGGCGCTTTGCCTTCTGTAGCCAATGAATACAACATGCGGCTTGAAGCATACATGCCAGAGTTACCGGCCGATAAAATCGCCGTTAAAATCACCGCGTTCATCACGCTCGCGGCAAAGGCAATGCCGGCATTTTGAAACACCAAGGTAAACGGACTAACGCCAACATTGGCCAAATCGCTTTTAAGCAAATTAGGGTCAGTGTAGGGAATCAACATGCCGATGACGAAAATCGCCAATACATAAAACAGCAAGATGCGCCAAAACACTTGCTTGATCGCACGCGGAATGTTTTTTTGCGGGTTTTCGGATTCGCCAGCGGCAATACCGACTAATTCAGTGCCTTGGAATGAGAACCCGGCAATCATCGCCACCCCGAGCATGGCGGGGAAGCCACCGACAAAAGGACCATCGCCCATGGTGAAGTTTTCAAAACCAACGCTGTGCGTGCCATTTAAGATGCCAAAAATCATCAACACACCGGTGATGATAAAGATCACCACGGTCACAACTTTAATCAGCGAGAACCAAAATTCAGCTTCACCAAAGCCTTTCACCGAGAGGTAGTTGAGTGAAAACATAATCGCAAGGAACAAGGCGCTCCACAGCATGCCCGAGCTGTCTGGAAACCAAAACTTCATCACCATGCTGGCCGCAGCCAATTCAACGGCAATGGTCACTGCCCAGTTGTACCAGTAGTTCCAACCGAGGGCAAAGCCAAAACCGGGCTCAACAAATTTAGCCCCGTAAGTCGAGAACGAGCCTGAAACCGGCATGTACGCGGCCATTTCGGCCAAGCTGGTCATTAAGAAATACACCATCAAACCGATCACGGCGTAAGCAGCCAAAGCGCCACCAGCGCCCGCTTGGGCCACCGTCGCGCCCGAGGCCACAAATAAACCGGTCCCAATCGAGCCACCAATGGCAATCATGGAAAGATGACGTACACGCAAATTGCGTTTGAGGTGGGGTGCCGTCTGGGCTTCCTCTGCGATCATGCTAAATCCTTTGAACATAAAACGGGGAGCAAAACCAATCTTCACCCCCAAGGGGACAAGATGGTATCAGCTCAGATCGATTCCTAATACCCATAAAATCCCATATACGCAATCAAGCGAAACATCAATTGATGATTTATCTCTAAACAAATCCCCCCTTCTACAGGTAAAGTGGCATCTTTTTGACCAAGTTTTTACTTATGAATGCCGTTTTAATTGCAGTAACACTGATGCTCGCGCTCTCTTTGAGCCGCATTCATGTGGTGGTCAGTATCCTCATTAGTGCTGTGGTCGGCGGTTTGGTCGGCGGTTTAGAGCTAAGTAAAACCATCGCCGCATTCAATGGCGGCCTCGGTGGTGGTGCAGGGATTGCGCTGTCTTACGCGCTGCTGGGCGCTTTTGCCTTGGCGCTGGCCGAATCGGGTTTACCGCACGCGATGGCCGATGGCTTGGCCAAATTAAGTGCCAAAAGCAGCAATACCCAGCGGGTTAAATGGGGCATTGTGTTGGCCGTTTTGGCGCTGGCGATTTCGTCGCAAAATATTTTGCCGATTCATATCGCGTTTATTCCTTTGGTGATTCCGCCGCTGCTCTTTACGCTGGCACAATTTAAAGTCGACCGCCGTTTATTGGCGTGTGTGATGACGTTTGGTTTGATTACGCCGTATATGTTGTTCCCAGTTGGCTTTGGTGAGATTTTCTTAACGCAAATTTTATTGGGCAGCATTACCAAATCGGGCTTAGATGTCAGCCAAGTGAATGTGATGCACGCGATGGCGCTGCCGGCATTGGGGATGGTGTTTGGTTTACTCACCGCCGTGTTTGTCACTTACCGTAAACCGCGCCAATACAATATGGACGTGCTCAAAGCGGTTGAGCGCGAAGACAGTCGCTATACACGTCGCTCATTGAGCGTGGCGGCACTGGCGATGGTCACGACCTTTATCGTGCAACTGTGCGTTGATTCGATGCTGCTCGGGGCGCTAGCAGGCTTTACCGTCTGTGTACTCGGTGGCGCAGTGCCTTGGCGACAAGCCGATAGTGTCTTTAGCGAAGGCATGAAAATGATGGCCGGCATTGGCCTGATTATGATTGCCGCCTCGGGCATGGCCGAAGTGCTCAAAGCCACGGGCGACGTAGGCAGCTTGGTCACGCAATCGGCCGATCTGATCGGCAATAGCAAAGCACTGGCGGCGTTTTTGATGTTGCTGGTTGGTTTAGTGGTGACCTTGGGCATTGGCTCTTCATTCTCAACAGTCCCTATCCTCGCTACCATCTACGTACCGCTGGCGATGCAGCTCGGCTTTAGCCCTGAAGCGATTGTTTGCTTGGTCGGCACGGCGGGTGCATTGGGTGACGCTGGATCGCCAGCGTCTGATTCAACACTGGGCCCAACCGCTGGTTTAAATGTCGATGGTCAGCACAATCATATTTGGGATACTTCGGTACCGACTTTCTTGCACTTCAACCTGCCATTAATGGCATTTGGTTGGGTTGCGGTGATGGTTTTATAAATATTTTGCGTTTTATCTGATTATTTATAAAAAAGGGCTTGCCAAGATTAAATTCATCGGTGATAATAGCGCCCTCTCTTGGCTATGTAGCTCAGTTGGTTAGAGCACAGCACTCATAATGCTGGGGTCGCAGGTTCGAGTCCCGCCATAGCCACCAGTTATCATTCTCTGGCTAGCACAGAGAATTCAAAAGCCCCGTCAATCTTAGGATTACGGGGTTTTTTGTTGTCTGCTCGATATTGACCAGCTAGGTATTGCTATCTAAGCCTTTAAAATAAAGCAATGCAAACACATACCCCATAAAAACACGCATATAGCATGCACGCTATGTAGCCATGCGCCTGCCTTACGATAGGCCGAGATCACGCGACAAGCAGTTGCTCTTGCGCTGATTTTAATCCGCATAAAAAAACGAGGCGCTTGGCCTCGTTTTTTACGTCATTTTAATCTCGCGATTAATGCCCGCTGCGAATCAGGTGATCAAACGCTGATAACGAGGCTTTGGCGCCTTCGCCCATGGCGATAATGATTTGTTTAAACGGCACGGTGGTCACGTCACCGGCAGCAAATACGCCCGGCACCGAAGTCTGGCCACGAGCATCGACGATGATTTCGCCACTAGGGCTTAAATCGACCACGCCTTTTAACCAATCGGTATTAGGCAACAAACCAATCTGCACAAAGATGCCTTCTAGCTCAATGCTGCGCGCTTCACCAGAAGCACGATCGGTGTAGTTGAGCGCCGTTACTTTTTCGCCATTGCCGATCACGGCCGTGGTTTGCGCTTGCGTCAAGATCGTTACATTCGGCAGGCTGCGCAATTTGCTTTGCAATACCGCATCAGCGCGCATTTGTTCGCCAAACTCAAGCAAGGTCACATGACTCACAATCCCCGCCAAATCAATCGCCGCTTCGACGCCGGAATTGCCGCCACCAATCACCGCCACGCGCTTGCCTTTAAACAATGGACCATCGCAATGCGGGCAGTACGCCACGCCACGACCACGGTATTCTTGCTCGCCCGGCACATTCATTTCACGCCAGCGCGCACCGGTCGACAAAATCACGCTGCGACTTTGCAGCTTTGCGCCGTTGGCCAATTCAATCTCAATCAAATCGCCCGGAGTTAATTTGCTAGCGCGTTGCAAATTCATAATATCCACATCGTATTCGCGGACATGATTTTCTAAGGCGCTGGCCAATTTTGGGCCTTCGGTGGCTTTAACCGAAATAAAATTCTCAATGCCCATGGTATCGAGCACTTGGCCGCCAAAACGCTCAGCAACCACGCCAGTACGAATCCCTTTACGGGCGGCATATACCGCAGCCGAGGCGCCAGCTGGGCCACCACCGACGACCAACACATCAAACGCTGCTTTGGCGTTAATGTCTTGCGCGGCACGCTCACCGCTGCGGGTATCGAGTTTGGCCACGACTTCTTCAATCGTCATCCGACCTTGACCAAAAGGCTGCTCGTTGAGCAACACGGTTGGTACCGCCATCACGCGCTGCTCAGCAACATAATCTTGATACAAAGCACCATCGACCATGGTGTGGGTAATCGCTGGATTGAGCACCGCCAATAAATTCAATGCTTGCACGACATCAGGGCAGTTGTGGCAAGACAAAGAAATAAACGACACAAAATTCAATGGGCCTGGCAATGATTTAATCGTAGCAATCGTCGCATCATCGACCCGTGGTGGATGGCCGCCCACTTGCAATAAAGCCAAGACCAAAGACGTAAATTCATGACCCAATGGAATACCGGCAAAATGCACGCGCGGTGCATCGCCAAGACGAGCAATAGCAAACGATGGGCGCAAGGCAGCAACGCCATCCATACGCACCGTGACTTTAGAATTTAAAGCGGCGATTTCTTGCAATAAAGTGCCCATTTCATTGGCGGCGGCAGTTTGATCTAATGAAGCAATCAATTCGATCGGATATTGTAGTTTTTCGAGGTAGCCCTGCAATTGGGCACTAATTTGGGCATCGAGCATGGGGATTCTCCGGTTGAATTTCACTGATCAAGGGAAACTTGATCACTGAAATCCATGCCGCCAGCGGCGGCACGGATTAACAGACTGATCTAAATACTGATTACTTAGATCGCTAAAGCAGGAGGTTTACAGCGCAGGAATTAGATCTTGCCAACCAAATCCAAAGACGGCTTCAAAGTGTCTTCGCCTGGCGTCCATTTTGCTGGGCAAACTTCACCTGGATGGCTCGCAATGTATTGTGCTGCTTGTACTTTGCGGAGCAATTCTTTGGCGTCACGGCCAATACCCAAGTCATGAATTTCAGCCACTTTGATCTCGCCTTCTGGGTTGATCACGAACGTGCCGCGCAATGCCAAGCCTTCTTCTTCGATCATCACATCAAAGTTGCGAGTAATCGCACCAGTTGGATCACCGATCATTGGGTAGTTGATTTTTTTGATGGTGTCAGACGCATCGTGCCAAGCTTTGTGAGTGAAGTGGGTATCGGTCGATACTGAGTACACTTCAACGCCCATTTTTTGGAATTCTGGGTAGACATCCGCCAAGTCGCCTAACTCAGTTGGGCAAACAAAAGTAAAGTCAGCTGGGTAAAAGAAAACAATCGACCACTTACCTTTTAGCGTTTCATCGCTAACAGGAACAAATTTGCCTTCGTGGTAAGCAGTTGCTTTGAAAGGTTTGATAACGGTATTGATAATGGCCATGGTGTAGCTCCTTGTGAACAGCGTTGTGTGTAATTGACAGAAGCCATTCTAGCCACAATTGATCGATAGTTAAAATGAAATATTTACATCGACTCGTTAGTTTTTTTATATCACACATCACCGAGCAGCAAGACCAACCACCTCAGTTGAAGCGCCCTTTGAAAAACGCCGCCAAGCTGATCAAAAACTGTCTATTTCATTTCTCGTCTTGTATGCTTAACTGAGTCCGGCAAAGGCATATCGTGTAGAGGCGAAATAATCATGTATCCAAAAATATTATTTTCTTTGTTTGGTCTTGCTTGCTTAGCCACAAGCTATGCCAATGATTGCAATGGCATCAAAACGCCCAATTACACGTTTCCCGTCAATGACCCCAATTTTCATGGTGTGGCCATTGAATTGCCGGGCATTTTAGAAAACAGTAAGACAGGGCCATTTCCTGAGCTCATCGCCGTCATCAATCAGTTTTATCCCGCCGGCAAAATCGACTTCAGCCTTGAACCGGTCAAACGAGTGTACCTCGACATCAATAACAAAAATGCGGATTTTCGCTTTCCTACGATGAAGATCAAAGATGGTGCAAAAAATGCCGCGCCGTATCAATATTCCAAAGAAATGCTCGGTAAAGTCACCTTCGTGCTGTACACCAACAAAAAACAAATCATCCCCAAAGAGCAAGTGACCCAAGCCAATAACGACACCAAACTACTTATTGAAGCGCCACCAGCCGACTGGGGGTTTCCAACGCGCAGCGTAGTAAATTTGGAGCAGTCGCTCAAAAAACTCAATGCCGGTCGCATTGCAGGCGTGCTGTGGGCGCAAGAAGAAAGCGACTATCTGATCAAAAAATTAAAGCTGCACCAAATCCACCGCGCCCACTTTGAAGACTACCCCGATGTATTGTTTTTTTCTTGCAATGAGCGTGGCGACTTCGTCAATGACGCCATTAGTAAAGCCATTAAAGCGGCAAGAGATAGCGGCGCACTCGAAAAAGCCTACGTTAAAGTCCATAAGCCTTATCAAGATTGGCAACCTGAGTAGCGAATCGAGCACGCCTTGCTTGCAAGGCAATAAGGCCAGTCAAAATCTGCTATAATCGCGCCCACTTGTTGCTATTATTTTGAGCTGGGTTTAGCCCGATAGCACCTTGATTTGCTAAGCACTTCAGCAAATTTGGCGCTCCCAGTGATCAATTTCAAAGTCCGCTTCGCAAGAAGTGGGCTTTTTGTTTGCTGGCTCACAAGATCACCCTCTACAAATTGAGGTTACTTGATGTCTTTACACGATCATTATGCACAGCTGGGTGTTCAGCCCAATGCCAGCATCGAACTGATTAAAGCGGCCTACCGCCGCAATGCGACTAAATTTCACCCCGATCGAAACGCGGCCCCCGATGCGGCGGCGCGTTTTCGAGAAATTCAAGTGGCTTACGAAGTGCTATCTGATAGCGAAAAACGCAAAGCTTACGATGATTATCGTCAGCGCAGTTTAATTGATGATCCTTTGGCTATTGCCCAAGAGATTAGCGCCAAATATCTACAAGGTTTGTTTCAGTGAATATCTCACCCTTTTTTGCCGAATTAATGCCCGTTTACGACGCCGAGCTCGATGACTTGATGACCGATTCAGAAGGTCGTCCGGCGCTAAAAAAACGCCTGAATGAAAAACGCCAACAATTTGCGCATCTATTGCCGATGATTGAATTCAGCCCTGAAATGGTGGCGGTGGTTTTCTACAATGCATTTAGCTTTACTTCACCGGCCATGATGAAAGCACTCATCACTAGCGAGCCTGATGGCGATGATTTTATCTCTTGGGATCAATTGCAAGACAATCTCACTATTGCCGATTGGGCGCAGCAATACACTGCAGCAGCGGTTGCTGCCGATGGTGGCGAGCAATTTTTAGTGATCGCCGCGGCACTGGAATATTTGCGACTCAAAGGCGGCCACTACAGTAGCGCGCCAGAAAGTCACGCCGAGTCGGAGTCAATTGACGACGATCACGATGTTTACAATTCAGACGACGATGGCGGGCAGATGGGTGATTTAGAAGAATCTGGCGCATCTTGGTTATCAGAGCAAGGTTTTGAATCGCACGAATCAGAGAGTAAATAAGTGGCCGCAATCGGTACCGACCCGCGTCGGTTGACCATTGGCTCTTGCTACCAAAATTCAACGCTGCAAAAGGACTGATCATGCATCCAGCAATTATCAATGCCTCACAACTCATTTTGGTTGGCGATATTTTAGGCGCCGAAAAAGTGCTGTCCGATATTGCCGATCAACACGGCGATACGGCGCTGATGCAAATTTTGGGCGATGTTGCGCCCAAAGATTTGCTAGCCATTATGCGCGAATATGATTCATCCAAAGAATCTTTACTGAGCATGATGGTCACCCCCGAGCAATTTGCCCGCGCAGTCGTGCTCGATAAGCACTATGGCGAGCGCAATAAAGACAAAATGCGCGGCATGATCAATGCGGTGATTTATAAAAATCCCGATTTAACCAGCGAATATCTCGAGCCGATTTTTAAAGCCGCCGGTGGTGTTGAGACGATGGCGGATTATTTTTATGGCCGTTTAGAAGACGTGCTCAACTTTGTGATGCACGCCAGCAATACCACCACACCACTGCCTTTTTTATCAGACGATGGCGATAGCACCAGCGATGAAATTCGCGAGTTCTTTAATGTGTTTCATTCGTTGGAACATATTTTGGATAAAACCAACTGGAGTTATACCCGCTCAGAAGTGGCTGATAACGACTGGAAAGAAACCATTTGGCTGCTATTTCACGAGCTACCCGATGAATTTGAATTACTCATCGGCGAATTACAAGGCCGCGTTTTAATGCAAGCAATGCGCAATGAGCGTCGCAGCAAACCGATTAGCGATAGCGCACTCGAGAGCCTGATGCAGGCGATTAGCAAAACGGATGATGCTGAGGAGTCGGCAATTTAATATGAGCATCAGTACCACCGTCACCACGTTTGACTCACGCCGCTTTTTTGATAAAGCTTTTGTCTACGGCGTTCAGCACGGCATTATCAGTGCTGAACGGCAAACAATGATTCAAGCCGATTTAGCCAAGGGCATGGTGCAGATTGCCAATTATTTTGGCACGGCTTACCTGCGCCCCGATCTAGAGCTAGCGATTATCCGCATCACCAATTTGATCAGTATTTACCTCGAAGATCACGCTCAAGGTGATGTGCAAGTCGCAGCGCAATCGCTGCAAAATAACTCGTTGTTGTCGCACTCAAAACAAGGCGCCGATATGCTGCGCCGCCTGCATAGCCAGCCCAAGGAAACCTTGCTGCTGCAATATGGCGCGGCATCAACCGAAGAGCAGCAATCGTTTCTCAATGAAATGAGCCGTGAATCGCAGATTTCGTGGCCCGACTACCAAGCTCAATTAGCGCGGGGACAAGCGATTCAAAACCAGTTAGACCTTGGCTTTTGGCTGGCCAAAAAACTGAAATTAGCTAGCGAAGAAATTTGCGATGCCGAGCAACTGATCAACACCGCAATGCTGTTGATTTTGGCACCGAAAGCCGCGATGAAGCTGCCCAAACGCAGTGAGTTTGATGCTTTGCTTAAAGCGGTTAAACCGAAAAAAATCAGCGAAAACCCTGAGCGATTCGCGTTATTTTTTAGCGATGCGCCAACAAAAATCGAGCAAATCGCCCAACAAGAGATGGATCGATTTATCGCCCAAGAATGGCCAAAAATTCGCAGCAATCAATTGAATCTGGCCCATTACTACCTCCATGGCGGCATTGATGCGATTAGTGACTACGATGCAGCCATTGCCAAAAACTGGCAGCGCATTAGCCATAACGATGACAATAGCGTGATTGCCACGCTGTTTTTATTGGTCGCCACCGGGCAGCCGGTTAAATCAGGCATGCTCAAACGCGAAGCCACCGCCATGGTGCAAGCGCTGCGCGAGAATGGCCTGAACGACGCCGCTGTGATTGAATTTATCGAGCAGCATGTACCGGTTGAATTGCGCGAAGAATTAACTGATTTTTGGCTCAACGATTTAAAAGAAGACGCAGACACCGCTCTTGCCAATAAAGACCCAGATTTTCCGGATCTGTATATGGAACGCGCTTTTAAATATCTGCAAAACAACTGCAATACTACCTGGAAAGGCCGTAGCTAAATACCCATCTCATGGGGTATCTGACTACAGCCTTTATGCAAAAATAGCCCCAGAGCAATACCCTATAGTCTACTTGGTTTTAGCTTGCCCTTTGGTGTTGGTGCTACCGGCAAGCCAAGGCCAACAGCGCCTCAGGAGATAAAAAATGTCTTTGCAGATTTGGCTGGCTTTTATTGCCACCACTTGCTTTATCTCGGCAACGCCCGGGCCCAATATGTTGCTGATGATTAGCCACGGTGCACGCTATGGCTGGCGAGCAACAACGGCGACGATGGCGGGAACGATTGTCGGTTTGGCCTTGCTACTGAGTGCTTCGGCGATGGGAGTCAGTACCATTTTAGCGGCTTCAGCGCCGCTATTTACCGCGTTAAAAATGGTTGGTGCTTTGTATTTACTGTATTTAGGCTATCAATGCTGGCATGCCGGTAGCCAACTGTCGCTGCCGAATGCCAACGCCGATACGCCGCGCGCCCGCTTTCGTACCGGACTGACGATCGCCTTGTCGAACCCCAAAGCGATTTTATTTGCCGGTGCTTTTTTGCCGCAGTTTATTAACCCCAGTTTGCCGCAAGGCCCACAGTGGCTGATTTTACTCAGTAGCTTTTTTGTGATTGAGCTTAGTTGGCAGCTGATTTATGCCTTGGGCGGCATGTCGCTAGCGCGCTGGTTGGCCAGCGGCCAAAGAATTAAAGCGTTTAATCGTAGCTGTGCGCTGGCTTTTTTTGCCGTGGGTGGGGCTTTAGCCTTTGCCAAACGTTAAAGACTGCAGCACTGCAATACCGATTTTTATTCACTCATGAATTTAAAGACTATGACTACAGAACTCATCATCGAAGACCTCGTCGTTGGGCAAGGCAAGGCCGCAGTGAAAGGCGCTTTAATCACCACCCACTACACCGGCACTTTGCTTGACGGCACGGTGTTTGATTCTTCACACCATAAAGGCAAGCCATTTCAATGCGTTATTGGGACTGGCCGAGTGATTAAAGGCTGGGATCAAGGGCTGATGGGGATGCAAGTCGGCGGCAAGCGCAAGTTATTCGTCCCAGCGCATTTGGCCTATGGCGAGCGGCAAATTGGCGAACATATCAAACCCAATTCTGATTTGTATTTTGAAATTGAATTATTAGAAGTATTAACGCGCGACTAAGCCGCATCTGCGGTGGAGCGCTAGTATGGCCCAGTAGCCAGCCAGCGCTCGAGTTGCGGCAAACGATCATTGCCCCAAAAGCGCTCGCCCCCCACCATAAAAAATGGCGAGCCAAAGACACCGCGCGCCTCAGCCATATCGACCTCGGCCTTGACCCGAGCACGACTGCTTGGATTACTGCAGGCCTCGTGAAATTCTGCTGCAGAAATATCCACTTGGCTTGCCAGCGCTTGCAGCTCTTCTAAGATGGCGATGTTTTTATTTTCGACAAAATAAGCCTTCAGCACCAAGCTGGCAAAAGCCGTGCCTTGCTGCGGATCACGATCATGAATGGTGTGAAACAGCCGTGCCGCCTGTTCGGTATTCACGCCAACTAAAGTCGGCGTTTGATAAGCAATGCCGTAATAAGCCGCCAAACGCTGAGCATCGCGCTTCATATAATCGGTTCGCATCATATTGCCGGCCAGTTTCATCCGCTCAATCGATTGAAAATGATCATTTAACACAATCGCATGCCAACGACTCGAGCGACCGTATTTTTCTGCAAGGGGTTCGATCAATTGGGAGGCGATATAGCCATAAGGTGAGGAAAAATCAAAATAAAAATCAATGGCCAGCGACATCTTTAGTATTCCTATTATTGGCGCGTCAGCGGGTAAACTCATGGCCTCAGTTTAGATGCTGAATCTACATTCGGTAAGCTTTCACTGCGAATTTAATCCACATTATTTTCGCTGCGCTGGCCGCATCGCCATAAAAAAACCCGCGATAACGCGGGTTCAATGGCTAAAACTCCAGCAATTACTTCAATAAATCCAAAACGTCTTTTGCGCCCCAATGCGGGAAATGTTTGCGAACCAGCACATTCAAATCGGCCTCAAAAGCACGTAAACGCGTCAATTCATCGACTTCAGCCACCGCCGCCACTGCTGGGGCATGGATCATACCAGCGGCAGACGTGGCGTTGCTTAAGCGATCAATAATGATCAAATTACCCGTACCACGGCATTCGCGGTAGGTATCAAATGCTATCGGCGCAGTCAAATCAATACGCACCAAACCAATCTCATTGAGTTTGAGTTCTTGCACGTTCAGATGATCAAGGCTATTCACGTCGATACGATACTGGATGGAGGTAACGCGCCCGAAGCATTGTTTACCGCCGAGCTTGACCATATACTCCTTGCCAACCACCAACGGCGCTTCGTTCATCCACACCAAATGCGCATCAAACGCACTGCCCACATGTGGCTGCGCGTCTTGGGCCCGAACAATCATATCGCCGCGAGAAATGTCGATTTCATCTTCCAGCGTGAGCGTGATCGCTTGGCCAGAATACGCTGCGGGCTGCTCGCCTTCAAACGCGACAATCGCTTTGACTGTCGATTTTTTGCCTGATGGCAGCGCGATAATTTCGTCGCCCGGCAACACATGGCCAGCGGCAATCGTGCCGCAGAAGCCACGGAAATCGAGATTCGGGCGATTGACGTATTGCACTGGCAGACGGAATGCATCGAGCTTAGCGTTTTTATTGATTTGGACTGATTCGAGCAAGCCCATCAAAGTTTGGCCTTCGTACCACGGCGTTTTGTCGGACTCATTGACGACGTTATCGCCGCGCAGCGCCGACAATGGCACGAATTCGATGTCTTCAATCGCCAAATCTTTAGCAAAATCGAGATACTGCGCGCAAATTTCTTGGTAACGCGCTTCCGAGAACTCAACCAAATCCATTTTGTTCACGGCAACGATGACTTGCTTGATACCGAGCAGTGACACAATAAAGCTGTGGCGACGCGTTTGCGTTTGCACGCCGTAACGCGCATCGATCAAGATAATTGCGAGGTCAGACGTTGAAGCACCCGTTGCCATATTGCGCGTGTATTGCTCGTGCCCTGGGCAATCGGCGATGATGAATTTGCGTTTTTCAGTACTGAAATAACGGTAAGCCACGTCAATGGTAATGCCCTGCTCACGCTCGGCTTGCAAGCCGTCAACCAGCAGCGCCAAGTCGATTTCTTGGTCGGTGGTGTTAAATTTTTGGCTGTCTTTTTGAATCGCCGCGAGGTGATCTTCAAAAATCAGTTTTGAGTCATGCAGCAAACGACCGATCAAAGTCGATTTACCGTCATCCACATTGCCGCAAGTAATAAAACGCAGCATGTCTTTGTTTTCGTGTTGCTTCAAATACGCCAAGATATCGCTGGCGATCAGTTCTGATTGATTTGACATGTGTAAAACCCCGGGAGTGGGGAGTGGGGATTGGGGAGTCGGAGGAGCTAAGCTCAACTCCCTACTCCCTATTCCCTATTCCCCGATGTTAGAAATAGCCTTCCATTTTTTTCTTTTCCATCGAGCCAGATGAGTCATGGTCAATGGCGCGGCCTTGGCGCTCGGAGGTGGTCGCCAGCAGCATTTCCTGAATCACTTCAGGCAAGGTGGCGGCTTTTGACTCCACGGCACCAGTCAATGGATAGCAACCTAGCGTTCGGAAACGCACCCATTTTTTACTGATCGTCGCTTTTTGCTCTGGCGTCAGATATTGCAAAATGCGGTCATCGTCGACCATCACCAAAGAACCGTTGTATTCAACGACTTCACGCTCTTCTGACAAATACAGCGGCACGATCTCGATGTTTTCCATATAGATGTATTGCCAGATGTCGAGCTCAGTCCAATTCGAAATCGGAAATACGCGAATCGATTCGCCTTTGTCGACTTTCGAGTTGTAGATATTCCACAGCTCGGGGCGCTGATTTTTTGGATCCCAACGATGGTTTTTATCGCGGAATGAATACACCCGCTCTTTGGCGCGCGATTTTTCTTCGTCACGACGTGCACCACCAAAAGCCGCGTCAAAACCGTATTTATTTAACGCTTGTTTTAAGCCTTCGGTTTTCATCACATCGGTATGCTTGGCTGAGCCAGCGGTAAACGGATTAATCCCCGCCGCGACGCCATCTTCGTTCACGTGGCGAATCAAATTCCAACCGTCTGCGATTTGTTTATCGCGCAGCTTATACATTTCTTGGAATTTCCACGTCGTATCGACGTGCATCAACGGAAATGGTGGTTTGCCCGGCGCAAAGGCTTTTTTAGCTAAATGCAGCATCACGGCAGAATCTTTGCCAATTGAATACAGCATGACGGGATTTTCAAATTCAGCGGCCACTTCACGAATGATGTGGATCGATTCGGCTTCAAGCTGCTTTAAGTGCGTCAGCCTTGCTTCGGACAAAGTATTCATAGCGCCTACAATCAAGATGATCTGGGAATAGATGAACTGTACGGAATATTAAGCGAATAAAAAAGATCATTTGCTTATATAGATATAATGCCGGATCCGCATCCAATTGAATAAATTAATTTCGCGCATCATCGCAGCCCAAATCGTACTGAATATACGAGCTGCAGCAGCGCGGTTTGTTTATCCAACTTTTGCGTAGATACGGCCTGCGTCTGAACCACGCAGGCGTAAAAAAAGGCGAGTCCAGCAAAGCTGGAACTCACCTTGTGCAGTAATTACACTGCAGACCAAGCTTTACCCATTGGGTTAAAGGTTGGTTTTTGACCACCCCATAATTGCTCAAGGTCATAATAATCACGCACTGCAGGCAACATCACGTGCACAATCAAACTACCGGCATCAACCAAAACCCAATCGCCAGTCTCTTCACCTTCAGTGCTGAGAATTTCATAACCTTTGGCTTTCAAATCAACCGCCACATTATTGGCCAATGCGCGAACTTGGCGGTTTGATTCGCCAGTTGCGACGATCATGCAATCGAATAAATCAGTCAGTGTAGTGGTATCCAAAACTTGGATTTCTTTACCTTTAATATCTTCAAGCGCCAAAACGGCGATATCACGCATTGCGTCGACGTATTCTGTCATTGTATTTCCTTGTAAAAGCTTCATCGCCACCGCCGAAGCTGATTTTTAACCCAATCAGCCACTTACGGCGCAGCATTATAATTTAACGATAAAGCCCACTTTGATCTAACAGGTCGAACACGGGGGTGAGCGCTGAAACATCTTCCCCGCGTGATAATAAATCACGCACTTGCGTCGACGAGATAGCCATAAGCGGGCTGGATAATAAACTGATTTTACCCCGAGACAGTGTCTCGGTGTTGGCTATTACGTGCCGACTGGCAAATTCTTCTGCTAAATCAGGGCTTAAGCGTGAATTTTCCACGTCAATATCAAACTCAGGCCGCGCTGCGATCAGTAAATGCCCCAAATCCAATAATTCACGCCAAGCATGCCACGTTGGTAAATGCTGCCAAGAATCAGCGCCAATCAACCAAACCAGCAAGGCTTGCGGATTTTCTGCTTGAATCTCGCGCAACGTATCGACGGTGTAACAGAAACCAGCCCGACGCACTTCTCGATCATCGGCCAGCAAACCCGCTTCGCCAGCAATCGCCGCCTTCACCCACGCCAAACGCTGCGCGGGGGATACTGGCGATATCGGACGATGCGGCGGTAAACCGGTGGGGATTAAGCGCACTTCATTGAGCTGCAATTGATCGCGCATACAGCGCGCCAAAGCCAAGTGCCCGTCATGAATGGGATCAAACGTACCGCCAAAAATGCCGATTTTTTGCATACTTAAATTCAATCAGCACTGCTGATGCTGCATAACAACTTGATCCAAAATCAATCGCTGCAATCGCAGCGCCCAGTCGGGATCAAGGCCGGTTTCGCTCGCCAAACGCTGTATTTTTTGCAATTGTGCCGTTTCGCGCGCCACGTCTTGCGCGGGCAACTGACACTGTTTTTTTAATGCCCCCACTTGGGCGGTGACTTTAAAACGCTCGGCCAGCAGCACAAACAATTGCTGGTCGAGCGCGTCGATTTGCTCGCGCAATGCGAGTAGCTCAGCGGGCACGCTCATCACTTAAACTCGAATCTCGCCATCGCCAAACACAATCCATTTTTCGCTGGTCAGCCCTTCTAAACCGACTGGACCCCGGGCGTGGATTTTGTCGGTTGAGATGCCGATTTCAGCGCCTAAGCCATATTCAAAACCATCGGCAAAGCGCGTTGACGCGTTAATCATCACCGAAGCCGAATCAACTTCACGCAAAAACTGGCGTGATTTAGTGTAATTTTCGGTCACGATGGCGTCGGTATGATGACTGCCATAGGTATTGATGTGATCCATCGCCTGATCCAGATCGTCAACAATCCGAATGGCAATAATCGGTGCTAAATATTCGGTGCGCCAATCGGCTTCTGTCGCCGCCAAAGCATCTGGCAAGATCGCTTGTGTAGCTAAGCAACCGCGCATTTCTACGCCTTTTTCGCGATAAATCGCGGCAATTTGCGGCAAAATCGTTGCCGCAATGGCTTCATTCACCAGCAGCGTTTCCATGGTATTACATGGTGCATAGCGATGCGTTTTGGCATTGTCAGCGATACGAACCGCTTTTACTGGATCGGCTTCATTGTCGATATACACATGGCAAATACCGTCCAAATGCTTAATTACTGGCACGCGGGCATCACGGCTAATTCGCTCAATCAAGCCTTTGCCACCGCGCGGGATAATCACATCGACAAATTCATTCATCGTAATCAGCTCGCCAACCGCAGCGCGATCTAGCGTTTCGATAATTTGCACCGCGCTGGCTGGCAAACCTGCCGCAGATAAACCTTCTTTAACGCAGGCCGCAATGGCTTGATTACAGTTAAATGCCTCGCGGCCACCGCGCAAAATCGTCGCATTACCCGATTTGATACACAACCCCGCCGCATCCGCGGTCACATTCGGGCGAGCTTCATAAATAATGCCGATCACGCCCAGTGGTACGCGCATTTTGCCGACCTGAATCCCGCTCGGACGGTATTTAAAATCACCCATATTGCCGATTGGATCTGGCAAGGCCACCATTTCACGCAGGCCTTGCGCCATTGTGGCGATGGTTTTTGGCGTGAGTTGCAAGCGATCGAGCATCGCCGCATCTAAACCATCGGCACGCGCTTGATCCATATCTTGTTGGTTGGCGGCGAGTAAAAGCGCGGCATCACGCTCGATGGCATCAGCAATCGCATTCAGTGCGGCATTTTTGGCGCCGGTATTGGCTTTGGCCATTAAACGGCTGGCAGCACGCGCGGCGCGGCCAACGTCTTGCATATATTGTTGGATATCCATCGATGACTCCCTAAAAATTGAATTCAATTGTAGCGGAAAGGCGCTAGTCGCAGGAAATCTCACGCAAAACCCCCAGCTACGCCGATGGCGATCAATGCGATCGGTTTGCAGCCAGCAGGCTGAGGCGTTTATGACAAAACAAAGCGACGGCCTTCAGCTAAAGTTACGGGTATATGCCCATAAGCCTTATTAGATAATACTTATGGCAATATACCCACCATTTTTAACCAACCTGCAGTATTGAATGGCCTGCAAGCACTTACAGCGCAGGCAATTGCAAAACCGTCACGCCCACATTGTCGGCTTTTTGGCGATTAAACCAATCGGGTGCCGAGCTTTGTACGCCGATCAACAGCGGGCCGTTATCGGTCGTTAACCAAATCGGCGACCCAGAATCACCCGATAAGGTGTCGCAACGATGAAACAAGGTATTGTTTTGACGAAATTTGCTTAAGCTGCAACCCAAATGCGCAGTGAGTAATTGATCATGATCTTCGGCAAAACCACCTTGATTAAGCTGCATGTTCGCCGTTTTAAACGCCAACTCTAAAGCCGCCCGCTCGCCTTTAAACAAAGGCATTGGTGCGGGTGCCACGCCTTCAACCAATTTGAGCTTGAGCCAAGCAATATCGTGTTCAGCCGCTTGCGGCAAGATATACACATCATTGCCTTTGTATTGCAAACCACGCTTAAACGCCGGATGAAATACTTGATCGAGCACTTGGTATTTGGCTTGATATTCACCCTGATGAAAACCGGCTTTAAACCATAAACCGGCATCGGGTTTACGTGCTTCCATCATAAAACAATGCGCGGCGGTCACCGCTAAATCGGGGGCGACCAGGGTGGCAGTGCAGTTGTAATCATTTTTGGTGGTGAGCTGGCCAATGGCAGCAAACGGCGCAGGATACGGCGCTGGAATCACCAAACGGTCATCCGTGCCAAAAAATAGAATCTGTTGTTGCCGTGAAAGTTCGGGATTTTGTTTGTCTGGCATACTCGCAGCACGAACAAAAGAGGCCGGCGGCATACTCGCCATCGGCTTGGTCGTATTCAATCGCGGCGGATTGAATGCCAGCGCCAAGGCACCGATCAGCGTGCAGGCACTCACAGTTAAGCCCAATGCGACGGCGATTTTTTCTTCAATTTTCATTTTGACCCAATCCACAATGCAAAAAGGGACGCTAGCGCGTCCCCTTTGTTTACAACGATGCGGCTAATTACTTAGCAGCAACAGTTGAAGCTTTAGAAGCTACAGCAGAGGCTTTTTTAGATTGTGCTTTTTGAGCAGCAGATGCTTTAGAAGCTACAGCAGAAGCTTTTTTAGATTGTGCTTTTTGCGCAGCAGAAGCTACAGAAGCGCCAGAAGCTTTTTTAGCTTGAGCTTTTTGTGCAGCAGACGCTACAGAAGCGCCAGAAGCTTTTTTAGCTTGAGCTTTTTGTGCAGCAGAAGCTACAGAAGCGCCAGAAGCTTTTTTAGCTTGGGCTTTTTGTGCAGCAGAAGCTACAGAAGCGCCAGAAGCTTTTTTAGCTTGGGCTTTTTGTGCAGCAGAAGCTACAGAAGCGCCAGAAGCTTTTTTAGCTTGAGCTTTTTGTGCAGCAGAAGCTACAGAAGCGCCAGAAGCTTTTTTAGCTTGAGCTTTTTGAGCAGCAGAAGCTACCGAAGCGCCAGAAGCTTTTTTAGCTTGTGCTTTTTGTGCAGTAGAAGCTTTCTTAGCGTGTTTTTCAACTTTCACTTCTTTTACTGCAGAAGCAGAAGAAGCTGGCGCAGCAGCGATAGCAACAGTAGAAGACAAAACAGCAGCTGCAATGATAGCGAGGAATTTGTTCATTTTGATCATCTCTTAAAATTGGGGTTAGCTGGATTTGTATCGCAGCTTTGACGGAACGGATTATGCGTTGGGCGTACTAAAGAGAGAAGTGGACCTTGGTTGCGTCTTGTAACTGAAAGTACGTAGTTAAGTTACATTACTTGCAGTTTACTTACAGGTCGAGCCGTAAAGCACAAGGCCACGCCAAAATAATCCGCGCCCCGCCCGCTGGCGCACTCTCAATACTCACCTGCCCGCCATGGCCACGCAAAATCATCGCCACAATCGCCAACCCCAAACCAAAACCACCGGTGGCTTTATTACGGCTGCCTTCCATGCGCGTAAAAGGTTGCAATAAACGACTGCGTTGCTCCTCTGGAATCCCCTCGCCATTATCATCAATCATTAATTGCGCCATGCCTTCATGCCACTTCAAAGTCATGACAATAGTATCGCCACCATAGCGGCGGGCATTACTTAACACATTGCTCACCGCACGGCCAAAGTAATAACTATCCATTTCCAGATATGGGTCAAGCAGATCGATTTGATTCACGACCACCGGCGCTTTGCCACTCAAGCTCAACTCTGCGGCAAGTTTACCCAGCCAAGGCAACATCGCTTGCGGCTGGATATTCATCTGCATTTGCGGGCTATCTAAGCTCGACATCGTTAGCCATTCTTCGATCAAGGCGTCAATCTGCCCTAAATCACGCTCTAACGCCGCCACTTGCGGGCCACTGTCGGTGCCGGATTTAATCGCCTCTAAGCGATAACGCATCCGCGCTAACGGCGTGCGTAAATCATGCGAGACCGCATCAATCATGGCGCGCCGCGAGCTGGTCAGCTGCTCAACGTCTTGCGCCATACTATTGAAGGTCACGCCCAAAGACGCCAAGGCCGAGCTTTCGTCGAGTTTGACTCGGGCGGCAAAATCGCCCTGCCCTACGCGGCGGCTTTGTTGAATGATTTGCAATAAATCACGCCAAAATGGTCGCAACCAAAGCCACGTTGGCAAGCCCAGCGCCGCCCCCATCATCAATAAGGCCAGAAAATCGAGCCAAGAAATATTATCCAAATCGGTCAAAAATGGAATCGGCCCCAACACCACCATTTGATCGGTTTTGTGAATCCGGTGAA
Organism: Deefgea salmonis; assembly: GCF_020531905.1. Classification (GTDB taxonomy): domain Bacteria; phylum Pseudomonadota; class Gammaproteobacteria; order Burkholderiales; family Chitinibacteraceae; genus Deefgea; species Deefgea salmonis. The sequence goes on along the minus strand of NZ_JAJAWG010000007.1, from coordinate 115,542 downwards.
TATAAAGCCCTTTATCGAGCAATAAAATAATGTCGCCCTTTTCTAAAGATCGTTGATTCTCGGCGCTTAAGCTGTATTCGCCGAGCTTTTCAATTTGCACCGGCACTGGCAATTTACCGCGCAAACGCGATGCTTCGTCATGCCATAACGACGGCGGCAAATCGCCAAGTTCTTCTTCAATAATCGACACCGTCGATTTAAAAATATCGGTGAGGTAGCGCTGATTAGTGCGCTCAATCAGCTGCTTATAAATGCCGCCAATCAGTAAAGACGTGGCCAAAAAACACACGACAACGGTCAAATAAAATCGCAAAAAAACTTGGCGCATGAAAAATCCGAGGGGCGAAATATTAGAATATGGCTAGAAAAACCTCACCACAGAGGCACAGAGACGCAGAGACGCAGAGGAAAAACAAAAGACACCTTTGAACAAAATCAGTTTTGGTTTCGCTACAGCACCCAATCTAATGGTTTTCTCTGTGTCTCTGTGCCTCTGTGGTAAATCATTTTTTCACCCTCGTATTTAGAATAAATACTAGGGTATATGATTACTCGTCTTGCCAGATATCGCTCGCAAACAAATACCCTTTGTTACGAATGGTTTTGATTTTGCGGGGGTCAATCGGATCGTCGTCGAGTTTTTTACGTAAGCGAGAAATCGCCACATCCATACTGCGATCTAGGCCATCGTATTCAATACCGCGCAGTTTTTTCAGCAAATGATCACGGCTTAAAATCTCGCCGGCGTGGCTGGCCAATTCCCACAGCAAATCAAAATCGCTACTGGACAAACCCATTTGTTCGCCGCGATACACCGCGCTGCGATTACGGGCATCAATTTGCAAACGTCCAAAATTAAGCCGTGATTGATCTTGCACCGGCACTGCCGCCAGCAGGCTGCCACTACCGGCGTGGCGTAAATGAGAACGAATCCGCGCCAATAGCACCGAAGGCGGCGTGGTTTTAACTACGTAATCAGTCGCGCCGATTTCAAAGCCCAAAATCTGATTCATATCGCTATTGAGCGAGGTGAGCAGCACAATCGGTCCAGTATAAAACTCACGCAATTCGCGGCAAATGGTCAAGCCATCTTTACCGGGCAACATAATATCGAGCAAAATCAAATCAGGAGGATTGGCTTTCACATTGTCATTCACCCCTAAACCATCGCCGAGTACTTCGACGGTAAACTCAAACGAGCGCAAAAAACCGCCAATTAATTCGGCTAATTCAGCGTCGTCTTCAACAAATAATACTCGGGTACTCATTGTTTATCCTTTGTCTTACCTTGGGCATTGATGCCCGAATCACAGCATCCTGAATCACAACATCCCGAATCAACATCTCAATCGCCACGCGTAGCGCAGCCAGATCGCCCGCATCGCAATGCAAATAGGCCGTTCCAACAGTCCATTGCGGCGCAAATACAGCCACGCCAAGCAACGCCAATTCACTCACCAGCTGCTGGCAGCGGAACACTTTGGCTTTGCGCCGATGAAAACAATGCCGCTGTTTAGAGCAAAATAAGATGCGCGCTCGCTGGGAATCCATCGGCAATGATTTTATACTAAAAAAAGCCGCAATTTGAAAAGCAGCGGCAATCGATGCCAATAAACCTCAAAAAAACAAAAGGGTATTGAACGCTAGACTTATTAAAATAAGGCCTAGCGTTCAATACCCTTTACTATTTTAAATGCAGTGCATCGTAATACAGTGGATCAATTGCCAATTTCTTTGTTTTAAAACAATTTAATCAAAGTCGATTTCAATTCGGTGTATTTTTCTAATGCGTGTAGCGACTTATCGCGGCCATTGCCCGATTGCTTATAGCCACCAAAAGGCAGGTTCATATCTCCCCCTTCGTCGTAGCAATTAATCCACACCGTTGCGGCGCGCAATTGCTTGGCCATTTGATGCGCAGTATTTAAGTCCGACGTCCACACTGCGGCGGCCAAACCGTATTCGCTGTCATTGGCCATGGCAATCGCTTCATCTGGCGTATCAAACACCAGCACCGTCGCCACCGGGCCAAAAATTTCTTCACGCGCAATGCGCGCTGATGGGCTGGCTTTAAAAATCGCCGGGGTAATAAACCAACCCGACGCCACATGCACCGCTTCACCACCGCCCAACCACTCGGCCTCTTGCTTGCCAAGCTCAATCCAAGCCAATACTTTTTGGTATTGAATCTGATCAATGATCGCGCCCATTTTACAAGCTGGATCGAGCGGATTAGCTGGCGCATAATCCTTAGCCGCCGCTTGCAAGGCGGCCATAAATTCAGGATAAATCGCCTTTTGCACTAAAATCCGCGAGCCTGCCGAGCACATTTCACCTTGATTATAAAAAATCCCCCCCGCTGCGGCTGCAGCGGCAACGCGCACATCAGGGCAATCGGCCAAAATAATATTTGGCGATTTGCCGCCCAGCTCGAGCCAAACGCGCTTTAAATTACTCTGTGCCGCCGCTTGCATAATCGCTTTACCCACTGCGGTTGAGCCGGTAAAAGTGATGCAATCCACGTCAAGATGCTCAGCCAATAAGCGCCCAGTTTCAGCCGCGCCCGGTAGCACTTGCAACACGCCATCGGGCAATCCCGCTGTTTTGGCTAAAGCCGCAATATAAATCGCCGTTAGTGGCGATTTTTCGGATGGTTTTAAAATCACCGAATTACCCATGGCCAAAGCTGGGGCGATTTTCCAGCTACTCATCAAAAGTGGAAAATTCCAGGGTACCACCGCAGCGACCACGCCCACTGCCTCTCGCGTCACCATACCCAGCATATTGCCCGCCACGGGCACCACCTCACCACCGACTTTATCAATCGCCTCGGCATACCACTGAATACAATACGCACTACCGGCAATATCCACCGCTAAAGCGTCCGAAATCGGCTTGCCGGTGTCGAGGCTTTCCAGCAAGGCCAGCGTATTGGCGTGCTCACGAATCAACGCCGCCAAACGCAGCAAAATACCTTTACGCACAGCAGGCGCCAAGCCCGCCCAACGCTGATCATTAAACGCTGCGCGCGCCGCACGCACCGCGGTATTCACTTCAATGTCCGTGCACAGACTCACTGCGGCCAAAACCTGCTGCGTGGCTGGATTAATACAAGGAAAAGTATTCGCGGTTTGGCAATACGCGCCATCAATAAAAGCGCGCCCTTCAAACTGCAACTGCGCGGCGAGCGCCGACCAATCTTGCTGAGTTTTTGCCATGATGCATCTCTTGTAAGGTGACTTTATACAATGCGGCGCAGATTGCGCGATTGAGCAACGAGCAATGCGGCCAAGTGAACTCGATTGACTGGCCGCGCTATCGATCAAATACCCTATTGAACTGTTGGTTAATACCAAAACAAGCTGACTTTTAGCATACACCATGGCCAGAAACTGTTGACGCGGGTTTTGTCGCGCACTGGCGCTGATGCCAGCAATACTCTGCCGAACCTGCAATCTAAAAGTCGCTTGGTCAATCAATCGTCAGCAATGCTAAGAAACCGACCTTGGAAAAGGCAATTACCTAGCTACACTCTAAGTAAGCTCGTTAAAAATAATCATCGCCATTGCGCGCCAAGGTGAATCAGATGTTGATCGGCATACCGAAAGAAATTAAAAATCACGAATATCGTGTTGGCCTTACTCCAAGCGGGGTGAAAGAACTCGTCAAACACGGCCATCAAGTGTTAATCCAGCAATACGCAGGCGACGCGGTGGGTTTTACCGCCCACCATTACATCGGCGCCGGTGCGCAGATCGTCGATTCGGCGCAAGAAATTTACCAACGCGCCGAGATGATTATCAAAGTCAAAGAGCCGCAAGCCAGTGAAATTGCCCAACTGCGGCCCGGGCAAATCTTGTTTACTTATTTGCACCTCGCCGCTGATCCAGAACAAACCCAAGGCCTGCTGGCCAGCGAATGCATTGCCATTGCCTATGAAACCGTCACCGATGCACGCGGTGGTTTGCCATTATTAGCGCCGATGTCCGAAGTGGCTGGGCGAATGTCGATTCAAGCTGGCGCGCATTGCCTAGAAAAAACCCAAGGCGGCTCGGGGATTTTGCTGAGCGGCGTGCCCGGCGTCGCGCCGGCCAATGTGATCGTGTTAGGCGGTGGCGTGGTCGGTATCAATGCCGCCAGAATGGCGCTGGGTTTAGGTGCCAACGTATCGCTGTTTGATGTGTCTTTAGCGCGCCTTAAAGAACTAGACGCTCAATTTGGTCCGCAACTGACCACGCTGTTTTCGACCACCGACGCCATCGAAGTCGCGCTCGCCAGCGCCGATTTAGTCATTGGTGCAGTGCTCATCCCCGGTGCTGCGGCGCCCAAATTAATCTCTCGGCAAATGCTTAAGCTCATGAAACCGGGCTCGGTGTTAGTCGACGTGGCGATCGATCAAGGCGGCTGCTTTGAAACCTCGCACGCCACCACGCATGAGTCGCCAACGTATGTGGTCGACAATGTGATTCATTACTGCGTCGCCAATATGCCCGGCGGCGTGGCGCGAACCGCCACCTTGGCGCTGACTAATGCCACTTTGCCGTTTGCGCTGGCTATCGCCAATCAAGGTTGGCAACGCGCCTTGCAAAATGATCCGCACTTACGCAATGGCCTCAACATCTGCCGTGGCAAGCTCACTTATGCCGCGGTGGCGCGGGATTTAGCGCTCGATTACACCCCGAGTGAACAAGTCATTGAGACCATGATTTAAATAAAGAGATCATTATGGGTCTACCCATCATTGGTATTGTTTGCTGCCGCTGGCGCTTAGAAAGTGGCCATTTTTATCATCTAGTCGGTGAAAAATACCTCGCCGCCATCGCCGGAACCGGCGGCTTGCCGCTATTGATCCCCGCACTAGGCGCTCGCGATCACGCGCAAATTTTATCACTGGTCGACGGGCTGCTGTTTACCGGTAGCAATAGCAATATTGAACCCGAGCATTATGGCGGCACGCCCTTAGCCGATGATTTTAACGATGCCGAACGCGACGCCACCACGCTGCCCTTAATTCGCGCCGCCATTGCCGCCCACATCCCGATATTGGGCTTATGCCGTGGCGCTCAAGAAATCAATGTCGCTTTCGGTGGCAGCCTGCATCAACAAATTCAAACCTTGGATCACATGCTCGATCACCGCGAACCCGAAGGGGATATCGACACCATGTATGGTTTGGCTCACCCGATCGAGCTGGTGGCTGACGGCTTACTGCACCGCCTCTACGGACAGCAACAAGCAATGGTCAACTCGCTGCATCAACAAGGCGTCAAACAATTAGGCCACGGTTTAGTCGCCGAAGCGATTGCACCTGACGGCTTAATCGAAGCGTTTCGCTTGGCCGACACGCCAAGCTTTAATCTGGCGGTGCAGTGGCATCCAGAATGGCAATACGCCGACAACCCTCTATCGATGGCGATCTTTAACGCTTTTGCTGCTGCCTGTCAGGCGCATTACCAACATAAACATTTCGCTTAAGCGGGTAAGACAATCCGACCTCACCCAAGCGCAGCACTTTTGTTTGAAGGAATGATGATGAGCTTAATTAGCGAATGGCTGCGCGAGCGGCGAATCACCGAAGTGGAATGCGTAACCCCTGATTTTACGGGGATTGCCCGTGGCAAAATCGTACCGCGCGAAAAATTTAACGAAGACGACGGCATGCGCTTGCCGCAAGTGGTGCTGGTGCAAACCGTGACCGGTGAATACGCCGAAGGCATCACCCCCAGTACCGATCCCGATATGGTGCTCATTCCCGACCCCAATACCATTCGCCTGGTGCCTTGGGCCAAAGACCCGGTGGCGCAAGTGATTCATGATTGTTTTCATTTTGACGGCACCCCCGTTGAGCTATCACCCCGCTATGTATTGCGGCGGGTATTAAAGCTTTATGAAGAGCGCGGCTGGGAGCCGGTGGTTGCGCCCGAAATGGAGTTTTATCTGGTCGATATTAATCGCGACCCCGACCTGCCCTTGCAACCACCACTCGGGCGAACAGGCCGGCCCGAAACCGGACGCAAAGCGTATTCGATTGATGCGGTGAATGAATATGACGATTTATTCGAAGACGTCTATGACTATTGCGACGCGCAAGGATTACAAATCGACACCTTGATTCATGAAGTCGGCGCTTGCCAAATGGAAATCAATTTCTTGCATGGCAACGCCTTAGAATTAGCCGATCAGATTTTCTTATTTAAACGCACGGTGCGCGAAGCAGCGATTCGCCATCAAATGTATGCCACTTTTATGGCCAAACCGATGGAGCATGAGCCCGGATCGGCCATGCATATTCATATGAGTGTGGTCGATAAAACCAGCGGTAAAAATATTTACTCCAACGACGACGGCCAACCGAGCACGGTGTTTTATCAATCGATCGCTGGCATGCAAAAATACTTTCCGGCGGTGATTTCGCTATTTGCACCGTTTGTAAATAGCTATCGCCGTCTCACTCGCTACTATGCCGCCCCGATTAATGTGCAATGGGGTTTTGATAACCGCACTTGCGGTATTCGTATTCCGTACTCCACCCCTGCAGCGCGGCGAATTGAAAACCGCGTGCCGGGGGTCGATTGCAATCCCTACTTGGCATTGGCCGCTACTTTGGCTTGCGCTTATTTGGGTATTGTCGAACAACTCGAGCCGACTGAACCGCTCACGGGCGATGCATATAGTCTGCCGTTTGCATTTGCCAGAGAGCTAGAAGGCGCGATCAACCAATTGGCCGAATGCGCGCCGATTGCCGAGGTGCTGGGTGAAAAATTCATTACCGCCTATTGCGCCGTCAAACAATCGGAATACATCGAATACGCCAAAGTGATCAGCCCTTGGGAGCGTAAGCACTTGCTATTGCATGTTTGATGCTGTTTTGCCAACGGAAAACCCTATGAGTCAACTCAAGCACGCCGCCTCGTATTACGCCGCCAGCGCCCATCCACAGCCAGCAAGGCCTGAACTCAACCGCGATTTAGACGTGGATATCTGCATTATTGGTGCCGGATTTACCGGCATTTCGGCCGGACTGTTTTTAGCCGAAGCCGGTTATCAGGTGGTGATTTTGGAACAAGCACAAATCGCTTGGGGGGCTTCGGGGCGCAATGGCGGGCAAATCGTGAATTCGTATTCGCGCGATATGGATGTGATTGAACGGCAATATGGCAAAGCCACTGCCGACGCTTTGGGCGCAATGGCGTTTACTGGCAATCAAATTATTCGCCAAAGAATCGCGCATTATCAAATCGATTGCGACCTTAAAAATGGCGGTCTGTTTGCGGCGATCAGCAACAAACAATTGGGGCATCTGGCTGCACAAAAGGCACTCTGGGAGCGCTACGGCCATACCCAGCTAGAAATGCTAGATAAAGCCGCCATTGGCCAAGCCGTTGCCAGTGAGCGCTATGTCGGCGGCTTAGTCGATCATAGTGCCGGGCATCTGCACCCACTCAATCTGGCGCTGGGTGAAGCGGCGGCTTTTGAATCCTTGGGCGGACAAATCTTTGAGCAATCGGCGGTCACGCAAATTCAACGCGGCACCCGCCCATTAGTACAAACCGCGCAAGGCGCGGTGCGGTGCCAATTTGTGATTGTGGCTTGCAACGCCTATTTGGGCGATTTAATCCCTGAGCTCGCCGCCAAAACCATGCCGTGTGGCAGCCAAGTGGTTGCCACCGAGCCGCTGGGTGCGCTGGCTGAGCAACTGATTCCCAGCAATTATTGCGTCGAAGATTGTAATTTTTTGCTGGATTATTATCGTCTGAGTGCCGATCGGCGCTTGATTTACGGCGGTGGCGTTACTTATGGCGCACGCGATTTAGCGCATATTGAAGCGGTGATTGTGCCGAATTTACGCCAGACTTTTCCGCAGCTTAGTCAGGTACACATTGATTACGCGTGGACCGGCAATTTTTGTTTAACGCTATCGCGTTTGCCGCAAATGGGGCGGCTAGACAAAAATATCTATTACTCACAAGGCTGCAGCGGCCATGGCGTGACTTACACCCATTTGGCTGGGCGCTTAATTTCGCAAGCCATACAAGGCCATTACAGTCAATTTGATGCCTTCGCCAAACTGCCGCATCACCCTTTTCCCGGCGGGCGCTTATTACGCGTACCGCTCACCGCTTTGGGCGCTTGGTATTACGCCTTGCGCGATCAATTCGGCGTTTAAATCATCGCGATAACGCTTAAACGCTCAAAAATAATAGATAAATAACCAAATAGAGCGTTTAAGGATAAAATCTGAGCTTTCCAGAATCATCCACCTTTAAGATGCTGCGTATGATGGCTTTTCAACAACACGGAGCGCAATCATGAAACGCATTAGCACCGCTTTATTTATGGCCATTAGTCTTCACACCGCCTTTGCTGCTGAATTCCAACTCAGCAGCCAAGACATCCAAGCCAATGCGCCAATGACTCAAAAGCAAGAATTCAACGGTTTTGGTTGCAGTGGTGCCAATATTTCACCGCAACTGAGCTGGAAAAACGCCCCAGCAGGCACCAAAAGCTTTGCCATTACCGTGTTTGATCCAGACGCACCAACGGGTAGCGGCTGGTGGCATTGGAATGTGGTCAATATCCCAGCCCAAGTGCAATCGATTGCCAGCGGCGCAGTGCCTGCCGGCGCACTTGAAACGCGCACCGACTTTGGCCAAAGCGGCTACGGCGGCGCTTGCCCACCCGTTGGCGATAAAGCCCACCGCTATATCTATACCGTCTGGGCGTTAGATACCGAAAAACTCCCCGTCGATGCCAATGCCAGCGGTGCCTTAGTCGGCTTTATGCTCAACCAACATCAACTGGCAAAAGCGCAACTCACCGCAACTTATCAGCGCAGCAAATAATCCACGCGGCAAGCCTTGCCGCCAGCACACAAGAGCCAGCGGCAATGCCAGCATTCCAAACCAAGCAAATCAAATTGAGCCAAATCCAAGCCAAATCAACGCAATCTTTGCGCCAAATTTGCTGCTTGCAGCCGATGCTGATGCGCGTTCGCCAAGGTGAAAAACATCTCTTTATTGGCGAGCAGCATTTGATTGCTCGTGCGGGGGATTTGGTGATTGCGCCCGTGGGGCTAGAAGTCACGCTGCGTAATCAAGCCGATCAATATGGCTACGCTTGTGATGTGGTATTGCTCGACCCGCAACTGATTGCGCGCTGTCGGCAGCAATACCCCGAAGTTTTGCGGGCGGCACTGCTGCAGCCCGCGCAACTTTGCGTCCAACTTGATCCGTGGTTTGCGCTGCAATGGGATCAGTTATTTCAAGCCAGCGACGCAGAACCAACCCCGTTATTACATCATCGCGCCATCGGCTTACTGCTGGCGCTAGCCATGGCCGGACAAGGACAAGCGATTTTTATCGATAAAGGCGATTCAATTAGCCAGCGCGTGCAGCAATTATTATTGCTACACACCAGCAAGCCGTGGACGGTTGAGCAAATGGCGCAGCAATTACATTTAGGCGCGTCGACATTGCGCCGACAATTGATGCAAGAAGGCAGTTCATTTCGGCGTTTACTCGAACAAGTGCGCTTAAACACCGCTTTAGGCATGATACAAACCACCTCACACAGCATTGGCGATATCGCGCAGCAATGTGGCTATGCCTCGGCATCCCGTTTTAGCCGCCGTTTTAGCCAGCAATTTGGCGTCAAACCACTGCAACTCCGAGCCACCGTCGCCTCAGGCGCAGCGCTGGCTGTCGGCAATTAAAGTGATATCGTTTTATGGGTATATGAATAAAAGCCATTATCAATAAGGCCTACATTCATATACATCATTACATCGTTTTGTTCAGACGGTGTGTTGAGCGGCCCCTTAAGCACCATCAACACGTCATCGAAACATCGCACTGAAAAAAAGCCAATTTAAGGCAACCAACTCACTCGCTTACTCATTTTGCGGGGAATTTGAATTTTCCAATAATTGGCCTGCGCTCGGCTAAATATCAAATGCCCAGGGCTACTTTGCTGCACAGGCAATACCTGCCGAGGCTGTTGCAACATCGCGCGCGCCATCGTTCCGGCCACTGCGCCATGCTCAAACCCGGACAACACCATCCCGCCAGCCGCGCCCTGCCGACTAATCGCAACATCCCAAAAGCCAAAAATCGGCACCGGACTGTGCGCGCGCGTCCACGACATCACCTCATCGGCCTCCACATGCTGACCATTGGCCCCAATTAAGGCCTGATAAGTGCCCAATACAATCGCATCGTATTGCAAACTGGCATTCATCACTTTATTTTGCCAAAGCGAATAATTATTCACCAGCACCACATCAATATCATTGTGCTTTAAACGTTGAATATCGGCCTGTATAAAATAAGCCGATCGATCTTGATCTAATAACACTAAAATATTTTTTGCTTGCGGTAATAACTCACGAATTAAATTAAAGTTTTGCTGATACAAAGGGCGTTCAATCACCCCGGTGATATTTTCGGGTAATTTCCCACCAAAATACTGCGCCGGATCGGCATTAATGCCCAAAAATACCACCGGCATTTTCATTCTGGCCAATCTTGGCCCCAATAATGCCAAAGCCGCATCGTCGCCCAAAACCACTAAATCGGGCTTTTTTTGCTGAATTTCATAAAAAGCCAAATCAGCTTGCTCCAGATGCGCGCTGGTGGGTAAACGCTTGGTATCTAAAGCAATAAAATCCAACTCAGCGACGCCATCCAATTTACTGCGTAAACCATTTAAATACGCTTTATCCCAAGCGTTTTCTGGATGATAACTCTCCACCACAATCACTAAAGGATAAGCCATCACGGAGGACGCCAGAAAAAACAGCAGCAACGCCAAATAACGTAAATAGGACATTAATCAGTCCACTCCACCATTAAATCATCGGCAATACATTCCAATTGGCGATGCACTTGGTCTAAATCGACATCCAACGGCGCAGATAAAATTAATTGCGCATGAAACATCATTTCGCCCGACATAGCGCCGCTCGATAACCACGTTTCGAGTTTTTCAATATTCACCGCAAACCGCGCCAAAATCGTCGCCACATCTTTGACAATCCCAACGCGATCATGGCCAATTAAACTTAATGCCACGCTTTGCGAAACAAGCGTCGTTTCTTCTCGCTCAATATCCAATACCCCGCGAATATCCAGCCCGGCAATTTGCTGCAAAGCCAATAACACCTCTTCACCGGCCCCTGTCACGGCCACTTTAACAATCCCCGAAAACTGCCCGGCTAAACGAGAAAAAGAAGACTCAAGCCAATTGCCATTTTTAGCCGCAATTGTCGCCGCCAATTGCTCGACTAAACCCGATCGATCTGGACCAATCACTGAAACAATCAATACATTATTCATGATCTTCCCTTGCCAATTCACCATAGAGACTTAGCTTAGCCGATTTCTAAAGCCAAACTCACATTTACCCGAAACACACAGCAGATTTCCCACAACAACGATCATCGGCGGCAATATATCAATCTTAGCAATGCGATATGACACAGCCACATTCAGCGCATTTAAAGCGCAATCAATCAACGCTGCCAATCTACGATGTACGCCCATTTATCAATCCAGTCATTGGCAATCCATGGCGATTAAATCCGCATTTAAATGGCGAATAATCTAGCGATGCTTAAATTGACTCGTTTTGGATTTAGCGTTAGCATCGCCCCTCCTCGCGGGAGAGAAAGGCATCTGCCTTCGCCGAAGACGCAAGCTCCCAGAATCGCTCAGGCCCATGTACCGCAGGAATTTTGATTCAGCCAATTGGAGAGCGGTTGCTCAGCGCAACCCACCGAAGGGGCAAGTGGCACCCGCCACGCAACTCTCAGGTAAAAGGACAAAGGGAGAGGCTATTCCAACACTTGGAATTCACACTAGGAACCCGCCTTGTCCGCAATTTATCCGCAGCAACCCACCCCAAGCAATACACCGCGAGCCCGCCCATGCTCACATTAATCTATTTACTGGCCATTTCGGCCGAAGCCATGACCGGTGCCCTAGCCGCTGGCCGCCGTAATATGGATATTTTTGGCGTATCGGTCATCGCCTTTTTAACCGCCTTAGGCGGCGGCACGGTGCGCGATATTTTACTCGGCCGCTACCCCATCGCATGGACGCAGCATCCTGAATACGTGGCTTTAGTCATCGCCAGCGGCATCGCCGCCGTCTTAATTAGCCGGCATATGAAACGCCTGAATCGGCTATTTATGTTCCTCGACGCCCTTGGCCTTATCGCCTTTACCATCATCGGCTGCGACGTGGCTTTGGCCATGAACTACCACCCGCTAATCGTTTTATTATCTGGCATGATCACGGGTATTGCCGGCGGCATCTTGCGCGATATGCTCTGCAATCGAGTACCCATTGTTTTTTTGCGCGAGCTCTACGCCAGCGTCTCGATGCTAGTCGGCTTACTGTATATCGGCCTATTCACGCTCAAGATCGACCACGACCTCAACGTCACCGCCTGCTTCGCCCTTGGCCTACTCCTACGACTCACCGCCCTCAAACGCGGCTGGCGACTCCCGGCATTTAACTATCGACACGATATGCATTGATCTCATTCGACCAGCATTAATAAGGCCGCAAACGATTGTTTGCGGCCTTATTGTTATTGGGCACATCAATATCGTAGGGCGGGTTAGCCTTTAGGCGTAACCCGCCAATTTGATGCTGATACCACCAAACTCAATCCGCAATGTAAGTTGGGCTAAGCCTGCGCAGCCCAACAATCGAGAGGCTAAGCAAACAGTTCGCGCCAAAATATTTGCAGGTATAGAGATGAAAGCCAGACATATCAGCATCTACACCAACATACCTATTGAACTTCGAGAGGAATAAAATCAATACTCGGTAAACGTTGGGCTGCGCAGGCTTAGCCCAACCTACGATACTGACCCCATTGATTTTTCTTGAGCAAATACCTAAGGCTGATTTCAGCTTTCTAGCCGAAACGGCAGATGCGTGCTCATTTCCAATTGGTATTGCTCGGTGGCGGCGGCTTCGCGGGCGATGAATTGGGCGACACTGTGGCGCATGCGGGGGTTGGCGATCCAATAGCTGCCCCAAGTCATCACCGGCTCAAAGCCGCGCGCTAGCTTGTGTTCGCCTTGTGCACCAGGCTCAAAAGTTCGCAGTCCATGTTCAATCGCGTAGGTGATGCCTCGGTAATAGCACAGCTCAAAATGCAGGCCGGGGCATTCAATATCCGCACCCCAATGGCGGCCAAACAGTGTCGTGCCGCTGCGATAGCAAATCGCCGACGCGACCAGATCATCGCCTTGGTAGGCAACAAACACCACCATTGCACGGCCAATTTGCGCGGCGAGTTGCTGGAAAAATTCGAGTGAAAATGCCGGATGATTGCCATAGCGGCGGAAGGTGTCGGCGTATTGCCGATAAATGGCTTGCCAGCTCGCCGCGTCGATTTCGTCACCATGCAAAGTCGCTAAACGTAAACCCGCATCGCTGACATAACGGCGTTCGCGGTTGAGTTTTTTGCGCTTCATCGCGGTGAACGTCGCCAAAAAATCGTCAAAATCGGCGTAATTTCGATTTTTCCAATGAAATTGCACGCCGCCACGCAGCAACATCCCCGCATTTTCCAGCGCGGCGCGATCGCTCTCTTGCACAAACAAGCATTGCCATGACGAGGCTTTGAGCTCTTGCGCGACATGAATCGCTGCTGCAATTAGCTCATCTCTCGTGGATTCAGGCTCGCCTTGCGCCAAGACACAGCGCGGCCCCGGCGATGGTGTAAATGGAATTGCCGACACCAATTTGGGATAGTAGGCCAGCCCTGCGGATTGCCAAGCTTGATCCCATTGCCAATCGCGCGAAAAATCACCAAAGGAATGCTGGCGCAAATACAGTGGCAAAAAAGCGCGCGGTGATTCGTCTGCCGCTTGCAGCACGACATGCACAGGCTGCCACGCTAAATCAGCGCTGGCCGCGCCAGTGCTTTCGGCAAGCCCCAAGAATTCTCGACTCAAAAATGGATCATTGCCGCGTGCCAACTGCGCCCATTGTGCGGGGCTGAGATCGTTGGCGGTATTGAGTAGGGCAATACGGGTCATGACATCACTTGCCAGATTGAATAGAGAATGATGCTAGCACAATGGATTGCCGCGTTCGTTTGGATTTGGCAGTCATACCGGTTATTTGAAAATCAAAGGGGTCAGACTCGATTGATTCCACGGAAAACTAGAAATCAATCGAGTCTGACCCCATTGATTTTCGTAAGGGAAAAAGTGGCGAAAAAGATAGCATAGGATTTAACGACTGAGGCGACAACTAGTTTGACAATTACCGCAAGTAGTAAAGTTTGACGACAAAAAGCCCGCATAGCGGGCTTTAAGCCTTTCAAATAGCAGTAAAAAACCTCAATTCCACTCGATTATGAAAAAACTAAATATCTTTTAAAAACAATACCACGACTAGCAACTTTGATTTAGCCGGGGTTACGCCCTTCACCTAAAGCGCTCGAACAGCGCACCCATGCGGTCAGGGGGGATTTCCTTGACCTGTGCTCCTTGCCGCTCAACCCACTTACCACCCCAGTGGGAAGGCGTATCCTGACCAATAATCTCGAAGACGAAGACCGTCTTATCAAAGTATTGAACACATTTAAGATGAGTGCCTATGTAAGACTTGAGCGGTTCTGATAGTACGGAGCGTCCGACTCTATCTGCGATGTCTTGAAACATCTGATCAAGGTTCTTTCCTGCACGCGTTGCTTCGTGATCTACTCCAGTTATATGAAAGCCGTTAAAGGACAAGGGTTTGCTTCCGAAAACTTCTTGTACCCTTGCCGCAGTCTTAGTATTCTCCGCGACACCGACAAGTACGTAGCCCTTGCTTCCCTTGCCAATATTAGCGATAGCAGCACAGGTCTCCATTATTTTGTTGAACGAACCCTCATCGAAGGAGGGCGATGGGTCAAGAGTATAGAAACCTTGCTTGAAATCGTAGGCTGCTTACTCAGTCATTGAATTTGTTAGCAAGTTTTGGAATTTAGTGACCCAATGAACCTTCGCTGGATCTGGATTCTTGTCCTCTTCGAAATAGCTCTGTATCCAGCCAACGATTGAATCGATCATCCTGCTCCGGTTATCCGCGCCCCATCTCCCTCCATCTTGAACCTGAATGCTTTTTCCACAATCTGTTAGCCGTGCTATCAGGCCCTTACTGTTTGAGACCACCATGCTCTTCTTAACAATCAAGTCATGGAGGGCGAGAAAAACAACTTGGTAGTAACGCGGCACCGGGTTGTTACTATTCCCGTTTGGAAAAATCAATCCAGTAAATGTCGCTTGCGCCTGACTTAGAAGCAGGATTACAGCGTCGTGCACTCGTTGATAGTCAAGATCGACGAGTTCCAAACTTCTCTTTCTAACTGCCTGGTTAATTGTGTCGAATCGTGCCTTGCTGGTAGGAGTCTCCGGGAATGTTGCGCCGAAATAGTCGTCGAGAAGCTCGGTGCGTGATGCCACAGGCTCGTCAGACACCATGTAAGCAACAATGTCGGCGACCATTTCCTCATCCCTGCTCTGCCGAAGCTGATCTTTCGACAAGATTCCATTAGCGACCCAGAAGACGTTGTCAGCATTGATGCCATAGTCTAGCTCCTTGTTCGTGATGCTAATTTTTTGCATCTCGCTTAACTGCAGGAGGTCAGTATTCGATGTGTCACCACGTACTCGTGCAGAGATTTTCCGAATACACTCAGCGAATGTATCCGTCGCACCTGCAGCCCGAAGTTCCTGCCGAGAAAGCTGGCGGCCGCCAGAGTTAATACGCCGAAAAACCTCCTCCACGGATTCTTTCTCCGCCGCCTCATAAATTGAAAGCGGCACTGGATAAGATGCAATCGATAGGCATCGACCTCGGTCGAGTAGTGGCGTCTTTTGGGCAATCACTTTTCGATCAAGTAGGTCTTTTGTCGTCGCAAATGTATTTAAATCAAAGTAGCAACCTTCTAACGAAAAATCGTTAGTGATAAAAGACATGATGGCATTCATGCGCTGCATCCCATCAATAATCTCGAGAGTCCCATCTTTCCTCCCAAGAGGCTCGGCGAGCAAGATAATAGGGATCGGGAAACCCTTAATTATTGAGTCAATAAAGCTTTGCTTTTCCTCAATAGTCCAAATTAGCTTGCGCTGATACTGCCGGTTTACAACGTATTTTTTTTCCTGAAAGTTGATAAAAACTCGTTCAACTTGTTCGCCTCGAACGATTAGCTCTTGCTGTAACGCTGCCATTTTATCGCTGCCCTAATCTTTCTCACGTGGAGTTAGTTATAAAAAAAGTCAGAATAAGGTAAATAAACTTTGCCCCACACCATCAATTGGTGTTCACTCCGGATCGAATAATGTTACTGGCTTGGTTTTCTTTTACAATGCCTATCGGTAGCACCCAAGCTCAGCCCTGTCCGCTATCGAATTTCTTAGATCACATTAAACCCAGCCCCTCGAGAGCATAACACTACAGATTCAACTGTTGCCCATTTGTCGAGGCGCATACATATCGTATGTGTCCTTTCCTCGTCATTGAGGAAATCAAAGGGGTCAGACTCGATTGATTCCACGGAAAACTAGAAATCAATCGAGTCTGACCCCATTGATTTGCATTTAAAGCAGAACACTGGCAAGAAATCTTGAATGAAACAATGAGCCGAATAGATATTGCAAGTGAAAATAACTCTCTCTGGTCTTGGAGTAAACCAATCACAGCGCTCTATGCTTGGAAAGAAGCGAAAGGCCTTGAAGAGATGCAAACGTGGCTCAAAACGCAACTCAGCAATAAAGACGTACTACTCAGATTAGCTGCGATCCGTACTGGGTTTGGAGATGCATTAACAATTGAGAATCGGGAACTACTCCCTGATGAATTTATTGGTGCCGTTTATAAATTGCTTGAACAAACGCCATCAGACTTAACCACCGAAGAGCGCAATAAACTAATTTTCTTTAAATCAGCATGGGAACAAACACAGACAAGCTAGTTTTTTGCGCACAAATCCTTATAGGATTTTCACACCCTAATCGTTCTCTTTCTTGATAGGTATAACCATGCAGCCATTAACAAATAAGCCTTGCATGGCTATACCCAAGAAAACAAAAAGCCACCGCATGCGGTGGCTTTTTGGTACTGACAAAAAATTCTTTTTTAAACGTCGAGATTGCGCGCTACGAGGGCGTTTTGTTCGATGAATTGACGGCGGGGTTCGACTTGGTCGCCCATTAATGTGGTGAATACTTCATCCGCAGTAATGGCGTCGTCGATGTTCACGCGCAGTAAGCGGCGAACGGTGACGTCCATGGTGGTTTCCCATAATTGTTCTGGATTCATTTCACCCAGACCTTTATAGCGCTGAATGCTCATATTGCGGCGCACTTCGGCGAGTAACCAATCGAGGGCTTCTTTAAAGCTTTTCACTGGCTGCTCGGCGGCACCACGGCGAATCACTGCGTCGGCGTGGATGAGGCCCATTAAGGCATCGGCCATGCGGGCAATTTGGGCGTAACCACCCGACAACAAGAAGTCGCTATCGATGTATTGCATCGTTACCACGCCATGCAAGCGGCGTTCGATGCGAATTTGCCAGCCGGCGTCCACTGATTCAGCGGCAAACTGAAATGCCGGATGATTCACTGCGGCGCTCAGACGAGCAATGCTGTCGTTGGCGCTGGTTTCATCGTCCAAAACGAGGGCTTTAATTTTAAGTAAAGCGTTCAAAATCATTGGATCAAGGAAACGGCTTTCGCGCTCAATCACGGACTCGGTCAAAATAAATTGTTTCGAGAGCGTTTCAAGTGCTTCACCACTAATAACGACGTCATCGGCGCCAGTGGCTAGTTGCGCGCCATTCATTGCCGCGCGGAGCAAGTGTTGTTTGAGCTCTTGTTCGTCTTTAAGGTAAGTTTCGTTTTTACCTTGTTTGACTTTAAATAGCGGCGGTTGCGCGATGTAGATATAGCCACGTTCAACCAGTTCTGGCAATTGACGATAGAAGAAGGTCAACAGCAAGGTACGGATATGCGAGCCATCCACGTCCGCATCGGTCATGATAATGATGCGGTGATAGCGTAGTTTTTCGATATTAAAATCGTCTTTACCAATGCCGCAACCGAGCGCCATGATTAGCGTGCCGATTTCTTGGCTGGCGAGCATACGATCAAAACGCGCGCGTTCTACGTTCAGGATTTTACCTTTGAGTGGCAAAATCGCTTGGAATTTACGGTCTCGCCCTTGCTTGGCTGAGCCACCCGCGGAATCGCCCTCAACGAGGTAGATTTCTGACATGGCAGGGTCTTTTTCTTGGCAATCGGCCAATTTACCCGGCAAGCCCAAGCCATCGAGCACGCCTTTACGACGGGTGATTTCACGCGCTTTACGCGCCGCTTCACGCGCTCGCGCTGCGTCGACGATTTTGCCGCAAATGATTTTGGCGTCGAGTGGGTTTTCCATCAAAAAGTCGGCCAAAGCACCGCTTAAGACTTCACTGACCACCGGGCCGATTTCGCTCGAAACCAATTTATCTTTGGTTTGGCTGGAGAATTTTGGATCTGGCATTTTGACGGATAGTACGCAGGTCAAGCCTTCACGCATATCGTCACCACCGGTTTCTACCTTGGCTTTTTTGGCAAAGTCATGGCTGTCGATGTATTGATTCAGTGTACGCGTCATGACTTGGCGCAGTGCCGTCATATGGCTACCGCCATCACGTTGCGGAATATTATTGGTAAAGCATTGCACTGATTCTTGGTAAGAATCATTCCATTGCATCGCCACTTCCACACTCATGCCGTCTTTTTCGCCCAGCGCGTAAAAGATATGTGGATGCAAAACTGATTTAGTGCGGTTCACGTATTCAACAAAACCACTGACACCACCGGTGTAGTTAAAAGTTTCTTCTTTACCGCTACGACGATCCAATAGCTGAATGTTGACGCCATTGTTCAAAAACGACAGCTCACGAATTCGCTTGGCTAGAATTTCAAAGTGAAACTCAACCACGCCAAAGGTTTCTACCGAGGCCATGAAATGCACTTCAGTACCACGGCGCTCGGTATCACCGACTTCTTTCAATGGCGAAACGGCTTCACCATGACGGAATTCCATCGTATGTTTTTTACCATCGCGACGAATTGTTAGGCGCAACCAATCAGACAGCGCATTAACAACCGATACCCCTACCCCATGCAAACCGCCCGAAACTTTGTAGCTGTTTTGGTCAAACTTACCGCCCGCGTGCAATTCAGTCATGACGATTTCAGCGGCTGAGCGCTTAAATTCGTCGTCTTCTTTAATTTGCGTTGGAATACCGCGACCATTGTCTTCAACACTCACCGAGCTATCGGCGTGAATGATGACGCGAATGGTGTCGCAATGCCCAGCCAATGCTTCGTCAATCGCATTGTCGAGCACCTCAAAGACCATATGATGCAGACCGGTGCCATCTTGGGTGTCACCGATATACATACCGGGACGTTTACGAACGGCTTCGAGACCTTTTAGGATACGAATACTATCTGCACCGTAGTCGGCTGACTGGGCGCTCTCTGGGGCTTGCGGGAGGTTTTTTTCTTCGTTCATGGCTTTTTTGAGTATGGGGATTAGGAAGTGGGGATTAGGGAGTGAGGCGCAGAAAACTGGGGCGAATGCCCCATTCCCTACTCCCTACTCACCGCAGCCTAGATACGCATTGGCATCACAATGTATTTAAAGTGTTCGTTATCTGGAATCGTCACCAGCACACTCGAATTGACGTCGCCAAAATAGCAATGCAAGTTTTCAACCGACAGATTGGTCAATACGTCGAGCAAGTACTGAATGTTAAATCCAATATCTAGCGTTTCGCCGCTATAACCCACTTCAACTTCTTCTTGAGCTTCTTCTTGCTCATTGTTATTGCACAAAATCTTTAAGGTACTATCGGTGAGCACTAAGCGCACGCCACGGAATTTTTCATTCGACAAAATCGCCGCACGTTGCATCGACGACAATAAAGCCTGACGATCAACCGTTAATAGCTTGTCGTTATTTTGTGGGATCACGCGGTTGTAATCTGGGAATTTCCCGTCAACCACTTTGCTGTGAATCACAATTTTGCCAAAGCTGAACTTCACTTGATTGCTGGCGATATCAATGGTGACTTCGTCATCCACATCTGACAGCAATTTAAATAATTCCAAAATCGTTTTGCGCGGCAAGATGACTTCGTTTTTTTCAAACGACGTGCTCAATTCTGTAGACACAAAACCTAAACGATGGCCATCCGTTGCCACCAGTTTGAGTAAATTACCATCCGTAACCATAAACAGGCCATTGAGGTAATAACGAATATCTTGGTGTGCCATCGCAAATTGCACACGGCCGAGCAAGGCTTTAAGCTGGCCTTGTGGCAAGCGAATGGTAGCGCGCAGATTGGTATCAACAGCTAATTCAGGAAAATCAGCCGCCGGCAAAGTTTGCAGCGCAAAGCGGCTTTTGCCCGCTTTAATGGTTAAGCGGCCTTCGGCCTCTTCGAGCGTAACCACCGTTTTATCGGGAATCGCTCGCAAAATGTCCGACATTTTTTTTGCCGCAACGGTAATCGCAAAATCGCTACCAGAAAAGCCTTCGGTTTGTTGGCTACTGATTTGGATTTCAAGATCGGTACCGGTAAAAGACAAGGCATCGCCGTCTTTTTTAATCAGTACATTCGACAAAATAGGCAAGGTGTGTCGACGTTCGACAATACCCGTTACAGTGGCCAGTGGTTTTAGGAGCGAATCGCGTTCAGCCTGCAGCAGTTGCATTTACTCTCACCCAAGTTGTGTATTAGTTTATCGGTAGCATCCGCGATTCTACCTCAAATCGAGGCCAAAATCAGGAATGCGAAAGCTTTGCAGCATTGGCGATGCGGCTTCAAGGTATAAATACACTCAAAGCAAAATAGCGTCGGTCATATAACAAGGGTATGCGCCTGTTAGCAATTTTGCTAAAGGCTCACATTCACATACCCCATCAAATAGATATATTTGTTATAAATATGCCGCCAGCATCAAGAACGCAACATTTGCAGCAGCACGCTGTATTGATGCGCCATCTCGCTGTCATTTTTGCGGAATTCTTCAATCGTGCGGCAAGCATGCAGCACCGTCGTATGGTCGCGACCACCAAATGCATCACCAATCGCTGGCAAACTCATTTGGGTTAATTCTTTAGTCAGCGTCATCGCCATTTGTCGTGGCCGCGCAATATCTCGCGTGCGCTTTTTGCTGTGCATATCGGCGACTTTGATTTTGTAAAAATCAGCGACCGTTTTTTGAATATTTTCCACCGAAACCTGGCGATTACCCGAGGCTAAAATATCGCGTAGCGCTTCTTTGGCCGATTCAACCGTGATCGGTTGATTGGTAAAGCGCACATACGCCAGCACGCGTTTCAAAGCGCCTTCGAGCTCTCGCACGTTGGAGCGGATATTTTTCGCCATAAAAAAGGCGACATTGGCATCGAGTTTAAAATGCTCGGCTTCGGCTTTTTTCAGCAAAATCGCCACGCGCATTTCGGTTTCTGGCGGCTCGATCGGTACGATCAAACCCCAAGAAAAACGGCTGGTCAAACGCTCTTGCAAACCATCAATCTCACGCGGGATTTTGTCCGAGGTGAGAATAATTTGTTTGCCACTTTCAAGTAGCGCATTAAATAGATAGAAGAACTCTTCTTGCGTGCGGTCTTTACCAACAAAAAACTGAATATCATCGACCAGCAGCAAATCCAGCGAATGGTAATAGCGCTTAAATTCATCAAACGATTTATGTTGATACGCTTTCACCACGTCTTGCACGTATTTTTCGGCATGAATATAGCGAATTTTGGCCTGCGGATTATGCTGGTGAACAAAATTACCAATGGCTTGAATCAAATGCGTTTTACCCAAGCCCACGCCGCCGTATACAAATAGCGGGTTGTAGCTCACACCGGGGTTTTCGGCCACTTGCATAGCTGCAGCGCGCGCCACCTGATTGGCTTTACCCGTTACCAGCGTCTCAAAACTATGCGAGGGATTAAGCCGTGTGGTTTCATGGCTAGCGCCACCGGCGTCAAAGCGTTTGCCGGTTTTCACTGGCGCAGCCGCTGCCGCAGGTGCCGCCTCATCACTGGCGGCATTGGCGGAGCGCGCGGCAACGCGTGGCGCAGGCGCGCTCATCTGGCCGACTTTCAGCTCAATCGGCGGCGGAACGCCGGCACACAACTTCGCTGCGGCCATTTCGATCATGCCCAGATAGCGATCACGGATAAATTGCAGAAAAATCTGATTGGGCACTGCAATGACTAAAGTGTCGTCAATCATCTGCGCCGACAAGGGCTTAATCCAGATATTAAATTGACTGGCACCTAAATTTTGCTGCAGTTCATTGAGGCAATGCGGCCAAAGTGTTTCTATTTGCATAGGAATAAATTACCACGGCTTAGGGTCAGCGGGCACCAGATCAAGGCCAAACTCGGCGATGTTATTTTATTTATTGGCATGGAATTTGAGGCACACCGCGCAAAGCCTTGAATATTAAGCCAAGTTTCGCACGGCCATTTTGGCCACTGAGAGTTACCGAGAAGTAGGGCATTGTACTCGCAAGTGCAATACTTATCCACAAGCACAGTAGGCAATCGATCCACGGTTAATTACGACTCTCACTTGACAAGCTACTAGCAGTACTGATTAAATCGCGTGTTTACTGCCCAATTAGCACTTAGGATTTAGTCATGAAACGTACTTTCCAACCTTCTGTAATCAAACGTAAACGTACTCACGGTTTCCGTGCTCGCATGGCAACTGTTGGTGGCGTTCGCGTTTTAAACGCTCGCCGTGCCAAAGGCCGCAAAGTTTTATCGGCTTAAGCTGTTGCGAACCAACGCCCCTGCTTGCGGAGTACTCGGCATGCAGAGCGAAAAACGCTACCGCTTTGCGCGTGATGCACGCTTACTAAAAACGGATGATTTTTCATCCGTTTTTAGTTTGCGTGCTTCAGTGAGCAATGATTACTTCCAAGTTTTAGGTAAACCCAATCTAAGCCAGCATGCTCGCTTAGGGTTGGTGGTCGGCAAAAAAACCGATAAACGTGCCGTAGGTCGTAATTATATTAAGCGCACTGTCCGCGAGCTGTTTCGTCAAAATACTGAATTGCTACTCGGTCTGGATGTGGTCGTTAGATCGCGAAAACCGTTTGCACGTCAGGACGGGGCCGCTGCGCGTGCCGCGTTATTGAGTTTATTTAAACGAATCAAGCAATGTCGCGCCTTATCATCACGCTGCTGAAACTTTATCAGTTGATGATCAGTCCACTGCTAGGTCCTCGTTGCCGCTTTACGCCGACTTGTTCACAATACGGCATTGAAGCGGTGAGCCGATACGGGCCAATCAAAGGCAGTTGGCTCACGACAAAACGTCTGTGTCGATGCCACCCTTGGGGCGGCTGTGGACATGATCCTGTTCCGTAAATAACCCACCGAGTTGGGAGCTCTTCCGTTCAAATGGATACTAAGAGACTAATCCTCTTTATTGCGCTGTCTTTCAGCATTCTGTTTTTCTGGCAAAAATACATGGAGCAGCGTTATCCGCAGCCCAAAGTAACGGCCAGTGCCACAGCCAGTGCCGCTTCGGCTAGCGCAACAACGACCAGCAACACCACCACCAACACTACGCCAGAAAGCAATGTCGCCAAAGGACAACGGATTAAGGTCGTAACCGACTTATTCCGCGCTGAAATCGACGCCAACGGCGGCGACTTACGTCATGTTGAGCTACTCAAAGTCGGTGCCACTGATGATCCAAGCAAACCTTTTGTCTTATTACAAGATGAAGGCGAGCATGTTTATATCGCACAAACCGGTCTACTTGGCGAAGGCATGCCAACGCATAAAAGCGTTTTCACTGCAGCACAAAGCAACTACAGCTTGGCTGAAGGCCAAAATGAAGTTGTCGTTCGCTTAGAAGCACCCGGTCCAAACGGCGTCAAAATTGCCAAAATCTATACCTTCCAACGCGACAAATACTTAGTCGATGTGAAGTACCAAATCGTCAATGCGGGCACTGCACCGCTAACGACCAGTGCTTACTATCGCCTAGTTCGTGACGGCAAAGTAGAAAATCCGGGCATGTTTGGTACGCACACCTTCACCGGTCCTGCGGTCTATACCGAAGAAGCCAAATTCCAAAAAGTAGATTTCGATAAGATCCGTAAAGGTGAAGCGAAATACACGCCTTGGGCCAAAGACGGCTGGATTGCGATGATTCAACACTACTTTGTTTCGGCGTGGATTTTCTCGCCAGAAGCCGGTGGTGATGCTTGCGCGCCAAATGCCTGCCAAATTGAAATGAAAGCGTTGCCGGATAATTTATTCTCCGTCGGTGCCATCGTTCAATTACCAAGCATTGCGGCGGGCCAAACGTTTGAAAAATCAGTACCGATCTTTCTTGGCCCACAAGAAAGCAAACGCCTTGATACCGTAGCCAAAGGCTTTGATCTGGTTAAAGATTACGGGATGTTCACCATCTTCTCGAAACCTTTATTCGCCGTCTTGCAATTTATCCACGGTCTTGTTGGCAACTGGGGCTGGTCGATTATCATCGTAACCATCTTGCTTAAAGCCGCATTCTATCCATTAGCGAGCGCCAGCTATCGCTCAATGGCCAAGATGCGCTTGTTAGCACCACGGATGGAAGAGCTGAAAAAACGTCACGGCGAAGACCGCGTGAAATTCCAACAATCTGTAATGGAAATGTACAAAACGGAAAAAGTAAATCCGCTCGGGGGTTGTTTACCGATGCTGGTGCAAATTCCGGTGTTCATTGGTTTTTACTGGATGTTGTTGGCCGCCGTTGAATTGCGCCAAGCGCCGTGGGAATTCTGGATCCATGACTTATCGGTGAAAGATCCGCTCTACATCTTGCCACTGATTATGGCGGTATCGATGTACGTGCAAACGACCTTGTCGCCACCACCGCCGGATCCGATGCAAGCGAAGATGATGAAGTTTATGCCATTGATTTTCTCGGTATTCTTCTTCTTCTTCCCAGCCGGTTTGGTGCTGTACTGGGTTGTGAACAATATCTTGTCGATCATTCAGCAATATGTGATTACCAAGAAAATTGAAAACGCTGCACAAAAAGCCAAGAATAGTTAGCAAGGCTTAAAATAAAAACGCCGCCTTCGGGCGGCGTTTTGCTATCTTTACTGAAACCCAATTCAAAACGATGTATCGAGCGCCAGCGCTTGTTTTACAATAATTAGCAGCCAATACCCTAAGAGAATTCACCATGCTTTATACCCCCGATACCATTGCCGCCATTGCTACCGCACCGGGTCGAGGTGGCGTTGGGGTGATTCGTATTTCTGGCAAAGACATCCAAAGCGTCATTAGCGGCCTCATTGCCCGCCCGCTCAAACCGCGCTTTGCTCACTTTGCCCACTTCCAAGCCGTTGATGGCAGCACCATCGACGAAGGCATTGCCCTGTTTTTCCCTAATCCGGCCTCATTCACCGGAGAGGACGTATTAGAGCTGCAAGGCCACGGCGGGCCAGTGGTGATGAATATGCTGCTCAAACGCTGTATTGAACTCGGCGCCCGCCACGCCGAGCCGGGTGAATTTACCAAGCGCGCTTTTTTAAATGGCAAACTCGATTTAGCCCAAGCCGAAGCCGTCGCCGACATTATCGACGCGCAATCGGAGGCCGCAGCCAAATCCGCCATCAAATCACTCGATGGCGCATTCTCACGGGAAGTGCATACGCTAGTCGACGCATTGATTAATCTACGCATGCTGGTTGAAGCCACGCTGGATTTTCCCGAAGAAGACATCGACTTTCTAGAAGCGGCCGATGCGCGCGGTAAATTACACACCATCAGCGCCCAACTCGCGCGCGTGATGGACACTGCAACGCAAGGCAAATTACTGCGTGAAGGCATGCACGTGGTGCTGATTGGCCAACCCAACGTCGGCAAATCCAGCCTAATGAACGCACTGGCTGGCGAAGACGTGGCCATTGTTACCGACATTGCCGGCACCACCCGCGATACCGTCCGTGAGCTGATTCAACTCGACGGCATTCCGCTACACATTATCGACACTGCGGGCCTACGCGACACCGATGACACCGTGGAAAAAATCGGTATCGAGCGCACCTGGGCGGCCGTCGACAAAGCCGATCTGGCGCTCTTGCTGCTCGATAGCCGCGAAGGCATCACCGAACACGATCAACAAATTTTAGCCAAACTACCCGATTCATTAGCCGTATTGCGGGTGTTTAATAAAATCGATCTCACTGGCGATCAAGCCGGCGAAATCGCTGACGATGAAATCCACGTCTCCGCCAAACAGGGTATTGGGCTGCAAGACTTAAAACATAAGCTGTTGAAGAAGATAGGCTGGCAGGGTATGAACGACGGCGTGTTTATCGCTCGCGAGCGTCACCTCGCCGCGATTCGCGTTGCCCGTGAGCACCTTAATACTGCGGACGCCTGCTATTTGCAAATTGAAATTTTGGCCGAAGAACTGCGTCTAGCCCAACTTAGCCTCAACGAAATCACCGGCGAATTTACCTCTGACGATCTGCTCGGCGTGATTTTTAGCCGTTTTTGTATTGGAAAGTAGAAAGACGTTCGCGGGGGTTCGTGACGGTTTCCGAATCCCCAAAAAACCCAGCTAATCCGCCACTTCATCGTTCGTAGTCGTTCGCCCCCTTCCCTATACAGCCGCGCTTTTTTGGTACACGCTTAGCTATACAGACAGCACCAGCACAAAACCTGTGTACCTAGGAAAGAAGCGAAGTAGCACAAATCGGGCTAAATTTCACTGAATCTGGTACACAAATAAATTGCTAGAAGCCTTTATTTATAAGGCTTTCAGCCGTTTATTGTCTGGCACTGCATCTACTTGATGCTACTGGTTAAAAATAGGCTTTAAACCCCCTATTTTCGGTACACATTTCAGCAATGACGGTACACAGGACATACACAATGCCACGCGCAACGAAAGCCCTTACTGATACAGCGATTAAAGCACTAAAGCCAACAGACAAACGCTACCTGGTGACAGACACGGGCGGCCTCGTGCTTGAAGTCATGACAAGCGGTTCTAAGGTTTGGCGATATCGCTACACCCTGCATGGCAAGCGTCAGCCCTTGCTAACCATTGGCGCTTATCCTGATATTCCCCTTATTGATGCACGTGCCAAGCGTGACGAATGGTCTAAGCTGGTGGCACGTGGCGAATCGCCCAAGCGATTTGTAGCCGCTGGCAAAGAAGAAAAGCGTAATACCGTGGCTACGTTCGCTGAGTCTTGGTTATCAGAGCAGCTAGAAGGCAAATCCCGCCAATATCAAACCATGTTGCGGCGCGTAATGGACAAGGACGTTTTGCCGTGGCTGGGTGGTATGCCGCTAGTAGAGGTAACGCCTTCGGATGTACTGGGTATGTGTGATCGCATTAAGGCTCGGGGTTCGCCACAAATGGCGCTACAGTCGCGCAATGTGTTGAAGCGCATGTTTGATTACGCCATAGCGCGGCAAATGGTGACGGCCAACCCAGCGGCGGCGGTTGTGGCGCGCTTTGTAGCGACCCAATCCAGTCGTGATCGTGTTCTATCCCCACAAGAGATCGGGGAAGTAATGCGAGCGGTCTATACGTCCGATATGCGCCGTGCGCTCAAGCTGGCCTTGCACCTGTTGATACTGACTATGGTACGCAAAACCGAACTCACAGAAACCCGATGGTCTGAATTTGATTTAAGTGAGGGCGTTTGGGATATACCGTCTGAACGAATGAAGAAAGAGCGCCCCCATCGGGTATACCTATCGCGGCAAGCAATCGCCATATTGACCGAATTGAAAGCCCTATCCTGCCAGTCTGAATGGGTATTCCCCACTACTCGCGGCTCCAGTGATACCCCCATATCAAGCTCAACACTCAATCAAGCGGTACGGGCGATGGGTATGGATATACAGCATTTTGTGCTGCATGACTTTAGACGGACGGCCTCTACCCACCTTCATGAAATGGGCTACCCATCGGATGCAATCGAGAAAGCGTTGGCGCATAAGATAGTCGGCATTAAGGGTGTATACAACAAGGCCGAATATTCAGAACAGCGTAAAACCATCATGCAAGCGTGGGCTGATTTCGTTCAGGCTCAGATTGATGGTGCTCAGGTAATACCGCTATTTAGTGCGGCATGATAATACCACTTAGTAGATATCAGGGAGTGTACAAGGGGGTGGGTATCTGTTTTTTTTGATGTACCCAGTGTGCCCAATGTACCCATCTTCACAAGCAATTGAATTTAATAGGTAATTTAGAAGTTTAAGCGGGTACACGTCTTGATTTGGTCGTGTACCCAGTGTGCCCACTTAGCACAAGTGGGTACACCTTATGCCGCATAAATGCTAGAAATTGGATTTTTACAGCAAAGAAATGTAGTAAAACGTAGTTAAAATCAGGCGTTTTTAGTGGCAAAAATACACGTTTTTTCGCGGTAAAATCAACCAGAATAAACGACA
The DNA here is from genome assembly GCF_020531905.1 of Deefgea salmonis. Lineage (GTDB taxonomy): Bacteria > Pseudomonadota > Gammaproteobacteria > Burkholderiales > Chitinibacteraceae > Deefgea > Deefgea salmonis. The sequence goes on along the minus strand of NZ_JAJAWG010000007.1, from coordinate 87,016 downwards.
GCTTTAATACCACTTGTTTTCTAAGCTTGAAAACAATCTATTGCAGCACCAGCTTAAGCCGCCATAATTCTTTGCACTGTTCCCAGTGACACGCCGTGCGCTTTTGCTGCATTTCGCAAGCTCATGCCATTGGCGATAGCTTCCCGAATCTCTGCGGCCTTGGCCTCGTCGTAGATCGTCGGGCGGCCTAGTGTTTTGCCTTCTGCCTTGGCGCGTTCAAGTCCTGCTTGGGTACGCTCTACCAACAAGTCACGCTCAAACTGTGCGACCGCTGCCAGCACTGTGAGTGTCATTGTTCCCGCTGCGCTGTTTAGATCAAGGCTACCCAGTGCAAGACAGATTACTTGCACGCCCTTGGCTTTAAGTAGAGCCAAAGTGGACAGTACGTCCGAAGTATCGCGACCTAATCGATCAAGCTTCACAACCACCAGTTTGTCGTCGGCCTCTAGCTTTTCCACTAGCTTGATAAATTCAGGCCGTTGCATGGCACACACCTTGCCGCTGATTTGCTCGGTGATCGTGCGCGACTTCGTAACAGCGTGGCCTGCCTCTTGAATGGCCAGCACTTGATTGTCGGTTGTTTGATCGGTAGTTGAAACGCGGCAATAGGCAAAAGTGCGGCTCATGGTGTTTTCTCGCTGTTTGACTGTATCGAATAGATGTATTTTATATCTACTATGTATTTAAAGTCAAACCCTATTTTATAGATACGCTCAAACCCAACAAAACCGTAGGCGCAAAAACGTATCGTAAACGGTCGTATAAAATACACCTAAAAGCGAATGATTGAAGTTGTAAGTAAGGGAATTGGCCGCACTTGTGGGTCTGTGCAACATTGTTGTATAGTGGTGACATGCAAACGATTATTGAAACCGCTGTATTTCAAAGGCTTTGGCCTTATTACTGGACTGAGGAAGAGCGCGGCGCATTTGCCGCCCACCTTGCCGAACACCCTGAGGCTGGCGATGTCGTCAAAGAATCGGGCGGCTGTCGCAAAATACGCTGGCAGCGTCAAGGCTCGGGTAAATCGGGCGGCGTTCGCGTGATTTACTTCAACCGACTAGCTAGCGGCCAAACCGTGCTGCTGTTTCTGTACGCTAAAAGCGAAACCGAAGCCATTGCCGCCCATAAACTAAAGGAGTTGAAAGATGCCATTGAAACTACTTACCGACGCTGAGTTAACCGCGTTTGAAGCAGGCCGCGATATTGCCGCCGAATTGGAAGAATCTGTACGGCAAATGCTGGCGGGAGAAACCTTTGCTGTCCCTTTGCCACCCGTAGTGGCAGCACGCGCCAAAACAGGGTTATCTCAAGCGGCATTTTCGGCGTTGCTGGGCGTATCGGTAGGGACATTGCAAGCGTGGGAGCATGGACGGCGCAATCCATCCAAAGCGGCGCAAACCTTGCTTAGAATTGCCAATGACACGCCAGAAATATTGCGTAAGTACGCACTGTAATCATTCTCGTAGTGATTGAACGGAATGCCGAACCGCCCAGATGATCGCCAGCACGCACACAGCGGCGGCGATGAGGGGCGCAACTTGAAAGAGCAGCACCAGCAAAAATGCAAAAACGATTTTTGCCACTAATCCAGCGATAGCGTGACCGCGTAACAAAAACAACAAGGCCAGCAAGATACAAGCCCATATTGGCAACATGGCGGCGCAATCCATTTTGGTGTGATGCTTTCAGCTTATACCCTTCACTATCGCTCAAGCAACCCACGCTCAATAAATCAAAAGCCCTTCCTTGCCTGCCTAGGCCGTTCACCCTGATGCGCTGACTCTGCGATAGAATCATGCGGCAAGCTCTAGTCCGGCCAGACGAAAACGGGAAACCTTCACCCGCTGGGCTTGCTCTCCATTGAAGGCTGCTTGTTGAAGGACGGGCAATCATGCGTAGACAAAAAACTAAAATTAATAGTGTTGGAGAATTGCCGCATTGGTTTTCTCTGGATGCTTATTTACCTGTCGCTCAATTTAATGCTGTCGATTGGGCTGTGGCTATATCTGGCCGTTTAAATAAATTGCGTGAGCATGGTGATGGCCAAGACCCTGACGGCGCTTTTTGGTGGCTGTACACCCTAGCAAATGATGCTCTATCTGCACGGCTTATAGAAAAATTCAGTGGTGAAACTAATCAAGGCGTAACCGAAATTGAGCGCGAATTAATGGAATCTACAACGCATGTAGATTTTCATCTTTTATTTGGCGGGGGCTTTATCTACCCCGATAGAGAATTGCCCGTTCAGTCCGCTACACGCCGTGAAATGTATGGGGCTTATTTGGGTGCAAAAAATAAAGATGAGATCAATCAACATTTTGAAGCGACTACGCTCACCAATTGGGAGATTAGTAATATTGGAATTCTTGGTAATCAGCAATTGTATGAATCGACCAAAAGAAAACAAATGGAATCTAGTCGTTATTTAATAGAGCCTTATGGTGATGCAAGTTTTATCAGCATTGACCAAGAGGCAAGCGATGGGCAACTGATTCAAGGTTTTAAGGATTGGCTTAACGAATGGCGTAAAACACACATTTACAAAGCGCCTGTAAAATCGTTTACCGATACTGATTTTGCGAAATGGCAGCGATATCAATTACTCGCTTATTTTGATTTAAGCTACTGGGCAAAGCTAGAGGGCAAGAAAATTACAGATGATACCTTGGTGTCTGCCTTGTTTCCGAACGAACTAGATATCGGGGCGAATGATCGGGTGAAATTATTAAGGGAATGGCACGAAAAAATATTTAATTACCCCTTGGCGTGTGCCTTGGCGCGTCAAGTAGGGTGCCGCGTTTCGCTTAGATAATCCGACACAAATCAAAAACGAGCAGTAAAAAAACAGGGTAAATTCTTGATGGATTTACCCTGTTTTTTTCAGGGTTTTTTAATCCAAACTCTGCCCCTTACACACGTCATTAATTCAATCAAACTGCATTTCATCAGAGCAGCAATACGCTGCCATCCTCCACCGTAAAGGCGATGAAATGCACGACTCAAACGAAAAATTGACCCCAGCGCAAGCTGCGCTAATCCTCAATAAAAAAGAAAGCACCTTGGCGCGTGAACGTAGTCGCGGTACTGGGTGCGCCTACCTCAAGCAAAACGGCAAGGTGCTTTATTTGCGTTCAGACGTTAAAGCCTACGCCGCCAAGAGCACGACCCGTCACGACCCCAGCGAGGCAAAATAATGCTCGCTAAAGCGAAAGTCCTTCCCTTGCCTGCTGCTGTTCAAGCCTCAGTTGCAACACCCGTAAAGCACCAGCCTGTAGCGCCGCTGGTGCTGATTCGACTGCCTGAGGTACTTCGTCGCCTATCAGTTTCTAAGACGTGGCTATACCAAAAAATGAAAGACCCTAAAGACCCATTCCCTTCGGCGGTAGACCTTGGGGGAAAATCGCGGGCATGGGTCGAAATTGAAGTCGAAAATTTTATTCAGTCTCGTATCACGGCGCGGGGTGTGAAATGACTATTTCAGCATGGGCAATTGCCAGCCAAAACCCTTTTAATATGTCGCTCAATGAGGCTCGATATCTTTCTAACAAGGTGAATTATTTCAACCGAATAAAACATCGGTTTCGTAATGATGAAAGCGCCGCTAGTGCGGTTTTAAATAAATTTGGTACTGAATCCAAGCCACTGAGTGATAACACGTTAAAAGCTCGGTTTGACGCATTTAAAACCAACTGTCAGTGCAACGACAGCGCGGCCTCAATGCTGGTTCGAGCGGCTTAATCATGACAGCCAAAGACCTGCTTAACCGCTTCCCCAATTTACAAGCAACAGAGCCAATAGCTCGGGCGGCATTGCAACATGCCCAACTACTTGCAGCGAATCAGCCAGCAAGTATTGCGGTACTGGCTGCGGCGCTGATTTTGGCTGACTTAATCGCCCCTTTTTTGGATCCACAACAGGAAGTAAGACCGCATGATTAAATCTTTCTTGCGCTTCTCGCTTGACGTGCTGGGCGTGGCTGATTATATTGGCCGTACTGAGTTCAATAGCTTAGCCCGAATTGGCGTTCGGATTGTTCAGGCGGCAGCCCCGTCTTGGGGTATTTTTTTTGCCGTCATTACCATAGGTGCGTCCTCAATGGGTGGGCGTAGCTTAGTGGGCATCTTCGGATGCGAGAGGTTCCTGAACACTCTTACGCCAACTACTTTGCTACGTCTGCCCACCTCAATTGGCGTTGAGAGGCAGATAAATTTAATCTGTTCAGGAGCATTCACCATGCCAAAACACGCCCGTACTTTCTTTACCTATTCCCTTGTTGCCATTACTACGCTTGCCATTGAGCGCAATACCCCTATAGCCGTTGTCGCTCTATCGCTGGCGGCGCTGGTGCTGGTTCACGTCATTGGGAGTGTAAATCGTGTTAAATAAGCCCCTATTCGATTTATCACAAGAAGTCGCAATCAGCTACGCCTTAACCAATGCCCGTGACAACAGCACCATCGCCCAACCAGAAGGTATGACCACCACGGCAGAGGCCGCGCTACGCTTGGCCTTGGTGATGTTACAAGACGGTTTCCGTCTCAAGGATTGCGAGTATTACAGCCTTGCAGCCTTGGAATACCTCAGCGCTGTGGTGGATGTGATCGACGCTAAGGGGTTAAATAAAAATGCGTAAACCTTCCCGCAATTCAGCCATACAAGAACGGGCATTCTCTAGCCGCCGTGCAGCCTCATTATCATTAATGAGCCGCTTCACCCGAAGCACGGTCAGCATAAAAAGCCGCCCACCTTGCCCAGCCCCATCTAAACGCTAATTACCGGAGTTTCCTAAAATGACGACCATTTCAATCATGGGCGGCGGTGCTGCTCAATCTAAAACTCATAAAAACAGCAATTTAACCCCACAAATTAGCCGTTTTCTGGTTACAACATCGCTGGTGCTGGTTGCTGGCCAGTGGGTCATCCTACCAATTGCCCCACATCGCAATACTCCCTACACCAAGGCCGAATTAGTGCATCTGGCCGCAATGAGTCAGGATCCCATTGCCCACGTTCAAGTCACTTATCTATGAGCGAGCGTCTCGATATCCCCAAAATCAAAGAACTAGCGCGTGATAACTGGCTTGCAATCCTGCTTGCCGCTGGTATTAGCACTGAATTCCTCACTAAAAAGCATAGCGCTTGCCCTGTGTGCGGTGGCAAAGACCGCTTTCGCTTTACCGACAAAGAGGGGCGCGGCTGCTTTATTTGCAATCAATGCACCCCTGATGGGTCGGACGGCTTCGGTTTATTGGCGGCGTATCGACAAACCGACTTTATCGGATCGGTGCGCTTTGTGGCCGATTATCTAGGCGGCGCCGCGGTGTTGGCGGTTGCCCCTGATGCTGCGGCCATTGCTGAACGCCAAGCGCGTGAGCTGACCGAACAGCGACGGGCATGGGAAAAAGCCAAGGCCGAAAACTTTGCGCTGTGGTCAGCCAGTCACCTGATAAGCAACGGCTGCACCGTGGCGCTGTATTTGCGACACCGTGGCCTGTCACTGAATGAATACCCCAAAACACTGCGTTTTAACGCCGCTGTGCCGTACTGGGATAAGCCTTGCGGCAAACTCATCAAGCTGGGCGATTTTCCCGCGATGGTTGCGGCTGTTCAATCGCCTGAAGGTTTAACGATCGCGCTGCATAAAACCCACCTCAAAGCCAACGGCCATAAGGCTGATGTACCTAATGTCAAAAAATGGTCGGCTAAGTCAGGCGATGCCAAAGGCGCGGCGATTCGGCTTTTTCCTGCTGCTGAACGTATGGCGGTGGCTGAGGGTATCGAAACCGCTTTAGCTGTCCATGCGGCAAACGGTTTGCCTGTGTGGGCTGGCGTGTCGGCATTTGGCATTGCTTCGCTGGTGCTGCCTGAGTTGGTGCGTGATGTGGTGATTTTTGCTGACAATGACGAAAACGGCACAGGCCAGAAGGCCGCCAATCAATTGGCTGAACGACTGATCGATGAAGGTCGGACGGTGCGGGTTTTATTCCCCTCGATACCTGGTGTGGATTGGTTGGACGTGCTAACGGGAAAGGATAAAAAATAATGGTTTCAATCTCAATTGCAATCGGTGGTGTGGAATGAGTACCGATTTAGATCGATTAAAAAACCCTGATTCTGTGCCTGCTGTTGGCGCGGAAGCGACACCAGACGCAGAGGAGAAAGCAGCACCAGCAAAACCCGCTAAAGCGCCTAGAAAACGCGCTGCGGCTAAGGTGAGCGGTGGCAAGTTCAAGCTGAATGATAAAGGCGTGTGGTTTGTCGAGGATGCCAGCGAGGACGGCACGGACGGCGGCGATAAATGGCTGGGTGATTTTTTAGAGATCGTGGCGCAAGTGCGTGATATTGAGGAATCCGAGTTCGCGGTTCGGGTTCGGTTTAAGAACATGGATGGCAATATCAAGGAATTAACCATTCCACGGGAAAAAATAAGCTCAGATCAATCGACGGCGGTACTTGATAGCTACTTATCCAAGTCGGGTTATGTATTCAGCTATGCAATGGCCAGTAAGCGCCTACTGCTGCAATACCTGCAAGCGGGGCTGAATGCACCAAGGGCGCGGCTAGTGGCACGTACAGGGTGGTATCAAGAAACAAGTGCATTTGTCCTGCCTGCTGAAGTGATTGGTGATGCTGGCGAATGGCTAATCTATGACGGTTCATTGAAAGTGCCGGTGATGGCCGCTGGTGCTGCGGCGGCGTGGCGCGATGGTGTGAGCCGCTACGCGGTGGGAAATCCGCTACTGATGTTGACGCTTGGAGCTGGCTTTGCCGCGCCGCTAATTGCATGGTCAAGCATTGATACAGGCGGGTTTCACTTCGTGGGCGCGTCGAAAAAAGGCAAGTCCACCATTTGCGATATGGCGGCTTCGATTTACGGCAAACCGAACGATTACCGCCAAACGTGGAATAACACCGCGACCGCATTGGAGTACACCACGGCGGCGTTCAATCACTTGCCACTGTTAATTGATGAGATTAGCCAAGCTGAGGAACGCGGCATTAGTAAAGCGGTGTATGCGCTGTCACAGGGCAAGGGCAAAGGGCGCGGTAAAGATACGGGTGGTTTACGTGATTTAACGCGCTGGGGCTGCTTCATTCTGTCGAATGGTGAAGAAGCTTTATCCAATGTGATTAAGCGCGGCGGCGGCAAGGTGAATGCAGGCCAAGAGGTGCGTTTTATTGAGCTGTCGGCAGATCGTAAAAGCGGCGCGTTTGATGATTTGCACGGCTTCAGTGATGCGTCGGCCATGTGCAAAAGCATGGCGCTAACGGCTAACGAGCACCACGGAATGATTGGCCGCGACTATTTGAATAAGCTGGCGGCGGCTGATCGTTCGGCATTTAAGGGTTTAATCCATGATGCTATGGATAAGTTCAAGCGGGAAGCTGTACCCGCTGGCGCTTCTGGTCAAGCCAGCCATGTTGCCCAGTATTTCGCCCTGTGCGGCTTTGCAGGTGAACTGGCAACCAGTTATGGCCTAACTGGGTGGGAAACGGGTAGCGCTTGGACTGCGGCTAAGTGGATGTATGCCGATTGGTTGCGAGGCCGTGGCGGTGCTGGCGATGGTGAAGATATGCAGATCATCAAGCAAGTACAGCACTTCTTTGAACAGCACGGCATGGCGCGGTTTCATGGCTGGAATGATGAAGAAAATACCACCTTCGATGAAAAATCAGCCAAGACTTTGGCGCGGTGTGGCTTTCGCAAAACGATTGAATTACACCCTGATGGCGATACAGCGGTAAAGCTTTCCGACACGGACTTTTATGTGTTTCCAAATTCATGGAGCAATGACGTTTTAGCTGGCGTAGATTTAAAACGCGCCAATAAGGTTTTGCTTGATCGTGGTATTTTGCGACCGGATAGCAAAGGCAAGCCGCAATGGTCGGGGCGCATCCCTAGCAGTGGTCGCACAAAGGTACGCATGTATGTACTCAACGCTGCGGCATTGATGGGGGCGTATGATGAATAAAAGCACTTCCCTTGCTAGTCATGACGTAACCGTGGGCGCTGGTGCTGTCGCAGAAAAAGAGGCCGCGTTTGCGGCTTTTTTTGCGCCCAGTACGCCCAGCAATGATGCGGCCTATCAGCCTGAGTCAGTGATGGAAATAAAGCCAGCACTAAGCGATAACGCCGCAAAGGTGAAGCGTGACGCGGTGGGCAATGCGTTTGTGTTGCCCAGTGAGTCGCGGCAAGCGTGGGCGTTATGGCAGGAGATTGTCGAGCAAGTGGCAACGGCGTTGCATTGTCCACCGGATGAGCGCCGCAATATAAAGTCACAGTTTGCTACGGGTGATAAGGGTTTTATGAAGGTAATACTCTCAACGGCGCAAATTTACGATATTCCACTGACTGATTCGTTTGAGTTCTGGCAATTAGTGCGGCCTGATTTGCACTGGGTGCATGTGATTGATGATCGGTCTAAGCAAGCCCTCTATATTCCGTTTGGCAAAATTGCGGCGGGGGCGCATGACGATGCCCGCGACCTGTTCCACGGCGCTACCTTGCGACTATCTGAGCTAGTGCCTAAACCGCTGGGCGCTGATGATCAAGGCTGATTGCCTCCTTGCTTGCCCACCTATACTAAGCCGCTTTCGAGTGGCTTTTTTTGCGCCGTATTTCTGGTGCTGCATCATGTGCCGATGGCCTGCGTCTGTCTAAATCGCGCCCCAAGGCACAGCATGGGCGCTCTATCGCGCTCGGTTTTGACTGCTGTTGTACTGCTGTAGGCATGGCTGGCAAGGTGTTAGGCGCTGCCCTAGTAAAAGCTAGTGGTATCAAAGCACCGGCGCTTTTTAGTGTGCAAAACGGTACAAAAAAGCACGTTTTCAAACGCTAAAATTGCCCTGTTTTTGCCTGTTTAATCCCTTGATATAGCCCGCCAAAACCCAAAACCTTGCAACAATGCGGCCTGTGGTCGTGGTCGATTCGTCCAAGTGGGTACACTGGGTACACGATCGATTAAGGACGTGCACCCACGCAACAAAGGAAATACCCTATACAGATCAACAACTTGCAAGCGTGGGCACACTGGGCACACTGGGTACATCGTTTTATGTACCACCCCACCCCTGACACAGTGGCACGTACTAGCAAGTGGTATTACGGTACACACCAGACCCACACCCTATATATTACTTTTTTAAAGTCGAACGTATACCCTAGCGTGTACCCGTTGTACCCAGTCCGACTAGGGGTCGGTGGTCTGATTGTGGTCTGATTGCCTGAGGGTGGGGGTATCAAAAGTCTAGCGCCTAAGAATTCAGAACCGGTAGCTTAGCGTTACATTTTCGCGGCGTGTTTTTCATAAGGGGGGGGTCTGAATTATTAGCGTGCTGATGAGGTTCAGCCTGCTGTTATAAAAAAAAGGAGTCCGGCGTGTGATCACGTCGTATCACTTGGTTGTGAGGCAATATCAGCAAGAAATGACCTGATTCCCTCCAAGAGCATGGCGAAAATATACCCCCATATGGTATGCAGGTCAGTTGACACAAAAGGTACTGTCTAGGGTTGGTTGACTACGGGTAATGCGAGCCCCGCTGTTTTGCTAGGCGTGGCCTATGAAAGTTAGTTTACAAGTTGACTGGTTTACACCATTTAGTTAGGGGTATGTGGCTGCAATCCGCTGGCGAAGCGCCGTAGTCAATAACGTGCTGCGTTTGGGGGGTGGATAGGGCCAACCTATCAAATATTGGCGATGCTTCAAAATGAATCGCGGTCATTCCTCTGCCTGCCACCTTGGCGCGGTTTGTTCAAAACTGGTCTAATATGGGGCACGGATTTAGTTTTAGGTACACAAGAAGGTATACAAGTAGATTTCCATTAACATTAAACCCAGCATTTATGGGGCCTATACACTCACTCACCACATTCTGTATTGAACCATGCCCCGCCACGCGCCTTTGTATTGCTTAAGCCTACTTTGCTACCTGAGCCCGAGCATGGCCAAAGAGCTGATTTTGCGAGTCAACGTCGTTGGACAATGCCAAACTCAATGGCAAAGCGCGAGCGAGCAAATGCCGCCCAAGATCAAACTGAGCTGCCGATCAGCACAAGCAATGACAACTAGAATCTATCAGGACAAAACTGCATCATGGCCCAATACAACCTACGATTTTTAGCTGCACTGGGCTTGGCGCTGACACTCAGCATGCCCAGCCTCGCCTCATCTGGCGGTAGTATGCGAGTTCGTATTTTTGTTGAATCCGCATGTAAATTCATCAATAGCAATGCCATCAATATGGATTTTGGCGATTTAGCCCACGGCAATAGAAGCATCAATGCCAGTACACAAATTAATTGTGTGAATGGCACGCCTTTTAAGCTGCAGTTAAATGAAGGGCTTTATGCCATTAACTCACAACGGCGAATGAAACATGCGACTCAAGCTGCATGGCTGCCCTACGGACTCAGCGTAAGCCCTGCTACAGGCACGGGAAACGGACAGAATATCAACGTTGCACTCACTGCGACCGTCAAAGAAATCGATTATCAAAGTAAACCAATTGGTCATTACAATGATGTCGTAATTCTTACAATTAACCCATAAAAAAAAACACCCACAATATTTAACTTTGCATTTAAATTAAAAATACTTACGTGCTTAATTTATATCTGCAAGAAATAAAAAATACGTATAAAAAAGCAATAAGTCGTTGTTAATAATGGTATTTTTACAAAGCTTTTGGCAAAAAATTCTTATAAAATATTTAGATCTATAAGATTCATCTTAAATCGATTTATATATTTAAACGGAATTAGCCATGAATAAAAAACTAACTCAAAGCCTTGCGATTGCACTCGTACTATTGAGCAGCACCAGTTTTGCAGCGACCAAAGACGTTATTATCAATGCCAACGTCGTTGGCACTTGTGCCTTTGCTGACGCAAGCCCAATTACAATTGATTTTGGCAGTTTACAAGCTGGCACAGCGCCTGCCAACAAAACTGGAATCGCTCAATTTTGGTGCAGTAACGGCACGAGCTATACGCTGACGACCAATAATGGTAGCAATCCCATCGATACACAAAAGAACTTAGTCTCGGGCGGCAACAAAATCCCTTACTCTTTAGTTTTAGATGATAAAGCCACCGGAACAGGTACAGGAAAAAATACAGCTATTAACGTTGTTTTAACTGCAACCATTGCTGAAGCGGCATTAGAGGACGCACCTGTTGCAAACAACTACACCGATACTGTGACCTTAACGCTTAATCCATAAATAGCGTGGTTGTCCTCTCTTGCACCTTGCTATCAAGAGAGGATGCTGATCAGAAAATGACCACCTATACTCTATAATTATAATTTTCTAATGAAGTAGAAATAATGCAATGGATTCTGACTCTAGTTATCGCCCTGACCAGCACCATACTTTCTGCCGGTGAGTTTTCGATTAGCCCGATTCGGCTCGATTTCACCAACCAGACTAAAAGCCAAGCGATTACCGTCAGCAATAATGGCAATACGCCATTACGCATTGCCTTGGTGCTTAAACGCTGGACGCAGGATGCCGCGGCTAATGATGCGTATCTCGAAGCCCAGCAAGATTTAATTTATTTCCCGCGCCAATTTGAACTGCAACCGCAGCAAAAACAAGTGGTGCGTATTGCGCGTAAATCCGCCAGCCAAGAACAAGAGTCAGCGTATCGCTTGTATTTTAATGAGCAGCCCAGTAGCGCAGCCGACTCAGCACAAAGTGGCAATGTGGCGATGGTGGTGAGTTTTGGCGTGCCGATTTTTATTGACGCTAAGCAGCAGCACATCGGCCTCGAAGCCAGCCCGATGCACGTCGAGCAACACACACTCAATTTCACCCTCAGCAATACCGGTAATGTGACGCAAAAATTGCGCCACATTCAAATCGGCACACAAGGTGCGGCCATCCAACAATTTGATAATTGGTATCTACTGCCCGGCGCAACTCGGCAATACCAACTGCCTTTGCCGGCCAATGCCTGCAGCGATCAAGCGCAAAATATTAAAATTGAAACCGATCATTCCAATATTGAACAATCGTTAAACATCCCTCTTCGCGCGTGCAAATCTTAAACACTTTATTTTTTCTTGCCCTGATCAGCCCAGCTCTGGCTGCCGATCCACTGGTCGTGGCGCTAACGCTCAACGGGGTCGCGCAAGGTGATGTACCTGCGCTCTACGATAATGATGAGTATTGGATTGCAGGCAGCGCGCTGCATGGCCTAGAAGAAGATACCCAGAATGCAATCTGGTTTGAAGGTGAGAATTACTATGCAATTAGTTCGCTAAAAGGCCTACATAGCCGATTCGATCCGGCGCAATTAAGCCTTGAGCTCACTGCAGACGCACGCTATTTTGGCGAAACAGAAATTATGCTCAGCCACGATCCTAGCCAGCTATATGCCGCCCCAACGGCTTTATCGTGGTATCTGAATTACCAACTGTCGCTGCGAAAACAAAGCCAAACGCAAGGTGTGGATTTTCAATTCAATCCAACCCTCAATATCAATCGCGGTTATGTTAATTTTCGCAGCGAACAAAGCTATAACCACCAGCCAGATCAATCAGAATGGCGGCGTATCAATACCTTACTCACTTACGACGTGCCGCAATCCATGTTGCGCTTGAGCGTTGGTGATCTTATCCCCACAACAGGGCCATTAGGTCAGAGCCAAGCCATGGCCGGGATTGGCGTTGCGCGGGTGTTTGCCATGCAACCCAATTTTAACGCCAGCCCTAGCGCTCAATTCCAAGCCCCAGTCACCCAGCCATCAACCGCTGATATTTACCTCAATGGTCAACAGATTTCGAGCCAAAACCTACAACCGGGCGTCTACAACTTTAATGACCTTAGCTACTACACCGGCTTACAAGATGTAGAAATCGTCATCCGCGACAGCAGTGGTCATACGCAGCGCTATCGCACGCCGTATTATTTTGATGACTCTTTACTCAAAGCCGGCCTGAGCGAATTTAATTACAATGTCGGCGTCGCGCGGCAAAACGGCAGTTTTAATGATTACCAAGGTCTCACTTATTCCGGCTACCAACGCTTTGGGTTCACCGATTGGCTCACCCTCGGCGGGCAAGCAAGCGGCCAAAGCGATCAGCACCGCATAGGCCTGCTGGCCAATATCGGTCTAGGCACCTATGGCACACTAGGCAGTGCCGCCTCATGGGCCAAGCATGCAGAGCAGAGCGGCGGCTCAGCCCAAGTTTTACAATACCGCTTTGTTAATCAAGCATTCAGCATCTCAGCAAATGCGCGGCGACAAACACCTTATTTTTTACCTAAAAATGATCTCTTTACTGAGCTGAGCGCACCCGATTGGTCCAGTGATATTGGCATTAGCTGGGGCCAGCCTGTATTTGGCAATATCAGCCTGAATATCGGTCGGCAGATGGGACAAAACGAGCAACAAACCTTTACCCGCTACCAAATCGGCTATGCCATTTCTCCTATACGCTCACTGGCCATCAATGCTCAATTGCAATCACAGCATGCTGCCAAACAGCGAAAAATCAGTGGTTTTCTCACCCTGTCATGGAGTTTTGATCAAGGCGGCAGTTTATACATGAGTAGTCGCTACCAAGATGGGCAAACATTAAACAGCAGTAACTTAAATCAAAGCGCCCCACTCGGCCAAGGCTGGGGCTATAACCTTGGCGTGCAACAGCAAGAACAAGGCACCGACTACAGCGCTTGGCTGCAAAGCAAGCACGCACAAGGCCAATTCGAGTTGTCCTTACTGCAAAGCAATCGTTTAAATCAGCACGTGAATAATGGACAAATTTCATGGTCAAGCGCGCTCGCTTATAGCGAGGGATACTATGGATTTACGCGCCCAATCAACCAAAGTTTTGCCATCGCCCAATTGGCCGATATCCCCGGCGTACCCGTTTTAAAAAATGGTAGCCCAATCGGCATGACGAACACGCAAGGCATCGCTTTTTTACCCGATTTGGCCAACAATGGCTGGCATCAAATCAGCGTCGATCAAGCTGAAATACCGTTGCATTACAGTCTGCCGCAACTAAGAAAAGACATTTTAAGTGGCAATTTTAACGCCCAAAAAGTGGTGTTTCCTGCTCGAATCATTGCGGCAGTGAGTGGCCAATTACAACAGCCAAATGGTCAAGCACTCGCCAATCAACGCGTCACTATTCGCAATGCAAACCACACGATCGACCTGCAAACCGCCTTGGATGGCTACTTTTATACCGAAGATTTAGCGCCCGGAATCTACTCATTTCATACCGAGCGCTGTACCGGAACGCTGGAAGTACCGCAAAGTCAGGCCATTGTGAATGAAATCCCCCCAAGCATTTGCAAGGAATTGCCATGAAGCACTCAATACTCGGCTTGATTTTTTGCGGACTGAATGGCGTTAGCATCGCCGCCAGCTGTCATATTTCACTGCCCACTGGCGATTTGGGCGGCTATGAACCTGCAGTTAACGAAGCCGGAATTTCGGTTCAACAAGCATTTTGGATTACTTGCCCCAAAGGCGTGCCCCTGCAAATTACTGCGGGCCCATCACAAACCTCGAGCAATATTCAAAATCGACAAATGCGTAATAGCAATAACGCCAGCAGCCGTCTCAATTACCAGCTCTGTCACAGCTACCCAGGCGCAGGCACTTGTTCACGCATTTTTGGCGACGGCCAAGTTGGCCTGCCACTCACCGCCACCGCCACCGGCGTGCAGCAAGGCGTTTATTTCTGGACGCATGTCTATGGCAAACAGAAGGTTGAGTCTGGCGAATATATTGATTACGTACCGATTAGCATCAATCCCTAGCCAAAAAAAAACGCCAAATCGGGCGATTTGGCGCGCAAAAAAACATAGGATGGAAACAATGCAATAGCATCGCGATCAGCATGCTAGCTACAGCAATATTAGTCAACACTAATACGTAAGGTGTCTTGCTTTTGCCTAAAAAACCCAAGCCACGGCAAGATAACTATCAATCTTACGTCTTTTTTCGGTAAAATCGCGTGCTTTGCACAAAGGGTAAGCCGCCATGATCCAAGTCGGTGTAGTAATGGGTAGCAATAGCGATTGGGATGTCATGCAGCACGCGGCCAAACAGCTGCAAGCGTTTGGTATCGAATTTGAATGTCGCGTGGTATCAGCACATCGCACGCCTGACCTGCTATTTTCTTATGCCGAAACCGCGGCAGAACGTGGCTTAGCCTGCATTATTGCCGGAGCCGGTGGTGCCGCGCATTTGCCGGGCATGTTGGCCGCCAAAACCATCTTGCCGGTACTGGGTGTGCCCGTGCCTTCTAAATACTTGCGCGGTGAAGATTCTTTACTTTCCATCGTGCAAATGCCCAAAGGGATTCCAGTGGCCACGTTTGCCATTGGTGAAGCGGGTGCGGCCAATGCCGCTTTATTTGCCATTGCCATGCTCGCCAATGGCAACACCGAATTAGCCGCCAAACTCAATGCGTTCCGCGAAGCACAAAAACAAACCGTCCTTGATATGCAATTGCCTAGCGTCGAGTAACGCAGTAGTTACAGCAAGATCCATTCTGGCGACAAGATTTGGCTAGTCCAGTCTGTCGCCAGAATGCAATGTAAATCTCCTTTTGCATGACCAAGACGCCTTCTAAGCGCAGCGCGCTGCGTCGAGCGCAATTTGCGCGACTACCGATTCAAACGTGCTCGTAACACCGCAGCTTGAGGTAAAATACGCGGTCACCCGTACAATGCGCATCGCAATCAACCTACAATACAAATCAGCGCATCCGCCCTGAGGTAGAATGAAATCCAGCACACAACCCACACCAGTGCGCTCATTTTGGTACTGGGTGTTATTTAGAGGCTGCCTACTCTGGGGCGGCCCATGCTGTTTAATTTTGGCTGCTCTGCGCTATGCAAGCGGCCAAACTAGTTTTATGGCAGGGGTATTGAATGATATGCCATTCAGCATGCTGGGTGGCGTCATATACGGTATGGGTGCCTACGGTTATAAATCGCATCAAGCCGCAAAGCACCGAATGAATACAAGGAATAATAAAGATGGCCAGTAAAGTAATTCTACCCCCCGCAATGCTCGGCATTTTAGGCGGCGGTCAACTCGGGCGGATGTTTGCCAACGCGGCAAAAAACATGGGCTATGGCGTAACCGTGCTCGATCCCGATTCGCACGCGCCTGCGGCCGACTTTGCCGATGTTCATTTGTGCCAATCTTTTACCGATCCGGCCGCTTTGCAATATATGGCCAGCCATTGCGCGGCCATTACCACCGAATTTGAAAACGTCAACGCCGATTCTATGCGTTGGCTGGCAAGCCAAGGGATTCCGGTATCACCCAGCGGCGATTGCTTGGCGATTGCCCAAGATCGGATTGCCGAAAAAACCTTTATCCGTGATGCCGGCTTAGACGTTGCACCATTTTTAGCAGTGAAAAACGCCGGCTGTTTAGATACTGATTTAAGCGCTTACTTACCCGGCATTTTAAAAACCGCACGCTTAGGCTACGACGGCAAAGGACAAATCCGCGTTAAAACCTTGGATGACGTTCGCTTTGCGCATGCGGAAATGAAACACCAACCGTGCGTGCTGGAAAAAATGCTGTCGCTGCACCGCGAAATCTCTGCGATTGTGACGCGCACTCGAGCCGGTGAAATCGCCTGTTTTCCGGTCGCCGAAAACGAACACGTCAATGGCATTTTAGATGTCTCCATCGTTCCTGCACGGGTGAGCCCCGCTTTGGCTGAACGCGCCAGAAGCATGGCGATGCAATTGGCCGAAAAACTCGATTACATTGGCGTGATGGCGGTGGAGTTTTTTGTGCTCGACAACGAGCAATTAGTCATTAATGAAATGGCCCCGCGCCCACACAACTCGGGCCATTACACCCTTAACGCGACGCTAACCACCCAGTTTGAGCAGCAAGTTCGGGCGATGTGTGGTTTGTACCCCGGTAAAACCGATCTCCTGAGCCCTGCGGTAATGGTCAATTTATTGGGTGATGCATGGCAAGACGATGGCAGCGAACCCAATTGGGAAATCCTGATGACCGCGCCCAATACCAAGCTGCATCTTTACGGTAAAAAGCTCGCGCGACCGGGGCGCAAAATGGGCCACTTTAACGTCCTAGCAGCCAGCGCGGATGCGGCACTCGAGCAAGCTAACGCGATTAAAGAAACCTTGTAATGAGGGTCTGATGACGTTTGGTTTTCTGCCGCGCTGGCACAGCAAACGTCAACAAACCCTAGCGCGATTGAGCTGAATATCAACATCAGCTCAATCGCGCAGCAACTTCGCTGGCCGCGCCGCAATGTGTCGAACAACTGGCCACCACGACCGCTTCGCGAAACACTCAAGCAACACCTTCAGCGTATCTAAGTAGAAAATTTCGTTACACTGATAAGCATCAGTTAACATCAATCCATTCTTTCGTTGCCATGGTGTAAATGATGCCTGAATCGACTCCATACACCTTTCGCCGCGCAGCACTGGACGACCTACTCTTTGTCGTATCATGGGCTCGATCAGCCGAAGAATTACGCTATGTTTTTCCACGCGCGGCATGGCCCGCCGAAACGCTGCAATTGGTCGAACACTTAGCCAGTCATGAAGAAAGCTTTGTCGTTTGCGATCAAAACCGCGTGGTTGGCTTTGCCAATTTGTATAATCCGCGCGCACAAAAAGCATGGATTGGGCATTTCATCGTGCATCCCGATCACCGCCGCAGTGGTGTGGCGCATTTTTTGATCAGCGCCTTGCAAACCATTGCTAAAGAGCGCTATCAGTCGCACTCCTTGGCCACAATCTGCTTTGAAAGCAATCCGATTGGACTGGCGTTTTATCAGCGTCTGGGTTTTACCATCGCCGGTTGGGAAACGCGTTTAGATCATCGCGCAGAAGGCGCGAAAGTTTTTCGCCTAGAAAAAAACCTCGGCGAAATCGAGGCGAGCCCAGAAAGAACACTGCGCAGTCATGCAGAGCAGCACTAATTCAGGCAAAATAGCGGCCTCAATTTCTGAATCTTGGTCCGCTAACGACCAAGGCATCGCTGCTTCTGGAGATCTGTATGTCCGGCCTTACTACGACCAACCTCACTAGCCTGAAAAAAATCTATTCTGGCAAAGTGCGTGACCTGTACGAAATCGACGACCAACGCATGTTAATGATCGCCACCGATCGCCTGTCGGCATTCGACGTTATTTTGGCCGAACCGATTCCAGAAAAAGGCAAAATTCTGACTGCAATTTCTAATTTTTGGTTTGAAAAACTCAAAGACGTGGTGCCTAGCCATTTCACTGGAGATCAACCCGAAGACGTCGTTTCGGCCGAAGATCTACCGCAAGTGATTGGCCGCGCCGTGGTGTGTAAACGCCTCAAGCCGGTCCCAGTTGAAGCTATTGTACGTGGGTATATCGCTGGCAGCGGCTGGAAAGAATACCAGCAGAGCAATACCATCTGTGGTATCCCTTTACCTGCCGGTTTACGCGAAGCCGATAAATTACCAGAACCGATCTTCACCCCATCGACGAAAGCCGAATTGGGTGATCACGACGAAAACATCAGCTACGCCCGCTGCGAAGAAATCTTAGGCGCGGAACTCGCCGCAAAGGTGAGCGCCACCGCGATTTTGCTGTACAAAACCGCCAGCGAATACGCTGCTACGCGTGGCATTATCATTGGGGACACTAAATTTGAATTTGGCCTCGATGAAAACGGCACCTTATGCCTAATGGACGAGGCATTGACCCCTGACTCAAGCCGATTCTGGCCTGCAGACCAATACCAGCCGGGCAGCAACCCACCGAGCTACGATAAACAATTCGTTCGCGACTGGCTAGAAACCACCGGTTGGGACAAAACCCCACCAGCACCAGCACTACCCAAAGAAGTGGCCGAAAAAACGGCCGCCAAATACCGCGAAGCGCTGGAAAAACTAACTAAATAAACTAACGCCCTTCGGGGCGTTTTTTGCAGGCTAAAGCCAACGCCTACTTACAGCCAGCATACTGTCACTGGCTGGACTAAAGTAATGACGCACAACCACCGCCAATCAATTTGAGGACCAGCACGATGATCATTCAAAGCACCAGCCACGACCTAGCAACGCCAACAGGGGTAATGCGTACCTACCTACACCAGCCAAGCGATGGCCGGCAATACCCTACGATTTTGTTTTATTCCGAGATTTTTCAGCAAACCGGCCCGATTGAACGCGCTGCGCGTTTGATTGCTGGCTATGGTTACAACGTATTGGTGCCCGAAGTATTTCACGAGCTCAACCCCATTGGCACCGTATTGGCGTATGACGATGCCGGTCGCGATAAAGGCAATGCCGACAAAATGGCCAAGTCGATCGAAGGCTATGATTCGGACAATGCCGCACTGATTGCTTGGGCGAAAACCCAGCCGTGGAATAACGGTTTATTTGGTGCGATGGGATTTTGTATTGGCGGCCATTTAGCATTTCGCGCCGCGCTACAGCCTGAGATCAAAGCCACCGCGTGTTTTTACGCTACTGATTTGCATACGCATGTGATTCCGAATCAAGCTGGCCAACACAGCATGGACAGGCTAGCAGAAATCAGCGGTGAATTATTAATGATTTGGGGCAAGCAAGACCCGCATATTCCAGCGGCAGGTCGCGCCCGCGTTTACCAAGGTTTGGTGGCGGCGGATAAAACCTTTACTTGGCATGAATTTAACGGCCCACACGCCTTTATGCGCGACGAAGGCGAGCGTTATGACCCACAACTAGCCGGCTTAGGTAATCAACTGGCGCTCGACTTATTTAGCCGCCGCTTGCGCGCCTAAACAACAGCGTGGCGAAGTACACCTCGCCACGTGCCATTCACGCACTACGGGCTGCATCGGTTCGCCGTGCGGCCATATTTTTACCCAATTGCGCCAAGCAATTGGCGTCGAGTAATTGCGCTGCCACTGGGTAAATGGCGATTTCTTCTTTAGCGGCATGCGCTGGATACAGCTTGGCAAACGACTGCGCCAGCGCCAAATTCAAGCGGCTGGCATCCCCGGCAATCACCGCCAATAAAGCTTGGCGAACTTGATGCCACAGCTGAGCGAGTTCTGCGTGCTCCGCCATGACTTGCTCAATGTCTGCGCGCAATGTGGGTGACGCATGCTCCAACAATGCCGGAAATAAATCCTCATCTTCATCTTGATGATGCAGCGGCGCAGCGATATCAAAATAACGCAAAATTGACTGCGCGCCAGCCACAGCGGCCGCGTCAGCACCTTGCTGCTGCAGATGCAGCGCCAAGGTTTCAGTCAGCGCGGCATATTGGCGAACGCGATCATGGCAAGCAATCAGCATGGCGATCGGGGTTTCAAATGTCACTGTTTCAGTGGCGAATGGATTAAGCATCTTTAAATCCCAAGTGACGAAACGCTCTTTAACTTACGCCTGTTGTGAGGCTTTGCCAAGACAACAAATCCACATTCCCGCCACATAAAAAAACCCCGCAGCACGCTACGGGGTTGATTGGCAATTCAATGGCGCTTACGCCGATTTAAAAATCTCGTTGTAACGCGCTGAAACTGCGGCTTCAATTTGCACATTGCTTGGCGCTGTTGGGCTCATCAGCAAATTGCACAATACTTTTTCGGCTTCACGCAATAAATAGCGTTTTTGTTGGCGTTTAGTCAGACGTTTGATTTTTGCATTCATCATGCCTTCTCCTTGATTAAAGTGAGGCCAGTATAACGGCTTCGGGCGGGTCTTGCTTGTGCCATCCTGCCAATTCGTTACAGCGCATGGGCCTGCACAATATATTGCGCCACCGATTTGGCCTCTAAATCAGCCACCTGCATCAATTTGATATGCCGACGAAATTTGCCACCGCCTTCGAGCACGCCTGCGACGTCTTGCAAATCACAACCACGGCCAAACTCGAGCGAAACGTGATTTTTATACGCAAACACCCCGCAAAAATCGCTGGCATCGCCAAACATCAAACCGCCATACATCACACGCTCGCTGGCCGTTGGCACGTGCGAATAAATCAGCGCTCTGGTGGCCTCAACAATCGCCAGTATGTCGCCATCGGCCAAAGCCAGATCATGCAATAACTGCGTTACTCTAGGGTCATTCATGACGAACTCCGCAAACAGCTTATTTCAACTGGTGTGCCACCGCTAACAAGGCCGTTAATACGCTCGCGCCAAACTGCTTGGATCGCTCGCCATTCCAGCCAACTTCGGGCAGAGGATGGCTGGCGGTATCTTTAAACGGCATTTCCACCGTATACGCCAAGCAATCAAAGGTGTGCCCCACCCAATTGGTACCCAACGTTAAGGTTTCTGGACCAAAATGGCTGTCGGTATAGCCAAATTCAGTTTGAAAATCTGGGCTCGCCGCCAACCATGCGGCTTTGAACGTGGCTTGCAAATCGCGTTGTTTGCTAGAAAACGACGGATTGTCTTCACAACCAGCAACAAAATTATGTGGAATGGCTTCATCACCATGAATATCTAAAAACGCATCGACGCCGATTTCTTGCATTTTCTCCCGCACCCAAAAGACTTCAGGGCTGCGCGCCAAGCTCGGCGTACCCCATTCGCGATTCAAATTCGCTCCCATGGCATTGGTGCGTAAATTGCCGCGCACACTGCCATCGGGGTTCATATTCGGTACGATATAAAACACGCAATGCTCGAGCAAGCGGCGAGCGACGGCATTTTCTGGGTCGAGCAAGGTTTCTAGCATGCCCTCAACAAACCATTCAGCCATTGATTCGCCCGGATGCTGACGCGCAGTAATCCAGATGTTTTTCTTATGCCCGAGGGGTATGCCAACGCGTAGCATGTCTAAATCATGGCCGTCAGGCGTTACCCCAAGGGGTATTAGATCAACCCACGGCGCATAGCTTAAAGCACTGCCAATCAAGGCTTGATGGCGCTCCCAAGAATACGGCTCAAAATAAGCAAACCACACCGCATCGGTCATCGGCGTATGTTGAATGCTCAAAGTTTGCCCATCGTATTCGGTATCAACGCGAAACCAATTCTCGCGATCGTAACTGGCCACCGCCTGATAATCTGGCCAACCATCGGGATAAGCGCTTTGCCCGGCGTTTTCAATACGCAAAGTACAATCCTGATCCCGCGCGCCGGTTAAGCGAAAGTGAAACCACTGCGCAAAATCTGAGGCATTATCGGGACGCAATTGCAGGCGAATATTCGCGGCATCGCTGGTATCGATCACATCGATAGAACCTGAGTCAAACTGGCTGGAGATCCGAAGCATAGGGCCCTCTTATCCTCAAACGAGGAAAAAAATTGCACCACAGAGGCAGCAAGGCGCAGAGCAATACCAAGCATAAAATTGCTTTTACTCTGAGTCTTAATGCCTCTGTGGTGAATGAGTTTTGATCAAAATTAATCCAACGGCGACCAATCGGTCACCGCGACAAAAGCCTCAGCATCTGGGCCTTTTTCAAACACGCTGCCAATCGGCGAATCGAGCAAGGCAATCACGCTGCCGTCGTAATTGGCGATGACATTGACATCCAATTCACTGTGATTTTTTGGATTATTCAAAAAAGCATTTTCTTCACAGCCAGAAAAAAATCGCCAGCCACTATCGCCGGCTTTGCTGGGCTTTTCTCGATACATCAACCCAACCGGATAGCCTTCAATCGTCACTTCATCACTGACCACACACAGGCCATGACCAGTAGCGACTTTCTTCATACGGCTTTCATCAAGTAAATACTCTTTGCTCATATATATCTCTCTATGCGTTTATTGGAATGACCAGCACAGCTTGCCGTGACTGCAGTGTCATTTGTAATGCGGCGCGAGTTTTTGCATGCGGCAAAATGGGGCTCTCTAATTGCCCATTACGCAGCAGATCGCAAAAATGCGCGGTTTCGTAATTTAGGCCAGAGCCGACGGGGGGCATCGCCAATTCTTCACGTTCGCCAGTCGCCGTGACCAAGGTTGCTCGGACGGGATTCCACCATTTGTCGTGCAGCAACACATAGCCCATCGTGCCAGAAATTAGCGCTTCGCCACTGCCTGCCACATCCAGCCCGCAATACAGCTGGCTAATGCCATGCTGATGCTGGCTCTGCCAACTGGCAAAGGTGTCCACGCCAGTGGCGCCAATTCGACCTAAGGTTTGCACATCGCTCGTCGCGCCCAGCCAATCCACCGCCAAAAACGCGGCGTAAATGCCAATATCGAGTAAACCACCGCCCGCTTGCGCTGGATCGAGCACCGCGTGGCCAGCAGGAATCGTCGGATTCGAAAAACCGGCACGAATAAACTTGACCTCACCAATAGCTCCGCTGGTGATGCGTTCACGAATCTGTTGATATAAAGGAAAAAAAGCTGGTTTCATCGCCTCCATATAAAGGCGCTGCGCCGTGTGGGCCGCTTTGATTACGTCGTCCAATTGAGCCAGCGTCACTGCCGCTGGTTTTTCGCACAGCACCGCCCTACCGGCTTGCAAGGCGGCGATGCTCAATTGAGCATGACTAGGATGTGGCGTGGCGATATACACCGCGTCGATGTCACTCGCGAGTAGTTCATCCAGCGTGGCATAAACTTGGGGTATTTGATTGGCGGCAGCAAACTGCTTGGCTTTGCTGGTGGTACGGTTAAATACCGCCACCGCTTCAGCCTGCGGGACATGGGCTAAACCAGAGACAAAACGTTGCGCGATACTGCCGCTACCAATGATGCCAAAGCGTATCGTTTTCATGTTTTGCCTTTGAGGTATAGACCTAAGAGGGAATGATTATCGATGACACGGGGCAATACACCTATCAAGTATTACCCTAGGGTCTGTTGACGTTTGGTTTGGCTAAACTGCACCAGCGCCAAACTACCCAATAAATTAGGCAGAAAATTGACCGGTTCACCTTGATGCAACACTACTTGGCCATCCACTTGCATGCCCAGTTTTTCTAGCAACTGGCTAAAGTCATTCACGGTACAAAAATGAATATTCGGCGTGTTATACCATTCATAAGGAATGGTTTCCGAGACTGGCATTTGCCCTTTAAGGATTTGCCAGCGGTTTTCCCAATAGCCAAAATTTGGAAAGGTCACAATCCCGCAACGGCCAACGCGCAGCATTTCTTGCAAGATCAGCTCAACGTTATGCATCGATTGAATCGTCAGCGACAACACCACAAAGTCAAAACTGCCGTCTTCAAAATGCTGCAAACCGCTTTCCATATCGGCTTGAATCACGTTCAGATTTTTTTCAACGCAATGCACAATCGAATTCACATCGACATCAACGCCAATACCGCGCACTTGTTTATTCGCTTGCAGCCAAGCCAATAACTCACCATCAGCGCAGCCCAAATCCAACACCCGAGATGCTGGCTTAATCAACTGAGCAATATGCTCTAAGTCAGGACGAAGATTTATGAGTTCAGCCATTACACCAGCTCCTTCGCCACATTGTTTAAATAGGCGCGCATCACATTCATATACGGCGCATCTTGCATTAAAAAGGCATCGTGCCCGTGCTGCGATTCAATCTCGGCGTATGAGACGGTTCGATCGGCGTCGAGCAAAGCTTTTACAATTTCGCGCGAGCGCGCTGGGGCAAAACGCCAATCGGTGGTGAATGACACCACCAAAAACTTGGCTTTTGCCTGCCGCATCGCCTCTGCCAAACTGCCGCCGTAATGCCGTGCCGGATCAAAATAATCCAATGCTTTGGTCATTAATAAATAGGTATTGGCATCAAACACATTGGCAAATTTATCGCCTTGATAACGTAAATACGATTCGATTTCGAATTCAACGTCAAAGCCATATTGGTATTCACCAGTACGCAGTAAGCGGCCAAATTTCTCGTCCATGCCATCGTCAGACAAATAAGTAATATGCCCAAGCATGCGCGCTAAGCGCAGTCCGCGCCGAGGTACGACGCCATGCTGGTAAAAGTCGCCGCCATGAAATTCAGGATCAGTCAATATCGCTTGGCGGGCCACATCATTAAACGCAATGTTTTGGGTGGTGAGCTTCGGCGCGGAGGCAATCACTAAAGCATGACGTATACGCTCAGGATAGGTGATTGACCAACGTAGCGCCTGCATACCCCCCAAACTGCCACCAATAACCGCCGCAAATTGTTGAATCCCTAAACGATCGGCCAAGCGCGCTTGCGTCTCAACCCAATCACGCACCAAAACCACCGGAAAAGCCGAACCATACGGCTCACCCGTAGCCAGATTAATACTCGAAGGCCCGGTTGAGCCGTGACACCCCCCCAGATTATTCACGCCAATGACAAAAAAGCGCTGGGTATCAATCGGCTTACCTGGCCCAATCATACTGTCCCACCAACCCGGCGCTTTATCCTCCGCCGTGTGGTAACCCGCCACATGATGATGGCCCGACAAAGCGTGACAAATCAAAATCGCATTCGATTTATCGGCATTAAGCTCACCATAGGTTTCCACCATCAACTCATAGCGCGGTAATACGGCGCCGGATGACAGCGTGATCGGTTCCTCAAATACCCATTTTTTGGGGGTAACAATGCCCACCGAATCAGTCATGACGCAACTCTTTTTTTGACTTAATTAACGCTGACGCAGCCAGCAACAGCGCAAAAAACACCGTGAATGTATTTCCCTCTGACACATCCATCAGCAAGGAATTAAATAAACTACACGCCCCATAAGAAGCGGTAACGCCAACCGCAACGGCTGCCCAGACACGAGGCAGACCCAGCGCCATTTTGAGCGCACTCGCTAGTAAAGCCAGATACAAAGCCACGCCAAGCAAGCCCAGCTGCATGCCTTGCAACAAATATTCATTGTGCGGATTACTCATCTCCAGCGGGCCAATTTGCGTCTTAATCGCCCCAGTGCCTTTACCCAGCAAAGGGTATTCAGCAATTTGCTTTAGCGCCGTGAGATAAAAAATACTACGTATTCCCATTGACGTTAAACACGCCTGATCTTGCTGTGGGGTATTTAATGCCGTTTGGCAAGCGACAACTTCATTCACACCCAATTGCATGCGCTGTTGCACCGGATTATTACTTAAAGCAATCGCGAGTACCGCCAAACTCATCACCGCCAGAAACCAATAACGCCAGCGGTTTTGCAAATACATCCAACCAAAACTGAGTAATAACAAACCACCCGCCAAATGCCCGGTGCGCTGCGGAGACATTAAATACACCCCAGCAAAACAGGCGACGGCCAATAAATAAGCCGCCCATTGCCGATAACGAATTGCGATTGCCAGCCACACAATCCCAGCAAAAGCCATTAAGAACGTTTGCGCGATGGCATTTTTAGAAATCGCCGACGCTGCACGCAAAGCAGTGCCAAACCAGACTTGTTGACCCGTTGACCAAACCAAGGTCGATAACAGCAAAATACCCAAATTACCCAATAAAAAGCCGCCAATCGCGAACTGTATCGTTTTCTCTGGGCCTTTTAAAAAAAACAGCGCCAGCAAGGGAATAAACAGTAATTTTTTATACTTAGCAAAATAAGCCCACGCCTCAGGCGCAGGTGAAAATACAGCCCCAAAGGCCAGTGCCAGCCACAACAGCAAGGGCAAGAGCGCGAATGGGTTCGTGCGAAAGAAATCGACGACTTGACCCCGCGCCCAATACAAACCCAACAAGCCACATAACGGCACCATGATATTGGTCAGCGCAGTGCTGCTTGGCAGCGCCAACCCGAGCAAAGCCGAGAACAATAACACCACGAATACTGCTTTTTGATTCGTCCACAACATTGCTAAATGACCTTGATAAAATGTTTTTTCGTTAGCTCAACGCCCAATAAAGACTCGATTTTCGCCAAAATGCGATGACGTCGTTCGCGCTTAGTTAATCGATAATTCGGGTCAGCCATAAACTGCGTTTCGGCCATGGCCGCTAGCCAAGGCTGCACAACTTGCGGATGAGTGCCTTGAAACGGTTGCAAAATATTGGCATCCACTTGCGAATAATCATGCGGTAACGGCGCGTGGCTCCAATATTTGGCCACTTGCCGATGCTTCTCTTGCATTTTTTCGCTAGAGCGAACGTGACCATAATGATAAATCGGACAATGCGCTAACGCGGCCTTGGGATACCGACCTTTTTTATTCTTATCCATCACCACCCAAAACAAACCATCAGGCGCAAAAGAGCGAATCGTATTGCGAATAATGCGTAATTCTTGTCGATACCAAGCGGGGCTTTGGGCTACTAAATGGGGGGCGCCATAAAAATGGTGGTAATCAAAAGCAATCCCTTCGACCTCGGGTTGATTTAAATACTGCGCTAAAACGGCGCGAATTTTAGGCGCATCGTCTTCATGGATGACTTCGTCGCCCTCTAGATAAAACGCCCAGTCGCCAGTGCAATTAAATTGGGCAATCATTTTTTGCTGGGCATACACAAAACCGCGCTGCGCCATTCCTTCGTTCCACATTGTTTCAATAATGCGAATTCGAGGATCGTTCAGTGAACGAACTTGCGCCAACGTATCATCTTCACTTTTCCCTATCGCGACGACAACCTCATCGCAAACTTGCAGCAAACTACGTAAACTTTCTAAATACGGATAGCCAAGCATCGTGCCATTACGTAAGAAGGTGAATCCACTAACTTTCATAAAAACCTATGCTCCAAAACCTAGGCGACTTGCCTGACGTCGCGAGAAGAGCGATTATAGCAGCCTGACTCAAGTAAAAACGAAACCCATGCCGACTATTGGCGTTGCCATCATTACTAAAAATGCCCAAGCCCATCTTGCAGACTGTCTTAATGCTGTCACTTGGTGCGATAAAATCGTTGTTTTAGATTCGGGCAGTACCGATCAAACTTTAAGCATCGCACAAACCTACGGCGCGCAGATCGAGCAAACCACCGATTGGCCCGGCTTTGGCATCCAAAAAAATCGCGCAATCGCCCTACTCGATACCGATTGGATTTTAGCGCTGGATGCCGATGAAGTGCTCGATGCCGAGCTGATGCAAAGCATTCAAGCCGCGATCAAAGCACCAGCGGCCAGCGTGTATCAAATCAGTCGTCTATCCAATTACTGCGGCCGCTGGATTTATCACTCCGGCTGGAATCCCGATCATTTGCCACGCTTATTTCAGCGTGGACAAGCGGCTTATTCCGAATCTTTAGTACATGAAAAACTCAATTTTTCAGGCCCAGCGCCGCTGTTAGCTGGGCAGCTTTTACATTACTCATTTGATCGCTTGGATGACGTTCTCGACAAAGTCAATCGCTACTCCAGCGCTGGCGCTGAGCAACGTTTTCTGCGTGGCGAGCGATCCGGCCTAGGCAAAGCGATTTATAAGGGCTTATGGGCGTTCATCCGCACTTACGTCTTACAACGCGGTTTTTTAGATGGCCGGGAAGGTTTTATTTTGGCGGTATCCAATGCCGAAGGCACATATTATCGCTATCTTAAATTGATGTATCTTGGATCCAAATGAAGCTGTCTATTATTGTCTCAACTTACAATCGACCCGATGCACTTAATGCCGTATTGCAAGGGCTAGCGCAGCAAATGGGGATAAATGCTAAAGACTGGGAAGTCATTATTGCAGATGACGGCTCAACTGCCACAACACAGCAATTGATTGCGCAGTGGCAAAATCAATTTCCCTGCACACTCCAACATGTTTGGCATGAAGATACAGGCTTTCGCTTAGCCGCGATTCGTAATTTAAGTGCACTCAAGGCCCAAGGCGAGTATCTGGTTTTCCTTGATGGCGATTGCATTCCATTTCCCGATTTTGCAGTTCAAACTCTGCGCTTGGCTGAACCCGGTTGGTTTGTCGCAGGCAATCGTGTACTGCTGAGCCCAAAATACACCGCGCAATTATGCCAAGCAGGAGGAAATCCTGCTCAGTGGTCTGCCATCGCGTGGCTATGGGCCAAGCTCAGTGGCAAAGCCAATCGTGCCCTACCGTGGCTGCGCCTTGCGCTCACTCAAAGCCGAAAAAAACGCGCTCAACGCTGGACAGTGTTAAAGGGCTGTAATATTGGGGTTTGGAAACAAGATTTCATTCGTATCAATGGTTTTGATGAGTCATTTTCTGGTTGGGGACATGAAGACTCTGACTTCGCAGTGCGCTTAATTCGAGCGGGGATTTTACTCAAAGACGGCCGTTTTGCGGTGCCGGTGCTGCATCTTTGGCACCGTGAAAACGATCGCTCTAAACAAGCAGAAAACTGGCAAAAACTCGAAGAAACACTCAAAAGCACGCATATTGAAGCCAAAATTGGCTTAAAGTCGCTGACTCAATAAACAATCAGCACGGCAATGTCGTGCTGATGAGTATTAGCACGTAGCCACGGTGTTTTCCGCCAGTGAAAACTGTACCGCATGCATTTGCGTATACACGCCATCACGCTCAATGAGCGCATGATGCGTACCACTTTCAATGATTTTGCCTTGCTGCATCACCACAATGCGGTCGGCTTTTTCGATGGTGGATAAGCGATGTGCAATCACCAAGGTGGTACGACCCACCATCAGGTTTTCTAATGCTTCTTGCACTTTGCGTTCTGACTCGGTATCAAGCGCACTGGTCGCTTCATCCAAAATCAAGATCGGGGCGTCTTTATAAATCGCTCGCGCAATCGCTAAACGTTGTCGCTGGCCGCCCGATAAACGCACGCCATTTTCACCGAGCATTTCCGCAAAGCCTTGTGGCATTTGTTCAATAAATTCAGTGGCAAATGCCGCATCGGCCGCCGCGCGCACCCGCGCCATATCGATTTCATCCACACCATAGGCAATATTGGCGGCGACGCTGTCATTAAATAACACCATGTCTTGCGACACTAAAGCGATTTGTGAACGTAAATTGGCCAAACGATAATCCGCCAGCAACTCGCCATCAAGACGAATTTCACCGGCGCTAGGCTCATAAAATCGCGGGATCAAATTGGCCAAGGTGGTTTTGCCACTGCCTGACTGGCCGACCAAAGCCACACTTTCACCCGGTTTGATGTCTAAATCAATCCCCGCTAACGCTTTCACGCCATCCACTTGATAGGCAAACTCAAGTTGGCTAATCGTGATGTGCCCTTTCACGCGCTGCGGCGCCAATGTGCCATGATCTGGCTCTAATGGCTGATCCAAAATACCAAACACCGAGTCAGCAGCAGCCAAACCGCGATGCAATGAATCGCTCAGCTTAGATAGATTTTTAATCGGTTGTTGCAACAGCATCATGGCGCTCATAAATGATACAAATGAGCCCGCAGTCATCGCGCCATCGGCTGCGCGTAAACCGGCAAAATAAATAATCGCTGCAATCGTGACCGCGATTAAAAACACCGTAAAGCCCGAATTCAAACTTGCCGTTGCTGCCCGCTTTACCGCTAAACGCCGCACATTTTGATTGGCCGCGCCAAAACGTTTCGCCTCATAGTTGGCACCACCAAAAATCTTAATAATCCGCTGCCCGCCTAAGCTTTCATCCAAGATTTGGCTCATTTCGCCCATGGTGTCTTGCGTTTGTTGCGATAATTTGCGTTGGCGTTTGCTCACAATCCGAATTGATACTGCGGCACCGGGCAGCATAATCAAGCAAAACAAGGTCAGCTGCCAATCAGTCCACAGCATAATGCCGAGCAAAGCAATCGCCATCACCGAGTCTTTGACCAACACGGTAAGCACATTCAGGCCTGCATCCATGATCTGGTTAATATCAAACGTCACTCGCGACAATAAAACCCCGACTGACGATTGATCAAAAAAACGAATCGGCATCGCCATCATGCGTTCAAACACTTGCTGGCGTAAATCATGCATCACGCGTGACGACAGCCAAGCGCTGCCATATTCGTAAGCAAAACTCGACACTAAGCGCACCAAGCCCAAACCAAACAAAGCCAGCGGCATCAACCAAGCCGCCTGTGCTGCCGCGTGATTTTGCTTAAAGCTATCAATAATCACGCCGAGCATTTTGACCATCGCGGCATCGACACCACCGGCCACCACCATGGCCAAAATCGCCATCACTGCAATGCCACGGTACGGGCGAAAGTAGGCAAGAATTCGGAAATACAGCTGTTTGCTATTCATGAGCTCAGATAGAGAAAAGGCATAAAGTCAGATTATAACGGAGTCACGTCACGCTCAGGACAGCAGCGCAACATTCACATCATTTACCGCAAATAAAAAGCCTACGCTGGCGTAGGCTCATCATCTAAAATTGGTCGCAATGGATGCATTTAAACCGCTAGGCGCTTTAAAAATCCCCATAGCGTGATTGCAATAAACCAGCAATCACCGGCGCAACGCTTTCGGTGCGTAAAATTCTTGGCCCTAACAAAACAGATGTATAGCCCGCTGCAATAGCTTGACTGTCTTCTTCAGAGGAATACCCCCCTTCAGGGCCAATCAACACGCAAACGCTTGCGACTTTTTCTGGCAAGCTAGCCCATGCCACAGCGCCGGTTGGGCAGAGCAATAATTTTACTTCGTCAGAGTTTGGCTGGGCTAAAAATTGCGCCAGCGTGAGGATAGGCCGGATTTCTAATAAGCGCGTTCGGCCACATTGCTCGGCCGCGCTGGCGGCAATCGCTTGCCAATGCGCGAGCCGTTTTTCGGCGCGCTCGCCTGAATAGCGCTGCTGGCAATATTGCGAAATTACCGGCTGCAACACCGCAACACCCAGCTCTGCAGCTTTTTGCACGGTGTAATCCATGCGATCAGCGGCAGAAATCGCCTGCACCAAGGTGATTCTCAGCGGCGATTCACGATCTACATCGGCAAAAGACAACACATCGACACTAACGGTTTTTTTACCCATGGCCGCAATTTGCGCAGTAAATTCACCACCTTGGCCATTAAATAAAATAATTTCTTCACTCGGCTGCAAACGCAAAACTTGCACATGCCGCGCCACCGACTCGGGTAAGTCAAAACTTTGCCCAATTGAAAGTGGCAAATCAATATAAAAGCGCGGCATAAACCATCATGTCCTTGCAATAAAACACGCATCAATCAAAGGGCATTAAATCCCAAGCGGAGGGAGGTCATGAAATGACGAAGGCACGTCTTTAAGCCGATCAAAACTCACCATTTCATAATTACTCGGATCTGAAAGTAGCTCGCGCAGTAATTTATTATTCATGGCGTGCCCCGATTTATAGCCAGAAAACGCCGCTATCAAAGGGTGGCCGAGGATATATAAGTCGCCAATCGCATCGAGGACTTTATGCCGAACGAATTCATCTTCAAACCGCAAACCGCCTTCATTCAGCACCCGAAACTCATCAATCACCACGGCATTATCCATATTGCCGCCGCGAGCCAAGCCGTTCATGCGTAAGTATTCCACTTCATGAATAAAACCAAAGGTGCGCGCGCGGGCGATTTCGCTGATGTAATTTGAATCAGCAAAATCCAGCGTGATCGTTTGTGCTGATTTTTTAAAGGCAGGATGTTTGAAATCGATCGTGAGTGAGACTTTATAGCCATCATGCGGCTCAAATTTAACCCACTTATCCCCATCGTGAACTTCGATGGGTTTTAACACTTTGACAAACAGCTTAGGCGCGTCGAGCTCGCGCACCCCTGCCGTTTGAATCAAATAAATAAAAGGCGCAGCAGAACCATCCATAATCGGCATTTCTGGCGCATCAACTTCGACAATCACATTGTCGATACCGAGCCCAGCAAAGGCTGACATTAAATGCTCAATCGTGCCGACACGCACGCCGTCTTGCACTAGCGTTGAGGAGAGTCGCGTGTCGTTCACCAAATCGGGGCCGACTTTGAAAGGCGCTGACTCGGGTAAATCAGAGCGCTTAAAAACGATGCCAGTATCCGCAGCAGCCGGTCGCAAAGTGAGTTTTACTTTCTCACCCGAATGCAAACCAACGCCAGTCGCATGGATCGTTGAATCCAAAGTTCTTTGTAAAAACATGCCCATTCTGCCTAAACAATCAATTGCTTGATTTTACCAGTCCTAGGCAAAAGACTGGTTAAATCATTCCAATCATACTGATTGATTTAATTTATTACGCAAATTTCTCGCAAGGTTTAATCCGCTTGGCGACGCAAAAATGCCGGAATATCCATATCGATATTGCTCATTGCGGCTGGGCGAGCGGGTGTTTCTGCTGCACGGCTACCGCGATTATTACGCCAAATTGCAGGCGTATCGTAAGCATCTTCATACGCTTGATTGTCAGTACCCGTTTTCAACGTTTGGCTACTCACAACGGTTAACGATGGCGTACTAATCGCTTTGCCACCCAAACCGGTTGCCACTAAAGTCACGCGAATTTCGTCTTCACCTAGCGCTTCATCGTAAACCACACCGTGCTTCACCAACGCGCCTTCGGCAACGTGTGATTCGATAATTTCCAGCGCTTGGCGGGTTTCTGATTTTTTCAATTTGCCCGGTGCGGTCGAGAAATTCACCAACACGCCACGTGCGCCTTTAAAGCTAATATTGTCGAGCAATGGGCAACGAATGGCTTCTTCGGTGGCACGAATGGCACGATCAGGACCTGTGGCATGCGCCGAGCCCATCATCGCCATCCCCATTTCACGCATCACGGTTTTAACGTCTGCAAAGTCAACGTTGATTAAGCCTGGATATTGAATGATTTCAACAATCGAACCAACGGCATTGCGTAATACGTCATCAGCCGCACGGAATGCTTCATCCACCGTGACATCATCGCCTAAAACTTCTTCAAGTTTTTGGTTAGACACCACAATCAATGAATCCACATAACGCGACAATTCATCAATACCGACTTGTGCCACTTTTTGGCGACGGCCTTCGTCTTGTCCGGGTGAAGTCACCACGCCGACTGTCAAAATGCCTTTTTCACGCGCTACTTGCGCGATCACAGGTGCGGCGCCAGTGCCGGTACCACCGCCCATACCGGCAGTGATAAATAATAAATCTGCGCCAGAAATCAATTCTGCAATGCGTTCGCGATCTTCTTCAGCAGCTTGTCGGCCAATATCAGGATCACACCCTGCGCCAAAGCCTTTAGTGAGTTCAGCGCCCAACTGAACCACATTATCCGCCCGCGATTGCTTCAAAACTTGAGCATCGGTATTGGCGGAAATAAAGTCAACACCGTGCGATTGCATCGCATGCTCGATCATATTGTTGATTGCATTGCAGCCTGCGCCACCAACGCCAATCACTTTGATATTCACGTGATGTGAAACCTCTGGTACTTCAATTAATAATGCCATTTTCACTCTCCTCTTGCCCGATTTTACTGCTTACCCGAATATTTCAGAAGTTATTTTGAAACCATGCCTTCATTCTGCTAAAAACATCACCCATGCCGCCTTCCTTACCTCGAGCACCGGGTGCTTTTTGCATTTGTTGTCTTGCTAATAACAGCAAGCCAACCGCAGTGGAATAGCGTGGATTTTTAACCACTTCAGCCAATCCACCCACATAACGCGGCAAACCTAAGCGCACCGGCATATGGAAAATTTCTTCAGCCAAATCAGTCATACCCGGCATCAATGAAGCGCCACCGGTAATCACAATCCCGCTCGACAATCGATCTTCCAAACCGACACGGCGCAATTCGGCTTGCACAAAGCTATACAATTCTTCAACACGGGGCTCGATCACTTCAGCCAGCGTATGACGGCTCATTTGCCGCGCACCGCGCTCACCCACGCCAGGTACTTCGATCATGGTTTGCGGATCGGTCATATGGCGTAATGCCACACCGTGTTGGATTTTGATGTTTTCGGCTTCACCGGTTGGCGTACGCAATGCCATTGCGACGTCATTGGTAATTTGGTCGCCAGCGATTGGAATCACTGCGGTATGGCGAATTGAACCGCCAATAAATACCGCGATATCGGTAGTACCGCCGCCAATGTCCACCAAACACACGCCAAGATCTTTTTCGTCTTCAGTCAGAACGGCGTAGCTGGAGGCCAATGGCTGCAACACCACTTCCGCGATCTCTAGCCCACAGCGGCGCACGCACTTGGTGATGTTTTGTACTGCTGACACCGCGCCAGAAACAATATGCACCCGCACTTCCAAGCGCACACCCGACATACCGAGCGGCTCTTTGACGTCTTCTTGACCATCAATCACATACTCTTGCGACAAAATGTGCAGCACTTGATGATCGGTTGGAATATTGACTGCGCTCGCCGTTTCAATCACGCGTTCAATATCAGCTGGGGTAACTTCTTTATCTTTAATCGCCACCATGCCGTGCGAATTGAGGCTCTTGATGTGGCTGCCGGCAATGCCGGTATACACTTCGCTGATTTTGCAATCGGCCATCAATTCAGCTTCACCCAATGCCGATTGAATCGCTGCAACGGTTTTTTCAATATCAACCACCACGCCGCGCTTCAAGCCTTTGGATGCTGCGGAACCTAAGCCCACCACATTCAACGAGCCATCTTCCTTCACATCAGCCACTACCGCGACCACTTTTGAAGTCCCGATATCTAGCCCAACGATGAGGTTTTTTGCATCCCTAGTCACTGACAGCCTCTTTTACAATTCTTAATGTTTAACTTTAAATACCACGGCCAACTTAATTGCTTTTTAACCACTTAAAATACCAAAAGCATAAATCATGCCGAAGCTTTATTGGCCTTAGGTTTTACGACAGACGGTGATACACTTCGTTTGCCAGCCTCTAAGGGCGTATATGACGGTAAATGCACCGCAAAGCCATTGGGGTAACGCAAATCAACATATTCAAATGGCTGCTGCAATAAAGCCAATGAATTGGGATAAGCATTCACAAAACGCTTCACTCTATCCACCGCTTGATCACGCCCTACTTCTACAATCAATTGTTTATCTAATTCAAAACGCCACGCCCGTCGATCCGATAGCCACAAGCGCGTTGGCGTGCGCTGTAAAGGCAATAACACCGTCTGCAAAGCCTTAAACTCACTCACCATCAGCTTTTCAGAACCTTCAGGTCCTTCCAAAATGGGTAAAGGATCACTGGTTGCTGCGTCGAATTTTTCACCATGTGAATTGAGTAAACCCGTCGTTCCCCAGCGCGCCACCGCTTTGTGCTCTTCGATATTCACTTCTAATCGATCTGGCCAGCGACGACGTACTTCAACTTGACGTACCCACGGTAATTTTTCAAAATTCTGCCGCGTTTTATCCAAGTCCAGCGTAAAAAACGTCCCTTTCAATTCGTTTTTAATCACATAGCGTAATTGCTCGCGCGTTACGTGCGCTAAATCCCCGTCGACCTTAATCATGCGAACAGGAAACAAGGGCGAATGCACCGCCAAAAACAATAACGAATAAAACAATAACATCAATGCTAAAGCTGTCAGCAAGTTAGCAAGCCACATCAATAGCTGTGGCTTATCCCACATAACAGCTCACTTTTAAGTGTCGATTTAAAGCCCACTCAGGCATATGGATTGATTCCTAATTGGGTGCTTCAAACACCCACCCAGCATGGGTATGCAAACGTAGCCAAATTATAACAATAGTTGCAAGGATATACCCTTACAAAGCGCAAAACCTATGAGATTGTTCCTAAAATCGTCAATACCAAGGCGTCGTAGCTAATTCCTGCTTCACGAGCGCACATTGGAAATAAACTGTGCGTCGTCATGCCGGGGGCGGTATTGGGCTCAAGCAAAAACATATCGCCCTGCTCATTCATTAAAAAGTCGATTCGCGCCCAACCTGAAGCACCGAGCACTCGATACGCTTGCTCGCATAAATCACGCGCTTTTTGCTCTTGCTCGCCCAATAAACCCGGGCAGTGATACACCGTATCATCACGGATATATTTCGCTTCAAAGTCATAAAACTCAGTCGCCGGTTCAATCTTAACGGTGGCCAAAGCCTTACCGTCGAGTACCGCGCAAGAATACTCACCGGCACTAATCGCCCGCTCGGCCAACACCAAAGCATCGTATTGCGCAGCCAAGGCGTAAGCCTGAGCAATTTGCGCAACGCTGCTACAACGCGTAACACCGACGCTTGAGCCGCCATTGGCGGGTTTTACATACAGCGGCAAATCTAACTGCTTGGCAACGGCAGCAAAATCACTGTTGGCATCGAGCAAAACATAATCAGGAATCGGCAAACCGGCCGCTTGCCACATCAGCTTGGTACGCCATTTGTCCATCCCAATCGCCGAAGCCATCACGCCACAGCCAGTGTAAGGAATCGACATAAACTCCAAAGCACCTTGGATCGTGCCATCCTCGCCATAGCCGCCGTGCAAAATCAAAAAGGCGCGCTCAAAGCCTTCATCATGCAACGCTGACAATGGCTTTTCAGCGGGGTCAAAACGATGTGCATCCACCCCTTGGCGAACTAAGGCTTCCAATACACCTGCACCGCTGAGCAAAGAAATTTCTCGTTCGCTCGAAGCACCACCCATAACGACCGCGACCTTACCCATCGCCTTCACATCAACGCCGCTCATTTCACCATCTCACATAATAATTTCGGTGTATTCCCAATCGTGCCAGCGCCCATCGTCACCACCACGTCACCTGCTTGCACTGCGGCAAAAATCGCCGTTGGCATATCGGTCATTTGCGCCACAAACACCGGTTCAATCTTGCCGGCCACACGCACTGCACGGGCTAAAGAGCGGCCATCAGCGGCAACAATCGGCGTTTCACCGGCGGCATACACCTCGGCGAGTAATAAGCCATCCACGGTATTGAGTACTTTGACAAAATCTTCAAAACAATCACGGGTTCGCGTATAGCGGTGCGGTTGAAACGCCAATAACAAGCGGCGCCCGGGAAATGCGCCCCGTGCAGCGGCTAAAGTAGCCGCCATTTCAACCGGATGATGACCGTAATCATCGACCAAGGTAAACGTGCCACCCGTCGGTAAAGCGACTTCGCCATAGCGCTGGAAACGACGGCCCACGCCTTGGAAACGCGCCAGTGCCGATACAATCGACGCCTCATCAGCGCCCACTTCAATCCCGATGGCAATCGCAGCTAGTGCATTGAGCACATTGTGCATGCCCGGCATATTGAGCGTAACGGCCAAGCGACGTGATTCGCCGTTTTGCCAAACCGCATCAAAACGCATCATGCCGTTATCAGCCACAATGTTTTCTGCACGCAGCATCGCGTCGTCTGACACCCCATACGTCGTTACTGGGCTAGTGACTTTCGGCAGGATTGAGCGCACATGCGGATCATCAATACATAAAATCGCCCGACCATAAAACGGCAAATGATGCAGAAAATCGATAAAAGCTTGCTTTAGTTTTTCAAAATCATGGCCATATGTGTCCATATGGTCGGCATCGATATTGGTCACCACCGAAATCACCGGCGTGAGGAGCAAGAACGACGCATCGCTTTCATCGGCTTCGGCGACCAAAAAGTCGCCCTGCCCTAAGCGCGCATTCGAACCTGCGGCGTGTAGCTTGCCGCCAATCACAAAAGTTGGATCCAAACCAGCAGCCTCGAGCACACTGGCACTCAAGCTGGTGGTGGTGGTTTTGCCGTGCGTACCGGCAATGGCAATACCTTGCTTTAAGCGCATCAATTCAGCCAACATCATCGCACGCGGCACCACTGGAATCTTGCGCTGGCGCGCGGCAATCACTTCGGGATTGTCGTCTTTCACCGCACTCGAAATCACCACCACGTCGGCATCGGCAACAAACTCTGCCGCATGCCCTTGATAAACTTGGGCGCCGGCATTCAGCAAGCGTTGCGTTGTGGCGCTCACGCCTAAATCTGAACCACTAATTTCAAAGCCTAAATTGAGCAAGACTTCGGCAATCCCGCTCATGCCGACACCACCAATCCCAACAAAATGGATGCGTTTTACTTTATGTTTCATTGCGCTAATTCTTTAATCACTGCAACGACTGCCGCCGTTGCATTAGGTTGAGCTAAAGCACGCGCAGCCGTTGCCATCGTTAGGCAGCGTTCACGCGTCATTTCTTGAATCCATTGCGCCAGTTTTTCTGGGCTGCTATCGCTTTGCGCTAATAAAATCCCCGCGCCCGCTTCGCTTAAAAATTGTGCATTACCGGTTTGGTGGTCATCCACCGCATGCGGAAATGGCACCAAAATACTCGCCGCACCCACGCACGCGAGCTCGGCCACCGTCAACGCGCCAGAACGGCACAAAATCAAATCGGCATCGGCATACGCTTGCGCCATATCGGCAATAAACGCCACGCAATCGGCAGTTACATTCGCAGCGGCATAATTCGCGCGCAATGTCTCTAAATGCTTTTCACCCGATTGATGCGTCACCATCGGGCGATCAGCCGGTGCAATCAGCGCCAAGGCTTTCGGCAATTGTTCATTAAATACTTGCGCGCCTAAACTGCCGCCCACCACCAAAATCTTTAAAGGCCCAGTTCTACCAGCAAAACGCGCCGCAGGTTCGGCCACATGGGCGATTTCACTGCGAACTGGATTGCCAACACAATCGGCCTGATTAGGAAATGCCGACGGAAACGCAAACAACACTCGATTGGCAATTTTCGACAACACACGATTGGTTAAACCCGCCACTGAGTTTTGCTCATGAATCACTAACGGCAACCAGCACAAACGCATCGCCAAGCCACCAGGAAAACCGGTAAATCCACCAAAACCAATCGCCACATCAGGGCGACGGCGGAAAATCAGATTCAACGCCACCAACAACGCTTTGGCTTGCACCCAAGGCTGGCTGAGTTTTTTTAACCAACCTTTACCACGGACACCGGTAATTTTAAGCGTCACCAAATCGATACCTTGCTGCGGTACAACGCGAGTTTCCATCGCGCCAGTTGCGCCCAACCACACCACATCCCATCCCTCAAGACGCAATGCATTAGCCACAGCTAGCGCGGGGAAAATATGTCCACCCGTACCACCGGCCATCACCAACAACGTGCGTTGCCCACCGGTGGCTGCGGGTTCAATCCATTCGGCATCTTCTTTGCGCATTCGCCATCCGCTGACAATCAAAGCCAGCATGGCAACAATAAAAAGCACCGAGAAAACAATCGTCATACCTTATAGCCTCGAATCATTTGACGATTTTCAAAATCAATCCGTAATAAAAAACCCAGCGCCAATAAATTAGCCACAATCCCCGAACCACCAAATGACAATAAAGGCAGCGTTAACCCTTTAGTCGGCATCACGCCCATATTGACGCCGATATTAATCACCGTTTGCACGCCAATCCAAATACCAACGCCTTGCGCTGCTAATGATTGCCAATGCCGCTCTAATTTATTCGCCTGTACGCCAATCGAAAAAGCACGGAAAACTAAAAATGCAAATAAGCTAATCACCACGGTAACGCCAATAAAGCCAAATTCCTCCGCAATAATCGCCATTAAAAAGTCGGTATGCGCTTCGGGTAAATACGAGAGTTTTTCGACACTCAACCCCAAACCAACGCCAGTAAATTCACCACGACCAAAAGCAATTAAAGAATGACTTAATTGGTAACCTTTACCATACGGATCTTGCCAAGGATCTAAAAACCCTAAAACTCGTGCACGGCGATAAGGACTCGAAATAATCAAAGCAAAAAAAGCGCCGCCTAAAAACATAATCAGGCCAGCAAAGATTCGCCAACTAAATCCCGCCAAAAACAAAATCCCCATCGCAATGGCGGTGACGACAATCAAGGCCCCCATATCGGGCTCGGCCAATAATAAGCCACCCACAATGGCCATTACAACGCCGAGCGGTAATAAGACCTTGGTTAAGCTGTCCACAAAAGAAGATGTCATACTGCTGTTTTTACGCACGCTATAATCAGCGGCATACAGCACAGCAAAATATTTAACCAATTCGGAGGGCTGCAAATTAATCACAAATAAACTTAACCAGCGCCGACTGCCATTCACCTCACGACCAATACCCGGAATCAGCACCAAAATTAATAACACAATACCCAATATAAATAAAGCCGGGGCATAACGATGCCATATTTCAGTCGGAATATTAAATGCAATAAATCCAGCAAGTATACCTACAACCAAAAATGCAGAATGCCGCATCAAAAAATAACTGGAATTAAATCCGGTATCTTTATCCACCTCAGCCATTGCAATCGATGAGGAATACACCATTACCAAGCCAATCGTCAGCAATAAAGTAACGCACCAAAATAAGCCTCGATCATAAGCGCTCATTTTGGGTTTCATGCGCTGCATGGCTTGATAAAGAATTTGCCGCATTACTGCTCCAACTCTTTCACTGCGGCAATAAATACTTCGGCGCGATGATGGTAATTGCGAAACATATCTAAACTAGCGCACGCCGGTGACAACAAGACCACATCGCCAGGCTCGGCAAAATTACTCGCTACCGAGACCGCCATTTCTAGCGTCGGTAACATCATCACCGGCAAATAATTATCATCGTCATCTGGCAAATAAGCCGATTGCGCTTCATTTAATACCTCGGCCAAAGCCGGGGCATCTTTGCCAATGAGTAAAACAGCACGACAAATTCGCTCGCAGGCTTCAAGTAATGGTGAGAAATCTTGCCCCTTGCCCTCACCCCCCGCAATCAACACCACCGGCCGCGTCATGCCTTTTAAAGCCGCTTCAGTCGCACCAACATTGGTGCCTTTTGAATCGTCGTAATACGCGACACCATTGATGTCGGCGACAAACTCAACCCGATGCGGTAAGCCTTTGAAGTTTTTCAAAGCCTCAAGCAATGGCGCTAACGGCAAATCGGCGGCACGGCATAAGGCAATCGAGGCCAGTGCATTCACGGCATTATGCAAACCCGCTACCGGTAATTCGGAGGCATTGAGTAATTCAGTTGCGCCATAGCGAAGGCTAAAATCATTGTCGATTTCAAGTAAACCATACTCGCCATCAGCAGGGGCATCTGCGCCAAACCAAATCACATCTTGGTCTGAATCAGCCATACCCTTACACCAACCATCTTCACGATTGAGAATTTGCACCCCTTGGCCGTTAAAAATACGCGCCTTGGTTGCCGCATATTCTTTCATTCCGGCGTAACGATCTAAATGATCTTCGGAGACATTCAGTACCGTCGCAGCCGTCGGCACCAAAGAATAAGTCGTTTCCAATTGAAAACTAGATAGCTCCAACACCCAAAAATCGGGCCACTCGCCACGCGCCTGCCATTGCGCCAATGCCGTCAACACCGGAACGCCAATATTGCCGGCCATCACGGTGGTTTTACCGGCGGCTTCACACATTTGCGCCACCATCGTGGTCACTGTGGATTTA
This sequence comes from Deefgea salmonis, assembly GCF_020531905.1. Lineage (GTDB taxonomy): Bacteria > Pseudomonadota > Gammaproteobacteria > Burkholderiales > Chitinibacteraceae > Deefgea > Deefgea salmonis. The sequence goes on along the minus strand of NZ_JAJAWG010000007.1, from coordinate 44,871 downwards.
CCGTTCGATCCGGTAATCGCAATCACTTTGCCAGGCTGACCTTGCAGCGCCAAAGCCAACAATTCAATATCCCCAATCACTGGGATACCGCGCGCAATCGCCGCCACCACTTCTGGCGTTGCCAAGGGCACACCTGGGCTGGTAATTAAGACATCGGCATCAGCAAAGGTATCGACGTTAAATGAGCCCAAACGCAATGCAACTTGTGGCAATTGCGCTTGAACTTGCGCCAAATTCGGCGGCGTTGGGCGGCTATCGGCCACAGTCACTTGTGCACCTTGCCCGACCAACCAGCGGGTGGTCGCCAAACCGGTGTCACCTAAACCGACCACGATACAATGCTTTGCTTTGAGTTCCATCTTTGCTTACCGTAATTTCAAGGTGGCCAAGCCAACCAAGACCAAGAGCATGGTAATAATCCAGAAACGGACCACCACTTGAGTTTCTTTCCAGCCTTTTAATTCGTAATGATGATGCAATGGTGCCATCCGAAACACGCGTTTTCCGCGGGTTTTAAAACTAGCAACTTGAATCATCACCGACAGCGCTTCAACCACAAACACGCCACCCATAATCAACAACACAATTTCTTGCCGCACAATGACCGCGACCATGCCCAAGCCCGCGCCGAGCGCCAAAGCGCCAACATCGCCCATAAAGACTTCAGCGGGATAGGCGTTAAACCATAAAAATCCAAGGCCAGCACCGGCCATTGCCGCACAGAACACCACCAATTCACCCGCGCCGGGTACATGCGGTACACCCAAATAAATCGCAAATTTTGCATTCCCTGCCACGTAGGCAAAAATACAAAACGCCCCCGCAATCAACACCGTCGGCATAATCGCTAAGCCATCTAAACCATCGGTTAAGTTGACCGCATTACTGGTGCCGACAATGACAAAGTAAGTCAAAATACAAAAGCCAATTGCGCCAAATGGGTACAAGATTTCTTTATAAAATGGCACGACAAAACCGGTAGTTGCTGCGTCATTGCCAAAATTCACCAAAAATAAACCTGCGCTAATCGCAATTGCCGACTGCCAAAACATCTTGGCTTTGGCGGATAAGCCTTTTGGGTTTTTCAGTGCGACTTTTTTATAATCATCCACAAAACCAATAACGCCGGTAGCCAAAGTCACCACCAGTACCAGCCAAATATATTTATTGCCTAAGTCGCCCCACAATAGCGTCGTCAAACCAATCGACAGCAAAATCAAAGTGCCGCCCATGGTTGGCGTACCGGCTTTGATTAAATGCGTTTGCGGGCCGTCATTCCGAACCGCTTGCCCGACTTTCATTTCGGTCAATTTACGAATCACCCATGGACCTAAAGTCCATGAAATAGTCAGGGCGGTAATCGTCGCCAATACAGCGCGTAAAGTGAGGTAATTAAAGACATTAAAGGCACGAACTGATTCGCCGAGCCATTGCATCAACATCAGCAACATGGCTGTGCTCCTTCTAATTCGTTAACAACATCTTCCATGCGCATAAAGCGCGATCCTTTCACCAACACCATCGACTCTGGCGTCAATTCGGCACGCAAACTCGCGAGCAATTGCGCTTTACTGGCAAAATGCTGACCGTGTTCACCAAAAGCGCCCACGGCATGCGTCATCTGTTCGCCGACGGCGAATAAAGCGGCGATGCCTTTTTGCTGGGCATAAGCACCAATCAAAGCATGCTGCTCTGCGGCATCTGCCCCGACTTCACCCATATCCCCCAAGACCAAAACGGTATGCTCTGCCCCCATCGCCGCCAAAACATCAATCGCCGCGCGCATCGAATCAGGATTGGCGTTATAGCTATCGTCCAAAATTTGTGCGCCATTGGCGGCTTGTTTGGCTTGCAAACGCCCTTTTACCCCTTGCCATGCCGAAAGACCGGCAGCAATATCAGCCAAAGGGACTTGCAGCGCCAGCGCCGTTGCTGCCGCGGCCAGCGCATTACGCACATTGTGCAAACCCGGCACCGCGAGCCGCACACTGGCCGTTCCAACTGGCGTGGCCAATTGAAATTGACTACCGAGGGCGTTCAATTCAATCTGCTCGGCGCTGATTTCAGCGTCTTGCAATCCAAATGACACACACTGATGCTCACCCGCCAATTGCCGCCACAAACCAGCAAACTCGTCGTCGTTATTAATAATGGCGACACCATCGGCGACTAAACCGGCAAAAATTTCGCCTTTGGCTTGAGCCACACCGGCCACCGAGCCCAAGGCTTCTAAATGGGCTGCGCCGGCGTTATTAACCACCGCCACATTTGGACTGGCAATGCGCGTTAGGTAATCAATCTCACCAAAGTGATTCATGCCCATTTCAGCAACGACAAAACGATGCTGGGCATTGAGCCCTAGCACCGTGAGTGGCAAGCCAATATGGTTGTTTAAATTGCCTTGGGTCGCGTGCACTTTGCTGGCGTCTCCGACGTGCACTGCCAAAATACTGGCCAGCATTTCTTTCAGGCTGGTTTTGCCATTACTGCCAGTAATGGCCGCTAGCTGAATATCGGCGTGCTTTGCGCGCCAATACCTTGCCAATTGTCCCAACGCTTGTAAAGTGTCCGCCACCACAATCCGGTTACCGTCACCGTCTTTTTCAACGAGAGCTGCAACCGCGCCTTGCGCCAAAGCTTGTTCAACAAAATCGTGCGCATCAAAGTGCTCGCCTTTTAAAGCGACAAACAAATCACCAACGCGAATGTCACGACTATCGGTCGTGACCCGGCTAAAGACCACTTCGGGCGCGCCCGCAAGAAGGCCATTGAGCGCTTGCGCGGTTTCCTGCAAATTCAACATCATGACTTCCTTATTACTTTTTTGGCGAGCGCTTGGCTAGCCACTTCAACATCATCAAAATGATGACGCACACCTTCGATTTCTTGATAGGTTTCATGCCCTTTGCCAGCAATTAAAATCACATCGTTGGCGCTGGCCATTTCAATGGTGTCAGTAATCGCAAAGCCACGATCTGATTCAATCGCATAGTTGGCTTCGCCATTGCCTGGCACCCCTTCTACGCCAGCAATAATTTGCTGAATAATCGCCTGCGGTTTTTCACTGCGCGGATTATCACTGGTAATCACCACCGAGTCGGCCAAACGGCAAGCAATCTCCCCCATCAAAGGGCGCTTACCATTGTCTCTATCGCCACCGCAACCAAACACGCAATATAAACGCGCGCCTTGCGGCATCACGTCGCGCAAAGTCAGTAAGGCTTTTTCTAAAGCATCTGGCGTATGCGCGTAATCGATAACAACTAAAGGCTTGCCCGAACCACCCAAGCACTGCATTCGGCCCGGTGCCGAACGAATTTGGCCCAGCACCCGGCAAGCGTCATCCAGTGCCACGCCATCGGCGAGCAAAACCCCCAAGCAGGCGAGTAAATTACTGACATTAAAACGCCCTAATAAGGGCGAATTAATCGCGCCCGATCCCACCGGCGTATCAACCACCAAAGAGAGGCCATCGAGCGAAGATTCAAAGTGCTTAACGCGTAAATTGCCATGCTCAAAACCATAGCCATACACTTTAGGGGCGCTGGTAAATTCAAGGAGTTCACGGCCAAAAGCATCGTCAGCATTAATCACCGCGTTTTGTAATCCATCCCACTGAAACAATTTGGCCTTGGCGGTGGCATACGCAGCCATGGTGCCGTGATAATCCAAATGGTCACGAGTCAGATTGGTAAAAACGGCCGTTTTAAATGGCACGCCATGCGCACGACCTTGCTCTAAACCATGCGAGGAAACTTCCATCGCCACGTGCGTTGCGCCACTGGCTTTGAACTTGGCTAACCAGCCTTGCAAGGCCAAAGGATCCAAAGTGGTGTGGGTTGATTCGACTAATTCCCCAACAAAACCATTGCCTAATGTGCCTAAAACGCCGGCTTTATTGCCCAATAAATCAAACGCTTGCGCCAACCAATTGGCGATCGAGGTTTTGCCATTAGTTCCGGTAATACCTACTATAGGCATTAGTCCAGAATCATTACCCATCAAGGCGCAGGCAACAATACCCGCCTGATCACGGAGTGCTGGCACCGCCAAATTGGGGACATCCCATGCCGGATTCCACACAAAATCGTCAGCTTCCCAAATCACCGCTGCGGCACCATTGGCCAGCGCATCGGCAATAAATTGCCGACCATCGACATATTCACCACGAAACGCCATAAACACATCACCGGCTTGCACTTTGCGGCTATCGGCCACCAAAGGACGACCCGATTGCAGCTCAATCAGCGCCGTTAAATCAAAAGCAGGCAATTCCCAACTCGCAGGCTTCATGTTTCTTCCTTTACTTCGGCTTCGGTATTGGGCAAGAAAATATTGCTCGTTGGCGCATCCGGTGGCACACCTAACATCCGCAAACTTCCAGCCACCACATTACTAAAAATCGGTGCTGCAACTAAACCACCGTAACGCATCGCAAAAGAGGGCTCATCGATCATCACCGCAACAATTAAGCGTGGATTTGAAATCGGCGCTAAGCCGACAAAAGAACCCACACGTGCCGTATCCGAATACTTACCACCGACCAGTTTTTTGGCGGTGCCCGTTTTACCACCAACGCGGTACCCCACCACTTGCGCCCGAGTGGCCGTCCCACCGGGTAAGGTCACCATTTCGAGCATCTTGCGAACTTGCTCTGCAGTTTGCGCTGAGATCACTGGCTTGCCAGGTGCTGGCGCAACCAATTTGGTAAAGGTCACCGGGTGAATTTCGCCATTGCCTGCAAACAACTGATACGAGCGCGCCATTTGCATTAAGCTCACTGACATCCCGTAGCCAAACGCCATTGTGGCCTCTTCAATCGGCCGCCAATTTTTCCAAGGTCGAATCCGGCCAGCAGCTTCACCAGGAAAGCCGGTGTGCGGCGCTTCGCCAAAACCAACGTCTTTATAAAAATTCCATTTTGACTCACGGTCCATCATCAAGGCCATCTTCGCCACGCCGACGTTAGATGATTTTTGCATAATGGTTTCCACCGTTGCCGCCCCCACCGAATGATCATCTTTCACTCGATTTGGACCGATAGCCATCGTGCCATTGCCCGTTTGAATCACCGTATGCGGTGTGACTTTGCCCGCATTGAGTGCCATCGCCACCGTCACCGCTTTCATCGTCGAACCGGGCTCATACAAGTCGGTTAGCGCGCGATTGCGTTTATGCGCTGGGTCAATTCGAGCGCGACTATTGGGGTTGTAAGACGGCGCGTTGGCCAAGGCCAACACTTCTCCGGTTTGCGCGTCCAGCACCACAATCGCGCCGCCCACTGCACCGGAGCTATCGACCATGTTTTTCAGCTCGCGGTAGGCTAAATATTGAATCCGGCGATCAATCGACAGCTGCAATGTTTGTCCTTCTTGCGGTGGCACGATCGTTGAAACGTCTTCAACAATGTAGCCACGACGATCTCGAATCACTGTGCGAGAGCCTGGCTTACCCGCCAGCATTTTTTCCCGCGTTAATTCAAAACCTTCCTGCCCTTTGCCATCAATGTCGGTAAAACCGACAATATGGGCCATCACTTCACCGGCCGGGTAATAACGGCGATATTCAGTTTGCGAATAGACTCCGGGGATTTTCATCGCCATCAGTTTTTTTGCATCGGCAGGTGAGATATGTCGTTTCACCCACAGAAAATCTGATTTTATTTCTTTGCCTTGCGAGTTTTTTCGTGATGCGGTCAATTTTGTTAGCAACTCACCCGCTTTTAACTGCAAATGCGTTTCTAATTTTTTAACTTCATCCAGCGACAACGGCATCAGCTCATCATCGTTCGCCGGCTTCCAATCTTCGGCACGCTGCTGCCCTGCTGGCAAAATCAACATGCTGCGAGGGCTCATCCAAATCGACTGAACCGGTGTGGAAATCGCCAACGGCTCACCATTACGATCGGTAATCATGCCGCGATTGGCTTCTAGTTTTAACACCCGGCGATAGCGTGCATCGCCTTGGTCTTGCAAAAAACCTTCATTCCACATTTGCAAATACAAACCGCGACCCAATAAGCCGGCAAACAACAGCATCAAACCACCCAATACCGTCCAGACTCGCCAGCGTTCTAATTTGGGGACTACTGCATACTTGGGTCGACGACGGCTTGCCGCCGTTTTTCCTGCTGTCATCATTACAGATCTTTAACCTCAGGTTGCTTCACGAGTTCACCGTGCTCCAAAATAACCTGAGTGCGATTCGAGGGTGCCACTTGCATTTCCAAATTGTGTCCAGCTTCTTGCTCGATCCGCGAATGCATCGCCCAAGTGCTTTGCTCGAGTTGCAATTGCCCCCACTCAACGTCAAGCTTACGAGTGAGTACATCTTCTTTTTGCAACTCAATAAATAGTTTTCGCGACTTATGTCGGCTGGTGATGACCGCCAAGGCGCAAATCACCAAAACCGCCAACAAAAACATATTCAAACGCGTCACAAAGGCCCCGCTGTGCGTGCTGCCACCCGCAAAATTGCACTGCGTGCACGCGGATTGGCTTTAATTTCGATCTCTGAGGCGCGAATCGGCTTACCGATAACCTGCAATGGTGCAGCGGCAATTTCACTGGCACGAATCGGTAAACGCGAAGGCAAATGATCGCCCTTGGCGGCGTCTTGAATAAACCGTTTGACGATGCGATCTTCCAGAGAGTGAAATGCAATCACCGATAAGCGCCCACCAGTTTTCAGCAAGCGCAAAGCTTGAGGCAGTGCTAGCGACAGCTCCTCAAGCTCACGATTGATATAAATCCGTATAGCTTGGAAGGTGCGCGTCGCCGGGTTCTGGCCCGGCTCACGGGTGCGGACAGCCGTTGCCACGACCTCGGAAAGTTCTCCTGTTGTAGCAAAAGGTTTGCTTGCCCTACGCGTAACAATCGCTGCTGCAACCTGCCGAGCAAACCGTTCTTCGCCATAATCTTTTACCACCTCTGCAATGTCTTTTTCTTCGGCTAAATTGAGCCATTCAGCCGCCGTTTGCCCTCGGGTCGTATCCATACGCATATCCAAGGGCGCATCAAATCTAAAGCTAAATCCGCGTGCGCCATCATCCAATTGCGGTGATGACACGCCTAAATCCATCAATAAACCATCAATTTTCTCGATCCCAAGTTGCCCAAGTGATTCGGCTAACGTGACAAAGCCCTCGTGCACAATCGTGAAACGAGGGTCTGTAATCGTTGCGGCTTCGGCAATCGCATATAAATCTTTATCAAATGCGATTAAGCGACCATTGGGTCCTAATTTGGACAAAATCAATCGAGAATGGCCACCACGGCCAAACGTACAATCCACATAAATGCCATCGGGCTGGATCGCTAGCGCATCCACGGCCTCGTTGAGCAATACCGTGCAATGCACGAAGTTTGTTCCAACCACTTCACTCAAAGCACGATTCCTTCCATATTGTTTTCTAAATCATGCGGATCCATCGCCATTACAGAATCCGTCACGGCATTCCATTTAGCTTCATCCCACAATTCGAATTTATTACCCATACCCACCAATGCAACCGCCTTATTCAGTTGCGCGCGTTGCCTTAAAGTCGCAGGGATTAAAATACGGCCCGCTGTATCCATTTCGATTTCTTCAGCGTGACCCACGATTAAACGGCGCACCGACATTTTTGAGCCAGACAAGGTATTGAGCTGATCTCGAACAGGAATCCATTGCGCTTCAGGGTAAATCAGCACGCATCCCGCCGGATCAATGGTAATCACCAGTCGCCCTGCCGCAGACAATAAAGCACGGTACTTAGCCGGCATCGCTAAGCGCCCTTTACTGTCCAATGAAAGAGATGACACACCACCCAACATGTATGCAGACGCCCCTATTTGTTCGCTAATGCGATTCAAAAGCCTGTCAATCTACCTGCAGTGCAATTTTAGCGAAAAAGTGATTATAAAAATACACTTTTACCCACTTTACCCCACCGAAACCCACTATAGAGCAAAAAAAAAACTGGCACAAGTTGCGCCAGTTTTTTTATCTTTTGATACAATGACTTAGTTAAAAATATTTTTTATTCATAAAAGTCTTAAAAATAAACACGAAAGAGTCGAAATCTAAGGTAATACATTAAGTACTGTAAGAAATAAGACAATACTCAACCGCAACATCCCGACCACCGGACACCCCGTGCACTTTCATTCATGAGCAGCAAGCTACTTTATCTGTGCATATTTTTGCTCACCGCCCATTTTGCTTGGCGTCGCCTTCATCCGGCACACCGCAAAGAATTGCACCGAATCAGTAAAATCAGCGCAGCGACACTCATCGCTGCCAGTATGATTGCCATCACTTGGCATTTTTTTCGTGCCTAACAATCAAAAATTGTCCAAAAAAAAGAGCGCCGATTATGGCGCTCATTTTTGATTTTTCTTTATTTAAACTGTAGCTGGCAACAAAGTTTGCTTCATTTTTTGCAATGCTTTAGCCTCGATTTGCCGAATTCGTTCGGCTGAAACTTTAAATTCGGCAGCCAAATCATGCAACGTCAAAGACTCGCCCTCATCGGTCAACCAACGCGCCTCAATAATACGGCGACTACGCTCATCAAGACCATCTAAGGCCTCTGAAATACCGCTTGACTGCAAACGATCGGTCGCAACCCTTGCCATGGCCGCAGTCGGCTCATTATGGCTATCAGCTAACCAATCTATAGGGGCATAGCCGTCATCATCGCTGTCATCTGCAATCAGCGCAATGTCTTGGCCGGTCATGCGCGTTTCCATCTCAAGCACTTCTTCGGGCTTAACACCTAAATCATCCGCGATTTCTTGCGCTTGCTTATGGGTTAATGCCGCAAAACTGGTTTTCATCGAGCGCAGATTAAAAAACAATTTACGCTGTGCTTTAGTCGTTGCAATCCGCACTAAGCGCCAATTGCGCAAAATATACTCATGGATCTCAGCTTTAATCCAATGCACTGCAAATGAATACAAGCGCACACCGCGTGTGGCTTCAAAGCGTTTAACCGCTTTCATTAAACCAATATTACCTTCTTGAATCAAATCAGCTTGTGGTAAACCATAGCCACTATAACCTCGCGCGATCGAAACGACGACGCGCAAGTGGGACATCACAAGCTGACGCGCGGCCTCCACGTCACCACTTTCTTGGTGTCGTGTCGCCAAATCGTGCTCTTCTTGAGGTGACAGCATAGGTACCGCATTAACGCGCTGAATATAACGTTCAATACTATCGCCAATCGATAATGTTGAAAGTGTCATCGCATTGCCCATCGCTTGAATCTCCTGTCGTAAAACAAAGCTGACTGTAGCATAAAATATTAGCACTCAAATGTTCAGAGTGCTAAATCGCCTCAAATCAGAATTCTATTCAATCACATGCAGATCGCATTGTGCACGGTAATTATTACTATTCAAGTCATAGTCTTAAGCAATCTGCTTAGCGGCATTTAACGAAATTGATATAAATATCTGGATACTGCCAAGCTCGCCCCAATAAGGCACAACACAGCACTCGCCAAACAGACCACCACGATCGTTAAAAGGTCTGGCGCCAATAAACTCACCGATTGCCCATAAGCACTTGCCAGCTCGATGACCGTTGGGTTTACGTACGCGACCAAGCCCCACACAATCAGCACTGCCACACCGCCACCGAGCAATCCTTGCACCATAGCCGCATGCATAAAGGGACGGCGAATAAATGAATCGGTCGCACCAATCAGTTTGGCGACTTCAATTTCATCACGGCGCGTTAAGATTTGCATCCGAATGGCATTGCCCGTAATCAGCACCAAGGCCAAGGCCAATAAGCTCGCCAACACTTCAAAAATGGCACGGCCTAAATCGGTAATCCGTGCCAAACGCTCAGCCCAATCGGAATCTAACTGCACTTCTTCGACAATCACAATCGACGAAAGTTCTTTTTTTAAGGCATCCAATCCTGCTGGATCATTCTCTTTTGCCTGCAAAACAAATGCATCCGGCAGTGGGTTTTCTGCCAAACCCGCCGTTAAATCCGTTGCCCCTAAATTTGCTTGCAAAGCCGCCAATGCATCGGCTTTGGGGATAAATTCAACTTTAAGCCAGCGTGCATCGGCTTTTAATGTCGCCTGCAAACCTTTCACGTCTTCAGCTGTCGCGCTGTGCCGCAAAAAAACGGAAAGCTCAGGCTCGACTGAAACTTGATCGCTAATTTGCGAAATACTCATAATCAAAGTCCACAGCGCCAGCGGCAATGCCGTCGTAATCCCAATCACCAATAAATTCAATAGGCTACCTAAGGGGTGGCGAAACAAACTGCCAATCGTGCGTGTTAGTGCCAACAAATGCAGGCGAAACCAATTTTTCATTATTTTCCCTTCGCTCAACTTTGCCGAATTTAAGCGCAAAACTGCCCATGTTTGAGTCGCAAAATACGTCGACCATAATCCATCATCAACGATTCATCGTGCGCCGAAATCAAAATTGTTACCCCGACTTGATGAAACGATTTAAACAATTCCAAAATATCATGCGCATAATCACTATCCAGATTCGCCGTTGGCTCATCAGCCAGCAAAATCGACGGCCGATGCACCACCGCGCGCGCAATACATAAACGCTGCTGTTCACCACCCGATAGCGAAATTGGATTGAGCTTTTCTTTACCCGCCAAACCCACTTTATCCAGCGCTGCCAAGACGCGGCGGCGACCCTCCATGTGATCAAAGCCAATAATATCCAGTGGGAGACGCACATTATCAAACACAGTGCGATCATATAAAATCTTATGATCTTGGAAAATCAGCCCAATATGCCGGCGCACAAATGGCAATGAAGCACGGCTCATCCGCGCTAAATTTTGCCCATTAAGCAGCACCGCACCGCTACTGGGTTTTTCGATCCCGGCCATTAATTTGAGTAAAGTCGATTTACCCGCCCCCGAATGCCCCGCCAAAAACACCAACTCACCATCGGGAACTTCAAAACTTAAATTACGAATGGCATCAAAGCCACCGGGATAGCTTTTACTGACTTGTTGAAATTGAATCATTAGCATCCTTCATTCTCAAAACGAACCACCCAAGCGACTTGTGATCACTGATCCATATCCCACCCATCGCTCGTTCTACAACAAGCAATGGTCTAAATTCATTCAGGGACGAAATTAAAGCGAGCACCTCTGCATCAACGAAATCACAGAGTGTATGGGTATATGCACACCAGGCTTATTCAAAAAAGCCTCTACGCAAATACCCCCTTATTCAAATAAGGCATCGATATAATCTTTTGCCACAAATGGGCGCAAATCATCAATCGATTCACCAATTCCGATAAAGCGCAGTGGCACCGGACGATTTTTGGCAATCGCTGCAATCACGCCGCCTTTGGCCGTGCCATCAAGTTTGGTCAACACCAACCCTGTTAAACCCAAGGCATCATCAAACGATTTGACTTGTGCCAAAGCGTTTTGCCCCGTATTGGCGTCCAGCACCAGCAAAATTTCGTGCGGGCCACTCGGCTCAGCTTTTTGCACCACACGTTTTACTTTTTTGATTTCTTCCATCAAATGCAATTGCGTCGGCAAACGTCCAGCGGTATCAACAATCACCACGTCGATGCCACGTGCTTTGGCGGCGTTGACCGCGTCAAACGCCACTGCGGCGGCATCGCCCGATGCTTGCGCAATCACTTGCACGCCATTGCGCTCGCCCCAAACGACCAATTGCTCACGCGCCGCAGCGCGAAATGTATCCCCGGCAGCCAACAACACCGATAAATTTTGCGATTGAAAATATTTGGCTAACTTACCGATGCTGGTGGTTTTACCTGCACCGTTCACGCCAGCTACCATCAGAATAAATGGCTTGTGGCCCGATACATCCAGCGGGATTTCTAGCGGTTTAATCAAATCAGTCAGACTGAGTTTGAGCGCGTCTTTAAGCTCAGCCGAATCTTTTAAACCACGCAGCGATACCCGCTCTCGAACGTCTTTTAATAAATGCTGAGTCGCATCGACACCCATATCGGCGGTCAACAACACGGTTTCGAGCTCTTCGTAAAGCTCGTCATCAATTTGGCCGCCACCAAAAATACTGGCTAAGCTTTTACCTAATTTATCGCGGGTTTTTGCCAAACCCATTTTTAAGCGTTCAGTCCAAGATAATTTAGGCCGTTCTTGTGGCTGAGCTAAATCGGCTGGCGGTACAAACGCATCGGCATGCGGCACAGGCTCCGCTTCTTGGGTAATCAAGGGTTCAATCGCCGACTCAAGCGGCGCAACGGGTGCGGGCTTAATCTCAATTGCAGCGGCAATTGGCTCAATTGCAGCGGCAATTGGCTCAATTGGCTCAATCGATTCAATGGTTGCGATCGGCTCAACGATAACGGGCGTTTCAGGTAGAGAGACTGGCGTGAGCGGCTCAGTTTCAATCACCGTCACTGGGGTTGCTGGCGCAATTTCTGCGACAATTTGCGCCTCTGGCGGCTTCTTTTTCTTAAAAAAACTAAACATGACGTTGGCGGCTATCCTACAAATCGAGGAAAATGGTTGATTATTTAGATTTTAACGCGGAGCGGCAATGTCAGCACAGCATAAAAATCAGGTTCGTGTGATTGGTGGGCAATATAAAAGCCGAATTTTAAAATTTCCGGACTCATTGGCGCTACGACCGACACCTGATCGGGTTCGTGAAACGCTCTTTAACTGGTTAGGGCAAGATTGCACCGGTATGGTTTGTCTGGATCTTTTTTCCGGCAGTGGCGCGCTCGGTTTTGAAGCGGCTTCACGCTGGGCCAAAAAAGTCGTCATGATCGAAGCCGCAAGACCGGTGGTTGCCGCGCTCAAAAGCAATCAAGCTTTACTCGCAGCCGATCAAATTGAGATTATTTGCAGTACTGCCGAGCATTACCTCAGCCGATGCCAAGAACAGTTTGATCTGGTCTTACTGGATCCTCCATTTGCCAGTACTTTGCTCGATGAAATTTTGCCGCAAATTGCCCAGCATCTTAGCCCTACAGCACGGGTATATATCGAATGCGCCCAATGGCCAGAGCTCAGCGATTGGGAGATTTTGCGCGAAGGCAAAGCCGGCACGGTCAAATATGCATTATTGTGCCGTGCATCAGGCCAATAAGATACTTTTTCCCACTCAAAACACTTAGGGTTGTGACTTAGGCCCGAAAGTGGGAAAATCCCCCACATATCGAATACTTGACTATTTTACTAAGGAATTGTCAATCATGGCACTTATTATTACCGACGAATGCATTAACTGTGATGTTTGTGAACCGGAATGCCCAAATAGCGCCATTTCACAAGGTGAAGAGATTTATGTCATCGACCCTAATCTATGTACCGAGTGCGTTGGTCATTACGATGAGCCACAATGCCAACAAGTTTGCCCAGTTGACTGTATCCCACTCGATCCAGAACACAAAGAAAGCAAAGAAGAACTTCAAGCCAAATATTTGATCATTTCAGGTCAAGCTTAAATAGTAATAATTTCAGATCAGCGGGCTTAGGCCCGCTTTTTATTTGCGATATGATGCGCAAAATTTCAGTGGATCAACCCCTGCAACAAATCAACACATAAGACAATTTTTAATTTTTGCTTAACAACGCATAACCCTGTACTCATGCCGCAGCGGTTTTAGGCCGCAGGAGAACAGAATGGGTTTTTATGATTTACGTGCCGAAATTGAGCAAATGCTACTCATTGCACGTGCTCTGGTATATACCGAACCCGCCGAAACCCTTCGTTTAGCCCAATTCATTAGCTTTCGCGCCCAAAGCATTAACGATGCTCGCGCTGAAACACAAGCAACCTTACTCATTGCCTTGGCTTTTCGCGCGACACCCAGCGTCGCTGAAGGCGTGCGAGAACACATGGCCGAAGTCGCCTGCCAACTTGCACAGCACTATGCCGATGATGAAAGCTGGCTCGCCGCCGTTGATTGCCACGCAGATGTCGCCTATGACATCGCCAACTACGCCAAAGCTATGGATTTATGGTTGCAGCTGTTAAAGCGCTCATTAGCCCAACAATGGCCAGAAGGCATGGCTCGAGCCTATATCGGGTTGGGAAAACTGTTTTTTATTAGTGAAGATTTAGCCAGCAGCCTCGCCACGCACTTAAAAGTAGCACCGCTACTGGCGCAAATTAGCGACAAAAATCTGCATATTTGCCATCACATTAATATTGCCGCCGCCCAATTGCATTTAAACCACGATACGGCAGCCCAATTGGCGCTAGATCGAGCCCAAGCACTGTTATGTGAACTGCCATTTTGTGAATTTGAACCCGAACTGCATTACTATCGCGCCCATTTATTACGCAAAGCTGGCCATCAAGACTTAGCCAAGCGACAGTTAGAGCGAGCACTCGCACTCAGCGCACGCAGTTGTAATCACTGGGGAAAGGTCGTCAATATGATTGCGCTGGGTGAGCTGCATTTAGAACAACAGCAAACGCATGCCAGCCAATATTTTATGCAGCAGGCGCTCGATACCGCGACCGAAATCCCAGCAAAATATCTAGTCCAACTGGCGCATGCCGGATTAGCCAAAAGCTACGCGGCCAGTGGCCAAACCGATTTAGAATTTACGCATTGGCAGCAACACTTTGCCATTTATGAAGAAATAAAAAGCAACAACCAGCGCCAGCAGCTCAGTAGCAGCAAGTTAAGCGATTTGCTGCGACACGTAGAGCAAGAAACCATCCCCAATTCATGCGATAACCAAGCGCATCATCAGCAATAACGGCGATCAAAGCAGGCAAGGCGTGGCTGAGCGCCGCGCCCTCATCAATAAGCGCTTTAATAGCGATAATGCGCTGATTTATACGGTCCTTCTTTGGGCACATTGATATACGCCGCCTGTTCATCGGTTAAAACAGTCAGTTTTGCCCCAATTTTCTTCAGGTGTAAACGCGCTACCATTTCGTCCAAATGCTTGGGCAATACATACACCCCAACCGGATATTGTGCCAGTTTGGTGAACAATTCGATTTGCGCCAAAACTTGATTGGCAAACGAATTACTCATCACAAATGAAGGATGGCCAGTACCACAACCCAAATTCACCAAGCGACCTTCGGCCAATAAGATGATGCGTTTGCCATCCGGAAACACCACATGATCCACTTGTGGCTTGATATTGTCCCATTCGTATTGCCGCAAACTCGCCACTTGAATTTCAGAATCAAAGTGGCCGATATTACAAACAATGGCGTTGTGCCGCATGCGAACTAGATGTTCGTGAGCAATCACGCTGACGTTACCAGTAGTCGTAACGAAAATGTCGGCTTGATCCGCTACGTCATCCAAAGTCACCACGCGATAGCCTTCCATCGCGGCTTGTAGTGCACAAATGGGGTCAATCTCGGTAATCATCACCGTTGCCCCGAGGCCGCGCAGCGACTGCGCGCAACCTTTGCCAACATCGCCATAACCCAGCACCAAGGCCACTTTACCGGCCACCATCACATCCGTCGCGCGCTTGATTGAATCGACCAAAGACTCTCGGCAGCCATACAGATTATCAAATTTGGATTTGGTCACTGAGTCGTTGACATTGATCGCAGGAAAAGCCAATTTCCCTTGCTCATGCATTTGATACAAGCGATGCACGCCGGTGGTGGTTTCTTCAGTAACGCCGCGAATCGCCGCCAAACGCGTTGAATACCAGTTTGGGTCTTGCTTAATTTTTTCTTTAATCGCAGCGTAGAGAACAGTTTCTTCAGCATTATTCGGCTGACTGACAACACTCAAGTCACTTTCGGCACGCGCCCCCAAATGCAATAACAAAGTGGCGTCGCCACCATCATCCAAAATCATATTGGCGTATTGCGGCTGGCCATTAGCGTCGTTAGGCCAATCAAAAATTTCATGGGTAAATTGCCAATATTCACTGAGCGATTCACCTTTAAAAGCAAATACCGGCGTATCGGTGGCCGCAATAGCGGCCGCAGCATGGTCTTGGGTGGAGAAAATATTACAAGACGCCCAGCGGACCTTAGCCCCCAAGGCTTGCAAGGCTTCAATCAAGACGCCAGTTTGGATTGTCATATGCAAGGAGCCCGCAATTCGCGCGCCTTGAAGCGGTTGCTGAGCCCGATATTCATCTCGCACTGCCATTAAACCCGGCATTTCGGTTTCAGCAATGGTGAGCTCTTTACGGCCCCATGCTGCTAACGATAAATCGGCCACTTTAAAATCGGTAAACTGAGTCATTGGTTTTCCTTTTAAAAATAAAAGCAAATCCAAGGTATAGCTATGCAGCCTTTATAAATAAAGATCTACATGACTATACCATCACAATATGTAAAGCTGCAGTAGCCGAAAAACCGACAACTTATCTGCCTAGGCGAATGGGTACACCCAAATAACGCAGGTATGAAGACGAGATGGCAATAGAAATACCAGACTATTTTGCAGCTCTATGTAAGATTTGCAATGCACAATCGCCAGTTTCGCGACTTGCTTTTAGTTCTAGCAGGAATTCAGGAATTTGGATGTCGGGCTCGGTAAAACCGTGCTCAATCATTAGAGGACTATCCACCGCTTGCGCCAGTGCCCAGCAAGCTTGATGGGCAATCCAGCGAGCAGCATCTTGCATTAACAATGCGGGAGCTTCGAGATGATCGGCTTGTAAGCCATGTAATATTAACTCGCCACGCTCGTGGCTTAAGCGAACCAATCCGACATAACTAGCATCGTTTTCAGCCACTACCAATAAATCAGCCAAACTAGGCTCACCCAATCGGGCGGTATCGGCATACGCTTTAACAGCAGCTAACTCAGCAGGACGAACTAAACGCGCAATAACGGTCATCGCTAAACTCCAAGCAAAAAAAGAGGAAGCCGCACTCGCCCCAATGGGTAGAGTGCGAATTCCTCTTTGTATCACTTTAAGCCAGCTGCCGCTTTGAGCTGTTCGACCTTATCAGTACGTTCCCAAGAAAAATCAGGTTCGTCACGGCCAAAATGGCCATACGCCGCAGTGCGGCTATAGATTGGACGCAGCAAATCGAGCATTTTGATAATGCCTTTCGGACGCAAATCAAAGTTTTCTTTGATAATGTCGACGATTTGATCATTTGGAATCACACCGGTATCCCAAGTATCGACCATGATCGACACCGGTTGTGCCACACCAATGGCGTATGACACTTGCACCAAGCATTGCTTAGCAATACCAGCGGCGACGATGTTTTTGGCCACATAGCGCATCGCATAAGCCGCCGAGCGATCCACTTTACTTGGATCTTTACCCGAGAAAGCACCACCACCGTGCGGCGCAGCGCCACCGTAGGTGTCGACAATAATCTTACGACCGGTCAAACCACAATCGCCCATTGGGCCGCCAATCACAAAACGCCCAGTTGGGTTGACCAAGAATTTGGTATTGGCGGTTAGCCATTCTTTTGGCATCACTGGCTTGATGATTTCTTCAATCACCGCTTCGCTCAATTGCGCGTGCGACACATCTGGATGATGTTGCGTCGACAATACGATGGTATCGACTTCTTTCACTTTGCCGGTTTCGCCATCGTAACGCAGCGTCACTTGCGATTTCGCATCCGGGCGCAGCCATGGCAAACGGCCATCTTTACGCAATTCAGCTTGGCGCTGCATCAAACGATGCGCGTAATAAATCGGGGCTGGCATCAATTGTGCAGTTTCATCGCAGGCATAACCAAACATCAAGCCTTGATCGCCAGCACCCATGTCTAAATCAAGGCCTTCGCCTTCATTCACACCTTGGGCAATGTCCGGAGATTGCTTATCGTAGGCCACCAAAACCGCACATGTTTTGTAGTCAAAACCGATGTCCGAATGATCATAACCAATACGCTTAATGGTATCGCGCGCAATTTGGATGTAATCGACATTGGCATGCGTGGTGATTTCACCGGCCAAAACCACTAAACCGGTATTGACTAAAGTCTCTGCCGCAACGCGGGCATATTTGTCTTGGGTGAAAATGGCATCCAAGATTGCATCCGAAATTTGGTCGGCAACTTTATCAGGATGGCCTTCTGAAACAGATTCAGAAGTAAATAAAAAGTCTTTCATTCGTGTATTACCCTCGGTTACATGACCCCAAATGAGCCAATCGCAGCTACAATCAGGCCTTAAATCACAGTTTTCATCGAATTATGCTGCTTACGTTCTGCAAATTATTGGCTAAATTGCCGCTGCCCTTACTGCAAGCGCTGGGTTGGTTGCTCGGCTGGCTGGTCTGGTGGGGCAGTGCCCATCATCGCAAAGTCCTGCGTAGCAACCTCACTCAAAGTGCGATTGCGAAAAATAGTATGGATTATACCCGATTACTTCGCTCAAGTATTCCCGAGCACGGCATCGCGGCCACCGAGCTGTTGGCGCACTGGATGCGGCCGATTCCTGAACTTCTCGCGCTAGTGCACGAAAAAACCGGCTGGGAACACGTCGAAGCGGCACTCAAAACCGAGCGACCGATTATTTTTGTTTCACCGCATTTAGGTGCACTAGAAATGGTTGGGGTATGTGTCGCTGGCTTAATTCCTAAAAAGCTTGCGCCGCTATACCGTCCACCTAAACAAGCTTATCTTGAACCATTGATGATTTACTCGCGCTCGCGTAGTGGTGCCGAACCGGCGCCAGCCAATGCCTCTGGCGTGCGGGTGCTGCTTAAAACCCTTAAGCAAGGGGGTGTGGCCTATTTACTGCCCGATCAAGCGCCGGGTGGCGGTGAAGGCGTTTGGGCGCCTTTTTTTGGTCGCCCTGCCTACACCATGACCTTGTTGTCTAAATTAGTAAAATCGAGCAATGCCATTATTTTGCCGTGTTATGTCGAGCGCCTTGGCATCGGCAAAGGCTATCGTTTACATGTTCAACCGTTTGTTGGCGAGCTCAATGGTGATAATGAGCACGACGCCACCGTCCTCAACCAAAATCTGGAAGACCTGATCCGCCAAGTGCCAGCGCAATATTTCTGGAGTTACAGTCGCTACAAACACCCAGCAGGCGCACCATTACCGCCGGATGCCGCGTAACTTGCAATTGTCTAAATCCATCCTCAAAACGCACCAGCACTGCAGTAATCACCGCACACTGGCAGCGACGAAATGGGATGGAGCGTATTTTTCAGCGCGGCACCATCAACGCGCTGCTCGGAGTCAGTATGAAACTTAAACTCACCATCGCCCTACTTTGGTTGCTGCATTTATTGCCATTTCGCGTAATGCAATGGATTGCGATTCCATTGGGATCGCTACTCTTTTTCGTCGTCAGTGGTCGCCGCAAAGTCGGGCTGACCAATTTGCGTTTATGCTTTCCAGAATGGACAGAAAATCAGCGCCGCGCCGTACTGCGCCAACATTTTATTCAAATGACTAGCACATTACTGGGCTACAGTATCTTGCTACACGGCAGTAAAAACAGGCTACGCAGACTGATACATATCGAAGGCTTTGAAAACTTCACCGCAGTTCAAGATCGACCGATCATTATGTTAGTCCCGCATTTTTTAGGACTCGATTTTGGTGGCATGGGTTTTATCATGGATCATCAAGGCAGTAGTATGTACGCCGAGCAGCGCGGTGTATTTCATGAAATCAGCCTGAAAATCCGCTCGCGCTACAATAATCCACAACTGATTAAACGCAGCGCCGGCATCCGCTCGATTGTTCGCACTTTAAAATCAAAACTGCCGTTTTATTATCTGCCCGACCAAGATATGGGGCCGCAGCAATCGATTTTCGCGCCGTTCTTTGGCATCCCTACCGCCACCTTGCCAATGCTCGGTAAACTCGCCGAAATGACTGATGCCGCTGTCGTGCCGGTTATCACCACCATCGCCAAAGGCCATGTCGTTTCGCGCTACTACCCAGCTTGGGAGAACTTCCCGAGCGGCGATATGCTCGCCGACACCACGCGAATGAATCAATTTATCGAAGACATCGCCCGCGAACACCCTAGCCAGTATTATTGGCTACACCGGCGCTTTAAAACGCGGCCCGAGGGCGAGGCGAGTTTTTATTAAGCGATACCGCCAACAAAATACCTCAACGATCCACCAAGGCCAATTTAATCCCAAATGAAATAAAGAGCGCACCGATGAGTCGATTTAACCATTGACTCACTGCGCGACTCGCTTGCAAACGCTGGCTGGCCATGGCGGAAGTCACGGCAAGTAAATGACACCACAGCATGCCATTTAAATTAAAAATACAACCCAAAATAATAAAGGCGAGGGCTTTATTTTCCGCTTGCGGGCTAATAAATTGCGGCACAAAAGCCAAAAAGAAAATCGCGACTTTAGGGTTAAATAAATTAGTCAAAAATCCCTGCACATAAATACGCCGTAATGATAAAGGCGCTAAACTCTCCTCAGCAACCGGTGTAACCGCCGCAGTTTTACTCAGCAATAAACCAACACCGATATACAATAAATAAATCGCACCGATATATTTCACAATTGAAAATGCAGTGGCCGAAGTCGCTAAAATCGCAGATAAACCTAAAGCCGCCGCAATAATATGCACCAGCGTACCGCTCCCGATGCCCAATGCGGCAGCCGATCCCGCGCGCCAGCCTTGCGCCGCACTGCGCGTTACAATTAATAATGAATCTGGTCCCGGTGCCATATTGAGCAATAAACCCGAAATTATAAACAAGCCTAAATCATGAACCCCAAACATTCATTTACCTCAGTCTATTTTAAATCCAAGATCAACACTGCAACTATGCAATACAAATAGCGTTCTATTAAAAACGACCACCTCGACAAGGTCAATTTTTATTTCTAATCACGATTATTCAATCCAATTAAAATACAAATACAAATTTTTAGCGCAAAAAAAATCCCGCGATGAACGCGGGATTTTTTAAATCGATGGCTTAAGCTAATTGGCCATGACAATATTTGTATTTCTTACCTGAACCACATGGGCAAGGATCATTACGGCCAACGCCTGAGAATTGGATTTTTACCCCACTGTCCTCTTGCATCGCCGCCATTAAAGCTTCGCGAATTTGTTCTTCGTCGCCACTGGCCAAGATTTCTTCTAAAGCTTCGTGCGAAAACTGCATCGCTGATTCTGGCACTTCATGCTGTTGCACTTCTGGCACATCTTCTGGGCCACGAATTTGCACCGTCATAATCACTTTCAACACATTGCGCTTAATTGAATCGAGCAAGCTAGAGAACAATTCAAATGCTTCACGCTTGTATTCTTGCTTCGGATTTTTTTGTGCGTAACCACGCAGATGAATCCCTTGACGCAAATGATCCAGCGCTGACAAATGATCGCGCCATTGCTGATCAACGTGCTGCAACAACACCGAACGTTCAAAATGACGGAAGTTGGTTTCACCCGCTTGCTCAACTTTACTATCGTAAGCGGTTTTTGCTGCGGCCAATACGCGCGTTTTCATCTCATCAATGGTCAAGGTGGTTTCATTGGCCACCCAACCGGCGATATCCGCTTCGATTTGCATTTCAGCCAAGGCCGCTTGCAAACCAGCCGCATCCCACAATTCATCCATCGAGTTCGGTGGAATATATTGATCAAACATATCGGCAATCGCGCTATCACGCATCGCGTTAATCGTCGCTGAGACTTCTTCGCTTTCTAGAATTTCATTCCGTTGGCCATAAATAGCTTTACGCTGCTCGTTAGATACATCATCGTATTCCAGCAATTGTTTACGCATATCGAAGTTACGGCCTTCGACTTTACGCTGCGCAGATTCAATGGCGCGTGACACCATGCCCGCTTCAATCGGCTCGCCTTCTGGCATTTTGAGCTTATCCATCACGTAGGCAACGCGATCACCGGCAAAAATACGCAATAGCGTGTCTTCGAGCGACAAGTAAAAACGACTTGAGCCTGGATCACCTTGACGACCAGAACGACCGCGCAATTGATTGTCGATACGACGTGAATCATGGCGCTCGGTACCGATGATGTGCAAACCACCCGCTGCCAGCACGGCATCGTGTTTAATTTGCCATTCGGCTTTCAGAGCAGCAATTTGCGCGGCTTTGGCTGTGGCATCGAGTGACTCATCGTGCTCGATTTCTTTGATTTCACGCTCAATACTACCGCCGAGCACAATATCAGTACCACGACCGGCCATATTGGTGGCAATCGTTACTTGGCCAGCGCTACCGGCTTGCGCGACAATTTGCGCTTCTTTGGCGTGATGTTTAGCATTCAGCACATTATGGGTAATGCCATCGGCCGTCAAAATACCCGAGAGTAATTCTGATTGCTCAATCGACGTAGTACCCACCAACGTTGGCTGACCGCGCTCGGCGCAGCCTTTAATATCTGTGATAATCGCTTTGTATTTTTCATTCGCGGTTTTAAACACTTGATCTTGTCGATCATCGCGCAGCATCGGTTTATTGGTTGGAATAATGACGGTTTCCAAACCATAAATTTGCTGGAATTCATATGCTTCAGTATCGGCGGTACCGGTCATACCCGATAATTTGGCGTACATACGGAAGTAATTTTGTAAGGTAATGGTGGCCAGAGTTTGGTTTTCTTGCTGAATCTCAGCGCCTTCTTTGGCTTCAACGGCTTGATGCAAGCCTTCTGACCAACGACGACCCGACATCAAACGGCCAGTATGTTCGTCAACGATAATTACATCGCCATCCATCACCACATAGTGCTGATCTTTCACAAACAAGGTATGTGCGCGCAATGCGGCATTCAAATGATGAATTAAATTAATATTGGCCGCGCCATACAAGCTTTCGCCAACCGGCAATAAGCCCATTTCACCCAAGATGGCTTCGACTTTTTCATGGCCAGATTCAGACAACATCACTGAATGGGCTTTTTCATCAACCCAATAATCGCCTTCGCCGTCTTCAACTGTTTGCGCGACCAATTGCGCTGGAATGCCATTCATTGCCAAATACAAATCAGTATTGTCGTCAGCAGGGCCCGAGATAATCAACGGTGTACGTGCTTCGTCGATCAAAATCGAATCCACTTCATCGACAATGGCAAAGTTCAAACCACGCTGTACCCGCTCCGCCGGTGTAAACACCATATTGTCGCGCAGATAATCAAAACCAAATTCGTTATTGGTGCCGTAAGTGATGTCGGATTCGTAAGCGGCTTTTTTGTCTTCATGCGCCATTTGGCCCAAATTAACGCCACACGACATGCCTAAGAATTCAAACAGCTTCGCCATCGTATCGCGGTCACGCTTGGCCAAATAATCATTCACGGTAATCACGTGAACGCCTTTGCCCGACAATGCATTTAAATACGCGGCCAACGTGGCGACCAGCGTTTTACCTTCACCGGTACGCATTTCGGAAATCTTGCCCTGATGCTGAACCAAGCCACCAATTAACTGAACATCAAAATGACGTAAACCTAAACTGCGCTTCGCACCTTCTCGGCACACCGCAAAAGCTTCGGGCAGAATTTGATCTAAGGTTTCGCCTTTTGCCAAACGCGCCTTAAATTCATCCGTTTTTGCGCGCAGCGCCTCATCCGACAAAGCCACCATCTGCGGCTCAAGCGCATTAATCTGCTTTACGATGACACCGTATTGTTTGAGCAAACGGTCGTTACGGCTTCCGAAAACTTTTTTAAGCAGGGTTGAAATCATCTTGTGCTACCAGCGTTTGGTCTTTTGCAGACTTTAGTTATAAATAAATACATCGGCGTTTTATCAAGCTATTAGGGCTATATGGTTGCATGCTTACAAAATTTCAAGCAACAATCATTTTCTTAAATGCTCAGGTAAAAAATTAATACCTACATCGGCATGATGAAGATCGATCAGACCATTGCGTTGACCCGCACGGCTCGACTTCGCTTTATTTTTGCGCCAATGCTGATGAATTAGAATCGATAAAACGAAGCGGATTTTGTGCAACGCCACGATAGCGGATTTCAAAATGCAAATGTGGTCCTGTTGATCGACCCGTGCTACCCAATAAAATCACTGGCTCGCCCACCTTCACCGTATCACCCACTTTCACCATCAAGCGACTGCCATGCGCGTAACGACTGGTTAAGTCATTGCCATGATCAAGCTCGACCATATTACCATACTGAGGGTGGTAAGCCGCATACACCACCTTGCCTGTCGCGGCGGCACTCACTGGCGAGCCAGTATCTCCCTGAAAATCCACCCCCTCATGAAACACTTGCGAGCCATTAAATGGATCTACTCGCCAACCAAAACTCGATGATTGCGGCGGCGCTTGCATTGGAGAATGCCGTGGCAAATGCGCAGAATTTGGCGTTAACAACACCGCTTCAGCCAACGTCAGCTGATCAATCAGCGCCGACATTTTGCCCGATGTCTGCTCTAAAACTTGCGCCAAACCCGGCACAGAAAACGATGGGCCGCGCGCGGCCAAGCCGCCTTGTGGCACGGCATTACGACTTAAAAATGGTTGCACATCAATGCCGGTTTTATCCCCCACTCGCGCCGCCAAACCATCCAAACGCGTTAACTTGGCCTGTAACTCACCCACTTGCACCGCCAAAGCGTCGATTTCACCCTGCCTAGCGTGCTGGCCCGGCATTAAACGCAATAAAGGCTCGACGCGATTGGGTGCAAACAGCATCCCTAAACCAAATGCCGCAGCACCGACTAATAGCGTTAAAATTAAACCTAGAGCCAACAGCTCTCGCTGCCCCAGTGAAATCGCTTTATCAAGACGACTGGAAACTACAATGATATTCATACGATGTGCTGCTTATGTATCATAAAAACCCCTCATTTGACCGCTTGCTCCATCGTGATTTTCAACTCAAACGCTTAGTGCAACAGGTCGATACACTCAATCAAATTTTGGATATTGTTCGTGGCGCGCTGCCGCCCGAAGTGGCCAATGTTTGCCAAGGTGTCGCTTGGGCCGGTACCGAACTGATGATTGCCGTGCCCTTTAGTGCTGCCGGAACTCGGCTACGGCAAGCTGCGCCAGATATTTTGCGCGCACTCGAGATGGCCGGTTGGCACGCTACCGCAATTAAGCCCAAGGTGCAAGTTGCATTACAACATGGAAACCCGATTCAAACCAAGAACTTACAAATTCCTGAGGCAGCGCAAACAGCGATTGATGAGCTCAGTCAAAAAGTCGATGATCCCGCTCTCAAAGCCGCGCTAGCGAGCTTGCTCAAACATCATCGCCGCTAAAATCTGCGGCTCTAATTTTTAAGTGCCTGCGGCCGCTTTCGGCTCGGTCAGCTCATTTGCTGATGCTCTATCGAAAAGACAAAAAAAACGGGCACCCAAGGTGCCCGGTCAAATCAGGGAGGAGATGAACAAAATGTATTTACACGTTGCACACTCCTCATCAAAACTGGGGGTAGGAATAGACTTTCACAAGCCTGGTGTAAATATTCACACAGATTGCTGAAACCTTTAGCCGGAAATCTCAATCCCGCTTCGCCCAGTTAAAACCGGCTGTCTGCCAAAATCACCCAGCACAATCAAAGCGAACAAAAAACGCTGGCTGCGATATTTTTACCGACAAATCACAATATCGCCCCCGCAGCCGCTTATAATCCCACCCCATCTATCAACCCACCGAGCGCCAGCCAGCATGGATCCGATTTTATTGTTTCATTCCCTCATTATGGGTTTGGTTGAAGGGATTACCGAATTCCTGCCAATCTCATCGACCGGTCATTTAATTTTAACTGGCGATATGCTCAATTTTTTGAGCAAAGAGAAGCGCGACGTTTATGAGATTTTTATCCAACTTGGCGCGATGATGGCCGTGATGTGGGAATACCGCGCCAAACTCTGCACCACGCTATCGGGCATTCAACGCCCGGGCAATGAGCGCAATTTATTTTTAGGCATCGTGATTGCTTTTATTCCTGCCGCCATCATGGGCTTGTTATTTAGCAAAACGATTAAAGCGTATTTATTTCAACCAATCCCCGTTGCCACCATGTTTATCGTTGGCGGTTTGATTATTTTATGGGCCGAAAAACGCCAGCATAAAATCACCGTCGCCACGGTGGACGACATCAGCCTGAAAGACGCCATCAAAGTCGGTCTGTGCCAATGCTTGGCCTTGATTCCTGGCACCAGCCGTTCGGGCGCCACCATTATTGGCGGCATGTTTTTAGGCTTATCACGCAAAGCCGCGACCGAATTCTCATTCTTTTTGGGGATTCCTACGCTCGGCGCGGCGTCGATTTATAGCCTGCTCAAACATCGCAGCGAGCTGAGCATGGACGACTTTGGCGTGTTTGCCGTGGGCTTTTTGGCGTCCTTTGTCTTCGCCTTTATCGCCATTCGCGCCTTAATCAAATTCATCTCAACGCATACCTTTATCGTCTTCGCTTGGTATCGCATCGCCTTTGGCTTAGTGGTACTGGGTACTTGGTATTTTGGCTTGGTGAACTGGACGGCTTAATGGATAGGTATTGCGTTGCAGGCAATATAAATATTGATCTACAACGCAATACCCTAGATAGATTTCAAAATCATCCCGCCGACCTTGGCGGGATTTTTTATGCATGACGGAACAAACCCAAGCTGATGTATTCCCCGGCAAAGGTCAGCAAGCTAGACAACCATCAGCCCGGATCTCGCTGAGCAACGAGCGGCAAAGTTAGCGTGGATAAAGCCTGTTTTTGCTGGCCATTGGCAGCAAAATTGTCGTCATTTAACCAAGCCATTAACACCGCCGATAAAGCCGGCCACTCGGTATCGATCACCGAAAACCATGCCGTATCTCGATTACGGCCTTTATTCACGGCGGCTTGCCGAAAAATCCCTTCAAAACTAAAACCTAAACGCTGCGCGGCGCGCCGTGATGGCGTATTGAGCGCATTGCACTTCCATTCATAGCGCCGATAGCCCAGTGCAAAAGCGTTTTGCATCAGCAATACCATCGCCGCAGTGGCCAAGCGCGTGCCTTGTAGCGCTGGCGAAAAATGCAGCCAGCCGACTTCAATCGACCCCGCCGCTGGCGCAATGCGTAAATACGCCGCCAAGCCCAATGCCGCACCCGATTGCGCGTCGACAATTGCGTAATACTGCGGGTCTTGTAGCTGTGCGCGCAGGCTTAATTCATGCTCAAACGCCGCCAAATCAGCATACGGGCCGGCACTAAAATACGTCCATAATGCGCCACTATCGGCACTAAATGCCTGCCATAAACTGGCGGCATGTTGCACCGCATTCAGTGGCTCGACGCGGCAACCCCAACCTTGCAACACCCGCCATGGCGGAAAAGGCGCTCCCTGCCAATTGGCAACGATGTCACCCACCGGCTGATTAAATTCATTGATTGGCATCGATGACTCCTCGCGCCCATGGCGCCGCCAATTGCGCGGCAATCCCCGCTTGATTTTCTGCGCTTTGATTTTGGCTGAGCTTAAATTTACCGCTAATTTGTTCAATCTTGATTTCAATACCCACAATCGCCGCCAGCATTTTTTGCATAAAATCAGCCGGTGCTTCGTCGATATGCCAAGGCCGATCGCGCCCAGCTTCATGCCGCGCCGTCATGTGCGACACAATGGCGCAAACTTCAGCCGCATCGTCAATGGCGCGTAAAGCCCCTTTGATTTGCACCAGCGCATAATTCCACGTTGGCACCACGCGCGGATCACTCGCTTTGCTTGGATAAAATGACGGCGACACATAGCCATCCCCCGCTTGAAACAGCGCCAATATGGCTGAATCGGCCTCTTGCCATAGCGGATTTTTTCGCGCCACATGACCACGCAATACGCCCAATTCAGAGCCATCATCCACCCAATACAGCGGAATCACATTGGCGCTCAGCCCAGCCTTGGTCGATTGCACCAAGCTCGCCAGCGGATGTGCCGCAATCAAATGTAATAAGCGCGAACGATCTGTTACTGCAAAATGTGGTGGGGTATACATATCAACACTCGCAATCAATTGTGCTAGCCATCAATACCCCAGCCGCTTCACCCGTCGCCACGGCATAACCATCTTGCTGCCAATAACGCAGACCGCCGATGAGTTCTTTCACCTGAAACCCCAGCTTGGCCAATTTATACGCGCCCCATGTCGAGCCATTACAGCCAATCCCGTCGCAATAACACACATACACCTGCTGGCGATCCCAATTGGCGGTGGTTTCAGCAGTCATCGTGCGATGGGGCACACTCACAGCGCCGGGAATATGCCCCGCCTGATACGCCGCCGCTGAGCGCGTATCAATCACCACAATCTGCACTTCACCCGCGATTAAATCCGCCGCCAAATCCGCCGCATCAGTACGAAACTGCAATTGCGCGGCAAAAAACTGCGCTGACTCACTCGCCGTTGCTAAACCACTGGCTAACACTGCACTCATTTTTTTCTCCCCGTTGACCATTAAGCACTCAATCACTCAGCAGCGCCGAGCTTTAAGAAAACGCCAGCACCGCAGCCAAAATCGCCAACACACTGGCGGCCAAACTCACTTTGCCCAGTATCGGCAAGCGCAATAAAGCCGCCGGTTGCTGCGGCACTTGTCGCATCCGCCAAATACCGAACACGGCGCAAATCACAATCACCGTGACCGCAAGCGCTTTGACCCACAGCCACGGCATCTGCGCTAACTGTGTGCTGTAAGGCCGCAATAAAGCGCTGCCCGACAGCACTAACAGCAACAAACCAACATACGAGGCATAGCGCAGCGCAAACAAGCGCACCATCGTCTCGCGCCGCGCCTCTGCTGGCCAACGCTGCGCCAAATGACCAATAAAAAACAAGGCAAAGCCAGAACCTGCCCCAAGCACCAAACCCAAAAAATGCACCAACAATAAAACATCCCGCACGCTGATTTCCTTTAATCAAATAATTCGCAAGCGCCAACGCGCCTGCGATCAAAGCAGTCAACATTCAGATTCAAGTCAAGAAACCCACACCGCTGCTGACCAAACTACCTAGGCAATTTACTATAACGGCATAATGGTCTTTTGCTACAGACCAATTTCTACAACTAGGCCAGACCAATGTCCGCATTGCCCACGTGCTGATTATTACTGCTCAGGATCTAGCATTAACCGCTGAACACCTGGCCATGCCATTCGAATAACCGGCACGAGCGAGCCATCTGGTGCGCGCCAAACATCGACGTCATATGCGACGGCAGAACATGCTTGATAAAAGCGAATCGCATAGGTATTGATCTCTATTGTCCATAAATAAAGACCTTGCGATGGATACACTTCATCATGCCAGAGTGCGACTGCTGCCAATAAAGCACGACCGACGCCACTACGCCGCGAGGTGGCTGCAACATGTAGATTGTCGATATACGTTCCCCATCGCGGATCTTGCCCGCCATAAGCACAAGCGAATCCGCATAGTTCACCGTCGTTTTCGGCCAACCAAATACTTTGATTATCCGCTGGCTGTTGTAAACGCATTTGCCAAAGCGCCAAGCGCTCCTGTGGAACCTGATCACGCAGATATGCGGCACTTAATGATTCGTGATACGCCTGCTGCCAGTTTTTCGCATGTAATGCCGCAATGGCCGTGGCATCTTGCATAGTTGCTTTCCGAATAATCATCACTTCAACCCCAAGCTTTTCACAAGCCTTACTGTAACGGCATAATGGCCTAATGTTGCAAACCAATTTAGCGATAGAGGCCAGACCAATGTCCGCATTGCCCACTTTATTTGCCGCCGAGTCGCAGCCTGATTTAGCACTGTATGAACAATTATCGCGAACTTTACGCAAGGCGATTTTGGCGGGGTATTTGCCATTGGGAAGCAAAGTGCCGGCCAGCCGCGTGCTAGCAGCCGATTTGGCGATTTCACGCAGCACGGTTGAGCTGGCATTTTCGCAATTAGAAGCCGAAGGCTATCTGCATCGCCAAGTGGGCGTTGGTAGTTTTGTCGCCATTGCCGCGCAGCCCAAGCCAGCGCGTCCGCGCAAAACCGCCGCAGGCTTATCACAACGCGGGAAAATGATGGTTGAGGCTGGCACTTGCCGCGATGCCACCTCGCCATTCACCGCTTTTACTGCGGGCCAACCTGACCCCGCCGCGTTTCCCCGTGAATTGTGGGGCAAAATGACCCAACAGCGCTGGAAAAAAGACGGCGAGCGCTTGATGCGTTATGGCGATTCGCAAGGTCTGCCCGAACTACGCGAAGCCATTGCCGGCTATTTGGCGCAATCGCGTGGCGTGGTTTGTGATGCGGCGCAAATTTTAGTGCTAACCAGCTCGCAGCAAGCACTGCAACTCATTGCCCAATTACTAATTGATCCAAATGACAGCGTATGGCTCGAAGAGCCCGGCTATTTGGGCGCACGCAACGCGCTGCTCTCGGCTGGCGCAAAAATCATTCCAGCACCAGTCGATCACGATGGTCTCAACACCGAGCTTTCCAGCACCCTATCGCCACCCAAGCTAATCTACACAACGCCCTCACATCAATACCCGCTTGGGGTAACAATGAGTTTGCCCCGCCGCATGGCCTTACTCGAGCAAGCGGCGCAGCACAATGCGTGGATTATTGAGGACGATTACGACAGCGAATTTAGCTACGAGCAGCGCCCGCTCCCCGCCCTGCAAGGGCTAGATCAGCAAGGCCGCGTGATTTATATCGGCACCTTTAGCAAAGTGCTGTTTCCATCATTACGCATCGCTTATCTCGTTTTACCGCCCGATTTAATACCGGCCTTTGTCAATGCGCGCGCCGCGTTTGACGGCCATACGCCGCAACTGGCGCAAGCTGTTACCGCCGATTTTATGCACCAAGGGCATTTCGCCAGTCATATCCGGCAAATGCGCGTGCTCTATCGTAGCCGCCGAGATTTATTGCTCACGGCTTTGCAACCACTCTCTGAGCTGATTCAAACCGTCAATGTGAACGGCGGCTTGCAATTTGCAGTTGAAGTCGACCATCACCGCGAACCGCAATGGACCGCAGCCGGCCAAGCGCAAGGCCTCGCGCTACGGTCACTGTCGCAATTTTATTTGGGGGAAAGAAAAAAAAGCGGCTGGCTGTTGGGGTATGCATCGCTAAGTAATATTCAAATTAACTCAGCAGTCGATACCCTCAAGAAATGTCTTTGATTGAAGTTTGATTAATATTGGGTCGGTTCCGTTTAAGTGATTTTTCGGTGCTAGTTCCGTATGTGAAAGTAAAATGTGAAAAACAGGCCTTTTTTGGCCTGTTTTCGTTGGTTCCGATTAGGTATACCCAATTAAACAAGCTTAAATGGGGAGAGTTTCAGAAGATTTATAGGAAATCTAAAAACTTAGATTTGAGTAAGACCGCCATCAACCGTAAGTTCAATGCCGTTAACGTATCTTGCATCATTTGATGCTAAAAATAATGCAGCAGTAGCAATCTCTTCTGGTTGAGCTACATAACCCAATGGCACGACCCCTTCCGCATAATTCTTGAATGCTTCAATTTGAGCTTCATCCCATTTCAAACCATTTTCCATAATAGGTGTGCGCGTGAATCCAGGACTAAGTGCGTTGACACGTATTTTTCGTCCTTTTAGATCATTAGCCCATGATCTTGCAAAGGAGCGTACCGCAGCCTTGGACGCGCTATATAAGCTAAAATTTTCCATACCTTTGTTAGCAACCATGGAGGCTGTTAGTACTACCGATGCCCCGTCTTTCACTAGAGGCAGCAATGTTTGAACGGTGAAAAAAACTCCCTTTACATTGATGTCGAAAGTTTTACCAAAATCAGCTTCAGTCGTTTCACCAAAGAAATTATTTTCCGCTATCCCTGCGTTGGCGAATACTGCATCCAATTGATCTCCACGCTTTTCAATCTCATGCTTAAGCGTTTGTAGATTGGCTAGGCTGGAAACATCGGACACGACTGAAATTGCAGCATCCCCTAGAGTAGCAGTAGCTTCGTCGAGGCTCTTGGCCGATCGACCTGTAATGTAGACGCGCTTAGCCCCTTCTGTGAGGAGTGCTTTAGCAATGGCGAAACCAATTCCTGTTGAACCACCGGTAACGACAGCTACTTGATTTAAAAACTTACCAGACATTTTTGGAGCCTTTATATGTGAGTGAATTTAGAATTAAATTAGTTGTTTGTTCTTATGTTCTAATTTAATCGAACATTGGTACATTACATTGTAATGTGCAATACTGCAAGTATGAGGACACCTGTGCACCCATCAAAAGAGAGTATTACCTTGTCGGGTATTTTGTATGCCCTTAGCGACCCGACACGCCTTGCTCTTATCCAAAGCCTTGCTAGTAAAGGCGCTCAATCCTGTGGGGCGCTAAGCCTCCCTGTAGCCAAATCAACGGCGTCTCATCACTTTCGTGTGCTGAGAGAGGCTGGCATTATTCAGATGCAAGCGGAAGGCACTCAATTTATTAATTCGTTACGTCGAGATGATTTGGATAGCCGTTTCCCTGGACTGCTTGATGCTGTGCTACTAGCGTCTGAAGTTGCTTAAGACGGTTGAACATTAGATGTTGCAGCTGCTGCTGTTTTAATTTCAAGATTAAA
The DNA here is from genome assembly GCF_020531905.1 of Deefgea salmonis. Classification (GTDB taxonomy): domain Bacteria; phylum Pseudomonadota; class Gammaproteobacteria; order Burkholderiales; family Chitinibacteraceae; genus Deefgea; species Deefgea salmonis. Next base: position 12,465 of record NZ_JAJAWG010000007.1, on the reverse strand, counting down.
ATAAGTCCACGATGAAACCAGTTGCAGAAACTATCGTTTGTGCAACGACAAGCTGCTAGCGGTCAATTTTGTTTAGCGCCCTCAAAGCAACAAAAACAGGCCTAATTGAACTGCACCCCAAAAGTTGGACATCCGTCCATATTTTTGGGGTGTTTTTATGTTCAAGTACACGATGTAATTCAAGCTTTCTGCTGTTCAGCAATATTATATAAAGCCAGCTGCATCTTAAAAACAACGATGGCAAGCCATGCTGGCGACAATGAGCGAAGCGAATTGCGCCAAATTACCGTGGGTAGATAACCCAAGCCAATGAGATTCAAGCATTGAGCAATCCGCACCAAGATCGGTTCAATTTACGCCAAAGCCGGTGCAATTCGCTTCACTCATTGCCCCCTACGGTTACATCAAATTCGGAACGATTGCGGCTTACGAGTGGAAGTTGCAGTTCAGCGCGGGTCACGACCCGCCCTTATACCGCTTTACATCCGCGCCATCCCGCACATAAAAAAACCGCCATTGCTGGCGGTTTTCATTGCATCCGGCGTCTTACCGCTGCGCGAGCAATACGCCGAACAAAATCAATGCGCCTCTTCCCAATTATTACCCACGCCGACTTCGGCCAATAACGGCACTTTGAGTTGCGCCACGCTGGCCATGATTTCGGGCAGTTTTCGCGTCACCAATTCCAACTCGGCTTCAGGCACTTCCAAGATCAATTCATCGTGCACTTGCAGTAATAACTTACTTTGCAATTGTTCGGCATCCAACCACTTGGCTACGGCAATCATTGCCAATTTGATTAAATCAGCGGCAGTACCTTGCATTGGTCCGTTAATCGCCGCGCGCTCGGCACCGGCGCGTTTGGCACCATTGCTCGATTTAATTTCGGGCAGCCATAAACGGCGACCAAACACGGTTTCGACATAACCTAGCTCGCGCACCGATTGCCGCGTTTGCTCCATATAATCGGCCACGCTGTAAAAGCGATTGAAATAGCGCTCGATAAAGGTTTTTGCCGCTTCGCGGGTGATTTCCAATTGCTGCGCCAAACCAAACACGCCCATGCCGTAAATCAAACCAAAGTTAATCGACTTGGCATAACGGCGCTGCTCGCTGCTGACTTCGTCCAGCGCAATGCCAAACACTTCCGCGGCAGTGGCTTTGTGAATGTCTTGCCCTTGCTCAAACGCTTTGAGCATCGCGGCATCGTTAGATAAATGCGCCATAATCCGCAGTTCGATTTGCGAGTAATCGGCCGAAACAATTTTGCTGCCCGCTGGCGCGATAAACGCTTCGCGGATTTTGCGGCCCTCTAACGTGCGCACCGGGATATTTTGCAAATTCGGCTCGGACGAGCTCAAACGCCCAGTGACTGCGACGGTTTGATTAAAACTGGTATGAATTCGGCCGGTTTTTGGGTTCACCATTAACGGCAGTTTGTCGGTATAGGTGGATTTTAATTTCGACAAACTACGATGCTCGAGCAGCACTTTGGGCAAAGGATAATCTTTGGCCAATTCGCTCAACACTTCTTCGTCGGTGGATGGCGCGCCTTTCGGGGTTTTTTTAATCACTGGCAATTGCAGTTTTTCAAAAAAGATTTCGCCCAATTGCTTGGGTGACGCCAAATTAAACGGCTGGCCTGCCAGCTCGTAAGCGTGGTTTTCTAATTCAATTAAGCGCAAACCAATCTCGTGGCTTTGCTTTTGCAATAAAGCCGAATCGAGCAACACGCCGTTGCGCTCCATAATGTACAGCACATCGCGCGATGGCATTTCAATGTCGCGATACACTTCAAGCAAACGGCCAGTTAACCGTGGTTTAAGGGTATGCGCCAGACGCAAAGTAATATCGGCGTCTTCAGCCGCATACCGAGTAGCGGTATCAACGTCGACCTCGGCAAAGCCAATTTGCTTGGCGCCTTTACCGCAAATATCAGCGTATTTAATCGTGGTTTCACCCAGCTCTCGTTCTGCTTGATCATCCATATTGTGCTTTTCATGGCTGGCCAATACGTAAGACATCAATAAAGTGTCATCACAAATGCCTGCCAGCTCAATGCCGTAATTGGCTAAAACATGTTGATCGTATTTCAGGTTTTGCCCGACTTTGCCGTGCTGGCTTGATTCTAACCACGGTTTTAATAAGGCCAAGGTTTCATCAAACGGCAGTTGTTCGGCATGATCTGGGCCGCAATGCGCCAATGGCAAATACGCCGCCTCGCCCTCAGTCACCGAAAACGACATCCCCACCAAGCGCGCCTGCATGGCGTCTAGGCTCGTGGTTTCGGTATCAAAAGCGGTAATGGCTGCGGCATTGATTTTGGCCAGCCAATCGCTCAACTGCGCTGCGGTTTGAATGGTTACATAATGCCGCTCAATTATGGGTGCAGCAGGTATTTCAATCTGAGCGTCATCTACCATTACTTGGGTAGCAATACCTTCGGTTTTCTCTGCGAATAAATCGTCACTACCGCTACTGACTGCTGGCGCGCGACTTTCTAATTCGCGTACCCAGCTGCGAAAACCAAACTGCTTAAACAGCGCCAATAAGGTCGCGCTGTCTTCGCTCGTTGGCACTAAATCGGCCATGCCTTGCGGGATTTCGGCGCTGAGATCCACATCGCATTTAATCGTGACTAATGCTTTGGCCAGCGGCAACCACGGCAAGGTATCGCGCAGATTTTGTCCCACCACGCCTTTGATTTCATCAGCGTGAGCGATCACATTATCCAAGGTTTGATATTCAGCCAACCATTTGGCGGCGGTTTTTGGGCCGCATTTGGGTACGCCCGGCACGTTGTCCACGGTGTCGCCAATCAATGCCAGATAGTCAACGATTTGCTCAGGCCACACATTAAATTTGGCAAACACTTCATCGCGGCGCAGCACTTCATTGGTCATGCTGTTTTCGATACGGGCAAACTCATCGACCAACTGCGCCATGTCTTTATCGCCGGTCGACATAATCGTCGTAATGCCTTGGCGGCTGGCTTCGCGCGCTAGCGTGCCGATCACATCGTCGGCTTCAACGTCGTTGATCATCAAAATCGGAATCCCAAACGCGGCCACGGCTTGATGAATCGGCGCGATTTGTACGCGCAGCTCATCGGGCATCGGTGGGCGCTGCGCTTTGTATTGATCATAAAGTGCATCGCGAAACGTCGGTCCTTTGGCATCGAACACACACGCGATATAATCAGCTGGGGTTTGCTGACGCAGTTTTTTCAACATATTCACAAAGCCATACAGCGCATTGCTAGGTGTACCATCGGGGGCGGTTAAATCTCGAATCGCATGGAAAGCGCGATACAAATAAGATGATCCATCGATTAAAAGCAGCGTTGCCATGCGAGAATTCTCTATACTGTTGTAAGAATGGGGATTGCAGCCCACATTATACGCCGTACTCAGGCCAAAGATTCCCAATGCGTTGCGCGCCCTTGTGCAATGCCTTTGCGATGGATTAAAGCCGCACTGATTGATCCGCTTGGTGACAGCTCAACATCGCTCGACCTTATTTTTACTCCCAAGGAGTGCCTCATGCGTCACCTTATTCTGAGCCTTAGCTTTTGCTTGGCGCTACCAGCTTTCGCCGCCACTATCGGCGATGGCGTTGCCGATACCCCGCCGGCGATGCCAGCAGAAACCAAAGCGACCAAACCCCAGCCACAACCCGATATCCGCATTGTTGAAAAAGGCGATGCCACACTGACCGAATACCGTATCAATGGTCGGCTGTATCAAATCAAAGTCGTGCCGAAAGTTGGCCAGCCGTATTTCTTAATTGATCCTAACGGCCAAGGTAATTTCGTGACGCAAGGCAATATGATTGATAATATCGCCGTCCCAAGCTGGGTTATATTGGAATTCTGAGAGCGCTCCATGTCTGTTTTTACTACCGTCGCCATCGACGAAATTACGCCATTTTTGCACCGCTATTCATTAGGCCAATTGGTCGAGCTTAAAGGCATTTCTGCCGGTGTGACCAATACCAATTATTTTGTCACAACGACGCATGGTAAATATGTACTGACTTTGTTTGAAACACTGCGCGCTGATGAACTGCCTTTTTATGTCAATTTAATGGTGCATTTGGCGCAGCACGGCATCGCCGTAGCCGCGCCGATCGCCAATTTGCAACACCAATATATTGATGAACTCAACGGCAAACCAACACTCATCGTGCCATGTTTACCCGGCTCGGTCGCCGAATCACCCACTACTGAGCAATGCGCCCAAGTCGGTGAAATGTTGGCCCAAATGCATTTGGCCGCAGCGAGCTATACAGCCCAAATGCCCAATCCGCGCGGTCCACACTGGTGGGCGGCCACTGCACCAACGCTATATCCATTGATGAAGCCACAAGACGCCGAGTTACTCGCCGCTGAAGTGGCATTGCAAGCACAACACCAACACGACACGCTGCCAACCGGGGTGATTCATGCGGATTTATTCCGTGATAATGCCTTAATGAATGGCGAACACGTTGGCGGATTTATTGATTTTTATTACGCCTGCACCGACGTCTTGCTATACGACTTAGCGATCACGCTCAACGATTGGTGCGTGCTTGAAGACGGCGAAATCGATGATGAACGTGCATTGGCAATGCTCACCGCCTATCAAAGCGTGCGGCCACTCAACCCTGCCGAAATTCAAGCTTGGCCAACGCTACTACGCGCTGCGGCGCTGCGTTTTTGGGTGTCTCGCTTGCTGGATTTTTACCAGCCAGCGGCCGGTGAAATGACGTTTGCAAAAGATCCAAGCCACTTTCAACGCGTCATCCTCCGACACGCGCAACGTTGCAATTTCTGGGTTTAATATGGCCATCTCGGCAAACGAGTTGCAATCTCATCATTCGGCTTTATTGCGCTATGCGCTATTTCAGCTTGGCGATATGCCTTTGGCCGAAGATGTGGTGCAAGAAACTTTGCTCGCCGCACTCGAAAAGCCCGAATCTTTTAGCGGGCAATCGAGCGTCAAAACTTGGTTAACCGCCATTTTAAAGTACAAAATTATTGACGTACAACGCCGTCGCTACCGCGATCCGCAACTGATTTCCCCACTGATCGACGAAGAAAACGATAAAAGCGATTTTGATTCACTGTTTGATTCGCACGGCCACTGGGGCAGCGATGCGCCACGCAACTGGGGCCAGCCTGAAGCCAATTTAAATGATCAGCATTTCTGGCAAACGTATCATCTGTGCGCGACCAAAATGCCCAAACGCACCGCCATGGTGTTTACCTTGCGTGAGGTAATGGAATTAGACATTAGCGAAATTTGTCAGCAATTGGAGATCACCGCGACTAATTGCTCGGTGATGCTGTATCGCGCTCGTATGAGCTTACGGCTGTGTCTAGAAAAAAACTGGTTTGATGCAAAAATATCGGGGGCAATATCATGATGAAGTGCCGCGATATTGCTTTTTTACTCTCGGAATCACAAGATCGATCGCTGTCTTTAAGCGAGAGCCTCCAGCTGCGCCTGCATTTATTTATGTGTCAAAAATGCACTCATTTTTCACACCAACTCAAGGTAATACGCCTCGCGAGCCAAGCTCAAAAAGACGATCGCAAATAACCCATGCCTAGCCATTTTTTGACACAACTTCAGTCAATGACTGAATCTCACGGCCTATTGTTCGGCGAAAACACCGCACCCTATTGTCTCGATCAACGCCGTCGTTTCCAAGGCCAAGCACTGGCCGTCGCTCGCCCCAAATCAACTGAACAACTGGTTGAACTGGTCAAACTTTGCGCAGAACACCACATTGGGATGGTGCCACAAGGCGGCAATACCAGTTTATGTGGCGCGGCAACGCCAGACAGCAGCGGCCATAGCCTGATTATCGCTTTTGAGCGGATGAATCAATTCATCGAAGTCGACGCCGATAACAACACCATTACCGTGGATGCTGGCGTCACACTGCAACAAGTGCAAACCGCCGCTTTAGCCGCCAATCGCTTATTTCCTGCCAATTGGGGCGCCGCCGCCAGTTGCCAAATCGGCGGAGCGCTGGCCACCAATGCCGGTGGCGTCAATGTACTGCGCTACGGCAATATGCGTGAGCTCACCCTTGGCCTCGAAGTCGTACTGGCTGATGGCACGATTTGGCATGGTTTACGCGGTCTACGCAAAGACAACACGGGCTACGATCTGAAGCAGTTATTTGTCGGCGCTGAGGGCACCTTGGGTTTAATTAGCCGTGCCGTATTGCGGCTGTATCCGCTGCCGACAGCACACGCTACCGCTTTAATCGACGTCGATTCACCAGCGGTTGCGGTTGAATTACTGCGCGATCTGCAAGCGAAAGTGGGCGATCGAGTCACCTCTTTTGAGTTGATTTCGCGCCCCTGCCTGGATTTGCTCAAGCGGCATTTTCCAGCACTGCAGCAACCCTTTAGCCCATCACCGGCTTGGTGTGTCTTGCTTGAGCTGTCTGATGGCGGCAATAGCGAGCAATTAATATCGCAATTGGCCGAGATTTTATTTGATGCGGGTTTTAGTAATGCCTACGTGGCACAAAATCAGCGGCAAGCGCAAGATTTTTGGCGTTTACGTGAACGCATTCCCGAAGCGCAGCGCATTGAAGGCGTGAGTATTAAACACGATATCAGTATTCCTGTTGGCGACATCCCGCGTTTTTTAACTGAATGCCAGAATGAATTAATTCAGCAATACCCCGATGCTAATATCGTGGCTTTTGGCCATTTAGGTGATGGTAATTTGCATTACAACTTGTTTTTAACTGAAAAAACCGCATTAATTTATCAATTTGAACTCGCTATCAACAGCATTGTTTATCGTTTAGTCGCTCAATATAATGGCAGCATTAGTGCTGAACATGGGATTGGACAATTAAAGAAACAATCACTGAGTCAATATCGAAGCACGACCGAGCTGTTAATGATGCGAAGTATCAAACAAGCACTCGACCCACAACAACTCATGAATCCAGGCAAAGTTTTACTTGATTGAAACCTCGCTATCGATTGATTACAGCGTTAATGGGTCAATAAATTTATAAGTCTTTAATTAAAAATGCATATTCAGGCAAAAATTTTCTAACGACACGTCAAAATGATAAGCAATGCGACGAGATAAAATCATTCCGTATGAAAATTTTTGCTTTTCTCTTTAACACATTGCAAGAAAATACCTATTTTTAGATTATTATATCTATTTACCATATCTGTGCTTGCTGTATGCTTGCACATCAAGAAAAAACACCAATACCCATCATTACAATGAGTCGCTATGGATAGTCCTACAAGCAGCTCTGCCAAACACGCATTCGATTGGCATTTTAGCGAAAATCAAGCACATTTCGATCCCCTACTCGATTGCTTAGTCGAGCTCACGCGAATTCATGGTGCGCCCTGGACGCATGAAGCACTGGCTGCTGGCTTGCCTTTAGTTGAAAATCGGCTCACACCGTCTTTATTGCCACGCGCGGCCAAACGCGCGGGTCTATCGGCACGCGTATTGCGCCGCAATATCAAAGAAATCCCCGATCGCTTACTGCCCGCTGTTTTATTACTCAATAATCAACGCGCGTGTTTATTACTTGAGCGCCAAGCCGATGGCCAATATAAAGTGCGTTTTCCCGAAGGCGCAGAATCGGTTGAAATCTTAAGCGAAGCTGAATTAACTGAACTGTACAGCGGGATTGTGCTGATTGTTCGCCCGCGTTTTCGCTTTGATTTACGCACGCCAGAAATGGGTAAAATTCGTGAGCGGCATTGGTTTTGGGGCGTTGTATTTGATAATTGGCGAATTTATCGCGATGCCTTAATTGCCGCACTACTGATTAATATTTTTGCCTTAGCCATGCCTTTGTATTCGATGAATGTTTACGATCGGGTGGTCCCCAATCACGCGATGGAGACGTTATGGGTGCTTGCGCTGGGTGCAATCCTCGTCTTAGGGTTTGATTTCGTACTGCGAACTGCGCGCGGCTATATTCTGGATGTCGCCTCAAAACGCATCGATGTGACTTTATCGGCGTTGATTATGGAACGCGTGTTAGGCATTCAAATGGGTTCGCGCCCGGCTTCAGTGGGCTCATTCACCGCCAATTTGCGAGCGTTTGAATCGGTTCGCGATTTTATTGCTTCGGCCTCGATTACCACTTTGGTCGACCTGCCTTTTGTATTGATTTTCTTTTTAGTGTTAGTTTGGATCTCGCCGTGGTTGGTGTTACCGCCCTTGGTTGGCGCGATTTTAATTATTGCTTTTGCTTGGCTGGCGCAAGCCAAAATGAATCAACTGGTTGAACTCACCCAACGCGCATCGGCACAACGCAATGCCACCTTGGTTGAAAGCATGGTTGGACTTGAAACCATCAAAATCATGGGTGCCGAAAGCGAAATGCAACGGCGCTGGGAGCGTGCTACGCAGTTTTTGGCGCAAATTGGCGGCCGTTTAAAGCTCATGTCAACAACCACCGTCAACTTCGCGCAAGCGGTCACCCAATTGGTGTCGGTCGTGGTGGTGATTGTTGGCGTGTATTTACTGATTGAAGGCCAGCTGTCAATGGGGGGCATTATTGCTGCGTCGATGTTGGCTGGCCGTGCGATGGCGCCACTGGGGCAAGTGGCCGGTTTGTTGATGCAATATCAAAACGCCAAAACCTCGCTCGGCGCTGTTGAGTCGCATATGCAGATGCCGATTGAGCGCCCTGCCGACAGTAATTTTTTGCACCGAGAATCGTTTCGTGGCGAGATTGAATTTCGCAATGTGACGTTCAAATATCCGAACAATGACGATATCGCCTTAAAAAACGTCAGTTTTAAAATGAATGCCGGAGAAAAAATCGCCATTATTGGCCGGATTGGCTCGGGCAAATCCACCATTGAAAAGCTAATTTTAGGGCTGTATCAGCCTACAGAGGGCGCGGTGCTTGTTGATGGGATCGATACCCGTCAGATTGATCCGGCCGAACTACGCCGAGCTATCGGCTATGTGCCACAAGATCCTTTACTGTTTTTTGGTTCATTACGGCAAAACATCGCCATGGGTGCCCCCTACGCCGAAGATAGCCACATTATTGCCGCTGCCGATTTGGCTGGGATTGCCGAGTTTGTGAACGCCCATCCGCGTGGCTTTGAAATGCCGATTAGCGAGCGTGGCGAGTCACTTTCTGGTGGCCAGCGCCAAGCGATTTCAATCGCCCGTGCGGCACTCAATGACCCGCCGATTTTTATGCTCGACGAACCCAGCAGCGCGATGGACCACCAAAGTGAAGAGCGTCTCAAGGGGCGCTTGCGCACTTATCTGGCCGGAAAAACCATGATTTTGGTCACCCACCGCACCTCATTACTTGAGCTCGTTGATCGACTCATCGTCATCGACCAAGGGCAAATCATGGCCGATGGCCCTAAATCCCAAGTGGTTGAAGCCTTACAACAAGGTCGCATTGGCAAAGCAGGGAGCAGTTCATAATGCAGCGACTACTGCAAAACCTTAAATCGATGTGGGCGCGCTTGCAACATTGGAGTGATCGGGTCTTTGATCGCTATTTATTTAGCACCGAAAAAAGCGATTTAATCGACGATAGAGACTTCATCGCCGATGCGGACAACGTCATCATGGAGCAAAGCCCGCGCGGCGCTCGCGTGCTGATTCGCACTGCGGCGCTGGCCGTCGCGGTGCTCTTACTCTGGGCCGGTTGCGCCAAAATCGACGAAGTCACCAAGGGCGATGGCCGAGTGATTCCATCCAGTGAATTACAAGTGATCCAAAGCCTGGACGGCGGGATCGTCAAACAAATTTTGGTGCATGAAGGCCAAGCGGTTAAAAAAGGCGATTTGCTGATCAAAATTGATTCGACCCGTTTTGCCTCGTCGCTCAATGAAGGTCGCGCACAATATTTGTCGCTCAAAGCCAAAGCCGCCCGCCTTGATGCCATTGCCAATGGCAAAGCACTGAGCATCCCTGAAGACGTTGAAAAAGAAGCGCCCGATATCGCCGCACAAGAAAAGCTGCTGTATCACTCAAAAATGGCCGAACTCGATGCCAGTATGGGCATTGCCAAGCAGCAACTGAATCAAAGATCACAAGAGCTCAACGAAGTACGTACCAAGCGTGAACAGGCAATTCAAGGCTATGACTTTACCAAACGAGAGCTCGACGCGACTCGGCCATTATTAAAAAGTGGTGCCGTTTCTGATGTCGAAATTTTACGCTTAGAGCGCGATGTATCTCGCTACAAAGGCGAGATGGACGGGGCGTCCGCGCAGATACCCCGTATTCAATCCTCAATTGCCGAAGCGGGCCGAAAATCACAAGAAGTCGATTTGATGTTTCGCAATCAAGCGCGTACTGAACTGGCGGAAACCTCGGGCAAACTGAGCAGCATCAGCCAAGGCAATTTAGGCCTTGCCGACCGCGTTAAACAATCGGAGATTCGCTCGCCAATGGATGGCACAGTCAAACAGCTGTTTGCCAATACCGTGGGTGGCGTCGTCCAACCGGGTAAAGACATTATTGAAATCGTTCCAGCCGGCGAAAGCTTACTACTCGAAGCCAAAGTCTTACCCAAGGACATCGCTTTTTTGCGTTCTGCCCAACCGGCTTTAGTTAAATTCTCTGCCTATGACTTTTCAGTCTATGGTGGATTAGAAGCTGAAGTTGTCAACATCAGTGCAGACACTGTCAAAGACGAGAAAGGTAACGCGTTTTATTTGGTTCGAGTTAAAACCAAAAATAGCTTTTTAGAAAAAGATGGCAAACGTTTACCAATTATTCCGGGGATGATGGCTGAAGTGGATATCTTGACCGGAAAAAAAACCATTCTTTCTTACTTAATCAAGCCAGTACTGCGGGCTAAATCTTCTGCGTTGACCGAACGATGATACCTGCCATTTATTTTTATACTCAAGACAGCGGCCTATTGCGCCACTGGCAAGCCAGCTTTGATGGCGTTGAGTTGCCACAACAAGAATGGGCGCATGCTGCCGGTAGTATTGCGGTTATCGATAGCCAATACCCCATGCTGCCGGCATGGAACGAACCGATTTGGCAACAAAGGATGCAGCATCAATACGTCATTGTGGTCAACACTTGTCCCAATGATGAAGAAGGCTACGCCGTGCTATTGGCTGGCGCAGCAGCATATTGCCATGCAGCCGCCCCCAAAGAATTATTACAACAAGTGATTAGCGCAGTTATTTCTGGCGAAATCTGGGCAGGACGAAGCTTGGTATTGCGCTTACTGAATGCCGTCAACCGCCTTCCGGCAAAACCCGATCCACTCTTAGTGCTGTCTGATCGCGAACGAGAGGTCGCACACGCTGCCGCCCGTGGACAAAGCAATAAAGAAATTGCCCGAGCGCTCAATATCACCGAACGCACGGTTAAAGCGCATTTGAGTGCCTGCTTCGAGAAACTCGGAGTCAGCGATCGCGTTCAGCTGACGCTCAGAGTCAACGGCATTAATTAATCACGCAAGTTGTACTTCAGTACAATCGCATTTGTCATAAGCTGTGCGTAGACTTCTAAATAGAAAATTCTATCTGGAGTCTGATCATGGCCGAGCAAATCATTGCAGTAAACAGTGGCGCAAAACAACAAATCGTCGTCGTTCAAGGCGAAGCATTTATTAAAGATGCTCGCGGTCAGCTGCAAGCGATTAAAGCCGGCGATGTCTTGCTCGAAGGCCAAATCATCGTCACCGATGCCCAAGGCCACCTCACCGTATTACTCCCGAATGGACAAATCATCGAACTGGGCGCGGATCGATCTTTATTGATCGACGGCGACCTGCTCGGCACCGCCCCCACCGACAGCACCGAAGCCGCAGTCGCCAAAACCAATGACAGCGCCGATCAAATCATTAATGCCCTCAACGAAGGGAAAGATCTCTCCACCAATTTAGAAGCCACTGCAGCAGGCCTTAATGCCGGTGGCGGCAGTGACGAAGGCAGTGGTTTTGTGCGCTTAATGCGCGTCGCCGAAGGCGTTGACCCACTTAGCTTTAACTTTGCAACCGCGCTCGATGCCACCGAACCACCGCCAGTGGCCAACTTTGCCGATGCCATTGCTGCCGGAATTGTTGCCGACAACATCAATCCAGAATTTGTGGACGCCAATAACGCCCCACTCGGTAGCGACCAAACCACCACAACGCCAGAAGACACGCCAGTTAGCGGCCAACTCGTCGCCAAAGACAACAACGGCGACGTACTCGTCTTTAGCAAAACCAGCGACCCAACGCACGGCACTGTCGTCGTCAATGCCAATGGCACGTACACCTATATCCCCAACAAAGATTACACCGGCCCAGACAGCTTCCAAGTTCAAGTCAGCGACGGCAAAGGCGGCACCGACACCCTTACCGTCAATGTGGGTGTCACGCCGGTTAATGATCCAGCGATCATCGGTGGGGTGAAGCAAGGTGAAGTCACTGAAGACGTCGCAGTTGTCGGCAATGAAATCAAAACCCAAGGTCAGTTAACCA
>NZ_JAJAWG010000006.1 GCF_020531905.1 Deefgea salmonis | reverse complement strand
GTTCAGATTTGGTGCTGATGCTGTGCCGCGCTCGTCGAGCTGGGGCTTAAAATCCCGTTTAAGCGCACCGAGTGAGGAGAGAGACAAACGGTTTTATCGTTTGGCTCACGACAATCGAGGGCACAGCGGAGCTGGGCGAGATCAAAATCGCCTTTCTTTTCCCCCAACTCTTTGGCGGACAAAGAGTTGGGGTCCCCGTCGCGGACTGCGACTGTAAAACAATGTGCCGCAGGCACTTAAAACCATCAACACGTAATCTGAACATTGCCATTTATTTGGATTGCCTGGGATTGAATACGGCGCTTACTATTTGAACCTGCAAGCTGAAATTAAAGGCGGTGCGGTTTGACACGCTTACAACAAATTCAAAAATAAAACGACCGTTTATATTTCTGCAATACAAGGCGAGGAGGATGGCGCTCTTTCTGGGAGAAAACTGTGGATCGCCGTCAATTTATTCGTCTTGCTGGTTTTATGACTGCCAGCGCTGCTAGCCCACTGCTGCTGACTGCTTGCGGTGGCACTGACTCCGCTTTAGTGCCAACGGAGAGCCCGAGCCCAAGTTCGAGCCCTAATCCTTTGCAGTATCAGTTTCCGCAAGGCGTTGCGGCTGGCGATCCACGCAGCGACAGCATCGTATTATGGACGCGCGTTTTACCGCGTAATGTTGATCCGATTGCCAGCCAAGGTGCGGCAATGAATAGCACGATTCAGTTATTGGTGACCGAGGGTGATCCAGCGGGTTTGACCGGCAGCGAAGGCGTGTTAACGGGTAAAGTGGTTGCCAATGTCACGCTCGCGGCCTTGTCTGAATGGGATCATAGCGTACGCCACAAATTAACTGGCCTCGCGGGCAATACCTACTATGGGTATCAGTTTATTGTGAATGGTTCGCGCTCGATGGTGGGGCGTTTTAAAACTGCAGCGGCAGCCAATGCTGATTTAGCGCAATTGCAGTTTGCGTTTTTGTCTTGTCAGGATTGGAGCATTCATCACTGGGGCGGCTTTAGCCAATTGTTGACTGAGGATCTCGATTTTATCGTCCATCTTGGTGATTATATTTATGAAACCATTGGTGAAGACTTTCAAACCGGTCAGGTTGAAGCCCAGCATGGCGCTTTAAAACTACCCGATGGTGCTTTTAAAGCGGGCAATAGCGGTGCGCGCTATGCGCTGACTTTGGCCGATTACCGCGCGCTGTATAAACAATACCGCAGCGACCCACGCTTGCAGCAAGTGCATGCGCGCTTTGCGATGATTGCCATCTGGGATGATCATGAGTTTTCTGATGATTGCTGGGGCGATGCGACCACGTACGACAATGGGACTTACGATCCGCAGCGCGGTGGCGATAACAAACACGAAACAACGCGTCGCCGCTCGGCCAATCAAGCCTGGTATGAGTTTATGCCGGCCGATATCGTGTTTGACGCCAAGGCCAGTGGTTTTCATACCGTGCGACTGTATCGCGATTTCCAATTTGGCCAGTTGATGCATTTGGTGATGACCGACGAGCGACTTTACCGCGCCGACCATATCTTGCCCGAGGCGGCAGTGGGCAGCAGTATTGGCAGTCGGTATTTAGTGCCTAGCCAGCAGTTAAGCGCGGTAGAAGCGCAAAAAATGGCCATCGGTAAAGCGCAGGGCGACGAGTTGGCGCTGGTGTCGATTTTGGGTAAAACCCAACGCGAATGGTGGAAAAGCACGCTTAAAAATTCCAAAGCGCAGTGGAAGGTGTGGGGCAATGAAGTGTCTTTACTCAAAATGCGCTTAGATGCTCGCAATTTGCCGGGCGTGCCAAGCGCCTTGCAGCAAGACTTGGTCCTCAACGCCGATCAGTGGGATGGATTTAATGCCGAGCGCAGCGATTTGCTGCAATTTATTCGCCAAAATCAAATCAAAAATGTGGTGGCGATTACCGGTGATATTCATAGTTTTTACGCCGGTGTCGCCCACGCCGACTACAGCGCCACGCCGCCCAATACGCCAGCATTGATCGACTTGGTGACGGCGGGAATGAGTAGCGATTCGTTCTATCATTATTTTGCCAGTGCCGTGCGTGACCCGGCTTTGGCGAGCGCGCAGGCTTTGGTGTTTAGTAGTGAAGCGGGGGCCGAGCAGATCGCGATTCAAATGCTCAGCGTCGGCATCGCGCAGCAAGCCGGAGTGAGCGATTTAAGTAATAGCAGCCAAGTGAGCGCCGCCGTGACGGGGGCAATTAACGCCAAAATCGTACCAGCGCAAGCTTTTGTCGCCACGGCAGGTTTAAGCCGCAGCGAGGTGAATACCTTTAATGATTTGCTTGGCGGGCAACTTGGACAAACCATTGCCGCGCTGATTGCCAATTTGGCGGCGACTAAAAAATCCATCGCCGCACAAACACTCGCCGGTTTTATTGCACAAAACATCGCGCAAAAAGTCGGCGGCGGCATCACTGCGGCGCAGATTCCTGCCAGCCAAGTCACGCCGTTTCTGAATCCATTCGCCAATCCAGCAACGGGCGCAGCACCGGTGAATAATCCATGGATTCGTTACGCCGATACCGATGCACAAGGCTACGCAGTGGTGAAATTAACGCCGACGCAAATGCAATGCACCTTCCGCAAAATCAACCCCTTGCAAAACGGTCAAGTGCCTAGCCCGGTGATTATGAAAGACACGCAATTGTCGATTCAATCGGGGGTGCTTGAGGTGAAAGTGAATTAATTGCTGGGCGCTGCTTGTTCAGTGAATTGCGTGGCGGCATGAGGATCAATCGATCGTTATGCCGTACTGATCAAAACCTTTTTGACGCAGAGACGCGGAGACGCAGAGAAAAACCAAGTCAGATCAAATCGCTAAACGCAATAAAACCTTTTGACGCAGAGACGCAGAGGCGCGGAGAAAAGCCAAATCAGAATGGAGCAAACACGACTTAAACTGCGTTTGTTGATGTTTTTGCTTGGTTTGCTCTGCGTCTCTGTGCCTCTGCGTTGGATTTTATGTCTACGCCTCTGCGTTGGATTTTAGAAAAACCTTTTGACGCAGAGACGCGGAGGCGCGGAGAAAAGCCAAATCAGAATGGAGCAAACACGATTTAAACTGCGTTTTTTGATGTTTTTGCTTGGTTTCCTCTGCGTCGGATTTTGTGTCTATGCCTCTGCGTCGGATTTTAGAAAAACCTTTTGACGCAGAGACGCGGAGGCACGGAGAAAAGCCAAATTAGAATGGAGCAAACACGATTTAAACTGCGTTTTTTGATGTTTTTGCTTGGTTTCCTCTGCGTCTCTGCGTCTCTGCGCCTCTGCGTCGGATTTTGTGTCTATGCCTCTGCGTCGGATTTTGTTTCTACGCCTCAGCGTTGGATTTGATGTCTGAGGCTAATGCAAATCGCGTTTATTTACACCATTGTTTTTCGCACGGAATGCCGTCGTTATTGCCGTCCATTTTGACATTGGGGCAATGCTGGATGAAATACGTTGCCTCCGCGCAAGAGCTCATTTGTGAGCAGTGTTGTCGACCGTCACAGCGGTAGTTGCTCACAACTGCGGGCGGGTTGCTGGTGGCCGTTTTGCTTGGCGCAGCTTGGTTAGCGGCCGGTGGGTTAACGGCGGTTGGGCGGCTGGTTTTGCCACTGGCGCGCCATTGCCATGGGGCTTCAGCCGCAGGATCGATCCACAAACCATATTTCGCCGCTTTGGCTTGCCGCTCGGCCGCACGGTATTTTTCATCGCTACCGTATTGGGTATAAAACCAAGCCATGCCGCGTTTGATTTGTTCCAAATTGACATCCATCCCGCCAACAAACACTTTGCCGACGCTGCGCCCATATTGGTCTTGGGTGTCGACTTGCACGGTGACGTCTTTTCGATAAATTAAATCCGACAACGATTGCTTAGATTTTTCGCCAAAAGCTTGGTCTCGTTCGGGCGCGTCGATTTGCCACAGGCGGATTTTGACTGGCTTTCTGTCGGTGGTCAGTAGCGTGGCGGTGTCGCCATCGTTAACGCCAATAATATGGCCGCTCAGGGTTTCGGCGTGCGCCGAGGTCATGAGTAATAAAACTAGAAAAAAACGCAGCATTTTGAGGCCTTGGCAGGATGAATCAAAGAGGGGGTCGATCGACAAAGGTTTTTTGCCGCGTGGTTTCATTTTGGCAGACCACTTTTGTGCGAGGGATTGTACAGATAATTGTAAGTTTTCGGATAAAAGACTTTCAGGATCTTGATCAAGATACACGGTGAAAGTGACGATTAAAAATAATGCCAATGTGCCTTTCATCGACTAGGCTTTATTTGTTGCGATGCAGCAATATTTTTGCAAAAGCGTTCTGGGCGTAATGCAAAGCGATAAAACAGGCTTGCTGATGAATTGATTGAGGAGCGATTGATGGCTGTAGCAGAAAAGAAATCATCTCAAAAACCGCGGATTGCCTTGGTATTACAAGGCGGCGGGGCTTTAGGCGCATATCATATTGGCGCGTATCAAGCGTTGCACGAAGCCGGCTTAGAGCCGGATTTTTTTGCAGGTATATCAATCGGGGCTATTAATGCCTGCATCTTAGCGGGCAATACCCCTGAAGACCGTTTAAGCCAGCTGGATGCATTATGGTCAGATATTTCGCGCAAGAATATGAGCGGTGAATATCTGCAGGGCGATTGGCGGCGGATGTATAACAAATTGAGCTTTATGGAAGCGGTCACCATGGGCCAGCCCAATTTTTGGCAACCACGGTTTCCTAGCCCTTTGCTGCTCAATGATATGTCGCCGCAGACCGCCAGTTTTTGCGATACATCGCCAATGCGGGCCACGTTGCAGCGTTTGGCCAATTTTGATTTGATCAATCACCAAGGCGCGCAATTGGTGTTGGGCGCGACCAAGGTCACGACCGGCGAGTTGGTTTTTTTTGATAATCATCGGCAAACCATCGGCCCAGAGCATGTTTTGGCTAGCGGTTCATTGCCTCCGGGATTTCCGGCCACCGAGGTGGATGGTGAGCTGTATTGGGATGGCGGCTGTGTGTCTAATACGCCATTGGATGCGATTTTTCAAAGTGAGCTCGATGGTAACACTTTGGTGTTTATGATTGATTTATGGGATGCACACGGCCCCGCGCCACGCAATATGGACAGTGTGGCGTGGCGACAAAAACAGATTCAATACGCCAGCCGAACTCGGCAGCATATTGATACCTTGGCCAAGCAGCATAATCATCGCCGCGCGATGCATCATGTATCACAAGGCGCTAACGTTGATATTAGCGCGGTGAGCGATGATTTGAATCTGAGCGCACACAATGGCAATGCCCATTTTGATATTGTCCACTTGGTGTATCACCCCAGTGGTGAGCAGATTGCCGATTCCGATGCGGAATTCTCTCGGCCATCGATTTTAGAGCGGCGCAATGCCGGTTATGCCGACATGCAAAACGCCTTGGCCAAGTCGCCATGGACGCAATATGTGAAACCGGCGCATTTTGGTACTGCGGTGCATACGCTACGCGGTGAAGAGATGCAGACTTTGTGCCCAGTTTGAGCGGGCAGGCAAGATAAAAAAACGGCGCTGATTGGCAGCGCCGTTTTTTTTTACCAACAAGCGGCTGCGCCGCCGCTACCACTCGCCGTCCTACCACCTTGCGAGTCGATACTGAGCGTGCCGCATTGCAAGTCTTGGCTCAATTGCGTGCCAATCGGGGTGGCGGTGACGGTGTAACTGCGTGCGTTGGCAATATCCGTCGTAAATGCATAGCGCGTTGCCATGCCGCTCTCCGTTTGGCAAGCCAATGTCGGGGACGCGCCGGTGTAATTCATATGCGTGGTGTAATAGCGCTCCATGAGTTGCGCTTGCTCAGAAAGACACGCTTTGGCGGCGGCACGATGGCTACGCACCACGTATTGCGTGTAAGAGGGATAGGCGATGGCGGCCAAAATACCAATAATGGCCACCACAATCATCATTTCAATCAGCGTAAAGCCATGTGCGGCGCGGGGCGGGACTGGGATTTTCAACTTAAACTCCTAAAATTTCACGCCAAGAGGTGCGAACGATGCGGCCTAATTTGCCTTGGGTTTTTATGTGTGAAGTACCGGCGTTTTCTAAACTGGAAATCATGCCGTCGCCAACAAAAATCGGTGCATTCGGGCTGCTGTCAAAGCCAACACCGCTGGCATAATTGCCGTCAATTTTGTCGCTTTCATCAACTTTGCCATCGCCATTAAGATCAAAAAAGCCTTGCTCTAAACTCCCGCCGCTAAATGGGTCAATGGCCATGGTGTAACCGCGACCTTCGGGTAAGCAAGGATCGCTCCCGTCTGGAATCCGGCTGGTGCCGATTAAGCTATTGCCGCGAATTTGATTCGGTAACAGCATGCGCTCGCCCTCAATGGCCACGCCTGAGCCTTTAAAATCGATCACCCAGCCCGATTTGCCTTGCATATCGTTGGCGCCGGGCTTGGACATCACGCGGACTGAGCCATTGCTGGTCGAGCCATCTTTGAGGATTCTGCGCGTCATCAAACTACTGCGATCCACGGCTTGATTACTGTCGATGATGCCATACCAGCTTTGCACGTCTTTATTACTTAAGTCATTGGTATTTAAAAAACGGCCAGTGCCAAAAAACACCCAGCGTACTTTGGTTTTGGGATTGACTACGGCGATCGGTGCGGCGCTAATCGCTTGGGCACCCGAGCTGCTGGTGGCGCTAAACAGCTTAATGGCCGTCGGATTGTTTTTTGACAGATTAAACTTCCACAGATTGCCACGTTGATCGCCCGCGTAGGCGGTGTCATGAATCCCATCGCCATTGGTATCCCACACATCGGCGGCAGACAGGCCGTTATTGCCTGCAATGCCGGTGTCGATAAATGTGGCATCGCCGCTCTCGATATCAATCATCATTAATTGGGCTTTGTCGCCAGCACTGTTCAGGCCGTTGCCCATGATGGCGCTCCAACTGCCTTTGGCCAATTGCGCAATCACTGGTTTACCCAGCACTTGGCCAATGCTTGGCGCCCGCTGTGGGTTATTTTCCCATAGTGGCAACATATTGTTCGGGTCGGTGACGTCCAGCGCAAAGGTCGCGCGACCACCTCGACCTAGGCTGGCAACTAGGATGGTTTTCCAACGACTACCGACATACACATCGGCCACACTGATTTCGCCGTCGACAAAGTATTGGTGGCTATAGTCGGGTGAGGCCGTGTTGGCCAGCTGCTGATTGAGTACGGCATTGGGAATAAACGCAAACACTTCAACGCCGGTTTTGGCGTTAAAACCGTGCAACATGCCATCGTTGCCGCCGACATACACCATTGGCGTGCGAGCGGCTTGGTCTTTGGCAAATTGCGCGTAGCCGGCTTCTTTGGCATAAAGCCGAGGATTCGGGCTGCCAACATACACCGGCGCTGAATTGACAATGTCACCTAGCGCGCTACTGCGAGCACGAAACGATCCGCTGGGGACTTCTTGGCTACGATCCCCGCGCAAATAATTGATGACATTGGCAGTAAATATATTTGAATCTAAACCGCTGGCGCCAGATTTGAATTCAGTCTTGCCTGAGGCCGCTTGTGGGGTTTGATTAAAATAAATTTTACGATCCGCTGGCTTAGGTAGCGCAGCAACGGCGCTCCATAACGGCGTGGTTTCTGGTTTTTGCGTGGTTTGATTGATGGCGTAAGCGCTTAAATCACCACTCCAGCTGGAGCTAGAAAACGTGGTTTGAAAAACCGCTACGCCGGGCTCAATTTTATTACTCGATGAAGTGAGTGCAGCGGCCGAGCTGGTTCGCTCGGCGCTGATACTGGCAAAGGCCTTAGTCAGGCCCGAGACCATGTTTTGTGCATCACTGGCGACAAAGAAATTATCTGGACGCTTGTCGCCTGTCGATAAGATGTCTTTGGTGGTGTACCACAGCGCATCGGCAATGCTGGTGGTTTGACTGTCGTAGGGTTTAAAGTCATTTGGTACTTTAAAACCGCCGTATTTACTCGCCAGCCAATATTGATTGCTGTTGCGGTTGGCCAAAACGCCACCTTCACGGACATCAACCCAATACGTTGATAAGGTTTGCATGCCTTTAATGCGTTTGAGTAGCTCGCTACTGCTGTTAGTCCCTTCAGGGCGTAGATCAACGGTGTGGGCGTCATAGGCTAAACCGGCGATATACGCAGAGTTATCGCGGCCAGTAAATTGCGCATTAGCATTCATGTTAATGCCTTCTAATTGCGCGATTTTTTGCGTTGCGGTGACGACATTAATGGTTTTGTCATTACTCACTTCGCTGGGCATCGCCGGCTCACCGCTACTGTTGGTGCTGCCTGGCAAGTTTTTGTCTCGGTGTGAGTTAACGTCGCCAATGCCTAAAATGACATTTTTTTGGCACCAGTATTTAATCGGGTCATCCCAGCGGGTAATCACCGGAAAACCATCGGCTTGCTGATTTTTGCTATTGCTATCGCCCGTTAAATCGGAGTAACTCGGCACATTGCCGAGGTTTTTAAAGTAGCGGATCGCGGCGTAATACAACTCGCTCACTGGGTCGTAACTTTTGTGTTGCCGTGTGGTCATTTGGCCAAATTTATTCAGATAGTTAATCACGCCACTATCTTGGATGCCGGCATTGGTATCTGCCGCATCGGCAGAATCTGGATTGCGGTATAAAACTCCGGTGCTCGGATCCCATTCGCGAGCGGGATTGGTCACCAAGCGGTTGTTGCTGGCATCGAGTTTATATTCACCGACAAATTTATTTTTGGCGCGCATCACGCCACCATCTCTAAGCGCGTTACTGTCGTTGAGATAACCAAAAATACTGTATTGCAAATTACTTGAATATTGTTGAATCAAGCCTTCGGGTTTCCAGTTACTGCCATATTGGGCGCAGTTTTTTTCTGGAAAAGCCGAATCGCAGACTTTCACGCGCACCGAGGCTTCAAACACCTGCTCTTTTTTGGCATTGCTGCTTGAATCAGGGTAGGGCTGTACGGTACCTGGGTTGTTGACATTACCACTGCCGGTGAAATACATCTTATTGCCCAAATTGGCGACGCGTATCGTGAAATTGCCCCAGCTAAACGGCGTAGTGCCGGCAACGTTGCTGGTGCGATCGCCATAACCGCCGCCGCGATCATGCCGCGCTTTTTCTAACCACGTTTCGCTCGCCGTGTCGCGAACGCGATAGCCGCCAGTCAATGCCGCACGAAACGGATCGATGGTTTGCGTGACCGCCCAATTCATAAAATTACCACTCCAATTGCCCGAACAACTGCGGGTGGTGGTTTTGCTGATGGGTTTGAAGTGGCGATTGGCTTCAATGGGGTCATTGACGTAGGTGTAGCATTTATTGGCGTCAAAATAGCCGGTGTATTCATTGCTGGCAGAATAAGCGCCGACATTGGCCTGACTAATAATGGTCGGAAACTCAACCGAAGGCACTAAGGCCAAGCTACCGGGAACAAAACCACCGACATACAACGGGGCCGGTGCAATCTCAATCGCAGCCCAAGCGGGCGGCGTTAGCGTCGCAACCGCGATCGCGACCAAGTAGGTGATCGATTTGATCTGACATTTAAGCATGGTGCTACCTATCGACTTTGACGGTGGTTTGTAAGCGAACTGCGGCACGACCCGTGCTTGAATCTGGCGAGCTGCGTGCAGTAATGCGGAAAGTGCGCGAGACAATCCCGCCACTGCCACCGTATTGATTGGCTGAGGCGCTGCCTGAAATGCCCGACTCATCGTCGCTATTGGTTTCGGACATCAACTGAATAAAATACTGCGGCTTGCCGTCGAGCAGGGTGGTGTTGACTAAAAAAGCCGCATCGACATCGGTCCAACCGGTGGCGGGGGTATCGGGTGGAGAGATCGGGCATAGCGTGGGCGCAAGGCAACTTTGCCCATTGAGCGCGGTGATATCGGGATTACTTTCAATCTTGGCTTCGGCAGCGCGCAGCGCCGATTCGGTGGCTTGTAAGGCCATGGATTGATCATAATTATTGCCGCTGATTTTTTCTTGCAATAGCACATTGCGAATGCCAGATACGCCAAGCAAGGTCGCAATCAATAGCAGAACCAGCGCCATGATTAAAATAATGCCCGCTTGTGCAGGGCGATAAAACGCTGCGCGCATCATAATGTTCGATTCCTTAGAGAGATCACTTGGGTGATTTCGCGCGTTAAACGCCCATTAGGGGTGGTCGCGGCGGTGGCAATGTTTTTTTCTGCGCTTTGTAGGCTCAGCGTTAAGGTAACGGCGTTGACTTGATCCCACTGCGCATTGCTTAAGCTACTGGCGTCCACCCAGCTGGTGCTGCTGGGAATGCGGTAGCTGATTTGCAGATCCACCACGCCTGCGGCCATTTCGATGGGTGTGCCATCAATGCCAACGCGATACAGCGAGCGGTCACCGTCTTGGCTGCGGCCATTATTGCCAATATACCAAGTGGAAGCCGCTAATTTAGCTACGGTTGAGTTGGGGGCAAATTCATATTTACTGGTCGGGCCACTGCCGCAGTCAGTCGGAAAGGCCAAGTCATTACTGCAATTGCCCGGAGAAGTGCCGCTGCCTTTGTTATGCACCAGATTGCCGGTGCCATTGATATTTGAAACTTGAAAAATGGTGGCATGATCGCTATCGCAGACCATTAAAATATCCCCAGCGACAATATCGTGGCCGCTGCCAGCCAGTTTGATATTGGCCGAGCCGCCATTATGGCTTTCGATGCTATACGCCGAATCGCCCATGCCTTGCAGTTGAATCGCGTGTGTGCCAGCAATGCGCTGGCCAACGCCCGAACCAAAAGCGGCCGCACTGGTGGCGGCATCACCAGAAAACCCACGAATTGCCGCCCAATTGGACCACCATTGTGCGCTTGGATTATTTAAAACATTGGCCACTTGCTGGGTATTGCCGCAAGCAATGACGCCGGTGCCGCGAATGGCGCGCTCCAAAAAGCTCAGCGCACTGCGGCCACTTTCGTTCACTTGCGACAAGCCCTCAGAGCTGCGATAGCTTTGCTTGCTCGACAGTACCACCCCAGACACAGCAGCAATCATCAGCAATGCAATGGCCACCGCGATCATCAGTTCGACAATCGAAAACCCACGCTCAGTGCACAAGCCTGCGCGGTGTTGCATCACTGAGTCGCTCATAAATACACCTCGGTAACGATGGTTTGCTCCCGATCGCCTTGCGCGGCGCGTGAATCATCCCAGCGGATGGTCACGGTGCACAGCGCCGCGTTGCAGTTGACCGCACCGCTCGCACCTTCACCCAACTGATTGCTAATGCTGGTGCGCCAACGATCGAGTACCCCGCTGGCAAAGCTGCTGCCAGCACTGACGTCGCTATCAATCCCTAAATTAAACTGCCCGTTGATGGCATTCTCTCGATCCGCGCGCATCGCGCTGAGCACTGAATTGGTTTGAATCACCGCCATATTGCGCTCGGTCGAGCTTTGATTGTGTTTGAGTGTGGCCAATTGCAACGCCGCTAAGCCCAATAAACCCACCGAGAGCACCACAATCCCAATCAGCACTTCAATTAGGCTAAAGCCAGCTTGTGATCGGGGCGAAGACAATGGGTTTACTGACATATTTTGCTCCCTTTGGTGCTGACTAGGCGGCTACCTGCGCCGATAGAGAGGGTCATTAAATTGTCGCTCGGGCGGCCCCAGCTGCACGACCAAATCGACATACTGGCGGCGGCCAGATTGTTATTGTTGTAAGCCAAACCATCCGCGCCTAAACGCAGTTGATTGGCATTTAAATCGCTAGTGACTCGAATTTCGCTGGCGGTACTGATCGCGCCACGGCGAATCACACCGGCGTTTGAGATCACCCCCCAATGCAACCAATTGCCTGCCGTGCTAGAGCAGGCATTGGCGCTGACTGAGTCAAGCTTACAAAAAGTAACGCTGCGATTGAGTTTGATCGCTTCTGAGCGCGCTAAATTGATGGCGGCAATCAGCTCGTTGTTTTGCGTGGCCAGTCGATTGGCCACCATCATTTGGCTGAAATTTGGCGCAGCAATGGCAGTTAAAATCGCCAAAATACTCAGGGTTACCATCAATTCGATTAAGGTAAAGCCCTGTTCAAATAAGGGGGCAATCGAGCGAGGAAGGCGATTTAGGCGAGGAAGGCGCGGCATGGGCGTTTGATTTAGATTAAAAAAATTGTATATTAGTTAATGCTGATGGTATTGGGTTGCAGCTTAAAAGACGAGTAATTTATTCAACGTGTGGCCTTTTTAGGGGAAATGCCTAATAAAAATCCAAGCAATCTGTGGCGTACATACATCAGTGATCAGTTACGATGTGTGCGCTGGTAAGGTTTTACTGTGATTGGTTCGAGCAAGAGTAAGTTGGCGTGCAAGTGAAGTAAATAAGGCCTTAAATCCTACGTATTTCTTTCACTATTTGTATGAAATCGAAGCTCAATCCCAAATCGCAAGCCTTCAAATTTTAATTTGCTGGCCGGTTTTGATGAATGAATGCCAACATAAAAAAGATATTTATAATGGGTATTGCTTTGTGAGCCATATTTAATATAGCTTACAAGTCAATACCTATTGGCTTTGATGGGATTGCGAATAGAGGACGTCAGAACAGCCCCTCGGGCGTGCCGCGCAATGGCGCGAATACTGGCGCGGTAAGTGCTATTGCGCAGATCAAGCGCAATTGATCTGCCGCTTGCGGGTTTGGCGCTTGAATTGACGCGGCGATATTGGATTTTTATGGATTTTTGCGGCTTATTTGATTTTAAAAACATCGCATAAATAATTGAGAAAATTCACATCCTCACACATGCCTTTGCCCAGCGTATCGCTGACTTTGGCCACCGGCTGCCCATTGCAATACACCAGTTTCATGACGATTTGTAAGGGTTCTAGTCCGCAGTCATTGGATAAATTGGTGCCAATTCCAAAGCCGACGCGTGAGCGCGGCGCAAAGTGTTGGTACAGCGCGATGGCTTTATCAATATTAAGCCCGTCACTAAACACCAATTGCTTGCTGCTCGGGTCGATTTTCATGGTGTGATAATGCGCGATGATTTTTTCGCCCCAAATAAATGGGTCGCCCGAATCATGGCGCACGCCGTCAAACAGTTTGCAAAAATACAAATCAAAGTCACGTAAAAACGCGTCGGTGCCGACAACGTCAGTCAGCGCAATGCCCAAATCGCCGCGATATTCTCGCACCCAATGCTCTAACGCATTTTTTTGAAAATCACGCAGGCGTGAACCAAAGCTTTGAAATGCTTGCAGATATTCATGCGCCATGGTGCCAATCGGCGTAAGGCCAAAGCGTTTGGCGAGCAATACATTACTGGTGCCGCGCATTGAACTGGTTTGGCTGGCGAGTGCTTGCACCACTTCGGCATGCCATTGCCGAGAAAATCGCCGCCGAGTGCCAAAATCAAAAAACACAAAAGGATTGGCCAGCGGCGCTTGCTGGGCAAATTGCTGCAAAGTATTGATTTTGGCCGCCAGATGGGCGCGGCCTGTTGCTAATGCAGGCGCCAGCGCAAACTGGCGGAAATACACTTCATTGACAATCGATAGCACGTAGATTTCAAACAACATGCAATGCAGCATCGGCCCTTTCACGGTGATGCACAATTGGCCCGGCTGTTGCGTTGATTCGCTGACGCAAATAAAGCGGCGTTGCAACTGAAATAAACGCAAAAAATCGACAAAATCCGATTTGATAAAGCGCAGCCCCGCTAAATACGCCAGCTCGTCCTCGCTAAAGCGTAGCGTACATAAATGATCAAGCTGGGCGTTGATTTCGGCTTGGCAAGCCGCGAGCGGCAGCGCGGTACGATTGCGGCATTTAAACGCGTATTCCGATTGCGTTTGCGGCTGGCTATGCAAGATTTCTTGCATCATGGTGAATTTATATAAATCGGTGTCGAGTAAAGACTCAATCACAGGCACTAAAGTTGTCATGCAAAGATCGCTTCTAAGTTGGATCAATGATCGAGCGTCAGCGTTAAATGGCTGGCGGTTTGCATGCCACGGGCGCGCATCTCGGTGATAAAAGCTTGCCCTTGTTCGGCAAAACCGGCCACAGGGCTGGTGCAATCGGTGAGTAATACTAATTTATGCATCTGCGCTTCGCCCAAGGCGTTGGCTAAATCGCGCACCGTGCTGGCCACGCAATGCGATAGTGCTTGGCCGGCAATCAAAATCAAATCGGCCTGAGCCAGCTCTGCCAACCACGCGGTATTGGCAGGATTAACCGCATCATTCACATCCGGCACTTCGGCTTGCAGCGCCGAATAATGCTCGCTACGTGGATTGCTGCCTTTATGAATAAAGTGCAGCGGTTTGAGCGTTTGCCGTTGCCATGCATAGAGCGCTGCGAGTAAATCAGTTTGCACCGCTTGCCCCCAACTGCCAATCAGGCAATGCTCGGGCCAAATCATTAGTTGATAGCGTTGATTGCCACTGAGCGCTTGCACATACGCCAAACTATGCGCTTGCTGCGCCGGATCGCGCGCGCGCCACACACCGCGCTCAACCTCGTTTTGGCTGATCACGGTGAACGGCGCGGGGAGTTGGCCAGTGGCATCACACCACCAACTCGGGTGGGCAATATCCACCGGTAAATGCGAATCGAGCGTGACATGAATTTGGCTAAGCGCGGTGCCTTGCTGGGCCAAAAGCGCACCAATGCGCTGCAAATCAGCGCTGGCACCCGCGACGGGCAGCGCAGCGCCGGCTTGATCGCAAAAGTCATTTTGCGGGTCGATGATGATCAATTGCACATTGCGCTTTGGCATTGGCGTTCCTTAAACAGAGTACCCAGCAATGTGGGCAAAGTTTGAATCGGCTTGGCAGCATACCTTGAAGTCCAAGTCAGCGCAGTAAACTAGGCACACTGCGCGATCTGGATCAAGGTTGGGGCGGGAGTGGGGAGTGGGGAGTGGGGAGTGGGGAGTGGGGAGTGGGGATTCGTGCGGCTTTGCCTTGGCTTACTGACGGCGTGGGATTGATTCGGTTATATTGGGCAGTTTTGTGTTGCGGTTGAATGTTGATCAAGGCTGAGCAAGATGGCCAACGGCACACTGAATGATTCACTTTGGGATGAGCATGCGTTTTATTCACACCTCTGATTGGCATTTAGGCCAAACCTTGCATCATTTTGAGCGTCGATTTGAGCATCAATGCTTTTTGGATTGGTTGCTGGCGACCTTGGTGACCGAGCAAGCGCAAACCTTGCTGATTTCGGGGGATATTTTTGATAACGCCAATCCTTCGGCCGCAGCGCAAAAGCAGTTTTATCAATTTTTGCAGCAAGCCAAGGCGCGCGTTCCGGCGCTCAATATTGTGATTATCGCCGGTAATCATGATTCACCGGGGCGGCTTGAAATGCCCGCGCCGTTTTTAGAAGGGATGGATGCCAGCGTAATCGGCTTTGTACCGCGCGATGCGGCAGGGCAAATCAACGTCAGCCGTTTAGTCATTCCCCTGAAGGACGCGCAAGGCGTGGCGGCGTGGTGTTTAGCGATTCCATTTTTACGCCCGGGAGATGTGCCACGCGTTGCCGATTTAGCCGAAGGCGCTGACCCGTATACCGCCGGAATTACTGCGCTGTATCAACAGACTTTGGCGTATGCGCTTCGCCTGCGCCAAGCCGGTCAGCCGATTATTGCGCTCGGGCATTGCCATATGGTGGGTGGTGAAGTCTCGCAAGATTCAGAGCGGCCGATTGTGATTGGTGGCAGCGAAGCGCTATCGGCCAAAATGTTTGACGCCAATATCGCCTACGCCGCTTTGGGGCATTTGCATTTGGCGCAAATGGTGGGGCAACAAGCGCATATTCGCTATTGCGGTAGCCCGATTCCGCTGTCGTTTGCCGAAGTGGCGTATCCGCATCAAGTGCTGCGCTTTGATACTGCAGGCGAAACAGTGGTGGATGTGACGCCTTTATTGGTGCCGCGCGCGGTGGATTTATTGCGCGTGCCGAAAAAAGCCGCGCCAATGGCCGAGGTGTTGGCGGCACTTGCGGCGCTTAATTTACCGGCGGATTTAGCGCCCGAGCAGTACCCGTTTTTAGAAGTGCGTATTGCGCTGGAGCAGCCCGAGCCCGGTTTGCGCGCGCAAATTGAAGCGGCCATTGAAGGCAAACCGGTGCGCTTGGCCAAAATTGAAACTCGCTTTGCCGCTAAAAATAGCGCTGAGCTTGAAGATGAAACCTTGCCTGAATTAGCGCAATTGCAGCCCGATGCCATTTTTAATCGCCTCTATCGCAGCAAATACGCGGCGGATGCACCGCCCGAGTTGATGGCGGCATTGGCCGAATTAATGCTCAATGCAGGGGCGGATGAAAAATGAAAATTTTAGCGATACGCGGTAAAAACCTTGCCTCTTTGGCCGGTGAATTTGGGGTTGATTTTGAGCAAGAGCCACTTAAATCTGCCGGTTTATTTGCCATTAGCGGCCCAACGGGCGCTGGCAAAAGCACATTGCTCGACGCGCTGTGCATGGCGCTGTATGAGAGCACGCCGCGCTTACTTAAAGCCGGTAGCGGTAAAACCTTGCCTGACGGCACGGATTTAATCACCCATCAAGACGCCGCCAATTTGCTGCGCCGTGGCTGTGCTGATGGCTATGCCGAAGTGGATTTTGTCGGCAACGATGGCGCGAGCTATCGCGCGCGCTGGAGCGTGCGCCGGGCGCGCGGCAGCGTTAAAGGCAGCTTGCAAGCCAGTACGATGTCGCTGCTGCAATTGCCGCACATGCAGCCGATTGGCGGCAAAAAAAATGAAGTCAAAGCCGAGATCATCCAGCGCATTGGTTTGAATTTTGAGCAATTCACTCGGGCGGTATTGCTGGCGCAAAATGAGTTTTCCAGCTTTTTAAAAGCCGATGATAACGAGCGCGGCGAGCTATTAGAAACGCTCACCGGCAGCACCATTTATAGCCAGCTCTCGCAAGGCGCTTTTGTTCGCGCCAAAGCTGAATTACAAGCGCTGCAGCGGATTAACGATCGACTCGCTGATCAAAAACCACTCAGTGCAGAGGCGCGTAGCGAGCTGGATGTGGCTGCCACTACTGCCGCGCAAGCTTTAAGCACCCTCGATACCACGGCGCAGTCATTGAATAACGCACTACGCTGGTACACCGAGGCCGACAAACTCGCCCTTGGCGTGAACGCCGCGCAAGTTGCCGTGGATGAACAACAGACTGCCCACGCGGCGGCGGCCTCACGCCGCGAAATGCTGCAACAGCTCGATTTGGTGCAAGCCGCCCGCCCTTTATTGCTTGACGTGGATCGCCTTGCCACGAGTTTGGCGCAAACCAGCGCGGCCATCACCGTGGGGCAGCAGCAATTGAGCGCGGCCAATCAGGCCAGTGACACAGCCAATGCCGCATTGAACCAAGCGCAAAGCCAGCAACTGGCGGCCGAACAAGCGCAAAGCGCTGCGGCACCACAACTGGATGCCGCCAAAAAGCTCGACACCAGCATCGACATTCGCCAATCCGCACAAGCGGCATTGCACAGTACGGTGGCGCAAGCCAATCACGCCGCGCAGCAAGCATGGGCGCAGCACGAGCAGCAACAAAAAGAGCTTGAGCATGGGTATATACAGCTAGCCAATGCTG
Source organism: Deefgea salmonis (assembly GCF_020531905.1). Lineage (GTDB taxonomy): Bacteria > Pseudomonadota > Gammaproteobacteria > Burkholderiales > Chitinibacteraceae > Deefgea > Deefgea salmonis. The sequence continues at coordinate 171,199 of NZ_JAJAWG010000006.1, read as the reverse complement.
AAAAATGGCTGCATGCACATACCCAGTATCAAGATTTGGCGCAGAATTGGGCTGTGTATGCGGTGCAGCTACAACAAGCGGCAGCGGCGCGTACCGCCGCCCAAGGCGCGGCCAGCCAATGCGCCCAATTGACGCAAGCGCACGCTACGCAAACGGCGCAGCTCAGTGCCGCGAATGAACAATTAGCAACAGCACAAATCGCGCTGCAGCAGGCCGAGCAGCAGCGGCAAGTCGCCATAGCCCAGCAGGCGCAAATTGACATTGGCAGCTTGCCGGCGCAAAAACTGCAATGGACGCAGCGGCGCGATGATTTAGCCAGCGCCCAGCAACTGGTGCAGCGCATTAGCGAATACACGGCACAGCTGGATAAATTGCTGCATCAGCAAGCCATGCAGCAAGCGGCGCAGGCGCAAACCGAGCACGCCTTGGTCGCGCTAACGCAGCAGCAACCGCTGATTGCCGCCAGCTTGGCGCAAGCTGAGCGCTCGCTCAAATTGGCCGAAGCGGCGTGTAACAGCAACGTTGAGTCGCTACGCGATGCGCTGCAAGAGGATGCGCCTTGCCCAGTCTGTGGTGCGCTCGATCATCCTTACGTCAGTGCAAATCCGCAGTTGCAAGCGATGTTGGCCAGCTTACAAGCCGAAGTCGCCACGCAGCGGCAGCAGCAGCAACAGCAATTAAGCTTACACAGCCAATTGAATGCCGAGCTTGCCAATATCCAGCGCGCTTTGGCCGAGATTCACCCCGAAATCATCCGCATCACCGCTGAGCGCGATGCCTTAAATTCACAATGGCAAAACCATGCTTTACTGGCCGAAATCAGCACAATGAGTCCGGCTGAGCAGCCTGCATGGCTTGCCAAGCAACACACCGCATTACAAACACATGCCAGCGTCATGGCCACGCAAGAAGCCGCATGGCAACACGCGCAGCAGGCCAAAGACAGCGCACAAGCAGCATTTGAGCAAGCCAACCAAGCGCAGCAAAGTCAGAAAGACGCGGTGCAACAATGCCAAAGCGTATTGCAGCAGATCGCCACGCAACGGGCTGCCGCGCAACTTGCCGAGCAAGAGCACGCCGCGCGCTGCGCCGCCAGCTTGGCGCAATTGGCACCGGCTTTACAGTTTGACGCTGCTTGGCAAACGCGCTGGCAGGCCGATCCGGCGGCGGAGCAAGCGCATTGGCAACAGCAAGCTCAGCTTTGGTTGGCGCAGCACAGCGCACACGCGAGCGGTCTACAAAGCACCGCCTTACTGGCGCAAGCGGTGGCTGGATTACTCGCCGCCGCGCAACAAGCCAGCGCTGAGCAGCAGCGCTTGCAAGCGCAATGGAATGCCGAGCAAGCCGCGCTAAGCGCATTGCAATCGGAACGACAGGCGCTGTTTGCCGGACACAGCGTAGCGAGTGTTGAGGCGCAGTTGGCGCAAGCCTTGGCCAGCGCCAAAGCGCTGCAAAACCAAGCCCTGCTCGCCGCACAATCGGCCGCGCAGCAAGTGGTTCGCGAGCAAGCGGCGTTGGTGCAAGCCCAAGCGCAGCAAAGCCAGTGGCAACAGCAAGCGCACCGCGCGCAGCAGCAACTTGATCAATGGTTGGCCGAGCAGGGCATTGAACTGGCGGTGTTACGACAACATTTGGCATTAGATGCAGCAGGGTTAGCCAGCGAGCGCGCCGCGCTATTGGCGCTGGATACGGCGCTATTGCACGCGCAGACGGTATTGCAAGAACGCTGTTTGCAACAGCAACAACACCAAGCGCAACAGCCCGAGCTCGTCAACGCTGAGGACGGCGCCGCGCTGGCGCAATTGCAAGCGCAGGCTGCAGACATCAGCCGCGAACAAGCCGCCGCGCAGGCGAAAGTTGCCACCTTGCAATTACAACTCGCCCAAGACGAAGCGCGCCGCAATGCCGCCGCCGATCTGCTGCTAGAAATCGCCGCGCAAGAAACCATCCAGCGCCGCTGGGCGCAACTGGGCGATTTAATTGGCTCAAGCGACGGTAAAAAATTCCGCAATTACGCCCAGCAATACACGCTCGATGTGTTGCTCGGCTATAGCAATCGGCACTTGCAGCAACTCTCCCGTCGCTACCGCTTGCAAAGGATTAACGACACGCTGGCGCTGATGGTGATCGACCAAGACATGGGCTTTGAGGCGCGCTCGGTGCATTCGCTCTCGGGCGGCGAATCATTCTTGGTGTCGCTGGCGCTGGCGCTCGGTTTGGCATCACTCTCATCGCAGCGCGTGCGCGTTGAATCGCTATTTATCGACGAAGGCTTTGGCAGCCTCGACGCCGACACCCTCAGCATCGCCATGGACGCGCTCGACGGCCTGCAAGCGCTAGGCCGAAAAGTCGGCGTCATCTCGCACGTACAAGAAATGACCGAACGCATCGCCAGCAAAATCAGCGTACAAAAAACCGCCGGCGGCCGAAGCGTGATTAGCGTGATGGAAGGGCGGTGATGGGGGGGTATTGGTTGCGGGGCTTTGATTATCATGGCCTGCAATCAAATACCAAAACGTAAATCCCAAGCGTAGGGCGGGTTAGCCTTCAGGCGTAACCCGCCAATCTGCCGCCGAGATCACCGGCATCCAATCAGTATCGTAGGTTGGGCTAAGCTTGCGCAGCCCAACGTTTACCGAGTGTCAATCTGTAATCGCGATTCATTTCATTACGAGATTGCTTTGAAGCGATGTCGGAATCATGAAAATGTTTTATCGAAGTACAAGCGTGCATGATTTTTCTTGTTATTTTAGCCAAGCTTTAGCATGATTTATTGGTGCTGCAGGTTGATGTTTTCGATTGAAATTATGGCCTAGGTGCGCGGTAAACGTTGGGCTGCGCAGGCTTAGCCCAACCTACAGTACTGCCCAAGCAATCTACACACGGAGGTTATATGTCAATTCAAGAAGTTGAAGTGACTTTAGAAGAGTTACAATCATTAGATCAAGAGCAAATAGCCAGTTCATGTAAAAGCCCCGTGTATTCTGAATTAGAATCGGTTTTTGGGAGTATTAAAAACTGTAATGCCTCAAAGTTACTATCAGCCACTTGCTCGATGCACCTAAAGCCTGAAAATCCGAAAGCTCCATTTTCACCTAAATTTATAATGCAAGACCATAGAGGCCTTATTGCTAATGATTTTTCTAAAGAGTCTTTGAGCGCGCTTTCTCAATTTTGCTCGTTTGTGACAATTCCTGAGTTAAAAGCACGATTAGCAGATATTTCTTGGGTTACAAAAGTTGGAAGTGTTGATCATGCATATATGGCAATAGAGTCATATCTTGAATCTGCAAAAAAATTATTAACAATAGCTGATTCATGGGTTTACCCAGCAGAGCGAATCGAACGTGCATTAAGGTTGAGCTGTATGTTCAGAAGAGACACTCAGCGGCCTGATTTGTTCGAAAAATTAGCTAATTTCATTACATCTGAGATAAATAGTAAAAAGCTAGATGATAATCCCTTTTATGCTTTACGTTTATTGAAGTTATCACATGAATGTAGCGTTGGGAGTAATGACTGGATTCTCAATACAGCAGAGGAAATTGCTCAAATTCGTTTCGAATTAGGTGATACTAGGACAGCGATAAATGCGTGGGAGTGTGCATTGAACTCTGCACTCTCGACTCGAAATAAAGGTAAACAGCAAGAAATCTGGAAAAAAATAGCTGCTTGCCATGTCAAAGATTCCGAATCTCAAGAGGGTGGGCTGATAGCTGCCGGGTGCATACTTAAAGCAATCGATGCATTGTCTAAAGTTCCCAATACAAGGCAAGAAAGACTTGAGTTATATGAAACAATGAGAGACCGCCAGATTGAATCTCTCCATCAACTCCATGAGTTTTCAACGCCAGCACAAGACGTTAGCGAAATTGTTCATCAAGCAAAAATTCAAGTTCAAGGTAAAGATTTTTTCGATATGCTTTTTAGGCTTGGTGTTTTGGTTTCAAGACCTACAGATATTAACAGACTGAAAAAGCAAGCAATCGAGCAGATGCAAAAGAGTTTTGCATGGATGTTTGGTGGAATGCATATAGATCACGAAGGTATCACAGTTGCTACGGTTCCGGCTGGTATGGGACTCAGTGAGAGTCAAGATGGCCCAGCTACTTGGGCTACGATGATGAAAAATATTGGAATTGATCATCAGTTAGCAGTCCAAGGGCAGATACGACCGGCCCTCAATGAGCTAATGATTCAGCATCATGTTTCTGAATACGCACTAGAGTCGATTTTAAAAAACAGTCCGTTTATACCCTATGGTCACGAATACTTTTATATTAAAGGACTTACTTTCGGCCTTGAAGGGGATTTCCTAAGTGCGTGTCATATTCTTATTCCACAAATTGAAAATTCACTTAGATACTTGGCTCGAAGTCAGGGTGAGGAACCAACAACATTGCACGGTGATGGCTCCCAAGAAAGAAGTGGCCTTAAGTTTCTATTAGAACACCCAGTTATTATTGAAGTTTTGGGGCAAGATATTGTCGGAAATCTTCAAGCAATTTTAATAGATAAAATATATGGAGATTTAAGAAATCAAATGTCCCATGGTTATATGCCAGCAAGTCACTTTTATGGTGTTGCACCTGTTTTTCTTTGGTGGCTAGTTTTACATATTGTAATGTTGCCTTTAGGTAGCTACTGGAAACAGAATTACAAACCAGAAAGTGCAGCAAGTAGGGCGTAATCAAGCACGCATCGCTCACCATCCTCTGAATCCCTAAGCCAATTAGCGTATTGCCGCTGCGCGTGGCATACACCCTATGTATATGGCTACAGTCCCTTATTTATTTGGATTTCTGGCTTATACATCATTAAATAACTGGTTATTGGTCGCATATAATGCCTTGATCTGCCGCGAAAATTGCGTCAGCAGCGACCGAAAACCAAACGTCAACAATCCCTAGATTTTTGCTGTTATTTTTTATCGCGATTGAATGCTCTGCGTTGATTGCGTATTGAGCCGATGGTGTGCAGCAATCTGGGGCGATAGGGGCTTTGCGGGGAATGCGGCAAGAATATGACAATGCTTTGTTTTTATGAAAGGTTTGTAAGGATGTGGTGTAGTATGCCTTTGTAATTTTTATGGGCTGTACTGGCTGCTTGGGCATGATTTGCTAAGGATTTGATTTCAGTCTTTTGGCACAAGAAGGGCTATTGGTTCAATTTTTGATTCTTGGAAATAAATAATGAAAACAACAAACGGGATACGCAACTTCAAGAACACGGTGGGTTTTGCGATTGTGAGGTTATTTACAACGTGTATGACGCAGTAACTGATTTGGTTGGGTGGTACCTTGAAACAGAAACCTAACCCTACGCTCAATCTCCCTTCCTTTGGTCGCTGGTCGCTGGACGCTGCGCGATTAAGCCTCTCGACGCCGGTTATCTTCACGTTAGGCTTTTGGTGATGCCTTTGAATCGCCTCAATAAAAAAGGAAAGTAATATGGCAAGTTATATGGAAGACGCACTAATTAAAGACGAAAAAGTAATTTACAAAGGCAATGTTAGTCTTTGGTCACTTGCTCCGCTGATAGTTCTTGGACTTCTCACAATCTCTATTGGTATTGGTCTTATTTTTTGGCTTGTTGCTTTTATTCGATATAAAACGACAGAACTTGCCTTTACAAATAAAAGAGTTATTGCAAAGTTTGGCTTCATCAGCCGTCAGACAGTTGAACTCAACATCAGTAAAGTAGAAAGTATTCAAGTAAATCAGGGCATTCTTGGTCGTATTTTTAATTTTGGTACGCTAGTTATTTCAGGCTCTGGCAACCCGCAAGCTCCGATTCCTGGTATTTCCGAACCTATGGCATTTCGCCGTGCGTTTATGGAGTCTCAAGACAAAGATTAAAAGCCTAACCCATCCATCAAGCGGGACGCGCTAAAGCACGTCCTTTATGTCAAACGTTAGCCACCAATTCCATTGACTCACGAGGCTCAGCAAAATGAAACGTAATTGGGAAACAATTCGAGAGCTTCTTACAAAGGTTGAGGAGTGCACTCTTCCTGCTGATATGGTTCGCTTAGGTAGTTTTCCACCGGATCGGGCTGCAGAAATCTCATATCACATGACCCTGCTTATCGAAGCAGGACTTGTTAATGGCCAAGTAAGCAAAACTATTGGCCCAGAGGTTAAGGACTTTTTCGCACAGCGCCTTACTTGGGAAGGGCATGAATTTCTTGATGCAATTCGCAGTGAAACCGTATGGCAGAAAACAAAGAAGACTTTCGTCGATCAAGGGGTATCCATGACATTCGATCTAGTCAAAGCAGTCGCCAAAGATGCAGCAGTCAGCCTCATGAAGGCGGCACTTGCTGGCTAACTACATTCGAGTGGGACTGATACGGCCATTCAATTTGGTAGCAGCCCTTGTGCATTTGCGAATCAAACATTCAAAGGGGTGAGCTAATTGCAGCGCAGTACGGTATGGGGCGTGATCGCTATAAATATTACGCGCCATACCGCGGTCATATAATCAACCATCGCACATCACCACGCTGAATCTCTATGTCAATAGGCGTATTGCCGCTGCGCGTCGAATACACCCTACCTAGGTATTTAATTGCCGCTCTTTATTTTTCAAGCCTTGTTATTCATACCCCCGTATTAACCTCAGCTTGTTATTCCCTCACTGGATGAATCGCTCTTGGCGATGTTGCGTTGATCGTGTTGTTTGGTCATCAGTTCGCGCTGCGCTGCGTTGGACTTGGGTATGATGTTGGGTAGCGACTCGGCGAGGTTTGGCTTGCTGCGGTGGTAGGTGATTTGGAGACGATGATGGAAAAATTTGCTGAGATTCAAGCCCGCGCGATGGCGCGTAAAGGTGGGGCGCGGGCTTTACAGGCTTTATTGCCCAAGGTGGCGAGCGAGGCGCAGTTTTTGGCGTTGCCCGATGATCGGGTGTTGGCGATGATGTGCCGCACGATTAATCAAGCGGGTTTTAATTGGACGGTGATCAATAACAAATGGCCGCAGTTTGAGGCGGCTTTTTTGGGTTTTGATGTCGATCGGTTGGCGATGCTGTCTGCCGAGCAGTGGGAGGCGTATTGCAATGATCCTCGCGTGGTACGGCATTGGCCGCGGATTAAAGCGCTGATGGAGAATGTCAGCTTTGTGCGGGCGTATAGCCATGAGTACGGTAGTTTTGCGCGGTTTTTAAATACGTTTCCTGCGTCGCGGCAGATCGATTTGATGGCGGTGCTAAAAAAACGCGGCAGCCGCTTGGGGGGCAATACCGGGCAGTGGTTTTTGCGCTATGTCGGCAAAGATGGTTTTGTATTAAGCCAAGATGTGGTGTTGGCGCTGCAGCAAGCCGGTTTGGATATTCCCGCTCAACCGAGCGCCAAACGCGATTTAGAACGCATTCAGCAGGCGTTTAATACTTGGGCGGATGAAACCGGTTTGAGTTACACCCATCTGGGCAAAATTGCGGCTTATTCGGTAGGCAATAATTACGCGCCGGAACAGATCGATCACAGCGTGAGTAAATTTAACGCGATGATGGATTGAGCTGTTTGGTGCTTGAAGAAGGGCGGGCGCTTTTTTATCGGCTGTTTTTCTTACTGAATTTAGGGGCTTTCTTTTTTTTGCCGTTTGATTTGCTTTCGTAGATTTAAATCTGATGATTTATCGCTAAATAGTTCAAAAAAATGTCATTTTTACCGCTAGACTGTTCACCCCCACTGATTTTGAGGTATTTGAGGGTGGGGATACTTTGAGAGAGGAATAGAATGAATCATTTGCTGCGCTATATAAAGCATGGAAGTTTAGTGGGCCAGATTATGCTGGGTTTGGTGGCGGGTATTCTGCTGAGTTTGATTGCGCCTGATGCGGCAAAATCGGTGGGTTTGCTGGGTAATTTATTTATTAGTGCGCTTAAAGCAGTGGCGCCGATTTTGGTGTTTGTGTTGGTGGCGGCGTCGATTGCCAATCATAAACAAGGCCAGCCAACGCATATTCGGCCGATTTTAGTGCTGTATTTATTGGGTACGTTTTCGGCGGCTTTGGTTGCGGTGATGATGAGTTTTGCTTTTCCGACGGCGCTGACTTTGGTGGCGCAAAGCGGTAAATTAGCCCCGCCCGGCGGCATTGGCGAAGTCATTAAAAGCTTGTTGTTTAATGTGGTGGACAATCCAATTAATGCTTTATTGCAAGCCAATTTTATTGGCATTTTGGCGTGGGCGATTGCGCTGGGGATTGCACTCAGACATGCTGCTGAAAGCACTAAATTAGTGGTGCACGATTTAAGCTACGGCATTACGTTTATTGTGCGTTTGATTATTCGTTTTGCGCCCTTGGGTATTTTTGGCTTGGTTGCGACGACGCTGGCCGAAACGGGCTTGAGTGTTTTATTGAGCTATGCCCAGCTGTTGGGGGTGTTATTGGGCAGTATGTTGCTGGTGGCTTTGGTACTCAATCCTTTGATTGTGTTTTGGAAAATCCGCAAAAATCCATTCCCTTTGGTGTTTACTTGCTTGCGCGAGAGCGGGATTACGGCGTTTTTTACCCGCAGTTCAGCGGCGAATATTCCAGTGAATATGGCTTTGTGTGAAAAGCTGGGCTTGCATGAAGATACGTATTCAGTGTCGATTCCTTTGGGCGCGACCATCAATATGGCCGGTGCGGCGATTACGATTACGGTGCTGACTTTGGCGGCGGTGCATACGCTGGGTATTGCGGTGGATGTGCCAACGGCCTTGCTATTGAGTTTGGTGGCCGCGATTTGTGCGTGTGGCGCTTCGGGTGTGGCTGGCGGCTCTTTGTTATTGATTCCATTGGCGTGTAGCTTGTTTGGGATTTCGAATGACGTGGCAATGCAGGTAGTGGCCGTCGGCTTTATCATTGGCGTGTTGCAAGATTCGGCGGAAACCGCGTTGAATTCATCAACCGACGTCTTGTTTACTGCTGCGGCGTGTCAGGCAGAAGAAAATAATAAATAATTTGATTTGAAGACCTGCTGTAGCAGTGATGCGGCTGGTGATTTAAGGGTATATCGATGCGGCGCTTTATCCATAAGCGCTGTGTAGATATACCCTTTTTTTGCCTAAGATCGATTGCCCATCAAAATCATGTTGGCTGGCCAAGCTGCAAATGCGCGAGCACCCAGGCGGCATCGTCCAGTGGTAAATCATGCCCTGCGCTGGGGTGGCGATACAACGGGATTTGCCAGCGCTGTGCCAGTGTTTGGCTGCATTGTGCGCTCACCAGCTGATCGCATTGGCTGGCTAGCAATTGCAGCGGAACAGCGGGGCAATTAAGGCGGCTGCGGTAGCGCAGAGCAGCAAATAATTGCCGCAAAATATTACTGCGGCGAATCGGATATTGCTGTTGGTACGCGATCCATTGCGGTAATAGCTGAGCTTGCGATCGAATGCTGGTGTTGCTGGTGAGTTGCAAAATGATTTGTTCTTGTTGCGCGGCAGTGCTGAACAGTAGGCGCAGTAGTTGCGGATAATTGCGCGGCCTTAGGCGTTGGTAAAACCGATTAAACGGGCGCAAGCTGGTGTTGATCAGCGTGGCACTGGCCAATTCATTGGGCGCTTGCTGCGCCCAGGCAATGGCCACCATCGCGCCAAGCGAGAGCGCTATTACATGGTAGGGCGCTTGATGCCCTTGCTCGATCAGCGTTTGCCTGAGGTATTGCACCATCTGTTCGATGCGGTTTGGGCTGATTTGCGCATTGAGCTGACCATTGCCCGGCCAGTCGAGCATGATGATGCGATCTTGTGGATATTGCTGCTGCAATTGCTGTGCAAAATCGCCCCAGTGCCGTGTTTCACGCATTAAGCCACGGAGTAAAACCCAGTTTTTCATGGTCGATCTTGCCGATACCATTGCTCGATGGCCGCGTGTTGGCAGTCCATGCGTTTGAGCGATTGCGGTAGCCAACTGCGGTAATCGTGGGTGGCGCGAATCAGAAATTCAAGTAACGGTAAATGGCGACGCAGTACGCGGCGCTGGCGATGCGCGACCAAGGGATTAAAGAACCCGGCGATAGAAAAAAACTGCCGTGGATTTTTTTTAATCCAAAGCCAAGAGCCTAATTCAAGGGTGAAGGGTAAAAAAATACGTGTGTGAGGAGATTGGCTGGCGCTTGGTGTGGCGGGCTTGGGAACGATGCTGTGTAATAAATAATCCCATACATCGCCATGCGTACAGTACTGCCGCGCTTGCGGCTCAATCACATAGGGGTGGTGCGGATAGCACTGGTTTAACAGCTGTTGCAGTGCGTAGACTTCGGCCAGCTGCGGCATGGGCTGGCGCGTAGCGGCGTAGGGAAACCAGATTCGATCGCGCAAGCCAAAGCCCGAATGGCAATCGAGTGCAATGCTCAGCGGGCTCGTGAGTAATTGCGCTTGGACTACCGCGCAAAGCGCTTGGTTTTCGCTTTCCATCGCCGCATCCTGTGGCCCACGAAACCAAGGTAAATGGCGGCTGATACGATGGCCGCCGACTAAAAACGCCGCTGGACCATCAGCATCCATCGGGGCGTTACGCATTAAATCGACGCCATTGCCATTGGCGCGGCGGCCCAGCGCCATGCCGATGGGATTGATAATGGGCATAAACACCATGCGTAGCGATTCAAGCTGATACTGCAGGCTGCGATCCCAGCTGAGCCGCTGCAAAAGGCTCTGCAAAAAGGCAATTAAAATCTGGCTACCAATGCGCTCTAAGCCATGCACTCCAGCAAAAAAACCAATCACCGGCGCGGCCGGATCTTGTGATCCCAATTGCAAGCTATACAGCGGAAATGAATGCTGCTGATACGTCACGCTGCCGTGCTGCTGAGTGCGGAGTTGAGCGCCGGCGCTGGCAATGATTTTTTCGAGTGCGGCAAGTTCAGCAAGGTACAAAATAAAGACTCAGTGGGCAAGAGAATAATCTGAGTGTAGTGCCTGATTAAAAAAACACACGGTATATCGCGCTAGCACTGATCTGATATGGGCTAGATTAATATACTTGTCATTTAATTTTCATATTCCAGCCGCAAGGCTAGGGTCTGTTGACGTTGGGTTTGCCGCCGCTGCTGAAGCGCTTTTCGCGGCAGATCAAGGCGTAGTCAGCGATGCATGGTGCAATAAATGGCGCACTTACGGCTTGAGTGGCCATTGCAAAATCGTGGCTTTGAGCGTGTTGGCATCCGTCATGCCGCCCATCATTTTGCTGCCGATCAATAAGCTCGGCGTGGCAAATACCCGCAATTGCTGTCCGAGCTGCACGCTCGCTTTGAGCGCTGCGGGCTCGGCCAAATTCAGTAAATGCTGAGTTTGGGTGCGCTGCGCGATGTCGTTGATGGCTTGTTGCGTGATGGGAATGGGCGATTGCATTAAGGCTTGATGAACTGGCCCATATTGCGCGCGCGCCGATTGCCAAACCTGCAGCGCGTAGTTGGCGGCACTGGCGCTGCTCTCGGCCATCATGGTTTGCCATTTTAAAACAAACCGTGCGTTGGGCCATGCTTGGGCTACTTGCTGCAGCAGTGCATCCATTTTGCGGCAGTAGGGGCAATTAAAATCAGTAAAAACCAAAACTGTTCGTGGCGCAGTGGCGCTGCCAAATACTGGATCGGCGGCGCTGAAGTAGATCGCAGGGGCTTGTTCGATGGCCATTTGGCGGACTTGCGCCAAAAAAATACCGCGACGTCGATTGGCTTCAGCTTGCAGCTCAGGCAGTGAAGATTGGGCAAAAGCGGTGCTGGGTAAACTGGCGAGTAAGGATAAAAAAGTACGGCGTTGCATAAAACCTTTGAGTGATCAAATGAGCGCTAGCGAAGTCAAGGTGATGTTTATTTTAACGCCTTGCGTGTGGCTCAATACCATTGGATCGACCCAGTTGCAGGTGTAGATGTCGTCAGCGTCTGTTGGCGAGCGGCTGTTCGTGTGTTCGGACCGCTTTCGCGGATTAGAAGATCCAGAGTCATCAGACTTTAGCAACAAAGAGGTACCCTGCATTATTTACAATACTTTTAGACAGTTTGAATTTAGTATTTGTTTTTGTGGTGTAAGTTTACGGGCGTTTTGTTTTTATTTTTTTTCATTGTTCTTACTTGTTGCTTTTGTTTTTGATGTTTTTTGGGCTTCAAGCCTTGCGCAGCGATCACCATTGGTCAAGCTAAATTACGTCGTGCGCTTGAAATGAAAGGAAATTCGAGCTACTGATGAGTCTAGGCATCATTCGCTGACGAGCTAAAATCAAATCGAAAAAAGGGGATAAAAATGGCAAAAGCAGGGCTGTTGCAACGATGGGAACCTGAAAACCCAGTTTTTTGGCAATCAGAGGGGCAATCCATCGCTAAGCGCAATCTTTGGATTTCTATTCCATGCCTGACCTTGGGTTTTATTATCTCGGTGTTATGGAGCATGGTCACACTCGATCTGCCTAACGCTGGGTTTACCTTTACCAAAGAACAACTTTTTTTATTAACGGCCTTGCCGCAATTATCTGGTGCCACACTCCGTATTTTTTATTCTTTTATGCCGTCTTTAGTGGGCGGGCGTAAATGGACCACGATTTCAACTGGACTATTGCTGATCCCCGCTTTGTGGCTCGGTTTTGCCGTTCAAGATCCCAGCACTTCCTATCCGGTCATGCTCACCATCGCCTTGCTGTGTGGTTTAGGTAGCGGCAATTTTGCCAGCTCGATGGCCAATATTGCGTATTTTTTTCCAACCGCACAAAAGGGCTCAGCCAATGGCCTGAATGCCGGCTTTGGCAATCTGGGGGTGTCTCTCGCGCAATTATTAATTCCTTTGGCGGTGACTTTGCCTTTGATGGGCGTGTTTGGCGGTGAAGCACAAACCTACTTAAAAGACGGTGTATCGCATTCCTTATGGTTACAAAATGCTGGGTTTATGTGGGTGCCGTTGATTGCGATTGCGACGATTGCCGCATGGTTTGGCATGAATGATATTGCCGATGCGCGGGCTTCATTTGCTGAGCAGGCGGTGATTTTCAAACGGCAACACAATTGGATTATGTGTGTTTTGTATCTAGGTACATTTGGTAGTTTTATTGGTTTTGCGGGTGCTTTTGCCTTGTTGACTAAGACGATGTTTCCTGAAATTAGTGTCAAAACCTATGCATTTTTGGGGCCTTTAATTGGCGCTTTGATTCGTCCTGTTGGCGGCGCTATTTCCGATAAATTAGGTGGTGCTAAAGTCACAGCGGCGGTGTTTTTTGGCATGGTCATCGCGGTTTTAGGTGTGCTGTACTTTTTACCCACACACGATGCTTCAGGCCAATTAGTCGGCGGTAATTGGACTGGATTTTTTGCGATGTTTTTGTGCTTGTTTACCTTGACCGGCATCGGCAATGGCTCAACTTACAAAATGATTCCAACTATTTTTGCCACGGTATGCCGACGTGAAGCGCAAGGCAAAGGCGATGCAGCCATTGAGCAGTCTAGATTAGATGGCTTAAAAGAGTCGGCAGCAGCGGCTGGTTTTATTAGTGCAATTGGCGCATATGGTGGCTTTTTTATTCCACAAAGCTTTGGTCTTTCGATGAAAAACACCGGGGGTCCCGAAGTCGCCATGTATTGCTTTATCGTGTTTTATGCGCTGTGTTTGTGCATTACTTGGTTTTTTTATGCCCGTAAAAATGCACCGCTACCTTGCTAAATCACGGTATTGAATTATCCGGCAAGCATTTTATGCTGACTAAGAATTAAGGTGTTCAGCTCAAGTTGCAATGCCTATCACACTGACTGCTGTATGTTGGAGGGTCCATGAGTAATTTTTTAGATCGTTTGAAATTCTTAAGTCGTACTCGAGAAACTTTTGCTGATGGCTATGGCGCAGTTGTTGTTGAAGATCGCCAGTGGGAAGATGCTTATCGTGCTCGTTGGCAGCAAGATAAAGTCGTGCGCTCGACCCATGGTGTGAATTGCACGGGTTCCTGTAGCTGGCGAGTTTATGTAAAAAATGGTTTGATTACTTGGGAGTTGCAGCAAACCGATTATCCGCGTACTCGCCCAGATCTCCCCAATCATGAACCACGTGGTTGTCCACGGGGCGCTTCGTATTCTTGGTATGTGTATTCAGCGCAGCGCCTTAAATACCCCATGATTCGGGGGCGATTAGTCAAAATGTGGCGCGAAGCGCGCAAAACCATGTCGCCAATCGCCGCTTGGGAGTACATCAGTCAAAATCCTGAACGAGCAAAAGCCTATAAATCTATTCGTGGTTTAGGTGGTTTTGTTCGTGCAACTTGGGATGAAGCCACTGAAATCATCGCGGCATCGCAAACCTATACCATCAAAGAATTTGGTCCTGACCGAGTGGTCGGTTTTTCACCGATTCCGGCGATGTCGATGGTGTCGTATGCCGCAGGTAGCCGCTATTTGAGTTTGATTGGTGGTGTTTGCCTTTCGTTTTATGATTGGTATTGCGATTTGCCGCCAGCCAGTCCGCAGGTCTGGGGCGAGCAAACCGATGTACCAGAGTCAGCCGATTGGTATAACTCAACTTACTTGATGGTATGGGGTTCTAACGTGCCAATGACGCGTACGCCCGACGCGCATTTTTATACCGAGGTTCGCTACAAGGGCACTAAAACGGTTGCTGTTTCAAGTGATTTCGGTGAAATGGCCAAATTTGGTGATATATGGTTGGCGCCGAAACAAGGCACTGATGCCGCCCTCGCAATGGCGATGGGGCATGTGATTTTGAATGAATTTCACAAAACAGGTAAAAGCGCTTACTTTAAATCTTACGGTAAGCAATACACCGATTTCCCGATGTTGGTCATGCTTAAAGATCATGGTCAAGGCTGGGTGGGTGATCATTACTTACGTGCTTCGCATTTATCTGCGCATGAAAGCACCAATAATCCAGATTGGAAAACGCTACTGATTGATGAAAACACGGGTGAGATTGTTATCCCGAATGGCTCAATTGGTTTGCGCTGGGGTGAGACAGGGGATCAAATTGGCAAATGGAATCTCGAATTAAAATCAACATCAGGCCAAGAGATTGATCCTTTACTTTCGCTTAAGGATAAGGCCGATGAAATCGTGAGTGTTGGATTTCCATATTTTGGCAGTGAGCACGGCGAAGTTTTGCAAAGGAATGTACCCGTTAAGCGTGTCACTCTAAAAGACGGCAGTAATGTCTTGGTGGCAACGGTTTATGATTTGATGCTGGCCAATTACGGGGTTGATAATGGTCATGGCGGCGAAAATGTCGCTATTTCTTACAATATGGATATTCCATATACGCCAAAATGGCAGGAAAAACACACCGGTGTTAAAGCCATTGATGTAGAGATTGTTGCGCGTGAATTTGCTGATAATGCCGATAAAACGCAAGGCAAGAGCATGGTGATTGTCGGTGCCGCGCTCAATCACTGGTATCACATGGATATGACGTATCGCGGCATTATTAATTTATTGATGATGTGTGGTTGTGTCGGTCAAAGCGGTGGCGGTTGGGCGCATTATGTTGGGCAAGAAAAGCTCCGTCCACAACAAGGCTGGGCGCCTCTGGCCTTTGCTGGCGATTGGACTCGGCCACCTCGGCAAATGAATGGCACGAGTTTCTTTTATGCTCACACCAGCCAATGGCGGCATGAAAAGCTGGCCGTCGATGAAATCGTCAGTCCTACAACGGCAAAATCTGAGTTTGAGGGGATGTCGTTAATCGATTTTAATGCCAAATCGGAACGTATGGGTTGGCTGCCTTCTGCCCCGCAATTAGAAACAAATCCTTTTGAAGTGACCCGTGCAGCCAAAGAGGCCGGTCAAGATCCTGTCGCTTATGCTGTTGAAAATATGAAGTCTGGCGCATTAAAAATGTCATGCGATGATCCAGATAATCCGCGTAATTTCCCCCGCAATATGATGGTTTGGCGCTCTAATATCTTGGGCTCATCGGGTAAGGGTCATGAGTATTTTCTCAAGTACTTACTTGGCACACAAAATGCCTTGTTTGATGATGAAGCGACCGGCATTAAACCGTCAGAAGTTAAAATTCGTCCAGCAGTTGAGGGCAAACTCGATTTATTGACAGTGCTTGATTTTAGAATGAGTACCACCTGTTTGTACGCCGATATCGTACTGCCAACGGCAACGTGGTATGAAAAAGACGATATGAATACGTCAGATATGCATCCATTTATTCATCCACTTTCAGAAGCCGTGCAGCCACTTTGGCAGGCGAAAAGCGATTGGGAAATTTACAAATTACTCGCCAAACGCTTTACCGAAATGGCAGGGCCTGAGCTGGGAATACAAAAAGATTTGGTGCTGACTCCGCTTATGCACGATACCCCGAGTGAGTTGGGGCAGGCATTTGCACCTAAAGATTGGAAGCATGGTGAATGCGATTTAATTCCGGGTAAAACTGCGCCACAAATGACCGTGGTTGAGCGCGATTACTCTCGAATTTATGAGAAATTCACCACGATTGGCCCCTTGTTGAGTCAATTAGGCAATGGTGGCAAGGGCATTGCTTGGCAAACCGGAAAAGAAGTTGAGCAACTATTGCAGCTTAATGGCAAAGCGGCCAATGGACAGCCTAAATTAGAAACGGCGATCGATGCTGCCGAGATGATTTTGAGCCTCGCACCCGAAACTAACGGCCATGTTGCAGTCAAAGCGTGGGCGGCTTTAGGTAAAATTACTGGACGAGAGCATACCCATTTGGCGTTGCCACGTGAGCACGACACCATTCGTTTCCGTGATATTCAGGCGCAACCGAGAAAAATCATTTCCAGTCCAACATGGTCAGGGATTGAATCAGAAGAGGTGAGCTACAACGCAGGCTACACCAATGTGCATGAGCTAATCCCATGGCGCACGCTGACGGGTCGTCAGCAATTTTATCAAGATCATCGCTGGATGATTGATTTTGGTGAGGGCTTTGCCGTGTATAAGCCCGCGATTGATTTAAAAACCACCGCCAGCATGTTGGGTAAAAAACCTAATGGTGAAACAGAAATCACGCTTAATTTCATCACGCCACACCAAAAATGGGGGATTCATTCATCGTATTCCGATAATTTGCGGATGCTCACTTTAAGTCGTGGTGGTCCGCATATTTGGTTGTCCGAAGGCGATGCCAAGCGAGCGGGGATTGTCGATAACGATTGGCTTGAGGTCTTTAACGTGAACGGTACATTAACCGCAAGGGCTGTCGTTAGCCAGCGGGTACCTGATGGGATGACGATGATGTATCACGCTCAGGAAAAAATCATCAATGTGCCTGGCGCTGAAATGTCGGGTAAGCGGGGCGGTATTCATAATTCGGTGACGCGAGTGGTGATGAAGCCGACGCACATGATCGGTGGCTATGCCCAATTGGCTTATGGCTTTAATTATTACGGCACAGTGGGGAGTAATCGTGACGAGTTCGTGATTATTCGTAAAATGAAAAATGTTGATTGGTTAGAACAGCCGCTCAATAAAGTTCAGGCGTGAGGAGATCGTTATGAAAATTCGTGCTCAAGTAGCGATGGTCCTTAACCTCGATAAATGCATCGGTTGCCACACCTGTTCGATCACTTGTAAGAACGTGTGGACTAGTCGCGATGGTGTTGAATATGCATGGTTTAATAATGTAGAAACCAAGCCTGGGATTGGTTATCCCAAAGAATGGGAAAACCAAAGCAAGTGGAAAGGGGGTTGGCAGCGCAATGCCAAAGGTCAGCTCGAGCCGCGTCAAGGTGGCAAACTACGGATTTTAGCCAATATTTTTGCCAATCCGAACTTGCCCGAGATTGATGATTATTACGAACCATTCACTTACGATTACGAGCATTTGCAAAATGCCCCCGAAATGCAAACACCGCCAACAGCACGCCCGATTTCGGTGTTGACGGGCAAGAAAATGGACAAAATCGAATGGGGTCCCAATTGGGAGGACGATCTAGGCGGCGAGTTTTCAAAACGCAGTAAAGATCAGCTGTTTAAAGACATCGAAAAAGAAATGTATTCGACATTTGAAAACACTTTCATTATGTATTTACCGCGTTTGTGTGAGCATTGTTTAAACCCTGCTTGTGTTGCGTCTTGTCCATCGGGATCTATTTATAAGCGCGAAGACGATGGCATTGTATTGGTTGATCAAGATAAATGCCGTGGTTGGCGGATGTGTATATCGGGCTGTCCGTATAAAAAAATCTATTACAACTGGGATTCAGGTAAAGCGGAGAAATGTACGTTTTGTTATCCCCGCATTGAAAGCGGCCAGCCAACCGTCTGCTCTGAGTCTTGTGTTGGCCGGATTCGTTATTTAGGCGTTTTACTCTACGATGCCGATCAAATCGAAGCGGCAGCCAGCGTGGCCAATGAACAAGATTTATACGAAGCACAGCTCAAAATCTTCCTCGACCCTAATTTGCCTTCGGTGATTGAAGAAGCGCGCAAGCAAGGCATTTCTGATTCGTGGCTTGACGCGGCTAAACGCTCACCCGTGTATAAAATGGCGGTGGAGTGGAAAGTGGCATTTCCATTACATCCTGAATATCGCACTTTGCCGATGGTATGGTATATCCCGCCTTTATCGCCGATTCAAGCTGCGGCTGAGCGTGGTGTTTTGGGGCGCAATGGTATTTTGCCCGATGTGAAAGAATTGCGAATTCCAGTGAAATATTTGGCCAATTTACTCACTGCGGGGGACGAGAAACCGGTGTTGTCGGCGCTGGATAAAATGCTCGCGATGCGCGCTTATATGCGTAGCAAAACGGTTGATAAAGTCGACAATTTGGAGGTGCTAAAACAAGTTGGGCTAACGCAAGCACAAGTTGATGATATGTACCAAATCATGGCGATTGCCAATTATGAAGATCGCTTTGTGATTCCATCGAGCCATAAAGAAGTGGTTGAAGATAGTTTTAATGAAAAAGGCAGTTGCGGCTTTACGTTTGGTAATGGCTGCTCGACGGGCGTTTCTTCTGGGACTTTGTTTGGCAAGAAAAAAGAAGGGTCGATTATTTTTGTCGAGATGCCAAAATCACGCAAAAAATCAACTCAAGAAGAATAGGGGGTATCTATGCGAAGCTATCAAATACTATCGGCTTTACTGCAATACCCCGAAAGCGCCTTGCTAGAGGCTTTGCCTGAGATTCATGCAGAGCTAGAGCATTGCTCGACCGAAGTGCAGACTTCGATTACGCCGCTTTTGGCTTATTTGGCGCAGCATGATTTGATTGAACTGCAAGAAAATTATGTTGCGACTTTTGATCGTAATCGAACGTGTAGTTTGCATTTATTTGAGCATGTGTATGGTGAAAGCCGAGAGCGGGGTCCGGCAATGGTGAGCTTGATGCAGGAATATACCAATCACAATTTTTTGGTGGTTGCCGATGAATTGCCGGATTTTTTGCCCATGTTTCTCGAATTTTTGGGGCAAACCGATGAAGCGACTGCCGCTGAATTTTTGGGTGAATCGATTCATGTGATCGCACGGATTGGTGACAAACTCGGTGAAGGAAATAGTCCCTATCACGGTGTATTTACGGCTTTACGTAGCTTAACAGACGTTGAGCCTTTGCCATTGGCAGAGCCACCAGTTCGAGATATGGATGAGGTGATGGAGCAATTTGGTAGTGGGGTGGACGGCATTGAACCACTGCTTAGCCCGAGTTTGAGTCATCAGGCCACAACAACGCAAACGATTCAGTTTTATCCACGTACGGCTGCCCCCGCTGGCGCCTCACAAGGAGCTTGAAGATGGACTACCTTCAATATTTTATTTTTGGTATTTATCCTTATATCGCGCTGACTATTTTTCTTTTGGGTTCTTTAGTTCGTTTTGAGCGCGAGCAATACACTTGGCGATCCGAATCAACGCAAATGATTCATCGTGGGCAATTGCGCTTAGGTTCAAACCTCTTTCATATCGGGATTATTGGCGTGTTTTTGGGGCATTTGGGCGGCCTACTCACGCCGATGGTGGTATGGCAAGCCTTGGGCGTGACCCACGAAGCAAAGCAAATCTTGGCAATGACGGCAGGGGGGATTTTAGGTGGCTTAGGGATTATTGGTTTGCTGATTTTGCTCTATCGCCGCTTTAGCAATGAGCGTTTGGCTGCGATGACACCAATGCGAGATAAAGTAGTATTGCTGTGGTTGTTGGTGACTTTAGGCTTAGGTTTATTGACAATTCCATTGTCGATGGCGCATTTAAATGGCGATATGATGGTGATGTTTATGGAATGGGCACAGCGCATTGTGACCTTTCGTGGTGATGCTGCGCCTTTTGTGATTGGCTCTCCTTTGGTGTTTCAGCTGCATATATTCTTTGGAATGACCTTTTTTATTATCTTCCCATTTACTCGTATGGTGCATGTCTGGAGTGGTTTTGCTAGTGTGACTTATCTAGGACGAGCTTGGCAGTTGGTGCGTCCTCGCGCTTAAATTGCACGACAATATGATCACGGCGAACTGAGTTCGCCGTTTTTATTGGCTAATGAATAAGGAAATAGCGATGGGAATCTCGGTCAATGGGGTGGATATTACGGATGCTTCGATTCAATTAGAGCATCAAGCTCAGCCGGAAAAAACACTCGATGAGGTGGTCAAAGAGGTGATTTTGCGGGCAGTTTTACTGCAAGAAGCTCAAAAACTCGGCATTGAAGGTCAAGATGACGATGAAGTCATTGGTAATTTATTAGAGCGCCAAGTCAAAGTGCCACAGGCGGATGCCGCCAGTTGTTTGCAATGGTATGAACAGCACCCAACGACATTTGTGCAGGGTGAATTAATGACGGCCAGTCATATTTTATTTCAAGTGAGTGAAACGGTTCCTTTGGAATTACTCCGGGACAAGGCTGAGTCTGTTCTGGCCGATATTTTGCAAAATCCGGCATTATTTGAGCAATGCGCTAGGCAGTATTCAAATTGCCCATCGGGGCAGGTGGGGGGCAGCTTAGGGCAGTTTTCCCGCGGCGAGATGGTGCCTGAATTTGATAAAGTGGTGTTTGCGCTGCAAGCGGGAGAAATCTCACCGCGCTTATTAGAAACGCGATTTGGTTTACATATCTTACGTTGTGAGCACAAGCTGCTCGGTAAAAGACTAGACTTTGCGATGGTGCAAAATAAAATCGCGCAGTATTTACACGAAGCGGCGACCCGGCAGGGAATGAATCACTATTTGCAGCAAAAAGTAAGGGCGGCAAAGATAGAAGGGTTTGATCTGATCGGCGCTGATTCGGTGCTCATGCAATAAAGGTTTGCTTGATTATGTCTGTGCTTCAGAAAAGCGGCGTAGCAGCGGGCTTGCCCACGACGGTTTTTTTATTTAGCTCGCCTTCGCGGGCGAGCCCGTGCCGACAAATATGCGGTTTTTATTGGTTTTTGCAGTAAACGCATCATCAGCTCGGTTTAAAAATTATGCCATATTGGCTGGCATGTTGAATTTCTCGGTCATTTTCGGGGTGTCGAATTTTGCGAAAAATATCAGGCTAAATAATGGGCAATGTTCAGATTACGTGTTGATGGTTTTAAGTGCCTGCGGCACGGCTGTTTACAGTCGCAGTCCGCGACGGGGACCCCATTTTCTTTGACTCGCCAAAGAAAACGAAGTTTCTGCGTAGCTAAAATGGGGGAAAAGAAAGGCGACCCGAGCGCGCCCAGCTCCGCTGTGCCCTCGATTGTCGTGAGCCAAACGATAAAACTGTTTGTCTCTCTTCGCACTCGGTGCGCTTAAACGGGATTTTAAGCCCCAGCTCGACGAGCGCGGCACAGCATCAACACCAAATCTGAACATTGCCAAATAATGATTGGTATTACGATGCAAGGCTTTAAAATTATGCTTGGCAGGTCAATACCTAATGGGCGTATTGTCAAGCACTGGTGTTATTTCCTTGGGCTTTCGAGTTAAAAGGTTTTACACTTTGTCCCTTTTGATCTGAGGGGCTTTTGATGTCACGTACCATCTATTTGCTGCGGCATGGACAAACGAAATTGAATCTCGAACGTCGCATGCAAGGGCATTGTGATTCCGCGCTGACTGACCTAGGTGTGGCGCAAGCGCGGGCGATGGGCGCGACTTTACGGGCAGAGCTTGGCTCGCTGGACAACTGGCCAGTGTTCGCCAGTCCACTGGGCAGAGCTATGCAGACTGCAGAACTGGTTTGCGCCGAGCTTGGCTTAGCCAGTCGCAGTATCCAACCAGAACCTCGTTTGATTGAAGTCGGTTTTGGTGAGTGGGAGCAGCAACAAGTTCAAACCTTGCATACGCAATACCCTCACTTGTCAGCACTACCAGATTGGTATTTTCAAGCACCCGGTTGTGAGCCCTATGCCGATGTGGTGCAACGACTGGAAAACTGGTTGGCCGATGACACCTTGCCGGACCAGTTCATTGTGGTGGCGCATGGCTTGTTAGGGCGTATTTTACGGGGGATCTATGCTCAATTGTCGCCCGCAGCACTTTGGGGGCAAGATATGCCGCAAGATGCATTTTTCCGCTTGCAAAATGGCAGTCTGACTCGCATTGAATGCCTGCCCTTGCCTGTCGCTACCGTCTAAGGTGCTTGATCGCCGCTGTAAATTAAGCCCAAGCGAGGCGCTTTCGCTTGGGTTGTTATTGGCGCTGTAATTTTGCGCTAAGTGGCTTGGCTGCTAATGCTACTGACAAAATCGGCTTCTGATTGTGCTTGTAGTCGACCACTTTTGCAGGCAGCTTGAAATAGCGCGTAATCCCGTTCGCTTTGATCGGCATAGTTGCGCGCATAGCGCATCATGGTCATGGCAAATTCATCATCTTCACCCAGATAGCCCGCAATTTCACCCGCAAAGCCACCGCTGCGCGCATGCGCTCGAGCCAGCACCCAGCCACATAACTCACCGTACAGCGTCATCATTGATGGGGTGTAGCTGTCGATAGCGGGGGAGATTTTCATATCGCGCAATTGGCGGAAGTAAAAATGATGGTTGCCGGCGCTAGACCAGCCCAAAAAAATATCGCTAAACGCTTGCATCAAGCGCTTACCAACCACCACACGCTGCCCTTCATTGCGATACGCTGAGACGCCGCTGGGTACATACGGCGCGAGCACTGAAGGACGCGCTTCTTTGATTTGTAAAAACAGGGGCTTATCTTGCTCATCGGTCATCAGTAAGGCCAAGCAACGCGTGCCGACACTGCCCACGCCGACGACTTTGCAAGCCAGATCTTGCATCGTAAAACGGGATAATAATTGGCGGTGGCTGATGCTGATGGTTTCTTGATATTCACTGAAAAGCTGCTGAGCTAATGCTTGGCGATTACCCAGTAAAATTTCCCGCTCTTGCGCACCAAAAATGCAGTTTTCCCCAAAAATATGAAATAAAGCCGGCAATTCATCGTTAATTTGCCAGCGGCCATCCACCTTGCTACTGATTTTGGGCAGTAAACGTTCGTGGGTGCGCTTTTGGGCACGCTTCATTTCTTTGCTTAGTTGCTTACGTGCGTCTTTGTCGGTTGTGTGGGCCAATAATCGTTCATAACTAATTTGGTCGTACCAAATTTGCATCGCACCTTGTTCGGCGTATTGCCCGATCCAATGTTGATAACTACGTACCAAACGGTAGATGGTTTCATCGGCCGCTGCGGCAGAAAACCCAGAACTGCGTGAAGCCAAAACAAAGCTGGCCGTCAAGCGTTTGAGATCCCATTCCCAAGGCCCCGGGTGGGTTTCATCAAAATCATTCAGATCAAATAATAGCGTGCGCTCGGGTGAAGCAAAGCCACCAAAGTTAGCTAAATGCGCATCACCACAAATTTGTTGAATGATGCCGCTGTATGGCGTCGTTGCTAAATCATGCGCTTGCAGCATGGCTGCGCCACGGAAAAAGGTAAATGGCGACACCAGCATTCGGCCATAGCGCAGTGGAACTAAGCGCTCAATTCGGCCTTGGCTACTGGCCACTAAAAGTTCGAGTGGATCGCGATCAATATTGCCTAAAGTCGCATGCGCGGCCATCGGCGCTGTTTGACGTCGTTCCTGTCCTTTGCTGAGTTGCTGTTGCAGTGCATTGAGCATAATGACAACTCCCAAATGAATTGCCGCTTAGTTTATCAGCTTCACGGCAGGGACTCTGTAGGCTTATCGCCTGCTAACGATTTATCGTCGTTGACGCAAGGCAGTGTTGACGCGGGAAAGCATTGCTTTGGCTGGCCGTCGCAACATGCTTCGGTCAGGTAAGCAATCAGATCTTGCATAATCGCCAAATCGGCCCGATAGCGCATATAACGGCCTTCTTGCTCGACAGTCAAAATTTTAGCTTGTGTCATCGCTTTAAGATGAAACGACATATTGCTCGCTGGCAAACCGAGCTCGGTCGCAATCTCTCCAGCCACCATGCCGGTATGGCCTTGGCGCACCAATAAACGGTAGGTGTCCAAGCGAATACCTGACGAAAGTGACTCAAAAATAGTCGTTGCAATTAATTTTTCCATAATTCAACTATACAATAATGTTTGAAATATTGTATTGTTATTCTTCACTGTCGCCATCCAGTTGCTGACGGTTGGCGGATGCAAAACAAAATAGTCCGTACAGCAAGCATCAAATCAATGGCGATCAAAGACTTAATCCAGTCATTAAAGTTCGATTTTTTGGAACGTCTTTTGATCGACGCGACGTTATTAAAATTATTTATATCGAGAACACGATGTCAATCAAAGTAGGCATTAACGGCTTTGGCCGTATGGGACGTTTAACATTACGTGCAGCATGGGGCTGGCCAGAAATTGAATTTGTGCAGATCAACGACCCCGCTGGCGATGCGGCAACGTTGGCGCATTTACTCAACTTCGACTCAGTACATGGACGCTGGGTATATGAAGCGGGTACCGACGGCGACGACATTGTGATTGCTGATGCGTCTAATAAAATCGCACGCATCAAAACCACACGCAACAAAGCCATCGGGGAAACTGACTGGTCGGGCTGCGATGTGGTCATCGAAGCATCGGGCAAAATGCGCACCACCGCACTACTGCAAGCTTACTTAGACCAAGGCGTGAAACGCGTGGTTGTTACCGCGCCGGTCAAAGAAGCGGGCGTACTCAATGTCGTTGTTGGCGTGAATGACCATTTGTTTGATCCCGCGATTCACCGCATCGTCACGGCGGCCAGCTGCACCACCAATTGCCTTGCGCCGGTAGTGAAAGTGATTCACCAGCAAATCGGTATTCGCCACGGCAGCATGACGACGATTCACGATCTGACCAACACCCAAACCATCATCGATGCACCGCATAAAGACCTGCGCCGTGCGCGCGCCTGCGGCACCAGTTTGATCCCCACGTCGACCGGTTCGGCCACTGCGATCACCGAAATCTTCCCCGAACTGAAAGGCCGCCTCAACGGCCACGCCGTACGCGTGCCGCTCACCAATGCCTCGTTGACTGATTGCGTATTCGAGCTAGAACGCGCCACCACGGTGGACGAAGTGAACGGTCTACTGAAAGCTGCATCAGAAACGTATCTGAAAAACATTTTAGGCTTTGAGACACGCCCACTGGTGTCGATCGATTATCGCGGCGACGCTAGATCATCCATCATCGACGCGCTATCCACCATGGTCATCAACGGCACGCAACTCAAACTCTACGCGTGGTACGACAATGAATGGGGCTATGTAAACCGCACGGCTGAGTTGGTGCGGCAGGTAGGGTTGGCTGATCAGTAAATACCTTTGTAGGTATTGTTGCGACGTAATTATTAATTAAAAAAATAAATATATTAATTGGAATAAAAAAATGAAAGGCCCAGTAAAAAGAAACTTATCCGAACATGTTGTTAGTTTATTTTCAAAGAGTTGGCTAATGACGTCTGCAAATCAGTTAACTTCGGGAGGTTCAATGAATGCCAAAGAGAAAGAAATTTCTGACAATTGCCACATTTATGTAATTACAAAAATACCAAGTTTGAGCTTTCTAGAGTCTACATTTGAATACAGTGATGGAAAAATTTCCGGACACATTTGCTATCGAATAAATGGCATTCAGCATAAGCTGTCTTTCAGTAGTGAATTCGAGCTAGTAGATGGTGCCGTTGGTTTAAGACTCTCCAATTATCCTCATCGACAAATTGAAACCATCGACAGTAACGATAATATAGTCAGGACGTTACCTGCAAACATGCTATTCGTTATAAACGGAATGCACATAGAGAATGAACAGTTAGGGCATCTTGAAGTACTATATATTGGCCAATCATACGGAAATGGAAATAGAATCGCACACCAAAGATTACAAAGTCATTCAACACTTCAAAAAATACTAGCAGATGAACAATATAACAATCCAGAAAGCGAGATTTTTGTCCTAACTTTTGAGTACTGCGATTATAGAATAATAAGTAAAATGGATGGTATTGGATTAAGTGAAGTCGACTTTGAAGAGGCAAGTAAAGTCGATGAGAATCGTTATTTTAATATACTTAACAACCCACTTACTAAAGAGCAGCAAATTAACCTTATTGAAGCCGGATTAATTCGATATTTTCAACCAAAATATAATGAAATTTATAAAAAATCGTTTCCATCTTCATCGCATAAGATTTTGCAAAGCTGCTATAAGCTGGATTTCTCAGGGTTAGTAGTAGAAATTAATACTGATGAATTACGTTTTAAGCTTTACTCTGATGTCATCAAGCCAAGTGATCATCATATTTGTCAAGTTGACTTATGTAGTCATGAAAATAGATGGGGATTTTTTCATAGTGCCGATGGCAAAGGTGGAAGCATAAAAATGAAAGGGGTAATTACTAGCACAGCCTAGTAAGCACGATCAGTACAGCGTAATCGCACATAACGCCTTCCAATTACACAGCCTTAATTGGACTACTGTATGGCATGTATTACTCTGTAGATATTTATAAACAAGGCATAAAAGCCAATACCCTAAAGACTCAAATGTTCTCCACACTCCCCCCACAAATCCGCCAATACCTCATCATCACCGGTAACTACTGGGCGTTTACGCTGACTGATGGGGCGCTGCGGATGTTGGTGGTGCTGCATTTTCATCAACTGGGTTTTTCTCCGCTCAATATCGCGCTGCTGTTTTTGTTTTATGAGATTTTTGGCGTGATCACCAATTTGGTCGGTGGCTGGTTGGGGGCGCGGATTGGACTGAATAAAACGATGAATATCGGTCTTGGCCTGCAAGTGATTGCGCTGCTGGCGCTAACGGTGCCAACGGCGATGCTGACGGTGCCGTGGGTGATGGCGGCGCAGGCACTGTCGGGGATTGCCAAAGATTTGAATAAAATGAGCGCCAAGAGCGGCATCAAGGCACTGCTGCCTGCGGGCGCGGCTAGTGCTAAAACTCAGCGGCCAGCCGGCGAAGCGGCTTATGAAAGCCGGCTGTATCACTGGGTGGCGCTGCTGACGGGTTCAAAAAATGCGCTCAAAGGCGTGGGGTTTTTCTTGGGCGGGGTGTTACTTGCCACTTTGGGCTTTGCCGGTGCAATGTGGGCGATGGCCGGCGTGTTATTGCTGGTGTGGATTGCCAGTCTGCTGAGTCTGAAATCCGATTTGGGCAAGGCGAAAAATAAGCCCAAATTTGGCGAGATTTTTTCCAGTAGCCGTGCGGTGAATATTTTGTCAGCAGCGCGGTTGTTCTTGTTTGGCGCGCGCGATGTGTGGTTTGTCGTGGCATTGCCCGTATTCATGGCCACGACTTTAGGCTGGGCCGATTGGGCTGTCGGTACATTCTTTGCCTGCTGGGTGATTGGCTACGGCATGGTGCAATCGATTGCGCCGTATTTCACCGGCAAAAAATCTGGCAAAGTCCCCGATGGCCGCGCCGCGATGCGGTGGGCGATTCCGCTCGCTATATTAACTGCGGGTATTGCCTTGGGCGTGATTCTGGGTAATGGCTTGGCGGTCATACTCATTGGTGGTTTGCTGTTGTTTGGCGTACTGTTTGCGATCAATTCATCATTACACAGCTATTTGATCGTCAGCTACGCCAAAGAGGACGGCGCATCGCTCGACGTTGGTTTTTACTATATGGCCAATGCGATGGGGCGACTCATCGGCACCGTGTTGTCGGGCTGGGTCTACCAAAGCGCGGGTTTGGCGGCGTGCCTGTGGATCTCGGCGGCCTTTATTGCCTTAGCCGCGCTGATTTCATTGGGTTTACCTCGGCATGTCACCGTTTAAATGATGCGGTGTGCTGCTAAATATGGACACTAACGGTAGCGAAAAAACTTAAGGAAAATAATTTTTTAGATGTCCGCTATCGCCGAGGTGTCGATAACAAAGCTTGAAAACATGAAAGGCCGCTAACCATCAGGTAGCGGCCTTTCATGTTTTCAAGCCCGTGAATCGATACTTTGATTCAGACTCAATTGGATGTACTTCAATTGTTTCTAAAGTGCAACTTATCCGAACTTCATTTTTAAATTACATTAAAATTACATTTTAAGTAAAATTATCCGTTGAAAATTACTCAACAGTGACGCTTTTGGCTAAATTTCTCGGCTTATCGACGTCGGTGCCTTTGCGGCAGGCGGTGTGATAGGCCAAAAATTGTAGGGGTAGGGTGAAGACAATCGGGGCGAGTGGGCCGGTTTGGCTCGGTAGCGTAATGGTGCGATGGCAGTAGTCAAAGGCGGCTTCGCAGCCGGGCTCGGCGATTAAAAAAATCTTGCCGCCACGCGCTTGGACTTCGCGTAGGTTAGACAGTAATTTATCAAATAGCGCATCATTGGCGGCGCAAACAATGACCGGCATCTCTTCGTCCACCAAGGCCAGTGGCCCGTGTTTGAGTTCGCCTGCAGCGTAGCCTTCGGCGTGGATATAGGCGATTTCTTTGAGCTTGAGTGCACCTTCTAGCGCGATAGGAAATAGCGTATGCCGGCCTAAAAAGAGCGCGTGGTTATAGTGGCTGAGTTCGTGGGCCCATTCTTCTAGCTCGGTTTCTAGTGGGAAAATATCGGTGAACATGGCGGGCAAACGGGGTAGGCAATTGGCCAATTCTGCTAATGCTGCTGGGTTGAGGGTTTGTCGGCAGTGGGCCAGTGTGCCGGCCAAGGTAAAGAGTGCGGCCAGTTGGGTGGTGAATGCTTTGGTGGATGCAACGCCAATTTCAATGCCGGCATGGGTGAGCGCAACAAGGTCAGCTTCGCGTGTGAGTGTGGAGTGGGCGACATTGCATAGCGCCAAAATATGCACTTGGCCGCGCTCTTTGGCGGAGCGAAGTGCGGCGAGTAAATCGGCGGTTTCCCCGGATTGGGAGATGGCCACAATCAAGGTGCCATCTTGTTCTTTGCCGCTGCGATAGCGGTATTCACTGGCGATATCGACGCTGACGGGTAGACCGGTGTATTCCTCAATCCAGTAACGCGCCACAAGTCCGGCATGGTAGCTTGAGCCGCAAGCGACAATACGAATTGCGCTGGTTTTGTTGAATATTTCATGCGCATTGCTGCCAAATAGCTCGGGGGAAAAGCCGTGTTTGAGCGCGGCAGCAAGCGTGTCGGCAAGGGCGATCGGCTGAGCAAAAATTTCTTTTTGCATGTAATGGCGGTATGGGCCTAAATCGGCAGAATCGGTGACCACGTCGAGGGTACGTGCAGGGCGATCGGCGGCTTGGCCTTGTCGATCAAAGATCTGAATGCCGGCGGTGTTCAGTATTGCTAAATCGCCTTCTTCTAGATAAATCATGCGCTGAGTGAGTGGCAGTAAGGCGGCGATGTCGGATGCAAAAAACTGCTCTTCAAAACCAAGCCCTAAAACTAAGGGGCTGCCTTGTCGGGCACAAATCAAGGTATTGGGCTCAATGGCGCTGGCAACGCCGATGGCGAATGCGCCGCGCAGTCGAGCGATACTGGTTTGGACTGCGGCTAAAAGATGCGGGCTGTGTTGTAAATTAAAATGAATCAGATGGGCGATGGCTTCGGTATCGGTTTCCGAAGTAAATACATAGCCAGCAGCTTGGAGCTCGAGTTTGAGTTCGGCGTGGTTTTCAATAATGCCGTTATGCACCACCATAATCGAGTCACCACCCAGGTGAGGGTGGGCGTTGGCTTCCGATGGAATGCCGTGGGTGGCCCAGCGAGTATGGGCAATGCCGCTTTGCCCGCTGGCGCTTTGGCAGCGCTCGACTAAATCGGCGACTCGGCCTGCAACACGAATGCGCTCTAACTGCTGATCGCCATTGAGTGCGATACCGCTGGAGTCATAACCACGATATTCGAGTCGAGCAAGACCGGCCAATAGCATTGGAACGACATTTCGATTTGATACTGCGCCAACAATTCCGCACATAAATAATTTCTCCGAATGGTGCATTGCATCATCTAAATGTAAAGTAAATTATTTGGCTTGTCGCTATTGGAATACCCTTAGGGTCTGTTGACGTTGGTTTTACGCCGCGTTTGCGCGGATTTGGGCCTAAGGCAAAGCGCGCAGCGCGCAGCGTAGTCAATCTACGTTAGCGCTTGGTAACGCAGTATCAGGCTGACTTTATTTAAAAAAGCCGCAGCCAAACCGAGTTGTTAAATCTGGCTGGGCGCTTTTCTCGGCGCATCGTACGTTGTAGCCCGCTGACTTAGAATGATGATGCATCGCTGACTCCGCCTTGATTCGCCGCGAAAAGTGCGTAAGCAGCGGCGGGAAGCCAAAGGTCAACAGGCCCTAGGCGCTCGTACCGTTTGACGGATTGGCCGACATTACAAAGGCTTGCTCACTAAAGTGAAGCAAATGCTGTGATCAAAGAGGTTTGCAATGACAATTCAATTGCTTTCGCTGGGTGTGATTGGTGTGCGCTTACTCGATTGTATTTTAAATTCGAGAGCAATTTATCCTGATGAATTAGCCGATCAAATCGTCAATGAAATTAATCATTATTTGGTGAGTGCGCCAATGCGCGAAAAACCACTGTTATTTCATTTGGCCTGCGAAGTGCATGAGGCATTAAGTGATCGTTTTGGGCGAGTGGATTCTTTGCAAGTAAAGCGAGATATTAGCAATATGATGGGCTTGTTAATTTACCGCGCTCGGGTGACCGCCAATCAAGGTCGATAATTTAAATTGAGGGGTAACCCACACCAACGATCCATCTTGCGATGGGTCGTTTTTTATTGCCGATCACGACAATTGACTGATTTTTAGATTATGCTTAGCCCACTTTACTTGTTGAGCTTACGCGTTATGAAAAACAAAACGGCTGATTTTGTTGAGCCTTTGATTGCATTGGCGGTGATTTGTTTGTTGTCATTGACCATTTTTTCAATTGTTCGTCCTTTTTTGGCGGCCACTTTGTGGGCCGGTATTTTAGTGATTAGTACTTGGCGGCCTTATCTTTTTTTGGTGAAGTGCTTGCGCGGTCGACGGGCGCTGGCTGCCGTGGCGATGATTTCGGCATTATGTTGTTTTATTTTGCTGCCGATTGTATTGGCGGCGAGTGATTTTTCTAGTGCTGCATCATCTTGGGGTATTCAACTGCATGCGGCATTTGGCCAGGGCTGGCCAGCATTACCCCAGTGGTTAGTTTCTTTACCGCTGGCGGGTAATTATATTGATCAGTTTTGGACCAAGTTAGGTGCCAAAGATGCCGAGACATTAACTTCATTTCGCAGCTATATCGCCCCTGCATCGCAGTTATTGTTGTTGCTGGCTAAAGAGATCGGCAGTGGCATGATGTTGCTGGTGATGAGTTTGTTTATTTCATTTTTTATTTATATGGGTGGCGAAGATTTATTGGCGTGGATTCGCGGTTTTGTTGAGCGACTTGCCGGAGAGCGCAGTATCGAATTATTGGGCATTTCTTTGGCGTCGACCAAGGGTGTGGTCTACGGCTTTATGGGAACTGCCGTGGTGCAGGCGGTGTTGGCATGGTTTGCGTTTTTGATTTCTGGCGTGCCGAATGCGGCATCACTGGGTTTTGCGAGTTTTATCCTAGCGTTAATGCCGTTTGGTCCTTCTTTGATCGGTTTGCCGGCTGCGGCATGGCTGTATTATCACGGTGAAGTGGGCTGGTCTATTTTCATGGTGCTGTGGATGTTGTTCGTGGTGGGGTCGGCCGATAATGTGATTAAACCTTTGTTGATTGGCAAAGGCAGTTCGCTACCGTTTATTTTGATTTTCTTTGGTGTGCTCGGCGGTGCTTTAGCGTTTGGCATGTTGGGCGTCTTTATTGGCCCAGTGTTGCTGACGGTTTTTTATGAATTAGCGCGGAGCTGGATTTTTTATCCGCAACGTTTGCCGCCGGCAACGGTCACGGCCTTGCCCGATGAGGCGAAAGAATAAAGCGATAACACAAAAAAACCGCAAAATAGTTTGCGGTTTTTTTTACTTTAATCCTCTGGCGTAGCGATATTTTAGTATTCAACTAATTCTCCGTTGATTAATTTAACCCGTTGCCCAACGCGTAATGCTGGCATGTGTGGGTATTGAATGGTGCGGGTGCTACCGTCGGCAAATTGCGCGGTGACTTCATAATGGGTTTGGGTGTTGACGCGTTTTTCAACTTGATTGCCAATCAGTGCGCCACCGATAGCACCTAAAATTCGGGCGGCGGTTTTGCCGTTGCCTTTGCCGATTTGATTGCCGATCACGCCGCCGGCTGCGCCGCCGAGCAATACGCCAGCGGCAGAGCCCTCGCCATCGGCTTGAATGGTTTCAATGTGGGTAATTTGTCCGCAATTGGGGCAGCTTACCGCGCTATTGCTGGTGGGTACTTTGCTCCAAACGAGGTCAGCAGCGACAGGAACTGGCGTTGGTTTTGGGTGGTATTTGGGTTTTTTGCTGGGTGTGGGCGTGGGCGTCGCGGTTGGTGAAGGTGTTGGGCTTGCGGTCGGTGTTGGCGATGGTGTTGCGGTCAGGGTTGGCGTTGGGCTTGCGGTTGCAGTACTGCTGGCTATCAGCGCGGGGGCACTGGCGCTAGGCTGAGGTGTATTACCGACGTAGCCCAGCCAATGGGCGATGCCGACGCCCGAGGCCAAAATGACAGACGCCGCTGCCGCTAAAATCAGAGGGTGGGTGCTGGTGGTGCTCATTATGCGTGCTCCTTGCTTGGAATAGATTGATTTTGCGCTGTTTTTATCAAGCAAGCTATGACGCGGTGCACAGTCAAAAAAAAGCCCGACGGCTGAGCGACGGACTTGGGCTAGGGCATTTATAGCCGAAATTTATGCACTAAAGTTGCGAGTTGCTCGGAAACGACTTTAATTGATTGCGCTGCGCCGACCGTGCCTTGGGCAGCCGACATGGTGCCGCTGGAAGATTGCGCCACTTCATCGACATCGTTGCGAATCGCCATGCTGGCATGTACTTGCTCAGCCAGTGCATTGCCAATCGCCCCTACCACCAACGCGGTGGCTTCGGTTTCTTGGCGAATGGCCTTGACCGCTTCGCCGCCTTCTTTGGCTTGGCGTATGCCTTCTTTGAGTTGGATGAACATATCATCCATCCGCGTTTTGGCATTCTGGCCACTGCCCTGAACTGCGGTAATGGTGAGGCCAATTTCTTGCGTTGCTGAGCTAGTTCGCTCGGCGAGTTTACGCACTTCGTCGGCGACGACTGCAAAGCCACGCCCCATATCGCCAGCGCGCGCCGCTTCAATCGCTGCATTGAGTGCCAGTAGATTAGTTTGGTCGGCGACGTCGCGAATGACGGCAATAACGGCGGAAATGCTGCCAACGCGCTGCGCTAAGTCATCAATACTGCTTTGGGTGTCGCCAACCGCTTGTTCAATATCGGCAAAACGGGTGACGGCCGATGAAATCACCGTGAGGCCTTGTGCAGAAATCGCGGTGGCCGATTCGCTTTGTTGGCGAGCGGTATTGGCTTGTTTTTCAGCTGAGCGAGTTTGTGCCGCAAATTGCTCTGCGGTATGCGCAATGCGGCTGGCGGCATGGCCTTGCGCTTCAATTAATCGATTGCTGTCTTGGGCGCGTGCCACGATGTCTTCACTGGTGTGGTGTAGGGTGGATACCGCTTGTGATAGCTGCGACATCACGGTGCGTAATGATTCGCGCATGCGGATGACCGAGGCAAAAATACTATGCGGTGCGGCGTTGTCGGCTTCGTGGTGGTTTTGTAAATTGCCATCGGCCACGCTTTGTACCAGTTTTAATACTTCAGCCGGTTCGCCACCTAAGTCATTTAAAATGCGGCGCACGGTGGTGAGCATCAGAAAACCAACAATGCCAGCAACCACCAGACAGATCCAAACTTGCCAACGCGCGTTACTCCAAAAGCGCGCTTGCGCTTCGGCGGAGCTAACGCCGTTGCCGACAATCCAGCCCCAGCGCGGTGTTTTTTGTGCCACCGACAGTAGCTCGACGACTGTTCCGTCGCGCTCTGAGGTCCATGGATAGGCGGTGAGTGCGCCGCCCGATTGATTGAGTGCCGCTAGCGCGATGGCGCCAACGCTGCCGCCTTTGGCATCTTTAAATTCATTAAAGCTGGTGCCGTGCAATTGTGGATCGAGTGGCGTTGCGATGAAGTTGAGTTTTTCGTCGGTAACGTAAACGTATTCAGATTTGTGATATTTGTTCTCGCGTAAAATTTGCGTTGCAATGGCTTTGGCTTGTGTTTCGGTCAGTTGACCGCTGGCGGCTAAGTTTTCTAGCTGAGTAATCGTCAGGTAGGTGCTTTTAAGGAGTTGTTCAATACGTGCTTGATTGTCGCTTGCACTCATATCACGCATGGTGATTAAGCCAACTAACATGACGCCGATTAAGGCGACGAGAACGGCAATGGATAAGGCCCATGCTTTAAATTTAAGTGTCATCGTGAAATCCCATACCATTTGTAACAAAGACGGTGTATGGGCGCTATTATGCCTTGGATATTAGAGATTAATAATACCGTTTCCTAAATAGTTCACTTTACCTGAGCAGCAAATCTGTAGTAATGGGTTGATCTTGATGTTGATCACACACAGCCGGCTAATCAATTTTTGAATGGTATGGCCTTGTTCAATTCTCAGTTGCAACGGTGCTTTGACCCCAGTAGCCAGTAAGTAACTCGCCAGATTGGCAGCGGCAGTGCCTGAGGCAAAATCTTCGGTCACGCCAAAAGGATCTGAGCTAAAGC
The DNA here is from genome assembly GCF_020531905.1 of Deefgea salmonis. Classification (GTDB taxonomy): domain Bacteria; phylum Pseudomonadota; class Gammaproteobacteria; order Burkholderiales; family Chitinibacteraceae; genus Deefgea; species Deefgea salmonis. Next base: position 136,201 of record NZ_JAJAWG010000006.1, on the reverse strand, counting down.
AACGTGCGGTGAGCAACTCACCATCACGATGCCAAATTGTGGCTTGCACCATGGCTTTGGGGCTGTCTAACGCTTGGGCTAATAAGGCAGGGTGAGGTTGGGCTTGTAAGACGCTTTGCCGAGTCCGAGTTTGAATCATCAGTTGCTCAGCGCCGTTATCGACCCATAAAATCGGATGCACTAGATCATGAACGCTGATGTTAAGTGCTTGGGCGAGTGCCAGCTGGCTTTGGTCGTATGGGCGGGTACTGCCCGCTGAGCTAATAAAATTGTACTCTTCATGGCTATACCCAATCTTTATTTGCCGCGCATTGTCGGTGAGAAGTAAAGACTTGAATTCAGCATCTAAATGTCGAGCAATGGCTGCGGCCCCAATTAAAGCTCGGCCCGAAAATGGCAGTGCGTATTGCTGCGTAAAGCATTGAAGTTGTTTTTTATTTGGACTAAAAAAAGCCACCTCAGTACTGCCCATTTGATAGGCGAGAGCTTGGCAGGTTGCTGTGCTTGGGATGTCATTGACTTCAAAAACCACCAATGGATCGCCAGCTAAAGGCTTCTCTGCGAAAACATTCAGCATGTGAAAGGTATATTGTGGCATGCGACGATGACCTTGAAAGAATGACTTGCTGACACATAGTGACGCAAAAATTGGTATTTTTTGGTAAGATGGAAAAAATATTGTCTTGAATTTCCATAAAGTTGGACTGCCATGCCTGTGAACTTACCTATTGCTGAGAAAGACCAACCCTTAAAGCGAGATCTTGATCTACTTGCTGCCTTGTTGTCTGACACGATTCGTGAACAGGCTGGTGCTGCAACCGCTGAACAAATTGAAGCGATCCGTCAACTTGCATTCCGTTACGTGCAAGGCCATGAGCCTGATGCGGGTAAAGCATTGGCGCGGTCCTTGTCGGTGCTGGATATGCCAACCACCATGGCCTTGGTGCGTGCATTTAGTTATTTCTCGCATTTATCAAATATAGCAGAGGATTTACATCACAATCGTCGCCGCCGCGCGCATAAAATTGCCGGTTCAAAACCCCAACGTGGCAGTATTGCCGCGGTGATTGATGATCTATTAGAACGTAACGTTAAGCCATCTGAAATGTTAGCGTTATTGGCGGATACACTGATAGCACCGGTGATGACAGCGCATCCGACAGAAGTGAAGCGTAAAACCATACTCAATTGTCATAATGCACTCGCTGCCTTACTGACAGAGCGCGATCGTAGCCAGATGACGCCAGAAGAAGTTCGCGACAACCAAGAGGCGATGGAACGGGTCATGCTGACTTTGTGGCAAACCCGCGAAGTGCGCACGGTAAAACTGACCGTGCAAGACGAAATTGAAAATGGCTCAACCTTTTTCCGCAATACCTTCTTGCATGAAATTCCGCGCTTGTATCAAGATTTGGAAGACAAGTTTTCTGATATGACGGGTGAGGCGATTCAATTGCCGAACTTTATTCAAGTGGGTAGCTGGATTGGTGGTGATCGCGATGGCAACCCCAATGTGACGGCCGATGTGATGCGCTATGCCGTTTCACGTCAAGCCGGCGTGGCTTTAGACCATTACTACCAACAATGCTTGAAGCTGGAAGGCGAATTGTCGATGTCGACGCGCTTGGTGGCCGTTGATCAAGACTTATCGATTCTTGCCGAATCCGCCGTGGATGATAAAGCGCGTAAATTGGGAGAGCCTTACCGCCAAGCCGTTTCGGCGATTGCATCGCGTATTTTTGCTACCGCGCTTGAAATTGGTACGTTTCATCATGAATTACACGATGTGGCACGGGCTGCGGCATATCAAAATGTTGGAGAATTGTCAGCTGATTTGGCGACGATTGAACGCTCATTAAAAGCCCATGGTGCGGTGAAGTTAGCCAATGGCCGTTTGCGCCGTTTGCAGCGTGCTGTATCGGTATTTGGCTTTTTCTTAGCGCCAGTCGATATGCGTCAGAATTCGGCGATTCATGAAAAAATGATTGCTGAGCTGTTTCAGCAAGCCGGTTTAGAAGAATACAGCAAGCTCAATGAGCAATCTCGGCGTACGGTACTGCTGCGTGAGCTTTCAAGCCCACGGCCATTAATCTGCCCATACGATGTGACCTATAGCCCAGAAGTGCAGCAAGAATTAGATATCTTGGTCGCTGCCGCTGAATTACAAGCGCGCTATGGTGAGGCCGTATTACCGAATTATATTATTTCTAACTGTGAATCCGTTTCGGATATGTTGGAAGTGGCGGTATTACTCAATGACGTGGGCTTGGTGTCATTGGCACCGCAAGTGCGCAGCAAAGTCAATATCATTCCATTGTTTGAAACCACGCCAGATTTGCGCGATAGCGGCAAAATCATGGGCGAGTTATTTGCCTTGCCACAATGGCGTTTGCTGCTCAATTGCCGCAGTCAAGTGCAAGAAGTGATGTTGGGTTATTCTGACTCGAATAAAGAAGGCGGCTACCTCACTTCCAATTGGGAGCTGTATAAAGCCGAGCTTAACTTGGTCGAAGTGTTTACTGCTGCCGGTGTTACGCTGCGTTTATTCCATGGCCGTGGTGGTACGGTGGGCCGTGGTGGTGGACCGGCTTACGATGCAATTTTGGCGCAGCCAGCCGGTTCAGTGAATGGACAAATTCGAATTACTGAGCAAGGTGAAGTGATTACCGCTAAATATGCCGACCGTGAAGTGGGTCGACGTAATTTGGAGATTTTAGTTGCCGCGACTTTGGATGCCAGCTTTCAGCCTTTGATCGAGCAAACCGATGATGTCTTAGCACGCCGTGTGTTGATGGAGCGTTTGTCGAGCCGTGCGTATCAGTTCTATCGTGATTTAGTCTATGCAACACCTGACTTCATTACTTATTTCTTAGAAGCTACGCCGATTACCGAGATTCCGAATTTGAATATTGGTTCGCGTCCAGCAGCGCGTCGCAATACCACCAGCATTGGTGATTTGCGTGCGATTCCTTGGGTATTCTCTTGGTCACAATGCCGCTTAATGCTGCCAGGTTGGTATGGTTTTGGTACCGCAGTGGCGGAGTATCTCGATGAAACTGGGGAAGAAGGCTTAGCGTTACTGCGTGAGCTGTATAAAACTTGGCCGTTCTTGCAAGTAACGATTTCGAATATGGAAATGGTCTTGGCTAAATCGGATATTGCCATTGCCGAACGCTATTCTGAATTAGTGCAGGATCAAGCGATTGCCAAGCGTATTTTTGGTCGGATTAAAGCCGAATGGCAACGCTCGGTCGATGCCGTGTTGGTGATTACTGAGCATGACCAATTATTGGGAGACAATCCAATGTTGGCGCGTAGTCTGGATAATCGCTTGCCGTATTTGGATCCACTCAATCACTTGCAAGTTGAATTACTCAAGCGAATCCGTAGCGGTGATGATTCGGAAGAATTACGCCATGCGGTGCATTTGACCATCAATGGGGTTTCAGCCGGTTTACGCAATAGCGGTTAATTACTCGCAATAACAAGGAAACGCCATCATGCGCCCAGTAAAACGATTGTTTGCTTGTGGCTGTATGGTGGCGTTTTTGCATTCTGCGCCCACTTGGGCCTTACCCAGTCACTTTAGCGATAAAGTCGAGGCGGCTTTGGCGTGTCGCAGTGAATGGTCAACACAGTGGTGGCAAAGTTATTTTCGATTGCATTTGGACACGCCGATCCGAGTCTGGGGTGGGGCGCAATGGTATGCCGGTAAAAATGCACAATTAGCGGGTAATTTAGCTCAAGAAGTGTTTGTAAATACCCCGGAATCTGGCGCATTAATGGTTGGCGTATTGATTAATTCACCGGTGGCTGCGGTTAGAAAAAATATCGAGGAACGACTTGGGGTGCGTTTTGTCGAGCTGGCCGGGCCCTATCCGCGGTTTTTATCGCAATCTGGCAGTGTTTTAGTGCCGACGTCGGCAGAGCAAACCAAATGGTATTGCGCGCGTTGGCATTTGGGTAACCGGCCATAGTAATACCACTTTCCGGTGGTTAATATTTTAATTCAGCCCGTAAGATTATTACTTGGTTGTTATATTTGTGTAATAAATCGTTTGTTTTTTAGCCGCCGGATTCAGTAATGGTTTGGGTTACTTTTAAAAGTGTCGGAAATACGCCCTTTTTTTTTGATATTAACCAATTTATTTGTTTCGTTTTAAACTACATCATTATTCGATGATGTTGCAGTGCAATATTTTATTTAAGCCCGATGAGCTATAAATCAATGCACTTTATTGGCGTTTTGGTGCACTGCACCAGTGGCGAGTTTGAGCTGTTTGGCAGTGCTGCACGCGGATGGTTGAGCGCATTTTCCGATTATTATTTTTGATGAACGAGGCGCTTGACAGAAAAAATACTTTGTTACTAAATAGACTTTGTCGTGATCAAAAATATAATTTTGGCGCGATACAATCATTAAAAATGAATAATTATTACATTAATCTTTCATTTTTAAGGTTGCGGCAAGACCAGTTCGATTGCGCGGGTAATGCCAAAAATAAAGAGGATGGAGACTAGTCATCGTTAGGAATAAAAGCGTGAGCGGCGTTGATGACTCAAGCTACAGAGATCAAGTCATGCCTTAGGGCGGCACTGAACCCATCAGGGTTTGCGTTGCTGACTGAGTGCATGATGCCTATCAACCCTTCCACCTGTGGAGGGGTTTTTTATTTATCCCACACGTAAAGTGGTGGATAATCGCCTTTTGCTTTGTTGTGATGATTATGTCTGCTTCATTAAGCCCGCGTGCCAATTTAAGCGCAATGAATACCTTGGGTTTGACTGCCTATGCATCCCGAATTTTACCTCTACAGTCGATTGAGCAACTCGAATCATGGCGACTTGATCCTGAGTTAAATACGCTGCCATGGCTGATTTTAGGTGGCGGTAGTAATTTGGTGTTGTCCGAGTCGCTAGATCGAGTGGTGCTCCATGTTGAGCTCAAAGGCAAGCGTTTACTGCGCGAGGATGACGAAGCGTGGTACGTCGCAGCAGCGGCGGGTGAGCTGTGGCATCCATTTGTGCAATGGACCTTGGCGCAAGGCTGGGGCGGGTTGGAAAACCTGTCTTTAATTCCGGGGACGGTTGGTGCGGCGCCAGTGCAAAATATTGGCGCTTACGGCGTTGAGCTTAAAGACACGCTGGATCATTTAACCGCTATTGATTTAAGTAGTGGCCAGATGCAACAATTTAGCGCCGCTGATTGCCAGTTTGCCTACCGCGATAGCTTTTTTAAGCAATCAACAACGCCTTGGCTGATTTGTGAAGTGGTGTTTCGCTTACCCAAAAATCATCAAACCAAAACCAATTATGGTGACATTGCGAATGCTTTACAGGCGATGCAATTGCCAGCAACGCCAAGCACCGTTTCGCAAGCTATTTGCCAAGTTCGACAAGCCAAATTGCCCGACCCAGCGGTGATTGGCAATGCCGGCAGTTATTTTAAAAATCCCATCGTCAGTGCCGCGCATTATCAAAAATTACAGGCGCGTTATCCGCAAATGGTGGCGTATGCCTTGGCCGATGGGCAGTATAAATTGGCTGCAGGCTGGCTGATTGAACAAGCCGGTTGGAAAGGGCGGCGCTTGGGGCCGGTTGGCATGTATGAAAAACAAGCTTTAGTCTTGGTCAATCACGGTGGCGCAACCGCCGCCGATGTGCTGGCTTTGGAGCTAGCAGTGCAGGCCGATGTCGCAGCGCTATTTGAATTGGTTTTAGAGTCTGAACCGGTTAAGTGCTAGGTATATACCGCTAGGCTATATAGATTATTGCTTAGAGAGCGATACATAGGTATCGCTCTCTTTTTATATCGAGTAGGACTTGTCGTACTTTACTGTTAAGCCAAAGCCTTGAGTAAAGCGTCATGGATGCCAGCAAAGCCACCATTACTCATCACTAAAATATGGTCTCCTGCTTGCGCATTGGCCGTGATCGCTTGGATTAATGCCGGTATGTCATTAAAGCTTTGCGCTTTATCACCGAGTTCAGTCAGTGCTTCGCTGGGCTCCCAGCCCAAATTGGCACCATAACAAAAGACTTGATCAGCAGCCGCTAAACTGGCGGGCAAGGCCGCTTTCATCGTGCCGAGCTTCATGGTATTTGAGCGCGGTTCAAGCACGGCCAAAATCCGCGCTTGGCCGACTTTAGCGCGTAGCCCAGCAATGGTGGTGGCAATGGCTGTTGGGTGGTGGGCAAAATCATCGTAAACGGTGATTTGATTCACGCAGCCTTTGACCTCCATGCGTCGTTTGACATTGGCAAATTGCCCCAACGCTTCAATGGCAACACTGGGTGTAACGCCCACATGGCGTGCCGCCGCAATCGCCGCTAAGGCGTTGTGCGCGTTGTGCTCGCCCATCAGCGCCCAGGTTAAACGGCCTTGCGCTTGACCATCAAGTAAGACTTCAAAGCCATCTGAGTACACTGTACCCACTTGCCAGCCGTGCTCGCTGCCAGCAAAAAATTCAGTCTCACTCCAGCAACCGCGATCGAGTACGCGTTGCAAGCTGGCCTCTTTGCCATTCACAATCACGCGCCCTTGGCTAGGAACAGTGCGAACGAGGTGATGAAATTGGGTTTCAATTGCCGTTAAATCAGCAAAAATATCGGCGTGATCAAATTCTAAATTATTTAAAACGGCGGTGCGTGGGCGGTAATGCACGAATTTACTGCGTTTATCAAAAAATGCCGTATCGTATTCATCGGCCTCAATGACAAAAAATGGCGAGGTGCTATGCGGATCTTGGCGCGGCGTTTGCGGCAAGCGCGCCGAAATGCCGAAGTTCTCAGGGATGCCACCGATCAAAAATCCGGGGGCCAAGCCAGCGTATTCTAAAATCCACGCCAGCATGCCGGTGGTGGTGGTTTTTCCGTGCGTACCGGCAATGGCCAATACCCATTTGTCTTGTAAAATTTGTTCGCCCAGCCATTGCGGGCCAGAGGTATAGGGCAGTCCTGCGTTTAAAATCGCCTCCATCAGCGGCATACCCCGTTTAACGACATTACCCACGACGTATAAATCAGGTTGTAGCGCCAATTGCTCAACGCCAAAGCCTTCGATGAGCTCAATGCCGAGTGCTTCAAGCTGGGTTGACATCGGCGGATACACATTGCTATCGCAACCGGTCACGGTATGACCTGCCGCACGTGCGAGTGCGGCAATGCCGCCCATAAAAGTGCCGCAAATACCAAGAATATGAATATGCATAATGGAGATAACCGTAGTGCCCGTGGCGAAATGAAATGAAAATGACTGTTTTTGAATAATGGACTTGGCGAAGTATGCGCATGTCCTTACAATCGAGACCATAGTATAAACCAACGCTAGGCTTTAACTCCATGACTCTGTCCACCCCAGTTAATCCGGTGGAAATTGCCCGCATTGCACTTAAGCGGCTTTCTGAGCGCGCTTTGCCGCCAACGCCTGAAAATTACACCCAATTTTATAACGCCATTTTGACCATCAAGGCACCAGAAAGCAAAACCGCCAGCGAGATGCAGGTGGCTTGGCAAGTTTTGTATAAGCTCGATGATGCCACAGAAGGGGCGAGCTTACTGACCGAAAGCTTATTGGAAAATTTGGCCGATTCTAGCCAAGTTTTTGAGCAAAAACTCGGCGACTTAAAGCAAGTACGCCAAGCGCATGTGGCGCAGCAAGTGAGTATTGAAGAAACGCAAGCGTCTTTAGAAGACATGCTCAATGTGGTGATCAGCACCACGCATAATGTGCATTCCACCGTAAGAACATCGCATAGCGATTTACAGACGATTCGTGATTCGATTCGGCATATTGAAGAAGATTTAGCATTTAATCGCAAAGTCCTCGAGCAAGACGCCTTAACCGGGGCTTTAAATCGGCAAGGACTCGATCATTTATTGCTGCGTGAAGTCAAAAGGGCGCAGCGCATTGATGGCCGCTTAACCGCCGCGATTATTGATTTGGACGACTTTAAATTAATTAACGATCGATTCACGCATTTAGTCGGTGATCAGGTGTTAATTCACGTGACCAACCTCACCAAAGCGGTGCTGCGCGAATCGGATGTGTTAGTGCGCTATGGTGGCGAAGAGTTTTTACTGCTCCTTGTCGATACCGATGTTCGCGGTGCCAGTTATGTGATTGACCGATTGAAATTGGTGGCCGGCCGAACACCGTATATTCACCATAATCAAAGAATTGAAGTGCGTTTTTCTGCGGGGATTGCGCAGTTAAAAGACGATGAGAATGGCCGCGCCTTATTGCTGCGTGCGGATGAAGCTTTATACCGCGCCAAGCAATCGGGACGGGGCAAGACCGAAATCGCCGATTAAGCGCAATCTTGCCCGAGGCGCTGCTGGGGGTTGGCGGCTCTGGGGCGGATGCTGCGTTACCAAGAAGCGCTGCGTAGAAATCTACGCTGCGCGCACATACCTTGCCTTGGGCCAAAATACCTACCAGCGCAGTTGGCAAACCCAATGTCAACAGACCCTAGTTTAGCCAGAGGGCGAGATAGCCATTACGCAGCACGAGCACGGCAAAATACACATACAGCAGTGCCGAAACTGCATGGCAAGCTTGTTTGAAGCGATTGCCCATTACTTGGCCGCCGTGGTGGCTGGCGATCACAAGCCCTAAGCTCCAAGCGACGCCGCCAATAAAAAAGCCGAGTAAAAATGCCGCGCTACTGAACCAAGTGCCATCGGTGGCTTGCGCGATCAGCGCACCGCCGACCGCAGCAAACCATAAAATTGACGTTGGTGAGGCCAAGGCCAGCATCAGTCCACGGCCAAATAAATGATGCTTGGCCGGCAAAGGCGGATGGGCGGTTTCGGCTCGCTGGGCGTCTTGTAATGCTTCTTTGGCCATTTTCCACGCCAAATAAATCAAAATACTGCCACCCCCCAGCCAAGTAACCCATTGCACAGCCGGAAACTGTAATAAATAGCGCATACCGAGCAAGGCCAAAATGGCGTAGAACAAATCGGCAAAACAAGAACCGAGTCCCAAAATAAAGCCAGCACGGCGGCCGTGCTTCATGGCGACATCAATCATGGCGACATTCACCATGCCAATATCTAAGCACAGTGATAAAGACAGCAAAATACCGGTAAAGAGTGTTTCCATGGTTTTTCTTTCGTAGCGAGTTAAAGCGTATTGCAGGCATTAATGCGGTGAGTGGGGGATTAACTCCGCCAAAAAGCTCGGGTAAATAAGATTAAAACCGAGAATATTTCGAGTCGCCCCAAGAGCATTGCAAAGCTACATACCCAAGTTTGAAAATCAGTTAAGCCCGAATAATTACTGGCAGGCCCCACTTCACCAAGGCCAGGGCCGGCATTATTAATGCAGGCAATGATGGCGCTAAAGCTGGAAATAAAATCCAAGCCAGAAAGTAGTAAAGCAAAAGTGAGCACCACAATGCTGGTGAAATATAAAAAGATAAACCCCATCACCGAGGCCAAAATCGAATTGGGGATGATTTGACCGTTAACGCGTAAAGGATGAATCCCTTGTGGATGCAGCAGCAATGACATTTGCCGGCCGACTTCACGTGTTTGGATAATGGTGCGGATCATTTTAATGCCGCCACCGGTGGATCCAGCACACGCCGTAATCGATGACAATAGCAACATCACTAAGGGGGCAAAAATCGGCCATTGGCCAAAATCGACACTGGCAAAACCGCAATCGGTGGCAATTGAAATCAAATTAAAGGCAACGTGACGCAATGCCGTAAGCAAATCCGGATAGGTCTGCTGCCAAACTAAAAAGAAACTTAAACCGGCAATGCTCGATGCGATCAGCAGCAGCATGGCTTTGAACTCAGAGTCGTGCCAATACACCGAGAGTTTGCGACCAGATAAAGCAAAATAATGCGTGGCAAAATTAGTCGCTGCCAATAGCATAAACAGCATCAAAATGCCTTCAATCAGCGGCGAATTAAAAAAACCGACGCTGGCATCATGGGTAGAAAACCCGCCAAGGCTCAGCGCGGCAAAAGCGTGGCACACCGCGTCAAACCAGCTCATACCACCCACCCAACGCAGTAGCAGCGCGCACAACACCGTGAGGCCCGTATAAATCAGCCACAGATTGCGGGCGGTTTCGTGAATGCGTGGCGTGAGCTTACTGTCTTTGATTGGGCCCGGGGTTTCGGCTTTAAATAATTGCATACCCCCCACCCCTAATAGTGGGAAGATCGCTACAGCTAAGACGATGATACCCATACCCCCTAGCCAATTGAGTAAGTGCCGCCATAGATTAATTGATTCAGGCAGATGGTCCAAGCCCACCATTACCGTGGCACCCGTCGTCGATAATGCCGACATCGTCTCAAAATACGCATTGGTAAAAGACAGTTGCGGGTCATACAGCATCAATGGCACTGCCGCGACGGCAGGCAGCGCGGTCCACAAACTCACGACAAGAATAAAGCCATCTCTGGGCAATAATTCTCGTCGGTAATGCCGAGTGAGTAAAAATAAGCCCACGCTAAATAGTTGTAAGCCAATTAAAGCTTGGATAAAAGGCAGTAAAGCCGCGTCTTGATGCCACCACGCCATTGCAATGGGCACCAGTAGACTCAGTGAAAATAGCATCGACACCCGGGCGACGATATTGACGGTGGGTAATAATTTTTGCGCTAATTGCATTTAGAAAAACCCTAATGAAACCGCAAACAACTTCTCAACGTCACGAATATGGCTTTTATTATCAATAAATAAAATCACATGATCGTTGTTAAGAATCACCGTGTCGTGATGCGCCATCAAAACGGTGTTGTCGCGAATCACCGCCGCCAAATCAGCGCCTTGCGGCAATTTGATGTCCTCGATTTTACGGCCAATGACTTTGGAGGTATCCGGCGTGCCATGGGCGATCAGTTCAATGGCCTCGGCTTCGCCGCGACGTAGGCTATGCACTGCGACAATATCGCCTTGGCGGACATGCGCCAGTAATGCGCCAATGGTGATTTGCGCTGGCGAGAGCGCAACATCAATTTTGCCGCCTTGCAATAAATCAACGTAGCGCGAGCGGTTGATAATCGACACCACACGGTGTGCGCCCATTTGTTTGGCGAGTAAGGACGACATGATATTGTCTTCGTCGTCAGATGTGAGCGCCAAAAATAAATCGCAGCGATCGACTTGCTCGTTTTCAAGTAAGTCTTCGTCGGTGGCTTGGCCGTGCAAAATCAAGCAATCAGTGAGATGTTCAGCCAGCCATTGCGCCCGCTCGCGATTATTTTCAATCAATTTAATGGCGTAACGTTTTTCGATTTGTTTGGCCAGTCGGTAGCCAACATTGCCGCCGCCACAAATGGTAATGCGGCGTATGGGTTTGATTTGAGTACAAAATGCACTCATCACGCGGCTGACATCACGACTTGCCGCCAGAAAAAAAACTTCGTCGCCGGATTTTAAACTCACCTTGCCGTCCGGTTTAAGGCGGTGATTACTGCGATAAATCGATACCACGCGGCACTCGATCGGGTTGAGTTGCCGAGCGAGATAGGCTAAATCTTGCCCATCCATTTGCGAGCCAGCTTCAACCCGAACGGCGATCATTTTGGCTAAACCATCGGCAAATTCTAAGACTTGCAATGCTTCAGTGGTTTCAATCAGGCTGACTAAATAGTCGGTGACAATTTGCGCGGGGGTAATGACGTGATTAACGGCAAAGCCACTGTCGTTAAACAGACTTGGGTAGCTCAGTAGATCTTGCTCGCGGATTCGCGCTAAGCGAATCGGCACATTGAATAAATCGTGGGCGATTTTACACGCGACGATATTCACTTCGTCATAGGGCGTGACCGCAAGTAGTAAATCAGTATCTTCGATGCCAGCGGCGATGAGGGTTTTTGGGCTATTGGCTGAACCCAATAAGGTGCGTAAATCCAGGCGATCAGCCAGTGGTTTCAGTAAGCTGGCATCGTTGTCCACAATGGTGACATTGTAGCGTTCATGAACGAGTTGTTCGGCGACCGAAGAGCCGACTCGTCCGGCACCTAAGATTAAAATATTGGGCAAAATAACCCTCACTGGATGAATTAGCGGCTTAAAAACAAAAATCGGCCACAATATGGCCGATTTTTTGCGTCAGTATCGTGATTTATTGCTCTTCAACGACGCGTTGTTTACGCGGCATCTGGATACCTAATTGTTTTAACTTACGGTAAAGATGGGTGCGCTCTAAGCCGATTCGCTCGGCGACACGACTCATATTACCGTTGGATAACTCAATTTGGCGCTCTAAATAAAACCGCTCAAATTGATCGCGTGCTTCACGCAGCGGTAAATCAAGATCAATTTGCGGTAGCGGCATAGCTTGCTGCGTTACGCCTAAAGTCGCCTCTTGCGAATTAGGTGAAAGTTGCGTGAGCAGACGGCTGACCGGCAAGATATCAATATCACCATCGCGACCGGTGAGGGCGAGACTTTTCACCACATTGGCCAGCTGATCAATATTGCCCGGCCAATCTTGTTGGCTGAGTAATTGCAAGGCTGATTTAGAAAAGCGCCGTGGTCCGAGTTTATTGCTGGTGACTGTTTGTGCTAACAACACTTCGGCCATCGCAGGGACGTCTTCAGCATGCGCACGCAAAGGCGGAACCGCCAAGATGATTTGCGTGAGTTGACGCAGCAATTCAGGTTCGCACTGGCCAATGAGCTGATCGAGTGGCCGACTGGAGGCAGTGACTAAGCGGATTTTGTATTTTTCCAGCTTAGGCAGCAAATTGAGCAAGCCGGTTTGCGCTTTACGATCTAGCCAAGCGATATCACGAACAAAAATCGTCCCGCCAGTCGCACGATTGAGCAAGTCTTGCGGCGGCAAGGCGAGTTCTTCATTGGAACTTGGCGAGATAAACGGCGTGTTAGGGCGGGTTAAATGCCGCGCGCACGTTTCAAAACCGGATCCTGGTTCGCCGGTTAATGTGATAGGCAGGGTTTGGCTTGCAACCTGGTCAAGCGCCTCACGCAGCGAAGTAATCGCTGGGCTATTACCGAGGCTCTGCAAACCCTGATTGGGCTTTACCTGATTCACTGGCTGTGAAAAAGCGCGTTTGACGGTGGCCAGTAGTTTTTGCAAACCGATGGGTTTTTCAAGAAAATCAAGCGCTCCAATCCGGGTTGCTTCCACTGCGGTATCCACAGTGGCATGGCCTGACATCATCACGACGGGCATGGTGAGTTGACCATTGCGCGCCCACTCTTTGAGTAGTGTCACACCGTCAGTGTCGGGCATCCAGATGTCCAGAAGCACCAAACGTGGTTCACCTTGGTTACGGTATTTGCGTGCAGCCTCTGCATTTTCTGCGAGTGCAACGCTATACCCCTCATCCAGCAAGATTTCAGATAGAAGTTCGCGGATGCCGATTTCGTCGTCGACGATTAAAATATCTTGATTAGCCACTAGTTGTTTCCTCCCAGAGCGGCAGCTCGATCCTAACAAATGCACCGGTGGAATTACCCACCTGAACGCGCCCGTGATGTTCTTCGATAATTTTCTTCACGATTGCTAAACCTAGACCTGTACCTTTGGCCTTTGATGTAACGTAGGGCTCAAAAACACGTGGCAAGAGTTCAGCTGGAAAGCCTTTGCCGCTGTCTTCAATATAAAGACGTGCCCATTTTTCGTCTTTTTCCACCAGAAGGCAAATCCTTTGCTCTGCAGCATCGGTAATTGCATCCTGGGCGTTTTGTAGCAAGTTATGAATGACTTGCCGCAAATGCGTTGGGTCGCCATTAATCATCAGGGGCCCGTGTACTTTAAAATCGAGCATGATGGGCGACGCTTCGTACAATACCAGTACTTCGTTAAGTAATTGCATCAAATCTAGTGGGCGTTTTTTGCCCGATGGCTTGCGGGCATAGTCCCGGAAGGCATCGACCATTTGCTTGAGCGCAGCCACTTGTTTGACGATGGTCTGCGTATTTCTGCGTAAAAATTCAGCGCCAGCTGGGTCGAGTTTTTCAACTAGCTTCATTTCCATACGCTCGGCGGAGAGCTGAATCGGCGTGAGTGGGTTTTTGATTTCATGGGCTAAGCGGCGGGCGACTTCGCCCCATGCCGCATCGCGCTGCGCTGATAGCAGTTCAGTAATGTCATCAAACACCATCACGTAGCCGTGTAAATCATCACTGCCATCGATTTTTTGCGTTAACCGCGTACCACGCACCAACAGCACGCGTTTTTCGGCGTCGAGCTCAATTTGCCGCTGCCACACTTCATCGTCAGATAAAAAGCCATGAATGGTATGGGCAAAAAACGCGGTGAGGTTGGGGTAGGCTTGATTCCATTTCGAGAGTGGTAAATCGCCAATTCGACTTGGATCTAGCCCTAAAATTCGTAAAGCACTGTGATTGGCCGATTGGAGGTGCCAGTCTTCATCCAGCGATAATACTCCTGCTGATAGTGAAGCTAAAATCGCTTCAACATAGGCTTTGGCTTCGGCTTGTTCGGCTTGATTGTGCTCTAGTGTGTCGCGCGCATCAGAGAGCTGCCGAGTCATTCGGTTAAACGAGTGGGTTAAAATCCCCAGTTCATCGCGGCTAATCACGGGATGTTGTTGGGTAAAATCGCCTTGTGCGACGGCTCGAGTGCCTGCTGCCAGCACCGATAACGGGGCGGCGAGTTTGTCTGAGAGGTAAATCGCTAAGGCCAAAGCACCCAAAAGCGCCATGGTGAGTGCCATGGTGAGTGTGAGGCTAAAAATTAACTTGAGTCCCTCTCTGGATTGCGAGAGTTGCTTGTATTCCCCTCGAACTTGCTCAACTAATTCGGCGTCTTGTGCCAATTGCTTGGGAACGGGCTGGAGTAATTGCAAAAGTTTGACGCGATTGGAGAATTCACTGCCGGGCAATTGCACGATAACGCGCATCATCAAGCCATTAACTGGGTCTGACTCAATGGCTTTGTAACTGCCTCGTTCGGCCTCGGTAATGATTTTTCTATCCGGTAAACTGGGTACTAAACTGGCGTATTCATTGCCAATATGGGCGTGCACTTGGCCATTATTGTCAAACAGCGTGATCTCTTGAACGCCAGTTTGATCGCGTAATTTGGAGAGCCGCTCCAATAAAGCACTCAGGCTATTGTCGTGGATGTCCCAAGCGATCACGCTGGCTTTGCGTTGTAAGTCATTGAGCTGGTAATCAATCGCGTTGTGGCCCAAATTCAGGCCGCGATCAAGGGCATTATCCACCCGAACATCAAACCAGGTTTCGATGGAGCGATTTAAAAATTGTACCGAGAGTGTGTAGACCAAGGCGCCCGGTAGTACTGCGACCAAGGAAAACATCAAGACCATACGAATGGTGAGCCGAGAGCCAAAAACTTTGCTTCTCACTCGTTTAAGTAATTGAGTGAGTCGAGAGCCGACCAAAATGGCCAGTGCAATCAACAGCAGGGCATTGAGCGCTAAAATCAGCTTGTAGTATTGCGAAGATTCTGAGGTATTTCCCGAGGCCGATGCCAAGAGAAATAATAAAACCGTACCCAAAACGCCGAGAAAAATTAAGAGTTTTTTCATGGCACAGGCTCGGCAGAAGGGCTGCTAACCGGGCGCTGTAATTCATGCCAGCCCGAATCGAGCACCCAATCTTCATCACCTAATGCGGTGAGTTGATACGATTTGGGTAGCAGTGAATGATCTAAACGAAAGCGGATTTTGCCAGCAAAGTCTTCGTTATCAATATTGCTGCCCTCTAGTACCGTCCAGCCGCGAATAATACTCAGCGCCACCAGCGCCTCGTCAGCGCTATTGAAGTTGCGTGTAAGGCCACTGGTGTTGAGGCGGTATTGTCGGGTGAGTGGTTGGTAACTTAGGCGGTAGGTGATGCTGGCCGTGGAATTAAAGCTGTCGGCTAAATTGCGATACCAGGCATAAAATTTAGGTTTTGTAAGTTTAAATTCGTAAGTAAAAGGCAGTGACAGCCCATTTTTTAGCGCGGTTTCTATGTCTGGCGACAACGTGACCAAGTAACGTCCCGCCAGTTCGATATGATTACCGTTAAATTCAACTTCGGACTTGATGGTTTTGATGCTGCCTGCTTGCGCGTAATAAGCGCATAGCAGCAGCATGACACCCAATAGGTATCGCCAATTACGATTTAGAGAAAAGCGCGTAATAAAAACCATCATGTTCCGCGGTGGGTAATAACTGACCATCGATTGACTGGCCATTCGGTAATGCGCTGGCGGGTAATTCTAAGCGTTTTGCATCAGGATGACGCAGCGCAAAAGCCTCGGCTGAAGCGGCATTTTCTATAGGAAAAACTGAGCACGTAGCGTACAGCAGTTTGCCGTTTGGCGCTACGAGCGGCCAGAGTGCATCCAATATTTTTGCCTGCTGGCGAGCAAATTTTGCTAAGTCATCGTTGCGACGTAACCATTTAATGTCAGGGTGACGGCGAGCAACGCCTGTTGCCGAGCAAGGTACATCGGCCAATATTCTATCAAATTGCTTACCGTCATACCAAGTATCTGGGGTGGATGCATCGCCTTGCAGTAAGGTCGCGGTTTTATTGACGCGCTTAAGGTTGTCTTTAACGCGCTGTAGGCGGCTGGCATCGTTATCGAGTGCTGTTAATGTCACTTGCGCGGCTTCTAAAATATGGCAAGTTTTACCGCCGGGCGCGGCGCAAGCATCGAGTACGGTTTGCCCGTCGTGTAAATCGAGTAACTTGGCGGCAACTTGCGCGCCCCAGTCTTGTACGGAAACCCAGCCAGCAAAAAAGTGTGGTAAAAAATCAACACTCACTGGACGTTTTAAAATAATGGCCAACTCGTCGAGTGCGCTCGCTTCAATATTGGCCGCGCTTAGGAGCGCCAGATAGTCATTTACTGAGGTATGCGCCGGATTGACACGCAGCGTCATCGGCGGATGTTGATTATTGGCGATAAGGATCGCTTCCCATTCTGTTGGGTAAGCCGATTTCATGGTTTTAATCCACCAAGCAGGGTGTGAATACAAACCCACTTCATTGGCTTGCGCACGGCGGACTAATTCGTCTTTACCGCGTAAAAAGCTACGTAACACGCCATTGACAAGGCCTTTGCCAAAGCCGCTGCCGGTTTGCGCTGCGACTTTGACCGCATGGTCAACAATGGTGTGCGATGCCGCACGTGTGAATTGCAGTTGATAGACGGCAATGAGCAACAGCGCTTTGAGTTCAGGCTCATGCAATGGACTGCGCAGCAGCTGTTTTAAAACCCCCTCTATTAGACCCAATTGACGCAAAGTGCCATAACAAATGTCTTGGATCGCGCCGCGTTGGCCCGATTCAAGGTCGGGGTTGCTGCGCCAAACGGCATTGAGGGCTTCGGTTAGATTTTGACCGGCCAAAACATGGGCGACGGTTTGCCCGGCTAATTTTTGGGTAATAAACATAATAAGCTTCCAAATAATGAGCCCGACCAAGTGTCGGGCTGTAGGGTATTGAGTGGGAGATCTTTTTTTATAAGGTCTACAAAGATATACCTATCCGGTGTATCTGATATTTTGTTGCGCCATAGCGCGTAAACGTGCTACCCGTTCACTGGTGAGTGGGTGAGTACGAAATAAATTTTGTAAGCCACCACCATGCAGTGGATTCACAATCATCATCTGCGCGGTTTCTGGGTGCGCTTCTGCCGCGTGCATTGGAATGCCACGCGCAAAAGCTTCAATTTTGGTGAGTGCATCGGCCAGCGCCGCAGGGTCGCCAGAAATGCGCGCGCCACCGGCATCGGCTTCAAATTCACGCGCTCGGGATATCGCCATTTGAATCACACTGGCGGCCAATGGTGCCAGCATGGCAACCGCAATGCGGGCAATGGGATTGATGCTGTGTCCGTTGCTATCGCGGCCGCCAAAGAGCATGGCAAAATTAGCCAGCGCAGAAATAGCGCCAGCCATGGTTGCGGAAATGGTTGAAATTAAAATATCACGATGCTGTACGTGCGCTAATTCATGCGCCATCACACCGCGTAATTCTCGATAGCTGAGCGCCCGCATAATGCCGGTCGTGGCGGCTACTGCGGCGTTTTCAGGGTTGCGTCCAGTGGCAAATGCATTGGGCTGGTCTTCATCGATCACAAACACTTTGGGCATCGGCAAGCCCGCGTTGCGAGCCAGTTCTTCGACCATGGTGTAAAGCTCTGGGGCACTTCGCGCATCGACTTGATGCGCGTTATACATTTTGAGCACCATTTTATCGGAGTTCCAGTAGGCAAAAACATTCATGCCGCCACCAAAAATCAGCGCCATTAGCATCCCGCTTTTGCCGCCGATTAAGCCGCCAATCAGCATAAACAAGGCCAAAATTGCGGCCATAAGAACCGTGGTTTTAAACCAGTTATCCATGTTTTTGGCTCCGGTTGATGTGAACGAAATTAAGCACCCAATTGTTGACCGATTGCTAGTGGCGAGCCGCTTAAAAAAGCCGCCGCGCTGAGGCGTTTGCCGCCGGCTTTTTGGAGTTCAGTGACACGCAGCGCGCCCTCACCGCAAGCAATAATCAGCGCTTCTTTCTCAATGGCAATCAATGTGCCCGCAGCGCCTTGGCCTGCAATGGCGCTCGCTTGCCAAAGTTTGATGGTTGCGCCATCTAGCGTGGTTTGCGCGCTAGGGAAGGGGTTGAAGGCGCGGATTTTTAACGCTAACTGACTGGCCGATTGCGTCCAATCGATTTGGGCTTCTTCTTTTTTGAGTTTTTCAGCATAGCAAACGCCAGCTGTCGGCTGAGGGATTGGCGTCAAATCCGGTAGCTGATCCAAAGCATTGACAATGGCGCTGGCGCCTTGTTGCGCTAATTTGTCATGCAAGGTTTGCGCGTTGTCATCGTGCGTTATGGGGGTGATATGGACCGTGAGCATATCGCCAGTGTCGAGCCCAGCGTCCATTTGCATAATGGTGATGCCGGTTTCGGTGTCACCTGCCATGATCGCCCGTTGAATTGGCGCGGCACCACGCCAGCGCGGCAGGAGTGAGGCGTGGATATTTAGGCAGCCTAAACGGGGCAAATCAAGGATGATTTGTGGCAGTATCAGACCGTATGCCGCAACCACCATGACGTCTGCCTCGATACCCAGCAAGGGCGCTTGCTGTTCCGCCGTACGAAGTTTTTCGGGTTGATACACGGGAATCTGATGCGCTTGAGCCACCATTTTGACTGCCGAGGGGGTGAGTTTCATGCCACGGCCACTGGGACGATCAGGTTGTGTCAGAACCAAAACAATCTCGTGTCCAGCGGTAATCAATGCTTTGAGTGCTTCAGCCGCAAAATCAGGGGTGCCAGCAAATATAATTTTCATGGGATTGTGCGTAAAAGTGAATGGATGTGAATGCCCTCGTCAGGTGCGAAGTTCAAGTTGCCGATTAGATCTAGATCTTCGATCAGTTACATCGTGCGCTTTTGGTTTTTTTTGATTTTTTGAAGAATGCGATTGAGTTTGAGGCGCGATAGTTTTTCAACAAAAATTTTACCGTCGAGGTGGTCCATTTCATGTTGAATGCAAATCGCCAGCAAGCCATCGGCTTCTAGCGTAAATGCTTTGCCGTGCCGATCGAGTGCTTGAACGGTGAGTGTTTGCGCACGCTCAACTTCTTCGTAAATGCCTGGTACCGAGAGGCAGCCTTCTTCGTACGCGGTGTGACCATCGGCAATGATGATTTCTGGGTTGATCAACACCAGTAAGTCGTTTTTTTCTTCAGAAATATCGATGACAACCAAGCGCTGATGAAAGTCAACTTGCGAGGCGGCAAGGCCAATACCCGGTGCGGCGTACATGGTTTCTGCCATGTCATCGATTTGGCGTTGCAGAACTGTATCAAAAACAGTCACGGGCTGAGCGATTGTGTGTAAGCGCTCGTCGGGATAGTGCAGAATGTTTAGAATTGCCATGTGTGCTTGCTAGACCAAAAGTTGATATGCAGAATTAAAAATAGAGATAATGTATAGCGTTGTATTATATTCGATATGGGTCGGGGTGGTTAGATATCAAGATCATATCGGTGAACTTCTTTGAATTTTTGCTTGCAAGGTCGACGACCGGTAAGCTTTGGGCTTAAATAATGATGCGTAAATCCATTGTATCGCTGCTATTAGCGGTTGGTTTTTTATCCGCGCCTGCCGTGGCAGATGAATTGAAATTAGCTAAAAATGCACCGGATCGGTATGTGGTGGTGAAAGGCGATACATTGTGGGGAATCTCCGGTAAATTTTTAAGCCAGCCTTGGCGCTGGCCAGAAATCTGGCAATTAAATAAAACCGACATTAAAAATCCGCACTGGATTTATCCTGGCGATGTGATTGTATTGGATACCTCAAGCGGCCAACCGCGGCTTAAATTATTAAAAAATCAAAAATTTGACGGGCGCAGCGGCAACGGTAAATTAAGCCCGAGAATTCGCGAAACCACCTTGAGTGGCAATGCGATTGCGAGTATTCCTTACGCCTCAATTGAGCCTTTTTTGAGTAAACCGTTGGTGATGAGTGTCGAGGACTTTACGGCTGCGCCACGGATTGCTGCAGGACCTGATAGCCGCTTATTGTTTGGCCCGAGTGATCAAATTTACTCGGTGGATTTGGTTGATGCCCAGCCCGGTGAGACATGGCAGGCATTTCGCAAAGGTAAACCTTTGATCGACCCCGAAAATCCTAAGGAAGTGATTGGCATTGAAGTGACTTACCTCGGGGATGTTCGGGTTAAGCGCGAGGGCGACGTGACTACGATGATCGTCGGCAATAGCCGAGAAGAGATTTCAGTCGGCGATCGTTTAATCCGCTCGCCAGAAAAGCAATTCATTAATTATGTACCGCACTTGCCAGCTCATGCCATCGAAGGCAAAGTGATTTCTACGTATGGTGGCTCGACCGAAGCGGGCTCTTTAACCACCGTAGTACTGAATCGCGGTGCGCTTGATGGTTTGGATATGGGCACGGTGCTGTTTAGTTATAAAGCGCCAAGATTGATTGCTAAAGAAACCAGCGCCGAACCAACACGATTCACGCCACCGATTAAAAGCGGCAATTTATTCGTGTATCGCGTTTTCCCCAAAGTCGCGTATGCGCTGGTGATGGACAGCACATTGCCGATTAATGCCGGCGATACTGCGAAGGCGAGTGCTGCGGTAGAATAAAATTGCTCACCGCTGAACTTCAAGCTTGGCTACGACTCTCCCTCATCCCTGGGTTAGGGGTTCGTAGCCAATTGCATTTATTGCGCGCTTTGGGCGAACCCGAGCAGATTTTTGCTGCGCCGCGCAGCGCATTTAAAAATCTAATTTCTCCCCAACTCATTGACGCCGTGTTGACCACTTGTGTGCCAAATCATGCAGGCATCGTTGAGTTAACCCAAGCGTGGTTGCTTGAACCTCAGCATCATTTCATCACTTTAAATGATGAATTGTATCCGGCTTCTTTGTTGTCTCTACCCGATCCCCCCATCGTGCTGTATGCCAAGGGGGACTTGAATTTACTTAAAAAGCCCGCACTCAGTATAGTAGGTAGTCGAAATGCCACGCCGCAGGGGATTGATCATGCTGAGCAATTTGCTGCGCATTTATCCAGTGCGGGACTGTGCATTGTCAGTGGCATGGCCAGTGGTATTGATGCTGCAGCACATCGTGGTGGATTAGCCGGCCGTAGTTCAAGTATTGCAGTGGTGGGAACAGGGCTTGATCGGATCTATCCGGCCAGTAATCGTCAGCTTGCCCATCAATTGGCGGCCGAAGGTTTGATTTTGTCGGAGTTTGCGTTGGGCTCGCCGCCATTGCCGATGCATTTCCCACAGCGAAATCGAATTATTGCCGCCTTAGGTTTGGGCTGTTTGGTGGTTGAGGCGGCATTGGGTAGTGGCTCATTGATCACGGCGAGGCAGGCCGTTGATCTTGGTCGTGAAATTTTTGCAATCCCAGGCTCAATTCATTCCCCGCAAGCGAAAGGTTGCCATGCTTTGATTAAGAGTGGTGCTAAGCTTGTTGAGTCTGGAGATGATATTTTGAGTGAACTTTGTTTTGGTAATGATTTATTCTCAGTGGCCGCTACGCCTAAAAAACAGCCACAGCCGTCGGTGGCTGAGGATGCGTTTTGGCAGGCTTTGGGCTGGGATCCTGTGGATATTGAAACTTTAATTCTGCGAACTGGCTTGACGAATGCCGCGCTGTACGAGATTCTGTTGGGTTTTGAATTGGAAGGGAAGCTGGCTTCTTTGCCTGGCGGACGCTATCAACGCATTGGCGGAGGGGTTTAATACAGATTATGTTAGAAGTGCTTGCTTACCTTTTTGAGCAGTTTTATAACGCAGACGGCTTGCCTGATATGTCTCAATTGGCCAAGAAATTATCTTTGGCTGGCTTTGAGGGTGAAGATATACATGATGCGCTGACGTGGTTATCTGAGCTCAAACAAATTGATGTTGCACCCTATAAATTACTCGATTCCAATGAATTTGGCTTTCGCTCCTTGCATCCGATGGAGCTAGAAAGACTGAGTGAAGACGCGGCAATATTTATGCATTCTTTAGATGCCACACGAATCTTGAGTGCGGGCGAGCGCGAATTAGTCCTTGATCGACTTTGGCGTGAACCCGATGGTGAAGTCGCGCTAGAAAGAATTAAATTAATAGTTTTAATGGTGATTTGGCAAAAGCGTGACGCTTTAACCAATCTCCTAATCGAGGAGTTGCTGTTTGGCCGTGAAGGTTTTGCTCTGCATTAGACCGCGCTGCGCCACGCACTCCAGTTTTTGAATCTCTGCTGCCTTGGGGAACCATGCCGGCCAATCTCTTAATCGTTGAGTCGCCTTCGAAAGCGAAAACCCTACAAAAATATTTGGGCAAAGATTTCCAAATTCTTGCTTCTTATGGCCATGTGCGCGGATTAGTGCGTAAATCTGGCTCGGTAGATCCTGAAAAAGACTTCAAAATGAAGTATCAGATCATCGAAAAAAATAAAAAGCACGTTGATGCCATCTGTGATGCTGTTGAAGCTGCTGACCATATTTACCTCGCATCCGATCCGGATCGAGAAGGTGAAGCTATTTCTTGGCATATTATGGAAATTTTAAAAGCTAAGAAATTAATTAGCCCAGAAAAAACCTTTAAACGCGTTGTATTTCATGAGATTACTGAGTCTGCTGTTTTGCAGGCCGTCGCCAATCCACGCGATATTGACTTTAATTTAGTCAATGCACAGCAAGCACGCAGCGCATTAGATTATTTAGTCGGCTTTAATTTGTCGCCCTTGCTATGGCGAAAGGTGCGTACTGGTCTCTCAGCAGGCCGAGTGCAGAGTCCTGCTTTGCGCTTAATTTGCGAGCGCGAGATTGAAATCCGTGCGTTTAATGCCCAAGAATATTGGTCAATCCACCTTGATACCAAAAAAGGTCGCAGTAAAGTCGCTGCGAGACTCACCACGTGGCAAGGGAAAAAGCTCGATCAATTTGATATCCCGGATGAAGCGGCTCAAGCCACTATTTTGGCAGGTTTAGCCGATTTACCCGCTCAAGTGCATTCAGTTGAAAAGAAAAAGAAATCGCGCAGTCCTGCTGCGCCATTTACCACGTCAACCTTGCAGCAAGAAGCGGTGCGGAAATTAGGCTTTACCACCGATAGAGCGATGCGCACTGCGCAGCAACTCTATGAAGGGATTAATCTGGGCGGAGAAACCGTCGGTTTAATCACCTATATGCGTACCGATTCGGTGGCTTTATCGAACGATGCATTAGCTGAAATACGTGGCTATATTGGCGAGCATTTCGAAAAAGAATATTTACCGAAAGACGCGATTGCGTATAAAAACAAAGCCAAAAATGCGCAAGAAGCGCATGAAGCGGTACGCCCAACGTCGATTCATCGCACGCCTGAGTCGGTCAAAACTTTCTTGTCGCCGGAACAATTTAAGCTTTACCAAATGATTTGGAAGCGGACCTTAGCCTGCCAAATGACCTCGGCAAAGTTTGATACCGTTGCCGTTGATATTGCCGTAGGTAGTCCAGAAAATTTATTTCGCGCCACAGGACAGACTTTGGTATTTCCCGGCTTTATCGCGGTATACCAAGAAGATGCTGATGATGTCGACGATGATGAAGATGAAGCTCGCTTACCGGTGATGACTGAAGGAGATGTTTTACCGGTAGAAAAAATCTCTGGTGAGCAGCATTTTACCCAGCCACCGCCGCGCTTTACTGAAGCGAGTTTGGTCAAATCACTCGAAGAGTTTGGCATTGGCCGTCCTTCAACCTACGCCTCGATTATCTTTACCTTAAAAGATCGAGAGTATGTGATTTTAGATAAAAAGCGCTTCACACCAACCGACACCGGTGAAGTGGTGAATAAGTTTTTATCTGAGCATTTCACTCAGTATGTGGATTACAACTTTACCGCCAAATTGGAAGACAAGCTCGATGAAATCTCTAACGGCAGCCGTGAGTGGATTCCAGTTTTGGATGAGTTCTGGACCAAGTTCCATAAGCAAGTTGAAGAAAAACAAGCTTTAACGCGCGCGGAAGTCACGCATGAAGCAATGGATGAGGATTGCCCGAAATGTGGCAAACATAAGCTATCGATTCGCTTAGGTCGTCGTGGTCGCTTTATTAGCTGTAGCTCTTATCCTGAGTGTGATTACACACGTAATATTGGCGATGATCCCAATGCCGCTCCGGTTGAGCCCGAAGTGGTGCCTGATCGCACTTGTCCAAAGTGTGAATCACCCTTACTGATCAAATTGGGTCGTTATGGCAAGTTTATTGGCTGCTCAAATTACCCGAAATGCAAGCATATTGAGCCACTTGAAAAGCCAAAAGACACCGGTATTGAATGCCCAGAGTGTCATAAAGGCAGCTTGATTGAGCGCAAAAGCCGTTATGGCAAGCTGTTTTATTCTTGCAATACCTATCCAGATTGCAAATATGCAACATGGAATCCACCGGTGGCAGAGCCTTGTCCGCAGTGTAAATGGCCGATTATGACGATCAAAGTCACGAAACGCCGTGGTACCGAAAAAGTGTGTCCACAAAAAGAGTGTGGCTACAGTGAAGTACTGATCCCTCCGCCAGAAAAAGCGTAAAATCACACCACAACGGGAATCGATTCGGTTCCCGTTTTTAGTGTTTTTTTGATAAAGCTCATTCAATTGTTACTCAAGGCTTTTGTGCGGTCTGAAAATCTAGTCTCTATTGCAGCGTCGCTTGCGCCTCATGAGGCCCTAGGCCTTTACCAAACCTATTTTAACGCTTTTGACTGTGTGGTTAATTTATTGGCGGTTGCTGATGATCCTGACGCCATGGTTGAAGTCTTGCGCACGCTTGCAGAGGCTTCGCATAGCGGAATGACGGGGCTGTATCTGAATGAGGCCGATGGCAAAATTGCACGGCTGATTGCAGCATGGCGAGATGATGATTGCCACCTAGCACGTAATACCCCCCAGCCGTTTGTGACGCTAGAGTATGACCAGTATCCATTACTGGCCGATACCCTTGCCGTCGGTATGGTGCTCAATAAGTCATTGCTTGAGCTACCGCTCGCTGAGCAAATGCTATTGGCGCAAGTTGGGGTGCGCCAATTATTGTGTATTCCATTGCTAGACAATGGGCAGTTATTTGGATTTTTAACTTTTTTAAATGACGATGAAAGCCGGCAGCGCGATTCAACCGAGCTGCGTTTATTGTCGATGTTAAGCAATCATGTGGCACAGGCGCTGTTAAAAGCCAAAGTAGCCGCCGAGTCCATTGCGAATCAACAACGGTTACGCGCCTTAGTCGGTGCTACGCAAGATATGGTGTTTGAGCTGGAGCCCAATGGCGTGATTTGCCAAGTTTGGTCTGGTCATCCGAGCCTACCTGCGCCTGGCGATTTATTGGGGCGCGCATTAACGATTGCATTGCCTTTTGAGTTGGCCCGAGAATTAGTGCAACGCGTACCTAAATTATTGGCGGGGCTCGCTAGCATGCAATTTCATTGTGTGTTGCAAGATCAAGTCTGCCTTTTAGTGCGTTTGCAATGCGTTGCTGCGGGTAGTCGTCAGCATATTGTGGTGTTGATGCAGGACGTGACGGCGTTGATGCAAGACGCTGCGCGTAAAAAAACCACGCTAGACACCTTAAATCTACTGGAAGAGGCCATTATTGATCTGTCGCCGCAAGGTGTTCTAACTGAGGCAACGGCGGCTTGGACTAAGTTGCGTGGGGTCGATCCGCGTCATTTAAATCAGGACTTATCTCGGTCTATTTTGTCTTGGGTTTATCCGGATGATGCGACATTGGTGGCTGACGTTTTGGCACAATTGGCCAAATCAGCGGTACCCAATCATGTTCGTTTTCGGTTAATGCGTGAAGATGGAGAGTTTGTATGGGTCGAAGCGCGTTTGATCGCGCATTTTGGACCGGATCAAAAAATTACTGGATTGCGCGGCGTATTGCGTGATGTAACGGTGGCCCATTTAAATGAGCAGCATATTACGCAATTGGCACTTTACGATGGATTAACCAGTTTACCTAATCGCCTTTTGCTCGATGATGAATTGCATCGCGCCATTGATCAGGCTCGAATAAATCAGTGTAAAGTCGGTTTAGGCTTTATCGATTTAGATCATTTTAAACAAATTAATGATGCATTTGGACATCAAACTGGCGATGAGTTACTGATTAGCTTATCGAAGCGCCTTAAAGCGGTATTGCCCGAAGATGCCATTTTGGCGCGCTGGGGCGGCGATGAATTTATTGCGTTAATTCCAAATTTAAAAGACAGCAAACAATTAAAAATTATTGCTGAGTCACTTCGATTAGCAGCCAGAGAAAGCATCAGTATTAATGGTATGGAAACGCAGCCGACGATTTCAGTGGGCTTTGCGATTTATCCAGACAATGCCGAAAGTGGTGAAGAATTATTATCTGCCGCAGATCATACGATGTATCACGCCAAGCATGCAGGAAGAAATAACGCCTGTTTTTATGGTGATATCGTTCATTTAAAAGCGCTGGGTCGTGAACATGTTGCGATTCAATCTCGATTGTCGAGTGCGATTCAGCAGGGCGGTTTGCAAGTGTTTTATCAGCCCGTGGTGAATGCTAAAACCGGCGAAGTGGTATCGGTTGAAGCGTTGGCGCGTTGGCTAGATGATAAAAGTGGCTGGATTAGCCCTGAATTATTTATTCCAATGGCAGAAAAAGTCGGTTTAATTCAAGAATTATCAGAGCAGATTATGCTGATCGCATTTGCTAAGTTGCGCGATTGGCGCGATGCTGGTTTGGCGCAAAAAATGATGATTAATATTTCACGTAGTCAATTGTTTTTACCTAGTTTTGTGACGCAATTGGTTGAGCGTTTATCCAGTTTTCGTTTGCGGCCATCGGATATTATTTTAGAAATCACCGAAAGTATTGCATTGACTGATTATTCTCGGCAAATGCGTCATTTACGGCAATTGCGTTTGGCGGGTTTTGAAATTGCGATTGATGATTTTGGTACTGGGTACTCTTCATTGTCGCAATTGCATGAAATGCCGGCGCAGATGCTAAAAGTGGATGTGTCATTTGCGCAGCGTTTACATACAGAAGATGGCAGAAGAGTCATGCATGCGATTGCACAAATGGCGCAAGGATTGCAATTGGAGCTGGTCATTGAGGGGGTTGAAAGCTTAGAAACCGCCCGATTCTTGCAAGGGCTAGGCGTGAATTATATGCAAGGATTTTACTTTAGCGAGCCTGTGCCAGCGGGCGTTGCCGAGCTTTGGATGCGCTTGGGTTTGCAAGCCAAGATGTAAAAAATGGCGTAATGCAAAAGGGCTGCAAGGTATACGCTTGCAGCCCTTTTTTATTAAGGCCTATCGGCTAATACATCGATTTTAGTTATGTAGAATTTTTGACAAGAAGTGTTGTGCGCGCTCGCCACGTGGGCTGCCAAAAAATTCAACGGCACTGCAATCTTCTTCGATATGCCCTTTGTCCATAAAAATCACCCGATTGGCGACTCGGCGCGCAAAACCCATTTCATGGGTTACACACATCATGGTCATTCCTTCTTGCGCCAGTTCGGTCATGACGTCGAGCACTTCATTGACCATTTCTGGGTCTAAGGCACTGGTCGGCTCATCAAACAGCATGGCAATCGGGTTCATTGCCAAGGCGCGAGCGATCGCAACACGTTGCTGCTGGCCACCCGAGAGCTGGCCAGGGAACTTAGCCGCTTGCACCTTAAGGCCAACGCGATCGAGTAGCTTGAGGCCTGTGTCGCGCGCTTCATCGGCGCTACGGCCTAAAACGCGCTGTTGAGCGAGCATTAAGTTTTCAGTGATCGAGAGGTGTGGAAACAGCTCAAAGTTTTGAAACACCATCCCAATTCGCGAGCGCAATAAAGGCAAGTCGGTTTGTGGATCGCCCACTGAGATACCATCAACAATAATTCGGCCTTCTTGGAAAGGCTCAAGTGCATTCACGCACTTAATTAAAGTTGATTTTCCCGAGCCCGATGGTCCGCACACGACAACCACTTCGCCTTTGCTAATATCTGCAGTGCAATCGGTCAGGACTTGGAAATCACCGTACCATTTATTAATGTGTTCAATCGAAATCATACGGTTGTCCTCTTTTTGAGGTACGTCACATAACTAGACGCACCAAAGCTAATAATAAAATAAATTAAACCCGCAAATAATAAAAACTCATGCGGTTGGCCAACAATATCACCACGTGAACGTGCGGTATTTAAAAAGTCCATTAAGCCAACTGCATAAACCAAAGAGGTGTCTTGGAATAAAATGATGGATTGCTGCATTAATAGCGGCATCATTTTTCTAAACGCTTGCGGCAGAACAATCAATTGCATAGCTTGGCGGTAATTAAGACCCAATGCATAAGCAGCATTGATTTGGCCTTTCGAAATCGATTGAATCCCTGCTCGAACGATTTCGCAAAAATAAGCCGCTTCAAATAGCATAAATGCAATTAAACACGAAGTGAGCGCACCAACGGGGCGATTCGTTCCGGTGACCCAGCCAATAATAAAGGGCACCATAAAATAAAACCAAGTGATGACCAAAAGTAATGGAATAGAGCGGAAGTAATTAACATAAAATCCGGCAATCATCGCCAAGAATTTATGATTAGACAGACGTGCTAAAGCCAGTAAAGTCCCAATGATGACGCCACCAATAATGGAGAGCACCGTGAGTTTGAGTGTTAACCACAATCCATCCATCATACTGGGCAGTGCGGGTAAGATATTGGAGAAATCCATTTATTTTCCTCCTAAAGCAATCAAGCCAGGCACTTGCACTCGTTTTTCTAATTTACGCATCAGCAGCATGAGACTCATATTGAGTGTGAAATAAATTAAAGTCGCCAGTGTAAATGCTTCAAATAAATTAGCGGTAAATTCAGCAGTTTGTTTGGTTTGAGCTAATAATTCCATGAGCCCGATTAAGGACGCAACCGATGAGTTTTTAAATACATTCAAAAATTCACTGGTGATCGGTGGAATGATGATGCGGAAAGCTTGTGGCAATAAAACATCTTTATACAGTTGTGGCAAACGTAAACCGAGCGCTAAAGCCGCATTCATTTGTCCCTTAGGAAGTGCCTCAATGCCCGTGCGAATTTGTTCGGCAACTCGAGCCGCGGTAAATAAGCCTAGACAAATCACTGTACTAATAAATGCGCTGGTCGCTGGATTAATATCTTGTTTAAACCAAATCTCTAAATTTTCAGGCAGGTAATCAGGCACCATAAAGTACCAAATAAATAATTGAATTAAGAGTGGTATATTTCTAAATAAAGCTACATAGCCAGCGGCTAAATTGGCAATGATTTTATTCGGTAACGTACGGGCAACACCAACGATTGTGCCAATCAATAAAGCAATAATCCAGCTGGTCAGGGCCAGTGCAATCGTCCAGCCTAAACCGGTAATGAACCAGTCTAAATAAATTTCACTGCCGATACCGGTGGGTTTAAAAAACACACCCCAGTCCCAATGATAATTCATCGTAATTTTCTCCAATGGTAAAAAAGCCGAGTAGTGATGCTACTCGGCTTGCTGAGTATGCGGTGAATTACATTTGTTCGGCTGATTTGTCTGTTGGCTTAGCAATTAATTCTTTAAAATCATCAGACATTGGGAAATTGAGATTTAAGCCTTTTGGCGGAACTGGACTTTCAAACCAGCGTTTGTAAATGGTATTGATTTCACCTGATTTGTAAGTGCTGGCAATTGCGCTATCGACGATTTTTTTAAATTGTGGATCATCTTTACGCAATAAACAGCCATAGATTTCATATGATTGTGGCTTGCCAACGATTTCCCATTCGCTTGGTTTTTTTGCTTTTGCCATTTCGCCGGCCAATAAAGCATCGTCCATCATAAAGGCAACGGCACGATTTGATTCAAGCATCAAGAATGATTCGCCATGATCTTTGGCGCTAATGATATTCATATTCATTTTTTTGTCTTCGTTCATTTTCTTCAAAATGCGTTCAGACGTCGTGCCAGCAGTGGTCACGACATTTTTACCGGCTAGATCAGGAAAATCTTTGATTGCGCTGCCTTTTTTAGTGAGTAGACGCGTGCCGATTTCAAAAATGCCCAATGAGAATGCCGCTTGTTTTTGGCGTTCAATATTATTGGTCGTTGAGCCACATTCAACGTCAACCGTACCGTTTTGCACCAATGGAATGCGTGTTTGTGAAGTCACCAAGTTATAACGAACTTGTAAGTTCGGCATTTTGAGTTCTTTTTTTACCGCTTCAACAATTTTGTTCGAAATATCAACCGAATAGCCAATCGGTTTGGCGTCATTGGCAAGGTAGGAGAAGGGGATCGAAGAGTCACGATGACCGAGTACAATGACACCGCTTTCTTTTACTTTTTTTAAGGTGCCGCTGAGTTCTTCTGCGCCAACGTGTGCGGTGGTGAGTAGAGACATTGCAATGGCCAGAGGAAGTAATACTTTCATGTCGTGCTCCAAGATGTGAGGGTTTTGATTTTTAAGTTTTTTTTCAGTATATGTAGAACTGAATGAAGCAACATCTAGGGATGTTCCTTACGGGAATACGATAGTGCTAAGTCAATTGTTTGTGTGCATAGCCGTTATATACACTGAATTGTTGTTTAGCTAGAAAGACTGTAATGCGGTGGATTGTATGCTGATGGTGGGGTATTGTTTGTAACGGTATTTTAACCAATTGCTACCGCGATATACCCCATAAAAATGGCTGCCATTAGGCAGCCATTTTATTTTGGATAAGCGTATTTTTCGCGTAATTATTGGTCCATGGGACTTAGAATTTGACGTAAGAATTGTTTGGCGCGATCGGTTTGTGGGCTGGTAAAAAAGCTTTCTGGCATGGTGTCTTCAACGATTTCACCATGATCGAGGAAGATCACTCGATCCGCGACTTCGCGCGCAAAGCCCATTTCGTGGGTGACCACCATCATGGTCATGCCAGATTCGGCCAGTTGCTTCATCACCGCAAGCACTTCGCCAATCATTTCAGGGTCCAGTGCGCTGGTCGGCTCATCAAACAGCATGACGCGTGGGTTCATTGCCAAACCGCGGGCAATGGCAACACGCTGCTGTTGGCCGCCCGATAGATTGCTTGGATAAGCATCTTTTTTGTTTAATAGCCCAACACGTTCAAGTAATTCCAAAGCTTGCTGCTTAGCTTGTGCCGCAGGCACTTTTTTGACATTAATCGGCGCTAAGGTGATGTTTTCTAGCACCGATAAATGCGGATAAAGGTTGAAGTGCTGAAAGACGAAACCGACTTCTTCACGCAATTTATTGATATCGGTTTTGGTGCTATTGGCTTGAATGCCATCAACCCAAATTTCACCATCATTAATCGCTTCAAGTTGGTTAATGGTCCGAATGAGGGTGGATTTCCCTGAGCCAGACGGGCCACAGACCACGACCACCTCACCTTGTTTTACTTCAAGGTTGAGGTTTTTTAAGACATGGTGGTCACGACCATACCATTTGTTAACATTATTAAAGCGAATCATGGTCACATTATCGTTCATGGGTGAACCTGTTATTTTGTAAGGGTATTCAGGGTTAGCCTAGCGGGGAAAACCCTAGTTGGCTAAGGCATTACTCAGTGCCACATATTGGGCCACGCTGACATTCTCTGGGCGGCAGCTCGGGTCAATGCCCAAGTCAGCCAGCACTTGGTCGTTGGCGATGCCTTTTAAATTATTACGCAGTGTTTTGCGGCGTTGCGAAAATGAAGCTAACACCAATTTACGCAGGTGATCTTCGTTTTTAGCCGGATAAGGTAGCACGTCATAAGGCACCATTCGCACCACGGCCGAATCGACTTTTGGCGGTGGATCGAATGATTCTGGCGGCACATCAATAATATGATCCATCAGATAGCGATATTGCAGCATGATCGATAGTCGGCCGTAATCGGTGGTGCTCGGTGCCGCAACCATGCGTTCAACGACTTCTTTTTGCAGCATAAAGTGCATGTCGTAAATGACATCGCTAAAGGTGGCGAGATGAAACAGCAGCGGGGTCGAAATATTGTAAGGCAGGTTGCCGACTAATTTAATCCGTTTGCCTGGGGCGATTTGGCGGGCGAGCGCGCCAAAATCAAAATTGAGTGCGTCGGCATTGTGAATCACCAAACGCTCTGGCGGATAAATGCTGGATAAATGGCTGACAATGTCACGGTCGATCTCGACCACATTCAGTTGTGGAACGCGAGCCAGCAGCGGGGCGGTGAGCGCCGCAAGGCCGGGGCCAATTTCGACGACGACGTCGTCCGCTTGTGGGTCGACAGCATTAATGATGCCAGCAATGACGCCTTGGTCTTGCAAAAAGTTTTGTCCAAAGCGTTTACGGGGAATATGAGCCATTTGAATCCTTGCCCCCAACGGGGACATACAAAAATAAAAAGCGAGATGTCTCGCTATTGTAAAGCAGTCGCATCATGTGGTTTTTCCGTTGATCGATTGAGCCGCACCGAATCACACAGAAATGAGCAATCACATCGTGCGCTGAAGTCGTTCCGTGTGTGCCGCCAATGTCGCTGCCAGTTCAGTCGCAGCAATCAAGCTGCCGACATCGGCCAGCCCTTTGCCGGCTAAATCGAGCGCGGTGCCGTGATCGACCGAGGTTCGAATAATCGGTAAGCCCAGCGTGACATTAATGCCAGCACCAAAGGTGGCAAATTTTAAGACTGGCAGCCCCTGATCATGATACATCGCTAAAACAGCGTCGCCTTGTGCCAAAATCGGTGGATTAAATAAAGTATCAGCAGGCAGCGGTCCGATTAAGTGCATGCCTTCGGCGCGTAATTGCTCGAGCACCGGCATGATGACATCAATCTCTTCGCGGCCCATATGGCCACTTTCACCAGCGTGTGGGTTGAGCCCCGCGACGATGATTTTGGGTTGAGCTAGGCCAAAATGCTGCTGTAAATCATGCTGCAAAATACGTAAGGTGTTGCGTAATGATTCGCTGGTAATCGCACTGGCGACGTCTTTAAGCGGCAAGTGCGTGGTTGCCAATGCGACCCGCATCATTTTTGCTTCTGCGCCGTATTCTCCGGCCAACATCATAACCACTTGTGGGGTATGGGTCTTTTCGGCAAGGTACTCGGTATGTCCAGAGAAATACCCCCCCAGCTTGGCATCGTTGATCACCCCTTTATGTAGCGGTGCGGTGACCATTGCGGCGAACTCGCCTTGCACGCAGCCCGCGATGGCGCGATCAAGTAGCGCCAAAACATAGGCTGAATTTTTGGGATCAAGTTGCCCAGCAATGCTGTTGACGACTAAGGGGATATGCAAGACCGAAACCGGGGCGTTGTGCTCGGCTTGGTAATCAGGCCAAGCGGCCACTATGGCGGGGTCGATCCCAACGCAAGCGGCGCGCTCAAGCAGCAATTGGCGATCAGCCAATAAAACAATCGGTGTGGGTATATTGCTCTGCGCTAATTGTATTGCGAGCTCAGGACCAATACCTGCGGGTTCTCCGGTGGTGATCGCCAATGGTTTTTGCATTACTCGTCCTTGAGGCGCAATTGAACGTGGGCGCGATCGCGCAATTGACGTAGCCAATCATCGTATTGCTCTTCAGCTTTACGCTGTTTTAATTCATTGCGTAATTTGAAGCGGGCGCGCTCTAAAGTCACGTCTTGCTTGCGGCGTTCATCGACGCGAATCAAATGAAAGCCAAATGGTGTTTGTATTGGTTGGCTCACTTCACCAAGTTTGAGTGCGTTCATGGCGTTTTCAAACTCTGGGACGGTTTCACCTGGATTTAGCCAGCCTAAGTCGCCGCCCTTGGGCGCGCTGGCGTCATCAGAAAACGCTTTAGCGAGATCTTCAAATTTTTCGCCATGCTCAATCCGGCCACGGATTTGACGTAACTTTTGTTGTGCATCGGTAGTCGAGGTGATTTCATTGCTGCGGATTAAAATATGCCGAACATGGCTTTGATCAACCACGACTTGTTCTTGCTGGCTACGTTTGTCGAGTAGCTTGAATAAATGAAATCCCGCAGGGCTACGCACAATATCCGTAATCCCACCGGGATTGAGTTGGTCGAGTAAGCTGGTAAAAGCCGGCGGTAAAGAGCCGGCAGGACGCCAACCGAGTGCGCCGCCGCTATTGGCGTTTTGATCGGCAGAATAGCTGGCGGCAACGCTGGCAAATGCAGCGCCGGTTTCCAGCTCTTTTTTGGCCGCTTGAATGCGTAAACGGCGCGCTTGAATTTGATCTGGCGCGGCGTTTTCTGGCAATGGAATAAAGATCTGGGCCAAGTTGTATTCCATTTGCTCTTTATTGGCGGCCAATTTGAGGTAATCGTCAATTTCTGACTCGGTCACCACCACTTTGCTATCAATTTCACGATCTTTTAAGCGCGCCAGTAGCATTTCTTGGCGAATCTGATCGCGAAAGCCGCGCCATGACATGCCGGTTTCTTCGAGTTTTTTGCGAAATACCGGCAAGCTCATCTGATTTTGTCCTGCGATTCGGTTGATGGCCATCTCTAACTGATTGTCATCTACTCGGATGCCGAGCTGTTGGGCGTATTGGGTTTGTAGCTGATCCAAAATCATCCGTTCGAGTACTTGTTCTTGCAGTACTTGCTCCGGTGGTAATTGAACTTTTTGTTGCTCTAGATTTTTGCGAATCGAGTTGATTTTTTGATTGAGTTCAACTTGGGTAATCGCATTGCGATTCACAATCGCAATCACCCGATCGGCAGTAATAATTTCGGCCATTGCCGCACTACTAAAGAGCGCTAAAGTTAGCGTTGCGGTACGCAGCAAAGTCATAGTCTTCATACGGTTGTACAGCCTTTAACGAAGTTTTGGAGAGCGATAAGTGTCGGCGTAACCAGGAATCGATTGCTTTAATAAGCTAATTGGATTCATTCCTAAACCAGCCAAACCGCCTAATTCTAAGATTGCAAAGTAATTGGTTTTGTACGTGCTATTGGTGGTGACATAGCTTTGCGCAGCAAAACGCAGCGCCCAACAGCCGGCATTATATTCAACGCCAGCAATCGTCTCTAGTGCTTTGCGATCATTCAGTGAATAGTTGTAGCGGCCCACGGCATACCAGCCATTGCCCAGCGGCCACTGCCCAGAGATATCCGCTTGCTCAATGTCGGATGATTTGTTGTGCACATAGCGTAAGTTGAGGGTCTTATATTCGCTCGGCGTCCAGCTGACGTTCAGCTCCGAATTGACAGTGCTTTTGTTGTGTAGGTCTTGCTGTAATAAGTAGTTCACATTGACATTGTTGGGTAACTGACTGCCCATCATCAAAAATAGATTTGAGCTTTTTTGCTCATCGGTATTATCTGGGCCAGACAATGTCACGCGCGGTGAGGTGAAATAAAACTGTTGGCCGACACCGGCGTAAAAGCGTTCAATCCCAGTGGCATCGTCAAAAATACGACTACTAATGGCCAAAGTCAGATTGTTGGCATCATTAATTCTATCGTTTCCGGTAAATTTATTTTCACTAAACAGCTGCGACCATGACAGGGCGGCAACGGCCGAGTCGTAATTGGGAACATCGCTTTGTGATTTATACGGGGCATACACATAAAAAGCGCGTGGCTCTAAGGTTTGCACAATGTCTGAGCCAAATAAACTGCCTTCGCGCTCGAAAAACAGCCCAGTATCAATACTGGCAATCGGCACGACAAACGATTGATTGCCCATATCTTGGCCTGTTGCGCTTTCGGTGCGATAGGTATTAGCGTGTACGCTGAGGCGAGGGGTAATAAAACCGTAGCTATTACTCATTGGCAGGCTAATGCTAGGGTTAATCCAAGCGCGATCGCCCTGTACCAAGGATTGATTCACAAAGCGGGTAACTTCACCACTGATTTTGGTTTCTAAACCGTAACCAATTTGCGGGCTGGCGGTAAAATACCACTGCGGCATGCGCCAGTATGGATCTGCAACTGGGTTGGTTTCGGTTTGTAGTGTTTGATAGCGTTGAACGCGTAAATACGTGGACCAAAAATCGCCGTTGTAATTGAGTAATGCTTCTTGCGGTAAATTGACTTGCGAGGCACCTGCTAGCGTGTCAGAAAAATCAATAAAGTAATCCGAATCAGATACTTTTTGATAATTAATACTGAGTGACAAGCGATCGCTGAGCAGTTGATTGTGCTGGAAGTAAACGCCATAACGCTGGGTGTCAGTCGATTTGTCGTTAATTCCCGCCGCACGAATGGTGCCGGCGTATTCAGGCTGCAAGTAGCGAAATTCACCACCGAGCATGACGCCACGCTGACCAAAATAGCTGGGCGTAATCGTCGCATCGTAATTGGGTGCCAGATTAAAGTAATACGGTTGGCTGTATTGCAAGCCATTGGTATTACTGTAGCCTAAGGTCGGTAGCAGCAGGCCACTTTTGCGGTCGCCATTGAGTGGGAAATCAACAAAAGGGTAGTAAAAAAACGGCACGCCTTTAAATTCGGCCCAGCCATGCCAAGCTTGGCCATAATTGCTGGTGTAATCGAGATCAATCTCGTTGGCGTGCAAATACCAATCGTCTTGTCCATCGCGGCAAGTGGTCATCCGACCTTTTTGGATGATGTATTTGTCTTTGCCGCCAAATAAAACTTTAACGCCATCACCACGTACTTGGCCTTCGGCCATGTGGTAAATCGGATTGTCCATTTCGCCCAAGCGGGTTTGTACCGTCATATTCAGTGAGTCACCCTCCAGCGTATCGCCTTGTTGGGTGACTTTGACCTTATCGCCGGCATGCACTTGATCGGCCTCGAGTTCGTACTTTACCCAATCGGCGTTAATGACCATGCCGTCGCGATTGACGATGACATTGCCGCGCGCTTCCGAGTATTGCCCTTCTTGGACACTGGCTTGATCCGCTTCGATAAATAAGGGCGGCTCGGCCGCAGGGCTGGATGCAGCGGCATGGCCCAGTACCGGTAAAATGGCCAGTGAGAACGCTACGATCTTGATGGTATAGGGAGGAGAATTACGCACCCGCATGTGGTTGTCGTCATTACTTTGATAGAATTGGTGGATTCTAGCAGTAAACGCGCTTAACTTTCTTAACAAACGTTGTAAACAGGAACGATATTTCTCATGAATCGCAGTGAACAGCTCTCCAATTGGTTGCAACAAGTGCGCGCAGCAACGCCGCAAAGCATTGTTTTGGCGGCTGCTGACGCCAGTGTGCGGCAATATTGGCGTGTCAGCTATGCCGATAGTTCCGTGGTGGTGATGGATTTTGATCCTGCCGTTTTTGATTGCGGCCCGTTTTTAGCCCGTCAGCAACAATTGGCCGGTGCGGGCATTGCCGTGCCACAAGTTTTTGAGCAAGACTTGCAATTGGGTTTTGTCGTTTTAGAAGACTTAGGCGACGTGACTTTGGCCAGTGTCCTGAGCGAGAGCAGTGCAAAAGAGTGGTATCTGCGTGCAATCAAGCTGCTGGTTGAGATGCAGGCCAATACCTCGGATGATGATTTGCCAGTGTTTGATGCCGCTTTTGTTCAGCGTGAACTGGATATTTGCCGAGAGTGGTATTTTGGGCAGCAATTTGGCGTCACTTTGGCGGGTAAAGAATTGGCCACTTGGGAGCGCGCTTGCGCTTTGATTGTGCAGCAAGTGGTGAATCAGCCCACGCTGTTTATGCATCGCGATTTTCACTCCAGAAATATCTTGGTGCAAAACGATGCCTTGCGTTTGATTGACTTTCAAGATGCGGTCAAAGGACCGATTGCTTACGATTTGGTTTCATTATTGCGTGATGCGTATGTTGAATGGGGCGAAACCTTTGTGCTGGATTTAACCATTCGGTATTGGGAACAAGCCCGCGCAGCCGGTTTAGCGGTGCATGACGATTTTGGTGACTTTTACTTGGCATTTGAAATGGCCGGTTTGCAGCGGCATTTAAAAATATTGGGTTTATTTGCCCGGTTAAAATACCGGGATAATAAGCCGCAATATCAAGCCGATATTCCCCGCGTATTTCATTATGTGCGCCAAGTTTGCTTGCGTTATAGCGAATTAACGCCATTGGGGCGGTTATTGGTCAATTTAAATGGCGAAAAAATCGAAACGGGTTTTACTTTTTAATTCGCCGTTTTTTGCCACATGGCGAGCGACTTAGCTGTTGCCGCTTGCGGGCGTTACGCCTTGGCATCTTTGGCTGGGTGTTCGCTTCGCAGTCTCGATCAGCATGGCGCTGATCGAGCTTTTTTTTCGACGTTTTTTTGATTGAGTTTCCAATGAAAGCAATGATTTTAGCGGCTGGCCGTGGTGAGCGGATGCGGCCTTTAACCGATGTGACGCCCAAGCCTTTGCTTGAAGTGGGTGGTCAGCCATTGATTGCTTGGCATTTGGCGCGTTTAGCCGCAGCCGGCATTAACGACGTGGTGATTAATCACGCTTGGCTCGGTGAGCAAATTGAAGCGGCGCTCGGTGATGGCTCGCGTTGGGGCGTGCGAATTGAATATTCCGCTGAAAATACGGCATTAGAAACTGCGGCTGGGATTGCCCGTGCGCTGCCATTATTGGGGGATGCGCCATTTATCGTGGTGAATGGCGATGTACTGACCGACGTTGATTTTGTGGCTTTAAGCCAAACTGCGGCGCAATTAA
Organism: Deefgea salmonis; assembly: GCF_020531905.1. Taxonomy (GTDB): domain Bacteria; phylum Pseudomonadota; class Gammaproteobacteria; order Burkholderiales; family Chitinibacteraceae; genus Deefgea; species Deefgea salmonis. The sequence continues at coordinate 97,135 of NZ_JAJAWG010000006.1, read as the reverse complement.
ATGCACAAACGCACTGGGCGCATTTGATGTTGGTGCCTAAGGCGGGTTATCCGACGGGGCGAGATCTGAGTTTGCACGCAGGCATGGTGGTGCCATGCCAGAGCGACGATCAGCCGCTGACGTTTTGTGGTGTGGCGGCGTATCACCCGCGCTTTTTTGCCGATGTGCCCGCAGATCAAGCAATGCCGTTATTGCCTTGCTTGCTAACGGCGATGGCGGCAGGGCGAGTGCGTGGTGAATGTCATCACGGGCAATGGCTGGATGTGGGTACGGTGGAACGATTGGCTTTAGCGCGGGCGCAGTACGCTGTTGATGGGGGCTAGCGTATTTTGGCTGAATAAAAAAGGATGTGATTCGCCAGTATCCAGCGCAATTGCGCGGACGGGGAAAGACTTGTTTTTTGTTGCGCCGCAACGTAAATTGAGACGCTTGATGGTCTTGGGTAGGCCTAAAGCAAGGATCAATACTGCGATTTACCCTATCGACATCGGCAGATATCGTTGGCATTATTCATGCGCAAGCTCGAAATTGAAACGTCACTTTCGGTAAAGCGTGGTCGATACGCTATGCAAATATCGCTGGTTTTGGCGTAAGCTTTTCCGCCCATCGTGGCATTTTATTGTGGTTAATCGCTTGATGCGATCCACGAGGCGCACGGTATTTGGGGCAGCTTGTTTTGGGAATCAATGCGCTGGCATTTGATTTTAAGTTTGATTTAGCTTTTAGTTTGCGCCAAAGCAATATCCCTATTTGGGTAGCATGAGTACAATGCGCTGTAAGCGTTTTATTTCTGCCTTAAAGCTGAGTTAAAGCGAAGATAAGCTTTATTTTGGCGCTGTTGTTGGGCTGTAGTCAGCTTGGACGGCGGTGTGTTTATCAAGTTGGCGCAAAGAGCGCTTAAATATTCAATCTGAGGAAACTGTGATGGCAGCAACGCGTACTGATTTAGCAAATGCAATTCGTGCACTGGCGATGGATGCTGTGCAAAAAGCCAATTCAGGCCACCCTGGTGCGCCGATGGGCATGGCCGAAATTGGTTTGGCTTTGTGGGGCGGAAAAATGCGCTTTAACCCACAAAACACTGCTTGGGCTAACCGTGACCGTTTCGTATTGTCAAACGGCCACGGTTCGATGCTGCAATATGCGCTATTGCACCTCACAGGCTTTGACGTATCGATTGAAGACATCAAAAACTTCCGTCAATTTCATTCAAAAACCCCAGGTCACCCAGAAGTGCATTACACCCCAGGTGTAGAAACGACGACGGGTCCATTGGGTCAAGGCATTACTAATGCCGTGGGTTTTGCCCTTGCTGAAAAACTGCTTGCTGCGCAATTTAATAAACCGGGCTTGGATATTGTTGACCACCATACCTATGTATTTATGGGTGACGGCTGCTTGATGGAAGGCATTTCACACGAAGCTTGCTCACTCGCCGGTACTTTGGGCTTGGGCAAATTGGTGGCATTCTGGGACGATAACGGTATTTCGATCGACGGCCATGTTGAAGGCTGGTTCACCGATGACACGCCAAAACGTTTTGAGTCTTATGGCTGGCATGTGATTGCTGGCGTTGACGGCCATGATGTGGATGCACTCAATGCCGCCATTGATGCCGCAAAAGCCCAAACCAACAAGCCAACACTGATCTGCTGCAAAACCATCATCGGTAAAGGCTCGCCTAACAAAGCGGCGAGCCATGATTGCCACGGCGCACCATTGGGTGATGCTGAAATCGCCGCAACGCGCGAAGCGATTGGCTGGCCGTATGCGCCATTTGAAATCCCTGCTGATGTGTACGCAGGTTGGGATCGTAAAGCCGCTGGTGCTGCGTTTGAAGCCGAGTGGAATACCTTGTTTGCTAAGTACGCGGCACAATTTCCGACTGAAGCGGCTGAGTTTACTCGCCGCATGAAAGGCGATTTACCTGCCAATTGGAATGATGTCGTTGCTGCTGCCGTGAACGACGCGAACAGTAAAGCAGAAACTATTGCAACGCGTAAAGCCAGCCAAAATGCCTTGTCGGCATTGTGTCCACAATTGCCAGAAATGCTCGGTGGCTCTGCCGATTTGACGGGTTCTAATTTGACCAACTGGAAGGGTTCGACCAGCTTGAAAGTTGAAAACGGTCAAATCTCGGGCAATCACATCAGCTATGGCGTGCGTGAATTTGGGATGAGCGCAATTATGAACGGTATCGTGTTGCACGGTGGCTTCCGTCCATTCGGTGGCACGTTCTTGATGTTCTGCGAATACGCTTTGAATGCATTGCGGATGGCCGCGTTGATGAAAACCAATAACATCTTTGTTTACACCCACGATTCAATTGGTCTGGGTGAAGATGGTCCTACGCATCAGCCGATTGAACAATTGCAAACCTTGCGTTGCATCCCGAACATGAACACTTGGCGTCCATGCGATACCGTTGAATCGGTAGTGGCTTGGGCCGCTGCGATTGGCGAGCGTACTACGCCATCATCATTGGTGTTCACGCGTCAAAACTTGCAATTTCAAGCGCGTACTGAGCAACAATTAGCAGATATCGCCAAAGGTGGCTATGTATTGGTAGATGCTGCAAATCCACAATTGGTGATTTTGGCAACAGGCTCGGAAGTCGATTTGGCGGTAAAAGCCGCAGCGCAATTGCAAATTGAAGGTGTTGCAGTCCGTGTCGTATCATTGCCATCGACCAATGTATTTGATAAGCAAGATGCGGCGTATAAAGCCTCAGTCTTGCCAGCTGGTGTGCCACGCTTGGCCGTTGAAGCGGCGACGAGCGACTTCTGGCGTAAATATGTCGGTCTTGAAGGCGATGTGATTGGTATGGATACGTTTGGTGAATCAGCGCCAGCGAATCTGTTGTTCAAGCACTTTGGTTTCTCAGTTGAAAACGTGGTTGCTCGTGCCAAAGTATTGCTGAAATAAGTCAGTCAGTAGCTTAATGACAAAGCGCCTTCGGGCGCTTTTTTTATTGGCGGTTATTTGGGGCTACTGCTGGATTGTCAGCCGGTTTGATGCGAATGCGCTTTTGGGCCCACATGTAAGTTGGCTTGCTGAGAAAACTGACTTAGTCAATATGCATGGCTCGGCCTGATTATTGATTATTAATGGGTATATGTTGATAGATCTTTTATTTAAAGGTCTACACAGATATACCCACTATAGCTGTACTGAACAAACCATTTAAGTGATTGCTGAGTTTGTTGCATCGGATGAGAAAACGGTGCGATTCTTTTAATAGCAACCGCCTTGATTTGCGCTGTCGTTTCAGTTGAGCTTAAGTCCGTGTTCATAGCCTAAACAGGCACTCGTTGAGCTCGGACAGCACAAGCTCAATCGACCGGTGTTTGCTCACTGGCGTCATGATGAAGCGGTATTGGGTTAATGTGCGTGTGCGGCCGCAGCTGGCCTATGCGCGATATTTTGCACGTCAATGGTCACGTTGATGGCACCAGCTTTGGCAAAGTGAAGCGTGAGAGGCAGTTTTTCACCGGCAACAAGGTCTTTTTTAAGTCCAAGCAGCATAATGTGATAGCCGCCAGGCGCCAGCGTCAGGGGTTGCTGGCTGGTGATCGGTAGTCCTGTGGTGATTTGGCGCATTTTCATCACGCCATCAGCCATGATCATTTCATGAATCTCCGTTTTGCGCGCAAGCACTGAGCTAGCCGACAGCAATTGATCTGTCGTTGGGCTAGTGATCGACATAAAAACCCCGGCATTGGCTGCTTGAGGTGGTGTGGCACGCGCCCAAACTTGGTCAATCGATACCGGCTCTTGCGCAAATGAAAGGCTTGCGCTGACTGTCAGCGCTGCGCAGAGGGTGAGTTTTTTTAGCATAATGGATTCCGAAACAAGTCGACTTAAAAAGACCGTCAACCCTGATGGCGTAAGCGCTTATCGATGGCTGGCGAATAAGCTGTCAGTATAACGGGATGGGGCGGCGGTTTAAAAGTGGGGTATGTGTCAGGTGACGGTAGGGAAGTTAAGATTGGCTATCACGAAGCTGGTTTCTGCCATGTTGTTTAGCAAAATAGAGTGCTAGATCGGCCTCCTGAATTAAAACACTCGCTTCTGTCTCTCGATTGGGTATGGTTGAGGCGCAGCCAATGCTCACTGTGGCGATGTGGTGGGGTGAGTCTGGGTGTGGGCGTTCGAGCTCACGTACCGCTTCGAGTAATTGCTCGGCAATCGTGATGCAACCGGCCATTGGCGTGGCGGGGAGTAAGACGATGAATTCTTCGCCACCATAGCGAGCAATAATATCGGTCGGACGACGCAATGCCGCCTGAAGGGCTTTGGCAATATCCTGTAAGCAGGTGTCACCTTGCTGATGGCCAAGCTGATCGTTGTAACGTTTGAAAAAATCAATATCGATCATCAGCACGCTGAGTGGATGTTTTTGCCGCACTGCTCGGCGCCATTCTTCGGCAAGTTTCTCTTCGTAATAACGGCGATTGGGAATGCCGGTTAAGCCGTCTTGATAGGCAAAACGATGCAACTCTGCTGCACGTTCTTGCAAAATTTGCTCTCGAATGACCGATGCAGTTACGTCTTGAATTTGAATTAAGCAAAATTGCTCATCATTAAATTGTCGAAGTGGGGTGATTTGAATTTGTTGCTGCATACGTAGTGGTACTTCGTCATTATTATGCAAACGAAATAAATTAAATGGGGCTCGATTTAAGCATTGCGATAAAAATGAAGATTGATCTTTCTCTATCGCCAGTTTGACGGCTTGTTCCACGCGGGTATTTTTTAATTCTGGAAATACAACGCTTAATGGTAAACCGATTAAACCATCAGAGTGACGGCTAGATGCTTTAACTAGCCAACGATTCCAAAGTGCGATTTCTCCTTTGCTATTTAAAATAAGAACGCCCAGCTCGAGCGCATCAAAGGTACTAAATAATAATAAAGGTGCATGATTACTCATCATTTAGCTTAGCTTTGTACCATTAGGGCACCTAAAAATCGATTAATTGCCTCGTTGAGTAATTCCAAGGAGTTGGCATTCATAATAAAAATGACATGACCATGTAGTTCTCGTGCGGCAAGTGAAAATTGAATTTGTAACACCATCACCACATGATTCGCATCGCATTCTTTAAGTACTGAAATTCCAGAACCAATGTGCAATGCCGGTAAACCACACTGAAAGGGCTGTTTAAAAATATCGGCTAAAGAACCTAAGCAAGAATTTAAAATAATATTACCAATTTCGGATAATGCATCTTGTTCTAATTCAGTGAGTTGTTCGATGGGTAAACTATTTCCCATCATTAAACGGACTAAATCTAAGCTTCGCGCTTCGGGAAAAATCAGCAGGGCGTTACCATGAAAGCTGCCGTCAAAGCTTTGTCTGACGCTACAAACGCGTTGGCTCGACTGTTCTAAATAAGCCGCCGCCTCTTCGACACTGTAAAATTCAACCATGGGCACAGAGAGTAAAATCTCTTCATTAATGATTTGGCTCATGCTGGCAGCAGCTTGGCCCACACTAATATTAAATATTTCACACAGTGCATCGCGTTGTAACGAGCCAAGTTCTAGCATGCTCAAGCCCCTGCGATCGTGAAAACTTTAAGCAGCGTATCTGCAACAATCGGCTTAGGAACGAAATGTAAGCCGGCGTTTAATGCGCGCTCTTGTGTGCTGTTCTGGACATTGGCTGTTAATAAAGCAATAAAACAATTCGGTTGTAACCCTTTGATGGCGGTGCCCGCTTCAATGCCATCGATGCCCGGCATGTTAAGATCCATAGAAATGATATCGATTTTATGTGTTTTTGCTAATTCAATGGCGTCTAAGCCTGACGCCGCTTCGAGAAAAGTCCAGTCTGGGCGTTGTGCGATGGCAAAAGATCGTATCATCATGCGTGAGACACGGCTGTCATCAACAATAAGCATGGTATAGGGCATGTGTTTATTCCAGCGGATAGTCAGTTCAGTGTAGGTATTTACTGTGAAATTGCAATGTATGATGTTTTTAATTGGAGTTGTATAAATTACAAGATGATCTGGCGAATTGCTTTTTTTAGCTCATTACTACTGCATGCATTGGTCGTTTTTGCTTGGCAGGGGCGTTTTGAGCCTGAGGTCAGCGCATCGGATCATCCGCTTGTCGTCGTGTTGCAAGCGCCTGCGCCTGCGGCATTGCATCCTACTCGGACAAAACATCGTGCGCTAAACCATTCAAATTCAGCAGATTTACCGCTACCAACCAAGTCAGAAAAACCACGTGAACCGCGTTTGCTGCCGCCACGTGAAGACTTTGCAGCGCCGTTGGCCGTACCGCCAAATTCAGCAGTAAGCAAAATGGCGCTTCAGTCGCCGCATTCTGCCGAGGTTGATTCAGCGCTTTCATCGCCAACGGTGAGCGCAGCGTCGACGGATTCTGCGGTGCAATATCGTGCGGCGTATTTAAATAATCCAGAGCCTGATATGCCGAGGCTGTCACGCATCAAAATGGAAAGCGGTAAGGTTCAATTGCAAGTGAGGGTCAGCGCAGCAGGTGAGCCAATTGACGTGAAAGTATTGACTAGCAGTCATTACCCGCGCTTAGATGATGCCGCAGTGAATACCGTGAAGACGCAATGGCGATTTATACCCGCGCAAAAAAACGGCGTGGCGATTGAGGCTAATGTTGTTTTTTCGATTGAATTTAATTTGAAATAATGCAAGGTCATAGTTTAACACGATGAAAATACCAGAAATTCCCAGCAATGAGATTGAGTTTAGTGCGATTCGTGCCCAAGGATCGGGTGGACAAAATGTCAATAAAGTCTCAAGTGCCGTGCATTTACGTTTTTCAATTCCCAATTCTTCATTGCCCGCTGAATTTAAAAGCCGATTATTGGCTTTGCATGATCAAAGAATTAATAAAGAAGGGGTGGTGGTGATTAAGGCACAAACTTCGCGCAGTCAGGAGGCGAACCGAGCTGAGGCGACGATGCGCTTAATGGCGCTGATTGAAAGCGTGGCGGTATTGGCCAAGCCGCGTCGAGCAACCAAGCCCAGTTATGGCGCAAAACAGCGTCGTTTAGATGGCAAACAACTGCGAGGTTCGGTAAAGGTACTACGTGGTAAGGTTACGTTTTAAGCGGCGTTGCTGTGTGTCATGCAGTTTGTATCTCGCTTCTGACTCAAGCGTGACGAATGATTCCGGTTAAAAACATTAATCGATACGCGTTGTATGACATAAAAAAACCGACGGCCATGTTGTGCGGCGTCGGTTTGGACGGTGTTGTTGTCGATGAACGGTTTAATTGGTTTTAAAACGGTTTTCGTAGGCGATGCTGGCTTGGATATTAAGCGCTTGGCATAGTTTGAAAAAAGCCGTGAGATGATGCGTTCGAACGAGGAGCATTTGCATTTGCTCACGCTGACTAAAGTCGATCAAGATGAAGTTAGGGTTGAGTTCATCTTGGATGGCTTTGAGGGCCGACGTCTCGCTCAGTTCTGCCAAAGCGCTGGCTTGGAGTTCAAGCTCACCCTCACCAAAAGCTTCGCTGATTTGCTGGTAGAGGGCGGGTATGGATTGGGCATTAAAAATCAAGCCGTCAGCCAATTGCTCCAGTAGCACGATTTCCCAGAGTGGCACGGCCGTTTCGCTAGGATAAAAGTCGGCGGCATGGCGAGCACGATAGGCGATTGGATCTTGTTGTGCGGCAATGACTTCGGCGCTCATCGCGAGAATGTCGTCGTGATCTAAGCCGCCATCGGCGATTAATTCGAAAAGTTCAATGATTTGCGTTTGCATAGCGTTCCAAAATAGTAAGCCGCCCGATGTGGGCGGCAGACGTGATGCGAGCGTTGAGTAAACTCGACGCTCGAGTTAAGCGAAAATTAACTAGGGTATATTCTTATAAACTTTGTTTTATATGGCTTAGAGGGTAATACCCTTATTTTTTAGATTTAAAACCAGCGAATATAAGCGCAAAAACCCGGTTTTGGGCCAATGGTCGGGTGATTACGACAGGTATTTGGACGCTTTTCGTAAATGGTACATAAACGCGTTTCTTCATCTAAATAAATACAGTCACGGGTGCCGCGTCGAGCGAGGGTGTAAATTTCGTGTTTGAAATTAAAATGCTCGATAATTCGGGCTTTCATTAAGCGTTTGGCGATGTTTTTCGCCGGTTCGTCTTTGTCGAATTCATCGACCACACCCATCCGGATTAAATCACCGATTTTGACTTCGACCGGCATGGTGCAACAGCCCGAATAGCAATCGTCGCATTTGCCTTTGGTGAATTTCACCCATGTATCAGGATCGTGGAGTTCGGTACGGTTGAGGATTTGGCGGGTCATGATGCGTTCAAAATCAAGAAAGGTGGGCAGCATACCACAGTCTGACGCTCGCTAAGTAGTTGTTCTGGTACAAAAAATATTACCTAAGGGGCTATTGACGGATGGTTTCTTGCTGCGTGGACGCAAAATGGCGTTGAATGGGCTTTGATTAAAACAATTCAATGCCGTTATCATTGTTTGGGTTGGATTTAGGGTCAAAGTTGATGCTGACATTGCCTGCTTTAATGAGTGCGGTATGGATTGGGTCGCCGTGTAATATGGCGTCAAATAAGATTTTCTCTTGTTCCATTGTGTATTGCGAGCGGATTTTTCTTTGTAAATCAAGCCATGCTTGGGCTTGATGCGGTAAAGCATGGTCAGCCACTAGTACCGCTAGCTCGCTGATGGTGCTGCAAACATGTTCAAGTCGCTGCGATAAGCGATCATAAAATTGAAATGCGATGATCGATTGCATGTTTTGTTCGGTGATTTCGGCGATTTTGTTTTCTAAGTCGAGCGTTGTCGGCAGCGTGGGTAAAATCTGTGTCAGCTGTGTATTGAGTGCCTCAATGTGCTGGCAAGTCATGGCAAATGAATTGGCCAAAGCGGTAAATGACGCGCTACCTTCTTCCATCGCATGGCGAACTTGAGCGACGGCAATGCCCATCATTAAAATGGTTTCTCGTATTTGATCCCAATCTAAATCTGGATTGTGTGCTGCCGAGCCGCCCAAAGGGAGTTCCACCATGGTTCAATCGTCCAAATAAAGGAATAATCCTTTATAGGTTGAAAGATTGAGTTCAGCTTGGGTTTGTGTCGGGCTTAGCTATCAACGTTTAATCGGTGGTGCGAATGACTTTGAGTTGCCAGATCAGTAGTAACATCACCAGTGCCATCGTTAAGCCAAAAATAGGCATGATCCATGTGATACTTAGTTGTGCCGCCAGCATGGCCGTGACCATCGCGTAAGAGACCGGTGACAGACCCATCGACACCATATTATTCAGACTCATCACGCGGCCCAATTTATCGCGATCGGCGGACTGCTGAATCAATGACATCATCGGCACATTATTGCCTGCAACGCCCATCCCAATTAAAAATTGAATGGCCACGGCAGCCCAAATCCAAGGCGTATGCGGTAGTAAGGACAGTAATACACCTTCGAATGCAATAATGACGGTAATCATCAGTAGGCGTTTTTTATTGGGCGGATAAACTGTTAATAAAATCCCGCCTAACACCATCCCCGCAGCAAAAGCGCTTTGTAAAAACGATAAGGTGCTGGCTTCGCCATGCAAATAATCCGCCACGATGATTGGAATGCCTAAGGCCAATGGCCCCATAAAGAGCAGGTTGGCGGTGATGTAAATGAGCATGAGTGCGCGTAAAATCGGCGTTTGGATGGCGTACTTTACGCCTTCTTTTAGTTCGGTGAGCATCGAGCTGGCTTGACGAATCACTTGGCTTTGCGGCTCTTGAATCCCCGCAATACATAACGTCGCAATAAACAACATGCCGCCGGTGAGACTAAATATCGCCTCGTAACTCATGAATGCGAGCATTGCACCACCAAGTACCGGCCCAAACACCATGCCCACTTGATTGGTGGTGAGCATAATCGAATTAGCACGCGTGAGATCACCATCCGTAACTATGGCAGGGGTGAGTGTGTCGCGCGCCGGCCAGAAAAAAGCGTCTAATGCCCCATACAAGAAAGCAAAAGCGGTCAAGGCCCAAATATCCAAGCGCTGTAAATACAGTAATCCAACTAAGCCAAACAGTAAAATCACCCGCAAAGCTAAAGAAACTAAAATAATCCGGCTGCGCGACATGCGATCAGCCAATACGCCACCAACGGCCATTAAGGCGATTCGTGGAATGGAGCCGGCAATCATCACCCAACCTAATTGCTCTTTCGCGCCTAGGGTTTTAACGACGTACCAAGTCTCTGCCATCATGGCGATGGCCAGCGCAAAGTTACCAATGATAGAAGCGAGCCATAAAAGGCCAAAATTACGATTTCTAAATAAGTTAGGCTGTATGGACATAAGTTTTAAAAGTAGGGTGTTTTTATTTTGTATTGCTTTAGTCTTAGTGGCGTGACAGAGCAAGAGGTTGCGGCCGTTTTGTATTGAAATCTGGCGTTCAGAGTATGCAACTTTTTGCGAAAGAATGCAGCTACCATAGCCAGCAATACTGATTTTACTTGCGGTATTGCTGCGTAAATCAGTAATTTAGGCTTGAAGTGGTATTAGATTGGCTCAGCCTTGCGCTGCGTCGTGCCAGTCGTGGGTGTCCGCCGATGCTAAAGGAGCTCGTAATGTAAGGCAGATCGACGACTTCTGTCTTTCAAACGACGTGTCATTCGCCGCTGTAGTGGTTTTAGTGCTTTCCCGAATGATGAATTTCCTGATTTGGCAGCATGTTTATTAGCACCTACAGTGCGCTGGTGCAACGCAACAAGGAAAAAACTATGCCCCTCGTTTCTCTGAATCAAATTTTGGATCATGCCGCCGAACATGGTTATGGCGTGCCGGCTTTTAATGTGAATAATTTGGAGCAAGTCCAAGCTATTTTGCAAGCGGCTGATGCCACGCGCAGCCCCGTTATTTTGCAAGCCAGTGCGGGGGCTCGCAAATATGCGGGTGAGTTATTTTTGCGGCAAATGATTCAAGGCGCGGTGGCCAGTTATCCGCATTTACCAATTGTGATGCATCAAGATCATGGCACTAGCCCTGCAGTTTGTATGAGCGCGATTAGCAATGGCTTCTCGAGTGTAATGATGGATGGTTCATTAATGAGCGATGGTAAAACTCCCGCCAGTTATGAATACAATCTTGAAGTGACTCGCGAAGTGGTGAAAATGGCGCATAGCTTTGGTGTGTCAGTTGAGGGCGAGCTTGGGTGCTTAGGGCGTTTGGATACCGGCATGGGGGAAGAAGAGGATGGTGTAGGGGCCAATCGCGCCTTAACGCATGCTGAAATGTTAACCGACCCTTGGCAGGCCAAAGAATTTGTCTTGGCAACAGGGGTTGATGCATTGGCGATTGCCATTGGCACCAGTCATGGGGCGTATAAATTTTCATCGCCACCGACTGGATCGGTATTGGATATTGATCGGATTAAAGAAATTCACGATGTCATTCCGAATACGCATTTGGTGATGCACGGCTCTTCCAGCGTGCCACAGGATTTATTGCAACAAGTTCGAGATTTTGGCGGTGAGCTCAAGCCGACCTGGGGTGTGCCTGTTGAGGAAATACAGCGGGCGATTCGTTGGGGCGTACGCAAAATCAATATCGATACCGATTTACGCTTGGCAATGACCGGTGCCATACGCCGACATTTGATTGAGAATCCTGCTGATTTTGATCCGCGGCAGTATTTAAAGCCCGCCATTGCCGCAATGGCGGCAGTGTGTCGGGCGCGCTATATCGATTTTGGTGCGGCAGGCCAAGCGGATAAAATCAAACCCAAAGCATTAGAAAAAATGTTAGTTAAGGCATAGCAAAAACAAGGGGTATTTAACTGCAGATATTAATTAATAAGGTCTGTAGCTAAATACCCCTGTTGCTTTATAAGTGTCTGGCTTTAAGACCTCGCCAAGCGAGAAAAAACCGTGACAAGGCCTTCATCGTGCTGCGTTGACGTTCTCTTTGGACCGAGCTGTTTTCAGTTTACTCATCGGGTAAAGCATCTTTAAGCGTTTCAGCGATCTCTTCAAATTCATGCTGTATCACCATAAATGCCTCGATCACGCGTGGGTCAAAATGTGTACTTTTGCCCTCTAGTATGATTTTGACTGCGACTTCATGACTCATTGGCGGCTTGTAGGCCCGTCTTGCGCGCAAGGCATCATAAACATCAGCCAGTGCCATTAAGCGAGCAGAGAGCGGAATTTGATCGCCTTTTAATTGCAATGGGTAACCACTACCATCCCATTTTTCTTGGTGTGAGTAAGCAATTTCTTTGGCATAACATAAAAAAGCGCTTTCTTTGCCCATCACGGTTTCCGCGGCAAGAATCGCATCGCGTCCTAAACGGCAGTGCTCTTTCATGATTTCAAATTCGGCGATGTCGAGTTTGCCAGGTTTAAGCAAAATTGCATCCGGAATCCCCACTTTGCCGATGTCATGCAGGGCTGCCGATTTTTCAAGTAAGGCAATATTGGCCAGATTGAGTTGTTGGCAAAAATCAGGGTGGTGCATTAATTGAGTGGCCAGTCGCCCTACATAATACTGCGTACGGCGAATATGATTACCAGTATCGTTGTCGCGAGTTTCTGCCAATGAAGCCATCGCTAAAATAATCGCATCTTGGGTATGCTCTAATTCTTCGGTTCTTGCTTTCACTTTTGCATCTAAAATTTCATTTTGATTTTTAAGATTATTGAGTAATTGAAACAGCAATAAATGGTTGCGAACCCGCGCTAATAAAATAGGCGGGCTAACGGGTTTTAAAATAAAATCAACGGCCCCCACTTCAAACCCGAGCTGCTCATCAGCCACATCGGTCATTGCGGTCAGAAAAATAACCGGTATTTTGCTGGTGCTGGGCTCAGCTTTTAATCTTCGGCATACTTCGTAACCATCAATACCCGGCATGATAATGTCGAGTAAAATCAAATCGGGCAATTCAAGCTGTACAACTTCGAGCGCTTGTTCACCATTGACCGCGACTTTAAGTCGATAGCTATCCTTTAGTAAATGCATTAATAGCATCCTATTTTCTGGGCTATCATCAACAATTAATAAAGTCGGTAACGGGTTTGTATTCATTGAATTTAATATCCAAAAATATAAAATCGAAGCTAGAAAATAAACGCTATACCATCCTTGTGCTTATATTTAGTTAAGCAAACCCTGCATTTTCGCGTCTTGCCATTGTTGCCTATTGATTGATTTATTTATTTTCCATAAGCCTGTTTGTTGGTATTTAATTGATATTCAATGTGAGTTGCTGGCGAGTAAAAGGTTTAATTTGATATGCGCCGCCGAAAAATCACAGCAGTCAATGGTTGACTTGAGGTTATTAAGGTCATCATGGCTAAAAATAGATGAAAAAGTAGTTCGATGCTGTTCAAAGAAATCCAGCGCTTCACCATCCATTTGTTTTAATAGAGATAATAATTCATCAATTAAGATATGTTCTTCTGGGCTTGCTGAACGTGCGTTGTTTTTAGTGGTATTCGCCTCGTTTGATGGGCTATTAAAATTGGAGAGCACATTAGATATCGCTTGTAATGCCGATTCAATTTTAATGAACCAAGGTGTTAAATTATTTTGGTTGTTTTCTGCGCGTAAAAACTGCTCAATCACGCCGGCATCTTCAGCCAATTGAGTTGCACCTAAATTGGCCGCGACACCTTTAATCGTGTGAGCATAACGAGAAGCGGTTGCTTGGTCATTATTTGCAATCGCCGCGTTGATACGGGGAATGCAATCGAGCTCACTTTGGCAAAATTGGCGGAGTAATTGTAAATATAAAGGTTTGTTATTCATTAAACGGCTTAGCCCGCCGATTAAGTCCATCCCGGGTAATTTGGCAATTGCACTTAATGTGCTACTCATTTCCGCGGCTGGATTATCCGGTAGTGAAGGGGGCACCATTGAGTGGGTCGGCATGGCCGACTCAAGCGGGGTGTCAATCGATTGGGTTGTGGCCCAATGGGGGGGGGATTGGGGCTCAATTGGCGACGTAGATGACAACTTTTGAGTTCTCCAATGCTGTAAGCGCTCAAAAAGAACCGCAGGGTCAATGGGTTTGGAAATATGATCATTCATTCCGAGTGATAGGCAGCGTTCTCGCTCCTCGACCATGGCATGCGCGGTCATGGCTAATAAGGGAATGTGATCGTAGCGGGCGTCGGCTCGGATATGTCGGCTGGCTTCATAGCCATCCATAACAGGCATTTGCATGTCCATTAAAATGACTGAGAAATATTGATTGGGGTGCTGCTCTAAAATCTGAATGGCTTCTTGTCCATGATTAGCAATCGTGACCTCAATGCCGACAGAACTCATTAATTCATAGGCAATTTGTTGATTAATTAAATTGTCCTCTGTGAGTAAAACGCGAATGCCGTTGAGCAATAAATGATTTTCTTGATCATTGCTGATTTGATCGCTGCTATTTGATTTTTGCTCCGGGGCAAAAAGCTCGACCATGCAATCGACTAAACTCGATGCGGTTACCGGCTTGACAATCACCGCATCGAGCAAATCATCACGAACGGTTTGATGGACTTCTTCACGCTCAAAAGCAGTGACTAGAACAATCCGAGGTTGATCTTGTCCGGGGATGTGTTGGCGGATTTCTCTGGCCGCAGTAATGCCATCCATGCCCGGCATTTGCCAATCCATTAAAATCAAATTAAACGGATTTTTATGCTGCAAAGCACCTAGCGCCATTTCGACGGCGGCCGCGCCCGAGTCACAAATTTCAATTTGCACCGGCATGGTCGATAAAATTTCATGCAATAGCTGGCGGGCGCTATCGGTATCATCAACCACTAAAATGCGTAAATTATTCACTTTACTCGGGAAAACTCGCGGTACATTTTCAATGTCATCATGGCCAAACCAAGCCGTAAAATAAAAGCAACTGCCCATGCCGGGCTGGCTAGTGAATGCCATTTGGCCAGACATAATTTCAACCAAGCGTTTGCTGATGGTTAAGCCCAAACCGGTGCCACCATATTTGCGCGTGGTGGTGCTGTCGGCTTGTGTAAATGGCGAAAACAAGCGCTCTTGTTGTTCTGCGGTCATGCCAATGCCACTATCGCTGACTTTAAATTCGAGCTTGACGCGATTGTCGAGTTGTTCAATCAAGTTAATGCGAATATCAACTTCACCGCGATCGGTAAATTTAATTGCATTGTTAATTAGGTTGGTTAAAATTTGCCCAAGCCGTAATGGATCACCAATTAAATGGGCTGGAATACCGGTTAAAGGATGAATAATAAATTCTAGGCCTTTTTCATAGGCTTTTTGGCTGGTGATCGTACTGACATTCACCAGCACTTGATCGAGCTCAAATTTGATCTGCTCGATATGGAGCTTACCGGCTTCTATTTTTGAAAAATCGAGAATGTCATTAATAATACCCAGTAATGACGTGCCGGCATTGTGGATTTTGGCGACATAATCATGTTGTTTTGGGTTTAAATCGGTTTTTAAAGCCAAATGACTCATGCCGATAATGGCATTCATGGGTGTGCGAATTTCATGACTCATATTGGCCAAAAACATCGATTTGACGCTCGCAGCATCTTCTGCTTTGTCTTTGGCGATTTGCAATTCAACTTCATTTTTTTTACGTTGACTAATATCTCGCGCAAATAAAGTGGCAACCCATTCATCATTTTGTTGGTAAATCGTGATGCCAACTTCTATGGATAATGTACTGCCGCTTTTATTTTTTGCTTCTAGATCCCAGAATAAATTACCGACTTTGTTTTTTGAATGTTCATTCAAATGTTGATTTAATATTTCGTAAAGTAGTGATTTTTCAGGTAGTGAAATTAAATCGACAATCCGTTTGCCGATGGCAAATTGTCGTAAAAAACCAAATGTGAGTTCAGCGGCACGATTCCAATCGGTAATCATGCCTTGATTATTGAGTAGTGCCACTGCAACGGGCGCGCCTTCAAGCACCGCGCGAGAACGTGCTTCGCTGTCGGTGAGCGCCATGGTGCGGCGTTCTATTTCTTGTTCTAAACCATTTTGTTGCTCGGCTAATTGTATGTTTCGGCTAGAAAGCTCGGCAAAAAGCGCTTCTCGGCTTGGTTGTGTAATGATTTCTTGAAGGGTTTGCAATATCGCCGGCGAGATATTTTGTCCTGCTAGCGCAAATGAGTAAGACCATTGTTGCTGCGCGTTACGACTGTTTTTTTTAAAAAATGTTTCGATTTCCTGTGGCGCACAGGTCAGTGCGGATGTGGATAAATAGATGGATTGCAGGTCGTAGTCTAGCGTTAAAATGCTATTTTTTTCATTGACTGCGGAGCGAATCAGGAGCGAAAAGCCAATAGCATAAAAATCAATGAGGTGGGTTGGCAATTCGATGATTTGTAACATGCGTCGAAATTTAGTTCGCGCAGTCAATAAACTGGCTTCAGTATTGATCTCGATTTGCCCTAAGGGGGATATTTTCATGGCAGATACCTCACCGCGAGGCAGGTCGCATCATCATGCTCTTTGCCATACTCGCGTAAAATCTCCACACAAAATCGATTGAGGGGGAGCGAAAACCAAGACATCAAACGCAGATTGTCGAGGTGTTCACTAATGCCATCGGTGACTAAAAAAATAAGATCACCCGCAATCAACGGTGTTTCAACAATACGCAGGGTTGGCATAATTTGCCCTAAAATTCCCGATTGCGCCGCAACACCCTTGGGTTGATCTTTCATTCGGTACAAAATGGTGTTGCCAATCCCCACGGTGCGCAGCAACGGTGGTTTTAAGTGGGCCAGCGTCATTGCTGTTCCGCGACTACCTTTGAGTTGAAGGTGTAACTCATGCATCAAACCCAAAATGTCGCTGCTGGCATGGGTTTTTAACCATGACTCACAAAAACGAGCCAATTCATGCGCCTCTTCGCCATGGCCAAGGACGTCGATAATGCCGATGAGTAGGCTGTCCTCAAGGTCAATCACCACATAGCCGTCACCGGTGACGGTTTCACCAAAGCAGGGTCTGCCAATATGGGCGTGCTGATAAGGGCGTGTTGTTGGCTGTGTCATTTCCATTGCGATACCTGCATGCTGCAATTGCAGCGCGAACTTTAGTCGATAAATAAAAATGACGCGTGATTTGAGTGCGTTGATTTGTCCGCATTGACGAGCAACGAAGTCGTGGTCTGCGGTGTTCTATTTGGCGTGCTATTTAATATTGATTAATCCATTTTTTAACGCGAATTCGCGTGCCGTGATTCATTTTTGATTGAATTTCAAACTCATCGACCATGCGTTTAACGCTCGGCAGCCCCAAGCCTAAAGTACCTTTGCTACTGAAATGGTCTTGCATGGCTTGTTCAATATTGGCAATGCCCGGTCCCCGATCTTCGGCGATGATTTCAATGCTGTAATTACTTTGGTAATGAATATAAAGCTCGCCATACTGCGCGTATTTCACAATGTTCATTGCCAGCTCAGAGATACAGGTGGCGATTTGCGTTGCCAATCCGGCATCGTTAAAACGTGACATCATTTCCGAATAACTGAGCATCACAGCGCCTCGGACATCATCCTCGTTATTAATGTCAAAGCGCTCGCTCGGTGAGCCCAAATTAGCGTCCATTTAATAACTCCAGTGCTTGCGTTACGCTATTGGCACCTTGTATCGCATTGAGTGCAACATTGAGCGCACATAAACCGGCAATAATGCCGGGGCGTAAACCAACAACAATGGTTTTGGCGCCAATCAGTTTGAGCATTTGTGTGGTGTTGACGATCTGAACAAAGCTCTCGCCATCTAAAATAGTGATGCCTGAAACATCGAGCAATACGCCTTTGGCACTGTGCTTGATGGTCAAACTCAGTAGATCTTCACGTAGCCATTGCAACAACATGGTATCGGGGTCGAGTTGGATTGAAGCGTAAACAGCGCCAGACACCATCGAGACCGGGATGCGCCGCTCCTCATTGGCAAAATCCATTATGTGACCGTACGACCAATGATTTTAAAAGCTTGCTCAAGTGCATCACGTAGCGTGGCGGTTGAATTCACCTCGTCGACATTAATCCCCAGATTGACAATGGTTTGGGCGATGGCCGGCGAGATACCTGAGATCAGGCTGATACAGCCCATGAGGCCAGTTGATTTGGTGATTTTAAATAAATGATTGGCCACCGCCGAGTCAACGACAGCGACGCCAGAAATATCCATGATAAAAACCTTGGCGCGCGTTTCGCCGATACGCGACAAAATCGTCATCATGATGTCTTGGGCACGTTTCGAGTCGATGATGCCAACCACGGGCAGCATTAAAATGTCTTGCCAGATTTGTGTGACTGGCGTGGACATTTCCATCAACGCTTTACTTTGTTTGCTGATGCGCTCGTTAATCAGGCGTGAATAGGTTTCAACGACAATGGTGATATCAAAGTGCATCAGTTTGGTGAGCGCACTAATGGCCGAGCTGTACTCTTCGCTATACAGGCCGCCATCGTAGAGCTTTTTAGTGAAAATAATAAATGACACATTCATTGCGGCAAAATAGCTGGGTAAAGACAGACCAACGCGGGCATGGACTTCACCAATTTTTCGTCTTTCTTGCACGTAATTATCATCAACACGGGCATTAAAAAAGCTACGCCAATAATTGATTTGCTCGCTACGCGCACGACCCATCACTTCAGGATTGCTAAATAAAACCTGATATTCAGGTAGCTCAGCAATCCATTCATAAAAAAGCACGGCGTATTCTTCGAGTTTGGGGCTGATGATCGCGCCATACTTACGAACCATCACCAAGTCGCTTTCGTCAAGATCATGCATCTTCATTAAGCCTGACGTTTTCATTTCTCTTAGGTCGGTTTGCATTGATTTGGTCCTTTTGACTGGCTGACGAATGCAGTTGGCATTGGTTTGGTATAGCAGACGCATCCAGCGCAAGCAATCCATTCTCGTCGCAAATTGACGTCGTTGGTCGGCGGAAAATCAGGCAGTAAAAAAAGGGGGATGTTGTTAGATAAATGCAGTAAAACCAAGTGCTTGATGTTGGGTGTCATCAAGTGTGCAGCCAGCGTCTTTAGAAAAAACGCTGGCCGTTGCATGTCAGATAAAGTCAGGCGACTTAGTGGTTTTTATACAGCGCCAGTGCCGCAGCGCGTTGCTCGGCATGGTCAACGATGGGTGGGAAGTAATCGGTTTGCTCTAAGAAACTCACAAATAATGCGCCGCGCCGATCATTGGCCGAAAAAGCCCACGGAGAATGGATCGCCACATCGGGTAGCTCAGCTAATTCGGGCACATAGCGACGAATAAATTGCCCCTCGGCATCAAATTTTTCCGATTGTAAAATGGGATTGAAAATTCGGTTGTAAGGTTGTGCATCGCAACCGGTGGACGCTGCCCATTGCCAGCCACCGTTATTACTGGCTAGATCGTAATCGAGTAAGTGTTCGGCAAAGAATTTTTCGCCCCAGCGCCAATCAACCAAAAGATCTTTGACCAAAAAGCTGGCGGTAATCATGCGTAATCGATTGTGCATATAGCCGGTTTGCGTCAATTGGCGCATTGCGGCGTCGACAATCGGGTAGCCGGTTTCGCCAGCGCACCATGCGGCAAATAATTCAGGATGATTCGGGAACGGCAATTGGTCGAGCTCGGGCTTAAACGTATGCTCAACCACATCAGGGCGGTGCCATAAAATTTGCGAATAAAACTCACGCCAGATGAGTTCCGACAGCCAAGTTTCAGCGCCAATGCCGCCGTGTTCATGGGCAAAACGCACGAGTTCACGAATCGATACCGTACCAAAACGGATGTGCGCCGAAAGATAAGAAACGCCTTTAATCGCCGGGAAGTCACGAGCGTCTTTGTAATCATTAATACGGCGTTTGAAGTCTTCGAATAGTTTTTCCCCGCCACTCATGCCCAGTGGTGCTTTTAATTGGGTGAGATTGGTTTTGGCAAAACCCAGTTCTTTAAGGCTCGGAAAGTATTGTGGCTTCAGTGGCTTTAGCTGTTTGATCACGCGGTTGACTGGGTAAGCAGCAACATCTTGCTCGCGTAGCGTGGCCAGCCACGTGCGTTTGTACGGGGAAAACACACTGTACATACCGCCGCTTTGCGACAAGATTTGATCTTGTTCGAAAATAACTTGGTCTTTATAGGTATTGAACGCTACGCCTTTTTCTTTAAGGCTTGCAGCCACATACCCATCGCGCTCAATCGCTTGTGGCTCGTAATCGCGGTTGCAATACACGGCGGTGATGCCAAATTGTTCGACCAGCGCCGGGATTTCTGTGAGTGGATCACCATGGCGCACCACCAAGTCGGTATTGTATTGGCGCAACTCGGTTTTGATTTCTTTGAGCGCTTCCCAAATAAACTCTACCCGGCGGTCTTGCTTAGGAAGGTCTTTTAAGATTGTCGTATCAAACACAAAAGCCAGAATCACTTGATCGGCATTTTTTAACGCTTCATACATCGCGTGATGGTCAAATAAGCGCAAATCGCGGCGCAGCCAGACGAGGGCGGTGGTAGTCATATTTATTCCTTATGTGGGCCTATCAGACCATGAAATCGAACCACTGAATCGGTGTGGTTTGCCGATGATCTCGGCGGCGGCGCTGGATGTTCAGCGACACGAAGATCGACTCGATCTACCTCACTTTGAGCTTGGCGGCGTGGCTAATCAGATGGGGTGAATGTTCTATCGCGACATCTTAACACTGCTCTGTAGGCTTAGCTGAGTTGTGCTTATGATTTAAAAATCGAAAAATACTTATGTTTGCCGCTGGCTTGGCTTTCATTTTGGCCAGAGTCGCAATGAAATTTAAATTTTAGCACCTGCTTTGCTTTGAATCAGGGGTGAAGAAAAACCAGCGATAAATCCATGCAACAGGGCAGGAAAATCTCTGGCCTTGTGCGATAATTGCGCCATGGAAAACGCCAACACTATGAATCTTTCTCAGCACTTTCTGATCGCGATGCCGAATCTGGTCGATCCTATTTTCGCTAAATCACTCACTTATGTGTGTGAACACAATGAAAAAGGCGCGATGGGGGTGATTATGAACCGTCCGCTCGGCATGACGCTGACGACCTTATTTGAACAAATCGATCTGGAAATGCATCGTCCAGATGTGGCTGAATTGCCGGTTCATTTCGGTGGGCCAGTGCAGACTGATCGTGGCTTTGTGTTGCATACCCCATTGGGCGATTGGCAATCTTCTTTAATTATTTCTCCCGAAATCGGTTTAACCACGTCAAAAGATATTTTATTGGCGGTGAGCGAAGGCAAAGGGCCAGAAAAACTGTTTGTTTCTTTGGGCTTTGCCGGTTGGGAAGCGGGCCAGCTAGAAAAAGAAATCTTTGAGAATTCTTGGCTGACGGTGCCGGTTGAAACGATGCAACAACTGTTTGATATCCCTTCTGAAGAACGCTATGCCGCTGCGTTGGCTTTATTGGGCGTGGATGTGGCGATGTTGTCCAAAGAGATTGGCCACGCATGAGTACGATTTTAGCTTTTGATTTTGGTGAAGTGCGAATCGGCGTGGCCACCGGGTCGACCGAAATCGGGATTGCGACGCCCGTTGAAACTATTGCTTTTGAAGAAAACGATAAAAAATTTGCCCGCATCGAGGCGCTGATTAAAGCATGGCAACCTTCGCTGTTGGTGGTGGGTTTGCCGTGTTATCTCGATGGCACCGAGCATGATATGTCGCGGCTTGCGAGAAAATTTGCCAATCGCCTAAATGGGCGATTTTCTTTGCCGGTGCATTTGGTCGATGAGCGCTTAAGTAGTGCGGCGGCCAGCTCGGCTTTAAATGAGACGGGTTTAAAAGGTCGTAAACAAAAAACTGCGTTGGATCAAGTGGCGGCGATGCAAATTCTGCAAACTTACTTTGATACACCACCCGTCTAAAGACGCTAGAAAAAATATGTACCACAGAGGCACGCAGACACAGAGCAAGCGAAAACTGGGTAGTGCAAATTACGCCGTTCTCTGTGCCTTGGTGCCGCTGTGGTGGGTTTAAAACGAATTTACTTCGCGAGGAAGCTATGTATAACCCGCAACTGAACGCCCAAGGTGAGTTGATTCATTTACTCACCACCGAAGGGCTGCCGCGTCGTGTTTTGACGCAGATTTTGGATAAAGCCGCCGAGTTTGTCTCGGGTGGTGAGCTGGTGAATCAAAAATTCGCCGATTTAGCTGGCACTTCGGTGTTTAACTTATTTTTTGAGAACTCAACGCGTACCCGCACGACGTTTGAAATCGCCGCTAAACGCCTGTCGGCCGATGTATCGAGCTTGAATATTCAAGCTTCCAGTACCGCCAAAGGCGAAACGCTGCTCGATACGATTCACAATATTGAAGCGATGGGCGCGAATTTATTCGTTGTTCGCCATTCAGATTCGGGCGCAGCGCATCTGATTGCCAAGCATGTGAAGCCAGGCGTCGCGGTGGTGAATGCGGGCGACGGTCGCCACGCGCATCCAACGCAAGCGATGCTCGATATGTTCACCATTCGCCATTACAAAGGTGACTTTACCAATTTGCGGGTGGCGATTGTGGGTGATGTATTGCATAGCCGCGTGGCGCGCTCGCAAATTCATGCTTTATCGACTTTGGGTTGCCCTGATATTCGTGTCATCGCGCCAAAAACCTTGTTGCCAACCGGCATCGAGCAGCTTGGGGTGCATGTGTATCACGATATGGAAGCAGGCCTGAAAGACGTTGATGTGGTGGCGATGTTGCGCTTGCAAAATGAGCGCATGGCTGGGGCGTATCTGCCGTCAACGCAGGAGTTCTTTAAGGTCTACGGTCTTACCCCAGAAAAATTGGCATTTGCTAAGCCCGATGCGATTGTGCTGCACCCTGGGCCAATGAATCGCGGCGTTGAGATTGATTCGGCCGTGGCCGATGGGGATCAAGCGGTGATCTTGCCGCAAGTGACGTTTGGTATCGCGGTACGCATGGCGGTGCTGAGCATCGTGGCGGCCAATCAACGTGAATTGATTTAGAAAAATCTAACGCAGAGACGCAGAGAAAGACAAAACCTAGATAATTTCAATCAGTATTAGGTTGGCTTGAGAACCTACGAGAATTGACTTGTTTTACCTCTGTGTCTCTGCGCCTCTGCGTTGAAAAAATGGGTTAAAAAATGAAAAATATTCTGATTAAAAATGGTTGCTTGGTCGATCCGATTGCCGGTACGGAGCAAGTGGCTGATTTGTATTTAGCGGGCGGCAAAATCGCTGCGGTGGGCGCTGCGCCAGCTGGGTTTGCCGTTGATCAAACCATTGATGCGACGGGCTTGATTGTGGCCCCGGGCTTGGTTGATTTGGCCGCGCGTTTGCGTGAACCCGGTTTTGAGTACAAAGCGACGCTCAAATCAGAAATGGCCGCTGCCGTTGCCGGTGGCGTAACTAGCGTGGTGTGTCCACCCGATACTGATCCGGTGCTCGATGAATCAAGTTTGGTGATGAATTTACGCCAACGGGCTAAAAGTCTTGATCTAGCGCGCTTATATCCGGTTGGTGCGTTGACCGTGGGCCTCAAGGGTAAAGAAATTACCGAAATGGCGATGCTGGATGAGGCCGGTTGCGTGGCGTTTTCGCAAGGCGATGTGCCGATTGCTGACTTGCAAGTGCTGTACCGCGCAATGCAGTACGCGGCCAATTTTGGCTTTGAGCTGCGCCTGCGCCCTGAAGAAGCGTCGTTGGTGAATGACGGTGTGGCGCACGATGGTCCGTATGCATCACGCTTAGGTTTGACTGGGATTCCGGTGATTGCTGAAACCATCGCCGTGGCACAAATTGTGCAATTGATGCGCGCCACCGGTTGCCGCGTGCATTTAGCGCGAATGTCGAGCGCTGCGGGTTTGGATTTGGTTCGCGCCGCGAAGGCGGAAGGGCTGCCGCTGACCTGCGACGTGAGCATCAACCACATTCATTTGGCCGATATTGATATTGGTTTCTTTGATAGCCAATACCGTTTTGATCCACCACTGCGGGCGGTTTCTGATCGCGATGCGATTGTTAAAGCGCTCAACGACGGTACGATTGATGTCATTTGCTCGGATCATTCGCCAGTGGATGATGACGGTAAATTGCTGCCGTTTGCGCAAGCTGAGCGCGGCGCGACGGGTTTGGAATTGTTGCTGCCGTTAACGCTCAAGTGGGCCAGCAGTCAGTCTGTAAGCTTGCCGCAAGCGCTGGCAAAAATCACCTCAATGCCCGCCAAAATGCTTGGCTTTGAAGCGGGATTAGCCGTTGGCAATCGCGCTGATTTGGTGGTGTTTGACGCCAACGCACATTGGCAAGTGATTCCTGAACGCCTAAAAAGCCAAGGCAAAAACACGCCATTTATTGGGCATGAAATGCTGGGTAAAGTGAAGTTCACCTTGGTGAAGGGCAAAGTGGTTTTTGCTTAATTGGTGGGTATATTTATGCAGACTATATACTAATTGGTTTGTAGCTAGATACTTATGGTGGGTATAAAAGGGCAGCGCGGAGCTGCCCTTTTTGTTGCCTTGATTATTTCGGCAGTGCTTGCCCTTTTGGCCACAGTAGCCACAGGCTACCGCTTTGCTTCATTTCTCCAGCGAGTTCACCCGCCGCGTCGCCCGTACCCCAAAAAAAATCGGCCCGGACACTACCGCGAATGGCGCCGCCAGTGTCTTGCGCTGCGACTAAACGATGGATGCCGCCGGCGTTATCAGGCCGTGTAGTGGCGATAAACACCATGCTGCCCAGCGGGACGATATTCGGGTCGACAGCGATACTGTACGCCGCAGTAAGTGGCACGCCGAGCGAGCCGATTGGACCGTCATTGCTGGCCGGTAAAGTGCGGAAAAACACATAGCTTGGATTGCTATTGAGTAATTCATCCACCCGTTTGGGGTTGGCTTTGGCCCAAGCGCGAATGGTTTGCATTGAGACTTCGCTGGCTGGCAGCAAGCCTTGTTCGACCAACCAGCGGCCGACTGGCTTATACGGGCGACCATTTTGGTCGGCGTAGCCTAAGCGTAATTGTTCACCATTGCTGAGTTGAACGCGCCCTGAGCCTTGAATTTGCAAAAACTGCACGTCCATTGGATCGTTCAGCCAAGCCAATACCGGGGCATTGACACCATTTTTGACAATCTCGGCGCGGTCAGCAAAAGGCACTAATTTATTGCCGGCGACTTTACCGCGTAAGCGTTTGCCTTTGAGTTCAGGATAAACGTTATCCAAGGCGACGGTAATCATGTCTCGCGGTGGGCCATAAACGGCTTGATTGGCGGTATGGGTCTGCAGGAGGCTACCGGCATAGACTGGCTCGTAATACCCTGTGATTAAGCCCGTGGTGCTTTGGTCTGGATTTTGTAACTGGTAGGGTGTAAGTCGGGTTTGTAAAAACTGGCGAATGGCCGGTGTGGTTAGCGCGACATTGGCGGCGTCTTGACAAATTGGCGACCAAACTGGATTTTTTTGTAGTCGAGCGCAGCCATTACGCCACGCTTGAAAACCTTTGACCAGTTCATCTTGCGACCAAGCCGGTAGCGCTTGCCAGCTGCTGGCGACATAGCGCGGTGCGGCTGTTGCTGTGGGGCTGGTGAGTTCGGTGCTGGGGGTGACTGGGGATGGGCTAGGTTGCGCTGGTGGCGTGACTGGCGCAGTGCCGCAGGCGGTAAAAAAACTGGCCAGCAACAAGCTGGCCAGTGTGTGCTTTAACGCCAAAGTAGGGCGTTTGGCGGGGCGACGTGCAATCATTGTGATCCGTTTTTAACTGTGTTCAGGGTTAGGGTCGATGTTTTGTTTAAAAGCGGCTAAGCCGGCTTTTTGCATTTCGAGCGTTTTAACCGTCATTTGCAGCATGCCAATTTGCATGCTGAGCCATTGTTCGACGGTTTTGCACTCGATAATTTTACGCTCGATTTCTTCTTCGGTCAGCGGTGGAATAAATGGATTACTCGCACCTTGCTTGAGCATATTGGCAAAAAAGCCAAAGGGATCGCTTGGATTAAACTCACTCATTATTTTGCTCCTCAGCCATTGCGGCTTCAACGGCAGCCAATGCAGCCATATTAATAATACGGCGAACGGATGCGGTTGGGGTCAAAATATGTACCGGTTTGGCCATGCCCATCAGAATCGGGCCAATCGTCACGCCATCGACTGCGGTGGCTTTGAGTAAGTTAAACGAAATATTCGCCGCATCCAAATTCGGCATGATCAGAATATTGGCTTCCCCTTTCAGGCGAGAATTGGGGAATACTTGCGCCCGAATCGCAGTTGAGAGCGCGGCATCACCATGCATTTCACCATCGATTTCTAAATCAGGCGCTTGCTCAGTGACGATGCGCAGTGCCTCTTGCATTTTACGTGCCGACGGACTTTCGTTGCTGCCAAAGCTTGAGTGACTCAATAGCGCCGCTTTTGGCGCAATCCCGAATTTACGCACTGCTTCTGCGGCCATCAAAGTGATTTCAGCCAATTGTTCGGCGTTCGGGTCGGCGTTGACATAGGTGTCGGTGATGAAAATATTGCCCGAGTGCAATAGCAAAATATTCATTGCCGCTGTCGTTGAGACGCCCGGTTTTAAGCCCAATACGTTTTTAATGTGCGCCAAATGGTTGTGATACAAGCCGTAAGTGCCGCAAATCATGGCATCCGCTTCGCCACGCTCGACCATTAATGCGCCAATGAGGGTGGTTTTACGGCGCACTTCGGCTTTGGCGAGGTCTTCTGAAACGCCTTTGCGTTGCATGATGCTGTAATACAGCTGCCAGTATTCGCGATAGCGCGGATCATTTTCTGGGTTACAGACTTCAAAGTCGACCCCAAGGCGAATGCGTAAACCGAGCTTATCAATTCGTGCTTGAATCACCGGTGGGCGGCCAATCAAGATGGGCTGGCATAAACGCATATCAAGTAATTCTTGGACGGCATGCAAAATGCGTTCATCTTCGCCTTCACAAAACACTACGCGTTTTTGGGCTTTTTTGGCGGCCATAAATACCGGTCGCATAAAGAGGCTCGATTTGTAAACAAACTGCGTGAGTTCTTCGATATACGTTGCCCAGTCTTCAATCGGGCGTGTGGCGACGCCGCTGTCCATCGCTGCTTTGGCGACAGCCGGCGCAATTTTAACGATCAGGCGCGGATCAAACGGGGTGGGAATTAAATATTCAGCACCAAAAGCCAGTGTTTTTCCGCTATAGGCATTGGCAACCACATCGGACAATTCGGCGTGTGCCAGCTCGGCAATCGCGTTCACTGCCGCGTGTTTCATCGCCTCATTAATCGTCGTGGCCCCGACATCGAGTGCACCACGGAAGATAAATGGGAAGCAAAGTACGTTGTTCACTTGATTCGGATAGTCCGAGCGACCCGTACAAATAATCGCATCTGGGCGTGCTGCGCGGGCTTCTGGCGGAGTCACTTCAGGATTTGGATTGGCCAGCGCCAAGATCAATGGCGAAACCGCCATGGTTTTGAGCATTTCGGCATCAATCGCGCCCGGGCCTGAAAGGCCTAAGAAAATATCGGCCCCCACTAACGCTTGGGCTGGTGTGCGAATATCAGTGTCGCGCGCGTAACGCTGCTTGGTTTCGTCCAGTGGGCCACGGCCGTTATAAATCACGCCTTTGGAGTCGCAAACAAAGATATTGCTTTTTTGTACGCCCAAAGAAACCAGTAAGTCTAAACACGCAATTGCGGCGGCACCGGCGCCGGAGGCGACTAATTTAACGTCGGCGATGTTTTTATTGAGTAAGGCGAGGGCGTTTTTGACCGCCGCGCCAACAATAATCGCGGTGCCATGCTGGTCATCATGAAACACCGGAATATTCATTCGCTCGCGAAGTTTTTTTTCTACATAAAAACATTCGGGCGCTTTAATGTCTTCGAGGTTGATGCCGCCAAAAGTCGGTTCCAGCGAGGCAATGATTTCAATCAGTTTGTCGGGATCGTTTTCGTCGATTTCAATATCAAAAACGTCGATGCCGGCGAATTTTTTAAATAGGACGCCTTTGCCTTCCATCACCGGTTTACCGGCCAGTGGGCCAATATTGCCCAAACCTAAAACGGCGGTGCCATTGGTGACCACGGCAACTAAATTACCGCGCGCGGTTAAATTGCGCGCTTCAGAGGGGTCGGCAACGATGGCATCGCAAGCGGCGGCCACGCCAGGAGAGTAGGCCAGTGCTAAGTCGCGTTGGCTGGCTAATCCTTTGGTGGGTACGACTTGAATCTTACCCGGCTTTGGGAAACGGTGATATTCAAGTGCTTTCTTTCTGAGTTCTTCGTCCATGATCTGCCCCTAGTGCGTGTATCGATGTGAGTTGATGCTGGGGGAATATGGCGCTGAAAAGTATTAGGGATATTCCCACAGACGTGGATAAATGATGTCGATGGCTAAAAAAATAAGTCTAAATCTTATAGGTATTGCTCGCAAATGAGTATGGTTAATAGTTTACGTGGCTATACCCATTATGATTATCATCGTTGTAGAGTGAGTAATTAAAACAACATGATGTCATCGCTATCATTTTCGGCCTCTGGCGCGGTGGGCGTTATGGCGTGTGGTGATTGCTGAGTGAGGTAAATTAAGGTGGCAATCACATGAGAAAACTCATCGTCGAGCGATAAGCCTTGATCGTAAATTTGTGTGGCGGCCGCTAGGCTTTGCGCAATCATATCCAGTAGTGCCCCTTCTTGTGAATCGGTGAGGCCTAAATACACCATCTTGTGCTCAAATTTCTCTTGTAATTCGCTAAACAATCGCATCGAAGAGCCAGCTTGCTGGCGGTATTCATTTTCTAATTTTTGAATAGACGATTGAATCAGTGTGATGGCGTTGAGGGTGAGCTGCTGCTGGCCACGAATTTGTCCTTCATTCAAAATGCCATCCAATCTGGTTTCTGCGGCCTCGACCAAAATGGCGATATGGTCACGTAAACGGCCACATAAATCGGGCTGGCTGATGGGCATGTCTTTGACTTGCAAAATAATTCGGGGGAAGTTGATGACCAGTCGTTTGCCCATTTCATAAATGCGCTGCGGGTCTTGCGCTAGCGTTTGCAACATATGCTCTTCCAGTGGGCTGCTGCGTCCTTGGCTATTGAGCGTGGCAAGGGTGCCTTGGTGATGAATTTGGGCAGCGACTTGAACTTGAAACTTGGCGGTGGTTTGTACCAGTGCTTTGAGTAAGCTGGCTTCGTCGGGGGCTAGACTGGCTTTTTTAAAAAAATTGATCACCGTACCCAGTTCAGCTGAGTTTGAAATGGCTTGCATCGCGGTATCGGTGGCCGCTTGCACCGAGCTACGCAGCTGCTGGGTTTCTTCGATGCTGCGTTTAAACAAAATGAGTTTTTGTTGCAGCTCGTCATTAAAAAACGGCTTGCTGATAAAGTCGTCAGCACCGGCATCGTAGGCGGCTAAATAATCGCCTTTCTCGGTGCTGGCGATGAACAGTAGCTGGCCATTGGGGTTGTTTTTTTTGTATTTTTGGCAAACGGCATAAGCGCTTTGGTCGGCTAAATTGCCGTCGATTAATAAAATATCGGGTGCAATATCAGCCAGCACGGCCATTGCTTGATCGCTGCTCTGAGTCATTTGTATTGTAAAGTGCGCACCGAGTTTTTCTTGCAGTGCTTCGTAGGCAGAACAATCTTGATCAACAATCAGTAGCGTGAGTGACATTGGCTAACTTTCCATTAAAAATGGCTGATAAGTATGCGCACAAAAGTTGGGTGACAAAGCGCCCAAGCCGCAGACAGTACGTTGAGTACGAATAGGGCGAGGCCGCGCGGTGAGAAACTTTTGTTTTAATACTTAAGTGCAATGGCCTTCGCTTGAGCTAGGCCAAGAGCAGAACGTGCCTGCATCTTGGCGTTATAGATTAAATTTTGCAATGTGGCAGCTTAGTGACAGTTTGGCGTTGGATTAAAAATAATACATCCCCATGGCGGTTTTTACTTTATGCAAAGTCAGGGCGGCAGTTTGTCGCGCTTTGGCTGAGCCGCAGAGTAAGAGTGACAAAACGGCATCGGGATCTTTGGCCAATTGCGCACGGCGCTCACGTATTGGCGCAATTAAGGCTTGTAGTTGTTCATCGAGGCGCGTTTTGATCACTTGGTCGGCTAAGCCGCCATGTTGATATTGCGCCTTGAGTTGCGCAACGTGCAGTGGATCGACGTCAAATGCATCTAAAAAGCGAAATACCACATTTCCTGCAACTTGCCCGGGGCTAGCGATGGTGAGGTGTTGGGCGTCGGTGTACATGTTGTTGACGGCTTGATGAATTTTGTCGGCACTGGCAGAGAGGGCGATGTGATTGCCCGCCGCACGGCTCATTTTCTTTTTGCCATCAATACCGGGTAAGCGACTGGTGTCGGACAATAGCGCGCTGCATTCACTGAGAATGTCTTCGCCCACCATCCGGTTAAAGCGGCGAACAATTTCATTGGTTTGCTCAATCATCGGTAATTGATCGGCCCCGACCGGAATTAAAGTGCCGCGTAAGGCGGTAATGTCAGCGGCTTGGCTAACGGGGTAGCTTAAAAAACCAGCGGCTACATTGCGATCTTGCCCTTTGGCTTTGAGCTCGGATTTAACGGTGGGATTGCGCTCTAAGCGAGCAATGGAGACCAGATTCATCAAGTAAAACGATAGCTCCGCTAGTTCAGGCACCATCGATTGAATCAAAATGGTCGACTTTTTCGGGTCAATGCCGACGGCAAGGTAGTCCAGTGCCACATCAATCACCGACTGCCGCACCGCACGATAATCGCCTTGATGGTCGGCCAAGGCTTGCGTATCGGCTAATAAAATAAATGGCTGGTGCGTTTCTTGTAGGCGTAGGCGTGTTTGTAATGAGCCAACATAATGGCCTAAATGCAAAGGGCCCGTGGTGCGATCGCCAGTGACCACGATGCTGGACGCCGATGAGGTCGGATGAGTAGAGGGTTGTGACATGCTGCTGCTCCTTAAATCGGGAGCCGCCGGATGGGATAGGGGTAGAAAACAAAAAAACCTGTCACCGTAATCCGGCGGCAGGTTGTGTCGAAACAAACAAACCCAGTGCCGCCTAGAGGCGCCACCAGTAATAAGAAACTGAAAGAGTGTGTTTGCTTAAGTTCATGCGCCAATAGTGACAGTGTTGACTTTAGGCCGTCAAGTGTTTTGCTTTTTTGCTGCGCCGTGATGATTGAATCAACTAGGGTATTGGCTTGAGAGACTTTATTTTAAAGGTGTTTATCAATATACCTAAAATTTTTTGGCCATATTCCGATTACGTGTTGATGGTTTTAAGTGCCTGCGGCACAGCATCAACACCAAGTCTAAACATGGCCAAGTTTTTGTGAGTCGTTAGTGGGGTTTGGCCCGTGCGGATACGGCCGATTTAGCGCAGCACAGGCTTTCGGCAGAGGCGATAGTAGGCGATGGGGGCGGCTTGTGGTTTGCTGCTGCGCGCAACGCTCACAAAAATATGCCAATCGCTATCAACGAGCTTTTGGTTGATTGCAGCAATCAATCCATGTGGATTAGCAATTGAACAGTGCTTAATCAGCTCCGTGCTGGTGCATTGCCGTTGCCGACGGAGTCTTTGATAAACAGTGCTTTCATCGGGGTTGAACTGGGCAAGAAGGGTGGGAGACATCGATTCGGACATGGTTCAATAAGCCTTAATTGGCCGCCGTCTTGCCGGATGCAAGTGCGGGGTCTGAGGTTTGGAGTTGGATTTTGAGTGGGCTGCTGACATCCAGATGAACGTCTCGTTGCGGGTAAGCAATGCAAATATCGTGTTTGCGAAAGCTCGCATCGATCATAAAGCGCAAATCGCTGGCGACTTGACGACCAATCGTTCCTGCGCCGATATCGAGCCAGTAATAAATGCCAAAGGTGAGCGCATCGGCAGCAAAGTCTTCGAGTAGGATTTCAGGGGTTTTATTTTTACAGATTTGCCCGTGGCGCAGGACTTCTTCTTCGAGTAATTTTGCAACAAGGCGTAAATCACTGCCATAGGCGACACCGACCTGAAAACCTTGGCGAATGATGCTGTTGGTGTAACTCCAGTTGGTGACATTTTGTTCGAGAAAAGTACTATTGGGCACCAAGGTATCGATGCCATTGACGTCGCGCACCACGGCTGCGCGTACATTCATATCGACCACTGTGCCTAAAATGCCCGCCACGGCAATGGTGTCACCGGGGCGAAAAGGGCGCTCGAGCAGCATCATCAAGCCGCTGATTAGGTTTTTAAGTAGTGTTTGCATGCCAAAACCCAAGCCAATGGCAATCGCACCGCCTAAAAAAGCAAAAGCGGCGAGTGGGATTTGGACAATCAGTAATGAATTAATCAGTAGGCCAATAAAGGCAATCGATAAGATCCAGCGTTTGGCGATTCGAATTGAGACTTCAGGAAATCGGCTACGTTGGATGAGGGCTTTTTCGATGAAATGGCTGATGAAAATACACAGCGCGAAACCGACTGTAATGAGTAAAACGGCGATGCACATTTTGCCGATGGTCACCCCGCGTGAAATATTAATACGCTGGCCATCTACTTCGATATGGTCGTTAACGCTAAATAATTCATAGTGCCAAACTTGGCTCAGCTGTGTGTGCATCTTTTCTTGCCAATAATCGGTGCGCATGGACAGCGTTTTATCTTGCTGTGCGGTTTCATTGAGCCAGCGATTAAATTTTTCATCTGAGCGGCGTAAATCAATGGCAGATTCGCGGTAGATGGCTTCTCTTTCTTGCCAAGTCTGTCGTAGAACTGCTGGGGTATCGCTCGCTTTACTCAGTTGATCTAGCTGGTCTTGAGCAATACCTGCCGATTTTTGCATGGCAGCCCGCATGTTGCGCAAGGTGTTTAACCAGTTTTGTGCTTCTTCATTTAAGCGCTGAATTTCAGCTTGTTTGCCACTGTTTTTAAGTGAAACGCGTTTTTTCCAAAAACGATTTTCTATGGTGTTGGTCATCATCAAGTCAGACAAAACCCCCGATTCAATGGCGAGTGTTTCAAGCTGCTGTTGCAGCGCTTGTTCTTGTTGATCCAAAGTGGATTGTTGTGTTTGCAATTGGGTTTTATTGCTTGTTTTTGCACTGTCCAATTGGCGATTGAGTGTTGTGCGCTGCGCTTTGATTGCGTTGAGCTGTTGGCGTAGCTGTTGCTCTTTATTGATTTGAATGTTTTGTAATTGGGCGTAGTGCTGTTGCTGCTGGGTAATGTGTTGCAGCTCGTCATTGAGCACTTCGCCTTGCAATTGATTTTGATTGGGGCCTAGCGCGGTATCCAGTGCCAATACCTGCTCACGGCGCGCTTGCAATTGCGCA
The DNA here is from genome assembly GCF_020531905.1 of Deefgea salmonis. Classification (GTDB taxonomy): domain Bacteria; phylum Pseudomonadota; class Gammaproteobacteria; order Burkholderiales; family Chitinibacteraceae; genus Deefgea; species Deefgea salmonis. The sequence continues at coordinate 63,837 of NZ_JAJAWG010000006.1, read as the reverse complement.
CGGTTAAATTGTTGTCGCGCGTCGATACTGGCCAGCGTTGCTAGCCAAGTGTCTACTTTATGTTGTGAAATGGCGACTTGGGCGGCGATTTGCGTACGCGTGCTTTGCGTCGTGGTTTTTTCAAGTAAGCCTTGATGGAGGCGGAGCTCCGCTTGGGCTTGGCCTAGTTCATCGTGAATGGTATTGAGATAGGTTTCTTGTACGCTGAGGTTGTTGCGTAACACATCGATTTCTTGCTCAAGCAATTGGCGCTCATTTTGGCGCTGTACATCGCTTTGGCTGGCATGGATGGGGGTAATGCGATTGTCTTGCTGATCTAAGGCGTTTAGGCCATTGAGTGCGGCAATGTGTTGGCGGTAGGCATAAATTTCGAGCGTGAGCCAAAATCGACTTAATTCACGATCGGGTGAGTTGGTGTTTTTTTCTAAGGTGGCAAGGGCCGACTGGGCTAGTTCCAGCCGCTGATTTAAGCGTACAAATTCACTATCGCTGCTGATGAGTGCTGCGCTACTACTGGCGTTATTCTCTGGTCGCGCCAACAGTAAATCAATGGGCGCCGCTACGACGTTTGAGAGTAGCAGTAGCAAAAATACAGCAAGAAAACGAGTCATAACATATGTAGTCTGTGGCAGAGGTTGTGGTATTTTACGCGTTCCCACAGGGAATGATTCAGAAATATGCAAGCTTTGGAGCGCACGGTATCGCGATTCAATCGGATCGCCATTGAGGGGGGATTGAACCGCGTGCCATGACCGATGAATGCCGTTTACATGGCGGTTTTAATGCCGGTTTTGACTAAAAACCAGTTCATCGGGTAGGCGGTGATAAAGCCGCAGGCCATGGCGATTTGCATCATGAACCAAAATATCGGCTCAGTGGGCGACATTGGCCCGATCAACGCAAAAATAGCTAGTGCCATCCAGCCATACATGCCAATTTGCCATGAAGTTAAAGACAGTGAGTCCACTTTGAGTGCCCGCCACCAGAGCGCAGCGCCGGTTTCAGGCACCATGCCGAGCAAACCACCGTACTGGAAGGTAACACCAATAGCGAGTGCCAGCAGGTAATCGAGCGCCCATTCGCCAAAGACGGGACTGCCCCATAACAAAAAGGGGCTGGCAGCAAACAGCCATGGGCCGATCAAATCGGCCAGGCTACAACCAGCGCCACAATGCAATGTGCCGGCGGTAATGCTTTGCCAGAACGGTTTTTTTGCGCCCATCTGCATCGGCATATCCATCTTCATATCCATTTTTATATGCGCTGGCATATTCATTTTCATTTCCGGCATGGACGACATTGAGTTTGGCGTTGAAGTAGGGGCAGGGGTAGGCATCTGCATATTGGACATGTCCATATTGGGCATATCCTTCATGGGCTTGTCTTTCATTGGCATGTCTTGCATCGACATGCTGTGCATCATTGTGGGCTTGCCTTCGTCGCTCATTGCTTGCGGTTTTGACGATTGAGCGGGCATTGTTACTGTATGGGCAATCCGAGGTTTGCTGCCGTTGCCAATGTGTCGGTAAGCCCAAATTGCCAAAGGGCCAGCCCACAATGCATTAATTGGCCACACCCAGAGCATGATTGACATCATCGGTTTGGGGCGTTGGCGTTGATCGAGCAGGATGTATACAAAGCAAGCAATACCGACGAGTATGCTGTAAATGGCCAGAGTGCTGAGCCAATCGGGTAGGGGAGTGTGAGGCATGATGGCACTACTTCTATAAAAGAAATAATCTAGTTATAGCCCATCACTTTGGAGATGCCATGTTTGATTTTGGTGATATTTACACGGGGTATCTGGATGCAACGAATTAAAATCATTGCATCCAGAGCAATACCCTTAGAGCGTAATGGCGTGTTCCCGCGTAGCGTGGAAACGCAATTCAGGCCAACGTTCCATCGTTAAATCGAGATTCACGCGGCTGGTGGCCAAATAAGCCAAGCTGTTGGCCGCATCGCGGCCGAGGTTATTGGTGAGCGTGCGCTCGAACTCAGCGAGTTTTTTCGCGTCATCGCAAGATACCCAACGGGCGGTGTAAATCGTCGTCGATTCAAACATGGCTTCTACACCGTATTCGTTCAGCAGGCGCGAAGCGACGACTTCAAATTGCAATACCCCCACCGCGCCGAGAATCAAATCGCCACCATTGAGCGGCTTGAACACCTGAACCGCACCTTCTTCGCCCAGCTGTTGCAAACCTTTTTGCAATTGCTTAACTTTGAGTGGATTTTTGATGCGCACGATGCGGAACATTTCTGGCGCAAAGTAAGGAATGCCGGTAAACGACAGCAATTCGCCTTCGCTGAAACTATCACCAATCTGGATATTGCCGTGGTTCGGCAGACCAATAATGTCGCCAGCGTAAGCTTCTTCGACTTGTTCACGACCTTGCGCCATAAACGTGACCACCGAGTTAGCGGCGATGTCGCGGTTCAGGCGCAAATGCTTGAATTTCATCCCGCGCGTAAATTCGCCCGAACACACGCGCAAGAACGCAATCCGGTCGCGATGTTTCGGATCCATATTGGCTTGGATTTTGAACACAAACGCTGAGAATTTGGGCTCAACAGGCGAAACGGCGCGTTGAATCGCCGCGCTGTCTGACGGTTGTGGCGCCCAATCAACCAGCGCGTTCAAGATTTCACGAATCCCGAAGTTGTTGATGGCTGAACCAAAGAAGACCGGTGTCAAGGTGCCATCGAGGAATTCTTCGAGCACGAAAGGATGCGAAGCGCCACGAACCAGTTCCAATTCCATCCGGGTTTGGTCGATTTCGAGCGGGAAAAGCTCGTCCAAACGGGGATTGTCGATGCCTTTGATGACTTCGACTTCATCAAGCGGGCCTTTGCCCGGCGTGAAGATAATCACTTCGTCTTTGAGGATGTGATACACCCCACGGAAGGTTTTACCCATCCCAACTGGCCATGTAATGGGCGCGCAACGAATTTCGAGCACGCTTTCGACTTCGTCGAGCAATTCTAAAGAATCGCGCACTTCACGGTCGTACTTATTCATAAACGTGATAATCGGCGTATGGCGCATACGGCAAACGTTCAAAAGTTTGATCGTTTGCGCTTCAACACCTTTGGCCGCATCAATCACCATTAAGGCTGAATCGACTGCGGTTAAAACGCGATACGTGTCTTCCGAGAAGTCTTGGTGACCGGGCGTGTCGAGCAGATTGACCACATGATCGCGGTAATCGAACTGCATGACCGATGAGGCAACGGAAATCCCACGTTGCTTTTCGATGTCCATCCAGTCGGAGGTGGCAAATTTGCCGCCTTTTTTACCTTTGACGGTCCCCGCATTTTGAATCGTGCCCGAGAAGTACAGCAGTTTTTCGGTGAGTGTGGTCTTACCCGCATCGGGGTGGGAGACAATGGCGAAAGTACGGCGGCGCGCCACTTCACTGATGATATCCGGCATGATATTGATTCGGCGGGGAAAAACGCGCAATTGTACGCGAATGTGGCGATAAGCAAAACCTTTAGCGCGGATGGCTTGGCAGTAGAACGGTAAAAATAGCGCCGCCTTCTGGGTGATTGCTGGCGATGATTTGTCCGTCATGATCGCTGATAATTTGTCGGCTAATCGCTAGCCCTAGTCCTGTGCCACTGCCATTGCGGGCACGACTGCTCTGGATAAATTTGTCAAAAATGTATTCGAGTTCATCATCCGGAACCCCGGGACCATGATCGCGTACACTGACACCAATGGCGGGTAAGTCATGCGCTAAAATCGCATCGGCAATAAAATGAATTTCGATTTCACCCCCATGCGGACTAAATTTAATGGCGTTGGATAATAAATTGACCAGCACTTGAGTTAAACGTGCTTTATCAAAATGAGCACTCACTTCAATGCCCTTGTCTTGAATGTGCAATTGTAATTGCTTGCTGCTAATCAGCGAGCTAATTTCGGCACACGCCATTCTCACGATCATTTGTAAACTATAAACGCCTTTGTCATAGGTCATTTTATTGGCTTCAAGTCGCGACATATCCAGCAAGTCATTCAGTAAAACTAATAATCGTTTTCCAGAGGCATTAATTCGTTCAAAGTAACGATTTAAATTGAGGTTTTCGCTTTGGGTTTGATTTTGTGTCTTACCTAAGCCCATTTCAGAAAAAGATAAAATCGCATGCATCGGCGTGCGTAATTCATGTGACATATTGGCAAGGAAAGAAGACTTGGCAAAGTTGGCACTTTCCGCCGCTTCTTTCGCTTCAACCAAATGGCTCTCGATTTTCTTTAAAACGGTAATGTCGGTAAAAAATGCGTAGGCATATTCAATGGCTTTTTGTTCATCCAGCACCACGCCGCTATTAATGAGAAATGGGTGCGCGATGCCTTCGTGATTGAGTAGTTCCAAATCAATTGGCGCATAGTGTTTATCAATTAAATTGGCCAATTGTTCGGGGAAGAATCGTTGCGCGTGCTCACCCCATAAATCGAAAGGGTGCCGACCAATTAGATTCTCTCGGCTAAAGCCCAGTAAGCGGGTGAATGAATGGTTGACGTCACAAATGCGATGCCCGGCATCGATCAGTAAAAAGCCGTCTGCGGTTTGATCAATAATGGTGCGATTAAGACGCTCTGATTGGCGCATTGCTTGGGCCGCAATGCGCTGAGAGGTGATGTCTTCAATCACCGCGATCAAGCCTTTGGACATATCACCAGGGACTAGGGCTTTGGCGTAAACCATGGCCCAAAACGGCGTATGGTCACGGCGATACAGCTCGATTTCACCGCGAAATACCCCGCCGCTGGCAATCTTGCTCCAAATGCGTTGATTGGCTTCACTAAATTGCTCGGTTGACGAAAAAATATTGTGTGTTGGCGAGCCAATAATATCGCTGGCGGCGTAAGCAAATAAGAGTTCAAAAGCGGGGTTGACTAAACGAATGGTACCGCGCATCGACAACATAATAGCCAAGGGGCTGGCATCAAGTACCGTGCGGATTTCAGCGGTGCGCTCCATCACCATTTCTTGCAAATGGTCGCGATGGCGACGTAATTCTTGTTCGGCTTCACGCCGGGCAGAAATATCGCGCGCATTGCAGCAAATATAAGATTGTTTTTGAAATTGAATCAACGATAAAGTGATTTCCATTGGGGTTATTTTTCCCAATGAGTTTTTGAGTAAGCCTTCAAAGTTAATGGTGTTGTTGTCGTGTAGCTGCAGTAAAAATTGTCGCCAATCGGCTTCTGATATTTCGGTAAATAAATCATTAAAATTGAGGCTACTGAGTTCGTCGCTATGATAAGCAGAATGCTTGGTGAGGCTTTTATTGGCGTAATAAATTCGACCTGACTCATTGCACCAAAATGTCATATCGGGAGATTCGTCAACCGTAAACTGTGTTAGGTAAAGACGGGCTTCAATTTGTTCCGCGCGTTTGATTTGCCGCATTAAAATATAAGTCAAAATAGAAATGACCAGCATTAATAAAGCGGCCAACGTCGTGCGAATATAAGTTTGGGTTTTAAAGTGCGCTAAAATAAGATCAACATTAAAAGACAAGCGAATAATGAGCGGGTTGTCACTTTGATTTACAATGAAGGTGATGAGTTTTTCGCCATTGTCATCTTTAATATAGGTACTGGTGCGCTTGAGTCGCAGTTGCTCAAAGAGTAATGGGTCATCATTGCGAATGTTTTTGTTGAGTGCATTTTCATCAAATGGATAATTAATTAACACCACGCCATCGCTGCGCAATAATTGGATTTGCATGCCTTTGGGGAGCTGCAAAGAATCATAAAACTTAAGAAAATAAGCCGGTTCCATTCCGGATAATAAAACGCCACCAAATTCGCCATTAGGCAAATTGACTCGACGTGTTAAAGGTAGCAGCCATTTGCCATCGGTTCGAGATAAGATGGGTTCGCTAATGTAGGGGCGAATTGAATCAAAGTCGCGGTGATAATTAAAATAAGCACGATCTGCCAGTGATATTTTCCGAGCTGGGTATTCAAGGCCGTGGCTATGCAAAATGCCGCTTGGACCAATTGTAATAATGCCGCGTATTTGCGGTGTTAAACGTACTTTGTCTTTGAGTAGTAAATGCATGACGTATTCGTCAGCTTTATCGACGCCACCTTGTCGATCTAAATCTTCAGCCACATTTTGCATGGCTTGTTCAACAGAAACATAAGCCCGCGTAGCGTTTTCATCTAATGCCCGAGCCAATGATAAATTATAGTTTTCTGCCTCTCGCATTGTTTGTTGATAATCGCGAATCGTAATCCACGTTAACGTCATCAATACGACAAAAACGGTCACGCCATAAAAAGTCAACAAGCCAATTCGCAATACACGAAGTGTTTTATGCGTATTTTGTTCGGTTGATAAATTGTTTTGGCGTGACCTTATCATGCTTTTATTTGGCCTCTAAAGCTTCCCAGCGTTCCATTTTTTCAATGGTGATTGCATCAATCTCATCGATTCTAGCCTGCATTGCTTTGGCCTTTGCAGGAGAATCGCGATAAATTGCTGGATCAAGCAAAGATTGTTGTAATTCTGTCTGTTCTTGCTCGAGTAAGGCGATTTCTTTGGGGATGCTTTCTAATTCACGGGATTCATTAAAGGTTAATTTGGTTTTTGGCGTTTTGCTGCGCTCAACCGGTTTGCTTTCTTTGTTGGTGTTGGTTTTATTGCTAGGCTCACGGCTGGCGAGCATGCGTGCTTTGGCATCAATCCAGTCTTGATAGCCGCCGACGTTTTCAATGATTTGGCCGTTAGGTTCAAAGACGATGGTTTGGGTTACGACATTATCGAGAAAGGCGCGATCATGGCTGACTAAAAATACCGTGCCCGGATATTCATCGAGTAATTGCTCAAGGAGTTCAAGCGTTTCAATATCCAAATCATTGGTTGGTTCATCGAGCACCAAAACGTTAGCCGGGCGGGTAAATAGGCGCGCTAAGAGTAAACGATTGCGTTCACCCCCCGATAGTGATTTAACCGGGCTGCGTGCACGTTCGGCGGGGAATAAAAATTGCTCCAAATAACCCATGATGTGTTTGCGTTGACCACCGATTTCGACGAAATCATCACCTTGACTGACAGAGTCGGCCACTGACTTTTCTTCGTCAAGTTGTTCACGGAACTGGTCGAAATAAGCGACTTGGATCTTGGTGCCGGCTTTCACTGAACCGGTATCGGGTTCAAGTTCGCCCAAAATCATTTTAAGTAAGGTGGTTTTGCCTGCGCCGTTCGGGCCGATTAGGCCGATTTTGTCGCCACGCAAAATGCGGGTGCTAAAGTCTTTGATGAGGACTTTATCACCGTAGGCTTTGCTGACGTTTTCGAGCTCAGCGACAATTTTGCCGCTGCGATCGCCAGCTTCAACTTGGAACTCCACTTTACCAAGACGTTCACGACGTTCTGAGCGATCACGGCGTAATTGTTCAAGACGACGAACGCGACCTTCGTTGCGGGTGCGGCGTGCTTTGACACCTTGGCGAATCCAAACTTCTTCTGCCGCAAGGTCTTTATCAAACTTTTTATTATTCACTTCTTCTTGCGCGATGAGTTCTTCTTTTTTGGCTTCATAAGCCGCAAAATTGCCTGGGAAGCTCACGATATTGCCGCGGTCGAGTTCAATAATACGATTACTTACATTATCCAAAAAGCGGCGATCATGGGTGATAAATAAGACACTGCCACCAAAGCCTTTGAGCATGGTTTCTAGCCATTCAATCGCGCTCACATCCAAATGATTGGTCGGCTCGTCGAGCAGCAAGACTTGGGGCTCGGTTACTAAAGCTCGCGCAATGGCGACGCGCTTTTTCCAGCCGCCAGAGAGTGCTGAAATCAATGTTTCAGGTGGTAGGCTGAGTTGCGACATGGTGGTCGAAATAAGCGAATCTAAGCGCCAGCCATCTTGGCTTTCCAGTTCATGCTGAATTTCAGTCAGACGATCTAGGCTTTCTTGGCTATCGTCTAAGTGATCGAGCGCTGCATGGTAATCGAGCAAGATTTGTCGAATATTACCAAGGCCTTCGGCAACCGCTTCAAATACAGTGTGCTCAGGGTTGAGCATGGGCTCTTGCGGAACAAAAGCCATTCTTGCGTTGTCAACTAAACGAATCGTGCCTTCGTCGAGTTTTTGTACACCAGCGATGGCTTTGAGTAGTGACGACTTGCCTGCACCATTGCGGCCAATTAAACCAACCCGCTCTCCAGGCTCTAAAACAAGGCCAGCGCCATCCAATAGTGGCCAGTGACCAAAGGCGAGGTGGGCGTTTTCAACCAGTAACAAGGGCATAACAGACTCTTTAATTTGCAATTTAAGCCGCGATTATACGGGTGTGTTGGGTCTTCGGCACGTTAACGATTAGAATCGTGCTCAATCTCATTGTGGAGTAGCGGGATGAAACGACTCGTTCTGTGCGTCATTTTGCTGTGTGTGGCTGGTATCGCTTGGTCGAGCCCGCCGAAGCCGAGCAAGGTTAAAGCAGAGGTCGCTAGTTTGAAAAGCACCCATCCAGCGCTCAAAGCAAAAAGTGCTTTGGCGCAAGCGGGAGCTTTTGATGTGAATAATCCGCCAGATCGAATTCGCGTGTTGGTGGGCTTGGGGGCATCGACTTATTTTTTAAAAGATGGTCGCCCTTACGGCTTAGAGTACGCTTTATTGAGCGGTTTTGAGGCAGAGCTTAATCGAACTCGCGCCAAAGGCTTGCCACCGATTCGGATTCAATTTATCCCTATGGACAGTGGTGAGTTGATTCCTGCTCTATTGGCCGGAGAGGGGGATATTGCCGCAGGTTTAATCCCGATTACTGAAGGGGCTCGCTCATTGATTTCATTCTCCACGCCTTACGCAAAGGATGAATGGTGTTTGCTTGGACCTAAATCGAGCGAAATAACTCGTTTTGACGCCTTGGGTGAGACGCCAGTATTGCTCAGTTCGAGTAGTTTGGGGCGTCGATTGCTGGCGGGCCAAGGCGAATTGAGTGCGCTGGCGCTTGAAGATCCGCCGCTGGGGCAGTCGGTTGAATCGTTGTTGGCGGAAATCAATGCTGGGAAAACGGCGTATACCATCATGAGTCGGGCGATACTAAAACTGTGGGGAGAGCGATTTAAAGACGTTCAAGTGGGTAGTTGTCTTGCTGAGCGCGTCGAGCTGGCGTGGGTGACGCGGCCAGCAGATAGTGGACTACTTGCGGCTTTGAATCGTTATATAGCAACGAAAAAAGTATCGATGGATGCCGCGATCCGCGCAACCCAACGTTTCTTGCCGGTGGATGCCAAAGCGGCGCGTTCTGAGGCGATTTCACCGCTGGATAAATTGGGCTTTTTTATGCCGATGTTTCAGACTATTGCTGCGGCGAATAATTTAGATTGGATGTTGTTGGCGGCGATTGGGCAAAAAGAAACCAAATTAAATCCGGTGGTGCGTAAAAACGGCCCGACAGGCGTGATGCAGGTCAATCCATCAACGGCAAGGGCGATGGGGGTGAGTGATCCGCATGGCAATGAAGGTAATATTACTGCGGCGGCTAAATATTTGGCTTACCTACGTAAAGTGTTTAGTCAGCAGGGCATATCAGAAGACAATCAACTGTACTTTATGATTGCCGCGTATAACGCCGGAGAAGGGCGATTAGCGCAGATTAGAAGCCGAACGAAGGCGCAAGGCTTGGATCCCAATGTTTGGTTAGGTAATGTTGAAAAAACGGCAATGAACCAAGTGAGTAAAGGGATGGTCGATTATGTTTCGACAGTGAATCGTTATTATCTGGCGTATCAATCGGCAGAAAAAACAGTCGCTAAAAAGGCCAGCCATGCCGTTGGCAAAAATACCCAGTAGTGGTTTGAAACCCTATTGGGGTATATCATTACAGACTAATTGCTGTAACGCATAGCTGGTAATACGTTAGATATGTATTTTCTTTGGCGATGATGCGCTCGACCCATGTTGTCTGAGTGGCTTAATTTACAATCGTCATCTACAGTTTTCCTGTTTTTTGTCATGTTTTTGCGCGAAGAAGTCGCGTATTGTTGGCTGATGTTTTTGGCCACTCATTGGAGATTTAAAAGTATGCAATGCGGTACTAAGATTGTTGCCACCCTCGGCCCTGCGTCGAATGATCCAGCGGTGCTGGAAAGTCTCATCGTTGCGGGCGTGAATACCGTACGTTTGAATTTCTCTCATGGTACAGCGCAAGACCATACTGATCGCGCGGCAATGGTGCGCTCGATTGCGGCTAAATTGGGTAAGTCGGTGGCTGTTTTGGCTGACTTGCAAGGCCCCAAAATCCGCGTTGGTAAATTTGAAAAAAATAAAATTGAGCTCAAAAAAGGCGCCAAATTTATTTTGGATGCGGAATGTGAATTGGGTAACCAAGACACCGTGGGCTTGGATTACAAAGAGTTGCCAAATGATGTGGAAGCGGGCGTTGAATTGTTGCTGGATGATGGCAAAATTCAGTTGATCGTTGATTCTGTTGTTGGCGCTAAAGTCTTCACCACGGTGACTGTCGGTGGCTTGCTGTCAAACAATAAAGGGATTAACCGCAAAGGCGGTGGTTTGACTGCGCCGGCATTGACGGCCAAAGACATGGAAGACATTAAAACTGCAGCGGCTTTGCAGGCAGATTATGTTGCGGTTTCATTTCCAAAATCAGCGGCTGATATGTATATGGCGCGCACGTTACTCCGCGCAGCTGGCGGCCATGGTGCTTTGATTGCCAAAATCGAACGGACCGAAGCGATTACTAATTTGGAAGAAATTCTGGCCGCATCGGATGGCATCATGGTTGCGCGGGGTGATTTGGCGGTTGAAGTGGGTGATGCCACGGTGCCAGCGCTGCAAAAACGCATGATCAAGATGGCGCGTAAAATGCACAAATTGAGCATTACTGCGACGCAAATGATGGAATCAATGATCGAAAGCCCAGTACCAACACGGGCTGAAGTATCAGATTGCGCCAATGCGGTACTCGATGGTACAGATGCGGTGATGTTGTCGGCGGAATCCGCTGCGGGTAAATACCCGCTTGAAGCGGTACAAGCGATGGCGCGGACTTGCTTTGAAGCGGAGCGCTCTGGTGAGTGCAAGGTTGAGGCTGAGTTTGATAATGTGAGTGACTTCTCTCGCATTGATGAAGCGGTTGCGATGTCGGCCTTGTATGCCGCTAGCAAGTTGCCAATTAAAGCGATTGTATGTATTTCACATTCTGGTGCATCTGCATTGTGGTTATCGCGTTACAATACTGGCGTGCCAATCTATGTGTTTACGCAAGAATTGAATACCTATCGTAAATTGGCGTTGTTCCGCCACGTTCGTCCGATCATGATGGATCCGAAAGTGGGTGCTGATCGTGAAGAGCAATTGGCATCTGCCCAGCTTGAGTTGCTACGTGCTGGTGTGGTGATCCCGGGTGATAAATTAGTAGTGACTTTGGGTGTGCATAAATCCGGTGTTGGCTCGGGTGCAAACACAATGCGTATTGTACAAGTGGGTAGCGGCACACGTTAATTGGTGCTTTGCTGACACAAACCGGCCTAAGGGCCGGTTTTTTGTTTTTGAGTTGCTCATTGCTGGCGATGGTTAAGTTCCGCGCAATGTGCCCATAATGAATGGTTATTTTTAATAAGGAAACCCCAATGACGCAAGAACTGATTCGTCTTTCCAAACGCATGGTCGAACTTGGCTTGTGCTCGCGTCGTGAGGCCGATGAGTTGATTGAACTGGGGCGCGTGACTGTGGATGGTCAAGTTGTTGATCAGCTGGGCAGTCGTGTGACGACAGAGCAGAAGGTGGTCGTACTGGCGGTTAAAATGCAGCTGCATAAACAACCTGATCGAGTAACGCTGTTGATGAACAAGCCGGTTGCATATGCCGCTTGGCCAGAAGCTGAAGGTGAGACGTGGCAGACGCTATTGAATACTGAACATCGTGATGCGAGTGATCGAACTGGTTTTGTATTGTTAAAAAAGGCGCTCCCTCATTTGCAAGTACCGTGCGGTTTGGATTCTGCCGCGCAAGGTTTGCTGGTGCTGACGCAAGATACGCGGCTGGCCCGTTCTTTGGCGACGGAGTTAGAGCAAGAGTATTTATTGTGGTTTGATGGTGAGCTTACTGCTGAATCGTTAAAACTCATGAATAGCCGGACTAAGTTTGATGGTGCAGTTTTGAAACCGTATAAAATAACCCGACAAAGCGATCAGCAATTGCGCGTTGTTTTGCGAGCGGCGATCCCTGATTTTTTACCCGCCTTATGTGAGTCGGTCGGCATTCAAATGCGCTCATACAAGCGCATTCGAATTGGCCGGATTGGTTTGGGCAGTTTGACTGAAGGGCAGTGGCGATTTGTGCAAAGCAATGAGCGATTTTAAATCGCCGATCTGTTGTGATTGATCAGTTAGGCTGGGTTTTGGGTTTTATGCGCAGACGCTCAATCTTATTTATTTTCGAGCATTTGCCGTATGACCTGATTAAATGGGGCAATCCATTCGGCAGAAAATTGTCGATCAGACGCGTTGATTTCAGCAATCGCTCGTAATATTGAGCGTTGCTGACCACGATGGCTATGGCGTAATAAAATCGAGTCAAAAGCATCAACAATGGCTAAAATTTTCGCGCCATCACATATTTCAGCGTGTTTTAGTTGGTTGGGATAGCCGCTGCCATTGGGTTTTTCATGGTGTTGAATAATCATTTGTGCCGCGTCTTGCCAACCGACCATTCTGGCTGTTATTCCAGCTCCCCATGCAGGATGCAAATTAATTTTTTGGCGCGCAGATTCATCTAAGGATTCGATTTTTAGCCAGTAGTTTTCGGGTAAGAACATCATGCCGATGTCGTGTAGGTAAATTGCCGCTTCGAGTTGAGTTGGATTGACTCGACTTCCTGCCGCGCGATTGGTTTCAAGTGCCAATTCAAGATTTCTTGCAGTGCGACCTGTAAATAAAGGTGAGCGCGTTTCAAGTTGTAATGCAAGCTGATGAAAAAAATTGAGGTCTTCGTGGCGCTCTGCATTATCACGTGCCGCATTGCTGGCATCTCTTTGTGGGATTTTGCTTAACCCCGGTCGAAAGCCCGTTACTGCCTCAATCAGACGTATTGCGCTGGCATCGATACTGTCTGTGCTCTGTAGCGATAAACCCTCTAGACCGAGTGCCAGTGTGGGTAGGGCTAATGCAGCCGCTGATTCATTGTCCCCGAGCAATTCAATGGTTTGTTCTAGCCGATCTAAGGTTAGTAAGATAACCTCGGCAAGTAGATCGCTAAAAGCTAATTCGTTGCTTCGCATTCGCGACAAAATGGTTTCAACGCCATGAATCAAGGGAATAATAAACGGCAGGCGACAGAGCCCCGCATCGCCTTTGATATTGTGAAATAAACGAAATAATTGAGTGATACGACTAAGATCGTCTGGGGTTTGTTTGAGCTCGGCGAGTAGGTTTTCTATTTGTGGTGCGGAGTCGATCAGCCCGTCCCGAAAATCAACAAATGCACTCCAGTCGATAACTTGCGGATTCTGTAGCCCTTGAGTTTTCATTGCGTGACCTAGCCTTTGTTGAAATCAGTTCGTTGAGGTTGAGGCAATTTTTTCATATTGCTTGTTGGTATCACTTATCCAGAAACGATATCTGGCGTGTGAAAAAATAGGTATGTAAATAAATTTAATTACTGCTTTTTGATTTTGTGCTGATTTTATAAATCATGCTGTATTTATAGTTTTGATTTGAGCATGAAGCGAAGATAATGTGATGGTTTAACAAGGAGCGCGCTCAATGATTGAAGTCAATAAATTAAGTCAGTTAGAAGTACGAATACTCGGTGCTTTAATCGAAAAACAACACACCGTACCGGATTCATATCCATTAACTTTGAATGCTTTGCTTGCAGCGTGCAATCAAAAATCCAGTCGTGATCCGGTGATTGACGCGACAGAGGGCGAGCTTCTTGTCGCGCTTGATCATTTGCGTGAACAGGGTTGGGTGCTAGAAGTCAATAAGGGACGTGTACTGCGCTATGAGCAGGCGTTGGCGAAGGTGTTGCGTATTCCGAGTCAATCGGTCGCGTTATTGGCCGTGCTAATGTTACGCGGACCGCAAACGTCGGGTGAGTTGCGCTTAAATTGCGAACGTTTGCACCGGTTTGCTGATATTTCGGCGGTTGAAGGCTTTTTAGAGGAGCTCGCCGCACGGCAACCTGCGGCTCTGGTTTTGCAAATATCGAAGCAAGCTGGCGCGAGAGAATGTCGTTGGTGTCATTTATTGGCCGGGGAGCCACCGGTATCTTCGGTGGAGATGCCGCAATTGGATCTTGTGGCACGAGTTGCTTATTTGGAACAAGAAGTTGAAAAATTAAAGGCGACGATGGCCGCTGTGCTCGAAAAATAAGGTGTCAGCCCTTAAAAATAGTGTGCTTTTCAGTAAATATTGACTTAATCCACCCTTTTTGTCGGAAAACCTCAAATAATGCTTGCCAGCAGCGGCGCGCTCAGCGAAGATACGAGCTGCAGGATCTTCAAGTAGTGGATGTGTGTGATGTAGTGGCCTTGCCGTACCGCAGTGCTTCATTTCCCTTGATTTTCGTGCTTTATATTTATTTTATTTTTAGGGAAATACAAAATGGCTCAAGGTACAGTTAAGTGGTTCAACGATTCTAAAGGCTTCGGTTTCATCACTCCTGATGAAGGCGGCGAAGATTTGTTTGCTCACTTCTCACAAATCAACTCTAAAGGTTTCAAAACTTTAGCTGAAGGCCAAAAAGTTTCGTTTGACGTTACTACTGGTCCTAAAGGCAAGCAAGCATCAAACATTCAACCAGTTTAATTAACTTGGTTTGTTGATGTAGAAAAAAACCCAGCTTGCTGGGTTTTTTTACGTCTACCTCTTATTGGTACTGAGGGTTCTTTCCGCTAATACCTTGGTAAAAATGCTGAATCACCAGCATGTCAGCCTCAATATCCCCTGTTGGATAAAAAACCATACCACAACCACCGGTTTTTTCTTTGAAGTCAATGTATCCCAGTACGATGGGTATATTGGCTTTCAATGCGATATAGTAAAACCCGGTTTTCCAGCGATGTACTTTTTGCCGTGTGCCTTCCGGCGGAATGGCAATAATAAGGCGTTCACTGCGCTGATAAACATCGGCAATTTGTTCAACTAAAGAGTTGGACTTGCGTCGATCAACAGAAATACCGCCGAGCCAACGCGCTAAAAGTCCAAGTGGACCGACAAACAAAGTGTGCTTGCCCATCCAGTAGACTTTTTGCCGTGCAATAAAGCAGAGCGCCAGTCCGATGGGGAAATCCCAGTTGCTGGTATGTGGCGCAGCGATGAGTACATATTTATCTAGCGCAGGAAAGTCACCTTTTAGGCGCCACCCTAATGAGTTGAGCAACCATTTTGATAGCCTTGGCATTACATCACGAATGATGGGAGTATCAAAAATGGTGCGTTGCATTATTTAGCGAGGCCGGTTTGAATCAACTCAGCCACCAAATCATTAAGTGTCATTTCTCGTTCTGAGCAACGGGTGTGTAGCTCTTGCACGAGATCTTTATTGAGTTTGCAGGCAAATGGCACCAAGCCTTTGGCTTGATCTTGTTTGCGCTGCTCTTTTTTGTCGAGCAGTGTGGTTGCTGCTTGACCAAAACGAGCGGGTGCATTAGCTGCACCGAGATCATTGTGTAGCTTTTCAGCTTTACGTTTTTCTAATTCAAATTTCTTCATTGCCATGATTGTTCCTTTGTAAGCGTCGCTATTCTAAGGCTTTGGGCGCTGCTCGTCGCTTACAATTTGCTCGAATGGCGGTGCAATGGCGCTAAAATCCCAGTTGATGGGGTCGGCTTGCTTTTGGTCGCAGAGAAAATCTAGTATTAATACGTAGTATTTCCCATGTTGTGTGGCGATAAACTGAGAATCGACAACGTTTTTAGCGCTGGTTCTTGCTACAATTGGCACTTGATATAATTCACCCGCGCTTAATTGGAGAACTGTGTATGGCTAAGTTATTTATTGAAGACCTCGATCTTGCAGGCAAACGTGTTCTGATCCGTGTTGACTTTAACGTGCCAGTTAAAAATGGCGTGGTTGAAAGTGATAAACGCATCCGTGCCGCATTGCCAACGATTCGCTATGCCTTAGCGCAAGGTGCTTCAGTGATTTTGATGTCGCATTTGGGTCGCCCAAATGGACAGAAAGTAGAAAAATACAGCTTGGCACCTGTTGCTGCGCGTTTAACTGAATTGCTTGGAAGCCCAGTGCAATTTTTGAATGATTGTGTGGGTGCAGAAGTAGAAGCGGCGTGTGCTGCGGTTCAGCCCGGTCAAGTGATCTTGCTGGAAAACGTGCGTTTCCATATCGAAGAAGAAGGCAAGGCTAAAGACGCTGATGGCAATTCAGTTAAAGCTGATCCTGCTCAAGTGGCGGCATTTCGCGCTAGCTTATCTAAATTGGGCGATGTGTTTGTCAATGACGCGTTTGGTACGGCTCACCGTGCGCACTCTTCAATGGTGGGCGTCGATCTGCCACGTGCTGCGGGCTACTTGCTGAAAAAAGAACTCGATTTCTTGGGTGAAGCGGTAAACAAGCCAGTTCGTCCTTTGGTGGCGATTATTGGTGGTTCGAAAATCTCCGGCAAAATCGATGTGATTCAAGCCTTGTTGCCAAAAGTGGATAAATTGATCATTGGCGGCGGTATGGCGTTTACTTTCTTGAAAGCGCAAGGCTATGAGATTGGTAAATCATTGTGCGAAAACGATAAAGTTGATTTGGCGCGTGAACTGATTGCGCAAGCGGGTGATAAGCTCGTGTTGCCAAGCGACACCATGGTGACGCGCGCTTTGAATTTTGATGCCCGTACTTTAGATGGCTTGGTTGAAGTGTCGTCGACAGCGATTCCTGCGGATCAAGAAGGCGTGGATATCGGTTCGGCTTCTTGTGCGCGGTACGCTGAGATTATCAAGTCAGCGAAAACGGTGTTGTGGAATGGCCCGATGGGTGTGTTTGAGATCGATGCTTCGGCTGTCGGTACATTCGCGATTGCACATGCTTTAGTTGAAGCCACAGCCAATGGCGCAATTACCATCGTCGGTGGTGGTGATTCAGTCGCCGCAGTTGAAAAAGCGGGTCTTGAAGATCAGGTCAGCCATGTTTCAACTGGTGGTGGCGCATCACTTGAATTCTTGGAGGGCAAGGCGCTGCCAGGCGTTGATGCTTTAACCGATAAATAATATGGATTTGTTGTTCGTATAAAAGCAAAACACCCTCGAGAGATCGAGGGTGTTTTTTTATGGCTGCTTGTCGTTGATTTTAGGTCTTTAGTTTGCGTTTTATTTTCGCAGTTGCAGCGACCAAGTTGCGAGTGCGGCTAATAACTGTTTTACGCCATCTTGAATGCGCTCGTCGGTCAGGTTGCCATCGGCATCAAATTGCCCAGCAAACGCGTTGGCAAACACTTCGGGTTTGTTGATGGGGTGGATGTCGGTAAAGACAAAAACTTGGCGTAAATGATATTGAGCGCGAGAGGTGCCCATGCCGCCGCCAGAGCCCATGACTGCAGCCGCTTTGCCGCCAAGCAAGGCGTTGTCTGGCGCGCGTGAAGCCCAGTCGATGGCGTTTTTTAGCGCAGGTGAAATGGAATAGTTGTACTCTGGTCCAGCAAATAAAAAAGCATCCGCAGCGGCAAATTGGGCAAGGAGTGTTTTTACTGCTTCTGGTGGTTCGGTGATGTCGGCGTTGTAAAAAGGGATGTTGCTTAGGTCGGCGATCTCAATGTGCATGCCTTCGGGTGCGTTGGCTTGCGCGTAGCGAAGTAGGCCTGTATTGCTGGATTTGGTGCGTAAGCTGCCGCTGAGGGCAAGTACTTTGGTCGTTGGCATTCTGTTGTATTCCTGTTGGGGTAATCTGTGTGTATCGTAGTCCATAGGTATTTGATTGAATAGCAAAAAGACTTGTGTAAGTCATTCAGTTAAATTGAATGGCAGGTCGTTGGTTTTTTGAGTTGGGGTGTTGACGTATTGATTTTGATTGTCCTGACTCACGATTCATCGCAGCCAAAACAGGCTAAAGCTGGGTCTATTGACACCGGTTTTTCTTATTTAATCCATACTCGTTGACAAAAAATGACTGTAGGTTTCACTAATTTGTGGTTTTATGAAATCAATACATCAGCAAGTTAATGAGGTATATCCATCTAGACTAATTATTATCTAGTATTGATGGATATACCCCATATTTATTGTGAGGTTGAATTATGCGTTTATTTCGCGTGCAAGTGCCGCAGACGAATCCTTTGCACGAGCCGCGCCCGAGTACTGGAGTTGATGTGGCCTCGCTTTGCATTGTGGCTGGCTTGCTGCTGGCAATTTTTTTATTACATCTTGTGCCGGCATTGCTGGCCGGTATGCTGGTTTTTTTATTGATTCAAGCTTTGGCTGGGCTGACTTTGGGGGCGTTGTCGATGGCGTGGAGTCGGTGGCTGGCGCTGGCATTGTTGTCAGGAGTGGTGATTACATCGCTGGCTTTCTTGGTTTTAGCCATCTTGAGCCTGATGAAATCAGAGTACGGCTTGATTGCCTTGTTAAGTAAAATGGCGCAAATCATTGCTCAAGCCAAAGGGGTTTTACCGGCATGGCTCAGCGAAGACTGGCCCAGTAGTCCGACGGGTATTCAGGCCGAATTACTGAATGTATTGCATCACCATGCTGCGCAGCTGCAGACGACGGGAAAAGAGCTGGGAATTTTGTTCGCCCATAGTGTTGTTGGGATGGTGATTGGCGGTATTGTGGCCTTGAGCGAAGTCGGTCGGCGTGATCAGTTGGGGTGTTTAAGTCAGGCGCTGCTTATTCGGGTGCAAGGTTTTGCCGTCGCGTTTCGTGCGGTGATGGTTGCGCAATTGAAAATATCGCTGATTAATACCGCGTTGGCTGGGGTGTATGTGTTACTGGTTTTGCCTGCAGTCGGTGTTCATTTGCCATTTGTTAAAACGATGCTGGTTTTAACTTTTATTTTGGGCTTATTACCGATCGTGGGGAATTTATTTTCTAATGCCATTATTGTTACGGTCAGTTTCTCGCAATCGTTGTCGATTGCAATTGCATCGCTGGTTTTTTTGGTTTTGATTCATAAAGGGGAGTATTTTTTAAATGCACACATCATTGGCACTCAAATTCGCGCTAAAGCATGGGAGCTATTATTAGCGATGCTGCTGATGGAGGCGATGTTTGGGGTGGCGGGTTTGGTGATGGCCGCTGTTTTGTATGCCTATCTCAAAGCGGAGTTGCGCTTACATCAGTTGCTTTGAGTTGCCTTTGGTATTTCTTGCTTGCGTTGTCAAATTATCGCTATAAAGAAAGAATATCTTAATTGGGTGGCCCAAATGAGTTCATTTTATGTGCCTAGTGATTTGCGTGCTTTAGTGATTGAGCCGTCAGCGGTGCAAGGTAAGGTCATGGAGGCGCGCTTGCTTGAATTGGGCATCGTCAATGTGCGTTGGGTTGAAACTGCCAGTGCAGCCCTCGCATTGCTACAACCCTTGACCGTGCAATCACCTAATTTAATTTTAAGTGCTTTGTATTTATCGGATATGACCGGTGTTCAATTGCTGACGCATTTACGTGATCGGGCGGAAACACAAGATCTGGCGTTTATTTTGATCTCAAGTGAAATGCGGCCGCAAGTGCTCGAGCCGGTACGGCAACTGGGCGCTTGCGCGATTTTGCCTAAGCCATTTAGTAATGAGCATTTAAATAATGCCCTAATGATGACGTTGGATTATTTGACGGTTGATCATTCGCTCGAAGAGCATGAAATTGAATTGGAATATATTCGCGTTTTATTGGTGGATGATTCACGGGCCGCGCGAAACTACATGCGAAAAGTGCTAGAAAACCTTGGAATTCGCAATATTACTGAGGCAGAGAACGGTAAGGCGGGCAAAGTCTTGTTGGAAGACAGCGCTTTTGATTTGTTAATCACCGATTTCAATATGCCTGAAATGGATGGTCAAGCATTAATTGAATATGTACGAACACAGAGTTGGCAAAGTCAATTGCCGATTTTGATGGTTTCTTCTGAGACCGATGGTGGTCGACTGGCCGCGATCGAGCAGGCGGGGGTGTCTGGGATTTGTGATAAGCCTTTTGAACCGGCGATGGTGAAGTCATTGTTGGAGCGGGTGTTAGCCCCACGTGTTGATTAGGGGGCGGTTTATTTTTTGATGTATTGATCGCTATCTCTTGATTTATAAAGCTTGGGTGATGATACCCCGTATTTTAGATACCTTCTCAAAATGACGATGTAATTTTTACTTGATCATTTTGTCTTTTATTACGTATTAAAATTACAATCCATTGCATGCTCAAGGTATACTCAAGACACATTAATTTGCCTTGCGGCACGTCATTTTGGGAGCCTTGTATGAGCACAAAGTTGCATCGTATCGTCGTTGTTGGCGGCGGAGCTGGTGGTTTAGAGTTAGCCACTAAATTGGGACGAACTTTGGGCTCGGCCAAGCGAGCTAAAGTGGTGCTGGTTGATGGCTCAGCGACACACATCTGGAAACCGTTATTGCACGAAGTGGCGACCGGTGCGCTCAATACCGGTGAGGATGAGGTCAATTATTTTGGTCATGCTTGGCGTAATCATTATCAATTTGAATTTGGCTGGATGGCCGGTGTTGATCGTGAACGTAAAGTGATTCAAGTGGCGGCCGTGTTAGACCAAGAAGGCAAGCAAATCGCCGCACCGCGTGAAATTGCTTACGACACCTTGGTGCTGGCATTGGGGGCGATTGCCAATGATTTTGCAACGCCAGGTGCGAAAGAGCACTGCATGTTTTTGAATAATCCGGTTGAAGCCGAACAACTGCGTAAAAAAATCCTCGATCTCTCTTTTGCCGTCGGGATTTCAGGAAATTCAGTCCGTAAACTCAATATTGGCATTGTCGGTGGCGGCCCTACGGGCGTTGAATTGGCGGCTGAAATTGATCATACCATCCGTGAAATGCATATTTATGGCGCTGAGTTAAGCCCAGCGCAGTTGGAAATCACCATTATCGAAGGGATGAGTCGGATTTTAGCCGGTGCGCCGGAGTCGCTTTCTGAATACGCGACCGAATCTTTGGCTGAGCGCGGTATTTTAGTCGCCAATAATAGTCGCGTCGTCGAAGTGACTGAGCAAGGTTTTGTTTTGGCCGATGGTCGTCAAATTGACAGTGATATTCGAGTTTGGGTTGCCGGTGTTAAAGGTGCCGATTGGTTGACAACGTTGGGTTTAAAAACCAATCGTTTAAATCAAATTGAAGTGACCGCCACCTTGCAAACCTTAACCGATAAGCACATCTATGCCATTGGGGATTGTGCCTCATGTTCACCCAATGATGATGGTGTCACGTTGTCGGCGACCGCGCAGGTAGCGCATCAACAAGCAGAATGGCTAGCCGGAACGATTCAGCAACAATTGGCGGGGCGTGAAGTGTTGCCATTTGTATTTAAACCGCAAGGCATGATGGTGTCTTTGGGTAAGCATACGGCAGTAGGCAGTTTGGCGTCGATTGTTGGCCCTAAGCGCAATTATTATGTTGAAGGCCGTGGCGCGAAATTAATTTACGCTTCGCTGTACCGGATGCATCAAGCGGCAGTACATGGTTGGATGTTGACGGGCTTGCTCTGGGTGGGGGATAAATTACGTCGCGTAGCTCGGCCATCGCTCAAGCTGCATTAAGCTGCATATTGTGGAATAAATAAAAAAGCGCATCGATTGATGCGCTTTTTTTATTGCGAGGCGGAATTCAATTGTCGCCAATTCAATTAGCGCCAATTGAGATTGCCGTCTAAAGCTTCCCATAGCGAGGGGGCTGCAGCAGGATTCCAGTTTGCGCCACGTTCAGATTGATGGCCTTGGCGCACACGATAGCTGCGGCCTTGATAATTCACGATCTGGCCTTTGCTATAGTATTTACCTTCTTGCCAGCCAAAACGACCGTTATTTCGACGCTCTACTGGCGCCCAGAGTGACGCGGCGGCTTCGGGGTTCCAATTGGCACCCCGCTCAGCCTGATGGCCTTGACGTGCCTTATAAGTTTGGCCTTGATAACGCACAATCTCGCCTTGGCTGTAATGGCGGCCTTCGCGCCATGGGCTAGATGCCCATGCGGAAGTGGCTAAAACCAAAAGTAGGGGAAATAGTGCTTTGGTTTTCAATGACATGATAGCAACTCCAAGTGGTCAGTATCGTGAGTATTTCATGCTGATGCATTCAACGACAATGTACTAGATTACTTTTGGCGTTAAAAATGCGGTGTTTAAGCCATTCACGGTAAAAGGGCGCGGAATGAATAGGAAGGAATAAAAAAAGCCATTCAATCGTTGAATGGCTTTTTATTTACGCGGTGTTTATTGAGGCCAGATTAATGGCTTTTACCGCCAAGGCATAAAATCGTTTTGCCGTACACTTCATTCAATACTTGCGCCATTGCAGTGTAAATGGCCGATGCGCCGCACAGTAAACCAACAAAACCAGCAATTTGCTTAATCGTGGCCGATCCGCTGAAGTCGCTGATCGCCAGCAAAGCAAATAACAGGGTCAAAGAACCAAAGATAAATTGCGATGCTTTATCCATTTTGAGCGTGCCGACAAATAAGAACGCAGTGAAAATACCCCACATCAATAAATACGCGCCCATGGCTGAGCTCGTTGCCGCTTCGGCTAAGCCCATTTCAGGTAGGACCAGCAAGCCAACCAAAGACAGCCAGAAGCAGCCATATGAAGTAAATGCGGTCATCCCAAAGGTATTGCCTTTTTTCCATTCTAAAACGCCGGCGATGACTTGGGCTAGACCGCCATAAAAAATGCCCATGGCTAAGATCATGGCGCTATTACCAAACAAGCCCAGATTGTGCAGGTTTAATAGCACAGTCGTCATGCCAAAACCCATGAGGCCCAATGGCGCAGGGTTGGCAGTAAGGTCTTTCTCGGCAAATAGAGTTGGGGCCGTCATCTTGCGTATTCCTATAAATTGTCAATTAGAGCTGCTTTATACAGGGGCGCAATGATATAGGATTTGTAACGTATCAAGAAATAGTTGATTGGTATAATTATTTACTATTTCTGCGGTAATTGAGCCAACCATCCATGGCATATACCGCTAAGGCCAGCCAAATTAAGCCAAAGCCGATGATTCGAGCTGCGCCAAACGTTTCGTGAAAAACAAACACGCCGATCAAAAGCTGTAGCGTTGGGCCGGTGTACTGCAAAATGCCGACTAAAGACAGTGGGATTCTTCTGGCGCCAGCAGCAAACAAAAGCAGTGGAATGGCGGTAATTGGGCCAGCCAATAAAACCAGCGCTTGTGTGGAGATGGGCGCGCGCACGAAATCACTTTGCCCGGTGGTGAGTAAATACACCATGGCCACTAGCGCGATGGGAAATAACACCAAGGTTTCCAGTGACAGCCCTTCGAGCGCGCCAAGTTGAGCCGTTTTGCGCAGTAAGCCATATAGGGCGAAGGTACACGCCAAGATCAGCGCCACCCAAGGCAGGTGCCCAGCTTGCCACGTGAGCCAAGCAACGCCTGCTGCGGCAATGGCCATCGCCAGCC
This sequence comes from Deefgea salmonis, assembly GCF_020531905.1. Classification (GTDB taxonomy): domain Bacteria; phylum Pseudomonadota; class Gammaproteobacteria; order Burkholderiales; family Chitinibacteraceae; genus Deefgea; species Deefgea salmonis. The sequence continues at coordinate 40,257 of NZ_JAJAWG010000006.1, read as the reverse complement.
ATTGGGCACGGCGCAGTCGTTCATGCAAAAAAATAACGCCCAGCACAACACTAATCAAAGGATTAATAAAATACCCTAGGCTGGCATCAACCACGCGCCCAGCATTGACAGCCCAGATATAGGTATACCAGTTGCTAGCGAGTAAGACGGCGCTCAAGACAAATACGCCAATCAGCTTGGGTTGCTTGAGCGCGGGTTTGAGCCACGCCCAGCGCTGCTTGATGAGTAACACTGTGCTTAAAAAAACCAGTGACCAAATAAAGCGGTGCAGCACAATCTCTTCTGGGGCGATGCCATGCAGCGCTTTAAAATAAAGCGGAAATAAACCCCAAATTAAAAAGGCCAGCAGGGTGTAGATGATGCCGATTTGCATGCCGAGTGCCAAAAAGCGAAGAAAGCCTTTGAGTGTAATCTTTTTGGCTGCTCGGTGTCAGGTGATTTGGCCTAATTGACCTGATGCCGCCAGCTCACGAATTTTGCGAACGGTATCAATATCGGTTTCACGCCATGCTGATTTAAGAAACTCAAGGTAGTGCGCTGTTTCCGGATCGGGAGCATCTGGGTGCGGTGTGATATAGGTAAAACGAACAAACAGTGCTTCTGGACTGGGTTCTTCGATTTTCATGATCATTTGTCCGCCACCATGATCAGAACTGGCTGCGGTGTGATAGTGCACCCGCGTTTCATGCTGGTATTGGATTTTATCGATAACGGTGAGTTTGCCCATCACCATTTTGCGTTGCACCCAATCTTGGCCGCGCTCAAGTAAGGTGACCTCATCGACGTGATCCATAAACGCCATCGGCGACTCAGCACGATAAACTAAGCCTTGCCACAGTTGTTGTCGAGTCAGTAATGGCGTGAGCATTTGTGTTAGGTCGTTAATTTGGATGAGATGTTCAAATTGCATGGCCAGCCTCTTGTCGTGGATTTGATGGGCGCATTATAGGCCGATTGCTTGGCAAAATGGGCTTGACGATAGCAGATGGGCGCTGTATTATCACGCCTCTTTGCATGAATCAGCCTTTGATGCATGCCAGTGCGCCCGTAGCTCAGTTGGATAGAGTATCTGGCTACGAACCAGAGGGTCGGGCGTTCGAATCGCTCCGGGCGCACCATTTCTATTTATTTCCCCTTGTTTTTCTTGCGTGATTTTTACAGCTAGCCTTCTCGCTTGTTGTTTTTGAATCAATCGTAGCTTTTCCTAATATTCCTTACGGTTTTTGTTGTTTCTAAGCGACTTGGCGTTTATTCTCGAGCACTTGTGATTTGGAACTCTCGGTGTGAAGCCCTTCTTGTTTTCCCGTTTAAGCACTTGGTATACCGAAAATCGTTTGGCATGGCGTTTAGCGTGGTCTGTTTTTGCTGCCGGCTTGGTGGTAACGGTTTCGCTGACTTTGGTTTTGCTACAAGTTGAATACAATCGCGGGCTATTAAAAGCGCGGGCAGATTTGCGAACATTAGGGCATAGCGCCGTCTCGCAATTGGCAAGTAATTTGTGGTTGGTCAATACCGAAGCCGTACATGGCCAATTAAACTCTCTGCGGCAAACTCGGGTGATTGATTACGTTCAATTGGTCGAAAATGACGGGCAAATTTACGCCTCTGGTGTCGATATTCAGGGCGCAGAGAACACGCTGACCGAATCCTTTCCGATTGCCTATTTGCATCCACTCACCAATCAGCACGTTAGTTTGGGGCAATTGAGCCTGACGGTCTCGCTCAAAGGCTTTAAAACACAGTTGTTCGATCAATTTTTGCGCTTACTGCTGCTCGAGGGTTTTGGCATGGGCGCGGCGGGTTTGTGCTTTTTGATTTTGTATCATCGCTTAATTGCGCGTCACTTAAGCCATATTGCACAATACACTGGTCAGTTAAATTACAACTTACTCGCCGCGCCGCTGAGTTTAGCGCGCCGCGCCGAAAATGATGAATTGCAATCTTTAGTCCACGCGTTTAATCAAATGCGAATCAATCTGCAGCATGGCGTAAAGCAAAGAGAAGAAGCGCAGCGCGCTTTATATGTAGAAAAAGAACTGGCCGATGTGACGCTGATTTCAATTACCGACGCCATCTTAACCACCACGCCCGACTTTAAAATTAAATTACTCAATCCTGCTGCCGAGCGCCTGCTTGGCTGGTCGCAAAGCGAAGTGCGGGATCGGTGTGTCAGCCAAATCATCTGTCAGGGCGGCGACTTAAAAAGCGCTGATTTTTTTGCCGTCTTGCAGCATGCCAGAGAGCGCAATAAAGCCATTGCCCGGCAAACCGTGGCCTTGGCCAATCGAGCCGGTGAGCGATTCATTGTTGAATATGCGGTTGCGCCGATTAACGACCCGGATGGTCAGGTTGAAGGCATGGTGCTGGTGCTGCACGACGTGACCGAATCGCAAGCGCTGACCGAAAAACTCGCGTATCAAGCCGATCATGATTACCTGACTGGCCTGACCAATCGCCGTGGTTTTGAGCGTGCGCTGATCGCCGCGCACCAGTTGGCCGTCGAAGCCAATCAGCAGCATATTTTAATGCTGCTCGATTTGGATCAATTTAAATTAGTCAACGATACCTGCGGGCATTTGGCTGGCGATGAATTACTGCGGTTGGTCACCAATCTATTGCAAAGCTTAATGAGCACCGAAAATAGCTTATTAGGTCGTTTAGGCGGCGATGAATTTGGGATTTTGATTTCTGGCGACCAAATCCCGCAGGCGCAAATCTTGGCAGAGCGTATTTTGCATGCACTGGCGCAATTTCGCTTTGTCTGGAAAGGTCGCCCACATGGCGTTACGGTGAGCATTGGTTTGGTCTTGATCGATTCGCACTGCGTGAGCGCGCAAGAGGCGATGAGCCAAGCTGACATTGCTTGTTTTGCCGCCAAAGACGCCGGCCGCAATCGCCTGAGTTGGTACAGCCAAGACGATACTGAATTGCAAGAGCGGCATAATGAATTGCAATTATTGGCGACATTAAAAGAAGCCATTGAGCAAAATCGTTTTCAATTGTATTACCAAAAAATAGAGCCTTTTGATCGTGAATTGCATCAAATCCCGCATTATGAAATTTTATTGCGTTTAGTCGATGCCAATGGCCGAATTATTGCGCCTAGCGCTTTTATTCCGGCGGCAGAGCGTTACGACATGATGGCTTTAATTGATTGCTGGGTGGTGGAACACAGCTTGAAATACTTGGCGCAGTGCAAATTGGAACAACGGCCATTACCGCAATTGGCGATTAATTTATCTGGCAAATCATTAAATAAAAAAACGCTGGCATTTATTTTGCAGCAACTGGATTTAACCGGCGTATCACCAACGTATGTGTGTTTTGAAATCACCGAAACGGCGGCGATTTCCAATTTAAAAGAATCATCCCTTTTTATTGAAACATTACGCCATCGGGGCTGTATGTTTGCCTTGGACGATTTTGGCAGCGGTTTCTCATCCTTTAATTACCTTAAAACCTTGCCAGTGGATTATTTGAAGATTGACGGTAGTTTGGTGACCGACATTGCCAATGATCGTGTGAGTCGGCAAATGGTGATTGCCGTGAATGACATCGCGCACAGCTTAGGCTGCAAAACCATTGCCGAATTTGTCGAGACCGAAGAAATTTTGGCGCAATTGGCGACGATCGGCGTCGATTTTGCGCAGGGCTATTACTTTGGTGAGCCTGCACCCTTGGTATGATGTTGGTGGGGAGGGTATTGCTCGCAGTGCTTTTTATTTTAAAGGGTACAAGGCAATACCCATCTAGAAAACGTTCTGATGGTGTGTTGCAGCAAAGCTTGAATCATTGTGGCGAGGATGTTATTTCGGGTTTGTGCCTACTAGCGCGTCATCGCTTGTGTTTGGCACGGACGATGACGGTGCGAGGTCTATTGTGCGGATTCTTATCAATTTATCCACTCGTTCTTATTTGATGCCGCCATCCACGCTCACGCATTTATCCAGTGGTTTGAGCGGCAGCTCCCGACCCAGAGCGGAAGCTCACAAGCTTCTAAAAATTAACACCACATTAGCTTTAATTATGGGGTTACCACAAAGTTTGGCGTTTGATCTTTAAGTTGGCACCAATTGCTATCTGGGTCTTGGAAATTGCCTACAATACCCCATTCAAATTCATGTATCTCAACATGAACTCCTCTGGATATAAGCACATCAGCTGTGTTTTTCACATCCTTTACATTAAATCGAATGATGGTCTGTGTAGAAGTAATATCTCTTATCGCCTCTACTTTGTAGCCTGACTCGATCATCAGATAAGCGCCACCAAAGTCAAAGCATGTTAATCCATCTTTGTCATATAAGAAGGGTAAGCCAACAATTTCTTTATAGAATTCAACACATTGCTCATACTTTTCAGTAAATAAAATTATCCCGGGTCTTTCAATTTTCATTAAGGCTCCATGTAGAATTTTTCTCGATTTAAAGATGCAAGTCTGCTTCTGGCCGACTGCGGCCTGTCGCATAGTTTAAACCCGTCAATCAAAGTGAGCTGCGATCCAAGTTTGACTGTGGCTAAATTAGTAAGCTGCTTGGCGACGTTCGATGAGTTTGGGTGGATAAATTGAATAAGAGAATAAGATTCCGCATATTGGGTTTTAAGCCGTCGTTTTAATTGAGCCGTTCCCAGTTCCGCGTGGCTGAATTGAAAAAACCCGAGTCGCGGTAGATTTTTTCGATGGTGCCTTGTTCCCGTAATTTAGCCAGACCCATATTGAGTGATTTGGCAACGTCGCTGCCGATGGGTGAGGCTTTGCTGACAAAGAAATGCCGGCTGCCTTGTAATCCTACTTTGACATTGCTAATCGGTACCAGTTTACGGCCACCGGCTTGCATTGATAAATCTGGCGTCGGCTGAAATGGCGCGAGCAACACATCGGCGCGTTTTTTGCCCAACATGCCGACCATTGAATCCCAGCTTTGGGTTTTCAACACATGCTTAAATTTAATGGCTTCTAGCGTCGCGACATCGGGCAGCCAGCTTTCGGCTACCACGGCGGTGAGCGCTTGAATTTGTGGCAGTGTTTTTGATAGCCGCGCGTCGGCATTGTCGGCGGTGGTATATAGGCCCGCCTCAAATTCGCCTTGGCGGATGCTGGGCTCACTAATAAAGACTTTGTCGTTAATTTGTTTTAAATCGACCAGCCATGCGCTATTGCCGCCCAGCGTGGCCGATCCTGAGGTTATTTCTTTAATAAAGCGGTTGTATGAATCGCTGGTATTGTCGACTTTCACGATTTTAATCGGATAGCTATTACCACCGGCTTTGAGCGCTTGTTGCACTAAGACCAATTCGACCACATCGCGGCGTGAGCCTGGGCCACCATATTGTGTGAGTGTGACCGGGTCACGCCCGGCTATAAACTGTTGGTAATCATTAAACACATCTTGTTGTGTCAGAATAGTAATGGTCTTGTCGTTAGCAAACCCAGGTAGACTCGACGCACAAAGTAATAAACCAGTTGTGATTTGAATGAATTTTGAGCCAAACATTGCAAGCCTTTGTGATGAAGGTGTCAGTTTTGCTATGATGGCAAGCTGTAAGAACATTGGCAAGCAATGCTTGTATGTCCGGCATTTTCCATATAAATACCAAATAAACAGTAAAAATCACACGGCTCACCTTGAATTGACTCGGTACGCCCCGATATTTAGGCTAGCTGTTCAACCCTTACGATTTAATCCCGCTAGGAGCATTACATGTCTGTACTCGTTGCGAAGCAAGCCCCTGATTTTACCGCCGCTGCTGTTTTAGGCTCGGGCGAGATCGTTGAAAACTACAATCTGAAAGCCACCACTGCCGGTAAGTATGCAGTTATTTTCTTCTATCCTCTGGATTTTACCTTCGTTTGCCCGTCAGAATTAATCGCTTTTGACCATCGTTTGGCTGAATTTAAAGCTCGCAATGTAGAAGTCATTGGTATTTCGATCGACAGCCAATTCTCGCATTTGGCATGGCGCAATACCCCAGTCAATAAAGGCGGCATTGGCCCAGTGGGCTACACCTTAGTGGCCGATATCAAGCACGAAATTTGCAAAGCCTACGACGTTGAATTGGCGGATGCTGGCGTGGCTTTGCGCGGTTCATTCTTGATCGACAAAGCCGGCGTGGTTCAGCACCAAGTGATCAACAACTTGCCATTGGGTCGTGATATCGACGAAATGTTGCGCGTGGTGGATGCCTTGCAATTTACTGAAGAACACGGCGAAGTTTGCCCAGCAGGCTGGAACAAAGGCAAAAAAGGCATGACCGCTTCTGCCGACGGCGTTGCGGACTACCTTGCGAACAACGCAGCAGCGCTGTAATTAGGCATTAAAAACCGAAAAACCCTGCGACTTGCTGCAGGGTTTTTTTTTGAAATCGGTTTTTTGTATTGATTGGCTTCACCACGAGATTTCGTATGTCACAACATGTTATTGCGCCGCCCGCCGTTGGTATTAGTCCACTCACTTGGTATCAATCGCTGGCCAGCCAAGAGGGCTTTATTCGTGACCAATCACAAGCCACCGCGATTGATCGCCTCGAAACGCTTTGGCAAGCCTTGGTGGTGTTTAAGCAAAAGCGCAATCGCCTGTTTGGCAAAAGTTTATTGCCGATGCCAGAGCTGCCGCGTGGCCTGTATTTTTGGGGCGGCGTGGGGCGTGGCAAAAGTTTTTTGATGGATGCCTTTTACGCTGGCCTGCCATTTAAGCGCAAAAAGCGGCTGCATTTTCACCATTTTATGCAGCAAATCCATAAAGATTTACGCGCCCAACAAGGGCAAAACGATCCGCTGGGCAAAGTCGCCGAGCAATGGGCCAAATCTTGCCGTGTGCTGTGTTTTGACGAATTTCATGTGTCCGACATTGCCGACGCAATGATATTGGGGCGCTTAATGGAGCAGCTATTTGCCCGTGGCGTGGTACTGGTGACGACCTCGAATTATCCACCCGATGGCTTGTACCCCAATGGCCTGCATCGGGCGAGTTTTTTACCGACCATTGAACTTCTCAAAGCCAAACTCGATGTGCTCAATGTTGATGGTGGCCAAGATTTCCGCCTACGCACGCTCACTGCGGCGCGCACCTATTTGTACCCGAATAATGCCGAGAATAAGCAAGAACTGACCGAGCTATTTGGCAAAATGGCCACCGCGCATGATGAAAAAACCGATATTCAAATCGAAGGCCGCCAACTGAAAGCCCGCCGCCGCGCCGGTGGTGCAATTTGGTTTGATTTTGCCGTGCTGTGTGGCGATGGCCGTGGGCAAGCTGATTACTTGGCCTTGTCGCAGGAATATCACACGGTATTTTTATCCGGCTTGCCCAAACTGACCGCCGAACAAAGCAATCTCGCGCGCCGCTTTACGTGGCTGGTCGACGTGTTTTACGACAACCGCGTCAAACTCATCATCGCCGCCGATGTGCCGGTGGAAGAGGTCTATGTCGCTGGCTTGCAAGCATCCGAATTCTTCCGCACCGCCAGCCGCCTCTCGGAAATGCAATCCAAAGAATACCTCGCCCTCGCGCACCAAACGCTAGAGCAGCAAACGGCGGGGGTGGTGGAGACGTGATTGGATTGCTGTAGGTACGAATAGCGAAGCGTATTCGTACGCATGAAATTGTTGAGATAGACATTGCGCGTAATGACGAGGCGATGCTTCCGATTTTGCTCCGCTTTATCGGAGTAATGCGACTGAAGATAATTATAATTTCAAATTGTAGTAACGGAAAATTATGAACTCACCGACCACGCTGATTATTTATCATTCCGCAGCCGGTTCAACTGAGCTATTAGCCAAAGCCATTTATGCGGGCGCTGCAGAGATTGATTCTGCGGCGCTGATTGCATTAAATCCTGCCGATATTGTCGCTGGGCGCTATGTGAATGAGGGCGTTTTGCAGCAAGTCGATCAAGCGAGCGCCATTATCTTTGGCACGCCAACTTATATGGGCGGTGCAAGCGCACAATTTAAAGCTTTCGCTGATGCCACAAGTGAGCGTTGGTGCGAGCAGCGCTGGGCCGACAAACTTGCTGCAGGCTTTACGATTGGCGCAAATCTAAATGGCGATCAACTCAGCACACTGACGTATCTCAGTATTTTTGCCGCACAACATGGCATGCTGTGGTGTGGGCTTGATTTGGCCGGGGGCTACGATGCTGAGGGCCGAAATCGTCTTGGTTGCCAATTGGGTTTAACAGCCCATAGTCTCGATGGTCAAATTCATGAAATTGATCAAAAAACAGCATTTTATTTAGGTCGACGAATTGCAAGGCTTGCTCAGCGTTTCAAATAATTGGGTGGGTTATACTCAATGATTAAAGATGATGTTCAGTCCAGTAGCTTGGGCTCGATAGTCCAACGTTGACCGCGCGATTGTTGGGCTGCGCTGGCGCTTAGTCCAACTTACAAAATCTAAACGGTGTAGGCGCCGCCGTGTAGGGCGCACTCAACGCGCAGCGTAGTGCGCCGAATGCACAATGCAAATATGTCAGTCGCAATTTCGTAGGGTGCCAATAAGCGATAGCGGATTGCACCTTTTACATGGCTTGGTGTAATGCGCTGGCGCTTATTACACCCTACATAGCCCAACGTTGACCGCGCGATTGTTGGGCTGCGCTGGCGCTTAGCCCAACTTACAAATTCTAAGCGGTGTAGGGCACCGCCGTGTAGGGCGCACTCAAAGCGCAGCGTAGTGCGCCGAATGCACAATGCACAAATTTATTGGGTGTATCTGCTGCTAGGTCATTGTCTTAAATAGCTAGCGCAAGATACTCTGCTGTTACAAAAAAAATTAACGCTGTTTGCCGGTGCCTTAACCAGTTTTTTTCCCTTTTATCGAGGTGGCTTATGTTGGCGATTACGACGCTGAATCAACAATTGGTTTTGACTGACCATCCAACACCGCAGCCGGCAGCGGGGCAGTTGCTGATTCAGGTGATGGCGGCGGGGGTGAATCGGGCGGATTTGATGCAGGCGCAGGGCAAATATCCGCCGCCCGCCGGTGAGTCGCTGACCATCGGTTTGGAGGTGGCGGGCGTGGTGGTGGCGTTGGGCGATGGTGTGAGCGATTTTGCGGTTGGCGACGCAGTTTTGGGTTTGGTCGGTGGTGGTGCTTATGCCGAGTATTGCTTGCTAGACCAATCACTTTGCTGCTTAAAGCCCGATACCCTCGATTTTGCAGCGGCGGCCAGTTTGCCCGAGGTGTGGATGACCGCGTGGTTGAATTTAATCGATATTGGCCAGCTTGCAGCCGGGCAGCGGGTATTGATTCACGCGGGGGCTAGCGGTGTTGGCGCGGCGGCGATTCAGTTGGCTAAATCGGTCGGCGCTTGGGTGGCGGTGACGACTAGCTCGACGGAAAAGCAGGCGTTTTGTCGCGACATGGGCGCTGATTTAGTCATTGATTATCGCAGCCAAGATTTTGCGACCACGCTCAAAGCCGCAGGCGGCGTGGATTTGATTTTGGATACGGTCGGCGGCGATTATGTCGCCGCCAATCAGCTGTGCCTCAATAGTGATGGCAGTATCATTGTGATTGGCTTACTCAAAGGCCTGAGCTGCGAGATTAATTTGGGGCTGTTATTGGTGAAGCGGCAAAAAATTCAAGGCTCGGCGCTGCGCAGTCAAGCGCTCGCAGAGAAGGCCAAGTTGGCGCAGGCGCTGCGCGATACAGTGTTGCCGCGCATCGTTAGCGGCCAATATCGGATTACGCTCGATCGCACGTTTGCACTCAAAGACGCGCAAGCCGCGCATGACTATGTCGCCGCCAGTCGCAATTGCGGCAAGGTGGTGCTGCTTACCGAGTCGATTGCATAAGAGAGGGTTTATGTTTCAAGGCAATATGCCACAACTGATGGCAGCGTATAACCAATGGCAAAACCAGCAAATGTACGCTGCCGCTGCCACCTTAAGTGATGCTGAGCGCAAGGCGGATCGTGGGGCGTTTTTTAAGTCGATTCATAGCACCCTCAATCATATTATTTGGGGCGATTTGATGTGGCTGTCGCGCTTTACCGGCGAAACGCTGATTAGCTCGCCATCAGGCGTGGATATTTACGCTGATTTTGCCGAACTGCACGCCGCGCGGATGGCGCTCGATGCGCGGATCATGGCGTGGGCCAATGGTTTGGATGCGGCTTGGCTAAACGAGCCGGTGACGTGGACCAGTAAGGTGTATGGCTTTACCCAAACCATTCCACGCTGGGTGCAGGTACAGCATTTTTTCAATCATCAAACGCATCATCGTGGCCAAGTGACGACCTTGCTGATGCAACAGGGGATTGATGTCGGTGTCACCGATTTGCCGCTGTTGCCTATGCTCAATGATTAGTGGGTATATCTTGCTAGGCTTTGTTTTATAAGGCTTAGCAGTTAATACCCATATATTTTTAGCGCAGTGAATTCCAGTTGGCGATGGCTTCTTTTTTATTGCTGCCTTGCTGGCCGATGGCGCTGCAGTTGCCGTTTTTGCCTAGCTTACTGCATTGCACCCAAAAGCGATTAGATCCGGCTTTGTGTTGCTCGGCGATGGCGCCGCATTTTGGACAGGGTTTTGGCGTTGGGCGACCGGTTTGGTCGGTGCTGGAGGTGGTGATCATGGCGGTCTTTCTGCAGTAAAACGTAAGCTTACCTTGTTCTTGGTTTTTTGACTCGTAGAAATTGCAAAAGGCCATGATAAAAGGCCGCAGTAGCGGCTGTGATTTCTAGGTCAATCCTTGCTGCTGCACTCAGTCAACGGCAACAGTTGGCTTGGTTTGCAGTGCAAAATCGTTAAAGCCGCTGGCTTGCGGTTTTGGCCGCCGCTGGGTGAGATTTATGGCTATTGCCAACCGCGTGGGCGTTTTTGTTGTCTGTTACTTGGGCTGTTGACGTTGGGTTTTCCGCCACGAATCGGGAAGTATTCGTGGCGGAAAAGGCGTTTAATGCACCGCTTGCAGCATGCCTTCAACGACTTTTTTCGCGTCGCCAAATACCATCATGGTTTTATCCATATAAAACAACTCATTATCTAGCCCGGCATAACCGGCGCTCATCGAGCGTTTGACCACCATGACGGTGCGTGCTTTGTAGGCGTCCAAAATCGGCATGCCATAAATGCTGCTGCTCGGGTCGTTCTTGGCCGCAGGATTAACCACGTCATTGGCGCCAATGACCAGCACCACGTCGGTGCTGGCAAAGTCGCTATTGATTTCATCCATTTCGATCACGCGCTCATAGGGTACTTCGGCCTCGGCCAATAGCACATTCATGTGGCCGGGCATACGTCCGGCCACTGGGTGAATGGCATAGCGCACATCGACGCCGCGCTCAGTGAGTAAATCAGTCAGCTCTTGCAGCGCATGCTGCGCGCGCGACACGGCTAAGCCGTAGCCGGGGATGATAATCACGCGTTCGGCGTTTTCCATTAAAAATGCCGCATCGTCCGCCGAGCCCGAACGATAGTTTTTCTGCGCGCTGCCTGCGGGGCCCGCTGCAGCCACTTCGGCACCAAAGCCACCGAGCAGCACCGATACAATCGAGCGGTTCATCGCTTTACACATGATGTACGACAAAATCGCACCGGATGCGCCCACGCAAGCGCCAGCGATAATCAGCACCGGATTATCCAGCGTAAAGCCAATGCCGGCGGCCGCCCAGCCCGAATACGAATTGAGCATCGATACCACCACCGGCATATCAGCGCCACCAATTGGGATAATCAGCAGCACCCCAAGCGCCAAGGCAATCGCGACCATCGCCAAAAATGCCGCTGGGCTGCCGGTGGCGTAAAACGCGATTCCAAGGCCGACCATGGTCAGTGCCAGTAGCAGATTGACTAAATGCTGGCCTTTAAAGTTGATCGCGCGCGCGCCGAATTTACCCGACAATTTGCCGTAGGCGACGACCGAAGCGGTAAAGGTAATCGCGCCGATGAATGCGCCTAAAAATAGCTCAATTTGCTGCGCGCCAGTGTGGCTCATTCCGGTATGGAACACGGCGGCAATGGCGATCAGTACCGCTGATAAACCGACCAAAGAATGCATCGCGGCCACCAGTTCTGGCATCGCCGTCATCGCCACGGTGCGCGCTTTATACGCGCCAACCAAGGCGCCAGCGGCCATTGCGGCGACAATCAGCCATACCACTGGGCTCACAGCGACAAAGAATGTCGTTGCCACGGCAATGGTCATGCCGACCATGCCGTATAAATTGCCGCGTAAAGCAGTGTGCGGTGAGGAGAGTCCGCGTAGCGATAAAATAAACAGTACCGCAGCCACCAGATACAGCAGGGCCGTTAAGTTCGCCATTATTTCGCTCCTTTTTTCGATTTGAACATATCGAGCATGCGTTGAGTGACCAAAAAGCCACCAAAAATATTAATGCTGGCGAGGAAAATCGCCACCGCGCCAAGAACGCTAGTGAGCGTAATTTGCTGGGCGTTGATATCCACCACTTGCAGCATGGCGCCAACGACGATAATCCCCGAAATCGCATTGGTGACCGCCATCAGCGGCGTATGCAGCGCTGGTGTGACATGCCACACCACGTGGTAGCCGACAAAAATCGCCAACACAAAAATCGTTAAGCTGGCCATGAAGGGGTCGCTCGCTGCGGCATGGGCGATGGGGGCGAAGGCCGTTGTAGAAGCGGCTAGGGCAAGAGTAGACATGGGTTTTCCTTAAGCAGTAATAGCATCAGTAGTGGCCGGCACCGCGCTCGCTTGGCTTGACTGATTGGCGCTGGCTTGAGCCTCTGGGGCGGCCGAGGCGCTCGCAAAATAAATACTGCCAGCGTGGCAAACCCGAGTGGCTTGGATGATTTCATCGCCTTGCTGCGGGGCGTAATTGGCGTCTTTATCGCTCAACAGCGCTAAAAACGTCAGCACATTGCGCGCAAACATACTCGAGGCATCGGTTGGCATTAAGGCGGCTAAATTACTTTGCCCAACAATGCTGACGCCGTTGTCACTCATCACCACTTGATCGACTTGCGACAGCGGACAATTGCCGCCGTGGCTGACGGCCATATCGATGATCACGCTACCGGCTTTCATGCGCGCCACCGTGGCTGCGGTCAGCAAAATCGGCGCGGCTTTGCCCGGAATCAGCGCGGTGCTAATGATGATGTCAGCTTGCGCTGCTTGTTGCGCAATCAGCTCGCTTTGCCGTTGTCGGTAATCGTCGGACATTTCTTTGGCATAGCCGCCGGTGTGGGCAAACGCGGCTTGCTCGTCGCTAGAGAGTTCAACTTCGACAAATTTTGCGCCCAGCGATTCAACTTGTTCGCGTGTTGCTGGGCGTACATCAAACACTTCAACCACCGCGCCTAAACGTTTAGCAGTGGCAATCGCTTGTAAGCCAGCAACGCCAGCGCCCAAAATTAACACCCGCGCGGGTTTCACTGAGCCGGCGGCGGTCATCAACATCGGCATAAAGCGCGGGAAATAATGCGTTGCCAACAGCACTGCGCGATAACCGGCAATATTGGCTTGGCTTGATAGCACGTCCATGCTTTGCCCACGGCTAATCCGTGGAATTAATTCCAGCGCGTAAGCATCAATGTGCTTGGCGGCGAGTAAGCCAAGATGTGGGTAGCGATGGATATCAAACAGGCTCACTAGCGCAGCGCGGTCGGGATAAAGGCCAATCTCTTGGGTATTGGGCGCTAGCACTTTTAAAATAAGCGCTGCATCGCTATACATGCTGGTTATTTCATCAAAAATTGTCGCGCCAGCGGCGAGGTAATCGCGATCTGACCAAGTTGCCGCTAGGCCGGCGCTCGATTGAACGCGAACTTGATGCCCTTGTTGGACGAGTTTTTTAACCGTTTCAGGCGAGGCGGCGACACGGGTCTCGCCGTGTTGGCTTTCTTTGGGGATCACGATCAACATCTTGGCTTTATTCCCTGTGCGCGGTGAAGGATGAGGTATTTAGCCTCATCTACGCTTGTTACAGTTTGATGCAAAGCAACTTAGGCAAACACCTTAGTGGCTGTTGACACAACTATTTCACTGGATGAAAAAATAAACCAATTGCTATTGATAATTATTCTCATTTGTACAATAATCGGTCCACCTCTTACTTCTCACGAAGGAAAATCAATGAATGCCTATTTGGTCGGTGCCGATGCCTTGGGTAATATCCCGCAATTATTGGCCGAGCACGGCATTACTGTGCAAAAGCACGTCAGCGGGCGCAATGTGGCGCACCAGCGCAAACCACCGAGCTTAAATGGCGCTGATTTATTGATTTTATTTACTGATTTTTTAAGTCACAACGTGATGAAGGCGTATCGAGAATTAGCCAATGACGAGCAAGTGCGCTTTGTCGCCTGCCGCCGCTCGGTATGTGCTTTGAGTCAATCGCTGGAAAAACTAGGTGAAGTTCGCGATTGTAGCCAATGCCCCAATCGCAAAAATAAGCGCTAACGTTGATTGAGCTTGGGGCTGCCAGCACGCATAAATCCCTAGCGCGATGTTTTAAATCGAGTGAATAATTTTGCGTAAGGGCGTTGGAATGCCGGCCGCCAGCGCGGCTGCAGGGCTAAACCATGCGGTATTGGCGCTTTCTTTGGCGCAATCACTGCCTACGACTTGCGCCAATTGTGGGGTAATGGTGAGGCGATAGTGGGTGAATACGTGAACAAACGCCGGTAGCGCTCGATCGAGTTGGATATGTAAGCCAAACTGATTGGCTATTTGCGCGACAGGATCGCTCGGGCTGACTTCGGGCAAACTCCATAATCCGCCCCAAATGCCAGTGGGTGGGCGTTTTTCGAGCAAGAGCTCGCCTTGAGCGTTGCGCAAAAAAATCATGGTGGTGGATTTTTCAGGAATGGTTTTTTTGGGTTTTCTGGTCGGTAATTCAGCTTGCCGATCGCTTTGTCTGGCTTGGCAATCGCTGGCGATGGGGCACAATAAGCAGCTGGGATTTTTTGGCGTGCAAATGGTAGCACCCAAATCCATCAGGCCTTGCGTATGCGCTTTGATGTCGCTAGCCGCTTGCTGGCTATCGGTGCAGCTGGCGGGGAGTAAGGATTCAGCCAATTGCCACAGCTGGTTTTCGATGGCTTTCACCCCCGGATAGCCTTCAATCCCCGCCCAACGCGTTAACACGCGTTTGACATTGCCGTCTAAAATCGCCGCACGATAGCCGTAGGAAAAAGCCGCAATCGCGGCGGCGGTACTGCGCCCGATGCCGGGTAAGCTGGCAATTAGTGTTGGGTCGTTAGGAAATTGCCCAGCAAAATCACGCATCACCGCTTGAGCGCAGGCATGCAAGTTTCTTGCTCGGGTGTAGTAACCCAGCCCACTCCACAAAGCCAATACATCATCGAGCGGCGCGGCGGCTAAATCGGCCAGCGTTGGAAAACGCTGTAAAAATCGCGGGTAATAATCGAGCACGGTGCTCACTTGCGTTTGCTGCAGCATAATTTCAGACAGCCAAACGCAGTAAGCGTCGTTCACTTGCCACGGTAAATGATGGCGGCCAGAATGCTGCTGCCATTGGCGCAAACGTAGAGAAAAATCAGACATTAAGGTTTGCTTACTTTAGTGGTTTTGCGCGGCGTGCTACGCGCTTTGTTTTTGGCGGCGAGTGCGGCTTTTTTTTGTTCGGCTAAGGCGGCGGCTTTTTGTGCCGCCATTTTTTCTTCACGGGCTTTTTTTATGGCGGCGGCGTGATCTATTTTTGCTTGTGCTTCGGCTTTTTGCCGCGCAATGATTTGCTCTTTTAAATTGGCGGTATCGGCTTTATAAACTGGGTTTTGGATCGGGCCGCTAAAGGTGATGGGCAGAGTGAGCCCGATTAAACCGGCCAATTCAGGTACTTTGGGATTGGCACTGGCTTGCATTTGATAGTCGAGCGTGCCGGCCACCAAATCGAGCGTGCCGCCACCTCGGAGTTTTAATACATCGGCGCTGACGCTCAGATCGTGATTTTCGGCGATGCCATTTTTAAGATGCAAGGTGGCGTTGAGCTCAGAAAAATTGGTTTTGCCATTGCTATGGTCTGGTTTACTCACTTCGCCATTCATTAATTTGATTTGTTGGCTGGCTGAGCTGAGTAAGCCGCTAATGTCGATGCCACGAATTGCGCCTTCTTTGAGACTGGCTTTGATTTTGCCGTTCACGCTTTTGCGTAAATCGGCCAAATTTTGCCCTTTGGCGGTCACATCAATGGTGAGATTGCTACGCCCTTCAAAACGACTGGTGTCTAAGGTGTCGGTGAGCAAAGTATTGATATTCATATTCGATAGGGTTTGCTCAACGCGGAAAAACGGCACGGCTTGCGTGGAATTGATTTCAACGCGGCCAGCCAGCTGCCCTTCGTATAGCGTGGCCGACAGTGGGTCGAGCACCAAGCGGTTTTTGCGCGAGATAAGGGTGAGATCCAAATCGTCAACGTGCAAATTATTCAGCACCAACTCGCCGATTTTAATTGAGCCAATGGCGTTGAATTTTTCTAGCCACCATAAATCGAAATTATGATCGGGATTGCTCTTTTTGGCACCAGCGGCCACGGCGGGTAAATAGGGGGTTAAATCAAATTTGGCCAGATTCATATTGATCCGAAACTGCGGGTCAACAAAGCTTTCCATGCCAATTTGCGCGTGTAGTGGCTCGTAGTCTAGCGTGCCATTGCTATCGAGATTGATCAGCTCATTGTGTAAATCAATATCACCCTTGCCGGTTAAATCCAAGCGAATCGCGCCGCGTGGCAAGCTGCGGTTGGTGTAACTGCCGGTGAGGCGGTAATTGGATAGACGCGTTACATTGCCGCGTTCAATGGCCAGTGGCGTACTAAAAACGACATCCAGATTTTGTTCTGGGCTATTAAACTTAACGCTAATTTTGGCGGTATTACTTTGTAAAAAATGTCTTTGCGCGCCGCTGAGTGTCGGCACGGTGGCCGAGGCGCTAAATTTGGCGTTTTTGTCTTGCATCTCAATATCAAATTGCAGACGATTGAGTGCTAAAGCATTATCGGTGAGTTGAATCTCTGGCACGTCGAGCGTGGTTTTCCACTGCTGCCCAGCGCGATTGGCCGATCCAGTGAGTTTTAAATCACCGCCAGTCAGTCGTAATGGATCCCAGCCGTAGTTTAAATTGCCGGTAATTTGCAGCTGGGTATTGCTGATCTTAAGTCCGGTATCGCTCGCGCCTTCTTGGCTGAGTGCCACTTTAATATCGGCAATGTGTAAGCGCCGCTCTTGCTCAACGTAGCGCATCGCGGCCGAGCCTTTGATTTTGCCGCGCCAGCGGGCCGATTCGCCGTTGTTATTGAGGTAAATTTGCCCGTCTAGGTTTAAATCGCCTTTTTTGGGGTCGGTGAGATTGTCGAGTTCTAGATTAAGTTGGCTTAAATGCAGTGTTTCATTGACTAAATCATCTTGCAAAGCCAGTTGCGCATCAGAAAAACTAAAGCGATCCAAGGCCAAATGAATCAGTTGACCCTTGTTTTGTAGTAAATCTTCAAAATTATACGTGCCATCATCGTGGCGAATAACGGTTAGCTCGGGTTTTTCAACCTCGATACTATGGGCGACCGCCTTGCCTTCGCTAATTAAAGGCCACAGGCGAAACACCACTTTAATGGCGTCAGCATGGGCAAAAACGGTGTTTTGATTGGGCTCGGTGAGCGTGGCGTTTTTAATCAGCACAGCCGGACGCGGTAGTAGCACCATATGGGCGCTGCCACGAATGTCGAGCTTACGCTCGGTATCTCGCTGGACTGCTGATATCAATTGATCGCGAACGAGGTCTGACGATAAAAAGTACGGCAAAATACCCAGCAAGGCCGTAAGTGTAAGGACGAGCAAAAAACTGATTCGCAAAGAGCGAGAATGGCGCCAATCCATGTCGTCAAATCAAGGAGTAAAACAAAGATTGGGCGATTATCCACAAGAACTGTCGCAAACAAAAGCATTGCGGCAAAAATAATAGTACATAGCGTGTTCTACATGACTGTTTTTTATTTAAATACCGTGCAAAATAGCGATCAATGGCAAGATTGCTGCTGATTTGGCGAAGATGTGATTTTTTACTAACGAGCGATTTGAATTGATCTAGGAGTGTTGGCTATGGCGCATCTCACCCCCATTAAAGTGCATGGGTTTCATTTGGATTTGTATGGTCACGTCAATAACGCGCGTTATTTAGAGTTTTTAGAAGAGGCGCGCTGGGGCTTGATGGAAGAGTACGGCGATTTGTCGTGGTTTATGGCGCAAAAAATGGCCTTAGTGGTGAGCCGCGTCGATATTCGCTATATCCGCGCCGCAACGATGGGCGATCAGCTACTGATTGAAACGCGCTTGGTTGAATTATTGCCACGCGAAGGAAAAATCCATCAGCGTATTGTGCGAAAAGACAATGGCAAAGTGGTGGCCGAGGCTGACATTAGCTTTGCCGTGATTCATCCGGAGCAAAGAGGCGCGTTGTTAATCGAAGGTGAATTGTTTGAGCGTTTTAATCAAGTATTAATCGCCACGAGTGAATCAGAATGAATTGGCTGCAGCGGTTGGTCGGTGTTTTGGTGTTGAGTTTATTGGATGCGTGTAGCGGCATCGTTAATTTTGAAAAACCACAAGTGAATCTAGCCGATTTAGAGGTGCTCGATTTGGGCTTGTTGGAACAAAAATTTGTGGTGTCATTGCGCGTGACCAATCCAAACGATATGGCTTTGCCGATTGATGGCTTGAAAATGAAGCTAGACGTGAATGGTCAACCTTTTGCAACTGGGGTCTCCAATCAAAAAGTGACTTTGCCGCGCTTGGGTGAGGCGATCGTGAAAGTGAATGTAACCACCAATCTGGGTAGCATTTGGAAGCAGCTGAAAGTCATACAAAGTAAGTCGCTGGCGTATACGATCTCTGGGCAGTTATTTGTTCCCTTAGTGCCCGGTGGCATTAGCTTTAATCGGCAAGGGGAGTTGTCCAGCTTAGGGGCAGCAGTGGCGAAGTAACTTTTGATTGATGATTTAAGCCCCAGCGCAACGCGCACGGCATCGTATTTACTGTCATCTGTTGCGGCCTTATCTTGGGCAATGTTCAGATTACGTGTTGATGGTGATTAAAGCTTCGCGGTATTCCCTCTCCCTTGATGGGAGAGGGTTAGGGTGAGGGTGATACAGCGGCGTATATTTTAAGCTCAACACCCCCATCCCAACCTTCCCCCGTCGAGGGGGAAGGGGTTGAAGTCGATCTGCTCAAGCACTTGTGATACAAGCCATCAACATCAAGTCTGAACATTGCTTTATCTTGTTGGGTATTTCGATGTGGGCTATATAAAAAATAGCCTGCATTCAGATACCGCTGTATTTTTCATTGGAGTGACAAATGGCAGTCAATCAAGCCAAACAAGAAGCCAAACGCTTAAAGCAAGATCATCAGGCGGCGGGGCAGATTGAAGATGCCAATACCGAGGCTGAGCGGATTTTGGCCTTAAATGCATGGAAGAAAGCCGCCGCGCTCAAAGAGCGGCAAGCGGCAGCAGAGCGGCATATTGCCAAGGCCGAGCTAGAAAAACTCAAGCGCAAAAAAACCTAATTGCCACTGACCGATCACAGCCATCCTCTGGATCTTGCCGAAGAAGAAGATGGCTCGCACCCGGTATTCAATTGCCGATGGCTGGCGATTGAATGCGGGGTGTTTTTTTGCGCTGCAATTAGAATTTTTCAGTCACGATGCGCAGTGGATGCTCGCTCGTGCTGCTGATTTTAATTTTTCTTTTTGGCAGTTTAACGGGTTCTTGTGGTAAATCTTCGTAAGGTACATGCGCCAGAATATGACTTAAGACATTGAGTCGAACGCGTTTTTTGTCTTCTGAATGGGCGATATACCACGGGGAAAATTCGGTGTCGGTGTATTTAAACATGTCATCGCGGGCCGTGGTGTAGTCGTCCCAACGGTTAAACGACAAAATATCCATGGGCGAGAGCTTCCACGTTTTGCGGCCGTCGTCGATGCGATCGCGTAAGCGCCGTTCTTGCTCTTCAGGGGTGACTTCAAGCCAGTATTTGAGCAAGATAATCCCCGAGTCGATAATGGCTTTTTCAAATTGCGGCGCACCATGCAAAAACGCCTGTGTTTGCTCTGGCGTACAAAAACCCATTACCCGTTCAACGCCCGCGCGGTTATACCAGCTGCGATCAAAAATAACCACTTCGCCCGCTGCAGGTAAATGGGCAATGTAGCGCTGCAAATACATTTGGGTTTTTTCGCGATCGGTGGGCGCTGGTAAGGCCACAACGCGAAAGGTGCGCGGGCTCACGCGTTCAGTCAGCGCTTTAATCGTGCCGCCTTTACCCGCGCCATCGCGGCCTTCAAAAATAATACACACTTTCAGGCCGCGCTCTTGTACCCAGCGCTGCATTTTGACCAGCTCGATATGCAGTTTGCGCAGTTCAGACTGATAGGTTTTTTCGGATAGGGCGGGCTTTGGGCTGACGGCAGTATGCTCCGCGGCTTGGGTTTTAGGGCTTAGATTTTTTTTACTCATGGTGTGGCTCCTTCGGGGCAATGATTTAAATCGTATTGCGCTTGCAAGTGCTGTTCATAAGCAATACGCGCTTGCTTGAGTGTAGAAAACAATAAAAAGTCACGCTTAATGCGCTCAAGCTGACCTTGCTGCTGAGCGCGGCGTTCGATTTGCCGCTTGCGGCCGGCTAAAGCGAGGCGAATTTCACGCTCAGCAAGCGCTTGCTGCAATTGCCACATGGCTTGCTCACCTGCAGCATCAATTTGCGAAATCGTCGCTACATCAATCACCACCCATTGCACTGGACTTACGCTGCCGTCGACTAAGGACAGCACGCGCTGACGGAAAAAATGAGCATTAAAAAAATTGAGTGGCGACTCAAATCGATAGACCAATAAACCGCTAATGGCGTGCGCGTCGGGGTGATGCTTTAAATCGTGAAACGACTGCCCGGTTGGATACACCCCCAGCAAGGCTTCTTGCGGGCGGGCCAGATGAATTAATAGCCGTAATGTCGACAGTAACACGGCAAACAACATGCCTTGCATCACGCCAACACAGGCTACGCCGATTAAGGTCACAATGGCAATCAGCCATTCGCCGCGCCCCAGTAAACGAAAGTACTGGATGCTGGCAAAATTCATCAGTCCTAAAGACGCCGTAATCAACACCGCGCCTAATGCTGCAATCGGCACAAAGTACAAAGCGGGTGTGAGAAGCAGCATGGCAATCGCAATGGTCAGCGCGGCAACAATGCTGACCATTTGGCTTTTGCCGCCCATCGCGTCATTGACTGCGGTTCTGGAGTCCGCGCCGCTAATGGCAAAGCCTTGGGAAAAACCGGCGGCAATATTGGCCATGCCCAGCGCGGTAAATTCACGATCGGCGTCGATGTCATAACGGTTTTTGGCGGCAAAGCTGCGTGCGGTGAGCATGGCGCTACTAAAGCTAATCAAAGCCAAACCGGCGGCTGAACCGAGTAATTCGCCCAGTTGCGAGTAGGGCAGTACTGGCCAATGTACTTTGGGTAAGCCGGCGGGTAAAGCGCCAATGACGCTGACGCCGTGTTGATCCAAGCGGAAAATAAACACCATTAAACCCGCTGCCACCATGGCCACCAAGGCCGATGGCAAACCGGGTAACACGCGGCGGGCAACTTGCTGTAGCAGCAATGTGCCAAGGCCGACTGCGCTGGTGATGGGGTGGGCCTCGAGGATTTTGAATGGCAATTGCATGACCCGCTCAATTAAACCGTTTTCACTAAAGTCAAAACCAAAGACTTTGCCCAGCTGGCCCACGACAATGCTGATGGCCACGCCATTTAAAAAACCCGCCAAAATCGGCGGCGATAAAAAATCAGCTAAAAATCCCAAGCGCAATCGACTGGCAATCAGGCAAAACACGCCAGTGAGCAAGGCCAAACTCACCGACAAGGACACATAGAGCGTGGCGTCCCCTGCGGCAATCGGCGCAAGGGTGGAGAAAATCATGGCGCAGGTCGCTGCATCGGGGCCCACGATGAGTTGGCGTGATGAGCCAAACAGCGCATACGCGAGCAGCGGTAAAATACTGGCGTATAAACCAGCCACTGGGCTCATTCCCGCTAATTGGGCGTAAGCGACGCCAACGGGGATCGCCACGGCGGCAACAGAAATCCCCGCCCGCCAATCATTAGACCACCATGCTTTAGGATAATGCCGCAGCAAGGTGAGGCCGGGCATGGTTTTGGTGAGCCAGCGAGAGACAAAATGAAGAGCCAGCATGAATGACGTAATCCAAAATCAGCGCGATGAAGGCGTGATTTTACACACAAGTGGCTTTGCTTGAGGTTTTATGTAAGTTTTGAGTGAGTTGTTGCGTGTAGTGTGTAACTGAGGCTTAAGGTTTGGGGTGTCCCCATCAAATCCTGCTGGACTTGATGGGGTATTGCCCAAGATAGGGCAGGTATTGAAGGGTTAAACGGCGTCGTTAGTTAAATTGCGATAAGTTGCCAAATCCAACTCACCCTCAGCGCGCGCCACCAATACGGCCGCCAGCGAGTCGCCTGAGACATTGGTCGCGGTATTCATCATGTCGATAATGCGATCCACCGCAGCAATCGCCGCCACCACTTCGAGTGGCAGACCGACTGAAGTCAGCACCAAACTCATCACGATCAAGCCCGTTCCCGGTACACCGGCAGCGCCAATGGCCGCTAAAACCGTGGTGATAATCACCGTGACCATTTGCAATAAGGTTAATTCAATGCCGACGGCGTTGGCGGCAAAAATCGCCACTGCGCCCAAATAGGTGGCTAAACCATTCATATTCACCGTTGCCCCTAAAGGCAATACAAATGAGGCAATCGAATTATGCACGCCCAATTGGTGCTCACAGGTTTCCATATTGAGCGGCAAAGTGGCGTTGCTCGACGCAGTGGAATAAGCAAACAGTTGCACCGGCAACATTTTGCGAATAAACGGCCAAGCGGGCAGCACAAATAAGCGCAATAACAACGGAAAAACCACCACCAGCATTAAAGTGCACGACAAATAAATCACGCCAACCAGCGAAGCCAGCTCGCCTAAAACGCGAAACCCATTGTCGGCCGTTACATAAGCGATCAGTGCAAACACGCCATACGGCGCGAAAGACAGCACCATCAAGATCAGCTTAAACACCACTTCATTGAGTGCGACAAATAAGCGTTGCACCGGTTCACCCGCAGTACCGGCTTTATTGATCGCAATACCAAAAAAGATGGCAAACACAATAATCGGTAGCACTTGGCCTTCGGCGAAGGCTTTAAATGGATTGTCAGGAAAAATCCCCATCATGGTGTCGAGCAAAGACGTTTTTTGCATCTCTGGCGCGGTTACGCCATGCAGCATGCTGCTCATGCCCGAGCCAATGCCAAAAGTCATCGACAATAGCATCGCAATGGCCGCAGCAATACCCATTGTTACGGCGTAAATTAGCAGTGTTTTAGCGGCGACCCGACCCATTTTGCTTAAGTCTTTTAGTGCGGTAATGCCGCAGACTAAAGACACAAAAATAACAGGCACCACGGTCATTTTCAGCAGGGCTAAAAAGATGTCGCCAATTGGTTTTAGTTGCTTAATCCACTCACCACCGACCAAACCCGCGATAACACCAAGGATGAGCGCCAGCATAATTTTTAGCCACATCGGCCATGATTTTTTTTGTGATAACAATTCTTTCTCCTAAGCAATTGGCGCGAGCATTGCTTATTTTGCCCCTGTAAAACAATAGCTGACACGGTTTTGTGAACTATTAACATTCATTTGTTGCATTAAAATAAATGCGATTAATCTGATTGCGAGTATGGGTATTGCCATGTATGTCTTTATTTGTAAAGACTTGGCATATATACCTCGGATTTTTTGTGTGTAAGCGGCGCGAGTCTAGCCGGTGCTTGGCGATGCGTTATTTGTGGGCTTTAATTGGGAAGGTTGTGAGGCACTGCGGCGCTGGCGTATCACCAAAGAGGTGGTTGAGTGGGTCCGATGCGGGCGTTGGCGCGGGCAAAAAAATGGCGGCGAGCATCGTCGCAAAAGGCTAACGGCTTTCGCTGGGCAGTTTGCCGGTTTGCTGTTGCCAAACACGGCGAAAGTCGCGTGCCGAGGCAAAACCGGCTTGTTCAGCAATGCGCTCAATCGATAACTGTGGTTGCTGGAGTAATTGCCGGGCGCTGGCAATGCGAATGTCCAATTGATATTGATGCGGCGTAATGCCGCAGTGCTGCAAAAATAAGCGGGCTAAATTGCGGCTGCTGGTATGGGCATAGTCCGCCATTTGTTGCAGTGTGATGCGCTCGCTGATTTGGCGACTAATTAAATCTTGAACTTTATGCACCATTGGATGCAAATGATTGCGGTGCGCCAGCCAAGGCGAGAGTTGCGGATCTTGGCCGCTACGGCGCAGCCAAACCACCATCTCGCGCGCGACACTTTGGGCGATCAAGGGGCCGGCATCTTGCTCAATCAAATGCAGTGCCAAATCAATTCCCGAACAAATCCCCGCGCTGGTGGCGACGGGGCCGTCTTGCACGAATAAACGATCGTCGTGCACCAGCGCTAAAGGCGCGGTTTGGCGTAAGCGATCAATGATTTCATGGTGGGTGGTGCATTGCCGCCCATCGAGCAAACCGGCTTCTGCCGCGAGCATGCTGCCTGAGCATACGCAGGCCAGTTGATGCTGCTGGGCATCAAAATACTGGCGTAGCCAAGTGACCACTTGCTGGGATTCGGCGTTTTTTAGATTGACTAGCGAATTTTGCGCGCCAATTAAAATCACCGTCGCCCCAGCTGGAATCGGCGTTGGCAAGGGCGCGAGCTGGTGCTGCTTGAGCCCGACCGAGGAGGTTAGCTCAGTGAGTGGTGACACCAGATTGATTTGATAATTTGCGCCATGCAGCACGGCGATTTGAAACGCTTCTGCGGGGCCTGCTAAATCGAGCAACATAAATTGCGGGGTTAACACAAAATATAAATCAAGCATGCAAGGCCTTGTGGTTAGGGTCTGTTGACGTTTGGTTTTCCGCCGCGCTGGATCGATTTTCGCGGCGAATCAAGGCGTAGTAAGCGATGCATAGTCATTCTATGCGAGCTTGCTACAACACAGAGTCGCCGCGAAAAACGCCCAGCCCGCAGGGTTTGGCGGCTTTTGACCTGATGCTGCGTTACAAAGCGCTGGCGTAGAATGACTACGCTGCGCGCTTCGTGCCTTGCCTCAGGCCAAAATCCGCGCAAACGCGGTTGGCAAACCAAACGTCAACAGACCCTAGTCAGCGCCATGAGTGAAAATACTGACGCAGGCATAAATTATGCATGAATTAAACTGGCGCGGGATTGACGCGTTGATTTTGTGTTGACGCGACGCGGGTGATGAATGCCGCGCAGCGCCACCGTAGCGTCAAATGCCCAGCGCGCCTTGCTGGCTAGTTTTGAGTCGCCAGTTTTCGCGCTCGCCACATTTGCTGAATTTGCCCGCCAAAAATATTAATCACCAAGCCAGTCATTAATAGCAGCGCCCCCCACCATTGCTGCGGCAATAATTGCTCGTTCAGTAGCAGCGCAGCGGCGCTTAAACCGACCCAAGGCACCAGCAAACTAAACGGCGCAACCAAATTGGTTGGATGGCGCTTGAGGAGTAAATTCCACAAACTCATCCCCAAAAGGGCGGCAAAAATAGCTTGATACAGTACCGCCAATAACGATTGCATTGAAAAATGCTGTAAGGCGGTGGCGATCTCTTGTGGGCCTTCTAGCCACAAACTCAGGCCAATAAAACCAATCAACGGTGCAATTGAGGCCCAAACCATAAAGGGCAGGACATCAAATTGCAGACCTTGCTGGCTGCATTTTTTTAAAATCACATTGCCCATGGCCCAACCGGCCGCGCCCAGCAGCGTCATCACAAAACCCAGCAAAGTCATACTTTGGCCGTGACTACTGCCGATGAGCCACAAGCCAACGCCTGCGATCAATAGACCAATGAGTTGGCTGTGTTTGAAGGATTCTTTTAAGAACACCGCGGCAAAAATCAGCGTAAAAAAAGCTTGTGATTGCAACACCACCGACGCCAAACCGGCCGGCATGCCGTTGGCCATGGCCGAGAATAAAAACCCCAACTGACACAAGCCCCAAGTCAGGCCGTAAACGATTAAATATCGCCACGGCAGATTAGGGCGGCGTAAGAAAAACACCGCCGGAAATACCGTCGCAGCAAAACGCAAGCTGGCTAACAGTAGCGGCGGCAAGCCGACCAAGCCCCATTTGATGACGACAAAATTAAAGCCCCAAGTCAAAACAACAACGAGGGCGAGTAATAAGTCACGAGCTGGCATGACGAGTTCCTTGTTGAGTACGCTGATTGCAGCGTGGTGAGCCGTGGTGAGCGTGCTAGTTTAAATCGAAAGCCAAATTGGATGTATTGCGCTGCAACGTAAATTATCCCAAAGCGAGCAGTCTATACCCCCATGCGCGATGTGCCGATGGGGAGTGGATGCAGGCACGCTCAAAAATCATCACTACGCCTGAATGCCCGCATTGACGATCTTGGTTTTCGCCGGCGCACGGGGTGCGTGAGCGAGCGCTGGCCAGCTGGCGACCAGCTGATCAACACTGCAAATTCGGGCAAATCGGTCACTTAATACTAGCTCGGTGCGCGTTTTAATTTCGCTGGCGCTAAAGCATTGGCCATTGGCATGCTGCATGGCAAAAGTGAGCGTGGCCTCGGTGACAAAGTCAATTGAGTAGCCTAAATCAGACCCCACGCGTGCCGTGGTTTCGCAGCATTGCTCGGTGCGGATGCCGCTGATGATTAAATGCTGGATGTGGCGTTGTTGTAAGAATTCGTGCAGCCCTGAGCCGATTAGTGCGTTATGCACGGTTTTTTCAAATACCGGGCCGTGGTGTGGCGGTAAAAAATCCATGGGTTTCACCCAGCCGGATGCTTTAGAAAAAGGACCGGTTTGTTCAACGTGCAAAATTTGGATGATCGGAATGTGCTGGCGCTGGCAGGCAGTAATCAGTTCGACTTGCTTGGCCTGATAGCGCGGCAGATCGCTGGCATCAAAGTAAGGCATATGTAAAAAAGAGTGCTGTACATCAATCACTAGCAACGCAGAGGCGGACATTTTTGCTCCTTTAACGATGTGAACCACAGATTCTGAAGGCGATAGAAACAGTGTAAAACAAGGTGTTCGTTAAAGTGAGCACAAGAAACGACAAGGTAGGGGACAAAACAAGACGAGTCGTGTTGCGATTTGATGCAGATGAATTGCTGAAATAACGGCCATCAGCATGGACGGCGAGAATGCGGCAAGGCGGGGCTTTATCGCAGACCCCGCGCGCAGCGATAAAGCGGGGTATTAAACCGCAACGCCACCAACCAGCAGTAATCCGCTGCAGGTAGCCATAAAAATCAATTCAATACGGTCTTGCCGCGCCAGCAGCATTTGGCAAAACGAAATCGAGCAAGCTGCGCCCATGCCATACAAGACGATTTCTGCGGTACTCATGATGCACTCCAGTGATGTTGTTTGCATCCAGTAGAGCGGGCTGCGCGAGTGAAGTTCCGGTGCGAGATTAAAATAACTGGGTCAGCGAGCATTCACTCACCGAGCCGCAATCTATACAAATAAAATTCACGAAAGTTTCACTTTAAGTCAGCTATGGTGAGTGGGTCTGCCTGATGGAGTGATTGACGATGCATGTCGCTTTGCGAATTAAGCATAAATTATGGATGTTGACCGGCTTGGCGCTGATTGGCTTGTTGGGGATTGGCATTGCGATGTTGTTGTCGAGTCGGCAATCGATGCTCGAAGATCGGGAGGCCAAAACTTTAAGTCTGATTGAGCTGGGCCACAGCGTGATCGCGCATTATGGGCAACTAGAAAAAAACGGCATCCTGTCGAAAGAAGCCGCGCAAGCGCAAGCCAAAGCGGCGTTAAAAAACCTGCGTTACGACCAAGACAATTACTTCAGTATTTATGATCCGCAGTACCGCATGGTGCAGCATCCGATTAAACCTGAGCTAACGGGCAAAGATTTGTCCGGTCTCAAAGACAAAAATGGCGTGCCGATTGTCGTTGAGCTTGTTAAAGCGGCGCAAAGTGGGCAGGTGGAGTTTGTTCGCTATCTGTGGCCTAAACCGGGGCAAGATAATCCAGTAGCCAAAATCTCTACCGCTAAGCTGTTTCAACCTTGGGGCTGGGTGATTGCTTCGGGAATTTATATTGACGATCTGGATGCGATTTTTCAGCGCCGCGCCTTGCTACTCGGCGGCGCTTTGGCTGTCGTGGCCTCGGTATTGTTGCTGGCATCGTTGTGGATTGCCCATAGTATTACTTCGCCTTTAGATACCTTACGTGTGGCGATGCAGCAAATTGCCGTTAGTGGCGATTTAACGCGGCGGGTCAAAATCAGCGGCAATCGCGATTTGGCTGAAATCGCTGACACCTTTAATGCATTGATTGCCAGCTTGCAGCAGTTATTAATGCGTGTATCTAGCGCCACCCAGCAAGTGTCGCAAACCACCGATCAGTTGGTGAATTCTTCGCAAGCCGTTGAGCAAAGCTCGGTGGCGCAGCATCGCGCTGCGGCGTCGGTGACGGTGGCCATTGAGCAAATTAGCACCAGTATTGATCAAGTGGCGGCCAATGTGTGTGGCACTGCGGATGTGACGCGAGAGTTGCGTGAGTTAGCTGGCCACGGTCGGCAAGCGGTGAAAGCCGCCGCCGATGAAATGCATCAAATCGCGAACGACATCGATGCTTCTGCGGACGCGGTGCATAGCATGGGGCAGCGCTCGTTGCAGATTTCTGAAATCGTCGGTGTGATTCGTGAAATTGCCGATCAAACCAATTTATTGGCGCTCAATGCCGCCATTGAAGCGGCGCGCGCCGGAGAAACCGGCCGAGGTTTTGCGGTGGTCGCCGATGAAGTGCGTAAATTGGCCGAGCGAACAGGGCAGTCCACGCAGCAAATTACCGAAACCATTCAAAAAATCCAGCAAGAAACGCAAAGTGTGGTGGGTAATATTGTAGGGGTAAGCCAGCGCGCCAGACAGGGCGCACAATTGGCGCAGCAAGCCGATTTGTTGGTTGAGCAGTTAGATCAGCATTCAGCGCAAGTGGAGCCTTTAGTAAGCGAGATTTCAAGCGCGACACAAGAGCAAAGTCGTGCCACGCAGCACATTGCGCGCAATGTAGAGGACATTTCGAGCATGGCAGAAAACAATGTGCGCGAAGTGGGCGGCGCCGCCAATTCGGTGCGCCAGCTTAAAACGCTGGTGCTGGAACTCAACGGTCGCGTCGAGCAATTTAAGGTATAGCTTTGTAGTGTAATGGTGATAAGGCGTACAGCGGTATACCTTCAGCCAAAGCAAAACCCGCCCGATGCACTAAATGCCATCGGGCGGGTTTTTTATTGTCGCAGCCATTGCTGGCTTTAGGCGGATTATTGTTCGACGCGAACGACGAGTTTGCCGAAGTTTTTGCCTTCAAGTAAACCCATAAAGGCTTCTGGGGTGTTTTCTAAGCCTTGAACGAGGTCTTCTTTAAATTTGATTTTGCCATCAGAAAGCCATTGACTCATCGCACTAAAAAATTCGCCGTAACGATGGCCGTAATCATCAAAAATAATAAAGCCTTGCATCTTAATGCGTTTTTTTAATAGCGTGCCCATCAATAAGCCGAGTCGATCTGGCCCTGCGGGTAGTTGCTGGTCGTTGTAATGTGCGATTAAACCGCAAACTGGAATGCGAGCGCCGACATTCAGTAGCGGCAAGACGGCATCAAACACCGCGCCGCCGACGCTTTCAAAATACACATCAATCCCGCTTGGGCAGACTGCGGCCAGTTGCGCGGCAAAATCGGCGTCTTTGCGATCGATACAAACATCGAAACCCAAGTCATTGGTGACGTAGTCACACTTATCTTTGCCACCCGCAATGCCAATCACGCGGCAGCCGTTGATTTTGGCAATTTGCCCGACAATCGCGCCCACCGCACCGCTCGCTGCTGCCACCACCACGGTGTCGCCCGCTTTCGGTTGGCCAATATCGAGTAAACCCATATACGCGGTAAAGCCGGGCATGCCCAAAACACCAAGCGCCAGCGAAGGCTGCGCCATATCGGCCGGTAACACATTCACGCCTTCGCCGTTCGAAATCGCGTAGTCTTGCCAGCCGCTATAGCTAAGCACCACATCACCGACTTTAAATTGCGGGTTATTCGACGCTTCAACGCGGGCAATGGTGCCGCCGACCATCACGTCATTGAGCGCAACCGGTGGCGCGTAAGAGGGGGCATCGCTCATGCGGCCACGCATATACGGGTCTAGCGACAGATACGTGGTGCGAAGCAGGATTTCACCCGTCGCTGGCGTTGGTATCGCCGATTCAATTAAGCGAAAGTCGGCTGGCGTTGGCGCGCCTACGGGACGGGAATTTAAAACGATTTGACGATTGGTGTGCATTATTCATCCTTTAGGTTGAAGTCGGCCAATCGGTGTTAACTTGGCCGTTGAGTCCATTGTTTATAGTGCGGCAGTTAATATGTCGCGACTGATTTCAAGGCTGACATCTTGGCGTTCGCCCAATTGCGTCATGCCGTGGGCTGCGAGTTGCGCAATCACGGCGTCGATGGCGGCTGGGCCTAAGTCGTAATCAGCTAGTTTGGTTTTAATACCCATGGCTGCAAAGAAATCACGGGTTTTTTTAATCGCCGCGGCGATGCGCTCGTCTTCACTGCCGTGGTGTAGATGCCAAACGCGATCGGCGTATTGCAATAGTTTTTCGCGCTTGCTTTCGCTACGCAGCATCAAGCTGGCCGGCAAGATGATCGCCAGTGTGCGGGCGTGGTCGATATTAAATAGTGCCGTCAGTTCGTGGCCGATCATATGCGTTGACCAATCTTGCGGTACACCGGCACCGATTAAGCCATTGAGCGCTTGGGTGGCCGCCCACATTAAATTGGCGCGTAAATCGTAGTCTTGTGGATTGGCTAAGATTTTTGGGCCGATTTCAATCAAGATCTGTAATAGGCCTTCGGCGTAGCGGTCTTGCACCATGCCATTGACGGGGTAAGTCAGGTATTGCTCAATGGTATGGACAAAGGCATCAACCACGCCATTGGCGATTTGGCGCTCGGGCAAGGTGAAGGTTTTGCTTGGGTCCAAGATCGAAAATTGCGGAAAGACCAAAGGATTCATAAATGGCAGTTTGGTTTGCGTGGCTTTTTGGGTAATCACTGCGCCATGATTCATTTCTGAGCCGGTGGCAGGTAGCGTTAACACGGTACCCAATGGCAAGGCGCTTTGAATGTTGCCGCCAAAGTGGGTCAAAATATCCCAAGGCTCGCCAGCAAAAGGCACCGCTGCGGCGATAAATTTAGTGCCATCAATCACTGAGCCGCCGCCAACTGCCAGTAGAAAGTCGATTTTTTCGGCGCGAATAATCTGTACCGCTTGCATCAGTGTTTCGTAAGTGGGATTGGGCTCAATGCCGTTAAATTCGTGCACTTCACGTGCGCCAAGTGCGGCTTTGACTTCAGCGAGAGTGCCGTTTTTACGCGCGCTTTCGCCGCCGAGCAAAATCATCACGCGGGCGTTGGCAGGAACCAATTGATCAAGCTGAGCGATGGTGTTGCTGCCAAAAACGATTTTAGTGGGATTGAAAAATTCAAAATTAGTCATCATAAAGCCTTTATTAGACTGGTCGTCTAGTTACTGAATTAAAAAATAATCGCTTGAGCGATTGATTGCGGTGTTGGGATGGGCTGCGCGGTAAAGCGCGCAGCGCCGGAAAATATTTCGCCATGGGCGGCCTAAAGACCGCAGTAGTGAACTCGATGGTTAGCTTGGGCTTACGCCTAAAATGCTTTTGGTGCTGAGCATCGCGCTCTCGAGCGCGCTGCGATCGCGGCGAATTTTGGTGAGCAAAGTCGCGCCCAACCAAATTTCGTATAAATGCAGTGCGGTTTGTTCGGTACTGGCAAAGTGGGGTATTGAGCCATCTTGCTCGCCCTCGCTTAGGCACTGAGCAATACGGGCTAATAATTGCTGGGTGCCGCGCACTAAACTGCCGCGCATGCTTTCAGATAAATCCGAAACTTCGGCGGCCAACTTTACGGTGAGGCATTGCCCATCGCGGTCGTCGCAGCTTTGGGTTTCTAGCCAACTGCCCCAGTACGCCAACATCCGCTCGCCGGCGTTTGAGCCTTGGACATTAAAAATTTCATCCAAGCGCTGGCAGTAATTGGCAAAATAATCCTCCAGCAAGGCTTCGCCAAACGCTTCTTTGGATTTGAAGTAATGGTAAAACGAGCCTTTGGGGACAGCGGCAGCGCTTAAAATTTCGGTCAAGCCGACAGCCGAAAACCCCTTGCCGAGAATAATCGGCTTGGCGGTATCCAAAATATGCTGACGTACGTCGATGTGTTCAGAAGTCATGAATGCATCCTACACCAGACTAGACCGGTCGTCTAGTTGGTTTTTTGTTTGGCTAAACTAATTTGCGGCACATTGGGCATGGTCATAAAGGGATTGCGCCGAATGAGGGGCTGGCGTATTGCCGCTGCGCGGCGAATACGCCCTACATTTTTTGTTGACGTATTGGCGGGTGAGTCTTGCTGGTAAAGGCTCGGGGGGCAATACATCAGTTATTTTCTTTTTGAATGCCACCGGTTGGCAGATATCCATCAAACCGTGTACTTTCGCCGTCAAAAACAAAATCAGGTCGTGCGCCGGCCATCAGTGGGGCGAGACGGGGGCGTTTGACGATGATGCGTTTTTTGGCGATCAGGCGCGCCGGCGCCAGTAGTGCGTCGGCGTCTTCGTCGCCACCGATCAGCGTT
Organism: Deefgea salmonis; assembly: GCF_020531905.1. GTDB lineage: Bacteria > Pseudomonadota > Gammaproteobacteria > Burkholderiales > Chitinibacteraceae > Deefgea > Deefgea salmonis. The sequence continues at coordinate 7,455 of NZ_JAJAWG010000006.1, read as the reverse complement.
TGAAAAGCGGCCATGCTTTTTTTGGATTTGGCGCGTTTGCCCGGTTCTGGAAACATCGGGTCTAGATACACCACGTCAAACTCTTGCGCAGCCAGCGGCCCTAAGCCTTGCGCGCGCTCAGTTAGCCATGCACGGCCATCGCCAAAATGCAGCGTCATTCTGGCAGCGATCTCGGCGGTTTGGCCGTCCGCTGCGGCGCGTTTTAGGCCGTCGCTCAGTAGTAAATACGCAATCGGCGTGCGCTCGATCAGCGTCATGCTGCAGCCTAAACTCGCTAGCACATAGGCGTCGCCGCCAAGTCCGGCGGTGGCGTCCAAAATGCGCGGTATATATTCGCCCTTAATGCCAATCGCTTTGGCAACCGGTTGCCCACGGCCACCGCCAAATTGGCGACGATGTGCGGCCGCGCCTTTCACAAAGTCTACGCACACAATGGCTTTATCATGGATGGAGAGTAACTCGAGTCGGTCGGTATTCCATTGCAGTATATGCGTAGCGCCTTCAGGGATGGTATCCCACAGGGCAATACCCAGTTGTTGTGCTTGGTGGGTGATGTCGATTGGGGCGGTGTGGCGTAGGCCGATCATGCGCTGGGTTCACTGTATTGGGAGATTGGGCGGTAAGGGCTGGGGCTCAGCCTTTGGGCGGTGTCTTGTTTATAAAACAGCACCATTTGCGTGTAAACATCGGGGTAGTGCGCTTGGAGGATTTGCGGCGCTTCAAAAAATACTTCGCTCAGTACCGCAAAGCACTCGGCCGGATTGGTGGCGGCATACAGATCAATGTCTGAATGCTCGCCAGCGTCGGCTTTGCTGCTTAAGTCGGTAAAGGCGGCGGTAAACGCACTCTGCCATGCCGCTTCGCTCATGCCAGCGTGCAGCGCTGGATAACCATTGGCGTTGCCGCCGTTTTTCATGTCGAGCTTGTGCGCTAATTCATGAATCACCACATTCCAGCCGTCTAAATGCGGCCCATTCATCACGTCGTTCCACGAAAACAGCACCGGACCATCGCCGCGCGCTTGGCCGGCGAGCAATTGCGCGCCTTCGTGTACCACGCCGATGGCGTCAACGTGGCGGTGGTCGGCGTAAAACGGGCGCGGGTAAATAATGATTTCCTGCCAATCGTCATACGCTTCAAAACCCAGATTTAAAATCGGTAGCACCGCTTGCGCCGCCAAAATCACCCGCATTGGGTCCGAAAACTCAATCCCTTCGCTCGCTTGGATGACCTTGGTGTGTAAAAACCACGCGGCAAGTTCACGTAAACGCGCTAATTCACTCACGCTGAGGTTTTTTAACACCGGCATGGTAGTGGCGGGCAACCACAGCGCATCGTCAATCGGGTGCTGGGCGAGCCAATGATCACGGCGTTTGCGACGAAAGTAGTTGAGCATGATTTTCCTTGGTGCGTGATCAACAAATGGGTCTCGCGGCGCGCAATTCAAGGTAATCGCGCTATTTTGTCGGTGGTGCCGGTGTTTATTGAAATGCAACAGTCATAAATGACTGCTGTGTGTGTAAGAAAAGTGCTTGTATTATCAATGGCTAATGAGATTTGCTGACAAATCCACTACGGAGCACGATTCAATGTGCCGATTAGGTTGATATAAGCCATGTTTTAGGGGAGTTTGCACGATGTTAAATCGCAATCATATTATTGCCGCAGTGGCTTTGGTGTACGGTTTGCTGATGTTGGGGGTGTTGTGGCGGGTCGGGCAAAGTCAAGATGCGGCGGTCAATGCACTGTTTTTTTCGCTCGCTTTGATGATGGTGCTGGCGGGCGCTGTTTTGCTGGCGGTGGTGTTTTTTGGCCTGCAACGTTTGTTTGCGCCTGTGGCACAGATGCGCGATTTAATGCACCAACATGCTAGCGATCATGCTGATTTGAGTGCGCGATTGCCAGAACATAGCGACGCGCAATGGGGGCCCATATTTAAAGCGTATAACGCGGCCACCGATAAAGTGCAGCGCACGCTACGCGATGTGCAGCGCGAAATGGAAGGGCTGGCTTTGGGTTTGTCCGAGCTGACCGCCGTGACCGCGCAAATGGGTAAAGACACCCGAATGCAGTCTGATCATGCGGCGTCATCGGCGGCGACGGTGGAGCAAATCACCGTCAGCATTAATCACATCGCCGATCACGCCCGCGATATGGATCATGTGGTTGAGCAAACGCAGCAGTTGTCTAGTGAGAGTGCTGATTCGGTACTGCGCGTGTCGGAAGAAGTCGGCAAAGTCTCTGAAGCGGTCGCGGCATTAACCCAAACCATGGATGGCTTGGGGGCCAGCTCGCAAGAAATTAGCGGCATTGTTGGCGTGATTAAAGACATTGCCGATCAAACCAATTTATTGGCGCTGAATGCCGCGATTGAAGCTGCACGTGCCGGCGATATGGGGCGTGGTTTTGCAGTGGTCGCCGATGAAGTGCGTAAACTGGCCGAGCGCACCAGCCATGCCACGGTAGAAATCGCGCATAAAATCGAATCGGTGGGCCGCGAAACGCAAAGCGCGGTGGGCAATATGGCGCTGACGGCCAATCGCGTGGCGCACAGTGTCACCATGGCCGAAGACGCACGCGGGCATATGTTGGGGATTCGTGAACATATGGGCAGTGTGGTGACGGCGGTGCGGCAAATTGCCGAATCCACCCAAGAGCAATCTTCCGCGACGCATACCTTGGCCAGCTCGGCTGAGCGACTCGATGTGATGACGCAAGCCACCGACTCGGCGTTGCAGCAAGCGAGCCATACCTTGCAGCATTTGGATGAGCGCGCCAAGCGTTTATTGAAGTCGCTAGGGCAATTTAAGCTGGCCGATATTGAGGTGTTTCATAGCTGGGCGGCATCGAGCGAGGCGCGCGCGGTGTCGGAAATCAAGGCGCTACTCAATCAGCAAGGTCATCATTGGGCGGATGCGGTCGGGGATCATTCTGCGGCGACGATTAAGTCGCGCATCGCTACCGGCAATCCGCCAACCGCGGCGGCCATTGGCGGGGTGAAAATTCAAAACTGGGCCAAAGACGGTGGTTTGGCCAATTTGAACGATGTGGCGAAGCAGCAAGATTGGCACCGCATATTGCCGGCGGTGCTGGATAAAATGCTGCAGGCCAATGGCCAGTATGTGGCGGTGCCGTTGGGTGTGGCGCGGGTGAATGTGATGTGGATGAATGCCAGTGTGCTCAAACGCGCTGGCGTGCAAGCGCCTAAAACCTGGGATGAGTTTTTTGTGGTGGCCGAAAAGCTGCGCCAATTGGGTACGCCAATGCTGGCCGTGGGTGAGCAGGCTTGGCAAATTGCCACTTTGTTTGAGGCGATTACCTGCGGTTTGGGTGGCGCATCGTTTTACCATTCGGCGTTTTGCCAACTCGATTCGGCAGCATTGACGGGGCCGGTGATGATTCGCTGTCTTGAAGCTTTGCGTAAATTAAAACCATATTGCACGCCCGATGCCGCTGGGCGCGAGTGGAATTTAGCCACGGCGGACGTGATTAATGGTCGGGCAGCGATGCAATTAATGGGCGATTGGGCCAAGGGTGGATTTGCTCAAGCGGGTAAGGTGCAAGGGATTGATTATCTGTGTATGGCTGCGCCAACGCAAAACGGCGAGTACAGCTTTGCGGCCGATACTTTATTGATGTTCAAACAAAACGATCCACGCTTGGCGGCGGCACAACAAGACTTTGTGTCGCTGTTGATGAGTAGCGCAGGGCAGGAAGTGTTTAATTTGTATAAAGGCAATATCCCTGCCCGCATCGACGTGAATATGAATCGCTTTGACGACTACGCCAAACAGTCGGCGCGTGAGTTTGCCAGTGCCGCCAGTAAGCAAGTGTTGCTGCCGTCTTGGGCGCACAATATGGCGGTGCAAGACAGTGTGCGTAGCGCCTTGTTTGACGCGGTGGATGCGTTCTGGAAAAACAGCAGTATGAGTCCGCAAGACGCGGCGCGGCGATTGCTCGATGCCACACGGCGCACGGCGTAGGCGGTAATATTGTGAGTTCGCCTTGATTTGTCGGTCTGCGCCTTGCCGTCAAATCAAGGCGCAGTGTAAGATCGAAAAATGTTTAAGTTCCGCTGCTTCTTTTTGCTATTGATCTCGCTGGTGCTGTCACTGAATGTGGCGGCGGCTAAGCAGTTGCCGTCGGCTGGCGCCGTGCTGTGCCATAACGCGGTGATTGAGCCGTTAGCAAAAACAGAATGCCAGCAAGACCAGCATGATCATGCGGCGAGTAATGCCAAAATGAGTCATTGCGGCGCTTGTGCTGCGGCATTGCCGATGCTGTTGCCGCAAGCGCAATTGGCGTCGGCTGGCACCATTCAAAATAGTCATGATGCCATCATGCAGGTCGGTTTAAGTCGGCCACCGTTATTACCTCCTCCTCTACTGCGCGCTTAGGCGCGACTTAGGCGCTGTCCTCGCTTTATTGCTCTGAATAAAGCTGGGTAGCGCTGCAGTTGTCATTCGTGTTTACTGATTTAAATGGCTTTGAATTTTGCTGCTAGCGCCGCGCATGTTTTGCGGGCGTGATCGGGTTGAATGCCCGAGATCGCCGCGCTGCGCTGCATCAAGTCCCCATTTTAATATCAGTAAATTCAGGCAATGTTCAGATTACGTGTTGATGGTTTTAAGTGCCTGCGGCACATTGTTTTACAGTCGCAGTCCGCGACGGGGACCCCATTTTCTTTGACTCGCCAAAGAAAATGGGGGAAAAGAAAGGCGACCCGAGCGCGCCCAGCTCCGCTGTGCCCTCGATTGTCGTGAGCCAAACGATGAAACCGTTTGTCTCTCTCCGCACTCGGTGCGCTTAGACGGGATTTTAAGCCCCAGCTCGACGAGCGCGGCACAGCATCAACACCAAATCTGAACATGGTCTAAATTCAAGATGTATTGCTATCAATGCATTATAAATAATCATTTGCATGGCAATACCCCAGTTTATTGTGAATTGAGCCGTTGTTTGCTCAGTCTGTGATTTAGAGGTGGTTTATGAATCGACGTCAGTTTTTATTTAGCTCTAGCGCCAGCGGTGCTTTGCTGTGCTTGCCCACCGCTTGGGCGGGAATGGATCCCGCAATGGACCATTCCGCGCATCAAGGTCATGCTGCGCAGGGTGGATCAGCCGCCATGCCGCAGCCGCTAAAAACCGTGGCCGATATGCCCTTGTTGCCCGAATCGGCCTTGCCCGCGGGCCAGCCATTACAGGCATTAAAAGTTTTAAACAGCAGTAGCGCCAATAAAATGGCCGCCACGCTGACCGCTGCCGCGCATGAAGTGGAATTAGTGCCCGGTAAAAAAACCAGCATGTGGTTGTATAACGGCCAAGTGCCCGGCCCCTTGATTGAAGCGTTTGAAGGCGACGAAGTGGAAATTCGCTTTGTGAATCAGTTGGCGCAAGCATCAACGATTCATTGGCACGGCATGCCCGTGCCGCCAGAGCAAGACGGCAATCCGCATGATGCGGTGCCAGCGGGCGGTGAGCATATGTATCGCTTTAAATTGCCAAAAAACTGCGCTGGTACGTATTGGTATCACCCGCATCCGCATGGCGACACGCCTGAGCAGGTGTATCGCGGTTTAGCCGGTTTATTTATTGTGCGTAGCAAAACTGATCCTTTGGCGGGTTTTTCCGAGCAGCATTGGGTGATTTCCGACCTTAAATTGGCGGCTGATGCGTCGATTCCAGATAACACCGCCAACGACTGGATGAATGGCCGCGAAGGGCAGTTTGCGCTGGTTAATGGTCAGCGTGAACCAGTGATAACGATTGCTGGCCGTCAGCGAGTGCGGGTGTGGAATGCCTGCAGCGCGCGCTATTTGCGCTTGGCGATACCGGGGCAAAAAATCACCGTGGTCGGTAGCGACGGTGGTTTGCTCGAAAAACCACGGGTAGTTGAAGAGCTATTGTTGGTGCCCGGCCAGCGCGCAGAATTAATTGTCGGTGACGGCAGCAGCGCCAAAACTACGCTCAAAGCCTTGGTGTATAACCGCGAAAAAATGGGCAAAGTCGCGCCAGAAGTTGAACGCGTTTTGGCCACGCTGCAATTCACCGCAGGGCCAACGCCCAAAGTACCCGCGACATTGCGAAAAATCGCTGATTTTGGCCGCGCCGTGGCAATGAAAAAAGTCGAGTTTAGCGAAACCATGAGTATGGACAACGGCGTGCACAGCATGGCGTTTTTGATCAACGGTAAAAGCTACGATATGAATCGCAATGATTTAGTCAGCAAAGTGAACGACGTTGAAGTGTGGGAAGTGTTTAATAACTCGCACATGGATCATCCGTTTCATATTCATGGCACGCAATTTATGCTGCTCGATAGCGAGCTCAATGGTAAGCGCCAAGATGCGCCGTATCGCGCTTTGCAAGACACCATTAATTTACGGCCGTACGAAAAAGTCCGGCTCAAAATGGTGCAGCACGATAAAGGCCTGCGGATGTTCCATTGCCATATTTTGGAGCATGAAGGGCAGGGCATGATGGCGCAGGTGCTGATTAAATAATTCAATAAGTAGGCAGGCAAAAGTACTGGTGCCGCCTTGCTTTGCCTTGTGCGAAAAGGTTTGCCCAGTGACTTAGATTCATAGATCAATAGATTAATTCATCGTCTTGGCGCGTTGCCATCGCCTGCGCCAAGGCGGTGAACCATAAAAAAAAGGAAATACCATGTCTTTAAAAGCAGTTTTGAGTGCAGTTTTATTTGCCCCCACCTTGGCGCTAGCCGCTTTGCCAGCCGGCACCATGTATAAAGATCCGTATTGCGGTTGCTGCGGTGAGCACGCGAAATATTTGCGTAACGCCGGCTTTGATATTAAAGAAGTGGTGCGTCAAGACATGCAAAGCATCAAGCAGCAATACGGCACCGATATTGCCCAAAGCTGCCATACGATTGTGATGCAAGGCTATGCCATTGAAGGCCATGTGCCAGCCAATGCGATTCGTAAATTGCTCAAAGAAAAACCCAACGCCAAAGGCATTACGGTGTCGGGCATGCCCGCCACATCACCGGGCATGGGCGAGTATAAAGTCGGCACCATTGCGGTCGAAATCATTGGTAAAGACGGTAGCTTAAAGCCTTACGGTAAGTTTTAAATCGAAAAGCCGACGCAGAGACGCAGAGACGCAGAGACGCGGAGAAAATCAACCCAAAATTGGGTTTACCTAAACCATCAGCAAACCACAGGTTAAATCGTCGTTTTTGCTGGAGTTTGAGTTCTGAATTGGCTTTTCTCTGGCCTTTGCTTCTTCGGTGATTCATTTTGATGTTTAAGCATCGAAAAGCTGATGCAGAGGCGCAGAGACGCGGAGAAAATCAACCCAAAATTGGGTTTACCTAAACCATCAGCAAACCGCAGATTAAATCGTCGTTTTTGCTGGAGTTTGAGTTCTGAATTGGCTTTTCTCTGGCCTTTGCTTCTTCGGTGATTCATTTTGATGTTTAAGCATCGAAAAGCT
>NZ_JAJAWG010000005.1 GCF_020531905.1 Deefgea salmonis | reverse complement strand
CTTAACTGTTGGCACAATACCAACGATCTCGATCTCTTCACCCACTTTAACAATACCGCGCTCAACACGACCAGTCACAACAGTACCGCGACCAGAGATTGAGAACACATCTTCAACTGGCATCAGGAACGTACCATCAATTGCACGCTCTGGCTCAGGAATGTAAGTATCCAAAGCATCAGCCAAACGGAAGATTGCCGGCTCGCCGTATTCTGATTGATCACCTTCCAACGCCAAACGCGCAGAACCGGTAATTACTGGCGTATCATCACCAGGGAAATCGTATTTGTTTAACAAATCACGAATTTCCATTTCAACCAATTCAAGCAACTCAGCATCATCAACCAAATCAGCTTTGTTCATGAATACGATGATGTATGGAACACCAACCTGACGAGACAACAAGATGTGCTCGCGGGTTTGTGGCATAGGACCATCAGCAGCAGAAACCACCAATACCGCACCATCCATCTGCGCCGCACCGGTAATCATGTTTTTCACATAATCCGCGTGACCCGGGCAATCAACGTGAGCGTAGTGACGTTTTTCAGTCTCATACTCAACGTGCGCAGTATTAATCGTAATACCACGTGCTTTTTCTTCTGGTGCAGAATCGATAGATGCGTAATCTTTAGCAATACCGCCGAATTTTTTCGACAGAATTGTTGTAATTGCAGCTGTCAGCGTTGTTTTACCATGATCCACGTGACCGATTGTACCCACGTTAACGTGAGGCTTAGTCCGTGCAAACTTTTCCTTAGCCATCGCTTATTCCTTTTTCGAGATCTTGAAATAAATTAATAACTGACAATTGACTGGAGCCGATGATGAGAATTGAACTCATGGCCTCTCCCTTACCAAGGGAGTGCTCTACCCCTGAGCTACATCGGCAATAAACTGGAGCGGGTGAAGGGAATCGAACCCTCGTCGTAAGCTTGGAAGGCTTCTGCTCTACCATTGAGCTACACCCGCATACTTAATAACTGATTCGTTCTCTAAACTTTAATTAGCTCTTATAAAATGGTGGCGGGGGAAGGATTCGAACCTTCGAAGGCTGAGCCGCCGGATTTACAGTCCGGACCCGTTGACCGCTGGGGTAACCCCGCCACTAAGAGAGCCCGCATTATGACCACAGCCCCTCAAGTCGTCAAACATTTTTGACAAAAAAAATTGTACAAACTACAAAAAATCAACTAAAGGCCTAATTTGATTAAGAAAATAACCTCAAATTCTTCAAAGCATTTTGTTTCGTCGCGTTGCCCACACATACAAAATGGCACCAGCGACTATCATTGGCACACACAACAACTGACCCATACTTAAATTCATCGCTAACAAACCCAGGAAATCATCCGGCTGGCGAGCATATTCAGCAACAAAGCGAAATACACCATAACCCATCAAGAACAATGCCGATGTCTGACCAACCGCACGCGGCTTAGCAGAGAAGTGCCACAACACAATAAACAACAGTACACCTTCTAAAGCGAACTGATATAACTGCGACGGATGACGCGGCAATCCATCGTGCGCTTGTGGAAAGATCATCGCCAACGGCATCGTGGCATCGGTAACACGGCCCCACAACTCACCATTGATAAAGTTGCCGATTCGACCTGCCGCCAAACCCAAAGGTACCAACGGCGCAATAAAATCAGTCACCTGGAAAAAATCTCGGTTGGTTTTTCGGCCAAACAGCGCCATAGCAACCAAAACCCCCAAAAAGCCACCGTGAAATGCCATCCCCCCTTCCCATACCTTGAGAATATCCAGTGGATTGGCCAAATAAAATGCTGGCTTATAAAACAAGACGTAACCAAGGCGCCCGCCAAGTATCACCCCGAGCACACCGTAAAACAGCAAGTCATCCATCTCCGAAGTTTGCCAACCCGGTGGATTACCGCGTCGAATCCGCCAGCGCCCCAACATCACAAACAGCACAAAGCCGATCAGATACATCAAGCCATACCAGTGAACACCAACTGGCCCGAGACTAATCGCCACCGGATCAAACTGCGGATGAACAAACATAATAAAATTTCGCCTTAACGCCAGAAAAGTAGCCGCCGATTATACCGTCTCACCAAGAACTTCAATCACTTTTCGCGCCATATTCAACAAGCAACCGACTTCGAAAACCTCTAATTCCTTTTTTTCGATACAATCGGCCACGTGTTTTGAATTTTGCCCAAGGAATCGACATGCCCACTTATCGCTCTCGCACCACCACCCACGGCCGCAACATGGCCGGCGCCCGCGCCCTCTGGCGCGCCACAGGCATGAAAGATGGCGATTTTGACAAGCCCATCATTGCCATCGCCAACTCGTTCACCCAATTTGTTCCTGGGCACGTTCATTTGCACAATATGGGCCAATTGGTCGCACGCGAAATCGAAAAAGCCGGTGGCGTCGCCAAAGAATTCAACACCATTGCCGTTGACGACGGCATCGCCATGGGGCACGGCGGCATGCTGTATAGCCTGCCAAGCCGCGATTTAATTGCCGATTCAGTCGAATACATGGTCAATGCCCATTGCGCCGATGCGATTGTCTGCATTTCCAACTGCGACAAAATCACCCCCGGCATGCTGATGGCAGCGCTGCGCCTCAATATTCCAGTGATATTCGTTTCTGGCGGCCCAATGGAAGCCGGCAAGGTCGACTGGAATGGCGCAGTACGTAAACTCGACCTCGTCGACGCAATGGTCGAAGCCGCTGACGACAAAGTCAGCGATGAAGAAGTGGCCGCCATCGAGCGCAGCGCCTGCCCAACCTGTGGCTCCTGCTCAGGCATGTTTACCGCCAACTCGATGAACTGTCTCACCGAAGCACTTGGCCTATCACTACCGGGCAATGGCTCGATGCTGGCCACGCACGGCGACCGTAAACAGCTATTCCTACAAGCGGGCCGCACCATTGTTGAACTCGCCAAGCGCTATTACGAGCAAGGCGATGAATCTGCCTTACCACGCTCAATCGCCACGCGCGAAGCATTTGAAAACGCCATGAGCTTGGACGTTGCCATGGGCGGCTCAACCAATACCGTACTGCATTTGCTCGCCGCCGCCTCCGAAGCTGGCGTCGACTTCAAAATGGCCGACATCGATCGCATTTCACGCCGCGTTCCTTGTCTTGCCAAAGTCGCACCCGCAACACAAAAATATCACATGGAAGACGTGCATCGCGCCGGTGGCGTTATCGCCCTACTCGCAGAATTATCGCGCGCCGGACTGATTCATCGCGACGTACCGACGGTGCACGCCAAAACACTCGGCGAAGGCTTAGATCAATGGGATATTGTCAAAAATGGCCCAGATAGTTTGGCGCACTTATTTTACCGCGCAGCGCCTGGCGGCGTCGCCACGACGATTGCATTTAGCCAATCGATGCGCTACCCCGACCTCGACCTTGATCGCGAAGGTGGCTGCATCCGCAACAAAGAACACGCTTACTCGCAAGACGGCGGACTGGCCGTACTGTACGGCAACATTGCCGAACGCGGCTGCATCGTCAAAACGGCGGGTGTCGATGACTCCATCCTAAAATTCACCGGTCGCGCCCGTGTCTTTGAATCACAAGACGATGCGGTCGCCAGCATTTTGGCCGATGAAGTGGTTGCGGGTGATGTTGTGGTTATTCGCTATGAAGGCCCTAAAGGTGGCCCAGGCATGCAAGAAATGCTGTACCCAACGTCGTATCTCAAGTCAAAAGGTCTCGGCAAAGCATGCGCACTATTGACTGACGGACGCTTCTCTGGCGGCACTTCCGGCCTATCGATTGGCCACGCCAGCCCAGAAGCCGCCGAAGGTGGCGCGATTGGCTTAGTGGAAGAAGGCGACACCATTGAAATCGACATCCCAAACCGCACCATCAACCTAAAAATTGACGCCGCTGCACTGGATGCGCGCCGCGCCGCAATGAACACACGCGGCAAGCTGGCTTGGAAACCGGTATCGCGTCAACGCGTGGTCAGCCCCGCATTGCGCGCCTACGCCGCAATGACCACCAGCGCCGACACTGGCGCCGTGCGTGACGTTAGCCAAGTTGAACGTCAAGACTAAATCGATCACGACTTAAACGACAAAAGGCAGCGCACGCTGCCTTTTTTATTGCCAAGGGGTATTGACCTGCAAATCATAAGCAACAAGGGCTAGCGAGACATACCCCAGAAAAACAAAAAACCCGCTGAGCTTGCGCTAGCGGGTTTTTGCTTCGGGTTTAACACCGAAATACTGGTGGCTCGTCTCGGAATCGAACCAAGGACACGCGGATTTTCAATCCGCTGCTCTACCAACTGAGCTAACGAGCCATGCTTGACTAAGCATTTGAAAAAGGGCCTAGCTTACAGCTAAACCCTTGAATTCCTTGGTGGCTCGTCTCGGAATCGAACCAAGGACACGCGGATTTTCAATCCGCTGCTCTACCAACTGAGCTAACGAGCCACTCGAAACACTACTTCGTTTCGAAGAGCCGCAATTAAACACCAGCACGTGCCTTACGTCAACTCCTTTCACGCTTTTCTATAGACCAAAGGAGACGATATTCAATAAATGACTGTTTTATTGCGATATTATTTTTCACGCGCTGAGCATCTTTTTAGCGTTAACCTAGTCCAACCCAGATTAAAAATAATTGATTCCCCTTGGAGCGCGATCTTGGAAACGTTTGAAATCATCAGCTACCTACTTGGCGCAGGCATGATTCTGGCTGGTTTGGCCGGCACCATATTGCCTTTACTGCCATCCACGCCTTTAATTTTTGTCGGCATGCTACTTATCGCCTGGGGCAATCAATTTATTCACGTTGGCTGGCCGTCATTGAGTTTGTTATTGCTGATGACGATCGTCGCCAGCGCGCTCGATTACATTGCCGGTGCCATGGGGGCCAAACGCGTTGGTGCGAGCCGCTACGCTATCTGGGGCGCTTTAATAGGTTCGATTGTCGGTATGCTAGGCGGGATAGTCGGTTTAATCCTCGGACCGTTTTTAGGTGCTGCAGCCGGTGAGTTTTATGCCAGAAAAGATCTACTACACGCCGGCAAAGTCGGATTTGCCAGCGGCATCGGCATGTTGCTTGGCGCGATCGCTAAAGTCGGTTTGGCACTCGCCATGCTAGGAGTGTTTTTGCTGGCGTGGTGGATATAAATCCTTCCCGATGGATTCAGACTTGAGATATCAGCCGTTGCCGTATGATTGGTGGGTATATCAACCAAGGTCTTTATTTTTAAAGCCAACATAGATATACCCAATCCATCACACCCAGCGGCGCAGCCAAAAGAACAAGCCCAAAAACACCGCCACGCCCCCCATCAATCCCAAAGCGGCGTAGTAGCCATAGGTCCAGCGTAACTCTGGCATCACATCAAAATTCATTCCGTACACCCCAGCAATTAACGTCAGCGGCATAAAGATGGTGGTAATGACGGTGAGTAGGCGCATTTGCTCATTGAGTCGCTGCGACTGCAGCGATAAATATATTTCTTGCAGCCCAGAAATCATTTCGCGTAGCGCTTCAACGGTTTCAATCGATTGCACCGTATGGTCGTACACATCGCGCAAATACAGCTGAGTTTCACTATGAAAAAAATCGGCGTCATCGCGCTGCAGCACATTGAGCATTTCCCGCATTGGCCACAGACTGCGCTTTATTTGCTGCAAACTACGCCGCAATGACTGTACTTCAACCATCTGCTCGGGCTGGATCTTACTATTAATCGCTTCGTCCAGCTCTTCGCAGCGCTCGCCCAATTGCTCAAGCACTAAAAAATAACGATCCACCAGTTTATCCAGTAAGGCATAGGCCAAATAGTCCGGACCCAGTTTCCGAATTTGGGACTCACTATTTTTAAGCGTATCGCGAATCGCCGCAAAAGTGCCGCTGGGTTTTTCTTGAAAAGTCAGCACAAAACCACGTCCAACAATCAAGCTCACTTGCTCGCCTGAGACGCAATCGGCGTCCCAATTCATCAGTCGGGCGGTGATGTACAAATAGCCGGGATATTGCTCAACTTTAGGGCGCTGCTGGGTATTCAGAATGTCCTCTAAAACCAGCGGATGTAATTTGAAGCGCTGACCAATTAATTTGAGGATTTCAATGTTTTCTAAGCCATGCACGTTCAACCATAAGGTATGGAACGTCGGTTGAAAAGTTCGGCCTACATCAACATCGCTAAAACTGGTCGCAAGATAATCCCCCGGCAAAGGGCCAAACTCAATTAAAGTCGCCAGCGTTGCCGCCGGCGCGACGCCGCCAACATATTGCAAAGTACCCGGTGCTGCGCCGGCTTTATCTGAATTTAAATGCGCTTTTATACGTTGGCGACGGCTCGAATCATTAGGTTTACGCCCATGTTTTGCCATGCTGTGACTTCCTCATTTAAGGCATACATCGTGAGTGGATGCGCCTCTAACCACGTTGCGTCTAATTCCAAGCAATAACCGTCCGCACTATGCGACAGCAAACCCAATGGCGGTGCCTCATCCAGGCGAGCACGATAAAACAGTACTGCCATGCGTAAGCATAAAATGGCATCCCACTCGGCAGGTTGAATCTCTTGATCGGCGAGTTTGCTCAAACTACCAGCATGCGCCAGCACCAGCCGCGATAACCAGTTTTGTTCCCGCTTCGAAAAACCCGGCATATCGGCATGCTGCAAAATATACGCCGAATGTTTATGGTAGCTAGCATGCGCAATCGAGCGCCCCACCTCGTGTAATCCCGCGGCCATCGTCAGATTTCTGGCCAGCACGACATCATCGCTTTGCGTTTCACCGCGTAGCACATCAAATAATTGCGCAGCCAATTGCGACACCCGATACGCTTGCGGTCCATCCACATGGTAACGGCGCTGAAAGAAATCGACCGTTCGGTCTCGCACATCGTATTGAGTTTGGCGCTGCACTAAGTCATACAGCACGCCATCACGCAGCGCGCCATAAGTGATCGACATGCGCTCGATACCGAGCATATCAAATGCCGCCTGCATAATCGCTAAGCCGCCAGGCAATACCGGGCGCCGATCATCGCGCAAACCGTTTAATTGCAAATGATTGATATGCCCAGCCGCAATCATTTTGCTGCGTAAAGCCGCCAAACCATCGCGAGTAATCCCCAGCGGTGATAAATCGTTTAATTCTAAAATATCAGCTAACGAACGCGCCGTGCCTGAAGTCCCGATCGCTCTTTGCCATTCTCCCGAGTAAAACGTGGGTACCAAGGGCAAGAAAGCCCCGCGCGCAGCGAGCTCGGCGGTTTCCATTCGCTCACGGGTAATGACACCATCGGGAAAATAACGCGCACTCCAACCCACACAACCGAGCTGAATGCTTTCAGTACTAAATGAGCGATACTGACTACCGATAATCAACTCGGTTGATCCGCCGCCAATATCAATCACCAAGCGGCGCTCACGCGTACTGGGCAAACTATGCGCGGCACCGATATAAATTAATCGCGCTTCTTCACGGCCAGCAATGATTTCAATAGGAAAACCCAAGGCCGCCTCGGCCTGAGGTAAAAAAGCGGCGCTATTTCTAGCGATACGAAAGGTATTGGTCGCCACGGCTCGCACGCATTGCGGCGGCAAACCGGCTAAACGCTCACCAAATCGCGCCAGTGCTGCGGTCATTTCAGCAATCGCCTCTGCAGTTAAGCAACCGTGAGCATCTAAACCAGCGCCTAAACGAACCGTTTCTTTCAATGAATCCAGCGGAAACAAAGCCCCTTCAACCACACGGGCGACTTGCAAGCGAAAACTGTTGGAGCCGAGATCCACGGCGGCAATGACAGAACAGTCGCCCATTCAGTAAAACTCCAGTAGGTAGCGGGTTTGCGGGCATAACAATACGTAAAACTCATGTTTGTGGCAAACGCAAATCATAAAGGGCAGCCACAGCCGCCCTTTATTAGACACTACTTCTTTCAGGCTAGGGCAATAAACCTCGCCCTAATCTGATGCATCGGCTTACTGCAAAGCGACGCGATCGACTTCTTCTTGGGTTTTATGGCGAACATCTTGGCCTTTCACCAAGTAAATCACGTGCTCGGCGACATTCACCCCCAAATCACCAATGCGCTCAATGGCTTTGGCAATCCACAAAATATCCAAAATCAAGGTAATCGAACGTGGATCTTCCATCATCACGGTAATCAATTGGCGATGCAGCGCTTGATATTCTTGATCTAGCTGCGCATCCGCCCGAATCACTTCGGACGCACTCACCGCATCCATACGCGCAAATGAATCGAGCGCATTGGACAACATATCCAGCGCCAAATCGGCAATATGGTTGAGGTCATGAAAACGTGGCACTTGCAAACGACCGGATTCATAAATGTTTTTTGCCCGTTTGCAAATTCGATACGCTTTATCACCAATGCGTTCCAAATCCTCAACCGACTTAATCACCGTCATCACCATCCGCAAATCGGTAGCCGCAGGCTGGCGACGCGCAATCATATGCACACACATATCATCGAGCTTGACGTGCATTTGATTCACTTGGGTTTCTTGCTCGATCACTTTATTGATGATCGCCACATCACCCGACGCCAAAGCTTGCATTGCCAAGCGAACTTGCTCTTCGACCAGACCGGCCATTCCCATCACTTGGGAGCGAATTGCCTCTAAATCGGCATCAAATTGCTTTGAAATATGTTCTGACATGACACAGCTTCTCCAGTGTATTAATCGGTGCAAAATACCAGCTTTTTATTACAGTACTGTTTCATCTGCCCGTGAGCGACGAACTGTCATTCGTCGCTGCGCGCTTATTTAATGGTTTTCACCCCGTTAGCCGTACCCAATAAGAGCACGTCAGCACGGCGATGGGCAAATAAACCATTGGTCACAACGCCAACGATTTGATTGATTTGAGCTTCAAGTACCGTGGCCTGACTAATCGATAGACCATGCACATCAATAATGATATTACCGTTATCGGTCAGCACGCCTTCACGATAAGCAGGATGACCACCCAATTTAACCAACTCCCGCGCCACATAAGAGCGCGCCATTGGAATCACTTCAACCGGCAAAGGGAAATTCCCTAATACATCAACCAATTTACTTTCATCGCAAATACAAATAAATTGCCCAGCCACCGCCGCAATGATTTTCTCACGCGTCAACGCCGCGCCACCCCCCTTAATCATTTGCAATTGATGATTGATTTCATCCGCACCATCGATATACACCGGCAAGTCATCAATGGTGTTTAAATCAAACACCGGAATTCCATGCGATTTTAAGCGCAGCAAGCTAGCTTCAGATGAAGAAACCGCCCCTTTAATTTGGCCTTTGATTTCAGCTAAAGCATCAATAAAGTAATTGATTGTCGAACCTGTGCCGACGCCGACGATACAATTTTCAGGCACATAGGCAACTGCTGCACGGCCTACCGCTTCTTTCAATTCATTCTGTGTCATGTGGTTCAACTCCTGATTAGCCGCCATTAAAAATAACTACACCAAGGGATCTGCTAACGTTTGCTGACTCGCAGTACAAGCCCATCGCGAACAACCCACTCATTCTAGCGCCGAACACCGCGACGCAGCTTGTGACGCATCAAATAGCAGCCTCACCCAGCCCAAACATCGCGATCAAAGCGAATCTAAATACTGCCGAATACCATCGAGTAACATTTGTACCGCAATCGCCGTCAAAATCAAGCCCATTAAACGCTCAAATGCCGTGGTGACTTGCGCGCCGAGCACTTGGCTAATTTTTTCTGAGAACGCCAATGTGAGCGCGCAAATCAGCATGGTTAACGCCAAAGCGGCAACCCACACCTCCATCCGCTCTGGATCACGCGAAACCAATAACAACACCGTGGCCAATGCCGATGGCCCAGCCAATAAAGGAATCGCCAGCGGCACAATATACGGCTCACCCTCGCTGGTGTCGCCAAAAACGCCATCGGGGTGAGGAAACACCATCCGCAGCGCGATTAAAAACAAAATCACCCCACCGGCAATACCGAGCGAGGTTTGTGACAAATGCATGACTTCCAGGAATTTTTGCCCGAACAGCATAAAAGTCACCAGCACCACAAACGCGACGCTGACTTCGCGAATAATCATCCGCCAGCGCCGTGCTTTGGGGACTTTTTTCATCATTGCGACAAACAAAGGAATGCCGCCCAAAGGATCAATTACCAAGAGCAGCAAAATAAAAGCGGAAAGAAAAGTGTGCGATGCCATAGCTCAGTGTACATCCAAATAAACAAAAATTTGATTCGGGAAAGCCATCAAATTCAAGTTATTCTTTGCAAATTTTAATAGGTATATTGTTCAAGCGTTTATGCAATAAGGATTTTGACACAATACCCCTAGATTGGCTTATGCATCAAAGTTGCGGGTATTTTCTGCAGTTGTAACACGCGGCTTTGTGTTTCAAGCTGCACTATTTTCTGCCGATGAGTCGGGCTAATTTTCCATGTTGGCGCCGACTGCTGTGCAAAAAGTTGCGCATAAAAAGGTAAGGCGCGTTCGGCCTGCTGCTTAGCCAAATAACAATCAATCAAGGCCTTACAGCAGCGCGTTTGTAAAATCAGCAATCCCGCTTGCAACGTCATTTGCTGTGCTTGCAACAAGATTTCTTCGGCCTGACTATCTTGCAATTGCAGCAAAACTTCACCTAAGCCAGTTAAGGCATGTGCCTTTCCCCATAAATTATCATTGGCGCAATGCAAATCATAAGCCGTTGCCAATTCAACCTTTGCCTGCTGCAACATGCCTTGTTGCCCATGAATCAAGCCACGGTAATACACAATTTCTGCCGCCCAAACTTTATTGTGCAATGGGATTTCCATCAATCGTTCAGCGCGGGCGATCGCCTCTAAAGCCTGAGCATAACGCTGCAAACGATAGTTATCACTGGCCACATACAGCAAGGCATCACACTCTAACAGCGGGTCGGCAATCGCCACCGCCATTTTGAGCGCCATTTCACTGCAACGCAGCGCGGCCTCATCGTCCTGAAAACCAATATAAACCTGGCCAATGCCCAAATAAATCCGCACACACTGACCTAAGTTTTGCGCACTTTTGGCCTGCAACAACGCTTTAGTCCATTGATCGAGCGCCAATAAAGGCTGCTCATTGAGCAAATACGATGTCGCTAAGAGCAAGAGTGAGTTGGTCGAACTCGCCATCTGCCCTGCTTGCCGGTAACTGGCCGCCGCTTCACGAAACGCAATTTGCGCAGCATGATGCTGGCTAAAATGCTGATGGGCATGCCCTAAAATATCCAGCGCCATGCCATGTAAACGTGGATCGGCTTGGCTTTCTGCCACCCATTGCTGAGCTTGATCGGGCAAAGGCGGCGAGCCACATTCGGCGCAATTTAATACCGTTTCAAGTTGAGTTAATAATGCTAAACGTGCGGTCATGCTGCCATCTCCCACACCACGGCACCTGCGCCATGGCGCATCGCCAAATACAAGGCTAAATCAGCACGCAATTGCAATACGTCAACCGTGTCGCCCGGCTGGTAAATCGTTCCACCCATACTCAGCGTGAGCGCTTCGGGTAGATCGCTAAAATCAAGTTGTGCCAGCATGTGTTGAATCTGCGCAATCAACTCATTTGCCGTGGATGGTGGTGTTAACGGCAAAATCAATTTAAACACCAACTGCCCGCCGGCAATCAACTCGGCTCCTTCGGGTAAGCAATACTGCAAAACGCGGGCAATCTGCACGCTGCAATCATTGCTTATGGCCTCCCCCATCACTTCACGCAAATACGTCGATTGATCCACCCCAAGGTGCAAGACACATAATGACGGGCTATCGATAGCCTGCGCCAACAAAATGGGCCAACGCGCGTCTAAGTAACGCAAATTATGCAAGCCCGTTACCGCATCACGATAAGTAGCGCTTTCCAGCCAACGCACTTGCTCGTCTTGCTGGGCATTTTTCAAGCGCAATAGATCGATTTCTATATCACTCGTCGTTTGCTGCAATTTGAACTCAACTTCTCGTAAGCGTCGTGGTCGTTGCGGTTTTTTGTGCTGCGCCGAATGCCGCATCGCCGCCTGATAAAAATCCACCGCAGCGGTATATTGCTGGCATGCTTGGCTCGCTTGCGCCAATTTAATCAGTAATAAACCACGTAAATCGCTCGATCCCGCATGCGACAACGCCGAGCTTGCTCGGTCAATGGCCGCGGGTAAATCTAGCGATTCATTAATGCGTAAATACAGCGATAAAATCGACCAATGCAAAACCAAACTGTCGCTATCGGCCACTTGGCGCACCGCCCGCTCCAATTGCGCTAAGGCGGCGGGCCATTGCTGCTGCAATTGATACAGCCGCGCCGACTGCACCAATAAAACCGCATCGTCTTGCAAAGCCGGAAACGCCAAAGCTTGCGCTTGTAATGGATAGGCCACCGTTTCTTGGCCCATCGCCCACAAGTCAGCCGCCAAACCCAGATAAGCCGAACAAGATTGTGCCTCGTTGTCAGCCAGAGCGAGCGCATGCTGATGCAAGCTTAAAGCACGTTCAAATTGACCACTGTCATGCACAATGTCAGCGATTGCCAACCAATAACCGGCTTCATTACTCTGCTCAGACTGAGCATGTGCCAAACCATCAAGAAAATGTTGCAAAGCCTGATGAGACTGTCCTTGCTGCAGTAGCTTGCGGCCCAAAACCAAATAATCCATTACCTATCCAAACCCAAAGCCATCATCCACTCACTGCCAGCTCAATCAACACCACAGACTGACAACACATTGACAATACATAAAAAAAGCCCCGCAATGCGAGGCTTAATTTATTTCAATTGCCTTACCAAGCGCCAATGTACTCCAAAATCCCTTCGGCTGCATTACGGCCTTCATAGACCGCACGCACCACCAAATCAGCGCCACGGACTTGATCGCCACCGGCGAAGATTTTCGGGTTGCTGGTTTGATGTTTGAAAGTTTGCTTGTCGCTCGCGATCGTGCGGCCCCAATCGTCGGTTTTAACGCCTTGCGCGTCAAACCAGCTTTCAGGTTCAACCGAGAACCCAAATGCCACAATGACGTGATCGCATTCAAGTACACGCTCAGAACCGGCAATCAATTCAGGACGACGACGCCCTTTTTCATCGGGGGCGCCCAATTGCGTCGACACCAAAGTCAGCGCTAAACTGCCATCAGCGTTTTGCTCGATTTGAACCGGCTGGCTATTCCATTGGAATTCAACGCCTTCTTCTTTCGCGTTCGCCACTTCGCGCTTCGAGCCCGGCATGTTTTCTTCGTCACGGCGATAAGCGCAAATCACGCTGGCTGCGCCTTGACGAATCGAAGTGCGGTTGCAATCCATTGCGGTATCGCCACCACCAAGCACCACGACGCGCTTACCCGTCATCGAGACAAAGGCTTCGTCACCGAGTGTATTCATCGAGTTACGCACGTTATTAATCAAGAACGGCAGCGCTTCCATCACGCCCGGCAAGTCTTCACCGGCAATGCCGCCTTTCATGTATTTGTACGCGCCCATGCCCATGAATACCGCATCGTAATCGGCCAGCAAGCTGTCGATTGCAATATCTTTACCGATTTCAGTATTCAGGCGAAATTCAACGCCCATGTCTTCCATGATTTTACGGCGCGTGGCGATGACGTCTTTTTCCAGTTTGAATTCTGGAATCCCAAACGTTAACAAACCGCCGATTTCTTCGTAGCGATCAAAAACCACCGGAGTTACGCCATTGCGAACCAGCACATCAGCACATCCCAAACCTGCTGGGCCAGCACCGATAATGGCGACTTTTTTACCGGTCTTAATCACGCCCGACATATCAGGACGCCAGCCAGCTTTAAACGCTTCGTCGGTAATGTATTTTTCCACCGAACCAATCGACACCGCACCGGCGTCGACTTGATTCAAGGTACATGCGCCTTCGCACAAACGATCTTGTGGGCAAACACGACCGCAAATTTCTGGCAATGAATTGGTTTTGTGGCTGAGTTCAGCCGCTTCAAATAATTTGCCTTCGTCAACCAATTGCAACCATTGCGGAATATGGTTGTGCACTGGGCACTCCCATGAGCAATACGGGTTACCACAGGACAAACAGCGCCCCGCTTGCTCACCCGAGCTGGTTTTATTAAGTGGCGTGTAGATTTCTTTGAATACAAATTTACGTTTCTCAACCGCGACTTTGTCGCCAGGGTTGCGAGCAACATTCAGAAACTGAAATACATCTGACATGGTATTACCTCGGGGAGTGGTGAGTCGGGAATGGGGAGTAAAACCACGCCCACTCCCTATTGCCAACTCCCTATCTAAATTAGTCTTTTAGCAATGCGTCGAGCTTGGCCACTTTGGGTTTCACCAACCAGAAGTAATCGACCGCTTCATCAAAGTTCGCCAGCAGTTCAGCGCCCTTGCTCGACCCAGTCAACGCCACGTGGGCAGTGATTTTGTCTTTCAAGAAAGCACGAATGGCACCGTAGGCTTCACCGTTGATCAAGTTGGTATCGATCAGTTCGTTGTTGTAGCGATAAGCAAATTTTTGCTTCGGATCGTAAACCAGCGCAAAACCACCGGTCATACCCGCGCCAAAGTTGTAACCGGTTTCACCGAGTACCACTACGCAGCCGCCAGTCATGTATTCGCAACCGTGGTCGCCCACGCCTTCAATCACTGCGGTTGCGCCCGAGTTACGCACCGCGAAACGCTCACCGGCCATACCCGCAGCAAACAACTCACCACCGGTCGCGCCATACAAACACGTGTTACCGGCAATCACCGCGTCGCTCGACGCAAATTCGCTACCCACGGGTGGATAGATAATCACTTGGCCGCCGTTCATGCCTTTACCGACGTAATCATTGGCGTCGCCAGCGAGTTCCAATGTCAAACCTTTGGCATTCCAAACACCAAATGATTGACCGGCTGAACCGTGCAATTTCAAGTGCAAAGTGCCTTCTGGCAAACCATCTGCGCCGTGTGCTTTGGCGATTTCACCTGACAAACGCGCACCGATTGAGCGATGAATATTGCGTACAGCGTATTCAAAGCGTTGTGGCGTTTTGGCTTTAATGCCTGCCAATGCGTCTTTGACCATTTCTTCAGCCAACTCACCCTTATCAAAACTTGGGTTGCGCGCATCCACGCAAAAGCGTGATTCTGAATCTGGCGTGCTGCCTTGGCTGAGCAAACTACCTAAGGCGAGTTTTTGTTGTCTTTCAGTCGCGCCTTCAATCAAACCAAGCATTTCGGTGCGGCCGATCATTTCTTCAAATGTGCGTACACCCAGCGCTGCCATCAATTCACGCGTTTCTTGGGCGATGAAGGTGAAGTAATTCACCACCATTTCTGGCAAGCCGATAAAGAACTTGCTACGCAATTTGATTTCTTGTGTTGCCACGCCGGTAGCGCAATTGTTCAAGTGGCAAATACGCAAGTATTTGCAACCCAAAGCCACCATCGGGCCAGTACCAAAGCCGAAACTTTCCGCGCCCATGATCGCGGCTTTCACCACGTCTAGACCCGTTTTCAAACCACCATCTGCTTGCACGCGAACCCGACCACGCAGACCATTGGCACGCAATACTTGCTGCGCTTCGGTTAAGCCAAGTTCAAACGGTGAACCGGCGTATTTGACTGAAGCCAGCGGCGAAGCAGCGGTTCCACCGTCATACCCCGAGATGGTGATCAAATCGGCGTAGGCTTTTGCCACACCGGCCGCAATGGTACCGACGCCCGGTTCTGCCACCAACTTCACTGAAACCAAGGCGTCTGGATTGACTTGTTTCAAGTCAAAAATCAGCTGCGCCAAGTCTTCAATCGAATAAATATCGTGATGCGGTGGCGGCGAAATCAAGCTAATGCCCGGCTTGCTGTGACGCAATTTGGCAATCAGCGGCGAGACTTTATCGCCCGGCAATTGGCCGCCTTCACCCGGCTTAGCGCCTTGTGCCACTTTAATTTGCAATACTTCAGCATTCACCAAGTAGTGCGGCGTAACGCCGAAACGACCTGAGGCGACTTGCTTGATTTTCGACATTTTTGACGTGCCGTAGCGCGCCTCGTCTTCACCACCCTCACCCGAGTTTGAGCGAGCGCCAAGGCGATGCATACCTTCAGCCAACGCTTCGTGCGCTTCTGGGCTTAAGGCGCCCAGCGACATACCGGCGGAGTCAAAACGCTTCACAATCGATGAAATTGGCTCAACTTCGTCGATAGAAATCGATTTGGCTGGGTCAATTTGCAATGCCATCAAATCGCGCAACATGGCCACAGGGCGGGTATTCACCAGTGCGGCGTATTTGCTGTATTCCTTATAATCACCGCCTTGCACCGCTTTTTGCAGCTGCATCACCACATCCGGGTTGTAAGCGTGATATTCCTCACCAAACACGTATTTAAGCAAACCACCTTGCGCCAGCGGGCGCATTGGGTTGAAGGCTAATTTATTCAGTTTGATTTGATCGGCTTCAAAATCAACGAAGTTAGCCCCAGAAATACGCGATACCGTGCCAGTTAGGCACAAATTGATGACTTCTTCACCAATCCCTACGCCTTCAAACAATTGCGAACCGCGATATGAAGCCACGGTCGAGATACCCATTTTCGACAAGATTTTCATCAAGCCTTTATTGATACCCTTACGGAAATTGTTCGCCGCTTTTTCTAGCGTGCCTTCCACTTGGCCCATATCGACCAATTCTTTGATCGTTTGGTAGGCAAGGTAAGGCACTACTGCGGTCGCGCCATAGCCGATCAAGCAGGCGAAATGGTGCGGATCACGCGTCGTCGCGGTTTCAACGATGATATTGGTTTTGCAACGCAAACCGGCGTTGATCAAGCCATGATGTACCGCACCGACGGCGAATAACGCCGGAATCGGCATCCGGCCTTTGGCGATGTTTTTATCCGACAACACGATGATGACCGTGCCAGCATTCACACTGGCGATGACATCGGCTTGCAGCTTTTCAATCGCTGCTTGCAAGCTCACGCCTTCAAACGTCAAGGCAAAATGTGCAGTTTTGAAGTCTGGATCCGTCTGGCTGGTCAATACCGCAAATTTGTCAGTCGACAACACTGGCGAAGTCACTTCCATGCGTTTGGCGTGGTCTGGGCCATCTTCAAACAGATTGCGCTCAGGGCCAAAGCAAGTGTTCAGCGACATTACAATCGCTTCACGGATCGGGTCGATCGGTGGATTGGTCACTTGCGCGAATTGTTGGCGCAAATATTCATACGGCGAGCGTACTTTGGTCGATAACACCGCCATCGGCGTGTCATCCCCCATCGAACCAATCGCTTCTTGGCCGTCATTGGCCAAGATACGCAAGATTTGATCGCGCTCTTCAAATGTTACTTGGAATTGCTTTTGGTAAGTCAGCAGCGTCGCTTTGTCCATCTCTTCGAGCGGACTATTGTCGGCGGCCATTTCCAAATGCTGGGCGTGTTCTTTGAGCCAAGCGCGATACGGCTGCGCGGTTTTGAGCTTGTTATCGATTACGTCAGATTCGATAAACTCACCCGATTTGAAATCCACCGCAACGATTTGGCCGGGCTTCACACGGCCTTTTTTCACCACTTCTTCGGGCTTGTAGCCCCATACGCCGATTTCCGACGCGATGGTGATGTGGCGATCTTTGGTGATGACATAACGCGCTGGACGCAAACCGTTACGGTCAAGCGCACAGCCAGCATAGTCGCCAGCCGCCCAAACGATACCGGCTGGGCCATCCCATGGCTCCATGTGCAGCGAGTTGTATTCGTAGAAAGCGCGCAAGTCGCGGTCATTGGTATCGACGTTTTGCCAAGCTGGTGGCACCATCAAACGGAAAGCACGGAACACATCCACGCCACCGAGCACCAAGCTTTCCAACATATTGTCCATACTCATTGAGTCTGAACCGTTGGTTTGCACGATAGGGCGAATCGCTTCCATATCCAGCGCATTGCTGTCCATGATGGCTTCGCGAGCACGCGCCCATGCACGGTTACCCGTTAGCGTATTGATTTCACCATTGTGTGCGAGGAAACGGAAAGGCTGCGCCAATTTCCATTGTGGCCACGTATTGGTCGAGAAACGTTGATGATACACCGCCATACTCGAAGCAAAACGCTCGTCTTTTAAATCAAGATAAAAGACCGGTAGATTTTCTGGTGTCACCAAGCCCTTATATGACATCACATAAGGGTTGAGTGTTGGGATGTAGAAAGCGGCATCAGCCGTATTGGCTTTTTCTGCCAAGCGACGCGCTTGATACAAACGTCGAGCAAAATCAAGCTCTGACAAGGTAACCGGCGAATTAACAAAGATTTGCTGAATGGTCGGCAAAGAGCGCATCGCCGCTGCGCCAAGCGCATCAAGATTAACCGGTACTTCGCGAACTCCTGCCACTTGCAAGCCTTGGCTTTCAAGCGCTGACACGAGATTGCTGATCGACTTGGCCGACTCAGTTTTATCGAGGCTTGAGAACACCAAGCCGGCAGTAAACTGCTCGGCTAAGACGTAGCCATTATCCGCAGCAACCGCGCGTAAAAAGCCCTTTGGCAAGCGAAATAGCAAACCACAGCCATCGCCCGATTTACCATCAGCAGCCACCGCACCGCGGTGAGTCAAACAGGCCAACGAATTGATCGCCGTTGAGACCAGCCAATGACTCGGCTTATCATCCATTTGTGCAATCAAACCGAAGCCGCAGCTATCTTGCTCGAACTGCGGGCGGTACAACGTGCCCTTCAACCAGCTTTGTCTATCCATCACAGCGGCACCCTTACAAAAGCTCAAGAATCAGTCAAATACATGCTGCTAGGGTTTGACCCTAGTCAAGCAAAAAGGGCTTGATTCTAGCGATAAAGGGGGCTCAAAGCAACTCAAAGCCATAAATGAACGGCAATCGGGGGAAACCCCAAGAACGGGGTAGATTGGGAGGTAAAGATTGACGAAAATACTTAATAAATCAGTCAGTTTGCAAGAAACATTCGTTCAGAATACGCCTCGCAAACAGACTTAATCTACTGATTTTAGCGGCGCTTAGATAGCTCGCTGCGCTCAATCGCAATGGCGATCAAATAATGAATAATATCGCGGTCATGACCGATTTTTTCGATGCATTCTGCGCGCAAACGATCGACTAAATATTGCTCAGGTGAATCAATCACACGAGCAAAACGATTGTATTTAAACTGTGAATTGCCGACGATTTCTTCCAAAACGTCTAAACGCTCAGGTTGATTATTGCGCAAGCGATACATTTTGCTTTTGGCTAATACTTTACGTTCATGATTGGGCCGTAAAATCACATGCCAGTTGCTAGGCTCGTTTTGAACTTCTTCCATTTGGTCTCATCCCTACGTGATAGCCTGCGGCATGACGCTTTAAACACCGTCAAACACTCAGGCTGATAAATCTCGACGGCATCATTGCGTCCATCAAGATTAGAATGCGTTGATTATACGGCCAATCAAACATTGATATTCATAATCCACGCCTAGCGGTTAGCGCGAATTGACTTTCACTTTATAACTTCGCAAGCCCACACCATAAAAAAAGCCAACAAATGCGGCATACCGTTCACTTAAACCCAGCTTTTAACGCAGAGACGCAGAGAAAAACCAAATCCGAACTCAAACCGGTAGCAAGCACCACGATTTAAACTGCGACTGGTTGATGCTTTGCGGTGGTTTGCTCCGCGCCTCTGCGTCGGCGTCTCAATGTTTAGCTTAAGTGAACAGCACTACAACAAATGTTGGCTCTTTATCAAAGTATCTACCTGTAGCCCTTAATTAAAAAGGGCTACCGGCCAATACCCATCAACGTGGCAGAACTGTTTTGCCCATCAAGAATTGATCGACCTCACGTGCGGCTTGGCGGCCTTCGCGGATGGCCCAAACAATTAACGATTGACCACGGCGTTGATCACCTGCGGCAAACACTTTGGCGACATTGGTTTGATAGCAAGCTTTGCCCTCAGTGGTGGCTTTGGCATTACCACGCGCATCTTTCTCAACGCCAAAGGCGTCAAGAATGCTAGCAACAGGATGGGTAAAGCCCATCGCCAAGAACACCAAATCGGCTGGCAGCTCAAATTCGCTACCCGCAATTGGGGTCGGTTTGCCATCTTGCCATTCTAAACGCACCAACTGCAGCGCTTTGAGTACGCCATTTTCACCGACAAACGCTTGCGTTTGCACTGCAAAATCACGCTCCGCACCTTCTTCATGACTACTCGAAGTGCGCATTTTGACTGGCCAATACGGCCAAACCAGCGGTTTATTTTCTTGCTCTGGCGGTTGCGGCATTAATTCCAGCTGCGTCACGCTCGCTGCGCCATGTCGGTTACTTGTCCCCACGCAGTCAGAACCGGTATCGCCACCACCAATCACCACCACATGCTTGCCCGCCGCATGGATTGGATTAACAGCACCGCCAGCCACTTGTTTGTTTTGCGCGATCAGCAATTCCAAAGCGTAATGCACGCCTTTGAGCTCGCGCCCCACCACGGGTAAATCACGCGGCACTTCTGCGCCACCGGCCAAAATCACCGCGTCAAACTCAGCATCGAGCTCTGCAGGGCTAATCACGGTTTGCGCATCGCAAACGATACCAGCAGGTATGTCTTTAGAACCCACAACAGTATTGGTTTTAAACAAAATACCCTCGGCTGTTAATTGCGCCAAACGACGATCAATCACCGATTGCTCTAATTTAAAATCAGGAATACCGTAGCGCAATAGACCACCCACCGCGGCGTTTTTCTCAAACACCGTGACGGCGTGACCTGCCCGCGCCAGTTGCTGCGCGGCGGCCAAACCCGCTGGGCCAGAACCAACGACAGCGACTTTTTTACCGGTTTTAACGCTAGCGATTTGCGGTACTACCCAGCCGTTTTCCCAGCCTTTATCAATAATCGAGCGCTCGATGGATTTAATCCCGACCGGATCATCATTAATGCCTAACGTACAGGCGGCTTCGCACGGCGCAGGGCACACGCGGCCAGTGAACTCCGGAAAATTATTGGTTGAATGCAGCACATCCAACGCCGTTTTCCAGTCTTGGTGGTACACCAAATCGTTAAAATCAGGGATCACATTGTTGACTGGGCAACCGTTATTGCAAAACGGAATACCGCAGTCCATGCAACGTGCGCCTTGCAATTTGGCTTTGTCATCGCTTAATGCCGGAACAAATTCACGATAATGCGTGAGGCGCTGGGCCACCGGCTCGTAACTGTCTTTGACGCGTTCAATTTCTAAAAATCCAGTTGGCTTGCCCATTATGCAATCTCCTTCACTGCGGCTGCGGCACTGACATTCGCTGCGGCCATTTCTTTTAATGCTCGGCGATATTCATTCGGAAACACCTTCACAAAAGCGGCACGGCTTACTGGCCAATCTTGCAGCAACTGGCTGGCACGAACACTGCCGCTTAACTCAGCGTGGCGAGCGATCAACGCTTTGAGCTGGGTTTCATCGGCGATGTCATTGTGGAACGGCGCGGCTTGTTCCGCAGCGGGTAACACGCGCTCTAGTGCGACTTGCGCCATATTGCAGCGCGCTGCAAACACGCCTTCCGGATCGTAAACATACGCCACGCCACCCGACATCCCAGCGGCAAAATTGCGCCCCGTTTGCCCCAGAACCACCACCGTACCACCGGTCATGTATTCACAACCATGGTCGCCCAAGCCTTCAACCACCGCGGTGGCACCGGAATTACGCACCGCAAACCGCTCGCCACCGACACCGGCAAAGAAGGCTTCACCGGCAATCGCGCCAAACAGCACGGTATTGCCAACGATGATGTTTTCCCAAGTTTTGCCGCTAAATGCCGCATTTGGACGAATCACAATCCGCCCGCCCGACAAGCCTTTACCCACATAATCATTACCTTCACCGGTTAAGGTGATGGTAATGCCGCGCGCCAAGAAGGCCGCAAAACTTTGCCCTGCCGTGCCGTGTAGCGCCACTTGCAGCGTGTCTTCCGGCAGGCCGGCGTGGCCGTAACGACGTGCCACTTCACCCGAGAGCATCGCCCCCACAGTACGGTTGATGTTTTTCACCGCAAGACTGATTTTGGTCACTTCACCGCGTTCCAGCGCTGGCGCAGCTTGCGCCAACAATTGATTGTCGAGCGCTTTATTCAGGCCATGATCTTGCACTTCGGCATGCAAACGTGGCACTTCTGGCCCGGCCTTTGGCTGATAGAAAATCTTGCTAAAGTCCAGACCCTTGGTCTTCCAGTGGTCTACCCCTGCTTGTTTATCGAGTAAATCAGAACGGCCAATCAATTCATCAATGGTGCGAACGCCCATTTCGGCCATGATTTGGCGCGCTTCTTCGGCAACGAAGAAGAAGTAATTCACCACATGCTCAGGCTGACCCGAGAAACGCTGACGCAGCACTGGATCTTGCGTCGCCACGCCGACTGGGCAAGTGTTGAGATGGCATTTGCGCATCATAATGCAGCCTTCCACCACCAATGGCGCAGTGGCAAAACCAAACTCATCGGCGCCGAGCAAGGCACCAATCACCACGTCACGACCGGTTTTCATTTGGCCATCAACTTGCACCCGAACTCGGCCGCGAAGCTTATTGAGCACCAGCGTTTGCTGAGTTTCTGCCAAACCGAGCTCCCACGGCCCGCCTGCATGCTTGATCGACGATTGTGGTGAAGCCCCGGTGCCGCCGTCATGACCGGCAATCACCAAGTGATCGGCCTTGGCTTTCGTCACCCCTGCCGCCACGGTCCCCACGCCGACTTCAGCGACCAATTTCACCGAAATCGACGCCACTGGATTGACGTTTTTCAAGTCGTGAATCAGCTGCGCCAAATCTTCAATCGAATAAATATCGTGATGCGGTGGTGGCGAAATCAAGCCAACGCCCGGCACCGAATGGCGCAATTTACCGATGTATTCGGAAACCTTGTGCCCCGGCAGTTGACCACCTTCACCGGGCTTGGCGCCTTGCGCCATTTTGATCTGAATTTGATCGGCGTTAACCAGGTATTCGGTCGTCACCCCAAAGCGGCCCGATGCGACTTGTTTAATGGCGGACCTCAGGCTGTCGCCTTCTTTAAACGTATAGTCGCGCTCAATCCGATTCTTGCCGATCACTTCGGACAGTGTTTGACCGGCTTTCAGCACGCCAAAACGCGCGGCGTCTTCACCGCCTTCACCAGTATTGGATTTACCGCCGATGCGGTTCATCGCAATCGCCAAAGCGGTATGCGCTTCGGTCGAAATCGAGCCGAGCGACATCGCGCCGGTGGCAAAACGTTTAACGATTTCGGCGGCTGATTCAACTTCGGCCAACGGCACTGGCGCGCCCGCCGGTTTAATTTCAAACAAACCACGTAGCGTGAGATGACGACGGCTTTGATCGTTAATCAGCGCGGCGTATTCTTTGTAGGTTGAGAACGAATTGCTGCGTGTTGCGTGCTGCAATTTGGCAATCGAATCTGGCGTCCATAAATGATCTTCACCGCGAATCCGGAAGGCATATTCACCCCCAGCATCGAGCTGATTGGCGAGCACCGGATCGCTACCAAATGCCGAGGTATGTAGCCGCACCGCTTCTTCAGCAATGTCAAACAGACCAATACCCTCAATATTACTTGCCGTGCCGGTGAAGTATTTTTTCACCACTGATTTTTGCAAACCAATCGCTTCAAAAATCTGCGCGCCGGTGTACGACATATAGGTTGAGATGCCCATTTTCGACATCACTTTCATCAAGCCTTTACCTACGGCTTTGATAAAGTTTTTCTGGTATTTGGCCGCCAGTTCCGCGTCGCCGCCATTGGCATACGCCAAATCCGCCAGCGTAGCCAAGGTCAAATACGGATACACCGCTTCTGCGCCATAACCACCGAGCAAGGCAATATGGTGCGTTTCCCGCGCCGAGCCAGTTTCAACCACTAAACCAGTGCTAGTGCGTAGGCCGCGTTTCACCAAGTGCTGATGAATCGCCGACGTGGCCAGCAAGGCAGGAATCGCCACGTGTTTGGCGTCCATCGCCCGATCAGAAACGATCAAAATATTGGCGCCGGATTTTACGGCATCTTCCGCTTCGGCCACCAAAGACGCTAAGCGCGCTTCAACGCCCTCTTTACCCCAAGCAACGGGGTAGCAGATATTAAGTTGATGCGAATAAAATTTACCGCCAGTGTACTGGCCGATATTGCGAATTTTTTCAAACTGCGCGCTAGACAAGACCGGCTGCGTGACTTCCAGACGAATCGGTGGATTGATGTCGGTCGTGCCAAGTAGGTTCGGTTTCGGGCCGATAAACGACACCAAAGACATCACCATTTCTTCACGAATCGGGTCGATCGGCGGATTGGTCACCTGAGCAAACAATTGCTTGAAGTAGTGGTACAGCGGCTTGTTTTTCCGCGACAACACTGTCAGCGCAGCATCATTACCCATAGAGCCAGTCGGTTCTTCACCGGCTTTGGCCATCGGTTCCAAAATAAACTTGAGGTCTTCTTGCGTGTAACCAAAGGCTTGCTGTTGATCGAGCAGCGAGTGGGCATCGGGCAGCGGGAAACTGGCGTCGCCATCGTCGCCTTCGATGTCATCGAGCTTAATGCGGATTTTTTCAATCCATTCGCGATACGGCTTGGCGTTAGCAAGGCTGTCTTTGAGCTCTTTATCGTCGATAATCCGGCCTTGCTCTAAGTCGATCAAGAACATTTTGCCCGGTTGCAAACGCCATTTTTTATTAATGCGCTCTTCACTAATCGGCAACACGCCCGATTCAGACGCCATCACCACCAAATCATCGTTGGTGACTAAATAGCGCGCTGGACGCAGACCATTCCGATCGAGCGTCGCGCCGATTTGGCGGCCGTCGGTAAACGCTACGGCGGCTGGGCCATCCCAAGGCTCCATCATGGCGGCATGATATTCGTAGAAAGCGCGGCGATTTTCATCCATTTCACCGTTACGTTCCCACGCTTCTGGAATCATCATCATCATCGCTTGCGCCAGCGAATAACCACCCATCACCAATAATTCCAGCGCATTATCAAATGACGCCGAATCCGATTGTCCCGGATAAATCAGTGGCCAGATTTTGTCGATATCTTTGCCGAGCACCGGCGAGCTAATGGCTTTTTCACGCGCACGAATCCAGTTCACATTGCCACGCAAAGTGTTGATTTCGCCGTTATGCGCGATATAGCGGAATGGATGGGCTAAATCCCAAGTTGGGAAGGTATTGGTCGAAAAGCGTTGATGTACCAAGGCCAGCGCCGAGATACAGGCAGGATCTTGCAAATCAAGGTAATACTCGCCCACTTGGTCGGCCAGTAATAAACCTTTGTAATTGATGGTACGAGCGGAACAAGATGGAATGTAATACTCGCCACCGTATTTAAGCTTTAAGGCGCGAATGGCATGGCTGGCGCGTTTGCGAATGATGTACAACTTGCGCTCTAGCGCATCAGTGACCAACACATCATTGCCACGACCAATAAAGAGTTGGCGAATCACGGGTTCGGTGGCTTTAATCAGCGGCGACATCGGCATATCGTGGTTAACGGGCACATCACGCCAACCTAAAACTACTTGTTTTTCGGCGCGAACAGCGCGCTCGATTTCTTCTTCACAGGCGGCGCGGGCTGCGGCTTCTTGCGGCAAGAAGCACATCGCGACACCGTAATCGCCCATCGGCGGTAAAATAATACCCTGGGGGAGTGTCACCTTGCGAAATAGCGCATCAGGGATCTGGATCAATATACCCGCACCATCCCCCGCTAAAGCATCAGCACCCACTGCGCCGCGATGGTCAATGTTTTTTAAAATGAGCAAACCTTGCTCAATAATATGATGGCTTTTTTGGCCTTTGATGTGAGCAACAAAACCTACGCCGCAAGCGTCGTGTTCATTGGCGGGGTCGTACATCCCCTGCTCGTTAGGAAATGCCATGTCCATTCGTCTATTCCTATGCAATATCAATGTCTGAGTAGCAGACTTCACCACATCGTTTAACCGACTTCATCAAGAAAAATCGCCCAATGGGTAAGTGTGCCAGAATAATTTGCCACTGAAACAATAAAAAACCAAAACTTAAGCAAAATCAGGCGAAACACCACTAGCCGAAGCGAGACTTATCTTCTATGACGACTCAATAGCCTACATAAAGATTACGAAAAATGTCCATAAAAACCTCAATTTTGCTTTCAATTTCAACAATAAATCTAATTGCCTGTGGACTCATTGCATCCATTTGGTGGCAAGGCATATTGCTCGGTCTACTCATTGGCGGTGCATTACTCTTGACGCAAAAAATGAGTCAGCCACCTCCTGCTACCGAAATACCCATGCCAACCCCCGCGATTCATGGTGATTTACCTTTATTACTGGTGGATTTATTGCCACTTTGGCATCGCAATCTGGGTTTGGCTCGCGATCAAAGCCAAGAGGCGGTAGACAAACTGGCCTTACATTTTGCCGATATCATCGAAAGTCTGGGAGGCACGATTCGCTTGGCTTCGGATGGTGCACACGGCGGCAATGTCATTGCCACCATCCATCGCTCTGAGGCCCAACTGAACAATATTGTCAAAGCACTCGAGCAAGTCCTTAAGGATCGAGCCGCGCTATTGGTTGAGCTAGAAGGTTTAGGGCAATTTAATATTGAGCTCAAACAAATGGCGACTTCAGTCGCTGAAATCGCAGGGCAAACTAATTTATTGGCCCTCAATGCGGCCATTGAGGCGGCGAGAGCTGGGGAAGCTGGGCGAGGCTTTGCCGTGGTGGCCGATGAAGTTCGCAAATTGTCGACACTATCTGGCGAAACCGGCAAGCATATTCGCAGCAAGGTCGAATCAATCAACGCCACGATAGAAGGCGCTTTAGCTGCGGCCAAAAACCTATCAATGACCGAAGCCTGCATGATCGGAGAATCAAAAAATATTATTGATGATGTGGTACACGGCTTTCATCAAACGGCAGATCAACTCAATCAAACCGTGCAACAACTCAATACGGAAAGCCAAGCCGTCGAACAAGAAATCCACGAAGTCTTAGTACACTTACAATACCAAGATCGAATGGGCCAAATCATGGGTCATGTGCAAGGAGATATGAATAAATTACAACAACTACTGGCCAAACAGAGCCCATTACCTGCACAAAGCCAATGGTTGAATGAGCTCGAATTGAGTTACACCACCCATGAGCAAAAAAAACTACACTCTGGCAAGTCTAGCCAGAGTGTAGCGACCGGTGCTAGTGCTGGGGTTGATTACTTTTAATTTCGTTTGATCTTGTCAATCGTTAAGCAACCGTCTTTTTGCATCGTTGCTTCGCCTGATCATACTTGATGTACTGTCTGCGGCTTAGGCTCTGCCATCAAACCTTTGTTTTCAATAAATCGCGCAATAGATCAAACCTAGCCATGTAGCGCCGCCTGTTTACTCCAATTGGGTACTTCATCCGCAGTCAGCAGCGCTCCGATCAAAGCACCGGATACATAATCACAAGCGGCTTGTTCCAATCGCTGCAACTGGGCTGGCGTTGTAACATTGCTGGCATACGCTTTCAGCGACAAATCATGCACCAGCTGAATACTGTATTTAATCAATAATTGACTCAACTCTTGGTGTTGAGCGCGCTCAATCAAACCTGCGGATAGATGAAACTCGCTCAAAGGCAATTGCCCTTGCTCTTCAAGCCAAGTAAACCCTTGCCCACGATCGACAAATGCAATCCCCACTTCTTTAATTCTTAGCTGCAATAAAGTATTCAGAATACTCGCCGCATCATCGCGCCCTTCCCAACAAGCGACCTCTAATACCACCGAACTGGGCGGCAGTTGTAATGCATCTAAATCACTTAAAAAAGTTGGTGCCATGGTATAGGCGGCAAAGGTCGAAAAAGGCAAAGGGATATTCATTGCCAGCCGCAATCCATGTCGCTGCCAAGATGCCAGATCATTGAGCGCCTGAGCCATAAAGCTTTGCACCAGCAAGGTAAATTGCGGCAAGGCATACAATTGCTCAATCAATACTTCGCGATTTTGCCCAGGAAAAACCGCCTCATCCCACGTTGGCACCAAACGCACACCTTGCAGCGTCCGACGATGTAAATCAATACGCGGCTGATAGGCAAAACCAATCTGACCGGCGTTCATTGCAGCGATTAAATCAGCGGGCAATACCGGGCTCAAATCCGTATTTGACCGCGCAGTAAACCCAGTCAAAGCCGTGCGCAATAAATCAGCCGTTAGCGGTTTTTGTACTGAACCCACAATATGTAAACCGTCACTACGCCCTAAAGAAACCACCGAAGACAGCAACACGGTTTCTCTAGAACTCACCACTAAAATACCGGCTTGTTGGCGGCTACGCCCAAGCTCTTTGAGTAAACCGATGCCATTCACGCCTGGCATTTCCAAATCGAGCAAAATTAAATCCGGCTTTAGCGTTGGTGCTTTTAATTGCAATAAAGCATTGAGCCCATCGTCCGCCGTTGCAATCACCTCAAGCTCAAGTTCTCGACACAAATTCACAGCATGCCGCCGCTGTACTGAAGAATCATCCACCACCATCACTGTTGTTGCCACAATGGCTCCTTAAGCGCCAATCACGCTAGAAATTCGCGACAATGGCAGCACTTCATCGGCCGCCCCCAACTTAATTGCTTCTTTAGGCATGCCAAAAACCACGCAGCTCATCTCATCTTGCGCATAGGTTTTCGCGCCTGCGTCTTGCATTTCTTTTAAGCCCTTAGCCCCATCATCGCCCATCCCCGTCATAATCACGCCAATGGCGTTGCGCCCAGCAAATTTAGCGCCAGAGCGAAACAACACATCCACCGAAGGACAATGCCGACTCACTAATGGGCCTTCAACCACATCCACCAGATACTGAGCACCACTGCGTTTAATCATCAAATGCTTGCCGCCCGGCGCAATCAAAGCCAAACCGGGTAATAAGCGATCGCCATGCTTAGCCTCACGCACATCGATATCACACAGCTGATCTAAACGCTTGGCAAATGATTCAGTAAAATTAGGTGGCATATGCTGCACAATCGCAATCGGTGGGCAGGTGCGGGATAATTTTTTTAGCACCTCCTCCAAAGCCTGCGTGCCGCCGGTTGAAGCCCCCAGTAACACAATGCGTTCAGTCGTTTGAATCATCGCCCCTTGAACTGGTGGCGCAATCACCACATCGGCAGATAATTTAGGTCGAACCACAATGGCCGGCGTATCGGGTTTCGGTTTTAGCAAAGACACTTTCGCCCTCGCTGCGGCTCGAACGGCGCTGACCAAACTGGCCGCGTCATCCAATAACGCTTGTTTTACCCCTAAACTGGATTTGGCCAAAACCTGCACAGCCCCTGCGCGCAAAGCCTCAATCGCGGTGGCCGATCCTTGCGTGGTGAGCGAGGATAAAACCACCACAGCCGTTGGATGCTCGTTCATTAATTGCTTAAGAAACGTAATTCCATCCATTCTGGGCATTTCAATATCTAAAACCAAAACATCTGGCCAGTCTTTTTTCATTTTCTCAAGGGCATAAACTGGATCAGGCGCTGAATCAATAACGCGAATATCCGTAGTTGCATTTAAAATCGAGCTTACCACCTGACGAATTACAGCAGAATCATCAACAACCATGACCTTAATCATATTTTTACCCGATGAATATCGTAACTAAAAGATTTAATTAATCACCAATTTTAAAAACACCGTTAACGACAAACTAAAATACATTAATTAGCCTATCAAGACATGACCAACAACTAAAAAAATCGAGTATTTTAAACCGACGCTGCAGATTTATACTGATAAATACCTGGCTGAATCAATTTCAAATCTTCACTCAAACCATATAAACTTTCCGAATGGCTAACAAATAAATAAGCATTGTTTTTAAGCTTTTTGATCACTTTGTTCAAAATTTCCTGCTTGCCATTAACATCAAAATAAATAAGTACATTGCGTAAAAAAATAAAATCAAACAACCCAATTTCAGGTAATGGCAAAGCTAAATTAATGGTCTTAAATTCCACTTTATTTCGCAGCGCGGGGACAATCAATAAAGAACCATCTTGCTTGCCCACCCCTTTAAGACAATATTTTCGCATCAACACACTCGGAATCCCGTCAACTCGATTGAGCGAATAATGCGCTGCTTTAGCCTGCGCAATGACTCGCAAACTAATATCACTACCGAGTACCCGCCAATCGGCCTGCTCGCCGAGCTGATGCGCCAAAATCATCGCGATACTCCAGATTTCCTCCCCAGTCGACGATGCAGCACTCCATACATTCAACGCGCGATTTTTAGGCCAAGCCGCAACTTCATGTTGCATCCAATCAAAATGTTTACGCTCACGAAAGAAAAAAGTTTCGTGCGTAGTGAGTAAATCCACCGCAATGGCTTGCTCTTGCACCTCGTCTGGATCTTGTAACAACCGTAAATACGCTTCATACGTACTCACTTGCCGCGCGGTTAAACGATTCAGTAAGCGCTGTTGCAATAATGTTTTTTTACTCTCTGGCATATGCATGCCCGATTGCTCGCGCATCCATGCGCTAAAGCGAGCAAACGTCGCATCATTTAATTGCATAATGCTCTTCAAGAAGCATGGCTATCATCCATTTTTGGCATCACACCATCATGCTCAATTCCCGCCAAAACGGACATTTCTTCCACTGACAATACCCGTGAAATATCCAACAAAACAATAAAGCGATTATCCACACACGCCATACCAGAAATAAACTCAGTGCGTAATTTGCTACCAAACTGCGGCGCTCTTTCAATATCATCAAGGGCAATGGTCAAGACTTCGTGTACTGCATCCACCAAAACACCAATTAATTGTGCCGCACCAGTTTCTGGGTCTAACACCTCAACAATCACCACACAAGTGCGCCGACCCAGCTCAGTGCGGGCTCGGCCAAAGCGCAAGGCCAAGTCCGTCACTGGTACCACCGCGCCACGTAAGTTCATCACCCCGCGCAAAAAGTCCGGCATCATCGGTACTTCAGTCAGATATTCATATTCTAAGATTTCGCGAATCGAGCGAATGCCAATCGCAAACGTTTCTCCTCCCAGTTGAAATGAAAGATATTGTTCGGTGCTTTGCATTTGAATATCTGCATTACTTTTACCGGCCATTTTATTGATTAATGCGAGCGCCCCCATCATGAACTCCTCTCAAAAATGGACAAAATCATTCTCATCCAAACCCGATGAGTTAGAAGCGTTCGTCGAATGCAATTGTTTTTTGCTCATCCCTTTGCCTAATGAGGCACTACTGCGACGGTGAGCGGTGCTATCGATTTGAAAAAAACCCATCACATCTTGTAAATTACCCGCTTGCGAGCTGACTTCTTCTGCCGTAGCCGCCAACTCTTCACTAGCTGAAGCATTGGCTTGCGTTGAGCTGTTAATTTGCTGAACTGCGCTATTGATTTGGCCAACACCGCCGGCCTGTTCATTGGCTGCAGCAGCAATTTCTTGAACTAAATCGGCCGTTTTAGTGCTTGAACGCACCATTTCATCGAGCAAACTCCCGGCGCGCTCAGCTAAAGCCACGCTATTGCTGGCCACTGAACTGATTTCTTGCGCCGCAACTTGACTGCGTTCAGCTAATTTACGCACTTCGGCAGCAACCACAGCAAAGCCCTTACCATGCTCATCGGCACGCGCAGCCTCAATCGCGGCATTGAGGGCCAATAGATTAGTTTTGTAGGCAATATCGTCAACAATGCGGATGCGTTCGGCGATTTTACGCATCGCTTCCACTGTTTCGCGCACCGCCGCGCCGCCTTCTGACGCCTCGCGAGAGGCTTTAGTGGCAATACTTTCGGTCAACCGAGCATTTTCATTGGTTTGATTAATCGACGAAGTCATTTCTTCGATCGACGATGAGGTTTCCTCAATACTGGCGGCCGATTCGCTCGATGATTGCGATAGGCTTTGTGAGGTACTCGACAGCTGCATCGATGCGGCTGACATATTGTCAGTACTACTTTTTACTTCGATAATGATGCCGCGTAAACGCTCGACCATGGTCCGAATCGCATAAGCCAAACTGGTCTTATCACTATCACGTACTGCGACATCAATCATTAAATTGCCTTTAGACAATTCAAACATCAGCGCTTGCACATAATAAGGCTCACCGCCTAAAGCGCGAGTAATCGAGCGAATAATCAGCCAGCTAATAATTATCGATAGAAACAAGGCCACCAGAGCCACACTACCCA
The DNA here is from genome assembly GCF_020531905.1 of Deefgea salmonis. Classification (GTDB taxonomy): domain Bacteria; phylum Pseudomonadota; class Gammaproteobacteria; order Burkholderiales; family Chitinibacteraceae; genus Deefgea; species Deefgea salmonis. Next base: position 172,404 of record NZ_JAJAWG010000005.1, on the reverse strand, counting down.
ATAGCCATTTGGTTTTATCAACGCTAACTGCCGCCTCTTTTCCACTCAATTGACTTAAGCGCGTTTGTTCATCACCCAAATCACGAACAACTTGCAATAAATGACTGACGGGAATAATGACTTGTTCTAAAGCGATTTTTGCTTCTTCAGCTTGATTATTCACGCCTAACATCAGCACTTTATCTGCAAGCTCAAAAGCCGGCGGAGTTAAAGTTTTTAATTGATTTTGAATCTCGATTTCTTTACGTGAATTAAAGCCATCTTGCTCTTCCATTGATTTACTCAATGCCATTTGTGTCTCTAGAAATTCTTTTTTAGCGACTTGATATTTTTCCTCAATGCCCTTGAGTTTAGTTTCGTCATCTTCAATTACGGCTTGCCGATAAAGCACGCGCATTTCTTGTAGTTTATCGAGCATTAAGCCATACATATCATTTCGAGAAAATTTCACTTTAATAATATCGTCAAGCTGATTATCAATTTGTGCCAAGCCTTGTACAGCTACCGCTACACAAATTAATAACATGACAACCAGCGCACCAAAGCCTAGTGCTAAACGCATTGCAACGCTCATGTTTTTAGTTGAATTCATCGCTTTCTCCTTGGTTTGACGCTCACTACACATACCATCAAATTGCCAAATGGCTATGCACCACCGACCGAGTGGCCAATTCATGATTAAAACTAAATAGCTCTGCATCGCGTAGCGTGACATGCTGAACCAGCTCACTCACATCCAAAATCAACGCCACTTGCCCATTACCTAAAATAGTTGAGCCACCAATGGCTTTAAGATGTTGAAATAACGTACCTAAAGGTTTAATTACGGTTTGAAATTCACCCAATAACGCATCAACCACTAAGCCGACTTTACGTTCATTGGCACGTAATACCACCACATTGGCACGACTAACTTCTTGGCCGCTCGATTCCAAATCAAGAAAATTAGATAACCGCAATAGAGGCAATAATTCACCACGCAAATTTAAATGATCTAAACTGCCATCCATTTTTAATTCATCAGGCAATTCAATACACTCAATCACCGACTCCAGTGGCACCACATACGTCGCATTGCTACTGCGAACTAAAAATCCATCAATAATTGCTAAGGTCAACGGAAGGCGAATTCGCAAGACGGTCCCAATGCCAACATCAGAGTCGACCATGACATGGCCACGTAGCGCATCAATGCTTTTTTTCACCACGTCCATGCCAACACCACGGCCGGACAAATTAGTAATTTGTTCCGCCGTTGAAAATCCTGGCTCAAAAATCAGGCTATAGATTTCCTGTTCAGATAATTGCGCATCCGCACTGACCAAACCACGCTCAACCGCTTTAGCGAGAATTTTATCTCGGCGTAAACCCGCACCGTCATCACTCACCTCAATCATGACACTGCCTGATTCGTGATATGCATTCAAATACACCGTGCCATGTATTGGCTTGCCCGCCTTGATCCTTGCCTCTTTGGACTCAATACCATGGTCCATTGCATTGCGTACAATGTGCATCAGCGGATCGGATAATTTTTCAATCATGGATTTATCCAGCTCGGTTTCGGCGCCGGTGACTTCTAAATGAATGTCTTTACCTAGCTCTTTGGCTACGTCTCGAACCACGCGTGGAAAACGCTGAAATACTTCACCCACTTGCGCCATTCGCATCGACAACACGCCGGCGCGAATTTGTTCGATCAAATTGCTCATGCTCAGGCTCCACTCTTGCAAAGCCATCGCGCCATTTTGACTGGCCAGCAAATTACCTGCCGCGCCAGAAATCACTAATTCACCGACCAAATTAATCAAGCTATCGAGTTTTTCAGCTTCCACCCGCAAAAAAGTGGCTTCACCGGCTTTCTCCGTTTTAACTTTTTTTGCACCACCGACCAAGGTGCTGGTTTCCAGTGCTAAATGAGCCACGACGGGTGAAACGACGGCCGCTATTTTTTCGCTCTCCAGCGGTGCTAGGCCCAATTCAACCCAAGCTGCATTAATTTTTTCCCAAATTTCACGGGAGATTTGTTCAGTTTGCTGCTGTAAAAAGTCGCGCGCCTCGGCCAACGGGGTAATCAAAATCAAGCTGTCTTCACGCACAAACTCAAACACATCATGTAAAGCCGCCGTAGTGCTATCACCTTCGAAACGCACGGCAAATTGCAGATAATTTTGCTCAGGGTCAAAATCAGAAACGTTTAACAGCGTATCGATTAATGGCAATACCCGTTCAATACGCCCTTGTCGCGCCAAAAAACGAAAAAAGCTCGCTAAATCCAAGCCATGCCTCAGTAAATCAGGGCTAAAACCCAAGTAAATCAACCAGCTCGTATTCGTCTTAACTTGCAACACTAGCGCGGCTTCGAGCTCCGGAACTTGAGTCATCGGTGTTGCTGGTGTTTTTTTAACTTGATACAGCTGCAAATCTGCCAACAAGGTGGCGCGATCGTCATCAGAAGGTATTATTTTTTCATTACTCATCGCATCGACCATGCTTTGCACATAGTCACGACAGCGCAGCATGACACTCACTAAGGCTTCATCGAGCTGGATGCTGCCATTGCGCAATAAATCGAGAACGTTTTCAACTTCGTGGGTAAATTTAACGATACCGTCCAACGCAAATAAACCTGCCGAACCTTTAATCGTATGCATCGTCCGAAATAGTGCATTCAGTAGCTCAGTGTTACCTTGGGCATTTTCAGCATCGAGCAAAATATGTTCCATTTGCTGCAACAACTCGTTGGCTTCATCAATAAATGCCTGTAGTCCTTCATCATCCATTAAGCATCTCCTGATTTGGCGCGAAAAGCACATCACTTAAACCCAGTAAGCTCACCAGCTCGACTAACGCTGCCGGCGGTTGCAAGAAGTGCAACGGCTGCTGTTGACGCTCAGCCTCTTGCTTGACCCACAGCAAGAGCTGCACAAAAGCACAATCGCACTCTTGAATCTGCGGTAAAGACAAAGACAAACCTTTGCTTTCATTCATGATCGATTTGAGTTGCAGATAAGTGTCGCGCACTTGGTAGATGGTTTGCTCGCCGTCCAAAATAAGTTCACTCATTGCTGATTCACCGTTTGGTTTTCATCGAAATCCATAGAAGTTGAACGCACGTTTTAAGGCAGGATCAGTTTTTGTACCGCTTCTAACATTTGTGCCGGTTGAAATGGCTTCACCACCCACGCTTTAACGCCAGCAGCACGACCTTCATTTTTAAGTGTTTCACCTGATTCGGTGGTTAACATAATCACCGGCGTAAAGCGATAATTTGCCAGCTGTTTGGCTGCTTTCACAAAGCTAATCCCATCCATATTCGGCATGTTAACGTCCGAAATAATGAGGTTATATTTACGGCCATCAAGCTTAGTGAGCGCATCACGGCCATCACAAGCATCCACCACCTCATAGCCGGCTTTTTTCAATGCCATACCCACGGTTTGTCGCATGCTCGATGAGTCATCAACAATTAAAATGGTCTTCGCCATGCGATACCCTTTGCCTGAACATGCGACTAACTTGGGAATTGATACACAGATATAAAATTAGCTTACTTTTTGCTTATCGCAAGCTGAATTAAAAATCGAAAGAACGCCAAAAATGGTCGACGTGAATAAAACGGAAGGGGTAATCAAAACAGAATGCGGCAGCAAGCCGCAAAGAGGGTAAACAACAAATAGACGCACTAGGGTCTGTTGACGTTGGGTTTTCCATCCTGCAGGCGCGATTTTCGCAGCGAATCAAGGCGTATCAGCGCTTCATCTTATGTCAGCGAACTACAGCGCTCAATCGCCGCCAAAAGCGCCTAGCCGAGGGGTTGGCGAATTTGGCGGGAATCAACTGCACGCATCCCGCCAGCTCGCTTTATGTCAGCCAGTGTTGAATCGGTAAAAAATCACTCAATAAGGCGGCTTCTGGCGAGTTCGCTTGCGGATGATAGTCATAACGCCAAGCGGCCAGCGGTGGCATCGACATTAAAATCGATTCGGTACGACCACCCGATTGCAAGCCAAATAAAGTACCGCGATCCCAAACCAGATTAAATTCAACATAGCGACCGCGGCGATACGCTTGCCAATCGCGTTCACGCTGGCCGTATTCCAAATCACGGCGGCGCGCCACAATTGGCGTATACGCTGGCAAAAAGGCATCCCCCACCGATTGCATCATCGCCAAGCTTTGCGCAAAGCCCAGCTCAGAAAAATCATCAAAGAAAATCCCACCAATACCACGCGCTTCTTGGCGATGTTTTAAATAAAAATACCGGTCACACCAGTCTTTAAAACGTGGATATAAATCGGAGCCAAACGCCGCTAACGCTTGATGACACGTTTGATGAAAATGCGACGCATCTTCGCGGTGGCCATAATACGGCGTTAAATCCATACCGCCGCCAAACCAAAACACTGGCGCAGCATCACTGCCCGCAGCCGGTTGCGCAACAAAAAAGCGCACATTCATATGCACTGTTGGAATATACGGATTGCGCGGATGGAGCACCAATGAAACGCCCATTGCTTCCCAAGCACAGCCGGCGAGTTCCGGCCGATGCGCGCTCGCTGATGGCGGTAAGGTCGCACCCAATACGTGCGAGAAATTCACCCCACCACGCTCAAACACCGCGCCATTTTCGATCACACGGCTAATGCCGCCGCCGCCTTCTGGACGCTGCCAACGATCGGTTTGAAAACAGCAGCCATCGATGTTTTCTAATGTCGCAACGATATTTTGCTGCAAAGTCAGTAGGTATTCTTTTACTGCGGTGATATTCATTGAGTCATTCCTTACTTGGATCGGCGTCATTTTTAGCCAAACGAGGCATAAAAAAATCCCCTTTTGCAACTGCGGCTAAAGGGGATTGGGCCATGAAAGGCAAGGTCGCAGCGATTTAATTCGCTACCACATTGCAATCAAAGCTGCTGCGTTGGAATCGCATTTTTGCTGTGCGTCATTTGATTATTGTTATCAACATAAATCAACGATGGCTTATGTTCGACCAATTCGTTTTCTTCATAATTGGCAAACGTCGCAATAATCAATAAATCACCGACTTGCGCATGGCGTGCTGCTGAGCCATTCACTGAAATAATCCCCGAGCCGCGTTGGCCTTTGATGGCATACGTCGAGAATCGTGCGCCATTATTGATATTCCAAATATCAATCGCTTCGTATTCGCGAATATTGGCGGCATCGAGTAAATTTTCATCGATCGCGCACGAACCTTCGTAATGCAGCTCGGCGTGCGTTGCTGTTACACGGTGCAGTTTGGATTTGAGCATATTGCGTTGCATGGTTTTCTCCCGCGCTGCAGGTCATACCGAAAGGATGGACCAAGTGCCCTAAACAGAGCGTTCACTTAAGCGCATTTCAAATAGGGCTCGATTATAAATTGCATTGGCGCAAATGCCCAATGCACAGCCAGAATAAATTAAACTTTAGCGCGATAGATCAAACAATCATCGAGCAAAAACTCGCCCTCGCCCACTTGCGCGTTCGGTGCGATGCGTTCAAAGTCAAAACGCTGGCCATCGAGTAATAGCCAAGCCGGAATCGCTTTTTCGTTAAAACGCCCTAGCGCTTCTTCTGAACGCACAATATCTCGCGCTTTCACTTGCTGAGCGCTCGCTTGCCGACGCGCGATTTCGGCCGCGTCTTCTATGGCATCGCGCACTTCAGGGCGTGACATCGCACCGCGATTGGGTATCGACTCGGCACTCAATTCGTTTTTTTGCACTGGCAAAGCGCGTAAATACAAATTAAATAGCACCCGTGGTAACACTACCCGTTTCACTTGCTTATCTGGGTTAATCACACAGGCCACGCCAAAGTTTTCGCTGCACTTTGGGCATTGTGCTGTCGCGGCAATCGCAATGTGGTTTTCCACCAAACGCGCAATGCCATTCATTTGTTTCGCGTCGAGCATCGTGCCGCAACGCACACAGGGCTTAGAGAATTGCTTTACTTGATTACCGTTGGCAAATTTCAACGGTAAAAAATCACTGAGCCGGCGGTTAGGCTGCATCATTATTCCTTGTGAGTAGGCGTTTAATTCTTAAACGCGGCCACGAAATTCACGTATTCCAAATCATCAACGCCGTGATCATTAACGGCGCTAAAGTCAATTTAACAGTATTAGTGCAAAAGCTTGATGGCAATAAATAGAAAGCCAAAAAAATATTCTTGTAAATCTGCCAGCGCACACGGTCGATTCAGTATGGCAAAACGATAGAGCGCGCCGAAAACTCGCTCTGTCGCTGGGCTTTACATTCTTGCGACACGCATCTCGACCGTTAAATCAAGATAATCAATATTGAGACGCTGCAAGGCGACGGTAGTTCCAGCCGGCAACTCAGGCAAGCCACCGACGCGCAACACCAAAGGCATGCCGTCAATGCGTACCAGATTTTCTTTAATCACTTGCGCGTTAAAGTCTTTTAGGTTTTCTTGCACCATGAAACGCAAGCACCAGTAGCGCTCCATCTTATCTTGGAATTCAGCATAAGCGGCATAAGCGGCGTCAAATGAGGAAATCGCGGTGAATAATTCCGCGTCATTTTTTTGGTAGCGCGGTTTTTCGCCGCGCAGCATGGCCACTAATTGCTGTTGATTAATGTAATCCACAGCGCGGCGTAGCGGCGAGCTCGACCACATATAGCATTCAACGCCAAGACCCGCATGCGCTGTGGCCTGTGTTGACAAGCGCACGCGGCCACCACCTTGCGAGCGATAAATACCGGCGATTTGCGCGTCGCGCAGCTCTTTGCCCCATTGGCTATTGACCAAAATCATCAGCTCGGCGACGAGTTTATCCATCGGCGCGCCGCGTTTACGTGGCACGATGCGTACTTTTTCGCTCTCAACACCATCCACCACGTCGCGGTCGATATAAAAGTTGTAATCCATCCGCGTTTGCTGCGGCTGATCGGCCTTACCGCGACGCCCTTCCAGCGCACCGGCAAAATGCCACAAGAAATTGAGTTCGTCTTTCCACGGATAATCTGGCCCGTCTTGACCGGCGGTGTCTTCGTTGAAATACGGCTCGATATCATGGTGGCGCAAGTTGGCCACCACCGGCACACGCTCGATCACTGAGCGGTAGCTCAAAATATCAAAGCCGAGCGACACTTCCAAATACATCGATACTGCTGGGCGCGCTGCACCTTCTTCGAGGGTAAACACATTCACCGCGTCATCGGGCAACATGGTGATTTTGTCGCCGGGGAAATACACCGTCGACAGGCGATCCAGTACCACTTGATCCAGCGCCGAGCCCGGCGCAATCCCCAGCACTGGCGCGGCAATATGGATGCCGACTTGCCAGTTACCATTTTTTAATTTCTGCAAACTGAACGCGTCGTCGATTTCGGTCGTCGTTGCGTCATCAATCGAGAACGCTTTTACGTCGGCAATCGGCAGATCCTCCGGCGCAGTCACCGGCTCAAATTCAGCAAAACCACGTCCCTTAGGGAAATGTTCGGCCAAAAAACCATCGAGGAAATATTGCGCGATATTCGGAATCGCACCGACTTTATCCAGTAAACGCAAAGTCGACGTTTGCGCGCTTTCAGCCGCTTGCGCCAAAGCTTTGTATTCCAAACCGTTTTTGTCTGGGCGATGTATTAGCTTGGCGAGCATGGGTTTAAAGGCTTCTGGCAAGATACCCACTAGTAATTCGGCCTGCCATACGGCCATTTGCTCCGCTTCGCGCTGTTTACGCTCGACACCAGCCAGTGCCGCTTTGAGGTTTTCTTCTGGCGCGGCTTTGTAATTGCCACGTCCTTTACGATAAAAATACATCGGCGCAGCGTGCAAGGCGATCGCCGCGGCAGCTTGCTGAATTAAGCTTGGATTTTTACCAAAATATTCAGCGGCAATCGCGGCAAAACTCAACTCGTCACCACCGCAACATTCCCACAATAAAGTCACATCAACGTCGGCAGCTTCGCTTTGCGCGGCTTTAAAAAAGTCATCCAAACCGACTTTATCGAACTTGAGCAAGACATTGGCGGCCTTGATTTTGCTGCGCTTACCGCGCGTATCTTCAACTTGCAAACTCGCCGGCTGCTCGTCTTGGATCGTTGCAACCTTAAAGCTGCCATCTTCTTCGTAAAATACGTTCATTTATATTCCAACTTTAAAATCTGACGCAAAGACGCAGAGGCGCAGAGAAAACCATTTGAATTGTTTTTCCTCTGCGCCTTTGCGTCTCTGCGTTGAAAGGTTTTGGACTAATCACTCAGTTGCGCCAGCAATTCGGCTTGGCGCTCGCTCATCAGGGCTTGCGTTAATTCAGTCAAATCACCGTCCATGATGTAATCGAGCTTGTATAAGGTCAGATTAATGCGGTGATCGGTCATCCGGCCTTGCGGATAATTGTAGGTGCGGATGCGCTCCGACCGGTCGCCCGAGCCGATCAGCGATTTGCGCTCAGCAGCTTCTTTGGCGTTGATTACTTGCATTTGCGCGTCTTTAATTCGCGCCGACAGCACCGCTAACGCCCGCGCTTTGTTTTTGTGCTGCGAGCGATCGTCTTGGCACTCAACAATAATGCCAGTCGGAATATGCACCACGCGCACGGCTGAGTCGGTTTTATTAATATGTTGACCACCGGCCCCACTGGCGCGGTAAGTATCAATGCGCAAATCGGCTGGATTGATGTTGATTTCTTCCATCTCATCGGCTTCGGCCATCACCGCCACGGTACACGCTGAGGTATGAATCCGCCCTTGCGTTTCCGTCGCTGGGACCCGCTGTACGCGGTGCGCGCCGGACTCAAAACGCAGTCGCGAATACGCGCCTTGCCCAACAATGCGCGCGATGACTTCTTTGTAACCACCAAGCTCAGATTCATTCACCGACATGATTTCAACTTGCCAGCGATTGCGCTCGGCGTAGCGGCTATACATGCGGAACAAATCCGCTGCAAACAACGCCGCCTCATCGCCACCCGTGCCAGCACGAATCTCGAGGAAAATATTGCGCTCATCGTTCGGGTCTTTGGGCAGTAGCGCGGTTTGCAAATCGTAGTCGAGCTGCTCAAGACGCACTTTGCCGTCTTTGATTTCCTCAAAGGCCAATTCAGCCATTTCCGGATCAGACAGCATCGCCTCAGCATCGGCCAAATTGGCATTGATGCGATTAAATTCGTGCCACAGCTCAACCACGGGGGTGATTTCGCTGTATTCACGGTTTAATTTGCGATATTGATCCATATCGCGCGTGGCTTCTTCAGACGCCAATAAGGCGCTCACTTCTTCTAAACGGTCGGCCAATTGCGATAATTTGGCTTGAATTGATGGTTTCATGCGGTTTCCATAAGGCGAGTTACCAGCAAGATTAAAATCTCGCAGAACTCAAACCACTGCTAAATATAAAGTTTACTCGGGTCGATTTAGGCAAGTTTTGAATAAACCCATTCGTTTTTTAAACGAAAGCGGCTGGCTCAGCGGTAAAGCGAGGTATCACGCCGACACAATCATCCCCATCCAGAACAGGAATGCGGCGCGTCCTCAAAGGATCAACCGCGAATCCATACCGCGCCTAAATACAATCAACACAAATCAACAGTTTGCTACCAAGGCCATACAAAACGAAGGTATATGAATATAACCCTTAAGCCTTAAAGGCCATATTCATATACTCCCCACTCCCCACTCCCCACTCCCCACTCCCAACTCCCAACTCCCAACTCCCCGCTTTTAATCAATATCTTGCAATCGATATAAACGACGCACTAAATTGACCAAGCTTTCTTGTTCATCAGCCGCAGCGCTATTGAGCGCAGCCAGCGGCGCGTGCAAAAATTTATTATTCATTTGCTGCGCCATTTGCTCAATCACGCTACTTGGGTCAGCACCAGCGGCCAAGCGTTTTTGCGCTTTGGCCACTTCAGTCCGGGTAATGCGCTCAGAATGATCGCGCAAATCACGAATCGTTGGCACCAAAGCGCGGCCAGCCAGCCAAGTCGTAAAGTCGCTCAAACGCTCGCTAATAATCGCTTCGGCACTTTCCACGGCCAAAGAGCGCGACTCGACGCCTTGCCGTACCACCTCGGCTAAATCATCCACGGTAAATAAATACACGTCGTTTAAATCCGCCACTTCGCTTTCTATATCGCGTGGCACGGCCAAATCGACCATAAAAATCGGCCGATGGCGGCGTGATTTTAAAGCGCGCTCCACCATGCCCTTGCCCACAATCGGCAACGACGCAGCAGTGGACGTCACCACCACGTCAAACTCGGCCATTCTGGCCGGCAAATCGGCCAACAACATCGCTTCGCCATTAAATTGCTGCGCTAGCGCTTGACCGCGCTCGAGCGTGCGATTGGCAATGGCGATTTTTTTGGGGTTTTGCGCAACAAAATGCGTGGCACACAGCGTAATCATTTCGCCGGCACCAATAAACAACACTTTGCAATCAGCAATCGAAGGAAAAATTCGCTCGGCCAAACGCACCGCAGCGGCGGCCATCGATACCGATGACGAACCAATTTGTGTCCGCGTGCGAACTTCTTTGGCTACGGAAAAAGCCCGCTGAAACACCCCATTGAGCAAGGTGCCCAAGGTGCCGGCATCACGCGCTGAGCGTTCGGCATCTTTAAACTGCCCAACAATTTGGGTTTCACCCACCACCATCGAGTCCAAACCGGAGACCACGCGATAAGCATGCCGCGCCGCAGCCTCACCTTCATAGATATACATATGGGAGGTAATGCTATCAACGCTTTGATTTCTGTTGTCTGCAAGCCAATACATCACTTGATCGATATCGCGAGCGTGGCAATACAGCTCGGTTCGATTACAGGTGGAGACAATCGCCGCTTCAAAAACGCCCTTGAGCGCAACCAAATCAGCCAGTGCCGATGGCAACTCATCGGGATTAAAGCTAAGCCGCTCCCGTACCGCAAGCGGTGCAGTTTGATAGTTAAGGCCGAGAACAAGCAGGTTCATGAAAAAATAGCGGGTTGCAAAACCCGCCATTTTACCCTGAATTCCCCCCAATCACGCCATACAAAAGGGGTAGAAGGCGATTAAAAATTCAGCAGACGTGCTGATTGGTAAAAAACAAAAGAAATCGTCCACGCCAAACCCAAAGACCACACCAGCGAAAACGCAGTAAATGCCGTCGATTTGGATTCTTTTTTCATCGCGGCAATCACTGAAACGCAAGGAATATACGTCAGCGTAAACAACATAAAGCTATATGCCGACACCGGATCAAGCGTGTGCGCGAGCTGTGTTGCCAGCGCCGTACCCTCATGCCCAGTAATCACCGATAAAGCGCCAAGCACGACTTCTTTGGCAACAAAACCAAAGATCAGCGCAATCGACAAGGTCGAATCAATGCCAATGGGCGACAATACCGGTTGGAAAAAATCCGACACCATCAAGGCATAACTGTGTTGTGGATTAGGGAAATTAGTCAGCAACCACACTAACACCACCCCAATAACGATCATGGTGCTGGCTAAACGCAAAAAGTCGCGCGCCTCACCCCAGCCCCGCCGCCAGATATGACTCATCAACGGCAAACGATAAGGCGGTAATTCCAGCGCAAACGGCTCATTGGATTGAAAGTGCGAGCGAAACAACACCGCAGTGCCCATCGCAATCAAAATACTGATGATATACAGCGACAACAACACCCATGGCGCATTGGCTGGACTAAACAAAGCGCCACTCAAAAACAAGAAAATCTGCAAGCGCGCCGAGCACAATGAAAAAGGAATGGTGAGCATCGTCAGTAAGCGCGCTTTATGGTCGCGAATCACTCGCGTACCCATAATCGCCGGCACATTGCAGCCAAAGCCCATCATTAGCATCACAAAGCCACGACCATCGAGCCCCATCCGACTCATAATGCCATCCATCATAAACGCGGCGCGGGCAAAATAACCTGAATCTTCAATCACTGACATTAAGCAGAAAAACAAGAAAATAATCGGCGCAAAAGTCAGTACCGTGGTGACGCCATCAAACAAGCCATTGACAATCAATCCTTGCCAAAAAGCTGGTAAAGCTTGGGTTGCGGGCAATAAGAACCCTTCTTTGAACCAAATTAATCCCGCTTCCATCGTGTCTTGCAACGGTGTACCGATGGCAAAAGTGAGTTGAAACAAACCGAACATCACGATGATAAACAGCGGCAATCCCAACCAAGGGTGCAACACAAAACGATCCACTTGTGCGGTGGTGTCCAGCGCTAGCGTCGGCGGCTGGTGGACTGCGGCTTGAAACAGACGTTTTTCTTGCGCATGCATGGCGCTGGCTGCAGGTACATTGGCTAAATCAAGCTGCACACTGGTGTGCGACATCAATTGATTTAATTGCTGCTTGGCTTCATTCAGGCCCGTACCCAATTTAGCGCTAATCAATTGCACTGCGCAGCCCAGCGCTTGGGCCAGCACATCGCAATCAATCGAAATACCAGCGCGTTTGGCTTCATCTTGCATATTGAGGCAAATTAGTAACGGCGCACCTAAGGCTTTGAGCTGCAGCGCTAAGGCCAACTGGCGATCGAGTTGCGTGGCATTGAGCACCAGCACAATGGCGTCGAGCTTGGCTTCAGCCAAAAAGCGCTGGGCGACATGCTCGTCCTCTGCGCCGCCGATTAAATCGTAAATCCCCGGCAAATCAAAAATTTGCACCATATTGGCGCCGAGCAAAATTCGGCTGGAAGCCAATTCCACCGTTAAGCCCGGCCAATTGGCCACGCGAGCAGTGCCGCCAGTCAGGCGATTAAATAACGTCGATTTTCCAGTATTGGGCATCCCAACCAGCGCCACCCGCTTCATGCTAAAACCTCAGTTTGATCCAGCACAGCAACACTTGACGCAATCGGCATCACTTGAATCCGCGCGGCATCGGCACGGCGCAGCATAAATTCAGTATTACCCACCCGCAAATGCAAAGGGCCACCGAGCCAGCCTCGGCGTATCACCGTGACTTCACTGTGCTCACGCAAACCCAGCGCCGACAATCGCGGTAGCAAATCAACATCAGTGCCAATCGTTTGTACCAAAGCACGTTGGTTTAAATCAAGCTGAGCTAAAGAACGCATAATCGCCAGTCCGCAATGAGAATGATTCATAATACCACACAGTATTGCTGATTCCTCGTTGATGCCGATCAACAAAGCTCGATTCAAAACCCGCTGGCAACAAAAAATAAAGCGCGATTAACCCTCGCTTTATCGCCAGAATCAATCACACCTTACGCAGCCATCGACGCGAATAAAACCGATTTATTTGAGTAACAAGCAACAATTTTATAGCGTAAAAAAAAGCGGCCAAGGCCGCTTTTTACTTTGTAGTGATCGCAATGCTTTATTTACGATTAATCGCTCGCCAAGCAATATCATTACGATATTGCGCGCCATCAAAATGAATCTCGGCCAAAATTTCATACGCGCGTTTTTGCGCCATTTTGTAGTTTTCACCAAATGCGGTAACACACAATACACGGCCGCCACTGGTGATTGGCTCACCCGCGGCATTGAGCGTAGTACCGGCATGGAACACATGACCGTCTTCTAAATCACTCGGCAAACCGGTAATCACGTCGCCTTTGCGCGGTGTTTCTGGGTAATTGGCCGCAGCCATTACCACGCCCAAAGCCACCCGACGATCCCATTCGCATTCAACTTGATCGAGCGTGCCGTTCACGCCATGCTCGCACAAAGTCACAAAGTCCGACTTCAGGCGCAGCATAATCGGCTGAGTTTCTGGGTCACCAAAGCGGCAGTTAAATTCCAGCGTTTTGAGCGAACCATCCGGGCTCACCATTAAACCGGCGTACAAAAACCCGGTGTATTCGATGCCGTCTTTGGCCATGCCTTGCACCGTTGGCAAAATCACCTCACGCATTGCGCGTGCGTTGATTTCTGGCGTGACCACTGGCGCGGGGCTATACGCACCCATGCCGCCGGTGTTCGGGCCTAAATCGCCGTCGAGTAAACGCTTGTGGTCTTGGCTGGAGGCCATCGCCAATACGTTTTTACCATCGACCATCACGATAAAGCTGGCTTCTTCGCCGGTGAGGAATTCTTCAATCACCACGCGGGCACCCGCGTCGCCAAATTGATTGTCAGACAACATCGCATCCACTGCCGCATGGGCTTCGAGCAAGTCCATCGCGACCACCACGCCTTTACCCGCCGCTAAGCCATCAGCCTTAATCACAATCGGCGCGCCTTTGGCGTCGATATAGGCATGCGCTGCCGCAGCATCGGCAAACGTTTGGTAATCGGCAGTCGGAATGCCATGGCGCTGCATAAAGGCTTTAGCAAAATCTTTAGATGATTCAAGCTGAGCGCCTGCCTGAGTTGGGCCAAAAATTTTGAGCCCAGCCAAACGAAACGCATCCACAATCCCTTGCGACAACGGCGCTTCGGGACCAACGACGGTCAGCTGGATGTTTTCCGCTTTAGCAAATTCAATCAATTCTGAAATAGCGGTGATTGCGACATTGGTGAGATTTTTTTCGAGTGCAGTCCCTGCATTGCCTGGCGCGACAAATACTTTAGTCGAGCGCTCAGATTGGGCTAATTTCCAAGCTAATGCATGTTCACGGCCACCTGAGCCAATGACGAGGATATTCATTTCTTTCTTACTCCAAGCGCTGATTAGTAATCAAAGCGGGAAAATATAAACAACACATTGCCATTATTGCTACTACCCGGAATATAAGTCGCATACAGATTAACTTTGTCATATTTCAGCGCAACTAAAGGCAAGGCAAAAGGCAGCGGGACATAACTGCCGATATCACTGCGCGAGAACAAACCCGCAGTCAAACCCGCCCCCGCTTTGAGTGGACCTAAGACATTCCAATACCACATATAGGCATAGCCGATATGGGTCTCAGGCTTGCTATGCGAATCAGAAAACATCATCGCATAAATCATTTCTTCATTATTATTGGGTAAGCTGCGATACAAGCTAAGACCGCCGCCATACGCCAATTCGTTATAGTTATCGATTTTATCTCGATCATAGGTGCTGCGATTATGCCAAGCGTAGCCAGACACCAACAAACCCGTTTCGCCCTCATCCCAGATGCTGCTGATATTGGCGCAAGCCTTATCAAACAGCCACCAGTTAGCACAATCGGCTGCCGATACATTGGCAGCGAACAATAGCCCGATACACATTGCCCATATTTTTTTAAATGTCATTATTTTGAATCATTCGAAGAGTTAAAAATGTTTTTCATCTTCCCGTGAGATGCGAGCTGAGTTCAACATGGATGCAAAACCAACTGGCAAGGCGTAATAACCGAAAATACGGCTCAACATCCAGATGCCAGCAAGCTTTGATCAATCGACTGATTCGCTTGTTATTATTTATATTTTTTATGGGTATTCTGGTCGCCCATTTAATGGCGACCAATTAACGACACCGCTACAGTGCATCAACAGCGCAGCGGCTTTGCTGATTAATGACGGAAATGACGAATGCCAGTCATCACCATTGCGATACCGTGTTCGTCGGCCGCCGCAATCACTTCTTCATCGCGCAAGCTACCGCCTGGTTGAATAATGGCTGACACACCGTTTTCGGCAATCACATCCACGCCATCACGGAACGGGAAGAAAGCATCTGACGCTGCGACTGAACCGCGTAATTCCAACCCAGCGTTGCGCGCTTTAATCGCGGCAATTTTAGTTGAATCCACACGGCTCATTTGGCCAGCGCCAACGCCCAGTGTTTGGCCGCCTTTGCAGAACACAATCGCGTTCGATTTAACAAACTTGGCCACATTCCACGCGAACAACAGATCTTTCAACTGTTCAGGCGTCGGTTGCAATTTGGTAACGACTTTCAAATCGCTCAGTAAAAGCGCGTGAACGTCTGGTGTTTGCACCAACAGACCGCCACCAACGCGTTTGATATCAAAACGGTTTTCACCGTTTTCAATCGCGATTTCCAATACACGTACATTTTGTTTTTTGGCGATCAAAGCCAATGCTTCTGCCGTGTAGGCTGGCGCAATCAATACTTCCAAAAATTGCGTCGAAACCGCTTCAATGGTATCGGCATCTACGGTTTTATTAAAAGCAATAATCCCGCCAAAGGCACTGGTGGTATCGGTCGCTAAGGCTAGGCGGTATGCGCTATAGCTGTCTTTACCCACGGCAACGCCGCAAGGATTGGCGTGTTTTACAATCACACAGGCTGGTTCGGCAAATTGCTTCACGCATTCCCACGCGGCATCCGAATCGGCGATATTGTTGTACGACAATTCTTTACCTTGGTACTGCTTGTAATTGGCCAAGCTGCCTGCTGCTGGATCCAAATCACGGTAAAACGCTGCTGATTGATGTGGATTTTCGCCGTAACGCATGTCTTGCACTTTTTCGAACTGCAAGTTTAAGCGCGTTGGGTAAATCGCTTTTTCACCGTCGGTAGTCAATGCCGTCAGGTAATTTGAAATCGCGCCGTCATACGCGGCAGTATGGCTAAAGGCTTTTTTCGCCAAGTTTTTGCGCGTTGCCAAAGCCAATGCGCCGCCGTTAGCTTGCATTTCTTCGATCAATAAATCGTAGTCCGCCGCATCAGTGACAATCGCCACGTGCGCGTGGTTTTTGGCGGCTGAGCGCACCATGGCTGGGCCACCGATGTCGATGTTTTCAATCGCGTCTTCATAGCTGCAATCGGGTTTGGCAATCGTAGCTTCAAACGGATACAGATTCACGCAGACTAAATCAATATTACCAATGCCATGCTCGCCCATCGTGGCCACATGCGCGTCTAAATCACGACGGCCTAAAATGCCACCGTGGATTTTTGGATGCAAAGTCTTCACGCGGCCATCGAGCATTTCAGGAAAGCCGGTGTAATCGGCAACTTCAATCACGGGTAGACCGTGATCGGCGAATAATTTAGCTGTGCCACCCGTCGAAAGAATCTCGACACCTTGCTGATGCAAGGCTTGGGCAAATGCTAAAACACCAGTTTTATCCGATACGCTGATCAAGGCACGGGTAATTTTGCTCATCATGCTTTCCTCTGTTTGAATTGAAACTAGACCCCACAGGGGTCGATTTATAACAAATCGTAGGCTTGTAATTTTTTACGCAGGGTATTGCGATTAATGCCAAGCATTTCTGAAGCGCGCGATTGATTACCCTCAACGCGCTGCAGCACATTCACCAAGAGCGGCTTTTCCATGCGAGCCAAAACCATTTCATACAATGCACTCGGCGGCTCACCATCAAGGTCATTAAAATACTGCGCGAGCGATTCATTAATTGCCGTTGCAATCAAGTCGGTGGGGGTAGTCATTCAATCTCCCGATTTTTCGGTGTTCGTTATTGTCTTCATCACACAGCTGTTACGCTATTCTGACTCGTTCGCTGTGTTGCGGTATTGCAATCGCTCGCCAAAATTGAGCAAGCTTTTTAAGTAGGTATCGACCGCTAGCGCTTGTCCAGCGGTGCTTTCCTCGGCATACATCGTTTGCCTAAATTCATTACTGCCATGTAAACCCTTGGTATACCAAGCAATATGCTTACGGGCGATGCGGCAACCGGAATACTCACCATAAAACGCATATAAATCGTCCAAATGCCCCAGCAATACGCCGTGAATTTCTAGCACTTCGGGCGGCGGTAAGGTTTCTCCCGTCGCCAAAAAATGCGCAATTTCACGGAATAACCAAGGTCGGCCTTGTGCCGCACGGCCAATCATAATCGCATCAGCCCCGGTTTCTTTGAGCACCAAAGCCGCTTTGGCTGGACTATCGATATCGCCATTGGCAATCACCGGAATCGAAATCGATTCTTTGACTGCGCGAATCAAGTCATACCTTGCCTGCCCGTGATACATGTCTTCCCGCGTGCGGCCATGAATCGCCAACGCAGCAATCCCAGCGTTCTCGGCCAGCTCGGCAACGCGCAAAATATTCTCCGCGCCATTGGCAAAACCCAAGCGGGTTTTTAACGTGACTGGCACGTCAACGGCATTAACCACCGCAGCCAAAATATCGCCAACCAATTGCTCGTTTTGCAATAAAGCCGAACCCGCCAGCTTATTGCAGACCTTTTTGACTGGGCAGCCCATATTGATATCGACAATTTGCGCGCCATTGGCGACTTGAAACCGCGCCGCTTCGGCCAACATTTTGGGATCTGAGCCGGCAATCTGCGCCGAAATTGGCGCCAGTTCACCGTCAAAATTAGCGCGCAGCAAAGATTTTTGACTTGAACGTAAAGCCACATCGCTAGTCATCATTTCGGAGACCGCATGCCCAGCGCCAAACTGCTTACACAATTGACGAAAAGGACGATCAGTCACTCCCGCCATGGGCGCAACGATCAGATTATTTTTTAACTGATACGGGCCAATCTGCATGGCATTCAAATCATCCAAGGGGAAGGCGCGGATTCTACATCGTGCCTAAAAAATAGGCAACAAAAAGCGGCGAAAAGCCGCTGTTTTTGGCGCTGATTGCCGATCTAATCCAGCTATACAGCAAGACTTAACGCTGCTCGCGCCTCAACCCGCCATTCTTGCATTGATGGCAAGGCTAGCACTGCATTCATGTATAAATCTAATGGCGCAGGAACAGAAATACCGTAAGTTACAAAGCGCGTCACCACCGGCGCAAAAAAAGCATCCACCCAAGAAAAATGCCCAAACAAAAATTCGCCATGCCCAGCAAACCGCGCGCGGCAATCATGCCAAATCGCCAATACCCGATCAATATCCGCCTGCAGCGCATCGTTCATCACCACCGAATGTCTCTGAGTCACATCCATAGGACACATCGTGCGTAAAGCCGAAAATCCAGCGTGCATTTCAGCGCAAACCGAGCGTGCATAAGCGCGCGCTACGATCTCTTGTGGCCATAATTTGGCCGCTGGATAACGTTCCGCCAAATATTCTGCAATCGCTAAGCTATCCCAAATATGCAGATCACCATCGATTAAAACCGGCACTTTGCCGCTAGGCGAGAACTGCAAGCGCGCCGCCAAGGCATTGGGCGCGTACAAATCATGTGCCACTTCGTCAAATTTAATTCCCGCAACTTTCATCCCCAGCCACGGCCGCAAAGACCATGAAGAGTAATTTTTATTCCCAATCACCAATTGCATACCTAACTCCATCCGCCATAAATAAAGCCCAAATGAAGTCAATCATTCAGGCTCTGCCCTCAATCACGCCAACACGTTCGCTTGTCACAAGCGACGCTCACTAAAGTCCTTAATCCCCGTCTTTCTAGTCGCGTTTTGTCCTACTGTACTCAATGCACGGTCTGCGGCGAGGATGCCTGGTCTAACGTCTTCTCATAACACTTTGCTACCCATACTTAAGTAAGATCGACCGATTTGCCCTCAACTGGAATTTTTATTTGAAAACACGTGCCCTGCCCAACCACCGAAGTACAACGAATCGAGCCACCTAATTTTTGCGTTACCAAATTAAAAACAATCGGCAAGCCTAAACCAATGCCGCCTTGATTGCGCTTGGTGGTATAAAACGGATCAAAAATTTTAAGCTGCTCAAGCTCTTGCATTCCCTTGCCATTATCTTGCACGCTAATTTGATAGTAATGCTCTATTTTCGCCACCACCACATCGATTTGGCCATTGGCGCCAGCATCAAAAGCATGAATCAACGCGTTTTTAAGTAACTGCCTTAACACTTTAATTAAAACGCCGGGATAGCACAGGCAAATCCATTGTTCATCGCAATGTACATAAATTGTAATTTGATTTTGATTATACTGATTACTCAACATCACCTCATCAACCATGTATTGAATATCTTCCTTTAAATCAATTGAAGAAAAAACATCCACATCCTGATCGACCGCTACTTCTTTAAAGTTATTAATAATACTCGCAATTCGATGTAGATTTTTGAGTGACAATTTAATACTTTGATCAAATTTTTCCAAGTAGTTTTCTAATGATTTCTTCTTCAATGACTGATCAGAAACCATTTTACTTAATTCATTATTTTCTTCTTCCATATAACTCGTCGCTGTAATGCAAATTCCAACCGGCGTATTAATTTCATGCGCCACGCCAACGACTAAAGCGCCTAAGGAAGCCATTTTTTCTGTTTCAATCAGATTTTTCTGCGCCTTGGCCATTAAATCAAAAGCATGCGTTAATTCTTGATTCTTTTCGATGATAATATTTGTTTGCTCGGTGACTTCATTTTGTAGGTCGCCAATAAATTGATCCGCAAATTGCGCTCTTACTCTAAAATTAAATAGAGAGCTAATCACCAAGCCAATAAAACTCAAAATAGCAAAGCTAATCATCAGGTTGTTTTTATTGACAGCATGAGCAACACTGGCGGCATTTCTAGCCTCTTGCAAATGATAAAACTCATTAACCCGCGACATAATCTGGCTTTTCGCCTGCAAATAAGCTTCGCCATAGAGCTGACTCACTGCCGCTGGCGTAACATAATTGCCATCCGTTTTGGGTTTATTTTGCGCCACCAATTTAAACACATTTTTTTCTAAATCAGCCAATTGATCCGAACTGGCTTGCGCGGCGTGCAACTGAAGTAATTCTTGCTCAGTAAAACCATTTTGATCAAATAATTGCCGCAAACTCACTGTTTGACCATCAGGAAAAGGCGGAACGCCTTGATGGGGCATTAATAAATCCCAATACACCCGATGATAATTTTCTGGTCTAGGACGAATGCCGTTTCGAATATCAAGAATTTGATTATAAAATTGCAAAAACTTGGTATTTCCGGTCGCCGCATAAGCACGGGCCATTAACGTTAATTGATCAGAGCTTAAACGCATTTGCTCAGCCAATAAATACGATTGATAGCGACGCTCTGTTGCCGCTTGCCGTTCAGCCAAAGTGACATAGCTAAGATAAACAAAAATAGCCGCCAAAACCGCACACAGCAGCGCCAATATCGCCGACCATTCTAGCTTTTTAAACTGTTGCTTTGTCTCTTGCCTCATCCTTTGACTCCAGCCAAACCATTATTTTGCCTGCATTGCGATGCTCAATATCCACTCGACCCAAAATCGCACCGTCGACAAACGCTGCGTAGCATCCGAGCCATCCCCATCAGTATCATGTATTTGCCAGCACTTTGCTGACTCATTTAAAAAGCAAATGTATATACATACAAAAGGAAACAGAAAGAAATAAAGCGCCGTTTCTGCACCTCACTGCGCCATACAATAAGCCTGTGCCCTCCCATCATCCATCTGGGTATTCATATCCAATACTGATTGCACATGCTTTGGCGGCATATACCCATTGATCGGCGAATGAAAATACAGGCGTAAAAAAACCGCCGATAATTTGGCGGTTGTTTTGCGATTTAGTCTGGCATCAATTCAGTTGCACGGTATAGCCGGCTTGATTGCTGGGATGATCTTTGTTTACAAACACGGCGCGGTCGTTTTTCACCATTAACACTTGGAAAAACGGTTTAAAACGCTCATCGCTAATGCCAAATGCCGCTTGAATCTTGGCAAACAAAGCTTGTTCTTCTGGCTCGGCTTCGCCGTCCGAGAATGCTGAATCGAGCAGATTCATCAAAATGCACATTTTTTGCGCGTCGGTTAATACCGGCGTCGCTTCGGCCAAGAAGGTATCAATCGAATTTTTTTGACGATACGCCAAAGCCCGATCGAGCAATTGACGATTTTGCGCGCCAACACCAATTGCACCACTGCTTGATTTTTCGCCGCCCAATACCGATAGCAAATGGCCGACTTCTTCATTATCCATCTCGCCATCGGCCGACATCATATACAGCAAGCCCGTCGCAAAAGCGAAATGTGGACTCATCGTCGTGCTAGTGTCGCTCTTGAACATATCAAACAAACCCATCTCAATTCCCCTTTTTATGAATCAATAAAATAGTACGGCTGATCTCAGCTCATTCAGACCTCACGCTCAGCAATGAGTTCCACACCGACAGCGATCTATTGAACAAAATTTATAGGGTATTTCAATGCAGCTTTTGAATTCTGTACGCTAGAAGCCAATACATCGATAAGCACAACAAGTGGCTTGCAGCCGCACATCAAAAAACCGCTCGAATTCAGTCGAGCGGTTGGAGCGTGGTCGGATGAAATCAGCGCAGCGCTAATCCATCTCATTGGCAGCATTAAGCTTCTGGCGGCTCTTGAATATGCACGGTGCGCGTTGGGAACGCAATTTGGGCGTGGTGCTGCTCAATAATGGCGGCAATTTGCAATAACACATCTTGTTTCACCGCATGAAAACGCACCCAATCGGTGGTTTTGGTGAAGGCATACAACATAATATCCAGCGATGAGGCGGCAAATTGATTGAAATTGACGATGGTAGTTTGCGTCGAATCAATCTCGGGATGCGCATCTAACATCAGCTTAATCTGGTTCACGATGCTATGCACTTGGGCAATATCGTCATAACGCAGACCGATGGTTTCGCGAATCCGGCGATGCGTCATACGCGAAGGATTTTCGACCACGATGGTGGTAAAGATCGCATTGGGCACATAAATCGGGTTTTTATTAAACCCGCGAATCCGCGTATGCCGCCAAGAAATTTTTTCTACCGTGCCTTCAATCTGCTTATCCGGCGAACGAATCCATTCACCGACG
Organism: Deefgea salmonis; assembly: GCF_020531905.1. Taxonomy (GTDB): domain Bacteria; phylum Pseudomonadota; class Gammaproteobacteria; order Burkholderiales; family Chitinibacteraceae; genus Deefgea; species Deefgea salmonis. The sequence goes on along the minus strand of NZ_JAJAWG010000005.1, from coordinate 149,815 downwards.
CTAAACGGTCGATCCAAATAAATCGTCAAGCCACCAAAAAAATTGGCCAGTAAATCTTTGGCGGCAAAACCCACTGCCAAACCGCCAATCCCACCCGCCGCGAGCACGCCTGAGACACTAAAACCGAGTGTCTGCAAAATGCTCAGCGCGGTGGCAATCACGACGATTAAGCGACCCAGTTTAGATAAAGCATCGACCGTCGTGGAGTCGACACTTTCGCCGCGCTCATAGCGATCACTCAAAAAGCTTTTGCTGGTCAACGCGATGAGGCGAAATAAGAACCAAGCCAAGCACAGCGTCACCCCGACACTGCGTAATGGCGACGTTAAGCCGACGAGATTGACATGCAAATACTGTGGAATCAGCGTCAAAATATAGCTAATCCCCAGCACCCAAACCAAGCTGCGCAAAGCCGGACGAGCAGCATGCACCAGCACATCATCCCAGCGGGTATTGGATTTGTGCGCCAGCCGCGTCACCAGACGCAGCAAATAAGCCAGCAAGGCATTCACCGCAACAATCACCAAAATGGCCAACAGCACACTATGGATTTCAGGCGTTTCAAACAACAGCGTATCAAGTTGCGTAAACCAAGAGTCCACCGGCAGATTTCCTTATTCAATCAAAATTAAATCGCGCCAAGCTGGCATGCTCAGCGGCAAAAGTGCGTACTGTGGCATCGCACACCCGCAATGTCTGCGCCAAATTACCGCGCTCTCGCCTCGTCAATATAAATGATGATTGCCCAACGCCCACGGATTCCCACCCAAAACCACGGCCAACACCACCAGAATCAATCGGGCGGTTTTTGTATAGCTGCGTAGGGCGTCAATGAGCAAAGCGAATTGCGCCGAGCACCCGTCGAGCAACCACAACACACCATTCAATTCACCCATTGCTCGATTGGCATGCAGATCGGTCAATTTACGCAAAAGCCGGTGCAATTCGCTAACGCTCATTGCCCCCTACGATTACATCGATTCGGATCGATTGCGGCTTACGAGTGACTCGATTGCGTCACCAAGACGTGAAAGGTCGAATATGGCCAGTCTTGCACATTAGCAACCAAGCCATGTTTAACCGGATTGAAATGAATGTAATCCATGTGATTCTGAAAATCCCGCTCATCTCGGATCAAATGCTCCCAAAAGCGCCGCTGCCAAATACCACGCTCACCACGACGCACGCGAGCGGGATTTCGCCATTCATCAGTGGGTAGGTTGCGAGAAAAATAGGCTTTAATTAATCGCCAGCGCAATGAAAAATCTGTATCGCCGGCGGGTAATTCAAGAATGCAGTGCAGATGATCAGGCAACACCACCCACGCATGAATTCGAAATGGATGTCTCTGCCGCTTATAGGCCACCGCCTCACGCAGTAAATCGATGTGTTGCACCAATAAAAAATTGTTGTGGCGTTCCAGCAAGGTCACAGTAAAAAACCATGTCCCACCCGGTAGCCATGCGCGGTGATAATTAGGCATGCACGCAGTATCGCCACCCAATTCGTAAAAGCAATCCCAAACGTAGGGCGTCAATGAGCAAAGCGAATTGCGCCGAGCCAACGTGGAGCAGTCGCCTTGCACGGTTCAATTCACCCATTGTGCAATTTGCATACAGATCCGTGCAATTGACGCAAAAGCCGGTGCAATTCGCTAACACTCATTGCCCCCTACAATTGCATCGATTCGGATCGATTGTGGCTTACGAGTTAAAGATCATTGCGACTTACAAACCATCCGTAAAAGTAACGCCAAACCGTAGGGCGTCAATGAGCAAAGCGAATTGCGCCGAGCACCCATCGAGCAACCACAACACACCATTCAATTCACCCATTGCGCGATTGGCATGCAGATCCGTGCAATTGACGCAAAAGCCGGTGCAATTCGCTAACGCTCATTGCCCCCTACGATTGCATCGATTCGGATCGATTGCGGCTTACGAGTTAAAGATCATTGCGACTTACAAACCATCAGTAAAAGTAACGCCAAACAGTAGGGCGACAATGAGCAAAGCGAATTGCGCCGAACAACCGTGGAGCAGCCACAACACACGATTCAATTCACCCGTTGTGCAATTTGCATACAGATCCGTGCAATTGACGCAAAAGCCGGTGCAATTCGCTAATGCTCATTGCCCCCTACAATTGCATCGATTCGGATCGATTGTGGCTTACGAGTTAAAGATCATTGCGACTTATAAACCATCAGTAAAAGTAACGCCAAACCGTAGGGCGTCAATGAGCAAAGCGAATTGCGCCGAGCCAACGTGGAGCAGTCGCCTTGCACGGTTCAATTCACCCGTTGTGCAATTTGCATACAGATCCGTGCAATTGACGCAAAAGCCGGTGCAATTCGCTAATGCTCATTGCCCCCTACAATTGCATCGATTCGGATCGATTGCGGCTTACGAGTTACAGGGCTACGATTGTATCGGATTCGGAATAATTATCGCTTACAAATTACAATTAAATTAGACTTAGCTAGATAAGAAATTACTTACAAATTAATCATAGATTAACTTAACGGCATTGCAGCCTACAAGACTGATGTGTGACAATCCAGCAGAGTATTTACGCACCAGAATACGGCTCAAATCACCAGCTGTATTAGATATGAATTAATGTGCCACTTACGCGTGCAAAGCGGCTCTCACCCAAGGCCAAATAAATGACTTCTAAAACAAAACGCCATCGAATACATGCCACAACAATTAGCTCATTAATCATCTGCATCACCATATTGACACTTTCTGGATGCGCAGCACGTGCATATACAAAAAGTTCAGGTGATCTCCAGGCTTCAAGTCAGCACAATGAACCCGTCTGTTTTTTAATAGCTCCAATACCAAGCAGTATCCCTCACACAATTATTGGCGAAATAAAAGGAAGCAAGCGATGGTACGGAAGCTTCTCAGAAGTGCTAAAGGTTATGGCAAATGAAGCACGTCGAGTCGGTGCAGATGCTGTTATGGATTTAGAAACAAAAACTGATATGAATGCGATTGCTTGGGCCCGCCCTACAGGCAAAGGCATTGCTATCAAAATAACTGACCGATCAACTTTCGATTGTGGCAAATTAAACGGGACACTACGATAACCCGTACACTGCAACAAGTAAATTAAACTAGCGAAGCGTTATCCGACAAAATTAAATGAATAAGTCGGATAACGCCTTCAACTCATCCGACCTACAAATTACGATACCTACCCCACCTTCTTCTTCAACATCTCCAACGCCATCGCTGGATTGGCCTTGCCGCCGGAGCCTTTCATGACTTGCCCGACCAGTGCATTGAGCGCCTTCTCTTTACCGCTGCGATATTCTTCAATCGCTTTCGGATTGGCCGCCAACACGGTATCGACAATCGCTTCAATCGCACCGGTGTCGGATTCTTGTTTCAGGCCGTCGCGCTCGATGATGATGTCGGCGGTGTCGCCCGATTCCCACATCTTCTTCAACACGTCTTTGGCGGTTTTATTGTTGATGGTGTTGTCCGAAATACGAGCAATCAACGCGCCCAAAGCGGCTGCGGAAATTGGGCATTCAGCAATGGTTTTCTCTTCGCGGTTCAGCGTGGCCGAGATGTCGCCCATGATCCAGTTGGCAGCGAGCTTGGCATCCGCACCGGCAGCCACGGTCGCTTCAAAGTAAGACGCCAGTATCTTGCTGGAGGTCAACATCCGCGCGTCGTAGGCGGATATACCGTACTTCTCGATAAAGCGCGCTTGCATTGCTACTGGTAATTCTGGCAATTCACTTTGCACCCGAGCGATCCATTCCTCACTAATCACCAGTGGTGGCAAATCTGGATCAGGGAAGTAGCGGTAATCGTGCGCGTCTTCTTTGCTGCGCATCATGCGCGTTTCGCCCTTATCGGGATCGAACAGCACCGTGCCTTGCACCACGCGGCCACCGTCTTCGATGGTTTCGATTTGCCAGCGGATTTCGTAATCAATCGCTTGCTGCAAGAATTTGAACGAGTTCAGATTCTTAATTTCGCGGCGCGTGCCAAGCTCAACTTGGCCAGCTGGGCGCACCGACACGTTAGCGTCCACACGGAATGAGCCTTCCGACATATTGCCGTCGCAAATGCCGATCCACGTCACCAACTCGTACAATGCTTTGGCGTAAGCCACAGCTTCGGCACTGGAGCGCATTTCTGGTTCAGAGACGATTTCGAGCAAGGGTGTACCAGCGCGATTTAAGTCGATGCCGGTCATGCCTTGGTAGTCTTCGTGCAGCGATTTGCCGGCATCTTCTTCTAAATGGGCACGAGTGAGGTTGATTTTGCGCTCTTCGTCACCGACTTGAATGGTGATCACGCCGCCTTCAACAATCGGCAAGTCCATTTGGCTAATTTGATAGCCTTTTGGCAAATCAGGGTAAAAGTAGTTTTTACGATCAAACACGGAACGGCGCTTCACGTTCGCGCCGATGGCGAGACCAAACTGAATCGCGCGCTCAACGGCGGCGCGGTTCATCACTGGCAAAGCGCCCGGCAAGGCGATATCGACCACCGCCGTTTGCGTATTCGGCGCAGCGCCAAACGCCGTGCTGGCCGGTGAGAAAATTTTCGATTTTGTGGTGAGCTGAGTGTGAACCTCTAGCCCGATGACGACTTCCCATTTCATGGTTTATTCCTCAATGCCCGTGTCGTCGTACAAATCAGTCAACGACACAGAAAAATCAATACTGGCTAGCTGAATTATTTCACTGCCGCTATAGCCGTGAAAAACCCAATCTCCATTGTCAGCACGGTGAAATACATGCACATTCCGCGATTCAGAATCGACGAGTACATATTCTTGCAAATCGGCGAGCTGGCGATAAATATCAAATTTTCGCCCTTGGTCATAAGCCGCCGTTGACGGAGACAATACTTCAACCACAATCCGCGCCGACGGCAAAGAAAGCATTGCCGCCTCTACTTGTCCGCAATGCACCGATACATCGGGGTAAAAACAACAATTAGCCACATCAACGCGTAAACGCATATCACTATTAGAGGCGCGGCATCCAGAGCCTTTTAAATGTGACTTGAGTAGAAATTGAAAGTTACTCGCCAACGTGCTGTGAGCATAGCTACCGCCACTCATCGCATAAACTAGTCCGTCATAATATTCATGTCGTTCCTGCCGTAATTGTTCTTCCGCCAAATATTGCTCAGGCGAAACAAAATCACTTTGCGTCAATGCCATTGCGACCTCCGTTTAAAGTTGCGGTGCCTTGGTATGCCAGTCAGTCACTTGCTGGTATTGATGCGCCATGCCGAGCATGCGGCTTTCACCGGCGTAGTTGCCGATGATTTGCATGCCAACCGGACGGCCGTTGCTGCCAAAGCCAACGGGGACGCTCATGGCAGGCAAACCGGCCAAGTTAACGCCCAGCGTGTAAATGTCTTCGAGGTACATCGCCACTGGATCGGCGGTTTTTTCGCCTAAGTTCCACGCGGTGCTTGGCGAAACAGGGCTAAACAACACGTCGCATTCTTTAAATACCGCTTGGAAATCGTTGGCGATCATGCGGCGGATTTTTTGCGCTTGCAGGTAGTAAGCGTCGTAATAACCGTGGCTCAAAACATACGCGCCGGTCAGAATGCGGCGTTTGACTTCATCGCCAAAACCCTCGGCGCGAGTTTTTTCGTACATTTCGTTCAAGCCCGAGTACTCGCTAGCGCGGTGACCATAACGCACGCCGTCAAAACGGCTTAGATTGGTCGAGGCTTCGGCTGGCGCGATGACGTAATACGCTGGAATCGCCATTTTGGTGTTCGGCAAGCTCACGTCAACAATGATGGCACCGAGTTTTTTGAATTCGGCCACTGCAGTGTCAATCGCGGCACGCACGTCGTCAGCCAAACCATCTGCGAAGTATTCGCGTGGCAGGCCGATTTTAAGCCCAGCTAACGATTGGTTTAAATCGCGAGTGTAGTCCTCGCTCGCTTGTTGCAAGCTGGTTGAATCACGCTCGTCAAAGCCAGTCATTACATTGAGCAAAATCGCGCAATCTTCAGCTGTTTGCGCCATTGCGCCGCCTTGATCGAGCGAGCTGGCGTAAGCGATCATGCCAAAACGACTCACCGTACCGTAGGTCGGTTTAATCCCCGTGATGCCGCAAAATGCCGCAGGCTGTCTGATCGAGCCCCCGGTATCGGTGCCCGTGGCCATTGGCACTAAACGTGCTGCCACTGCCGCTGCCGAACCGCCTGACGAGCCGCCAGGTACTGCGGTTAAATCCCAAGGATTTTTAACTGCGCCATAAAAGCTGTTTTCATTGGACGAGCCCATCGCAAACTCATCCATATTGGTGCGACCGAGCGTCACCAAACCGGCGGCATCGCAGCGCTCAACCACATTGCTCGAATACGGCGCAATAAAGTTGTCGAGCATTTTGCTACCACACGATGTTTTCCAACCTTCAGCGCAGAAAATATCTTTGTGTGCAAAAGGAACCCCAAGCAAGGGGCGCGTGTCGCCCGCAGCACGCGCCGCATCAGCAGCAGCGGCTTGCGCCAGCGTTTTTTCACGGTCAACGGTAATAAAGGCATTGAGGTGCTGATGCGCCGCGATGCGATCTAAATACTGCGTTGCCAACGCGACAGCGGTGGTTTCACCGCTAGCGAGTTGGTCAATGATTTGTTTGATGGTTAGCATATTTGTGCGTAGGGCATAGGGCGTAGGGCGTCAAAGCAGCAGGTTTTACTCCCCACTCCCAACTCCCTACTCCCCGACCCTAATTCCTTATTCAATGACTTTCGGAACCAGATAAAGGCCGTTTTCAACCGCAGGGGCAATCGCCTGAAACGCTTCGCGGCGATTAGTCGCTGTCGCCACATCGTCACGCAAGCGCAGTAGCATGTCTTGTGGGTGTGGCATGGGCTCAATGCCGGTGGTGTCGATGCTGCGCATTTCTTCAATCAAACTAAATAGTTGATTGAGTTGTTTATGACTCTCAATCACTTCATTTTCGGTCACGGCAATCCGTGCCAGACGCGCAATGCGCTGTACATCGTCTATAGATAGCGACATATTGGTATTTCCCTGTAGATACGTCCTAAATAGCGGCGCAGTCGTGTTGATCAACACAACAACTTTAATCGTAACGTGGCTCATATTTACCGCGTTTTTTCATCCTGAAACCACGGTATCACTTTGCTGACCAAGTACTGCGTACTTTAATCGTGACGTGGTCGTATTTACCGCGTTAAAGCTACTTAAACAACAACGCAATAGGGTATCATATCGGGTTTGTTTCTCCCACCTACGGCGAAGGCTCGCGGTAGCATTTACAGTGGACGCGAAATTAAAAATAAATGCGGAGCTTGATTCCTTGCAATACAGCATAATACGAGCATTCGCCCAATTTACAGTGGGCTGAACTGAAGTTTGGCTTGCCATCACACAACATCATTGCGGGATTATTAATGTTTGGACTTCTCTCTGGCTACTTTGCCAACGACATCGCCATCGACTTGGGTACAGCTAACACCTTGATTTATATGCAAGGTAAAGGGATTGTATTGGACGAACCGTCGGTCGTCGCCATTCAACAAGAAGGCGGCCCTTCAGGCAAGAAAACCATTTTATCGGTCGGTACAGAAGCCAAAAAAATGCTTGGCCGCACACCCGGCAATATCAATGCTGTGCGCCCAATGAAAGACGGCGTAATTGCTGACTTCACCATCACCGAACAAATGCTCAAGCAGTTCATTAAAAAAGTGAACCCAAGCCGCATGTTTAGCTCGCCACCGCGCATCGTGATTTGCGTTCCTTGCGGCTCGACGCAAGTTGAGCGCCGTGCGATTCGTGAATCGGCTTTAGGCGCTGGTGCGCGCAAAGTCGAATTGATCGAAGAACCAATGGCCGCAGCGATTGGCGCAGGCTTGCCGGTTGAAGAAGCCACTGGCTCAATGGTGGTCGATATCGGCGGTGGTACAACCGAAGTCGGCGTGATTTCACTGGGCGGTATCGTTTACGCTTCTAGCGTGCGTGTGGGCGGCGATAAATTTGATGAGTCAATCATCAACTACATCCGTCGTAACTACGGCATGTTGATCGGTGAAACCACCGCCGAAGAAATCAAAAAACGCATCGGTTCGGCCTTCCCGGGCGCCGAAGTGCGTGAGATGGAAGTGAAAGGTCGCAATTTGGCCGAAGGCATTCCACGCTCGTTCACGATTTCGAGCAATGAAATTCTCGAAGCGTTGACTGACCCACTCAATCAAATCGTTTCGGCAGTCAAACAAGCGCTCGAACAAACGCCACCAGAACTCGGTGCTGATATTGCCGAAAAAGGCATGGTACTGACTGGCGGTGGCGCATTATTGCGTGATTTGGATCGCTTACTGATGGAAGAAACCGGCCTACCGGTGATTGTGGCCGAAGACCCACTCACTTGCGTGGTACGCGGTTCAGGTAAAGCGCTTGAAAAGCTCGATAAAGGCGGCATCGGCATTTTTGCTAATGACTGATTAGATTGGCGGTAAGGTAAAGCAAATAGGGCTTGGCGTATGCCAAGCCTTTGCTGGTTTAGGCATTCGTATCGGCTTTTACACCTTCGCCATCCTCACACCTTCACTACTTCGCAGATCCAATGCAAGCTAATCAACCCGCCTTTTTTAAACAAGGCCCGAAACCGCTGACGCGTGTTTTGATTTTTTCTGCACTCTCGCTGGCGCTGATTTTCGGCGACGCCAACTATCAATGGTTGGGTCACGCTCGCGATAAGCTGTCTTTGGCGCTTTACCCCTTGCAATGGCTGGCCACCACGCCAATCAATGCGGTGATTGAAGGTGGTGATTTTCTGCAGCAACAAGCCCAATTGGTCAGCGAAAACAAAGCGCTCAATAACGATAAGCTCGCCGCCAAAGGCATGGCGATGCGCTTACAAGCTTTAGAAATTGAAAACGCCAATTTACGCTCACTGAGTATTGCCAGCGAAAGCACCCCGCGCCGCTCGCAGCTCACCAAAATTCTCTACAATAGCCGCGATCCTTTTGCGGCGAAATTAGTCCTTGATAAAGGCCAGCAAAATCAAATTAGTGCCGGGCAAATCGTGCTCGACGCCAGCGGCGTCGTTGGGCAAATTGTTCGCGTGCAACCCCTCACCAGTGAAGTGCGGCTGTTATCGGATCGCAATCATATGGTGCCGGTGATCGTGGCGCGCAATCAATTGCGCACAGTGGTGTATGGCACCGGTCGCCATGCGCCGCTTGAAGTCCGCAATATGGCGCAAAATGTTGACGTGCAAGTGGGCGACCAATTGCTCACTTCAGGCATTGATAGTATTTACCCTGCCGGCTTACCAGTCGCGCGAGTGACCCGAGTTGAGCGCACCACCGGCAATGCCTTTGCGCGCATTTATAGCGAACCTTTGGCCAAGATTGACCAACATCGTTATTTCTTAATTTTGGATGCGCCCGCTGCGCCACCGCCTTACCCAACAGAAGCTTCTGCGCCGAAGGCCAAGACTAAATAATGTGTATTTTTATTCCTTTAGCGCGATCAGCGCGCACGGCCGGAGCTTGAGCCATGCCAATTAGCCGCCAATTACTACGCCCTGCTGGCGTGGGCTTTATTTTCTTTTCTTTTGTCGTGGCGATTTTAATTAATTTACTGCCGTGGCAAGCCACAGCGATGAATTTTTCACCTGATTTTGTTGCCTTATTAATTATTTATTGGGCCCTCAATCAACCGCGCCGAGTCGGTGTGGCCTGCGCTTTCTTTTTGGGCGTGCTAATGGATGTCGCCAACGGCAATATTCTGGGGCAACACGCACTGGCGTATTCCATCATTGCTTATTTGGCCTTGGTGCGGCAGCGGCAATTGGCGATTTTTCCCTTTTGGCAGCAGGCTTTAATCGCCTGTGCACTGTTGCTACTTTCGCAGGCCATTATGGTGTGTATTCGCAGCATCATGGGCGAGCCTTTTGTCGGTTGGGGCTATTTTGCTGGCAGTTTATTTGCCGCCTTTTTATGGCCACCTTTTTCAAATTTGATGCTGATATACCAACGCAAAGACGCGCCCAACGAATTATGAGTTTGCATGATTGCTCTCATTTTTGGCCGGCACAGTCTGTCTGTTATTTTTTCGCTATTTCGCCAATAATCGGTCGTGGTTGTTTGGCAAGCCGCAATGGTATTTGCCATGAGTAAGAATGTTGTTTTAAATCCCAAAGGCGAGCGTTTTGCTTTTCAAATCCGCTTGATTGTCGCCGTGCTGTTTATTTTTGCCATGTTCGGCATCTTGTTTGCGCGATTTTTTTGGTTGCAAGTGGTTGAGCACGACCGCTACCTGACGTTAGCCGAACAAAATCGCATTTCTTTAGTCCCCATACCGCCCTCACGCGGCATTATTCGTGATCGCAATGGCGTGATTCTGGCGCATAATTTTTCGGCGTATACGCTAGAAATCACTCCGTCCAAAGTCGCCAATTTAGATGAAACCATTGCCAGCTTAAAAGGCATTGTCGACATTACGCCACGCGATCGTCGGCGCTTTAAAAAGCTGCAAGACGAAACCAAAGATTTTGAAACCTTGCCGATTCGCACGCGCTTAAGCGACGAAGAGGTGGCGCGCTTTGCCGCGCAAAGCTATTTATTTCCCGGCGTTGAGCTCAAAGCACGTTTATTTCGCCAATATCCCTTGGGTGAGGTGGGCAGCCATTTAATCGGCTATATCGGCCGCATTAATGACCGCGACATTAAAGACCTCAAAGAAGATGAGGTGTATGCCAATTATCGCGGCACCGATTACATCGGTAAGCTCGGCGTAGAAAGCAGCTATGAAAAACAATTGCATGGCCAAACCGGTTTTGAACAAGTTGAAATCGACTCTGGTGGCCGTGCCGTGCGCACCCTCAAACGTACCGCACCGCAGTCGGGCAAAGACTTAACTTTGTCGATTGATATTAAGCTGCAAGAAATGATCGAAAAACAATTTGGTGATCGCCGTGGTTCATTAGTGGCGATTGATCCGCAAACCGGCGGCATTTTGGCGCTGGTGTCCAAACCAGGCTTTGACCCCAATTTATTTGTCGATGGCATTGATCCGGTGAGCTGGAATGAACTCAATACGTCGATTGATAAGCCCTTACTCAATCGCGCCATTCGCGGCGAATATCCGCCCGGATCAACCTACAAGCCATTTATGGCCATGGCGGCGCTTGAACAAAACCTGCCATTAGTGCATCAAACGATTTCTGACCCCGGTTATTTTGTTTACGGCGGACATCGTTTTAACGACTCGAAAAAAGGCGGTTATGGCTCGATGAGTTTTGATCGCTCGATTGCGCTATCGAGTGATACTTACTTTTACCAACTGGCCGTACAAATGGGCATCGACAATATCGCCAAATTTATGTCGACCTTAGATTTTGGCCGCCCAACTGGGGTTGATTTACCCGGCGAGCGTCCGGGTATTTTGCCGAGCCCTGAGTGGAAAAAATCCCGTTTTAAGAATCCAGCACAGCAAAAATGGTACTCCGGCGAAACCGTCTCCATCGGCATTGGCCAAGGTTATAACGCCTTTACCCCCATGCAAATGGCGCATGCCACCGCCACATTGGCCAATCGCGGCTTAGCGTTTCGTCCGCACGTTGTTGCCACATTAACCGATCCACGCAGCGGCGAAAAAACCTTGGTTGAACCCAAGCCACTCAAAGCCATGGACTGGAAACCCGAAAATATCGAACGCGTCATCCGTGGTATGGAAGGCGTGATGACCATTGGTACTGGGGCCAATGTGTTTCGCGGCGCGCAATATGTTTCGGCCGGCAAAACCGGTACGGCACAGGTGTATAGCTTAAAAGGCGCTAAATATAACGCGCATTCAGTCAAAGAACGTTTACGCGATCACTCGTGGTTTATTGCTTTTGCCCCATCCAACAAACCGACGATTGCGCTCGCCGTGATTGTTGAAAATGGGGGTTTTGGCGCACAAGCCGCCGCGCCGATTGCGCGCAAAGTGCTCGATTATTACCTCACGGGCAAGATGCCTGAAGATCCACCGAGCAAGCCGGCATCGGCTGCAACCGCCATCGTCGAGGAAATTACCGGTGATTAGCTATATCTGGGATCGTATCAAGCGCCCAATTGATCCTGCGCTATTTATTTTAATTTTGTTGGTGTTTGCCGTTTCGGCGGGGGTGCTGTATTCCGCCTCTAATCGCGACTTAGAGCGCGTCACCGATAAAGTTGTTTTTATGGGTATCTCGCTCGGTATCTTGTGGTTTGTTGCCAATATTCAGCAAAGAACCTTAATGCAGCTGGCATTACCCGCCTATGTTGGCGGCGTGATTTTGCTGATTTTGGTCGAGTTTTTTGGGATTACCAGCCATGGTGCAACCCGCTGGCTCAATATTGGGGTTACCCGGATTCAGCCATCAGAAATCATGCGGATTGCCTTGCCGCTGATGGTAGCGTGGTATTTCAATCATTTTCAGGCCAGTTTGGGCAAGCGACACTTTGTCGCTGGCGCATTCATTATTATCGTTCCGGTACTGTTAATTATGAAGCAGCCTGATTTGGGCACCAGTTTGCTGGTGGCCTCATCGGGCTTTTATATCTTATTTTTTGCCGGTTTACCTTGGGCCGTTTTGGCGGTAATGGGCGCTGGCATTGCCGTTGTCGCCTATACCGTCACGCATTGGGATTTATGCATTAATATTTTGCACGAATACCAATGTCGCCGGATTGCCACCATGCTCAACCCAATGGAAGACCCACTGGGCGCGGGCTACCACATTATTCAAGGCACGATTGCCATTGGCTCGGGCGGCCTATTTGGCAAAGGCTGGCTGGCCGGCACACAAACACATTTAGATTTTATTCCCGAGCGCACCACCGACTTTATTTTCGCCGTTTATGGTGAAGAATTTGGCTTGTTGGGCAATGGTCTGTTATTGCTGCTGTATTTGGCGGTTATTTTCCGCGGCCTGATGATTGCCAATAGTGCGTCAACCTTGTTTGGTCGCCTATTGGCGGGCGCAATTTCAATGAATTTCTTTACTTATGCGCTGGTGAATATGGGCATGGTCACGGGCCTATTACCGGTGGTTGGCGTGCCTTTACCGTTGATTTCCTACGGCGGTACATCGATGGTATCCATTCTGGCCGGTTTTGGTATTTTAATGAGCATCCAGCGCGATCGCCCACTGATGAAGGCTTGATATGAAACTCAGCAATTCGGCCACGCTGGTGTGCGCCAGTGTATTTCTCGCAGCTTGTAGCAGCACGCCCCACAAGCCGCCCCCGGTACAACCCGCGCCGCCAACGACAACAACGATCACCGGCACGCCATCGCCTTATAGCTGCAGCTATAAGGCCAGCTCGGGCAACGGTGCTTTTTATAAAGACGATGGCCCAATGGCGGATTTTCCGGCCAATCTGGATCAAATACTCGAGCCAATCCCACGCTGGGAAACCCCGCATAAATGGGCTAATCGCCCATATACCGTGTTAGGACTGTCGTTCACGCCACACAGCCAAATTGATGGCTACAAAGAGCAAGGCATTGCCAGTTGGTATGGGCGTAAATTTCACGGGCAAAAAACCAGCATCGGCGAAACCTACGATATGTTTCAAATGACCGCCGCGCATCCAACGCTATCAATCCCCAGCTACGCCCGTGTGACCAATGTTAAAAATGGCCGCAGTGTAATTGTTCGGGTGAATGATCGTGGGCCATTTCATAAAGGCCGAGTGATGGATTTGTCTTTCTTGGCCGCTTGCCGTTTGGGCTACGCCAATAATGGCAGCGCCGAAGTCATTGTCGAAAGCCTGATGCCAAGCGACGCGCCGAGCGACATCATTGCCAACGCCAACGTCGCCGTTCACAGCACACCGGCACCGGTTAGTAATCAGCCACGGCCCATCCCCGTCGCCGAAAGCAACGGCAAAGTGTTTGTGCAACTAGGGGCGTTTTCGACGCAAAGCAATGCCGAAAGCTTTAAAGCGCACGTTGCCAGAGAGCTCGATCAAGACAGCGATAAACTCAGTATCCACAGCAGCAGCAACCTTTTCCGCGTTCGACTCGGCCCTTTTGCCAGCCGCAGCGAAGCGATGAATACCATTAGCCGAGTAACCGGTGAGAAAAACATTCAAGCGGTGATTAGCCAATAAACGTTCGAAGAGGATGGATCTGCAACCCATAGTTGCAGATTTTAAGTGCCTGCGGCACGATTGTTTACAGTCGCAGTCCGCGACGGGGACCCTCTTTTCTTTGTCTCGCCAAAGAAAAGAGGGGAAAAGAAAGGCGACCCGAGCGCGCCCAGCTCCGCTGTGCCCTCGATCGATCGTGAGCCAAACGATAAATCTGTTTGTCTCCCTCCTCACTCGGTGCGCTTGGACGGGTTTTTAAGCCCCAGACCAACGAGCGCGGCACGGCATCAATCGGTTTGAACAACTGAAAAATAATACCGGTATATCGCTGCATATATTTATTATCAACGCCTGCAGCGATATACTACTTAAGTCCGGGATGGTTTTTTTGCGGTTGATCTAGCCAATATCCTTGTACCTGATCCACCCCGAACTCGAGCAACATATTAAAAATCGTTTCGCTTTCGACAAATTCAGCAATCGTCGTTTTACCCATATCATGCGCAATGCTCACCATGCCGCGAACAAAAATCTGGCTGTCTCTATCATTGGGCAAATCGCGAATAAACAAGCCGTCAATTTTTAACACGTCGGCTTTGAGCTGCTTCAAATACGCAAACGACGCAAATCCTACGCCAAAGTCATCCAAACACACCACGCAACCGGTCGAGCGCAGCGCGTCGATAAAGCGCTGCGCATCGGATAAATCCGATACCGCTGACGTTTCGGTTAATTCAACCAATAAGCGCTTTGGATCCACCGCGTATTGCGTAAGTAAGCTGGCGATATACAGCGGTAATTCGGGCTCATCAAATGATCTCCCTGACACATTCACCGCAATCGACGGGCAATCTGGGTATTGGGCTAATAATCGAATCACTTCTTTAATCACCCAGCGATCCAAATCGATGATTTTGCCGGTTTTTTCCGCATGGCCAATAAAATTGCCCGGCATAATACAACCGCCTGCTACGTCGGGATCTTTCATGCGTACCAAGGCTTCTAAATGCGCCAGTTGCCGATTGTGGGTGTAATAAATACCTTGGTAATGCAGCTCAAAACCATCGTTTTCTAAGGCATCGACAATGCGCTCTTTCCACGATAATCGGCTTAACTCATTGCGTGAGTGATCGGCGTCTGGGCGATAAATTCGCCACGTATTTTTACCTGCCGCCTTGGCTTGATACATTGCCGTATCGGCGTGCGCCACCAATTGATCGGCAGAGTTAGCGTGCAATGGATAAATCGCGACGCCAACCGACGCCGAAGGGCGCATTAAATGATTGCCAGCGGAAAATTGAATTTGCATCACGGTTTGCACAATCCGATCGGCCAATTTGCTGACTTCAAACTCGTCGCAAGACGGTAGCAAAACAGCAAATTCATCGCCGCCCAAACGCGCAAACACTTCATGCCGGCGCACTTGCTTATTGACTTCGCGCGCAATATTTTTAAGCAACTCATCGCCAACGGTATGGCCAAAGCTATCGTTAACCAGTTTAAATTCGTCTAAATCAAAAAACACCAAGGCCATTTGATGATCGCGTCGATTCGCTTCGCTGACCATGCGTTCTAATTCTTGCTGAAAGCGATGGCGGTTAAATAGACCGGTTAATGCGTCACGCTCGGCCAAGTTCACCATCCGCTCAGCGATTAAGCGCTGTTGAGTGACATCTTCATACACCCACATGCGGCCATTGGTGACGCCTTGTGGATCGGTGACGCGGTAGCAGTTTTGCACAATCACACGGCGATCATTGAGGGTGATTTCACCAAAATCAACCCGATCTTCTAGCGAGGTGTGTTCTTCTAAATAACAAGACAGCACATCACTGAGCGCTGGTCGATTATCCGCCAGCTGCAAAATTTGCCCAATCGGACGGCCGATCATCACTTGTGACGATGACAGCCCCCAAACCTCACAAAAAGCGGGGTTAAAAAACACAATCCGATTGTCATTATCCACAAACAATACGCCAAAGCGCATCGCGGCCAATAAAGCCAACATGCGCGCACGCTCCGATTCGGCGTGCTGCAAATAGCTTTTACCCAAAGATTGAATCTGACGTAATTCAATCACTGATTTGCGCAGCGCCAAACGCTCATCTTTGATTTCGGTATTGTCGCGCAGGCTGATTCTGAGTCCTAAATAGCGTTGCTCTACATCGAACATCGGCTGCCAACTCACTGAAACCCAAAATAAACTGCCATCGCGCCGCATCGCGCGAAACTCATAATCTTGCTCAGTTGATTTATGATTGACCGCCTGCAAAAAAGTGTCTTCAACGCGTAAGCGTTCTTCTGGCGTGGCAATGGTTAACGGAAAACCGGGCAATAACAAACATTCACTGACTGAGTAACCGGTAATGCGAACGACCATCGCATTGGCCCACACCAATTGCCCTGCCGGATTGATCCACAACTCGGCGCTGTTGCTGGCGTCGGCAATCGCTTGATATTGCGCTTCACTGTCTTTTAAAGCGATGACATGCGTTTTAATTGCGCGGGCCATATCATTAAAACGCTGCGAAATTTTGGCCATTTCATCCGAACCATGCGCAGCCAAGACCGGTTCAAAATAGCCTGTTGCCGCCGTTTCTGTTGCTTGGATTAAACGATATAAATGCCGAGAAATCCACAAACCCACCAGCAGCATTAACCCCATAAAACCGATAAAACCGAGCACAACAATCAGGCTATTTTGCCAAATTAAAGCTTGAAAACTCCGATAAATACTGGCATTGCTTAGCCCAAAGCTCAGCGTTCCCAATTGCACCCCGTTCACCAGAAAAGGCGTTCGAGCATGCTGTACGGTTGGGCGATCCCACAATGAATAAGAATTATTCTGACGAGTTGTCGGTAGTTTTTCGGCGATATCCCAACCACGGGCGGCAATCATTTGCTGCTGCTCATCGAGCAACACCAAATAATCGATTTCGTCGGCCAACTGAAGATGATTCAGCACCTCGGCCGCTTTAACCCGATCGCCTTCAATCATCGAGGGTAAAAAAACCGCATTCAATAAACTAGATAGTGCCTGTATATGCGCAGCCTCTTGCTGCTGAGCCATCTCAGACCAGATACGGTGGGTATTACATAATAATGCGAGCAATAATAGCGCTTGCACCACGATGCAGGCCAAAATAAAACGAGAGCGCAAAGAAAGGGAAGATAAAGACATGCTAAAGCTTACTATCCCTCAAAATGCAATATAAGTAAAAACGCATATTAGCGAACAAAACGCGACACAATCCACCCTCTGCCACGTCAATTAACGCTGCAACACCTTAATAAACACCTTCGATCGCCGTTGATAGTTGTACAGTTCTTTTTTCTCCATCGGCAAATCTTCCACCGACGCTTGCTTAAATCCACGCTCGACAAACCAATGGCTGGTGCGGGTGGTTAAAGCAAATAGCTTTTCAATACCCAAGCCGCGGGCTTGTTGCTCAACGTGGCGCAATAAATCCGCACCGCGATCTTCATCACGATAATCCGGATGAATCACGAGGCAAGCCAACTCGGCCATTTTGCTATTCGGGAAAGGGTGAATCGCGACAATACCGATGGTTTTGCCATCATGCTCGAGCACCGAATAGCGATGCACTTCGCGCTCAAGTAATTCACGGCCGCGTTTCACCAGCACCCCTTGATCTTCCAGCGGCTCGATCAGCGCCAGCATTCGACCGATATCGTCAATCGTGGCTTGGCGCAAGGTTTCCAGTGGCTCACGCGAAATCATCGTGCCAATGCCATCGTGGGTAAACAATTCCATCAACAAACTGCCGTCGACATTATTGCTAATCAAATGCGCCCGCTGCACGCCATTGCGCACCGAGCGAATCGCACACGGTAGATACAAAGACACATCATCGTTGGCATCCGGGTGCTCGGCCAAAAAGTGTTCGGCCGCCAAAGCGGTCAATTCAGTTTGTAATTCACCGGCATCATTCATTACCCCATCTTGGCCAAATAAAAACAGCAATTTATCGGCTTTTAAAGCAATCGCCGTCGAGGTCGCCACGTCTTCTAAAGTCAGATTAAAAATCTCGCCAGTTGGCGAATAGCCGATGGTGGAAATCAGCACCAACTCGCCATCGTCCATACGGTAATTAATCGCCGTGGTATCGACTTTACGCACTTCACCGGTGTATTGCAGATCCACGCCATCACGCACACCCATCGGTTGGGCGGTAATAAAATTACCCGCCGAAACCCGAATATCGGCGTTGGCCATCGGCGAATTAGGTAGCCCCATCGAGAGCCAAGATTCGATTTCTACCCGTACATGGCCTGCCGCTTGAATCACGCATTCCAGTGATGGCTGATCGGTCACCCGAATACCGTTTAAATAACGCCCTTCCAAACCGCGCTCGGCCAGTCGCGCCTCAATTTGCGGGCGCGCCCCGTGCACCACAATTAAACGTACCCCAAGGCTAGTGAGCAAATTAATGTCATGCGTGAGCGTGGCAAACTTGCCATCACGAACCACTTCACCCCCTAAGGCAATCACAAAGGTGCGACCACGAAAGGCGTGGATATACGGCGCAGCTTGACGGAACCACTGAACAAAATCTTGCATCAACTCAACCTTTTAAAATCAGGGAGTGGGGAATAGGGAGTAAAGTCAAAAACATCCAACTCACCCGCCCTTAATCCCCATTCCCTACTCCCTATTCCCCGCTTTTAATAAGCACCACGTCCACTGACCACGGTTTTAATCGTTTTGCAGACAATCGCAATGTCGTACCACAAATTCCAATTTTTGACATACCACGCATCGAGCGCCACGCGCTCGGCGTAAGTGGTGTCGTTGCGGCCAGAAACCTGCCACAAGCCAGTTAAACCCGGCCGTGCTTCCAGATAAAAATCGACTTTATCGCCATAGCGCTCAAGTTCAGCGTCGATAATCGGCCGCGGGCCAACCAACGACATCTCGCCACAAATCACATTCCACAATTGCGGAATTTCATCGAGGCTGGTTTTGCGTAAAAAAGCGCCAATTTTAGTAATTCGTGGATCATTTTTAAGCTTGAAATCCGTGTCCCATTCGGCGCGCGCTTGCGGATCAGTCGCTAATAAATGGTCCAATACTTCTTGCGAATTGTGCACCATGGTGCGGAATTTCCAGCACTTAAATGGCACACCATTCATCCCCACCCGCACATGACCAAAGAAAATCGCCCCTGGCCCGCCTTCGCATTTAATTCGCCACATCACATACAGCAATAAAGGGCTGAGTAATAAGATGCCACA
This sequence comes from Deefgea salmonis, assembly GCF_020531905.1. Lineage (GTDB taxonomy): Bacteria > Pseudomonadota > Gammaproteobacteria > Burkholderiales > Chitinibacteraceae > Deefgea > Deefgea salmonis. Next base: position 130,460 of record NZ_JAJAWG010000005.1, on the reverse strand, counting down.
CACCGCGCCAAACAAATCAAAAGCGCGTTTTAACATAATCAGCGGCTTAACCAATAGATTATTGCGCACGCGCAGCAGCAAGACTTCATGACTGAAAAAATGATGCGGCACCACGCCAAATAAAGGCAAACCGGCAATTGGCGGAATAATATGCAGGTCTTTATACCGCAGCGACAGTTGCTCGATTTGCGTTTCTAGCTGGCGCAATTCGTCTTCATTCACCGCAATCACCACATGCGGGCGGCCATTGCTGCTGAGCCAAGCCAACAGCGCTTCGCGCTCTAAACGCACCACCGGTAAACGCGCGCCATTAATGTGTAATTCATCTGGCGCATCTTGATCGACCGACAAAAACGCCTGCACTTCAAAGCCCAACTGACGCTCGCTATACATCGCCCGATACGCCTCAACCGCATTGGCGCCGGCACCAATAATCACCGTCGGCAATTGCCAAATTCGTTTTTTTAATAAGCAATCGCGCATTAAGCTGCGAAAATACGGCAGCAACACCAGCGCTACGCCCCAAGATACCGGCCACAAAAACCGCGACACGGTAAATTTACCCAGCAACACCAACATGCCATTGAGCAAGGCCGCCAACAATAAGGCGCGCAATACTTCGAGCAATTCATCCCAAAAAGGCAAACGCAAACTGTAATGCCCACGCCACCAAAAGCTGGCAATGGTCATAAAGGCCAAGCCTAAAAAAGCCAAACCTTGTTGCTGCCCTTCCCAAGCCCACCACAGACCAAAACTGGCCGAAATGCGGTCATAGCGAAAAATCCACAACAGCAGCATCGCCACGCCAAATGACAGCGCCAAGGCCATAAAATCTGCTAGCGCCAACCAAGGTTTGGCGCGCTCAGCTTGTAAATGTTTTTCTTGAATCATTGCGTCTCTTTGGGCGCCTTATCTGCCGTTGGCGCAAAGCCATACGCGGCATATAAGCTCGCCATCATCGGTGTTAAAGAATAAAACGCCAGCGCAAAAGCCTGCGCTTGCTGCCCCAATTGTCGGCGTAATGCCGGATCGGCGCTCAAAGCCTGTAAATGCGCGACAAACTCGTCAGGCGTATGCGCCAAATAGCCGTTTTCGCCATTTTTAACTAAATCACGATTGCCAACGACATCGGTCGCCACCACCGGTAAACCGGCCGCCATCGCTTCAATCACCGCCACTGGCAAACCTTCCCAGCGGCTGGTTTGAATATAAATATCCAGCGTTGCCAATTGCGCCAAAGCCGCAGTCCGATCACACCAGCCCGACACGGCAACGCCGGCGGCGCGCAGTGCCGCTTCGCCGCTGGCTTCGCCACCGCCCACCCAAACAAACTCCAGCTCGCTGCTGGCCATTTTGCTCGCCACTTCGGCAAAAAACTCTGGATTACGCGCCAAACAAACTCGGCCCACCGTGCCAATGCGTAGACGGCGGGGAGTGGGGAGTGGGGAGTCGGGAGTGAGCGCGTTCGCTGGCGGTATTTTGCTTAAATCGACCGCGTTATTTACCACCACCACATTGCCGGATAAATGCTGGCGAATTGCTTCGCCCTCCGACTTTGAACAGGCAATAAAGGTCACCGGCACCCCGGCGAGTAATTTTTCAATCGTTAAGAAGATCCCGTTTTTCAAACGGCCTTCCGCGCGCTGCAAAAATGACAAACCATGCGGCGAAAAAAACCAACGCGGCCCATCAGAGCGCAAAGCCCAGGCCAAACTCACCAAACGCCCTAGCGCCCCAGCCTTACTGGAGTGCAAATGCACCACATCCGGCGCAATCGAAGCAATCCATTTAAATAAAGCGCGACCAGTACGAAAATCGTTTACCGGATGAATCGCTCGCTGCATCGGCAAATGAATACAATTGACCGCGGGCACAAATAAATCCCGCCATCCTGCTGGCGTTTCCTCGCGCACCGAATGAATCACCGTCACTTGATGCCCGTCTTGCGACTGAGCGTTGGCGATGGCCGACACCATCGACAACGTCCCTGCGCCAAATGATTCAACCACGTGGATAATTTTACTCATCAAATCAATTCCATCAGATACTCGTAGGAGCGGGCTTGCCCGCGAAAGCACATTTACAGCCAACACACATCCCAAAATGAGAAATTAGACAAATTCTTAACTAAACCTGCACGAATAGGATTTGCCACTATGTATCTTGCTACGGCCTTCACATCTTCATCAGCACGAATTGCATGATCGTAATAAGCTTTTTGCCAAATTTGTCGCCCAGTTTGCTGGTTCATTTTATTCAGCTCAATGGCCGTTGTTGACTTTAGTCGCCTTAACAACGAATCGAGACCACCTTCCTTTAATATTAACAACCAATGAAAATGATCCGGCATCACCACAAACGCCAAGGTTTGACTCAAACCCATATCATCACAAGATCGAAATCCATTGACCACACAACGAGCCTCATACAAGCCAGACAATAGCGCCTGTCTTTGATGACATACCGCAGTAATCACATATGCACAATCTGCGATAGCAACGCGTCCCTTGCGCAAATTTACCGCGTGCGCCCTTTCAGGCATGGTCTTCGCGGGCAAGCCCGCTCCTACGTTTGAATTTGGCTTTGATTTTAAACGCCAACGCATATGGCATTGCCAACAAAGCCAGCGTGCGGGCCATGCCTGCCATCGCTGCAGCACTGCCATCGAAGTATTTGCGCTGTAATTTCAACCGAGATTTAAGCTGCGTGTTGCGCTTGCCCAGCGAAATACCATTTGGGTCGAGTTCATATTTGATCAACACATCGGGTAAATTAGCCACTTGGTGCTGCCGCGCCAACGCCCAAAACAGCGCGTAATCTTCCGCCGCCGGAAAGTCCAGAGGATACATCCCTAGCGTATCGACCGCTGATAATTTGTAGATCACGCTTGGATGGATATACGCCGAGTTTTTTTTCATAAACTGGAGAATCTCAGCGTGCTCAGTGGGATGGCGCAATACAAATTGTTCAAGGCCATTTTGATCGACAAAGCTCGCTGCGCCACCGAGTAACACCACCTCGGAGTGTTGCGCTAGGAACGCCATTTGCTGAGCGATACGGGTCGATACATTCTCATCGCCGCAATCGAGCCGCGCAATCCATGTGTAGTCACGCGATTTGGCCCATTGCAAACCGGCGTTCAGTGCCCCTTCGATGCCTTTGTTTTGCGCCAAATTGAGTACGCGTAACGTACCGCAACCGTGGTACGCGGCATTCGCGGCCGCCATCTCTATCGGCGCCCGCGTGCTGCCATCATCCACCACCAACACATCACACGGCTCATCCGCGCCAATACTGGCCAATGATTTCAGTAAGCCATCAGGATTGTTGTAATGGGGGATCAGTAATAAAACCGAATGCTTTAATTCCACGTGCCAACTCCAAGCAGTCGTTTAATTTTTCGGGTGAATGACAACGGTAGAGCAAACGATGCTGCCGCTTTGGCGATATTGAGCATCGATTGCGGCCGCCAATCAAAATAGCGGGCGAGGATTTTGATCCGCATCGCTTGCTGCTGGCGGCGGCGGCTCATCGAAATACCGCTGTCGTTGTATTCAGAGCGCGTCAGCACTTCGGGCAAATTGGCGGTTGGGTAACGGGCAACAAAGGCCCAGAAATACGCAAAATCTTCCGCCGCCTTGCAATCGATGGGATAGAGGCCGATTTCCTTCACGCCAGCAGTGCGAAACATCACGCTCGGATGCGTAAAAGCATTGTCTTTATGCATCTGCCGCACAATTTGTGCGTGCGTTTGCGGTTGATGCAGCGTAAAGCGATCGCCCGAGGCATCAAAGAATGTCACCGCGCTGCCGAGTAAATACACCTCGGGGTATTGGTCTAGAAAGGCCATCTGCCGCGCGATGCGGTCCGATACACACAGGTCATCGCAATCGAGCCGCGCAACAAATTCATAGCCCGCCGCCAAAATCGCTTCTAGCCCCGTATTGAGTGCGTATTCAATGCCGCAATTGTGCGGCAAATAATAAAATTTCAGCTCACCTTTGGCGCGCCACGCGGCGCGGCATAAGGCTTCGTCGATGGTCGCACGCGTGCTGCCGTCGTCAACAATCACCGCGTCAACGCACTCATCCGCGCCGACCGAGGCCAAGGACGCCGCCAAACCTTGCGGATTATTAAAATGGGGGATCAAGAGTGCGGCGCGGTTCATGGCAGGCTTTAGGCGGTGAATGCGCTATTTTAACGGTTTTCCCCCGCAAAATCGCGCATTCTGGCGTAACAAGATGTCGCAAATGCCAACCCATTCTGTATGAACGGTCAGCAAAGCCGCTTAAACGTCGTGATGTTCGCTAAGCAGCGCCTGCCAACGATCGATTAACACCTCCTGCGAATAGCATTTTGCGCGTTGCTTGAGCCATTCACTTAACTCGGCTGCGTGCGTTTGCTGCGTAATGATTAAGTCGGCCAGTGCTTCGCCGCTGGCTTGACCAACGACAAATTCATCACGCCGTTCGGCAAACAGCTCATACACCCCACCGGCATTGGTGCTCGCCAACAACACGCCCATCGGCATGGCCTCCAACACCACCAAGGGGCAGCCTTCAAAGCCCGACGTGAGCAATAACACATCGGCGTTCGCCAGATAATCGCTGACATGGTCTTGCCGTCCAACCAAGGTAATTTGCCCACTCAAACGCCGCTCGGCAGCGACGGCGAGTAGCCAAGTCTGCAGCGGGCCATCGCCAACAACCGTTAGATGCGCGGCGACGTTTTTGGCATTGAGCGCCGCCAGCGTATCCAGCCACAGGTGCGGCTGCTTTTCGGTCGCGATCCGGCCAATAAACACCAAGCGCAATGGCGCAGGGTCAGCGCGTGGCACGGCGCTAGGTAGTGCTTGCGCGGCATCGACAAAATTGGGCAATACTTGCCAACTTGGTTTCGCTGTACAACCCAACCAGCGCGCCATTGAATCTTTGGCGTGATTGGAAACAAAGACCAATTCGTCCAGCTGCCGATACACAAATTGGCATGCACCGCGATGCACGGGGTTCATTTTGGCAAACTGATCAAGCTCAAAAAACGGCCCATGCACCCAAGCCATCACCCGTTTATTTAAACCCAGCGTTGCTGCATAGGTCATATACAGCGGCAGTAAAAATGTCCCGGCAATCACCACATCGTGCTCACGCGCCACGCGGCGCGCGGCGCGCCAACCGGCCAGCCAGGTCCATGGTTTGAGTGGCTGCCACACACTAGCCAGATCAACGACTTGCACCCGCTGAATGCGCGACGTCCATAAATTGCGATTGCCACCCAGCAGCACCAGCGTCACCGTGAAACCGCGTGCTGCTAACGCTTCACCGACCAAGACCGCACAGCGCTCAACGCCACCCAAACCCAAATCACGTAAGAAAATGGCGATTTTCATGCTTGCACTCGTTTGATGATTTGCCACACACGATCACTGATCAGCATACGAAATATTTGTTTATGCCATTTTTTCGCTTCTGACTGGGGTATGGGTAGCTTAGCCTTGATAGAAAAAGCGTCAAAGCACATACCCAGACTCACGCCTTGCGTGCGCTGCAATGCATCTAACCAAGCCTCGGCCAGCGCCGGTTGGCTCGCTGCAGAGAACTGCGCGATTTGCAATAACATCGCAAACACGCTGCGGCATTCGCTCACCGTCAACACGCGAGCCGGTTCTAGCAGCTCAGCCCATTCGGTCGCTACGGCTTGCAAGGGCAAAGGTAGCGCTTGCCTGGCGTAATCGAGACGAATTTTCTGCGCGGTGGCGCGAAGTTGCTGTTTTTTGGCCTGCGTAATCTGTCCGGCGTGACAGCGATAATCGAGCAGCACGGCAGGCACGCCAGTAAACAGCGCGCCTTGCAAAGCCAAACGGCACCATAGCGCATAGTCTTCGGCGTGAATCGCACTGGCGTCGTAACCGGCGCCTTTGACTAAACTGGCGCGCATCATCACCGTGGGATGGGCGAGGGTAGAATTAAACAGTAAGCCAGTTTTAATGCTGGCATCGGTACTTTGCGTTTGCCATTCTCCCGAGCGATCGCCAATAAAGCGCACCCAAGTGCCGCAAACATCGGCGCCGGTTTCTGCCAAGCGCGCCAACTGCATTGCCAATCGCTGTGGCCAGCAAATATCATCGGCGTCGATGCGTGCCAGCCATTGCCCTTGCGCCAAAGCAATCGCTTCATTGAGCGTGGCAATCAAACCGCGATTTTCGCGGCTGATCACCTTAAAACGCGAATCATTGGCCGCAGCTTGCTGCAATAAAGCCCAAGTGCCATCTGTTGAGCCATCATCAATCGCAATACATTCCCATTGGGTATGAGTTTGAGCGGCAATTGAATCAAGGGTTTGCTGCAGATACGCCTCGGAATTAAAACAAGGCAAAAGAAAAGAAACCAAACTCATCAATGATTTGTCCCTATTGCTGCCGCTTGGCGAAAAATCGGTCGCGCGCGCCACCAAAAAGCCAGCACGATAAACAATTCCACACACAGCACACTTTGCGCCGCACGCACGCCGCCGTGCGCCGAACCGGGCACCCACCAGCACATCAAGATCACATTCAGTATCCCAGCGACCACCAACACGCGGCTGAAATAACCTTCATGGCCAAACACCAGCAACGTTTGCTGCCCATACACCAAAGACAAAGCACCGAGCAAAATCACTGGGGCAAACCACAGCATTACCGTTTGTGAATCGCTTAACGCCAAAAAAGCCTTAGATAAAGAAAAATCCGCGCCAAACCACGCCACGCTGATCGGCGTCAGTAGCGGCAAAAACAGCGCCAACATCAAAGCCATGCTTAAACCCACTGCGCCTTGAATCAAAAACGCTTTGCGAATTAAACGCACGGCTGCGGGCTGATCGGTGGCCGCCAATTGGGCAATCCGGGGATAAGTCGCTTGCACCAAAGGGCCGATTAAACCTTGGGCGATATACACCAGCTTACTGGCCGCTGCAAACAAGCCCACTTGCACTGGAGTCGAAAACAAACCCAGCAATACCGTGGTTGATGTGGTGTAAAGACTGGTTGAAATCGCCGAGAGGAAAAACGGCCAGCTGGCTCTAAGCGCGGTTTTCAGCTCGGAATAATGAATCCGCACCCACGCAGGTTTGGCCACACCCCAACCAGTAAACCACCAAACCACACCGGCCAAAATTTGCGGTGTCGCTTGTAAAATCACCGCCAACACGATGTCATTGGGGCCGCTGACCCACAGCAATAAAAAGCCCAAAGTCAGCGCACGCGCCACCACCATTAAGCCCGAAGCGAGCTGCAGCTTTTCAAAGCCTTGGAAATACCAAATAGGGAACAATACCGAGCTGAGAATATATAGCTGGCTCCACAAGAAAACCTCAGCGTGCGCTTGCCAGCTGCCCAAAGTAAAGGTCAGCAGCAATAAAATCAGGCTCGACACCAGCATTAGCCCGAGCTTAGCCCAAGTAACGCGCCAAAAAATCCGCGCCGCGGCCTTCGGGTCATCACGCACTTGCGCCACATCGCGCACGGCGGATAAATTAAAACCAAAATCGGTCAGCAAAACGCCGTACTGAATCGCCGCAAAGGCGTAATTCATTACGCCAAAGCCTTCGGTGCCTAATTGCACCAATAAAAACGGGAAGGTAACAAAAGACACCACATAATTAAGGCCCTGTACCAAGTACAAGGCCATAATATTAGAACGCAAACGCGTATCAAACACTCACTACCCCTTCGCCGCTATCGCGCTCAAACGCAATCAATGTCCGCATTTTACGCTAGCCATAAAAAAACGCTGTAACACCATGTTTACAGCGTTTTAACTGCGCAAATAATCCAACCCTAAAACAAAGTCATATCATCGCTATCACTGCCATTACCGACTTTAAAATACGCCGTATCGCCGCGTAAAGCTTCGGCCACTTGCTTGATATTATTACTGGTGAGCAACACCGATTGCGCCGCCGTTGAATGATCTTGACTCGAATGCGAGATTTTTTCGACTGAATCGGCAATATCGTCGGTATTGCGGCTAATTTCTTCTAAAGCATCGTGAATTTGCGCCATGTCTTTACTGGCGGTAATCGAGGCAGTTAAAACCTGCTGCATTTCCGATTGCGCTACGCCAATCAAACTTACACCAGAACCAACGCGATCGACGCTTTGCTGGATGGTTTTCATCATTTCATCGGTCATTTTGCCAATACCGGCAATCATCTCGCCAATCGAGCGCGCCGAACCGGTAGTGCGATCAGCCAGTTTACGCACTTCATCGGCCACCACCGCAAACCCGCGCCCGGCTTCACCGGCACGCGCCGCCTCAATCGCCGCATTTAACGCCAATAAATTAGTTTGATCGGCGACTTCGCGAATCGTGGTGACAATTAAATTAATTTCACTCATTTGCACATGCAGCTGGCCAATATGTTGTGCCGACATCGTGACGCTTTGCTCGACGCTTAATACCTCATGCGTCACCTCTTGCAATACTCGCGTGGTTTTCATCGCCGCCTCGCCGGTTGCGGCGACTTGGCCAAACGCCTCAGTCGCTTGTTTGGCCATACTGGCCATGGTGCTGGCGAGTTCTTCAACATTACCGGCAATTTGCTTGGCATTTTGGCTTTGCGCCTCGCTCGAGCGTGATAGATGCTGGGCTTGCTCGCTTAATTGCTCGGCACTGCTAAGTAACACCGTCGTTTGCCCGTTCAAGCTAGAAATCACATCCGTCCAACGCCCGCGCATTCGCGATAAAGTCGCCAGTAAGCTGGTTTGATCACCAGCTTTAACTGGGACAACATAGGTTAAATCACCCTGCTCTAAATACCGTGCCGCCTCATTACCTACCGAGGGTTCTCCACCCAAAGCTTTCATAATAAAGCGATACAGGTATATACCCCCAAGGCTTATAATCACAACCAAGAGCAAACTGGTGCTTAAACCCAGCCAAAAAATAGCTGCGATTTTGGCGTCAACCGTCTTAACCGTTGCAGTTTGCACAGCGCTTACTTTGAGCTGCAATTGATCAATCAGCGCTTGCGCCGCTTCCGATTGCGCATCAAAGCCGGTTTGCGGCGCTTTCATCAAGCCATTACCCGCTGCTCGGTCTTGCCCATAAGCGGCGACCATTTGCAGCCCTGTTGCATACAAGCGCTGCGCTTGTTGCTGCAGTAAATCGCCCTGAATTGACATGTCTGGGGCCAATTGACGCATTTGGGCAATGTTTTTTTCGGCGCTGACGAGTGATTTTTTAGCATCATCAATACCGTCATTTTCTTGAGTTGCCGAGGCGTCGGTAATAAATTGCTGAATTTGCACCACATCATATTTTACTTGCACCAAATGCTCGACCAAGCGATCAATGACCCGATGCTCGTACTGCCGTAAAGCTTGTAATTGATTTAAAAAAACAAACAGCAACACGATTTGCAAGAGCGCGGTGCTGATGACAATGGCAATGAACGTGATCAATAAAGGCTTAATATTTTTCATCGACCTTCCCGTTAAACAGCACATCAAAACGATGCTTGTCTTATTCAAGCACTACCAAGCTGAAATACATATGACATTACTATAATTATTTTCTGACATTGATTACCGAGCCGGGCTTAACCCCAGCTGGCACAGATGCAATCTGCCCATCTAACCACTGCACTTTACCGCGCGGGCCGATCAATTCGCCGTTAAAACGGCGCAGTTGACGCGCCGCTGGCATCGATGCGACCGGCGCACTCGATTGCAACTGTTGCCGCTGTTCTGGCGTATAAAATAAGCGTCCCCATTCAGCCTGTACCGGGATTGCCCAGCAAACCAGTAATAAAAATCGAAGGTATTTCATCGCAACTCCGCTGGGCTTGGCTGAAGCGTTAACCACAGATACTCACAGTTCAGCACAATGCCACTGGGCTGGGCCAAGCGCATTTCGCAGCGCGCCGGTGCAATCAAGCCCGGCTGCTGCTCAAGCCACAGCGAAAAACTCGACAGCGCGTCTTCATCGCGCAATCGCAATTCAATATTGAGCGGACTGGCAAAAGTTTGTAAGTTCGCGATCGGCGCGGCCGCGAGCCAAGGCTGTGGCGCGTGTAATTGATACTGTAATTGCTGTTGTGGATGCTGTTGTCGATACCGCGCCAATGCCTGCAAATGCTCAGCTTGCTGCTCAGTACCGATTATTTGCTGGGCCAGCAGACGATTAAATGGCGCTTGATATTGCGCAATAGTTTGCCACGCCTGCTGGCGTTGCTGCACTTGCTGACGCCGCTGATCTAAAGTCTGCTGCAAGCGATCTTGCTGGTATTGGCTCCAATACCAATACCGCTGAGCGCCCCAGAGCAATACCCCAGCTACCAGCAGCGCAGCAAACAAGCAGCATACGGCCAAGCGCAGCGATTTTTCCAACGGCCAGAGCACCCGCTTCATTGCGCCTCCGGCGGCGGATTGGCCAAGGTCAATTGCAAGACAAAATCCATCGGCCAAGGCGCAGCAGATTCAGCAGCGTCATCCGCGCTGGCGCTCGTGCGCGCTTCAGTTGGGCTGGGCATCAGCGCCACTTTGGCATTGGGCCAGCGCTGCAATTGGGCGAGTAATTGCTCAATTTGCTGCCACGCTTGCTGCTCCGTCGCCAAAGGGCTGGCGCGCAAAGTCACTTTGATCTGCTGCGCACGCAGCGGCAACGTTGGGTCCGTGCTGGCGAGCAAGCCCGCCGTGCCGGTTTGCCACTGAAAATTAATTAATTGCAGCTGCGAAAACGGCGTCAACACCTGACTAAAACGCTGTGCGGCCTCTGTTGCACTCGGCCAATTGGCAAGGTCTCGCTGATACAGCTGTACCGCAGCTTGCATATGCACAGGATCAATGCGCTGACTCAAGGGCTGCAGCGCGGCCAATTGCTGGGTTTCATGCTCAATTTGCTGCTGTAAACTCGGCCATTGCGCTTGTATTTTTTGACCTTGCCATAGCGCCAAACCCAGCAGTATTGCCGCCAAAGCCACAATGGCAAAGGCGCAGAACTTAATACGTCTTGCCAACTGCCTTGAGCGCGCTAAACGCAGCACCGCAGGTGGCGCATATTGGTTCGGCACATTGAGCTGCAATAAAGCCGCCAGCAGCACATCCAGCCAACTTAAACCGCCGCTGGGTAATTGCAGTTTTTGCTGCAAAAAAGCCAAATCCACTTGCAAATCGAGCGTTAACTCGTCACCGCCAACGTCGCTATTGGCGGCAATTTGCCGTAACGCTTGGCTCATGCTGACGTCAAACAAGGCCCAAACGGGCAATACTTCGTCACGCGCCAAGACGCGCATTGTCGTTAAATACTGCCGAGCGCGATGCGCCTGTTCAATAATGCCCTGCGCTTGCGCCAATAAATTCGGCGTTACATCCAGATGACCCAAACGAGAGAACTGCAAGGTGCTGTCGACAAAATAGCTTTGCCGCAACGTCTCGGGTGTTGAACGCGACATAATTAATAAATGCGGACGATCCAAGCGTAATTTTTTTAATAGGTTTTCTGTCAACAGCGCCACGGAATACACGCCGGCAATCGCGCAGTTTGCCGTCAGTAAAGTGCTGATTAAAGCATCGAGCGGCGCTTCATTTAATAAAGCCGATAGCTGCAGTTGATCTTGCTGACCCGCTTGTTGCAAGACCCGCCCATAGCGATACGTCGTACCGCGATAGCGTTGCTCTAATTTACGCGCAATCAAGCGCTGCTGATCTTGACGCGTCAAATGCGGAATGACTTCTTGCTGAAAATCTTCCTCGCCCAAATCAGTCAACACATAAAATAAACCGTGCTGCTGCGCCAGCGAAAATTGCGCCAAGCTCGCCCGGCCTGCGGCGTCATGATTAAAATGCGCTAAGGGCCGAACGCCTTGGTTTGAAGCGCACAGCGCGGCGGTGTGGGTTGGCGTTAAAAGTAACACAATGCGTTTCATCGGATTTGACTCAAGGAATCAAAAATCGGCAACAAGATCGCCGACATCATCCATGCCAGCAGCAAGCCTAAAATCACCGTTAGCATCGGCTCGAGCAGCGTTTGCGCTTGCGCGACGGCCAATTTAATATCGCGCTGATAAAAATACGCCACATTATTTAAGGCTTGATCGAGCTGCCCCGTGGTTTCGCCAATATGCAGCATGCGCAGCACCAGCGGCGGGAAAAACCGCCGCTGAGCAAAGCTAGCGGCGAGCCCTTGCCCCTCGCTCATCGATTGTGTAATCCGCTTTAATGCCTCAGCCATCACCCGATGGCCCACCACGCCTTGGCAAATTCGCAGGCAATCCAAAATTGGAATTCCCGCGCGATACAGCAATGCAAAACAACTCGCAAACCGCGCCAAAATGATTTTTTGTTGAATCGGCCCCAGCACCGGTATTTGCAATTGCCAAGCCGCAAACCGATCGGCCCAAAGCGAGTCATGGCGCAGCAACCATACCAATCCGCCATACACCGCAGCGGCAATCAACAGCAGCAGCCACCAAAAATGCTGCAAAAAATCCGCCAGCGCCAATAGTAGCTGCGTATGCCAAGGAATTTTTTGCTGCATCGCTTGCAAAAATCCGAGTAATTGCGGGACTAAATACAGTAATAAAAACACCCCTACCGCCAAAATCAAACCAGCGACAAAGATCGGGTACAGCATGATTTTCTGACTGTGTTCGAGCAATTCATCTTGCCACTGAATCGACGCGCTTAAGCCGTTTAATACCGTCACCAATTGCCCGCTCACTTCGCCAGCGTGAATCAATTGCACAAACACCGCATCAAACACCAAAGGATGCGCCGCCAAGGCTTGCGACAATAAACGACCCCCTTCAATATCTTCGATCAGAGTCGCGAGCACTTCACGAAATCGAGGCTGATCTAGGCTATCGCGTAAATCAATTAAACCGGTCAGCAAGGGCACACCCGCGCCGAGTAGTTGCTCAAGATGAAAAGTAAACAGCATTAAATCACGACGACTAATCCGATCTCGCCGCCAAGGTCGGCGGCGGGCGGCGCGGGTTTTCGCGTCGATCAGCGTTAAGCCCAGACGCGACAAACGCGCTTCAATCTCGGCCAAATTGGCCGCATCCATCGCGCCACGCTCGATATGCCCTTGCTCATTCGCAGCACGATATTCAAACTGCATCAGCGTAAGCGCTCGCTCAAGTCCACCACTCGGCTAATTTCGTCCAGCGTCGACAGCCCTTCGCGAACGCGGCGGCAAGCATCATCGGCCAAACTGGTAAAGCCCTTACTGATGGCCAACTGGCGAATTTCTTTTAGCGTGGCGCGGCGAGCGATCAGCTCGTCTAAATCGGCGTCGAGTTTTAAAATCTCACTCACCGTACTGCGGCCTCGATAACCTTGCTGTGCACACGCCGCACAACCGACGGCCCGATAAAGCTGCATATCAGGGGTATCAATCTGCAATAACCGCCGTTCATCGTCATCGGGGCTATACCCCTCACGACAAGCCATACACAGCGTACGAACTAGCCGCTGCGCAATAATCGCCAGCATATTGCCCGAAAGAATATCGGGCAGCACGCCAATATCCAGTAAGCGCGGTAAAGCGCCAATGGCTGAATTACTGTGCAAGGTTGAATACACCAAATGCCCGGTCATCGCCGCCTGAAACGCCATTTCGGCGGTCTCATGATCGCGAATTTCACCCACTAAGATCACGTCGGGGTCTTGCCGCATCATCGAGCGAATGCCGTTGGCAAAATCCATTTTGGACGCGTCGCTAATCGACGTTTGCCGAATCAGCGGCAAGGGATATTCAACCGGATCTTCCAGCGTCATGATATTGAGCGCGACTGAATTGATGTGATTCAAAATCGAATACAAGGTGGTGGTTTTGCCCGATCCGGTGGGGCCGGTGAGTAAAATCATTCCGGCTGGCCGGCGGATCATTTGCTGTAAGAGGGCTAAATTGGCGGCACTTAAACCCAGCTCCAGCAAGCTGAGCAAGCCTTGCTGACGATCTAAAATCCGCAGCACCAGATTTTCGCCCCAACGGGTTGGCTGGGCCGAAACCCGAAAATCAATGGCTCGCCCAGCCAAAGTCAGCGAAATTCGTCCATCTTGCGCGGCGCGTGTTTCGGCAATATTCATTTGCGCCAGCACTTTTAGCCGCACCACCATCGCCGGCCAATAGGTTTTGTGCAGCGCCCGAATTTGCCGCAAGACGCCGTCAATTCGATAGCGAATTCGGACAAAAGACGACTCCGGCTCAAAATGAATATCCGACGCGCCGCAGCGCACAGCGTCGGCCAATAAAGCGTCCATTAAGCGCACCACCGGTTGCGAGTATTCAAATTGCGTGTGATTTAAGCTGCTGTAATCAATTTCACCGGTTTCGATTTCGCGCAAAATACCGTCAATCGACAACTCAAAACCATAATATTGATCAATGGCGCGGATTAAATCGGATTCGGCGGCCAACACCACTTCGATCTCAAATTGGCCTTGCGTATGTAACCGCAGCTGATCAATTTGTAATAAATGATTGGGATTGGCCATGGCGACAGTCAGTTTGGTTTGCGCTGGATTTAAGCCGATCGGCAAAATCAATAAGCGCTTGGCCATCACCTTCGGGAGCAAAGCAATCGCTCGCGCATCGCAAATCACCCGATTTAAATCAATACTGACTTGACCTAGATTTTCAGACAGTGCTTCGCGCAAAACGTGGTCGGATAAAAACCCCAAATCCACCAAAATCTTACCCAACAACAATCCTGATTGCCGCTGCTCAAGTAAAGCGATGCGCAGTTGATCATCAGAAATCAAGCCTTTATCGATTAATTGTTCGCCCAAGCGCCGTTTAGTGCTGTGCGGCATGTTGCGCCTCACTCGACAAGGGCTGCGCGCTTAATGCCGCAATCCGTTGCTGCACCGCCGAACGATCAAACGCCCCGACCCCTTGTAAGGCTTGTCGATAGTATTGCAGCGCCAATGTGGGCTGCTGCAAATGATCCAAACTCACCGCTAAATTAAATGCCGCCGTAGCGCTAGGGTATTGGCTATAGACGATAAAAAACTGCGCCTGCGCTTGGCTCCAGCGCTGCTCGCTGGCATAAAATTGCGCCAAAATCTGTGGGTCGGCTTGGCCGCTTTGTTCCAATTGCAAAATATCTTGCTCAGTCACCGCTTGCGGCAAAGCCAACAACGCCTGTTTGGCAGCGGCATCGTCAGGGTGCTGCTGCAAAATATGGCGATACAAGCTGTGCGCGCGCGTTGCATCACCGCGAATTTGCGCGATAGCCGCCAAACCCAAAGCGGCATCGCGCTGTCGCGGGTTTTGCTGCATGGCTTGCTGGTAATACTGCTCGGCCTGGGTAAATTCCCCCCGTTGGTAGGCTTGCCATGCTTGCTGTAATGGATCCATCGTGTTCACCGGCATCCGTTCAATCTGCATGACGCGGCGCGGCGACCCGATTGCCCGAACTGGCTGCACGCGGGCGTTAAATTGTGTTTGAGACGCTGAACGAGTAAGACCAATCGCTGCTGCTGGCGATTTAACTGGAGGGGTATTGGCATCCATGGCTTTGCTTGATGATGCTGCATCCATATACCCAGCTAATTGAGTGTCCAATGGCAATGCCGCCATCGTGACGACGGAGGCACTGGGGATCGCTTGACTAGAGACCGATTCACTCAAGGCGGATTCACGGGGCAGCGATGCGCTCGCCATCATCGGTGTTGCTGAGATTTGATACGGCAAAAACACCACCGCCAGCGCCAAGCCAAACAAGATGCCGCCACCGACAATCAGCCACGGCAAGCTTGTCGCCAGCGCACGCTTAATTTGGCTGACACGGTCTTTTTCCGCCGAATTGATCATCGTAGCGACCTGATTGAGCGCGCTTGAATCCGTCGCCGCCTTCGGTGATGCACGGTGCGCGGCATCCCAATGCGGCACTGCGGCCTCGTCCTGTCGCTCGGAGACGGCCTCGTCCTTGGCGTAATCTAAACTTGGCAAACTCATTGCGACTGCCCCGTCCAAGGGATCAGTCCACTGTGAAATGCGGATAATTCTTGCGCTGATTTTGGCTCAAAAAAATCGGCGCTTGGCAAAATACGCTGATCAACGCCTTGATCTTTAATCATGATCGGCCGCAAAAACACCACCAATTCGATTTTGCTGACTTTGTCGTCACGATAACTAAACGCATCCCCAATCCACGGCAAACGCGACAAACCCGGCACGCCTTGGCGTAAATTGACTTGTTTGTCTTGAATTAAGCCACCCAACACCGCGATTTGGCCGCTGGCAATTTTGAGCGTCGAATCAAACTCACGCACCTGTAATTCCGGCACCAAGCTTTTTAAGGCCATCTTGGTGGTCGATGCAATAATCGCCACCGCTGGATCTTCGACATAGCCGCTAACATTGGTAATGGTCGGCCGCACATTCATCGAAATCGCCCCCGACTCAGCAATCTGCGGCGTCACTTGCATCACCAAGCCCACTGGCACGGTATGCAGCACGCTCTCATACGCCGCTGGCGTAATAACGCCATTGGTGTCGGATGTGGCGGGCGTGACGGTCATGGTGAAATAAACCAGTTCTTCTACCACTTTCATCACCGCCGGCTGATTATTCAGCGCGGTAATTTTAGGGCTAGAGAGCACCCGGGTTTTGCCAAATTGCTCGAGTAATTTCACCGTGGCATTAAAGTTATTACTCTTGTAAGCCAATAAACTCACCGGCGCAGTCGCCAGATTATTGGCCAATACGCTTTGGCCAAAACTCCAGCCCGCACCTGAAGCGATTTGCGCCCAATCAATGCCGGCCTGATATTGGTCACTGAGCACCACTTCAACAATCGTGGCTTCAATCAAGACTTGCCGCTGCGCTGAGGCTTGAATTTTGGCCAGATATTCGGCGACTTTTTGCTGTGATTTTTGCGTTGCCCGAATGCTAATGGTGCCGGTTTCAGGATGAATGACTACCAAATTGGACACTGCCGCAACGGATGAAGCCGCCTGCACGGTTTGCTGCTGGATGGCGAGGGTTTCGGCTTGGATTTTATCGATTTGCGCCAGCGTTTTTTCTAGCTTGGCGCTGTGCTCGATGGCGGCAGTTTGCGCCTGAGCAGGGAGCACCGCTTGCTGGGCGGCGTATTGACTGAGTTTGCTTACTGCACCAGTTGGCGTTGGCTCAATTTTAATGTCGAGAATTTCTTTTAAATTACTTTCTAAGCGCTGCCAAAAGAGATTTTTCGACTCGCTATCAATCGCCGAAAACGAGGTACTACCGGTGCTATTGCTGGCGTTGCTGGCGTCTGAAACCGATTTCACTGAATTTAAAATATTTAAACTCGAGCGCATACTCCGCTGCAAATTAAAGTAATCGAGCTGATAAATTCGCAGCGTTGGCGTATCAGGAACAACGGTGAGCACACCATTGACCATGCTCCACCGAATATCGGTTTGCGCGGCAATTCGCTCTAAGATTTGTGGCAGCGTTTGATTAATCGCATTCAACGTCACCACGCCACTCACCGCCGGATGCACGTCAATATTGATGCGTGCATCTCGCGCTAAGGCAAACAATAAATCGTGTACGCCCAGCTGGCTGACCACCACGCTGTAAACCTCGAGTTGCTGGCGCGCATTGGGCTTGGGCAAAATCGGAATCGATGGCACCAGCTGCGGAATCGCGGCGATAGGCTCTGAAGCGACTGGGCTCGTTTGACTGATATGCCCAGTGGTTTGCAAACCGTTGGATGTTGAGCAAGCACTGCCAAATAACAAGAAACATCCCGCGATGCACAAAGCCTTTTTCATACTCAATTCTTTTTGTTAACTTACCTCAAGCTAGCATAGCTTTTAAAAATTGAAAGTTTCAGCGGCAGGCTTGTCAATCTAGTCGCGTAGCAACAACATTTCACCGCGCAACACACCGATCGTTTGGACTTTACTTTTACGCTGCGGATGCGCATGTTCAAGCCGCTGTGCCATGGCTTGCGCTTTGTTTATATCCGGATAAAGTCCAGCCAAAACGCCCCATGCCAAGCTGCCATTGAGTAAAGTCGGATACACCAACACCCGATTAGCGCCCAGATGGACTTCTAAATCACTCACTAACTGCTCTAAACGCAATAACTGATTTTGCGGCACTTTTGAAACCAAAATCGTCACGCTACTGGCATCCGCAGCGATCAATTTTTTATTTGAACGCATCACCCTTTCATTGAGCAATACCGGTGCGGTGGCGACACGCGCTTTGATTTCAGCGTTTTCACTGAGCGAAGCGAGCTTTGCCGATGTAGGCCACAGCAGTGGTGCGTTAATTTGCGATGCATTAGGATAAAAATGCCAAAATAGCAGCGACAAAGCCCCGATCAACAGTATTGCAAGCCATCGCCAAATCGGGCTAAAGCAAGTCCACGATGCAGACGGATCTTGCAATACGCTTTGCACATGCTTGGCCTCTACACGAACGGCATGATCGGTGCATGCCGCAAGCAGCGCCTGATCTGCAATCAAATTAATCTGCCGACTGAGCCCATGCGCCGCCTTAGCAATCAATTGCACTGCCGCCGCGCTAAACAAGGTTTCCCCTTGATAACCCGCTGCGGATAATCGACAAGCCAAATATTCAGTGACATCTTCTGTCGTGAATAAAGGCAAAACCAAGTTGTGACTGACTCGTTGCCGCAGCGAGCTAAACGCTGTATTCACCGACTGCTGCTCGAACTCTGGCCGCGCAAACAGTACCATTTGTAATAAGGGGCGCGATCTAACCGCCAAATCACTCAGTAAGCGCAATAGCTCAAACGATTCAAGCGGCATCGCATGCGCCGCATCCAGCAATAACACCACGCGTCGACCGGCGGCATGCCGACGGATCAGCTCAGTTTCGATTTGATCCATGACTTGATCGCAACTGCTTGCGTTGCGGTGGATCTGTAATTGCGCCGCAATCGTGATTAAAAACTCATGCTCAAGCGCAGCTTGATGGGACAAAAATATCGCATCAACCCGGCTCGATAGCCGTGCGAGCAACATTCGGCACAAGAGCGTTTTACCCGCACCGATTTCAGCGATCACTTGAATCAAGCCTTCTCCCGCCTCAATGGCACTCAGTACGGTATTGAGTACGTCGCCACGACCTGCGCCCAAGAAGAAAAAATCGGGATGCGAGGTCAAGCGAAACGGTGGGCTATGCAAACCAAAATACGTTTGATACAAAATGAAACCCCATCACATAAACCGCATTACAGCGGCTAAAAAATAAGATCTTGCCTGTCAAATAGCATAGCTTTTGTTTAAACAAATTGTAAGTATTCGTAAAGAAAGAATCTACGCCAGCAACACTTGCCAAGCATTGAGGGCAGGCAGCCGCAAGAGATACCTCAATTAGTCAGGTGTGAGAAAATTTATACACGGTATAATCGAGCTTTATGATTGAAGATCATACAAGCCAGTCATCAGCGCAATGACGGTGACGCGAGTTCTTTTGCTGCATCGCAGCATCAATAATGACCTCTAGCCTGTATACTTAGAAAGCCCTAAAATCCGTTTTCAATCACTCAGTTAAAATCCATGAACCTGCTTGAATTTCAAAATGTCAGCTTTTCCTATGCTGAAAACCAGATATTGCGCGACGTTTCTTTATCGGTACGCCGTGGTCAACTGGTGGCGATCATGGGCGGATCGGGTTCGGGTAAAACCACGCTGCTCAAATTAATTGGCGGCCAATTACAAGCACAAAAAGGTGCCATCTGGCTCGATGGACAAAATGTTGGCCAACTGAACGAGCACGATCTGTATCAAATGCGGCGTAAATTAGGCATGTTGTTTCAATTTGGGGCGTTATTTACTGATTTATCGGTGTTTGATAACGTGGCTTTTCCGCTGCGCGAGCGCACTCAATTGCCTGAATCGATGATTCAAGATTTGGTGCTGATGAAGCTCGAAGCGGTCGGTTTACGCGGCGCGGCGCAGCAAATGCCGTATGAATTATCCGGCGGCATGGCCAGACGCGTGGCTTTGGCGCGCGCCATTGCTTTAGACCCTGCGGTGATGCTGTATGACGAGCCGTTTACCGGTTTAGACCCAATTTCTTTGGCCACGGTGGGTAAGTTAATTCGTGAACTCAATGATGCCCTCGGTACGGCGTCGATTGTGGTGACGCATGATGTGGCCGAATCGCTGGCGATTGTCGATTACGTGTACTTCTTAGCCGATGGCTGCGTGGTGGCCGAAGGCACACCAGCAGAAGTCAAAGCGTCAACGCATCCCTTTGTGCAGCAATTTATCAATGCACGCCCCGATGGCCCTTTGCCATTTCATAAACCCGCTGCGCCGTATGCTGAACAACTGGGCTTGTCATGATCACGGCGCACACACAATCGCCGCGCAATGGCGGCAGGAGGTAGGGCTTGCTGTTTCATTTTTTTAGTCGTCTTGGCGCGCCACTGACCAACGTCTTGATTAAGCTAGGTTTTGCTTGCCGATTTTTAATCGCGATTTTGCGCCATTCTGCAAGCTGTCTGTTGCGCCCGCAATTGACGATGCGTGAAATTTGGTTTGCTGGTGTGTTATCGGTATTAATTATTTCGGTGTCGGGGCTATTTGTCGGCATGGTGTTGGCGTTACAAGGCTATGACACGCTACAACGCTTTGGCGCATCGAGCTCACTCGGAATTTTAGTGGCGTTATCTTTAGTTCGCGAATTGGGTCCGGTGGTTGCCGCGCTGCTTTTTGCTAGCCGCGCAGGCAGTGCCATCACCGCTGAAATTGGTTTAATGAAAACCACCGAGCAATTGTCAGCCATGGAAATGATGGCGGTTAATCCGATTGCCCGCGTAGTTGCGCCGCGCTTTTGGGGTGGCGTGATTTCAATGCCTTTACTGGCAGCGATCTTTAGCGCCATGGGGATTTTTGGCGGTTACTTGGTCGGCGTGCACTTATTGGGCTTGGACGACGGTAGTTTTTGGTCACAAATGCAAGGGGCGGTCGATTTTCGCCTTGATGTAATGAATGGCATCATCAAAAGTATTTTCTTTGGTTTTGCCGTTTCTTTAATCGCCGTTTTTGAAGGCTACGATGCACCGCCCACCGCAGAAGGTGTGTCGCGGGCAACGACGCGTACGGTAGTGACGAGTTCTTTAGTTATTTTGGCGCTGGACTTTATTTTGACCGCGTTTATGTTCCGAGGGGTTTAATAGTGAAACGAGGCATGATTGATTTTTGGGTGGGTTTGTTTGCCGCAGCCGGCATTGCCGCCCTGTTGTTTTTAGCGTTACAAGTCAGTAGCTCCAGCAGTTTACCCGCGACATCGAGCTATGAATTAAGCGCTGACTTTGAAAACATCGGCGGGCTCAAACCGCGCGCACCGATTAAAAGCGCCGGGGTAGTCGTTGGTCGCGTCAGCAGCATTAGCTTTGATAACGAGCGCTATGTCGCCAAAGTCGAAATGGCGATGGATAGCCGTTACCATTTTAGTAAAGACAGCTCGGCAGAGATTCTGACTTCAGGTCTATTGGGCGAGCAATATATCGGCATCACCCCAGGCGCAGACGAGAAAAACCTCGTCAATGGCGATCGTTTTAAAGTCACTTCTTCGGCCATTGTGCTGGAACAACTCATTAGTCGCTTTTTATTTAGCCAAGGCGACAAAGCCACCAACTCGGAGCAATAAAGTATGAATTCTTTTTTGAGTAAATTATTACTTCTTACCACATTAAGTTTTACCACTGCAGTCAGCGTTGCTAACGACACCCCAGAACAAATCGTGCGTAGCACCAGCAAAGACGTGCTCGATATCATTAAAAAAAATGACAAAGACAATAGCAAAATGCGCGATTTAGTCGATCAACGCCTATCGCCATTGGCCGACTACAATCGGATGACGTCGCTGGCGGTGGGTCGTTACTGGAAAAGCGCGACGCCCGCGCAGCAAGACGCGATTAGCAAAGAATTTCGCACCATGATGATTCGCACCTATTTGTCGGCGCTCACTTTATATAAAAACGCACAAATCAATGTGCGTGGTACGCGTGCTGGCAACGACGCTAGCGAGCAAACCGTGCGTACCGAAGTGAGCTTGCCGGGGCAAAAACCCATTCCGCTGGATTTTAGCTTTGAAAAAATTGGCAGCGAATGGAAGGTGTTTGATATCAGCGTTGAGGGCATTAGCTTTATCAATAATCATCGCAACCAATTTGGCGCAGTGATTCGCAAAGATGGCATTGATGGTTTGATTAAATCGCTCAGCGAAAAAAATAACACTTCACGTCAAAGCAAATGAAGACCGAAATCCGTATCGGCGCTCAATTAAACTTTGCGAGTAGCCCTGCCGCGCTCAATCTGCTCGACGCCTCGCTATCGCAAGCCGAGCTCACGCTCGATTTTAGCGATGTAACGCAAGTCGATTCGAGCGCCGTGGCCTTGCTGCTTGAATGGCAGCGCCGCGCCAACGCGGCACAATGCCAATTACGGCTAATTCATTTACCTGAAAATCTACTACAACTCATTGCCGTTTATGGCTTAAGTCATTTTTTTTATCATGCGACGTAAAGCAAATCGGGCTGAAAAAAAATGACTTCTATACTTTATCCATCTACCCGCTTTTTTGAGTCTGCCATGCTACGCCGCCTGATTGCTGTACCTTTATTGATGCTCGGCGCTTGTGCTACGCCGCAAAATAATTACGACCCACTCGAACCGATCAATCGCCCCATTTATCAAATGAATAAAGCGGTAGACGATGCGGTATTGCGCCCAGTGGCCAAAGGTTATGTGCGCTTTGTGCCGCCACCGCTGCGTAAAGGCGTGGATAACTTCTTTGAAAATATCGATGATTTATTCAGCATTCCCGCCGCCCTATTACAAGGCAAAGCCACGCCAGCGTCGAAAAGCTTTGGCCGCGTTTTGGTCAATTCAACCGTGGGCCTGGGCGGCCTCATTGATTGGGCCAGTGATTTACCGATTGAAAAACAAAATGAAGATCTAGGCCAAACCCTCGGTTATTGGGGTCTGCCTACTGGGCCTTATTTGATGGTGCCATTTTATGGCCCGACCACCTTGCGCGATAGCGTAGAGCCTTTGTCGCGCTTTATCTGGGGGCCGATTGACTACGCCGATGATTTAGCCGGGCAAATCGCTTATTACAGCGTCTACATCGTCAACGCCCGCGCGCAAATTTTGCCTTTAGACAAAATCATCGACGAGCAAGTGGATCCCTACGCGTTTATCCGCGACAGCTATTTACAGCGCCGTTGGTTTAAAATTCACGATGGCAACCCACCGTTTCCTTTACCCATGGGCTCTGCGGACGACTTAGACGCTGATGCAGGCCCTGAAAAAGCACTGAATGCCAGCGCCCCAACTGCAGTCACTCCGGAAACCCCATGAGCGCGATTATTTTTGATCGAGTCAGTAAACAATTTGGCGACTTTACCGCGCTGAACGACATTAGTTTTCGCGTTGAAGAAGGCGATTTTTTCGCCCTACTTGGCCCCAATGGCGCGGGCAAAACCACGCTGATTTCTATTCTTGCTGGCCTGAGTAAAGCCAGCCAAGGGCACACCAGCGTCATGGGCTACGACGTCAGCAGCGATTACCGTCAAGCGCGGCGTGCCGTCGGTATCGTGCCGCAAGAATTGGTGTTTGATCCTTTTTTTACCGTGCGCGAAACCTTGCAATTTCAATCGGGTTATTTTGGCTTAAAAAATAACAACGCTTGGATTGACGATATTCTCGAAAACCTCGGCCTAACGAGTAAAGCCGACGCCAATATGCGCGCCCTATCTGGGGGTATGAAGCGCCGCGTCATGGTAGCTCAAGCCTTGGTGCATAAACCCCCTGTTATCGTGCTTGATGAACCGACCGCAGGGGTCGATGTCGAGTTACGGCAAACATTGTGGGCCTTTATTCGCAGCCTGAATCAAGCTGGCCACACCATTGTGCTCACCACACACTACCTTGAAGAAGCGCAAACGCTGTGCAATCGCATCGCCATGCTCAAGCAAGGCCGCCTACTGGCCCTAGAAAACAAAGAGCAAATCATGAGCCGAGGCGCCGCGCGCACCGCACTGATCAAGCTCACTGCCGGACAATGGCCGGCGGCTTTGCAGTCGCTGTTACTGCGCGAGCGCGACAATGGCTTTGAAATCAAACTGGCGGACTGCAATGCACTGGAGCATATTTTAATGACCTTGCGCCAAGCAGGTCTCACGCTCAAAGACATTGAGATTGCCCAAGCTGATTTAGAAGACATTTTCGTTCAAATGATGAGTGCTTAACCGCGCACCACCGCCCCCTTACCGCATCACCTTAGGCAACGACAATGACCGGCTTTTACACGCTGTTTTATAAAGAAATATTACGTTTTTGGAAGGTTGGCTTTCAAACCGTCGCCGCGCCGATTTTAACGGCCTTGATGTATTTACTGGTGTTTTCACAAGTCTTAGCCGATCGCGTTCAGCCTTTAGCAGGCGTGAGCTATACCGCGTTTTTGATTCCCGGTTTAATGATGATGAGCATGCTGCAAAATGCTTTTGCCAATACCAGCTCGAGTATTATTCAATCCAAAATCACCGGCAGCATGGTGTTTGTTTTGCTACCACCGTTGTCGCACTTTGAGTTTTTCTCGGCCTATACGCTGGCCGCGATTGTACGTGGGCTGGTAGTCGGTCTAGGGGTATCGCTCACGGCACTAATATTTGACTTGCCTAGCCTTAAATACCCCCTATGGATTTTAACTTTTGCGCTATTAGGCTGCGGCATTATGGCAGTATTGGGCATGATTGCTGGGATTTGGGCCGAAAAATTTGATCAGCTGGCCGCGTTTCAAAACTTTTTGATTATGCCGCTGACTTTTTTATCTGGCGTGTTTTACTCGATTCATAGCTTGCCGCCATTTTGGCAGCACGTTTCGCACTTTAATCCGGTTTTTTATATGATTGACGGCTTTCGCTACGGATTTTTTGGTCAAAGTGATGTCAATCCCTGGCTTTCTTTGTCCGTAGTCGGATTTAGTTTACTTATTCTCGCCGCAATGGCCTTCTCCTTGATAAAATCGGGATACAAAATTCGCCGCTAACTTTTTACTCCAGCGATAATTTCATCGCCTAGAGTCGATTTGACCCCCTAAAGAGCATCATGACGCCAGAACAAGTACAAGCCCTTATTGCCCAAATCCTACCTTGCGAACAGCTCGATGTTGAAGGCGATGGTCATCATTTTTATGCCACGATTGTCTCAAGCCGCTTTGAAGGTTTGGGTTTATTGGCGCGGCATCGCTTAATCAACGACGGCCTAAAAGCCCATATCGACTCAGGCGAGCTGCACGCAATTTCAATGCGCGCGACCCTCACACCGGCTGAAATGGCCAAACGTTAATGGCCAACCCCGATAAACGTTTTGATTTATCGGCCATTGATGACGCCAAAGCCGTTATTGAACAAGCCAAAATCGACGCCAAAAAACCCCAAGATCGCCGTAGCATGGGCCGTTTAGTTGCACTGAGCAATTTGCCATGGCTAATGGGTATTGTTGCTTGGGTGTGGTGGACTTGGTTTAAATAAAACTTCACCGTCGCCAAGCCACTGCCAGCCAGCATGCGATCTCGCATTCGATGCTGCGTAAGCCATGCGCCGACGGATTTCATTGCCTATTTCGTTTTTAGAGAATTGATACATCATGGACAAATTAAGAATTATTGGTGGTCACCCACTGGCCGGTGAAATTACTATTTCTGGCGCAAAAAACGCCGCACTGCCAATTTTATGCGCCTGTTTACTGACTGCTGATACATTGCGCTTGACCAATGTGCCGCAATTGGCTGATGTGAAAACCACGCAAAAATTACTGCAAGGCATGGGCGTTCGCGTGATGACCGATAACGTCCATGAGTACGAGCTCACTGCCGCAGAACTGACTAGCCTCACTGCGCCGTATGAATTGGTTAAAACCATGCGCGCTTCAATTTTGGTCCTTGGCCCAACGTTGGCTCGCTTTGGTGAAGCGCAAGTGTCATTACCCGGCGGTTGCGCCATTGGCGCACGCCCTGTTGATCAGCACATCAAAGGCCTTGAAGCCATGGGCGCTGAGATCACCATTGAGCATGGCTACGTCAAAGCCAAAGGCCGCCTCAAAGGTGCGCGCATTGTATGCGATATGGTCACCGTCACCGGCACCGAAAACTTATTGATGGCGGCCACGCTAGCTGATGGGATTACCGTGATCGAAAATGCGGCACGTGAACCCGAAGTCGTTGATTTGGCGGAATGCCTGATCAAAATGGGCGCCAAAATCACCGGCCACGGTACCGACACCATTACCATTGAAGGCGTTGCCAGCTTGCATGGCGCAGAACACGCCATCATCGCCGACCGAATTGAAACCGGCACCTTCTTAGTCGCTGCCGCCGCCGCGCAAGGCAAAATTTTACTCAAAAATACCCGCGCTGATATTCTCGACGCCGTTCTGGATAAATTACGCGAAGCAGGCGCTTATATCGAAGCCGGTGAAACGTGGATTTCACTCGAAATGAAACACCGCGCTCGCGCAGTGAATTTACGCACGCTGCCGTATCCGGCCTTCCCAACCGATATGCAAGCGCAGTTTATGATGCTCAATTGTATTGCTGAAGGCACCGGCGTGGTGACTGAAACGATTTTTGAAAATCGCTTTATGCACGCCCCGGAATTGGTCCGGATGGGCGCAAAAATTAATACCGAAGGCAATACTGCCATCATCACCGGCGTTGAAAAACTCTCTGGTGCCGTGGTGATGGCCACTGATTTACGCGCTTCAGCCAGCTTAGTGATCGCCGGTTTGATTGCCGAAGGCGAAACCATTGTCGATCGCATCTACCATCTTGATCGCGGCTATGAGCATATTGAAACCAAACTCGCTGGCATTGGCGCAAGTATTGAGCGATTCCATTAATGTTCAATATCAACCCCAAGCCGGCAGGACAAGACAGCGACGGCAAAGTCAAACCACCGACGCAGGCAGAAAAAACCAGCGCCGTGATTTTGCATTTGTCCGGGCTATCTTGGTTACCGATTATGCCGCTGCAAGTGTTGGCACTGATCATTCCTTTTTTAGGTTTGCAATTTGCCCGCGCGCACTCGGAATTTGTTGAACAACACGCGGTGCAAGTGTGTAATTTTCAAATGCTAATGGCGTGTTTTTATGTCTTGGCGCTGATTGCAACTTTGTTCTTTAAAACGCCCATTTTTATTTGGTGGGTTGCCATTGGTGCGTCTTTGTTTTCGGTGTGGGAAGCGGCCAAAGCGATGAACGGTTGGCCTGCCAAATACCCTGCCGGCCTCAAACTATTTAAATAAAACCGTGGCGCTTGCGCCACTGCTGGAACCCTAATGATTACGATCGCGCTATCGAAAGGCCGTATTTTTGAAGAAACGCTACCGCTATTGGCTGCGGCAGGAATTGTGCCCAGTGAAGCCCCCGAAAGCACCCGCAAGCTGATCATCGGCACCAACCAAGCCGATGTGCAGCTGATTATCGTTCGTGCTTCCGATGTGCCAACTTATGTGCAATACGGCGCGGCCGATTTAGGCGTTGCCGGTAAAGATGTGTTGATCGAGCATGGCGGCCAAGGTTTGTATCAGCCACTGGATTTAGAAATCGCCAAATGCAGCCTGATGGTGGCAGTGCAAAATGGCTTTGATTATGCTGAAGCGGTGAAACAAGGCGCGCGTTTACGCATTGCCACCAAATACACCGAGCAGGCTAAAGAGCATTTTGCCAGCAAAGGCGTGCATATCGATTTAATCAAACTGTATGGTTCAATGGAATTAGCGCCCTTAGTCGGCTTGGCCGACGCCATTGTCGATCTGGTTTCGACCGGCAGTACGCTCAAAGCCAATGATTTAGTAGCGGTTGAGCATATTCGTGATATTTCAAGTCGTTTGGTCATTAATCAATCGGCACTCAAACTCAAGCAGGCGCGAATTCAACCCATGCTCGACGCGTTTACGACAACGGTTAATAGCCGGAAAAACTAAGCACGATGCCGTGGCGAAATTGGATTAGTTGGCGCAAAGCGCCATTTTATGCGCTGGCCATGATGTTTTGCTGGCCATGGCTATTGCAACTTTTCACCTTTACTCATATTAATGAGCGGCTGATTGTTTTTATCGTTGCCATTTACGCCAATTATTTTTACTTTATTTTTAGTATTG
Organism: Deefgea salmonis; assembly: GCF_020531905.1. GTDB lineage: Bacteria > Pseudomonadota > Gammaproteobacteria > Burkholderiales > Chitinibacteraceae > Deefgea > Deefgea salmonis. The sequence goes on along the minus strand of NZ_JAJAWG010000005.1, from coordinate 102,332 downwards.
CCAAAGGGCAGCGCCTAAGCGATGGCGTGACCCCAGCGCATGCGGTTTGGTTGTTTGTCTTAAGCAATATCATTTTGGCCATGGTGTTTGCGATTGGTTGGCATCATTTTGCTGTATTTGGTCCACCGCTGCACTGCCTCAAAGCGCCAACTTTACTGCAAGCGATTTATTTCTCTGCCGAAATTTTTTCTACCGTCGGTTTTGGCGATTTACTGCCGTGCTCTGACCAAGGACAAATGTTATTTATTGCCGAGTCGCTGATTGGAACCACGCATTTTGGCGTATTTATGACGCTCATCTTTAGTCGGGTGATTTTTCCGCAGTCCAAACCCAAAACGCCGCGTAAGCCCAAAATCGACCCCACAACCGAACTCAGTCACGATCACGCGGTCAGTCAAACTGACCACCCCACTACTTCGAATTTATGAGGCCTTGCGAGATGAAACCCTCAACTGCATCCAATACCAAAACCCCGTTTATTTCCAAAATTATTTTTAATAGCCGCTGGCTACAACTGCCGATTTACTTAGGACTGATCATCGTACAGGGCGTGTATGCCTATAAGTTTTTAGCCGCTCTTTTTAATATGCTGATGAATTTAACCTCATTGAGCGAAACCCAAATTATGCTCGCCGTATTGGGTTTAATCGACGTGGTGATGATCGCCAATTTATTGCTCATGGTCACCGTTGGCGGCTATGAAACCTTTGTTTCTCGACTGCATATTGATAGTGATCCAGACCAACCCGAATGGCTAAATCACGTGAATGCCACGGTACTTAAAGTCAAACTCTCGATGGCGATTATCAGCATTTCGTCGATCCACCTATTGCAGACCTTTATCAACGCGGCACAAACCTCAGAGGCCACGATGAAATGGCAAGTGATTATTCATTTGTCTTTCCTGGTGTCTGCTGCGGCGCTCGCTTACACCGATAAACTGCTGCATTCGGTATCTAACCCGCACTAAACACCGCACCGCATACCCCGCGTCGTCCATCAATGACGGCGCGGGGTATGCGGCATCGAGCACGGCATCAAAAACAAACCACCACAGCCAAAGCGCCTTCAATCACGCCAATATTGAGTCTGGCGCTTACATGACAATTCGCTGGATCGCTGCCGATAGCAGGATAAGTCAGGGTATAATCAAGGCCATTCTTTCTTGCTTTGGGTCTACGCCATGATTCGCCGTTTTGATTCTACCTCGAACGATTTCCACGCCGAGCTCACCGCACTACTGGCTTTTGAAACGTCGCAAGACCCGCAAGTCGACCTTCGCGTTGCCGCCATTTTGGCCGATGTAAAACAGCGTGGCGACGCCGCAGTGATTGACTACACCAATCAGTTTGACGGCACAGCAGCACAATCGATGGCCGATTTGGAGCTAAGCCAAGAAGAACTCAAAGCCGCGTTTGAACGCCTGCCACAAGAGCAAGCCGCCGCATTACAAGCCGCTGCCGCGCGCGTGCGCAGCTTTCATGAAAAACAAAAAATGGCATCATGGTCGTATGAAGACGAAGACGGCACACTGCTCGGCCAGCAAGTGACCGCGCTCGATCGCGTGGGTATTTATGTTCCCGGCGGCAAAGCAACTTATCCATCTTCAGTTCTGATGAATGCCATTCCAGCCCACGTTGCTGGCGTTCAAGAAATCATCATGGTAGTGCCAACACCGCGTGGTGAGCGCAATGATATGGTGCTCGGTGCGGCGTATGTGGCCGGTGTGAGCCGTGCCTTTACCATTGGTGGCGCGCAAGCCGTTGGCGCATTGGCATTTGGCACGCAAACTGTGCCGCAAGTCGACAAAATCACCGGACCCGGCAATGCCTACGTGGCGGCCGCCAAACGCGCCGTATTTGGTATCGTTGGCATTGATATGGTGGCCGGCCCATCCGAAATTTTAGTGATTGCCGACGGCACAACGCCTGCCGATTGGGTGGCGATGGATTTGTTTAGCCAAGCCGAACACGATGAAATCGCGCAATCGATTCTGCTCTGTACCAACGCTGCTTACTTGGCCGAAGTTGAAGCCAGCATCGCTAAATTGCTACCAAACCAGCCGCGCAAAGACATTATCAGCGCATCACTGGCCAATCGCGGCGCGCTGATTTTGGTGAAAGACTTGGCTCAAGCCTGCGAAATCAGCAATTACATCGCACCAGAGCATTTGGAATTATCCGTCGCCGACCCTGATGCGCTATTGCCAAAAATCCGCCACGCAGGGGCGATTTTTATGGGGCAATTCACTTCAGAAAGCTTGGGCGATTATTGCGCAGGACCCAACCATGTGTTGCCAACCGCCCGCAGCGCGCGTTTTTCCAGCCCACTCGGGGTGTATGACTTCCAAAAGCGCTCGTCGATCATTAAAGTCTCTGCAGCTGGCGCCCAAAAACTCGGCAAAATCGCCAGCGTTTTGGCGCACGGTGAAGGGCTAACTGCGCATGCCAATGCCGCTGAACTGCGCTTTAAAGCCTAAAACAAACAGCCCCACAATCACGATTGCGGGGCTGTTGTATGGCAACTATAAAACAACAAGGTATTGCCATGTAAACCAATATAGGCATAGCCTACAATCATATACCCTAAATAAGCAATTCACTCAGACCGCTTAAATTGGGTGAAATATTCGGCACCATCGCCGCATTTAAATGCAGCAAAATAAAATTCACTCGACGCGCTAAATCATCGGCCAATTCAAACTGCCCCGTACTGCGGGCATAACGCTCAGCCTGTTCGCTTAAACGCATTTCTAAATGCCGTAAACCATCCGTTTTGGCAATCAACAAGCCACGCTGAATCATGGCCAGCGCCGATAAAGGCTGCCCTTTTTTCGCTATTAATTGCGCAGATAAAGCCAATAAATTGGCCTCAGCCCAATGATATGGCGTGCTAGCAACAATGGCTAAACCATCAGCAATCAAGCCTTCAGCAGTGATTAAATCCCCGGTTTCTAGTTTAATTTCAGCCAAGCGATATGAGCTTGTCGCCGCATAATGCGGTAAATTTTGCTGTAAACACTGATGTAAAGCGTCGCGTAATAATGCGGTCGCCGCCGCAATTTCACCGATTTTTTTTAAACTAACCGCCCAATTAATTTGAGCCTTCACCAATAAAAACACATCAGCATGGTCCGCCAATAGGCCATGGGCAAGACGCTGCATTTGCTCGGCCAAAACATAGTCACCACCAGCATCGCAAATCTGCCCCAAACCAATCAGCGCCAAGCTGCGCGTTTTTAAAAACGCGGCTTGTTTGCCACATAAAACAGCGCATTGCTGCCAATGTTCCAGCGCCTGGGGATAACACGCTTGCGAGTAATAGCAACGGCCGATTTGTTCGAGGATCTCTGGCATGCGCTGCGTTTGCTTAAATTCTTCGGCATACACCAGCGCCTCTGTTAAACAACGAATTGCTTGGTTTAAGTCGCCGAGCTGGTCTTCAATTTGTGAGAGCAATACCGCGCAATCAATCAAACAAGGCGCATCAAATACCGCTCTTGCTTCATCCAACAAAACCAGGCACTGCGAGCGCGCGCCAACCGGCTCAAGGAACATCGATTGCGCAACCGCCAACACCCGCTGTTGACGCATCACTTGCTCAGTTAATTGCAGCTCAATCACAGAATGGACTCACCTATTGTTTAGAACGAAAAATCAGATCGGCAGCACACGATATGACAATATCGTCATCAACAAATCCCCACTTCCCGGGTGATGAACGCATTGATGACTGACTTGCTATCGTCATCAATGGCCCAATACTTGAGCGCGCTCGAAAGATAAATGACATCAAAATAAAATATCGCGCCAGATTGAGTATTGCGTTTCAACCGTCGCTTTCCAACTATGAGAAAGAAAGCGCGTGGCATCAGTAACGATTCGGCGGATTCTGATAGAATAGTGCAACATCATTTTGGTCTGCGCATTTCTGCTCAATGCCCTTGTCCATTGCCAATCTCGAGAACAAATTCATGCGCCAAGTAACAGTTAGCCGCAATACCTTAGAAACTCAAATCACCATCACCCTCAATTTAGATGGCACTGGGATCAGCAAATTTGATACCGGCGTGCCTTTTTTTGAGCATATGCTCGACCAAGTCGCTCGCCACGGCCTATTTGACATCGAAATCAAAGCCGTTGGTGATTTGCATATTGACGCCCATCACACGGTTGAAGATGTTGGTATTACCTTGGGGCAAGCCTTTGCTCAAGCCGTTGGCGATAAAAAAGGCATTGTGCGCTACGGCCATAGCTATGTACCACTGGATGAAGCGCTCTCGCGCGTGGTCGTCGATTTATCGGGTCGCCCCTGTTTGGAATACGATTGCGAATACACTCGCGCAATGATTGGCGGTTTTGATGTCGATTTATTTGGTGAATTCTTCCGTGGTTTTGTCAACCATGCCGCAATCAGCTTACACATCGACAATCTCAAGGGCAAAAATGCCCATCACCAAGCTGAAACGATTTTCAAAGCACTGGGTCGCGCTTTGCGTATGGCCGTTGAGCACGACCCCCGCATGGCAGGCATCACGCCATCGACCAAGGGCACGCTAGTCGGCTAATTTGGCTAAAAACATTAACCACAGAGACACAGAGGCGCAGAGACAAACCAAGACGACCAATGAACACTCAATCGTTTTTGTTTTTCCACTACTCCCTCTGTGTCTCTGTGCCTCTGTGGTGAAATATTTAAAATGAAAATAGCAATCGTAGATTACGGCATGGGCAATTTGCATTCGGTGACCAAAGCATTGGAATTTGTCGCACAAGCCGATGCCGAAATCATCCTCACCGCCGACCCTGCTGTGGTGGCCAGTGCAGATAAAGTGGTCTTTCCTGGCCAAGGCGCCATGCCCGATTGTCTGCGCGAACTTGAGGCGAGCGGCTTAAAGCAAGCCGTACTGGATGCTGCGGCGAGCAAGCCTTTTTTAGGTATTTGCGTGGGTGCTCAGTTATTGTTTGAACATAGCGAAGAAGGCGATATGGATTGCCTTGGCGTATTTAAAGGCCAAGTCATTAAGTTCAAGCCCGAAAACATGCACGATGAGCAAGGCCAAAAACTCAAAGTGCCGCATATGGGCTGGAATGAAACATTCATTGTGCAAGATCATCCGCTATGGGCTGGCATTGCTGACAAAGAGCGCTTTTACTTCGTTCACAGCTATCATTTTGCACCGACCGAGCCGCACGACACCATCATTGAAACCGGCTACCCTAATCGCTTTGCTGTCGCCATCGCCAAAGACAATATCTTTGCAATCCAATGCCACCCCGAAAAAAGCCACACTGCGGGGCTGCAATTATTAAGAAATTTTGTGCATTGGGATGGTAAGCAATAAGCTAAGTTGATCTGCTGTTTTAAATCGCTTCGCTCAGTGCGGTTGGTTTTAACCTATACTGCTTACTTGGCTTTGACCTATTAACGACTCTTTTACTTTTACACGCTAACATCATGCTGATTATTCCTGCAATTGATTTAAAAGATGGCCAGTGCGTACGCCTGCGCCAAGGTGAAATGAACGATGCCACCGTATTTTCTGACGATCCAGCAAGCTTCGTCAGTCATTGGCTCGATCAAGGTGCGCGTCGGATGCATTTAGTCGATTTAAACGGTGCGTTTGCGGGTAAGCCAAAAAATTTGGCGGCAGTAAAAAAAATCCTCGCGGCAATCAATGGCGAAGTGCCAGTGCAATTGGGCGGCGGTATTCGCTCGCTGGAAACCATCGAAATGTATCTCGATGCCGGGATTGATTACGTCATTATTGGTACTGCCGCGATCAAACAACCGGGGTTTTTACACGAAGCGTGTGATGCTTTTCCGGGGCAAATCATCGTCGGTCTAGATGCCAAAGACGGCATGGTGGCCACCGATGGTTGGGCCAAAATCACCGATCACAATGTGATTGATCTGGCCAAACGCTTTGAAGGCTATGGCGTTGAAAGCATTATTTACACCGATATCGGCCGCGATGGCATGTTGTCTGGCGTGAATATCGAAGCCACGGTCAAATTAGCCCAAGCGTTAACCATCCCTGTGATTGCCTCTGGCGGCCTGACTAATTTGGACGATGTGCGTAAATTATGTGAAGTCGCTGATGAAGGCATTGAAGGCGTCATCACTGGCCGCGCCATTTATGAAGGCACCATCGATTTTGCCAAGGCACAAGATTTAGCGGATGAGCTTTCCGCCTAAATCATCAGCGAGGGCGCATGGAAAAACCAGACTGGTTCAATTGGGCAAGCGATGAGAGAAAAACGGGCGAATGGATACGCACGAATAATCCCGAATGGTTCGCCCAAATGTGCCAGATTTTGTTTGAACATGACCCGATGACAATTTCGCTGATTAGCGAGCCGGAAGGTTACGCCCCAGAAGTCGGCAGTATTCTGCGCAGTCTACCGCAGTGCTTGAACGTCGATGACGTTCAACAACTTCTTTTTAATGTTTTCACCCAATGGTTTACGCCAGAATTTGCTGGCAGCCGCAGCCAATACGCTGAAGCGGCCGCTGCCATTTGGGAAAACTGGAAACAGCAACAACTCGATTAATCTGCGGTGCCTCACCGCACGGAAATAAAATGCCTTTAGCCAAACGTATTATTCCCTGCCTTGATGTCACCGCTGGCCGTGTCGTCAAAGGTGTCAACTTCCTCGAACTACGTGATGCCGGAGACCCTGTCGAAATTGCGCGCCGTTATGACGCACAAGGCGCAGACGAGCTGACCTTTCTCGACATTACCGCCTCGAGCGATAACCGCGATTTAATTTTGCATGTGATTGAAGCGGTCGCTTCACAAGTTTTTATTCCGCTCACCGTTGGCGGTGGCGTTCGCGTACCTGACGACGTGCGTCGTTTACTTAACGCCGGCGCCGATAAAGTCAGCATCAATACCACCGCGGTGACCAATCCCGAAGTGGTCGAACAAGCTGCGAGTCGTTTTGGTAGCCAAGCCATTGTGGTGGCCATTGATGCTAAAGCCACCGATGCCACCAATAGCCGTTGGGAAGTCTTTACCCACGGCGGCCGCCGCGCAACTGGGCTTGATGCGGTGGAATGGGCGCTGAAAATGCAGCAGCTTGGCGCAGGTGAAATTTTACTCACCAGCATGGATAGAGATGGCACCAAGATCGGTTTTAATCTGCCACTGACGCGCGCCGTATCCGATGCAGTCAATATTCCGGTCATCGCCTCAGGTGGCGTGGGTAATTTGCAGCATTTGGTCGATGGCGTAAAGCAAGGCCATGCCGATGCCGTGTTGGCGGCGAGCATCTTCCATTTTGGCGAGTATTCAGTCCGAGACGCTAAGCTGGCGATGCAGGCTGCGGGCATTGAGGTGCGTTTATGAGCCACCCACTTTGGCTGGATGAAATCCAGTGGGATGACAAAGGTCTAGTGCCAGTCATCGCCCAAGATGAAACATCTGGACGCATCATGATGTTTGCATATGCCAATAGAGAGGCCGTTGCGCTTACTGCTGAGCGACATACCGCCCATTATTGGACTCGATCACGACAAAAGTTATGGCACAAAGGCGAAGAATCCGGGCATTTTCAACACGTATCCGCCATTGAGCTCGATTGCGATGGCGATGTCTTAATTTATAAAATTCGCCAAGAAGGCGGCATTGCCTGCCATACCGGCCGAGAAAGCTGCTTTTTCCGCACTTTGCAAAATGGCCAATGGATTGTTTCCGAAGCGGTTTTAAAAGATCCAAAGTCGATTTATGGTGCGAATCATCAACATTAAAAAATCTCACACCGTTACAATTGCCACGAACTTGTAACGTAAGCGCAATATAATCCCTCATGTTTGCTGTTTGGAGCTCGCTATGGTTTCCGCTGAAATTCTTGAACGTTTATCGACTACGCTGGCTGAGCGTCGTTTAGCCGATCCAACTTCGTCTTACGTTGCCAAGCTGTATCACAAAGGCACCGATGAAATTCTCAAGAAAATCGGCGAAGAAGCAGTCGAAACCATTATGGCGGCCAAAGATGGCGACAAACTGCATTTGGTGCGAGAAGTGGCTGATTTATGGTTTCACACTATGGTTTTGCTGGCGCATCAAGGCTTAAGCCATGAAGATGTACTGGCCGAATTAGCTAGACGTGAAGGCATATCGGGGATTGATGAAAAAGCGGCACGCAAATAAGTCCTCGTGCAAGCGTTAGATCACAAAACCGCGATGCACGAAAACTTTTGCTGATCTACTTAGGTCTAATGGGAAGCGCAATGAGCGATTGTTTATTTTGTAAGATTGTTGACAAACAGATTCCTGCGAAAATCATTTTTGAAGACGATGATGTCATCGCCTTCAACGATATTCGCCCAGCAGCCCCAGTGCATTTTTTAGTCATTCCCAAGCGGCATATTGACTCTTTGCTTGCTTGTACCGAGCAAGATCAAGTGTTATTGGGTCAACTTTTGGCACGAGTACCGCAAATCGCGCGTGAGCAAGGCCTACAAGCGGGCTTTAAAACGGCGATCAATACCGGTGAAGCAGGTGGGCAAGAAGTGTATCACTTGCATTTACATGTCTTGGGTACCCCAGAAGAGTCATAGACGCTCAGACGCAGATTAATTACCCTGCATCAATCTATCCACTTGTATTAATACAGAAATTTAGCATTTATCGGCGATCAATCGCCCTCTACTTATCGAGGCATATCATGGGTTCATTTAGTATTTGGCATTGGTTAGTGGTACTGGTCATTATCATCTTGGTTTTTGGCACCAAAAAACTCGGCTCTGTCGGCAAAGATTTGGGTTCCGCCGTCAAAGGCTTTAAAGACGGCTTAAAAGAAGGCGAACAAGCTGAAGTGGATGCCAAAAAACCAGCAGAAAAAGAAGTCGGTCGTGTCATTGATAACGACAAACCTTAAGCGTGCTTAGCACTCAGGTTTTCGCTCTTTTTATTCACTCTGCTTTTTTCTGGTAACGCCTGTGTTTGACATGAGTTTTGGTGAGTTATTAGTCATTAGTGCCGTCACTTTGATCGTGGTGGGGCCTGAACGCATGCCTAAAGTTGCAAGAACGGCCGGCATGCTGCTTGGCCGCTTGCAGCGCTTTATCGCCAATGTAAAATCTGAAATCCACCAAGAAATGCAAATGGGTGAGCTGGCCAAGCTAGAGGCTCAATTGCGCGAAGGGACCGATGATTTACGCAATTCAATTCATCAGCCCTTTGCCGATGCTGCCGCCATGCTAGCCGAAGGCGCGCAAATGCCGCCAACGGGCAGTGACGAGGACAGCCCCCCCATCCATACGCCTGAGCAAGCCATCGAAACACCGCCAGCATTCCCCAATAGCGCCTATCGCGATCGGCGCTAAGCGCGATGAATGACGCATCGTTCATCGCCTTGCTGCTGTGAATTAGACCCACCCCTTGCCGATAGCGAACAAGACATGATCGATAATCTACAGCCTTTATTTAGCCATTTATTAGAGTTACGCACCCGCTTAGTTCGCGGCGTGCTGGTTTTTTTACTTGGCTTTATCGTTGCCTTTGCTTTTTCGGCGCAACTTTACGATTTACTCGTCGCCCCCTTAGCGGCGGTACTCCCCGGCCAAAAGCTGGTCACGATTGGCATTGCCTCGCCATTTATGGTGCAGGTTAAAATCGCCGCCTTAGTCGCATTTGTCATTACCTTGCCGCACACTTTATTTCAAGTCTGGGCTTTTGTTGCGCCCGGCCTTTACCAGCACGAAAAAAAGCTGATTATTCCTTTGATTATCGCCTCCAGCTTATTGTTTGTTCTGGGTATGTCTTTTGCTTATTTTCTGGTATTTGGCGTCGTCTTTAAGTTTATCGTCTCGGTTGTGCCCGCGAGCATGCAATGGCTACCGGATTCAGGTGAATATCTAGATTTTGCCATTGGTATGTTTTTGGCTTTTGGCGTGACTTTTGAAGTACCGATTGCAGTGATTGTATTGGTCAAAATGGGCGTGGTCTCCATCGCAAAATTGCGTGAAATCCGCTCTTATGTCATTGTCGGCGCCTTTGTCATTGCTGCAATCGTCACCCCGCCCGATGTGGTATCGCAATTGATGCTCGCGATTCCGCTGTGTTTGCTCTATGAGCTGGGCGTGTTTATTGCCGCGATGTTATTTCGCCCCAAAGCGGTCGTAGCCGTTTGATTTTTCTCTGAGTTGATTATGCCGATCCAACTGCGCCTATTGCAGACCCTGTTATTTTTATTTGCCGCTGTGCCGTGTGGGATTCCTTTTCGCTGGAATCCCAATCCTGTTTTCCCTTCTGAGTTAGCCGCCTTTGTGTTATGCGTATTGATTACGCTCACATGTGCTTTTATTCCGAGTGATCACAAAGAAAAAATCAATCCACCGTGGACTAGTCTCTTTTGGCTGGCTTTTGCCAGTTTCATTGGGGTGCAAGCGGCCATTATTCAGCCGTATTACGCCACCGAGGTCGTTTATCCGCTGGTTTATGCGCTGGGCGCTGGCATGTTGGCGTGGTCTTTATCACGCGCCATGGCGGTGTATGGGCAAAAAGACATCGTCACCATGTTTGCTTGGGGTTTACTCGCAGGTGCGATTTTTAATTCTGGCCTGGCCGTCCCACAAATCATGCAATTGGTGCAAGAAGGCCCACGGCTAATTTTTGGCAATATCGGCCAAAAAAATATGTACGGGCATTACCTTGCTTGGGGCCTTGCGAGCGCGGCGTATTTAGTCACGCAAAAAAACGAGCTGCCCAAATGGATGTTTTGGATTGTTGCACCGTGGTTGGCGTTGTCGTTGGCATTTTGTGGCTCACGTTCGCCATTTTTGTACGCTATTGCATGGCTACCGGCGGGTTTATTCTTATGGTGGCGCGGTGGCGAAATCGTTCGCCAATTTGGTAAAGCACTGAGTATTGCTGCTGTTTTAATCATTGTGATGCAGTTTTTAGCGCCGCTAGTGAATGAATTACTGCAAGCACTGCTCAAAGCCAAAAATGAAGTGCCAACGGGCTTGGATCGTATTGATTCTAATGGCTCACGCCGCTTGGTGGAATGGGAAAAAGCTGGGTTAGCCTTTTTACAGCATCCATGGCTTGGCCTGGGTTGGGGCGCTTATGGTGCGCAAAGTATTGCGCTGCAAGTTCGGCCTGAATTTGCCATCGTCTCTGAGAGTGTTTTATTTACCCACGCGCATAATTCAGTACTGAATTTACTCGCTGAAACCGGCATTTTTGGTACTGCGATCATCGTCGCGGGGATTACTTGGGCGTTTGCTAATTTATGGCGCAACTGGAATCAACCGGTAGTCGTGTTTGGCGCTTCACTGGCCATTGTGTCGATTTTGCATAGCTTGGTGGAATATCCTCTGTGGTATTTCCACTTTTTAGGCCCCTTTGCCGTCGCCCTGCTCTTTTTGCGCAGCGATGGACCACAATGCCAAGTGCCAGCGATCGCAACGCGAATCAGCTGGACCATCTGGGCGGCAATGGCCTTGACGATTTCAGTGCTCGGCGCGCAGCTGTATCTCAAAATTTACCCGATTATGGATCCAGCCAAAGACGAAAAAATCAACGCGGCGCGAATTCAAACTTTAGAAGGGATGCGTAGCAATCCGTTAATCGACTTTTATGCTGACTTTGGTTTGTCCAATTACATCGTCGCCAGCCAGAGCGAGATGCCTTGGAAGCTCGGCATCTTACGTAATATCAATGCAATTCGCCCTTATCCAGGGCAAATGACCGATCAAGCGGTGATGGAAGCACTCAGTGGTAATCAAGCCCTCGCCCAGCAGCTGATGCGCCAAGCGGCTTTTGCTTACCCAGAAAGCTATGATTATTTCTACGAGACGTTGTTTAAATTTAATGAGCCGGCCGTGCGCGCCTTAGTGAAAGAAGTCGATGCAGGACGCGAGTTTTTTAACCACAACCTCGACTTCAAATTAAAGCGCCCCTTGCCCCCCGAAGACGAAATGCTGAACTAAATGAGTGAAGTCCAAGGCAGATCGCTAGATCTGCCTTTTTTCTAACTAAGCGCAGATCGCTAGATCTGCCCTTTTTATGACTGGCTGCAGATCACAAGATCCGCTTTTTTATGGTGATCCGCAGTGCAATCTGTTGTCTTTTCAGTCTTCACCGCCCGCCTTGCTGTTTATTTCATCAACGCCCCACATCCTTACGGCATAATTTACTGCAATAGCGCATCGACGCTAGGCCGTAACTTAAATCATGGATGAGACAATGTTGATCACCACCATCGCGCTATTGGCATTTATTTTGCTACTGGCCTCTATCGCCTTACGCGGCGTTTATGAATTTGGCCTATCTCTTGGCGACAACGCTGACGAGCACATGGCTTTATTTGCGCCGCGCCCCTTTGCTTTAAGCACCTCTCAACAACGCCATCCAATTTACGCCATTGTGTTACTGGTGCTCGGTGCGCGCTTAGCGACTTGGCTGCTGGCTTGGCTATTGTTTATCTTTCGAGAAAATCAGGTGGTTGGCTTTTTTGACAGCCTCAAAACCATTTGGTGGCGCTGGGATGCGGTGCATTATCTGAATATTGCGGCGCATGGCTATGTCACCGACGCGATGCCAGAAAAGCTCAATCTGGTGTTTTATCCACTCTACCCAGCCTTGGTCGCGCTGATTGGGCTCAGTGGCATACCATTGTTTGCGGCCAGCTTAATTGCGTCATTAGCCGCCTTTTGTGCCGCCACCATCGTGCTCTATCGTTTAGTCGAGCGCGAAAGCCAAAATCCACAGCTGGCTTGGGATTGCTGCAAAATCTTAGTGATTTTCCCGTTCTCGTTCTTTTTTGCCATGCCGTATACCGAGAGCTTATTTTTACTGCTCACCTTGCTGTCATTTTGGTATTTACGTGGAGGGTATTGGCTTCTGGCCGGCTTATTTGCTGCGCTAGCGGGCTTTACCCGCAATCAAGGAATTTTATTGTTGATTCCATTTGCCGTTGAAATCCTATTGCGCTGGCGCAATGGCGAGCTCAACCGCCCTTGGCGCGCACTACTAGGGCTGGCGTTGGTGCCGTTGGGTTTATTGGCTTATTTAGCCATCAACCACGTTGTGACCGGCAATTGGCTGCAGTTTTTAATTTATCAACGGCAAAATTGGTCACAAAGCTTTGGCTTTATGCCCAGCAATGTTGCCAACGCCTTTAGCAACCTGCTGCAAGGCGATTTAAACCTCGCGCTAGGCACTTGGCTGCCCACCGTGCTGTGTTACTTTGCTGCGATTGCCCTGCTGCTCACCTGTGGCCGGCAACTGCCACTGCCGTATTTAGCCTACTCGGCGGTGTATTTATGGGTATCGTATTCGCCAAGCTGGTTACTATCGGGCCCACGCTATTTGATGAGCTTATTTCCGCTAGTGATTGCCACCGGCATGTTGATGCAAAAAAATCGTTATTGGCATCAAGCCATCGAGCTCATCATGCTCTTCGGGCTGGGATTTTTCTTACTGATGTATATCCATTATCAAGTGTATTGATCAGGGCTAGCGAGCTATACCCTGCCAAGATACTAAATCGCCACCGCATCAATAAAAAATTCTCGATTGCCATCACCACCGGCAATCGGACTGGCGAAATAATTGAGCACGCGAAATTGATTCTCCGTTGCGGCGAGGCAAATTTTGCTTTCAACTTGTGGATACAGGCTGTCATCGCGAACGATGCCACCTTTACCCAAGGCCTGTGGGCCTAATTCAAATTGCGGCTTTACCAAAAACAATAATCGACCACCCACCGGTAACACTGAGCGCAATGCCGGCAACACCAAGCTCAGCGAGATAAACGACACATCCCCCACCACTAAATCCAGCGGCGCATCAAGCGCAGAGGCAATCATGGCTAAATTTAAATGCCGCGCATTGACGCCTTCAAACTGCGTCACTCGTTCATCAGCGGCCAAGCGCGGATGCAATTGATCATGCCCCACCTCAATGCCCACCACGCGCCGCGCACCGGACTGCAATAAGCAATCAGTAAAGCCGCCAGTCGAAATGCCGACATCCAGCGCCAAACAGCCGCTGACCTCCAAGCCTGCCGTGGCCAAAGCGCCCGCCAATTTAAGCCCGCCGCGTGATACATAGCGATCCAACTCATCCGGCGTTACGCTGATTTCAGACGCGGGAGAGACCTTGCTCGCCACCTTATGAATCTGCTGACCATCAACCCACACTCGTCCAGCCAAAATCATCGTTTGCGCCGCAGTGCGCGACGTGGCCAAACCCAATTCAAGCAGCCATAAATCAGCACGCATATTGCTTCCAAAAAAAAGATCCGCAGCGCGCCGATTAACGAAGCCACAACGGATGCACTACCAATCAAAACGCCCTCTAAAAAGAGGGCGATCAGCCAACAAACGCAGCGCCAAACGCTGGCCATCCAATCAAATAAACGATTCGTCTGGGCTTAAATAGCGCCATTGGCCGCGCGGTAAATCACCGAGCAAAATCCGGCCAACCCGAATCCGCTGCAAACCCACCACTTCCAAACCCACTAATTCACACATCCGGCGAATTTGGCGTTTTTTACCTTCACGCAAAATAAAGCGCAATTGATCGGTATTTTGCCACCAAACCCGCGCCGGTTTGAGTTTAGCGCCATCGAGCTCAAGGCCGTGATTGAGTAAACGTAAACCATCGGCTTTTAAATGCCCAGAAACACGCACTAGATATTCTTTTTCAACTTGAGAGTTTTCGCCGATCAAGGTTTTAGCCACCACGCCGTCTTGCGTCAACACCAAGAGTCCAACCGAATCAATATCCAAGCGCCCAGCTGGCGCGAGGCCTTGATAATGCACCGGCGAAAACGGAATGCCGCTATTGTCGCCAACCCAATGGTTTTCTGGCTTAAATAACACCACCGCTGGCTCGTAGCCGTCTTCGGCTTGACCGGACACATAACCTACCGGTTTATTAATCAAAATCGTTGCGCGGCCAGCTTGTACTTGAGCGGCAAATTTATGCAGCTCAATCTGCTGACTGGGTAAAATCTTTGTCCCGAGCACATCGACCACTTGGCCATCGACCAAGACCCAGCCACGGGCAATATATTCATCGGCCTCGCGACGCGAGCATAAGCCCAATTCGGCCATGCGTTTGGATAAGCGTAGGGGTTCTTCCATAATTTTTTCTGCTAATAAAGGCCGACAATGCAACATTTTACTGTTTTAATCGTCTAGGCATAAGACCTATTCATCACATCGAGACAAAAGCATGGAATATTATCTAGGCATTAAGCACTTGCACCTGACTTTAATTGGCCTTTCTGGCCTGCTGTTTTTATTGCGCGGCGTTTTAATGCTCAAGCAATCGGCAATGTTGCAACACCCCGTGTTACGCATCACCCCGCATATTATTGACACTGGGCTGCTAATTGCCGGTTTTAGTTTGGCACTGATGGCCGGCATGAAACCGGGTGAACAGCCATGGCTAATGGCCAAGCTGATTGCTTTGGCGCTGTATATTATTTTGGGAACGATTGCGATTAAACGCGGTAAAACCTACCGCACCCGCGTCATCGCCTTTATCGCAGCAATCGCGGTGTTTGTGTATATGATCGTTGTTGCGGTGAGCAAAAATCCGATGATTTGGGCTTAAGTCAAAACGAGAAACCGATTTGGGATTTGGGATTTGGGATTTGGGATTTGGGATTTGGGATTTGGGATTTGGGCAAAAGTAAACGCTGTTACCCAAATCGTTCAGAGACTTAAATCAGCGGCGTTGCTGACGCAGCGTCGCCTGACTCACTCAACCAATGCCCCGACTTACCGCCGATTTTTTCCAGCAGGCGAATATCGTTCATCACCATGCCTTTATCCACCGCTTTACACATATCGTAAATCGTGAGCAGGCCTACGTTAACGGCGGTTAAGGCTTCCATTTCGATGCCGGTTTTGCCGTAGGTTTCGCAAGTGACCATGCAGCGCACCGTCGATTTTTGTCGATCAATATGAAAATCAACACTCACTTTAGTCAGCGGTAAAGGATGGCATAGCGGGATTAAATCGCTGGTTTTTTTCGCCGCCATAATCGCCGCAATTCGCGCCACACCGAGCACATCGCCTTTTTTATTCGTGCCGTCTTCGATAATACGCAAGGTATCGGGCAACATCCGAATCTCGCCTTGCGCCGTGGCAATGCGATGCGTTTCGGCTTTTTTGCCCACGTCGACCATATGCGCGTCGCCCGCGCTATTAAAATGCGTTAAACCACCGGCCACTGGGATAGCTTCAACGCCAGACAAGCGCGCGGCCAAGCCAGCCAAATCGTCGGGGGTATTTAAATTGGGGAAACTGCCTTCTGCAAAAGTTAAACTCACTGCCTGAATACTCTCTAACCAATCCAACATCTTTAAACGACTACTTGATAAATGCTCAACCAAAGACGCAAGCACGCCTTTGCGTAGCAAACAAATCGTCGGGTGAATGCGGCCATCGGCGGTTTTGGCAACCACTGCGGGTGCGCCCGAGCGCGCCATTTCTGCACGTAATTTAAGTAATAAATCTGACGGTAAAAACGGCAAATCACAAGGAACGACCAGCATCATCTCTGCTGGAGATGCCAAAAATGCCGAATGAATCCCAGCCAAAGGCCCGGGATGGCTTGGATAAACATCGCGCAGCACCGCATAACCATAACGCGCATAATCTGGCAAATTGCGATTTGCAGAGATCAACACATGATCTACCGATACCGATTGACGCTGTAAACCCTCTAAGCACCATTCGATCAAAGGGCGGCCCGATAGCTCAACCAAGCCTTTATCGCGCCCGTCCATTCTACGCCCTTCACCACCGGCCAAGATTACCGCATCAACCATCATTATTACCCTTCCCAACGTTGCTTTGCCGTGCTGTCAGATTCGCGCGCATCAACCCAAATGCTGTGGTTGGCAGTCACTTCTTTCTTCCAAAACGGCGCCTCAGTTTTTAAGTAATCCATGATATACGCATTTGACATATAGGCTGAATCCCGATGTGCGCTGGCCGTTAAAACCAACACAATTTGCTCAGCGGGCTGCATCGGCCCTACGCGATGAATCACCGTCACCGCGCCTAAGTCCCAACGGGAACGCGCCTTGAGCACAATGGCATTGAGCGCTTTTTCGGTCATTTTGGGGTAATGCTCTAGCTCTAAAGCAATCAATTCTGGCTGTGGATTCAGATCACGCACGCGGCCAACAAACATCACCACCGCCCCCACCGTGGCATCACCGGCAAGGCGGGCGTACTCGGCGGCGACATCAAAATCCTGCGTTTGCACGCGTATCACATCCTGCATCTGTGTCATATCAGCCCCCCGTCACTGGCGGAAAAATCGCCACCTCAGCGCCATCGCTAATCGCATCGCTCAATTGCGCCATTTCTTGATTGATTGCCACGCGAAACACTTTGCCAGTCGCCAATTCGTCGTGCCAAACACCGCCGCGCGCCGCCAATAGCGCGATTAAATCGGCCACTGTGGCGGGCGTGCTGGGTAATACTTCTTCAGCGAGCCCAAAAACTTCTTTTAAACGAGCAAAATAAACCAAATTAATCATATTTAAACCCCTTAAACCAAGGCCGACAACGGCAAGTACTTCACCATATCACCGGCGCTAATCGTTTGCCCTGCTGCCAAATCCACCAAACCATCGCCCCACACCATCGACGTCAACACGCCCGATCCTTGTCGTGGGAATAACTCGACTTGCCCAGCCGCATTTAAACGCACTCGCAAGAACTCGCGGCGATCGCCGGCTTTTTTCCAATCAAATGCCGCGATCAGCGGCAAACTCACCGGATCAAGCGCCGTTACGCCTTGGCGCGCTAATAAGAACGGACGCACCAGCATTAAAAATGTCACCATGCTCGACACTGGATTACCCGGCAAACCAATAAAATCAGCCTCAGAAATTCGGCCATGGGCAAATGGTTTTCCCGGCTTCATAGCGATTTTCCATAGATCGAGTGAACCTAGGTATTCAACTGCAGCTTTTACATGGTCTTCTTCACCGACCGATACCCCACCAGACGTGATGACCACATCGTTTTGCTCAGCAGCTATCGTGAGTAATTCAATCGTCGCCGCGCTATCATCGCCGACAATGCCAAAATCAGTCACCGCGCAGCCCAAGGTTTGCAGCAAAGTATGCAGCGCATAGCGGTTGGAGTTATAAATCTGCCCCGCCGCCAATGGCTTGCCCGGCTCAACCAGCTCATCCCCAGTACTCAAAAGCGCCACTTTGAGTGGCTGCACCACCGGCAAAGTCGGCCAACCAATCGACGCCGCCAAACCGATCTCTGCCGCACCCAAACGCGTTCCGGCCGTCAACACCACCGATTGCGCGGCAATATCCTCACCGGCGCGGCGAATATTCGCGCCATTTTTCAGTGGCATCGTCACCGTGACTCGGCCATCGTTCACCGTGCAAACCTCTTGCATCGCCACCGCATTAGCACCAGCCGGAATCGGTGCTCCGGTAAAAATCCGCGCCGCCTCACCGACTGCGAGTGCCTGTCCTACTTCTCCTGCCGCAATGCGCTGGCTCAGCAAAAAATCGGCTGGCGGGGAGTTAAAATCGGCGATATTAAGCGCATATCCATCCATCGCGCTGTTATCAAAGCCGGGCACCGCCAACGGCGAAATCACGTCGTGCGCCAAAACTCGGCCATTGGCCGCTAATAAATCCAGATGTTCAAACTCGCGCACTCGGCGCGCTGCGGCCAGTAAGTTCGCCAAGGCAGTCGCAAAATCCAGCATAAAAAACTCCAATTAGTATTAAATTTTAAAACTGCGTTGGCGCTCAGCAGTCAACGTCCACCACGGCTGCGGCGCTTCGCCCGCCATCAATCGCGTCATTGAGATCAACACAGTGCAAGGCTTTGGCCCCATGAGGCATCACTCGTGATGCGCAATTTAAATTCAAATGCCGCGTGATTCGCTTGAAAAAAAAGCATAAATAAACTGCGCCAATGCCGGCACATCGTTCAAATTCAGATGGGGTATTGCCTGCTCAAGCTGGCTGTCTGTGGCAATGGCGACAATACTGGCATGATCTGGATACAACAGCGGCTTGCCATTGGCCTCGCGCCAGATTTCTATTTTGGGGATTTCTTCCGATTTAAAGCCTTCTAACAAGGTCAAATCCGCCGGCGCCAGCCGCGCAATTTGCTCAGCTAGCGTAGGTTCAGCCGCACCGCGTAGTTCGTGCACAATCGCGTAGCGAAACGGCGACACCACCATCACCTCGCCAGCACCAGCCGAGCGAAACCGCGCGCTATCTTTACGCGGCGGCTCTAGCTCCAAATCATGGTGCGAATGCTTAATCACATTCACCCGCCAACCCAGCTGAGCGAGTTCCGGCAGCAATGCTTCAATCAACGTGGTTTTACCCGAACCGGAATAACCAGTAATACCGAGGATGTGGGTCATCTCGCTCACTTTCAGTATTTAAATTTAAAATAATCACCATGCGCTTAGAAACGACAGTTTAACCTAGTCACTTCATTTGCTTCCAAGCATCGTCAGCGGCTATGCGCCGCGGCACTCACTTTTCTTGCTTCGCCAAGAAAAGTAAGCAAAAGAAGGCGACTCGAGACGAACTCGGCTCCGCCGTTCCCTCGCGTGGCGCGAGCCAAACGATCAAACTGTTCGTCTCGCTTCGTGCTCGGTGTTCGTTTTAACGGGACTTTAAGCCCCAGACCAAGCAGCGCGAAACAATCATGAGTATTGCCAGCAAAGCATTGCTGATCAAAGGCTACAATCAAATACATAATAAAAATTGGTAATGTTCAGGTTTGGTGTTGATTGTGCTTAGAGTCTCGCGGCATTCCCTCTCCCTTGATGGGAGAGGGCTAGGGTGAGGGTGATACAACGAAGTGCATTTTAAGCTCAACACCCCCATCCCAGCCTTCCCCCATCAAGGGGGAAGGGGCTGCAGTCGATCTGTTTAAACGCGTGCTATTTAAAATATCAACACCAAATCCAAACAAAACCTAAAAATTAAATCCCGAATCCCGAATCCCGAATCCCGAATCCCGAATCCCGAATCCCGAATCCCGAATCCAACCATGCTATGCCAAGCACATTACGCGACCAAGCACATTAATGGTGGCATCATAGTTTTCCATCCCGTCCAAGCGCACCGAGTGCGGAGCGAGACGAACGGTTTTTCGTTTGGCTCGCGACAATCGAGGGCATCGGGGACCGATGCGCGCTCGGGGCTCCTTTTCTTTCGTCTCTTTCTTTTGGAGAAGCAAAAGAAAGAGACCTGCCGCGCGGCAGCCCGCGCACCCAAACCACCGTGCCGCAGGCACATAAACTAAAAAAACAACTCACACTCTACACATTGAATTCAACAAGCACACTTCTCAAAACATCAAACAAAAAAATCGGACAAGGCCTGCGCCTTATCCGACCTACATACCAGCGTATATCAATACAAGCATTGACTGGCAATGGCCACAGCCCAATACCTAGCCACCCGTTTGCGACATAAAGCGGATAATCTTGCCGGGCTGCTCTTTAAACTCATGTTTTTCGGGTTTTAACTCAATCGCATGCTGCAAGGCGGCGAGGATTTCTTCATCCGTCGCGCCACCGCGCAATAAGGGCGCGAATTCAAATTTTTCTTCCTGCCCCAAACACATATACAAAGTGCCGTCGACCGACAAACGCACTCGATTACACGTGGCACAAAAATGCTGTGAAATTGGCGTGATAAAACCGACTCGGCCAGTGCCGTCTTGCGTTTGCCAGTAGCGTGCTGGTCCGCCGCCCAATTCAGCCACTTCAGGAATCAGGTCAAACTGCGACACCAATTGCTCACGGATTGGATTCAAATCCATATATTGCGCATTGCGGCCGGTGTCGCCCATCGGCATGGCTTCGATTAAGCGCAAAATAAAACCATTTTCGAGGCAAAACGCCACCATACGCTGAATTTCATGCTCGTTCACACCGCGCATGGCGACCATATTGAGCTTGATCGGCGCAAAGCCTGCGGCCTTGCCTGCCATAATTCCGGCCATAATCGCGTCGAAACTATCCCGACCAGTGATGGTATTAATACAGCCTTTATCCAGTGAATCCAGACTAACATTGATGCGCTTAACGCCGGCCGCTTTGAGCGCCACCGCGTGTTTGCCAAGCTGAGTGGCGTTGGTCGATAAAGACAGATCATCCACGCCGGGCAAAGCGGCTAAACGCGCGGCCAATTCTGGCAAATTGCGGCGTAATAAGGGCTCGCCGCCGGTTAAACGCACGCGCGATACCCCCGCTTTGGCAAAGATGGCGACTAAGCGGGTCATTTCATCAAAGTTGAGCCAGTTTTTCGGCTCTTCGTAATCGTCAAAACCCTTGGGCAAGCAGTAATTACAGCGCAAATCGCAGCGATCGGTAACCGATAGCCGCAAATAACGTATGGCACGGCCAAATCGGTCTTGCAAAGCGGTCGAACTCGATAAGGTGGACGTTGACATATTTTTCCTTTTGACTTCAGCAAGGGATTGCACGTAAATCGCACAGCATATTGACTCAGTCGAGCCATGAGCACCGTTCTGACAGTGTAGTCAAAACGGCCATCCACAGCGCAATTTTGCTGAGGTATATGGCTTCATCGGACGGCAGCAAAATTGATAAGGCGATTAGGGTCTGTTGACGTTTGGTTTGCCAACCGCGTTTGCGCGGATTTTGGCCTGAGGCAAGGCACGAAGCGCGCAACGTAGTCATTCTACGCCAGCGCTTTGTAACGCAGCATCAGGCCAAAAGCCGCCAAACCCTGCGGGCTGGGCGCTTTTCGCGGCGACTCAGCGTTGTAGCAAGCTCACATAGAATAACTATGCGTCGCTTACTACGCCTTGATTCGCCGCGAAAAGCACTCCAGCGCGGCGGGAAACCAAACGTCAACAGACCCTAGTGTCTCTACGCCTCTGTGGTGATCGATTTTGACCTGCTTGTGGACAATATTAGCGCAGCATCGGCCCCCAAGCAGGCTGACGAACTTCACCGTTAGGCGACTTCAAGCGTTGTTTGACTTTGCCATCGCTAGATACAATCGCCAATGTGCCACGGCGGCCAATATCAGTTTCGTACAAAATCATCGCGCTATTGGGCGCAAACGACGGAGAGTCGTCCATCGTGCTCGACGTTAGACTATTGCTACGCCGCGTATTCAAATCCATGACAGCAACACGATACCCGTTGTCGCGGGTAATGTAAGTCATATATTTACCATCGGGCGAGACTTTGGCGCTGGCATTGTAAGCGCCAGAAAAAGTCAGCCGCTCGGCGTTGCCGCCATTCAGGTTAGAACGATAAATTTGCGGGCTACCGCCACGATCCGAAGTAAATAGAATGCTCTGACCATCGGTAGTGAACGTCGGTTCCGTATTAATTTCACCGCCTTGGCTAACGCGGCGCGGATTACTGCCATCAACATTCACCAAAAAGATCTGGCTGCCGCCGTCTTTGGTCAACACCACCGCCAATTGACGACCATCGGGCGACCAAGCGGGCGCGGAATTACTGCCTTTAAAATTCGCTGCCGTCCAACGCTTACCGGTCGCCAACTCATGCACATACACCACCGGTTTTTCTAATTCAAACGACACATACGCCAGCTTGCCACCGTCGGGTGACCATTTTGGCGACATAATCGGCATTCTGGATTTCAATACCGTTTGCGCGCCATAGCCATCGGCATCGGCCACTTGCAATTGATAGCTCTTGCCGTTTTTCAACACATACGCAATGCGCGAAGCAAACGCACCTGGGTTGCCGGTGATTTTGGCGTAAATCATATCGGCGATTTGATGACTAATCCGGCGCAATTGATTCGGGCTACCGCGTTTTTCAAACGCAATCAGCTCTTGCTTGCTGGCCACATCAATCAACCAAAATTTAACCAGTATCTGCCCGCCATCATTGAGCAACTGCCCAATCACCGCATATTGCGCGCCACCGGCTTGCAAGGCGGAATAATTCAGCGTCGAAGGGGTATAGGCCTGCAAGCTAGGATCATTAAAGTTCAGCACCTTAAACACCCCACTGGTATTTAAATCACTGCCAATCACTGGCGTGACCGACTGGCGATCGAGCTGCTCATTTTGAAACGGCAAAATCGCAATCGGATACTGCTGGCTACCGACGCCAACGACTTCGATGGTCATGTCCGCTTGCGCCACACTGCTGGCGAGCAAGAGTAAAAAGGCCAAATGACGGAATACACGTTGCAGCACACTCTTCTCCTAAGTCATTACTCTTTGGGGGCAAATTCCCAGCGAATATCACGGTAATCATTAAATGTTGCGCCGGCTGGCGGTTTTGGGAATGGCGCATACAGCTGAATTGCGCGCTTCACCGCTTCATCCCATTTCGGGTCGCCACTGGCTTTGATCAACTCAATTTGGCGAATCTCACCGCTGGGCAATAAATGAATCTTATACGTCACGCGTGGATTTTGATTGCCTGGGGTATAAACAATCTTCTGTTTAATATCTTGCCCCACGCCACGCGCATAACCTTCACCCACACCCGAGCCCTTGCCTTTACCTGCGCCACCCGTAGCACCAACGGTGTCACCAGTGCCACCGACTTTACCGCCGGCTTTGGCGTTCGGATTAGGTTTGCTCTGCGTATCGGCACCTAATAAATTATCAAAACCCAATGCGCTTTCTAATTCGCTTTTTGGTTTTTTCACTTCGGCTTTTTTCGGCGCAGCGCTGGCTTTCGCTGGCGGCGGAACCACCACGCTTGGCTTAGCCGTCGCCACTGGGGTTGGCTGCACGGTAGGCTTGGCGCTCGGTTTAGCGGTCGGCTTAGCACTTGGCGTTGGCGTCGGTTTGGCCGTCGGCGTCGGCGTTGGTTTCACCGTTGGCGTTGGCTTAGCTTTGATTTTTTCCGTCACCACATCCGGCGCTTTGACTGGGTCAATTTGCGGCTCAACTTTGGCCACCACTTTACGCACTGGTTTGGCTTCAACCACCGACTGGCGTACCGGTGCTGGCGGCGGCGCGCCCCATAATTCGACCACTACCGGATCAGGCTGCTTGGTTTTCCATTGCACAGAAAACAGCAATAATCCGAGCAACAGCAAATGCATCGCAATGGCTAAAACCAGCGCCAGGCCTTGATGTTCAGACGGATAATTGGATTGATTTGGCTTCATTACTGCTGTGAGACCTGTAAAGCAACTCGGGGGATTTCAGCCATGCGTAGCGCATCGGTGGTTTGCATCACCGCGTCATAACGAACATTTTTATCTGCAGCGATTACCACAGGACGCTCAGTCCCGGCGGCAGCATCCACTTTGATTTTAATCGCCGCAGCGAGTGCCTTGGCGTCGGGATAAGACGTCACTTCTTGACCGTCTTTGAGCGAAATCGCGCCATCTTTATCAATATCCACCGTCATTGGATTGCCGGTCACTTGCTGGCTCGATTTGCCAGCCGAAGGCAGCTCAACCAAACCCGAGGGCATTCCCGGTGCGGCGACCATAAAGATCACCAACAACACCAACATCACATCAACATACGGCACGACATTAATTTCATTCTTAGCACGGCGAGGGCGACGAGCCATAAGATCAATCCTTAGAATATGGCGGCAATTTAAAGCCACGTCTTAAACCACCAAGACACCGAGGCACGGAGGCACGGAGAAATTCAAAATCGAAGTTGTTTTTCTCTGCGCCTCTGCGCCGCTGTAGTTCAATATTTTTTATACTTAGCGCCCAATTTGGCGTTGCAATACATTGGAGAATTCTTCAATAAACGTATCAAAACGTCCGGCTAAACGATCCACATCATGGGCAAAGCGGTTATACGCCACCACGGCAGGAATCGCGGCAAACAAACCAATCGCTGTAGCCACCAAAGCCTCGGCAATATGCGGTGCTACGGTGGCTAACGTCGCTTGGCCAACATTCCCCAAGCCTTTAAACGCATACATAATGCCCCACACCGTACCAAACAAACCGATATACGGGCTGACTGAACCGACCGAGGCCAAAAACGACGTGTGCTTATCTAAATAATCCAGTTCACGCTGGCAAGACGCCCGCATCGCGCGGCGGGTGCCTTCCATCACATCGGACAGTTCCATGCCCGATTTTTGGCGCAATTTTAAAAACTCGCTAAAACCGGCCATAAAGATTTTTTCCATGCCGATATTGTTGCGGCTGTGTTTCACCTGCTCATACAAGGCATTCAAATCCGAACCGCTCCAAAAGCGGTCTTCAAACTCATCGGTATGTTTTTTGGCGGTACTTAAAGTGAAATGCTTGGTAAAAATATGCCACCACGACATGAACGACAGCGCCAATAACAACACCATCACCATCTGAACGACCAAGCTCGCTTGCAAAACCAAGCTAATAATCGACATATCTTCAACAGGTGCCATGTAGCAAAACTCCAAATAGGACTCAGCAAACTCGAGTCACTGCTCGATTTCGCGTTCAAGGTAGAAAAATTGATTCGCCAACGAAGCGTACAACGCGGCTGCGATACTGCCAGACGGCGCAAACTTGGCATGCGGATGGATTTGGCCAAACGGCCGCGTCGGCAATAGGACGCGGTCACATTGCCAATTGGAGTGGCCAGACCACAAAAAGTTTACTTATTTTACGGGATTTATCATCGGCAAATCGATGAAGTTTTAATGGAATGGCATAAATTGCGTATTATTTACACGAAGATGTCGATCACTCCGTTTTTGGTGCTTCTAATCCAAAATGTAGATAAGCACTTAAAGTCGCCATGCGGCCACGCGGCGTGCGCTGCAAAAAGCCTTGTTGAATTAAATACGGCTCAATCACTTCTTCGATGGTATCGGACGATTCACCAATCGCCGCCGCCACATTGTCCAAGCCCACTGGACCACCGGCAAATTTATCCAAAATCGCGCGTAATACTTTTCTATCCATCACATCCAAACCGGCATGATCGACGTCGAGCATTTGCAGCGCCGCATCCGCCACTTCGCGCGTGACTTTGCCATCGTGTTTCACTTCAGCAAAATCGCGCACTCGCCGCAATAAACGATTGGCAATCCGCGGCGTGCCGCGTGAGCGCCGCGCCACTTCAAACGCGCCCGCTTCGTCCATCTCCACCTGCATCAAGCTAGCCGAACGCGTGACGATGCGGGTTAGCTCTTCAGGCGTATAAAACTCTAAACGCGCCACAATGCCAAAACGATCGCGCAGCGGATTGGTCAACATCCCAGCGCGCGTGGTCGCACCAATCAAGGTAAACGGTGGCAGATCGAGTTTGACTGAGCGCGCCGCAGGGCCTTCACCAATCATAATATCGAGCTGAAAGTCTTCGAGCGCTGGGTAGAGAATTTCTTCTACCACCGGCGAGAGTCGATGGATTTCATCAATAAACAGTACGTCGTGCGGCTCAAGATTGGTCAGCAATGCCGCCAAATCGCCAGCACGTTCCAACACCGGACCCGACGTTTGCCGCAAATTCACCCCCAATTCGCGGGAGATGATATGCGCCAGTGTGGTCTTGCCCAAACCCGGTGGGCCAAACAACAGCACATGATCCAGCGCTTCACCGCGCTTTTTCGCCGCTTCAATAAAAATCTCCAGCTGGCCGCGCGCCTTCATTTGCCCGACGTATTCGTCGAGCAATTTAGGCCGTAAAGCCCGCTCTTGCATGTCTTCATTGCTGGAAATCTTTTGCGCCGCAATCAATCGATCGGGCGGCGGAGCTGAAAACAGCGAGTCAGTTTCGATCATGATTTTTACTTTTAGTTGGGTATCTGAACCCAGCCATTGAAAATCAAAGGCTGCAGCTAAATACCATGCTGCTAAGTGGTATACGACGCCACACTGATTCTACGGGCGACTCAAAACGCCTTAGCCTTTGGCCAACGATTTAAGCGCCATGCGAATGCCAGTAGAAACATCGGCATCCAGCGGCAGCGTTTTCATCGCCATATTGGCTTCGCGCTCGTTGTAACCCAAGGCCAGCAAGGCGTTGAGAATATCACTTCGATCATCCGGCGTGGTCGCAAATGGCAGACCGCCTGGCGTACTGGTTAAGCTGCTGGTCGCCAACTTGCCGCGTAATTCGAGCACCAAACGCTCAGCAGTTTTTTTGCCAATGCCGGGGATAGTCGATAGGCGCTTAATGTCTTCGGCGGCCACCGCGCTGGCTAATTCGTCCGCGCCCATGCCCGATAAAATCGCCAAGGCAATTTTGGCGCCAATGCCCGAGACTTTAATTAAGGTACGAAAGCTGTTGCGCTCGTCTTTACTGGCAAAACCGTAGAGCAATTGCGCGTCTTCGCGCACCAATAAATGCGTAAACAGCGTGGTTTTTTCACCCAAATGCGGCAGCACATAAAATGTGCTCATCGGCACATCCACTTCATAACCAACGCCATTCACGTCAATCACAATATGCGGCGGCTGTTTTTCGAGAATAAGGCCAGTAAGACGTCCGATCATGCGCTGATTTCCTTAAAGTGGAGCAAAAGAGTCGCCGACTCATCGTCACGACAATCGACAACATGTCGGTCTCGGCCGACCCATGAATGCACTCAATTGTAACAGCGAATACCGGACGTTCGTTCACTTTGAAATCAGCGCACCGCAAATAAGCCGCTACGGGCTAAAAATCCTGCCGCGACTTGGCGTAGCGCATGACAAAAACCGCCACAATCAACGTGGCCGCTGCAAAGCCCGCCAGCACATCGCTAAAATAATGCACGCCTAAAACCACACGCGATAGACCACACACCACGGCGAAAAGCAGCGCCAAGCAATAAAAAAGGCTTTGTCGCTCGGGATAACGCTGAGCAAAAATAAACGCCAGCCCCATCGACAGCGACCACGCTGCCATCGAATGGCCACTGGGAAACGAGGGCGAACTGGCGTGCGCCAAATGCAAAATCTCGGGTCGGGGTCTTTGCACCGTGTATTTAATCGCCGCCGCCAAAGCCCAGCACGCGCCCACGCTCAGCGGTAAACCGATGGCGGCCAGCCGATCTGAGCGCCAAAAATACGCCGCCAGCCCCACGGCCAACACCAGCGAACCGCTAAAACTCATCAGCGCAGCCAAGATTTGGCTTAAGCGAACGGGTCCGTTATACAGCGCTTGGCTCATCGCCACGTCGAGGGTATTTAAGTAAGAATGGTCCAGTGACAAGATCAGTAGTAGCAATAGCGCCATACCGCCGATCGCCAGCCATTGAAAACGCCGCACGACCTGGGTGCGAGGATGTTGCCGTAAGCTAAAAGAACGCATTTTTCTTCGATCCAAATTAATTTTGCGCGATTTTAGCTGAAGCCAAAATAACAATACGGGTAATAAGTCATGCCCTTAAAACCAAGCGCCGCCATGCGCCCCCACCACGCCAGCACCAACGGTGAGCAAACTAAGCGCGAGTAAAGCGTAATGCAATCGCTGCAACAAGCGCATCGTTGCCGCTGGATCAAGCTGCGCTTTGCGCTTTAACCAACGATGGATTAGCCACGGCTCGAGCACAAACAACATCAACGTGAAGATACCCCACGTAACAATCATCGCCCACAGCCACCAGGTATCGGCCAAGCGCGACCAAGTATCGCTGAGATACAACATCGCCAAGCCCGAAATCAGCACAATTTGCGTACTGAATTTGGCCTGCAAACCAAAACGATGTTCGAGCTTCTCAAACAAAGCATAATCATTACCACTGCGGCGCAGCGCTGGAATCAGAATCGTCGTCACAAAGGCCACGCCACCAATCCACAACACCACGCCCAACACATGCAGCCCACGCCACAGCGCGTAATCATTGATAGTCATAGGTATTGGCCTTAAGGATGAATAATGAGTTTGAGTCCCAAGGCGATAAAAATCGACCCCGCAATTCGGTCTAACCACGCACTCGCTTTGGCATTGCGATTAAACCATTGCCCAATATGCCCAGCAAAAAACCCAAGCACCGCAAATAGCAGCATCGCTTGCACAGTGAATATCACCCCTAATTGGACAATCTGCCATGCGGCATCACCGCGAGCAGTCATCACAAATTGCGGCAAAAAAGCCAGAAAAAACAGCACTACTTTGGGGTTGATTGAATTGGCAATGACACCGCGTATAAATAATGTCCGCGTACTCTCTTGATGATGATTGCTTGTGATTTTTGAGCCGCCTCGACGCTTTAGTGCCTGCCAGCCTAAATAAATGAGGTACACACCACCGGCGATTTTGAGTGCAGTAAATGCAAACGGCGAAGCCGCAATCAAGGCACTCACGCCCAATGCCGCGAGTAAGGTATGACTTAAACAACCCAGCGCACAACCAAGGCCAAATGCCATCCCACGCAATC
The DNA here is from genome assembly GCF_020531905.1 of Deefgea salmonis. Lineage (GTDB taxonomy): Bacteria > Pseudomonadota > Gammaproteobacteria > Burkholderiales > Chitinibacteraceae > Deefgea > Deefgea salmonis. Next base: position 73,042 of record NZ_JAJAWG010000005.1, on the reverse strand, counting down.
GACCTCGCGTCGCACCAATACTAAGTACCATTAAATTATCTGGGCCGGGCGAAAGCGTAATCAGTAATGCGGCACTCAAAAATGCAATGAATTGTTCTGGCGCAAGCAGCATGAAATCCTCAATTAATTCACAGGTATATAGACACAATGATGATTAGCCATGCCTCAGCGAGCAATACCCACACTACGCCATGCGGCCGCGTTTCATTGAAAGTTGATGTTCCATTAGTTTTTTGGCGATGCCGCCGCTGTGTTGGGCGTGAGTGAGGGCGACGCCGAGCGCGTCGGCGGCGTCGGCTTGTGGTACGCCCGAGAGGCGTAAATGCCGCTGCACCATCAGGCCCACTTGTTCTTTATCGGCGTGGCCATTGCCGACCACCGCCTGCTTGACTTGCAGCGCGGTGTAGTCAGCAACCGGCAAGTTAGCCAACACCAAGGCGGCCACCGCTGCGCCGCGCGCTTGGCCGAGCATCAAGGTGGCGGCAGGGTTAACGTTGACGAACACTTGCTCCACCGCCGATTCATCGGGCTGGTAGGTGCGGATAATTTCGGCGATGCCGTCGAGGATAATTTTAATCCGCTCGGGCAGCGGCCCGCCTTGGGTTTTGATACAGCCCGATGCCACATAAATACGATTTTGTCCCACCACATCAATCACGCCAAAACCAGTGGTGCGCGAACCGGGGTCGATACCGAGGATACGCATTAGTTTATCGACGTGGCTTGGCGCTCAAACGTCCACGTGCGGGTAATCACGAGAATTTGAGCGGGTTTACCGGCGGCATCGAGCATATCTGGCGGCAGTTTTTTAAACGGCGATGACATTTTTAAAATCCGTAATGCCGCAGCATCCAATTGTGAATTGCCCGATGATTTATCAATCTCGGCGTGCAGCAAACGGCCATCGGCGGCAATTTCGACGGTAACGCGCAGCTGGCCATAGATTTTATTGCCATGGCTGTCGACCGGATAAGCCAGTGTGCCGACTTTCTCGATTCTTTGCCGCCAATCGTCCATATACATGGCCACACTGGTTTGTCTGGCGCGCGCGCCGACAAACGCCTTGCGCGGTTTGCTTTGATAATCGTGATTTTGCTTATCAATTTGCGCGGCTAAACCGGCCATTTTTAGATCTTGTTGCTTACGCGTTTCTGCCGCCTGCCCCTGACCTTGCTGCTGATCGGGGCTATTTTTACCGGCATTGCTCAAGCTAGGATTATTTTTTAGCTGGGTTAATAGCTGCTCAGCGCGCGCTTCCAGCTGTTTTTGCTGCGCTTCAATTTGCTCTAACTCCGGCGATGGCACGCGGCTATCGGCAGGCAACGGTGATTTCACCCGATGATTGGCAGCATCGGTATTGCCCCCACCATCGAGATCGGCTTGCGCTTCAACGTCGGTTTTGGTTGGCCGAGTTTTGGTTTTTTGATTCACCAGCACAATATCCAAGGGCTGTTGCGATAAAAACTGCCGCGGATCGGGCATCACAAATTGGATGCCAAAAATCGGAAAGGCATGCGCAATGATTGAAAAACCAATGGCCATTGCCATAAAACGCTCCCGCCGATCCATTTTCTATTCCTAATCTAAACCCAAGCTTTAACCGCGCGAGTGTAGCACAGCCAACACGTCGCTTACGCAGACCCCTTGCTTTAGAGGAAGCGGAGTAGAATAAAGAGCACAGTTATTTTCATAAGGAATTTAATCATGTTTCGCATCATATTCATTTCAGCCTTACTCGCTACCCCCGTACTCGCCGCTGACGATGGCGCAAAAGTGGCGGCAAAATACAACTGTTTAGCGTGTCATTCTATCGACAAAAAAATTGTTGGCCCGTCGTATAAAGACGTCGCGGCCAAGTACAAAGGCCAAAAAGACGCCGAAGCAATGTTAATGGCTGAAGTCCGCAAAGGCTTGCCAGGCGGCAAATGGGGACCGATTCCGATGCCTGCCCAGCAAATCGACGACAAAGATTTACGCACTATCATTCGCTGGGTTTTAGCGCAATAAGAGAAAGGATTAACAAAAGTGTGATAAATGGTGTATTGCATAACAAAGCGTTGTTGATTAAGCTGCTTCCCCATTTACTGTTTCATCATATGTAAGCGCTGATCAGCAGCGATTACCTCAGTAATGGTTTACAGATAAGCGAGAAAGAAACATGGCCAAGCTCACAGAACAAGACATCATCAACTGGAAAGGTTCAGAAGATGATTATATGAATGCGGACCAACTCGAGTTTTTCCGCGAGCGTTTGGTGCAAATGAAAGATGAATTGGTCGCCAACGCGACACAAACCACCAATCATTTGCAAGAACAAGAAGCCACGCCTGATCCGGCAGATCGCGCAACACTCGAAGAAGAATACGCACTTGAATTGCGTACCCGTGATCGTGAGCGCAAATTGCTCATGAAAATCGACTCTACGCTGCGCAATATTGACGCCAACAACTACGGTTTCTGTGAAGACACTGGCGAACCGATTGGCCTATTGCGCCTCTTGGCTCGGCCAACCGCGTCTTTAACCGTTGAAGCGCAAGAACGCCGCGAACGTCAGAAAAAGCAATACGCAGATTAAAATGAACGAGACAGCGCAAGCGCAAGCGAGCGAACTGATCAAACAAACCCGCGCGCGCGTCACCGCAGCGCGGGTTAATATTTTGGCCGTTCTACTGACCGCCCAGCGCCCGTTGTCGCACCAAGATGTACTCGCCACGCTCGAGCCCGATGCCGATCGAGTCACGGTGTACCGCGTACTCGATTGGCTCACCGATATGGCTTTGGCGCATAAACTCGCCGGAGACGATCGCGTTTGGCGTTTTTCGGTCGCATCCAAACCGCATCAACACGCGCATTTTCAATGCACCCGCTGCGGACGCTTTTACTGCCTTGAGCACGTCAGCACTGATTTATCCCTCACTGTTCCACCACAATTTTTAATCGAGGCCGTTGAAATCACCGTCAAAGGCGTCTGCGCCAGCTGTTTAAAATAAGGCCCTCTCTCTAACCCCGCCGACTGCCGCCCATGGTTTATGCTCATTGGCTAATTAATGAAGCAACACCTTTGCAGGCTTTAATAGATATTTCCTTGAACTGACTAGCATTAGTCTTTAATCTAGGTCTTTTCTAAGAATAAATGCCGTCATGGCAGCCGCTGGCAGGGAAAGATCACATGCAATACCAAACCGACGACGTCCGTATCCGCGAAATTAAAGAATTACTACCGCCAGTGGCTGTGATTGAAAAATATCCAGTCAATGAGCGAGCTTCTACCGCTGTGTTTGAAACGCGCCAAGCGATTCATCACATGCTGACTAGCAAAGATGATCGCCTATTGGTGATTGTCGGCCCTTGCTCGATTCACGACACCCAATCGGCGATTGAATATGGTCAGCGCTTAGTCAAACTGCGCGAACAATATAAAGACCATCTTGAAATCGTGATGCGCGTTTATTTTGAAAAGCCGCGCACCACCGTTGGCTGGAAAGGGTTGATTAACGATCCTTTTCTCAATGGCAGCTTTAATATCAACGAAGGCTTACGCATCGCGCGCAAATTATTGGTTGATTTAAACAACCTCGGTCTACCGACTGCCGGTGAGTTTCTCGACATGATCACGCCGCAATACGTGGCCGATTTAATGAGCTGGGGCGCGATTGGCGCACGCACCACTGAATCACAAGTGCATCGCGAACTGGCATCGGGCTTGTCTTGCCCTGTGGGCTTTAAAAACGGCACCGATGGCAATCTAAAAATTGCTTTTGACGCGATTAAATCGGCCGGTCAGCCACATCATTTCTTGTCGGTCACCAAATACGGTCATTCCGCGATTGTTGGCACTGGCGGCAATCCCGATTGCCACGTGATTTTGCGCGGCGGTAAAGCGCCCAATTACGAAGAAAGCCATGTACGCGCCGCAGCAGAAGAGCTCAGCAAAGCCGGTTTAGCGGCTAAAATCATGATCGACTTTAGCCACGGCAATAGCAGCAAAGACTACCGCCGCCAAAGCGTGGTCTGCGCCGACACTTGCGCCCAAGTGGCCGCTGGCAATGCCGCAATTTTTGGCGTGATGATCGAAAGTCATCTGGTTGAAGGTCGCCAAGACGATGGCGCTGATAAAGAACTCACTTACGGTCAATCAATTACCGATGCCTGTATCGGCTGGGATAGCACCGAAACCGTACTCAGCGATCTAGCCGCCGCCGTCGCCCAACGCCGTGCTTTGGCTTAATTGACGTTGATTGCAGCGTAAAAATCGCCACCGGTCACTGCAGAAAATTTTTTGACGCAGAGACGCAAAGGCGCAGAGAAAAACCAATTCAGAACTCAAGCCGGTAGCAAACACGGCTATTTTTAGCTAATGTTTTGCGCTGGTTTGCTCTGCGTCTCTGTGCCTCTGCGTCGGTTTTTTGCGGTTTAATGCTCAATCGAAAAACCCTGAATTTCCTCCGCGTCTCTGCGCCTCTGCGTTGGGTTTCAGGGTTTGTCGTTAAGTGACTGTATTTCCAGTTGGCGGGTTTTTATTATTCCAGCGCGGTTTTTCGCAGCCGACGTAGCTGCTGCCACAGCACCAAGCCAATAATGCTACCCAGCAGCATATTTACCAGCGGCAAGGCGGTATAAATGCCGGTAACGCCCCACCATTGCGGCATCAGCCAGAGCGCCGGGATCAACAGTAGCGTTTTACCCAAGGTACCCACCATCGCCAAGCGCGTTAATGCCATCGCTTGCAAAGCAATCACCCCCACAATCAAAATGCCATCAAACGGCAAGGCAAATAAATGCCAGCGCAAAGCATCTGTCGCCAGTGCGATTAACACTGGATCATTGCCAACATATAGCGCAGCAATCGTTGCTGGGAACAACTGCACGGTTGCCAATAAACACACACCAATGACCACACTGACCCGCAAGCCATAGCGCAAAATCTGCACCAAGCGTTCGGCGTCTTTGGCACCAGTGGCATGGCTTAATAAGGGCTGCATTCCCATCGCCAAGCCGTGAATTAGCAAAATAAACACCGCCTCGGTATAAGCCGCAATCGCATACGCCGCCACATCGTTGCCCTTGCCGTATTCCAACAGCTGATAATTATGGGCAAACATCAACAGCGCCAGATTGGCTTCCATTAATAAGCTGGAAAACCCCAGCCCCAATATCGCCGGCATACTCGCCCAATCGGCGCGTAAATCGGCCAGCGCCAAGCGTAAATGCGCCAGCGGGCTAAAAAAATACAGCAAGCCAGCCAGCGTGATAAAGCCCTCGACCAGCAGCGTGGCCATTGCCGCGCCGGCCAAGCCCAACTGAAAGTGCACCAAAAATAGATAATTTAACGCGATATTACTCAGCGCACTGAACGCCACCAATAGCGTGGCTAATTTAGGCTGACCATCATTGCGAATCAAAAAAATCGCCGCAATCTGGCCGATATTCACCACGCCGCCCCACAGCATTAAGCGCAAATAAGCGCGTGCTTCGTGCAGCACATCGGCGGCATTATCCGCGTTCAGCAGTACCAGTATATGCTCCAACTGGCTGATGCCTATGGCGGGCAGAGCAATACCCAATAGGGCAATCATAATCAAGGTATTGGCCAATGTTTGCTTGGCGGCCACAACTTGCCCCGCGCCTTGCAAAATCGAAATCCGCGTTGCCGCGCCCATACTGATCATCGCGCCTAAACCGATCTGCAACATCACAATCGGATAAACCAACGTAATTGCCGCCAAAGCATGCGCGCCAACATAACGGCCCACAAAAATACCGTCGATTAAAACATTCGAGCTCACCACCAACATGCCCGCGATAGAAGGCACAACATAACGCCAAAATTGCGTATTGACCGGTAGTTGATTCAAATCAGCTCTTGCTTGTAACGACATACAATCTCAATGCACTCACGGTGCAAAGTCAATAAAGCCGCCATCGTAGCATTTAATCAGTCACCCACGATTAATTAAATCCATGCAATAATTACCGATTGATTAAGGGGCATTCATTCAGAGTCATCATGGCCAGAAAAACCAAAGCAGACGCACAAAAAACCCGTGATGCGATTTTAGACGCCGCCGAAAACGTGTTTTTTAAGCAAGGCATCGCCCAAACCACCATGGCCGACCTAGCCAATGCCGCCCAAGTATCACGCGGCGCAGTGTATGGGCATTACCCGAATAAAATCGATGTTTGCAAAGCCATGAGCGAGCGTATGCTGGCGCACACGGCAATGCAGTTCACGCCCAGCAGCAGTGACGCGCTGGAAGCCTTGGTGCAAACCGGCATGTATTATCTGAATTTATTTAATCAAGCCGATTCGATTCAAAAAGTGATTAGCATTTTGTATTACCGCTGCGAGCGCAGCGCAGAAAATATGCCGCTGATTCGGCACCGCGATCTGATTACCAAACGCTCGATGCACTACAGCCTGCGGCTATTACGCCGCGCCATCGCGCAGCAAGCCTTACCCAATACGCTCGATTTGCGGCTGAGTAATCTGTATCTGCATACGGTGTTTGATGGTTTGTATGATTTGCTGCAAGACTTTTACCCCGAGCGCCCCAACGCCGCCGCCAGCGATTGCGAACGCCTGCTACGCAATGCCGTCAGCAGCCTAAAAAATGCCCCGCATTTACAACGTAGCGCAGATTAGTCTGGCGTTTCAGATTACGGGTTGATGGTTTTAAGTGCCTGCGGCACGGTGGTTTTACAGTCGCAGTCCGCGACGGGCGCACATCCATAGTTGAACTGGCTTTTATCATCGGGTGATTTCAGATTTGATGCCGTGCCGCGCTCGTCGGTCTGGGGCTTAAACACCCGTCCAAGCGCACCGAGTGAGGAGAGAGACAAACAGCTTTATCGTTTGGCTCACGATCGATCGAGGGCACAGCGGAGCTAGGCGCGCTCGGGTCGCCTTTCTTTTCCCCTCTTTTCTTTGGCGAGACAAAGAAAAGAGGGTCCCCGTCGCGGACTGCGACTGTAAACAACCGTGCCGCAGGCACTTAAAACCATCAACACGTAATCTGAACATTGCCTTAATCGTATGGGTATTTGCTTGTGGCCAACATTCAAAAATGGCTGCAGCCATATACCTACAGCCAGCCCTTACGCTTAAAGAACCAATACGGTGAGATGCCAGACAAGACCATCAGCACCAAGGCGGCGGGGTAGCCCCAGTTTTCGGCGAGCTCGGGCATGTGGGCGAAATTCATGCCGTAGATGGACGCGACTAAGGTAGGCGGTAGAAACACCACGCTGGCAATCGAGAAAATCTTGATGATTTTATTTTGCGCCAGATTAATCAAACCCATCACCGCGTCCATCAAGAAGTTAATCTTGTCGAACAAAAACGCGCTGTGGTTATTCAATGACTCCAGATCGCGCAGCACCTCGCGCAAATCGCCCTCTTGCGCGGTGGCCAACACGCGGCTACGCAGCAAAAACGACAGCGCACGGCGCGTGTCCATTAAATCGAGGCGCACTTTACCGTTAATGTCTTCGTGGCCAGCCAACTCAGCCAGCGCTTGGCCCATGATTTCATCGGTCATTTCGGCGCTGCGATCGAGCACTCGGCGACTTACGCCATCGAGCTGGGTATAGATTGCTTCGAGCACATCGGCGTCGTACTCGACAGCGGCATCGTAAATCGCCAGCAAAATCTCTTGCGCGGTCGAGACAAAGCCCGGTTGAACCCGCGCGCGTAAGCGAAATAGTCGAAACACCGCCAGCTCGTCTTGGCGAATGGTCAGTAAGCGCCCTTGATTCAGCAAAAACGACACTGTGACGTTGGCGTATTCGTCTTCGGAGTGCGATAGAAAAAACGAGCTCATGTGCACGCCGTTTTCATCAACATAACAGCGCGCCGACTCTTCCAAGTCTTTGACTTCTTCGTCCTCGGGCAATTCGAGCTTAAACACCTTTTGCACCAATTCGCGTTCGTCGTCAGTGGGGTCGACCATATCGACCCACAACACTTCGGGGCGCGATAAATCCTCGGGCACCAAGGCAGGCACTTGGATTAAACGACCAGCAGACAGTACAAAGGCGTTGAGCATAATGAGCCTGTAAGGTGAAAGCAACAAACGCGCCGATTATACGCCGCGCAGCGGCTGCACAGCAGGCAATTTAGTCCGCCGCACATGACAAATTGCATCCATTGGTACCAGCCAAGCCACTAAAGTGCGTCTATTGAAGCGAACCCCAAAATCAGGGCCCGATTTGGGCGCGCTGGCGGCTGATTTGGGCCATCAGTAGGGCAATAGATACTGCCGATATTCGTCGGTATGTTGTCATGCTGGTGCAGGCAAAACGCCGCTGCGCAGCAAGAAAAGTCTGCCGCTTAAGTTTCACTTCATCTTCACGGCGCTTAATCCATGCTTGGGGCAACGCCTTGGCTGATGACATCAATACATCAGATCAACCACCCGCCACTCGCTCGCGCCAAGACCACGCTTTGCCGCCGTCTCGACCTTGCGGCTGGCGAGCCGCCGTCCAGCCATTGATCGCCACCGTATTTTGAGGACCGCCAGATGTATAACAAGCCCCTTCCGCTGATTTTGCTCATCAGCACGTTACTGTACTGCGCAACCACTTACTTACAAAACGGCATCCCCGCTAGCTATTGGCAATGGCGGCATGAGCTGGTGCTGCTCACTGGTGTGCAATTGATGACGGTGATGTCCGCCGCCATGCTGTTGGCCGTGCGTCCGGTATGGTTAGAAAGCACCCTCAATGGCCTGGATAAAATGTATGCGCTGCACAAGCAGCTCGGGATTACCGCCGGGATTTTGCTCGCCGCGCATTGGTTGATTAAGTTATCCCCCAAACTGGTCATGGCCATGGAATGGGCCGCGCCACGGATTCGCAGCGGCGCAAAAATCAAAGATCCGCTGCTAGATTGGGCCAAAGACGTCGGTGAATGGGCGGCATGGGCGATTTTGGCGATGGTGATTTTAGCGCTACTGCGCGCCGTGCCTTATCGCTATTGGCGCAAAGTGCATAAGCTGTTTGCCCCGTTGTTTTTAATGGGCGCATTTCATGGCCTGATTTTAATGCCGAGCGAATTTTGGCTGACGCCGGTGGGGGCTTTAATGGCGACCGCCTTGCTGACGGGCTCGCTGTGCGCGCTGTATGCCTTATTTGGCCAAATTGGCCAACGCCAACAACACCAAGGCCACATTCAAGCCATCGAACCACTGGCCGCCAATCAGCTCGCCGTCACTTGCCAACTCAATACTTGGCCCGGGCATACCGCTGGCCAGTTTGCACTGGTGAGTTTTGACCCCGCCGAGGGCGCTCATCCGTATACCATTGCCGCTGCTGACCATGGGTATGGCGAGCTGCGCTTTATCATTAAAGGGCTAGGTGACTATACCCAGACGCTAGCGCAAAAACTTCAGGTTGGCGCAGCAATGACGGTGGAAGGCCCGTATGGTCGCTTTAATGGCCAAGGCACTGGCGCGCAAGCGTGGATTGCCGGTGGCATTGGCGTAACACCGTTTTTGGCTTGGCTCGATAGCGCCGATTTTCAGCAGCAATCGATTGATTTTTATTACTGTGTCAGCAGCGCCAGCGCCGCCGCACGACTCGATGAAGTTCGCCAAGCCTGCGCCAGCAAGCAGATTCGGCTGCATTTAATCGAAAGCGATTCAGGACAAAGACTCGACATTCGCCAAATCAACGCCGAGCAACTGAGTGACATCTGGTATTGCGGCCCCGCCGGACTAGGGCAAGCCATTTGCCAGCATTTAAGCCAGCTTGGCAGCGCACCGCGCTTTCACCATGAAGTGTTTGCCATGCGCTAGCCAAACCCCAATGGCATTGAGCCAAGGCGCGAGTCGGGTCAATCCACCAAATCCGTCGCCGCCAGCTGTCGCACAAATTGATGCTTAATTAAGGTATCCGAAATAAAAAACACCGAAATACAGTGCTCATTTTGGATATACGCAGCACGAAAATTAATATTTTTTGGCAGCACAATTTTGTATTCATAAATCAGCCGCCCCGATCGCTTTAAGTGATATGCGGCTTTGATTTTGTCTGGCCGATGCAAAATAATCTCAGGCAATTCATTCGCAATATTGAGCCTTACTGCAGCAGCATGCTGCTTAAAGCGCTGAAAAAATCGTTCCAGATAACGATTACTTGCCAGTTGTACCTCTAGCATGTGCATGTCCTTCATCAAAAAGTTGGATTTCTACGGCGAAGGCGAAAAATAAAGCCCAATCAAGCAAAAGATTCATACCACCGTATTCTTTGCAAAGCCACAATGCAAGAACATCACCCAATTTGACCCCTCACAGACTGACCAGATCGTAAAGCCGTATAATCAGTACTCTTTGCCGCACTCACCGGATCGACCATGCCCAACACCCAGATCGCCGCAGCCGACAAACAAGCCGCCGCCAAACGCAGCACTTGGATTAGCGTGGTGGTGAATGTGGTGCTCACCGCCATTCAGCTATTTGCTGGCGTATTCGCGCATTCGCAAGCCTTGATCGCCGACGCGATTCATTCGCTATCGGACTTAATCGCCGATTTTGTGGTGCTATTTGCCAATCATCACAGCCAAAAAGACGCCGACGCCGACCATCATTACGGCCATCAACGCTATGAAAATGCCGCCTCGCTGGTGCTGGGCACCTTGCTGTTGGTGGTGGGCATTGGCATGTTGTGGTCGGCGCTGGGCAAAATCCAGCATCCCGAATCCATCGCCCCAGTCAAAAGCATTGCGCTGTGGGTGGCGCTGGCCGCGCTCTTGAGTAAAGAATTGCTGTTTCGCTATATGCTCGCCGTCGCCGAGCGCGTTCGCTCCAGCATGTTGGTCGCCAACGCATGGCACGCCCGCTCGGATGCCGCATCGTCTTTAGTGGTGGCGCTAGGCATTGGCGGCAATTTGCTCGGTTATCACTTTTTGGACCCCATCGCCGCGATGATTGTGGGCCTGATGGTTGGCAAAATGGGCTGGCGCTTTGCTTGGGATGCGATGAACGATTTAATGGATCGCGCCGTCGACGACGCCACCATTAGCGGCATTGAGCAAACCCTGAGCGAAACGCCCGAAGTATTGGGCATTCATGCGCTCAAAACCCGCAAAATGGGCGATTTAATCTTGGTCGACGTGCATATTGAGGTTGATCGCAGCATCAGCGTAGAGCAAGGCCACAACATCGCCGTCCTCGCCCGCCAACGCGTGTTGAACCAACACGTCGACGTGCTTAACGTCATGACCCACATCGACCCCGTCGACAAAAAATAAACTGCAGGCGTAACCCGCCACAAGACGCCAACATCACGACCGCTGTAGGGTGCCAATAAGCGTTAGCGCATTGCACCATATCGCAGCAGATAATGAGTTACTTGAGTAAGTTGGGCTAGGCCTGTGCAGCCCAACAATCGCGGGGTAACCGTTGGGCTTTCCAGCCCAAGCTGCCGTTCTGCTTGGTGATATCTAAATAATACGCCGCAGCGATTCTTTAACGCGGGATCGGCGGGTGTGACCCGCGGCACTCACTTTTCTTGCTTCGCCAAGAAAAGTAAGCAAAAGAAGGCGACCCGAACACGCCCCGCTCCGCGGTTCCCTCGATTGTCGCGAGCCAAACGATAAAACCGTTCGTCTCACTCCGCACTCGGTGCGCTTACACGGGATCTCAAGCCCCAGACCAACGATCAAGAAAAAACGTCGATGTATTGCCAGCAAAGCATTGAGAATCAAAGGCTATATTCAAATACCTCATACCGTAGGGCGTCAATGAGCACAGCGAATTGCGCCGCATCAGCCGCAAATAAGCATCGCAACAGTGCGATTCGCGTAGCTTTCAGCACCCTACGCTATTGCGCCGTACACGGTACAGTGCTTGCGCTTCGCTGACTGTGCTTTGAGCAAATCAAGCCGCCATTCATCACCGTCTTTCACCGTCTAAGCAGGCGCAATAATATTTCCCGCTCAACCGCCAAAACCGTTGAACCTTTCATCGCTGCCTTACTCTTATTGGCGCGGCCATTCGGGCTGCTTTTATAGAGATGCGACAGATGTTCAAGAAATTGTTTGCCGCCGTAGGTGTGGGCGGCGCGACGGTGGATACCGTACTCGACAACGCCAGTGTTTATCCCGGCAGTACGCTCAATGGTTATGTGTTGATTCGTGGCGGCAGCGTCGATCAGGCGATTGAATACGTCGACCTCGTGCTAATGACCGAAGCCGAACAAAAAGTCGGCGATAGCGAAGTGCGCGTAGCGCAAAACATCGGCCAATTTCGCGTCGCCAATACCTTTATCGCCACTGCAGGTGTCGAGCGTCGACTGCCGTTTTCTTTGACCTTACCGCTGGAAACCCCCGTCAATAACGCCTACGCCTTAGCCACACCGGGCTACGGCTATGCACCCAATGTCAAAGCGGCGGTGTGGATTCATACCGACTTGGCCATTGCCTCGGCCATTGACGCCAAAGATCGCGATTTTCTCGACGTGCAAGCGCTGCCGCAAATGCAGCGCCTGATTGCTGCGATGGGCAATCTGGGCTTTGCCCACGTCAGCAGCGATGTTGAAATCGGCACTGCGCGCATCGGCCAAGTGGCCAGCTCAATTGGCTGCTACCAAGAATTTGAGTTCCGCCCGATGCAACAAGGCTTTTCGCGAATCAAAGAAGTCGAAATCACCTGCATTAGCCGCGCCGATGGCGTGTATGTGTTGATCGAAGCCGACCGCAGCTTTCGCCGCGACAGCTATTGCAGCATGCATATGGATCAGCAATGGCAAAACGTCGATTGGGAAGGTCGTTTACGGATGATGTTGAGCTAAGGGGCGACGGATGAGCATGAAGCAAAAGCTGTTCTACGGCGCACTGAGCCTGTTACTCAAATGGGTGATGAAGAAAAAAGGCGGCAGCCACCAAGGCCAAACGCCCTATGGCAAAAAACCGTATCACAAAAAAAAACGCTGGTTTGATTAAACCGGCTCGCGCAGCAAATTGGATCGGGATAGTGAGTACCATAGGGCGGCTTAGCCGCAGGCATAACCCGCCATAAGGTGCCAACATCACGACACCGTAGGGCGTCAATGAGCACCGCGAATTGCGCCGAATGCACCGTAAATAAGCATCGCAACGGCGCGATTCGCGGTGCTCATCAGCACCCTACAATATTGCTTAGCAATTGCCTTTTTTAGCTTGGCCCGGCGGGCAATGTGCTTTGTTTTTGCCTTTACCGTGGTGTTTTTCCCAATACACCGGATCACGCCAATAATGGCCATCCCAATAATTGCCGCGCTGATCTTGATCGCCAAAGCGAATCGTCGTACTACCACTTTTAATCGTCATACCATCGATCGAAATATCGGCCGCAGTCGCCAATATCGGCGCGCTCAACATCAAGCACAGCAGAAGCATTTTTTTCATCATCGACTCCTTCATTAAAAAGCAACGTGGTTATAAAAATAATCATGAATTAATACCCGCATTGTCTTGCATCAGCTAGGGCGCACCTCACATTACCCGCTAACGCAACAGCGCCTTCATCACCTTGCTTGATGAGTATTGCAGCGCTCAAACCCGCCTACCCATACCAGCCCCAGCGCAATGCTCAAGCTATAACATTGAGGTATTGCCAGCAAAGCATTGATAATCAAGGGCTACAGCTAAATACATCAATAACATAAGGCGTCAATGCACACCGCCAATTGCGCCAAATGCGCCGCAATAAAACACCGCAACAGTGCGATTAGCGTCGCTATCAGCACCCTCGGCTATAGCGCCGTAGGCCCTGCTCGCTATTGCTTTCAAATCTGTCATCCACATGTCATATAGTCCGCCTAGTATTCGCCCTTTTATTCGGCGAATACTGCGATGAAACTCAGTCTGCTCAGCCTTGTTGCTGGTCTAGCTTTAAGCACTTCAATTCATGCTGCTCCCAAAGATCCGGTGGTGGCGTCGTTTGCCACGGTGGGTGATTCACGCGCCGAGCCGTCGGATAAGCTCAATGCGCAAGACAAAATCTGGCTGCAAAACACCAAAGCTTGGTCGCGCATTTTGCGCGAAATCCAAGCCCAAAAGCCGCACGCGCTGTTTTTTAATGGCGACATGATTATGGGCTACACCACCAATAAGGCCGAGCTGAACCGCCAATATGCTTACTGGCGCGGCATGGTGACCGGGCTGCAAGAAAGCGGCACCTATGTGGTACCAGTGCCGGGCAACCATGAAGTACAAGAAAAATTCAAAGACGAAGGCAAAACCAAAAAAATCGCTCGCCAAGGCAATGAAGACACATGGCGCGAAAATATGGGCGATTTGATCGTAGATTCAGCACGCTGGCAAACCGCCGTAGGCAGCAATCTGAGCGCCTTTGACGCGAAAAACGCCCCACAAATCGGTGGCGACGACAAAATCAGCACCGATCAATCGCAATTATCGTATTCATTTGATTTTGCTGGCTCGCATTACGTCGTCATCAATACCGACCCAGTTGGCAATGATGCACACGCGCCGGTTGCATGGTTAAAGGCCGACTTGGCGCAAGCCAAAGCCCGCGGCGCACAGCGTTTATTCGTGTTTGGCCATCGTCCGGCCTACACCTATTTCTTTAAACCGGGCATTGATTTGGAAGGCTTGGACAAAGATCCAGAGCACGCCAAAGCATTCTGGCAAGTGATCGAAGACGCGAACGCAACGTATTTCTGTGGTCACGAACATATTTATAACGCGATGCAGCCCGCCAAAACGCAAGGCGGCAAAGCGTGGCAAGTGATGGTGGGCTCAGGCGGATCGCCATTTAGCGCCGATCCGGGCGACAGCAACAATCCACATGATCGCACCTATGCATGGGCGCACGTCAAAGTACACGCCAGCGGTAAAGTGGAAGTTGATACTTATGGTTTTGACGATCAATACGGCCCGACGAAATTGCTCAAACACATTGAGATGTAAAAGCGAGTTTTGATCGAGGTATTGCCAGCAAAGCATTGAGCATCAAAGGCTAGATTCAAATACATCGACACCGTAGGGCGTCAATGAGCGCAGCGAATTGCGCCGAATGCGCCGCAAATAAGCATCGCAACGGCGCAATTCGCGTAGCTTTCAGCGCCCTACGATTGCGGCTTACGAGTTGCCGTCGTGACCCGCCACAAGCCGCCAGCATCACGACTGCTGTAGGGTGACAATAAGCATTAGCGCATTGCACCTTATCGCAGCAGCTAATGAGTAACTTGGGTAAGTTGGGCTAAGCCTACGCAACCCAACAAGCGCGGGTAAATGTTGAGCGGCAGCGCGGTTTCCAGCATTGCGCTCATGCCGCGCGGCACTTACTTTTAGCTGCGCAGAAACTTCGTTTTCTTGCTTCGCCAAGAAAAGTAAGCAAAAGAAGGCGACCCGAACGCGCCCAGCTCCGCTGTTCAGCTATGCACCCCGCGTCGCTAAGCGGCAAGCCGCTAAGCTTTGGCGTCGCCTCGATTGTCGCGAGCCAAACGATAAAACCGTTCGTCCCTGACGCACTCGGTGCGCTTACACGGGATCTCAAGCCCCATACCAACGATCAATAAAAAACATCGATGTATTGCCAGCAAAGCATTGAAAATCAAAGGCTACAAGCAAATACATCGACACCGTAGGGCGTCAATGAGCGCAGCGAATTGCGCCGAATGCGCCGTAAATAAGCATCGCAACGGCGCGATTCGCGTAGCTTTCAGCACCCTACGATTGCGGTTTACGAGTTACTCGCTGCATCCTACGTCATTGCGCTGTACGCGGTGTTTTAGCGTTTGCGCGTTGTGCAGCTTCCAGATTGGCAATAAGAGCCCCCTGAGATTTCACCTGCTCCAAAAGCGCTTGATTCTCTCGTTCAAGAATAAAACTCTGCTGAGTTCCTCGTTCGATGGCAGTCAGAACTTTATCCTGCCATTGATCACCAGCAGAGTTGTTATTCTTGTCTTGGTAGTATGAGAAACCTGCAAATACCGTTGCGATGAGTGCCAAGAATGCAGAAGAACCAACTGACCACAGAGCAATCTTGATTTGTTTACGCGTTGATTCATCGCTTCTTTGATCGCGCTCGTCCATCTGCTCCATCAAGGTCGTTGCCGCCTCGACCAAGTCTTTGAGTGCCTTGGCCGACTCCGCTGTCATTTTCCCCGTTAGACGCGTCAACTCCATTTCTTCAGAACGCACTTCCGCCAGTTCCCGCGCTTGCTCTACAAACGAGAAATTGGGTCTCCTGAGGTGATCAGTGTGGTTTGAATAATTACCTAAAGTGGATTCGAGTGGTTTTTTGGTGAGTTTTTCGAACTCACTCAAAGTTGAGCCTAGAGCTGATGCGCTTTTGTGCACTTGATCGAAAATTCCACTGCTCGAGATGAGTTTCTTCCAAGCGTGTCTATTCAAATCAATTTCGTGCTGTATCAATCGAATCAGATATGAAGAAGCAGCTTCATCTTCGGTCCTAATAGGTAGCTTAATATCTTGGCTGTCATCCTCACGTTTCTGCCAAGTAGCAGCTTTAATATATTCCTCTGCAAGCTGCTCAACTTCTTCACCTGAAAGCGCCTTCGCAATTGCAGCATCGAGAGGGATACGCTTTGGAAAAGCATCAGATTCAAGCGTTAGGCTGGCAATGCTACTGAGAAAGATTCTGAGCTGATTTGCAGCATCCGCTGGTTCCAGTTCTTCGAAATCGGTCATATCAGTTGTCCGCAGCGGATACAGATAGACAATACCAACCGACGTAGCAGGCTCAGCGATTGGCTTCAAGCCAAGCAGCAACTTCAAAGATATGTTCTTCGGCTCCTCGCCATCTGTTGGATTAGATACAGTCATCAGCCAAGTCCCTTGTTTAGGCGATATTTAGAAAATCAAAAATGTATTTAACACTTCTTCAAAAGCCTGCGCTGAGGCAATGCGTGAGAAGTAGCGTTCTTTTCATCATTTTGCTGACCTACCGTTCAATTGATGGGCGATGTTTGGGTTAATGCTGTGCCGCGCTCGTTGGGCAGGGCGAGATCAAAATCGCCTTTCTTTGCTTACTGGTCTTTGGCGAAGCAAAGAAAGTGAGTCCCCGTCGCGGATTGCGACTGCAAAACACGTGCCGTAGGCACTTAAACTACCATTCGTCGGCACACATCTTATGCCATTGACCTACAAAGCGTAAGCATAATTACACGAATTTTTCATCAAGTTTTCAAACATGCAACACCAACCAATCCACCAGCCCCCTAACCTTCGGGGCCAAATATCGATTCGGTGGATAGAGCAAATACGCGGTGCCTTGGTAGGCGGTTTGCAGTTGCCAGTTGGGGAGCACGCGCGTGAGGCGGCCGTCCTGTAGCGCGGCTTGGGCGGTGAAGTGCGGTAGGCTGGCGATGCCCCAATCATCGAGCGCGGCGGCGAGGCGGATTTCGGTGTGGTTGGCGATAAAGCGCCCGCTCACCGCAACGCTGTGGCTGATGTCGCCTTGGCGCAATAGCCAGCGATTGTCATTGGCGTGTTCGCCCAGATAAATACAATCATGCTGGGTAAGCTCGTCTGGCGCTTGTGGCGTGCCGCGTTGCTGCAGATACCCACTGGATGCGACCAAGACTTGCTCAATCGGCATTAGCGCTTTGGCGATGAAGCCTTCGGGTGGCTGGTCGGTAATACGCACGGCTAAGTCGATGTCTTCTTGCAGCAAATCGGTCAGCCGATCGGTGACGATGAGCTGCACATTCACCTCGGGATAGTGGCGCAAAAATTCGCCCAGCAAGGGCTGAATGACTTGTTTGGCAAAGGCTTTGGGCGCCGACAGCCGCACCCAGCCTTGCGGCGTGGCGCGCACTTCGCTCACAGCAACGGCGGCGCGGGCGGCGGCGAGCATGTCGGTGGCGTGTTGCACGATGGCTTGCCCAGATTCAGTCAGGCGCAGCGTTCGCGTGGTCCGCACAAACAACTGCACTTTAAGCGCCGCTTCGAGCCGCGAGATTTGCCGGCTCACGCTCGACGGCGGGCTATTAAGCGCGCGCGCCGCCGCCGAAAAGCTGCCACTTTCGACGACTTTGACCAGCACTGCCAAATCCGGCAATAGCGCCAGCAATCGATCATTTGTGCTCATCGCGCACAAGTCCTATGCAATTGGAATGGATTATCAATCGCTGAGTATAAATTGATAATGCCAAAACCCAATCGAGCCCGATTGAAAAACCCAGCAAAGTGAACAGCCAAGACTTTGGCGATAAGGAGAAGCCCATGCGCTATCGTTTACCGTTGCCTGAGCTGATGTTATTGGCGGTGGCCATGGTGTGGGGCTGTAGTTATGGCGTCGCCAAAATGGCGCTGCTGTATTACCCGGTGCTGGGCTTTTTGGCATTACGCTTTGGGATTACCTTTGTGCTATTGCTGCCGAGTTTGCGTCATTTGCGTCAGCCTGCAGTGAAAAACGCCATTCGAGTTGGCCTGCCTTTGGGCGGGATTTTGTTGGCGATTTTTCTGTGTGAAACCTTTGGCTTAGCCAAAACCTCGGCGACCAATGCCGCGTTTTTGATTGCGCTATGCGTGGTATTTACTCCGTGGTTTGAGTGGCAAATTCTAAAAAAGTCGCCCGATATTGGGATGTGGATCGCCGCTGCTGTGGCGCTCTTGGGCGCGGCATTGATTGCTAGTAATTTGCATATGGCGTTCAATTTAGGCGATGGTTTGATGGTAGCGGCGGCGGTGTTGCGGGCGCTAATGATGGTTGAAACCAAGCGCCGCTGTACGCAATCACCACCGGATATGCTGGCGCTCACCGCCGTACAATCTGGCGTTTTGGCGCTGGGTTGTCTGGTTTTGGCCTTGTCATCGAGCGACGGATTACCGGCCTTGCCGCAGTCGATGACATTCTGGGGCGGTACTTTGTTTTTGGTACTGCTGTGTACTTTGTTGGCTTTTTTTGCTCAAAATTATGCCATCGCCCGTAGCTCGCCCTCACGCGCCGCGGTGCTGCTCGGCAGCGAGCCATTATTTGGCGCTTTATTTGCGGTGATGTATCTGGGTGAGGCTTTCAATGCACAACTGCTTATCGGTGGTGGCTTGATTGTGTTAGCCTCTTTGACTGCAGTGCTACAGCCATGGGCGGGTCGTCGTTGGCGGGTGGCGCTGCTTTAGCCCGATTCATTCCCAGCAGGACTTATTGTGAACCGTAAAGAAATCATCCAATTGATGAAAAGCCAAAGCACTTGGCGTTTGTATTTGCTAAGCGCGCTCAGTTTAGGGATTTACACGGCGTTTTATGTGCAGCAGCAGAGCCAAAAATTGCTGCAAATCCCAAATATGCCGCCGATTTCTCCGCTGCTGATTCAAGGGCTATTTGGCTGCTATATGTTGAGCGCGATTGTTACCGTGGCGTCGTTTTTTGTGCCGCCTGAGCATGCGTTTAATGTGGCCAGCAGTTTATTGAGTATTGCCACGTCGCTATTGGCGATTGTGTGGGCGTTTCAGATGCGTAGCCGTTTTAATCTGATTTTTGCCAGCCCAGCACCCAGCGCAGATTGGTTTCATGGCGGTTGGACGTTTTTGTTTACGGTGTTTTATATCAATTACAAATTCAACACGCTGCATCAAGATTTAGAAGAAATCGGTTACGCCAGCTAAGTCGGCCCCGATTGTCCCCCAAGCCGCCAGTGATGACTGGCGGTTTTTTTATGCGCTAACGCCCAACATCGCCACCGCGTGCGCCAAGGCGCACCAAAATCCATGCGGCGCAATGCGCTTCGCTTATTGTCGCCCTACAGAAGCATTGCGGCGCACGCGATTAATGATGTATCTCGATCTAGCCCTTGAACAGCAAAGCTTTGCTGGCAATACATCTTAATATCGTCTTGATCGTGGGTCTGGGGCTAGTCATCCCCTGTATCAAGCCGAGTGAGGAACAAGCGGGGCGGGGTTTTTGCGCTCATTGTTTGAGGCCGCAGGCCGAGTTTTGAGCGCAACCGCCTCGATTGTCCGCAGCGAGGGCACCGACGAAGTCGGCGCAGATGCCGGGGGCTGCTTTGGGGTGAAGGGGGCTTTGCAGAAGCAAAGTCCCATTCCCGCCCGCGCGGCGGAACGCGCACCCAAAATCACGCGGCGCAGCCGCATAAAACAAAACCGCCGGAATAAATCGGGCGGTTGTTTTATCGCGGTAAACGTTGGGCTGCGCAAGCTTAGCCCAACCTACGGTACTACAAGCATCGATAATTAATGCCAGCAAGCAGATACCCAATAGATTGGCGATAGTAGCGTGCGCAAATCCGTTGCGCACGCGGATGCAGTGTTGAACCGGCTCACAGTACCGGCCCGAGCATGGCGATGGTGTTATTCCAAAAGCGGCGGTGCATCGGCCATTGCTCGACCATTGCGGCGGTGACGGGCTGGCTTTGCGCCAAATAGTGCGCTTGGCGTTGGCGGATATCTTGGCTGATGGCGGCGTCGTACAGCAGGATGTTGTTTTCAAAATTAAGCTCAAAACTACGCCGATCCATATTGGCCGAGCCGATCAGGCTGACTTCACCATCCAGCGTGAGCGTTTTGGCGTGTAAAACGCCGCCGATGTATTCATAGATTTCAACGCCTGCGGCGAGTAATTCGCCGTAATAGCTGTGGCTGGCAGCGGCGACAATCCATGAATCATTGCGAGCAGGGAAAATAATCGTGGTTTTTACGCCGCGCCGCGCGGTGGCGCATAGCGCCGCTTGCATCGCTTCATCCGGTACAAAATACGGCGTGGTGATAAATAACTCGCGCTGGGCGGCAAACATCAGTGTCACAAACACCTCGGGCATCGCCGAATACTGCAGCGTTGGCCCAGTGCCAATCACTTGAGCAACAAAGCCGCCGGCATTGGCCTGCGGGGTGTATTGCGCGTAGCAGCTTAAGTCTTCGTGGGTTTGCGCCATCCAATCGCTCATAAATAACAGCTGATTTTGCTGGGCAATCGGGCCAGTGAAGCGCAACATAATGTCGACCCACGGGGCGAATTTGGCTTTGACCAAAAACGCCGCATCGGCGCAATTTTGGCTACCGCAATAGGTGATATTGCGATCGATCACGACGATTTTGCGGTGATTACGCAAATCAATGCGGCCACGCAATGGCCGCAAAATCGGGTTACCAATCGGCAGCGCCACGGCCACTTGCACCCCAGCGTCTTGCATCGCTTGCCAATGCGGTGAGGCAATCATCAAGCGCGACCCCAAACCATCGGCCATGGCGCGGCAGGCCACCTTGCGCGCGGCGGCGCGTTGCAAGGCGGCAACCACTTTCAGCCCGCTGTGATCGGTAAGCCAGATATAAAAAATCAGATGCACATGCTCGGTGGCGGCGTCGATATCGGCCACAATGGCGTCAATCGCGGCACTGGAGTCGGCCAGCAAAGTCGCGCGATTACCCGCCACCGGCACAAAGCCATTCACCGATTGGCCAAAACGAAATAGTTGACTAAATCGCTCGGGAATTTGCTGCGGCCATGGGGTGGTTTGGGCCTGCTGCAACACTTGATTGACTTGATGCAAGCGCGCAATGCGATGCCGACCAATACTAGTTTCGCCGAGCAAGATATACGCCAACACCCCCAAGCCCGGCAGCAGCATAATCACCACAATCCACGCCACCCGCGACGCCGGCTCGCGCTGCGGCCGCAAAATCGCCCGCGCAATAAACACCAACTGGATCGCGACAAACACCACGGCCAGTATTTGATTCCAATGCATACATTGCTCCCAGCTTGAATATTGGCAATGTTTAGTCTCGTGTTGATGCCGTGCCGCAGGCACTTAAAATCAACAACACGTTATCTAAATCTACTGAATATTTTGATGCTAACACGCAGGCACGGATGCTGCGGTAAGCGAATTCCCGTTTTGCGTGGGTGAATGTCACCAGTTTGACCTTGGTTTGCCCTGCCACGCGCGGGTATTTTTGCCGCCAGTTCGCGCAAAACGCATGACTTCGGCTTTGAATCGCCCACAACATCGGCCTAAACGTCGCTAAAGCGCGTTTGGTCACAGTCGCGTGGTAAACTGCGCGCCTATCTTCAATTTGCGTGGCAGACATGCCACCGCCGACTAGGGCCTGCCTATGACTGTACTCACCCGGAAACCACAAGAAAGCTTGCAAGACAGTTTGCAACAAGTCACTCGGCTTTTAGAGCGGCACAAGCTCGTGGAAGGGATGGTACATAAGCAAGAAGGTCCCAAGCATGATTTAGTCGAAAAACTCGTTCATCGACAGAACCTCACCGAATTACAAATGAAATTGGCCACGCTGCATCCGGCCGATATTGCGCATATTTTAGAGGCGCTGCCGCACGCTGATCGTTTAATGGTGTGGGGCTTGGTCGACGCTGAAGACGACGGCGAGATTTTGCTCGAAGTCTCCGACGCCGTTCGGGAATCGTTGCTGGCCGATATGGCGCCGCACGAAATGGTCGCCGCCGCCGGGCAACTCGATACCGACGAGCTGGCCGATTTGGTGCCGGACTTGCCGAGCGCCGTGCAAAGTGAAGTGCTCGATACGCTCGACGCAGAAGACCGCGCCGAAGTGCAATCGGCGATGTCGTACACCGAAGATCAAATCGGCTCGCTGATGGATTTTGAGATGGTGACGATTCGCGCCGATATTAAGCTCGAAGTGGTCTTGCGCTATTTACGCCGTTTTGACGAGCTACCCACGCATACCGATAAGCTGTTTGTCGTTGATGATCATGACATCCTTAAAGGGGTATTGCCATTAAACGTATTACTGGTAAGCGATCCAGAGCAATACGTGCAAGAAATGATGGCCGACGATGTGGTGGTGTTTCAACCGTTTGACGACGCAGGCGAAGCGGCGCAAGCGTTTGAGCGTTATGACTTGGTGTCAGCGCCCGTGGTCGATAGCAATCACAAAGTGATTGGCCGCATTACCGTGGATCAAATGGTCGACGTGATTCGTGAAGAATCCGACGCCGAAGTGCTGTCTTTAGCCGGTTTGAAAGACGAAGATTTGTTTTCTAGCGTCGGCAAGGCGGTTAAAAATCGTTGGCCGTGGTTGGCGCTGAATATTTGTACTGCCTTTATCGCCAGCCGCGTGATTGGCTCGTTTGAAGATACCATTTCGCATTTGGTGGCGCTGGCAGCCTTAATGCCGATTGTGTCGGGGATTGGCGGCAATACCGGCACGCAAACTACCACGCTGATTATTCGCGGTTTGGCGCTGGGGCAAATTCAGCCGTCCAATACCCGGATGTTGCTGCTCAAAGAATTAGGCATTGCGCTGATTAATGGCCTGATGTGGGGCAGCGTATTGGGCGTGATGGCGTGGGCTTTATACGGCCAGATGGGTTTGGGCTTGGTGATGATGGGCGCAATGATGCTCAATATGATTGTGGCGGCCTTGGTCGGTTTGTTTGTGCCGCTAATTATGCAAAAATTTGGCCGCGACCCCGCTTATGGCTCGTCGGTGCTGATTACCGCACTCACCGATAGCCTAGGATTTTTTATCTTTTTGGGATTGGCGACGATCTTTTTGATGTAAACCAGAGCCAGCAATATGCCAACGTATCGTGAATTAATTGTCAGCAGTGGTATTGAGCGTTTTGATGCTCAGGTGTTGCTACTGCATATCGTGCAAAAAAACCGCGCTTGGCTGATTGGCCATGATAGCGACGCCGCCAGCGAAGATCAGCACGCAGCGTTTGCTGCTTTGGCAGCGCGGCGACGAGCTGGCGAGCCGGTGGCGTACATCCTTGGTTCGCGTGAGTTTTATTGCCGCGAATTTCAAGTCTCACCCGCCGTGCTGATTCCGCGCCCCGATACCGAATTACTGGTTGAATTGGCGATTGCCCATGCGCCGCAAGCTGGGCACATTATTGATTTGGGTACGGGCTCGGGCTGCATTCCAATTACCCTCAAACTCGAGCGGCCAGATCTGACGGTGGCGGCGCTGGATATTTCGCCGGCAGCTTTGGCTGTAGCGCAAAGCAATGCAGCAGCGCTGGGCGCTGAGGTGCGATTTTTGCCATCGGATTGGCTGGCAGCGGTGGCTGGCGAGCGCTTTGATTTAATCGTTAGCAATCCGCCGTATATTGATGCGGCCGACGCGCATTTAAGCCAAGGCGATTTACGCTTTGAGCCTAGCGGCGCGCTGACTGATGGTCACGATGGTTTGCAGCACTTGACGCACATCATTAGCGCGGCACGAGCTCAGCTCAAACCGGGCGCTTGGCTGTTGCTAGAACACGGCTGGGATCAAGGCGCAGCATGCCGCGAATTATTGCAGCAAGCGGGCTTTAGCGAAGTGCAAACGTGGCGTGATTTGGGCGACAATGACCGCGTGAGCGGTGGCCGCTACGGCTAGAAAATCCATGCTCGGTGGGCTTGCCGCTAACTCGGCATGCGCTTACAATACCCGACTAAATCAATCAAGCTTTTGAGGCCATCATGAGTATTCAAGACACTATTCGCCAGCAAGTGACCGACAATTCTGTGGTGTTGTACATGAAAGGCACGCCATCGTTTCCACAGTGCGGTTTTTCATCGGGCGCAGTACAAATCCTTAAAAACTGTGGCGTGAGTTTTGCTGCGGTGAATGTCTTGGCCGATGCCGATATTCGCCAAGGCATCAAAGAATACGCCAACTGGCCAACGATTCCGCAGTTGTATATCAAGGGTGAATTTGTCGGCGGTTCAGACATTATGAAAGAGCTTTACGCCAACGGCGAATTGCAAACCATGTTGAACGAATTTAAAGACGCTGAATAATCCCTAAATCATTCAGAAGCAAATGACACAACGCCGTCGCAATGACGGCGTTTTTTATGCCGATTACGATGTGAATTTTTACGTTTGTCGGCGATTTATTGCTTTGATATAGCGCAACACTCTGCCATACCCCCTCCCCGCATAATCACGCAAGCCTTGTTTTAATAGGATTGATTATCAATACCCATTAAATCAATCGACACACCCTATTCGTTAGTTAAAATCAATCGGTTCGATCTTTATAATCAAATTTCACTATTTCAAAACGCTGCATATACTTCAACCTTATTATTTGAATCAGAGTGTCAGCGATGCTAAATCTGCTTCTAGAATCCCTCAAAGCGCTAGAAGAGATCAGCGCTCATTTTGCAGCTAGCCATTAGGAGAAAGTCCATGAGCCAATGTCCATTTCAAACCACCACTGCCGGTGCACAAATTGCCGACAATCAAAACAGCCTGACCGCAGGTCCACGTGGTCCAATTTTATTGCAAGACTGGCAGTTGCTGGAAAAACTAGCGCATCAAAATCGCGAACGTATTCCTGAACGCGTAGTCCACGCCAAAGGCTGGGGCGCGCATGGCACTTTCACCGTAACCCACGATATTAGCCAGTACACTAAGGCGAATATTTTTGGCGCCATCGGCAAAAAAACTGATTTACTCGCGCGTTTTTCTACTGTTGCCGGTGAATTGGGTGCGGCCGATGCTGAGCGCGATGTACGCGGTTTTGCGGTGAAGTTTTATACCGAAGAAGGCAATTGGGATTTGGTCGGCAATAATACGCCGGTGTTCTTTATCCGCGATCCGCTGAAATTCCCTGATTTTATCCACACGCAAAAACGCCATCCACGCACGCATTTACGTTCCAATACCGCAATGTGGGATTACTGGTCGTTGTCGCCTGAGTCTTTGCATCAAGTAACAATTTTATTCTCTGATCGCGGCTTGCCAACCGATGTTCGCCATATGAATGGCTATGGCTCGCACACATTTAGCTTTATTAACGCTAAAAACGAGCGTTTCTGGGTGAAATTCCACTTTAAAACCCAGCAAGGCCATCGCCATTGGACCAATGCCGAAGCGGCTGAGGTCGTGGGTCAAACTCGCGAAAGCACGCAAATCGATTTATTAGGCGCGATTGATCAAGGTGATTTCCCACGCTGGACCGTTTCGGTGCAAATCATGCCGGAAGCCGACGCGGACAAAACCAGCTACAACCCATTTGATTTGACCAAAGTATGGCCGCACGGCGATTACCCTTTGATCGAAGTGGGCGTGATGGAATTAAACCGCAATCTGGTGAATTACTTTGCCGAGCTAGAGCAAGCATCGTTTAGCCCATCCAATATCGTTCCGGGGATTGGTTTTTCTCCAGACAAAGTATTGCAAGCGCGCTTATTTAGCTATGCCGATGCACACCGCTATCGCCTTGGTACGCATTACGAATCATTGCCAGTGAACGCACCAAAATGCCCAGTGCATACTTACCATCGCGACGGTGCCATGAACTTTATGCCGATGGATAAAAATCCAGATGCATATTACGAGCCAAATTCATTTGGCGGCCCAGTCGCCAACCCTGCTGTGGCTGAGCCAGCGCTCAAAATCAGCGGCGATGCCGATCGCTTTGATCACCGTGAAGGCAACGATGATTATTCGCAACCGCGCGCACTGTGGGCGATGTTTGATGACGGCCAAAAATCACGCTTGTATAGCAATTTGGCTGCCGCCATGCAGGGCGTACCGGAATTTATCATTGAGCGCCAATTGGGCCACTTTGCATTGATTCATCCTGATTACGCCGCCGGGGTACGCGCCGCTTTGAAATAAGCTCGCACTCGTCGTATTAAACCAATCAGCCCGCTTTGTCGGGCTGATTTTTTATCTGGAAGCGCAATCTTTGTTAGCATAGCGAGATTGATTGATTTTCTTTTGGAGTCGTAATGAGCACCCTCGCTTGTGTCACGCTTGAAACCGCCCCTAATCCAACCGCCAGCGTGATTTGGCTACACGGCCTTGGCGCGGATGGGAATGATTTTGTGAGCATTGTGCCGGAGCTTGGCCTACCGAGCGATTTGGCCGTGCGCTTTATTTTCCCGCATGCGCCAATGATGCCGATTACTTGCAATAACGGCTATGTGATGCGCGCTTGGTACGATATTGTGCATTTTGATCAAATCAGCCGCCAAGCTGACATCGCTGGCGTTGAGCAATCGGTGGCGGCGATTCGCGCCCTGATTGCCGCCGAAAACGCCAAAGGGATACCCAGCCACCGTATCATTCTGGCGGGCTTTTCCCAAGGCGGTGCCATTGCCTATACCGCCGGTTTAACCCATCCAGAAGCGTTGGCAGGCATTGTGGCTTTGTCGACTTATCTGCCAGCAGAATCTTTACTGACATCAGCCACGATTGCCGCCAACCAAAATACGCCAATTTTGGCCGCCCACGGCAGCCACGATCCCGTAGTTGGCATTACCCTCGGTGAAAAAGCCAAACAATTTGTCGCTGATTTAGGGGTGAAAGTTCAATGGCAAACCTACCCGATTCAGCATTCGGTTTGCTTGCCTGAGATTCAATTGATTGGCCAGTTTTTGACTAAATCTTTAGCGTAAATTAAAGCCGCCACCGCGTGCGCAAGTTTGCGCACGCGGTGGGCTGCTATTTAAGCCAAAACAAAATCAGCGATGCGCTGCCCTAAACGCTGGCGATCGGCTTGCCGAGCAAAGGTATGATCGGCATCAGCCCAAGCTTCAAACTGGCAGCAGGGCAAACACGCCGCCACTTGTTCACCCATCTCCACCGGTACTGTCGCATCGGCTTGGCCGTGCACCACCAAAGCGGGGACTTCAAGACTGGCTAAGCCGGAAAATGGCGCGAGTTGCGCCAATTCTTGGCGAAATTGCGCGCTAATCTCTAAACCTAAAAAATCCACACCACCGGCAGCGCCCACCTGGGGATTACTCGCCGCCACCGATTCAACAATTTGCGCCAAATTGGCTGCTGGCGCCAATAAGCACAATGAGCGAATCAATGCCGAATCGGCCAAAGCGGTTTGCAATGCCACCAAACCGCCCATGCTAAATCCGAGCAAATGCCGTTGATATTGTGGATAGTTTTTAGCTAAATACGCCAATAAATGCTGGGTTTGTGCCGCTTGATTGGCGACAGAAACCTCAGCAAATGCCCCATCACTCTCGCCGCAGCCCAAAAAATCAAAGCGAAACACCGCAATGCCACGTTCGGCCAATACTCGTGCCAAAGTAACAAAAAAATAAGTGTATTCCACTCGATTGCCAGTAAAGCCATGCAGCATTAATACCGCTTGCTCGGCGTGCTCAGGCAAATGCGCGCTACCGATCAGCTGCATGCCGGCCATTTCAACGTTTAACGGCGTAATCGCAGTCATATTGGCCTCTTAGCAGCGACTTAAGGCGATTTTGGCTGCCGCCAAAGTGGCATCAATATCGGCATCGCTATGCGCTGCCGAAACAAAACCAGCTTCAAATGCCGATGGGGCTAAATAAATACCTTGATCGAGCATGGCGTGGAAAAAAGCATTAAATCGGGCACGATCAGACGCCATCACATCGGCAAATGACGTTGGCACAACTTCGGCGAAATACACACCAAACATCCCCCCCATTGACTGCGCGCAAAGTCCGTGATCTTTGCCTAATTCATTTAATCCAGCGACTAACTTCGCCGTTTGTGCGCTTAACTTCGCAAAGAAACCATCTTGTCTAATTTCGGCTAACGTCGCCAATCCTGCAGCAACTGCAACCGGATTGCCCGACAAAGTGCCCGCTTGATACACCGGGCCTAAAGGCGCTAAATAGCCCATGATGTCGGCACGACCACCGAAAGCCGCCAAAGGCATACCCCCGCCGACCACCTTACCCAAACACGTTAGATCTGGCGTAATGCCATGTAGTCCTTGCGTGCAATGTAAGTCAACACGGAAGCCGGTCATGACTTCGTCGTAAATCAATACCGCACCATGCTGCGTGGTCAAATTACGCATTGCCGCGACAAATTGCGCGCTCGGCTGCACCATATTCATATTGCCAGCGATAGGCTCAACAATAATCGCGGCAATTTCGCTGCCTTGTTCAGCAAATAAAGCCTCAAGCGCCGCCACATCGTTGTAAGGCAAGACAATCGTATCGGCCGCCACTGCCGCGGGCACCCCAGCGGACGATGGATTACCAAATGTAAGCAAACCAGAGCCGGCTTTCACCAACAAGCTATCGGCATGGCCGTGGTAGCAGCCTTCAAATTTGATCAATTTATCGCGCCCCGTAAAGCCACGCGCCAAGCGAATTGCGCTCATCGTCGCCTCGGTACCGCTCGACACCAAACGAACTTGCTCCAAAGAAGGCAGCATTTCGCACAATACATCGGCAATCGTCACTTCGGCCTCGGTTGGCGCACCAAAACTCATGCCATTTTTAGCGGTATCGATCACCGCCGCGATCACTTTTGGGTGGGCATGACCCAAAATCAGCGGACCCCACGAGCCAACGTAATCAATGTATTTTTTACCATCGGCATCCCAAACATAAGCGCCCTCGCCCTTGGTAAAAAAGCATGGCGTACCACCGACTGAACCAAAAGCACGTACTGGCGAGTTCACGCCACCGGGAATATGTTTTTTAGCCGATTCAAACAGCTGCTCATTGCGTGTAGTCATTTAACTTTCCTTATAAAACAATGGGTATATAGATAAAAGCCTTAATTTATAAGCGTTTTATTCATATACCTACTAAAAAATGTAGGCATCTACGGCAAAGTACGTAGCAAACAAAAAACAAGAACATTCTTATATTTTTAGCAAAAAAGACGCACATGGCATAAAAATACCCACCACGGCCTCCATTGATACGCAACGCAACAGGCCTTTCTTTTTAAATTTGTAAGCCTCCAAGCAACCGGGGGAAAATTTAGTCCAAAAATACGCCGCACTCAAAAAAAACGCCGTTGTCACGACCTAGATTATGCAATAAAGAGCCAATAAAGTGGTCGACCAACACAAACACATACAGACGCAGTAAGGACAAGCAATGCATTGCGGCTTTGCGCTGGAGGCCAGCAGAAAAAATCGTTAGCTAGGCCAATAAAACGCCGGTGAAGACTACTTTTAGCATAAAAACCGCCCACATTAAGACGCAATATTGCCTTTTTTCGGGGGTTTATCTCGGCATCAAGCGTATTGGGTTTGGCAAAAAAGGTCGAGGCTGATGATCCATCGTGGTTTTCGGCTCGAAACATACAGAGTTGATCAATATTTAATCAGTCACGATAAATAGTTACCCACATAGCACTGATTTTTATACGAAAAATCATCAAATCAACGTATTTTACTGCGGGTTTTCAGACTTGTTTGCCGTGCTGAATTTGTCGTAATAGCTATTTGCTATGATCGCAATATTATGGGTATCTGAATATATCCCATACAAATAAAGGCGTAGCGATATATACATCAATATTTTTGAATAAGAATTCTAGTTCACTGCAGAAGTCGTGCTTTGATCGGCAGGATGATTCACGCCATCATAAATTTTAATGTTCGGAATTTGGTATGGATTAACGCCCTCAAGACATCCGACGTTATAACCATATAGATGCGGGTTTGAGCGGCGTTGATGGTGGGTATAAATCCCGCACACCGAGCAGAAATAATGCTTCGCCGTTTGGGTATTAAATTGATACAAGCGCAAAACGGCTTCGCCCTGAATAATTTTAATCCCAGACAACAATACCGAAGCGACCACCGCGCCTTTGCGTCGGCATATCGAGCAGTCGCAATGCCGAGGATCAACAATGCCATCGGGCAAATCAATTTCTAAAACCACCGCACCGCAATGACAACTCGCTGGGTGCTTTAACTGAATAACGGTCTCACCGACTTTCTTGATCATTGAAATCCTCACATTATTTTTAGTTACATCGGCATCTATGCTTGCTCAAGATACTCCCGCCGCAAAACCCCAAACTGCACAAAATCGTTGAACTTTTCACCCCAAAATCCAGCCTCACGCAACTGGCCTTCGTGAACAAAACCGAGCTTGGGCATCAGTTGAAGTGATGCCGCATTGTCAGGGTGAATTTGTGCTTCTATGCGGTTGAGGTTCATTGCGTGAAAACCATACGGCAAAATGGCGGCTAAGGCCTCTTGCATCAAACCTTGCCCCCACGCCGATTGAGCGAGCTCGTAGCCGACCATCGCGCTGCGCCAAGCATGGTTCCAACGGAAAAATCCACAACTACCGAGCAATTTCCCATCTGATTTTTGGCTAATGCCCCAGCGAATACCGGAGTTTCCTTCGCCACGCCAGTGCGAAAAAGTAGCAATCAAGGCCTGCGCTTGTGCTAACTCCATCAGAGGATCAGAACCAAAGTAACGCATCACTTCAGCGCAGCCATGAATAGCAAATAGAGCTTGTGCATCGGTATCAACAATTTCGCGCAGGATAAGGCGCTCAGTGTGTAAAACTGGAAAATCATTCATGCTTAAAACCAACGACTAAACGGGGTAATTGACAGTGCGCTGTTGTAATAACGCGCATCACCGGAAACTTCAGCACCGAGCCATTCCGGCTGTGGATAAGTGCTCGTTTCGCTAGCCAGCTCGAGTTCTGCGACGATTAAGCCGGCATTTTCGCCATGAAATTCATCAATCTCAAAAGTGTGCTGATCCATGCTGAGTAAATGCCGAGTTTTATCCAAAACTTGTGGACAGAGTTTGAGTAATTCGACCGCGTCGACCAGCGGGATTTCGTATTCAAATTCCGAGCGACTAATTCCAGAATTTTTGCCTTTAATCGTTAAAAATGCCGCGTCGCCTTTCACCCGAACTCGCACTGTGCGCTCAGGGTCGGTGCATAAATAGCCTTGCGCGATCCGTGTACTGCGATGGATATCGCAGCGCCAAGTGTCATTTTTAAGTAAAAATTTTCTTTCGATTTCAACGGCCATTATTCAACCGCCTGTTTAATTTTTGCTGATTCGCGTAAGTGATGAGCGCCATCGTCGGCTTTGTAGACGTTTTTATTCCAATCGCTATCGATCTCAAATACGCCCCAATCCTTATGTTTTTGGTCAACTAACGCCTGCCTTGCTTCATCAGCGCTGCAATACACCCCCATGCCGCGATAGAAATTTTCTGGGTCGAGTAAGGCCGTTGGAAAGTCGGCAGGTAAATCCGCTTTGGCGGTGCGCCCTGGCGCTGGCTCACTGTGCTGACTACCAACAATGGCTTTAATTTGATTTGGACCGATGGCGTAAACACCACATTGCTTGGCGGTTGGCGCAGTTTCACCACATCCGGCGAGTAAGCCGACCAGCAAAATAGGCAGCATGATTTTCATTTTTTAATCCTTTTGCATAAAAAATGGGCTATCTCGCAATGGATAGCCCAAAAATTAAAACGGTTTAACAATCACCAAAATCACGATGGCAAATAAAATCAGCACTGGAATTTCATTAAAAAAACGAAACCACACATGGCTGCGGGTATTTTTATTGGCGGCAAAAGCCAATAGCATTTGGCGACAGGCAATATGATAGCCGACTAAAATTGCGACTAAGGCCAATTTGGCATGCATCCAGCGCCAGCCTTCTCCCATATAAAAGTCATAAAAACCCCAAGTCCATACCCCAAAAATCAACGCCAAAATACCCAGTGGCGTCATAAATCGATACAGTTTATGCGCCATCAAATTGAGCCGAGCTAACTCATCGGTCTGCTTGGCCATGGCTAAATTGACAAAAATACGCGGTAAATAAAATAGCCCAGCGAACCAGCTAATAACAAAAATCAAATGTAATGATTTAATCCACAGCACGGTTATTCCTTATTTGAGCGCCAACACACCGACTTAATTTACATTAAGACGCGTTTTTCTTTGGCTTGCTACTGGGTTTCGCTTTGTTTTTCCCGGTTTCGTACAGTGGCATCACCACCGGGATTTTGGCTTGTAATTCAGCAATCCGCGTATGGCTAGATGGGTGAGTTGACATAAATTCCAGCCCTTTACCTGTGCCTTGCGCCGCCATTTTTTGCCATAAACTCACCGCAGCATTGGGGTTATAGCCGGCACGCGCCGCCAACTCTAAACCCATGACATCGGCTTCACTTTCATTGGTTCGGCTATTGGGTAATGAGTAGCTGACATCAACCAGCGTATTTAAACCACTACCGGCAAGATCTTGATAGGCATCATATTTACCACCGGTGGCGATAGAAAACAGCTGCATACCGCCTTGTAAAGCAATGCTTTTTCCGTATTCTTCGCTCATTTTTTCACGGCCATGCTCACGCAAGGCATGGGCGATTTCGTGGCCCATGATTTGCGCGATTTCATCATCGGTGAGTTTTAAGCGCTCAATAATGCCGGTGTAAAACATAATTTTACCGCCAGACATGCAATAGGCATTGAGCTCTGGGCTTTTCTCAACATTAACTTCCCATTGCCATTGCAAAGCATCGGGGCGAAACACCGCCGTTTGCGGAATGAGTCGCTGAGCAATATCGCGCACTCGACGCACCGTTGGGTCATTGCTCGGTAAAAGCTTGCCTTGCGATGATGATTTTTTAATGGTTTCGGCATAGCTAGCGGCCGACATTTGATCCACTTGCTGACTAGACAGCAGCATGCTTTGTTTACGCGTAGCGCCAACTGCACCCGCGTGGGTGGTACTTACTTGCTGACAGGCCGTTAACATCGAGGCCATGGCTAAACTTAGGATTAAACGTTTCATCAGCCTGCTCCAGCAATATTAGATTTGCACCATGTCAAAATCATCTTTACGTGCGCCGCAATCAGGACAAGTCCAGTTCATGGGCACGTCTTCCCACTTCGTTCCGGCTGGAATACCGTCCTCTGGTCGGCCTTCAGCTTCGTCGTAAATAAACGCACAGATTAGGCACATATATTTTTTCATTGCGATAAGTCACTCAGAGTGGTTTAGAATTCTAATTTTACCGAACAAAGAAAATCTGTGCTTATGAATCCAACGCCACCCACTGTACTAGTTTTTGCTGCGAATGATCCTTCTGGTGGTGCGGGTTTAATGGCCGATGTATTGACCCTCGCCTCATTGGGCTGCCACACCTTACCAATTATTACTGCCATCACCGTACAAGACAGCGCTGGCGTGCAAGAATTTCATGCCGTCGATTCTGAAATCGTTGATGAACAAGCGCGCTTTATTTTAGAAGACATCAAAATTGATGTGATCAAAGTCGGCATGGTTGGCAGCGTGGAAAACTTAGCGGTCATTGCTGAAATCGCCTCAGACTATCCAGATATTCCTTTAATTTTAGAGCCGGTATTTAGCATGGGGCGCGGCGAGGAATTATCCAATGAAGAGCTGATTAGCGCGATGCGCGAATTGCTGTTGCCACACACGCATTTGGTTACGCCCAACAATACCGAGGCGAGATTATTGGCTTCGGACGATCCCGACGAACAAGAAGACATGCCACTCGATGCCGCTGCGCAACGCATTTTGGAATGTGGTTGCGAATATGTGCTAATCGCCGGTACGCATGAAAAAACGCCGAAAGTGGTCAATACCCTGTATAGCCGCTTAGGCCGGGTGCGCACCGATCAATGGCCACGTTTACCCGGCAGCTATCATGGTGCGGGAGCGACCTTGGCCTCAGCGATTGCCGGTGCACTTGCCAATGGTGCCGAAATCGCAGATGCCGTCAAAGATGCACAAGACTTTACTTCGCAAGCGCTATCGGCGGCATTTCGCCCGGGAATGGGGCAATTTATCCCTGATCGAATGTTTTGGGCGCGCCCAACTGCCGAAGAAGCGGCCGCCGAAATCGAAGCGGCAATCCGTAAAGAATTAGAGCCACCCACCCAGTCATAACACGATGTTTCACGTGAAACACCTCGGTATCAACGTGCCCAGCCCGCAGGGTTTAGCGGCTTTGGGCCTGATGCTGCGTGACAAACGCGTTGGCGTAGAATGACTACGCTGCGCGCTGCGTGCCTTACCTCAGGCCAAAATCCGCACCAAATCGGCTGGTAAACCCAACGTCAACAGGCCCTAGCGCTAGCGTATTTTTATGCCGCTTCTTGGATTAGCTTCTTGGATTATTTATGCCTCTTCCCCAAGTCATTGTTTTAAACGGTAGCAGCAGCTCGGGCAAAACATCTCTCGCCAAATTATTACAAGAATCGCTGCCCCAGCAATATCTCAATTTCAGCATCGATAGAATACTCGACGCTTTGCCAGCCAGCGATTTGCTCAAGATGCAAACCGGCACTGAAATAACTCGCCCCGGTTACGATTGGCCAAGCTTAGTGCGCGGCTATCATTATTGCTTACCCGCTTTGCTGCAAGCAGGCTGCCATTTATTGATTGATCATGCTTGGTGTGAGCGCGGTGAAAAGCGCGAATTGCTCACCGAACTAGCGGGTTATTCAGTGGCTTTAATTGGCGTGTATTGTAATTTGGAAGTCGCAATGGCACGTGAGCAAGCGCGTAAAGATCGGGCGATTGGCTTAGTCGCGTGGCAAAGTGCCCGCGTTCATCAAGATATGCAATACGATTTAAATATTGATACGACGGGTATATTGCCACAAGCAGCATCTGAAAAGATCTGCAGCGATATACTCAAACATGGCGCATGGTCAGGAGCAATCGAAACGCTAGAACACTTGAATATGCACAACTAAAGCA
The DNA here is from genome assembly GCF_020531905.1 of Deefgea salmonis. Classification (GTDB taxonomy): domain Bacteria; phylum Pseudomonadota; class Gammaproteobacteria; order Burkholderiales; family Chitinibacteraceae; genus Deefgea; species Deefgea salmonis. The sequence goes on along the minus strand of NZ_JAJAWG010000005.1, from coordinate 37,642 downwards.
CGATGATAGTAAGGGTCAACGCCATCTTTCCACTCTACCAACGTAAGGAAGTGCCATGTTCGACTACTACCAGCTCACCGTTCCGGTTTACAATCGCGCCCTAAACCAACTTGCGCATCTTCTAGACAAAGCGGCAGAATTTGCGGCAGATAAAAAAATCAGCGACGAAACCATGCTCGGCCTGCGTCTTGCTCCTGATATGTTTAATCTCACCAAGCAAGTGCAAATCGTTTGTGATAACGCTAAATTCTGCGTTGCCCGCCTCTCTGGCGTTGCCGCTCCGATACATGAAGATGATGAAAAAACCTTTGCCGATTTACAACGGCGGATTGTTGCCACCCAAGAATTTATTGAATCAGTATCAGAACACGATTTTAAAGACGCTGCCGGCAAAACGATTACCTTGTCTTTTTTACCCGATCATCCAATGAGTGCGGATTTTTATTTGCTCTCGTTTGTGCAACCTAATTTTTATTTCCACCTGACCACTGCTTATGCCATTTTACGCAGCAACGGCGTCGACATTGGCAAACAAGACTACATGGGTCAAGTTTAATCATTCCACACATAAAAACAGCACGGCTTGCCGTGCTGTTTTTTTATGCATTTTCTGACATTGCTAGCTGTAATAATTGCTGGCGTAATGCTTCGATCGACTCAAGGCAGCCCGCTTGCGCGATTTCTTGCTCACCCTCTGCGCTGATTTTATATAAACCGTAGCGCATCAATTGCGGCTGCTGTGTCGTGCTCCAAACGGGGTGAATGGCGTAAGTCATGATCTTCATCACTTTGAGCGCGACGGCAAGAGGCCGTTGATCTATTGCTCTTAGCTTTAATATCGTTGAGATTGAGCAAAACTGAACTACCACTGGTCGGTAAAATGCTGCACCGCATCACTTGAGGCTGTTTTTTTCTTCCCAACACCAATGCCAAGGCTCATACACATAGCCATAACGATTGTTGCGTGGAAAAGACAAACTAAACCCAAACTCAGCCGCATGCGAATTTAACCAAGTAAATGCCGGCATATATTCAAATTCTTCCGTCACCACAGGGCCGCCCGGCGTAAAAATATCCACCGCCCTACCGGTATGATGCTCGCTACACCCCGGTGGCGCCAGCACCTGCAAAACATCGTCGATCAGCACGCCAGCAGTCAACTTTCTTTGGATTAACGCCACTTGCCGCGTGCTGGCGCGATAAGCCGATGCAATTTGTAAATCAACACCATCTTGCCAAGCCGCTCGCTGCATCTTCTGCCATGCGGCGGCGGCGGCAGGAATCAATTGCCAGATTCGGCCATCGTCACTCTCCGCCACATCGATTAATTCAGTGGCTTCAGCAAACAAGGTTAAATGGCGGCTTTGCAATAATTCAATAGGTATACCCAGCTCAGCCCATGCCAATGCGAGCTCTGGCGTCATACCTAATGGATATGGTTTCATTTAAAATCCAGGCAGTTTAAATGCAGTGCTAATCGGCTTGCCTTTTTTAGCACGCTTACCAATATACGGCGCCATTTCGTTCTCATTTAAAATCCACTCTTGCGCTTTACCGCCACGCCCAGTGTAATTAATGGTTAACGTTAAACCATCACAAATGGTGATGGCATTGAGTTGATCTTTTGCATCCAGTGCCATGGTAATCACGCCACGGCCACCGCCAGTGAGTTGCTTAAATTCGTTATAGGCAAACAAGTGCAATTTCCCGGCCGTGGATAAGCAAGCGACTAACGATGTTTCACGTGGAACAAAAGTCGACACCCGCAGCAAGGTTTCGCCCTCTTCCAAGCTCAAAAAGGCTTTACCGGCTTTTTGTCGACTGAGTAAATTATCAAACAAACAACTAAAGCCATAGCCACTGGAGTTGGCCAGCACCACCCATTCGCCTAATTTAGCCGCCAGCATTTGGGTAATCCGCGTTTTAGCCACCAAATCGACCAAGGTGGTGACTGGCACCCCATCACCACGCCCACCCGGTACCACCGAGGCTTGAATCGAATACACCCGGCCATCGCTACCAAACAGGGCCAGCTGATCAATCGTGCGACATTCAATCGCCGCCAATTGGCTGTCGCCGTCTTTAAAGCTCAGGCTTTGCAAATCAAGAGCGTGCCCTTGGCGTGCGCGTAACCAACCTTTTTCTGACAAGATAATCGTTACCGGCTCATCCACTACGGCCACTTCAGCAACCGCGCGTTCGGCGTGCTCAATTAAAGTGCGACGTGGATCGGCGTATTTCTTTTTGTCCGCTTCGATTTCTTTAATAATGAGCTTTTGCATTGCCGCCGGATTGGCCAACAAGTGTTCTAGCTCGGTTTTTTCCGCCCGTAGCGCAGACAATTCTTGCTCAATCTTAATCCCTTCCAGTCGTGCCAATTGGCGCAAACGAATCTCAAGGATGTCCTCTGCTTGGCGTTCCGACAGATTAAACGCCGCCATCAACGCTGATTTGGGCTCGTCCGAATGACGAATGATGCGAATCACTTCATCAATATTGAGCAGGACCAGCAAGCGGCCTTCCAAAATATGGATGCGATCATCAACTTGGCCCAGACGATACTGGCAACGACGCGTCACCGTCACAAAGCGAAAATCAATCCACTCGGCGATTAAATCACGCAGCGTTTTTTGCCCAGGTCGACCATCTCGGCCAATGGTCACGATGTTGATTGATAAGCTACTTTCTAAGCTGGTATGCGCGAGCAGTAAATTCATCAAATCATCGGAGCTTTGCCGCGATGATTTTGGTTCGAACACCAAACGCACTGATTTGTCTTTACCCGACTCATCGCGAACACGATCGAGCACGCTCAAAATCAATTGCTTGGTTTGCACTTGATCTTGGCTGAGCGCTTTTTTGCCTTTTTTGACTTTGGGATTAGTCAGTTCTTCGATTTCTTCTAATACTTTTTGGCTCGACGTGCCATGTGGTAATTCAGTCACCACCATTTGCCATTGCCCGCGCGCCAGCTCTTCTTTTTCCCATCGGGCACGCACTTTCAAGCTACCACGGCCATTTTCATACGCCGTTGCAATGTCTTTTTGCGAAGAAATAATCTGCCCGCCGCCCGGTAAATCTGGGCCTTGGATATACGTGAGTAACTCAGCAGTGGATAATTTTGGATTACGAATCAGCGCGATGCTGGCATCGGCCACTTCACCTAAATTGTGCGACGGCATTTCGGTCGCCATCCCTACCGCAATCCCCGATGCGCCATTCAGTAGCAACATAGGCAATCGCGCAGGCAATAAAACCGGCTCTTGAAATGCGCCATCGTAGTTCGGCGTGAAATCGGTGGTGCCTTTATCAAGCTCACCGAGTAGCAAATCAGCCACCGGCGTTAAACGCGCCTCGGTGTAACGATAAGCCGCCGCGCCGTCGCCATCGCGTGAACCAAAATTGCCATGCCCATCGATCAAGGGATAGCGCAGCGAGAAATCTTGGGCAATTCGCACCAAGGCGTCATAAGCCGATTGATCGCCATGCGGATGGTATTTACCCAACACATCGCCGACAATCCGCGCCGACTTCATCGGTTTGGCCGTCGCCATTAAACCCAGCTCGTGCATCGCGTATAAAATTCGCCTTTGCACTGGTTTTTGGCCATCTTCAATTTGCGGTAAGGCGCGGCTTTTCACCACACTCATGGCGTATTCAAGATAACTTTTTTCGGCATACAGCCCTAGCTGTACTGATTCACCATCATCAGGTACGGCAGAAACTTGAGTAGCAATAAAACGCGCAGCGCCACCTTGATTGGATTTCAAAGGTGTTGCAGGCATTTCTACGGGGTCGAGTAAATCATCAGACATGGATCAGGCCAAAGTGAATCTAGCCTCGTATTCTATCTGCCTGCATGGCTAGGTTCAAAGCGCTAACGACAAACAACAAAAGATATATTGAACTCAGGCTATATGTAAGAATACTGTTATAGTGTGCGAGGCCCATTTTTATTAGCTTGAGCACGAATTGCAAACCAAGATATCACTACGATTTGCCGTGAGTTTTACCTTTGCTGCCTTACTTATTTTGGCGCTATTGCTAAGTAGTTGGCTGCAATTTCAAAACCAAAATAAGGCCATTGAAAACTTAGCCGAAAAAATTATGGCCGAACAGGCCAATGAAGTTCGGCATCAATTGCTCGACTTTTTAGCCATTCCAATTTTAAATAATCAAATTCTCAATAATTTATTTGAAATTCAAACCATCAACGAGAAAACCGATTTAAGTAAACTGAATCAGCCGTTTATTAACACCTATACCCATGTCTTAGGTAATAAACCCGCACTCAGTCTGATCGGCTTTGGCAGCGCAAGTGGCCAGTTTATTGCCCTACTTCGTGATCAACAAATCACTCGCCTCTTGCTCAAAGACCAAAGAACTCAAAACCAGCTTCAGCTCTATCCGCAAGCCGAGATTGGCGCCGAAAGCCAAATCATTCCCGGTTACGATCCCAGAGATCGGCCTTGGTATCAAGCGGCAATCCACAGCGGTCAAGCCAGTTGGTCTGACGTGTACGCCACATTCGATCAGGCGCAATCGGCCACTTTGTCGTATTCCAGTCCGGTGTATAACCAAGTCAATCAGCTGATTGGGGTTTTAATGAGCGATATAAATATCGATCACTTCAACCAGTTTTTGCTTGAGCAAACCCTACTCGGTCATGGCGCGATCTTTATCGTTGACCAACAGCAGCGTTTAGTCACGCATTCCTCACCACGCAGCGTGATGACTACCATGCATAATCAACCAGCACAGCGCACTTTAGCCAAAGACAGTGAGCAAGCCCAAATCCGTGCCGCAAGTGCACTGCTCAATCAAGGGGCTAATTTAAAAACTCATTTTCAATTACGTGGCGAGCGGATTTATTTTCAATCAATTTCACTGAATAATCAGCCCGGCATTGATTGGCGAATCATTATTTTAATTCCCGAAAAAGACCTGATTGGCAATCTAAAACAAAATCAACGCAATACCGTGCTAGTGATCTTATTGATTGGGCTGGCGGTAGCCATGTTGGCATGGTGGCTATTGGGCCGTATCACGCGGCCGATTATTTCCACCACCTTGGCCGCCGAAAAACTCGGGCATGCCGATTGGCAAGCCATCCCCAGCTCCGGCATTCAGCTCAAAGAAACTGCCCTACTGACCAAAACCTTTAATGAAATGGCAGGCAAGCTCGCGCTGTCTTTTGAGCAGCTCAATCAACAAATCCGTTTTGACTCAATGACCGGACTGATGAATCGCAACGGCCTGGCGGTTGCCATCAATGATTGGGCTTATACTCCAAGCCAGTCGCAATTGATGCTGCTGATTGGTTTAGATGGCTATCGCGCCATCAACGACAGCGTCGGCCATGCGCTAGGCGATGCCTTATTGCAATCGATTTCAGTGCGACTGCTGGAGCATCTGCCACCCAATGCCTTGCTCGCCCGAACGGCTGGCGCTGAATTTACTATTTTATTGCCAGAAATCAGCAGCCCAGAAGAGGCGACCTATACCACGCTACGTTATTTAGCCTATTTCTCAGAGGCCTTTCAAGCCGAACAATCAGCCGATGAAATCGTCGTCACCGCATCCATTGGCGCAGTGTATGAGCGCTTTCGACGTTGTGATTTAACTGATTGGCTGCGTAATGCCAGCGTGGCGCTCGGCAAGGCCAAAGCCAAAGGATTTGGCTCGTATACTTTATTTGAAGCGGAAATGATTGAGCAATCCATCGCCAAAACGCGACTCACTTCAGAGCTTAAACTGGCGCTAGAACGGCAAGAATTTCGGGTGTTTTTCCAGCCGGTGATTGACCTACAAAATGGTGAAACCATCGGCGCAGAAGCGCTAATCCGTTGGGAAAGCCCACGCGGTATGATCTCCCCGGGCGTGTTTATCCCAGCAGCAGAAGATTCAGGACTGATTTTACAAATTGGCAACTGGGTGTTGCGAGAGTCTTGCCAGCAAATTGCCGATCAGCTCAAAGCCGGCTGGCGAGATGATTTTGACGTGCATGTGAATGTCTCAGTACGGCAATTAATTCAATCTGATTTTTATGAGCAACTGCTGTTTATTTTGCAAACCACCGGCTTGCCAGCCCACAATCTGACCTTAGAAATCACTGAATCTTGCTTAGTCACCCAAAGCGAAGTGGTCGCCAAATTAATTCGCCGGGTTCGCGCGCTTGGCGTTGGGATTGCGATTGATGACTTTGGCACCGGCTATTCATCGTTAGCGTATTTGCATCAATTTGATTTTGACTACCTTAAAATCGATCAATCCTTTATCGCCAGAATGCTCGAAAACATTCAAGACGAAGCGATTGTCTCGGCCATTATCAGTATGGCGGCCGGTTTTAAAGTGATTTTAGTCGGCGAAGGGGTAGAAACCGAAGCCCAAGCCAATCGCTTGCGCGAGCTCGGTTGCCAGCGCGTTCAGGGGTATTTCTTTGGGCGACCAGCCCCGCTCGCAGCATGGTCTGAAGATATCATTCAACAAAAAGATCAACAAAAAAGCAAGGGTATATCATTCAACGCTTTTCTTTAAAAGGCTTTGAATAATATACCCAGCTATTGAGCGATTTGTGCCGATTAAAGTGTAGATCGTCGTTCAATCACAACCATCGGCAAACCAAACCAATCAATCCCCGTGCTGCAATACATACTCAATCGCCGCGCAGATCGTTGCCACTTGCGCTCGATTGCATTGTTCAGCCGTGGCATTGGTACTATCGGGATACACCTCGGTCGTCGTCACATACATCGCATCAGTCAGGCCACCGCAAAGACCTAGCGCTTTCTTGGCGTAATTGATCACCCCCAATTGCTGCAATGGTTCACCAATCAGGCAACCCGCGTCATCGGCGGCAGCAATATGCGTCACTTGGCTGACCGCAGAGATTAGCGCGCGTTGAAATTCAGGCTGGGGCTTTTCGCTATCGCCAACCAAATAAAAGCCATCCGGAATATCGTGATATTCAAAAACCAAACCATCACGAGCGGCTTTCGCTGGGCCAAATTCAGAGTTATCGGTGTCGGTTGTTTCGTGTAAATCGATATGCAACGCCACTTTTTGGGTTTGTTGGCGAATAAACGCCATCGCTGCGGCAGATTCTGCTGCTGGGCTATGCTCGACAAAAGCGCGATTTGGATCAATCGCCAATGGATTCCAGCGATTAATCGTTTCATAAGCCCAAGGGCTAATACACGGCAAAATAATGAAATTAACGCTCGATTGATAGTGGCTCAGTTTGTGCGCAATAAACTGCAAAGCGCCTTGCACGCCACTGGTTTCATAACCATGTACGCCACCTGTGACTAAAACCGTTGGGCGATGCGCTTGCCAATTTCGGCTACGCACCGCAAACAATGGATACTGCGCCAAACCCTGAGGCTGATAATCCAACTCCGCATATTCAACCAACTCGGCCCAATCGGCCAGTGGCGAATCTCGATCTAATAATAAAGCCGTTAATGGGCTAACGACTTCATCCCAATAATTGCGTTTTCTTTGCTGTATAGCCAGCCAAGCAGCTTTTTCCAAGGATTCCCAAGCAATACCTGGCGTGCCAATTGGATAAACCGGATGATTTAAAGTGCTCGATTTTGTCATGAAGATACGCCATAGAATTACTCAATCCTTCAACTATACCATCGCAACACTGCGTCGCAAGCGTGCTGGTATGGCGAAAAAACCACCGCAAAAAAATCCAAATAATCCAAGCATAAAAAAAGGCGCCCGAAGGCGCCTAATTTTTCACACTGGCAATCTCTTATTTGGCTGCTGCCGCACCACCAATCACTTCTAGAACTTGCCACTGACCATTTTTAACGGTGTAAACCGTAATCGCACCATTATTGATGTCGCCTTTGGCATCAAACGAAATCGGCCCAGTAACACCCTCGTATTTCATTGCCGCCAGTTTGGGTAGATATTTTGCTGGATCAGCCGAGCCTGCTTCTTGCATGGCTTTCACCATCATATTCACCGAATCGTAGCAATATGGAGAATACAGCTGCACCTCATTGCCAAATTTAGCTTTGAACTTCTCTAAAAATGCCTTGCCGCCTGCTAACTGATCTTTTGGCGTGCCAGGGCTTGTAGCATACATACCATCCGCATCGGCACCGGCGAGTTTAATAAATTCCGGCGTTTGCGCACCATCACCCCCCATGATGATGACATTCAAGCCCAGCTTTTTAGCTTGCTTTTTCATTGGCGCAGCTTGTGCATCCATGCCGCCGTAAAAAATCAAATCCGGCTTGCTGGCTTTAATGCTGGTTAATACCGCATTAAAATCCGTTTCTTGGTTATTACTAAATTCACGCTTCACAATTTGCGCGCCAGCAGCTTTCGCTGCGATTTCAAATTCATCGGCCAAGCCTTGGCCGTATGCAGTGCGATCATCAATAATGGCAATTTTTTTCGCGCCTAATTGACTCACCGCATATTGACCGAGCACTTTACCTTGCTGTGCATCATTGGCCATCACTCGGAATGCGGTTTTAAAACCTTGGTTGGTGTAATTCACCGCGGTGGCCGATGGTGAAATTTGGGCGATACCCGCATCCGAATAGATTTTAGACGCCGGAATCGTCGTGCCTGAATTCATATGGCCAATCACACCGGCCACATTGGCATCGACAAAACGCTGCGCCACATTGGTGGCTGTTTTCGGGTCACCTTGGTCGTCTTCTGAAATCATTTCTAATTTCATTTTTTTGCCGCCAATATCCACCCCACCCGCCGCATTGATTTCATCAATTGCAAGCTTTACGCCGTTTTCATTGTCTTTACCAAAATGCGCAGCAGGGCCGGTTAAAGCCGCAGAATGGCCAATTTTAATCACAGACTGGCTTGGCTGTTCAGCAGCTGGCGTACTCGCAGCATCGCTGCCAACAGGCGCTTGTTTACCACACGCAGCCAAACCCATCACGGCTGCAGCAATCAGACTATAAGAAGTGATATTCATTTCAGGACATTCCAAAACAGATAAAAAGGCGGATCGGTATTAATACCAATTACGTAAGGCTCAGCGCATCATGCAGTAGCAAGCCATAGAGGAATACTAGGGTATTCCTGTAGTTGCTCGTCAGTTCAAACTAATGATTAATTTGCAATCAAGCACAGCTGCTTTATTTTTCGTATTTTCAATGGGCATCGCTGCGTTATAAATCACCTACTAGCATACAAAGTACCTGCGTCGTGCCTTGCCTCAGAGCCCAATCGGCAGCAAATAGGCGGTTAATCCAACGTCAAAAAACCCTAAACTAACAGCCTTTAGCATCGCTCATACAGCACCGCTACTGCGCCAGCAATTGATCATCGATGGCCAAAATACGCCACCAGCATCATCGATGATGATTGATACTCGCTCTGCCGCAGTGCGCATAATGGCCAGTATTGCATTTTTTGGCCGAATTAATTTGCGTCAAAAATTATTCAAATCCAACACAACAACAATATTTTTTCCACATTACGCGTCGGCGAAATTATTTTAATCATCAAAAAATAAAAGCCCCAATATCATATTAGGGCTTTTTTATTTACAAAATCTGTAAAGTAAAGTATTTAAACTGCATTTCTTGATACTGGCCCGATTTGATGAGTTGATCTAAAGCTTTATTAAATTTTGCCACCATTTCATGATCATCTTTAGCCAAAGCAATCGCTTCGCCTCGTCCTAATCGTGGATCGCCCTTGATGATATTGCCGACATAATTGTAGTCTTTAGCATGCCGTGGGTCGCGTAAAAACTCGCCGAACACCGCACTATCACCAAATACTAAATCCACTTCATTGTTATTCATTCCCAGTAACAAGGCATCGGCATCGGGATAGTGTTTTAATTTCACTTTGCTATTATCAAATTCAGTAGTCAGATAGTTGGCAAATGTTGTATTTGAAACCACACCAATGGTTTTACCGGCTAAGCGTTCTGGCGTCATCACCGGCAAAATAAATTGACGATTATTTTTAGCCAAATATGCGGCAGGAACGCGCGCATAAGGTTGCGTAAACTGGACTAATTTTTCACGCTCATCAGTGATCGACATCGTAGCAATAATTGCATCGGCTTTTTTGGTCTGCACCGCAGGAATTAAATCATCCCATTCATAGCGTTCAATACTGCACTTCACCGCCATTTCTTTGCATAGCGCATTGGCCAAATCAATATTGAAACCGACTAATTGTTGGTTTTTATCTAAATATTCAAATGGTGGATATTTACCCTCAAGGGCAATTCGCAAAAGGGGCTGCGATTCAGTGGTCGCACTAGCGACTTGAGTGCTCGACGTTGGGGTATTTTTTGGTATTAACGAAAAATACAACACTGGCGCAGCGATGATTGCAACAGCAATCACAATCCATTTTTTCATGATCATTCATCCATTACTCTGTAAGCCGCAAATCATACGGAGAGCGGATTTTAATCGAATCAGTAGTTTCCCCGCTTGTTTATTATTAAATAAATATTTCACCAACGAAAAATCATCTTCATGAAATAAACAAAGCGTCGTTATTTACCACGTTGCTATCACCACAAAAGCGCCTTTGCAATATTATTCGCTATACTCAGTCGCTTAAACATTGTGGAGACTCAAATGTTCTTTACTAATAAAAAATACATTGCCGATTTAAACGAACAAATTCGTCAACTGCACGCAGAAAATACACAACTAAAAAAAGAAAATTTAAAGCTAAACAGTGATCAGCAATTTATTGCTAGTTTACAAATACAAGATAATGGGGATGGAAAATACTATCCGTCTTTATTTCAGACGATGGCTTTATTTGGAGAGTCACTCCATTTAAGTACGCACTCAATCGGCGAGCTTACCGATAAGCTGCAAGCAGAACTACACTGCGCCGCTGATTTATCTCGCGTGGCGCAAGACAATAATCAAGCGATTAATACGATTGCAAATAGCTTAAATCAACTATCAAACACCGCAGTACAATCAGTCAGTGATGTCGATCAGCTGAATCAGCAATCGGATCAAATTAGCGGCATCGTGCAAATGATCAAAGAAATTGCCGATCAAACCAATTTATTAGCCCTAAATGCCGCAATTGAAGCGGCACGCGCTGGCGAACAAGGCCGTGGTTTTGCGGTTGTTGCCGATGAAGTACGTAAACTCGCAGAACGAACAGGAGCAGCCACCAAAGAGATTAGTCAGTTGGTGGGAGATATTCGCACAGAAACCCAATCGGTTAAATCCACAATGAACACCCTCGCCGAGCAAACGGCACAATTTAGTGTAATGGGCGGCAACGCTGCGAATCAAATGAGTTTATTGATTAAAATATCCGCCGAAATGGAAACGCAGATGGTTAAAAATAGACTCAATACGCTGATTGAAGTGAGTAAACTCGAGCAGATTGCATTTAAATTTAACGTTTACAGCAGCGTTGCCGGTGGTGTTACAAAGCCCAATTTCAATGATCCGCATCAATGCCGCTTTGGTCGCTGGTATTACGGCGGTGAAGGCAAAGCGCAAGCGGGCAATCATCCGGCTTATCGCGAATTAGAAGTGCCACATCATGAAATTCATCAAATAGGTCGCCAAGCCTTTAGCGCATGGCAAGCCGGAAAAAAATCACAGGTGATTGAAGCGCTCAACCAAATGGAAACTACCAGTTTAAAAATGAGCCATGTTTTTGATCAGCTGATCGATTAAGCCGATTACACATCTCGAAGGCTTTTTTGTCGTTTGATCGTGCGCGCAGTGCCGCACGCTCGGCACGATTCAATGATAATTTGGCTTCAACTGCGAATAAATTTCCAAGTAAAAAACCCGCAGCTTGCGGGTTTTTTGTGTGGTATATAGCCATAAGCTAATAATATAAATACCTACAGGGCAATACCCATTATAAATCGGCCTCAACCTCATTACCGCGTGCTTCCAGCCATGCTCGGCGGCTAGACGCCTCAGATTTACTCATCAACATATTCATCACATCACGGGTATTGGCCGCCACATCAGAATGAATAGAGACCCGCATCACGCGGCGCGTATCGGGATTCATCGTTGTGTCGAACAATTGCTCGGCGTTCATTTCACCCAAGCCTTTGAAACGTGAAATATTCCATGCTGATTCACGTAATTTTTCGCCTTTGAGCTTATCTAGAATCGCGGTTAATTCACCTTCGTCGAGCGCATAAAATTTGCGTGGTGGTTTGTTTTTACCACTACCGCCAACGTCAACGCGGTACAGCGGCGGCTGCGCGACATAGATGTGGCCATTCGCGACGAGCTGCGGGAAATGGCGATAAAACAACGTCAGCAACAACACTTGAATATGCGAGCCATCCACGTCCGCATCGGACATGATGATGACTTTGCCGTAGCGTAGACCGCTTAAATCTGCGCCGCTATCGAGCGTATGCGGGTCAACGCCAATGGCGACCGCCATATCGTGGACTTCGTTGTTGCCGAAAATCTGGTCTTTATCGACTTCCCAAGTATTGAGCACCTTACCGCGCAGCGGCAAAATCGCTTGAAAATCTTTATCGCGCCCCATTTTGGCCGAGCCGCCCGCCGAATCCCCTTCGACGAGGAACAATTCGCAGCGCTCGGTTTCATCCGAGGCGCAATCGGTCAATTTACCCGGCAACACCGCCACGCCTGAGGATTTTTTCTTTTCAACTTTTTGCGCATTTTTCTGCCGCGATTGTGCGGCGCGAATGGCCAGTTCGGCGAGTTTTTTACCCAAATCAACGTGTTCGTTCAACCACAACTCAAAGGGTGAACGCACCATTGCCGACACCAGTTTGAGACCATCGCGACTAGTGAGTTTGTCTTTGGTTTGACCTTGAAATTGCGGATCGAGCACTTTGGCAGACAGAACAAACGAGCAGCGACTAAATAAGTCTTCCGGCAGTAATTTCACGCCTTTGGGCAGCAAGTTATGAAAATCAATAAACGTTTTGACAACTTGAAACACCCCGTCGCGCAGGCCAGATTCATGCGTACCGCCGGCTGGCGTTGGAATCAGATTCACATACGATTCGCGATTCACGCTGCCGTCTTCAGTCCATGTTAATGCCCAAGCACAACCTTCCCCACGCGAGAAAACCTCATCTTCACCTTCGATGTATTTTTCGCCCTGCAAAATAGGAATCAGCTGGGTATAACCAGCAACTTGTTCATTGAGATAACCCAATAAACCATCGGGATAACACCAGCGTTTTTCGAGTAATTCACCATTCGCTTGCTCAATATTGAGCGTCACGATCAGCCCAGGCAAAAGCACCGCTTTAGATTTTAATAAATGCTCAAGATCAGCCACCGGAATGGTGGGGTTATCAAAATACTTTGGATCGGGCTCAACAAAAACCCGCGTGCCAGTGTCTTTTTTTAAACATGTTCCAGTCACTAACAAAGGTTCAATCACATCGCCGCCAGAAAAAACTAGGCGGTTAATTTGTCCTTCACGACGAACTTCAACTTCTAGTCGTGTCGACAAAGCATTGGTAACCGAAACACCAACGCCATGTAAACCGCCCGAGAAGGCATAAGCCCCGCCGTCTTTTTTATCAAATTTACCGCCTGCATGCAGCTGAGTAAATACCACTTGCACCGTGGGTACACCCTCTTCCGGATGTAAACCAACCGGAATACCCCGACCATTATCAGCTACCCGCATTGATTGGTTACGATATAAAACCACGTCAATTTGCGAGGCATAACCACCAAGCGCTTCATCGGCAGCGTTATCAATCACCTCTTGGCAAATATGCAAGGGATTATCTGTGCGGGTGTACATGCCAGGACGGTGGCGGACTGGATCAAGGCCTTTTAAAACCTTAACGGAAGATTCGTCGTATTTAGGAGCTGCCATTGTTTCACGTGAAACCGGTAAAAATGATTGGAGGGAAGTCTAGCAGAGAATGGATAGTAGCGTTAATACTAGCTTAGGGCGGGTCTCCTAGTAAACAATAGGTGGACTTTAAGTACTAGATTAGTAATTAATTTAATTATATCTATTTGTATAGTGTTCGACAAAAAGCCGCCTCAAGGGGGAGATCCAAGGAGACGGCAGTTAATGACCAGTAGGCAGAGGGTTGGGGCATTAGCGCTATCGCTGTATTGCTGATCAAACTTAATTTTTAATTATTTACCCCTTTCGTTATGACAGGGTAGTTTAATTGGTAGTGTAAAAATACATCGTTTAAATCTGTAAGTATTCGATAGAGTGTTGGGCTTTAAGCAACTTACAAGAGCCAATCGGCTATCGGAGCTGACCGAATGAAGAATCTAATTCTCACAATTGGTCTAATCGCTACAACTAGCCAACTTCACGCTGAAACCCTAGATAACCTAGCGCACCGCGATAAAGATGCAGCGATTGAGCGGGTCTTGCCAATCTTCCTTGGGTCTATCGAAAGGTCAGAGCACTACAAGAAAACCAAAGAGAACGTAAGTCTAAATTTGAGCGCACTGCAAGCGGCGATTATTGAAGGTGACGCATCGCGCATCAAACAATTAGCCCTTAGTTACGCAGAAGCTTATGGCGAGCTTAAAAAATCCGAAGGTTATGCAAAAGGTCTAGCCACCGCGATGGTTGTTAGTCGAATTATGCGACCCATTGAAACCACTGAAGAAGACTCAGAGTAATAGTGTCAACTCTCCATATTGGACTAGATTAAATGAAGAAATTATTACTCGCCGCCTTATTGGCAAGCATGGTTACGGCAGTATCAGCGGAGCAAAAAGATAGCAAAAACTCTTTAGACAACTACATTGCTAGTAATATTAAAGTTGCTGAACAAGGTGGTGCAGAGCAGCAGGCATTGCTTGGTAGCTGGTACTTTTTCGGTATATTCGTTCCAAAGAATGATGAATTAGCATTAAGTTGGTTAAGTAAAGCTGCGGATCAAGATGACCCGATGGGGCAATATTATCTTGGGAGGATCTACTTAACTGGTCGAGGCGTGTTAAAAGACGAAAAACAAGCGGCACGCTTATTCCTCAAGTCTGCAGAGAAAGGGTATGCATATGCGCAGGCCAAACTTGGCTGGATGTATGAACAAGGACTGGGCGTACCGAAAGATTACCCAATTGCTTTAAATTGGTTTAATAAAGCTGCGGAACAACAAAATAGTGAAGGGCAGTATCATCTTGGTAGAATGTATTCTAGTGGGCAGGGAGTATCTAAAAACTACGGAATTGCGATTAGATGGTATCGTAAAGCGGCTGTACAAGGGCTTGCTGAAGCTCAAAATGCTCTAGGCCAAATGTATCTTTTCGGTATCGGTGTGCCAAAAGACTATGGAGAAGCCTTAGACTGGATTAGTAAATCTGCAGATGGTGGAGATCCTGTAGGTCAAGGCTTACTATCATATATGTATCTATTTGGTAAGGGCGTGCAAAAAGACATAGTGGTTGGATATGCATTGCAAAATCTCGCGGAAGCTGACCCACTTGAAATTGTTCCTAAATTGAGAGATAAAATTAAGCCAATAACTGCTAGGCAAGTTGAAGCAGGTCAGCGATTAACGCGAGAAATAGCTAAGCCCAATAATTTGAATAAAGCAATTGCGGCGTACTTAGAAAATAATAAGTAAACCACGTGCAAGTCCCCGCTAGTCAGCACCAAACGGCCTCAACGGGGTAACTGGTAGCGGCAAGCAAATGATCTTACATAAGGTGTTTAGGTTGGATGCTGTAGGTCAGGGGATATGAGCGTTCTAGCGAACAGTTGACCAGTGATGATAATGGTCTACTTCAGCAATGACTCTCAGTCTATCAGTGGATTGATGGGATATTGATAATCACCACTTCATTAAGTTATACCGCAAGGGTCAATATGACTGACTTGCTGTCTGGGCTGGCAGTTACTTGAGATAGGCCAAATGGTCATTAAACCGAGGTCTTAGCCTGTGGGTTTGACCAACTGTATGACTATAGGAAGGTGAGGACTCTAAGTCTATTGATTGGGATTGATAGCAGTGGTGGTAGTAACAATATGACAGACACATTGTCGGACTAGCAGTTGATAGACCAGACAGACTATCTGTATCACTTGGGTCAACCACCACCACAGCACAATCCATATCTGGTCAACCCAACCTTAAGGGGTCTATTATGGTCTGACCTTAAGTCTCTACTTTAGTTATAACCTTTAGTCCCCCCCTCTGTTTGTCTTCTCTACACGTGTGAATTTTAAGTTTAGCTGGCTGTAACCCGCATAGGTGCTAGATCTAAAGCATTGACATAAAGTCATCGACTGGGGTACAGATAAAGACAGATAGAGGGCATTATTGAGAATTATTCCCATCTAATAAGACCAGTATCTCTTGATTGAACTTAAAGATAAGCCAAGGCTTGCCGCAGCTTCTTTTTGGGTCATTCCAGCGGCTCTAGCAGCTTGTATTGACTCTTGGCTGTCCTTACCAGCACCAGACTTAACATAGCGTCCAGCAGCCTTAGCAGCTTCAATACCAGCCCTTTGTCGTGACCTAATGTTCTCCCGTTCAAGCTCAGCGACAGCAGCCAGCATGGTCAACATAGCCTTGCCGATTGGGGTCGATAGGTCAAACCCTTCACGGACTGACACAACGGTGACCCCGAGACTCTGAAGCTCTTCAATCGTCGTTATTACATCAACCGTATTACGGCCTAGACGGTCAATAGCAGCAACTACAAGCGTCACAGGTGACCCGAGAGTCTTCACATAAGCAAGGAGACTAGCAGCACCTTCACGCTCACTGAATGGCTTAGAACCGCTAGTAGCAGCATCGGTAAAGAGCTGGTCAATCTTATACTTATCAGTGATTGTTGACTCTTGAGCAATGGTCGTCTGTTCGCTGGTGCTGACCCGTGTATAGGCTAGTATCATCGGTCGCTACCTTAGTTATCCACAGGCCACATGATAGCCGTAAGGACTCATCAAGTATACCTGCCGAACCTTGATTGGTAATAGTACGCTTAAGAGACCGAATGATTGACAGGTTAAGTCTACCTATGGTCAGTGGTTTGGTCTGACTTAAGGGGGGGCGGTAGGTGGCCTACGGGGGTATTTCGTGGGTATTAACAATCACATATGGGGTCTCACAGATTATTATTATTTTTATTGAAGTACCTATCAACGACCCGTAGAGCCTCGATTTGGGCTTCTTGTTGGTCTCTAGTCGTTTCCTTAAGTTGAGCCGCCACATGACCATAGGTCTCCGTGTAGACACTCTTATCGCTCTCTGTGTGACCAGAGATAGACTTCCCTACTTCATCAGTGACACCTGACAGTTTCATTAGATTAATTAAACGGTGGCGGTACTGGTGCGCTGTATGACCAAGGCTCTGCAGGGTCTTACCTAGTCGGCCTTCACTCCAACGGTTACGGGCAGTCCTACTGGTCAAGAACTCAGTGAGTCCATTAAGGGTAAATGACTCATGATAATTATGGCGACCATCAACAATGGGAATCCAGCGTATAGAGGCTTCATTCTTTACTGACCGTTCCCCTTTAGCTGCCGCCTTCGTTACCCCGTGAATATGAATCCAGAAGACATCAGGGTCAATCTGGTCAGGCTTTAGGTCTTCTACAGTCAATGGGGTCAATTCGTTAATTCGTGCCCCTGAGAGGCTCATTAGGCCAGCTAACCAGAAGTCAGGGCTACCTGCCAGCATTGAGGAAAGGGCTTTAGGTGAAGCCTTTGAGGTCGGTGATAATAGCTGAGCAATCGCTTCCTGTTTGGCTGTGTCATCGCTTATCCTATTCGGCTCTGGTCTCCAAGGATCAGTCACTAAGGGCTTAGTTAGACCAAGGTCTTCTAGTTCATAGCTTTCAGTAAGCCACTTAGTCAGCATAGCGATATGACCCATGCGTTTCTCAACCGTGGATGACTTAAGCTCCCCTAGTAACACCTCTGCAAGCCCCTTAAGTTTCGGTTTAGAGGTCAACATTTCAAGGTCTAACTTGCCACTAAGGCTTCGCATAGCAAGGACAATCGCGTCATAGGTAGTATCAGATATTCGTTTCTTTGGGTCTGATGGATTCTTTCGAGACTCAAGGTAAAGCGGTATCAGCTCAGCAAGAGGTTTGGCGTTAGGTTTAGCTTTGGTTGGAGCGACTACTGAGCTATTGACCATTGCTGGTGCTGATCTCAACAATCGTTTAACTGTCGTAGGATCTAGCTCATTATCTTCTGGTCGTTTGCTCTTCGCATCTTGAATAGAGACCGCGAGGTTAGCGACATCAGGCAAAGCAAGCTTATCGGCTAACTCTTCAATTGACTGCCAGTACCATGACTGGAGGATATGACCAGCGGCTGACTCGATGAGTCCGGCACGTTCAGCAGCAATCGCCTTCCTGATGATCTCTGGGTCTGTCTCGTGAGCTTGTAGAGCCTCTAGTAGTTCCATTGCTTTAGCCTCAGTTTCAATACGCCTGATAATAGTCGTCTTGCCTGACTGACTCAGCGTCTTAATACCGTAGCTTCGATAGCGACCAGTAGGCCTCACGATGCAATGATAAGCCTTAGATTTAGTAATTACTCGTTGACTTGCTTGATTAACTCTACTAAGCGATTGAAATATAAAGGATAAGTCTGACATAGCCTTCTAGCAGAGAAAGCCTTAAACGACATTGTTTCAAATATCCACAACCACGATGTCTTGCGCAAGCCACGTGCGAATATTCAAGATTGAAAATCTAATTTAGATTCAGCCCATCACACTGAGCTATGCATTGAACGCACTCAGGTTGATTGATGCCGCTTCAGCATATTTGATGTGGTGCTATCGATGTATAGAATAGTATCAACTTGGGTATATCGATGAAAACCATGACTAACAAGGCTTATAGAGCAATACATTCATTCAATACCTCTACGATATTGAATCGCCTCAGCCAAATGCGGCGTTAAAATCGCCTCACTTCCGGCTAAATCAGCAATCGTTCGTGCTACGCGCAATACTCGGTGATACGCACGCGCAGACCAGGCTAATTTTTGAATCGCATTTTGCAACATGGCCAAACCTGCGGCATCCGTTTGGCAATGAGTCTCCATGGCCGCCCCGAGTAAAGTCGAATTATTATGCCCTTGCCGTGCTAACTGCCGCGCACGGGCAGCACAAACCCGTTCGCGCACCAATAGACTGCCTTCGCTTTGCCCTTTGGCCAATAACACCGTATCAGGAATCGCCGGCACTTCAACCACCATATCAATGCGATCAAGTAATGGCCCAGAAATTCGGTTTCGATAGCGCAGCACTTGCTCTGGAGTGCAACGACATGCTTTCTTCAAATGCCCCAAATATCCACAAGGGCAAGGATTCATCGCTGCCACCAGCTGAAACCTCGCCGGAAATTCAGCTTGCCGCGCGGCGCGCGAAATATGAATTTTTCCGCTCTCGAGCGGCTCGCGCAGTACTTCTAAAACTTTTCGATCAAATTCAGGCAATTCATCTAAAAAAAGCACCCCGTGATGCGCCAATGAGATCTCACCGGGTTGCGGAATACTGCCGCCCCCAACTAATGCCACGCTGGACGCCGTATGGTGCGGGCTACGAAATGGCCGCTGACCAACACGGCGAAAATCAAGTCCATTTTGTCCTAAGGACTGAATCGCCGCCGCCTCTAGCGCTTCAAATTCCAATAAGGGTGGCAATAAGCCCGGCAGCCGCTGCGCCAACATTGACTTACCCGTTCCTGGAGGGCCGATCAGTAATAATGAATGATTGCCTGCAGCCGCCACCTCAAGTCCACGCCGAGCAGATGACTGCCCCTTCACATCGGCTAAATCCGGATAAGTCGGACTCGCCCTATCTGCAGGCGCCAAAGCTGGCGGTAACAATTGAGTACCACTCAGATGGTGGCAAACTTCGAGTAAATGCGCAGCAGACAATATCGTTGCATTTTGAATTAAGGCGGCTTCATCGCTACTACTGGCACTAATAATCAGTGTTCGTTGTGCATCACGGGCCGCCATTGCGAAGGCCAAGCCACCACGTACTGCGCGTAATTGCCCAGTTAAACCTAATTCACCCGCAAATTCATAATCGGCTAAATGGTCACAGGGTAATTGCCCACTTGCAGCTAAAACACCCACCGCAATCGCTAAATCATAATGCCCCGCCCCTTTGGGTAAATCGGCTGGCGCTAAATTAACCGTGATCCGGCGATTAGGAAATTCAAAACCAGCAACTTGCAATGCCGCTCGAACCCGTTCACGAGATTCACGAACTTCAGTATCGGCCAATCCCACTAAATTAAATGCGGGCAAGCCATTGGCCAGATGAACTTCAACGGTAACCGACTGCGCACACAAGCCATCCAGTGCGCGAGAATACAAAACGGCAAGCGACATGATTCATTCACAAATGCTATGCTAATTCATACAGTGTAAGCAGGAAAATCAGATTTAATGGAACAATCAACGATTTTAATGCCTAATTTTCGAAATTTAGGTGTGGTGTTGCGCGCCTTAGTCTTGGTGCATTTAGGCGTCTTGATTTATGTATTTATCAGTATTAATCGCTGGAATGAATGGATAAACAAACTGACTGAAATTAGTTTATGGGTTGAACCAGTCCTACTCATTTCATTAGCAGGGCTCGCTGTCATCAGTGCACCATTACAAAAAATGAACTACCAAAATGCCGTGATCAGCGTATTGATCTGGGTTTTCTGTGTCGCATTGAGTATATCGAATCTATTTCAAAATTTAATCCCGCTAGAGCATAGCGTTGTGCCATGGCGCTTTGAGTTTATTGCGCTCTGCGTGACTTTTTTGCTGCTGCATTATTACCAACTTTGGATTCGTGCCCTATCGCCACGCTTGGCCGAGGCCAGACTTGTCGCCTTACAGGCAAGAATAAGACCGCATTTTTTCTTTAATAGTTTGAATGCGGTGCTATCTTTAATACGAAGTCAGCCAAAGTTAGCAGAACGGCTACTAGAGAACCTGTCTGAACTCTTTCGCGTAGCCATGGGTACAGAGACAGGTCTTTCCACAATGGCGCGCGAAGTCGAATTGGCGCAAGGTTATCTTGAAATTGAAAAGGTACGCTTAGGTGATCGCTTACAAGTTGAATGGCATATCGATAAAATGCCTAAAAATGCCCTAATCCCACCATTGATTTTGCAACCATTGCTAGAAAACGCAATTTATCATGGTATTGAGCCAAACATCGAACCTGGGATTATTCAATTGAATATATTTCGAGTGCGTGAGGAAGTACACATCAACATTCGAAATCCTCTTTTAAATAGTACACCGCTACGACGCGGTAATGGCATGGCACAAGAGAATGTACGCGAGCGTTTACTGCTTTATTATGATGCCGAAGCAAATCTCAGCATCAATACAGGAAACGACTATTATCAAATACATATCATGCTGCCCTATCGGGAGCTTTAACAATGAATACTGCGTTACGACTCTTTCTCGTTGATGACGAATTACCGGCACTCAACCGACTACAAGACCTTCTAAATGATTGCGCTCAAGAATGTCCAAATCAAGTCATCGGCACAGCAACCAATGGTATGAGTGCGCTACCGCAAATTGCTGAGCATGACATTGATGTGGTCATTTTAGATATTCAAATGCCACAAATGAGCGGCATTGAGGTGGCCAAAAAATTAATGCATTTAGCCAAGCCACCTGCCGTTATTTTTGCTACCGCATTTGAAGACTACGGGGTCGCCGCATTTGATGTTCGTGCTATTGATTATTTACTTAAACCGATTCGACAAGATCGTCTACTTACAGCATTAAAACGAGTCGTAGAGCAAAGGCAGCAACATCATATGCCAAGCAATCATCCAATCATTGAAGGTGCTCGTAGCCATTTCAGCGTTACTGAACGTGGACGAGTTCATTTAATTCCTGTCAGTGAGGCTCGCTTTTTAAAAGCGGAACAAAAATACATTACATTGCGTACTCGTGATCGTGAATACTTACTTGAAGATTCACTAACTAAGCTTGAAGATGAATTTGGATCAAAATTTGTCCGAATACATCGCAATTGTTTAGTATCTCGCGATAATATTGCTGGATTCGAACGCGAAGTACAAACCGGCGGCGAGGCGCATTGGGTTGTTATATTACGCGATGTACCAGAGCGATTACCTGTGAGCCGTCGCCAACAACATATTATTAAAGATTTCAAAAAAGGCCATGATGGATAATTTTAGTATTAATACCCCTTCATTATTATTTCCTGCTATTTCCTTATTAATGCTGGCGTATACCAATCGATTTTTAACTATTTCAAGTATTATTCGTCAGCTTTATGATCATCATCGTAGTAATCCACATGTTAATATTTTGCGTCAGTTAGCTAATCTAAGAAAGCGTGTTTGGCTTATTCGTTACATGCAAGCTTTTGGTATAACGAGTTTATTACTATGTATTATTTCAATGATTTTCATGGCAATCAACTTAGATCAATTAGCGCAAGGTTTATTTGTTGCCAGTTTAATATTAATGATTGGTTCGCTAATATTATGCTTACAAGAAGTTATGGTATCTGATTCTGCATTAAAAATCTTACTATCTGACATCGAAGATGAAATAAAACAACCTAAAAAATAATTATAAAAACGGGCATTAGCCCGTTTTTTATTAAGCTAATAAAGCTAAAATCCACATTGCTGCTAAATTAAATAAACAAACTAATTGTGCAGCACTACCTAAATCTTTAGCTCTTTTAGCTAAATCATGCTTAGCTAAAGAAGTATGATCTACAGCAGCTTCAATTGCTGAATTTAATAATTCAACAATCATCGTAACTAAGTGACTTGCAACAACAATAGCATGCGCCCATGCAGGCATAGCGAGAAAAAACGACAATGGAATTCCAATTATCGCTAATAAACTGACTTGACGAAAAGCTGCTTCATTTATCCAGCCGGCTTTTAATCCATCAATTGAATAACCTAATGCATTTAATACTCGTTTTGCGCCTGTTTTACCTTTAAAGGGGCTTTCGCTCACTATTTTTCTCCAATAAAAATTAAAATACATCAACATAACAGATATAACTAGTTAATAATGCTACTGGCAGTGCAACAATTAAACCTAAAAACATTGGCAACATTGCTAAAAATAAAAACACAGCACCAATCATAGACATAATTAAAATAGGTTGCCAATTACGCCAAAAAGCAATAAATGATAATTTCATTGCTTCGTTCGCTTTCATCCCTTGAAGCATAACTAACGTAGGCGCATAAAAATAAGCGCTATAAACAATTAAAAAAGAAAACAAAGTAATTATTAACAAAGGCCAAAATAAACTAAGACTTTCAATTGCTTTAATGTTTTTATTAACGGGCAGAAATCCAAAAAAAGATGCTATTGCAAGTAGTACTGTCATCAATACCATAACGAATATGGTACCGAACATATATAAAACACCTACTTTTAATAACTCAACAAACCTTAATTTAAATCCTGAAAATAAATCTATTAACTGTGGTGTCTCTCCAGCGACCTGTTTTTGTGCTGTCCACATAATCCCACCTAAAAAAACAGGCCCTAGCAAAGTAGCAATAAATCCACCAATTATTGGTAATAAAGTAATACTAAAAAATACAGCAACAAAAATACTACAAATACCAACCCAGACTGTTGGTTCTTGTTTAAATAATTTAAATGCATTCACAATCCAATACCAGCCCTGCATTGCTGGATTTTTTTTGGGCTCAATACTTACATCAATAACATTATCTTGTTCTAACATACTCATTACCTAGTTTAAAAAAGGTCAATCTCCACATCGCTGCTGAAATTAAATCTTTTTTTAAGCCTGCATCTTGCCAGATAAAGATGAAGCTCACATGAAAAAGCCGCTGAAATCAGCGGCTCTTTCATTAAAACAATGAAAATTTATGCAATGCAAGCCAATGCTTGACGAGCAATCATCAGTTCTTCATTCGTTGGAATCACATAAACTGCGATTTTACTATCCGCTAAAGAAATGCGACGTGGTTCACTAGAACGTACTGCATTCGCCGCTTCATCAAGCTCAACGCCCAACCAACGCAATTGATGACAAACCGCTTTACGTGTGTGCGCATCATTTTCACCAATGCCAGCGGTAAATACTAAGGCATCAATACCACCGATCGCAGCAGCTAAAGAAGCCGCTTCACGAACCACACTGTTTGCAAAATATTCAACCGCTAATTTTGCACGCGGTGAATCTGAGTTTTCTAAATCACGCATATCGCTGGAGAAACCAGACAAGCCAAGCAAACCAGATTCTTTGTACAGCAAGGTTTCAATTTGTTTTGCATCCATTTTTAAATGGTTCATCAAATGCAATACAACACCGGCATCAATACGGCCACAACGAGTACCCATTGGCAAACCATCTAATGCAGTAAAGCCCATGGTTGTTAATTGACAGCGGCCGCCAAGTAAACCAGCCATTGAAGAACCATTACCTAAGTGAGCAACAACAGTACGACCTTCTGCTGCACGAGTATCAATTTCTGGCAATACGCTGGCAATGTATTCATACGATAAACCATGGAAGCCATAGCGGCGAATACCTTCTTTTTG
Organism: Deefgea salmonis; assembly: GCF_020531905.1. Classification (GTDB taxonomy): domain Bacteria; phylum Pseudomonadota; class Gammaproteobacteria; order Burkholderiales; family Chitinibacteraceae; genus Deefgea; species Deefgea salmonis. Next base: position 13,131 of record NZ_JAJAWG010000005.1, on the reverse strand, counting down.
CGAGAATTCATACGGTAGTGCAAATAATTGGTTTAATTCAGGCTGAGTAGTATGAAATGCAGTATCAAAGCAAGTTACTTGTGGCACATTTGGCAATAATTCTTCAAGAACACGAATCGGAGTAATGTTATGTGGTTCATGTAAAGGTGCCAAAGGAATTAAAGCTTCTAAGCCCGCAATGACTTCAGGTGTCACTAGTTCAGGTTTTGAATAAGTTGTTCCGCCATGAACTACACGATGGCCAATAACTGCAATTGAACGTCCTTCAATACGCGACTCCAACCAGTTAAGCATATAGCGTAAAGCATAATCGTGATTTTTTGGCGCATCACTAGGTAATGTTTCATTGGCTACTTTATTGTCAGCAGCATCTTTTGCACTGAATTTTGGTTCAACATACAAACCTTCCATTTGGCCTTTAAATAAGACAATAGGATCAGCTGCGCTAGTTTCAAATAATGAAAATTTAATACTTGAAGAACCGGCATTGATAACTAAAACTAATTCACTCATTTTTTACTCCAAATTAAAAAATAACAAATGGTATTGATTTGCATGCGTTATCAATACCCAGAAGGCAATACTATTTTAATACATTTTAAAAAATTATCACTATAAAAAAGAGCTAATATTTTAAAATACTATTTAGTTTAAATTGTACTTAAATAATAAAATATCTCAGCATAAATAAATAATTTTTGTATAGCTTGTATAAGGCTTACAATATTTGTAACCATATTGTTGTAATTGACTTATACAGCTTGACTGCAAAAAGTAGTGGATTTAAAGCATGTAAGGTTTAAGTCATATTTACAACTAACTGTAGTTATTTACTTATTATGACGTGTAGTTTGGCAAACACTTGTAGCCTATGCAAAGTAAATTGTGGCATTACATTATCAGGTTTTCATCTTAAATTTAAACCTATCTAGTTGTTTTTATTGATTATTTTTAATAAAAACAACTGGGTTTTAATCGCTAAACTAGTGCTTGATTTATCATTTTTATCGAGAGTTAGTACTACAATCAAGATGATTTTTTCATTCATTGAAAGCTTAAATTTAACGAATGTTAAGCCTTCAAATTTTTGATATTGTTCTTATTTTTACTTAAACCTTTCGAATATGCCAACGGCATTACTAAAAAATTAATAGCATTATAAACCGTGAAAATTATAATAACTTGGTTAATATCAAGGTCTTGAAGGTCATTATTAAAAATGAATACTAATTATACAACACATCTTATTTGTGCTCCTGAGTTAACAGATACTTACAAAGTAACTAATATTAATATTAAATTAGATGAATTTGTAAATAAAAATGAACTATTAATATCGTTAACTAAAGATAATGATCATATTTGCATTAATTCAATTGAAAGTGGTCAAATTGGTTATTTATATATAAATATTGGTGATGAAGTTAAAAGTGGTGATTTATTATTAACTATGGAAGTTGAGGAATTACCTGCTGGATTTTTAGTATTAGAAGAGCAGCAAGTTGTTAAAAGTTTAATTGAAGCAGATGTTGTAAATTCATTACTTATAATACCTTCAGCAGCTAAATTAGCTTCTCGTTTGGGAGTTGATTTAAGTTTAGTAAAACCAAATAATTTATCAGGTTATATCGGTAATGAAGAAGTTGAATTTTTTGTTAAGCATGAATTATTCAAATTACAGCAGTTAAGAAAATTATTAGCATAGTTAGTTTGCTAATAAATATGTATTTGGCATGGTTTTGGTTGTTTTAGATATAAGTTTGTTAGTTGTATGTTTTAAATCATTGATTTTTATAGTGTATTTATTTTTAATTTATTTAAGTGGTTGATTTTTATGGATATTTTTTATTCCTTTGGATTTTCAAGATAGCTTTGATTCAATGCGGTTGTTTTTTATATATATATTGATAAGTAAAAGATAGTAGTAATAGATAAGGATTAGAAAATCTGTGGATAATTTGATAAAGCTATATTTATCAACACTTTATGTTATCCACATACCTGCTGGTAGTACTTGTTCCTACTGTGGATAATATGTGTTGTGTTTTCTCGTTTATCTGTGGGTAACACTTATCCACATTGATCTTAGACTTCCCCACATTTTAAGTGATTGATTTGTATAGGGTTGTGTGAATAAGCGTATAATCGTTGCTTTTCTTGGGGGTGTTTGATGGCAATTCAGTGGTTTCCGGGTCATATGCATGTGGCGCAGAAGAAAGTGGCAGAGACAATGGCCAAGGTGGATATGGTGATTGAAATCGTGGATGCACGTATGCCCTTGTCCAGTAGTAACCCAATGATTGAGAAGTTGCGTTTGCATCGCCAGCGCCCAGCTTTGAAAATTATCAATAAAACAGACTTAGCAGACCCGAAGTTAAGTCAGTTATGGTTGAATTATTTCCGTCAGCAAGCAGGAACTGAAGCTTTGTTGATGGGTGAAGACAACAAGCAAGCTGCAATTAAGCAGATCGCTGTCTTGTGCAAAAAATTAGCACCATTTCGGAATGATGCTGAAAAACCATTACGCGCGATGATTTTGGGGATTCCCAACGTGGGTAAGTCCACTTTATTGAACACGTTGGCTAAGCGAAAAGTGGCTCGTGTTGCAGACACGCCAGGCGTGACTAAGTCTCAGCAGCGGATTGAAACGCTTGATGGCGTTATTTTGTATGACACACCAGGTTTAATGTGGCCTAAAGTTGAACACGAACCTTCGGGCTTTCGCTTGGCTTTAGGCGGCTCGATTGGTCGAAATGCGTATGATGAAATTTTGGTGGCTTATTTTGCCATTGAAACTTTACGTGAGCGCTACCCTCAAGAATTGATGGCACGCTATAAGTTGAATAGCTTGGATGGTAGTGTGGATGAATTGTTTAATTTGATTGGTCGTAAACGTGGCGCTTTGATGGCTGGGGGTGTGATTGATGAACAAAAAACAGCAGATTTAATTATCACGGATTATCGTAGCAAAGCGATTGGTCGAATGACTTTAGAAGTACCGGATGACTTTATCGGGGTTGATTTAGGTTCGGGAGATGATCTTCCTGACGTACTTGAAACCGAAGATGACGATTGATTGGTATTTATGGTAATCACGTGCTGGTTGAATGTAACATCAAGTCATGTGTAAACCGATCTGCATTATATTAAATAGACATAGGTATATGGCTACAGGTCATTATTTTAGAGCACTTCAGCTATATACCTAGCTATGTATTCAATAATTTATTGGGTTTGTGTTGAGATGCATAATCAATATTGTTGCTACATGACGTCAAAATTGTTATTGATAGGAAATCAAAAATGGATGTAGAGCTCGGTCATTTAGAAGGTAAAGTCCTGCAGTTAGTGGACTTGTGCCGTGAATTACGTATTGAGAATCAAACACTTAGAATGGATTTACAATCGGCTCAAGAAGAAAATAAAAGCTTAAATACCAAATTAGTTGGCGCAAAAGATAAAGTGAATGCAATTTTGGCTAAATTACCCGAGGATGGCGCATGACTGATGCCGTGAAGTTGTTGGATATTTCAATCATGGGACGTGAGTTTCGTGTGGCTTGTCCTGCGCATGAAGAAGAAACCTTACTTCAAGCTGTGCAACTTCTCGACGCACGGATGCATGAAATTCGAACTGCTGGTAAGGTCATTGGTATTGAGAAGATTGCAATGATGACCGCTTTAAATATGACGCATGAATTTTTAACGGCAAAGGTTGAAGGTGGCTTTGACTTTAGTGATTTTCAGCGTAAAATCGGAAACATCAGTTCAACGATCGACGCAGTTTTACAGGAATAATTTAAGTATTTCGAATTGCGTCGTGATGCAAGTTAGCTTTCCTGCGGTGTTCGCGACGGTTCTTAATCTTTGAACCGATAAGCTGTATAGCATGTTTGCCAGTCATCTAGACGCCTGTTGTGAGCGTTCCTTGAGAATGCACCTGATGGCATCTGACCGGCAACAACTTGAACCATGGGTTCAAGATGCGAACCGAAACGGCACTGCGGGAAGCCCTCATTTTTTGTGATTACTCAAAAAACTCAATTACGTCGTAATCTTCGGCAACGCCGAACTGCGATATCTAAAATACAGCGACAAGCAGCTGCTTGGGCCGTAACTCATTATCCGCAAATTTTACAAAAACTTCGTCGTGGTAAAAAAATTGCACTATATGTGCCTGTTGGCAGTGAGTTTTCTGCTTGGCCTTTGATTTTTTTAGCATTGCAGCGAGGTTGTTTGGTGTATTTACCGGTTGTACCTAAAGTGGGTCGGCAGTTAAATTTTGTTCGGTTAAATCAATACGCTGTCTGGTCTTGTGGTGCTTTTAATATTCCAATACCCAGTCATTCTGAGCAATGTTCAAGCCGTGATTTGGACACTGTTTTTGTCCCTTTACTGGGTTTTGATTGGCAATTAGCTCGGCTAGGCCAAGGTGGCGGCTATTACGACACAACGTTTGCATTTCGTCGATTGCGAAAAATTTGGCTTAAACCAGCATTAATTGGCTTGGCATATTCATGTCAAGAAGTGGAACGATTGCCCTATGAAGCATGGGATTTAAAGTTAGATGCAATTGCGACTGAACAAGCGTGGATTCGTCGCCAGTGTATCAATCAGAGTAGTGAAATTACTGACATACTTTTGCATCCCACTTGTTTATGATATTAAACGTGGAATATGCGATTTGCATCGTGAGTCATGTGAGGTAATTATGCTGGCTGTAATTTCTTTGGCTGTTCGGGCGATGAATGCAGTAGATCTTCATGTTCGGTCTGTTGCAAATACAGCTAAGCAGTATTGGTCAGAGATTATGTTGCACCACAATGAGATTGGCTTAAAGGCTAAATTTTGTGTGTGCATGATGGGCTTAGATACTTTTAAGGGCGATCGGATTCAAATTCAAGCTGATGGGCTTGATGTAAATGAAGCAATGATCGTTGTAAGTACCATGATTCGTTCTGGTGGTCGTGATGACTAAATCGGATCAATTTAAAAATAGGGTGGCGTAAGCCGCCCTATTTGCTTCTAAGTCGTAAGTATTCAAAATTGGGTACTGTTTTTTGTAAAAAAATGTAATAAAGTAATATTTAAAATTAAATGAACTCTGGAAGCTGATTAAGCACAAAGCATGAGCTTGTTATAAAGTTAAAATAAAAGAATATGGTTTAAGCATATCTGATTTTGATCTGTAAAATTTACATATAAATTGAGCAATATTACGCCACATGCCAATAGCATTGGCGGGTAAACTAAAAAACAAGAAAATGTCAACGCAATAGAAATTAATGCGGGTCAATTTAAATGACCAATTTGACTAAGAATTAAACCAACAGAGGTTGTTATGTCGATAAATCCAGTTTCGCAATTTGTATTGCTGGCCCCACTATCGGGTGTGATGGTGCCTTTGGATACAGTACCTGATCCAGTTTTTGCCCAAAAAATGGTCGGAGATGGCGTTTCAATAGATCCAACCAGTAATGTTTTGTTGGCACCGATTGCCGGAAAAGTAACGCAAGTGCATTCAGCAATGCATGCCATTACTTTGGTTGCAGCCAATGGTATTGAAGTGTTGATCCATATTGGCTTAGACACTGTGATGTTAAAAGGCCAAGGTTTTACCGCGAAGGTTAAAGAAGGTGATGTCGTTGATGCGGGTCAGCCGTTAATTGAATTCGATATGGATGCCGTAGGCCGTAAAGCATTGTCTTTATTGACGCAAATGGTCATTACCAGTGGCGAAAAAGTAGCGCGCTATATTCCTAGTACAGGTTTGGTCGTTGCAGGTAAAGACATTGCCTTAACACTCGACTTGGCTGAGGGCGTTGTTCAAACTTCAGCCGCCACTGATTCATCCGTTGCTGTGTATTCAGACCCGATTCGTACGCCTAATCCAACCGGTCTACATGCTCGTCCCGCAGCCGTTTTGGCAAATACTGCGAAAACATTTAAGTCAGAAATTAAATTAGTTCGTGCCGACCAAGAAGCAAATGCTAAATCTGTGGTTGCAATCATGGGTCTTGAAGTGCAAAACGGCGATGAAATTCGTGTCCGTGCTGTTGGTGCTGATGCTTCTGCTGCGATTGAAAAATTAACGGCCTTAATTCTTAGCGGCTGTGGCGAAGATGTCGGTGGTGCAGTGCCAAAAAATAAACCTGCACCAGTTAATGCGATTAAAACTAGCAAAGCCAAGCCTAAGTCAGAAGATCCAAATGTGTTGACTGGGGTTTCTGCATCGCCAGGTTTGGCTGTGGGACAAATTTTCCAAGTTAAGCAAGTGGATATTGCGGTCGTTGAAGCCGGTGAGTCGCCAGAATTAGAACGCCGTCGTTTTGATCAAGCGTTGAAAGATGCGCATCAACAACTTGAAAATCTAAAATCTGAAATTAGCGATGAAAGTAAAGCTGAGATTTTTGCTGCTCATCAAGAGTTGCTTGAAGATCCGGATTTATTAGCCATTGCGATTACTGGTATCAGCAACGGCAAGAGTGCCGGTTTTGCGTGGAAAGAAGCCTACAGCACTTATTCAGCTAAGCTTGCCGCACTAAAAAATGAAGTGCTAGCCGGTCGTGCGAATGATATTCGCGACGTCGGTTTACGTGTTTTACGCTTGATCGCTGGCATTGAAGAAACAGCGATGGTCGTTCCAGAAAATGCGATTTTGATTGCAGAAGACCTGACGCCATCCGATACCGCAAGTTTGGATCGTACTCGTGTACTTGGTTTTTGCACCGTCGGTGGCGGGGCAACCAGCCACGTGGCTATTTTAGCTCGCTCGCTCAATATTCCCGCGATCTGTGGCATTGATGAAGACGCATTGAATTTAAGCAATGGTATGCCAGTCATTTTGGATGGTAGCCGTGGTACTTTGCGCAAAAACCCATCAGAAACCGAAGTCAACAATATTCGTGAAAAGCAAGCCAAGCAAGCGATTCAACGTGAGGCTGAATTAGCCGCAGCATTTGAGCCCGCCGTAACGCAAGATGGTATTCATGTCGAAGTAGTTGCAAATATTGGTGGCATTGACGATGCGATTCAAGGCGTAAAACTGGGCAGTGAAGGCGTGGGTTTGTTACGCAGTGAGTTCTTGTACTTAGAGCGCACTGATGCGCCGACTGAAGAAGAGCAAAGCCAGATTTATATCGATATTGCCAAAGCTCTCGGTAATGATCGTACATTTGTAGTGCGTACTTTGGATGTGGGTGGTGATAAACCGTTGGCCTACTTGCCAATGCCTGCCGAAGAAAATCCATTCTTGGGTATTCGTGGCGTGCGTTTATGCTTAGCAGAACCAGAGCTGTTACATACTCAAGTTCGTGCTGTTTTACGCTCTGCGCCGTTCTCTAAGCTAGCCATCATGTTCCCAATGATTACGAGCTTGGAAGAAGTGCGTGAAGTGAAGCGTATTGTTGCTGAAGAAAAAGCGGCGTTAGGAATTACTCAAGACGTTCAAGTCGGCATTATGGTTGAAGTTCCAGCTACTGCTGTTATGGCCGAGCAATTTGCACGTGAAGTTGATTTCTTCTCGATTGGTACCAACGATTTAACGCAATACACTTTAGCGATGGATCGTGGTCATCCAAAATTAGCTAAGCAAGCCGATGTGATGCATCCCGGCGTATTGAATTTAATCAATATGACGGTAAAAGGTGCACATGCCCATGGCAAGTGGGTGGGGGTGTGTGGGGGTATTGCCTCAGACCCTATGGCAATCCCGTTGTTGCTGGGTATAGGTGTGGATGAGTTATCTGCGAGTGTGCCGACTATTCCTGCAATTAAAGCTTTAGTTCGGACCTTAAATAAAGTCGAATGTGAGAAACTCGCAGCAGAAGTTTTACAAATGGGTACTGCAGCTGAAGTTCGTGCTCGTTTGTCGCAACTGGTCGATTAAAGAGGTTTGATATGGTATTGGTCGTTATTGCACTGTTAGTAGGAATTGGGATTGGTTGGGCATTGAAGGGTCGGCAAGTGCCTGTGGCACCGGCATCGGTTACAAAACCGGTTGTGCTCGAGGTGTTACCTTCGTCGTCTGCTGAACTACTCAATCCTGAGTGGTATGCCGCTTTAGGTGGTAAAGCGAATGTACGCTTAGCTGAATCCATTGCAACCACACGCATTCGTGTTGAATTGCTTGATGCCGCTTTGTTAAATGAAGCCGTATTAAAAGATTTAGGCGTAGCAGCCGTCGCAAAAATTGATGCACATACCGTGCATTTAATTAAGTAAATCGTTTGTAAATAAATAGAAAAATCCACCGGTAGATCGGTGGATTTTTTTTATCAAGATTGATGTTAATAGATGAATTTTACTTGCAGTGCTTTATATTAAAAATGACGATGGATTATTTTATTAGTAAGGTATATCCCTGTAAGGTCATCGCTGCATAGTCAATGTTTAATTTTTGTAACAGAATCTAAAGTGAGTTCGATAAACCGGTGATTGCATGACAAATAAGAAACAGCAATCGCCTTTGGAGAAAAATAATGTTTAAGAATGCATTTGCAGTCTTACAAAAAATTGGTAAAGCATTGATGCTACCGGTTGCAGTATTACCTGTGGCTGGTTTATTACTTGGGATTGGTGCTTCAAATTTTCCATTTATCCCAGAAATTGTTTCGCAAATTATGGCGCAAAGTGGCGGTGCTATTTTTGGCCATCTACCGTTGATTTTTGCAATTGGTGTTGCGCTAGGCTTGTCGGATAACGATGGCGTGGCTGGTATTGCTGCGACGGTTGGATTTGTTGTGATGATTGCAACGATGGGTGTTATGGCACCGATCATGGGCGTTGAGCCGGCAATGGTGATGGGCATGAAGTCCATGGAAACCGGTGTTTTTGGTGGGATTATTATTGGTGCTGTTGCGGCAACATTATTTAATAAATACTACCGGATTGAATTACCACCTTATCTTGGATTTTTCTCGGGCAAGCGTTTTGTGCCGATTGTGACCGGGATCGCGGCTATTTTTGTTGGCGTCGTTCTATCCTTTATTTGGCCGCCAGTACAAGGCGCAATTAATAGCTTCTCGCATTGGGCCGCGGTATCAGATACGCGTACTGCTGCGACGGTGTATGGTTTTGTTGAGCGGATGTTGATTCCATTTGGTCTGCATCATATTTGGAATGTGCCGTTTTTCTTTGAAATGGGCGAATTCACCGATGCCGCAGGTAAAGTGGTACATGGTGATATCAATCGTTTCTTTGCCGGTGATCGTACTGCGGGTATTTTGTCTGGTGCATTCTTGTTCAAAATGTTTGGTTTGCCTGCCGCAGCCATTGCGATTTGGCATACTGCGAAACCTGAAAATCGGGTGATGGTAGGTGGGATTATGATTTCAGCTGCGCTGACTTCATTCCTTACCGGGATTACCGAGCCGATTGAATTTGCCTTTATGTTTGCGGCCCCAGTGCTGTATGTTATTCATGCGGTATTGGCAGCGTCGACTCAATTTGTTGCCAATACCTTTGGTATGCATATGGGCTTTACTTTCTCGCAAGGCGGCATCGATTTCTTGATGTTTAACGTCTTTGGTAAAAATGCGCAAAACTGGTGGTATGTCCTGTTCTTTGGGCCAATGTATGCGGCCTTGTATTACTTTACTTTCCGTTACGCCATTCTCAAGTGGAATATGAAAACCCCAGGTCGTGAAGATGTGGCGGTTGATGCGGTTCAACACCAAGCCAGTGGCCAAGGTATGGCGCATGATTTGGTCGTTGCATTTGGTGGTGCAGCAAACATTGAAAGCTTAGATGCATGTATTACACGTTTGCGGATCTCTGTTCGTGATGCGGCCAAAGTCAATCAAGCTTCATTAAAAGCATTGGGTGCAGCTGGCGTGATGCAAGTTGGCAATAATATGCAGGCTATTTTTGGTACTCGTTCAGAAAATCTTAAAACTGATATGACTGAATATCTAAAAGCGGGTGGAACGGGTTTAGCAGCGCCTGCAGCAGTTGTACCTGCGGCCAGCGCGGCAGCCACGATTCGTAATCCAGCATTATTGGCTGCCTTGGGTGGTCAAGCTAATATTAGCGAGACAGCGGCAATTGCGGCAACGCGGATTCGGGTGCAATTAAAGGACGCCAAACAATTTAATGAGGCGGCGGTTTTAGCATCGGGTGTTTCTGCGGTGGCAAAATTAGATGGCAATGTTTTTCATTTGATTGTCGGTGATGCTTCACTTTTGTTGGCGTCGACTGTTTAAATTAAAAGTAATTTTAAAAAGCCCATCCTATGTTGATGGGCTTTTTTTATAATTAATGATTAATTTGATCTTCTGTCGGCATCATTTTTTGCTTTTCGCGCATTATGCATTTGCATGGGAATTATGTGCATATTGATCTGCGAATCACAGCGCACTTGCATGGCTTTCAGCATGTAGCTCATGATTGGCAAACAGCGAGCCGCCAGCATCTGCTCAAGTAGATTGCATCACCAATTTTTCGGGCACCTCAATGCATTTTTTCAATTTCACCGACCGACTGCATGATTAAAATGACTTCAATACCTAGTAGTTTATTTAAAGCTTATGATATTCGGGGGCAGATTCATTTATTAACCCCTGATTTTGCGTATTGGGTTGGTCGCGCTTGCGGTGCAGTAGCTCGCGAGCAAGGCATTGTAAAAATAGCCCTCGGTTTTGATGGGCGTTTATCCAGTCCGGCTCTCGCTATGGCGTTGGCAAAAGGATTGGTTGAGGCCGGTATTACCGTATTAGATCTCGGTTTGTCCTGTACGCCATTGTTGTATTATGCGGCTCGTCATCACGCCGCCGGCTCTGGAATGATGATTACGGGTAGCCATAATCCGCCAGATTACAATGGCATTAAAATTATGCTGGCGGGGGTAACGATTGCCGGCGATGCGCTGCAAGCCTTACGGCAAAAAATGCTCGCACAGCAATTACCACTTCAGGATGGTGGTTCAATCCAGATGCTCGATGTCGTTGCTGATTATGTAGCGGCGCTGGAACAGCAATTGCCGTTGGCAAAACCATTAAAAATCGTGATTGATTGTGGTAACGGTTCTCCGGGGGCATTGGCTCCAGCCTTGTACCGACAATTGTCGTGCGAAGTGATTGAGCTGTATTGTGAAGTCGATGGTCGTTTTCCCAATCATCACCCCGATCCCCAAGTCGCAGAAAATCTTCTTGAGTTGCAAGCGACCGTACTGGCCGAGCACGCCGATGTCGGTTTAGCGTTTGATGGCGACGGCGATCGCTTGGGGGTGGTGACGCGCACTGGAAAAATAATTCCCGGTGACCAATTATTGATGCTATTTACCACTGCCGAGTTAGCCAAACAGGCTGGCCATGTGCTTTTTGATATCAAATCAAGCCGAGCAGTGGCGCAATGGGTTAGTCAGTTGGGAGGCACCTCAGAAGCGATACCAACCGGACATTCGCATATGAAGCGTCGTTTACGTGAAACGGGAGCCATCGTAGCGGGTGAATTGTCTGGGCACTTCGCTTTTGCGGCATGGCAAGTGGATGATGCTTTATATGCCGGTGCCAAGCTATTACAACAAATTGCTGGCGGTGTTGATTTAGATGCCGAGCTGGCACGATTTCCAATCACGGTGTCATCACCAGAGCTGCAAATTCAAGTGACGGGATCGGGTCACGCCTTGGTCGAAGAAATCCGCCAACGGGCCACTTTTCCTACTGCCCACCAAGTGCTGTGTATTGATGGCTTACGCATTGAATATACCGATGGTTTTGGTTTGATCCGCGCATCAAACACCACGCCAGTCTTAACGTTACGCATTGAAGCCGATACCATGCAGGCCTTGCTGCGGATTCGGCAGGAACTTGCCAGCGCGATTGCACCGCTCCCTTTTCCAGAAATTGAAGAATGATGATGAATTTGAAACTACCTCCCCAGCATCTGATCGCCGCCAATGTCGCCAACGCCTTAACCGAAGACATCGGTGATTGCGACTGGACCGTTCAACTGATTCCTGCCGCACAACACGGCAATGCACGCATTGTGGTGCGAGAGCCAGCCATCATTTGTGGGCAAGCTTGGTTTAATGAAGTCTTTCATCAGGTCGATGCCAGCATTCAAATTGAATGGAAAGTAGCAGAAGGGGAGTATGTCGCTGCAGGACATATTATTTGTGAGCTACAAGGCAATACCCGTTCATTACTGACTGCAGAGCGTTCAGCACTCAATTTTTTACAGACGCTATCAGCAGTTGCCACAGAAACCCATCGCTACGTTGAGGCAGTAGAAGGCACCGCTGCTAAAGTCCATGACACCCGTAAAACCATCCCAGGGCTACGTCGAGCACAAAAATATGCCGTTACAATCGGTGGCGGCGAAAATCAACGCATTGGCTTATACGACGGCATCTTAATCAAAGAGAATCATATTTTAGCCGCAGGCAATATCGCCAATGCAATCGGCATGGCCCGCACCATTGCACCTGCACACGTCAGCATACAAATTGAAGTTGAAAATCTCGCCGAACTGGAACAAGCCATTACCGCTGGTGCTGTTTCAATTCTATTAGACAATATGAGTCTCGAAGAAATGAGCGCCGCAGTACAACTTGCAAAAGGGCGAGCCATACTAGAAGCCTCTGGCGGGGTTGATCTCACTCAAATTCGGGCGATTGCAGAAACCGGCGTTGATCGAATTTCGATAGGAAAGCTCACCAAAGATATAAAAGCGATCGATTTATCAATGCGATTAGCATAATCCAGATAAAAAAAACGCTAACTCAGAAATAAACGAATTAAATAGCATTTCATTTTTAAAGATAATTGCAGATTAATTAAAAATTAGATCTATTTAAATTCAACAACTTAGCGTCTTAATACGATTTTGTTTGCCACAAGGTGTTGACGTGATCGCAGGGCTGCCGTATATTTCGGCCTCTCTGCTGCTGACACAGCAAACGAAACACCGGTTTCTAGGTTGTTTTGTGTGTCCTAAGCCACTGATCTTTAACAAAATACAGCCGATGAGTGTGAGTGCTTGGTTTGCCAGTCAAACAAGTGCTTACACTCTCAAAATGATCAGTTAGACGCAAGTCTGACGGGTCGCAAGAAGTGGAGGGTGGAGTTAAATCCATCCTGTAGGGCGGGTTTTAACCCGCCTTAAAGCCAAGTTGTACAAATTAGCACAGAGA
>NZ_JAJAWG010000004.1 GCF_020531905.1 Deefgea salmonis | reverse complement strand
GGACACACAAAACAGCCTATAAACCGGTGTTTCGTTTGCTGTGTCAGCAGCAGAGAGGCCGAAATATACGGCAGCCCTGCGATCACGTCAACACCTTGTGGCAAACAAAATCGTACTAAGACGCTAAGTTGTTGAATTTTAAAGCATCAAATTTCAACATTAATTCTGATGCCTTCGCTATTCAGAAGGGGATGAAGTATTGATTGCGAATGATAAAGCGCGAAAAAAGCTTATTTAGCCGTTTTTGCGCCTAAATTAGCTAACATTTTCGCAGTGAGACGTGGAAAGTAGGCTTGCAGCATACCAAAAGGAGATCACTTACTATTTGGCATAGACTAAAGAAATAAAAGACTAAGGACATCCACATAAACCTTATTGCTAAGTACAATCTCGTCCAGTATTCATATTACTCACAAAACCATTGGAGTCACCATGCCCCTGCTAGATAGCTTTACTGTTGACCACACCATCATGAAAGCACCAGCCGTCCGCGTAGCAAAAAAAATGACGACCCCTCACGGCGATGCAATTACCGTTTTCGATCTACGTTTTTGCATTCCAAATCAAGAGATATTATCTGAACGAGGCATCCACACTCTTGAACACTTATTTGCGGGGTTTATGCGTGAACACCTCAACGGTGATGGCGTAGAAATTATTGATATTTCCCCAATGGGCTGCCGCACCGGATTTTACATGAGTTTAATTGGCACTCCGAACGAGTCGCGAGTGGTAGATGCTTGGCAAGCGGCCATGAAAGATGTACTTAAGGTCGCTCAACAATCTGAAATTCCTGAGCTTAATCTTTATCAGTGCGGCACCTATGAGATGCATTCATTAGACGAGGCAAAAAAAATCGCTAAAAACATTCTTGAGCGTGGCGTGGGTGTCAACCTCAATGACGAAATCAAACTGTCGACTGAGTGGTTAGAGCAGAATACCTAAAAATATTCAAATTAATAGCTCAGCCGCATTTGAATCAATGAGTTTATGGGTTCAAATTAGTTTTTCTTTATTGAAGGTTTCTAAGTTTAAATCACAATACAAGGGCAAGAGCCTGTCATCCCTTAGACTCTTGCCGCTTTCAAACCTATGCACTGAAAACTCTTTACGTAAGACACGCTCCACTACCACTTCCATTGTAAACCTAGCTCAGCCTTACCTAACTGCTGACCTCGAGCCCAACTGCCACCGAGCAAACCATAGTAACGGCCCCAGTTAGTCTGCTTGCTATACCCGAATTGCATTTGCCAAGTCGTACTTGGCCCTGCTGCAGGTAAATACAGATTCGGAGTGGTTAAATTGAGTGCGCTGTCATTGCCAAATTGATGCGTAACGCCTGAGCGAAGCCAAATATTTTCTTCTGTATTTATTCTCCGCTCAACTCGAACACTTGCCCCACCATACCAATGTGAAGTTTGTTCAAAGCGCCCCTTAATACTTTCATCTTGCAAATCCCAATTAAAATTTGCATATCCAACATTAAGCTGAGGGGAGAGAGTCCAACTATCAAACACTTCAAACACCTTCCCGACACCAAGATTTGTTGCCCAAATAGGGGCTGTCAGGGTATTGCTATAGGCGTCTTCTGTTTTAACCTTTGCACGCTCATACCCTAGCAATGCAATCGCACGCCCATACCAGCCATCTTTTTCTAATTGGCCATACAAGCCAGTTTGAAAACTATTTACATCCAAATCAGCGCTAGCACGCGAATGAATAAGCCCGCCCTCTCCAGAAGTATTTAGTTGATTATGACTCCACGTAAAAAAAGCACCGCCTCGCCATAACTTACTATCATCGAGCTGACCATCTCGATCAATACCTATTGTTAAAGAGCTCCCCCAACCATCAAACGAAAAACCATAATCTGCACTTTGCCTTAAATGAGTGGCATCGATTTTCATCCAAAGATCATGGGCTACACTCGGGATAATATCTAAACGTTGTTCAATCGCGCTCAAATTACTGCGCAAAATAATATCGGATATTGCCGGCAAAATGCCATATGCAGGTATTTCTGGCAGTACGCGATGGGGTTTTAATGTTGAAGATACATCTGGAGATACAGGCGCAGTCGGGGTCGGTGGAGCCGGTGGAGCCGGTGGAGCCGGTGGAGCCGGTGGAGCCGGTGGAGCTGGTGGAGCTGGTGGTCCAGCATTAACATCAGGCGCCACAGGAGGAGCAAATGGGGTCTGCAAAAACCAATTCGTACGTCCATTCTCATTTTTTTGCACAATTTCCCATACATACGGGCTCCCTTTCAATCTAACGTCATATGGATTACGTGCACCAACAGGATTGGCTGCAATAAAAGTATCACTCCGTGTCAGAGTACTAATCGGTGATTGAGCAAAATGAATTTGCTCTCCGAGCCGGCCCGAAGATCCATCATTATTAAATTGAACTCGTGTTGTTCCAGATAAATTACCTTCCACTTGCAGCATCGATGACCTTTCAAAGTTTGCTGAAACATGATCTACCAAAAGACCATTCGTGCTGTGATATTGCCCGAAGACACTTAAAGTAGAAAATTGACCTCCGCCCCCCAAAGCAATCGTCCCTGCATTATTCAGCCCTGCAGTGAGTTGCGCACTCACTGGCACATTCAAAGAACCTAAATTAGTTAACGTTGCATTACTCGCTAAACTCAAATTACCAGCCATGACCAAGGTTGCACCGCGCTGAACGCTAATTGCACCCCAATTTTGCAAATCAAGCACATTAGGTAATGAACGACCATCTATGGTCGTTGCGGCAGAAATAACTGCGCCATTTAAAAGTGACAAGTGATTTAAACCGGTGCTGTCACGCAAGT
Organism: Deefgea salmonis; assembly: GCF_020531905.1. Classification (GTDB taxonomy): domain Bacteria; phylum Pseudomonadota; class Gammaproteobacteria; order Burkholderiales; family Chitinibacteraceae; genus Deefgea; species Deefgea salmonis. Next base: position 230,444 of record NZ_JAJAWG010000004.1, on the reverse strand, counting down.
TGTTAATGCCGGAAAGGTCCGTTCGGAGTAAATCTATCTGATTGTCGCTACCCGCAATAGTTAGCGTCCCGTCGACCTTACCGCCTTGCAAAATCAATTGATTATTGGAGCCCGAGACTATTGTTGTGCCAGCCAAAGTGCCCGCCGCTAACCAAGCTTGTCCACCGCTACCCGAAATATTTAGCTCACTAACTGTGCCACCATTATTGAGCATCCGCCCACCATTCAAATGGACCCCTGTTGCGATACCGCCTAGCGATACAGTCTGCCTTCCGCCCGAATTGATGCTCGTATTTTCAGCAGCCCCGCCAGACAAAATAAATTGGCTTGCAGAGAGTAGCTGTGTATCAATCACTCGCCCTCCCGATGCGATCTGCTGCGTGCCTGCATTGAATGTATTGCCACTGGCAATGCCGCCAGCCTCAATAAACTGACGCCCACCATCAATCACCGTGTTATTAGCACGCCCGAGCACGACTTGATCGGCTGCGCCCAAAATAGTCGAACTAGCAACACCACCCAATTCTATTCTTTGATTGCCTGCAGCCACTGTGGTTGCTGAAGCCAGCCCCCCCGACAAAACCTGCTGGGAACCGCCATTCAGCAAAGAATCGTTTGCAATACCACCCGCACTCACAAATTGCCGACCACCTTCAGCAATCATATTGCGCGTAGCAATACCTTCAATCGTTTGATCACTACCACTGCCAACCGTAGTATCAAATGCTTGCCCTCCTGCGCCAACATCTTGATTGCTATCATTTAGGATCGTGTGCCGTACCACACCACCAGACAAAATACTTTGATTGCTATTACCATTTAATGTACTGGATACCGCAGAGCCGCCGGCGACCAATTGATCTGCCTCAGCATTTAAAGTCGTAAAACTGGCCACACCAGCGACAATATCTTGAGAGCCACCTGAAATGACCGTATTACTCACCGAGCCTTGCACATTCTGCGCGCCATTTTTTTCAATTAATGTATTCGTCGCCGAACCACCAACATAAACACTCTGCGTGCCAGAAACCACCTGCGTTCCAGAGGCAAGGCCGCCGCTATAGACGTATTGACCACTCCCAGATAAAACGGTGGCATTGGTGGCCACTCCACCGGCGAAGATAATCTGGCTACCAGAAATCACCGTCGTTGCTGTCGCCAAACCACCAGATACAACACCTTGTTGCCCATTATTCACCATTGTCCGTACTGCTTGCCCACCACTTTGCACTACCTGAATACCGCCACCGACAATACTCGTATCTGTTGCCAGTCCTGCGTTATATTGATAGCCCGTATTAATTAAAGCAGAGGTCGCCAGCCCCCCCGCAGAGATATACTGCCACCCACTAATTTGACTCTGATCTGCCCTTCCACCAGAATTTACATACTGGTTTCCCACTACATTATTTGCTTGTAACAGGCCGCCAGAATAAACAATTTGTTTGCCATCGATATGTGACGACCTCACTACCCCACCCGACATCACCTCTTGTGTCGCAGGCGTCATTACCAAGCTATTACTCACCACACCACCATCAACAACTACCTGAGTGCCAGAATTGACAGTTTCCCCAGAAATAACACTGTTCACCGGCGTGGTATAGGCCAGCACTAGTGATGAAGGCATCAATAGCAGCAGTATTAATCGAGAGATAAAAATCGATTTAGAAAAACAACGAAGGCCATACCGCAAATTTTGAGTGCGAAATTTCATAGATCACCTCTTTCACTTAGACGACTAAAGCTCGCTGTGGAATACGATTTAATACATCAACCACTTGCAGCGGCGTAATTAACCGCGTGCATTCAAATTGCCGGGGGGTATCTTTATGCCGAGGGCACCAAAAAAAATCAGCATGATCAAAACTATACCGAGGATCATTCCAGCAACTATTACAGGTGTGATGATTGAAAATACGGTATGGGGTATAAAATTCATTAATAGGATGAGTAAAACCGCTAATCAAAGCGACTGGCGTTCCTACCGACCAAGCTAACCAAGCAAGCCCACTCGACAAGCCAACAAAGAACTCAGCATTGCGAATTAATTCCGCCCGCTCCAGCAAAGGCAAATCCCCAGTAAAATCTTCTGCGCCATGAGGCAAGGTGGTCCAAGTTAAACCACTGCCATGGCATGATTTTTGGTCAATGCACAACACGCGTAAACCTTGCCCCTTCAGGTATTTCACAACCTCAATCCAACCCGTCGGATGATTCCAATATTTGCATTGCGTAGAGCTTTGCACGGCAATACAAACGTAAGGCTCAAGCACTTGCCGAGGACGCTCCAACGATGTAATTTTTGCTGGCTCTTCGCTAGGATCAACCCCCAATAGATGTCCAGCAGTACGGTGTAAACCAACCAGACGAAAGTCACCAGGCTGATAATGGTGTTCCTCATCACCAAAAAACAACCCTAAGTAATAAGTCGCATAAAATTCAGACGTATTAATCTCTTCTGGAGTAACAAAACGAATTATTGGATTTGCTTGAGCAAAAAGAGGAATTAAATTTGCAGCCATTGAACAGGTAAGGTGACATCGATGCTCGGCAGCAAAACGTGCCGCATAGGGAAACCAAGCCAACACGTCACCTAAAGTGCCAACAGGAAATTGAATCAAAACAGGCTGGTCTTGCAAACTGAGTCGATGATCCAATATTTTTTGATCTTTGTTCCACACCTCTATATGAAACGGAACAAAGTACTTTTTGCTACTCATGACCATGCCTGCGCCAATTTGCGTTTCAAACAAAATATTATGCGTTTGCAAATCAGATAACCGCACTCGCCACTCACCATCGGGCAACTGAACACGCGCACCATCGTTAAAATCAAACAAAATTTGATGTTCAGACAACTGTGTCGGTGGGTTGACTGCAGGAATAAAACAAGCCAAAAGTGGTGAAGGTAAAGGAAGGTTCATCTGGATAGCTAAAATTTAAAAATAGTTTTTAAGCATAGACCAGTAAAGAATAGTTACTGCGAAAAATTAAACATGACGGTCGAGCGGCCGAACCCTTAGCGACAAGCTGGCTATTCAAGTGGAACGTTTTAGGTGGAACGTTTTGACGTGAAGAGTGAGAAAGCAAAAAGCCCAGTCCGAAGACTGGGCCAAGTGCTTGATTCTACTGGTGGGCCTTCACGGACTTGAACCGTGGACCAAAGGATTATGAGTCCTCTGCTCTAACCAACTGAGCTAAAGGCCCGAAAGGATTGCTATTCTACTGTTCGCTGGCGTTATTTTCAATAAAACTCTTCAATCTTTCTGAACGAGTTGGATGGCGCAGCTTACGTAGAGCCTTGGCTTCAATTTGACGAATCCGCTCACGCGTTACATCAAACTGTTTACCAACTTCTTCAAGCGTATGGTCAGTACTCATGTCGATACCGAAACGCATGCGTAACACCTTGGCTTCACGTGGCGTTAAAGTATCAAGCACTTCTTTGGTTGCTTCACGTAGACCGGCATAAACAGCAGCATCAGCAGGCGCCATATTATTAGCGTCTTCAATAAAATCACCGAGGTGCGAATCATCATCATCACCAATCGGCGTTTCCATTGAAATCGGCTCTTTGGCGATTTTAAGGATTTTGCGAATTTTGTCTTCCGGCATTTCCATGCGTTCAGCCAATTCTTCAGGCGTTGCTTCGTTACCTGTTTCTTGCAAAATCTGGCGCTGAATACGGTTCATTTTATTGATCGTTTCGATCATGTGTACCGGAATACGAATCGTACGTGCTTGGTCAGCAATCGAGCGAGTAATCGCCTGACGAATCCACCAGGTAGCATACGTCGAGAACTTGTAACCACGGCGATATTCGAATTTATCCACTGCTTTCATCAAGCCGATATTGCCTTCCTGAATCAAATCGAGGAATTGCAAACCACGGTTGGTGTATTTTTTGGCGATAGAAATCACCAAACGCAAGTTGGCTTCGATCATTTCGCGTTTAGCGCGTTTGGCCTTGGCTTCACCAGTCGACATGTGACGACTGATTTCTTTCAACTCACGAATACTCAAACGTGCAGATTCTTGCAGCTCGTTGAGTTTTTGCTGTTGCTCCATGATCGCGTGTTTATAACGGAACATGATGCCGGAGTAATTTTTTTCTGCAGCGATTTCTTCAGGCACCCATGTCAAGTCAGTTTCGCGACCAGGGAAATTCTTAATGAAGTAATCACGGGGCATGCCCACGCGGCGCGTACACAAATCCATGATTTGGCGTTCGTGCGTGCGAATATCATCGACCATTCCACGCAATACATCGCACAGCGATTCAACCTGACGCGCAGAAAAACGAATCTTCTGAAACTCAATCGCAATGGATTGCTGCAGCAAGATATAGGTTGGCGATGCGGTGCCGTGATCAATCAATGCCTCAAGCATTCGACCGTAAAGGTCGTTAATCACTTCAAAATGTTCACGTGCCTGAGTTTTGAGTAGCTCTAGATTGGCGCTAGCTGCTGCGGCACCACCATCATCTTCAGCTTCTTCCTCATCATCAGCTTCACTCTCTTCGAGCACCGCATCAGGATCAGGTAAATCGAGCGTCGCCTCTTCTTCTTCAACCGCGTTTGGATCGATAAAGCCATCGATGACATCATCAATGCGAATTTCATCATTCAAACCACGTTCGACCAAATCAATAATTTGAGCGATCGTCGTTGGACATGCCGAAATGGCGGTGATCATGTGCTTTAAGCCGTCTTCGATGCGTTTGGCGATTTCAATTTCGCCTTCACGCGTCAAAAGCTCAACGGTTCCCATTTCGCGCATATACATACGGACAGGATCAGTTGTGCGGCCAAAATCAGCGTCTACCGATGATAACGCAGCCTCAGCTTCTTCGGCGGCGTCTTCGTCTGCCACACGGGCAGGCGCATCGGACATCAACAGATCTTCAGCATCAGGAGCTTCGTCGTAGACTTGGATCCCCATATTGGAGATCATGCTGATAATGCCTTCGATTTGCTCGGCATCCAACATGTCTTCTGGGAGGTGATCGTTAATCTCGGCGTACGTGAGGTAACCACGCTCTTTACCGAGGACGATTAGCGTCTTAAATTTGGCTTTGCGTTCTTCAGGGTCGAGTTTTTCCTCGGCCTGTTTGCCGCCGTTTAATTCAAGATTATCTTTATTTAGTTTTTGATCTGCTGCCATGACTCTGCTTGGGTGTCTAGCAAAACCGAGAATTATACCAGACATCGAAGGGTTTTGTCCCCGACATCGGAAGTGAAGAGCCCATTTGACCCCTTCACTTAGCTAGCGACGCAACAAAAGCGTCAAGTATTCTTGCGATTCTTCATCAGTCAAACCGCGACTGGCCGAGAGTGCATCGAGCTCTTCTTTCCGACTCAGTGTAGACCCTAGCGAAAACTTTTGCGTCGCGGCCAGCAATGAGTTAGAAATTTCGATGAGCAATTCGTCTTGGTCAAACTTATCAAACAAATGATGTGATTCATTCACTATCGGAATTAATCGCTCATACCCCGGTAGATCCAGACAACGTTCGACCAATTCAGTACCTAGAAGTTCGATATCTAATCTAGCGCGCATCAATACGCAACGCACTAAACCACTAAACCCCTCATTAGGCCAAGCCAATTCACACTCATCCTGCCCTTGTAGAATCGACGGACGGAATAAAACCAACTGCAAAACGCGCAACAATGGATCATGCTTGCCTGCTGGCTTTAAACGTGGTCGATCTTCTTCTGCTCGCCAAAATTTGCCGCGTGCTCCCCGCTTAAAACTTCCGCCAGAACGAGGCTGCCAAGGCCGCTTTACTTGACCTTGACCCTGCCACGCATCATAGACTGGCGCAGAATCAAACGCTGCATCTGCGGAAATCTCCGGAAAAATCGGCACATCTGTCGGCGGAACAACCGTCAACGATGCAAATTCGGCACTGGATAATTGGCACATTTCTGCCAACCGTTTACCAAGCATTAACTTTAATATGGGGGCTTGTATCAATTGATCAAGATGGGGACGTGCAATATGTACTAAACGCGCCCTACCTTCTTCCATTGTTAGATCAACCTGTGCCGACAATTCTTTTAATAAGTACTGCGACAAAGGCAACGCCGCTTCATCAATCAACGACTCAAATGCGGCACGACCAAATTCCTGCACGTAAGAATCCGGATCATGCTCGGCAGGCAAAAACAAAAATTTCAGCTCTTTGCCGTCTTTCACTTCAGGCAGGCTGTTTTCTAGCGCTCGCCATGCGGCTTTGATACCGGCTTTATCGCCATCAAAGCCAAACACCACTTCATCGGCCAATTTAAGCAATTTACGAATATGCTCAGGCGTACAGGCCGTACCTAGCGATGCAACAGCGTACTCAATGCCATGCTGATGCAGCATCACCACATCCATATAGCCCTCAGCAACCAAGGCTCGGTTGCGATCACGAATGGCGGTACGTGCCTGCGGCAAACCATACAGCTCTCGGCCCTTACTAAATACCGGCGTCTCAGGTGAGTTCAAATATTTAGGCTCGCCCTGCCCCATCACCCGGCCACCAAAACCGATGATCTGACTACGTTGATTCATAATTGGAAACATTACGCGCTCACGAAAACGATCGTAGCGACGCTTTGATTCTTCTTTATCAATCACCAAGCCCGCCTCAGCCAAAGTGACATTCCAGTCATAGTCGGGGTATACCGCTTTAAGCGGCTGCCAATCATCGCCGCCAGGCGCATACCCCAAGCCAAACTTCGCCGCTGTTTTACCCTCAACACCACGTCGTTTGAAATACTCAATCGCCGCAGGTGCAGTTTTGAGTTGCGCCCGATAAAAATCAAACGCAACTTTCAGTACATCGTAAATGCCGGGAACTTTTTTTTGTTCTGCCGATTGTGGCCGATCTTCAACCGGCACTTGCATGCCGACCGATTCTGCCAATTGCCGAACGGCCTCAGGAAAACTTAAAGCCTGCAACTCCATGATGAAAGTCAATGCCGATCCATGCACCCCACAACCAAAGCAGTGATAAAACTGCTTGGTTTGGCTAACCGTAAAAGAAGGTGATTTTTCTTTATGAAACGGGCAGCAGGCCATGTAATTTTGGCCGGCTTTTTTTAGCGGCACATAGCGCTCGACCACGTCGACAATATCAACGCGGTTCAATAAATCCTGAATAAAATCATCGGGAATAAGCGCCATTTAAACTCAGCACACCTTCAAAAAAATAGACCCGCAAACTCCTAGCAATTACGCCATCCGCGCTTTAACGAGTTTACTCACTTCAGCCATATCGGCACGACCGGCGAGTTGGGGCTTGATTTCGGCCATGATTTTGCCCATCGCAGCAGCGGTCGCACCATGGGTTGCAATCGCGGCGTCAACAATAGCGCCAATTTCTTCAGCGCTGAGTTGTTGCGGCATATATTCAATCAAGACCGCCACTTCAAATTTTTCTTTATCTGCCAAATCTTGACGTGCGGCGGCTTCAAATTGCGTGATGCTGTCTTTACGCTGCTTGAGCATTTTGTCGATGATGGCGGTAATCGCGGCATCATCCAGCTCAATCCGTTCATCCACTTCACGCTGCTTGATCGCAGCAAGCAATAAACGGATAGCACCAAGACGATCAGCTTGCTTTTCTTTCATTGCTGTTTTCATATCAGCAGTAATTCGGGCTTTTAAAGTCATCACACGTCCTTAATTTGATGCAGTCATAACAAAACGTTGTACGTCTTCACGCCGCGCGACCAACACGCTTTGCGATTCTTTAGCTTCAATTTGGACCGAAATCGTCAAAATCAACTCACACCGCTTAGTAATGACAACGCTAAGTGCAGAAAAAACAAAAGGCCGCCTAGGCGACCTTAAGTACAAACAACAACTAGCTTAACTCTTAGTAGAGTTTTGCTGGCAATTGTTGGCTACGCAGACGCTTGTGTTGACGCTTTACAGCGGCAGCAAGCTTGCGTTTACGTTCAGCAGTTGGCTTCTCGTAGAATTCGCGTGCACGAAGTTCGGTGAGGAGGCCAGTCTTTTCAACAGAACGCTTGAAGCGGCGCATCGCTACTTCGAACGGTTCGTTTTCTTTAACGCGTACGGAAGGCATTAGTCGAATCCTAGTAAACTTTTAAACTCTAGCCTCGTTAAAGACCAAAGATCGGGAAAGGGTGCGATTATCCGGTATAAATTCTGAATTGTCAAAAGGAATAGAGATCAGCCCCTTTCGTGTTGCATCTTTGCCCGTTAATATAAGCAGATTGATCATCTAATAATGAGTGCGCCATGCTGGTATTAGGCATTGAATCTTCTTGCGACGAAACTGGCGTTGCGCTGTATGACACCGAAGCAGGCCTGTTGGCCCACCAACTGCATACCCAAATCGCCATGCATAGCGAGTATGGCGGTGTTGTGCCTGAATTGGCGTCCCGCGACCATATTCGCCGCGTACTACCTTTAACTGAAAGTTGTTTAGCGCAAGCGGGCAAACAGCTTGCTGACATTGATGCCATTGCCTACACCGCAGGACCCGGTCTTGCTGGCGCTTTACTGGTTGGCGCATCCGTTGCCAATGCACTGGCGTTTGCACTAGGCAAGCCAACGATTGCAGTCCATCACTTAGAAGGGCATTTATTATCGCCTTGCTTGGCCGACCCTGCGCCAGAGTTTCCTTTTATTGCTTTATTAGTATCCGGTGGCCACACGCAATTGATGGCTGTCCACGGGGTTGGGCGCTATGAACTACTCGGCGAAACCGTCGATGATGCAGCGGGTGAAGCATTTGATAAATCAGCAAAGCTGATTGGCTTAGGTTATCCCGGCGGCCCAGCGCTATCTAAACTGGCCGATACCGGCGACGCAACGCGCTTTACTTTGCCACGGCCCATGCTGCATACGCCGAACTTAGATATGAGTTTTTCTGGCTTAAAAACCGCAGTGCTTAATTTAGTCACCCAACAATCGCCGCTGGACGACATAACTCGGGCCGATATTTGCGCGGCATTCCAAGAAGCCATTGTTGAAGTGCTGGTTAAAAAGTCACTCAAAGCACTCAAACAAACCGGCATGAAGCGTTTGGTCATCGCCGGCGGCGTGGGTGCCAATCGACAATTGCGTGCTGCATTCGATGATGCCGCCAAAAAACGCGGCTTTACGGTGTTTTATCCGCCACTTGAATTGTGCACCGACAATGGCGCGATGATTGCTTATGCTGGCGCACAGCGACTCAAGGAGCGACAAGTTGCCGGCTCTTTTGCTGTCAAACCACGCTGGGACTTAGCCAGCCTTGCGAGTGCCGACTAGCATCTATTAACGCTTGGTTTGTTCGCTGCGCCGACCAAGCAACTGTCGATAATCGAGGGTATTGTCCTATAAGCAATATGTCAAAAAGCTTAGATTGACATACCCATAAAAAAACCCGCTATTGCGGGTTTTTTATTTTTGCATGCTCGATTAAGGCAATTACGCGACGGCAAAAGATTGTTCAAGCTGATTGGGCCACGCCAGATTAAGCGTTTGCCCAGAACGAATCGGCCCCACCCCTTCTGGGGTGCCGGTATAAATCAGATCGCCGGGCTGCAAAGTAAACTTACTGGAAATCCACGCAATCAAGGTGGCAACGTCAAATGCCATTAAGCGCGTGTCGGCCGACTGGCGTAGCTCACCGTCAATCGTCAGCGTAAATTGCTGCTGCGTCGGATCAATCCCGTCCGCAGCGACAAAGTCAGTCAACACCGCAGCACCATCAAAGCCTTTGGCCAAAGTCCATGGCTGGCCATTTTTTTTCGCCAGCGCCTGCACATCGCGCGCGGTCAAATCCAAGCCCAAACCGTAGCCCGCAATATGCGTGAGCGCATCGGCCTTCGCAATCTGCGCGCCGCCTTGGCCAATTAACACCACCAACTCTAATTCGTGATGCACCTCATTGGACCATGACGGCAACACCAACGCCGCCCCCGGTTGCACCACCGCTGAATTGGGTTTAATAAATACCATCGGCTCTTCAGTGATCGCCGAGCCCATTTCTTTAGCATGAGCAACAAAATTGCGCGCCACACAATATATATTGTTCACTCGCCAGGCCGTTGCACCCAATTGAATCTCAGCCATTGCTTAGCCCACCCATTGAGAAATACTAAATAACAAAATCACCGCCAACCATAAAATCGCCGCGCGCCACACCAGCGCCACCGCACTGGCTAAATAATCGGGATTAGCCGATTCGCCAACGCCTAATTCGGGGCGATATTTCACCGTATGATCTTGGTGCAACGCTTCGCCCAAACGAACCCCCAAAGCGCCAGCGGCGGACGCCAACAAAATCCCATAATCTTGATCCATCCATTGCTGCGCCTGTGAGCGCCAGCAATAAACTGCATCTTCAAAATTACCCACTACAGCAAATGAAATCGCCGCCAAACGAATCGGAATAAAATCCAAAATATCCATCACGCCATCGGCAAAGCGGCCAAACACATCTCCGTGCCCACCCCATTTTTGCTGCAATAAACACGCCGCACGGTAAGCCACAGCACCAGCAGGGCCGGCAATCCACGCCAAAGCAACAAACCAAAAAATCGTCCCAAACACATAGCGATAAGAATCAATCACCCCTTGCTCAATCGTCAAACGGGCTACTTCATCTTCATTGAGCTCTGAGGTCGATTGCCCTGTCCAATCTCCCAGCATGCTGCGCGCAGTATTCAGATCATCGGCCTGCAATGCTTTGGAAATTTTGGTGAAGGCATGGCTAAACTGGCGAAAGCCCATCGTAAAATATAAAATCAACACATTCCAAGCAATCGCCAAGAACACGTTATACCGCAACAAAAACCAATACCCACCCGCAGTAATCGCCACCAGCGGCACCACAGCAAGCAGCCAGGCATATACCCCATTGCGATATTCACCCGCATTGAGATTACGCCCCATGCCATTGGCGGTGCGAATAAAACCCAAATACAGTGGATTACGGCTACTAATCGGCCGAAGTTGCTCTAACAGCAACGCTAAAATCAAAGACAAAATACTCATAAACTTAATCCTAAATTGCGCCCAAGCTAAAAAAATTAGCCCATAGCCGTACATACTTTATGTTTCAAAGATAACATAGAGCCCTTGCGAGCAGAAACAATATAGACAGCTCTTGAAAAAGCACGCCACAGTGCCATATCGTCAATACCACCCTCAACCGGAGAAACACATGGAACATCAACTTCCTGCACTGCCTTACGCACAAGACGCTTTAGCGCCATTTATGTCAGCTGAAACTTTGTCTTATCACTACGGCAAACATCACCAAACTTATATTACCAACCTGAACAACCTCATCAAAGGCACCGACAACGAAAACAAGTCGCTAGAAGAGATTGTAAAAACGGCCCCTGCAGGTGGCTTATATAATAACGCCGCACAAACTTGGAACCATACTTTCTTTTGGTTTGGCTTTGCACCGAACCCAGCTGGTGAAGATCGCGCACCTGCTGGCGCATTGGCTGATGCCATTGCCGCTAAATGGGGCTCACTGGATGAATTCAAAAAAGCCTTCAATGCATCAGCAGCCGGCAACTTTGGTTCAGGCTGGACTTGGCTAGTTAAAAAAGCCGACGGTTCACTCGATATCTTGAATACTGGCGCAGCAGGCACCCCACTCACTACTGGCGAAACAGCACTGTTGACCTGTGACGTTTGGGAACACGCTTACTACATCGATTACCGCAACAGCCGTCCTAACTACCTCGAAGGTTTCTGGAAACTGGTTGACTGGAATGTGGTTGCAGCACGTTTAGCTGCATAAAAATAAACAACAGCTGAGCGATATGTCAGCTTTTGTATACAGATTTTAAAAAAGACGATCACTCGATCGTCTTTTTTTTTCGCTCGCGGTTTACCGAGAAAACCCAGAGCAAAAACAGTGCACGAAAAGTCAAATTGGTATTTATCCTTATATTTCAAAGGCATTAGCCAAACCCACCCCGCACCACATTGCAACGCAATAATTAGCATTTCATGATATGTACTCTTATTTATTTCAAACACCCTTGTTTTTCTTACTCAGCATTTAAGGCTATGAATTTAAACTGTTTTTAAACCCATTCACTGAGTTGACAAGACAAATGTAGTTTGAGAAATTAGCGCTACGAAACGTAACAACAGTGAAAGCAACCACAATTCACTGCAAAGATTACGTGCAACGACTGGTATTAGCCAAAACAAAATCCAGCGTCGCAATGCGCCGAGTGTACGAGCCAAAAAACCAAGAACAAACAGGGGCTACTCGCAGTGCACTCGGGTCAAACCCTGTTTTGAAGACCATGCACCTCACAGTGCAATTGAAATTCTTACCAAACAAATGATGGATGAGAGGAAATATCAAATGAACTTCCGTTTAGCCGCAATCCCAGCAGCCATTGCCTTTGTCTCAATCAGCGCCTTTGCTGCTGACGCCTGGAATAGCGCAACCGCCTACTCTGGTGGTGCCGTTGTCACTTACGCCGGCAACACGTACAAAGCAAAATGGTGGACTCAAGGTAATGTACCCGGCGCAGAACAATGGGGCCCTTGGGAAGCAACCGGTACTGCACCCACCACAGCACCGAGCACTGCTCCAACCACCGCGCCAACGACCGCACCAAGCACTGCACCAGGCGCATGCACTAGCGCAGAGTGGAATTCAAGCGCCGTTTACACTGGTGGTAACTTAGTCAGCTACAACAACCGTAGCTACAAAGCCAAATGGTGGACACAAGGCAACGCGCCAGGCAGCAATGATGTTTGGCAAGACATGGGCGCATGTGGCACGAGCACAGCAACACCAACGCCAACTGCGACACCAACCGCAACACCAACCGCAACACCAACTGCAACACCAACTGCAACACCAACTGCAACACCAACTGCAACACCAACTGCAACACCAACTGCAACACCAACTGCGACACCAACTGCAACACCAACCGCAACACCAACTGCGACACCAACCACGTCTGCAACACCTGTGCCACCAACGGGTGCGAAACAAGTCGGTACTTATTTTGCTGAATGGTCAATTTACGGTCGTCAGTTCTACCTGAAAAACATGCAAGACAGCGGTCAAGCTGCCAAGTTGACGTTCTTGAACTACTCATTCGGTAATGTCTACAACCGTGGCGGCAAATATGTTTGCGATGCAACGATTAATAAAGCCGAAGCCGGCGGCCAAGATGGTGGTGATGCATGGGCGGTTTACCAAAAAGGCTTTGGTGCTGGTGAATCAGTGGACGGCGTTGCCGATAAATACGGTTGGGATAAATGGGATGATCCTCGCCAAGGCAAAGCCGGTCCGCTCAAAGGCAATTTAAATCAGCTGAAAAAACTCAAAGCTAAAAACCCGAACCTGAAAACCTTGATTTCATTGGGCGGCTGGACATGGTCGAAATGGTTCTCTGCAGCTGCAGCAACGCCAGAACTACGCCAAGCTTTAGTTAGCTCGTGTATCGACGTGTGGATCAAAGGGAATATTCCATTCGATTCAGGCTCTAATGCCGGTGGTTCTTACGTTGATCCAGCCACAGGCAAAACCGTCAATTCTGCTGAAGGCGTGTTTGACGGGATTGATATCGACTGGGAATACCCAGCGGTACAAGGTATCGGCACGAACACAGTTTCTCCAGCCGACAAGCAAAACAACACCTTGTTGATGCAAGAATTCCGCAAACAATTGGATGAGTTGAGCAAAACCACCGGCAAGAAATACTTGTTAACCGTTGCCATTGGTGCCGGCGATGAGAAAATCGCTGCGACTGAACCTGCCGAGTACAGCAAATACCTCGACTGGATCAACATCATGTCGTACGACTTTAACGGCGGTTGGGATGCACAAGGTCCAACCGACTTCCAATCAAACCTGTACCAAGATCCAGCCAGCCCACGCACGGTTGATCCTAAAACTGGCAAAGTCAGCAAGTACTACACTGACGCAGCAGTAAAAGATCTGATTGCCCGTGGCACACCAGCGGCGAAACTCCACATTGGCGTTCCGTTCTATGGCCGTGGCTGGACTGGCGTGAAAAACGTCAACAACGGTCTGTATCAAACGGCAACCGGTGCTGCCAAAGGGACGTATGAAGCCGGTATTGAAGACTACAAAGTACTGAAAAATGCACCAGGTACTGAGTACATTCACCCAGTAACGCAACAAACCTATCGCTTTGATGGCTCAACGTTCTGGTCTTACGACACGCCTCGTGATATCAAACTTAAAGCTGACTATGCGAAAAAAATGGGCCTAGGCGGGATCTTTAGCTGGGAAGCTGATGGCGATACCGCTACTGGTGAACTGGTTGAAGCGATGACGCACATCAATAAATAAAATACCGCTGTAATGATTGAGCCCCACTGTTTAAGTGGGGCTTTTTTATCACCAAATCCATAATAATTACACCAAACAAACAAAAGTTACACGAATAATGAAATGCTACAAAAAAGCCAGCAAACCAAGCAAACTCAAGCCTTCACCGCCCGCACAACCCAGTAAAATTCCTTGCTCCAGTGGCTTTTAAGCTTTAGCATATTGTCCTACAGGGAATCAATCCAGCGTATCTCGTACGATAAAACTTAAACCGAGATTGAAGATGAAAACGCACTATTTCTTACGCAAAAATAACGGCTTCACATTATTAGAATTACTCGTGGTTCTTCTTATTATTGCGCTGCTAGCGGGCTACGTCGGCCCCAAACTGTTTGGTGAAGTCGGCAAAGCCAAAACCAAAACTGCAGCCAGCCAAATGAAATCCATCTCTGGGGCATTGGATCAATATCGCCTCGACACTGGCCGCTACCCAAGCACTGAATTGGGCCTCAATAGCTTAACCAAAAAGCCGGCTGACGAAAGCAAATGGAGCGGGCCTTACCTGATGAAGGATGTCCCGAACGATCCTTGGGACAAGCCATACATTTACACCATTCCGGGTGAAAATGGTCATGACTACGAATTAAAAAGTTATGGCTTAGATGGCAAACCAGGTGGTAGCGGCGAAGACGCTGATATCAGCTACTGGTAAACCATGCGTTATCAAGTTAAAGCCTTAAGCGCAGGCCAACTGCGCGAGATGACGCTGGATGCGGCCAACGTGGACGACCTGCGCGCTCGGCTATTAGAGCAAGGTGTGCAATTGGTAAGTTTTAAGGCTGAACGCACCTTCAGCCTGTCTTTGGGCAAGAGTGAATTTCAAGTTTCGCTCTTCACCCAAGAGCTGATTGCATTGCTCGAAGCGGGTTTAACGCTGGTTGAAGCGATGGAAACGCTGAAAGAAAAAAGCAGCCACGACCAAAACCGCACTGTACTCACCAGCATGATCGAAGGCTTATACCAAGGGCTGCCTTTATCCAAAGTATTGGCGCAAATGCCGAATTTATTCCCGCCGCTGTATATTGCCAGCGTGGCATCGGCAGAAAAAACCGGCCATTTAGCTGATGCCTTAAAACGCTATCATCACTACGAAACCCGCTTAAGCGCCGTCAAAAAAAAGGTCATCGCCTCCTTGATTTACCCGATGGTAGTGATTGGCATTGGCGGCAGCATTATGCTGTTTTTGCTATTTTATGTGATTCCCAAATTTAGCCAAATTTACGCCTCAATGAAAAACCTGCCTTTCGCCGCGCAAATGATGCTGTGGTGGGGCGACTTGGTGCATCAACACGGCCAAGCGATGTTTTTACTCATCATCACCAGTTTGATCGCCATGGTGATGGCATTTCGCACGCAGGCCATTCAAACGATTTTGCTGACCCTATTTTGGAAACTACCGCGACTGGAAGAATATCGGCGCTTATTTGCGTTAACCCGCTTTTATCGCACCGTGGGGCTGTTGCTTTCGGGGGGATTGAATTTGGTGGCGGCACTGGAATTGGCGGCACAATTATTGCCAAACAGCATGCGCTTTGCGCTGTCACAAGCGATTATCGACATTAAATCAGGCCAGCAACTGTCCAATACGCTCGCCAAATACCAGCTCACGACGCCGGTATCGGAACGTCTATTACGCGTTGGTGAACAAAGCGGTGAGCTGGCCACGATGATCGAGCGCGCAGCGCAATTTTGTGATGAAGAACTCGATCGAGCGATTGAAATGTTTACGCGTTTGTTCGAGCCGATTTTGATGTTACTGATTGGGATACTGATTGGGGGCATTGTCTTTTTGCTTTATATGCCGATTTTTGAGTTGGCCGGGAATATGCAATGATTACGCTCGATTTGATTCAGCATTTGCGAGCCAGCCGTGGCGATCAGCCCTTACCGCTGCTATTGCAACAATCACTTGGCCTAAATAATGAGGCGTATCTGCTTGCAGTCAGCGGCTACCTTGGGCTGCCGGCCATTACCTCACTAGAACTTCAAGCACTCAAGCCACGCTATGATCTACTCGCCTTTGGCGATGCCGTTGCCCATCAGTGCCTGTTGGCGGAAATCCCGCAGCATGGCTACGTGCTCATTTTATCGGACCCATTTAGCCCGGTCGTTCGCAACTGGGCACAGCAAAAAATCAGCGTCGCTTTTCGCGTGGCGTTTGCACTGTTTGATGATTTGCAGCAGTACTTTAATACCTATGAAACCTCGCACCGCGCGATGGATCAAATGGCGGTCGGTGAAAACCAAGAAAATAATAAAGAAGACATTACCGAGATCACCTTAACGACGCTTTCGCAAGATGCCAAACCCGTCGTCAAACTGGTCAACTCCACACTGTACGACGCACTTAAAGCCAAAGCGTCCGATATCCATATGGAAACCACGCCGCAAGGCATGACGATTAAATACCGCATTGACGGTGTTTTGCTGCATGCCGGCGGCGTGACCGGTGCTGAAATGGCCGAGCAGATCATTTCGCGGATTAAAGTCTTGGCCGAATTGGATATTTCTGAGCATCGCGTGCCGCAAGATGGGCGCTTTAAAGCCAAAGTGAATCATCGCGATGTCGATTTTCGCGTGTCGATCATGCCGTCAATTCATGGCGAAGATGCCGTGTTGCGGATTTTAGATAAACAAGGCGGCGGCGATACATTCAAGGCATTGCGTCTTGAAACCCTTGGCCATGAAGCGCAAACCATGGCGGCCATTCGTTCGCTATCGCACGAGCCTTATGGCTTACTACTGGTGACTGGGCCAACCGGATCGGGTAAATCAACCACGCTGTATGCCACGCTGTCTGAAATTAATAATGGTGAAGAAAAAATCATCACCATTGAAGATCCGGTGGAGTATCAACTGCCCGGCGTGTTGCAGATTCCAGTAAATGATAAAAAAGGCCTGACTTTTGCCCGAGGCTTACGCTCGATCTTGCGCCATGACCCCGACAAGATTTTAGTCGGCGAGATTCGTGACGGCGAAACCGCCAATATCGCCGTTCAAGCAGCGCTCACTGGCCATTTGGTACTGACGTCGGTGCATGCCAACAATGCGTTTTCAGTGATTGATCGCTTTATTCATATGGGCGTTGAACCCAATAGCTTTGTCGATGCGCTGATTGGCGTGGTCGCGCAGCGTTTGATTCGCAAAGTCTGCCCACACTGCGTCGGCGACGATCAACCCGAGTTGGAATTACTCGCCGCATCGGGCTTAACTCGCCAACAAGTCAGTACTTGGACTTTTCGCAAAGGTAGCGGCTGTCCCGCTTGCCGCAATACCGGTTATTTAGGCCGTAAAGCCATTGCCGAAGTATTGCGACTGGATGATGAACTCAAGCAAGCCATTGCCAAACACGCGCCAGCGGTCGAGCTCAAAAAAATTGCCCTGAGCAATGGCTTTATTTCGATGCGCCAAATTGCCCTTAACGCCGTGGCCCGCGGCGAAACCACATTACAGGAAATCAACCGTGTCACCTTTGTGGATTAAGCATTGTGCATGGTTTAGCAAACAGCGCATTCGGATTGCCAGTCGGCATTGGAGCGGCAGCGTACTGGCACGCCAGCGTGCCAGCCTCGATCCTTCGCCCGACCTACTGGTCAATCGCTTTCAAGAGTTACTCAATCAAGTGCCACGTGGCCGATTGGGATACGATCAAGTCGACCTAATTTTAGGCTCGCCTTGGGTGCGCTATGTGTGTTTACCTTGGCAAGCCGGTTTAAATTACGAGCGCGATTGGGAAAGCTATGCCCGCTTATTGCTAACCCAACATTATGGCGTGAGTAGTGAATCGTGGCGGATTCGCATCGCCACTGGCGGCTATGGTCAACCACGGATTGCCGCCGCTTTTGACGAAGGCCTGTACCAAACGCTACTAGAGCTTTGTCGCACCAGCAAAATGAAGCTCGGCAAAATCGAGCCTTTATTCACGACGGCAGTCAATCAACATCAGCGGCAATTAAAAGCGGCTGAATATGCCTTGCTGATTTTAGAGCAAGGCCATGCCTTAATTGGCTTTTATCGCCATCAAACTTGGCAAGGGATTATCTCTTTGCCGATACAGCTTGACCATGACAGCCCCGAAAATCACACCTTATCGCTGGCCGCCTTGGTGCGAGAAGCCGCAGTGTTAAGCGAGCAGTTTTTACCCGAGCATATTTATCTCACCTCGTCGGAATTCACATTGCCTAGTGTTAAATCGGCTGATTTTGACTTTGAATGGCTCGGTGCCGTGCAGCCGCTGTTTATTACCGGGGATGCCAGCCAATGAAAAAACTGCAACTGGATTTTCATGTACGCCCCGCCCAAACGCCTTGGCTGGGTCTATTACTGTGCGTGCTTGGCGTGATCGCCGTGCTGTGGGTAATGACGCAAATTGACGTTGCCAAAGAACAAAAAAATCAACTCGAATTGCAAGAAGATAGCATCGCACTGCGGATCAAGCAGCGCGATAGCAAAGTCAAAGCCGAACTCAATGCCTCACCGGTTTCGGCCAAAGTCGAAAAAATCCGCCGAGATCAATTACTCAGCCATGCCCCAGCATTTGATCTATTAGAGCGCGTTTGGGAACAAGAAATCGCTTTTAGTCGGCTGGAAATCGCCACCGTTGAGCGCGATATCAAAATGGATTTAGAGGCCAAATCACTCAATGACGTCTTACTGTTGGTCGATCGCTTTGAAGCCGCGCCAGCCACCAAGCACGTCACCCTCGCTCGCAATAGCTTAAAAATTGGCGACCCTAATCGGCCAGCCGTCGCGGCGATTGAAGTGTTATGGCTGGCCGATCCCGCAGTGCCCAGCAGCACGACCAGCACTGCGGCCAGCACTGCGGCCAGCCGTGTGCATTCAGCCAGTGCCGCATCGGGAGTGCATTGATGACTAAAGCACAATTATTTTGGTATTTACGCCTTATCCCTCGTTACTCGGGCATATTGGGTATTGCCGGCTTAGCCTTATTGGGCTTTGCCTTACTGCTCTATACCCAAGAATTAAAACCGTATCAGCGCGATTTAATCGATAGAGAAAATGCACTAGCGCATCGCTTTCAACAATTGCGCGTATCCGCAGTGGCCAGCAGCGTTAGCGATGCGCTGCCCAAGCTCAATCGCAGCGATACCTTTACGTTTTTTTTACGCGCGCTGAATGCGCTCGCCGCCAAAAATCAAATTGTGATCACACAAGTCGATTACAAAAATCAATTTGAGGCCGATGGCAAATTGCAGCGCTATAGCCTGCAATTTCCTGCCAATGCGCGCTATATGCAAATTCGCCGCTTTATGCTGGAACTACAAACCATACCCGGCGTGCGTATTGAAACCGTCAACCTGCAACGCCAGCAAATTTCAGACGACCAAGTCGCGCTGCAAATTCAGCTGTCGTATTTGACGGAGGCCCATTAATGCTCTCTCGTCCAATGCAATACCTGCTCGGTGCCACCTTAGCCATCACTGCCTATACCTTTTGGCAAGACCGTACCGAGCCTGAATTAGATAGCGCGGCAAAACCTGCAGCGCGGCGCGCGCTCGCGGCAGAAATACGCGGCGCCTCAATGCCAAATACGGCCGCCAGCCAAGCCAGTGCCACAGCATCCGGCGTCAGCATTGCCGATTTATTTCCTAAGCAATCGTGGGTTCCACCACCGCCGCCGCCCACCAAGCCGCCTGCACCGACCCCGACACCGATTCCCGTTGCTCCGCCGATGCCGTTTGTGGTGACTGCGACATGGTTAGAAAAAAACAGCTTATACATTGTCGTTGAAGCGCAAGGGCAATCCATCGTGCTCTGTAGTCAATGCGATACTTTAGGCCGAATACAACCGGGCGAAAGCCTACTTGGCAGTTACCGCCTCGATAAAATGAGTCCCACTATGCTGACGTTTACCTATTTGCCACTCAATCAGCAACAAACTCTGTCAATGGGAGGCGCACTGTGAAACGAGCACTGATGTCCTCAATTATTTCGGTGGCTTTTTTAGCCGGTTGCGCCGCCGATATGGCGCGCTATAAAGCGGAAAACCTGATCCAAGACGAAGGTAATCCAGAAGCCGCACTGAAAGTATTGCAAGCACAAATGGCCAGCAGCCCCGCTGATTTAAAGCTGAGAATGGCGTATCAAACCAATTTGCAGCAGTATTTGGCCCGCTTACAAGTAGAAGGCGATCAAGCGCGTTCACGCGGCGATACCGCCTTGGCGATGGGGCGTTACCAGCAAGTTTTAAGCTGGGATAGCAATAACGATCGCGCTCGCGAAGGGATTCGTTTGATTGAGATCGGCATTCGCCATAGCTCAATGCTCAAATACGCACAGGAAATCAAAGACAGCCGCCCAGATGAATCACTGAATCTAGTGCTGCAAATCTTGGCGGAAAATCCACGCAATGTGCAAGCGCAAGTGCTGCGCAACGAAGTAGAAAGCCGTAAAGCGCGGGAAGTCAATCTACGCCCGGCTTTAGCGCAAGCACTCAAAAGCCCGATTTCGCTGCAGTTTCGCGATCAAAGCATGATGAGCGTGTTTGATATTATTTCGCGCATTGGTAAGGTTAATTTTATCTTTGATAAAGACGTCGCCCCCAATTTAAAAACCACGATTTACGCCCGCGACACCACCGTCGAAGACGTGATTAATCTGATTTTGGCGACCAATCAACTGGATAAAAAAATCCTCAATGACAACACCATTCTGATTTATCCCAAACGGCCCGATAAAGATCGCGATTACAAAGACATGGTGATGCGCACCTTCTATTTGTCCAACGCTGACCCCAAGCAAGTGCTGTCGATGATCAAGCAAATGATCAAAACCCGCGACGTGTATATCGACGAGCGTTTGTCGATGTTGGTAATGCGCGATACCCCCGAAGCCATTGCGGTGGCCGAGCGCTTAATCGCCGCGCAAGATATTCCGCAATCTGAAGTCTTGATGGATGTTGAAGTGCTTGAAGTGAGCAATAGTGACGTGCTTGATCTGGGCATTCAATACCCGAACTCGATCAGTGCCACGGTGTATGGCAACGCAATCGGCGCTGTGCCTGTCGTCACGACCAATACCGTCGGCAATATCACGACGTCGACCACAACCAACAACAGCAAAATTGCCGGTTCAGTCACGCTCGATCAAATTGGTAATCTAAATAAAGGTGATGTACTGGTTAATCTGGGCTCGCCAACGGTGACGGCTAATTTCTTGCAAAGCAAGGGCAAAACCAATATTTTGGCCAACCCGAAAATTCGCGTCAAAAATCGTGAAAAAGCCAAAATCCTCATTGGCGATCGCGTTCCGGTGGTCACCACCACCGTCTCCAACGGCACCAGCACCGAAAACGTCAATTACCAAGACGTGGGTTTAACGCTCAATGTTGAGCCGGTACTGACGATTGACAATGAAATCAGCGTGAAAGTCACGCTGGAAGTGTCCAATATTGTCAAAACCATCCCAACCAAATCAGGCTTGTTGGTTTACCAAATTGGTACGCGCCGCGCCGAAACCAATATGAGTGCACGTGATGGCGAAACCCAAGTCTTAGCCGGACTGTTGTCGCGCCAAGAAGCCGAAACCGGCTCGGGCTTACCGTTCCTGAGTTCTTTACCGGTATTGGATCGAATTTTTGGTACCAATAAAACCGAGAAAAGCAAAACTGAAATCATTTTGTTGATTACACCAAGAGTCGTGCGATCGTTGCCGATTCCATCATCGTATATCACCAATTTTGAAAGTGGTACCGAAGGCAGCATCAGCACCGACCCATTGCGCCTGCGCAATGCATCAACGGTGTTAATCAATAGCCAAGGTGGCTCGCCAGCACCGTATATTCCACCAGCGCCAGAACCACAGGTTCAACCGCAGCCGCAACAACCACCCGCACCGGCAACGCCAACGGAAGCCACGCCACCAGCGGCAACGCCGATCCCACGGGGTGGCGGTATGGGCCGTCGATAAGATGCGGTTTGCTGCTGGATTTACGCTGATTGAATTGATGGTGACGTTGACCATTCTGGCGGTACTTGCGACCGTGGCTTTGCCATTGTCGCAAGTGGCGGCAACGCGCAATCGTGAAGACGATTTACGCCGAGCACTCTGGCAAATTCGCAATGGCATCGACCAATACAAAGCGGCGGTCGATGCCGGCCGCGTCAATAAATCGCTCGATGAATCAGGCTTTCCACCCACGCTCGACACCTTGGTGGATGGTGCCAAAGATTTAAAAGACCCGGCGGGGAAAAAGATCTATTTTTTACGCCGCTTACCGCGTGACCCATTTTGCGATTGCCCCAGTAAAAGCAATGCCCAAACTTGGGGGCTACGCAGCTATGCCAGCCCACCCGAAGCGCCAGCTGAAGGCCGCGACGTGTATGATATCTACTCAAATTCGACGCAAACAGGTCTAAGTGGAGTGCCATATCGTGAGTGGTAAACAAAGCCGAGGTTTTACGCTGATTGAACTTTTGGTGGTGCTAGCGATTATGGCTAGCTTATTGACGCTGGTGGTGCCGCGCTATTTTCAGCAAACCGACCGCGCGCAAGAAACCGTGCTCAAGCACAATTTGGTCGCGGTGCGCGATGGGATTGATAAGTTTTATGCTGATACCGGCCGCTATCCAAATAATCTGGACGAATTGGTCAGCCGTAAATATTTGCGCGAAGCGCCGCTCGATCCGATCACGAGTCGCCGTGATTCATGGCTGATTGTGCCGCCCGAAACCGGTACTGGCGTCTACGATTTAAAAAGTGGCGCCCAAGGCGCAGCTAAAGATGGCACCCAGTACAGCTCTTGGTAAGCGCGTGACGAAATGCCGCCTGCCGCATCGTCCACAGCAAGGATTTGCCTATGTCTGGGCCTTGATGCTGGTTTTAATTATGGGCATTTACCTCGCGCAAGTCGGTGAGGCATGGCAAAACCGCATTCAGCGCAGTAAAGAAGAAGAACTGATGCGCGTTGGCAATGAAATTCGCCTCGCCATCAAGCAGTACAGCGAGCAAAACAGCGCCGCTGGCCTGCAATACCCCAAAACGCTGCAAGATTTAGTGCAAGACCCGCGAGTACCCTTCCCTCGGCGCTATCTGCGTAAAGCATATAAAGACCCCATTACCGGCGGCGATTGGCTGATGATTGGCGGCCCCGGTGGTGGCTTTATGGGCGTGCAGAGCCAATCATTGCAAAAACCACTCAAAAACGATCAATTTATCAATGAAAATGCCAGCTTTAAAGATGCCAAATCCTACCAAGACTGGCGCTTTGCCCACTGGCCGAATCAAGGTGGTGGCCGAAAATAACCCCGCCGCGCCTCAGAACAACACCGACGCAAACGCATCAGCTTGACCCTGCATCAACCGCGGCAAATGACTATATCCCCAGCTCGGTTCGACTTTGATTTGGCGATGATATTTTAAATTTCACGCGTTTAAACAGATCGACTGCAGCCCCTTCCCCCTTGATGGTGGGATGGGGTATTGACCGCCAGCCTTTAAGCTAAAAAGCCTAGCGGCCAATACCCTACTAGGCGTAATAGCGTTGCGAGAATTCCAGCATCCGCTCAATTGGTAAGCGTGCGGCTTCCATATCGCTGGCAGTCAGGTAATCAATCTCGGTGCCCTGCCCCGCTTGAGCGCGTTTCACCGCTTCAATCGTGTTCATTTTCATATACGGGCAAGAATTACACTGGCAACCGGCGTAAATAGGCGCTTGCTCAATCTTCAAGTCGGGGCGCGCTAAGCGCATATTGTACAAAATGCCATCTTCGGTCGCGACGAAGATCACCGCATCGGGCTCTTGGTCGAACGATTTGATCCAGTTGAGCATGCCTGAGGTCGAGCCGACGTAATCGGCTTGCTGCAGCACCGGCAATGGGCTTTCAGGATGGGCAATCAAGTATTTGGCGGTGGTGCACGCAGCAAACGCTTCATCGAGCGCCGCTTGGTTAAACTTATCATGCACTTCACACACCGCCGACCATAACGGCATATCGTAGCCATGCTGGAAGTTCAAATACGCGCCCATATTCCGATCTGGCGAGAAAATAACTTTTTTACCTTCGGCATACAAATGCGCGATGATGTCGTCCACATTACGGCTGGTGACGATCCAATCTGACAATGCTTTATGTTCAGCCGAGCTATTGATATACGACACATGCACATGATCAGGATACGATTCACGCCAAGCTTTTAGCGCGCTCACATCGGTTTGCGTCACCAAAGAACAGGTTGAACCGGCATCGGGCAAAATCACCGTGGCATTTGGATTCAAAATTTTGGCGGTTTCTGCCATAAAACGCACACCGGCAAACACGATAATATCGGCGTCGGCATCGCGAGCAAACAACGACAATTCCAAACTATCGCCAACCTTATCCGCCATTTGCTGGATTTCAGGCTGGGTATAATAATGAGCAAGCGTCACAACGCGTGGCATGGGACTATCCTTAAGCAAGCTACAAAAAGTAAAGGCGATGCAGTCAATACATCGTCATCAATCCGCCAATCTTACCATGCTTACCGCTGGCTTTTTTGCCAGAAATGCCGGAGGCCGCACGATTATTTCGCAGTTGAGTAGAAAAATATTGCAGTTCCTCTTGACAGCCTCGCCGCCCTTGTCCATAATTCGCCTCCTCTGCAAATCACATCGATCTGCAGACACGGATGCGGGATTAGCTCAGTTGGTAGAGCGATACCTTGCCAAGGTATAGGTCGAGAGTTCGAGTCTCTTATCCCGCTCCAAAAAAAAAAAAGAAAAATGGCGTAGTACAGTAACAGCAGTTTAGGCTGCGGGATTAGCTCAGTTGGTAGAGCGATACCTTGCCAAGGTATAGGTCGAGAGTTCGAGTCTCTTATCCCGCTCCAAAAAAATGGCGTAGTACGTAGCATCAGCAGTATTGATGCGGGATTAGCTCAGTTGGTAGAGCGATACCTTGCCAAGGTATAGGTCGAGAGTTCGAGTCTCTTATCCCGCTCCAATAAATGGCGTAGTACACAGCATCAGCAGTATCGATGCGGGATTAGCTCAGTTGGTAGAGCGATACCTTGCCAAGGTATAGGTCGAGAGTTCGAGTCTCTTATCCCGCTCCAGATTTTAATATTAATGAAGTTGTTATTCATTAATCAGCATCACCCCTGGCGGGGTAGCAAAATGGTTATGCCGCGGCCTGCAAAGCCGTTTACGCCGGTTCGATTCCGGCCTCCGCCTCCAACACTAAAGTACGAGATATCGGACTTTAAAAAATGCTGAAGCAGTAATGCACAGCGCTCGGATGGTGAAATTGGTAGACACAAGGGACTTAAAATCCCTCGCCGCAAGGTGTGCGGGTTCAAGTCCCGCTCCGAGCACCACTAATAGAATCAAGGGTTTAGCTGAAAAGCTAGACTCTTTTTTCTTGCCTGTCAGTTAGAGCAAGTCCCTCATGGGACATTCTTGGGGTATTGGTTGAGAATCCACCAGAATAACGCCACCATCTATTCACTCACGCTTAAAACTGACAATAATTGCGTGCATTTAGATCAAACAATACAATACAGTAATCAATTAATTACTAATAATGTAAAAATATTAGTTTTATTCTTAAAGCTACCGCCGCAATGCACTAGATTGATATCAATCCCGTCTGGGTCGGGGTATTGATTGAGGTGCACTATGTTTTTTAAGCAAAGTCGACTGATTAACCAATTAGACAGCGCGGCCGAAGCGGCTTTACGTGGAGATATGCCACGCTGGACCATGGAAGGCAACGAGAAATGGCGTGCCATTGGCGATAAATTACATCGTATCTGGCATAAAAACAGCGAAGCGCTTTCTGCTGCTCTACATGAAAAACGCACTTTACAGGATGAAGTAAGCGCTTTGCAGGAAGAACTCGCCAAGGAAAAAACGCAGTACAGCGCTTTAGAAAAACGTTTTGATCTGGTGAACCGGGCCTCCAGCGAAGGGCTTTGGGATATGAGCGTGGTAGCGGGTGATCCGGTTAATCCTGCCAATGTATTTTGGTGGTCACCCACCTTCAGGCAATTGCTGGGCTTTACCGATGAACGAGATTTTCCTAGTGTGCTGGGAAGCTGGGCTAACCTTTTGCACCCTGAAGATAAAGACAGCACACTCACCGCCTTTGCCGATCACTTAAATGACAAAAGCGGACGCACCCCTTACGACATTGAATACCGCCTGCAATGCAAAGATAAGCAATATCGCTGGTTCCGGGCCAGAGGAGCGACGCAGCGTAATAGCGAAGGCGTACCGCTCAGAGTGGCCGGCTCTTTGGAGGGGATTTCCCTGCGCAAAAAGCACGAGGCCGAGCTGGATAAAACGCTGACCCGGTTCGAGCTCAGCAGCGCAATGCTATCTGAGGGCTTATGGGATATGGAAGTCGATGTGGATAACCCGGTGAATCCGCAAAATGCCTTCTGGTGGTCTGAGCAATTCAGGACTTTACTGGGGTTTCATTCGGTGACCGAGTTTCCGGATGTACTGGAAAGCTGGGCCAGCCGCTTACACCCGGATGAAAAGCAAGGCGTGCTGGATGCATTTGCCGCGCATTTAAACGATAAAACCGGCAACACCCCCTACAACATCGAATACCGCCTGAAGTGTAAAAACAATGAATACCACTGGTTTCGCGCTAGAGGCAAAACCCGCCGTGACAGCAATGGCGCGCCATTACGCGTGGTGGGAGCATTGGCTGCCATTGATGCTGAAAAGAAATCCGAAGCGCTAAGCGGTGAAAGCACGCAAAGGCAGAGTCTAGAAAAAAGCCTTGCCGAAATTGCCACCATTGTCGGCACCATTAAATCGATTGCCGATCAGACCAATCTGCTGGCCCTGAACGCGGCCATCGAAGCCGCCCGCGCCGGAGAAGCAGGCCGTGGCTTTGCCGTGGTGGCCGATGAAGTCCGAAAACTAGCCGAAAGAACCAGCGCCGCAACGCTGGATGTAGAAAGCCTTGTCAGGCAGAGCAAGTAAACCCAGTCGCGTTGAAGTGGCATCGATGGCTGGCCAGCATCGATGCCATTGAAATACAGTCAGAGAATCTGAGCTTTACCCTATTATCATCAAGATGAATGTCATGCCCCATCAGCGCATCAAAAGCACATCTGCTAAGCGTCATCGAATGCGCAAAACGGTTTGATGCTCCCGCTATGTCAAACAGAAAATCCGACCCAAATCAATACACTCACAGGATAACAAGGTAGAATTCGCGCTTGAGCTGGGCTGGCTAAATATCGAACCATTAAACCGCACCAGCGCAACAAGAAAGCAAACGCTCACAGACCCTAGACCGCGATAGCGACTGGGGTTTTTTGTTTTGTGATGAATTTAGTCAGTGATACCTTTGGGTATAGGCTGCTAGATCATGATATACCTTATTTAGCAACAGATACCCACAGTAGCCTAGGCCCATATGAGCAAGATCGATACCGCCCGCGTTTTATCCATCATCCCACCGATGACGCAATTGAATACGCCCTATCCATCCACGGCGTATTTAACGGGTTTTTTGCGCTCGCAAGGCGTTGCGGCGCAGCAGAGTGATCTAGCACTGGCCTTGATGCTCAAGCTGTTTTCCAAAGACGGTTTACTCGACGTTCGCCAGAAAATCGATAAGATCCCGCCCAAAAAACGCACACAGCAGGTAGCGCTATTTGACGCGACGTTTGATCGTTACCTCAGCACCATCACGCCCACAATCGCGTTTTTGCAAGGCCGCGATTCCACCATCGGCCACCGCATTTGCAGCCGGAATTTTTTGCCCGAAGGCCAGCGCTTTGCCCAGCTCGATGCCTATGTCGACGATGAGGGCGGTGATCCACTGGCGTGGGCGTTTGGCGCGCTCGGCATGCAAGACCGCGCACGGCACTTGGGTACGCTGTATTTAAACGATATCGCCGATGTATTACGTGAAGCGGTGGATTCACGCTTTGAATTTGTTCGCTACGCTGAATCTCTGGCGATGTCGCAAGCGACGTTTGATCCGCTGGCGCGGGCGCTGGCGGCTCCGACCACGATGGTCGACGACTATCTGGCGGAACTAACACTCGAATCCGTCGCGCAGCACCAACCGAATATCGTCTTGTTGTCTGTGCCCTTCCCCGGCGCAGTATATGCCGCTTTCCGAATCGCCCAAACGATTAGACGGCAATACCCTGATATGGTCATCGCACTCGGTGGCGGTTTTGCCAATACCGAATTGCGCGAACTGAAAGAGCCGCGCGTTTTTGATTACTTTGATTTCGTCATGCTCGACGCCGGCGAGCGCCCGTTGCTGGCGCTGCTGGAGCACTTAAAAGGCAAACGCTCGCAACAACGCTTAGTTCGCACCTTTGCCCGTGTTGACGGCGCGGTGAAATACATCAATTTCGTCGAGCCCGAAGTGCCGTTTGGCGAAGTCGGCACGCCAACGTGGGATGGTTTGCCGCTGGATCGCTACCTATCACTACTCGACATGCTCAACCCGATGCACCGGCTATGGTCGGATGGCCGCTGGAATAAACTCACCGTGGCGCACGGCTGCTATTGGAAAAAATGCAGCTTTTGCGATATTACCCTCGATTATATTTCGCGCTATGAAACCACCACCGCCGAAGTATTGGTCGATCGCATTGAAGCCATCATCGCCGAAACCGGACAAACCGGATTTCACTTTGTCGATGAAGCTGCACCACCGAAGGCGCTTAAAGCATTGGCTGAAGAGCTCATTCGCCGCAATATTTCGATTTCTTGGTGGGGCAATATCCGCTTTGAAAAAACCTTTAGCCCTGATCTGTGCCGATTGCTCGCCGAAAGTGGCTGTATTGCGATTTCTGGCGGGCTTGAGGTCGCATCGGATCGTTTACTGACCTTGATGAAAAAAGGCGTTTCGGTTGAGCAAGTGGCCAAAGTGACGCAAAGCTTTACCGAGGCCGGGGTACTGGTGCATGCGTATTTGATGTACGGCTTTCCAACGCAAACGGTGCAAGACACGGTGGATGCGCTCGAATACGTGCGGCAACTATTTGATAATGGCTGTATTCAATCGGGGTTTTTCCATCGTTTTGCCTGCACGGTGCATTCGCCGGTTGGCAAAAACCCAGAAGAATTTGGCGTCACGCTGGAAAAGCTCCCCGAAATCAGCTTTGCCACCAATGATATTGGCTTTATGGATCCAACTGGGGTTGATCACGATGCGCTCGGTCGAGCGCTGAATAAAGCGCTGTATAACTATATGCACGGCATTGGTTTAGATGACGATGTGCGCGTTTGGTTTGATAGCAAAGTGCCGCGTACCACCATTGCCAAACATCGCCTCGCCAAAGCATTGCAACAATATTAAGTCGACGTGGCCATCGTTGGCTATCCAGTCATCAAACGATGGTCGGTCTGAAACTCGCAGTAGCAAGCGACTAAATAATGCGTTGAATCGACAGCAAAGGAATGCGCTTTCTTTGCTCGATACAATCGCTATCACCCGCTTCATATTCACGGCAAATCCAAGGGCGCTGCGCATAAATCGTACACAGCATATTGCTACGATTCAGCGCCGCGCACCAACCATCGGCCAGACGATGCATAATCTCGCCACCCCATGCGTCCACTTCAATGAACTCGGCGGGCACATCATCATCACCCGCAATCAGCATCACTTCTAATTGGCAACAACAGGCTTTACAACTACTACACGATACAGCATCAGACATAGACCTCCATGGGTATATTACTACAACCTATATTAAATAAAGCTTACTGCCATATACCCAGCAATTGGGCTTTGTTCCGATTACGTTGATGGCTTGAAGTACCTACGGCACGGTCATGCCGCTCGCTGAAAAACACTTTTTGACGCAGAGACGCAGAGGCGCAGAGAAAAACCAATTCATATCTCAAACAACGCGTAAGCACGACGATCTCAGCGGCGATTTGCTGATGTTTTACGCTAGTTTACAGTCCACTGTCGACAAGCACGGCACGGCACACGGCATCAAAGCGGCACATCACCAACGATTAAACAATCCGCTGTTTAGCGAATATACGGTAAAACAATCTCATCGCTACGACTAGCCCCTGCGGTTACGCTGCGGCAAAGCTCTAAAAAAGCCGTAATCCCTGCGGTGCGGTATTTTTGTTTGTGTAACACAAAATGAAACTGCCGCGCTAAATCCAAACCCGCTACTGGCAGCTCCACCAAGCTGCCACGGCGAAATGCTTCTTTTAGCGCCAGCCGTGAAATACAACCAATTCCCAAACCCGACTCAACCGCGCGTTTAATCGCCTCGGTATGCTCCAGCTCTAAGCGGATATCGAGCTTGGATTGCACATGCCGCATGGCGTAATCAAAGGTTTGCCGAGTGCCCGAACCCGATTCCCGAACAATCCATGACGCGGCCAGCAAATCAGCAAAATCAATCACCCCGCCTTGCTGCAATTTATGCGCTAAGGGATGTTCTGGTGCGGCAAATACCGCTAACTCATCGGCAATCCAGGGAATGACATCCAAATCGGCATGCTGACAATCGCCTTCAATCAAGCCCAAATCCAACTCATAATGCGCCACTTGCCGCACAATATGCGCGGTATTATGCACCCCCAATGAAACACGGCAGCCCGGATGCTGCCGCATAAAATCACCAATGAGTAAGGTAGCGAGATAATTACCAATGGTTAGCGTGGCACCAACACGCATCGGGCCAAAGCCAGAACGCCCGGCCAATAAGGCGTCAATTTCTGCCGCATGATCAAGGAGCTGGATCGCTTGCGGCAATAAAGCGGCGCCCAATTCATTGAGCTGCAAGCGTTTGCCAATCCGATCAAATAAGCGCCGATCATACACCCGCTCTAATTCAGATAGCGCCGTACTGGTCGCCGATTGCGATAAACCCACGCATTCTGCGGCCCGAGACACACTCTCGCCACGACCCACGGCCACAAACACCTCTAATTGGCGCAGGGTGAATTTCATTTCGATGCCTTCAATAGATTTTGAAAATTCAATCGGCACTATAAATATCTGATCGACTGACAGCAAGCGTTTAAACATTTTAAACGCTCGATCGTGCATCAATTGACTAGGGTCTGTTGACGTTTGGTGTACCGGCCGCGTTTGTGCGGATTTTGGCCTGAGGCAAGGCACGAAGCGCGCAGCGTAGTCATTCCATGCCAGCGCTTGGTAATGCAGCATCAGGCTGACTTTATTTAAAAAAGCCGCCACAGCAATGCGCTCCAACCTGCGTGGTCTATCGTATTTAAGTCATAACGAGCACGCACTTTATGCCTTCATCACGCTTGATTCAACACACGGTGCGCAGACGCTGTCGCCGATAAAATCAAAGCGTCGCCATTAGATTCGCCCTCATTGATTAGCCCGAAGAACCAGCACAAAGCCAAAACATGGCCGCCGTTTCACAACAACAGCGCCATCTAGCCCAACTTAAATTGCGCGACACATTCAGCCAACTTGCCAGCAATCCAAATTGGCGCCAAATATTCGACCCATGTAATGAACAAAGAGTAACAAGCTGACCAAAACTGTATGAATTTTAGTGCGCCCTGATAAGCTATGATTTATATAAATTAAATAACTCATCATTTTGGAGCAAGTTTATGCAACTAAAAACCTGTTGGTTCGGCTTGGCACTACTGCCGCTCAGCGTTTCGCTATGGGCGAGCGACAGCCAGCCGACCGAAGTCGCGGTCAATCCATTGGTGGTTGCTAAAGCGGTTGAAATTGGGCGCTATCTACGCAGCCTACCCAAGGCCGAGGTAAAAGCCACTGTCACGCAAGATATTTTGTCGCCATCAGGCCAAATGATTCAAACCATGGGCAATAGCGCGATGACGATGGATGGCAACAATAAACTGTATGTCAAAATCAATAGTGACAATTTAAATCGCGAATACTTTTATAACGGCAAGCAATTAACACAATACTCGCCCACCTTGCATTACTACACCACGGTTGATGTTGCCGACAATACCAGCGACATGCTCAATCAAGTCGAAAACTACTATGCGCTGAATATTCCACTCAAATCGTTATTTGATATTGGCAAAGACCAAAGCGCACTCAATCAATTAACCTTGGCCGAATACGTCGGCGTCAGCAAAATTAATGGCCAGCTGTGTGATCATTTGGTATTTGCGCAGGAAAAATCAGTGTGGCAATTATGGACGAGCCGCAATAAACCATCGCTACCTTGCAAAGTGCTGATTACCGATAGTAGCCAGCCCAATCGCCCGGCACGATCTGAAACCTATACTTGGAATCTAAAGCCAAAACTCAATAACAGCGAATTTACCTTTAAAGCCAAACCAGGTGATATTGCGATTCCATTTAAAAAAGCGGCAGAATAAAGGACATTTATTATGTTTAAATTCGCATCAAAAGCCAGCATCCTTACTCTGAGCATAGTGGCTTTAATCAGCATGGGCATGCCCATCGAAGCGCAGGCCAGAGGCAATGGCGAGCATCAAAAAGGCGCTCGACCTGCTGCGAGCAAAAATAACAAAGCGCCTAATCGCAATAACAACAATAAAAACGATCATCGCAAAAACAAAAATAATATTAAAAATACCAATATCAGCAACAATAACGTCAACGTGAATGTCGATCATAATGGCGGTTACCGTCACGGTGATCGTTACGATAATAACTACCACCCTGTCGCAACAGCAGTGGCCGTTACCGCCGCGGTTGCGGTCACCTCTGCGGTGATTGGCAGCATTGTGAATGCCAACCAAATGCCAAGTAATTGCATCCAAGTGATGCGTGGCAATGGAGCGTATATGCAATGCGGATCAACCTGGTATCAACCACAATATCAAGGTAGTAATGTGACTTATATTGTAGTCAATCAGCCGTATTAATTCGCAGTATGCCGTGCTGATTCACGATGAGAAATGGATGATTAATCCATTTTTAGATAAAAAATAGGCCATTTATTTGGCCTATTTTTAATTGCAATCCCGCGGATTTTAGCCGGTGATTCAAACAAAAAATACCCCCAAGCCAGCGACTGATATTACCAAGCCGATGCGTTGGATTTTTTAGCTCGGCACTCGGCTTTCATTTTTTGTTTGGCAGCTGCGCGCTCAGCAGGCGTCATCACACCATTTTTATCGGTATCAACAAAATCAAAAAAAGCTTCCATTTTTTTGAGGTAATCGGTTTTACTTACTTCGACTTTTGGCATTACGCGTGGACCATCATCACAATCGGCGTAAGCCATGCTAGATCCCAAAACAGCGGTGGCCAGCAATGTGGCTTGAATTAAATGACGCATTGAAATCTCCTATTTAAACCGCTAAATACGGTCTTTTTTGAGTATAACAAAGCAAATCTAATACTCAAGCCATTATTTGCTTTATTTATTAGTAAAAATAACCATTGTTATTTGTAATAATAAAGCGATTAGTGGCTTATTGCTTCACCATGGAATGCGTCAATAGTTTTTGATTAACAAATTGCGCGGTAATTTGCACTTTGCCGTCTTTCCACATCGCCGTCTCACCTTGAATGCCTAAAAAACCCCCTGATTCACTCTGCGTTGGCTCACCTAAAATAGCCACCACTTCCGCCCGGTTCATCCCCGTTATGACCTTGTTGTAATTCTCGGCGGTAATTTTGCTACACGCCATCAGCAGCACCAGCAAAGATAAAATGAAATAACGTTTCATACTGTTTGTCCTTGGTTTCAAATCAAAAAAACAAGCAGCCCGTAGGCTGCTTGTTATCGTAGCAATGACTAAGCGGCTTAGCCGAGGAAAACGCGCGCATTGCGGAACATCCGCAGCCATGCGCCATCTTCAGACCAATCTTCCGGATGCCACGAGTTTTGCACCGTGCGGAATACGCGCTCTGGATGCGGCATCATAATGCTGAAGCGACCATCAGGCGTCGTTACGCCAGCAATACCATCAGGCGAGCCATTTGGATTCATCGGGTAGGTCTGCGTGGCTTTACCTTGGCTATCAACGTAACGCATCGCCACCAATGCCTTGGCTTTATCACCTTGCTGGCTGAAATTAGCAAACCCTTCGCCGTGGCTCACCACCACCGGCATTTGGCTGCCTTGCATACCAGCAAAGAACAGCGATGGTGATTTCATCACCTCGGCCATCACCAAGCGCGCTTCAAATTGCTCACTTTGATTGCGGGTAAATTTCGGCCAGTGCTCAGCGCCAGGAATAATGCCCGACAAATTGGCCATCATTTGGCAACCGTTACACACGCCCAAACCAAAGGTATCAGCACGGTTAAAGAACGCTTCAAACTGCTCACGCGCTGCGCCGTTAAACAGAATCGATTTCGCCCAGCCTTCACCAGCACCGAGTACGTCGCCGTACGAGAAACCACCGCAGGCGGCCAAACCATTGAAATCGGCCAGCTGTACGCGGCCCGCAATCACGTCGCTCATGTGTACGTCAACGGCTGCGAAACCAGCGCGAGTAAACGCCGCGCCCATTTCGACATGACCGTTCACGCCTTGCTCACGCAATACCGCAACGCGTGGTTTTGCGCCGCCGTTAATATATGGAGCGGCGATATACGGCGCTGCAACGTCTTCCGCCGGATTGAAACTTAATTTAGCAAACAAGCCTTTGTCGGCCTTATCACCAATGCGCGCGTATTCAGCGTCGGCGCATGCTGGATTGTCGCGCAGACGTTGGATTTGCCAGCTAGTGTGGCTCCAAGCGCGTTGCAGATTGACACGAGTTTCGTCCAGCAACAAACGATTACGTTTTTTGATTTTGAGCTTGTCGTCATGGTTGGTCGAACCAATCACGTGCAATTCACCCGCCAAACCGGCGTTCATAAACGCAGCAATCACCGCGGCGGTGTCGGAGCGACGCACTTGCATTACGGCGCCGAGTTCTTCATTGAACAACACGCCCATCACACGGCCGTTTTCGGCGCGCTCGATGTCATCGGATGAAATTTCGTCCAATTGACGTTGACGCAAACGGCGCTCGATACACAGCTCGTCGATTTCCAACGTAACGCCGCAGTGGCTAGCAAACATCATTTCTGACACGGCAGAGATCAAACCACCGTCAGAACGATCGTGATAAGCCAGCAACTTATCATCGGCGTTCAGTTGCTGAACCGTCGCAAAGAAGGATTTCAGGTGATCCACACTCACCACATCAGGGGCAAAATTACCCACTTGGCTATACACCTGCGCCAAGGCCGAGCCGCCTAAACGGCACTTGCCAGTACCCAAATCAATCAGCAATAAATCAGACTCAACGTCTTTAAGCACCGGCGTCAACGTTTTGGTGACGTCGGTGACCGGTGCAAAACCCGAAATAACCAAAGACAGCGGCGCAGTGACGGCTTTCGCCTCACCATCATTCCATACTGTTTTCATTGATAGCGAATCTTTACCGACGGGAATCGACACGCCGAGTTGACGGCACAATTCCAAACCAACGGCAGCGACGGTATCGTATAAATTGGCGTCTTCACCCGGATGCCCAGCAGGCGCCATCCAGTTGGCTGATAATTTAACGTCAGCTAATTTAGCAATCGGCGCAGCGGCAATATTGGTTAACGCTTCACCGACGGCCATGCGGCCAGATGCGGGGCCAGAAATCAAAGCAAGGGGGGTACGTTCACCCATCGCCATGGCTTCGCCGCGTAGCGTGTTATACCCCATGGTGGTAACCGCAACGTCCGCCACCGGCACTTGCCACGGGCCGACCATTTGATCGCGCGCGGTGTAACCACCGACAGTACGGTCACCGATGTTAATCAAGAACGATTTATCGGCCACAGATGGCAAAGCCAAAACGCGGTAGAGCGATTCTTTTAAATCCAGCGCCGCCGAATCAAAGGTTTGCAGCTCTGGCGTAATCCGTGTGACATCCCGCGTCATTTTTGGCGGTTTGCCAAGCAACACATCCATCGGCATATCGACGGGTTTATTGTCGAAATACGGATCTTCTACCGTGAGTTGGCGCTCGTCGGTAGTGCGACCAATCACCGCAAACGGGCAACGCTCGCGCTCGCAAATCGCTTCAAAGGTCAGTAAATCATTCGGATGAATGCCGAGCACATAGCGCTCTTGCGATTCGTTCGACCAAATTTCTTTCGGCGCCATGCCTTTTTCTTCGATATTCACTTTACGTAAATTGAAGACCGCGCCCATACCCGCGTCGTTCACCAATTCTGGGAAGGCATTCGAAATCCCACCGGCACCGACGTCATGAATCGACTGGATTGGATTTTTACTGCCCATTTGCCAGCAGCGATCAATCACTTCTTGGCAACGACGTTCCATTTCTGGATTACCACGCTGCACCGAATCAAAATCCAAATCCGCCGCGTTTGAGCCGGTTTCCATCGATGAAGCCGCGCTGCCGCCCATACCGATCAACATGCCCGGGCCACCGAGTTGAATCAGCAAGGAGCCATCAGGCAAATCATTTTTCTTCACGTGCAAGGCGCTGATATTGCCCAAACCACCGGCAATCATAATAGGCTTGTGATAACCACGGCGCTCGCCGTTGAAATCAAGCTCAAAGGTACGGAAATAACCGGCTAGATTTGGGCGACCAAATTCATTATTAAACGCTGCCGCACCAATTGGGCCTTCGATCATAATATCGAGCGCGCTGGCGATGCGATCAGGTTTGCCGTACGGCGTTTCCCACGGCTGAACATGGCCGGGTAACAACAAATTTGAAACAGTAAAGCCACACAGACCGGCTTTCGGTTTCGAGCCACGACCTGTTGCGCCCTCATCCCGAATTTCACCACCCGAACCGGTTGCTGCGCCCGGGAATGGAGAGATCGCGGTTGGATGATTGTGGGTTTCCACTTTCATCAAAATATGGGTTTCTTCCTGCGTGAAGGCATATTCAGCGCTGCCATTTTCTGAGATGGCCGCTGGGAAGAAACGTTCAGTTAACGCGCCTTCAATCACCGATGAATTATCCGAATACGCCACCACAGTGCCTTCCGGCGCGGCTTTATGCGTTTCGCGAATCATGCCAAACAAGCTGTAGTCTTGCGCTTGGCCGTCGATGATGAAATTAGCGTTAAAGATTTTATGTCGGCAATGCTCCGAGTTCGCTTGCGCAAACATCGTTAATTCCACATCGCTTGGATTACGACCTAGCTTGGTGAAGTTTTCCACCAAGTAATCAATCTCGTCGTCCGACAAAGCCAAGCCATACTCGCCATTGGCTTTTTCCAGTGCCGCTTTACCGCCGTTTAATACATCGACGGTTTCGAGTGGTTTTGGCTCAAAGTGACGGAATAATTCATTGCCCGCCGCCAAGCCATCAAACACTTGCTCGGTCATTCGGTCGTGAATCAACGGCAATAGGATGTTTTTTTCTGCGCTCGACAAAGCTGAACCATCGGCTTTGCTGGCATAAACCGCAATACCCCGTTCAATTCTTGCCACCTTGCCGGCCAAAGCGCAATGCAAGGCAATATCTGTCGCTTTAGAAGACCATGGTGAAATCGTGCCCAAACGTGGCAAGACCAAAATGGGTGTACCTTGCGCCAAATCGACTTGAGCAGGTTCTCCATAGCTCAAAATTTGCGCCAAGATTGCGGTATCAGCCTCACTCAAATCCTGAGTTTGCTCAATAAAGTGCCAGAATTCGGCGTACAAATTAACCGCAAGGCCTTGCGCAGCAAGTGCCGATGATAATTTTTCAATCCGAAATGGTGAAAGCGCGGTACCGCCGCGAAGTTGGAGCACATTGGCCATGTTTGAAATTAACCCAGAAATGTGGCAAAAAGTACGTAATCATACCGAAATTTCACCCACTTTAGGAGAAAGAAAGCAAGGACTCCCCCGTCAATCGGCCAAGCACATCACGAGGGTCTATTAGCGTTTGGTTTACCAGTCGCGTTTGTGCGGATTTTGGCCTGACGGCGAAACGCGCTCGGCGTTTGCCCAATACGCGCACTAAATTGCTGATAAAAATGACTCAAGCACGCATAACCACTTTGCATGGCCACCCAATCAATCCCCCGATCCGTTGTCAGTAATAAATGACAAGCATGGGCAATTCGTAAGCGCAAAACTTCTTGGCTAAAACTCGATTTCATTTGCTGCGCAAAGAGTCGTTTTAACGTCGTCACACTACAAGCGGCCACTTCGGCCAGCTCAGCCAAGCTCACTGCCCGTAGATAGTTCACCTGCAAGTGCGCCATCGCCTTCATCAAACGTCGATCAGGATCGAGCTGCACCACTTGGGCATCAATAAAACGTGCGGCACGGTCTTTTTCTAATTCAGACAAAATATCCAGTACCGCAATTAAGCGCTTGACGCCCGTTAATTCATGTAAGCGCGCCAAACGCGGTGCCAGCAACTGCGTAAATGCTGGGCTAAACACCACCCCTTGCCGAATTTGCGCCAGCCATTGGCACAAGTGGCGTAACTCTGGCATGCCATGCTCAGTCAGCGCCACCAGCCAATCAAGGCGAAACAACACCACTTGTAATTCCAACGCTGCGCCATCGCTGCGTGCGGGCGCTTGCCAGCTATGCGGTTGATTGGGCGCGACCAAGGCCAAATCACACTCAGTGATACTTTCAATGTCATGACCAATATGGCGCTGCCCGCCAGCGCCTAGCGTTAAAGTCAGCTCATACTCGGGATGAAAGTGAAAATTAAACGCAATATGCTCCGCCACATGATGATTTAAACGCCATGCATGGCCTTGCGAATTGCCAATCCATTCTCTAATAAGCATCGCCACCTCTCGTTTGAGCCAATCATATACTTTATTGAGCCAATAGCAGATAAAATCAGCCACACTAGCGGTATAACTGCGCTATCGGTGCGTTGTCGCATCATCCGAACGACAGCGCACCGGCAATGCTCGCATTGTACTGGTCGCGCTTTTACACTGTCAGACGGGCAAAAGACCCAGTTCAACCACCCCAAGGGAGAGTTAAAATAATGAGCAATCCAGCTGGCGCACACCTCAAACTGACATGGGCGAATAAAACCAACGCCCATAACGGCGATAACTTTCTTGCCGAGTTAACACTCGACAATCTTTCCGACCAAGTCTTACCGTCATCAGGCTGGGCTTTGTATTTTAATACTTGCCGCAAAATCAAACCCGAAACCGTCAGCGGTGACGTTGAAGTTACGCATGTAAACGGCGACTTTTGGCGTCTCGCGCCGAAGGCCGGTTTTGCTGCGGTGACCTCAGGCCAGTCGCGTACCTTTGCCTACGAAGGCCTGTATTGGGTCATTGCCGAAACCGATGCACCACTGGGTTTTTATATTGTGTATAACGACGGCCAAGAGAACGCCTATCACGAAACGATAGGAGACCCTGAAATCGCTCCGTTTGTAACCGAGCAGCAACGCCATCGTAAAGCCGATGATTTAGTGCCGCTGAGCACCCCAGCACTGACGTTTGAACACAACCAAGATTTGCACCCACTGCCGATCGAGCAAGTCGGCAAAATCACCCCAAGCCCATTGTCGAGCGAATGGCTCAATGGTGAATTTAGTATTAACAAAGACACCTTGATTGTTCACAGCAGCCAATTGGCCACCGAAGCGCGCTTTTTGCGCGCGGCGATTCATGATGTGAGCCGCGTGTATTTACAACAAGCCGCTATTCGCCCAACAGGCAGCCAAGCGATTGTGTTGCAAATCGGCGCCGTTGCGGTCAGTGACACCTTAGCGCCCAACGAAGCCTATTCGCTGCAAATTAATGCCAACGAAATCATCATTACCGGCGCGAGCGCACACGGCGTATTTAATGCCTTGCAGAGCCTGCGTCAGCTGTTGCCGGTAGCCGCCTTCCTCAATCCGCAAGCAGAACTGAGCGTACCTTGCTGCCGAATTATTGACGCACCACGCTTTGCGTATCGCGGCATGCATTTAGACGTTGGTCGTAATTTCAGCAGCAAAGACAGTGTCTTGCGCCTACTGGACTGCATGGCGCTGTATAAGCTGAATCAATTTCATTTTCATATCACTGACGATGAAGGCTGGCGCCTGGAAATCCCTAGCCTGCCAGAACTCACCGAAATCGGCAGCCAACGCGGCTTTACCCAAACGGAAACCGACCATTTAGTGCCGTGCTTTGGCTCTGGCGGTGATGTGAGCAATCCAGCCGGTAGTGGTTTTTATAGCCGCGCCGACTTTATCGAAATCTTGCAATTTGCCACCGCGCGCCACATCGAAGTCGTGCCAGAAATCGACGTACCCGGGCATGCCCGTGCGGCAATTAAAGCCATGAACTTGCGCTACCACCGCTTGATGGCGCAAGGACAAACCGACGCCGCCAAACACTATTTGCTGTGTGACTTTGACGATGCATCCGACTATGAATCCGTGCAATTGTGGCACGACAATGTCATCTGCATCGCCCAAGAGTCTTGCTACAACTTTATCGAAACGGTATTGCACGATTTACAAGCGATGTACCTTGAAGCTGGCGCGCCGCTAACCACCATGCACACTGGTGGCGACGAAGTACCGCACGGCGCATGGGAAAAATCCCCCGTTTGCCAAGCCTTTATGCAAGCGCAAGGCATGACACAAATCGTTCAACTGCAAAATTACTTCCTCGCCCGTTACCGTGATTTATTAAAAAAATACGGCTTGGTGTTTGGTGGTTGGGAAGAAATCGCCTTAGTCAAAACCGAAGTCAATGGCGAACACACCCACGGGCCAAATCCAGAGTTTGTAAACGCCAACTTCCGCCCTTACGTGTGGAACAACGTTTGGGGCTGGGGGCAAGAAGACTTTGCTTATCAGTTGGCCAATGCCGGTTATAAAACCGTGCTATCCAATGTAACCAATTTGTATTTTGACTTGGCCTATAGCAAAGATCCTGCTGAGCCCGGCTACTACTGGGGTGGCTTTATCGAAACCCGTGGCGCATTTGAATTTTGCCCCTTGGATATTTTCACCACCGCCACCGTCGATTTAATGGGCCATCCGCTCGATCAAGAAAAAATCGCCAGCAAAGTGCGCTTAACGCCAACTGGGGTGAACAATATCATCGGGATTCAAGGCCAACTGTGGGCCGAAAACATCCGTGATGCGGCCCGCTTGGAATACCTCGCCATGCCACGCATGATCGCTTTAGCCGAGCGCGCTTGGGCGCGGGATCCAAAATGGACTTTGATCGCCGATGCAGAGCAGCGCCAAGCCCAAATGGATGCCGATTGGAATGAGTTTGCCAATCGTCTTGGTCAACGTGAACTAGCGCGTTTGGATGGATTTTTAGGCGGCTACGGCTACCGCATTCCATTGCCAGGCGCCAAAGTGGAAAACGGCCAACTGCTCGCCAATGTTTCAGCACCGGGTTTAACCATTCGCTACACCGTTGATGGCAGCGAACCCACCGCCCAATCAGCGCCCTACACCAGCGCGCTCGATTACGCGGCACTCAGCCAAGCGGCTGGCTTTACGGGCGTGAAGCTCGCCACCTTCAGCAGCAGCAATCGAAAAAGCGCCACAGTTGTAGTCCACTAAACCCGCCGCAATCTCTAAGCCCCGCATGATGCGGGGCTTTTTTTTGCTAATCACACAGCGCATTGCGTGCCAGCCGCCAATCCAAAGAAAAAATATCGATGTATATTCACGCAAGTCAATATACCTATTGATTCTATGCATATACCCATCATAACAATTTATTTTAACCCCATAAAAATATGCCCTATCAAATCAAACACCTAAATCACCGTCAATTTTGATTTGGTAAAATCCACCGCGCATTGCAGCCTCTCGCCACGCCAAACTAGGGAAAACACCTATTCTTTGCATTTGTCATATCTTCGTAATCTTCGGCCTCGCTCGACACCCTTAGAAGAAAAACCAATGCGCATTGGCACTCGATTATTACTACTCAATCTTGCCGGACTGTTTTTTATTGCCGTGCTGGCCGGCTCCGCATGGTGGCAATACCAACAACTCGACCACCTGTTTCAACAAGCCATCAGCGTTGACAGTAAAAAACTCAATACACTCAATAACATTGAACGCGCAATGGCCAGCTTACGCCGCAATGTGTATGAGCACATCGCCGTTGAAGATCCCACGCAATACCCCGCAATCGAATCCAAAATTCAGGACGATTTAACAACGGCAAACAACACGCTAGAAAACTTAAGTCGCCAAGGCGAACATCCTGAACTCATCGGCCAGATCCGAATCCAACTCCAGCAATACCAAAATGGCCTTGAATCGATCCTAGCGCCCTCCCGGAGCAACGACGACGCCGCCGCAATGCACGTCGTCAAAGAAAAAATGCAGCCCATTGGCATCGAGCTCACCCTTGCCCTCAAAGCATTAACCGAAAAAGGCGAGGCCGACCTCGCGCAGTCGCAACAACAATTTAGCCAACGCATTAGCAGTGCCAATCAAACCGGCCTGAGCATCGCCATCACCGCCGCCCTGCTATTAATGGGCCTAGGTGTGTTGATCGCCCAGCAAATTCGCCGCCCACTCGAATCGCTAGCCACCACCGCCAAGCAACTGGCACAAGACTTTGACTTTCGCCGCCGCATCCCGCAGCCGAGCAGCAACGATGAAATCGCCCAAACCATCAATGCATTTAACACTTTGCTCGATGCACTCCAACCGAGCTTGCGTCAAGTACATCAACACGGCAATCAACTCGCTAGCATGGCTGAAAACATGGCCGCCAGTGCCAATCAACTGCAAGGCGCAACCCAAGACGTTAGCTCAGCCACGGCCAGCATGGCCGCCGCAATCGAAGAGGTCAGCACCAGCGTGGCGCACGTTGCCCACCGCGCCCAATCGGCCAATACACAAGCCAGTGAATCGGGCGCACTCGCTATGCGCGGCGAACACATCATCGGCGAATCGATGACCAGCATTGATTTAATCTCGAATG
Organism: Deefgea salmonis; assembly: GCF_020531905.1. Classification (GTDB taxonomy): domain Bacteria; phylum Pseudomonadota; class Gammaproteobacteria; order Burkholderiales; family Chitinibacteraceae; genus Deefgea; species Deefgea salmonis. The sequence continues at coordinate 187,277 of NZ_JAJAWG010000004.1, read as the reverse complement.
AAGTGCGCCAAGCCTCGCAAAGAATCGAGCAACTCTCGGTCCGCAGCAACGAAATCAGCACCGTGATTAAAGTCATTCGAGAAATTGCCGAGCAAACCAATTTGCTCGCATTAAATGCCGCCATCGAAGCGGCCAGAGCCGGTGAAACAGGACGCGGCTTTGCCGTTGTCGCCGACGAAGTCCGCAAACTCGCCGAACGCACCGGGCTGTCCACTGCCGAAATCGCCACCACCATCAATGCCATGCAACACGAAGCGGCAGCCACCGTCAGCTCAATGAATGGCGCATTACTGCAAGTCGAAAATGGCGTACAACAAGCCGATCAAGCACGCCAAGCCATTCACCACATTCGAATCGGCGCAGATTCATTAAAAACAGAAATTGCTGAAATTAGCAATTCCATGCAAGAACAGCGCAGTGCCAGCTTACAAATTGCAACTCGCATTGAGCAAATCGCACAGCAAACCGAAGAAACCAGCCAAGTCGCCGATCAATCGGCGCACAACGCCACCGCCCTCAAACAACTCTCCAGCGCCCTACGCAATAGCATCGCGAATTACCATGTTTAAACCACAACAAACCGCCCCATCAACGCAGTAAAAAACCAACGGCCAACAAAAAGCCCCATCATCGATGGGGCTTGGTCATTCAGCACGAGTAAATTGAAATTATTCAGAAATAAACAATTCAATTTCAACGTTTTCTGCCGAGTATTGAATCTGCGCCAACAAGACCGCATCGACAAAATTAGCAAACCGGCGCAATACAATCGAATTGGCTAACGCTGGGCCCATTTCAGAGCGAAACTCAGTCACATATTGCAAAGCGCCAACGTGATTGGTTTCTAACTCATCTTCATTATCACTAATAATGCTCTTAATTTGTTTGCGAATTTCTTTTACTTCTTTAAACAAGTCGCTCGAAATTTCGCACAATTGAGCAAATTGAATCGCAATATCAATCTTGCTACCCGGCACTAAAAAACGGCTTAAAGTACGCGATGCATTTTGTAATAATTCTAATTCCAAATCATCGACATACAAATCCATAGGGAAATGACCATCTACCGCTTTGAGCGCCTGACGAATGCCTTCATTCGATTTTAATGCCTCAGGCAAACGATTACTGGCACGGGCACCGACTTTATAACGACCTTTATTGCTCATTTAATGCTCCTAGCTTTCGATTTACAAAAGAGTGTATCTCAGCAGTGTGACGCCCCTTTTAATTAGCATCAAGTCTGAAGTCAATCCCACGACAAAAACCCATCAAGTCCCATCAAGCCGCCAACACCACTGCGCGCCCTAAGCCCCCCTTCAGCACCAAGCACCGCCAACCAAGCGATTAAATTTTAACGTCAATTCAATCATTTATCCGAAATACCAGCAAAAAACAGCACACAGGGGTTTACAAAACAGCCTAGCCTAGCTAGAATTCGCCACCTCACTGAATTGAGCAATCTTTTCAGTATGTAGTGCGCGATTGGTGGAATTGGTAGACACGCAGCGTTGAGGTCGCTGTGCCCTTACAGGCGTGCGAGTTCGAGTCTCGTGTTGCGCACCACAAAAAACATTAACCCCGACAAGCTTTGCTTTGCGGGGTTTTTTGTTGTCTGCAGCACCGCAAAACAACGCCTTGGGATGACCAACACCCCACCTCCCTCTGCAACACTCCCCCGCCGAAACCCGATACAATACCGCTGATCGAGTATTCTGAATCAGGTCGAAAGCTATGTCACAAGCCACCAACAATCTCGCGGCGTATATTTGGTCACTAGCCGACCTATTGCGGGGGGATTTTAAGCAGAGCCAGTATGGCCGCATCATCTTGCCGTTTACGCTTTTGCGCCGCTTGGAATGTGTACTGGCAGAGACTAAAGAAGCCGTGCTCAAGCAAGTTGAAATTGTTGAGCTGATGAATTTGCCCGAAGAAGGCCAAGAAAAACTATTGCTGCGCGCCACGGTCACGGCGAAAAACTCAAACGGTTTGTCGTTCTACAATACGTCCAAAATGGATTTGAGCACGCTCGGTGAAGCGGGCATCAAGGCCAATCTTGAAAAATACATTCAATCTTTCAGCCGTGACGCGCGCGAGATTTTTGATCACTTCAAATTCAGCGAATTTATCGCGCTGCTGAACGACGCCAATCTGCTGTACAAAATCATTCAAAAAGTTCGCACCACCGATCTGAGCCCTACGGCGGTTTCTAATTATGAAATGGGTTTGGTGTTTGAAGAGTTAATCCGCAAATTTGCAGAAAGCTCAAATGAAACGGCGGGTGAACACTTTACCCCGCGTGACATCGTTCGCCTCACAACGTCGCTGGTGTTTATGGAAGACGACGATGCGCTGACCAAAGAAGGCATCATCCGCACTATTTACGACCCAACAGCAGGTACCGGTGGTTTCCTCTCGGCGGGGATGGAATACGTGCACGAGCACAATCCGCAAGCGGTAATGAGCGCCTTTGGCCAAGAGCTGAACCCCGAAAGCTACGCGATTTGTAAAGCCGACATGCTGATCAAAGGCCAGAATGTCAGCAATATCAAGCTCGGCAATACGCTATCGAACGACCATCTTTACGCCAATAAATTCGACTATATGTTGTCTAATCCGCCGTTTGGCGTGGATTGGAAAAAGATCGAAGGCGACATCAAAGACGAGCACACACTCAAAGGTTTTGATGGCCGCTTTGGCGCTGGCCTGCCGCGCGTATCCGATGGCTCGCTGCTGTTTTTGTTGCACCTGATTAGCAAATTGCGCGATGGCGCTGAAGGCGGTGCGCGGATCGGTATTATTCTAAATGGCTCGCCGCTGTTCACGGGTGGCGCTGGCTCGGGCGAATCTGAAATTCGCCGCTATATCTTAGAAGCCGATTTGCTGGAGGCCATCGTCGCGCTGCCCACCGATATGTTCTACAACACTGGCATTTCAACGTATATCTGGGTGCTCTCGAACAAAAAATCGACTGAGCGTAAAGGCAAAGTTCAGCTTATTAATGGCGTGAATCTCTGCGGCAAGATGCGCAAATCCTTGGGCAGCAAACGCAATGAAATGGGTGAAGACGACATCCGCGAAATTACCCGCTGCTTTGGTGACTTTGCCGTTGTCGATGCGCGTGAACTCGATAAACCTACTGAGCAGAAAAGCAATCGTGGTCGTCAATCTGCCAACCCCAAAGCTGAAGTCGCCAAAACCTTCGCCGCCAAGATCTTTGCCAGCCACGAATTTGGCTACCGCCGCATTACCATTGAGCGCCCGCTGCGCCTGTCTTACCAATTCAGTGACGACCATATTGCAGCACTGCGCTATGAATCAGGCGCGCTCAATGCCGCAATGAAATGGGTTTACGCCGAATATGGTCAGCGTTGGTCGAATGAATTCGACGCTACAGCGAAGATCAATGTAGGGTCGGATTCATCCGACCAAACCAGCTACGGTCAACTCGCTGCGGTTGAAACTGAAATTCGTGCTTATCTAAAAAGCCATTTTGCCGACCTGAAAGAAAAACACATCAAAGACCTGCTAGCACCGCAAACTTGGCTCAACCAGCGCGACTTGCTGCTCAAAGCTAAACACTTGCAAGCCATCATCGGCGAGGCGCAATGCGACGACTTCAATGGCTATGACGATGCCCTCAAAGCGGCGTTGAAAACAGCCAAACTATCGCTCGACACCAAAGAGAAAAAACAACTCACCGATGCAGTCTGCTGGAAAAACCCAGCCGCTGCCAAAGTCATCAAAAAAGTTCACAAAGGCACAGCAAAGCCACTGTACGGCCTATTTACCGTGGGTAATGAAGTCATCGAATACGTGCCCGATGGTGATCTGCGCGACAACGAAAATGTCGCGCTGGATCCAACGCGCAGCGTCAACGACATCAACGAGGCGTACTTTATTAAAGAAGTGCAGCCGCACGTAGCCGATGCATGGATCGACGCCAGCAAGACCGACGCCAAAGATGGCGAGATTGGCATTGTGGGCTATGAAATCCCCTTCAATCGCCACTTCTACCAATACCAGCCGCCACGCGATTTGATCGATATCGACGCCGATCTGGACGCCATCAGCGCTGAAATCATGGCCTTGCTGCAAGAGGTGCATTCATGAGCGAGCTGATCCCCGCCAACGATTTTGCCGAAATTACCCAGCTGATCGATGCCGCACGTCAGCGCGCCTATCAAGCCGTCAATACCAGCCTGATTGAGCTGTACTGGCAAGTTGGCGCTTATCTGAGCAACAAGATTGCCGCCGCCGAATGGGGCGAAGGGGTGATTAAGCAGCTGGCACAACACTTGGCTGTGACACAGCCGAGCTTGAAAGGTTTTACCCAACGCAATCTGTTTCGGATGCGTCAGTTTTATGAGACTTATCACCAAGAAGCAATTGTGTCACCACTGGTGACACAATTGCCGTGGACGCATAACCTCATCATTCTGAGCCAGAGCAAACGACCAGAAGAGCGCGAGTTTTACCTGAAAATGGCGATTCAGGAAAAATGGAGCAAGCGCGAATTAGAGCGCCAATTTAATACCGCGCTGTTTGAGCGCGTTGTACTCAATCCGGTAAAAGCCTCTCCGCTGGTGACACAAGCTCATCCCGAAGCCCTGAATATATTTAAAGACAGCTATGTGGTTGAATTCCTCGGCCTGCCGCAAGCGCATAGCGAAGCCGATTTACAGCAAGGATTGCTGGAAAAACTGAAAACTTTCCTGCTAGAGCTGGGGCGTGATTTTTGCTTTATTGGTAGCGAATATCCGCTGCAAGTCGGCAAACAAGATTTCTCCCTCGACCTGCTGTTTTTCCATCGTGGGCTGAACGCCTTGGTTGCGATTGAATTGAAAGTGAACCGCTTTCAGCCCGGCGACTTGGGTCAGCTCAATTTCTACCTCGAAGCGCTCGACCGCGACCACAAAAAGCCGCACGAAAACCCCAGCATCGGCGTATTACTCTGCGCCAGCAAAGACGACGAAGTGGTCGAATACGCCCTCAGCCGCTCGCTGTCACCGACCCTGATCGCGCAATACCAAACGCAATTGCCGGATAAAAAACTGCTGCAAGCTAAACTGCACGAATTTTACCTGCTGAATATGGCCGAAGGAGACGCAGAATGAGTCGGTATCAGGCGTATGCGGAATATAAAGATTCTGGAGAAGAATGGTTAGGCAAAGTGCCTGCTCATTGGGACGTCATTCAAATAAAGCATTTAAGTCCAATTAAACGCGGTGCGTCACCACGCCCAATTGATGATGCGAAATATTTTGACGATGATGGTGAATACGCATGGACAAGAATTGCTGACGTCACCGCCTCGAATGTTTATTTAACTGAAGCGCCACAGCGATTGTCTGATTTAGGTAGCTCGTTAAGTGTAAAGCTTGAACCCGAATCGCTTTTTCTAAGTATTGCAGGAACCGTAGGAAAGCCTTGTATCACAGGTATTAAAGCCTGTATTCATGACGGCTTTGTCTATTTTCCTGAGCTTAAAATTCCTAATAAATTTTTGTTTTATGTCTTCGCTGGCGAGCAAGCCTATAAAGGCCTTGGCAAGTTTGGAACGCAGCTTAATCTAAACACTGACACAGTTGGCGGCATTAAAATTGGCTGCACAACGAATGCAGAGTTAGAAAATATCGTTGAATTCCTCGACCACGAGACGGCGAAGATTGATTTGTTGATTGAAAAGCAGCAAGGCCTGATTGCGCTGCTCAAAGAAAAACGTCAAGCCGTCATCAGCCACGCCGTCACCAAAGGCCTCAACCCCAACGCCCCACTCAAAGATTCGGGAGTGGCATGGCTAGGCGAAGTGCCAGAGCATTGGGTTGTTAGCCGAATAGGCTTCCACGCTAATAAAATAGGCAGTGGAAAAACACCAAAGGGTGGTAGCGAAATATATCAAGATGACGGTATTTTATTTTTAAGAAGTCAGAATATTTATGACGACGGACTAAGAATTGAACACTCAGAATGCGTTTATGTGAGTAATGAAATTCATGAAGAGATGTATGGAACGCATGTTAAATCTGGCGATGTTCTTTTGAATATTACGGGAGGGTCAATTGGTCGATCCTGTCTTGTTCCTGCTAATTTTACCGAAGCCAATGTAAATCAACATGTTTGCATTTTACGATTTTCAGATGAATTTAATGAGTTTTTCTCTTATGTAATTAAAGCCGACTTAGTGCAGTCTCAAATTGACTCATGCCAAACAGGCGGAAATCGAGAAGGTTTGAATTTCGATCAAATATCAAAATTGATCGTTTGTATACCTCCAATAGAAGAACGCAAAATTATTGTTAACCGAGTTAAGTTGTCAATCGAAAAATTTGACCAAATAGAAAGTGCAGCAAGACAAGCAATTGAAAAAATGCAAGAACGCCGTACAGCTCTAATCTCCGCCGCCGTCACCGGCAAGATCGACGTGCGCGACTGGCAAGCAAAGCATTAATGGGTATTGCCTTGTAGCTATTATCAATCAATGGCCACAATGAAATACATCAACAAAAAAACGTGAGTGACTTGGTTTACCCCCCAAGTCACCCCTCAAGTCACCCCACATGTCGCGGGGCGTTTTAAACTTAAGCACAGACCAACACCATGACCGATCTCGCTGCAGAACTCGCCTTTCAAAACGACATTATCGACCAACTGATTGCGCATGGTTGGCAGCTGGGCCAAGCCGATCAGTACAATCGCGAATTGGCGCTCTACCCCGAGGATTTGTTGGGCTTTGTGCGCGAGACGCAGGATGCCGAATGGCAGAAGTTTTGCGGTAATCACCCAAAAGACACTGATCAGCAATTTTTAGAATTGGTCGCCAAGCAATTGCAAAAGGCCGACCCAAACGCCACCAGCGGCGTATCGCGTACCTATGGCACGCTGGGCGTGTTGCGGCATGAGATTAAAGATCGTAATGCGCGCTTTAGCCTGTGCCAATTCAAACCCGAGCATGACTTAAACCCCGATACTTTGGCGCGTTATAAACAGAACCGCCTGCGCGTTGTGCCTGAGCTGGTTTACAGCCCCTACGCCACGGCGGCGCATTTGGCGGAAACGGGCGCAAAAGCCAAAGCGTGGCGGATTGATTTGGTGCTATTTGTGAATGGCCTGCCCGTGGCGACGCTGGAATTGAAATCCGAATTTAAGCAAGCGGTGCACAACGCGATCAAGCAATACAAAACAACACGCCTGCCCGTTGACCCGATTGCCAAAAAGCCCGAACCGCTGCTGAGCTTTAAGCGCGGCGCGATTGTGCATTTCGCCGTGAGCCAATACGAGGTGTATATGGCGACGCATTTGGCGGGGGAAGACACCTACTTCTTGCCGTTTAACAAAGGCACTGCCGATGGTGGCGCTGGCAATGATGTACCCAAAGATGTGAACCGCTACGCGACGGATTACCTGTGGAATGAAGTGCTGCTGCCCGATAATCTGCTGAACATCTTGGCGCGCTATGTGCATTTGCAGATTGAAGAAAAAGAAGATTTTGAAGGCCGCAAGTACAAAAAAGAATCGATGATTTTCCCGCGTTACCATCAGTGGGATGTGGTGAATAAACTGATTCAAGCGGCACGCACGGAAGGCCCAGGGCAAAAATACCTGATCCAGCATAGCGCTGGCTCGGGCAAGTCGAACTCGATAGCATGGGTGGCGCATCAGCTGTCTAGCCTTTACAACGAGCTAGGTAAAAAGCAGTTTGATTCGGTGATTGTGGTAACGGATCGCAATGTGCTCGATGCGCAGCTGCAAGATACGATCCATCAATTCGAGCACACCGATGGCGTGGTTGGGCGGATTAATAATCAGGAAGGCGATGGCTCAAAATCAGAAAAGCTCGCCAAAGCTTTAGAGAGCGCGCAGCCGATTATTATCGTTACGATTCAGACTTTCCCATTCGTGCTCAAAGCGATTGAGAATAGCGTCAGCCTAAAAGAGCGTTGCTACGCCATCATTGCCGACGAAGCGCATTCATCACAAACCGGCTCGACGGCACGGCAGCTCAAAGAAGTGCTAATGAAAGACGCCTCTGAAGACGTTGAAGAACTCAGTACCGACGACATTATCGCCGCAACCGTCGCCTCGCGCCGCGCATCCAAAAACCTGAGCTACCTCGCCTTTACCGCGACGCCAAAACCGAAAACGCTAGAGCTATTTGGCCGCCTGCCGCGCCCTGATGAAGTGGCGTCAAGCACCAATAAACCAGCGGCGTATCACGTGTACAGCATGCGCCAAGCGATTGAGGAAGGCTTTATTCTGGATGTACTGAAGAACTACACCAATTACAAAGTCGCCTACAACCTCGCACTAAAAATCCAGAATGCAGCGACAGATGATGTCGAAGTCGAAAGCAAAAAAGCCAAGGTAAAACTCAATCAATGGGTGCGCCTGCACGATCACAATATCGCGCAAAAAGTGATGGTGATTGTTGAGCATTTCAAAAACAACGTGATTGGGCTATTGGGTGGGCAAGCCAAAGCGATGGTCGTTACCAGCTCGCGCAAAGAGGCAGTGCGCTACAAGCTGGGCTTTGATAAATACATCAAAGACAAAGGCTATCAAAAAATCCACGCGATGGTGGCGTTCTCTGGTGAAGTTGAATTTACCGACAAAGACCCGAACAGCGCTGCGCTGCTGGGCGAGAAATTTAACGAAACCAATATGAACCAGAATCTAAAGAAGCGCGATCTGCGCAAAGCTTTTGATTCGGATGATTACCAAGTCATGATCGTGGCGAACAAATTCCAAACGGGATTTGATCAGCCCAAGCTGTGCGCGATGTATGTCGATAAAAAGCTAGCCGGTGTCGAATGCGTGCAAACGCTGTCGCGCCTGAACCGCACTTACCCGACCAAAGCGGCAACGGGTACGTTTGTGCTGGATTTCTTTAATGAACCAGAAGACATCCTCGATGCATTCCAGCCCTACTACCAAACGGCAGAGCTGGCCGATGTATCTGACCCGAATTTGATTTTTGAGCTGTTTGAGAAATTGCGTGCGGGTGGGATTTTTAACTGGCAGGAAGTCGAGCAATTTTGCACTGCGTTTTATGTAAAAAATAAAAGCAACGCGGCGATCTCGAATATTTGCAAGCCTGCGGTACAACGCTGGCAACAGCGCTATAAATCGGCGGTTGAGGCGTTTAAGCAAGCCAAGGATATGTTCGAGCGCGCCAAAAAATATAACGATGCAGTGATGATCGCCAATACGGAAAACAGCCTGAAAGACTGCCAAAAAGAAAAAGACGCGCTGGAAATCTTTAAAAAGGATTTGGGCACGTTTGTACGCTTTTACGAGTTTATGTCGCAGATCGTTGATTACGACAATCCAGAACTCGAAAAGCTCAGCCTATTCGCACGCAACCTACGCCCAATGCTGCGCGAAACCATTCTCGACGAAGACGAAATCGACCTCGACAACGTCATCCTCAGCCACTACCGCGTAGCCAAAATCCGCCAGCAAGACTTAGTGCTGCAAGAAGCCCAAGGCGAATACCAGCTAGAAAATGTTGATGGCTTGGGAACCGCGAAACCGAAAGACAAAAAAGAAGAACTCCTCTCGCAGATTATCAGCCGACTCAATGAGCTGTTTATCACCGACCAACTCACGGATGGGGATATGGTCAATTACGCCTACACCATCCGCGACAAAGTCGGCGAGAACGACATCGTGATGAAGCAAATCGCCAACAACTCCGCCGAGCAAGCGATGCTAGGCGATTTCTCAAAAGCCATCGACAACGCCATCATGGACAGCAGCGCAGCACATCAAAACCAGATGATGCAATTGCTATCTGACCCGAAGAAAGCGGCTGGGTTTGCACGGGTGGTGTTTGATTTATTGGCGATGGGAAGTAAATGTTATACAAATTAATTGTAAAAAATATTTATTATTTTTCGCCGAAATTAGCCATATATTTAGGTTTTAAAAAATGAAGAAGAGAAACAAAAAAAGTCCAAGCGAATTAACTAGAATTCTTGCATCATCAAACGAAAGAAAAAAAGTTCTAAATGCATTTTTCGCAAAATCAAGCACTTCGGCAATTAGGAAGGGTCCAGCAATTTTGAAAATGCATCATCACTTTAAACCGGCAATAACACTATCACTAGACAGCAAACACCGGTTTTATGAGTCATTAACTCCAACACTGAATAATGATCTAGAAAAAAATATAGCTTGGTGCCTAGGTCTAGTAGATGTCCATTCAAAAGAGATAGCATACTTTATTAATGCTGAAGCCAAACTTGAGATACTGATTCTTGAACAAGAAACAAATAGTGCATTGCTTATTCTTGATGAAATCGATGTTATGTGTGGAATTTCAACTTGGTCAATTAGTCTCCGAGCATCACTATTAGCATTTTCTGGCAGGGTGGATGAACACCAAGACCTAGTCAGTAAATATATAAAAGATGATCATCAAATAAATTTCTTTAAATCAGTTGTATTGAAACTATCTGAGCGTTACAGTGACTCCGATATGCTCTCACCAGAAGCAAAGTTTTTCGAGCAGAGTGTCCGCCGAAGCTTTACTGGAGATATTTTACACTTTGCAACATATAAATTTATAAAAAACACATTCAATTACGATCTTGATTTCGCATCAATTTTTGGATTTGAAAAAAACACATCAATTATTGACATATTTAAATGCTTACTAGATTTTACTTTACACTCATTCATATCCGACATGACTGATGTTGAGAAAAGTGAAGCACAAAAGGTCGTCAAACATCTATGCCATAAATTCAACTCAGCTCATATTAACGGACTAGCTAACATTTATGGAATAAAAACCAACTGGGAGTTTGAAAAATCTAAGTTTGATATTTTAGACTACTACACAAGTGGTGATTATTCAGGTGCTATAAACTCAATCAAAGATGAGGAAAGTAATAAATATAATTTCACACTATTCGAATTATCCGCAAAATGCTCAACTAGAAATTCAATCGCTCCTTACTGTGACTACCAAGGCAAGATATTTTCTTCAATGGTGTCATTGTTAGTTAAAAATGAAAATTTTGATAAGTCCGTTATATGGCTTGAGGCACAAACTTTTTCATTTGGCATGTTGCCTTGGTTTAGAGAACTACAACTTTTTCTATGCTGTGAAGCAAAGCTAATCAACGGGATACGAAGTAAAAAACTTGATCAACTACGAGCAGCACTTTCATCTGTAAATTCGCCAGGTAAAGCCTTTGCGATACATGAGACATTAGAAAGTGAGTATATTGAAAAGCTAAAAATTTCGAATGAATCTTCGCTAGTATATAGATTATTTGAAATATCACGAAATTATGACAAGATTGAAAGCGCATTCAAACAATTGAGCGATGTGGCCCCTGGCCGAATGAAAAAATTCATTGCCATTCAATCCTTCGAAAGACACGACTATAGCTCAGCTGTTAATTTGTTCAGCGAACTAATTAACGACAACGACGTTCTTATTGCACAAAGTGCGGCTCGCAACTTAGCCGATGTATACCTAGCAATGCACGAATATGAAAAGGCGGCAGAAGTATTCGTCAATACAATAATTAAAAATGAAAATTTAATTTCAATATTTGACAGCCGCGCAATATGCTTTGAATGTCAAGATCTAATCAACATATCTAAATCGGCAACACTTCCATTTTTATTTTCTATTCACTCACGATTTGTAAGTGATGAATTTGATCCAGCTCTGAGCTATAGCTTTGAAATTTACCTAAATAATAACAATGCAAAATTGCCACTTGATTTGACAACATCAAAGGACAGTAATACACATTATTTTTTACGCTATGTGTGTACACCTAGTGCAATGAAAAACTACTTAGAATTTTCTAGCGCAAGTGAAATTGAGCGCTACCGAGTTTCAATTTGTCAATATTTAATTGAACAAGGAGATTCTATTGAAGATCTTAGCTATGAGGTTAAAGAAAGAACACGGAAGTTGGTATTACGTGATGCAGCCAAGCAAATTGAAAGTAGTCGAATTTATGCTGATACAAGCTTCATGTTTTCTAGCTCTGTTAGCGACATTAAAACTATGTACAATCGATTTTCTGAACTAAGAGAAAATGACTATTCATTGGCTCAAGACGAATTAACTCTTGACAATATGTACAGAAAATTCTCAGGCAATAAAGACATTGTAAACAACATGCACCTTTTACATATACAAGATTTAATTCTCAATGAAAAGAATGGGGTCTTCCTGAAACTTATAAAACGAATTCGAGATGAGTTTACTTTTGGGGACAAAGGCTTAAATGGCTATTTAAGCACACGTATTCGTCATGGACATTTCCCAAATGCAATAAGAAAATGCTTTTCAGACAACAATCTTACCATCCCAAAAAGTTCATCCTTGTCAAATTCAAGAAAACAATCGTACTGGTCCACACATTTTGAATCTTTATCTGGTCCCGATGTTATTGCTATTGAAAAGCTCTGCTCTGATTTTGCACTAAAAATTAATCAAATGATTGATGAGGTTAATGATAAGTGGTTTCAAATCCATACAATTGACCAAGAAATATCTGGTCTATCACAAATAACCATTAACGATAAAGCGATGTTTAATTTTTCTGTAACATCACTTGAAACATATTCAATACAGTTATCGATAGGAAAGGGACGTGAATATACAGAATTTGCAAAAGTTGCAACTCAGTGGCTATGGTCAAGAACAGAAAATAGCCTTAAAGTAATAAGGGAGCGGCTTGCTGATGAATTTCGAGACTCTATTTGTTTGCTTATTGATAAATTCCATACTGACATTTTACAAGTAGCTGCCAAAGACACTGCAATCTCTGAGTTTAACGATGCAATTAGTCGTGCTAGAACATCATTGAGTGCCACAGTAGAAACCATAGCAAGTTGGTTTACACGTTCTCATGGGGTTACTCTAAAATCTTTTGATTTTGATATTCCTATTGAAATTGCACGTTTATCAACATCTGCAAACGTCAAAATTGATATCAGTTGCCATCTTCAATTTCAGGGTGTATTTCTTAGTTACTTTGTAGATTTTCTATACGTTATTTTTGAAAATTGTGTAAGTAAATCTGGCATAAACAAAGAAAATTTGGAGATTAATACATCAGTAAAATTAGATAATGATAACTTTATTGTTACTATCGAGAACGATTGTAAATTTGTTGGTGATATTATTTTAGCAAATGCTGGATTAGACATATACCGTGAACAATATGGCAAAGCAGATTATGCTATTAAGGCTGCTCAAGGTGAAGGACAGTCTGGTTTTTTCAAAGTTTGGAAAAGTTTATACAAAGATATGGACTTGATGCACTCAATCGAGTTTGGTTATGCTAACAATCAAACATTCCGTGTGCAAATAAGCGTGCCAATGACTGAGTTGAAGAAGGTGATTTTTTATGAAGATACTTCTAGTTGAAGATGATTATGATAAGCGCGAGCGGATCATTAATCATATAAACTTTGTAACAAACAATGAAGCCGCAATTATCTCAAAAGAGTCCTTGCGCTCCGGGCTTCGCGCCGTTATTGAGGAGAAAGAAATTGACCTTCTACTCTTAGATATGAGTATGCCTAGTTTTGATATTAGTGCGGCTGATCCTTTGGGTGGAGAACCAGAGAGTTTTGCTGGGTATGAAATAATGGCTCAAATGAAATTACGAAGAATTAATACTCCTGTTGTAGTAGTTACACAGTACAAATCATTTGAGAATGGAGCAGTAAGTTTGGATGAGTTGATTTTAGGCTTTTCGAAAGAATACTCCTTTTTCAAAGGTTGCATTTATTACAATTCTGCAACAGAAGACTGGAAAGCTGAAATTTTGAGTTATTTAATAATGGATGAGAAATGAAAGTACTTATTGTGGATGATCAGTACAATGATACAACAAAACTAATTAGCTCTACCTTGATCAAACTTGGAGTATCAGAGCCTATGGTTGTTCAGAACTCTAATGCAGCTCTTCGAGCAATGGAAAAAAATCAATTTGATTTACTTGTTCTGGATCTTCAAATACCAGATATTCTTGGCGGCGATATAAATACAAACGGGGGAGTTGAATTAATAAATTCAATTTGTATACGTGCCAACGTATTAAGGCCAAGAAACATTGTTGCAGTGACCTCCCACAATGATTCATATGAGGAAAATGTTGATTTCTTCAGAAGCCGTGGCTGGGTGTTAATTAATGCCAACAATGACACACATTCTGTTTCTCAAATAATCCACAATAAGTTCAATTACTTGTATGACAAGCATGCACACTTTGATGTCGTTTTTATAACTGCACTAGAGCATACAGAATTAGAAGAGTTATTAAAATTCGATCTAAAATGGGATAATTTTTCACTAAGAGACAACCCGAGTAATTTTTACTCAGGAGAGATAACAACAACAGATGGTAAAATAAAAAAAATACTCGCAGTCAGTTTGCCACGGATGGGAATGAGCTCTGCTGCCGCATTAACTGCAACAATCTGTGAAAAGTTCACTCCTAAATTAGTCATAATGACAGGAATTGCTGCAGGCATTAAAGGAAAGGTGGAATTGGGAGATATATTAGTTGCTGAATCTACTTGGGATTGGGGAAGTGGAAAACTAACAATTAGAGATAATAAAGTAATCTTCTTATCTGCCCCGCATCAATTACCACTTGATGCTGCTATATACTCTAAATTTAAAACCTTAGCCGTTAGTCGAAAATATTTAGATGAAATTTACTCTAACTGGAAAGGCGGGAAACGTCCACCTCATAGCTTAAGTATGCATGTTGGACCTATTGCTACCGGAGCTGTGGTCTTAGAAGATCCCAACACTACGGCACTGATTCAAGAGCATAACAAGAATACAATCGGAATTGAAATGGAGGCCTATGGTGTAATGTCGGCAGTACATCAATATTCAATCATTGGCACCAAAGCAATAATAATAAAATCAGTATGTGATTTTGCTGATCCACACAAAAATGACGATTGGCAAAAATATGCTGCATATACTAGCGCATCAATGGCGTTGAAATTTTTAGAGCATGAATATACATACTAAATTAATCAAAATGTAGACCTATTCGACTGTTGCCAAACCTATATCGATTATGCAGTATCAACTCATCGCCAGTGAACAACGATGTAGCATTTATCTGCTGGTGATGTTTTGATCATAAAGACACAATAAATGTTGTGTGATACACCCAGACAAGGAGTAGCACAAAACTTTGATAGTGACTTATCACGACAAGATGCTGCAATTTTAGATATCCTGTGCTTTTGCACAGGATATCGGTCAACATTTATATTCGTAATGTAAAATTTGGCATGCCGCAAAGCACCTGTGATGTCTTTACCCTGCTCTCCACTGTGAAATGGATCGATACACAAAGTAAAGGATCACGCCCCCCTAAACTGCATCTGCAATGGTGATTGGCTCTGTAGCAAGGTACACACCTGCCCCCATTCCTGCCCCCATTAGCAAAAAATAAAAAGTTAGCTTCAATAAAAATAAGGTATACAGATCAAAAACCGAGTCCCGTGTTGGCACCATTAAATGGTTTTAAGCAGTCCTAAGTAGTACTTCAAACCCGCATAAAGCCTAGCTTTGCGGGTTTTTTGTTGCCTGTAACATCCGACAAGATCCCAAGACAGCCAGTACAAAACCTGCCCCCGTACTACAATGGGGGCAGGTCATCGCAACAGGGGCATTTCCATGCCAAGAGCCAAGATAGAAAAGACTGCAAAAACATGCAATCTTTTAACGCCGCTAGAAATTAAAAATGCCAAATTGCCGGAAGGCAAAGCTGAAACCGCACTCAATGATGGTGGCGGCCTCTACCTGATCATTACCGAAAACAGAAAACGCTGGCGCTATCGTTACGGCCTGAACGGAAAAATGTTCAAGCAATGGCTCGGCGAATACCCCAAGGTCACATTGGCTCAAGCTAGAAAGCTACGCAATGACTCACTCAGCAAAGTCGAAGAAGGCAAAGATCCGCGCATTGAAAAGCAAGTTGCGAAAATTGCCGCCCAATATTCAATAGCCAATACTTTTGCAGCCTATACGGAAAAATACGTTCTCAAAAGTTAGCGCCCAAATTTTCCAGTTCACCTCCTTCCCTTTGTAACAATAAATATTTGCGCAATAGCATGGACTAACCGAGATCCAGCAAAGACTATCCATGCTATTTCTTATGGTGTTGCTACCAAACGTAGTCTGGCTGCGTGTTGTGTACCCAGCCACTGGGTAGATCCACTGCCAAAATGCAATATCAATGCTTCTGTTTTGCCATTGTTGCTTTGCCGCACATCCGCAGTCCAATAAGGGAATCGGCCGGTGTGTGGGAAAAATCCGCTGGCAATAAGTGGGTTACCCGCAAAACCGGTATCTAGTAACAAACTCGCCAGCTCTTTTGCGCTGGGCACACGCCAATGACTAGCACCGCACCAAGCTTGCTGATTCGCTAAAACGATTAAATCGCGTGTATCGCAGGGGCTGACTTTCATCGTCGCATCGCTGCAACTTCCGGCTTTTTCTACGCCAAGGCGATGCGTCGCATCAAACCAAGAATACGTTGCCGCATTAAAATGTAAGCCTTCATTATCGGTTTTATTTTCCCAAAGCAAGCCCGTCTTCAGGTCACGTATACACGACCAAGGGCCTGCGCTAACTGGCAGCGCACGACCTTGCGAATCCGTTTTCTGCCAACGATCAATGGCATTGGCCTGCATAGCACTCAACAGCGCCAAACAGCATATAAGATGCTTCATGATTGGTCCTCAAAATGGAGCTGCAGGGGGCGCAAATGATAACTGTGTTGGGTTTGCTGATGATCAAAGACCGCTACCCACATAAATAAGCCTTCATTCAAGGCTAAATCAAAGGGGGATTCGGTTTTGATGCCGCGTACTGCCTCGAGTGTCCACACGCCCTTATGCCAACTCGCCATCGCCCGCACATCACCGCGATCACCTTCAAACATCGTGGTCCACAGTACCGATGGCATTCGAGTACCGACTGGGTATTGATCCGCTGCTGACGAGTACGGCAAAGTTTCGTACCATGACATGCCCCAAACGAGCTGGGGATCGTTGGGTTTGGCAGCTTGAAAACGCGCTAATTGTGCAGGATCACGCGGCAGTCGCTTGGGCGTCACAATGCCATTGCTTGGCCAAGCCCAGTTTTCGCTATAGCCACCCGATTGCAAGGGGTCTGATTTGTAGCCTGCGGTATAGCGAATCTCGCCGGGTACCTCAGGGTAAGCCGCGGCAAAATGGCTATCATCTAGCTGGTTAGTGCCATGATTGCGTACCGATTTCCAGTGCCACACATCCAGCAGGGCTCCTTGCGCCGCATGGTAACCACGCCCTGTCCGATTGGCTGCGTGTCCTGTCAAAGGCTGCGAGCCCAATAGCATACTGCCCGCGCCTGCTGCGTCAGGCGCACGAGCAAACATCACCGCAAACTTGTCTTCATAAAACTGAGTTTCGTCATTACGCAGCAAGCCAGTTTGTTCGATGCGCCAGCCTTGTGCGGTTTTGACTAAGGGCAGGTGCTGCAAACTTGGCGTTGTATCAGGCCAGCTAAAGCGAAAATAAACGACTTCGCCCTGACGCAAGCCCTGTACGGTGACCGGAGTTTCTGCCGCGTTTGCGCCAATATTCAGCGTTTTGACGATGTGTAATGGTGCGCTTTGCCACGCACTTTCGTTTGCCAGCCCATCAATGACAATCTCTTGATCCAGCGCCAGATTAGCAATTCGTAATTGCGGCGTTAAATACGGCATGATCCACGCCGACCCTAGCCACAACACGGCAGCGAGCGAGACAGCAAGCCAGAATGTCCACCCGACCAGCCGCACAACCTTCAGTTTGGGCAAAAGAATCGCCCGAACCTGTAGCCAAGGTGAATAAATCACTTGAGAAAGTGCATGAACAATGAGGTATACGAATGCAGAGTAGGCAAAATAACGATGCAGGAGCAATACCCACCCATCTAATGCAGCACTACCGCCAAAATACAAAACCCCACCAAGGATGAGCAGCGATAAAAATAAATAGCGGGCGAAATGAATCAAACATCGATTCCAAGTTTCCGCCAGCGTACTACTCGCTGCGCGCGCGGGCGCGTGCCAATGATGGTAAACAAAAATCAATGCCAATACACACCAAGCAAAGCCCAAACTCACATGCAATCCATGCATACCGCCCTGCGGCAAATACGCATTGAACGCAGAGAAAAAATCACCTCGCCCTGCGCTCAACGCCAAGCGCAGCCCACTCAATACACTGCCGAGCAACAGCAAAATCGCACAGCAATGCAAAACGACGACCCGCGAATAATATTTTGCGACCGACATAAAATCACTTTCATCCAAACGATTGAAAAAAATCACCGCCCGTAAAGGGCGGTGATCGATTGCACTGGCTTAAGTGGGTTTAAGGCGCAAAGTTCAAAATCAATTTCGCTGGATTACCACCTTCACGAGACGTCATATCAACACCATCGCTGGTACCGCCGCTGAGCATCACGACGCCATTATTGGGCGTGCTGCCGTTTAACCAGCCTTGGATTAAAGCCAGACCCGCAGCATTCAAAGTGATACTCGCAGTACCTGTGGCGCTGGGGGTAAAGCTACCCAGTAAATTACCACCACTGGCTTGGCTATACGCCGTACTGGCCTCACTCCAGGTATTGCTCATTGCGTACAAGTTATATATGCCCTTAGATAAATTACTGACATTAAATTGCACCGTCGCCGATTTTAACTGCCCAGTAATGCCCGCTACATTCCAGCCAAACAAAGCGCGTAATTGAGCACCTGCATCATCACCGTCGGCATAGACTGTTGCGCCATTACTCAGCGCGCCAGTGCTGCTAATGGTGACATCACGCACCGCCAATAAAGTTTTGCTGCTGGTTGGTGTGGTGCTGGGTGTTGCTGTAGCCGTTGGTGTCGCAGTGGGGGTCGCAGAAGGTTGAACCGTTGGCGTTGCGCTGGGTGTTGGGGTCGGCGCGATGACTTCATTTAATTCAGTAAAATTATCACTCGCCAATTTCAAGCTATACACATCACCCACTGTTGCGGCATTCCACAAACTCCAACCCGTAGGCAACGTTAATGGGTCAGCATCACGGTTGGCTTTACTCACCGTGCTCGTGCTCGCCTCGCTATTTAAGTAAACCGTGCGAATATTCATCGCAGCGGCACTCACTTGAATCACATTGAAGTGTGCAAAACTACCTTGATCCACAATCCATGGCGAAACACGGTCGGCAGTCCGTACCGGAGCACCCCAAGCACCTTCACCGATATAAACGGTTCCCGTCGCCGATTCTTGGTAATTACTTCCCATCGGGCGGACAGGTTTAGTCAGTTTGGCAATATGCGTGTCAGATTCATTTACCAAATTCATGCGGTAATCTTGGAATGTCGTAGCCCAATCCAGAGCGATTTGCGTGATCGCCGGTTTGCTCGTACTGCGTGGGAACATCGGTCGATGATACTGCCCAAAGCGCCAACGCGTGCTGCTGTAAAAAGCGGGCATATCACTTTTCAGCCAAGCTAATTGTGCCGTCCGCTCATTGGCATAGCTCGACGACTCTAGCTCCGTATTCAAGGTATACACCCGCATTAAGGTACCGATATTGACGCCAAAATAAGTATCTCGCAAAGAGCATTGCCCATTGCGATCAGCATCTACGCCAAATACCGAGCACATAAAATTCATATCTGAAGCTTCATGATTGCCCACCGTTGGAATGATCGGGTGAACTTGCTTCACGGCGATACCGTTGACTGTGGTCGGAGAAAAAGTCAGATTCCAATCATCAAGCCAGCTTTCAACCTCGCTGGCGCTGTGGTTATCAGTAAAATCACCACTAAACATAATGAAATGAGGGCGAATTTTTTGAACCAAGCGATTACCCTGCTGGCGAACCGCACGGTCTGTACGCGAATCACCACCCGCAATCACGGTAACGCTGCGATCATCCGCTGCAGCCGTTCGGAAAAAATACATTTCACTACAACCGGCGCTATCACATGCACGGAAAAAGTAATCTGTATTTGGATTTAAGTTTTGTAAGCGAACGAAATAATTATCCAGCGTTGATTTAAAAGTACGCGGCACAGCACTACTACTACTCAACCAAGTGCTTTCAGTGGTGCTCGTACCATACTTGATATATTGCCCAGTCGATGTGGCTGTACCGCTTTTAGAAAACGCGACGACAGCTTCATTCGCTGGATTGGCATCCCACACCACCCGAACATTTTTAACGCTGGCAAAACTAGTGCCCGCCATTAGAACGGCACTAAGGCACGCCAACTTCATTACAGACAAAGTCATGATATTACGTCCTTTTTTAATTGAGTCTCCACCAAAAATCAGGATCGTAACGAGCAACTATTACGCTGACGTTGCATTGAGCAAGCCAAGTAATTAACCTTCTTATAAACAACAACTTTACCCATTCGCATTGCAAATAGGCTTTCTTGCTAGGGCCTGTTGACGTTGGGTTTCCCGCCGCTACTTCTTCGATTGTCGCGGCAAATCAAGGCGTAGTTAGCGACGCAAGTCATGCTATGTGAGCCTGCTGCAACGCTCAGTCGCCGAAAAAAGCGCCCAGCCCGCAGGGTTTGCGGCGACTTGTCTAAAACATGTCAGCCTGATGCCGCGTTACAAAGCGCTGACTTAATAATTTGGATATTCAAACCCTAAGTTGCGCGCTGCGTGCCTTGCCTCAGGCCCAAAGCCGCACCAACGCGGTTGGCCAAACAAACGTCAACAGACCTTAGCATGGCATTGAGCACCGTCCCTGCCGCAGCGTGTGATTAAAAGATACAGCGACTGTAATCGCCATGGTATTAGCAAATGCTAATACTGTAAGATGGCGTTTTATATCTATTGATTGATTGTGCGCACAATGATGATACGTAAATTAACCAGTTTATTTGTGTTAACGCTGATGCTAGCCGCTTGTGGTGGCGGTGGAGTTGGCGGTGATACCGGCGGCGGAACTGGTGGTGGAACTGGTGGTGGAACTGGCGGTGGAACTGGCGGTGGAACTGGCGGTGGAACTGGTGGTGGAACTGGTGGTGATACCGGTGGTGATACCGGTGGTGGAACTGGTGGTGATACTGGCGGAGGTGATACCGGTGGTCATCCTGCAGTCGTAGAGCGTAGTGTTAAATTACTCGATCAAGCTCAGCAATTAAATGCCAGTAGTTTTGGGCTGGACGATGCCGCATTCTCGCCCAGTGCGGTGGTGCTCAAAGATAATATTCTGTATGTAGCCAATGACCTTGCTGCGGCTTCTGTTTTGCGTTTTGATCTTGGGAGCAAAAAAGCATTAACGCCGATTAGTAATTTTTCCAGCAATGGCAGCACCGATGATTTTAAGCGTTTAAACGATATAAATCAGTTTCAAGATCGGCTTTACACCGCGTCGCTATCATCCAATCGCGTCGATATTTTTGATATCAGCCAGGGCGCACCGCGCTTTATTACCGCGCTAGGCACAGGGAGCTGGAGCGGCCCTTCAAATCAAGTCTTAGTTCATCCGATTGCGGTGGCGGCCAATGCCAACTACATCTTTGCCGCCGATACACACCAAAGAATTTCGGTTTGGAAACAAAGCGACGCCACCCCTGCAAATAATAAAAAAGCCATCAAGCATGCTTACCTTAGCTTACCTGGCTGCGAGAGCATTTATTGTGATGTCAAATTAGCGACCGTGGGCGAGCGACTTTTTGCTAGCTTTGGTGATGGTAAAACCTTGATTTACGATGTGGGCCAGCTGGCTGAATCGACCACCATGGTGCAACCCATCATGCAGCAAAATAGCGTCAGCAATACACAAATCCAAGGCGATGATGGCCAGCTGTATGTGAGCCGCACTGGTGGCGGGATTGATCGCTTTGCATCCAGCGACTTACCAGCCAGCGGCGCGCAAATTTTACCCGCGACACCACTTGATCAATTTCGCCAAATCAATCTGGCCGATCAAGCCGCACCACAAAATTTGCTCAAAGCAAAAGACATTGGTTTTAATCAGCAAACCATCGCCGCAATCCAAAATAAAGACATCTTGATCCTGCCACAACGACAAGTGGACGAACTACATCACATCGATAAGGCAACAACGCAGCAGTATCAGTATGCCGCCATTGCTGCAGCGCAAAAAGGATTGCTATTACAAGACAGCGATAGCTGGGAGACATTAACTAATCCACAACTGCGCAGCTTTGCAATCAACAAAATCCTCAGCGGCAAGCTCGATCAACGGCAATTGGCATTAAGCAGCTACAGCGCAACCACCGTTCGCAATCTAGAAATTCAAGCCAGTCTTAGAGGTAGTGGCCAGTGGTTTGTGCTTGGGTCTTTAGATCAACTACCGGCATTTAGTACTGTTCGTCTCGATGTTGCTATCGTGGATGGGCGCACTTTTCAGCGGGTTGACGACAAAGGCAGTCTGCAATTTAAAGGCTTAAACGCACTCAGCGTACTGCCGAGCGATTTGTTCGATATACGAATTCATTCAAAAACCGATGCGCACGTGCAAAAAATTAGTAATTTCAAAATGAAATGGCAACTTTCATTTGGCAAATACGGCGGTGATGCACAATGGGGAAAAATTAATCCGATTTACGCCCGCGAATGGGTCATCATGATGACTAATTTCGCGTATGCATTAAACAGTCCCGAATTTGAACATATTTGGTTTAACCATAAAAAAGTCATGGGCCATGATTTCTTTGGTAACGCCGGTCAAGTTAATGCTCCGGGTGGATTTTTTACTAGCGACGATTACCTTCGTTTCTATCAAGAGATCATGAATCGTGGCAGCATTCGCTTGGGGGTCACCACCATGGGTGGCGGCCTTGGCGGGGGAGATGTGTTAGGTCTCGATACTTGGAATTACTACCAACATTACTTTAGAAATCCCAGCATTATCGGCCACGAATTTGGTCACCACTGGGGTACTCATAGCAGCGCTTGGTCCAGCAATGAAGGTCTTGGCCTGCAAAGCAGCAGCGGCCAACTGCTGGACTACTTCCTTAGAAAACAACAGCTCCCGTATATGGATCCAAACACCAATGGCTTTCATTTAGCGCCAAGAGAGATGCTTTACAATGGTATTGACCAAAACATGCGCGTGCCCCGCCCAAGCAGCGAGGTGAATAATCTAGAGCGCTACTTCAGTGCCAACCCACTGTAAACTGAGCCTACTGCGTTAAAAAAGCGCTCAATCGCCAATACTGGCCACGCAAGTGGCCAGTATTTTTTTGCCTCAACTGGGGACTACTCATTTTGGCCACATCATCCTAGGGTCTGTTGCTGCGCTTGGATTCGTTGAATAGCAGATCAGCGTCATGCTGATGCAGCGCTGATGCCGCTGTAATAGCCAACTGCCATCAACTCACTTTTAGCTTTTCTTGAGTACACTGCCATCGTTGCCACAGCGCCCTTGCTGAGCGGCTGTGGCGACTTCCAATACGCCAATACCCATTGCCGATGGGCTTCAAACACCAGGCACAACTGCGCTGTGGTGTCATTCTGCTTGCGCCAAGCAATGATCGTAAATCGTTCGATGAGTCCGACATCAACAGATGAAGTCAGGATTATGCTTACTTTATTTCGCGCCGTTTCGGTGCTCAATTTGGCGTGATTGATAGTCAAAGAAGGCACTGCACAGCGGTGCCAAACGCGGCCTCAAGGCAAGAATGACGTGCGGTCATACTTTTGATATTTACATAAAGCTTAAACACAAAATCCATACTAACATCAGCAAATAGAAAGCAAACCTTGGTTGAAATCATGATGATTTTAGAACAGCTAAAATTAAAAACTCGCCAACAACACGCACGCCTTCATCAACATCCGCTACTCAAAGGGATTACCCAGTCTGAATATTCTCTGGCGCGCTATATTCAATTATTAAAAGCTTACTATGAAATCTATTCCGCCATTGAAACCGTGCTTTTGCAGCGACAAAGCCAATTTAAGTTAGATTTTGATTACCAAGCTCGCTATAAGCTGCCGTGGTTATACGCCGATTTAACCGACCTTAAATCATCGCCCAGCATGATCCACCCCACTCTCGCCAAAGAAAGCGCCGGCTTTATCACCACGCCAGAACAATGGCTCGGTGCGGCTTATGTGCTAGAAGGCTCAACCTTAGGCGCCAGCGTGATTAGCACTTGTTTACAAAAATCACTGCGTATTAGCCCACAGTATGCTGGACATTTTTTTAATGCCTATGGCTTAAATACCTCGAAATACTGGCATGAATATCAAATTTTTTTAGCTAATCAGCCGATTGTGACAACAACAAAAATCACCGATGCAGCATCACAGACCTTTGACTTATTTAATCAAGGCCTTGATCTTTATGCCCAATAAAACAGTGAATACGCCAGAATTTGAGCAAGCCTTGCGCAACTGCGCCACTGAGCCGATTCATTTAATCGGCTCGATACAAAATCATGGGGTGTTATTGGTTTTAGATCTAAACGATGAGATCGCCCACATCAGCAGCAATACCGAACATTTTCTGGCATTAGCCCCGAATGAATTACTTGGAAAAAAAATCAGCGATATTCCTTTGTTACGCCCAGTATTGAATTTGCTTCAAGAAAAAAAATCAACCGCATATTACCAAAACATCCCAATCAGTAATAAATATCAATTTGATATCAACGTATCCAGTCATGACGAAAATTTATATATCGAATTAATACCCAATACAATTGAAAAAGACAATCCGTTTGAAATTGAAAATAAAATCAAACAGCTATTATCAATCGACAGAACCATCCATCATTCTGAATACTTCAATTTATTAGCACAATATATTCAAGAGATTAGCGGGTTTGATCATACGATGATCTATCGCTTTGATAGCAATTGGGATGGCGAAGTCATTGCTGAAAATTGCCACAATACCTCGACCTCCTATTTGGGCTCTCGCTTTCCAGCGAGCGATATACCGGCGCAAGCCAGACAGCTCTATACTAAAAATACCATTCGTTATGTCGCTAACGTCGATGCAGATCAAATTCCGATTTTATCCGCCCCCCTATATACCGATAAAACGCCGGATTTAAGCTACATTCAATTACGTTCATTATCGCCAATACATCTGCAATATTTAAAAAACATGGGCGTTGCAGCGTCTCTTTCTATTTCTTTGTTACAAGATCAACGTTTATGGGGTCTCATTACTTGCCACCATAGAACACCCAAATTATTAAGCGCGCAAGCTTTGCTCAGGTGCGAATTAATCGGAAATCTAGTTTCTGAACATTTAAGTACCGATCAAGTACTGGAGCAATTTTCGCTAGATGAACAAATCATTGTTTTATTTGGTAAGTTATCGCAATTTTTATGGTTGCCGCAACAGGGTATACCCGACCAGATTTTAGAAGAAATTCAACATTTAATGACTGCCGACGGGGTGGTGTTATCCTTAAACAATAAACGCCATCACTTTGGCAAAGTACCTGAGCCGGCGGAACTCGAAGCATTAATTCAGTGGCTGCATACGCAAGAGGGTGAC
This sequence comes from Deefgea salmonis, assembly GCF_020531905.1. Taxonomy (GTDB): domain Bacteria; phylum Pseudomonadota; class Gammaproteobacteria; order Burkholderiales; family Chitinibacteraceae; genus Deefgea; species Deefgea salmonis. The sequence continues at coordinate 161,740 of NZ_JAJAWG010000004.1, read as the reverse complement.
AAGGCCTTCGCCTGTGATGATCTAAGCTTTCACTTTTCACCTGCCAAAGCCTATCAGCATCTGGTTTCCGGGGTTTTGGCAGGGCCTTTCCCATTACGCAATGGCAGCTATGTGCTGTGGTTTCGCGCCGAATATCCTCGTCACATCCAATGGGCTGGCGAGCCGAATAAAACTCACTTTTACGCTGCCGATGGCTCGCACAGACTCATCCCCAGAACCTCTTTTTCTGAATGGATTCAGATGTGGCCAGGGCATGCACAAGCTTGGCTGCCGGCCCAGATCATGATTGCGCAGCGTTTTGGCTCCGCTTTACTCAATCAAATTGAATACATATTTAAGCTAGAAAAAAACGAGCATGAATTAAATGAAGTAACCGAAAAATTAGAGCAAACACAAGAAATAATGTCGAGCATTATTAAACACATCCCTGCAATAATTACTTTAAAAAATGCTGACAATTTAAGCTTTAAGCTACTTAATCCTGCGGGTTGTGAATTTTTTGGTATTCCAGAAGCCGACATCATCGGCAAAAATGATTTTTATTTATTTCCAAAAGAACAAGCAGAACGTTTTATTCAAAGTGATCGTCAAGTTTTAGCCAAAAATTGCATTGTTGAAATTAACACCGAAGACATCTGCACTCGCAACGGCGAAATTAAAACTTTATTTACGCGTAAAATTGCCCTCACCAATAAAAAGGGCGATGCCACTCATTTACTGGGCGTATCGATCGATGTCACCGAAAAACGTGCGGCAGAGCATGAAATTGAAAAACTGGCTTTTTATGACCCCCTGACTGGGCTAGCCAATCGTCGCCTCATGCTCGATCGGCTAGGCCAAACCCGATTAGGCAGCGCCAGATCGGGCAAACATGCAGCGCTCATCTTAATTGATCTGGATAACTTCAAATCACTGAATGATATCCATGGGCATGATGCCGGAGATTGGCTACTCAAAGAAGTCGGCAATCGGCTTATACATACCGTGAGAAAAGGCGATACGGTAGCCCGACTGGGTGGCGATGAATTTGTACTTATTTTGGATGAACTGAACGCCAATGAATCGCATGCGGCGCAAGATATAGAGTGGATTGCCAAGCAAATTTTAGAGCAATTTATTCATGAGTTTCATATTCAAATACCCAATGAAATTGAAGTTGAAATTAAATCGGTAATTCAACATCGCTGTAGTCCAAGCATTGGCATTTCTTTATTTCAAGGTTGTACCTTAAGCGCAGAAGAAATACTCAAGCGCGCAGATACCGCCATGTATCAAGCGAAAAGTGGCGGAAAAAACACCTACCGCTTTTTTGACCCTGAAATGCAAAAAGCCGTTTTAACTCGAATTACACTAGAAACTGAATTACGTCATGCCGTCGTTCGAGAGCAATTTATTCTTTACTTTCAGCCACAAGTAAATAATTTAAATCAATACATTGGCGCCGAAATCTTAATTCGCTGGCAACACCCCACACAAGGCCTGATTTCGCCTGCCGCCTTTATTCCGTTAGCTGAAGAAACCGGATTAATCCTACCGATGGGATTTTGGGTGCTAGAACAAGCCTGCCAACAGCTGGCACGTTGGGCAGTCGATCCTTTATTCGCGCATCTCACCCTCTCGGTGAATGTCAGTGCTAAGCAATTTGGATTCCCGAGTTTTGAGCATGAAATTGAGCAATTACTCGCCGAATATAAAATCAATCCAAATCGACTCAAAATTGAAATCACCGAAAGCTTATTATTAGACAACACCGAAGTCGTGATAAAAAAAATGAATGCCATCCGCCAACAACAAGTCACTTTTTCAATCGATGATTTTGGTACTGGTTTTTCTTCGCTCTCTTATTTAAAACGCTTGCCACTCGAACAATTAAAAATTGATCAGTCGTTTATTCAAGATATATTAAGTAACCCCAAAGATGCCGCGATCGCCTCGACCATTATTGCCTTGGGCAAAAATCTTTGCTTAACCGTCATTGCCGAAGGGGTAGAAACCCAAGCGCAACAAAAATTATTAGAAAGCATGGGATGCCTGACTTATCAAGGCTATTTATTTGGTCAAGCGATGAAAATGACTGATTTTGAACACCTGATCAACACGCAGGCCATCGCTAAATAACGCCAAATTGAATACCAGTTGGGCGATTTGAATTAAAAACTTTTTTATTCACAACAAACTGGCATTCCGATTTAGCCTGTTCTTGGTAAAATCAACTTTTGCCCACGTCAAAAGATCATCGCCATGAGCCGTTTTTGGAGCCCTATTGTTCACACCCTTACGCCGTATACGCCGGGTGAGCAGCCTAAAATCACCAATCTGATCAAACTCAATACCAATGAAAACCCGTATGGCCCGTCACCCAAAGCCATCGATGCGATGCAGGCCGCGGTGAGCGATTTATTACGGCTGTATCCAGACCCCAATGGCGATGCGCTTAAAGACGCAGTGGCGCATTTTCATCGCGCCGATGGCATTACCCGAGCCAATGTGTTTGTGGGCAATAGCTCGGATGAAGTGCTGGCGCATACCTTTCAAGCACTGCTAAAACACGCTGCACCGCTGCTGTTTCCCGATATTAGCTACAGCTTTTATCCGGTGTATTGTGGCTTGTATGGCATTGACTATCGCTGTGTGCCGCTGAACGATGCATTTGCAATCGACACCAACGATTACAGCGGCGGTGGCGCGATGATTTTCCCTAATCCCAATGCGCCGACCGGTATTTTGCTGCCGCTGGCGCAAATCGAAGCGCTATTAAAAGCGCATCCCAATCAAGTGGTGGTGGTGGACGAAGCGTATATCGACTTTGGCGGCACCAGCGCAATTGCGCTGGTGAATCAATATGACAATTTGCTGGTGGTGCAAACGCTGTCTAAATCTCGCTCTTTAGCGGGATTACGCGTCGGCTTTGCCGTTGGCCACGCCGATTTAATTGCGGGCTTGGAGCGGGTTAAAAATAGTTTTAACTCTTATCCGCTCGATCGCGTTGCACTCGCAGGTGCCGTGGCGGCAATCGAAGATACGGGGTATTTCAATCAAACCTGCACTGCAATTAACACCACACGAGATACCCTAACTAAAAGCCTCATTGAATTGGGGTTTGAAGTTTTGCCATCGCACGCTAATTTTGTTTTCGTGCGTCACCCACACCACGATGCGGCCAAACTAGCACAATCATTACGCGAGCGCGCCATCTTGGTTCGCCATTTTAAACAACCGCGTATTGCGCAATTTTTACGGATTTCGATTGGTAGTGATGCTGAATGCGCAGCATTGATTACTGCCTTGCAAGCTATTCTAAATACATAATTTGCATGACATAAGGCCAGTGCAAGTTTGAGATCAATCTTGTACTGGCTCTAGTCCGTTTGGTATTAAAATTATTACTTTTCTTGCCGTACCTACCTTACACCAATACTGTATATTAGAAATCCCTAATTATTAGACCAGACAGAACAACCTCATCCCTCATCGGTCAAACGAACCAACACCATGAATTCATTTTTTGTTAAGCCTATGTTTGGGAGCGCCAAAGCATTTCGCGTTTTACTGATCGCAGTATGTAATTTAAGTTTTATTGCTTTACTTGCACTCTTAGTCTGGCAAGTCGCAAGCTATCAATCGCGACAATCAATTCAATTGCTGACCGAACGTGGCGCAGCAATGATTGAGCAATCTTTACGCAACGCCTATACGGTGCTCGACCAAATTTCATTAGCCCCAACCGAATCTTGCCAAGATATCTATGCTGATTTACAAAAAATCAGTGCCGCTACCCCCTACTTTCGCGCAATTTATATTGCAGATAGCCAAACACAACGTATTTTTTGCTCTTCTGCCCATGCACTCGGCAAAATAGATTCACCCATACACACACTGATTAGCGATGGCGCCACGCAGGCCAGCGGCATAGCTTGGCATGAAAATAGTTTAATTTCAGATCGAGAAGCTTTAGTTATTTATCGTAAGCTTGACAATGGCCGGGTACTCATCGGCGTACTCGACTCACAATATTACAAAGACATATTGCAGCTGGTCATGGGATTACGCGTCAAAACCATTACGCTCAGAGTGGGCCATTTACAGCTCGTTAATCAGGGCGATGATTTTATATTAATGCCACTTACCGCAGCAAAAAATAATAGTACATCCATTTTAATAGATAAGCTGCCGGTTAAAGTAACAGCCCAACATAATAGTTTTCAATTAAGAAAATACATTGAAACTAATTTACCCTTGGCTTTTTTACTCGCCATCTTGTTTTTAGCGTGGAGTAGCCGCTGGATTTGGTTGCGATTTGGAGAAAACAACCATTTTCGTCAGCAAGTCATCGAATCTATTCAGCAGCAGCAATTTATAGCGTTTTACCAACCTGTCATTGGTCAGCAAAATTCAATTGCAGGCGTGGAGATTCTTGCGCGTTGGCAACATCCTCAGCACGGTTTATTAAATCCAGATTTATTTATACAACAAGCCGAAGCTCAAGGTTTGCTCACTCAAATTATGCTGAGTTTAATTCAATGCGTAGAAGCTGATTTAAGCAAAAAACCAATCCCAGCACAATCGCGTGTCGGAATTAATATTACCGCACAGCAATTAAACGATCAGGCGATGCTTAATGCCATTTTTGCACTCAATGCAAAATTAAAATATCTTGATTATCAATTGGTGGTTGAATTAACCGAAGAAGGATTAGTCAGCGACCCCGATTTGGCGAATAAAATCATTCAAGAAATGGGGCAAGCCGGCATTATGGTGGCAATTGATGATTTTGGTATTGGCCACAGCTCACTGGCGTCTTTAAGTCGTTTTCCATTTCATTATTTAAAAATCGATAAAAGCTTTATCGATCACATTGTAAGCCGAGAAAAAGATCAGATTATTGTCGCCAATATGGTCGATATGGCACGGCAATTGAATTTAAATGTCGTTGCTGAAGGCGTAGAAAACAAAGATCAAGCTGATTATCTAGCGATACTGGGGATTGATTATTTACAGGGATTTTATTTCTCAAAACCTTTACCAATGGATGCGCTGAGCGTATTTCAATTTAACACTGAAAATTCGGCGAAATTTCCTTATTTTCATTAACGGAACAAAGCATAAAATCGCCATCAACTGACGTTGAGGGCGATTTTTTTTGCTATGAATCTCCCTTTCTAGCTCTTTTTTTGAACCACAGATTAAATTGCTTTGATTAAGGCGTTTTCACTGGCAAAGGCAACCCCGCCACCATCAACACCACTTCGCTCGCCTGAGCCGCCACTTGCTGCATAAAGCTGCCGTGTAAATCCACAAAATGCCGGCCCATCTGCGTTTCGGCGTGCAAGCTCCAACCGATTTCATTACCAACGGCAATCACGATTTGCGGCGTGCAAGCGGTAAAAGCGGCCCAGCGGGTTTGGGCTTCAAGCAGCGTCGCGTCGCGATCGTAGCCACAATCGGTATACAGATTGGTCAGCCACAAAGTAATGCAATCGAGCACCATCACCGCGCCGCTAAAACCATGCGCTGCCAGATCAACCTCTTGCTCTAAATTCACCCAACGCGAATCACGCTGCGCTTGATGCCGAGCAATGCGCTGGGCAAAGTCATCATCCCAAACGCGCGAGGTGGCCAAATAGGCGGGCTGCGTAGAGAGCGCCAAAGCACGCTGCTCTGCATAGCGGCTTTTGCCGCTTTTTTGCCCACCACTAATTAAAATCAATTGCATATAAACCGACCTATAGATGTATTGGCGGCAAAAAAATGGCGTCGCAAGGGTAGATTAAGCCCGCATTCAACAGCGCTATTTTCTAGGCCATGTGTATATTTGATGTTAATTGTGCTTAGCGCATCGCGGCATTCCCTCTCCCTTGATGGGAGAGGGCTAGGGTGAGGGTGATACAACGAAGTACATTTTAAGCTCAACACCCCCATCCCAGCCTTCCCCCATCAAGGGGGAAGGGGCTGCAGTCGATCGGTTTAAACGCGTGCAATTTAATATCAACACCAAATCCAAACACTGCCATTTGCTAGCTAGTATTTAGCTGCAGGCCATTTAAATCCATGCTCAGCGTAATATACCCCAAGTAAAATCATGGCTGCACCGGCGGCGCCAACGGCGGTGATGCGCTCGCCCAAAATCACAATCGCCGTGAGCATAGTGACCATCGGGATTAAATAAATGTAATTACTGGCTTTCACCGCGCCGATAATGCCGAGTGCTTTATTCCACGCCACAAAGCACAGCGCCGAGGCAATGACGCCTAAAAACAGCATATTGCCGCCTTGTAATGGATTGAGCCACAAAGCCAAATCAACACGGTAACCCATGATCCACGCGGCGGGTAATAAGGTGACGATGCCGTAAAAAAACACTTGCCGCGTTAAAAATAAATAACCATAACGCTGCCCTGCCCGCTTGAGTAATAAGCAATAAATCGCCCACGCTGCGCCCGCAGATAAAGCCAAAATATCGCCCAGCGGATTGAGTTTTAAAATCACGCTGCCATTAAACATCACCAAGGCCACGCCAGCTAATGCAATCAAAGAGCCAACAATTAAGCGCAGACTGAGTTTTTCGTCGTGGGTAGTGAAATGCGCAAAAAATGCGGTGAGTAATGGCGCGGATGAGACTAATAAACCCACGCTAGATGCTTGGGTATATTGCAGCGCGATATTTTCGGTTAAAAAATACAGCGTCACGCCAAATAAACCCAATCCACAGAAATACAATTCTTCGCGCCATTGCGGTTTTTTAAGCACTGGATGCATTAAAAACAATAAGGCGTAGGCCAATACAAAGCGATCAAGAGCAATTTCGACTGGGCTGCGAAAGTCTAATAAGATTTTGGTTGAAACAAAAGTGACACCCCAGACCAAAACACAAAACAACACCATTAAATGGCCTTTTAATACCGGTTTCATAAACTTCCTTATGACTGGGGAGTTGGGAGTTGGGAGTTGGGAGTTGGGAGTTGGGAAAGTCTACTACTGGGTATATCAATACCAGCCTTATAAATTAAGGCCTATATAAAAATACAACAAATGCTCCCTACTCCCTACTCCCTACTCCCTACCCCCTCATCGATTCGACAAATACTTCCGTACTGCCGCATTGTGCTGCTCCAAGGACTCAGAAAACGCCGAATAGCCATCGCCTTTAGCGACAAAATAAAATGCTTTGGTCTGACTCGGTTGCGTTGCGGCGATCAGTGCCGCTTCTCCAACCATGGCAATCGGGGTCGGTGGCAAACCGGCGCGGGTATAGGTGTTGTAAGCGGTGTCCATGCGCAAATGCGCCTTGGTGATATCGCCTTTAAAGGCTTCGCCAACGCCATAAATCACCGTTGGATCGGTCTGTAAACGCATGCCCTTGCGTAAGCGATTGACAAATACGCCCGACACCATCGGTCGATCGGTAGCTTTTCCGGTTTCTTTCTCAACGATGGACGCCAAAATCAGCGCGTCATACGCTGACTTCAAAGGCAAATCAGCCTGACGATTAGCCCATGCAGCATCGAGTTTTTCTTGCATTAGGCGATGTGCGCGCGCCAGTAATTTGAGGTCTGAACTGCCTTGATCGATATGATAACTATCAGGGAAAAATAAGCCCTCTGGCGAGGTGGCGCTAATGCCGAGTGCGGCCAAAATTTCGCTATCGCTCATGGCGGCGGTATCGTGTTTTAACGATGGATGGGCATTGAGTGCGCGCCGTAGATCACGCCAATTCCAGCCCTCAATCATGCTAAACATCTGTAAATCCACCTCACCTTTGGCTAATTTTTTAAGGATTTGCCAAGGCGACATCGGTGCTTTAAGCGCGTAGCTACCGGCTTTAATACTGGCGTCTTGCCCTGAAATACGCGCCAGCAAAATAAACAACGGCGCTGAATCGATAGCCCCTTGCTGCACCAATTGCGCCGCAACCGCATTCACGCCACCGCGCTCAATCAAGACCGAATGCGACGGTGGATTGGGCTGCTCAGATTGAGTCCAACTATAAAACCACGCGCCACCGGCAGTCAGCACGGTAAAAAAAACAAAGATCAATAAACCCAACAAACGTCCCCAAAACGAGACGGGTTGCTGCACAGCTTTCTTGTGGTAGAGATTGGGTTTCTTTTTATAGGGTGTTGGTGCAGCCACTGCGTTTTACCTTAAGGTCAGTTATTTTGATCTTCGGCGGCGCTCACTTCGCCATCGACGTTGTTAGTGCGCGCTTTTTCTCGTTGCACGGCATAAAATTTTTGCACATTGGCTAAATCGCGTGAGCGATACATCGGCGGCAGGCTTTTCCAAATCATTTTGCCGTATTGTTTTTCAACTAGGCGCGAATCGGCAATCATTAAGATGCCGATGTCGCTTTCATCACGAATTAAGCGCCCAGCGCCTTGCTTGAGCGTAATGGTGGCATTGGGCAGCTGATAGTCCATAAATGGGCTGCGCCCGGCTTTGGTCAGCTGCTCCATTCTGGCTGAAAGCACCGGATCATCGGGCGGCGAAAACGGTAATTTATCAATCACCACCAAAGACAATTGCTCGCCACGCACGTCAATGCCTTCCCAGAAGGTTTGACTGGCCACCAAAATCGCGTTCGGCTCTTTACGAAACTGGTCGAGTAATTCCGTTCTCGAGCCGGTGCCTTGCAAAAACACCGGCCAATCTAATCCGGCGTCTTTAAGTTTTTCAAGCAAGATTTCATGGGCTTCACGCATGGCGCGCAACGAGGTAAACAGCAAAAAAGCATGGCCCTGAGTGGTTTGCAATAAAGGCCAAGCTTTCTCAACCACTGCACGGGTATATTCCGCAGTATTAGGCTGGGGCATGTCTTGCGGCACATACAGCACGGCCTGCTGCTTGTAATCAAATGGGCTATCCCATGTCGCAGTTTCGGCCGACCATAAACCCAGCTCATGCTGAAAATGAGTAAAGTGATGATTGACCGCCAACGTCGCCGAGGCAAAAATCCAAGCGCGCGGATTAAGATTGACTTGTTTTTGGAATAAATCAGCGATATTGAGCGGGGTAATATGCAGCAAAAAACCGTGCTGCGTCACATCGAGCCAATGCACGGTTTCGGCTGAATCTGATTTTTGCCATTTTTCGACTAAGGCCAACATTTCAGCCGCGCGTTTATAGCATTTTTCTAGCCCTTCACCGCGCTCGGCTTGCTTGGCGAGTAATTCGGTTAAATGCTGAATATGCCCGGTCATTTCAACGAGCTGGCTAAAAAAGCTCGGGAATTTTTCTTTAAGCTCATGCTGCGGTAAGCGCACGGTGTCTTTAAAAATTAAACGCACATCTTTGACTGATTTTTCCAGCGCTTCAGCGGCATTGGGCAACATGACAAAATCTTTGGCCACCACTAAAGCTTCGGCGCGCGCGTCGCGTGCCAGTTCGATGATTTGCCCATTGGTCAGCGTGTCGCCAAAAAACAGACTGGCGACTTCAGGTAGCTGATGCGCTTCGTCAAAAATCACCGTATTACACGCCGGCAGTAATTCGCCCGCGCCTTCGTCTTTTAGCCACACATCGGCAAAAAACAAATGATGGTTCACCACCACAATATCGGCTTCTTGGGCGTCTTTGCGCGCTTTGAGCACAAAGCATTCTTTGTGATTGGGGCAATCTTGGCCCAGGCAATTGTCGCGCGTGCTGGTCACTTGCGCCCAAATCGGCGCGTCTTCGGCCACCCCAGGGCAAGCGGCTTTATCACCAGAGCCGGTGGTATTGGCGTAGCGTTTTACTTTTTGTAAATCGGCGATGTCTTCACGGCGCATAAAGCGCCCTTCATGCTCGGCACGCGCCAAATGGTAATGACACACATAATTGGAGCGCCCTTTGAGTAAGGCAATAATCGCCGGTACTTTGAGCACATCGCGAACGCTCGGTACGTCGCGATTAAACAACTGATCTTGCAGCGTTTTAGTGCCGGTTGAAACAATCACTTTGCCACCCGACAACAGTGCGGGCACTAAATAGGCAAAGGTTTTACCGGTGCCGGTGCCGGCCTCGGCAATCAATTGGCCACGCGCTTCAATGGTGCGTTCAACCGCTTGCGCCATTTCTAGCTGCGGTTGACGCAATTTATAGCCGGGAAAAGCAGCACCAAACGGGCCGTTATCGGCAAAAACTTCTTCAAGAGTCATGGAAAGCTCAAAACATCGGATGATCGATTGTACCGTAGCTAGCGTCTAGGGTCTGTTGCCGTTGCCTTTGCCAACCGCGTTTGCGCGGATTTTGGCCTAAGCCAAGGCCAAACGCGTGACTTAAATTAGCGCCGCCCAAAAAAAAGCCCCGCACGCGGCGGGGCCAATCAATACAGGGAGAGATGAAAAACACAATACACATCGTATTAGCGAGGATTGAACCGAGACCAACACCATCTATCGCATTACTCACTACCCTTGTTCAGAGTGCCGCTATTAGCAAAAGTTCAGCGCAAGTTCTAATTTATTTTACGCTTGAAAAAAAACTACTTTACCTGACTGCCCGGTGCTATTGCCGCCCAATAAATACGCAATCGCTGGGAATACATCGCTGGCTAGGGGTAGATTCTCAGCCGATTCTGCCGGATGCGTTGCCAAACGAAATGGCGATTGAATCGGGCCGGGCACCAGCAAATTAATCCGCACATTCGGCAGGTTTTCCCATTCGGCAGCGGCAATCTCAACCCAGTTTTTTTGCCCAGCTTTAGTCACACTAAAACCGCCCCAATACGCATTGGGCTCAAAGGCATGGGTTTCACCCAAAACCAATACAGCGGCATCGGGCGATTGCTGCAATAGCGGAAATAACGCCCGCGTCAGCGCAAACGGCGCGGCCACATTGACGCGAAACATATCCACCCATTCGTCCAGCTTTTGATTGGCCAGCGGCGACAAATGATTAAAGCCATTGGCGCAATGCAAAATACCGTCTAAACGACCAAATTCTTTTTGGATGAGTACGCCCAATTGATTGAGCTCCGCTTCGCCCATTTTGGCCAAATCCAGCGGTACAGCTGCGGGCTGCGGCCCACCAGCGGCTTCGATGGCGTCATAAGTGCGGCTGAGCTTTTTTTCGTTACGCCCCAATAAAATAATCGTCGCGCCAAGTTTGGCCAGCTCAATAGCGGCCATTGCGCCCAAGCCCTGACCCGCGCCAGTGACCAGAATTACTCGATCTTTAAATGCATCTGCTGCAATGCTTGCTGATTTCCAATCTGCCATTTTTCTATTCCTAATCATCAGCCAAACGGCTGGTCATGTGATTACTCAAAGTGATCTCTGATTTGCGATCTCAGCGGCGAGCCAGTAGCACGCCAACAATTGGACTGAGAAAAACCAATCGTACAAATCAGTGGTGTCTTCGTGAGCCCGCTCACGCCGACATCAGTAAACAATGTGCGCCCTATCAGAACGTAAGTCCTTATTTTTAACTCACGTCACGACGCAAACGCATTAAAGGCCAACCGTTTAGTGGCGCAAATACTGTAGGCATTGCTGCGCCGCTTGAACGCCACTGCGTACTGCGCCTTCTAGCGTCGCAGGGTATTCACCGCGTCCCTGCCCGGCTAAATCAGCAGTAAAGTCTCCGGCCAAAAATAAACCCGCCACATCAGTGGTATTGTCAGGCCGAAGCAAGTCGGGCGTACAGGCAAACGTCGCGCGTTTTTCACTAATGACCTGTTGGCGCAACACTAAATCAGGTAAGCCCAAGCGTTGATGCAATTCAGCCTGCACGGCCGTGGCTAATTCATCATGACTTAAGCCGCTATGCAGCCCTTCGCTGGAAATCACCACCGCAATCAAGCCCTGCTGGCCGTGGCTCACTCCGCGATCAAACACCCATTGCGAATACGCATCGGCCAAACCGAGCATCGGCGTGGCCAACTGAATCTCGGCGGCATATTGCAAATACACTGTCACAATCGGTTGATATTGCCAAGCGGCTAACTGCGCGCTTAAGGCATTGAGCGCAGGTAACGCCGGCAAAATATTTGCCGCTTGATGCGGCGGTGTGGCACAAATCACCGCGTCAAATCGCTCAGCATCATCCAGTAAAAAACCTTGGGTATCTACCGACAGCCTTTTTACCCTATGGGCTAGCTTTAAATACCCAGCATGCTGCTCAATATACTGCGCCGCAGGCTCAGGAAATAACTGACTAAAATCACAACGCGGCAACAGTAAATCAGACGCAGCGCGGGCGCCGCCCAAACTATCGCGCAACACATTGAGCAGCACTTGCGCGCTCGCCAATTCCAGCGGCGTATTCAGTGCCGCCAAGGTCAATGGCGACCAGAATTTAGCGATCAAACTCGCCGGTTGCCGCTCATGACTTAACCACTGCGCCACACTGATGTCTTGCGCTAAACGCCAGCCCCGCCATTTACTCAACTGAATGGTACGAATTAACGCCCAACGCTCAGCCCACGATAAACCTTTAGCCAACAATAAACCCACCGCCAAATGCAAAGGCGCAGGCAACCGTGGGCAAGCGAGTACAAAATCGGGATCAACTTGCAAACGCATCGGCAAACGCAAAAAAACCCGGGATAAATCCACGCCGCACTGCGTCATCAAACGCAATAATTCGCTATAGCCGCCAATCAATAAATGCTGGCCATTATCCACGGCGCTAGCCCCAACCTGATGACTGCGCGCAACACGGCGCGCCCGGCCACCGAGCACTTTGCCAGCCTCAAACACCGTGACCGAGATCCCCGCCGCCGCCAACTCCACCGCCGCCGCCATACCCGCATAACCACCGCCAATAATAGCAACGGTTTTCATGGGTAAAGGTGCTGCCAAATATCGGCCCGAACAGCATTCATTTCAGTGAAAATTTGATGATTCCAGTACCGCAAAACTTTAAATCCTTGTTCATTCAAATCATGATCTCGAATCGCATCTTTTGCATGCGATGCCATGTGCTGCCCGCCATCAAGCTCAATAATCAAGTGAGCCTCTAAGCAAACAAAATCCACAATATAAACACCAATCGCTTGCTGGCGGCGAAACTTAAAACCCATCTGCTCAGCACGCAAATACTGCCACAATAATTTTTCAGCATCAGTCGCCTCATGCCGAAGTGCTCTTGCAAATTGAACTTGCCAGCGAGCCAAATGGTGTTTACTCAACGATTTCACCCCCACCCTAACCCTCCCCCATCAAGGGGGAGGGAATCAATGCAGCGTCAATAGATCGGCAACCGTTTTCTTTCGACGTTGCATTGCTTTGCCATAAACCCTTGGAATTACGACATAACTATGGCCAATGCGACTGCACAAGCGCCTTCCCCCTTGATGGGGGAAGGTTGGGATGGGGGTGAAATCTCAAGCAAACCACCATGTTTTCCAAGCCAGCCAGAGCTTGCGGATGGGGGTGAGTTTGATGCGTTGATTGAGGACTTTTTGCGCGCCATCGGCGCGAATTTCGGCCAAGGTGGCGCGGTAAATCGCCGCCATCACCAAGCCAGTACGCTGACTTTTTTTATCGCATTCAGGCAATAACGCGATGGCTTGATCGTAATATTGTTCGGCACGATCAATTTGGAAATTCATTAAGGCTTTAAATTCAGCCGTTTCACGATAATTCATAATGTCGGCAGCGGGCACGTTAAAGCGCTGCAATTCATCCACTGGCAAATAAATCCGGCCACGGCGGGCGTCTTCACCGACGTCGCGAATAATATTGGTCAACTGAAAAGCAATGCCTAAATCATGCGCGTACTTTAATGTTTTACGATCAGTAAAACCAAAAATCATCGCCGCCAATTGCCCCACCACGCTGGCAACGCGGTAGCAATATAAATGCAAATCTTTAAAGCTGTTATAGCGCGCCTGATTTAAATCCATTTCCATGCCGTCGATAATTTCAAGCAGCAATTCACGTGGTAAATCATAGGCTTGGGCCGCTGGCCACAATGATTGAGTTACCGGATGTTGCGGCGAACCGGCGTACATTTGGTCAACTTCATTGCGCCACCATGCCAACGTCGTCCGCGCAACACCTTCGTCACTGATTTCGTCGACCACGTCGTCCACTTCACGACAAAATGCGTACAAAGCGGTAATGGCAATGCGCTTTTCAGGGCTTAAAAAGCGAAAGCTGTAATAAAAACTCGAGCCGCTTTTCGCCGCTTTATCTTCACAATATTGATCTGGTGTCACAAGAAAATCCAATTCAAAAATAACTCAGTCACTGACCAAAAGCTTTCGCGCAAGGCGAAAAGCAGCAGACAGTTCACACGTACGACAAGGCGAAGCAACGCTGTACGGAAACTTTTGCCTGCCTACTTCATCTGTTGCTGCCAACGATTGATGCGCTGGCCGCACAGTTTATTTAGTTTCAGGCAAAACTTGCCGCACTTCTCGCGTCACGCCCGAAGGGCCCGGAAAAGGTAAAAATAAGCTGCGGATCAACCAAGGCACGGCCGGGTCGAGCACGTCATTGAGGCTACGGTTTCTGGCTCGTCCTTCATACAGCTTGGCAAACTCGCCGGCTGCCAAAGCTTTACGGTCCAAAATATCGACAAACACTTCGCGAGTGAATAGCGTTTCATTGATGGTTTGCGAGCCAATAATCCCCGTTTCCGGGTAATAGCGCGGAATAAAGGCAATACCGCCGCCGGTATTGATGCGCTGATAACTCACCGAATAACCAATCGTGCCCCAAATCGGCTGCTGGTAAGACGCATTTTTACCGTCGTCGATTTGATAATCGAGCTGCACCAACCAATCGGCCAGCTTGGGATCGGCTTGCTGCACCAAGCCTTGGCGGCGTAATTCAGTCGCCAATAGGTTTTCAAAGTCATAGCGCGCCAAGCTTTGGTCATCGTCTCTGGGTCGATCAATGGCAAACACTTTACCGGCCATCGATGCGGGTAAATCATGGCGAACAGAGACTTGTGAAACAAAAGTATTGGCACAACCGGCCAGTAACATCAGGCCAACCACAGCACTCCATCCGCGTAATTTCATGCTTTGATACTCCCAGCAATTTGTGGTGTATTCACCACCACATCACCACACTGCGCCCGGTGGCGTAAGGCATGATCAATCAGCACCAAGGCCATCATCGCCTCGGCAATCGGGGTCGCACGAATGCCCACACAAGGGTCATGCCGACCGGTGGTCGCCATCATCACCGGATTGCCGTCTTTATCAATCGAGCGACGCTCTTGTGCAATACTCGAGGTGGGTTTAACCGCCAAGTTCACTGTAATCGCTTGCCCTGTCGATATACCCCCCAAGATACCGCCAGCATGATTGCTAGCAAAGCCATCTGGCGTTAGCTCATCGCAATGCTCAGAACCGCGCTGGGCAATGCTGGCAAAACCGGCACCAATTTCAACGCCTTTGACGGCATTGATATTCATCATCGCAAAAGCGATGTCGGCATCAAGGCGATCATAAACCGGCTCACCCCAACCGACAGGAACGTTTTCGGCGACGACAGAAATTTGTGCGCCAACCGAATCGCGCTCTTTACGAATCGCGTCCATATAGTCTTCAAGTTCAGCAACAATGGCATTATTGGGCGCAAAAAAAGCATTTTCAGCTACCTGATCCCAGCTCACAAACGGGATATCGATTTCACCGAGCTTGCTCATATAGCCACGAATTTCAACACCGTAGCGCTCTTTGAGCCATTTTTTGGCAATCGCACCCGCAGCAACGCGCACCGCAGTTTCGCGCGCTGACGAGCGACCACCCCCGCGTGGATCACGAATGCCGTATTTATGCCAATAGGTGTAATCAGCGTGGCCCGGGCGGAAAGTCTCAACAATTTTGCCGTAATCTTGGCTGCGCTGATCTTGGTTGCGAATCAATAAAGCAATCGGCGTACCGGTGGTTTTCCCCTCATACACTCCCGACAAAATCTCGACCGTATCAGGCTCTTTGCGCTGGGTGACGTGGCGGCTGGTGCCGGGCTTACGGCGATCAAGTTCTAACTGAATATCCGCCTCAGACAGCGCCATTCCCGGTGGGCAACCATCGACAATGCAGCCAATCCCTGCGCCGTGGCTTTCACCAAACGACGTTACGGTAAACAATAAACCAATAGAATTGCCTGACATGACCCGCCCCTAACTCAAAATGAATTCATTACCACAATTTTACCACGCGCTTGCCCGATTACTGCTGACTCTGCGGGTGGAAGTTTTATTCAGACCCAAAAAAAACCGCCCAAACACTGTTTGAGCGGCTCAAGTTCAAGCGGTAAAACTTTAAATTCAATTAAAAGTCAGTGCGCACACCCACTGAGAACAAATCAGCGCTTTGACCATTATTGAGTACATAACCTGATTCAGTGGTGAAATTAGCGTTTTTATCGTTATTCACTTTTGAATACGTTGCATACACTTTGCTGCGTTTTGATAAATTATATGATGCGGCAACCGAAATTTGATCCGCGCCTGAATCATTTAATGTTTGCACATCAGCAGCTTGTACGTAGGAAACTAAGAAATTTAATTTATCATATTTATACGAACCGGCAATCGCATAACTATCTTGGGTACGTGATTGTTTGCCATCATCACGATCAACTTGTTCCCAAGTTAAACCTAGACCGAAGTCCATGTATTTAACATTACCGCCAACCATAAAGCCGCTAATGCTTGAACCATTTGCAGTGCCAACTGGACTAATTTTTGATGAAGTGTAACTAGATGTTTGATCTTGGCCCATCGAATATGAGGCACCAACATTAAACATATCGTTTTTCCAATAACCACCAACTTGATAAGTTGAAGCATCATAAGTCGCTGTTTTTTCGCCAATGGTATATGAAGCATTCGCATTAAAACCGCTAAAATTAGGTGTTTCGTAATAAATAACCGAGCCTGAACGAGCGCCTAAACGACGCAATAATTGGCCATCACCCAAATAACCCGATGTATCATTCATTTCGCCTTCAATCGTTGGCGCAATGTTTTTATATAGGTTTTTGTAGGCATTGTCCATTTTACCAAAACGGGCAAAACCATAATCACCTTTGTAACCGATATAAGTATCGCGCGAGCCCCATACTGAAGCCGCTTCTTTATTATATGGATCGCCAACGCGGAAACGACTTTCTAAAACCCAAACTAAATCGCCACCGATATCTAATTTATCCACACCTGAAACACGGATACGTGAACTTTGATCTGCCAATTGGGTTTTATTATCGCCGTCATTTTTAGAACCGACTTTAACGCCAACTTGATCAGGGCTAAGGTATTCCATCGCAGTACGCACACTACCGCTAATGGTGACTTCAGCAGAAGCGAATGGTGCTAGTAAAGCTGCTGCAATAGAAAGGGCAATAATTTTGCTCATATCGATTTAACTCTCTTAAAAAGGATATTAAAATAAGTAAAAAATTGTTTTAACGCTTTAATTACAACCTAGCGATGAGTTTAATTTTTTATATCTAAATACTAGCAGCTTCAAGTTACCAATATATGACAAAACGATAAAAGTACCCTTAAATCAATCCCTCGTGTTGCACGCTTTCCACTTGGAGAAAACCCTAGGTTTAAACCCATTCATTTTTATTTAATGCCACTGCATTCATTGCAGATTTTAGTTGCTGCATTCGACTGATTCACTAATCAGTGCTTAAGAGAAACACTTTTAACTCTTCGTAGAATTTGTTCAACCAGCGAAGCATTCCATTCGCTGGTAAGCCAGCGCCTACAAATTCCATACCGTATTACTAACAAAAATGTGTGATTAATTGCAGCGATTATTGGCATTGCTTTCGCAAGCAAATCCATTGTTACAATGTTTTTAACCTCATAAACTCATATCATCAATAAGGCACAATGATTTAATTCGATTAAATAAAGAAAGGCAGCCTAAGCTGCCTTTCTTTTATCTATCGATGATTAAATCAATCGATTAGAAGCCGGTCCAAGTACCAACCAAGAGGCGGGCATTGTTTTTAGAGTTGTTAGCTGCAGAAACAGTGCTTTCTTTCCAGTCAATATTTGCGCCACCGTCAAATTTACGAGCTTGTGCGCCGCTGTCGTACATGCTGTAACGAGCTTGCACAAAGAATTCGCTGTTTTTGCTGATGCCATAGTGCCATGCAGCATTGATTTGCTGAACGCCATCATTCACATCTGCACCACGGCTCAACTTAGTATCCAACATTTGCTGGTAACCAAGACGGAAGCTTGATTTACCCATTTGGTACATACCAAGGATAGCCCATTGGTCCATAGTCACATCGCCAACATTGGTTTCCCAGTAGTTGCGTTTAACCAATACATGACCAGCAAAATCACCAATGCTACCGCGAGCGCCAACGAAAGCTACAGAAGAGCTATCACCAGACGTATCTTTAGTAATTACAGTTTGGAAGTTACCATTTTTAAATGGTGCTTCTGCAACCAAAGCGTCAGCACGATATTGGTAACCTGCGTTAACAGCGAAAGCGCCGCCATCGTAGTTCAAGCCCAAATCGTAGCCTTCGCCTGCATTGCTAGAACCGGTGTTACCGATTTTGTACTGAGCAGTGAAGTTAAAGCCACCGAAGTTTGGTGAGAAGTAGCTGATTGCATCGCCCCAACGAGACTCGTAAGCACCAAAGTCAGAGGTCAACACGCCTTGGCCGGCACGGCCGTATGGCCAGTCTAGTGTCAAGTAAGCGTTAGTAAATTGGTTACCGAAACGCAACTCACCCCAAGTACCAGCGTAACCGATCCAAGCTTCGCGTTTGCCGAAGCTGTCATAACGGTAATCAGTTGCTACTTTTTGAGCCAGGCGCCATTTCAAAGTGTCGCCGTTGTCTAATTTATCTTTACCGTCGATATTTACAACGATTGCGATTTCTTCGCTCAGGTTAGTGTCTTTATCAACACCTTGGTTTGTACGAACGAACAAATCCATTTCAGCAGAACCAGAAATAGCAACTTCAGCAAAAGCTGGGGCAGAAACGGCAGCAGCAACAGCTACAGCCATAAGAACGCGCTTGAACATTTATTATTCTCCAAAAGATACGAGAGTTAAGTTAAAACCACCGTAACAGCAGGCCACAACCTGAACAATTGTTGCCACTGCTTTACAGACTCGAGAATACTCACTGTTCATAGGCAAAGCAAAAACATGCCGATGCACTAACACAAACTGTATCGCTGATACAACAAAAAAACGGCGCATTGCTGCGCCGTTTTTTATTTAAAACACTTATAAATCAGTGGTTTGGCTGATTAGAAACCAGTCCAAGTACCTACTAAGATACGTGTTGAAGTATCTTTGCCGCTACCAGCAGAACCATCAAGCTGCCAAGAACCGTGCATTACACTGTGCTTATTAGCATTGTCAAACATGTGGTGACGAACTTGTACAAAGGCAGTCGAGTTTTTCGACAAGCTGTAGTTGTACTGAGCATTAACTACGTTGATACCATCATCAGCGTTAGCGCCATCAGTTTTACTGTCTTCAACACGTTGGAAGCCCAAATTCATATTGTGCTTGCCAGTAGTGTAACCAGCGCGAACCAAGTATTGATCAACCGTTGTTTTGCCATTGCCAGTATGGATCTTGTCGTTTACATCGCCAGACCATTCATTGCGTTTAATGCCAGCAGCTAAATCAAAACCGCTTTCAAACTTGTAGATTGCGCCTAAGTTGTAAGCACGTGCTTTGTTGTCACCAACTAGATCTGCAGGCTTAGCGTCTGGATTGTTACTAAAGCTACCTGAACTACCCCATTTGCTGCCACCGAATACAAACGCTTCAGAAGACATGGTCGCGCTGTTTTTCGATTCAGAGAAACCTGCGTCCATACGGAAGCCGCCGTTGGCGTAGTTTGCAGTGATTTCGTAAGCGTTAGCATCAGAAGTGCCAGTACCTAAGTCATACTGAGCTTGGAAAGCAAAGCCGCCAAAGCTTGGTGAGAAGTAGCTGATCGCACGAGCGTATTGCACGTTTTGCGCGCCGAAGTCAGCCCACAAGTTACCCACGCCTTGCGCGCCATATGGCCAGTCTAATTGCAAGTATTGGTTAGAGAATTGGTTACCGAAGCGCGCTTCACCCCAAGTACCTTGGTAGCCGATCCAAGCTTCACGTTGACCGAAAGAGTCATAACGAGAATCAGTAGCTACTTTTTGCGCGAGACGCCATTTCAATACGTCACCGCTGTCGAGTTTGTCTTTACCATCGATATTTACGATGATGGCGATTTCTTGACCAAAAGCACCATCAGTCGTCGCGCCAGAGCCGTTGGCTTGGTTAGTACGGTAGAAGAAGTCCATTTCAGCTGAACCCGAAATAGAAACTTCTGCCATTGCTGGCATTGCGAAGGCAGTCGATACCAAGGCACCAATCAATACACGCTTGAACATATTTTAAACTCCTGTTGAACAGATAATAACCACCCCAAAATGCAAGGTATGCTCGGCATTATCCAGACGCACTACGGCTCAATCTGTGCAATAAGTCAACTTTGAACAGTGCAAAACTCCACAACACACGCAACAAAAACCATGCTGTCATAAAATACACACAAACTAAAACCCAAAGTGTGATTTGTTTACTACACCGCGCACGACAAAACAGTAAGTGCTTGACTTGGCTAGTAAAACAGCAACACCAATTAGATTAAGCGCACTTTTTTACCGGTCCAACAACAACCCAAAAGAGAACAAATACACAGCAAATAAAAAAAACCGCAAAAAACAGCTGCGGTTTGAGCATAAAAAATCAATTGCAAGTAATAAATCGCAGCAAAATACGGCACCAGCGCCAGCATCCACATCGCAATTGACTCGGCTTCACGTCAGCGTATACCCATAAAAAAAGCCAGTCAGCACTGCTGACTGGCTTTTCACTAGCCTAAAACGACTTATTTAGTCGCCATAACGCGAACCATTTCCAGCACTTTGCTTGAATAGCCCCATTCGTTGTCATACCAAGCAACCAATTTAACGAATGTTTTATCCAAAGCGATACCGGCATCGGCATCAAACGTCGAGGTGCATGCTTCGCCACGGAAGTCAGTTGATACCACTTTATCGGTGGTGTAACCCAACACGCCCTTCATTGCGCCTTCAGAAGCGGCTTTCATTACCGCGCAGATTTCTGCGTATGAGGCTTCTTTATTCAACTCAACGGTCAAGTCAACCACCGACACATCTGAAGTTGGCACGCGGAATGCCATACCGGTTAATTTGCCTTTGATTTCAGGAATCACCACGCCAACGGCTTTTGCTGCGCCAGTTGATGAAGGAATGATGTTTTCCAAAATACCACGGCCACCGCGCCAATCTTTGTTTGATGGACCATCAACGGTTTTTTGCGTTGCTGTCGCGGCATGCACCGTAGTCATCAAACCACGTTTGATACCAAAGTTGTCATTAAGGACTTTAGCAATCGGTGCCAAGCAATTGGTGGTGCATGAAGCATTAGAGATAATGGCTTCACCGGCATACGTTGCGTTGTTTACGCCGTAAACAAACATCGGTGTATCGTCTTTGCTCGGTGCCGACATGATGACTTTTTTCGCGCCAGCCGCTAAATGCTTCTCGCAAGTTTCTTTAGTCAAAAATAGGCCGGTCGCTTCAACTACAACATCCGCGCCAATTTCGCCCCATTTCAACTCTGCTGGGTCTTTTACTGCGGTTAGGCGAATTGTTTTGCCATTCACCACCAATTGACCATCAACAACCGCAACATCGCCCTTGAATTTGCCATGCACTGAATCGTGCTTGAGCATATAAGCTAGGTAGTCTGGCTCAAGCAAATCGTTGATACCAACGATTTCAATATCATTGGCAAAGTCATAAATAGCTGCGCGAAACACCATACGGCCGATGCGGCCAAAACCATTGATACCAACTTTAATAGTCATGAATCATCTCCAGAAAAGAAATCAAATAAATCGGGACGACTAAGCATGCACCAATCAGAATAGGAGTGCCATTGCGCCACGACAAAGACCCTGCAAAAAAATACCGATTCATTACGATACACGCGCTGCGTGCACCGCAATCAAAATAGAGCCCGCACTACTATAGATAAAGCCAGCTGGATTAGCAGCTAGGCAAAACGCCTAGTCATTACTCAGGACGCAAAGCAGCCGCTTCACGCGCCAGCGCAGTAATCCCCGCCCAATCGCCTTTGGCAACCATGTCTTTAGGCGCCAACCAAGAGCCACCGACACAGCCCACATTTGGCAAGGCCAATAATTTAGGTGCCGATTCCAAGCTCACGCCGCCCGTTGGGCAGAATAAGATTTGTGGCAATGGACCGCCCATGGCTTTGAGCATCCCCAAGCTACCTGCTTGTTCAGCAGGAAATAGCTTCATGGCATCAAAGCCTTCTTCAAGTGCGGCAATCGCTTCGGATGGCGTCATCACACCGGGTAATAATTGAATACCGCAAGCACGAGCCGCCGCCGCCAATTTAGGCGTTAGACCTGGCGTTACCGCAAATACGGCACCGGCGTCTTTTGCCGCTTGGAATTGCTCTGGGCGAACCACGGTACCCACGCCAACAATCGCACCAGGTACGTTATCAACAATCGCTTTCACCGCAGCCAATGCAGCTTCGGTACGTAAAGTCACTTCTAAGACACGGATTCCGCCGTCAACCAAGGCTTGTGCCAAAGGTACTGCGTGTTCCACGTTTTCGATTACGAGCACCGGCATAACCGAGCACGAGCGCATGATGTCACGAATCTGCATTTTTAACTCTTCCGTTTTACGTTATAAAAATAAGCCATTAAAAAATAATACAGCTCAAATAAAGCATAGAGTATATCGACCCAAGCCAATCAAATAATGACCTAGATCGATATACCATCAGATATAACCATAACTACACATACCAAATAGCCAGTGCACAGCCATCACTACACACCAATGCCACTCGCTTAATGCGCCAAGCCCATGCTAATCGCGCCTTCCTCAGCACCGGTCGCATTTTGACGGAAAGTCGCAAATAGCTCGCGACCCATGCCGTGTTCATTTTTACTCAGATCCGCGGTCACCACTTCGCGAGCGGCCCACTCTGCCGCATCAACTTGCGCTTCCAGCACGCCGGTTTCAGCATTGAGCAAAATCATGTCGCCAGTGCGCACTTTACCTAAAGCACCGCCTGAAACGACTTCTGGCGTAATGTGAATGGCGGCCGGCACTTTGCCCGACGCGCCCGACATCCGACCGTCCGTTACCAGCGCCACTTTGAAACCACGGTCTTGCAATACGCCCAATGGCGGCGTGAGTTTATGCAACTCAGGCATCCCATTGGCACGTGGACCTTGGAAGCGCACGACCGCAATAAAATCACGCTCAAGCTCACCGCGTTTAAATGCCGCAATCACGTCTTCTTGATCGTCAAACACAATGGCTGGTGCATTCACCACGCGGAACTCAGGCGCAACCGCCGAAGTTTTAATCACCGCACGGCCTAAATTACCTTGCAACAATTTAGTGCCGCCATCGGCTTGGAATGGATTGGCAACGGTGCTCAAGACCGCCGCATCACCGGCAACCGTTGGCGCATCACGCCACACCACAACCCCATTATCCAAGAATGGCTCTTGCGCGTAATGACGCAGACCAAAGCCTGCCGCAGTCCAGACATCGTTGTGCAACAAACCTGCATCAAGCAATTCGCGAATCACATAACCCATACCGCCCGCAGCATGGAAATGATTCACGTCTGCCGCGCCGTTTGGATAGACCTTGGCCAACAAAGGAATGATGCCCGATAAATCACTAAAATCAGACCAATCAATCATGACACCGGCAGCACGAGCAATCGCGATCAAGTGAATCGTATGGTTGGTAGAGCCACCGGTAGCCAGCAAACCAATAATGCCGTTGATGATGGTTTTTTCGTCAACCACTTTACCGACTGGGATAAATTCATTACCCAGTGAGGTGATTTGCGCGGCACGCTTGGTTGCGGCCACGGTTAATGCATCACGCAATGGCGTACCTGGATTGGTAAACGCTGCGCCAGGCAAATGCAGACCCATGATTTCCATCAGCATTTGATTGGAGTTGGCGGTACCAAAGAAAGTACACGTACCCGCTCCGTGGTAAGAGCCTTCTTCTGATGCCAACAACGCATCGCGCCCTACTTTGCCTTCAGCAAAAAGCTGACGAGTAACGTTTTTTTCTTTATTTGAAATACCGCTGGTCATTGGACCGGCGGGTACAAAAATCGTTGGTAAGTGACCAAACTGTAATGCGCCGATCAACAGACCCGGCACGATTTTGTCGCACACACCAAGACATAAAGTCGCATCAAACATATTGTGCGACAAAGCCACGGCCGTTGACATTGCGATCACGTCACGGCTAAACAAGGACAATTCCATCCCAGCCTGACCTTGCGTCACGCCATCACACATTGCTGGCACACCGCCAGCGAACTGCGCCGTTGCGCCCACTTCGTGCGCAGCACGCTTAATCAGCGCTGGAAAAGCTTCAAATGGCTGATGCGCCGACAACATTTCGTTGTATGAAGACACAATCGCCAAATTAGGCTGACGCATTTCACGCAACATGATTTTGTCGGTCTCTGGCATTGCAGCCCAAGCATGCGCCTGATTGGTACAGGCTAAACCTTTACGCACCGGCTCTTTACTTGCAGCGAGCTCCATACGTGCTAAATAACGACCACGAGACGCTTTACTGCGTTCAATAACACGTTGTGTTACTTCGACCAGACGAGGATGCAATGTCATACGGAACTCCGGATAGGCTGAGGGATCAGCACTCAGCTAAAATGCTTATGAAATTTGGCGTAGTTTTACTACAATCAGCGCGTCAGAGCAACCCAAAAAGTTCGTCAAGCGCTCGCGCTGCAATGCAACATTGACGTTTACTACCATGGACTTGACCCACAAAATGGTAAAAATACCTATAAGGCAAAACTTAAAATTTAAATTCGTTTGCACCGTCATTTAGGCATGTAGTAAGATTACAAAGCTTACTTGTTAACCTGTATCATTTAGGTGCATATTAACCCCCTCAACTAGGAAGGATTTGCTGCAATGAACCCGATCGACGCTTTCGACATGGTATTTTTTGGCGGCACTGGTGACTTAGCCTTGCGCAAGTTACTGCCGGCACTTTACCACCAACACCAAGATGGCAACCTTCCAAAAGATGGCCGGATTATCTGCTTAGGCCGCAGTCCTTCAGACACGGAGAGCTATACCGCTAAAGCGCAAAGCAAAGCCAAAGAATTTTTGGGTAGCCACTATAACGAAGCCGATTGGGCTCTGTTTGCAGAACGCATCGAATACTTTAAAGTCGATGCGCACACCCTCAGTGACTTCGAGATTTTAGCTCAAGCACTGAATGTTTATCCAAATCGTAGTCGTGTATTCTACCTCTCAACTGCGCCAGATTTCTTTGCTCCGATTGCAAAAAATTTAGCAGCAGTCGGTCTTAACCAAGGTCATTCACGCGTCGTACTCGAGAAACCACTCGGCCACGATTTAGAATCTTCAAATAAAATCAATGACGAAGTCGGCGAATATTTCCAAGAACAGCAAATTTACCGCATCGACCATTACTTAGGTAAAGAACCCGTTCTCAATTTAATTGCATTGCGTTTTGCCAACACTTTGCTCGAGCCACTATGGCGCCGCGAATGGATTCGTGACGTACAAATCACCGTTACCGAGCAAGTTGGCGTCGAAACCCGTGCTGATTTTTATGACAAAACTGGTGCACTGCGCGACATGGTACAAAACCATCTGTTGCAACTGCTGACGATTGTGGCAATGGAGCCGCCAGCATCGATTGATGCCGATGCAGTGCGTGACGAAAAACTCAAAGTATTGCGCGCACTCAAACCGCTCACGCCTGAAAACGTGCACAACAAAGTGGTTCGCGGTCAATATCGTGCCGGCGCAGTTGGTGGCAAAGCCGTTCCTGGCTATCAAGACGAGCCTGGCGTCCCTGCTGGTTCGAAAGCCGAAACGTTTGTGGCGTTAAAAGCCGAGATCGAAACTTGGCGCTGGGCTGGCGTGCCGTTCTTCTTGCGTACTGGTAAACGCCTGCAAGAGCGCCAAGCTGAAATCGTGATTAATTTCCGCGCCGCACCGACGTCGATTTTTGGCAAAAACATGCAAGCGAACCGCATGGTGATTCAGTTACAACCGGATGAGTCAGTTCGTCTCTACCTATTGGCCAAAGAACCAGGTCGTGAGCGTTTGCGTGAAGTGTATTTGGACTTGGATTTCAAAGAAACCTTCGCGACTCGTAGCCCAGAAGCGTATGAGCGTTTGTTAATGGATGTCATCAAAGGCGATCTATCGCTGTTTGTGCGTCGTGACGAACAACGTGCCGCATGGCGCTGGGTTGAGCCGATTATCGAGAGCTGGGAAAACAGCACAGAAGGTCCGAAAACGTATACTGCCGGCACTTGGGGCCCAGCAGCGTCTTCTGCCCTTCTCTCTCGTGACGGCCTGTGCTGGCACGAAGAGTCTTGATCTACAACAAACCTTAAAGAGTTTTCCTAATTTCTGACTGAATATGTCAAAATTGGGGAAACTCCGTATTGCATTGCACAATTATAAATCTGGAGATCACCGCATGACGTTGCAATGGCATGAGTTCACAAATAAAGACGAACTCGACCTTAAACTCGCTCAATCCATTGCCCAGCAACTGCAAGCGGCGATTAACGAACGTGGCTCGGCTAGCTTGGCCGTATCCGGTGGCCGTACCCCGGCGGGCATGTTCAAAGCACTGCGCACCAGCGCGATTGATTGGTCAAAAGTCATCATTACCTTAGTCGATGAGCGCTGGGTACCGATTGATCACGCCGATAGCAATGAACGCCTAACCCGCGAGAATCTATTACAAGACAATGCCGCCGCAGCGCAGTTTATTTCGATGGTGAACGATGCGGCTACGCCGCACGCAGGTTTGGCAAGTATTGAAGCGCAGCTCAAACAAATCAAAGCCCCCATTGATATACTTATCTTGGGTATGGGTGACGACGGTCATACCGCGTCTTTGTTTCCTCAAGCCGCTGAACTCGAAGCCGCCTGCGCCTCGACCGACTGGGTGGCAGCAGTTACCCCGCCGGTTGCACCGCATTTACGCATCACCCTCACTTTGCCAACGATTGCTAAAGCACGCAATCTCTACGTCCATATCACCGGTGAAGGCAAAAAAGAACTACTGCAACACGCCATGCAAGAACAAAAATCACTGACTGAGCAATATCCAATTCGCCGTGTACTCGATCAAAGTGATCACCCCACGCAGGTTTATTGGACTGCTTAAGTGAATCGTTTTTCTTTTAACTTTTTTCTATCAACGCCAGCGCAGCTATGCTGCTTGGCGTTATTGCGTTTGATTGAGGGCGCTAAATAATGCTCGAACGAATCAAAGCAGTACTCGAAACCTTATCTAAATCTGAGCGTAAAGTGGCTGATTTAGTGCTAGCGCAACCCAATTTAGTCGCCAATGCACCGATTGCACAAATCGCCGATCTCGCCGCAGTTTCTCAGCCCACCGTGATTCGCTTTTGCCGTTCACTCAATTGCTCTGGATTGCAAGACTTCAAATTACGCCTGACGCGCAGCTTGGTTTCTGGCGTGCCGTATGTGCATTCAATGGTCTCGGCCGATGATTCGGCACACGATTTGGCCAAAAAATTATTCGACAATAATATTTCTCATCTACTGCGTTGCCGAAATGAACTCGATACCG
Organism: Deefgea salmonis; assembly: GCF_020531905.1. GTDB lineage: Bacteria > Pseudomonadota > Gammaproteobacteria > Burkholderiales > Chitinibacteraceae > Deefgea > Deefgea salmonis. The sequence continues at coordinate 134,089 of NZ_JAJAWG010000004.1, read as the reverse complement.
ATGTGCTTGAAAAAGCCATCAAAATTTTATCGAATACGCCAAAAATTGAAGTTTGGGGCCAAGGTCAATCCGGCGCGGTCGCGATTGATGCGCAAAATAAATTTTTCCGTCTTGGTGTGCCGACTGTGGCTTATACCGATCCGCACATGCACGGCATGAGCGCATCGATGCTCAAACCGGGCGATGCGGTGATTGCGGTGTCTAATTCGGGCCGCACTTTAGATATGTTGCGCTCGGTCGAGATTGCGCGTGATTCGGGTGCTGATGTGATCGGCATTACCCATTCCAAATCACCGATGGCCAAGCGCTGCAATATTTGCCTTTATGCCGACACCATGGAAGACCCGGATTTATATACGCCAATGATTACCCGCATCGTGCATTTGGTGATCATCGATGTTTTGGCCGTCGGCGTAGCCCTCAAACGCGGCCCAGAGCTAATTGATCAGCTCGAGAAAATGAAACGCAATATGAAAGAAAAACGAGTTCGTGGACATGAGCACTAAGAAAATACGCCCTCATATGACGACAATACCTGCAAGCGATCAACAAGGAACGATTCCGATGTCTAACCTAACCTCTTCTCCTGCTTGGCTGGCACTCGCTGAGCATTTTAAAGAAGTGTCACCGATGCATATGCGCGATTTATTTAATAATGATCCGCATCGATTTGAAAGGTTTTCACTTGAATCGGGCGGCTTATTTTTTGATTATTCAAAAAATCGTATCACCGAAAAAACCATGAGTCTCTTGATGGACCTAGCGCGTCAATCGGGCTTGGTCGATCGCATTGAAAGCATGTTTTCTGGTGAAAAAATCAATACCACCGAAAATCGTGCCGTACTGCACACCGCATTACGTAATTTAGACCGCACGCCGATCATGGTCGACGGCGAAGACGTGATGCCCAAAGTGAATGCCGTGAAAGAACAAATCGGCGTGTTTTCTGACAAAGTTCGCTCCGGTGAATGGCAAGGTTACACCGGTAAACCGATTACCGACATTGTGAACATCGGGATTGGTGGCTCTGATTTGGGCCCGCTGATGGTCTGCCAAGCACTCAAAGAATACGGCCACGCTCGCCTGACCATGCACTTTGTTTCCACCGTTGATGGCGACCAAATTGTTTCAACGCTCAAGCAGCTTGATCCAGAGACCACGTTATTTATTGTTGCGTCCAAAACCTTTACCACCCAAGAAACCATTACCAATGCGCGCACCGCCCGCAAATGGTTCTTGTCGAGCGCGCTCGAAGAAAAACACATTGCCAAACACTTTGTTGCCGTCTCAACCAATAGCAAAGCGGTGGCTGAATTTGGTATCGACATCAACAATATGTTTGAGTTTTGGGATTGGGTTGGCGGGCGTTACAGCCTGTGGTCAGCGATTGGCCTGCCCATTGCCATTTACTTGGGCAAACATAACTACCAAGATTTGCTGCATGGTGCGTACACCATGGATCAGCACTTCCGTAGCAAACCACTCGAGCAAAATTTGCCGGTCATTATGGGAATGCTCGGCATTTGGTATGCCAATTTCTTTGACGCCACCACGTATTTGATTTCGCCTTACAACCAATGCCTGTCGCGCTTTCCAGCCTACTTGCAACAATTGGATATGGAATCAAACGGCAAGTCGATCGACCTCGACGGCAACCGTGTTGATTACGCCACCGGCCCTGTGGTTTGGGGTGATGCGGGTATTAACGGCCAGCACGCGTATTATCAGATGCTGCATCAAGGTACCCAGCTACTGCCGATTGATTTTATTGCGACCATTGAGCATCCGGACATTCCAGAACCACACAGCACCATTTTGATGGCCAATGTGTTTGCTCAAACCGAAGCCTTTATGCGCGGTAAGAACGAAGCGGAAGTTCGCGCCGAGCTCGACAAAGCTGGCATTACTGGTGAAGCCCAAGAAAAACTCGTCCCGCACAAGATTTTCAAAGGCAATCGTCCGACCAATACCATTTTGATGCAACGCCTGACGCCACGTCGTTTAGGTGCGCTGATTGCCCTGTATGAACATAAAGTATTTGTGCAAGGCACCGTTTGGAATGTCAATTCCTACGATCAATGGGGCGTTGAACTTGGCAAACAATTGGCTAAAGCCATCGAAGCCGATTTAACCACCCCAGGTTTGACGCACTCGCACGACGCATCAACCAATGGCCTAATTAATTATTACAAGCGGAACACCCCGCGCTAAACCAAAAGGGCGACTACTCGTCGCCTATTTACAAACAATATCCGAACCGATCATCGGATGTGTACCACAACACCACTCACAAGGTAGATACAAATGGCAGAGCAACTCAATGACCATGATCCACAAGAAACTAAAGAATGGCGCGATGCTTTAGCAAGCGTGATTGAAGCTGAGGGCGCTGAGCGTGCTCATTTCTTAGTAGAACAACTGGTCGATCACGCCCGTCAAGACGGTGTCAATATTCCGTACACCGCGACCACTGCTTACATCAATACCATTCCAGCGCACTTACAAGCCAAACATCCAGGCAATGCGCATCTTGAAGAACGCATTTTGTCGTACACCCGCTGGAATGCGGCGGCAATGGTGGTTAAAGCCAATCGTTTTGATGGTGATTTAGGTGGCCACGTTTCTTCGTTTGCCTCTGCTGCTACTTTGTACGATGTGGGCTGGAATCACTTCTGGCATGCTGCCGACGAAAATCATGGCGGCGACTTAATTTATATCCAAGGTCATTCAGCGCCTGGCGTTTACGCGCGTGCTTTCCTTGAAGGCCGTATCTCTGAAGCGCAACTGAATAAATTCCGTCAAGAAGTCGATGGCGGTGGTTTGTCGTCTTACCCACATCCTTGGTTGATGCCTGATTTCTGGCAATTCCCAACCGTATCAATGGGTCTAGGTCCATTGATGGCGATCTACCAAGCACGCTTTATGAAATACCTCGATGATCGCGGCTTCACGCAAAAAGGCGATCGTCACGTATGGTGCTTCTGCGGTGATGGTGAAATGGATGAGCCAGAATCACTTGGCGCGATTTCACTCGCAGGTCGTGAACACCTCGACAATCTGATTTTTGTAATTAACTGCAACTTGCAACGTCTAGACGGTCCAGTTCGCGGTAATGGCAAAATCATCCAAGAACTCGAAGGCGACTTCCGTGGTTCGGGCTGGAATGTGATTAAAGTCGTTTGGGGCACAGGCTGGGATGCGTTGTTAGCACAAGACAAAAAAGGCTTGTTGCAAAAACGCATGATGGAAGTCGTTGACGGCGAATATCAAACTTATAAATCAAAAGATGGCGCTTATGTTCGCGCGCATTTCTTTGGTGCTTACCCAGAGTTGCTCGATTTGGTTTCTAGCATGTCCGATGACGACATCTGGCGTCTGACTCGCGGTGGTAATGATCTGTACAAAGTGTACGCAGGCTATAAAGCAGCGGTACAACACAAAGGTCAACCCACCCTATTGCTGGTTAAAACCGTCAAAGGTTTTGGTCTAGGTACCGCTGGCGAATCACAAAACGTGGCCCACAACACGAAGAAATTAGCCAATGACGATTTATTGAACCTGCGTGATCGCTTCAATATTCCATTGACTGACGAACAAGCCGCGTCATGCACGTTCTACATGCCACCGGCCGATTCTCCAGAATTGAAATACATGCACGAGCGTCGCAGTGCTTTAGGCGGCTTCTTGCCAAGCCGTAAGCCAGTGGACGAACCACTCGAAGTGCCAGGTTTAGATCTATTCAAAGGTCTACTTGAGTCTTCTGGTGATCGTGAAATGTCGACCACCATGGCTTTCGTGCGTATTTTGACTGCCTTGGCCAAAGACAAGAAAATCGGTAATCGCGTTGTGCCTATCGTTCCGGATGAATCACGTACTTTTGGTATGGAAGGTTTGTTCCGTCAACTCGGTATTTGGTCGCACGTGGGCCAATTGTACGAGCCACAAGATGCTGACCAATTGATGTTCTACAAAGAGTCAAAAACGGGTCAAATCTTGCAAGAAGGGATTAACGAAGCTGGCGCGATGTCTGACTGGATCGCCGCATCAACTTCTTACGCCAACCACGGCGTAACCATGATTCCGTTCTACATCTACTACTCAATGTTTGGTTTCCAACGTATCGGTGACTTGGCTTGGGCAGCAGGCGACTTGCGCGCACGCGGCTTCTTGATTGGCGGTACTGCCGGTCGCACGACATTGAATGGTGAAGGTTTGCAGCATCAAGACGGCCACGGTCACTTGTTTGCAGAATTCATCCCAAGCTGCGTATCGTACGATCCAACGTTTGCCTATGAATTGGCGGTGATTGTGCAAGACGGTATGCGCCGTATGTACCAAGACCAAGAGAACATCTATTACTACCTCTCAGTCATGAACGAAAACTACACCCAACCGGCCATGCCAGCGGGTGCAGAAGCGGGCATTCTGAAAGGGATGTATATGTTCCAAGAAGCCCCGAAAGACGCCAAGCTCAAAGTGCAATTGATGGGTTCAGGTACGATTTTCCGTGAAGTAATCCAAGCTGCTGCATTGCTGAAAGCTGATTTCGGTATCGAATCGGATATCTGGGCCTGCCCAAGCTTTAACGAATTGCGCCGCAATGGTATGGCAGCTGAGCGTCACAATATGCTCAACCCAATGGGTGAACAAGCGGTGCCATACGTGACCCAATGCTTGACTGGCCGCCAAGGTCCTGTCATCGCAGCAACCGATTACAAACGCGCCTTTGCCGATCAAGTTCGCGAATATGTACCAGGTCGTTACGTGGTACTCGGCTGCGATGGTTTTGGCCGTTCTGACTCACGCAAACAATTGCGTAAGTTCTTTGAAGTCGACAGCTTCTACGTTGCGGTTGCCGCAATTAAAGCTTTGGCTGACGAAGGCAAGATCGGTAAAGAGAAGGTACTTGAAGCCATGGAAAAATATGGCATCAACCCAGCGAAACCAGCCCCTTGGACAGTGTAATCGAGTGAGTCGTTCTTACGGGGTATAGCCCAGAAAGATAAGAGCGATAAGAGGGCGAGGCCTATACCTCGCCCCTAACTCTCACCCACACAGGATTTGATGATGAGCAATTTAATTGAAGTAAAAATTCCAGACATCGGCGGGCATGCTGGTGTTGATGTGATCGAAGTCTTCGTCAAAGTTGGCGACACGATCGAAAAAGAACAATCTTTAATCGCACTTGAAACCGACAAAGCGACGATGGAAGTGCCATCAACGCACGCAGGCGTAATTAAAGAAATGAAAATCAAAGTCGGCGATAAAGCTTCTGAAGGCGACGTGGTATTGTTGCTCGAAGTCAGCGAAGCGGCGCCTGCGCCTGCAGCCGCTGCTGCGCCAGTTGCAGCCGTTGCTGCTGCGCCAGCCGCGGCTGCACCCGCAGCTAGTGGTGGCGTGGTTGAAGTCAAAGTACCCGATATCGGCGGTCATGCTGGCGTTGACGTGATTGAAGTCTTTGTTAAAGTTGGCGATGTCATCGAAAAAGAGCAATCGCTAATCGCGCTAGAGACAGACAAAGCCACCATGGAAGTGCCATCAACGCACGCCGGCGTGGTTAAAGAAATCAAAATCCAAGTCGGCAGCAAAGCGTCTGAAGGCGATGTGATTTTATTGCTTGAAGTCGCCGCAACCGCGAGCGCACCAGCCGCCATCGTTACCGTTGCTGCGCCTGTTGCAGCAGCCCCAGCACCGATTGCTGCAGCCCCCGCTGCCGTAGTCACTGCTGCGCCAGCAGCCAGCACCGCAGTGAATGAAGTGACTTTTGGCAAAGCGCATGCTTCGCCATCTGTGCGTAAATTCGCCCGTGAACTCGGCGTTGATTTAGGCAAAATCACCGGTAAAGGCCCGAAAGGCCGTATTTTGCACGATGACGTGCAAAGCTTTGTTAAATCCGTCATGACCAGCGCAGTGGCTTCGTCACTGGCGGCTCCGGCAACCGGTTCAGGCTTAGGTCTCGATTTATTGCCTTGGCCAAAAGTCGATTTCGCTAAGTTCGGCCCGATCGAAAGCAAGCCATTGTCAAAAATCAAAAAGATTTCTGGCGCCAACCTGCATCGCAACTGGGTGGTGATCCCGCACGTCACGTTTAACGACGAGTGCGATATCACCGAATTGGAAGACTTCCGCAAAACCATCGGTAAAGAATGGGAAAAAAGTGGCCTGAAATTGTCGCCACTGGCTTTCATTATCAAAGCCGCTGCAGAGGCACTCAAAGCCTTCCCAGAAATGAATTCTTCGCTCGATGGCGATGTGTTAATTCTGAAGCAGTATTACAACATCGGTTTTGCTGCGGATACGCCAAATGGCTTAGTCGTTCCCGTTATCAAGAACGTGGATCAAAAAGGCCTCAAGCAAATCACCAAAGAATTGACTGAATTGTCAGCTTTAGCGCGTGATGGCAAGCTCAAACCAACTGATATGCAAGGCGCGACATTCACTATTTCTAGTCTCGGCGGCATCGGTGGCACCAGCTTTACGCCGATCGTGAATGCACCTGAAGTGGCGATCTTGGGCGTGTGCAAATCGCAAATCAAACCCGTCTGGAATGGCAAAGAATTTGCGCCACGCCTGATGTGCCCATTGTCATTGTCATTTGATCACCGCGTCGTTGACGGCGCGCAAGCCGGTCGCTTCACGGTGTTCTTGGGTAAATTATTGTCTGACGTACGTCGGTTGGTGCTGTAAGCAGCCTGTAGGGTGGGTTAGGCGGTCCGTTGCCGTAACCCACCAGACCCTCGCGCAATATGGTGGGTTACGCCGATGGCTAACCCACCCTACAGAACTCACAGGATTCTCAAATGAGCAATACGATTGAATTAAAAGTACCCGATATCGGCGGCCATGCTGGTGTTGATGTGATTGAAGTGTTTGTTAAAGTCGGCGATACCGTTGCCGTTGAAGACAGCTTGATCGCACTCGAAACCGACAAAGCAACGATGGAAGTACCGTCAACGCACGCTGGCGTCATCAAAGAAATGCGTTTGAGCGCAGGCAGCAAAGCGTCAGAAGGCGACGTGATCGCCATCTTGGAAGTCACTGCAAGTGCGGCGGCACCCGCGCCAGCTGCTGCGCCGGCTCAAACTTCGGCACCGGCAGTATCGGCCCCTACGCCAGCTGAAGCACCGATTGCAGGCCAATACACCGGTAATGTCGATATCGAATGCGATATGCTGGTCGTTGGCGCTGGCCCTGGTGGCTATTCTGCGGCGTTCCGTGCTGCTGACTTGGGCATGAAAACTGTCATCGTTGAGCGTTATGCTACGCTCGGCGGTGTGTGCTTGAATGTTGGTTGCATTCCATCGAAAGCCTTGCTGCACAACGCAGCGGTGATCGATGAAGTGTCGCATATGGCGAAAAACGGGATTAAATTTGGCGCGCCCGAAGTCGATATCGATGCCCTACGCGGCTACAAAGAGCAAGTGATTAACAAGCTCACTGGCGGCCTCGCTGGCATGGCAAAAATGCGTAAAGTTGAACAAGTACGCGGTATTGGTACTTTCCTTGACGCCAATCACATGGAAGTTCAAGCCACCACTGGTACCGGTAAAGATTTAAGCGGCGAGAAAAAAGTCGTTAAATTTAAGCAAGCTGTGATTGCTGCAGGTTCACAAGCGGTGAAACTGCCATTTATTCCGAACGATCCACGCATTGTGGATTCAACTGGCGCGTTAGAACTCAAATCAGTACCAAAACGCATGTTGATTATCGGCGGCGGGATTATTGGTTTGGAAATGGGCACCGTGTATTCAACCCTGGGCGCGCGTTTAGACGTGGTTGAATTGTCCGACGGCTTGATGCAAGGCGCAGACCGCGACCTCGTAAAAGTATGGCAAGACTGGAACGCGCATCGCTTTGACAACATCATGCTCAGCTCAAAAACCACGTCGATTGTGCCAAAAGAAGACGGCGTTTGGGTGACATTTGAAGGCCCGAAAGCCCCTACTGAGGCGCAATGCTACGATTTGGTACTGTACTCAACGGGTCGCTCACCAAACGGCAAGAAAGTTGGCGCTGAAAACGCCGGCGTAATGGTCGACGAGCGCGGCTTTATCAACGTTGATAAACAAATGCGCACCAATGTGGCTAATATCTTCGCGATTGGCGATTTAGTCGGTCAACCGATGCTGGCGCATAAAGCGGTGCATGAGGCGCACGTTGCCGCTGAAAACGCTGCGGGTCAAAAAGCCTACTTTGACGCTCGTGTGATTCCTGGCGTCGCCTATACCGACCCTGAAGTGGCCTGGGTGGGTCTGACTGAAGATCAAGCCAAAAAAGACGGCATTAAAATCACCAAGGGCGTATTCCCATGGGCGGCTTCTGGTCGTGCGATTGCCAATGGCCGTACCGAAGGCTTTACCAAGTTGATTTTTGATGCTGAAAATGGCCTCATCCTTGGTGGCGCGATTGTTGGCCCACACGCTGGCGATATGATTGGTGAAATCTGTCTCGGCATCGAAATGGGGGCCGACGCAGTCGACATCGGCAAAACCATTCATCCTCACCCAACCATGGGCGAGTCGATTGGGATGGCCGCCGAAGTGGCAAAAGGCGTTTGTACTGATTTGCCGCCACAGCGCAAAAAATAAATCGCTGTTATGCAACAAAAAAGCCACGATATTCGTGGCTTTTTTTATACACTTGCATTTAAAACGATGAATGGCTAAATGATTAATTATCAATAAAAACAGATATTTGCCGCCCAAAGCAGAGCAAAGACATCAATTGCCGCCACCTCTTGGCAAATATTGCCGATATGGCATCTAACACCACGCCTAAAAGCGATATTAGCCAATCAAATATACGTATATTCCGCATTGCAACATGGCACGCGTCTTGCAATACTTGATTCACCGTGTTGCAAGGAACAACTCAAATGGCCAGCTATCAACTCAAGTCTCATATGTCGACTGGTGTTCAACAAAAACCTGCGGAGCAACTGAGCGATGAAGTGACTGCACAACTACAGCATTATTTAGAGCTCTGTGCCAATTTACGCATTGATTTCTATGATTGCCTTGCACATGCGCGCATTGAATATGATAAAAATCGTCGGCATTAAATTTTAGGCAATAAAAAAGCACTCAAATGAATGAGTGCTTTTTTATTTATTGGCGTTCCCACGGGGAATCGAACCCCGGCCGCCGCCGTGAAAGGGCAGTGTTCTAACCGCTAAACTATGGGAACTTAAATCTTATTTAATTGATGCGTAAACCATCAATTAAACCAAACTGGTGGAGGTAAGCGGAATCGAACCGCTGACCTCTTGCATGCCATGCAAGCGCTCTACCAACTGAGCTATACCCCCAGAGAGAGCAGAATAATAGACGGCAATTTAAAGTACGTCAAGCCCTCTTTGATTTATTCTGCACTTTTTTTTAAATCGGCGCCCACCAATAAGGATCGGTCGCAAAGTTCACTTCAGCAGCCTTCGAATTAGGATAATTTTGCAGCAATACTCGGCGCGTATCTGCGCTTAATTCCTTCATACCCAGCTTATCGTAAGATTGAATCATCAAACCCAATGCATCTTCAACTTGCTTGGTATTGGCATAATTATCCAGCAAAGCACGGCCACGGTTGGCTGCAGCTAAATAAGCGCCACGTTGAAAATAGTAACGTCCAACGTGCAATTCATATTTGGCCATTGCGCCAATTAAATACCCCATCCGAATTTCGGCATCACGCGCATATTTACTGTCTGGAAAACGCTGCACTAAATCACGAAACGAATTAAAAGACTCTTTCGCTGCCTTGGGGTCACGCTCGGACATGTCTTGCTTGGACATCGACGACATAAAACCTTGCGACTCATTAAAAGTCACGAGACCTTTTAGGTACAAAGCGTAATCCAAACTAGGATGACTTGGATTTTGTTTAATAAAGCGATCAATGGCTGCTAAAGCCAATGCCGGTTCTTGATCCTTGTAATAGTTGTACCCCATTTCCAATTGCGCTTGTTGTGCATAGCGCCCATAAGGGAAACGTGCTTCTAATTTTTCCAATAGCTTATTGGACGCGTCATAGCTGCGGCTCACTTGCTCAGATTTAGCCGCAGAGAATAATTTCTCGGCACTCCAGCCCTGAGTTTCATCAGGTTTTTCATTATTAAGCGAAGAACATCCTGCCATTAGGCTAACTAACAAGGCAGAAATCAGGATTCGCGGTAGAATCTTAGTCATGATGCAATCCGATATTGAACTCGACGATTATAACGACTTCGCAGACATCCGTGTTTTGTCTGTGCCCGCCGACTTGGCAGGTACACGCTTGGACGCTGCTTTAGCGAAGATTTTGCCTGATTTTTCCCGTAGCCGCTTGACTACGTGGATTAAAGACGGGCGGGTTTGGGTAGATGACGCAACTGCGCTACCAAAAACCAAACTCTGGGGAGGAGAAACGCTTAAAGTCGACGTGCAGCCCGACCCCAACGAAGTGGCGTTTGAAGCCGAAGACATCGAGCTCGATGTCTTATACGAAGACGCCACCATTATTATTATTAATAAACCTGCTGGCTTGGTCGTTCATCCGGGTAGCGGCAATTGGTCGGGGACTTTATTAAATGCCCTGCTATTTCATTACCCTGAATTACGCCAAATCCCGCGCGCAGGGATTGTCCATCGTCTAGATAAAGAAACCAGCGGTTTAATGGTGGTGGCACGCACACTGCAAGCGCAAGTGCACTTGGTCAATCAATTACAAGAACGCAGCGTGAAACGCCATTATATTGCCGTTGCCAACGGTCTAATCCATGCCGATGGCACGGTGGATGCGCCGATTGGTCGTCATCCCAAAGATCGCGTCAAAATGGCCGTCGTTCGAAGTGGTAAACCTTCGATTACGCATTACCATGTTTTAGAACGTTTTAACGCTTACACGATGATTGAATGCCGCTTAGAAACCGGTCGTACCCATCAAATTCGCGTACATATGGCCCATATTAAACATCCACTCGCCGCTGATCCGGTATATGGCGTAGCGCCTAAAATGGATACCAGCAGCGAAGTGCGTATGGCACTGGACGAGCTAAATCGCCAAGCATTGCACGCCAGAAAGCTCTCTTTAGTTCATCCTGAGAGTGGTAAAACCATGACGTGGAAAGCGGCAATTCCATTTGATTTGGAGCAACTGATTGGGACTTTACGCGCCGATGTGGGATTAAGCCAAGACGATTTCAACGACGAAGATGAAGGCGAAGACGAGCATGACTGTGAACTCATTTATGTTCGTGAATAATACCAATTTATTAAATCCGATTTGGCCAGCCCCAGCGAATGTCCAAGCTAGGCAAACCACGCGGCATGGCGGCGTCAGCGTGGCGCCTTATGCCAGCTTCAATGTGGGCGACCATGTTGGCGATGAGATCAATGCCGTCATCGCCAATCGGCAACAACTGCCCCACCCTGCTGCTTGGCTTAAGCAAACCCATAGCACCATCGTGGTCGATGCCGCAGCAATTCATGCGCCCATCGAGGCCGATGCCAGCATAAGCCGTACCAAAGGAGCAGTCTGTGTCGTGATGACTGCCGATTGTTTACCGGTTTTGCTGTGTGATCAGCACGGGACTGTGGTTGCGGCGGCGCATGCCGGTTGGCGCGGCCTTTGTGATGGCGTGATTGAAAACACCGTACATGCGATGGCGGTCCCCAGCAATACCTTAATGGCGTGGTTAGGCCCAGCAATTGGGCCGAGCGCTTTTGAAGTGGGCGACGAAGTCAGAGCGGCTTTTATCGAGCATGATGCCGCTGCTGCTGCCGCATTTACTGCCAACGCCGATGGAAAATGGCTGGCTGATATGTATTTATTGGCACGCCAACGCCTTAATGCACTCGGAATTACAGCCATTTATGGCGGGGGCGAATGCACTTTTACCGATAGCGACAATTATTTTTCCTATCGTCGCGACGGCATCACCGGCCGCATGGCCAGCTTGATTTGGCTGGAATAACTCAGCTCGTCAGTGGATTTTAATACCGAAAAATAAAAGAGTTTATCGACCTACATAATGGGTATTTGCTTGCAAGGCATATTCACAATGGCTTGCAAGCAAATACCCATATTCGTATCGCTACAAGCAAACAATGGTTTAGCCGCTTATTCTTGCTCTAAATTTTGCTGCTCGAGTTTGGTTTCGGCTTTTTTCTTTTGCACACTGCGTTTCAGCCAAAAAATCAGCCAAGTGGGTAGCACGGCTAAGGTAATAAAGAAAAATAGCCCAAGCACCCAATTGCTTGCGCCAACCACAGCGGCAAACATCACAATCACAAACAAGTAACCAATCAATAAGATATACATTCGCAACCTCAAAAAAAGGCGCCACTGGCGCCTTTTTTAATATTTTAAACTATGCAAATTAAGCGCGTTTATCGTGCTCAATCAAGGCATAGGCAGAGTGATTATGAATCGACTCAAAGTTTTCCGATTCAACCACATAGGCCACAATCCGTGGTTCATCATTCAAACTGGCCGCCACATCGCGCACCATGTCTTCAACAAACTTTGGATTGTCATACGCACGTTCGGTCACGTATTTTTCATCTGGGCGTTTTAATAAACCATACAACTCGCAAGAGGCTTGTTTTTCAACCATCTCAACGATTTCTTCGATCCACACATGCTGACCCAAAGTGGCGCTAATGGTGACGTGAGAGCGTTGATTATGCGCGCCATAGGCGGAGATTTTTTTCGAACAAGGGCAAAGACTCGTCACGGGCACAAGGACTTTGAGTGTCTGTGTAAACACGCCGTCTTTTAACTCACCAATCAGCGAAACATCATAGTCAAGCAAGCTTTTTACGCCTGAAACCGGCGCCGTTTTATTGATAAAAAACGGGAAGCGCATTTCTAAATAACCCGCTTCAGCTTCTAAACGCTCACACATTTGACGCAAAATAGTTTCAAATGATTCCACTGAAATTTCTTTGTTGTGACTATTTAAAATCTCAACAAAGCGCGACATATGCGTGCCTTTGAAGTGTTGCGGCAAAAAGACATACATATCAAAAGTAGCAACGGTATGTTGCACCCCATCAGCGCGATCTGCGACTTGCACTGGATGGCGGATCGATTTGATACCGACTTTGTTAATCGCAATATTGCGGGTATCCACTGTGTTTTGCACGTCGGCAATAACCACGCTCATCGGAATCTCACTTCAAAAGAATTAATTGGATGGATTGATTATACCCCGAGCGCAATACCCGAGCAAACCAGTCGGGAATTGCATTTATCAATCGCAACGATTACTTCTGGCTAAACGCCGTCAATATTTGCCCGATGTACCGCGTGTAATTGGCCAGCGCTTGATCAATATGCGGCACCAGCATCGGTAAAGAAAAATACATTGCCGCAAAACCCACCGCCAAAGTCAGCGGAAAACCCACTGCAAACACATTTAACTGCGGCGCAGCCCGCGTCATCACCCCAATGGCTAAATTGGTAATCAATAACGCCGCCAATACCGGCAATGACAACAGCACTGCAGTGCGAAACACAATCGCACCTAAATTCGCAATTTGTTTAAAGCCCCCCGCTGAAAGCGATATGCCCCCGACAGGTAGCTGCACCATACTGTCAATTAATACCTGCAACACCATTAAATGACCGCTAATGGACAAAAACGCCAGCAGCATAAACAAACTCATCAACTGAGAAATCACCAAGCTATTGGTGGCGCTTTGCGGCGAATAAAACGTCGCAAAGCCTAAGCCCATTTGCAAACCCGACAAATGTCCAGCCAGCTCCACCCCGCTAAAAATCAGCCGCATCACAAAGCCCATTGCGAGGCCAATCAAGAGTTCCCGCAGCGCAATCAGCATGCCTTCGGGAGAGACCACCGCCACACTGGGCATCGTCGGCAGCAAGGGCGCCACCAGCACCGTGAGTAATAATGCCAAGCTGACACGCACTTTAATCGGAATCGCGCGACTCGAAAAAAAGGGATCCGCGAGCAGCAGACCCAAAATACGTAAGAATGGCCACCAGAATAATGCCAGCCAAATTTCAATTTGGACTTGAGTGACCGTAATCATCCAATCAACAGAGGAATGCTTTGATACAGACGAATGGTGTAATCACTCATGGTTTCAATCATCCACGGCAAAGCCAGTACCAGCACCAAAAAACAAGCGAGGATTTTGGGGATAAAAGAAAGCGTCGCCTCATTAATCTGCGTTGCCGCTTGAAAAATACTCACAATCAAACCCGCAATGAGCGCAGTGAGCAACACCGGCGCGCCCAGCAAAATCATCACTTCCATCGCTCGTTGTAATAAAGTCACTACCGTTTCTGGTGTCATGATTAACTCGGAATATAAAAACTTTGCACCAAGGACCCCATCAACAGCGTCCAGCCATCCACCAACACAAACAACATAATTTTAAATGGCAAAGAAATAATCACTGGAGACACCATCATCATCCCCATCGCCATCAAAATACTAGCAATAACTAAATCAATAATTAAAAACGGAATAATGACTAAAAAACCAATCTGAAAAGCGGTTTTCAGCTCGCTCGTCACAAACGCCGGTACCAACACACGCAAGCTCACGTCTTCTGGGCCATTCGGCGCTTTGGCACCGGACACCTCGATAAAAAACGCCAAGTCTTTTTGCCGAGTTTGCTTGAGCATAAAGTCTTTGAGCGGAATTGCGCCTTGATCTAAGGCTTGATTAAACGTAATTTTTTGTTCCGAAAAAGGCTGATAAGCCGTGGCATACATCTTGTCAAACGTCGGTGCCATAATAAACAACGTTAGAAACAGCGATAAACCCACAATCACTTGATTGGGCGGACTTTGCATCGTGCCCAACGCCTGCCGCAGCAACGACAGCACAATGATAATTCGTGTAAACGACGTCATCATCAACAACATCGCCGGAATAAAGCCCAGCGCGGTCATAAACAGCAAGGTTTGAATCGGCAAAGAATACGCCGTTCCAGCTGCCGTTTGCGACGAACTCATAAAGGGTATACCCGCAGGTTCGGCAGCCAGCAATACAGGGCAAAGCAATACCCCAGCGAGTAGGACGATTTTCTTCATGATGAGGTGTTCCGTTTAGCCATTGCTGCTTGCAGCCATTGTGCAAATGCAGGCGTTGCTGGCGTTGTCGCCACATCTGCGGGCTTGTCCAGCGTATGCAGCAGATTGACTTGCTGATGAGTGACGCCAAGCACGAGCCAAGTACCATCAACCTCAACCACCACCACCCGCTCTTTGGTGCCCACCATCACGCCAGAAACAACGCGCAAATGGGGATTGCCAGCGCCAGGTACTAAGGCATAACGGCGCATCAGCCAAGCGCCGCCAACAATGCACGCTAGCACCAGCACTAAAGCCAAAATCACTTGAATCAGCTGACCCACACCAGGGCCTTGCGCGGTTTGCGCTGCCGTCGCCGCCACAACGGAGAACGGCAGCCCCACAAGGCTGCCGCAAAGCAATCGAATTAGATTCATATGATTGGGTTATTTATGCAAGCGACGAATGCGCTCAGCAGGGGTAATAATATCAGTGAGTCGAATACCAAATTTATCATTCACCACCACAACCTCACCCTGAGCAATCAAACAACCATTCACCAACACATCCATCGGTTCACCTGCCATCCCATCAAGCTCCACCACTGAGCCTTGTGCTAGCTGTAATAAACTACGAATTGCGATTTTAGTGCGCCCTAACTCTACCGTCAGATTGACCGGAATATCCAAAATCATATCAATATTATTGGGTGTATTAGTCGGTGCGGTGGCCGTATCAAAACGCTGAAAAATATCCGCCGCTTGCACCGTACTGGCACTGTCACTCGGTGTGTCAGTCACCTCTTGCTCGGCTAAAGCTGCCGCCCAATCGTCCATAATATCATCGGGATTTTCTGCTGCGCCCGTGGTTTCTTCAGCCATGACCTTCTCCGCTATTCTCTTCGTCTTGCACGCCGTTTAAAGCCTCGGCCGAGCCCAGTACTTTGTCGACTTTTAATGCATACTGACCGTTAAGAATACCATACTTACACTCAAGCACTGGCACGCTATCCACTGATGCAATAATGGCCTCTGGAATTTCCAAAGAAATCACATCGCCCGCCTTTAAATTTAAAATATCGCCCAAAGTAATTTTAGCGTTACCCAAGGTTGCCACCAGATTAACGTCAGCATGATGTAGTTGTTTGCGTAACAACGATGACCAACGATTGTCCGATTCAATGCGGTCGGTCTGCATCGAGCTATACAACATATCGCGAATCGGTTCGATCATTGAATACGGCAAGCAGATGTGAAAATCACCGCCACCAGCGCCCAATTCAATTTTAAAGGTATACGCCACAACGACTTCGGTCGGGGTTGCAATATTGGCAAATTGCGTATTCATTTCTGAACGCATATAGCTAAATTCGCACTCAAACACCGGCTTCCACGCTTTTTGATACTCTTCAAAAACCACTTCGAGCAAGCGCTGGATAATACGCTGCTCCGTTGGCGTAAAGTCTCGCCCTTCAACCCTGACGTGATAACGACCATCTGAACCAAATAAATTATCCACCACTAAAAAAACAAAATTAGGATCAAAAATAAATAAGCCAGTACCGCGTAACGGCTTCATTTGAATCATATTTAAATTGGTTGGTACAACTAAATTGCGAATAAACTCACTGTATTTTTGAACTCGAATTGGACCGACGCTAATTTCGGCGTTGCGGCGCATAAAATTATATAAAGCAATGCGTAAATTACGCGCAAAGCGTTCATTAATAATTTCCAGCGTTGGCATCCGCCCACGTACAATCCGTTCTTGTCGACCAATATCATAATTGCGGACAGCCGATAGATCGACGTCATCAGCACCATCGTCCTCTTCACCAGTCACACCGCGCAGTAGCGCATCGACCTCTTCTTGAGAAAGAATATCGTCTGCCATTGTCTCTTTTTATCACTCTGTTCTAATTTTTAACAAACTTACTGATAAAAATACTTAGTAAAATTAACGCTTAATACGCCTTCGTCTTTTGCTTCAACTTCTAAAATTGCATTAATTTTTTCTCTAATTTGTCGCGCCAATTCTTCCTGCCCCTGAGGGGTTTTTACTTCTTCTAAGGTTTTGGCTCGCAATAAACGATTCACCGCATCTAATATTTTGGGTTGTACGGCGGTAATTCGATCTTTATCGTGCTCTTCAGCCAATTCAACCATAATTTCAACTTGCAATACCGACTCAGCCTCACCGCTTAAATTAACGGTAAATG
The DNA here is from genome assembly GCF_020531905.1 of Deefgea salmonis. GTDB lineage: Bacteria > Pseudomonadota > Gammaproteobacteria > Burkholderiales > Chitinibacteraceae > Deefgea > Deefgea salmonis. The sequence goes on along the minus strand of NZ_JAJAWG010000004.1, from coordinate 116,850 downwards.
GTTGATCTTGTAATTTCGCAAATACTGGTTTAGCGTGCTCTTCTGATTTCTTTTCCTTTTTCTTTTCTTTTTTCTTTTCTTCACCATGTGCCGCCGCTTCTGCGGTTGCTTCTTCGGCATTGCCTTCAGCTGGACTTTTCAATAAGAAAAAGGCCAGCGCACCACCTAAAATTAAAATTAAAACCAATACAGCAGCAACGATAATAAGCAGGATATTTTTTTTAGATTTTGGTGCGGCTTCTGCTTTTGCTTCCGACATATTACATCCTTAAAATGAAAGCCCATGAATAGATTATCTTTCACGAGAAACTTAAACAACTATGCCCCAGCGTAGCTAGGGCGTAAAAAAATGCCAATATAGCGAAAGATACTATAAAACAAGCGCTAAGCAAGCGTTATTGCGGCAGAGCATAAGAAATCAGACAAATAAATTCAAGCCCCCTTTTTGAATTGGCAACCGCACTGTGGATATATCTTGTGATTTTTCATCGACCAAACCGGTGGCCATTCCGTAAGTAAATCCCGGTTCTCGACCATTTTGAGCTTGCTGCTGACCTTGATTCATTCCCTGCGATTGATTGTGCCCTGCTTGCTGCTGCTGATGTTGCTGCAACGTATCTGACGCGACTTGCACATTGCTTAAGGTAAAACCTTGTTCAGCCAATAAGGCCGTCAAGCGTGGCATGGCCGCAGCTAGCGCATCGCGCACCGCCGCATTTTGCGAACTAAACACCACACTGGCTTGATCTTGCGCCACATTTAACTGCACTTCCATTGGCCCTAAGTGCGCAGGATTCAACTGCATTTGAATTTGCTGCTCTTGCCGACCCAGCATCAGCCCAACCCGCTGCGCCAGCGCATCACCCCAACGCATTTGCCCAACCGGTTCAGCCAAATGATGCACTGGCACAGCGACTTCCTTATTTGGCAAAGCGCTGGTCACAGAGTGATTCGCAGCAAGGCTTCGCTGCTCATGTAGCGCAGTCAATTGCGTTTTAAAGTCGGTATTTGGCATTAACTCTAATGGCGTTTCTTTAACCTCAGTGGCGCTTAATTTTGCCGTATCGACGGCAAGGTTTGCCGTTTCAGTGTCCTCGACTTTGGGCTGCAGCAGCGCAGAGCGGCCAACAGGAACTTGTGGCTGATCTTCTGTACTGAGTTCAGCCTGATCAAGAGTCTGGCTGGCTGGTGTTTTTAACGACAAAGCATTCAATGAGTCCAACAATACCGGGCTTTGCGCCTCTGGTTCCGTCTGGCTCAACATCGCATCCTCTTTGACCGACGCACTCGCCATGCTTGGCATGAGCGTATTTTGTAGCATCGCCAACCAAGGGTCTATTGTTGCCGCTTGCGATTGCGCCGATTCACTCGTTGCGGCGTCTTCTTTGTTGACCGGTTTGCTCACTACTGACTTTTGGGGCGCACTAACTGGCGCAGGCGACTCGGCCCGATCACGGTCTAACTCACGTTTAAACTCGTCTTTAAAATCATTGCGCGGACTGGTTTCACGCGCAGTGCGCGACTCAACGGCACGACTGACAGGCGCTTGAACTTGCACTGGCACAGCTGAAGTTGTTGCCATAATTACACCCAATAAGAAGACTTTGCCTAGTAATAAGCAAAGACAATGCCAGCCGCTTAAAACTGCAGGTAAACTGGCGCTATGGCAGAAGATTCAGACCTAGAAAAAACCGAACCGGCCTCCCCCAAGCGCATTGAAGATGCGCGAAAAAAAGGGCAAGTGCCGCGTTCACACGAGCTCACCACTTTTGCCACCCTCATGGCAGGATTGGTTGCGGTGTTTACGCTCGCGCCGGATATATTTCATTCCATTCGCGAAATCATGATCGACAACCTCAGCTTTGATCGCACTGATTTAGTTAGTGCTAAGCAAATGCCTGAGGCCTTAATGGCCGCAATGCGCATCGCGTTGCTTGCCTTACTGCCTATCTTTGCCGCCTGCGCTTTGGTCGCCATCATGGTGCCGATTGCCATTGGTGGCTGGGTTTTTAGCACCGAAGCGCTCGGCCCCAACTTTGAAAAACTCAGTCCAATCGCCGGTATTGGCCGGATATTTTCGGTGCGTACCATTATTGAAACGCTCAAAACGATTTTAAAGTCAGGATTAATCGGTGGCATTGCTGGCTGGATTTTATGGGACGAAAAAGAGCAATTTATGAGTTTGATTGCCATGCCACCGGATGTTGGTTTTTTTATGCTGTGGCAAATGCTCAAATACACCCTCTTGATGACGGTCAGCGGCATGGCGCTCATTGTGCTAATTGATGTGCCGTATCAGCTTTGGGATTATTACAAAGGCCTCAGAATGACCAAGGAGGACGTTCGCCAAGAAAGTAAAGAATCGGAAGGTGATCCACATGTCAAGGCGCGCATTCGCCAATTACAAAGAGAAGCGGCGCGCAAACGCATGATGGCCGAGATCCCCAAGGCTAATGTCGTAGTGACCAACCCCACGCACTATGCGGTGGCGATTCAATACGACGAAGCCATGCGCGCGCCCAAAGTGGTGGCCAAAGGCTCTTTTTTATTGGCTGAACGCATTATTGAATTGGCCAAGGAGCACAAAGTCACCGTTGTACGCACGCCACCTTTTGCCCGCGCGCTGTATCACCACGCCCAATTGGGCGAAGAAATTCCCGCTGCGTTGTATACTGCCGCTGCTGAGGTTTTAGCTTACATCTACCAGCTCAATCAATATCAAAAAGAAGGCGGCTTCGCGCCGACACTCAATACCAATTTACCCGTTCCTGCCGAACTCGACCCTGAAGCAGAAAATCAGGGTATATAACTGCAAGCAATATATTACATAATGTTCATTAAAATACATACACTAGGTATATTAGATGTGGCGTAGCAAACTTACTGCGTTGGCCATGCCAGCAATGGTGTTAATGGTGTTGGGCATGATGATTTTGCCCTTGCCGCCGGCGGTGCTCGACTTCTTTTTTACTTTTAATATTGCGCTATCGATCATCGTGTTGATGGTCAGCTTATATACCCATAAACCACTCGAATTCTCTAGCTTTCCGACCGTGCTCTTGATGACGACGCTACTGCGTTTGTCGCTCAATGTCGCATCGACCAAACTGGTACTCACCGAAGGTCATGCTGGCGGTGATGCCGCCGGTAAGGTTATTGAATCTTTTGGTCACGTACTGATTGGCGACAATATCGCCGTCGGGATTGTCGCCTTTGTGATACTGACGATTATTAACTTTGTCGTCATTACCAAAGGCGCTGGGCGAATTGCCGAGGTGTCAGCGCGCTTCACCTTAGATGCCATGCCCGGGAAACAAATGGCAATTGATGCCGATTTGAATGCCGGTTTGATTGGCGAAGAAGAAGCGCGCACGCGACGCGCGCAGATTTCTGATGAGGCCAATTTCTTCGGCTCGATGGATGGTGCCAGTAAGTTCGTCCGGGGTGACGCCGTCGCCGGTATTTTAGTGATGGTGATTAACCTGATTGGTGGCTTACTCGTTGGCATGTTGCAGCATGACATGCCGTTTGCCGATGCGGCCAAAACCTACACCCTACTCACCATCGGTGACGGTTTGGTAGCCCAAGTCCCTGCGCTGATTATTTCGGTGGCCGCCGGTATCGTCGTTTCTCGGGTCGGCACTGACCAAGACTTATCCGATCAAATTTTAGGCCAATTATTTGCTCGCCCGCAGGTGCTGTATGTCACTGCTGGGGTTTTGGGCATTCTGGGTATCATTCCGGGCATGCCGCATATTGCATTTTTAATGATGGCCGCACTGGCTGGTGGCTTAGCTTGGTTTGCCGAACAAAATATCCTCAAGGCCGCAACAGCCACCGCCACCGGCGGCGCACTGCCAGCAGGCGCAACCCCTCCGCCACCGACGGATGCGCCATTACAAGAAGTCAGCTGGAATGATGTGCAAACCGTCGATCCGGTTGGGCTCGAAGTCGGTTATCGGCTGATTCCTTTGGTCGATCGCAATCAAGATGGTGAGCTATTGCGCCGGATTCGCGGGATTAGAAAAAAAATCGCCCAAGAATTGGGATTTTTAGTACCGGCAGTGCATATTCGCGACAATCTCGAACTGCGCCCCAACCAATACCGAATTCAACTCAAAGGCGTCGACGTTGGCGCTGGCGAAGCGTTTGTTGGGCAATGGCTGGCGATTAATCCGGGCAATGCCGCTGGCACTTTGCCTGGCGCAGCCACCACCGATCCGACGTTTGGTCTGCCTGCCACTTGGGTGGACGCCAGCTTACGCGATCAAGCGCAAGCCATGGGCTACACCGTGGTCGATGCGTCGACCGTCATCGGCACGCATATCTCGAATATGTTGCAATCGAACGCCGCTGAATTACTCGGCCGTGAAGAAACCCAAGCGCTGGTCGATCACTTTGCCAAAGAATCGCCCAAGTTGATTGAAGAGCTGGTTCCCAAGGTGGTGCCGATTGGTACGTTGCAAAAAATATTGCAAGCGCTACTGGAGGACGGACTGCATATTCGCGATTTACGCACCATCATCGAAACGCTCAGCGAGCACATTGTACGAACCGCCGATATCGACGAATTAACCTCGGCAGTGCGGGTCGCATTAGGGCGCTCGATTGTTCATCAATTATTTGCTGGAGAACAAGAGCTCCAAGTTGTCGCATTAGAACCACAACTAGAAAGCATTTTACTCTCCGCCGCCAGTGGCAAATCGCAAGGTGGCCTCGAGCCCGGCCTTGCCGAGCGCTTACTGCAACAAGCCGCCGCTATGACCGAACAGCTGGAAATGCAAGGCATTAATCCCGTTTTAATCACCCCCGCCCAGTTAAGGCCGATGTTATCGCGGTTTTTACGCCGTTCAATTCCCGGATTACGCGTCATCGCGCATACCGAGATTCCAGATAACAAAACTTTACGCATCATTAATGTCTTAGGCGCTTAAAACGGCGGAGCATCCCCCGCATAATCGCCAACAATCCTTTGCCTTGATGACGCGATTCAATTGTGCAGAAGTACAGGAACAGTGATAATCATGACTCGATACCTTTCTGGCACACACTTAAGGCCCAATAAAACTGGGGCCATTCTGGGTTGTGAGTTGATCGTTTAAGGCTGATTTTATGGATGCAATTTAAAGCGGGAACGCGGTGATCATAGTTTTATATGCTGGTTAAAAAATTTTTTGGTGCGACCACCCGTGATGCGCTACGCCAAGTTCGTGATGAACTCGGGCCAGATGCATTGATTCTGTCCAACCGGCAAGTGGCCGGTGGCGGCATCGAAATCATGGCCGTTGCCGACGCGGACGTTGCGGCACTCACCAGCGTTCAGACCGTTGCAGCCGCGCCCAAACCGGCAACGCGTGCGGCGCAAAATGGCGCACGTTTAATGAGTTCCGCGCAGCAAACGCCCGTTGCTCCACATATTTCCAAAGCTTTAGCCCGCTCGTACGCCATTCCTGACGATGAGCAAGAGCCAACGCTCGACGATGTGCCTTATGAAATCCCCTCTGTATTGCGCAGTAATCGCGCGCCAAAAACCAGCGCCGCACTACGTGCCGAAACTAGCAATGAAGTCCCTTTCACCGATTACATCAACCGCCCTGAAGCCGCAGCTCAAGCCCCACAGCGACCTGAAACCAAGTCACGGCCACGCGAGTCCGAATTAAATACCGAAGCAGAACGTCGCCCGATACCACCGCGTCGCCCGGCGATGGCCGAAAAACCGCTGCCCACTTTTAGTTTTGATGATGCCAGCCCCAAAAACGCCGCCCCTGCTGTTGATCAAGCGGCGATGCAAGATATTGCGCGTGAGATTCGCATGCTTCGCGGCTTATTAGAGAGCCAAATGGCAGGCATGGCGTGGGGCGAATTATCCAAACACGCCCCTGAAAAGTTAGAAATTTTGCGCCAATTACTCGGCGCTGGCTTTTGCGCCGCACTTTCGCGTCAGCTCATTGATAAAATGCCAGCCGCGATGAGTTTAGATACCGGCATGAAATGGGTTAAAGCCGCGCTCACCCATAATTTACCCACCGTCAGCGCCAAAGACGACATCGTTGAACGTGGTGGGGTGTATGCCTTAATCGGCCCAACTGGCGTTGGCAAAACCACCACCGTTGCCAAGCTGGCGGCGCGTTGTGCGCTCACCTACGGGCCACAATCGGTCGCCTTATTGACCACCGACAGCTACCGAATTGGCGCGCACGATCAACTGCGAATTTATGGCCGAATTTTGGGCGTGCCGGTGCACGAAGTTAAAGATGAAACCGATTTACAACTCACGCTCGGCGAACTCACCGATCGACATTTAGTGCTGATCGACACCGTGGGCATGGGCCAGCGCGATCAACGCATCGGTGAGCAATTGGCGATGTTTGGGCACGATAATGTCGGCACGGTGTTGTTATTGTCAGCCAATGCCCAAGCCAGTACGCTCGATGATGTGGCTCGGCGCTATAAAAACAGCCATTTAGTCGGCTGCATTTTAACCAAGCTCGATGAAACCATGGCGCTCGGTGGCTGCCTGGACGTGGCGATTCGGCATAAATTGCCACTGCACTTTGTGACCAATGGCCAGCGTGTGCCGGAAGACCTGCATCGGGCGAATTTGGCCTATCTGGTGGATCGCGCCTTTCGCAATCAACAAGAAAATAGCGTCTTTCAATTGCATAAAGACGAATACCCACTGTTTATGAGCACGCAAGATATTCCAACCGATTTTAGCCTTGCCACTTCACCACGATGAGTGTGCTTTTAAGTCATTTCCCAGTAGGACCACATTGTGCCTAAACGCTGGCCAGACCAAGCCGCAGGGCTACGGCAACTGGTCGCTACGCCCAGCTGCCGAACCATTAGTTTATCGGGTGGCCGTGGCGATGCCGGCACCACCAGTTTGGTCATGAATTTAGCTGCTGCCTTGGCCGAAAGACAAAGGCAAGTCGTGGTATTGGATGAATTTACTGGCCTACACAATATGGCGCACCGCTTGCATTTAACGCCGGGCGTTGAGCTTGAGCAGGTATTACGCCGTGAAGCGCGCTTAATCGACACCTTAATCGAGAGCCAATATGGCTTTGCGATTTTACCGATTGCCGCGCCAGCGCACTTATTGGCTCAGCTCAACGACAACGAGCAACGCGGATTGGCGAATGAGTTTGCGCAACTGACCGAATCGCTGGATTATCTACTGCTCGACACGCGCCCAGCGGTGGCCCAAGGCGTGCCGAGTCTATCGCTCGCCGCGGATGATGTGGTCATCGTGCTATCGAATCGCGCCGAATCCCTCACCGATGCCTATGCCACCATTAAGCAATTGGCAACCGAATATGCGCGGCGTGATTTTCGAGTACTGGTCAATCGTGTCGCCAGTTTAGGTGAAGCCATGACTTTATTTGACCGGGTTCGCGCAGTAGCCCAGCAATATTTGGGGGAAGAAATTCAACTCAAATTGATTGGTTATGTGCCTGAAGATGAATGGCTCAACCGCGCCACGCGCCTTGGTCGGCCTGTGCTAGAGGCTTTTCCTGACGCGGAGGCCAGCGCGGCGATTCGCCAGTTGGCCGATGCCTTATTACGCTGGGCTCCGCCGCGCCAAGCGCAAGGCAATATGGCCAGCTTTATTTATCGTTTAATCGAATCATCGCGCTTACTCGCCAATCGAATCGATCATGCCGCTTACTGAAGCCCAATTACGCCCCACAACCGCCACTCACTTTGAGCTTGGCGGCGATTTAACCTTAGCGACCAGCAGCGCGCTATGGCTGCGCATTCAGCAACAGCAATGGGCAGAGACGGAGATTGACGCCAGTGCCGTGCAAAGTATCGATGGCGCGGGGGCGGCGTTATTATTTGAATTACAGCAGCGCGGCGCACGCATTTTAGCCCTACCCGCGCAAGGACAGCGGCTACTCAATGCGCTGTCTCCTGAGTTGCCATTATTAAAACCCACGCCCCAACCCGCCCAGCACCTGATCACCCGATTCGGTTCGCGCGTGCGCGCCGCCAATGCCAATTTTTATTTGCAAATTAGCTTTCTTGGCGCCATCTGCGCTGCGTTATGGCAGAGTCTGCACGCACTAAGGCGCTTTCGCTGGCGCGAATTTGGTTTGCAGTGCGAGCTCGTCGGCGCGAATGCCGTGCCGATTATTACTTTAATCTCTATCTTATTTGGCGTGATCCTCGCGTTTCAATCGGCGATTCCAATGCGGCAATTTGGCGCTGAACTGTATGTCGCCAATTTGCTCGGGCTGTCATTAATTCGTGAACTCGGGCCGTTAATTACTGCGATTTTATTGGCTGGCCGCACTGGCGCGGCTTTTGCCGCTGAACTGGGCACGATGAAGGTCAACGAAGAAATCAATGCGCTGGTCACTTTTGGTTTTGACCCCATTCGATTTTTAGTCTTGCCGCGGTTATTGGCCGGCGTATTAATGGCCCCACTACTGACCTTATTTGCCGAAGTCGTCGGTCTCTTTGGCGGCGCTTTAGTGATGAAAGGCTTTGGGATTCCGTTTGCCACCTATTATTCGCAAATCGCCGGGCAAGTGAACTTAATCGATTTGCTATCGGGCCTGAGTAAAGCGGCGATTTTTGGCTTTATTGTCGCCGCCGTCGGTTGCTATCGCGGCCTTGCCGCCGGCAATGGCGCAAGTGCCGTCGGCGCAGCAACCACCCAAGCGGTGGTACAAATCTTGGTGTTATTGGTCGTCGCCGATGGTTTATTTGCCGTGGTGGCTTACCACATGGGTTGGTAATAATGAGCGCCTTAATTGAAGTGCAAGGCTTAACGTGTGGTTATGGCAACAGAACTATTTTAAAAGACGTCTCCTTCAGCATTGAGCGCGGTGAAGTGGTGGCGATTTTAGGCGGATCAGGTTGTGGTAAATCCACCTTGCTCAAGCACCTGATCGGCCTTTATTCGCCACAAGCTGGCAGTATACGGATAGCAGGTAATGAGCTGGTGGGCACAATTGGCGAGGGCCGCGAGGCAATACTGCGTCATCTTGGCGCGATGTTTCAAGCTGGCGCTTTATTTGGCTCAATGAGCGTACTCGACAATGTGATGCTGCCTTTGCAAAGCTTTAGCCAACTTGACGCGCCAGCAATCGAAATCATTGCTCGTCTTAAATTACGCTTGGTTGGACTAGAAGCCTTTGCTGACTATGCCCCCGCCGAGCTTTCGGGTGGGATGCAAAAACGCGCTGCGATTGCGCGGGCGATGGCGCTGGAGCCGGAAATATTATTTTTAGACGAGCCTTCTGCTGGTTTAGATCCGCTCACCTCGGCCGAGTTGGATGCACTGATTCGCCGCATTGCCGAAACCCAGCACGTTACCTGTGTGTTAGTAAGCCATGAATTGGCCAGTATTCATGCCATTGCCGATCGCGCCATTATGTTAGATCGATCCACACAAGGCATTATCGCCATTGATACCCCACAGGCACTGGCACAATCGAGTGATGAACGCGTCAATCGCTTTTTTAACCGTGGCCAACTTCGTCTCGTGCCGCACAATTGCGCCGCCAGCGAGCCAACCTTGCAAGGCTAAACCATGGAACAAAGATCTAATTTTCGCTTAGGCTTATTTATTCTCGTCGCCATTACCCTCGCCGCCGGACTGATGATTGCACTCGGTAGCGGCAAATGGTTTCGCCAGCAATTCATGCTAGAGACCTACTTTAATGAGTCGGTACAAGGCTTAGATATTGGCTCTAAAGTACGCTATCGCGGCGTGGTCGTAGGAGAAATCAGCGCGATTACTTTTACTTACGCCCGCTACCAACAAGCACTGCCCAGCGCACAGCGCTATCAATACGTTTTAATCGAGTCGCGTTTAAATACCGAAATGATGAGTGGCAAAGGTTTTCCTGCGCCAACGCAAGCCACCCTTGACGCGGAGATCGCCAAGGGTTTACGCGTTAAAATCGCCCCGCAAGGCGTTACTGGCACCAGTTATTTAGAAATCGACTACATGGGTGCCAATGCCGGCCGGCCCTTGCCGATTGCTTGGACGCCAGAACAACTGTATATCCCGTCCAGCCCCAGCACCGTCAATCAAATCGTCACCGCTACACAAAACTTAATCGCCAAAATGCAGCATGTCGATATTGAACAAACCATGGCCAGACTCGATCAATTGCTGCTCACCGCAGAGCAAAAACTCGCACCACTGCCTTTACTGAGCATGAGCGAAAAAATGAATACCGTTTTAGATCACGTCGGCCAATTGCCGTTGGCCAGCATGGCCAAAGAAACCCAAGCCTTACTGCTTGAAGCACGGCAAACTAATCAAGCGTTACAAGAAATTCTAACGCAACCTGGTTGGCGCAGTGCGCCAGCCGATTTAGCCATTGCCGCCGAAAGCGCTAAAAAAATCGCCACCGACCCGCAAATTGCCAGCACATTGCAACGGATTGACCGGGTTAGCCAACGGCTCGATCGTCTGAGCAGCCATCGCGAAACCGATGTAGACGCCTTGATTGAACAACTCAGTAGCGCCAGTTTGAGCCTGCAACAATTACTCAACAAAGCCGAGCAACAGCCTAGCCAGTTGTTATTCTCTAACCCGCCGCCAGTCTATACGCCGCCAAAACCATGAAAACCATCCTGACTCTTTGCTGTATCAGCGTCTTATTATTCGGCTGCAGCAGCACCAAGCCGCCGCGTAAGGATTTTTTACTGTCGACTTTGCCAGCTAGCCAATCCAGCCCTGCGCGCTCAGCAACGCCGCATTTTAACGGCAGTTTGCAAGTTCAAGATTTGCGTGCGCCCTTGCCCTACCGCAGCACCTCGTTGATTTATCGTGAAAGCGCGCAGCGCTTTGTCCTTGACCCCTACAACGGTTTTCTCGCGCCGCCGGCCCAGCAAGTGAGCGACCTGAGCCGCGAAGCCTTGGCCGCCAGTGGCTTATTTACTGCCGTGTTACCAGCAGGCAGTAGCCTGATGCCAAACTGGCGCTTAGAGGGTGAATTACAAAAGATATATGTCGATGTAACCAACCCTGCGCAGCCCAGAGTGACCCTCAGCGTGCGTTATGCCTTAAGCCAAATCGAGCACAATACACCGCGTATTTTTGAGTTTACGCAAACCGAAGCCATCGTTGACGCCAGCCCCGAGCAAGCTGTGATTGGCTTTAATCGCGCTTTAAACACTATTTTATTGCAACTAGAATCGTCGCTGCTTACCGTAAACACACCGTAGTGAGCTACACTAAGCAAGACGCCACTTAATTGAATGCCATGTCAGCCCATCGCGCGCTCTCTCTTTATCGTCGCACCCAAAATAGCAGCGAAGATCTTCGTGTTGAAAAGCACGCGCCTTTGGTGCGCAAAATCGCCTATCACATGATGAGCCGGCTGCCGGCCAGCGTTGACGTTGACGATTTAATTCAAGTCGGTTTAATTGGCTTAATGGAAGCTGCGCGCAATTTTGACCCCGATGCGGGTGTGCAATTTGAAACCTTTGCCAGTCAACGCATTCGCGGCGCCATGCTCGATGAATTACGCAACGCCGATTGGTTACCACGCCAAGCGCGGCGCAATATGCGTGAAATCGAACGCGCGACCGTGCAATTAGAGCAAGTTTTAGGCCGCGCGGCCTTAGAGTCTGAAATCGCGCAAAAAATGAATCTGCCGCTCAGTGAATATCAAGACATGCTTGGCGACGCGCGCGGCCATCAGCTATTGCATTATGAAGATTTCGAACAAGATGGCGACAATGATCCGCTCGATCAATATGCCGCCGACACACACCAGAATCCAGCGCAAGTACTCACCGACGCTCATTTTCGCGCGCAACTCATTGCGGGTATTGGCTTGTTGCCGGAACGAGAAAAACTGTTGATGGCGCTGTATTACGACGAAGAACTCAATTTAAAAGAAATCGGCGCGGTACTCGGCGTTTCAGAATCACGCGTTTGCCAGCTGCATAGCCAGGCGATTGCCCGCCTGCGCGGCAAATTAAAGGATTGGCTGAGCTAATGGATAAAATCAGCGTATTTGGCGTTATTTTAGGGCTTGTTGCTATTATTCTGGGCCAATGGTTAGAGGGCGGCCATATCAGCTCATTACTGCAATTTACCGCCTTTTTGATTGTCATGGGCGGCACGGTGGGTGCGGTGATGCTGCAAACGCAAATGCGCCACTTTATTGCTGGCATTAAAATGTTGCGCTGGATTTTTTTCCCTCCGGCAATGGATTTCAAAAAACTACTCGCCACCCTAGTCAATTGGGCAACACAAGCGCGGCGCGGTGGTTTGCTGGCATTAGAAGCATTTTTTAATAGCGAAAAAGATCCCTTTGTGCGCCGTGGTTTACAAATGGTCGTCGATGGTGCCGAGCCCGAAACCATCCGCCGGGCGATGGAGCTTGATATTGACGCTTACGAAGATCAAGCGCGCGCCGCGGCTAAAATCTGGGAAGCGGCGGGTGGTTATTCTCCGACGTTTGGCATTTTAGGTGCCGTTTTGGGGCTGATTCATGTGATGGAAAATCTATCTGATCCGTCCAAATTAGGCGCCGGCATTGCAGTGGCTTTTGTGGCAACGATTTATGGCGTTGGCGCCGCCAATATGTTTTTCTTACCCGTGGCCAATAAATTAAAGCACTATATTTTGCTCGAAGTGCGACGCCGCGAAATGGTCGCCGAAGGGCTGGTCACCATCGCCAATGGTGAAAATCCCCGTTTGCTAGAGAATAAACTTGCTGGTTTCTTGCATCACTAAGCCACACATGACGAGGCTCTATTGACGTTTGGTTTGCCGAGAAAATCGATCTAGCGCGGCGCAAACCCAAACATTAGTAGACCCTAGGTATATCACTCCAAGCTTTAATAAAAAAGGGCCACATAGACATACCCATAGATACTAATGGTTTATGTGCCTACGGCATGAGTCATGTACTACGGCCATTCGTGACGAGCGCGGTATGCTATCCATACAAAATCTGAATATCACCCATCAATATCAGTCAGCAATTCAATATTGCACTGAGCCAAGCAGCGTTGTTTTTTCTTCTTACCTTACTATCGCCTATAGTTAAAACCGAATATTGACTTAAGGTATGCCATGCTTTGGCTGATTCGCGTCCTCATACGCAGCATTGCAGTATTGGATTTACTGCTGTTTACATTGCTGATGCTGTTGCTTGCCGCGTTACCACACGCCCTCATTCACGCCATTTATCCGCGTTTATTTCAAGCATGGTGCCGCTGCTTTGTTCGCGCCTTAGGTGTGCAATTGCGCTTACATCAGCACGCGCCCTTGCCAGCACAATATATTTTAATCGCCAATCATCCATCGGCACTCGAAGACGTGGGCATTCCGGCCTTATTTAAGGTGCGCAGCTTGGCCAAAATCGAAGTTCGTGATTGGTTTTTAGTGGGCAAAATTGCCATAGCGGCAGGTACTTTATTTGTACGCCGAGAAGACAAAGCCTCACGGCAAGCGGCTTTGGCTGAGCTGATTGCAGCCGTCAACGCCGGTGACAATATCGCGATCTTTCCCGAAGGCGGATGTCACGGCCGGCTATTGGCAGAGCGCTTTCAGTTTGGCGCTTTTGCAGTTGCCTTCGCCACCAACACGCCGATTGTGCCGGTGTTTTTACATCATGAAGCGCAAATCAGCTTTGAATGGCATGCTAATGAAAGCCTGTTGCAAAAAATATTCGCCATTTTTACCAGTCCCAATCCTGTCGTGCACTACCATGTTTTTCCGGCACTGTACCCTGCTGACTTTGAGAATAAAGAAATCTTTTGTGAAACCAGTTATCAACATTACCTAACTTGGCAGAAAAGATATTTAATTTAAATGTTTCAATTGTGATGATTGCCATCACAATGCGATTCATTTACACACCGCAAAGCGCAAGCTTGCCCTTATAATCGCCATAGATTCTCGTTCCTTGATATATATATGCCCTTATTTCGCAAGAAAAACGTCGCCAATGTCTCGACCCGTGCCGCCTTACCGCCAGGCATGGCGAATTTACTGCGCGAGTCATGGTGGTTAATTTTAGTCGTTTTACTCGCCTACTTAGTCCTCGTACTGTCGAGCTACCATCAAGCCGATCCAGGTTGGTCGCACAGCGCCACTGAAGCCAAAATTTATAATCGTGGCGGCAGTTTGGGCGCTTGGCTATCCGATGTGCTGCTGTATACCTTTGGTTTTTCGGCTTGGTGGTGGACGGTGTTTTGCTTGGCCGCCATTTTATGGGGCTATCGCCGTATTGATCGCGTCGCCGAATCGTCACGCCCCGTGGTTTTTTTAGCCTGCAGCGGTTTTTGCCTGATGCTCATCGCCAGTAGCGCTTTTGAAGCTTTGCGACTGCATTCTTTAAGCGCCCCGCTGCCTTATGTTCCCGGTGGCATGTTGGGCTTAACGGTAGCCAGTTGGATGACGCTTAGCCTTGGCTTTAGTGGTGCCACCTTATTTTTAATTACCCTCTTTGGTTTTGGCGTTTCATTATTTACTGGGCTGTCTTGGTTCAATGTGATGGAAAACATCGGCACGGTCGCTGAAAATAGTTTTTTCAACGCACTCAATGCCATCCAAGCCGCTAAAGATCGACGCATCGGCCGCGAAACAAAAAAAGCCCGTGATGAGCAAGTGGTTGCCGCCAAACAAAAGCAAGCCGGTAAAGAGCCGCTGATGATTGAACCCGCGCAACTAGATATCCCAATTGCACGCCAAGTCGAAAAGCGCATTGTGAGAGAAAAGAAAGAACAAGAAAAACAACAAGCCGAAGTGGCCAAGCAAGCTGCACAGCCTTTGTTATTTGCTGAAGATGATTTGCCGCCGGCCCCGATCAAACGCGCCAATGTCAGCAACAAAACCGATGAATCACTCCCCGCGCTGGGCTTACTCGCTCCCGCATTGCAATCGCAAGAAACCATTAGCAAAGAAACGCTGGAATTTACGTCGAGGCTGATTGAACGCAAATTGGCCGATTTTAATGTCGAGGTTAAAATTGTCGCCGCTTACCCTGGCCCAGTGATTACCCGCTATGAAATCGAGCCTGCCGTTGGCGTGAAAGGCTCGCAAATTGTGAATTTAATGAAAGATTTGGCGCGGGCACTGGGCTTGGTCTCCATTCGTGTAGTGGAAACCATTCCCGGCAAAACCTATATGGGCTTGGAACTCCCCAACCCGACGCGGCAAATGATTCGTCTTTCCGAGATTTTATCTAGCGAGCCGTATCACGATATGAGTAGCAAACTGACGATTGCGCTCGGTAAAGACATTACTGGCAAACCGATTGTCACCGATCTAGGTAAGGCGCCGCATATGTTGGTGGCAGGAACGACCGGCTCAGGGAAATCGGTCGGCGTGAATGCGATGATTTTGTCCTTGGTCTACAAAGCCACGCCAGACGAAGTGCGCTTTATTATGATCGACCCCAAAATGCTGGAGTTATCCATCTACGAAGGCATTCCGCATTTACTCGCGCCAGTCGTTACCGATATGAAGCTTGCCGCCAATGCACTCAATTGGTGTGTTGCGGAAATGGAAAAACGTTACCGCCTACTCAGCGCGATGGGCGTGCGTAATCTTGCGGGTTACAATCAAAAGATCAAAGACGCCGAAAAAGCCGGTAAACACCTCACCAATCCATTTAGCCTCACCCCGGACGATCCTGAGCGGCTAGAACATTTACCTTTTATTGTCGTTGTCGTTGATGAATTTGCCGATTTAATGATGGTCGCCGGTAAAAAAATTGAGGAACTCATCGCCCGCTTAGCGCAAAAAGCCCGTGCCGCAGGGATACATTTAATTTTGGCGACCCAGCGCCCGTCCGTCGACGTGATTACCGGTTTAATCAAGGCCAATATTCCAACGCGATTGGCGTTTCAAGTTTCAAGTAAAATCGATAGCCGAACCATTTTGGATCAAATGGGCGCCGAAGCCTTGCTCGGGCAAGGTGATATGTTATTTTTACCACCGGGCTCTGGCTATCCACTCCGAATTCACGGTGCATTTGTTGCCGATGATGAAGTCCATCATGTGGTTGATTACCTAAAATCTTTAGGTGAACCCAATTATATTGATGGCATTTTAAACGGCGGCTTTGATGCTGAATCCGCCGCAGGCAGTAGCGGGAATGCCGATGCTGGCGAAGCGGATGCGCTGTATGATGAGGCGGTGGCTTTTGTACTTAAAAGCCGCCGCGCATCGATTTCATCGGTACAGCGGCAACTGCGTATTGGTTACAATCGCGCAGCGCGCTTGATTGAGCAAATGGAAAGTGTCGGATTAGTCAGTTCTATGGAAACAAATGGCAACCGGACTGTACTTGCGCCACCAATCAGTGAATAATGTCGCCTGAGCATTTTCGCGATGCATTATGTTGTAAATCAGTCACTTCAGCGACTAAAGTCTGGAGTTTTTTTATTAATGGACTTGAATCGAATCTTCACTTTGTGATATAAACGTGGACTTTTCCAGTTCCGAACGTCAGGACAGAATCATGGCACGAGTATGTGTAGTCACGGGCAAAGGCCCAATGACAGGGAATAACGTTTCCCACGCCAATAACAGAACTAAACGCCGCTTCCTACCGAACCTGCAATCCCGCCGGTTTTGGGTTGAGAGCGAAAACTGCTTTATCCGCTTGCGCGTTTCGACCGCAGCTCTGCGCACCATTGATAAGAACGGCATCGATGTGGTTTTGGCAGATCTGCGCGCGCGCGGCGAACTGTAAGCTAAGGACTATAAATCATGCGTGATAAAATCAAGCTAGAATCTTCTGCTGGTACAGGTCATTTCTACACCACGACCAAGAACAAACGTACCATGCCAGAAAAAATGGAAATCAAGAAGTTCGATCCTGTTGTTCGTAAACATGTGATCTACAAAGAAACTAAACTGAAGTAATTCAGTGCAGTGACGCCATACTCGAGAACCCCGCTATCCTTAGCGGGGTTTTTGTTATTTTCCACATCAACAATCGCGCTCAACTCAGCCATGCCTATCGCCACAAACTAAAAACAACTCAAGGTATACGCTCAAAGAGCAATATTTACCTAGTTCACAGACCAATACCTACTATTGACCAAAACATTCTGATTCTTCCTGCCATGTCGTACGCAAGGCTTTAATCAGCATGTCGATCATCGGGTCGTTCTCTCGATCACTCGAATAAATAAACTGCAACAAAGCCCGCGTCGCCACTTCCCCATTACGCCACAATACAATCGAGCCATCAGCGGCATAACGATGCGCGGTGCGCTCAGCCAAAATCGCAATCCCTACCCCGGATTTAATCAATTCAAGCAGCGTAGCCTCTTCATCAAATTCACCGACTAATTTCGGGGCGATATTTTGACTGCGCCACAGCTCTTGGGAAATATCGGCCAGACTGGTAAATTGCGATAAACCCAACCACAAAGCCGAGCCTAAGGTTTTCCAATCTGCATCTTGTAAATACGCCATCGATGGCGGCAATGCCACACAAAAGCCAATCTCACTCAATGGCACAGTGTTGACATTTTGGTACGGGTTTCGACCCAAATAAAACCCAGCATCGAGCATTTTTTTGCGTACTTCGTTCAAGATACCCACCGAGATCCCATGCGTGGTTTGCACGGTCAATAAAGGATAGCTTTCACGCAATTGCGCCAACCAAGGGCCCAGTTTTAAACGCCCTGGTACGCCTATTGTGCCAATTCTGACTTTACCTTTGGGTTCATTTTGCAACGCTTTAGCCCGATAAAGCAGACTGCGGGCTTGAGATAAAATCTGCTGAGCATCCGGCAGAATTAATTTTCCCGCCTCTGTCAGTTGCACGCCGCCGGGATAACGCTCAAACAGTGCGACACCAAATTCTTCTTCCAACGCCTTAATCTGTGCCGTGACTGCCGGCTGGGATAAATGCAGCAATTCAGCGGCTTGCGTAAGATGCCCCTGCTGCGCCACGGTAACAAATGTGCGAAGTTGATAGATTTCCATCCGCCGATTATCACCTATTCCTTGCCTTTTTGTGAACTAAGAATGCTCGACATGTAGCTTTAAAATCAGCAATTACACACAAATTAGTAAGGTATACGCAATGCAACATAAGTCGAACTGATTTAGAGCATCAAAAAATGCAATTAGCTTAAATTGCCCACTCTCACATAAATTAGCGCCACAACACCCATCTGGGTTTGACGATTGATTTATCCGAGGAGGCAACGCATGCAAGATCATACGATTGAACGCATTCAGCAGAACCCCAAATTTCAAGAGTTGGTGCGAAAAAAGTCCAGCCTCTCTTGGCTACTGTCTTTTGTAATGCTGGCGATTTATTACGGCTTTATTCTGGTGGTGGCTTTTTCGCCCGCCACGCTAGGACAATCGCTCTCCGGCGGCGTAACCACGATTGGTATTCCCATTGGCGTGTTAATTATTTTATCGGCGTTTGTCATTACCGGTATTTATGTACGTCGAGCCAATACTGAATTCGACCAACTGACCCGCGAAGTCGTTGAGGACGCGAAAAAATGATCAAATCAAATTTACAACGCCTGTCTCTCGCTAGCTTGATGCTCGCCAACAGCCTACCGACTTGGGCCGCAGGTGCCATTGAAGGTGCAGTTGAAAAACGCCACGATCTCAACATCCCTGCGATTGTGATGTTCTTGATTTTCGTCGCCTTTACCCTCGCCATTACCTACTGGGCAGCACGGCGCACTAAATCGGCCAAAGACTTCTACGCTGCTGGCGGCGGGATTAGTGGCTTTCAAAATGGCCTAGCGATTGCCGGTGACTATATGTCAGCCGCGTCTTTCCTCGGTATTTCTGCGATGGTGTTTGGTGTTGGCTACGACGGTTTGATTTACTCCATCGGTTTTTTGGTCGGCTGGCCTTTAATTACCTTCCTGATTGCCGAGCGTCTACGCAACTTGGGTAAATACACCTTTGCCGACGTGGCTTCGTATCGGCTATCGCAAACGCCAGTGCGTATTTTTGCAGCAACGGGCACTTTGGTTGTGGTGGCACTGTATTTGATTGCACAAATGGTCGGCGCGGGTAAATTGATTCAAGTGTTGTTTGGCTTGGATTACACCTATGCGGTAGTTTTGGTTGGCGTGTTAATGATTATGTACGTGACGTTCGGCGGGATGTTAGCGACGACTTGGGTACAAATTATTAAGGCGATTTTGCTACTGTCTGGCGCATCGTTCATGGCTTTTATGGTGATGAAGCACGTCGGTTTCAGTTTTGAAAACCTATTTGCGCAGGCTGTTGCCGTCAAACACGCGGGCGCCGAAGCCTTAGCACTCAAAGCCAATGTGGCTGCTGAGGCCGCTAAAATTGCCATCGCCAGCAATGCACCGAATGCATCGGCCGCTGTCGCCAGCGCTGCTGCAGCCTCCAAAGCCGCAGTCACTGCGGCTCACGCCAACATCATGGCACCCGGTGGTTTGGTTTCAAATCCAATCGATGCGATTTCACTCGGTATGGCCTTAATGTTTGGTACTGCAGGTTTGCCACACATCTTGATGCGTTTCTTTACTGTATCGAACGCCAAAGAAGCGCGTAAATCGGTGTTTTATGCCACCGGCTTTATCGGCTACTTCTACATTTTGACCTTTATTATCGGCTTTGGTGCGATTGTGCTGTTGTCGGGCGATGCGGGGATGAAATTTAAAGAAGTCTCTGGCGCCTTGATTGGTGGCTCGAATATGGCAGCGATTCACTTGGCTGATGCGGTCGGTGGCGATTACTTCCTTGGCTTTATCTCAGCCGTGGCGTTTGCAACCATTCTGGCTGTGGTAGCCGGTTTGACCTTGTCGGGCGCATCTGCGGTATCGCATGATATTTACGCCTCGGTCATCAAAAAAGGCAAAGCCAATGAAGCCGATGAAATTCGCGTTTCAAAAATCACCACCATCGGTCTTGGCGTATTGGCGATGTTCTTGGGAATTGCCTTTGAAAAGCAAAACATCGCTTTCATGGTCGGTCTAGCGTTCTCGATTGCGGCATCGGCTAACTTCCCAGTGCTGTTCTTGTCGATGTTCTGGAAAAACTTGACCACACGTGGTGCTGTGGTCGGTGGTTTTGTTGGTTTGATTACGGCCTTAACGCTGATTATCCTCGGCCCATCGGTTTGGGTTGAAGTGCTAGGTCACGACAAAGGCAGCGAATGGTTCCCGTACAAAAATCCAACCATCTTCTCGATGACGCTGGCCTTCATCACGATCTGGCTGGTTTCTGTTCTCGATACCAGCAAGCAAGCGGCAGAAGAACGCGCTAAATTCTTGCCACAATTTATCCGCTCTATGACAGGTATTGGCGCAGAAGGCGCAACTGATAAGCATTAAGAGCAGATACATCGCAACACGCCCTACTCGCTTCGCGATGTAGGGCGTTTTTGATGCTAGGTACACTATGTCGACGCTATTTGAGTTTTCTGCACTCCCTTATCGCAGCCTAAAGCCCAGTGAACGCGAACGCTTTGAAAACGCGCTCGATCTTCAATACTTTGCCAGTGGCCACACCGTTATTGCGGCTGGCGCACCGCACCATGCGCTGCTGATTTTAAACAAAGGACTGATTGCTGAAGAAGAAAACGGTGAAGTTTTAACCGTCTACAGCGAACAAGAAACCATCAATAGTAAAGCCTTACTCAATGAAACAGCCCAACAGCAATGGGTGGCCATTGATGACAGCCTAGTATTTAGTATTCCACGCGAATTAATTTTAGAGCTGATCCGTAGCAACCCACAGTTTGGCGCGTATTTTTATCAAGATATTGCCGTACGAATGACCGCCTTAGCGCAGCAAACCCCCGAAGAAAATGAATTACAAGCCTTGCTACTGGCCCCGGTGACGGCCGCTTATATCCATCCAGTCCAATGGCTGAGTGCCGATGCCAGTATTCTGGATGCCGCCCAACGTATGCAAAGCGCGCACTGCACGGCGGTGCTGATTAAAAACGCCGAACAGATTGGCATCTTTACTCAACGTGATTTACGCGACTTTGTGATCCGCGAATTACCCGCACGCAGCACCGCCATCGCCAACTATGCCCACTATCGTTTGCATAGCGTGGCCGACGACGAGCCCATCCATGCTGCCATGCTGTTAATGGCCAAGCACACCATTAGTCGGGTGATTGTGCGCCGTGCAGATGGCGCACTTGGGATTTTAGAGCAAGTCGACTTGTTGGCTTTTCTCACGCAGCATTCACACTTAATTCAAAGTCAAATCGAGCGCGCAGTGTCGATGGATGAATTGGCACAAGCGTGGTCGCACGTCGATAAACTGATCCGCCAGCAACAGCGCCAAGGCGTCAAAGTCACACTGATTGCCGATACGCTGCGTGAACTGCACCGCAAATTACTGGCCAAAACATGGCAACTGCTCGCGCCAGCAGAAGTCAGCGCCAATGTTTGTTTGCTGTGCCTGGGTTCAGAAGGTCGTGGTGAGCAAATTTTACCCAACGATCAAGACAATGCTTTGATTATCGCCGACGGCTTTGAACACCCCGATTTAGCCGCGATTTGTGCCGCATTTAATCAAGCACTGATTCGCTTTGGCTACCCGGCCTGCCCAGGCAAAATCATGGTTAACAATCCATATTGGCGACGCACTGAAAGCGAATTTAAAATCTTACTGGATGAATGGCAGGTGCAAACGCATCGCGAAAACATGCTGCATCTGGCCATTTGGCTCGACGCCTATCCGGTGTATGGCAATAAAGCGTTGTTTGCTCGGCTGCGCGATTATTTTTATCAAGATCTGGTCGAAAACGACAGTTTATTAGCGCACTTTGCTTTGCCGATTGAACAATTTGATACGCCACTGGGGTTTTTCTCTCAGCTACGCAGTAAAGGCGGCTTACTCGATTTAAAAAAAGGCGGCATTTTCACTTTAGTGCACGGTATACGCAGCTTGGCCTTGAAAGCAAAGGTCTCCGAGCGCAATACCTACCGCAGAATTGAAATGCTCAAACAAAAAGACATCCTCTCGCCAACATTAGCCAGCGATCTTCGAGAATCGCTCGCCTATTTGCAAAGCCTGCAATTGAAATATGGCTTAATCAAAGCACAGCAAGGCAAATTACTCGACTACGGTATTGAACTAGCTCAACTCACTACACTCGAGCGCGACTTACTCAAAGACACGCTCGCGGTAGTGAAACGCTTTAAACAAAGCATTGCCCATCAATTTAAATTGAATACCTTATGATCCAAACATTTAAATCTTGGCAAGCACGGCGGCAACTACGCGATCCACAGTTTCAATTTTTATTTGCCAAACCCGCGCCCAATGAATGGGTCAGTATTGATTGTGAAACCACCAGCCTCAATCCGAAGCAGGCTGAAATTTTATCCATTGCAGCGGTGATTATTCGCGGCAATACGATTTTAAAGTCCAGCAGCCAGCAATGGCTCGTCAAACCCAGTGGCGCGATTGATCCCAAAACAATCCCAATTCATGGCTTGCGCGCGCAAGACGTAGCCCATGGTTTAACGCTGCACGATGCGCTCACGCAATTGCTGTATTTCATCGGTAGTCGCCCGATTGTGGGCTATTACCTTGAATTTGATTTGGCGGTTATCAATCGACAACTCAAGCCTTGGTTGGGCATCGCGCTACCCAATCGAGCGATTGAGGTTTCTGGTTTGTATTACGACAAAAAAGTCAGCGCCTACCGCCCTGATGTCGATTTAAGCTTAGACAGCATGCTGACTGAATTAGATATACCCCGTTTAGCGCGCCACGACCCACTCAACGACGCAATCACTGCGGCGCTGATGTTCTTAAAACTCAAAGGCCAACACAATTGACTCACTTTCCCGCTGCTGGATGCCAAGCTATTGGCGAAATCAGAGACGAAAAAACCAAGTAATTCAATTCATTGCCCTGCACATCAGCCTGACTGATTTGCTACATCAAAAAAGACAATTAGCTTTCAGTACTGTAATCCCATAAATTTGATTTCAGATTATTTTCAATTCAGTGTCTTGCCTAAGGGGTTCACTCATGAGTGGTATCGATTCAGTCTTAAAAGAAAACCGTTTATTCCAACCCTCTGATGAATTTCGCACCAATGCGACGGTCTCAGGAATCGAAGGCTACAACGCGTTGTGCGACAAAGCGACTGCCGACTATGAAGGCTTTTGGGCTGATTTAGCACGCAATCTACTGAGCTGGAAAAAACCTTTTACCCAAATTTTAAATCAAGACAATCCACCGTTTTTTAAATGGTTTGAAGATGGCTTGATGAATGTGTCGTACAACTGCCTTGATCGTCATTTAGAAAGCAAAGCCAATAAAGTGGCGATTATTTTTGAAGCCGACGATGGCTCGGTGACTCGCGTGACTTACCGCGAGCTATATCACCGTGTTTGCCAATTTGCCAACGGTCTAAAAAGCCTGGGCGTAGTCAAAGGTGATCGCGTTGTCATTTACATGCCGCATACCGTAGAGGCGATTATTGCCATGCAAGCTTGCGCCCGTATCGGCGCGATTCACTCGGTGGTATTTGGTGGATTTTCGGCTGGCGCATTGCGCGATCGTATTCAAGACGCAGAAGCCAAATTGGTCATTACTGCGAATGAATCCATCCGTGGCGGCAAACCAACGCCATTGAAATCAATGGTCGATGAGGCTCTGGGTCTCGGTGGCTGCGATACAGTGACTAAAGTTGTGGTATTCCAACGCACCAGCAATAAACCAGAACACTGGAATACCGAGCGCAATGTGTGGTGGCACAAACTGGTGCAAGACCAAGCCGATGTGTGCGAGCCAGAATGGGTTGAATCTGAACACCCACTGTTTATTCTTTACACCTCAGGCTCAACCGGTAAGCCAAAAGGCGTGCAGCACTCATCAGCGGGTTACCTGCTCGGCACGCAAGTGACGATGAAATGGGTGTTCGATTACAAAGAAACCGACGTTTACTGGTGCACGGCCGACGTGGGCTGGATTACGGGTCACAGCTATATCGCCTACGGCCCACTGGGCATTGGCGCAACACAAGTGGTGTTTGAAGGTGTACCGACTTATCCAGATGCATCACGCTTCTGGCAAATGATTGAAAAACACGAAGTCACCACCTTCTACACCGCGCCAACAGCGATTCGCTCATTGATTAAACTCGGTGGCGATTTGCCAAAACAATATGATCTTTCATCACTGCGTCTGTTGGGCACCGTCGGTGAGCCGATCAATCCCGATGCATGGATGTGGTACTTTGAGACCATCGGTGGTGGCCGTTGCCCTATCGTTGATACTTGGTGGCAAACCGAAACCGGCTGCAATATGATTGCACCGTTGCCAGGCGCAGTCGCAACCAAACCGGGCTCTTGCACCTTACCCATTCCAGGCATTATGGCCGATATCGTCGATGAATCGGGCGCACCAGTCACAGCAGGTAAAGGTGGCTTCTTGGTGATTAGTAAGCCATGGCCATCGATGGTACGTAATATTTGGGGTGATTCTGAGCGTTTTGCCAAAACGTATTTCCCCGAAGACTACAACGGTAAATTGTATCTCGCTGGCGATTCAGCGCATTACGACGAAAACGGCTATATCTGGATCATGGGCCGCATTGACGACGTGCTGAACGTTTCTGGTCACCGCCTTGGCACCATGGAAATTGAATCGGCACTCGCCGCCAATCCATTGGTCGCTGAAGCGGCCGTGGTGGGTAAACCGCACGATATTAAAGGCGAAGCCGTGGTGGCGTATGTGGTGCTCAAAGGTCAACGCCCAGAAGGCGACGACGCCAAACGCATCGCTAAAGAGCTACGTGAATGGGTAGCGCATGAAATCGGCAAGATCGCGCAACCGGACGAAATTCGTTTCGGCGACAATCTACCGAAAACCCGCTCAGGTAAAATCATGCGCCGTCTGTTGCGCGATATCGCCAAAGGCCAAGAAATTACTGCGGATACTTCAACCCTAGAAAACCCTGCGATTCTTGAGCAATTGCGTCAAAGCGCCATTTAATCCAACATTAATCGAAAATTAATCGATTCACTTGATGCGCGTAGATCACCCCGTCCTTGTGGCGGGGTTTTATTTTGCCCTCACATTGACTCTGCAAGCATCAATCAGCAAAAAAGTCGAAGCGATTGATTTCGCTTCGACTTTTGATGTCGTTATCATGCCGAATAATGCAGCCAGATTAGCCGATTAATGCACTGCGCCGCTGGCCTCATCGACAAAAACCGTCCGTACTTCACCGGAAGTGCTCAGCACTTTGACTCGCCAAACAGTTTTATCGCCCTCGATAAATTTCTCTGCTGACATCACTCGAGCACCATTGGCTTTTTTCTGCGCCGCAGCCGCAGCCTCATCACGGCTCACCGCCGCCAATACCGAAGTCGCCATCAGCAGGCTGGCCATACACAACACAAATTTAACGCGCTTTTTCATGATGGGTTCCTTTCACTGATTTCTATTGTACCGCCATCGCGCAAGGAATAAATGTGAGTCTCCCTACAAATGACAAGGCAATAAGTCGCAATGGATTGGCGCCAGCCAAAACCAAGCCATACCAGAGCGCAAGTCAGCGCCAAAAATGAAGCATTGCCAGCAAAATTTGGATTCTAACTTGAGCCCTAAGCCACATCAGCCCACAATGTAGCGTCTTGCTCGATATCAGGTTCGCCATGTTTGTTGAATACCCCAATTCGCCGTATAAGTTATTTCAGCCATTCCCGCCTGCGGGCGATCAACCCAAAGCCATCGAACAACTGATCGAAGGCTTGGACGATGGGCTCAAATACCAAACTTTACTCGGCGTAACGGGCTCAGGTAAAACCTTTACTATGGCGAACGTGATTGCGCGTACTGGGCGGCCAGCGATTATTATGGCGCCCAATAAAACCCTCGCCGCCCAGCTGTATTCCGAAATGCGCGAGTTTTTCCCCGAAAACGCCGTCGAATATTTCGTCTCGTATTACGACTACTATCAGCCCGAAGCCTATGTACCCAGCCGCGATCTGTTTATCGAAAAAGACAGCGCGATTAACGAGCATATCGAGCAAATGCGGCTGTCGGCCACCAAGGCAATGCTCGAGCGCCCCGATTGTATTATCGTTGCCACCGTGTCGGCGATTTACGGGATTGGCGATCCATCCGATTATCACGCGATGATTTTACATTTGTCTGAAGGCGAAAAAATCGGCCAACGCGACATCATCAAACGCCTCACCACCATGCAGTACGACCGCAATGAGATTGAATTTGCCCGTGGGCATTTTCGCGTGCGCGGCGATGTGATTGATATTTTCCCTGCAGAGAGCGCCGATTTGGCGGTACGCATCTCGATGTTCGACGATGAAATCGAGCGCATCAGCCTGTTCGACCCGCTTACCGGTCACGTCAAGCAACGCATGGGACGCTTCACTGTATTCCCTTCCAGCCATTACGTTACCCCGCGCGAAAAAGTACTGGTGGCGATTGAAACCATTAAAGAAGAGCTGCGTGATCGCTTGGCGTTTTATTACCAAGAACACAAACTAGTTGAAGCGCAGCGGCTTGAACAACGCACGCGTTTTGATTTAGAAATGCTCGGTGAAATGGGCTTTTGCAAAGGCATTGAGAATTACTCGCGGCATTTTTCTGGCAAACCGGCGGGCTCTGCGCCACCGACTTTACTCGACTATCTGCCTAAAGATGGCTTGATGATTTTGGACGAAAGCCATGTGATGATCGGCCAAATTGGCGCGATGTATAAGGGCGATCGTTCACGCAAAGAAAACCTGGTTGATTACGGCTTTCGCATGCCGTCGGCATTGGATAATCGTCCGCTCAAATTCGAAGAATTCGAGCGCTTAATGCCGCAAACGATTTTTGTTTCCGCCACGCCAGCGGCGTATGAAGCCGAACATCAAGGCCAAGTGGTCGAGCAACTGGTGCGGCCAACCGGACTGGTTGACCCGCTGATTGAAGTACGCCCGGTGGGCACGCAAGTTGACGATTTACTGTCGGAAATCAATCTGCGCACGGCGATTGGCGAGCGGGTTTTGGTCACCACACTGACTAAAAAAATGTCGGAGCAACTGACAGAATATCTGGCCGAACATGGCGTTAAAGTGCGTTATTTGCACTCGGATATTGATACCGTGGAGCGCGTTGAAATCTTACGCGATTTGCGGCTGGGCGTGTTTGATGTGCTGATCGGGATTAACTTATTGCGTGAAGGTTTGGATATTCCAGAAGTATCCTTAGTGGCGATTTTGGATGCCGATAAAGAAGGCTTTTTGCGTAGCGAGCGCAGCTTGATTCAAACCATCGGCCGCGCGGCGCGAAATCTAAACGGTAAAGCGATTTTATACGGCGATCGGATCACCAATTCAATGGAAAAAGCCATTGGCGAAACACAGCGCCGCCGCGAAAAACAAATCGCCTACAACCTCGAACACGGCATCACCCCGCGCGGCGTAGTCAAACGCATTAAGGACATTATCGACGGGGTGTACAACGCCGAAGAAGCGGTCGCCGCCAGATTGGAAGAGAAAAAAACCCGTATTGTGGCCGAAATGGATCAAAAGCAATTGGCAAAAGAGCTCAAACGCTTAGAAAAAGATATGCTCAAAGCCGCACAGAATTTGGAATTTGAAAAAGCGGCGCAATTACGTGATGAACTGAAACAACTTCGCGAACGCGCTTTTGGTCACGATTAGGGTCGGTTGACGTTAGGTTTACCAGCCGCGTTGGTGCGGCGGAAAACCAAATAGCAACCAACCATAGGGTATCTCTCTCTACTTCATGAAAACAATCAGCCAGCTAGCAATACCCCTACTCATCATGACACTCGCTGGCATCGCTTCAGCGCAAACAGCAGATAATCAGCTCAATTCGGGCGCTTTTGGCGAACAGACGCCGAATTTTTTGCAAGCGATGAATACCGAGCAAGCGTGGAAAACTTGGATCGTGACGCCGGTACTCACCCGCCATTTTAATCGGCAAGCGGTGATTGACGATAATCTGAATGAACACAATCCCGGTCTAGGCATTGAGCGCAGCAATGGGCGCTGGCATTGGATGCTCGGCGCTTACCGCAACTCCATTCGGCAAACATCGGTCTACGCTCAGCTCGGCTGGACGCCATTGCAATGGCAGTTTAGCGACGCCGGCAATCTCTCGGTCGGCGCTGCCGCTGGCTTATTAACCGGCTATCACAATACCGAAAAAGGTTATCCCATTGTGCCTGCTGGCGGCTTTTTAGCCTCGTTGGAAACGCCTTACCATTTTGGGGTGAACTTATTTATTGTTCCCACGGTTAAAACGTTTCAAGTCGAAGGCTTTGTTGCGCTGCAAATTAAAGCGCATTTTTAATCGGTTATCGCTGCCGACATCACCCATTTACGCAACACCTTGTCGAGCATTTCGGGCTTGAGTGGTTTGGCTAAAAAGTCATCCATCCCCGCTTCAAAGCAGCGCACGCGGTCTTCTTGCATTGCATTGGCGGTCACCGCAATAATCGGCAAGCGCGGTTGGATCTGCTGCAGTTCTTGCTGACGAATCCGCCGCGTCGCTTCAAGCCCATCCATTTCGGGCATTTGCATATCCATCAACACCACATCCACCGCTTGGCGCGCCAAAATCTCCAGCACCCATTGGCCGTTTTCCGCGCTGATCACGGTATGGCCTTGTTTTTCTAATAAGCGCGTTGCCACCAAACGATTGGTTGGATTGTCTTCCGCCAATAACACCTGCAATGGACGGATGGCTTCGAGTGGCGGTGGTGTTTCAATCACCACTTCGCTGGCTGGCGCATAAGGCCAATGCAAATCAAAACTAAACGTCATACCCGCATTCACATTGGCGCGAGCCATTAACTCGCCCCCCATGCCTCGCACCAAGCGCCGCGCAATGGTTAAGCCCAAACCCGTGCCGCCATAAGCTCGTGTTGACGAGCCATCGGCTTGAACAAAAGCGTCAAAAATAAACGGCAGTTGCGCCGCAGCAATACCAATACCGCTATCTATCACGGCAATTTGAACACGGCAATGAGCCGCATCGTGCTGAGTACGCACCTGCAAAGTGACCTCACCTTGCTCGGTAAACTTCAGCGCATTCCCCAATAAATTAACCAAAACCTGTCGCAAGCGCAGCGCATCGCCCAATAGCGTTAAATCAGCGTCACCTTGAAAATCCAAGTGCAACAACAAGCCTTGGCTTTTAGCGCGCAGGCAAAACATTTGCTCAATTTCGGCCAGCACCCGCGGTAAATGCACCGCTTGCGCCACAATCTCTAAGCGATTGGCTTCAATTTTAGAGAGATCCAACACGTCATTGACCAACGCCAATAACAAATCGGCCGACTGATTAATCACATCGACTTTTTCTTGTTGCAGCGGCGTTAACGGGGTTTGCGCCAATAAATGCGCCATCCCGACAATGCCATTCATCGGCGTGCGAATTTCATGGCTCACATTGGCGATAAATTCAGTCTTGGCGCGATTAGCTTGCTCGGCTTGATTACGCGCGACCGCCAAATCTTCTGCCAAGCGCGTTTGCGCTAATTCCAGCTCTAAACTTTCAACAATGGTGTCGCGATAATTTGCGGCACTTTTAAGTAAAGTGATAAACAAAAACACAAACATAATCCCCAGCGTCATATTCATCGACGTTGGATCAAATAATGCATTGAGCCAAATCGGCAGCGTCATAAAAAACGCATAAATCCGCATCGCATTGAGCATGGGCGACAGCACCGGCATCGAGCCGACCGTCAGCCCAGAAAAAATCAACGCCGTTAACACCGACAATACAATCGGGCTAGACAGCATTAAATACGTGCCACCGATCGCCCATAGCACGCTGGTGATGGCCACACCCTGCAAATGAATTTTTTGCCAATAAGCATCATCGCGCTGCGCCGCATGCTGTCGATAGCGGCGAAACACCGACAAACGATACAGCGCAAAAACGCAAACACACAGCCACCACAACAGTAAAAAACCCTGTGAATGCGTATCAAAATGCAAAGCCAATAAAGCAGTGGCGGCAACCATGCCAGCAAACTGTCCGCCGATCGCTCCGCGATAACTTAAGGCCGTAATGCGCTGCACTACCACGGCATCTTTTAAATTCATGCTGACAACCACGCAAAGGTTTAACAATAAAAAAGCGGCCGAGTAAGGGGCCGCTTCTGGGTATTCTCTCAAATTACAAAACAAATTGTAAGTTTATTGCAATTTAAGTCGCAATTTGTGCCACTGTCATGGCGCTGCAATTACATGGCTTCTAATACTTTAATCCCAAGTAAATTCAAACCCGCTGCCAACACCTTGGCGGTTAAATCACATACTTTCAGACGCGATGCATTGGTCACGCCATCTTGATTGACTGGGCAGTTTTCATAAAAACGCGAGAACATCGTCGCCACGCTATACAAATATGCGCACAACAAATGCGGCTGGCTGTCTTTAGCCACCGCATGCACCACATCGCTAAAGCGCGCTAATTCCAACGCCAAGGCGTGCTCAGCCGGCTCGGTCAACACAATCGCCGCGTTTTGGTCGTAATCAGTCACTTTGCGGAAAATACTCTTCACTCGGGTATACGCATATTGCAGATACGGCGCGGTATTGCCCTCAAAGCTGAGCATTGAGTTCCAGTTAAAGATGTAATCGGTGGTGCGGCTTTTCGACAAATCGGCGTATTTCAATGCACCGATGCCGACTGCATTGGCGATATCGCGGCGGGTGGCTTCATCCAAGTTTGGATTTTTTTCCGACACCAAATCAAACGCACGTTGCTGCGCTTCGTCGAGTAAATCGACTAATTTCACCACATCGCCCGAGCGGGTTTTAAACGGCTTGCCGTCTTCGCCCATCATCGTGCCAAAAGCAATATGCTCTAACGACACCGAGTCTGGCGCAAAGTGCGCTTTTTTGGCGATGGTAAACAATTGCTGGAAATGCAGCGCTTGGCGCGCGTCGACCACGTACAAGCAACGGTCGATTTTTAGCTCACGAACTCGGAAACGGATCGCGCCCAAATCGGTGGTTGAATATAAAAACCCACCGTCTTTCTTTTGAATAATACTGGCTTGCGGCTCGCCGTCTTTGTTTTTGAATTCATCCAAAAACACCACTTGCGCGCCTTCGCTCTCCACCAGCAAACCTTGCTGACGCAATTCATCGACGATAATCGGCAAATCAGCGTTATAAAAACTCTCGCCGCGTACATCGCCATCATCAAGCAACACATTGAGTTTTTGGTAAACGGCGTTGCAATGCGATAAGGACACTGCAACAAAGCGCGCCCACAATGCCCGCACTTGCTCATCGCCCCCTTGCAGTTTCACCACATAATCCCGCGCGGTATTGGCAAAGGTTTCGTCTTCATCAAAACGCGCTTTAGCGCGGCGATAAAAACCCTCTAGATCTTTGAGCGCGATATCGGCATTGCCTTGTTGCTGCTGCTCGATCAAAAACGCCACCAACATCCCAAACTGCGTACCCCAATCACCCACGTGATTTTGCCGCGTTACATGCATGCCAACGTAGGCTTGCACCCGCGCCAAAGCGTCGCCAATAATCGTCGAGCGCAAATGGCCGACGTGCATTTCTTTGGCCAAATTCACTGATGAATATTCAACCATCACGTGCTGCGCAGGGTTTTGCTCAACGCCAAGATGCGCGTCTTGCAGCGCGCTCGCCACGCGATCCGCCAAAAACGCATTGTCCAATTTGATATTAATAAAACCCGGGCCGGCGATTTCGAGCGAGCTGGCGATGCCCGCCAAATCTACCGCATCAATGATTTTTTGCGCTAACTCACGTGGATTAAGCTTGAGCACTTTGGCTGCGCCCATCACCCCGTTCATTTGATAATCGCCAAACTCAGGTCGGCTGGCGGCTTGCACCAAGGGCTGTGCATCAGGCGCACCGACCGCAACCAAGGCCGCCGCAAAGCGAGCATTTAATAAAGGTAATAAAGACACAGGCAGCTCCGAAAAAAACCAACGCCGCACCAATGCTGCGACGTAAAAAATGAATTACCCGCAATTCTACGGGTGGGGGGCAAGACGGGCAAACCGAAAACCATATTTTAATACCAAGTCGATCAATTAATTTACCCAGCACCAGCGTGAGCGCTCAGCCAGCAATACCAAAAAGCCGCTGATGTTGAAAAATTACCCCATAAAAACTCAGCAGCACCTGCCCACTAGCAACGATACAAATCAGCCACATTGCGCGAATAAAAAACCATAAAAAACGCCGACTTGAAGTCGGCGTTTTGATGTATTGCGCTGTAGCTCATATTTAATATGGCTTACATTCAAATACCCATTAGCGCATAGCAATGTTCAGATTTGGTGTTGATACTGTGCCGCGCTCGTCGAGCTGGGGCTTAAAGCCCCGTCCAAGCGCACCGAGTGCGGAAGAGAGACAAACGGTTTTATCGTTTGGCTCACGACAATCGAGGGCACAGCGGAGCTGGGCGCGCTCGGGTCGCCTTTCTTTGCTTACTTTCTTTGGCGACGCAAAGAAAGTAAGTCCCCGTCGCGGATTGCGACTGTAAAGCAATGTGCCGCAGGCACTTAAAAAACGATCAACATGTAATCTGAACAACGCCTAGCGCATAGCTTGCAAGGCGGCGATGCGATCTTCCATCGGCGGATGCGAGCTGAACATCGCTGACCATCCTGCTTTATCGGCAATACCTGATGACGCCATATTGCTTGGCAAGGCATTAGGCTCCATGCCACCTAGGCGGCGCAAGGCATCGACCATTGGTGCTGATTCACCCAATAATTGGGCCGCACCCGCATCAGCGCGAAACTCGCGTTGGCGCGAGAAATACATCACGATCACGCTGGCCAAAATCCCAAACACGATATCGCACACCACCACGGTAATGTAATACCCCATACCTGGGCCCGATGATTCTTCGTTATCGCGCTTTAAGAACGAGTCAACCAAATAGCCAACCACGCGCGCCAAGAAGAATACAAAAGTATTCACCACGCCTTGGATCAAGGTCAGCGTCACCATATCGCCGTTTTTAACGTGGGCGACTTCGTGCGCCAGCACCGCTTCGATTTCACGATGCGTCATGCTGTACAGCAAGCCCGTTGACACGGCAACGAGCGAATTGTTTTTACTCGGACCGGTGGCAAAGGCATTCGGTTCACCTTCATAAATCGCCACTTCAGGCATGGCGATCTGGGCGCGCTGCGCCAGTTTGGCAACGGTATCAAACAGCCATTGCTCATCGGCATTGCGTGGCTGGGCGATAATTTGGGCGCCAGTACTCCACTTGGCCATGGTTTTGGACATGGCCAGCGAAATAAACGCCCCACCAAAACCCATTACCGCAGCAAACATCAGCAACATCGGCAAATTCAAGCCGTTGGCGCTCATAAAGCGATTTAAACCAAAAATATTTACAAAAATACCTAAGACCACCATGATGGCAATATTGGTACCAATCAGTAATAGCGTTCTTTTCATCCATTATCTCCTGTGTTGTTTGGCGCTTGGAGTCATCCGAATCGCAATTAGTTCCTTGCGCTTGGCTGTACGGGCAAAATAGTAAACCGTTATCGCGGCACTCAATACAACCATCAGTACTAAAATTAAACTCATTGATCTTCCTTTATTGGCAAAACTTCATCGGCAATTCAGCTGAATCCAATCAACATCGCTAGCCATGCTGGCCAATCCAATCCAGCCAATTTTTCCCGCGCGGGAAGTCATCTCACTTCCCGCGATTCAGCTATGGATGGATTTAGGCTGGCGTTGCCAACAAATGGTTGGCTTCTTCGGCATACTGCATTTCAGTGGCGAGTAATTTTCGGCTCGCCACGCTACGGGTTATTTTTTGTCGTTTAGCATTTAAGCGCTGCAGGGTTTGCGCTGCGCGATGAATCGCTCGATCTACCACCGCGCGTAAATCACTGCCCCGCTCGTGCACAATCACCGATTCATGGCCCGGCAAGATGAGTTTCACTTGCACCGATTTATCATCGCCCCCTTTAGGGCCATTTTCATCGCTTAAGCGCACGGTAATTGCGCCAATTCGGCTTAAGGTTCGATCTAGCGCGAGGCGTAAACGATGCAAAATATAGCTGTGCATCGTGTTATCAATCGAAAGCTTGTGAGTCAAAATAAGTGGTCGCATTGCTCGATCTCCAGCGGGTTAGTCCAAACTCAATATCTACCCAATCGCACTGTCAGATCATGCGACAGCCATGTGAATCACTTCACGATGCTGCTGTGCGCTAGCTGCAGCGAATGAGGTAGTGCATTCACCTTAACGTATATTTTCTATCGACAAAATCAGAGCATAACTGATTAACCTTCAACTTTTCTCGATACAATTACCCGTAAAATAAATCGAACTAAGTCGAAAATAACGACTCAAAGACCACCTGAATCGATGATTTATTCGATCTAGTCCGATTCCCGCCATAAGCGATTTTTACATTGCCGGCACATGATCTGCCGCCGCCAATCGGTGTATTGCAAGACCCCCAAATCCAAATGCTCGGCCGAGCCGCAATGGCAGCACAGCGTTTGTTCGCCGCGCACGCATTGCGGATGCTGTTGCCGATATTGCGTCAATGTCGGCAGGCGCTCCCAATCTGTTTGCGCGGCTGGGTTGTAGATCACGTAATACCAAAACAGCGCCGCCAGTAAGACAACGGTCACGATGCCCAATCCAGTCAACATAGTTTTCTCTTGTATCGCTTTATGATGTTGTAATTTTAAACTAGCTTTACAGATTCCAACATCAGGCTTACATTGCGACATCATCAGTTTTTATCGACGCACGCGTATGCATGATTTATTAAATTACCGGCATTTGTATTATTTTTGGGTGGTGAGCCAAGAAGGCAGTATTAGTGCCGCTGCGCGTAAACTTGAGATGACGCCGCAAACCATTAGCAGCCAATTGGCGCGCCTTGAAGCGCAAATGGGTAAGTCGCTATTTACCCAAGTGGGTCGGCAGTTGGAATTGACTGAGGCCGCACGCACCGTGCTGCCGTTTGCCGATCAGATTTTTATGCTTGGCGAACAATTGCAACAAACCTTGGCCAGCGATAGCACGCCTAGGCAGCGCTTTAATATTGGGGTGGCCGATGCGCTGCCCAAAACCGTTGCCCAACAGCTTTTGGCCAAAGCGCATAACCCGCACACGCGGCTGTGCTGTATCGAAGGTTCACCCGATGAACTGATGGCCAAACTGGCCTTGCACCAGCTGGATGTGGTGCTGGCCGATCGCCCTGCAACGCAAGGCGCACTCCGCTTAGAAAGCCAGCTACTAGCGCAATGTCCGGTGATGATTTTAGCCAGCCCAACGCTGGCCGCACGGTATGGCGAGGCGTTTCCGGCCAGCCTAAATGGCGCGCCGATGCTGCTACCCACTCGCGATAGCACGCTGAGAATTCAATTGGATTTATGGTTTTCGGCGCAGCAAATTGTACCCGACATTGTCGGAGAATTTGCCGATAGCGCCTTGATGCAAGCGTTTGGTATAGCGGGTATTGGCCTCTACCCCTCTCCCATCATTACGCCTGAGGCAATACCCAGTGAGCAATTACAAACACTCGGGCATCTGAACGGTCTATTTACCGATTACTACGCCATTTATGTAGCCAAAAAAATCAATCATCCGGCATTAGATCAATTGCTATCAGCGGCGAAATAATTGGCCTCAATCAGCTAAGTCGGCCTGAATCACCGCCAGCGAGCATAAAAAAACACCGTTTTTCCTCATCAGATGGAAAAATACACGGTGTTTTTAGCCTTATAAGTGCCACGCGCCCGGTCTATCTGCGCATATCCAGCCGCATCCAGCCTTGATGCGATGCAAAAATCGCACCAGCGCCGCTGACAACCCCATGTCAACATGGCTCGAAGCGCTGCTGACCTTGGGTATTATTTTTTAGTTTTTTTCTTGGCGGGCGCTTTACTGACGGCCTTAGCGGAACGCTGAACTGATTTTTTATCGCTAATCTGACTGCTTTTTTTCCGTTTAGCTTGGCTTACCTTGGTTGACGATTGAGCTGGCGCAGCCTTTGCAATAGAACGCGAGGATGGATGACGCGATTTTTTCGCTTGATTGCCGCTCTGGCTACGCACTGAACGAGCGGCTGGTGCGGCTGGGGCTTTACTCACCGCAGCTTTGCGCACAATCGGCACTGCTGCTGCTGGGGTATCAAAAGGCAAAGGCGCATCTTCTGCCCATGCCGCGCTGGCCAATACCACAGCAACTATTCCTAATATTTTTCGCAAAACGTCAATTCCTCATCGTCCAAACCTTACAACCGCGCCCATGCGCTGCACGGCATTATAAACGAGGCCGAATAAAATTTCGCAGTACTTTCCCACAACAAGTGCGTCCTGTCAGAGCCATAAAAATTAGTTGCGCCAGCGCCTTCAACGCCCCGCAAGCAACGTCAGCACCGTAATCAATCAGCACACGGCATTAAGCCCCTGCGCTAAGTCGATTAACGTTGGGTTGATCAACCGCGCTGACATCAAGCAAGACATGAAGCGCGCAGCATCAGGCCAATGCCTGCATCCAGTCAGAAGCGGCCACCACCGACAAGGCCATCGCAGCAAATCACACCCTGCTTGATCGCCGCCGGCGCACACCAAACTCTGCGCGCTCAACGCCACTGGCCTCAACAACAGCCAGTCCAAGCCAATCGGTAAATAGATTCAAAATATTGCGTGGCAATTAGATTCAAATATTGCGTGGCAATTAGGCTACAGCCATCCCTCGGCCTGTATTGCCATATTTTGCCAACACCCCGACCTGTCACCCGAGCGCGACCTTCGTCAATCGCTCAACCATGAAGCAAACTAAAAAATAAACCGGGTATTGCCAGCTAGGCATGATTTGCAATGCAGTTGATTGCTATACCACCACGATAAAACAGAACAACCCACTCCAACATCGACGATATTTTTTTCATGCCTGCGCCATTGAGCAGCGGCTTCGCACAAGTAAAATTACTTAATTCTGACTAAAAATTTAAAATAATCGGGATTATCCCTATTAAAAATCGTCAGAATTCAGTGCTAACTTATATTCGCATATCATAATATGTCAGCTTCACCACGGCAAAAGCACGCGGTGTCCAGCACAACACCGCATCAGACGGTGACCAATCCACACTCTTGGAGAGAACACGATGCGAGTCGGCTTAGTAACAGACTCTTGCTGCGATTTACCGCGCGAATTTTTAGATCAACATCAAATCGTCATCTTGCCAATCACCATTCAAGGCAACGATGGCCAGTTTATTGACCACCGCGACCCCGTCGCGACCCGCAGTTTTTATCGCCGCCAAGCCGCAGCCGGCACCTCGGATTTTGAATCTAAGCCCTTCTCGGTCGAGCAAATTCGTGAATTATTCATGACCCGACTGATCTTGGAATTTGACTCGGTGTTTTGCCTGACTGTCATGCAATCGCGTAGCCAAATTTTTAATCACTGCAACCAAGCCGCTCGGCGCATCCTGACCGAATACCGACCGATCCGCGAAGCGGCCAATCTAAGCAAACCGTTTGCCGTGCGTGTGTTTGATAGCGCCAATCTCTTTTGCGGCCAAGGGCTGATCGTCGCCGAAACTGCGCGCTTAATCAGCGAACAAGCCAGCCGCTCGACCATCACCCACCACATCAATCGGCTCAGCCAAAGTGTACAAAGCTTTTTAATGCCGGCTGATCTAGGCCAACTGCGCCACCAAGCACGCCGCAAAGGCGATAAAAGCGTTGGATTTTTATCCTATGCCTTTGGTAGCGCGCTCGACATCAAACCGGTGATCCGTGCCTATCGTGGCGAAACTAGCCCTGTGGCGCGCATTCATGGTTTTCAAACCGGTGTTGAAAAACTATTTACCATGGCCGAAGAGCACATCGAGCAAGGCTTGGTTGCCAAAACCATTTGCGTCAGTTACGGCGGCGATCCGCACATCATCAGCGATATGGCAGCATATCAACAATTACAACGCGCCTGTGCGCACGCCAAGGTGCAATTATTGCTTTGCGAAATGAGTACCACCGCCGGCGTGAACATCGGCGCTGGCGGTCTGGCCATTGCCTTTGCTGCCGAAACCGAAGCCGTGCTCAATTAGCTCGGAGGGGGATTAAGCATCAAAATAAACGCCGTCGTCTCTCCAGCCTCACCTTCCCCCATCAAGGAGAAGGGAATCTGGCGGCGCAGCGCTGGCTAATCCACACGCAAACCACGCGCGATCTGAATCACGATATTTAACAGCAGGTATTGCTTGGCAAGCCAATTAAATAATGCATTACCAAGCAATACCCTACATATTGTAATAAGCAACGCAATAAATCCATCATCTGCATCGTCATTGCTAGCGCGCAAGACTCACCATCAATTACACCTAATCCCAGTATTTTCCCGTATCACGCAACAGTAATCAGTAAGAAATTGCAAGCTCAAGCGCGTATCCGCACAATAGCCAAAACATCAGAAAACAATAATATTGTTACAGGGGATACACCATGGCTCAAGCTACGCCTTTCTCACTCCGCGCGCGCTTACTCTTTGCCGCAGCGATCACCGTCATGACGTTTATCTTGCTGGTCTGCGTAATGCTGCTGCAATTACGCGGTGAAATGCTCAATGATCGTAAAGACAAAATCCGCAATTTAGCCGAATCGGCGCAATCGATTGTGGCGCATTATGAAGCCCTCAGCCGCCAAGGAAAAATGGATCAAGCCAGCGCCCAAGCGGCGGCATTACTGGCGGTGAAGGCGATTCGCTATGATGGCAAAGAATATTTCTGGATCAACGACACCAGCCCCACCATGCTGATGCATCCACTCAAACCCGAGCTTGATGGCAAAAATCTCAGCAATAGCAAAGACCCCAATGGCAAAGCGCTGTTTGTTGAAATGGCCAATGTAGTTCGCAGCCAAGGCGCAGGCTTTGTGGAGTACCAATGGTCCAAAACCGCCAACAACCCGCCGGTGGATAAAATTTCCTACGTCATTGGCTTTCAGCCTTGGGGTTGGGTGATTGGTACTGGGGTTTATTTGGATGATGTCCAGGATAATTTCATGTCGGCATTGCACATATTATTGCCAATCAGTCTGATCAGTTTGGCGCTCATTTGTTATGTTTTATGGGCACTTGGGGGCTATTTATTTCGCTTACTCGGTGGCGAACCGCAATTGGCGGTTGATCTGGCCCGCAATGTGGCGCAAGGCCAATTGCAGCAAACTATCGCTTGTGATCCTCGATACCCCAACAGCTTAATCACCGCAATGCGCGATATGCAGCAAGCCCTGCGTAGCGTCATTGGTGAAGTGCATGCCAGCGCCGCGCAAATCGACAGTGCCGCCAATCATTTAGGGCAAAACTCCAGCGATGTGGCGCTGCGCGCCCAACAACAAAGCGAATCGGCGGCGTCAATGGCGGCGGCGGTAGAAGAAATGTCAGTTTCGATCGACCATGTCACCGCCAATACCGACGAAGCCAGCGAGCTGGCGCGCCAAGCGGGCCAGCAATCAACTCGCGGCGCCCAAGTGATTCATAGCGCCACCAGTGAAGTGCATAAAATCGCCAATTTGGTTAAAGATTCATCGAGCAAAATCGAAGAGCTCGGCCGGCAATCGCAAGAAATCTCATCGATTGTCAGCACCATTAAAGACATTGCCGATCAGACTAATTTATTGGCGCTCAACGCGGCGATTGAAGCGGCACGTGCTGGCGAGCAAGGCCGTGGTTTTGCTGTCGTTGCCGATGAAGTGCGTAAACTGGCCGAGCGCACCAGCCAGTCCACCGTGGAAATCGCCAAAATGGTCGGCCAAATTCAAACCGGCACCCGCGAAGCGATTACCCAAATGGAAAGTGGCGTCGTGCAAGCCAATACCGGCGTTGCCTTTGCCAATGAAGCCGGCGTTGCGATTGATGAGATTCGCCAAGGCGCTGACCAAGTTCGTGAAGTGGTCGACAGCATTAGCAGCGCAATTCGCGAACAAAGCGTCGCCACCACCGAGATTGCCCGCAGTGTCGAGCAAATCGCGCAAATGGCCGAAGCCAGCGCGCTCGACGTGCAATCGAACGCCCATGCCGCCAAAGATTTGCAAAACCTCTCAAGCCGACTCAGCCAAGCGGTACAACAATTCAAACTCTAAACATGCGCATGCACCTCGCCGCATCAACCAGATCGGCGAGGCTAGGGTTGTTGACGTTTGGTTTTTCGCCGCGCTCGAGCGATTTTAGCGGCGCATCAAGGCGTAGTCAGCGATGCATCGCCATCCGATGTGCGCTTGCTACAACACTGCGGCGCGGCGAAAGATAGCGTCGCACAAACTGCCCGCTGCGATCTGGATTGAATTAAAAATCACCACATTGAATATTCCATATCAATAATTAAGCATTTTAATTTCATTCATACCACATTATTTAAAATATATAAAAATATCAATTTGCAGCTTTATAACGAGATAGACTATTAAATTAACGTTCGTCAGTAGGCCTTCTTGATATACAACAAAGCTTGCCGAGTTAATGACCTACCACTGATTACAAATCACTTCATCTCCGCGTTTTGCATCGCGTATATCGCAGAAACCGTCAATTGAATAGGTAATTATCACCATTGAGCAATGGCTATTAATTTTTGCCAAAGCAACCTTACAATAGAGATTCACACAAAAAAATAATAAAAATTCAATGAATTCAACTCAATAAGCCATAGCTTACTACGAGATTTTAATTGCTTTCGTTGTTCTTGGTTTGTTGTTTGCTTCATCAAAATTTTATTAATCAGTTTTAAATGGAATCGATATGCAACCTCAAGTCAAAGTCATTTCAGTACTCGTCGGCGCTTTATTTTCAGGTCTGTCTTTTGCAAGTCCTAGCGCAGAAACTTTAGCCAAACAATTACAAATTCATGTCGAAATTAAAGGCGCAGAAGCTGAAAATACCTGCCAGCAACTCGGTGCCGATTGGGCCACTTGCTACCGCTCTACCATTACATTGAGTAATACCGGCAAAACATTAAGCGATAAAGATTTCTCTATTCTTATTCCTTCACCACGAAGAATTTTAAGTGTGGTTGGCGATCAATTTAAAATTGAACACATCACCGGTGATTTAAACCGTTTAACACCAACCGATCAATTTGCAGGGATTGCTGCCGGCAAAAGCATCCAAATTAATTTAATCAGTGAATATTGGCACGTCAGTGATTTTGATACCTTCCCACGCTGGATGGTGAGCGCCAATGGCCAAACCAAAACCATCAAAAACACCGATACCGAAGACGTTACCCAATTTGCCACTCCGCTGACCACCGCCCAAGGCAAACGCGCCAGCTCAGATGAAAATCTAATTTTAGATAGCCTAAAACGCTATGACGTTTACACCGCTAAAATCGATGCGGCAGCGGCCAAAGATCGAATTATTCCAGCGCCGATTGAACAAAAAATTATCAAAGCAAATAGCGTTTCAATCAAAAACGGTTTGTTCTTAAATCAGGTTCCTGCTGATAGCAAAGACGTTTTTGCCCAATCACTCAAAAAATATAAACTCCTCGCTAAAAATAAAGACCAAGCTTTGCTAGTCAATATTGCGATTGATCCAAAACAAATCCAATTGGCTGAAGCAAAAAAAGACGGCGGTTATACTTTAATTATTAAAGATGGCATCGCCCAGGTTTATGGTTTTGATGCTGCTGGCGCAATGAATGGTTTTAATTCATTACTATCGCTGATCGATATTCAATCGAAAGACAATCTTTCTGAGATGGTGGTCAATGATGCACCGCGCTACGAATATCGTGGCATGATGCTCGACACGGCACGTAACTTTAAATCCAAACAGCATGTATTGAGTTTAATTGACCAAATGAGCCAATTAAAATTAAACAAACTGCATTTGCATTTGAGTGATGATGAAGGCTGGCGTTTACAAATCAATGGCTTGGATGAATTAACCAGTGTTGGCGCACAGCGCGGTTTGAATTCAAGCAATGAACAAACTCAATTATTGCCGCAATTGGGCCATGGTACTGAAGCACAAAAATCCGATGGTTTTTATACTCGCGCTGATTTTATTGAAATCTTAAAATACGCTAAAGCGCGCAATATTGAAGTGATTCCAGAAATCGACATGCCCGGCCACTCCCGTGCCGCCGTCGTTTCAATGGAAGCGCGCTACAATAATCTAATGAAAGCCGGCAATAAAAAAGCTGCCGAACAATATCGTTTATTAGATCCAAGCGATACATCGCAAGTGACCACGGTTCAGTTTTATGACAAAAAAGGCTTTATGAATGTCTGCCTGCCATCATCAAAAGACTTTGCGAAAAAAGTCATTGCTGAAGTCAATGCGATGTATACCGAAGCCGGTCTGAAATTAAGCACTTGGCATTATGGCGGTGATGAAGCGAAAAACATTATGCTTGGCGGTGGTTATGCCAGCGCAGCAGATGCAAAACCGGGCCAAGGCATTATTGATAAAAAAGCACAAAATTTCCCTTATGAGAAATCACCCGCTTGCCAAGCTTTGGTTAAAAACGGCACTGTCGGTTCATTTGATGAATTAACCACGTGGTTTGGTAAAGAGATTAATAAAGAGCTCGTTCCACACAAAATTAATTCATTCCAAAGCTGGCAAGATGGTTTGTCGCATTTAAAGAGTGCCAGCGAAATGACGGTTAAACCAACCGTTAACGTTTGGGATACTTTATTCTGGGGTGGTACTGAGGTTGTTTCTCAATTTAATCAAAAAGGATTTGATATTGTTTTATCTAATCCAGATTATTTATACCTCGATATGCCCAATGAAATTGATCCTGCAGAACGTGGCTATTACTGGGCAGCGCGGGCTAATCCATTGAAAAAGATCTTCTCTTTTGCGCCAGGTAATTTAGCGCAAAACGCTGAAACCAGCGTAGATCGCGATGGTAAGGCAATGAGCATTACTTCACCGGCCACCGCACCAAGCATTAAAGGGATTTCGGGTCATTTATGGTCAGAAACGCAAAGAACCGATGCGCAGGCTGAATATATGATGTATCCACGTATCTTTGCCATTGCCGAACGCGCTTGGAATAAACCAAGCTGGGAGAACTTTAAAGCCAACACGGTTTATTCGAGCGAAAGCAAACATGTGGATAAACAAGCACTCGATAATGATTACAATCATTTCGTGAATGCCGTTGGCGCGCGTGGTTTAGAAAAACTCGATGCGCATCACATTCAATATCGTTT
Organism: Deefgea salmonis; assembly: GCF_020531905.1. Classification (GTDB taxonomy): domain Bacteria; phylum Pseudomonadota; class Gammaproteobacteria; order Burkholderiales; family Chitinibacteraceae; genus Deefgea; species Deefgea salmonis. Next base: position 73,695 of record NZ_JAJAWG010000004.1, on the reverse strand, counting down.
GCCAAAAGTCGGCGCGAAAATCATCAATGGCGTGTTAAATGCCAATACTGAAATTCCAAATGTGCAAATTCAGTATTCAAACGATGGCAAGCAATGGTTGGTTTACGATGCCAATAAAAAACCAGCGGTGACGGGCAGCGTTTGGGTCAGAACCAGCAACTCTGATCAGAAAAAACCACGTTTTGGTCAAGTCTCTAAAGTGCAATAAACTGCAACTAACAAAAAACGCCCGCAAGGGCGTTTTTTTTCGGCCGAACAAATAGTCTCCGCAATCTGGTGGAATGCACTGCATTTATTCCCCCCGTACTTTTACTCCAAGTCGCCCAATAATTTTTTCGCCATCAGCGCCAATACGGCTGGGCGATTGCTGCAGGCAGCAATGCGCGTTTTGGCTTGTGGGGCGATATCGATGTCATACGGATTACGTCCGGCGATCAGTAGTAATTTGTCGGCGGCAATTTGGCGGATTAATTCACTTTGCCGCGCAAAGCGAGTGGCGTTATAGCTTTGAAAAATCACTTGCGGTGCGCTTGCTTGTGCAGCGATCACTTGCGCCCATTCGCTATCGTTCACCTGCGGAGAAATAATGATTTCGCTGACATCAACGCCCGCCGCTTGCAGCAAGGGCAATAACGTCCCGCGTGCGCTGCGTGAGGCGCCGAGTGCAACTTCGTCAATCTCGGTGCGCTGCATTAATTCAACCGTGATCAGTAAGGTGGTAGCGTGTTGATCCAGTGGCAAACCGTGCATTTCAATCGCTTGCGCTTGCACTTGCTGCGCTAATGCCATCGCGGCAGGCGCTTGCAACTGCGCTGGCGGCTGCACTAGATCCCGCCATTGCGTCATTGCCTTGGATTTTTTAAGCAGGGTAATTCGATCTAAGCTTTGCTGTATCTGATCTACATTGACATACCCCGTCTCTACGGCTTTAAGTAAAGCCTCGACGGCCGCCACTTGGCGTGAATAAGTATGCGACACCAAAGCGATATCAGCCCCGGCCGCAATCGCTTGCACTGCGCCTTGTACGCTACCAGCAGCGCCCGGGCAATCGCTGACCCGTGGGCGCGCGGCAATCGCATCCATTTCAAGGCAGTCGGTAATAATCAGTCCGCCAAAGTCCAGCTGTTGGCGTAGCAAACCTGTGAGCACTTTGCGTGATAAGGTCGCTGGCAAGGTGGTATCGGGCTCAATGGCCGCAAACACTACGTGTGCGGTCATCACCGCATCCACCCCAGCAGCAATCGCCGCCTTAAATGGCACCAGTTCAACGGCGTTTAAGCGCGCTAAATCATGTGCCACTAGCGGTAAGGCGTAGTGTGAATCGGTGGCGGTATCGCCATGACCGGGAAAATGTTTCGCCGTCGCCGCAATACCCGCAGCATGAATACCGCGCAATGCCGCTAAACCATATTGCGTGACCGTTGCAGCGTCTTCACCAAATGAGCGAATGCCAATCACCGGATTAGCGCGATTATTATTAATGTCTAAGCAAGGGGCAAAATTAATATTGATGCCCATTTGCCGCAATTCATCGGCAGCAATTTGGTGTAATGCTTGGCAGGCCTCTATTGCATTAGCTTGCTGGGCTGGGCTGCTCGCTGCGCGAGCGTAGGCCATCGCCGAAGGGATTGGGGTCACGCCCTCTTCAATGCGCATCACCATTCCGCCTTCTTGATCAATCCCAATCAACAGCGGCAAATCGCTGACCTCTGCATTAATCATTTGCAATTGCTGGCATAGCGCGGCAACTTGCGCTGGCGTATCGATATTGCGGCGAAACAAAATCACCCCGCCGATGCGCTGCTGGCGAATTAGATTTTCAATCTCTGGATTCACCACCAAACCATCAAAACCGACCATCAGTAATTGGCCGATTTGTTCCTGTAATTGAGCATGCGAAACAGCAATAGACATAAACATCCTTTGGCAATCGGCCTATGGCGATTGTTCAATCAGCAAAAAAAAAGGCCAAGATCGGCTTGGCCTTTTAACACTCAGTTAGCAAATCTGTTCGAGTTTAAGCCACTAAACGACGCAACACTTCTTCGCGACCAATCAAGGCCAATACCGCGTCCACCGATGGCGTATTGGTGATGCCACACACTTTGGCACGAATTGGCATGCCCACTTGCGGCATTTTTACGCCTTGTTGCTTGACGAACTCTTTAATCAACGCGCCCAAACTTGGCGCGTCCCACGTTTCTAGCGCAGCAGCCGCTTCGGCGAATAACTTCAGGCGTTCTTCATCATCTGGCGTGAGGTGCTTATCGGCGATGTCTTGTGTTGGCGTTAAGGCGCTATAGAAATACGCCGCTTGATCGGCCATTTCAACTAGGGTTTGGCAACGATCTTTTAGCAGCGCACACACGTCAGCGAGCGCTGGGCCGCCTTCGATGGCAACGCCTTTATCGGCCATAAAGCCAGCAACGCGCGCCGCAAGTTGCGCTGGGTCTGCCGCTTTAATGTATTGCGCATTAGTCCACAGCAATTTATCGCGATCCATCCGGCTTGGGCTACCGCTCACGCCTTTTAAATCAAACCATTCAACAAATTGCGTTAACGAGAAAATTTCATCGTCGCCATGACCCCAACCCAGACGCGCCAAATAATTGAGCAGCGCTTCAGGCAAAATACCTTGCTTGTCGTAATCAACCACCGACACCGCATCGCGGCGCTTCGACAATTTAACGCCCTGATCGTTATGAATCATCGGTAAATGGGCAAACAAAGGCACCGTGGCGTCGAGCGCTTGGTAAATCACAATTTGCCGTGGGGTATTGTTCACATGGTCGTCACCGCGAATAACGTGGGTAATTTGCATATCCCAATCGTCAACCACCACGCAAAAATTATACGTCGGCGTGCCATCAGGGCGCGCCAAGATCAAATCATCGAGTTCATCATGGCTGATTTCGATCCGACCTTTCACTTGGTCGTACCACACCACGGAGCCGCCCATTGGGGTTTTAAACCGCACCACGGGGGTGATGTCACTTGGAATCGCTGGCAAGGTTTTGCCAGTTTCTGGTCGCCAAGCTCGGTTGTAGCGGGGTTTTTCACCTCGGCTTTCGGCGTCAGTGCGTTGCGCTTCGAGCTCTTCTTTACTGCAATAGCAGTAATAAGCATGACCAGAATCGAGTAAATGCTGAATCACCGCTTTGTAGCGATCCATTCTTTGCATTTGATAAAACGGGCCTTCGTCGTAATCCAAACCCACCCAATGCATGCCATCCATAATGGCAGCAACCGATTCTGGCGTTGAGCGTTCTAGATCGGTGTCTTCAATCCGCAAAACAAATTGACCACCGTGTTTTTTGGCAAAAGCCCAAGAAAACAGCGCAGTGCGAACACCGCCAATGTGTAACAGGCCAGTTGGAGAAGGGGCAAAACGAGTGCGAACTTTCATGGGCGCAGATCCGGCGAAAAGCAAAAATACTATTGTACCGGAAATGCGCGGCAATACAGCCCCAAGCCATCTTTCAAAAGCCACACGGAAAACTGAATTTTTTTGAAATTAAATACTAAACAACGCTAAATTATAAGGCAGCAACTTGACGCGGTTTGGCCTGACTCAGCTTGCTATTGATATCTAAAGTCAGATTACCTGGATTATCGACCATCACCGTCGTTGAATATTCTGGTGCTGTAATTTTGCTTGGTTTTTCAAAACGCACCAAAATATCGTAATAGGTTTTCAGCCTTTCAACATAAATCACCGGCGCACCGCCGCGCGCATAACCGTATTTTAGGGTACTAAAATGTTCGGCTTTACGTAGCAAAGGCAAAATGCCTTTTAGATCAGTCCAGCTATCTGGATTTTTATCTAAACGCTGCGCTAAGGTGCGTGCATCCTCAACATGGCCCAAGCCAATATTATAAGCGGCCAAGGCTTGCCAAGTGCGATCGGGTTCTGGCACATGCTCAGGAATGCCTTTACGCATCAGCTGCACATAGCGCGCGCCGCCCAAAATACTCTGCTGTGGATCAAGACGATTTACGCCGAGTAAAGACGCGGTGTCGTTGGTCAGCATCATAATGCCGCGCACACCGGTTGGCGAGATTGAGGCGTTGTCCCAATGCGATTCTTGGTAAGCTAAAGCCGCCAATAAGCGCCAATCAATGCCGGTTTCAGCTTCAGCTTTTAAGAAGGTCGCTTTAAATTGCGGCAAAGTCGATTTAATTCGCCCGAGATAAGTCAAGGCATCCACCGGATCAACGCGATTAATATGGCCGTAGTAACGGTCTTGCAAACGGCCTAATGAACCATCGGCCATCGCTTGACGGAAAAACGCCGACACCATCGTCGACAGTTGGTTATCACCTTCCAGCATCGCCCACGATAATTGCTGAGCACTATCGCCAAACGACTTGGAGATCGCCACATTGGGATAATAATTCTGCGCAATATCGGCCGCATGCGAATCCACCACGGCGTAATCGAGTTTGCCGGACGCAACCGACTCAATCAAATCTTCGTTATCGACTTGATCAACAGTGTTCCAAAGTAAATTTGGAAATTTGATTTTATGTTGCTGGAGTGACGCGGTGTATTGCGGCAAGGTACTGAGCGTGCCTTGCCCTTGTTCGATCTGACGCAAAACATTGCTTTCATTGCGCGCTGCGGGATAAACCAAAACCGGCTTCACCGTTTGATAGCCAGGGCCAAACACCAAGCCCTCACCATCAATATCGCGGTGCACCCCCACGGCCAAATGCGCTTCTTTACGCTTTAAACGCTGCACCACTTCGCCATACGTCGCGGCCATAATAAAGCGAACTTTTAAGCCCTGCGCCTCGGCAAAACGGGTGACTAAATCGTATTCAATCCCCGCATAACGCCCTTCGGCATCCACGTATAAAGTGGTTGGACCATTTTGTACCAGCACGGTCAATTCTTTTGACTCCGCCCATGGTAATACACGTTGCGCTGGTGACGAAAGGTTGCCACAGCCCAAAAGTAAACACGCTGAGAGCGCAGTTAAGAATCTCTTCATGCCTAGCCTGTTGATCGTTAAGTTGGACGCATTGTGCCAAAATATTTGAAAAACAACAAATTATTCAAGCACATCTGTGAAATATACCTGCAAGTCAGCGCCAAGAAAAACGTCGCCAAGCAGCGTCAACACAAGCGATGCGTAAAAAAATACCACGTAATCACCAACTCGATCATCGCGACGCTTTTTTTCGCTTTTGCGCCAAAATCGTCACCGGTCGACGTCAAAAAAACACCGCGCCAAGCAAAAACCAGCTGATTTTTTTCGCCGGCCACTGATTTTCACCTCGATTAAAAGCTACAAAATTTGCAGTGCAACATTAAGCCATTTTGAACGCGAACTTCGCGCAAAAAAAATGCCCAACTTGGCAAATTGGGCCACACGGCGTAAACTGCGCCCTCTTGTTGGAGAGGTGGCAGAGTGGTTGAATGTACCTGACTCGAAATCAGGCGTAGTAGCGATACTATCGGGGGTTCGAATCCCCCTCTCTCCTCCAAGCCCAATACAAAAAGCCCTGATGACATCATCAGGGCTTTTTTCATGCTCAATACTTGCTTAATGAGTAATAAACATAAACCCTGTCAGCAATAGCCCCACCACACCAAAATCAGTATCGCCAAAAGTAGTACCGGCAAAACCCAATGCGCCTAAACTACCCAATAACAAGGCCGGTAAGAAACTAATCAACAGACCATTGATAAACGAGCCGACGATTGCGCCACGCAGTCCACCGGTGGCATTACCATAAACGCCTGCCGTTGCGCCGGTAAAAAAATGCGGAATCAAGCCCGGAACAATCACCGCCAAACCGATGGCTGGGGTGATAAACATCGCCAACAAGCCGCCGATAAAGCTAAACAAGAAACCAATCACCACTGCATTCGGGGCAAACGGGAAGATCGCTGGGCAATCGAGTGCCGGTTTAGCATTCGGAATCAATTTATCCGAAATGCCTTTAAAGGCAGGTACGATTTCCGAGATCAATAAACGCACCCCTGCCAAGATGATGTATACGCCTGCAGAGAAGGTCAGTGCTTGCTTAAAGCCATATACTATGAAGTTTACGCCGCCCGATAAATTTTGCTCGATGTAATCACTGCCAGCGGCCATTGAAACAACAAAGAATAACACCGCCATAGTTAAGGCCATTGAAATCGAGGTATCACGCAAAAAACGCAATGAATCAGGGACTTTAATGTCTTCGGTCGAGCGACCATTTTTGCCCACCAATACGCCAATCCAACCGGCCGCCAAATAACCAAATGAACCGAAATGCCCCAAGGCAAAGTTGTCGCTCCCAGTGACTTTGCGCGTTAAAGGTTGCAGCAAGGCCGGCATCACCACCATCAAGCAGCCCAATAATGCACCACCAAATAACACCACACTCCAGCTGCTATAACCGCCGGTGCTGAGCACCGCCACAATCAAACACGCCATAAATAAGGTGTGATGACCGGTTAAAAAGATGTATTTAAGTGGCGTAAAACGCGCCAACAACAAATTAAACACCATCCCCAGAATCATCACATAGGCGGTTTGCGAGCCGACTTCTTTTAATGCCAGCGCGGTAATGCCTTCATTATTCGGAATCGTGCCCTTTAATCCATAGGCGTGATCAAAGACTTGGCGAAATACATCGAGCGAACCAATTAAGATTTGCGCGCCCGCGCCTAAAATCACAAAACCCAGAATAGTTTTAATCGTTCCGCCAATCACATCCGAGATTTTGGCTTTTTGCAGCAATAAGCCCGACAAGGCAAAAATACCAATTAAAATTGCGGGATCAGATAAAACATCGAGTAGAAATTTAATCATCAGCTTGGCCTAGATTTATTGATTGAGTTTTAATTCAAGCGCGGCGCGCACTTCGGCTTTATCCATAATATTGCGCACCCCGGCTAATTGGCGGCTGCCATCATCGAGCTGACTCATGATTTCGTGCGAACCGACAAATAAATCGGCCACTTCACTTTTTGCCGAAAATAAATCGGTATGGCCCACTTCAGCGATTACACCCATGTCTTTAAGGACTGAATTCACCGTCATTTCCAACATCATGCTGCTACCCAAACCATTGCCACAGACGATCATAATTTTCATGGTGATGCTCCTTAATTTGAAACGCTATTAATTAATGCCAATACGGCATCCACAGAATCGGCAGCGGCTAAAGCCGCAAATTTTTCTTCATCCATAATTAAATCGGCAAGTTGTTTTAAAGCGCGCTGATGGCTGCGGCTATCAATGGCCGAAAATGCAAATAGCATTCTGGCTTGTTCATCGGGCTCGCTACCAAAGGCCACCGGCTCAGTGAGTTTTAATAAAGACATCCCCATCGCTAATGCGCCGGCCTCTGGCCGGGCATGGGGAATCGCAATATCAGGAGCAATCACAATATAAGGGCCCAATTCAATGACATTAGCAATAATGGCATCGATATACGCCGGCTCAATTGTTCCTCGTACTAATAATGGCGCGCATGATTCACGAACTGCCGTTTGCCAATCTGGGCATGAAGTTTTAAATACAATGCTATCGGGGGTTAAAATTTCATTCAACATACGGCACTCCTCGGTCAAGTCATTCAGCAAAATTCAATGACTTCATGCTACGCCCAATGAAAATGAATAAAACCAACAAAATACCCATAATTAACAATTTTAATCCAAAGGCATATTAGCAATTTAAGATATATAAATAAATCCATAAAAAAATAAATCAACTTAATTTACATGGACTTAATACCAATACATAAAAAATTTATGCGTACATAATCGATTTATTTCTTTAGTGCATAATTATTCATTGGAGCATAAAAATTTCCAATCCAAACCCATGGCACTATCCGCGCCAATCGCTTGCGAGCATGCTATTTCAACTCTGGGAAAACGATCTGGCAGACTGCATCACCCTGATGGCCGTCCGCGCTGGAGGCAAAAGCCATTTTTTACAAAATGACCTCATGCCATGGCTAGAAAAACAAGGCTGGCGCACTCAGTATTTTTCTTGCTCCCAAGTACCGAGTAAGTTTCTTGAACTGCGCCTACGCGAAACACTGACCGATTTTGCGATGAATGAGCATTGGCTAAGTCATCAATTGCAAAACCTAATGCGTAAAAATCCAGCCAAAGAATCGGCCAGCTCGATGGCCGCTTTATTTGCTCAGTTGCATAGCCAGAAAAAACCAGTGGCACTGTTAATTGATGATGCCGATTTACTGCTGCAAAAAGAACGCGGCATCGTCTTGCTGGAAGAAATCTTCCACGCTATGCCGCCGCACGGTCAGTTCATTAAGGTCATTTTTACCTGCCAGCAACGACACCACGCCGCGTATCCAAGCTTGCTCGCCCAGCATAGCGCCGGCCTCTCACTCCCCGAAATGGGCGATGGCTATATCGATCACTTACTCAATCTATATAAGCAGCTAACGCAAAACATCGGCAAATCAAGCGCCATGAGCGACAACTATGCGGGGATTACTTGGGGACAAATTGATCGCGCCAGCATCATGCCAGCCTTTGAAAAACTACAGCGCTCACCTGCAGCCATGCGCGCCATGATTGAAGAATTGGTGCTCGATCCAGTGAAATCACTGCCAGAAGTATTAGCGCGGCAATTGCAGCGGCAACAGCAAGTCAGTATTGCGGCACTGGGTTGGGAAGATTTAGCGCGTTTAGACCGATTATTATTGCTGGGAATTGCCGAAGGTCGGCAGCAATTTTATGAGCTGAAATACCGACTTTGGCTTGCAGAACAAACGGGGAGCCCAGAGATCAGCGCTTCGCAAATTCAAAGCAGCTTTAAAAAAATGCAAAGAAATCGGGTGATTGCGCAATTGGCGAATCAATGGCAAATCATTGATCCGCAATTGAGCAAACTATTGCGCCGCAATCCCCCATAAACTCAGTCAATCCGTGCTGACGCCGCATTGGCGCGAGTGCGGTGTAAAATCTGCTGGGTGTGTTGGGCAATCATCCATTCTTCTTGCGTCGGAATCTGCCATGCACTGACCGCGCTGTCTGCGCGGCTAATCCGTGCCGCACCCGCCTGATTGGCGGCCTCATCCAAATCGAGCCCCAGCCAAGCCGCGGCTTGGCAAACACGCTGCCGAATCAGCGGTGCATGCTCGCCAATGCCGGCGGTAAAGACCAAAGCATCGACGCCGCCCATGGTGGCGACCAAAGCGCCCAATTCGCGCGCAATCCGATACACAAATAAATCCACCGCAAACTTGGCCTGAGGATCATCGGAATCGAGCAAGGTGCGCATATCATTTGATACCCCAGAAACCCCCAATAAACCCGACTGTTGATACAGCAGTTTTTCGATGGCGCGCACGTCCATTTTTAATTCATCCATCAGATAGAGCACCACGCCGGGATCTAAATTACCGCAGCGCGTTCCCATCGGCAGGCCATCAACGGCAGTAAAACCCATAGTACTAGCCACGCTTTGTCCGTCTTGAATCGCGCACATGCTCGCGCCATTGCCTAAATGCAGCACCACCACGCGGCGTGCTTGGGCAGCGTACTGTGGCAGCACTTTCGTAATATATTCATAAGACAAGCCATGAAAACCATAGCGCCGCACGCCCAACTCAGTGATCTGCCGTGGCAGCGCAAAGGTTTGTTCTACCGCCGCTTGGGTGCAATGAAACGCCGTATCAAAACAAGCCACTTGCAGTAAATCAGCACGCTGCGCCAGTAAGATTGAAATCGGCTTTAGATTGTGCGGTTGGTGCAATGGCGCCAGCGCAATAAGGCGAGTTAAATCTTGCACAATCGCCGCATTGAGTGCCACCGGCGCGGTATAAGTCATTCCGCCATGCACCACCCGATGCCCCACCGCCACTAAATGATGCTCACCCAATTGCTCGCGCAAAAAGTCTGCCAAATGCGCTAATGCCCCTTCGTGGCCGAGTGCTTCACCATCAAGCCATTGTTTTTCGCCGATTAAAGCGCCCAGCGCGTCTTTGACTTTAAAGCGCGCCTCGGTATAAAGGCCTTCAAGTTGTCCTGTGAGCCACACATTAAGCGCATCGTCTTGCGCTAGAAACAGCGAAAACTTAAGGCTAGAAGAGCCAGCGTTCAACACTAAAATGGCTTCGCTCATACGGCCACCGCTTGTTTTAAATTCAGCCGCTGCGATTCGGCCACCAAAGCGGCCACCGCGCAAGACGCCAAGCGCGTCATTAAAGAATCGGCGCGACTGGTCAAAATAATCGGCACGCGTGCGCCAAGCACGATGCCAGCGGCATCGGCTCCCGCCATAAAGGTCAGGCTTTTGGCGAGCATATTGCCCGACTCCAAATCTGGCGCGACCAAAATATCGGCCATGCCCGCCACCGGAGAATCGATTTTTTTGATTTGCGCCGCTTGTAGATTGATCGCATTATCCAGCGCCAATGGCCCATCTAAAATCGCGCCAGTGATTTGCTGACGATCGGCCATTTTGCACAATGCCGCCGCTTCAACCGTTGACGGAATATCGGGGTTCACGGTTTCCATTGCCGATAAAATCGCCACTTTGGGCGCGTTAAACCCCAAGGCATGCGCCAAATCAATGGCGTTTTGTACGATGTGCACTTTGTCTTTGAGCGTTGGCAAGATATTAATCGCCGCGTCGGTAATGATGATAACGCGATCTAAACTCGGTACATCCATAATAAATGCATGGCTAATTCGCCTTGCAGTACGCAAGCCCGTTGCAGTACGCACCACCGCCGCCATCAGCTCATCGGTATGCAAACTGCCTTTCATCAGCATGCTGGCCTTACCTTGATGCACCAATTGCACTGCCATTTCGGCCGCCGCTTGGCTATGCGGCGTGTCGATCAGCGTAAAGCCCGAGATATCCAATTTAAACTCAGCGGCAACCGCCGCAATTTTGCCCCTCGGGCCAACTAAAATCGGCAGCAAAATCCCGGCTTCAGCGGCCTCGACCGCGCCACGCAGCGAGCTCTCATCGCAAGGATGCACCACCGCAGTGGCCACGGGGCTGAGTGCCTGACAGCGTGTGATCAAATTTTGATATTTTTCATGCGCCATATTGGGTCTCTAGAATCGATTGATCTTGGATTGAGCTGCGGTATTGGGCCAACCAGACCCAAACCGCCAAGCACATGGTTTATTGCAGTGAATGCTGCGGCGTTTTTTCTGCCACAAACAGCGCTTCAATCTCATGTAAGCGTGCCGTCGCTACCGCGCTCATCTCTCCTGCGGCCCCTGCGATGCGCCGAATCACTTCCAATGCCGCCTGCCTTTTGGCTAAATCCGCAGGCAACATGTCGACCATCGTCGCCAAAGCGCGATCTGGGTCTAAGCGCAATGAAAAATACTGTTCACGCAGCTGCTGCTTAAACTCAGACAATGGCAGCGCCTCATTTTGCGAGCGAATTAAGCGCAAAGCATTAAATGCCCGCTCATCGACGCCATCCCCCGCCATGCCGATATACAGCAAGGCGCGAATCACCGCCTCGCGCAAACCGCCTTCGGCCATATTGGCGTTAAAGTAGGCAATGCGCTGCTGGATAAAAGCGTGGCGCTCTGGCGTTATGGCTGGCATCGCCGGGCAAGATGCCGCAGTAATGCCCAGCATTTGCTGCAATATCGGCGAGCCATAAATCGAGATAAACAGTTGTTCCATCGCCCGATCGCGCTGATCTCGGTATAAATTGAGCCCGTTCATCATCTGCTCTGAGTAGCCATTTTGCCATTTTAACAATGGATTATCTGCAGCCACCGGTAGGCGATGCTGGCGAACCCACTCTGCGCATTGCGGCAAAATCGACATCATTGGATTTTGATGCGAAAACACCGATGCTGGCGCAAGCGCCGCAGACCATGATTTAAAGCACTGGTTTAATGGGGTATTGACCGCTAATCTAACCCACGGTTGAACCCAGCGCCGATACCCCTCTAAATTGATTTCTGACACGCGCGCCACCGTCGCAAAGCGCAATGCGTCATCTTGATTAGGCTGAACAATCTGGCAAATATCGGCCAAAGTACGCGGCTCAAAACGCACAATCCAGTCGCCTTCAACCCATTCTGGATTAACCACCTCGGCGGTTTTGGGCGTGAGTACCGCTTCATACAAACCCGGCGGCAACACATCAATCAAATCAATATTGCTGGCAAATTCTTGATGCTCTTTTTTCGCCACGCTGCCCGAGACAAAAATACCTAAATGCCCCACATGGTCGTGCACCGCATACACAATGGTTTGCCCACACAGCCGCAACTCGTCATCACTGGCATACACATCACTAATCCAGCCCAGCGCCTGCGGCGGCGGGGTAATGTTGTCACCTTTCGAGCAAAAACAAATAATCGGCGAATGAATATTGCGTAAATCAATTTGCTCGCCAGCTTGCGTCACAATCTGCCCGCTTGAAAGGCGATTGCCGATAAACAGTTGATCAACAATCCATTGAATTTCTTCGCCATTTAAATTGACATGCCCACCCCACCATTTTTCAAACTCTAAAAAGCGCGCACCGCCATGATCGATATTGGACCAAATATCATAATTTTTGCCCCACAAGGTATTGGCCGGATTGAGGTTTTCAAAATTCTTCACCAAGTTACCGCCATCAAAAATACCATTACCTAAATCGCTAGTGAGTGCGGTGATCCAACTACCACCGCTCAAGCCGCCGGTATAGCGCATTGGGTTTTCACCCTCAACGCCCGCCCAATACGACAGCGGTGCGCCAGGCACAATCACCGGACCACACAATTCAGGCCGCGTCGCCGCCAACATCATCACCGCCCAACCCGCTTGGCAATTGCCGATAATGCACGGTTTGCCTTCGGCATCAGGGTGTAGCTCGATGACTTTTTCAAGAAATTTAGCCTCAGCATGCATAATGTCTTCTATCGTTTGCCCAGGCATCGGGTCGGGCGTAAAGCCAACAAAATAACAAGGATGCCCCGCCGCCATCGCCACGCCAATTTCACTATCGGCTTTAAAACCACCGATGCCCGGACCATGACCGGCCCGAGGATCGACCACCACAAAGGGGCGTTTTTTAGGGTCAAGCACCTGCGTCGCCAACGGCTGAATGCGCACCAATAAATAATTGACCGCCTTGCTAAAGGTGCGCGCATCCAACACCAATTCCGCCTCAAAACTCAGCACATGCGGCACGGTTTTGGCCTGCTGTGCTTGGTTTTGCTCGCTGCGCTGACGCATCAAATCTGCAAACAACACCATGCGCTGCATCGCATCGAGGCAATATTCAAGCCAAGGATTTTGGGCGCAACCCAGTGGCGACGCTGGCGTGGTCGGCTTGCTCACGCGACTGAGCGAACGAGGATGGGAACTCTGACTAGCAACTTTTGACATTTCACGACTCCACAATGGCGGTCACCTTTTACCAGTGACTCAAACGGCAATTTGAAAATTTTCCCCAACATATCGTATTCGGCATGGCCATCAACACCGGCGATTTCAAACCGAACGGACGATGCGGTCGTTTTTTTACTCAAGCCATGATATGCACACCGCCATCGACATAAATCGTCTCGCCGGTGAGGCGACGGGCGTAAGGCGTTGCCAGATAAGCGCAGGTATAACCCACATCCATAATGTCAACCAACTCGCCCACTGGCGCGCGTTCAGCGGCTTCGTTGAGCAGTAAATCAAAGTCTTTCAAGCCAGAAGCGGCGCGGGTTTTCAATGGCCCGGGAGAAATCGAGTGCACTCGAATCCCTTTGGGGCCCAATTCATACGCCAAATAACGGCATGACGCCTCAAGTGCAGCCTTTACTGGGCCCATCACGTTATAATTGGGCACAACTTTGCACGCGCCATGGTAGGTCATGGCAAATATCGTGCCGCCATCGGTCATCAAAGGCGCGGCCAATTTGGCCATTCGAATCAAAGAATGCACCGAAATATCCATCGCCAGCGCAAAACCATCCGCCGAGCAATCGAGTAAACCACCTTGGATGTCTTCTTTTTTGGCCGAAGCAATCGAATGCACCAAGATGTCGATCTTGCCCCATTCTTTTTCGATCCGCGCAAACAAAGCTTCTAATTCACCAGGTTTGGAGACATCTAAAGGCGCAAAAATCGAAGCGCCAAGGGCTTGCGCCAGTGGCTCAACATGCGGTTTGGCTTTGTCATTTAAATAAGTGATCGCCACATCCGCGCCAACGGCGCGAAAAGCCTGCGCGCAACCATAGGCAATCGAGTCTTCGTTAGCGACGCCCACCACCAGCGCCTTATAACCAGCCAAAATAGGAGTCGGGTTTTCGATCGTCATCATGGGGTTTTCCGTTGAGTTGAGAGGGTCTGTTGCACTGATCGCAGCGGCGATTTTACGCCTCAACATATTACGCCAAAGTTTCAAATAAATAACAAACAAAGAAACTAATACCAAAATTAGCACTACCTCACGCCGAGCAGCAGCGATAGGCCGATTAAACCGCGTGCAACAATCAACGCGCGCAAAAAAATACCGCCCTACTTTGGCGGTATTTTTTCGATGTCGCATGGAGACCACGAACACCATCGACGGCCTTGCCGGTGCGGTAGTCCAATGAAAAACAGCCCCAAGTTTTGGAGCTATTGTGGCTCGTTACGGCGTGACTTCGCGTTGATTGGCATGGATTATTTTTTAAACGCGGCCTCTGTTCTGACCGAGGCATCATAGCTCCAGATAGGCGTGTCAGCGCCGATAAGCTCATCATGAATCTGTTGAATCACAAACAACTCATGCGCCACCTGGGGTGTAAAGCCTTCTCGATCACCGCGCGAGTCAAATAAGAGCTCGTTCAAAAAATGCGCTAATTGCGGACTCCCCCACAGCAGCGTGATTTTTTCGATGATGCGCGGATATTGCTCGATCAATAAGTGCGGCAAGTTATGCTCGCCAACATATTGGGCCAACTGGGCTTGCAGTTTGCTATCCATTGCGATGCTCCCAAAGCGGATCTATTTCAGCTATAGACCAGCGCTTGGCAATCAGCAAAAGACGCGGTGTAACCGCGATACTGCGCCGACTTACGGCAAGGCTTTTTTACTGCAGTATTTAGCAAAATCCGCTTGTAAAATTTGCTGCTTATCTTTCATTTTTTGCACATCATACGGTCGATTACTACCACCCAAACGGCGCTGAATTAGCCGATGCTCTTGATTGATTTTGGCGCAACGCTGCGCCTCAAGCGCGCGTAATTTATCCGGATCACCTTGGTAATATTCTTGTGCAGACGCCAAACTAGCAAGCCATAACACGCTACTGAACAAAACAAACTTCATCATGCAGATTGATTTCCAATGAATAGTAATGACGAGGTAGCTCGTTGGCCCAGCCGCGCAGCGATCTCGCCAGAAAGAAGCGGCCACGATTGCTCACCCATTTGCCGCACGGGCACGCAAGCGGCCAAACTATTACACACAAATACCGCCTCAGCGGCATACAGTTGAGACAGACTGATTTTGCGCTCAACAATGGGTATATCATCGCAAGCTATATCATTCAATAGGATAGAACGACATACCCCCGATACACCGGATTCATTTAATATGGGCGTGCACCAGACGCCATCGATCAAAGCAAACACATTGCTCATCACGCCTTCCACCACCCAGCCATCCCGATCAAGCATCACGCCATCAAACACCGCCGGATCGGACCATTCTTGCCGTGCCAACACGTTTTCTAAGCGATTGAGATGTTTTATCCCCGCCAACGCCGGTTGCCAGCTGGCCCGAGTCGCACATAAAACCAGCTTAGCGCCCGCAAGATATAAACTCGCACCATACGCTGGCAACGCCGCCAATTGCACAATTCGATTGGGCTTGATATCGGCCGGCAGCGCATAACCGCGCGCCGATTCTCCGCGTGTGATGATGATTTTTAAGCTGTGATCCGAGGGTGCAAGTTGGGCGATATCGGCCAATAGCGTCGCCTCACTGGGCGCAGTAATCCCAATGCGTGCGCAGTCATGGACTAATTTAGCGTATTGCTGCGGCCAAAATTCCAACTGCCCCGCACGCACTTTCAGTGTGCGAAATACACCGTCACCAAACTGAATCGCCCGATCGCTCAAATTCAAGTTGTCCGCCAAAACGCCATTGACTAACCGCATTGTGATCTTCCTGCTGGCAACGCCATCATCCCGCTACACCGAGGGCGCGCAATAAACCACGCGCTTTATGCCGCGTTTCTTGCAATTCACGCTCGGCATCTGAATCGGCCACAATGCCGGCGCCAGCGCGGAAATACAGCTGGTCGGCGCGTTGCACAAAAGTACGAATTAAAATATTGCTGTCCATACTGCCATCGCGATTGATGTAGCCCAAGCTGCCGGTGTAAGCCAAGCGGGGCCGATCTTCGAGCTCGCGAATAATTTGCATGCAGCGCACTTTGGGGCAGCCGGTAATGGTGCCGCCCGGAAACAAGGCACGCAGCACGTCGGCGCTATTGAGGCCAGATCGCAATACCGCGCGGATATTCGATTCAATGTGATGCACAAAAGAATACGTCGCCACCGCCATTAATTCATCGACGTGCACCGTGCCCGGCACGGCGATTCGCCCCAAATCATTGCGCTCCAAATCGACCAACATAATGTGTTCGGCGCGCTCTTTGGGGGTGTTTAATAATCGTTGTTTGAGTTGTTCGTCTTCGATTGGATCGCTCGATCGGGCAAAGGTCCCCGCAATCGGCCGCGTTTGTACAATGCCGTCTTTGACTTGCACCAAGCGCTCAGGCGATGAGCTGATGATTTGCCCAACGTCGCCCAAATCTAAATACGCTGAAAACGGTGCGGGATTGGCGGTGCGTAATGCCGCATAAACGTCAGTCGCCTGACCTTGCGCCAAAGTGACATCCCAGCCGCGCGATAAATTCACCTGAAACACATCGCCATCAACAATATATTGCTTGGCGCGCTCAGCGCCGGCGATAAACTGCTGCGGCTCATCCTCCGAAATTGCTGCCACCACCACCGCTTGCGGCTGCCACACCGGCGCTTGCGCAAGCAAAGCTTGCAGTTGCGCTAAATCATGCTCGGTTTCAGCCAGTAAAGTCGCCACTTGCGTTTCACGGTGCAGCAATACCGCAGCGGGGCAACGAATTAAAGCACCCAAAGGAAAATCAGCATACTGACCTAGGGTACGACTCGCTACGCTAGGCTCAAAAATCTCTAGCAGCTCATACCCTGCATAAAAAAACCAGCCACCATGAAATGGCCACTCAGACTCTATGGTTGGCCCTTGTGGTAACGCGGCTAAATCACGCACCAAAGCCGCACCTTCATCGGCGCCATAGCAGCGGATTTCGCTCGGCAAGGCAAATAAAATATCCCAACCTTGCGTTTGCGATGATTGCAATAGCGCGGGAAAATGCGCACGAGAATGCGCCAACAAACCGGCTAAATCCGGAGCTTGTGGCAATCTATGGGTAAAATAGTTAAATTCTGACATGGCGCTATTGTAACAAGAGCCCAGCCCACTCACACCATCGAGAACCCTGATGCCAAAACTTTTACTGATATTTTTATGCAGCTTGTTCGGTAGCGCCTACGCCGAAACCGCCCCGGTACGCAGTGTGCCGCAACTGGATGTGGCGCGTTATCTGGGCACTTGGCATGAAATCGCCCGCTTTCCGATGTATTTTCAAAATCAATGCGTCGGTGAGGTGACGGCCAATTACACGCTACAAGACAATGGCGATATCCAAGTGATTAACCGCTGCCGCATCGCCAATGGCGAGTTTGACCAAGCCAAAGGGCGCGCCCAAGTCGTCGCCAACAGCGGCAACGCCCAATTAAAAGTGAGCTTTTTTTGGCCGTTTAAGAGCGATTATTGGGTGATTGGCCTTGATCCAGATTATCGCTGGGCGGTTGTTGGTAATCCTAATCGCAAATATTTATGGATTTTATCGCGTACGCCGACCTTGAGCCCTGCCGACTTGGCGCTGGCCAAAGCCAGTGCTGCCGCGCAAGGCTATTCACTCCAGCAACTCATTCCAAGTGATCCAGCCAGCGTGCGGCCATAAAAAAATCACCGCGCTGATGCCGCGGCGGTGGTGGTTGATTCGCCAGTCAAAAACTGGTAATAGCGATCTTTGAGTGAATATTTTATTTGTAATAGGCGCGGCGAATTTCACGTTTCGCTTCGCGCTTTTCTTGGCGCACTTCGCGATGGGCTTTGCGTGTGGCTTGACGTACTTCACGTCGCCCTTCACGAATCGCTTGGCGACGCTCGTATGGATTGCGGGCATTATAATAATTCCGTGTCGCTTCGCGTCGTTCGCTCATCACTTCACGCGCGCCGTTTATTTTGGCTTGGCGAACTTCACGCGCACCTTCACGCATCGCGTCACCGACACTATTGGCCATGGCGCCAGCACTCGAAATCACGAGTAGCGCAGCAAGTAAAAAACGTTTCATGATGAATTCCTTCAATCTATTTAAGCCAGTGAGTGCGGTATGCACTGTCGATGTCGCCATCTTAAAAGCCTCGTCCTGATAGCAATAGGCTTTGTGCAATTGTTCACACGCAGTTTGCATCACATGGTGGAGGGCATCAGCAATCCGTTTGATGTGTCGGCGCAGCAAAAAAAAAACCACCCGAAGGTGGCTTACATTGAGCAGATGCAATTTAAACTTTCTTAAACACCAGCGTACCGTTGGTGCCGCCAAAGCCAAATGAATTGGAAATCGCCACTTCAATTTTCATATCACGCGCGGTATTGGCGCAATAATCAAGATCGCAACCGGATTCAAAATCTTGCTCATGCAAGTTAATCGTTGGTGGCGACACTTGATGATGCAAGGCCAAGATCGAGTAAATCGCTTCAACACCACCCGCGCCGCCCAATAAATGGCCAGTCATTGATTTGGTTGAGTTAACGACTAATTTCTTCGCATGATCACCAAAAGCAATCTTCAAGGCATTGGTTTCATTGGCATCACCTAGCGGTGTCGACGTACCATGGGCATTGACGTATTGCACTTGATCTGGATTCACACCCGCATCACGCAATGCATTGGCAACGCCACGCGCTGGGCCTTCGGCACTCGGTGCGGTGATGTGATGCGCGTCCGAGCTCATGCCAAAACCAACCAGTTCGGCATAAATGGTTGCGCCACGCTTTTTGGCGTGCTCGTACTCTTCGAGCACCAAGACGCCAGCGCCCTCACCCATCACGAAGCCATCACGGCCTTTGTCCCAAGGACGTGACGCGGTTTTTGGATCGTCATTGCGCGTTGATAACGCTTTCATTGCGCCAAAGCCACCGATGGCCATTTTGCAAATGGTGCCTTCAGCACCACCCGCGACCATCACATCCGCGTCGCCGTATTGAATAATCCGCGCGGCATCACCGATGCTATGGGCACCGGTGGTGCACGCTGATACGATGCCATAACTCGGGCCTTGATAGCCTTTCATAATGGAAACGTGGCCAGCGATCATATTGATCAATGAGCCGGGGATAAAGAACGGACCGATTTTACGCGTGCCGCCTTCAAGATAGGCCGCATTGGTTTGCTCAATCAGTTGCAAGCCACCAATCCCCGAACCGATATTCACACCAACGCGGGTTTTATCCAAATCGCTCACATCATCCAAGCCCGCGTCGTTAATCGCTTGCATGGCAGCGGCGATACCGTAATGAATGAAATCATCCATCCGGCGTGCGTCTTTCGGGCTCACGTACTGACTGATATCAAAATCTTTTACTTGGCCGGCGATACGGCAGCCCATATCGCTCGGGTCAAACCGGGTGATTAAATCAATACCGGATTGACCAGCAAGCAGGTTGGCCCAGCCAGTGGCAACATCATTGCCAACTGGGGAAACTTGGCCCAAGCCGGTGACAACTACTCTGCGTTTAGACACGGGGTGACTCCGCTTAAAACCGGACTGTGCCGGTTGCGCCATAAATCAATTCAAGAGCGTGTTTTAAAACTATGCCGTGCCTAGCCTTAAAACACGATCTTAAACACTGCTTCATCGCGCTAAATATGAAAAAACCCCCGCGACGACACTGTAGTGCCGCAGCGGAGGTTGGATGTTCCTTCTTACTTGCTCAAATGAGCGCTGACGTAGTCAACTGCTTGCTGAACAGTAGTGATCTTTTCTGCATCTTCGTCAGGGATTTCGCACTCAAATTCTTCTTCAAGCGCCATAACGAGTTCAACGGTGTCGAGAGAGTCGGCGCCGAGGTCGTTTACGAATGATGAATCAATCTTAACGTCAGTTTCTGGCACGCCCAGTTGCTCAGCAACAATCTTCTTCACGCGCTGTTCGATGTTTTCCATGGATTTATCCCAAGCCTATTAAAAAGCAAATTTCGAAAAAAACGTCCGCATTCTACCAAAAAAATGGCGAAGCAAACAGTTTGGTGATGTTTTATTGCAAAAATACCTGCAATTCACATCGTTAATAAAGACTACAAAAATAGGTCAATCTAGCAAAATGCAGTATCGCTGCTATTTTACTCGATTAATTCATAAACATGCCACCATTCACATGAATGGTATTGCCTGTAATGTAACCGGCTTTATCTGATGCCAAAAATCCAACCGCATCAGCGATGTCTTTTGGATCGCCCAAACGGCCCAGTGCAATATTCGCAACGAGGTGGGCTTTTTGCTCATCAGGTAAATTGCGGGTCATATCGGTATCAATAAAGCCCGGTGCGACGGCATTCACCGTTACACCACGACTACCGATTTCTTTGGCCAGCGATTTGGTAAAACCAAATAACGCTGCTTTGGCTGCCGAGTAATTGGTTTGACCGGCATTACCCGTTGCCCCCACCACCGACGCAATATTGATAATTCGTCCCCAACGCGCCTTCATCATACCGCGCATGACGGCTTTGGATAATTTGTAAACTGGCTTCAGATTGGTATCCATAATGGCATCCCATTCTTCGTCCTTCATGCGCATCAATAAGTTATCTCGGGTAATTCCGGCGTTATTGACCAAAATCGTAATCGGGCCATATGTTTTTTCAATTTGTGCCACGATGGCTTCACAAGCGCCCTCTTCAGTGACTTGCAAACGTAAGCCAGAACCGGCTGCACCTGCAGCTTGTAGATAATCGGCAATCGCTGTTGCGCCTGAATCGCTGGTGGCCGTACCAATGACGGTTGCGCCTTGCGCGGCCAGCTCTAAAGCAATTGCTTGGCCGATTCCGCGTGAAGCGCCAGTGACTAGCGCAACTTTACCTTGCAAACTCATTCCTCACCCCTAATCTAGGTATACATTGCTAAGGCATAGCCACAAATGCATTGTGGCATATACCCATATGAAATCAGCGAATTAAACCACTGATTTTAATTGATCCATACTGGCTGCGTCGACCAAAGCAACGCCTTGCACGTCACTCGAAATACGCTTAGTTAAACCGGCCAGCACTTTGCCCGGACCACATTCAGCGACAACCGTCACGCCATCAGCGGCCATTTTTTGAATGGTTTGAACCCAGCGTACAGGCTGATACAACTGGCGAACTAAAGCGTCACGGATCTGCTCGGCATTGTTATACGCGGCAACGTCAGCATTGTGCAAGACAGGGACGATGGGTGTATGAATTTCGACCACAGCCAATTTAGCGGCCAATTTTTCTGCCGCAGGTTTCATCAAGTCGCAGTGCGACGGCACCGAAACCGACAACAACATCGCACGTTTCGCGCCACGCGCTTTACAGCCTTCGCATGCGCGCTCGACCGCCGCTTTGCTACCGGCAATCACCACTTGACCTGGTGAATTAAAGTTCACCGCCTGCACCACATCGCCCTGCGCGGCTTCGGCGCAAGCCTCAATAATTAATTCATCACTCAAGCCCAATACGGCAGCCATTGCGCCCGTCCCCACTGGAACGGCTTCTTGCATTGCTTCTGCGCGTAAACGCACCAGTTGCAAAGCATCGCCAAAACTCAAGGCTTCGGCAGCCACCAAAGCGGTATATTCACCCAAACTATGCCCAGCCATCACCGCAGGCATAGCGCCACCTTGCGACTGCCATGCACGCCACACGGCAACACCGGCGGTCAACATCAATGGCTGCGTATTCACCGTGGCATTGATCGCTTCGAGGGGCCCCACATTGGCCATCTCCCATAAATCAAAGCCCAATACGCTGGATGCTTCGTCAAATGTGGCCTTAACAACAGCCAAGTCAGCCCAACCGCTCATCATGCCGATCGATTGCGAACCTTGACCTGGAAATACGAATGCAAATGACATTTTTAACCCCTTTCAAATCGTCCGACAGTAAAACGGCGCATCAAAGCGCCGTTTTACTGTCGATCAAAATCAATACTTAACCAACGCCGAGCCCCATGCAAAGCCACCACCAATCCCTTCCATCAATAGGGTTTGGCCGCGTTGAATCTTGCCACTGCGAACGCCCGCATCCAGCGCCAATGGAATCGACGCCGCCGAGGTATTGCCGTGCATATCCACCGTAACAATGACGTTATCCATCGACATGTGCAGATGTTTTGCCGTTGATTCGATAATACGAATATTGGCCTGATGGGGTACTAGCCAGTCCACATCACTTTTTTGTAAACCGGCTTTCGCTAAAGTACTTTCAGCGACTTCGGCCAAAGCTTTAACGGCGAATTTAAACACCGCATTGCCTTCCATATACACATAAGGATCACCGACTAACTCGCCTTGTTTTGGGCGGGCATCGGTTTTTAAAATGCCACTATAACGGCCATCCGCATGCAATTGGGTGGCTAAAATACCCGGCTCTTCTGATGCTTTAAGCACCACGGCACCGGCGCCATCACCAAACAAAATGCATGTGCCACGATCATCCCAATTAATGAGATTGGTGACGGTTTCTGCGCCAACCACAACCGCGCATTTGGCTGCGCCGCTTTTGACAAATTGGTCTGCAGTACTCAGGGCATAAATAAACCCTGCACACACCGCTTGTATATCAAAGGCAGGGAAACCATGCACCCCGAGTTTGTTTTGCAAAGTACACGCCGTTGACGGAAAAATACTATCGGGTGTGGTGGTGGCGACGATCAATAAATCGATTTCGCTCTTATCCACACCCGCCGCTTCCAGTGCACGTTCAACGGCAATCAATGCCAAATCTGAAGTGCGCTGATCTTCTGCGGCAATATGGCGCTGACGAATACCTGTACGTGAAACAATCCACTCATCGGTGGTATCGACACGTTGTGCCAACTCGGCATTAGTAAGAATTTTTTCTGGCAAATAAGAGCCAGTACCTGCAATACGGGAATACATGAACACCTCTGAATTAGATCAAGCCTCGGCAGCCTCTACCGCGGCGTTGAGATGCAGCAACTCTTGTTGCACCTGCTCTGTAATGCGCTGAATCATGCCGGAGCGCGCTTCCTCAACGGCTTGAGCCAAGGCCCAGTAAAACGCAATTTCATCCGCACCGCCATGGCTTTTTACCACAATGCCACGTAAGCCCAAGAATGATGCGCCATTAAAACGACGTGGATCTAAACGCTTTTTAAAGCGATTCATTAATGGCAAAGCCAGTAATGCCACGCAACGCGTCAGAATATTACGGGTAAATTCTTCTTTCAAGAAGGTGGTAATCATTTTGATTAAACCTTCAGACGTTTTCAGCGCCACATTGCCGGTAAAACCATCGCAAGCGACCACATCGACCGTACCGCGATAAATATCATCGCCTTCGATATTGCCTTGAAAATTTAGGCGTGTTTTGCGAATCATTTCAGCCGCTTCTTTTACGGCTTCATTCCCTTTGATGTCTTCTGAGCCAATATTCAACAAACCCACGGTGGGTGCATCTACATGCTTGAGCGCTGAAAACATCGCCGAGCCCATAATGGCAAATTGCGTCAGCTGCAAAGGCGTTGAATCCACATTAGCCCCCAAATCGAGCATCGCGGTTTGCCCTTTCATTGTGGGCATCAGCTTTGCAATCGCAGGTCGGTCGATCCCTGGAATGGTTTTTAATACAAACCGAGCCGTCGCCATCAAAGCGCCGGTATTACCCGCTGAAACACAAGCATTGGCTTGGCCAGATTTAACCAAATTAATGGCGACACGCATTGATGAATCTTTTTTATTTTTCATTGCCGATTGCGGCGACTCATCCATCGTCACCACTTCGGTGGCGGCATGAATACGCAAACGCGTATCGGTGGCGGCGTGCTGTGCGGCCAATTCTGCGGCAATCACCTCCGTCAAACCGACTAAAACAATATTGACGTCAGGATTATCTCGCAAAAAACGTAATGCAGCGGGCACCGTAACATGGGCACCATGATCGCCACCCATAGCATCGACTGCGACAGTAATATCCATTCAAACACCTAAAATGACGAACGGCGCAAGCGAGTTATTCTCAGAGAGACACTCACTTGCGCCGTAAAGCTAGCCAGCATGGCTAAAAATAACCCGCATAGCTAAAACAGCAAGGCGACGATTATTCGCCCTTAGCTTTGATCACACGACGGCCATTGTAAAAGCCGTTTGGAGAAATGTGGTGCGGGCGATGAACTTCACCAGTTGCAGCATCTACAGACAAAGCTGGTGCTGACAAGAAGTCATGAGCGCGGTGCATGCCACGTTTCGAAGGTGATTTTTTATTTTGCTGAACTGCCATGTGAAATACTCCTAATAACTCAGTTGTTTATTCCGCTTTCCTGGTTTTCAACTGAGCCAGGACTGCAAACGGATTCGGTTTTTTACTCGCCAATTTGGCCAGTGCATCGTCACCACCACACACATCGTGTACTGGTGCCACTGGTAAAGCGAGTAACAATTCGTCTTCGACCAGTGCTTCAATATCCAGCTCCGGATCGATCAAAATGCCATCAAGGTCTTCATCGATGGCTTCCGCTTCATCGATTTCTTCCTCAGTAGCAAACTGGGTCAACACGGTTTCGTCATGAATTGACCAAGGCATGCCCGATAGGCAGCGCTGGCAAATCAGTTGCAAATCGCCTTTTACTTCTAAATAAAGCCAAGGGCGTTGCGTACGATCATCTACGCCACTTTCGATATGCCAAGCGATTTCGCCTGATGTATCGGCCAACAGGTCACTCAAACGTGAGAGCTGCGTAAGTGGGATAGAACCTTTTAGTTCTCGACCTTCTTGCGCAAATTCCGCGCTATGAATCACCGTCATGGGGTTGCCGCGTAGAACCGGAAACCGCGCATGATATAATCTCCTACTATCCTCTGTCAAAGTATTTTGCGCTTTTAAGCACGGTGAAATTCATATGCGAACCACTTCTACCTTCTGCGAGCCACGCCAACTGGTTCTGGCGTCTACATCGCTGTATCGAAAAGAACTTTTAGAACGGCTAGGTCTACCGTTTATCACAGCAGCCCCCAATCTGGACGAATCGCCACTGATGGGGGAGACTGCGGCACAAACCAGCGAGCGTTTGGCGATTGCCAAAGCGAAAGTGCTTGCCGATCAGTTCCCCAATAGTCTGATTATTGGTTCTGACCAAGTCGCTTTACTCAATGGCGTGCAATTGGGAAAACCGGGCACCCATGAACGCGCCGTCGCACAATTGGCCGCCATGCGTGGGCAAAGCATTGCGTTTCATACTGCGCTCTGCCTTTACAATACGGCGACCCAACAAGTGCAAAGCCATGTCGACATCACCACGGTGACCCTGCGCGATTACAGCGACGCACAAATTGAAACCTATTTACGCCGTGAGCAACCTTACAATTGTGCTGGCAGCGCCAAAACCGAAGGTCTCGGGATTGTGATGATTGCCGCCATTCACAGCACCGATCCGGCGGCGATTATTGGTTTACCCTTGATTGAGTTGATTAATATGCTCAATCAAGAAGCGTATCCAATATTGTAATTCATGCCATCAATTTATAATGGGTATAGCCATCAAGCTCTTTTAAATTAAAGTCTAGACAGATATACCCACAAAAAACCCACAACACACCTTATTTGGACAAGCACCATGACAGGCACTTTATATTTAATTCCTGCGCCAATGGGCGGCGATACCGTGAGCGATATTTTACCGGTCGATGTGATCGAAACCGCCAAGCGACTCACCCATTTTGTCGTTGAAAATGCCAAAACAACGCGGGCGCATTTAAAAATGCTCGGCACGCCACATGAGCTACGTAGCCTGAGCATGAGCGAATTGTCTGAGCACACCAAAGACCACGAAGTGGCGGCTCTGCTTCAGCCCTTGCTCGATGGATTTGATGTGGGCTTAATGTCCGAAGCAGGCTGCCCTGGCGTTGCCGACCCCGGTGCGCGTTTGGTGCATCTCGCCCATCAGCGTGGCATCAAGGTCGTCCCCTTAGTCGGGCCATCATCGTTGCTAATGGCCTTAATGGCCTCGGGGGCCAATGGACAGAAATTTCGCTTTAATGGTTACTTGCCTTCTGATGCCGCAGGCCGAGTACAAGCAATTCGTCAACTCGAAGCGAGCTCAAGCAAAGAAGGTCAAGCCGAGCTGTTTATTGAGACCCCTTATCGCAATGGGGCGCTATTTCAAGCCTTGCGCGACAACCTCAAAGCCAATACCCGGCTCACTGTTGCTTGCGACATTAGCCTACCAAGCCAAGACATCGTGACCTTAGAAGTCAGTCAATGGAAGAAAAAAGCCGAGCCGCAAATCCACAAGCGCCCGACTGTTTTTATTATTCAAGCTTAAATCGCAGCGGAGATGCACCGGCGGGGCTCGATAAACAACCAGTACGCCATTAATGCGCCGACGTAACGGCTTGCATCGCCGAATCATAAAACAAAGCGGTATTTCTTCCCGCCGCTTTGGCTTGATACATCGCGGCGTCGGCGTGCTTGAGTAAATCATCCATTGAGACTTGTTCCGCCAAAAACAAAGCCACACCAATACTGGGCGTACTCAGATGGGTATGCCCAGACAAATCATACGGCTGGCGCAAGCGCTCCAAAATTTTGTTTGCCACCGTTTGCGCTTGCTCAACAGCCAGCGCTGGCACGTCGCTTAAAGACTCCAGCAAGACCACAAACTCATCGCCGCCCAAACGCGCCACGCTGTCATTTTCTCGCACGCAAGACAATAAGCGCTCGGATACTTGCTGCAGCAATAAATCGCCCATGTGGTGGCCATAATTGTCATTCAAATATTTAAAATGATCGAGATCGAGAAACATCAACGCACCATGTAAGCCACTGCGCGCTGAAGTCAACATGGCTTTTTTAATTCGATCCATTAATAAACGCCGATTAGGCAAACCGGTTAAAGCATCAAAAAAAGCCAAGCGATGAATTTCTTCTCGGCGCTGATGATCTAAGGTGTTGTCGCTGACTAAACCAATAAAAATGGCTTGTCCGGCGCGGAAAATTTTGGACACCGACAAACGCATCGGAAACAAACTGCCATCTTTACGCAAGCCTTCCACCTCACGTGGTACGCCGACAATACTGGCAGAACCCGTCGATTGGTGGCGCGATAAGTAGTCATCATGCTGGCCGGCAAACGGCTCTGGCATCAACATTGAGACATTTTTAAACAACACTTCTTCCGTTGAATAACCAAAGATACGGCTCGCTGCTGAATTAAAACTTTCTATTCGACCGGTAATATCAATGGTAATCACCCCATCGGCCATATTGTCGAGAATGGTTTGCGTATGCTGCACCGACTCTTGCAAAATCATTTTGTCTGCAGCCAACTGTTTTTCGGCTAACTCGTGCTCAATCACCAAGCCCACTAAATAAGCGCCGCGCTTAATCGCTTGCAATTCCTTCGCCGTCGGCGAGCAAGGATAGCGGTGATAGTTGGCAAAAGTGCCCAAAACACGGCCCTTGGTCGACAAGATAGGAATTGACCAGCAAGAGCGTAAATCGTGCGACAAAGCCAAATCGGCAAAATGCTGCCACAAAGGATCGTTCGCAATATCAGCCACAATCGTATCTTGTCCGGTATACGCCGCAGTGCCACAAGAGCCAATATTTGGACCAATTTCCACACCATGAATCGCTTGGCAATACGCCTCGGGCAAGCTTGGCGCAATGGTATGCAATAAGTGCCGGCCTTCTGGATCAAGCAATAAAATTGAGCACAAAACGCCCGGAAAATTCGATTCAAAACTATGCACAAACTGCGTTAATAACTGCGTAAATGGCACATCAGCGGCCTGCATTTCAAGCAGTTTTAATTCAGTATCGATTTGCAGCTGAAATTGCTTTTGCTCTGAAATATCCAAAATTGAACCAACGATATATAAAGGCTGACCCGCATCATCAGTAATGGTTTTTTGAATGACGTAGTCAGTTTGATACCGACCCCGCTGGCTATTCCAGCGCATTTCTTCATGCGTAGCTATGGTTTCATCGGCGTGAGCCAGCGGTGTTTGTGCTGCAATTTGCGCCTTAGATTCATGCACGCAGCGCCCATTGGCTTTGTACGCGGTAGGCTCAGTGCTGGCGTTTTGGTAAGCGGTATTGCTCAATACAATATGGCCATGCGCATTTTTAACAAAGCACTGCAGCGGTAGCGCATCCAAAAATTCGCGAAAAAAATCAAAGTCATTGGGTCTTAACGGGTTTAAGGCCATTTCAATCATCTACCTAGCAATAAAATCTAACACACCATCGCATCCACCCAAGATCAAGCTCGGTTTCAATGGCGTTGGCCTCAAAATATCATGCACCTGCAAGCTCGAAAGACAGCGTTTTAATTTTCACTATGCTTTCATAAAAACACAAAATTTGTAAAACAAACGTCAACAGACCCTAGATAAATTCAAACAAAGATGACAACAACAAAACAATTTATGAAACAAGCATTAAACGAAAACTAACCGTCTACCCCCAAAAAGTAAACATTTCACTACGCGTTTGGCGCTAGTTGTCGATATAAAACACAGATTGTGTCTTTATTAAGGAGATTCATTATGTCCATCAGCGTCTCGAATCAGAGCAGCATCCCGCCGCTAACTGGGCGTTTGCAGCCGCAGCCTAACAAAAGCACTCGCGATGAATCGAATCTAGAAAATTCACAAGAAACAGTGAGTCTAAATACCAGTGGCAATGCATCACTCACCTACAGCAAACCGCGCGCACTCCCCGAAAACTTGGCTGCGATGCTGGACGAATCCAATCGTAAAGTCGATGAGTTAATGAGCTTGATTCGGCCACTCATTGAGGGGCAAGGTTTGAATTTAGCCAAAGTGGCGCGTGG
This sequence comes from Deefgea salmonis, assembly GCF_020531905.1. GTDB lineage: Bacteria > Pseudomonadota > Gammaproteobacteria > Burkholderiales > Chitinibacteraceae > Deefgea > Deefgea salmonis. The sequence continues at coordinate 44,543 of NZ_JAJAWG010000004.1, read as the reverse complement.
CGAACAAACACTGACTGTCGATCAAGCAACGATTGATAAAGCCAAAGCGGATTTGGGTGAAGACGGTGAATTTGGTGTTAAAAAAGTCGCCGAGCGGATTTTAAGCTTTGCCAAATTTGCCATGGGCGACGACCCCGCCAAATTGCAAAAAATTCGCGATGCGGTTGAGTTAGGCTTCACCCAAGCCAAAGCCATATTAGGTGGCAGCTTGCCGGACATTAGCCAACAAACCCACGACACCATCATGGCTGAATTTGATCGCTGGCAACAAGAAGGCATTCCGAGTGGCGCAACTGTTGGCCTTGGTGCTAAACCAGCTCAAACTTAAATTGTGTTCAGACTACGTTGCTAGGGTCTCAACATAAAAAAACGGCGCAATGCGCCGTTTTTTTATGTGATCGAGATTTAATGCTGCACTTTTTTACGCTTGCGGCTGAGCCATTGCACAAAATCATCGACAAAAGTAAACACCACCGGAATCACCAGCAAACTCAAAAAGGTTGAGGTAATTAAGCCGCCGATAACGGCAATCGCCATCGGCGCACGAAAACTCGAATCGACGCCCCAACCCATCGCAATCGGCAACATCCCTGCACCCATCGCAATCGTGGTCATCACAATCGGCCGCGCGCGTTTACGCCCCGCATCCATCAAGGCATCAAAGCGCGCCATCCCTTCTCGACGGGCAACAATGGCGTATTCAACCAATAAAATCGAATTTTTAGTCGCGACCCCCATCAACATAATCAGGCCAATTAAAGTTGGCATTGAAAACGAGCTGTGGGTCAGCAATAGCGCCACAAATGCACCACCAATCGATAAAGGCAGCGCGGCTAAAATTGTCACCGGCTGCATAAAATCACGGAATAACAGCACCAGCACCATATAAATACACAACACCCCTGTGAGCATCGCCAAACCAAAGCTGGCAAACAGTTTTTTCATTTCTTCCGCGTCACCAAACACCGCTCGAGTGACCCCAGCCGGCAGGTTTTTTAAGCTCGGCAACTGATCGGCCTCAGCGCTGGCTTCGCCTAAAGTTCGGCCATTGAGCTCAACGTCAAAAATCACATTGCGCGCTCTATCGTAGCGGCTAATCACACTCGGACCGCTACCAATCTCAATCGTTGCCACTTGCCCGAGCATCACGTTCCCCTGCGTTGACGGCACACGCAAACGCTTGATTTGCTCAAGATCACTGCGAAATGAATCGGGTAAACGCACCACAATCGGTATTTGTCGCTCAGGTAGATTGAGCTTGGCCAAGGCGGTATCAAAGTCGCCGACCGTCGCCACCCGAATCGTGTCGGCAATCGCCAGCGCAGTCACCCCCATCTCGGCCGCTTTACTCATATCAGGGCGGATAATTAATTCAGGTCGAACCAAACTGGCGCTCGATGTAACCGCACCTACGCCACTTAAAGTGCGTAAGTCTTGCTCCACCGCTTTAGCGGCCACGGCCAAAGCCTCAGGATCATCGGACTTAATAATCATTTGTAGCTTTTCACCATTTTGCCCTAGGCCGACCGTGACTCTCGCGCCCGGAATCACCCGTAATGCCTCGCGTAATTCTTGCTCCAGCACGGTTTTTTTCGCCCGCTCGGCGCGGGCCACCAAGGTCAAGGTTAAGCTGGCTTTATTCACGCCGCTACTGCCGCCCGCAAAGGGATCAGACCCCGCCTTGCCATCGCCCACTGCGGTATAAATTCGGGTAATAAACGGCAATGGCGCTAAGATTTTTCGCGCTTGATCGGCGGCGGCATAGGTTTCATTTAACGTTGCGCCGGGCGGTAATTCGATTTTGACCAAGGTTTGCGAGCGATCATCCGGCGGAACAAAACCGGTTGGCAATAATGGCACCAAAGCTAAAGAGGCAATAAAAAATACAATCGAGCAAATCGCCGTGACTTTACGATGTCGCAAGCACCACGCCGCGCAGCGCAGATACGCCAACTTTAAACGCCCTTCTTGCTCGGCATGCGGCATCGGTTTAAGTAAATACGCTGCCATCATGGGCGTTAATAAACGCGCAACCACTAAGGATGCCATCACCGCTAGCGCAGCAGTCCAGCCAAAGGGTTTAAAGAACTTCCCCGGAATGCCACTCATAAACGCGGTCGGTAAAAACACCGCCACCAAAGCAAAGGTGGTCGCCACCACCGCTAAGCCAATTTCATCGGCCGCTTCCATCGCCGCTTGATAGGGCGATTTACCCATCCGCAAATGGCGCACAATGTTTTCAATTTCAACAATCGCATCGTCAACCAAAATCCCCACCACCAAGGCCAGCGACAATAAGGTGACGGTATTGAGGGTAAAGCCGAATAAATACATGCCGATAAACGTCGGCAAAATCGATAAGGGCAAGGCTGCGGCCGACACTAAAGTGGCGCGCCAATCGCGCAAAAAGAACCATACGACAATCACCGCCAGCAAAGCGCCTTCGTACAACAAGCCCATCGAGCCATCAAACTCGTCCTGCACGGGGGCTGCCATATCATAAGCAGGCTTGAGCACCAAAGCCGGATGCTCAAGCTGTAATTGCGCGAGGGCTTTTTTGACTGCGGCGGCCACTTCGGTTTCACTGGCGCCGCGGGCACGGGTGATTTCAAAGCCGACCACCGGCTGACCATCAAGCTGGGCGATAGAACGGCGCTCGGCAATGGTGTCGTGAATGCTGGCGATTTGATCGAGCCGAATCCGGCGGCCGTCCGGCAATGTCAGCTCGGTTTGTGCCAACTCGGCCGCCGTCGTGGCCGCGACAATGGTGCGTAAAGCCTGCTCTGAGCCACCTAAATCCGCGCGGCCACCAGAAGCGTCTTTTTGCGTTCGCGCCAATTGCCGTGAAATATCGCTACTACTTACGCCAAGCGCAGCCATGCGCGCTGGATCGAGCTCAATTTGCACTTGCCGCGTGACCCCGCCAACGCGCGCAACTTTACCCACGCCAGGAATCGATCGAATCACCCGGGTAATTTTATTGTCGACCAACCAAGATAGCTGCTCTTCATCGAGCTGCGGATCGGCAACGGTATACACCAGAAACGGCACGCCAGAAAACTCAACCTTACCAATAATCGGATCTTTTAAATCGGCAGGTAAATCACTACGCACATTGGAAACCGCGTCTCGCACATCGTCAACCGCTTCATTAATGGGCTTTTCCAGCTCAAACTCGATGGTCATGCCGACCACGCCATCGCTGATATTGCTGTATACGTGCTTCACGCCTTGCAAGGCTGAGACTGAGTTTTCTAACTTTCGCGCCACCTCAGTTTCCAGCTGCGCGGGTGCCGCGCCCTCCAGTACCGCAGTTACCGTCACCATCGGCAATTCGATATCGGGAAAGTCTTGCACCTTCATTTGGCTAAATGACCATAAGCCCCCCAAAGAGAGCAGCACAAACAGCATAATGGCCGGTATCGGATTTTTAATCGACCAAGCAGAAAAATTCATTGCGTATCCCTGGGTATATCAACGAAGAGCTATAAAATAAAAGTATAGAAGCCAATACCCAAGTTAAACTCAAGTAACAAGCGAGGCTTTCCAATGGCTAAGCTCAGATCACGCCAAGGATGACTTGGCGATGACGACGATGGATTGAGGCGCAAACCATCCGCTTATTTAACCACCCGCACCACGTCACCATCGGCCAAAAAGCCGGCGCCGCTGGCCACCACCGCCGTCGTCGGCGCGAGCCCCTCGACTTCCATCATCCCGTTTGCTTGGCGACCGAGCTTCACCCGAACTTGCTTCACTTTATTGTCGGTTTGCAACACAAACACATTGGCAAAACCATCACGCAATAAAATGGCACTGCCTGGCAGCGCCAATGCTTTACTTTTACCCAGTGCGATCTGACCTTTGGCAAACATGCCGGGCTTGGCCGCAACTAAAGGATCGCCGTCGGGTTTCAAATCAACAAACACCAACACATTGCGGGTTTTTAGATCGACTGTTGGCGCAATATTTCTCACCGTTCCGACTACTGTTTTGCCGGTTGGCAAGCCCAACGACACGCTTTGTCCGGGCTGTATTTTGGCGCTTTCAGCCGCCGTCACCTCGGCCTGCCATTCCAAGCGGCCTTGCCGTACTAAACGAAACAACTCTTGCCCCGGCTGGCTGACCGCCCCCAAGCTGGCGCTACGTGCTGAAATCACGCCATCATCGGGCGCCACAATGCGCGTTTGCGCTAAGCGAACCTGAGCACTAGCCAATTGAGCTTTAGCCGATTGCACTCGCGCCTTGGCCATCATTTCTTTAGTAAACGCTTCGGTTTTTTGCTGCTCTGACATGGCGCCGGTATTGCCCAGTTGCCGCACCCGATTGGCATTTTGCTGGGCTTCGCCTAAAGCGGCCTCAGTTTCCGCTAGCGCCGCTTTGGCTTGAGCGACTTCGGCCTGAATCGTTGCATCATTGTATCGAGCCAGTACTTGGCCTTTTTTCACTTGATCACCAATGGCGGCATTGAGCTGAGTTAAGCGTAAGCCGCCCATTTCAGTGCCGATGGATGACTCTTGCCATGGCAAAATATTGCCATTGGCGGTCATTGTTTGCGCCCACTCCATCGATTTGGGCTGAATCATCCGCACCGTCAATACCGGTTTACTGCCCACGGTTTTTGGCGCGGATGAATCAGCACGTACCATTGCTGCGGTCAAAGTCAACGCCGCGAGCACGGCCAATACGCTGATACTCAATACCATGCCACGTCGCACTGGGAATCGCTTTAATACATCCTTCATTACCCTACTCCAGTATAAGTTCGTACTCATTATCTAGATTGACCTTGCAAGCAATACCCTACTTAGCAGCAACTTCATCGCCAATACCGTCCACCGGCCATTGCCCGCCAACGGCTTTGTACAGCCCAATCCATAACGACAATTGATCCCGCTGCAACGCCATTTGCTTCACTTGCGAGCCCAGTAAAAAACGCCGTGAGACTTCCAAATCCAATAAGCTGGCACTACCGGCTTGCCACATCGCATTGCTGGCGTCTTGTTGCTGCTGATATCCCGCCACCGATCGCTGCATGGCGGCAATGCGGCGTTGATTGCCATTCAGTTGCAGCAAAATTTGCTCAACTTCACGCACCGCAAACCGCACCTTTTGCTGATACGCGGCCAGCGCCTGATCGTAGCGGGCCACCGCGGCGGCTTCTTCCGACTTTAAGCGGCCAGCGTTAAAAATAGGCAGTTTTAATGTCGGGCCAAACGACCACGCATTGCCATTAATCGACAGACTGCCAACGTCTTGCTGACCCAAACTAATCACGCCGAGCAAGCTCAGTGAGGGCAATTGCGCCACTTTGCTAATCCCAACTTCGGCCGCCGCCATATTGACGTTTTCTGCGGCAACACGAATGTCGTAGCGTTGCGTAATCACATTCGCTGGCACAGCATGAATCGCAAAACCCACCGGCTGCGGCAAGCGCGCTGCGCCTTGCTCAAGCTGCGCGTTCACTTGTTGCGCCGACCAGCCGGTTAAAGCCACTAAAGCTTGTCGGGCCATGCCAATGCCTTCTTGCGTTTCGACCCATTGCGCCAAAGCATCGGCGCTACTGGCATCGAGCAAAGCCACGTCCACTGGGCTAGCAAGACCGACTTGTTCTTTTTCCTGCGTTAATTGCAAACTCTGATTTCGCGACTTTAAATCCTGCGCCACAATCTCAGCCAAAGCTTGATAAGCGCGTAATGCTACATAGGCATTGGCGACTTCGGCGGCCACGGTCGCTCGGGCATCTTGCCATTCGATGGTTTTGGCCGACAAATTGGCCAGCAGGTTTTTTTCTGCCGTGCGCACACCGCCCCATAGATCGATCTCCCAGCTGGCATCGAGTCCAACGCTACCAACATTCATGGGCTGTGCAGGCGCAATCATCGTGTTTTGACTGCGCGAGCCACTCGCAGTTGCGCCCACAGTCGGCCATAAATAAGCTTTCGTGGCATAGGCTTTAGCGCGCGCTTCCCGAATCCGCGCTTCGGCCAATTCCAAAGTTGGATTGGCTTGTTGCGCGGCATTCAGTAAGGTGTTGAGCACTGGATCTTGCCAAGATTGCCACCACACTTGCTGCTCGGCGAGGTGTGTTGCCATCGGCAATGGCGTCTGCCAAACCGTTTCTTTTGGCACTAGCTGCGCCAATTGCGGCTGCGGCAAGCTCACCGCACAGCCACCAACGGTGCCAAGCAAACAAAGTAATAGCCAATTTAATCGATGACGCATACGGGTCGCAATTCCCCAAAGTCAGAGTGAAGCGCATTTCAACGACAAATGCATGAATGGGCGGTTTAAATCGCTGGAGAGACGGCGAAGAAATGCTAAACTGACCGAACGGTTCGGTCAATGACCAATGAATATTTATTTTGGATATCGATATGCCAAGCAACAATGACAAGATGAACTCGGCCAAACGCCAGCAAATTCTGGATGGCGCTCGGCGCGTTTTTATTGAATTGGGTTTTGCCCACAGCAGCGTAGAAAAAATCGCCAAAGCGGCCGGCGTTGCCAAAGGCACGATTTATAATTATTTCGACAGCAAAGAAGCGCTGTTTGTCGCCTTAATTGCGGGCGAATGCGCCGGCGAAACGCAATTGCCAACGCTGGCCCAATTACGAGATGCACCGATTGAAGCGGTATTAGCGCGCTTTGCAAAGCAATGGCTCAGTAGCCTATTGCAAGAAGAGCAAGCCGCATTATTTCGGATTGTATTGGCAGAGGTGATGCAGTTTCCGGCGCTGGGACAACTGATCGAATCATCAGGTCCAGCGCAGGTGGTGCAACTACTGAGCGATTATTTGGCGCAACTGAACCAAGATGAAATACTGCAGATCGATGACGCGAGATTAGCCGCGGAACAATTATTGGCGCTCAGTGATGCCGGCATTATTCGCCAAATGCAACTCTCAGTACGCAACCCGAGCTCGGTTCAGATCGAGCAACACGTGATTAGCGCCGTCACCGTCTTTTTACGCGCCTACCGCAAAGCCAATTAAGCAGCAGCTAAGCGCTGCATCAGTTGTTCGGCATTGGGGTCGTCCACCAGCACCAGCCTCACCTTATTAAACGCCGTGGCGGCTTCTTCGGGATATTTGCCATACGATACGACACTGGCGTGTCGCCATCCTGCTGCAGTGAGCGCCTGCTTGGCAAATTTACTCCCCTCAACACTGCCACCACCCAATTGCAATAAGGCTTGTTCAATCAACACATGTGGAAATGGATTGCGCGATAAGGTATTAAAATGCGTTGGAAATACTTCATCAAATGGCATAATTTGCTCGCTCAAACAAAGGAAGAATGCACTGCATGCTGCACCGACTGCATCCGCTAAGTCACTCTCTTCTTTCATTTTTTTAGTGTTTTGCTTATCAAATAGCAAGTAATCACTGACAAAAAAAACAATCTGCCAAGCATAAATGAATAAGGCCAGCACGACGATTTAAAGCCTATTCAATCACGGCCAATGCACGGCTAATTTTGTCGATGGCAATAAATACCCGCCATACGCCGCAATACCACGTCAATTTGCGCCCACACCGGCCAGCATCCCGCTAAAATAGCGTTTTTACCTCGCCCACGATCGCTCATGAAAATCGCCCTTGCTCAAATCAACCCTATTGTTGGTGATATTGATGGCAACACCGAGCTTATTTTTGCTGCGGCTCGCGAAGCTGCGGCGGCTGGTGCTGATATTTTACTCACCCCAGAACTGGCCCTCACTGGCTATCCACCGGAAGATTTATTGCTGCGTCCGGCTTTTTTACAGCAATGTCGCGAAAAAATTGCGCGTTTCATTGATGAGCTTGACGGCATTACCTTGGTACTTGGCTACCCATCGGTGAGCGGGGACGAAATTTTTAACTCAGCGTGCGTCATTCGGGATGGCAACTTCCTCGGTCGTTACGACAAATTACTCTTACCAAATAATGCCGTTTTTGATGAAGTGCGTTACTTCACCCCAGGCTGTGTGCCTTTGGTCTTTGAACAAAATGGCGTGCAAGTCGGCATCGCCATTTGCGAAGACTTGTGGGATACCGAGCCGGCCGCTGCCGCCAAAGATGAAGGCGCCGAGGTGTTATTGGTGCTCAATGCGTCCCCTTTTCACCAAGCCAAACAAAGCACGCGCCGCGAAATTGCCCAGCAACGCGTGGAAGAAAATGATTTAGCGCTGGTGTATTGCAATTTGGTTGGTGGCCAAGACGAGCTGGTGTTTGATGGCCACTCCTTTGCGCTGAATAAATCCGGCGAATTGGCTTTGCAATTGCCGGCGTATCGCAGCCAAATCGGCTATTGCGATTTTATTGATGGCGACCTCCAAACCGCATCGATTGCGCTTGATGAGTCCATTGAAGCCAGTATTTACGGCGCTTTGGTACTGGGCGTGCAAGATTACATTGGCAAAAATCGCTTCCCCGGTGTGCTACTTGGTCTCTCGGGTGGGATTGATTCGGCGCTTACTTTGGCAATTGCGGTAGATGCACTAGGCGCAGATCGAGTCCACGCGGTGATGATGCCGTCGCGCTATACCGCCGATATTTCGGTGAACGATTCACGCGAAATGATTGAAATCCTTGGCTGCCAATATTCAGAAATCGAAATTTGGCCGATGTATGAAAGCATGATGGCCGGATTAAAAGACGAATTTGCCGGCACTGAAATGGACGCCACCGAAGAGAACTTGCAAAGCCGTATTAGGGGTATGCTCTTGATGGCCATGTCAAATAAGGGCGGCAAGCTGGTACTCACCACGGGTAATAAATCAGAAATGACCACCGGCTATGCCACCTTGTATGGCGATATGGCCGGCGGCTTTGCGGTATTAAAAGACGTCGCCAAAACGCTGGTGTATCGCTTATCTCTGTGGCGTAATTCGCAAGGGGTGGTGATTCCTGAGCGCATTATTACTCGCCCTCCTTCCGCTGAATTACGTCCCGACCAAAAAGACCAAGACAGCTTGCCTGAATACGCCGTGCTTGATGCGATTTTAGCGGCGTATGTCGAAGAAAACCTCAGCATCGCCGACATTATTGCGAAAGGCTATCCCGAGGCGGATGTGAATAAGGTGGTGCGTTTACTCAAAATCAACGAATACAAACGCCGCCAAGCGCCTGTTGGTCCACGCATTACTCAGCGCTCGTTTGGTAAAGATTGGCGAATGCCAATTACCCAGCGTTTTACGCGTTAAATCGTTTTTTCGTAAGCGCTCAGCCGCTCCACCACTTTGAAGCTTATTTTTCTGTTAGCGCTCGTAGCGGTAGTAATTCGTCGATGCGGCTGTTCGGCCAAGTGGGGAGTTTTTCTAGGGTGTCGGTGAGCCAGGCCATCGGGTCTAGGTCGTTGAGTTTGGCGGTGCCCAGCAGCGTTTGAATCGCGGCAGCGCGTTGGCCGGCACGTTCACTGCCCGCAAATAACCAGTTCTTTTTGCCAATCGCAATCGGCCGAATACTGTTTTCGACCGGATTGTTATCGATTGGCGCGATGCCGCTGTGGGCGTAGCGTTCAAGCGCGGCCCAGCGCCGTTGGCTGTAAATGATCGCTTTGGCCAGGGCGCTATTGGGCGCAACTTTGCTGCCAGTTTCATCCAACCAAATCTTGAATTCGAGCAGTTTAGGTTGCGCTGCTTGCTGCCGTAGCGCTCGGCGTTGTTCGGGGTTTAAATCTTTGGCCTGCGCTTCCAGCGCATACAGTTCGCCAATTCGGCGCAATGCCTCAAACGCCACGGCGCTACCGTTGGCCTGATGCAATTCGAAGAATTTGCGTCGTGCGTGCGCCCAACAGCCCAGCTCAATCACGCCGGTTTTGAACAGCGCTTTGTAGCCGCCGTAATCGTCGACCATCAGTTGACCTTGCCAATCGGCGAGGAAATCGCGGACGTGTTGACCCGAGCGACCGCCTTGATAATCAAACAAAATGATCGGCGCACTGCCACTCAAAGGCGTGTTGCGATACGCCCATAAATACGCGGTTTTGGTTTTGCCTTTGCCCGGATCAAGCTGCTTGACCGGCGTTTCATCGGCATGCAGCACCGTTTCGCCTTTCAGTCGTTCACGCAATCGATCCGCCAGCGGCTGCAACCACCAGCCGACGGTGCCGACCCAACTGGCCAGCGTGCTTTCTGCTAACGGCACTTCGCTGCGTTCAGCGATTTTTCGTAGCCGATACAGCGGTAAATGATCGACGTATTTGCTGACCATCACCCAAGCTAAAGTCGCAGCAGTGGGTAAACCACCGTTGATGATCGCCGCCGGAATCGGCGCGGCGGTCATCGTTTGGCAGCTGCGGCAAGCGTATTGCGGGCGAATGTGGCGCAGCACGCTAAATACCGCCGGTTGCACATGCAGTTGCTCGCTAATGTCTTCACCGACTTTAACCAAACCCTGACCACATTGGCCGCAGGTGCACGACTCAGGTTCATGAACCATATCGGTACGCGGTAAATGCGCCGGTAAGGCTTGGCGACCTGCGCGAATGCGTGGCGTTTTGTTGCTGACTTCGGGGGTGTTGTTGGCTTGCTCGGCGGCAAGTTTAGCTTCCAGCGCGGCCATATCGGCATCGAGCGCTTCTTCAAATAAATCCCGCTGCTCGCTACTCATCACTTCGGTCTTGGCGCCATAACGCATGCGGCGCAGATAGGCCAATTCCATCGTTAGCGCTTCGATGGTTTGCGTTTTATTTTGGATGTCGGAGACGTATTGTTTGAGTTGTTGATCTTGCTGGGTGAGTAACTCAGACTGCGCCAAAATCGCCGCGCGGACTGCGGCGGGTAGGTTTGAATTGGCGAGTTCTTGAGCGAGGTCCATGTGTTGATTTTACAGGGTATTGCCCTACAAATCATATTTTTCATGTTATATAGGGCAATACTGCGACAACTGTTTTATCCATCCTCATCGTGAATTAGTAGACGTATTCTGCTAGCGGTGGCGGCGCGAGTCGTTGCCAATCGACACCGCTCACCAACCATTGCCACTGCGCCGCATCCAGCGTAAACACTGCATCGCCCGATTGTGGCCAAATAAATCGACCGTGATGCAAACGCCGTTGCGCCAACCACACGCCAGAGCGATCCCACAGCAACACTTTGAGGCGATTGCTGCGCTGATTGCGAAAGGCATACGCCGCACCCTCGACGGGTGAACGCTGCAAACTGGCGTGAATCTTGGCCGACAAACCCTCGATACCGAGGCGCATATCGACCGGTTCGACGACCAATTGCAGCGAAGTGAATGGCGGCATCATGCCAAACCGCGCAATAAAGACGCGACCCAAGCCGGATCGGTCGCCGCAGGCAAAGTCAGGGTTACGCCGGAGGGGAAATTCAACTGCAACTGCACCGCAACGGGTGCGGGCCATTGTGCGGGCACGATGCTTGAAGCCGATGGTTTCGGGGCGATCTGCGGTTCGGTGATTGCAGCTGAAGATGCGTCGGCAGATTCGAGGCGGCTACGGCGCAGCCAACTGGAAAAAGTAGTGCGTTTAAGCTGGTGCACTCGGACAAACTCGGCTTGAGTTAAACCACTAGCCTGCCAACGTTGCACCCATTGCAAAGCATCAATCCACCGTCCCATGGTGCGCTCCCAAAAATCAAAAGCGCAGCATGCCTGAATTAAAACGACAATTGAGGTGGAACGGCTGAGCCCTTACAATTTACCTCTAGGTAAGGCTGAGCCCTTACCTTGTTACCGAGTAAAACAAAAATGCCCCGATTGATTCGGGGCATTTTTGTTGGATACACAATCGTATTTGGCATTCAGGACTTCGAAGCGTTAACGACTAAACTCCTGCGCCATGCGCTTGCTCATCAGCGTGGTAGCTAGATCGAACCATTGCGCCTACTGCCGCATGTTTAAAGCCTAATTCATAGGCGTGTTTTTCAAAGACTTTGAATTGATCTGGATGCACATAACGCAGCACCGGCAAGTGACCGTTGGATGGCTGCAGGTACTGACCGATGGTAATCATATCAATATTATGCGCGCGCATATCGGCCATCACTTGGAACACCTCTTCATCAGTCTCACCCAAGCCGACCATAATGCCCGACTTGGTGCTGACTGCTGGATAAAGGCGTTTGAATTCTTTGAGCAAGTCTAATGAATGCTGGTAATCCGAGCCCGGGCGCGCTTGCTTATACAGGCGCGGCGCGGTTTCTAAATTATGATTCATCACATCAGGCAAAGCGTCTTTGAAGGTTTCCAGCGCCAATTCAACCCGGCCACGAAAATCGGGAACCAGCACTTCGATTTGCGTTTCTGGGCTCAATTGACGGGTGGTTTGAATACACTCCGCAAAATGCGCGGCACCACCGTCGCGTAAATCATCCCGATCAACCGAGGTAATGACCACATATTTGAGCTTTAATGCCGCAATCGTTTCGCCCAAGTGACGCGGTTCATTCTCATCGAGCGGATTCGGTCGGCCATGGCCCACATCACAGAACGGGCAGCGCCGCGTACAGATGTCGCCCATGATCATAAAGGTGGCGGTGCCTTTACCAAAACACTCACCAATATTGGGGCAAGTTGCTTCTTCACAGACCGTATGCAGTTTTTGCTCACGCAAAATCTGTTTGATTTCATAAAAGCGGCTGTTATGACTGGCCGCTTGCACGCGAATCCATTCGGGCTTTTTGATTTTGGTTTCAAGCTGAACGATTTTAATCGGAATACGGGCCGTTTTCGCTTCACCCTTTAACTTAACACCGACTTCTTTACTTGCCGGTTTGCTGGTGGGCACGCTGGCCCCTTCTTTGATTTGATCTGTCATATCGTCCGAATTACCGTACTTTTTATGCGGGTAATTGCTTGATTTGTTGAAGAATTTTGTCGGCCATTTTACCGAACAAATCTGCGGGTGTCTTGTTAATCCCCATATCGAGCATGCGCGTGACTTGCAAGCCTTGATAGCCACAAGGATTAATTTGCTGAAATGGCGCTAAATCCATGCTGACATTCAATGCCAAGCCATGATAACAACAGCCATTTTTAATCCGCAAACCCAAGCTGGCAATTTTAGCTTCAAAATCAAAACCCTCACGGTGCAGCATCACATACACGCCCGGCGCATCCACTTTGCCATAGGCGGTAATGCCCTCATCAGCAAGCACCGCAATCACGCTGTTTTCAAGCAAGCGCACTAAATCGCGCACGCCCAACTTATGCCGTCGCAAATCGAGCAATAAATACGCAATCAACTGCCCCGGACCATGATAGGTGACCTGTCCACCCCGATCGATCTGCACGATCGGAATCGCGCTTTGGCTCAAAATATGCTCAGGTTTACCCGCTAAGCCTTGAGTAAATACCGGCGGATGCTCCAGCAACCACAATTCATCAGGCGTGCTAGCTCCGCGTTGACTGGTAAATGCCTGCATCGCCTCAAAGGTCGGCAAATAATCGACTTGCCCTAACTGTTTTACAATCAAATCTGGCACTTAAAGCACCATACGAACCATATGATGCGCGCGTAAAGCGGCGTCAAGCGCGTGTACTTGCTCAACATTTTCAAAGGTAATCATCAACGTTAAAGCATGGTAATTGCCACTGGTTGACGCGCGATGCTCAATTTGGTCTTCTACAAAATCAGCGATCAATCCTTGCGTGACTTGGACAATTTCTTTGACAAATTCAGCATGGCTAATGCTTTTATGACTCACTACTTTCACAGGAATTAAGACCGGAAATGTGACTAAATCTTCTAGTTTCTGACTCGGTACATCTGTAAAACCTACCATTATGCTTACTCCTGTCCACGGTGCATCACCGTCATTTTAAAATCTTGGTACAAACCATACATGGTTTTATATATGGGGCCAACTTGGCCATTTCCTACTGCTTGCCCATCCAAATTCACGATGGCGAGAATTTCTTTCGATGAAGACGTCAACCAAACTTCATCCGCTTCACGCAGCATCTGTGCCGTAACTCGCTCGAGCTGGAGTGGCAAAGCATGCTGGCGAGCCAGCTCTAAAATCACGTCATAGGTGATTCCTGTGAGCATTAAATTTGACGGCGCTGGCGTATAAATTACCGCGTCTTTAACGATAAAAATATTGCTCGCAGCACCTTCAAGCATAACGCCATCGCGCAATAAAATCGCCTCGGCAACGCCCGCATCCACTGCTTCTTGCTTGGCCAGTACATTAGCCAATAAAGAAATGGCCTTGATATTACAACGCTGCCAGCGAAGATCATCGCAGGTGATCGCACTGACGCCAGATTCAATGGCCTGCGCTGGTGGCGGCTCAAGGGGATCGGCAAACATCAATACCGTCGGCGTGGCTTGTAGCGGAAAAGCATGCTGGCGCGGATACGCGGGACCGCGCGATACTTGTAAATAAATCGATTGATCGACAAACGTTTGCGCTTGGATGAGGGTCTGAATATGCTCACGCCACGCTGGCCTCGAATACGGGTTTTCAATGCTAACTTGGGCCAAATTATGAGCTAGCCGCGCCAAATGCTCATCCAAGCGAAAAGCAACCCGCTGATAAACCGGAATCATTTCATAAACGCCGTCACCCAATAAAAAACCTCGATCCATAACCGAGATTTTTAACTCAGCCAACGGCGCAAATTGACCATTTAAAAAAGCAATTTTATGCGGTATTTGCATGGCAGATCCTATCAAATAAAGCGCCGTTACGACACTGCGTCGCAATGTGGCGCAATTGATTCGTAGGGCTTGGAGAGATTTGTATTCTCAGTCTATACTCAGCAGTATTTTCAAACAAACGTTTCATAAGGTGGATCCATGAGCGACTTAGCTGCCCGTTTCAAAACCGCACAAGATGAAGTAGTGAATCTTAATGATGCCCCCGACGTTCAAACCAAGTTACGCCTTTACGCGCTGTATAAGCAAGGCAGCGAAGGCGACGTCAGCGGCAATCGTCCTTCTGCCATTCAATTTGTTGCGCAAGCTAAATACGATGCATGGGCCAAATTAATTGGCACCAGCAATGACAGCGCAATGCAGATGTATATTGCGCTAGTGGACGAATTAAAAGCCAAAGACGAATAAACCCCCAGGGGGTATTACTAGGGTCTGTTGACGTTTGGTTTGCGGATCGCGTTTGTGCTGATTTTGGCCTGAAACAAGGCGAAAGACGCGTGGCATAGTCATTCTATGCAAGCGTTTTTCAACGCAGTGTCAGGCTGACTTGATTTCAAAAAGCCGCAGCCAAACCCTAGGGGCTGGGCGCTTTTCGCGGCATATCTGCGTTATTTCATGCTCGAATAACGGGTTATTGGTCGCATAAAATGCCTTGATCTGCCGCGAAAATCGCGTAAGCAGCGACTGAAAACCAAACGTCAACAGGCCCTAGAGGCTTAAACCCTTTTTTTGTATTTGCATGGTTTCAAATTGCGCGGCAGTGATGGGTTGGCTAAATAAATAGCCTTGAATCGAATCCGTTCCTGCCGAGCGCAAAAATGCCAATTGCGCCTCGGTCTCGACCCCTTCAGCCAACACCGACATGCCTAGCGTTTTGCCCAAACCGATGATCGCCATCACAATCGCCGCATCATTCGGATCTGAACTAATATCACTGACAAAGCTTTGATCGACTTTTAATTTATCAAATGCAAAACGCTTTAAATACGCCAAGCTGGAATAACCGGTCCCAAAATCATCCAAAGACAATTTAACGCCCAGCCGTTTAATGCCCTGCAACGTGAGCATCACCTGCTCCACTTCTTGCATCATGACCGACTCAGTCACTTCAATTTCGAGATATTGAGCGGCCAACCCTGATTGATCCAGTGCAGTTTGAATCAGTTGCAATAAATTGGCCTGATGCAATTGCATCGGCGACATATTGATGGCGATGGTAATTGGGGCCAATCCCGCACGTTGCCACTGGGCAGCAAGACGACACGCCTCGAGCATCACCCAATTACCAATCGGTAAAATCATCCGTGACTCTTCAGCAATCGGAATAAATTTGACCGGCGAAACCAAGCCTTTCTCTGGATGATGCCAACGAATTAAGGCCTCTGCGCCAATAATTAGCCCAGTTTCTAGGCTGACTTGAGGCTGGAAATACAATTCAAATTCATTATTTTCTAGCGCATTGCGCATGCTGGTTTCTAAAATCAATCGCTCCGAAGCCCGCGCATTCATATCGGCAGTAAAGTATTGATAATTATTGCGACCATTGGTTTTGGCCTGATACATTGCCACATCGGCATTTTTAATTAACACATCAGGATCATGCCCATCATCTGGAAAAACACTAATCCCAATCGACGTCGACGTTGCAAAGTTACCCGCTTCTAAAGTAAAGGATTGCTGAAACGACGACAAAATTCGATCAGCCACATCACCGGCAATCAGCGGATTAGGTAGATCGGCCAAGACTAAAACAAATTCATCACCACCGAGGCGAGATAAAATGTCTTGCTTACCGACAATTTGCCTTAAACGCGTCGCCAATTGCGACAGCACCATATCACCGGCAGAATGGCCCAAAGAATCATTAATGGTTTTAAAGCGATCTAAATCTAAAAATAACACCGCGAGTTTTCGATTATATTTTTCAGCACTGGCCAAGGCCAAACGCAGCTCATCACGCAATAAATTACGATTTGCTAAACCGGTAACACTATCAAAATTGGCCAATTCAGTAATTCGATCTTGCGCTTCTTTACGTTCAGTAATATCAGTCATGGTGCCAATTAAACGACTGGGTTTACCGCGTGAATCAAAATCAACAAATTTGCCTCGGGTTTGAAACCAACGAAATTCACCGCGTTTAATTTTTCGACGAAAATCAACCGCAAATTGCGCCGAATGTCCGGCGTAATAGTCTCGATAAGCCGAAACAGCTTGCTCTTTATCAATGGGATGTAATTGTTCTTTCCATTTATCAAAAGTCTCAACCAATTCACCTGGTTCATACCCTAATAAACGATCATATTCTGGGCTGGTAATCGCGGTTCGACGGCCATCTAATGGCATATCAAATAAACCCGTACTCGATGCCTCTAAAGCCAAACGCAATTGCTGTTCAGATTTAACGATTGCTTCTTCTTGCATTCGCCGCTCCGAAATATCTCGCACCACAGCACAGTTATATTCTTGGCCTTTAAATAAAATGTAATTGGAATGCACTTCACACGGAAATGATTCTCCAGTGCGGGTTTTCAAACAAATCTCGTCAAATAAATGTCGATGTTGACGTAATAAATTCCAA
Organism: Deefgea salmonis; assembly: GCF_020531905.1. GTDB lineage: Bacteria > Pseudomonadota > Gammaproteobacteria > Burkholderiales > Chitinibacteraceae > Deefgea > Deefgea salmonis. Next base: position 27,352 of record NZ_JAJAWG010000004.1, on the reverse strand, counting down.
AATTTAGGCCAACTATCGGGTTTAAAATCTGGATTAATATCTCGGAAACGCATGGCCAATAAATCATGCTCGGCATAGCCAAATCGATGGCAGGTTGTGGCATTCACATAGCGAATATGCCCCGCCGGATCAAGCCAAATGGCCATATCAGCACCATTTTCAATGGCGACTTTAGTTAAATATAAATCAGCCTCAGTTCTTTCTAATCGCGTTAATTGTCGCAATACATAAATGAGTAAAGCGGATCCGGCCAAAAGCAAGGTGAACGCAATTCCCAGTGTGATATATGTTTCTCGCCACCAAGTGGCTAGCACGGCATCTCGATCAATACCAATTGAAACGCCCAATGGCCAGCCAACAACCCGGTGCCAGCCATAAATTTTTGCAGCTTGATCTAAAGAATGACTTTCATAAAAAATGCCCTTCTCGGTACCACTAGATACACGTTCAAAGAAATTTTGATGCGATATATCCCGCCCGACTTCACCGGCTAAAAAAGGATAGCGTGCCAAAGAAATACCGTCATCACGAAATAATCGAATCACGATATCTTTGTTATTGGCCATTGAATTATAAAACTTTTGAAAATAATCCGGATTGAGTCCCGCAACAATAACGCCTGAAAAATTATTTTTGCTATCCAAAATAGCGGTTACAAATGGAATCACATCGTGCTGGATGATTGGGTCGCTTTGCTGCTCGGCGATATAATATCGCGCTTGTGGACGTGACCTTGCCACACGGAAAAATTGTGCGTTTGCGACATTGATTTTTGCAATCGGATGTTTCACGCTGGAAGCGGCTAATTCGCCGGTGTCCCAGGCAAAAGCCAGACTACTTAATTGCGGATATCGAACCACAACCCGCTGTAGATAGGCATGCAAGCACGCGGGGTCCTTTACGGCGACGCAAGATTGAAAGACCGCATCTTGCTCAATGGCCGACAAAGCAAACATGGTCGATTCCATCGTGCGACCAACATGTTCTTCAAACGCACGGGTGAGCAATAGCATTTCTTGCTCGGCTTTAGCGAGCGCCGCTTGATAGCTGCGCCAAATCGAAATACCCTGTATGACTAAGGTGGCAACAAAAACACAAATAAACAAAGCCACCAGAACATGACGAATTCGCCCTAAAGAATCTCTTGATTCTGCTTGCTCTGAATTAGAAAGGGTATTGGTCACGCAGTCTTTCTCGATGAAATAAATAAAGTGAAACCTCAGTAGCGTAAGATTGTGCTTTATTCTGAATATAAAAACATCTATTACCCATCAGTCATGGTTTTTTAGTCATGAATTACTACGATATTCTTTGTTTCAAATAAAACCTGCCGCAAAATACTGAATACTTGCAAAAAGTACCTCGGTGGTTTCAACACCTAGATTGAACATGGGTGATTTGAAAGCAAAAAAAAAACAAGGAAGGGATCACCCTTCCTTGTTTTAAGCAATGCAATTAACGTGTAATTGGCTTATAGCGAATTCGTTTTGGTTTTGCGCCTTCTTCACCTAAGCGTTTTTTCTTATCCGCTTCATATTCTTGATAATTACCATCAAAGAAATTCCATTGCGAATTGCCTTCCGCCGCCAAGATATGCGTTGCAATCCGGTCAAGGAACCAACGATCATGCGAAATAACAAACACAGTACCGGCAAATTCAAGCAATGCATCTTCTAGCGCACGCAATGTTTCGACGTCCAAATCATTCGATGGCTCATCCAGCAGTAATACATTGCCGCCTTTGAGTAGCGTTTTAGCCAAATGCAAACGACCACGCTCACCACCGGATAGATTACCAACTAATTTAGCTTGATCGCCGCCTTTAAAATTAAAGCGTCCTAAGTAGGCGCGACTGCTCATCTCAAACTTGCCGACGCTGATCACATCATGGCCATTTGAAACGTCTTGAAATACCGTTTTGTCGTTCTCTAAACCTTCGCGACTTTGTTCGACAAACGCCATTTGCACGGTTTGACCGATTTCAACTTCACCGCTATCGGGCGCTTCCTTGCCAGCAATCATCTTAAATAAGGTGGATTTACCCGCGCCGTTAGGCCCGATAATGCCGACAATCGCACCCGCTGGTACGTTAAAGCTTAAATCATCAATCAATAAGCGCTCACCAAAGGCTTTGCTGACCCCTTTAAACTCAATCACCTTTTCGCCCAAACGCTCCGCAACTGGGATAAAGATTTCTTGGGTTTCGTTGCGTTTTTGATGCTCAAAGCTAGAGAGCTCTTCAAAGCGCGCAATACGGGCTTTTGATTTAGCTTGACGCCCTTTCGGATTTTGACGAACCCATTCCAATTCTTTGTTTAAGGCTTTTTGACGTGCCGACTCTTGCGATTCTTCTAACTTGAGACGCTCTTCTTTCTTTTGCAACCAAGTCGAATAATTGCCTTCCCAAGGAATACCATGCCCACGGTCTAGCTCCAAAATCCACTCAGCGGCGTTATCCAAGAAGTAGCGATCATGCGTTACGGCAACCACGGTACCTGGGAAGCGCACCAAAAATTGCTCTAACCATTCAACCGATTCAGCATCCAAGTGATTGGTTGGCTCGTCGAGCAGCAACATATCTGGCTTAGACAGCAGCAATTTACACAAAGCAACGCGGCGCTTTTCACCACCAGACAATTGGCCAACGATCGCATCCCATTCTGGCAAACGCAGTGCATCGGCAGCGATTTCAAGTTGCAACTCTAAATTATCGCCAGCACCCGCAGAAATAATCGCTTCTAAACGACCTTGTTCTTCGGCTAAGGCATCAAAATCAGCGCCTTCTTCGGCGTAAGCGACATAAACCGCTTCCAATTTGGCTTGCGCTTCAAAGACTTCGCCGAGGCCACTTTCAACTTCTTGGCGCACGGTATTTTCAGCATTCAATTCTGGTTCTTGCGCTAAATAACCAATTTTGATGTTGGGTAAATGCTGAACTTCACCTTCAAATTCTTTTTCAACCCCTGCCATAATTTTCAGAACAGTCGATTTACCCGAACCATTCAGGCCCAGCAAACCAATCTTTGCGCCGGGGAAAAAAGACAATGAAATATCTTTAATAATCTGACGTTTTGGCGGAACAATCTTGCTCACTCGGAGCATAGACATTACATATTGAGCCATGAGTAACCTATAAAAAGTCGGAAATATAATAGGGCTAGAGTTTACCAGCCCCAGTCCATGCCGCGCTATCTTTCATATTGGTCCAGTCATTGCCCATTGTGATGCATCAGGCCTGTATTGCTCGGTGGCCTTTACTTTAAATGGCTCAGCAAGCAATACCCGAACCATTCAATGCGGTGCGCGCCCATGCCATGACTTGAGTGCCATTGAACGCATTGGCTAGCTTGATCGATCGTGGCGCAAAATTAAAATCAATCTCTTGTGCCGGATTCGCGAGGCGATGCGTCATTTGCGCAATGTGAGTAATCATGCCTTGTCCATCACTGACGATATACAGCCCGATAAAACGCTGCGCCATCGGGCGTACTGCGGCGGGCAATTGGGCAATATGCCGAGCGGACAAGAGTTGCGCCGAGCCACGCCAAGCCGGCTGCACCCATGCTTCAAGCAGCACTAACGGGATACGTAAAGTTTGTTGCTGCAAAAAGGCATGGTCAGAGAGACGAAAACGAATTGACATGACGGCGACTCCATATAGAACGTACGTTCACAATACTAGAGTGCGACCATCATCGCAAGCCAAAAAAGAACGTTTGTTCTATAAAACAACGCTCAAATAGACACCCTCGATGGATGTTATTTTACCCTTTGGGGTATACATCACCAACGCTTGTACAGCAAAGCGGAGCAGGCAATACCCCGTTGTTGTTTATTGTTCTAATAAGGCTTTTTTGAGTTTGTCTGGGATATTTGACAGCACCAGCGTATCGCTGTGTTTGTCGTAAATTACTGCCCCCGAGCGCAAGCTGGCGCGATCAAACTCCAGCTTCCATTCTGGCGCAGCGGCTTTAAAGCGCATCAGTGGCTTAATCGCTCGGCGATCCGGAACAAAACCATCAACGAGCCCAAGGTCGTCATGCTGTAGTGCGTCCTGTAATGCCTGTGGCGCATCCGGGTAAATTTGGCTGGCGACCTCGGCTAAGTTCACTTCGCCCTGCTCATTGCCCATTTCATCGAGTAAATTGTGTGCGCGCTGAAACACTTCGTCACGATCTTGTGCGCTGAGGGCCTGCTGCTCGACAAATTGTTCCAGCCCTTTAACTAGCTTTTGGGTTTCTTTAAGCGGCGTCACCATATCGTTACAGCCTAAGAACAATTTGAAATACGCCGCCACATCACCGCGCCCGCGCAAAAAGCTCACATAACGCTCACCACCGGCTTGCCATACGCCCAAATCAATTCGCCCTGCAACGCGCAAATGATCCATATCCAAGTGAATGCTGTCTTCAAGGTGCAGATCAGCATTCACGGCCGTGCCAATCACTTCCCCCACTAAGGCAAAAAAGAGAAAGTCCATCTCGCTATTGCTAACGTGCGCCATCAACACATAGCCGCCGCTGGCCTCAGCCTCTTGCTCGGCACGCACTTGCAACTGCGCGATCGCCTGCTGAGAAAACCCAAGAAAATCCGCATCGTCCACGTAGCGACGCACCAAGGCCGGCATCGGAGATTCGTGCTCGTCCTCTTCAAACTTGCCAAAGCCTTTGCCATTGCGACTGCCATACAATTGGCATAGATGGTCGACCAAACGCTGCGCCGCACTATTGACGGGCATTTCAGCCGAGCTCAATGCCACTCGCGCCGGGCCATTGGGCTCTTTATGTAATTGATGAATGATTAAATGCTGGAGGGTATTGGGTGAGGTCGACATGCAAGAATCCTTAAATCAGATTCCCCATTATCCCACCGAATGCAGTGACTAGATATCGCGAGCCATCGTTTCATGCTCAAAGGTCGTACTGCTTTGCAACTGAATCAGTACTTGGCAGCAGTCATCAATATGGGCGTTACCTAGCATGCGCATCGCACCATAGCTAATTCCAGCCGCGATGGCTGAGCCTAAAAACGGCACAAATTTCGCCGCTTGCTTACTCGCCAGTCGAACCCCCACACGTTTGAATGCCAAGAGCAGTAATTCTTTTGACAAATACTTACCAATTAAACTCGAGCTCAGCGAACTGACAATCACAAAAACGCGCTGTTTTAACTGCGGATTAAGCTGATTAATTTGCGCCGCACTTAAGCCAAATTTTTGATTAATCTGCTCCACCATCCGCGACATAATCGCCACGTCGGCACCAACATCGAGCCCCGGAATCGGCACCATGGCAATCGCACCCGACACCATCGATTGCTTGGCCACCATGCTGCGGCATTCAACCCGAAGCTGTTCGATTTCAGACAAAGTCATCGCTTGCATTGTGGGCCTTTGTTAAATATTCATTGACCGATAGACTCAACAAAAATCGAAGAGTTCCAAGTTGCCACCCAATTCAATTTACAATATTTAAGCAGGTATTCATTTCTAAGCTATATCAATAAACGTATAGAACTAAATACCCTTCAATAGCTGCCATTTACCATTGAGCAAACCCTCAATCGGTCGATATTGGGTTTTGTATTCCATTTTGCGGCAATCTTTAATCCAATAGCCCAAATACACGTATTGCAAGCCCAACTGCTTAGCTAAGCCAATTTGCCACAACACATTAAAAACCCCCAAGCTACGCGCCGGCAGGTCAGGATCAAAAAAGGTATACACCGACGAAAGTCCATCATCGAGTTGATCAATCAAACTGACCATCACGACCACGCCATTTTCGGTAAATTCAGCCAAAAAACTCGCCACCTGGCTTTTTAAAATAAAGCCACGGTATTGCTCATGCCCGTCTTGATCCATGCCGCCGCCGCTATGCCGCGATTGCTGGTAGCGTTGGTATAACAAAAAATGCTCTTCGCGAAACTCAAGTTTCATAATCCGCACCTTGAGCGACTCATTGTGCTTTAAAGCACGGCGCTGACTACGGCTGGCAACAAAATCCAGCACCGGCAAACGCACGGCAACGCAGGCTTGGCAATGATCACACCACGGTCGATACACAAATGACCCGCTCCGACGAAAACCTTGCTGCACTAATTGGCTATAAGCCCCAGTGGAAATCAACTCAGAAGGCACCGCGACCTGTGAACGAGCGGCCTGATCTTCTAAGTAACTACAAGGATATGGGGCGGTGGCATAGAACTGTAATTGAACTGTATGCTTACGAAATGTATCGTTCATGCGACACCTATAGACAAGCTAATTGGTATGGGAATATGACCATGGCCCAAGTCGATCAGGCTGGGCAAGTTGAACTTCTAGCTTAGCAATAAATTCATCACGAGCAATCTCTCTGGCTCCAAATCGCGCCAAATGTTCAGTATGCATTTGACAATCAATCATGACAAAACCCGCAGCAGCCAGCCATTGCACCGCATGCACAAAAGCGATTTTTGACGCGTCCGAACGACGCGCAAACATTGATTCGCCGTAAAACATTTTGCCAATGGCCACGCCATACAAACCGCCCACCAGCTCATCATCCATCCAACACTCAAAACTGTGTGCAAGCCCTTGTTGATGCAATGCGCTATATGCAGCCAACATCTCATCACTAATCCATGTTGCAGCAACGCCGGCTCGCGGGGCTGCACAGCCTTGCATCACCGCACTAAACGCCGTGTCAAACGTCACGCGATACGGACGCTGACGCACTACTTTGCGTAGTGATTTCGGAATAATCAGCTCATTGCTAAATAAGACCATGCGTGGATCAGGACTCCACCACAAAATAGGCTCATTGGGCATAAACCACGGAAAAATACCCTGCCGATACGCCATTAAAATGCGTTCTGACGACAAGTCGCCCCCCGCCGCCAATAAACCACTGGGCTCTTTGAGCGCCTGCGTCAACGGCGGAAAAGGCGAATGATGATCTAACCACGGGATCATAGTAAGGTGATCACAAAAAACTATTTCTTGGCTTTAATTTGGCAAGGATTACAAATGCCATAGATATACATTTCGTGATCTTGAATTTCAAAACCATGCTTAAGTGCAATGGCATCTTGGCGTGCTTCGATTTCTGGATCAAAAAATTCTTCAACCGCGCCGCATTTAACACAAACCAAATGATCGTGATGCTCTTCTTGCTTTAATTCAAAGACGGCCTTGCCTGTTTCAAAGTGATGTCGCTCCAAAATCCCCGCCTGCTCAAATTGAGTCAATACGCGATATACCGTCGCCAAGCCAACATCAATTTCTTCAACCAATAGCATGCGATAAACATCTTCGGCAGTCAGATGGCGCGCGCCACTGGTTTCAAACAGATTCAAGATCTTTAATCTTGGCCCTGTCGCCTTCAAACCCATGCCTTTTAATTCAGCCGCTTTGCTCATTGTTCTACCCTTCTTTGTTCCCCAGTCGTGCGGGAGTTACACAATCCGGTTATGATATAGCGTTTCCCGGTGACGCGCACCGGCATCCACGAGCGAATCAAACCAAGATGAAGGCCAGACTACTAACCGCATTTGTGACCGGCAGCTTATTATTAAGTGGCTGCAGCGTGGTCAATTTTATCACCCCTTATAAACTAGATATTCCGCAGGGCAATGAAATCACCGCCAAGCAAGTTGCCTTGCTACGAGTGGGAATGACTCGCTCGCAAGTTCGTTTTGCGCTTGGCACCCCCCTACTCACCGATCCATTTCATAAAGATCGCTGGGATTATATTTACCGGGATAGCCGAGGCGGAAAAGTCAAAGAGGCAAAAAACTTTGTTGTTTTCTTTAATGAAAATAGCCTAGTGCGCTGGGACGGTGATTACCTACCCGACCCTAAAGCTGAACCGGCAGAAAAAACACAGCCACTCCCCCCTAGCAATGATAATTTATTGATGCCGATCGATCCGAGCAATCCAGATTCAAAAATCATCGAAGTGAAACCGCTAATGAATGAAGGGTTTTAAATTATGACGATTAAAATCGCCATTGCCGGCAGTAGCGGCCGCATGGGCCGCATGCTCATTGAAGCAGTACAAGCTGCTGATGATGTGATACTGAGCGTCGCCCTTGATCGAGCCGGCAGCGAAGCCGTTGGCCAAGATGCTTGTGCGCACATAGGAAAAAATTGTGGGGTTTTAATTACCGATCAATTATCTGCATTGCAAAATGCGGATATTCTAATTGATTTTACCCGTCCAGAAGGCACGCTGGAACACCTGATTGTTTGCCAGCAATACGGCGTTAAAATGATTATTGGCACCACCGGTTTCGATGAAGCAGGTCGTGCTGCGCTCGAGGCGGCAAGCCAAAAAATCGCCATCGTTTCTGCGTACAATATGAGTATTGGCGTCAATCTAGTATTTAAATTACTTGAGATTGCTGCTGGTGCACTGAGCCATGGCTACGACGCAGAAATTGTAGAAATGCATCACAAACATAAAGTTGATGCGCCTTCAGGCACAGCCATTGCAATGGGGCAAGCCATTGCCAAAGCATGGGATCAGTCACTCAACGAGATTGCAGTGTGGTCTAGAGAAGGAATCACAGGCCCACGTGAGGATGGCAAAATCGGTTTTGCAACGCTACGCGGTGGCGATGTGATTGGCGACCATACAGTCGTTTTTGCCGGAGAAGGCGAGCGCATCGAGATCACTCACAAAGCCAGCAACCGCACTATTTATGCTCAAGGCAGCCTACGTGCTGCTCGATTTTTACAGCATAAAGCAACTGGCCTTTACGACATGCAAGAAGTATTAGGCTTAAAATAGCCAGTGGCGCTTGACCATCAGAATGATAAATAAAAATACAATCATTGATTTTTACACGCCGGCGAAAACTATTTATTTGATTTATGTAAGTTTTTTCTATTTAAACAATAGAAAAACCATAGCCAGTCAGACTGAATATTCGCACTAATTTAAGAGTCAAGCACAAAAAAACGAGGCATTAAGCCTCGTTTTTTATATTACAAAAACATTGATCAAAAAATAACAACCAACTACTTTATAAAACAACAAACTTCAACTCATAAAAAGTGCTTAATCATTAAAACAAATGACACAAGTATAAAGATCAACCTGCACGTTTTAAAAAAAAGTATCAATCGGTTAAAACAAAGTAACGGTTTATCAATGGAGTATCAGATCCACACTCCGCAAAGTGAAGCAACTCAATCACTATTTTCATGCTAAAAAAATACTGCACTACGGCAATGATCATAATAATGATCAGAAATCGCATCAACTAGCCAAGGTTGAGTAAACTAAAAACATCGGAATCAATCAAATATGACCTCCTTTGCTACAGTTCAACTACGAAAAACCAGTGCAATACAAAGAACATCGAAATGTAATTACATTTCTGTTGAAAGCGGTTAGTTCGATTGCTTTCAAATTTGAAATACGAAACTAAATATTAAAGCCACTATGGGCAAAGACCAAAAGATTGATCTTAATTAGCATTAAATGCTAGGCACCAAACACACGACACTGGAATCAATCAAATATTGCCCCCTTATCTACGGTTTAGTAAAGATCAGCAACAAGACCACCATTAATGACTGCTGTTTTGTTGCTGTAGTATTACTCTAATCCTAAATATTCATTCCTGCAACATATCCTGATGACCAAGCCCATTGAAAATTGTAACCACCTAACCAACCAGTGACATCAACAACCTCGCCAATGAAATATAAACCCGGGATTTCCCGCACCATCATCGATTTTGATAGCAACTGATCTGTATCGACACCACCGCGTGTCACCTCGGCTTTTTTATATCCCAAACTGCCCGATGGCTTAATGTGCCATTGGTGAAGCTCAGATTCTAATCGTTGCAGCTCTTTACTAGAGTATTGCTTGAGCGGCCTTATTTCACCATATTTAGCAAGCCATACCCCTACAAATCGTTTTGGTAATACATCAGCTAAAACGGTCGACAACAAGGCATCTCGATTGGCCGTTCTTAAAAAATCAGCCAAGTCCAAATCTGGAATTAAGTCAATTTCGAGCGTTTTTCCCGCTTGCCAAAAGCTAGATATTTGCAAGATAGCCGGACCAGAAAGACCTTTATGCGTCAATAAAATCGACTCGCGAAATGATGTATTTTCACAACTCACCACAACATTTTCTAATGCAACACCGGCCAATTCAGCCCATAAATCTTCGGCTTGAAAGGTCAAAGGCACCAATGCGGCGGCCAAGGGCTGTAAATTGAGCCCAAATTGCTTCGCCACTTCGTAGCCAAAGGCCGTCGCGCCAATTTGTGGGATGGATAAGCCGCCCGTCGCAATCACTAAGGCGTCGCTAAGCCAGACTTCGGTCGCTGTTGTGACTTGAAACTGCCCCTCCACTTGTGCCACCGCAATGACTTCGGTGCCCATACGCCAAATCACATCGCCCAAATTCACTTCCGCTTTGAGCATCTCAATAATGCCTTGTGAGTTTTGATCACAAAACAATTGCCCTAAGGTTTTTTCATGGTAAGTTAAGCCGTGCTTATCCAATAAAGCCATAAAATCAAACTGCGTAAATTGCTTCAGCGCCGACTTTACAAAATGCGGATTATTCGAGAGATAACACTCTGGCCGAACATTCAGATTGGTAAAGTTGCAACGTCCACCGCCAGAAATTCTAATTTTTTCGGCCAATTTTTCACTGTGATCCATCAAGACCACCTTACGACCACGCAGGCCAGCGGTGGCCGCGCACATCAGACCTGCAGCGCCTGCGCCGATCACAATGACATCCGTTTTATTCATCAAAACCGTCCTTATATTTAACCCCAATTGTACCGCTTTCATCCCCCCCTCACCGCTAAAGCTGAACCCCAATGGCATTATTACTGACGCACTCATTCACTTTGCGGCGTAAAATTACAGCACACTGATAAATCCCTAGGATTGAACCCATGCAAAAAATGATTGTTTCTGACTTGGATGGTACTTTGCTTGACCACGAACACAAAGTCGATGCGTTCACTGCAGCTACATTCCAAGCACTTGCTCAGCAAGGGGTGCACCTTGCAATTGCCACAGGGCGTCATTTTTTAGATGTACAAGGTATTCGAGAAACGCTCGGCGTGAAGGCGCACTTAATTACCTCCAATGGTGCACGCGTTCATGACCCTGAAAACAATGAGATTTTTGCAGAAAACCTAGATCCAGAGCTCGCACGTGCTTTAATGCAGCCCGAGTTTTCTCATGGCTCATTACTCAATGCCTATGTGGATGCCGGCTGGTTAGTGGAACGGGAATGCCCTGAATTAGTGGGGGTGTATTACAAGGACTCGGGATTTGGCTACCAAGTGACCGATTTGAAACACCACAACGGCGAAGATATCGCCAAAATTTTATACATTGGCGATCATGCCACGCTCACCGCCATTGAAAGCAAAATTATCGATCGATTTGGCGACCAAATTTATATTACTTTTTCTGCCGATGATTGCTTAGAAGTGATGGCGCCGACCGTATCCAAAGGCCACGCTTTGACTGCAGTCTTAGCTCGTCTCTCGATTGATGCCGAACACTGCTACGCCTTTGGTGATGGTCAAAATGACATTCAGCTGCTTGCGGTGGCTGGTCATCCTTTTGTAATGGGCAATGCCAGCCCCAAACTCAAAGCGGCCCACCCCAATGCGCCAGTCATTGGAAGTAATGATGAACATGGCGTAGCGCAGCAATTAAGACAGATTTTTAAGCTTTAAATTAACGCAAAAAAATAGCCCCACATATTCAAATGGCTTTGAGCAACTCAACGACTGACCGCTAGGCAGAGCGTTGAGTCACTCAAAGCCATTTTTATTCCTTTAACGACGTCACCAAAGCTTGAAACGAATTTTTTTCTTGATCAAAATCGTATAAAGCACCGCGTAAAATATCAAAATACCAACCAATTAAACTCAACGATCCTTCTTGAACTCGGCGAGCAATAAACGGAAAGCTCATCAAATTATCCAAAGAAACAATAATGGCGGCCATCTCACACGCACGAATTTGTCGATCGGGTGATTTATGCGCTAATTCACGTTTGACTTGATCTCGCGCGGCCTCAGCGATCCTCACCCAACGACCAATAAAATTAGCCTCGGTTTTGGGCTCACTCGCTTCCATCAACGCTTGAATACCACCACAACCAGAATGGCCAAGCACGATAATTTTACTGACTTCTAAATGCTCAACGGCGTATTCAATCGCCGATGAAACCCCGTGAAAAGCACCATCAATTTCATACGGCGGCACTAAATTGGCCACATTGCGAACAATAAATAAATCCCCAGGATTGCAATCGGTTAACAATGCAGGGTCAACGCGTGAATCAGAACAGCCAATCAATAATGTTTTTGGATTTTGGCCTGATTGCAACTCGGCAAATAAATCCCGGTGCTCACCAAAATATTTATGTTGGAAGCGGCGAAATCCGCCAATAAACTTTTCAATCTCTTCCACTTGAAATCCCCTATTGCTATTTTGATTTTCGCGCAATTCTACTGGTTTTCCGCAGGGTGTGCGTATTCAAGCGTATTCGATTGTGAAGTAACAAAAAGTCATCGTATATTAACTCGTGTTTACAGCGCCCTAATGCAGCATGCCACTTAAGTTCAAAATATTTGAACAAAACACACAAGTATTTACGCTATTCGTAAAGATCGTGAACGCTTATGATGCCTACACAATTCAGAAATACTGAATAAGGAACAATCAAAATGAAACATTCAGCGCCCAAAAATTATGATCATCTGCAAATCAGCCTACATTGGCTGATGGCACTACTGATCATTGCGGGATTTATTTTGGCATGGGTTTTTGACGATATGCCCTTATCGCCAGATAAATTTAAAATGATCAACTGGCACAAATGGACGGGTATCACCGTACTCGGCCTATTTTTCGTGCGCTTTGGCTACAAACTCCTCAGGGGTACCCCTGTCGTCGATCCGGAGTTACCGGCAATTCAGCGCAAACTCGCCCTAGGCGTCCACCATTTACTGTATTTTCTGATGTTTTTATTGCCTGTGGTCGGCTGGTTAATGAGCTCCGCTAAAGGTTTTTCCGTTGTCTACTTTGGCGTATTCAAACTACCCGATTTAATCGCAAAAAATGAACAAATCGGCAATTGGCTCGTCTCAGCCCATGAGTTAATCGCTTACACATTATTAGCGCTGATCGTACTGCACGTCGCTGGGGCGATTAAACATCAGCTCATTGATAAAGACGGTACCTTGGCGCGAATGCTGCCTTTTTTAAATCACAAATAAATCATTCAACACTGGAGAGCACGATGTTCCGTTCCTTGATTGCCGCAAGCTTATTACTGATTGGCAGCCATGCCATCGCTGCACAAAGTTTAAATACGGCTAAAAGTCAGCTGAACTTTACTTTTAAGCAAATGAACACCCCAGTTGACGGTAATTTTAAAAACTTCACCGCCAAAATTAATTTTAATCCTGCCAAACCAGAAACCGCCAAAGCGGAAATCATCGTCGATTTAGCCAGTATTGATGTCGGTGGCCCTGACGGTAATGGCGAAGCCAAGAAAAAAGCTTGGTTTGATATTGCGAGTAATCCCAAAGCGACATTTACTGCGACCAGTGTGAAAGCACTGGGTGGCGGCCAATTTGAAACTAAAGGCAAACTCATGATCAAAGGGGTTAGCCACGATGTCGCCGGCAAAATGACCGCTAAAACCGTTGGCAATGACTTATTACTTGAAGGCAGCATTCCGGTGCTGCGCCTGCAATACAAAATTGGTGACGGCGTTTGGGCCGACACCGGCACAGTGGCCGACGAAGTCATTGTGAAATACAAACTGCTGCTCACAGGCAAAGCAGATTAATCCATAGCGCCGTTAGAAACAGTATGCTCGCAGCGACTTCATCGCAGATCTTAGCGAGCATACAATTTTGTACCTCTCTATCGACTTACCCACTGGAGTTTTAACCATGCATCAATTCATTCGCTCGGCTCTTTTTGTCTCTCTGGCTGCAACTGCCTTTGCCGCACCCGAGGTCTATACCATTGATCCATCGCACACCCTCCCCACTTTTGAAGTGAAACATCTGGGTTATTCAACACAACGCGGCTCATTTGATAAAACCAGTGGCAGCATCACGCTGGATCTGGCGGCCAAAAAAGGTTCCACCGAGATCACCATCGACACCTCTAGCCTACGCTCAGGCTGGGAAAAACGTGATGCGCATTTAAAAGGCGAAGATTTCTTTAATACCGCAAAATTTCCAACCATGACGTTTAAAAGCAACGATTTTAAATTTGCTGGTGATCAGTTAGTCAGTGTGGTCGGTCAATTGACTTTATTAGGCGTGAGCAAACCCGTTACATTAAAAGTGACTGACTTCAAATGCAGCCCACACCCGATGAGCAAAAAACCAACCTGCGGCGCGGATGCAATCGCAACCATTAAACGCAGTGAATTTGGCATGAGCGCCTATGTCCCTGCAGTCAGCGACGAAGTGACTTTACGCATTCAAGTAGAAGCAAGCCAATAAGCATCAAACCGCCAGCAATGGCGGTTTTCTCCCCAATGAACGCTTGAAGTGCATAAGCTAAGCGATCGAGCTTGGCTTATGCACTTCAGGCGCAAAATCAATACGTCAATCACGCCGCAAAAGCAGTAAAACGATAAAACCGTCTTATCAATCATCTGTATTTAAATGCGCTGAATTTGCGATTAAATTATTTATAAATACAAGAATGTAGTGCAAATCAGTTACACTACAAGCCATCACTTCATCAATATATTAAATCGGATTTAATTTCGATTTTTAAAGAAATAAATCGTCATGATGGCTGAGAATATTTTATCTATTGATCTGCAATTGTTAGCACTCAAACAACAAACCCCAGTCACCTCCAAAGCGTTGCTGCAACAAGCGCAATTGATTCAAACTTGCGCCCAAGCTATTGAATATCAGCACGGCATTGCTGAAGCGATTTTATTGCAAGCTCAATTTCATTGGGCTGATATGGATTTTGCTGCGGCCAAACAGGCCATACGCCAAGCTTTGCACTATGCCAAAAAAAATCAAGCCGACGATTTATTAGCTGAAGGGTATCACCTTTCAGCCCTCATTCACGTTGCAGAATCAAGCTATACCCATGCTTTAAGCGCATGGTACAAATGCCTTAAATTACTCCGCACTTTACGCATTGAATCATTACAAATTGAAGTACTCATCGGCTTAGGCAATTTATGGGCGCTCGATTTGCAATACGAAAAATCGCAAGCGGCACTCAATGAAGCATTAACTCGCGCCAATCAAATTAACGATGCGCAATTGGCCGCCAAAGCGGCGATTTGTTTAAGTCGAGAACATTTAAAACAAGGCTTGTTTGAAGATGCATTAATTAGTCTGTCACAAGCCGATCGCCATGTGAGTAAATATACCAATCCCACATGGTATGCCGAAATCTATAATTACCGCGCTCGGGTGTGGTTATCACTTAAACTGACCGATCAAGCGCATGCTGAGTGCCTTCAGGCATGGCAACAAATTGCCGAACACGACAATCTCGCTTGGGCCCAATGCCTCACGCAAGTGAGTTTGGCGCAAGTCGCATTGGCTCAAAATATGGATCCAAGCCCATCACTCAATCACGCCAGCGCACTGGCGGAGCATTTTAATTTGTATGCGTTTTTAAGCCAAATTGCTTTAATCCGTTCGCAATATGCCGAAAAACAAGAGCACTGGGATGATGCTTTAAATCACTTTAAAACACATCGACAATTAGAATTAGGCGCGCTCGCCCAACAACAACAATACGGCCTACATAATTTTAATTCATTGCCATTAATGCAATTGGCACAAAAAATAGAAAAAGAGCAGCAATTACTTAAAAATACAATTGAAGTCAAAAAAAATGACGATTTCAATAAAGTAGTTATTCGTCATTTTTGGCTGGCCCAGTTACAACAACTCATCAGCGACGAAACTGCCGTCGGCTTAATTTTTGTTCGTTTTAGCTTGGCCCAAAATAGCCACAACCATCAACAACGGCTTTTTTTACTCTCGGCCCTTTGTAGCGAGCACACTGTGCTTTGCCATTACGCCGATGGGGTCTACGCCCTACTCACGCCAGCAATCAGCAACGCTGACTTATTGCAAACACAACATCATCTTGATCGAATTTTGCAATTACTACCGTGGGAAACAACCCCGGCACGCACAGCGGCGATGCGCGCTCAAGCGCCTCATACGCTCAAGGATATCCTGACTCAAATCGAGGCCAAGCTTTTTTCGGATGCTGCCCTATGAACCACGCCACCTTATTTAGCCGCCAGCTGCAACAAATCAGCCACAATTTAGAGCAACATGCGCCACTACCGGCTTTGGCCTTGATTCATGAAATGAATAGCGCCAATCCTCGCGTCAATCCTAAGCAAAAAATTGCCCTGTTACTACTCAAAGCTCAAGCAGAAACTGAATTAGGCCAAAGCCATGCCTTAAGCAATACGCTCAATGAAGCCTTGGGTTTATCACAAGGCGCCGACTTGGCTTTAGAGCGCTTACAAATTATGAATCAGCTTGCTGATCAAATGTACACGATGGGCAACTATCGGCAATCGATTCAATTGTGGCTCAGTTGCATTGAACTCGGGTTGGAGCTTGGCGACACCACCACCGCAATCTCCGCCTTTATTTCTATTGGCGGTATTTTTAATGCCGCCGATGAGCATGAGCGCGCCTACAAGCTGCATCTGCAAGCCCTGCAATATTGTCGCAATATTGCCACCCCTTATATTTACTGCACAATTCGACTGTATCTAGCTGCAGATGCCATGTGGCTTAAGCGCCCTGCAGATACCCTCAGATTGCTTGATGAAGCCGACCCGATTATCCAGCAACATCAATTTCATCATGAACTCGCTGAATCCTATCTTTGGCGCGCACAAGCATTATTGCAACTCAATCAAAACGACGAGGCCATTCGCTACCTAAATCAAGCGTTAGCCTACGCCGAAAAAACACACCACTTCTGGGCCCAAATCAAATGCGGACATCAACTGGGTTTGGTCTACACCCAACAACAGCGTTATGCCGACGCGGAACAATCTCTACTTGAAGCGCAGGCCATCGCCAAAGACAGTGAATTTATGCAATTACTGCGGGATTGTTTATTGGCACTTTCAACACTCTATGAACAAATGGGACAAGCCAAACAGGCCTTATTGGCTTTGCAAGCAGCACACGATTTAGAACATGGTCTCGCCAAACGCGCGCCGATTTTAGAATTAGAACCGCGCATTCTCAAGCAATTGGCCTTACTAGAAACCCGCTTTAGTCTGGAAATTAGCCGCCAAGAAAACCGCCAACTCATCGAAGTCCAAGCCCAGCAAAGCCAAAAGCTCGATCAATTACGCACCGAAGTCGAGCAAGACCCACTCACCAAACTCGCCAATCGTCGTTGGCTCGACACCCATTTGCCACAGCAATTACGCAGCATTAGCGAGCAAGAACCATTGTCGATTTTATTATTGGACTTAGACCACTTTAAAAAAATCAACGACGACTTTTCGCATTTAATCGGTGATGAAGTCTTACGGGAATTGGGTTTTATTTTGCAACGAGCTTGCCGTGATGTCGACACCCCGGTGCGCTATGGCGGTGAGGAATTTTTATTGTCGTTGCGCGGCTTAAATTTATTTTCGGCGGCCAAAGTTGCTGAACGTATTCGCCACCAAGTAGAAAAACATCGATGGCCAGCCAGTTTAGGTCATCGCGCCGTGACCATCAGCATTGGCGTAGCGCAAGCGCATCAAGGTGACAGCCTGAGTAGCTTAATTGAGCGTGCCGACCAAGCGCTGTATTGTGCTAAAAGTTTAGGCCGTAATCGGGTTGAGCTTTAATCACCAAGGGTGCATGAACAGTATTAATTCAAACCGCGTGCTAGCCATTGTTTAATGCTGGTGTCTTGCATCAAGAAATCAAGCCACCATTTCAGCGCATGTCCGACATTATTATTTTGCCAAGCAAAACACATTCGAATCGGCGGGCTCACCTCGGCCACCGCTTTGGCAACCAAGCGGCCATCGGCGAGCGGTGCGGCGGCCAGTGCCACCGGCAAATAACCACACCCCAGCCCGGCAATGTGCGCGCTCACTTTATGCTGCATACTGGGCACGCGTAAAGTTTGCTGTCCTGACAATAAACCGATCGTATACGGCAATAAATGATGCGAAGAATCGGGGACCACAATCGCCCGATATTGCTGAATCATGCTCGCGGCCAGTGGCTCACTCACGCCAGCTAAAGGATGACTCGGCGCAACGGCAAACACGCTATTGAGTTCACCCAACACATGACTTGATTGCGTTGCCGAATGATTACCCAAATGGCTAATGGCACCAATGACTAAATCAGCGCGGCGCTCTTGCAATGCTTCCCACGAACCACCTAACGATTCTTCAATAAAACGCAAGCGAGTTCCTGATTGCAACGTATCAAATTGGGCAATCATCGGCCAAATTAAATCAAACGGCAGCACAGTATCCACCGCAATCACCAGCTCGGTTTCCCACCCGGTCGCCACGCGCTTAATTCGGCATTCAAGCTCACCGGCGGCCAATAATAAGTGCCGCCCTTCAGTGAGTAGCTCAAGCCCTGCTGGCGTTAATTGCGCGCGATGACCGCTGCGATCGAAAATCTCAACGCCCAAATCATCTTCTAATTTTCGCACCATATAGGTCACTGCCGAGGGCACGCGATGCACTTCAGCGGCGGCCGCCGCAAAACTGCCTCGCCGCGCAATGGCATCGAGGATTTCTAAGGCTTCGATCGAAAGACGTAGCATAGTCTTATTCCAAAATTTTGAATGATATCGTGCTATTTTTTTGCTATCACTGCAGCAAACCTAAGCATATTATGGCATACATCATTCAAAATTAATGAAGGGTTTAATATGATTACCTTAAGAAAAGCCACTGAACGCGGGCATGCCAACCATGGTTGGCTCGACTCGAATTTTAGTTTTTCCTTTGCCGAATATTACGACCCAGCGCATATGCATTATGGCGCACTACGCGTGATTAACGATGATCGAATTGCACCGGGCATGGGCTTTGGCATGCATCCACATCAAGACATGGAAATTATTACCTATGTGTTATCTGGGGGTATTGCCCACAAAGACAGTATGGGCAATGGCTCGGTGATTTTACCCGGTAATGTACAAAGAATGAGCGCCGGCACAGGGCTGCGCCATAGCGAATACAACCCCAGTAACGACACTGAAACGCATTTATTACAAATCTGGATTTTGCCGGCACAAAAAGGCGGCGCACCGTCTTATGAGGAAAAAACCTTTAGCGACGCGGATAAACGTGGCCAATTACGCCTGATCGCCAGCCCAACAGGTGAAGCCGGCTCGGTGACCATTTTGCAAGATGTGAAGTTGTATGCTGGTTTGTTTGACGGCGCTGAATACGCCGAAATGCCGATCTTAGCCGGTCGAAAACTCTATGTTCATGTTGCCAAGGGGCAGGTTCAAATCAATGGCTTAGCCCTCGACGCGGGCGATGCCATTATGCTCAAACAAGAAGACGCGCTCAAAATCCAAAATGGTCACGCTGCTGAAGTCTTAGTTTTTGATGTGTTTTAATCCACTCCACGAGTCACCACAAAAAGCTTAGGTTTGGCTTTTTGTGGTGACAGGCCTTAGCCAACCTTGCTGCGCGGATCAAGTGCTTGCCGTAGGCCTTCACCAATAAATACCAGCAGCAACATCAAGCTTAGCAACACGGCAAAGGTCGACATCGAAATCCACCACGCATCTAAATTGGCCTTCCCTTGTGCCAACAATTCACCGAGCGAGGCGGTTTGTTGGCCCACGCCAAGCCCCAGAAAATCTAAACTGGTCAGCGCCAAAATCGCCGCCCCCATTCGAAACGGCAAAAATGCCAGCACTGGCGTTAAGCTGTTGGGTAACACATGGCGACGAATAATTTGCCAATCGCTCAAGCCCATACTGCGCGCCGCCAGTACGTACTCTCGATTGCGATGACGTAAAAACTCTGCGCGCGTGTAATCGGCCAAACCCATCCACCCCAATAGCGTCATCAAAATCAGCAATAAGCTCAAACTGGGCGCAAAAATCGCTGTAAAAATAATTAATAAATACAGCTCAGGCAATGCGGCCCAAATTTCAGAAACCCGCTGGCCAAATAAATCAACACGCCCGCCAAAATAGCCCTGAATCCCGCCAATCACCACACCAAGCACCGAGCCAGTTAACGTCAATGCCAGCGCAAATAACGCCGAAGTGCGAAAGCCATACAATAATCGCGCCAATAAATCACGCCCCTTATCGTCCGTTCCGAGCAAATTGTCGGGCGACGGCGGCGCTGGATTGGGCGCACTGGCAAAATAATTGAGCGTATCCGCGGCATAGCGATTTGGCGGAAAGATCGCCCAATTACCGTCGCTAGCCAATTGCTGCTGCATAAATGGATCGAGATAATCGCTTGGCGTCGGAAAATCGCCACCAAAAGTGGTTTCTGGATAGGTTTTAAACAGCGGGAAATACAGTTGCTGCTGATAACGCACCACGTAGGGCTTGTCGTTAGACACCAGCTCAGCCAGCAAACTGATGCCCAATAAAACCCCCAATAACCATAAACTGACCAAGGCACGTCGTTGCGATTTAAACCGTCCCCATGCTCGTGCCCATGGTCCTACTGAATGCAGCTCGCTCATGTGCTTGCCCCCACCGCACCAAACTGCACGCGAGGATCAACGACCACATACGCAATATCCGACAGCAAGCGCCCCAACAAACCCAATAAAGTAAAGAAATACAGCGTTCCTAAGACCACCGGATAATCGCGACGAATCACTGATTCGTAAGCCAACAAACCCAAACCATCGAGAGAAAACAATGTTTCAATCAATAAGCTACCAGTAAAAAAAGCGCCAATAATGGCCCCTGGCAAGCCCACCACCAAGGGCAACGCGGCATTGCGTAAAATGTGTCGCCAAAAAATCCGTCGCTCAGTCAAGCCCTTGGCCCGCGCTGTGGTGACATACTGCTGATGAATTTCCTCTAGAAAACTATTTTTGGTCAGCATCGTTAAGCTAGCAAATCCCGCCACCACCAACGCCGTCACCGGCAAAGCCAAATGCCAGAAAAAATCCATCAGCTGCGCCGACCAAGACATCGTCGCAAAATCATCGGAGGTTAAGCCACGCAACGGAAACACCGCCCAAAATGAGCCGCCACCAAATAACACCAATAACACCACCCCCAACACAAACGATGGAATCGCATACCCCACCATCAGCATCACCGTGGTCACTGCATCAAAACGCGAGCCATGACGCAGCGCTTTGGCCACGCCCAGCGGCACCGCAATCAAATACGTCAGCAGTAAACTGCTAATCCCCAAGCTCATCGACACCGGCAATTTATCCCAAATCAATTGCGTGACACTGGCGTGACGAAACCAACTGTCGCCCAGATTAAACGTCGCGTAGTTTTTTAGCATTTGCCAAAATCGCACCGGCGCCGGTTGATCAAAACCATATTGCGCCTTAATTTGGCTCAGTTGCTCTTCGCTTAAGCCCCGCGCCGCCTGATAACTGCTTGACGACCCTACCGAGGTATTGCCCGCTGCTTCAGCAGCACCGCGCCCTTTAAGTTGATACACCATCTGCTCCACCGGCCCACCGGGAACAAATTGAATCACGACAAAACTCACCAACAACACACCCAGCAAGGTGGGGATCATTAGCAGTAAACGTTTGAGGATGTATTGCAGCATTCGCTCTAGCCTTTAACTAATTCAATACACATCAAAGCGGCGTATTGATCACTGCTTCAATCCGATAACCATCAGGATCAATCAAAAATGCTGCGTAATAATACGCGCCATATTGAGGCCGTAATCCAGCAGCGCCATTACATAGACCGCCAACTTTAAGCGCAGCATGATAAAACTGGTCCACAGCACTTCGCGACGGCGCAGCAAATGCCAAATGAAATCCGCCCCTAGGCGGCACGAGATCGGGACAAAGCTTGATACAAAAAAGATCTTTGCCATCGATCAAACCATAACCTATTGCGGAATCATCTTCGAAAACGCGACGAAAGCCCAAAGCAGACAGCGCCGCATCATAAAATAGTCCAGATAAGTTTAAATCCTTAACGCCAAAAGAAAGATGATGCAGCATGCATTAAAACCTTACTCATCGAAAAACCAATTAAGCCTACGGCGACTTCTGCCACCACGTCGCCAACATCCAATCCCCCGCCTGATAATACAGCGGCATCGTTTTGGGCATCGCAAAACGGTCACGCCATGCGGCGCGGTGGGTGGCGCTATACCAATGCGGGATAATGTAATGCCCAGCGAGTAAGGCGCGATCAAGTGCGTGGACGGCGGTGATTTGCTGTTGGCGATTGGGGGCCTGCAACACATGCTCAATCAAGCGATCAATCGCGGGGCTTTTTAAGCCAATCACATTGCTGCTACCCTTGGTGTCGGCAGCTTGACTACCGTAATAATCGAGAAGCTCTTGGCCAGGGCTTTGTACATTCGGAAAGCGCAACACCACCATATCAAAGTCAAAATCATCGAGTCGGCGTTGGTATAAAGCAAAATCAATATCACGCTGTTTAACAACAATACCCAGCTTGGCTAAATTGCGCGCCAACGGCGGAAATACGCGCCCCATGGGGCCGCCATCATCTAACAGCTCAAATTCAAAAGGCTCGCCACGCGCATTACGCAATGCACCATCGCGGTATTGCCAACCCGCTTGTTTTAATAATTCGCGCGCTTGCCTGAGGTTTTGTCGTAATGAATTGGGCGGATCGGTATTGGGGGGCGCCGCGAGCGTAGTCAACGTTGCGGCGGGCAATTGCGATTGCAGTGGTCTTAATAGTTGTAATTCTTGCGCGGTTGGCGCGCCGCTGGCGGCAAGTTCGCTATTGGCATAAAAGCTATTAAGTCGTTGATATTGGCGGTAAAACAATTGGCGATTTAACCATTCAAAATCAAGCGCTAAGCCCAAGGCTTGCCGCACGCGAAGATCGGCAAACAGCGGACGGCGCAGGTTCATCACATAGCCTTGCATGCCGCTGCTATTGTGGTGACGCAATTCGCTTTTTTTAATTTCTCCTGAGCGAAACTTAGGCCCTTGATATTGCCGCGCCCAATTTCGCGCACCATATTCGGTGATGAAATCAAATTCACCGGCTTTAAATGCCTCAAGTTTGGCGGTTTCATCTTGGTAATAGCGATAGGTAATTTGATCAAAATTATATTGCCCACGTCGGGTTGGCTGATTGTTGCCCCAGTAATCACTGCGCCGTTGATAACCAATCGACTGGCCGAGCTTGTAGTCTTTAATCTGATACGGCCCACTGCTAATCGGCGGTTCTAGGGCAATTTTATCCAACGTTTTACCGGTGCCCCATTGCTGAGAAAAAACCGGCAGCGTGCCGACGATTTGCGGCAATTCGCGATTGGCGGTTTTAAAGCGATACACAATGGTTTGCGAATCAAGCACATCAACGCCCGCCACGTCGCGCAATTGCGATGCATATTGCGGCGCGGCCAAGCGACTATTGAGAACGGTAAAACTGTGTTTGACATCAGCAGCCGTCACCTTTGCGCCATTATTAAAGCGCGCGGCAGGATTTAAAACGAACGTCACCGATAAGCCATCCTTGGCCACTTTGATGTCTTTGGCCAATAGCCCATATATGGTGGCGGTTTCATCCCAACTCATCACCCCGAGCGACTCAAACATGAGCGCCCCTAAGCCCGCTGCCGATGTACCTTTAATAATAAAAGGATTAAATGAATCAAAACTATTGCGCCGATCAGGATTGGGCAAAATAATCGCGCCGCCTTTTGGCGCGGCAGGATTCACATAATCAAACGCAGTAAAACCAGCGGCATATTTGGGCGCATCGCCAAGCGAAATCGCATGCTCAGCGTAAGCTGGCAGCAGATATAAAGACAGTAGTAGCAGTAGGTAAGATTTCATTTGTCCATGATAAGCCAGACTCGGTCAATCGGCAGCAATCGCCACGCAGTTGGCGTGTTAGAATCACACTTCATTCTTTGTCACCTGCGTCTACCATGCCTTTTTTAGCGATTGAAGCCTCATCTGAATATTTGTCTTTTGCCATCAATACCCCAAGCGGCATCGTTTCGCGCGAATGGCTGGCAGGACAAAAACAAAGTGAAGTTACGCTACCGTATTTACAGACTTTTTTGAATGAATGCGGTCTAACCATGCGCGATATCGAAGGCATTGCTTATCCAAGTGGCCCCGGTTCATTTACCGGCTTACGGATTGGCTGTGGCATTACTCAAGGATTAGCATTTGCGCGAAATATACCTGTAGTGGGTATATCTACCCTACTGGCTATTGCTCAGGCTTCTGGCGCAATACGGGTAGTAAGTTGTCTAGATGCCCGCATGAACCAAGTTTACTTTTCTGCCTTTGAAAATCGCAACGGCCAATGGCATACCGTCATTGATGCCTTAGTGTGTAATCCTGAAGACGTGCCTCTGCCTGATGGTGATGGCTACACTGGGGTCGGCAATGGTTTTAGTGCGTATCAAGCGGCGCTCGACGCGCGTTTAGGCACAAAAATCAGTACCGTAAAACCAGATCTTTATCCGCATGCCACCCAATTACTTACGCTGGCTTTGCCACATTTTGCCGCTGGTGAAGGGCTTGCTGCCGATCAAGCGCAATTGGTGTATTTGCGTGACAAAGTAGCGTTAAAAACCCATGAACGGGTGCAAAAATAATGCTAAAACGGCTGACTGAAGCCGATCTTCCTGCCTTACTGGCCATTGATAGCGCAACCAATCCACATCCTTGGACAGCTCTGCAATGGCGAGATTCGCTCAACCATCATCAATGCGATGGGCTGTGGCAACAGGACGAATTAATTGGTTTTAGCGTTTGCATGATCACTTTGGACGAGGCGGAATTGCTACTCATCGCCATTGCACCCCAATGGCAGCGTCAACAAAGAGCAAGCCAGCTGCTCGCAGCATTACAAAAACAATTATTGCAACAAGACGTCGTCACACTGTTTTTAGAAGTTCGAGAGTCCAATACAGCAGCACGCACACTATATGCCAAGCAAGATTTTACGCAATCCGGTCGACGCAAGGGGTATTACCCTACAAACGAAGGTAGAGAAGATGCACTGCTCTATACCCTGCATTTGGAGGACAAGGCATGAATCGCCGCGCACTCATCCTTAATGAGCTAGGGCTGAATCCGCAATGGATTCGCCACGCTGTTTTACAAACGCTGAGCACTCAGGTGACAGCGGCGCCCGCAGAATTAAGTCCAATTGAAGTTGTCGCACCCGCCCACCTCACCGCAGCGCCGCAGCCTACTCCGACCGAGCCTGTCACTATCCAACGTGAACGCAAATCGACTAAAGCTGCAGCAGCGCATCGTTTGTTACAACAAAACCGTGAGGCGGCCGACCCCAACAACAAGACCTTATCGAGCGAAGAAATACGCCATATCGATGCGCGTAGCGAACGAATTGCCGAGCTGAGCTGGGAAGAACTCCGCGTTGAGATTGCGGGTTGCACCGCTTGTCCACGCAGTCAGCAACGCCAGCAAGCCGTTTTTGCGACCGGCGCCATTGAAGCAAAATTATTGATTGTCAGTGATGCGCCCAGCAAAGTTGAAGAACAACATAATTTAGCCATCTTTGGTCCTTCACAACGCATGCTCAATCAAATGCTCGTGAGTTTGGGCGAAGAGCAACTCCAAAACTCTTTGATTACGAACGCCGTTAAATGCCATGGTTCACGTAATCCGAATACCGAAGAAATAAAAGCCTGCGCACCTTTACTGCAACGTCAAATTGCATTACTTAAACCCACCGCAATTCTTGCAATAGGCCAATCTGCCGCTGAAAGCGTGCTCAATACCTCTGCCCCCATTCGCGAATTACGCCAGCTCAATCAGCAATGCCAAAATATTCCAACCATCGTGACCTATCACCCGAGCTATTTACAAAGAAACGTTCACGACAAAGCCAAAACTTGGCAAGATCTATTGCGCTTAAAAAAAATATTTCAATAGCCTCACAATCAAAAACGCCAGCTCGCTGGCGTTTTTTTTACCCATTTTTTTGGATTTAAAATCTGCATTTATTTCTATAATGAAAAATCATACATAAATTAAAAGTGAGATTCGATATGAGTCACATCGATAAAAAAAATCTGATTCTTGGCCTCGCGCTAACCGGTAGTATTGCCATTGCTTCGATTGCTTTAGGTGAAACTCATTTAATGCAGCAATGGGGATTTTCAGCTTTATTACTTGCAATTGTCATTGGCATTGTATTAGGCAATAGTATTTTTCCGCGCTTCGCATCTCATTGCGGTGATGGCGTTCAATTTGCTAAAAGTGATTTATTGCGCTGGGGTATTATTCTTTATGGCTTCAGGATTACATTCCAACAAATCGCCGATGTTGGCGTAATGGGCATATTAGTTGATGCGCTCGTTTTAACGACCACCTTTATGCTGGCCTATATTGTAGGCACTCGATGGCTGCAATTAGATCAGCACACTAGTATTTTAATTGGTGCGGGTAGTGCGATTTGCGGTGCTGCAGCAGTACTTGCAACTGAACCCATCCTCAAAGCGCAATCATCAAAAGTCGCCGTGGCTGTTTCTACCGTGGTGATCTTTGGTACGATCACCATTTTTTTATATCCGAGTTTATTTTATCTTAATCAAAAAATAGGGCCGATTTTATCCGCAAATGATTTTGGTGTATTTACGGGCGCAACAATTCATGAGGTCGCTCAAGTCGTTGCTGCCAGCAAAGAAATGGGCGACGACATTGCAGCAACAGCAATGATTAGCAAAATGATCCGCGTTATGATGCTGGCGCCATTTTTAGTTATTCTTTCAATGTGGCTCGCCAAAAGCCACGACACACACCATGCTCAGCGAGGAAAAATAACCATCCCATGGTTTGCGCTTATTTTTATCCTCGTCGCAGGATTTAATTCATTGCATTTACTCTCAAACAGCATCATTGAGATATTACTTACTCTAGACACGATTCTATTAGCAATGGCAATGGCGGCACTCGGCCTTCATACGCATGTAAGTGCAATTCGCCAGGCAGGATTAAAACCTATGCTACTTGCGGGCTTGTTATTTTTATATCTTCTATTCGGCGGCGCATTTATTACGATGCTTGCACGAATAATATTATCTTAATTAAATTTCACGAACAGCAAAAAGCCCGACTCTTTCGAATCGGGCTTTCTGGTATGGGGAGTCTGGCAATGACCTACTTTCACACGGGCAATCCGCACTATCAT
>NZ_JAJAWG010000003.1 GCF_020531905.1 Deefgea salmonis | reverse complement strand
AGGTCATTGCCAGACTCCCCATACCAGAAAGCCCGATTCGAAAGAGTCGGGCTTTTTGCTGTCCGGCGGTTATGCGCTGGAGGGCTATCGTAGATACCCCCCTATGTCAGACTAGTTGTCGCCTCTGAACTTTTATTGGTTTGAAAAAACAGAGGCTTCAACATGCAAAAAATCACGTATTCTGACGACTTTAAACAGCAGGCGCTGAGCAAAGTTTACCAACGCCAAGGTCGTACGGTAATCCCCCCATTTTTAAGCTCACTTAAAAGTAGAGGTCAGGCATGTAATGCCAGTTTTTGTTTCGGGGTGATGCCACCCAAACCCATGTGCGGGCGTTCGTTGTTGTAGCTCCAAAGCCATTGCGTGGCCACCTCTTGCACTTCAGCAAGACTTTCAAAATCATCGCAAGCCAGCCATTCATGCCGCACGGTCCGATTATAGCGCTCGATATAGGCATTTTGCTGGGGATTGCCCGGCTGAATATACGCTAATTCAATTGAATGTTGTTCCGCCCAGTTTTTTAGCAACTGACTAATATATTCAGGCCCATTATCTGAACGAATCCGTTTGGGCTTGCCTCGCCATTCAATGATTTGATTCAAACTGCGCACCACGCGCTCGGCCGGCAAAGAGAAATCAACGTCAATCGCTAAACCTTCCCGATTAAAATCATCAATCACATTAAACAGGCGAATGCTACGGCCATCGGCTAATTGGTCGTTCATAAAATCCATCGACCACGTTTCATTGATTTTCTCAGGCACTGCTAATGGTGCTGGCGTTGCACGAACTAAGCGTTTTTTAGGCTTAATTCGCAGATTTAATTCTAAATCGCAATAAATCCGATAGACCCGTTTATGATTCCAGCCCTTTTTCTTGACGTTTCGTAGATGCAAAAAGCACAGACCAAAGCCCCAGTTGCGATGAACTTCGGTGAGTTGCAGTAACGAATCGGCAATTTTTTCATTTTCTGCGTCTAGTTTTTGCCACATAGCGATAACAAGTCGTGCTGATCGCAAAGCTAGCACAAGCTGCACGAATCGAAACAGCCTTGGTTTCAACGGCCCAGCGAGCCATCTCACGCCGCTGAGATGGCTTCACCACTTTTTTGACATGGCTTCCTTGATGATATCTGCCTGCATTTGAGCTTCGATATACATCTTTTTAAGGCGCTTGTTTTCATCCTCCAGCTCTTTCATGCGCGTCATCATCGAGACGTCCATGCCGCCAAACTTCGCGCGCCATTTATAAAAGGAAGCCGAGCTCATACCGTGTTCACGGCATAAATCAGGAACGGTGGAACCGGCTTCGGCCTGCTTTAAAATCGCCATAATCTGGCTGTCAGAATAACGTGCTGCTTTCATGTAGAAGCTCCTCAAAGACTGCGAGAAAATTCTACTTAAAAATGAGCTGGTTTGGTGGGGGGATTACCTTTGGTGGGGGGATTACCTTTCCTCGTTAGGATGAATAGTGCCCTATCGAGGTGTCTGCAGGAATTAGACCACTACACATTTAAAAAAATAAATTTTAGTGCTTTTTTTACTGCTTTAAATTTCCATAGATGTAATACTACTTTGGTAAATTAGCAAGAAAATAGAAGGTGTAGGAAATAGTTAAGTTGTGTGCAACGTACAATTTTTGACTAAACTATGCCAACGATGATCAGTGTTGTGAGGTAGATCAATGCCAGTCGAATCAAAGTTAAATACAGCTGAAAGTTCAGTAGCTATCAATAATAAAATTGGTTTTATTAGTATTTTTTTGTTAGGGATTAATGGAATTATAGGTTCAGGTATTTTTTTACTACCCAATCAGATATATGCAAAAATTGGTGTTGCTAGTATTGCTATTGTATTGATTGCATCACTACTGGTTCTTGTTATTGCATTGTGTTATGCAGAATTAGCTAGTAAATTTACTGAAAATGGCGCGGCATGGATTTATAGCTACAGAGCATTTGGTCGATTTGTTGGGTTTGAGGTTGGATTTTATGCTTGGATTTTGGGTATTATTATACTGTCTTCTGAAATAGCTGGATTTTTAACTGCTTTAGCTGGGTTTTTTCCAGAACTTAAAAATAATTATGTATATGATTTATCCGCTTTGTTAATTTGTATTTTTCTTATTGTAGTTAATTATTTTGGAGTTAGCCTTAGCCGGTTATTGAATGATTTCTCATCAGTATCTAAGTTAATAGTTATTTTTTTATTTGTTTTTGTTGGTGTTTTTTTTATAGACATAAATAATTTCAAACCATTTTTATTGCCTAAAGTTGTATCGGATGACTCTTTTTATTCATCATTTGGTGCTGCACTGGGCATTATATTTTATGCGTTTACTGGGTTTTCTTTTTTGCCAATTGCTGCAGCAAGAATGAAGAACCCACAGAAAAATATTCCTTTAGCTTTGATTTTAGTTATTATGACATGTAGTGTTATCTATTTCTTATTGGTGGCAGTTTCAATTAGTGTTCTAGGTAAAAATTTAGAATTTTCATCGTTACCTGTTGCAGATGCATTTTCAAAAATGGTTGGTAATTGGGGATACAATCTAATCGTTATTGGTATGTTAATTTCTATTGGTGGTGTTATTTTAGCTTTTTCTTTTAGTGTTCCATTGATTGCATCGTCACTTGCATTACAACATCAGTTGCTACCTGAATTTATGGGTAGAAAAAATAAATATAATCGTCCAGTTAATGCGTTGGTTATTACTTTTTGTTTGTGCTCTTTGTTGCTTTTAAGTGGAGATTATTTATTTTTAATATCTTTAGCTGTTTTTGCTTCTTTTGTACAATATATACCAACTGCATTGTCAGTTATTAAGCTAAGGAGTGACCAGACTTTACCTACAGGTTTTGTTATTCCCGGTGGGACCTGTATTCCTATTTTGGCTTTATGCGCATCAATTTATCTCTTGTCTAATTTTAGTTTGAAGATTTTTCTATTTGGATGTGCAGGGTTGATTGTTGGCGCTATTGTATATTTTATTCAATGGAAGTATGTAAAATTTAATTCGTCTAATTAGTTTTTTAGTGACGTTTTGTTCAGAAAATTTTTGAAGTTTATAAGGTTGACTAAATGATTAAATCGATGATGCAATTGCCTGCATGGACTATCGCTACACCATTCATAGGGTGTGTGTTACTTTTTGGGCAGTTGCTTGGTTTTGGTGAGTGGTATTTAATTTTGCTGTCGATTGGATTATTATTTGGCGTTTTGGCTGCGGTTCATCATGCTGAAGTGGTTGCGCATCGTGTCGGAGAACCATTTGGGACTTTAGTTCTGGCTGCTGCAATTACAGCCATTGAAGTTGCTTTGATTGTGACGCTAATGCTAACAGGTGGAGAAGCTGCATCTGCATTAGCGCGAGATACCATTTTTGCTACGGTGATGATTATTCTAAATGGTATAGTTGGGTTGTGTCTTTTGGTTGGAGGAAATCGCTTTGGGGAGCAACGGTTTGGTATGTTGGGTGTTAATGCTTCATTATCAACGCTAGCGGCTATTGTAGTTTTAACTCTAATATTACCTAATTACACAACTACTGTTGCAGGGCCAATTTATAGCTCAAATCAATTAGCATTTGTAGCATTAGTTTCTTTGGTTTTATATGGAACTTTTATTTTTGTACAAACGGTTCGTCATCGTGATTATTTTTTACCACAACAAGGTGTGAGTGATGAAGATATTCATGCAGTGCCACCTACAACTAAAGTTGCGATCTTGAGTGCTTGTTTGTTATTAATTGGTTTAATTGCTGTTGTTTTACTAGCAAAATCTATTTCTCCTATGATTGAGGCTGGTGTTGCCGGCATTGGTGCACCAGCAGCATTAGTTGGTGTAATTATCGCAGCAATTGTGTTGATGCCTGAGGGTTTAGCTGCACTACGTGCAGCAAAATCAAATCGATTACAAACTAGCCTAAACTTAGCATTAGGCTCCGCATTAGCGAGTATTGGCTTATCAATACCCGCTGTCGCAATTGTTTCAATCTTAAATGGCTGGCCTTTGATGCTTGGCATTGATGCTAAATCAACAGTATTGTTGCTACTTACATTAATAGTTTCAACTCTATCATTAGGTAATGGTAGAACCACAGTTTTGCAAGGTTTGGTTCACTTAATGATTTTCTCTGTTTATCTTTTTATGACGATATTCCCATAAAGTTAAAAATCTAAAATCACTTTTGATTTATTTAATCTTTAATTTATTTTAAATTTATATGAAAATGCTCACTTAACTAATATAGTAAGCGAGCATTTATTTTTTAAATATTTATTAGATGGTTTTAAAATTAAACACCAAGCTCTTCCACCCAGTTTAGTGCTTGAACGTGGGATCGATTAAGCATTTCAGGCGTTATTTGCAATTGCTCACATAACCTTGGTACTTCTGCCATTTCTGGGTCTTCACAAGCTTCAGCTAGTTCAAGAAATGGACCATAGATGCCAGTACGCTCCATTAATGCATCAGTAACACTTTCAGGTAAAATTAGAGTTTCCAATATTTTATCCATTGGCATATCTAGCAATACATCAAGTAAAGAAAACATGCCTACGATAAATAGATTATCTTTATCTTGTCCATCAAGTAGATGTGAACCTAATAATTCAACTAATCGACCACGTGTAACTGCCGTTTTTAATAGTGCAGGTGGTGTGCCAGTATCAGCGCCAGCTGTAACGAGTAACAATGTAAGCCAACGATATAGCTTTTGATATCCTAATATAGTGACGGCGTGACGAAATGATTGAATTTCACAAGAAAGTCCAAAGCCTGCTGAATTGATGTAGCGAAGAAGTTTAAATGAAAGTGCGACATCTCTTTTAAGTGCATTTTCGATATCTCTAATTTCAGCATTGTTGCGCAACATATTTAAAAGCTGCAAAATATTTGCATAGCCTGGATTAATTACTTTTGCAGATAGAGTTTCTGGATGTGCAAAATAAAATCCTTGAAAGCAATCCATTCCTATATCAAGACACTTCATGAATTCGTCTTTGGTTTCAACTTTTTCAGCAACTTGAAGTAATGGGAAACGACGTAATTCTTTTGATAAAATAGGAACTTGAGCCATACCCAGCTGTTGAATATCTAATTTGATATAATTAGAAAATTCAATCATTGATGCTGTTTGGGGGGTTAGCACAAAGTCATCTAACGCAATACCAAAACCTTGTGCACGTAAATCACGTAAGCGATTTAACAAATCTTCAGTAGGCTGTGTGGTCTCAACAATTTCTAAAATGACGCGCTGAGGCTGTAATAGTTCTAGAAAATTACTTTCAAGCATTGACTCGGCGACGTTAATAAATGCTAACTTATTGCCAACTAGCCAATCTGTACCCATATTAGATATTGTGTTTACCAATACGTTTGTACCAGCATGCATATCACTTGAAAATTCAGCAGAAATAGCCTCTTGATTTAAGCGAAACAATAGTTCATAACCAATAATTTGTTGCTGGCGATTCAGGATGGGCTGACGTCCAATAAATGCATGTTCTTGCGTCATATTCTGGTAACAGGCTAAATGCCATGCTCCTAGTTCGTTGGAATAATTTTATGTCAATTTTTATTAGACAAATTGCTCGATAAAACGAGAGGTTTTTATTGCTGATGTTTCTGCTGTATCAGAGGCCAGTAGATCTTCCATATCAAGAACTAACACGATTGAGCCATCTCCTGATAAGGTTGCACCTGCGACTCCTTTAGGGCGGATATTTTGTAGTGGTTTAATGACTACATCATCTCGACCGATGAAGCTGTCTACAGCAAGAATAAATGAATGCTCCGCAGATTGCATTAAAACGCCAAATTGCGGTAATTGAACTTCTTCCCAACCAATCAAGTTGGCTAGAGAGCGTACCGATAAAATTTCGTCACGGACGACTATTGTTGCTCTTCCTGATACTTCTTGTACATGCTCTTGGCGAATGGTAATAATCTCCCTAACCATCGCTAATGGCACAGCAAAAGGCTGATCGCATACTTTTACAACGAGTACAGGTAAAATTGCGAGGGTTAATGGCAGAGAAATAGTGAAGCGGGAGCCCTCACCAACAGCAGATTGAATATCAACGCGGCCATTTAATTTTTGAATGTTCGTTTTAACGACATCCATACCAACACCACGTCCTGATACACTTGAAATTTGATCTTTAGTCGAAAACCCAGGAAGAAAAATCAGTTGTAAGCTTTGTTTATCATCGAGGCTATTTGCTGTTTCGATGTCAATTAAACCTTTTTCAATTGCCTTTCTACGAATTACATCAGGGCGCATGCCTCGCCCATCATCAATAATTTCAATTCGAATATGATCGCCCACTTGGGTTGCAGTTAACTCAACCACCGCTTTGGCTGGCTTACCACTAGCAATGCGCTCTTCAGTCGTTTCAACACCATGATCAACAGCATTGCGTACTAAATGCACTAAAGGATCATTGAGATCTTCAAGCATCGTTTTGTCGAGCTCTGTTTCTTCTCCTGATATAACGAGTTCAACGTCTTTTCCCATTTGACGAGCCAAGTCACGAGCTAGACGCGGATACTTTTGGAATAGGCGACCGATTGGCTGCATTCGTGTTTTCATCACGGCATTTTGTAAGTCACCAACAAGCAAGTCGAGTTGACCAATTGCTTCATCAAGCGCTTTGAGCGTAATGCTATCCATTTTTCCAGACATAATGTCTGCACGCAAAGTGGTCAACCTATTTTTTGTGAGGCCAATTTCACCGGATAAATTTAATACTTGATCCAAGCGAACTGTATCAATTCGGATAGTTGTTTCTTGCGTTGCAAGTTGTTGTGTATTGGCTTGAGGGCGTGCGTTGTTTGTTGCCGCAGCGGGCTTTAGGCTTTGCATTGGTTCTAGCATTGCAGAGGGCTGGGTCAAGACTTCATTCAGTTCTACGCTGATTACTTCAATATCTCTGGATGATTGCTCAGTAGTCGCTTGAGTGGTCACTCCTTTTTCATCGAGTAAGACATCATACAAATTTTTCCAGTCATGTTCTGACTTGTTTTCCGTCACGACTAAAACGGAAGGTACGGTTGGTGGGCTTTCTAGTATGGCAGAAGAGGCATTACTGCTTCTGCCTTCTAATACATCATCTAAAGCTTTAAGTAGTGCTGGATCAGCGGGGGCAGGTTGACGACCCTGTGACATTTCACCAAACATTTCACGTACTACGCCTGTTGCGGCTAAAATTTCGTCCATAATCTCTGGATTTAACGTAAGCTCGGCATTACGAAGTTTGTCAAAAAGATTTTCTGTTCTGTGGCATAAGCTCACCATGGAGTCTACATTTAAAAAGCCTGCTCCACCTTTAATGGTATGGAACCCGCGAAAAATATCATTGAGTAACGCTTTATCATCTGGGCGTTTTTCTAGCTCAACTAACTTATTGTCGACTTCAGATAACAATTCTGAAGATTCAGTTAAGAAATCCTGTAATAGGTCTTCCATTCCGCCGAAAACACTCATGATATACCCCTTATACGCGGTAATAAGACTTAGAAACCGAGGCTTTCCAAGAGGTCATCAACCTGTTCTTGGTTAGTTACAATATCGGTTCTTCCTTCGGTTGTAATAACAGGACCATTGAGTAAGCTATTTTCTTCCACTTTTGTGGTTCCTTGTGGATTAAACATAAGCAGAAAGTCGAGTAGATGACTTTCCATATCTTTAGCCATCGTCAAAACACGTTTAATCACTTGACCGGTTAAGTCCTGGAAGTCTTGTGCCATCATGATTTCAAGCATTTGAGCGCTCACTTCTTCTGATTGCTGAGCTGTGGTCGATAAGTGCGTTCTTGTTTGTTCAACAAGGGACTTAAATTCATCAATGCTGAGTTGTTTATTAAAAAATCTATCCCATTGTAAGGATAGTTTTTTTGAGCTTTCAGTAATATTGTCCTGCAATGGTTTAGCGATATCTAGCGCATTAAGAGTTCGTTCTGCCGCTTGTTCCGTCATTGTTGCGACATAGGACAGTCGGTCACGAGCATCAGGAATCGATGCCGCTGCAGACTCTAAGGACTTATCTAAGCCAAGCTCGCGCAATGTGTCATGTAGTTTGCGTGTGATTTGACCAATGTGGGAAAACATCGATTTGGCAGGTTCCGCCATCAATGACTGTGAGTCCTCTTGGTCGTTGGAGATCGAGGCTACTGATGAGGATACTTCTTGGCTTGACTCCAAAATGCTATCAAAAAGTGCCTCAAGGTCGGGAGAGTCCCCATTTTTTAATGCATTATCGCTCACAGTGCCTCCTACTGATTGTTATCTAATGTATTGTGAAAAATTATTTTGCCATGTTGACAAAAATTTTCTTCAGCTTTTCATCCAGTGTGGCTGCTGTAAAAGGTTTCACAACATAACCGCTAGCTCCTGCTGTTGCTGCCTCGATAATATTTTCTTTTTTTGCTTCTGCAGTCACCATCAATACAGGTAAATGTTTGAGCTGAGCATCGGCTCTAATCGCTCTTAATAATTCAATACCGGTCATATTGGGCATGTTCCAATCGGTCACCACGAACTCAAATTGACCATTTTTTAATTTATGCAGTGCAACTTGTCCATCTTCTGCTTCATCCACATTGGTAAATCCAAGCTCCTTTAGAAGATTTCGGACGATGCGACGCATGGTAGAAAAATCATCTACCACGAGAAAGCGCATGTTCTGATCTGCCATAACTTCACTCCAGCTGCGTTATCGCAATTGATATACGCATATAATATTTTGTTACGAAGATGTTGACTTAGCCTTGGCTACTCAACATCGGGGAAAGAGTGTCGG
The DNA here is from genome assembly GCF_020531905.1 of Deefgea salmonis. Taxonomy (GTDB): domain Bacteria; phylum Pseudomonadota; class Gammaproteobacteria; order Burkholderiales; family Chitinibacteraceae; genus Deefgea; species Deefgea salmonis. The sequence goes on along the minus strand of NZ_JAJAWG010000003.1, from coordinate 378,327 downwards.
CTAAAATGAGTGCATCAAATTTAGCAACATAAGCATCGACACCTACGCTTGCACCCATTGCACGATTGGCATTAGATGAGAGAGAAGAGTGCATTACCACTGGAATACCTTTAAAACGATGATCTGATTTTATATACTTAGTCAGCACATACCCATCCATTTCAGGCATTTCAGCATCTACTAATATTAATTTTAGTTTGTCTCGCAAATTTTCGCCATCATGAACTGCTCTATTGGCTAAATTCTGTAGTTTATCCCACGCTTCTTTACCATTATTGGCTTGATGATACTTAATACCTATTTTGTCGAGAACACTAATAATTTCTTTGCGTGCAACCATTGAATCATCAACAAAAAACATAAATGTATCTGGATTTATTTGTGTTGGCGGTAGCTCAGGAATTAAAGGCTCTCCAATCACGGTAGCTAAAATTTGTTCAACATCCAGAATGGAAACCAATTTTCCATCAGGTAACTCAGTAATTGCAGTTATCAATGCTTGATTTCCAGCTAGCATTGTTTCTGGCGCGCGTACTTTATCCCAGTCCACTCGAATAATTCGATCTACATCATGAACCAAAAATGCTTGAGTATGCTTTGAAAATTCAGTCACAATCATTGTGCTTGATGTGTCACCGATCGGCTCTTCATGTGTCGCAATAAAACGGGCCAATGAAATGACAGGAATAATATTGCCACGCAAAGAAAGGACGCCTTCGACGCCGTGCGGCATATTTGGCGTTTTTGTTATTTTTGGTGTTTGCGAAACTTCACGCACCTTAAAAACATTAATCCCAAATATTTCTCGTGTTCCTAATGAAAAAAGCAGAATTTCCATTTTGTTTGATCCCGCAAGCTTTGTGCGAGCATCTACGGTATCAAGTAAGTTAGTTTGTTGTGGTTTGCTCATAAGTCACCTCAGCCTGGTGTTTTTGCGATTATTCGCGACGCAAAAAATTCGTGATACTTTCTGATAGTTTATGTGGCTCAAATTTCGCAACATAACCATCAACCCCAACAGATTGCCCTAACTTTTGATTGGATAGACCCGATAGTGATGAATGCATCAACACTGGAATACCAGCAAAACGAGGATCACTTTTGATTTGCTTGGTGAGCATGTAGCCATCCATTTCTGGCATTTCAACGTCAGTTAATACTAAGTGCAATAAGTCTTTAACCATTTTTCCTTGCACTTCAGCCGACTTGGCTAGCTTAAGTAGATCTTCCCATGCGCGTTTGCCATTTATTGCGTGCATATGATGCACATTCATTGCATCTAGGGTCTGTTCTATTTGGCTACGTGCAACTAAGGAGTCATCGGCAAAAAATACTGTTTTATGACTGATACTTGAGTCACAAATTACTGCTGCCGTATCAATAATGTTGCTCTTTTGAGTGGTCTCTGCAAGTACTTTTTCAACATCAAGCATCATAACTAGCTTGCCGTTTTCTAATTCCGTTACTGCCGTAACTAGCCCTCCCATTTGCATTGTGAGCATGTCAGGAGGTACTCGCATGACGGACCAATCTAAGCGTAAGATAGTATCAACAGCTTCTACTAAAAAGCCTTGAGTATGGCCATTGTATTCTGAAACAACCATAATCTCTGGTTTGCTTTCTGTCGATATACCAGCGTATTTTGCTAAATCAATAACCGGAACAAGAACACCTCGTAAGCTAACCATGCCTTCTACTGAAGACGGCATATCAGGAGCCTGAGTGATTTCTGGCGTTCGCATTACTTCTCTAACTTTAAATACATTGATACCAAAAGTTTCTCTTCGGCCTGATCTTTGATCTAGGCCCAGAGTGAAGAGTAAAATTTCTAATTTATTGGTCCCTGCCAATTTCGTACGGGCGTCGATATTTTTTAGAAGGTCTGACACGACTTTACTCCCAGAGGCTACGGGTGATTGAATATAGCATTATCGGCTTAGAGCTCTAAATATAAAGCCTTAAAACCAATTTATTTTTAAAAGCTTTGGTTTTCAGTATGCTTACTTGGTTTGTTTTTTTGTATTAAGGTCTGTAATCTAAAATCTTTATAATGCATAACTATGCTGACGACAAGAGTGTTATCTGATGAGTTTAAACCATGAAGTCATTGATCCTAAAAATTTAGAACAAGCTTTTGCATTATTTACCGCTGCATCAGAGCAACTATCAATTGCTTATGCAGAATTACAAGATCAGGTTACTACTCTTACTGAACAGCTAGAGGTTGCAAATGGTAATTTACGGCGTGAGTTTGAGGAGAAGTCAGCATTGTCGCGGCGTCTCAGCTTATTGTTAGATCGATTACCCGCAGGCGTTTTAGAATTGGATCAATGCGGTGATGTATTGACGCAAAATGCGGCAGCAAAAAAGTTATTAGGACGCAGTGATCATCGATTCAATTGGTCAGTGGTCATGGCTGAGCAAATGCAAGCGACTGACGAGCCCGGCGTTTTAGAGTACCAAAGTGGGGATAATGCACGGCATCTTCTTTTAGAAGAAGTTGATGTGCCCGAAGAGGGGATTCGATTGGTTTTATTGCATGACGTGACCGCTGCTACAGAAATGCGTCGAGCATTAAGTCGGCATCAGCGTTTGGTCGAAATGGGTGAAATGGCTGCTGGTTTAGCACATCAATTACGCACACCATTGGCAACAGCTCTTCTTTATAGTGGGCACTTAGTTCGGACTGATCTAAGTAGTGAAGATCGCATTCGATTTGCTCAAAAATCATTAGAGCGCCTGCGGCATCTAGAGGTCTTGATTCAAAATATGCTGCGTTTTGTTCGTGGGCAGCAACAATTTACTGAGCGTTTAGATATCAGTGCCGTATTACTTGATGCAATTCAGCATGTGCAGCCTCAATTTGACGCTAAAAAAGTGGTATTACATTGGCTTGGCTTGGGTATGCCGGTATGGACAAAAGTAAATGCCAGAGAGTTTTCTGGTGCGATTGCTAATTTACTTGAAAATGCACTGCAAGCATCAGTATCAGGACAGAATGTGGTATGTAGTCTATCAGTTGATACGTCTGCATTAGAAATTGAAATTAAAGATGTGGGTTGTGGCATGTCGGAAGCCACTTGCATCCGGCTGTTTGAACCTTTTTTTACCACGCGTAAAGATGGTACTGGTCTCGGTCTAGCCATTGTGAGAAATTTAGTCTCTTCATATGGTGGCGAGATTAGTGTTGAATCTAAGTTAGATTTTGGTAGTTCTTTTAAGATTCGCTTGCCACTAACGACAGCTACAACTAAGGTGTGAAAGTGGTTGAGAATTTAGATCGACACTTTATTTGCCAGATGAGTTCTTGGGTTTACCGTGAATATATTTACTACAAGTTATAAGGTTAATTACGTATGACACCTACCGTGCAGATTGAAGGTAACGTTGGCCGCGTCATTTTATCGGGGCAGTTTGATTTCAGCGCGCACAGAGAGTTTCGCCAGGTTTGCGAGTCTCTGATTGCAAATGCAGAAATAAAAGAGGTGCTCGTTGATTTTCAAAATGTCAATTATTTAGATAGTTCTGCACTTGGCATGCTTTTGCTTTTAAAAGAGAAAATATCAGCCGCTAGCAAAAATTTGGCGCTTGTGAATTGCCGTGACACTGTAAAGCAAGTTCTTGAAATTGCATGCTTTGGTAAAATCTTCACCATTAGGTAATTTGCATGAAAATCTTGGTTGTTGATGATACTGAAGCGATTTTGTTGCTCATTTCACGGTTTGTAGAAGCCTTGGGTCATAAGGCAATATTGGCTCGAAATGGGTTAGATGCAATTGAGCAGTGTCGTTTGGAGCAGCCCGATTTGGTTTTAATGGACGTCATGATGCCGATCATGACTGGTCCTGAAGCTGCAATTATTATTAAAGCAGAATCTGGGGAGCGCTGGGTTCCTATTGTTTTTGTTACGGGTATTGGCGAGGAAAATGCGCTGGCTGATGCAATCGAGCGTGGCGCTGACGATTATATTAATAAGCCTGTTAATTTCCGAGTTTTAGAGGCAAAACTAAAAGCTTTTGGTCGTACTTTAGAACTAAATAGAAAGGTCAGAGAACAGTCAGAACGTCTTGCTGACTACTATGAGAATGCTGAAGAAGAAAAACGAGTTGTTCGGCACTTGATGGAGCAATTGGTTAACTCAGAGCGGCTATCAGATCCCCAGTTGCAGTATTTGTTGTCGCCAGCGGAGAGTTTATCGGGCGACTTGATTGCCTCTGCTCGTACCCCAGGGCAAGCATTGCATGTGATGCTTGCCGATGGGATTGGTCATGGCTTAACTGCCGCATTGAATGTATTGCCATTGACGCAGCCGTTTTATAGCATGACCGAAAAAGGTTATGCAATCAGCGACATTTTATTAGAAATGAACGATAAAGTTCGGCAGGTTTTGCCTGTTGGACGTTTTGTTTGCGTCACTTTAATTTCTATTGATGAAACCACGGGGTGTATTGAAATTTGGAATGGCGGCATGCCGATGGTTTATTTAGTGAATGAACACGGCGATGTGGTTTCTGAGTGCCGTTCTAAAAACTTACCTTTAGGTATTATTGCTTCGCATTCGATGGATTTTTCTCCGGAAAGATTTTATTCAAATGGCACTGGATATGTGGTGGCTTGTTCAGATGGCTTGATTGAGGCGAGAAATAAACAAGGCGAAGAATTTGGAACTGAGCGTTTACTGCAGTTATTAAAAGAAAAATCGAGTTTAAAACCAATTGAATACTTTCAAGAAATTTTTCTAAATTTCTTGCAGCAAGAAAAACATCATGATGATGTTTCATTGGTTTTAGCTAGTTTTGGCACCAATCCAAATCGCGATTTAAAAATTAATCATCATTCCTCAGAAGATATCAGTCAGTTATTAACGGCTGATTTTGCAACAGGAAATCAAAGCACTTGGCGATACAACTTAGTTTTGACCGCTGAAGAGCTACGCTATGTCAATACGATTCCATTTATGATGACGTTTGTTAAAGAAATCAAGTCATTAGCCAGTTCGCAGTCAGATGTCTTTTTAATATTAACTGAATTATTTGTTAATGCCGTTGATCATGGTTTGCTCGGTATGGATTCTCATATCAAAATGAATACCGATGGTATGGAGTATTATTTAACAGAGCGGGTGCGCCGCTTAGCTGAGCTTGAAGAAGGTCGAATAGAAATTGATTTGATGGGGGTATTGCTTAGAGGGCATGAAATTTTACGTATTCGAGTCAAAGATAGTGGCCAAGGGTTTGATTGGTCTCGTTCTTTACAGTTGGGTGATGCCATTGATGCTGTTCCTGCGTTTACTTTTGGTCGTGGAATTTCATTGGTAAAGGCCCTTGCATTACGAGTTAATTATATTGGAATTGGAAATGAAGTTGAGGTTTATTACTTTCCCCAAGAGATTTAGCGGTATTTAATTACATATCAATTTCAAATTGCTTTCTTTTGCCTTTTGTTGTGTCTATAAATAATCAGATTGGTCTTGGTTTTTTTTTCTTGATTCATTTGAATTATGGATACGCATGTCACATCGTCAATTGTTTTGGCTTCTACTTTTTGCGTGCGGATTTCCAATCTGCGTGCTTTTTTCGGGGCTAGATATTCAGTGGTTTGCACTACTGATGGCCTTCATTTTTCCTTCTAGCCTCTACTCGTTATTTCTCTTTTTAAGTCGAAAGCCCAATTCGTACCAATTTGCTCAAACGCAAAACAGTGTGCCTCACTTGGCAGATCAGCAGCAAATTCACTTGGCCAGTCATGAACAACTGGTCTTAGCCGAGGAAGAAATACAGCAGGTTATTGCAATTTATAGCGATGCAATACCAAATCTACTGGCTGGCTTTACTTCAATGGTTGAAAAGTCTCGATTGCAGCGTGATATGGTTGCTCGGCTATTGCAGGCCGAGGCTGATCATAGCGGGCTGGATTTTCAAAAATTTGTATTAGAAACTTCTGAAATTCTCTCTCGATTTGTTGATAGCGTGGTCCATAACTCGAGTGCTGCAATGAGTTTGGTTGATCAGATGGAGCAAATTGGGGCGCAAGTGGCAAGTGTTTTGTCGGTGCTAAGTGAGATCGAAGGTATTGCAAAGCAAACGAATTTATTGGCCTTGAATGCTGCGATAGAAGCCGCTCGAGCAGGGGAGGCCGGCAGAGGCTTTGCAGTCGTTGCAGATGAAGTTAGAACGCTTTCGATGCGAACGAATCAATTTAGCTCGCAAATCAGGGACAATATACAAAACATTCATGCCTCTGTTTCAGGGGCCGAAAGCGCAATATTTAAGCTGGCTTCTCAAGATATGAATTTTTCATTAGAGTCCAAGCTTCAAGTCGAGCATACCTTAGTCGAAATTCAAAACTTAAATCATTCCGTTGAAGATACCGTCCAACGTCTGGGTCTTGTTGCACAACAAGTTGAGCAACAAATTGATCAGGCCGTCTGTTCTTTACAATTTCAAGACTTAACGCAGCAGTTGCTACTTCATGTGCAAAGTCGTGTCCATGAGGTTCAGGATATTTTGCAAAAACTTTCTGCAATTGACAGTGATTTGACTATATTAAATTCAGATTCTGCTGGTGAAAATGAAATTAAATCGGAGATTTATATTCAAGCGATGCAACTGGGTGCTGCGCTACAACGTAACCCAGTTGCACAACAAAATATGAATAGCGGTTCAGTAGATTTATTTTAATCGCTCTGCATTCTTTAAAAGTTAAGGGAAAACAAGATGGCTAAAAAAGTTTTGACTGTGGATGATTCAACGTCGATACGGCAAATGGTCGCCTTTACTTTAAAAAGTGCTGGCTATGAAGTAGTTGAAGCTGCAGATGGCAATGCCGGTGTCGCACAAGCAAAAAACCAGCAAGTCGATCTTATTTTAACGGATCAAAACATGCCGGGCATGGATGGCCTGACTTTGATCCGTACTGTTCGTGCTTTGCCCCAGTATAAAACAACGCCGATTCTTATGTTAACGACGGAATCGAGCGACACAATGAAACAAAGTGGGCGTGCTGTTGGTGCAACAGGTTGGCTAGTTAAACCATTTGACCCGCAAAAATTACTTGAAGTGGTTCGTAAAGTCATTGGTTAGTTCACCGGCACTCAGGAGTAAGCAATGACCATCGATATGAGCCAGTTTATTGCGGTTTTTTTTGATGAGGCGGCAGAGCATTTAGCCAGTCTTGAAGCTTTGTTATTGAAGCTTGATGTTGAAAATCCAGATCCTGAAGCCTTAAATGCCATTTTTCGTGCGGCGCATTCGATTAAAGGCGGTGCCGCTACTTTTGGATTTAACGACTTAACCGAAGTCACTCATATTCTTGAAAACTTATTAGACCGGATTCGTAAACAAGAAACTCAGCTACGGCCGGCGATGGTGGATGTTTTTTTGCGTGCCGGAGATGTCTTGCAGGATATGCTTGGCGCGCATCGAGGACAGGGCGAAGCCGATGAGATCGCCATTCAACAAATAACAGACGAATTAGCTAGTTTTTCAAACGAGGACTATCCATCGAGGGTATCAGATGGGCTGTCTATTGAAATTGCGGCTGGTGACGTTTTTGATATGAGCAATTTAATTGCTGGTCTAGCTCGGTATGGTGAGGTCTCTCATATTGAGCATGGTGATAATGCGCATCCATGGCGCTTGAAGGTTGCGACAGAACAATCTGCTGAAAATATACTGGAGTCCATTGCTTTTTTAATTTCACCGGATCGTATTTATATACAAAATGAGCAGGATAAAGTTAATAAAGCCATTGTAAAACCTAAAGATTTAAATAATAGCCAAGAAGGTGCCTACGGTTTTTTTGAAGACGCGCTCGCCAGCGAGCCGGCTTCAAATGAAGGTTATGGATTCTTTACTTCAGTCACCACGCCAGAGTCCGCTGTTCTCATAGAGGATGGCGATGGATTTGGCTTTTTTACTGCCGTTGCAGCGATTGTATCTAGCGAGCCAATCCAAATAGAAACGCCGGTCATTCCTGAACAGTTAAATCGTCGCAGTAGTGATCGAACTGTAATGGATAAGGTTGCTGAAAAATCAAACGTAAATGATAAATCAGACTCCTCAATTCGCGTAAGTGTTGAAAAAGTAGATCAACTGTTAAATTTGGTCGGTGAATTGGTCATTACTCAATCGATGCTGGCACAAAATGCTTTATTGCTTGATCCCGTAGTACATGAAAAATTACTTTCCGGCGTTGCACAACTCGAGCGCAATACACGGGAATTACAAGAATCCGTTATGTCGATTCGCATGATGCCGATTTCATTTGTATTTAATCGTTACCCACGCTTAGTTCGAGATTTAGCCAGTAAACTTAATAAACAAGTTGAATTACGTATGATTGGTGAAAATACGGAATTAGACAAAGGATTTATTGAAAAACTATCTGATCCAATGACACATTTAGTTAGAAATAGCCTAGATCATGGTTTAGAAACACCAGAAATCCGTTTAGCGAAAGGCAAACCTGCGCAAGGCAATTTGACGCTGAAAGCATTTCATCAAGGCGGCAATATTGTGATTGAAGTCAGTGACGATGGTGCTGGACTTAATCGAGAGCGGATTTTATCCAAAGCTAGAGAACGTGGATTTAATGTCAATGACAATATGCCTGATTCTGAAGTGTGGATGCTGATTTTTGAAGCTGGGTTTTCTACCGCGGAACAAGTTACCGATGTTTCGGGGCGTGGTGTAGGCATGGATGTGGTACGAAAAAATATTCAATCCATGGGCGGGCGAATTGAAATTCAATCTATGACGGGGGTTGGCTCAACAATGAGCGTACGTCTGCCATTAACGTTAGCTATTTTAGATGGCATGTCGATCTCGGTTTCTTCCGAGCTATATATTATCCCTTTAACGTTTATTGTTGAATCTTTGCAGCCAAGAATGGTTGATATTAAAAGTATGGCCGGTCGTGGCAGCGTCATTAATGTACGTGGTGAGTATTTGCCTCTTGTTGCATTATATGAAGTTTTTAATTTACCAACTGAAGTGAAATCATTTGAAGATGGTATTGCGATTATTTTAGAAGCGGAAGGGCAAAAGATTGCCTTATTTGTTGATGATTTATTGGGTCAGCATCAGGTGGTGGTTAAGAATTTAGAAACAAACTATCGGCGAGTTGCCGGGGTTGCTGGTGCAACTATTATGGGTGATGGACATGTTGCATTTATTTTAGATATCGCGATTTTAGTACAAATGGCGCAACAAATTACAACACCCTATTTAACGCAGATGGCTGCATAAGGAGGAAATGATGGATCCAATGATGTCAGATGATGAGGTCAATCGTGAGCTATTAGTTTTTGCCTTAGGCAAAGAGGAATATGGCATTGATATATTAAAAGTGCAGGAAATTCGTGGCTATGATGCGGTAACTAGTATTGCAAATTCGCCAGTATTTATTAAAGGTGTTATTAATCTTCGTGGAAATATTGTTCCTATTGTTGATCTTAGAATCAAGTTTGGTCTTGGTAATGTAGTTTACGATCAATTTACCGTCGTTATTATTATTAATGTTTCACAAAGAACCATGGGTATTGTCGTTGATGGTGTTTCTGATGTGATGACATTAGCTAGCGATCAATTGCGTAGCGCACCTGAGTTTGGATCAGCACTCGATACTGCCTATATATTAGGTTTAGGTACTGTAGAAAATAGAATGATTATTTTAGTTGATATTGAAAAACTCATGACGAGTGCTGATATGGCGCTTGTTGAAGCTATTGCAGCATAAGGAGATTCCAATGAATAATATGACTTTACGTAAATGCATGGTATTGGGCTTATCGGTCATTGTTTTAGTTTTTATTGCTTTGGCATGTATTACCTATAGTGCAAGTGTTAAAACAATTGATCAGACTGATTCATTAAAAAATCAGTATCTCCCTCATTTGATTCATGGTCAGGAATTAATGAATGAGGTTAACGGCGTTACTAGATCTTTACGAAACATGCAAATTATTGGGGCGGCAACAGCAGAAGATAAACTTAAAGCTGATGTAGAGTGGGAGAATGTATTAAAATCTAAAACTATTATTGATAAAATATTTTCTGAATCAGAAGAAAATGCAAAAATAAATAATGATCAAGAAGCGATTAAATATTTAGATAAAGTCCGTGAAAAGCGAGCTAATTTTCAGGCTGCTCAAATAAAGTTTAAAACGCTATTTGATACCGGGGATGCAGCGGGTTCTCGGCTTTTTGTGATGGGCGAGCTCAGGGAAACTTTTAATGTATATCGCGATGAAATATTATCTTTTATAAATATTCAGCAAAAAACAGTATTGAATGATGCCTCTATTCTTAGTTCAACATCTGAATCGACAAAATTATTGGTTCTAATTTCTGTTATTTTTGGGGTGGTTTTGGTTTTGGGTGTCGGATTTCTACTGCTACGTAAAATAAAAAAACAGCTTGGTGGAGATTTAGAAACTGTCCAACAATTAGTCGATAAAATCGCAAGTGGTGATTTAAATTCAGACGTTTTAGTTGCTAGTCATGATACATCGAGTTTGATGGCTAAATTGCAACAGTTACAACTGAAGTTACGCACCGCAGAAGTTGCAACAATTGAAAATGCTCGAATCAAAACAGCATTGGATTCTGTCTCTACGAGCGTGATGATTGCTGATGCTGATCGCAATATTATTTACTGCAATCGGGCCGTTGAGCGGTTATTACAAAATGCAGAATCGGATATTAAAAAAGACTTACCTCAGTTTAATGCTCGTCACATCATTGGCGCTAATATCGATGGTTTCCATAAAAACCCGGCGCATCAACGTGGGATGCTGGATCGTTTGGCCGGTGAGCATCGAACCAGTATTGTCGTCGGTGGTCGTACGTTTTCTTTGATTGTGAATCCGGTAGTGAATGAGAAAGGTGGCCGGGAAGGTTATGTTGTTGAGTGGCTAGATCGCACCGACGCGCTTGCTGCTGAATTGCGTGAACAGCAGCTATCCAATGAAAGTGCGCGAATTTTAGGTGCGCTTGAGGGTACTTCAGCCAATGTGATGCTCGCCGATGTGAATCGGGTGATTGTATATATGAATAAATCAGTCATTTCGATGTTGTCGGGGGTGCAAAATGATTTGCGCAAAGTCCTACCATCGTTCGATGTTTCTAAATTAATTGGCACCAATATTGATACATTCCATAAAAATCCAAGTCACCAATCCAGCTTATTAGCCAATTTAACCAGTACTTATGTTTCGCAAATTACAGTTGCTGGTAAAACATTTAAATTGGTGGCCAGCCCTGTCTTTGCTAAAGATGGCATTACTCGACTCGGTTCGGTCGTTGAGTGGATTGATCGAACGCAAGAGGTGGCTGTTGAGGTCGAGGTGGGTAATTTGGTCGATGCCGCAGTCAATGGTGATTTCACACGACGGGTTGATCCTGCCGGCAAAGAAGGCTTTATGCTGAAATTGGCCGAAGGGATGAATCAGTTAGTTGAGTCCAATGAAGCCGGTTTAACTGATGTGGCGCGTGTTTTAGGCGCTTTAGCGCAGGGCGATTTAACGCAAAAAATCACCGCTGAATATCGTGGTTTATTAGGGCAATTGAAAGAGGACTGTAATACTACCAGCGAGCGTTTGGCAGAAATTGTCGCCAATATCAAAGAAGCGGCCTCCACCATTAATGTGGCATCGCAAGAAATTGCTGCGGGCAATAGTAATTTATCGAGCCGAACTGAGCAGCAAGCAGCAAGCTTGGAAGAAACCGCTTCAAGCATGGAAGAGCTTACCAGTACCGTCAAACAGAATGCAGAAAATGCCCGTCAAGCTAATCAATTGGCCATCGGTGCCTCGGATATTGCGGTGAAAGGCGGCGATGTGGTTGGTCAGGTGGTATCAACTATGGCCGATATTAATGATTCGGCGAAAAAAATTGTCGACATTATTTCGGTGATTGATGGTATTGCCTTCCAAACCAATATTTTGGCGCTCAATGCTGCGGTTGAAGCCGCGAGAGCCGGCGAGCAAGGGCGAGGTTTTGCGGTGGTTGCATCCGAAGTACGTAATCTGGCTCAACGATCAGCAGGGGCTGCCAAAGAAATCAAAACCTTGATTGGTGATTCGGTGCTTAAGGTAGAGGCAGGTTCTAAATTGGTGGATCAAGCAGGACATACAATGCAGGATGTGGTCGGCGCAGTACGTCGAGTGACCGATATCATGAGCGAAATTTCGGCGGCCTCTAGCGAGCAAAGCGCAGGGATTGAGCAGGTCAACCAAGCGATTACGCATATGGATGAAAATACGCAGCAAAATGCCGCCTTAGTCGAAGAGGCTGCAGCAGCGGCGGAAAGCCTTGAAGAGCAGGCGAGTAACTTAACTCAAACCGTGGCTATTTTTAAGCTAGGTGCAGAGCAAGCGACGCATCGTCCTGCCGCCGTTCGATCAACTAAAGTCGTTCACTCTGCTCCGACGTCATCCATGGTGAAACCGGCTAGTAAGGCAGCACCGCGTTCTGTGCCGTCTCAATTGGGAGGGGATGATGGTCATTGGGAGGAGTTTTAATTAAATTAAGATAACTGTGCAAGCCAAAGAGGACTCACTTCTTTGGCTTGACGTCGATATCAGGCGCTCACAGTTTATCGCTGGTTGTCTCGTTCTATTCAATCGGCTTGATGATGTTCCGCAACGCTTCAGAATGATTCTTTCTTCTCTCTATTGTCCATTTTGCCTAGAGTATTTTGATGGTATTTGCTTCTAGGCTTTGATTCTCAATGGCTTTGATCATATACGTAGGTTTAACTATGGTTTCGAACTCGCCGCTTAGTGATCCACATGAATTTACTTATTCGACAGCTGATTTCAATAAAGTGGTGCAGTTAATTTATCAGCGCGCCGGTATTCGACTCAATGATAGCAAGCAGCAAATGGTGTATAGCCGTTTGGCACGGCGTTTGCGTGCATTGAATATGACGTCATTTACACAATATTTAACGCAACTTGAAAAAGATGCCAATTCAGAAGAATGGCAGCAATTTACGAATTCATTGACCACGAATTTAACCTCGTTTTTTCGAGAGTCTTATCACTTTGATATGTTGGCGCAGCAAATGAAAAAAAGCAGCGCTAAGCCTTTTCGTATTTGGTGTTCCGCAGCATCGACAGGGGAAGAGCCGTATTCTTTGGCAATGACTGCGATTGAGGCGTATCAAAATAATCATCCCAATGTTGAAATCGTCGCTTCTGATTTAGATACACAAGTTTTAGCGACAGGAGCAACGGGGATTTATACCTTAGATAAATTAGAAAAATTATCCATGGAGCGAAAGCGAGCCTTTTTTTTAAAAGGAAAAGGCAGTGATGCTGGCAAGGTCCGTGCAAAAACAATATTACGGGAGTTGCTTGAGTTTCAGCAGATTAATTTATTAAATGATGAATGGCCTTTGCAAGGTCGATTTGATGCTATTTTTTGTCGAAATGTCATGATTTATTTTGATCGACCAACCCAGAAAGTGATTTTAGAAAAAATGGGGCATTTATTAAAACCGGAAGGGCATCTTTATGTTGGCCATTCTGAAAATTTACAATTTTTATCGGATTATTATGCGTCTTGTGGAAAAACAACGTATCGCTTAACTGAGCATGCGATTTCACAATGGGGACATCGCTAATGTCAACTCATCTTTATGAAGAGGTATTAGCGCCCACACTGTATTTTGATAAAAATTTTGATATTGAAGCTGCCAAGATTTTACCCGGTGAATATTATGTCACCGGCCGAGACATGTTATTGGTCACCGTGCTAGGTTCTTGCGTTGCGGCATGCATTCGTGATCCCGTGACGGGGATTGGCGGAATGAATCATTTTATGCTGCCAGAATCAGCTGAATCAATGGCAACGGTGAATGGTTTGTCCACTCGTTATGGCACATATGCGATGGAAGTATTAATTAATCAATTACTTAAGCAGGGTGCAAAAAAAACGCGTTTAGAGGCAAAAGTATTTGGTGGTGGTAATGTACTACGTGGCTTTACTGTTTCTAATGTAGGCCTAAAAAATTCAGAGTTTGTAAAAAGTTTTTTATCTTTAGAGCGTATTCCAATTGTTGCAGAAGATTTGTTAGATATCTATCCACGGAAAGTTTATTTTTTTGCGCAAACAGGGCGTGTTTTGATTCGAAAATTAAAAGAAGTTCACAATAATACGATTGTTGAACGAGAAAAAAGCTATGGCGCGCGTTTGACACATATTGATGAAGGTGGTGATATTGAGTTGTTTACTTAAAAAATGAATCAACCATTTTTGTATTGTTGTCCGGCAGAAGGGCTACGGCACAGCAGTTGCGCTGAACTCAATGCGGTAGGGAGGCTGTAATGGGGCAAAAAATCCGAGTGATTGTCGTTGATGATTCAGCATTAATGCGCAGCTTATTGAAAGAGGTGATTGATACTGCGCCAGATATGGAATGTGTTGCTGCGGCTCCTGATCCACTGATTGCGCGAGAAAAAATTAGGGAACTCAATCCAGATGTTATTACACTGGACGTCGAAATGCCGAAAATGGATGGTTTAGATTTTTTGGCGCGTTTAATGCGCTTAAAACCAACACCGGTATTGATGATCTCTTCGTTGACAGAAAAAGGCTCCGAAGTGGCATTGCGCGCGCTTGAATTGGGCGCAATCGATATTATCGCCAAGCCAAAATTAAATATTGCGCAAGGCATTCAAGATTATGCAGAAGAAATTAGAGAGAAAATTCGCATGGCAGCCAAGGCGAGAGTAAGCACACTATCGCAGCCGCATATTGCCGCGAACTACACTGCGGATGCGGTATTGTCTAAGACGGTAAGACCACTGATGAAGTCCGAAAAATTGATTATTGTGGGTGCTTCAACCGGCGGCACAGAAGCACTAAAAGAGTTTTTAGTGCCGATGCCACCGGATGCGCCGGGTATTTTGATTGCGCAGCATATGCCCGAGATGTTTACCAAGTCGTTTGCCAATCGTTTAGATACTTTATGCCGAATTACGGTAAAAGAAGCGGAGCATGGCGAACGTATTTTGCCTGGACATGCTTATATTGCACCGGGACACTCGCATCTTTTGCTGGGTATTTCGGGCGCAAACTATGTGTGTGAGTTGTCGCAAGCGCCGCCAGTGAATCGGCACCGGCCTTCAGTTGACGTGTTATTTAGATCTGCCGCGAATGTTGCTGGTCGTAACTCAATTGGCGTTATTTTGACCGGAATGGGTAAAGATGGTGCGGTGGGTATGTTAGAAATGCGAGAAGCGGGCGCGCATAATTTTGCGCAAGATGAGGCCAGTTGTGTGGTTTTTGGCATGCCCAAAGAAGCGATTGCCGTGGGCGGCGTGAATGAAATTGTTAGTTTGAAAGAAATGGCGCAAAAAGTCTTGGCATGGTTGGCGAGCAATGGTGGCAAGGCGCTTAGGATTTAAAAAGGAAGGACATGGCTTTACCGGTTTTAATTGTGGAAGATGACGATGCCTTACGTGAGGCATTACTCGATACGCTTGAATTAGGAGGTTATTTAGCATTGGCCGCTGAGGATGGTATGGCGGCTTTAGAAATACTAAAAATACATCGGGTCGGTATGGTCATTTCCGACGTGCAGATGCAACCGATGGATGGCGATACCCTGCTGAAAGAAATCAAAACCCAATACCCGTGGTTGCCCGTGATGCTGATGACGGCGTATGGCGTCATTGATCGCGCAGTCTCTGCGCTGCATGCCGGCGCGTGTCATTACTTACCCAAACCCTTTGAGCCGGATTTGTTGTTGGCGCAAGTAGAAAAATATCGGCTACCCGATATGGAGGGGGATGAGGTGTTGGCAGAGGCGCCCGCGATGCGCCAATTAATGGCGATTGCAAGGCGGGCCGCCCTGGCCGATGCCTCAATCATGTTGACTGGGGAGTCGGGCGTGGGCAAAGAAGTCATGGCGCGCTACATTCATCGGCATAGTCCTCGGGCCAATAAACCATTTATTGCAATTAACTGTGCGGCGATCCCTGAACAGCTACTTGAGTCGACTTTATTTGGTCATGAAAAAGGGGCGTTCACCGGTGCGGCAAGTCATCACATCGGTAAGTTTGAGCAGGCGCAAGGTGGTACTTTATTGCTGGATGAAGTGACCGAAATGCCATTGGCGTTGCAGGCCAAACTCCTTCGCGTGTTACAAGAACGTGAGCTGGAGCGCGTCGGTGGTGTGAAATCGATTAGCCTGAATATTCGCATCTTGGCCACCAGCAATCGAGATCTCAGTCTGGAGGTTAAAGCTGGGCGTTTTCGTGAAGATTTATTTTATCGTTTGAATGTTTTTCCATTGCGAATTCCAGCGCTGCGTGAGCGCTTGGAAGATCTCATTCCTTTGGCACGATCTATGCTTTCTACGTATTCAGTCGCCTATCAGCGCCGTTTGCCTCATTTGACGCCAGCAGCAGAACAAGCACTCAAAGCGCATCGTTGGTTGGGCAATATTCGCGAATTAGACAATGTGATTCAGCGGGCTTTAATTTTGGCCCCAGGGGATGAAATTGCCGTTGAACATTTGTATTTGCCACACGATGCGGCAAATTCTGCCGCTGATGTAGCAGTCGTGCTGCAGGCCGATGCCAGCATGGCCTCGGGCAATATGAAAGAGATGGAAAAGAATTTAATTCTTGAAGCATTGAAGTCAACGCAAGGGGTGAGAAAGGCTGCCGCAGAAAAATTGGGAATGAGTGAGCGGACTTTGCGCTATAAATTGGCGCAATACCGTGAACAGGATGGTAATTTACCAGTTTGATGCGACAGGGCGCAGTATTTGCTTGCCGCCATCGCCTTGCGCCCCTACAATTTTGCCAAGAAGGATAGGTAGTTATGAGCGTGCAAGGAATAGATCAGGTTCTCGGCGAGTTAAGGTCGATGTCTGCTTTAGCCTCTGGTCAGCCAGTAGCAAAAGCAGCCGAAGCGGGAGCGCCTGATTTTGCCGAGTTACTAAAACAATCCATCGACCAAGTGAACCAAGTATCGCAAGGCGCACAAGCCCAGCAGGCGGCTTTTCAGTCGGGCGATTCTGACGCGAATTTACAAGATGTGATGGTTTCATTGCAAAAGGCCAGTTTGAGTTTTCAAACCATGGTGCAAGTACGCAATAAGCTAGTGACTGCCTATCAAGAAGTGATGAATATGCAGGTATAAACCTGACACCTTGAAAATCGGTAAGGTATGGCAGAAGCGGGCGTCGCGACAGATAACACCTTAGTTAGGGCAGGAAATTTCGGTGGGCTGCGTCAGCGCTTCAGCGAGATGCCTGCTGCGCGTAAAATGTTGGCCATGGTGATGGTCGCCATCATTATTGCTGGGGTAGTGGGCTCTTTATTGTGGTCACGCGAACCGGCTTATCGCATTTTGTTTACCAATTTGCCAGACAAAGACGGTGGCGCAGTCATTCAGTCTTTGCAGCAACTCAATATCCCCTACAAACTCGATGCTGGCATGATTTCAGTTCCAGCAGAAAAAATCTACGATGTCCGGCTCAAACTCGCGGCGCAAGGTTTACCTAAAGCGGCCAATACCGGTTTTGAGTTAATCGACAACCAAAAATTTGGTGTTTCTCAGTTTACCGAGCAAGTTAATTATCAGCGAGCAATCGAAGGTGAGTTAGTTCGCTCGATTGAAAGTATCTCTTCAGTAGAAAAAGCCCGTGTGCATTTAGCAACGCCAAAGCAAACGGTATTTTTGCGCGATCAGCAAAAGCCATCGGCGTCGATTGTGCTCACTTTGCATCCTGGCCGCGTTCTGGATGGTGGGCAAGTCGCTGGCATTATCCATTTAGTGTCATCGAGTATTCCCGGTATGCCGGTGACCAATGTGACGGTAGTCGATCAAGATGGCAATTTACTGTCTCGCTCGGCTGATTTAAATAAGGGCACTTTAGATCAGCGTCAGCTGCAGTATGTCAATACCGTTGAAAGAGGCTTTGTTGAGCGACTAGAAACGATTTTGGCGCCGATTGTCGGTAAAGGCAATGTGCGCGCAGAAGTGACAGCACAGCTCGATTTTTCTGAAATAGAGCAAACGTCCGAAACATATCGGCCAAACTCGCCGCCCAACTCTGCGGCGATTCGTAGCTTGCAATCTTTGGAGCAAGCCGGTAAATCGAGCGAAGAGATGGCGATGGGGGTGCCGGGGGCTCTGTCTAATCAACCGCCAGGCGCAGCACTCGCGCCGATTACGGCGCCGATTGCTTCTGGCGCGAGCGCCATATTGCCGGCAACCCAAAGTAATTCGCGTAAAGAGGCCACAACTAATTTTGAGGTGGATAAAACCATCCAACATGTCAAGCAGTCGGTGGGGTCGGTTAAGCGACTTTCTGCGGCAGTGGTACTCAATTACAAGGCTGGTAAAGATAAAGATGGCAAGTTGTCGTATGTGCCATTCTCGCCGCAAGAAATGCTACAGATTAACAATTTGGTGCGTGAAGCGATTGGTTATAACAAAGAGCGTGGCGACTCGGTGAATGTCGTGAATGCTGCTTTTGCCGAGTCTATTCCTTTGGAAGACAAGCCATTACAAGATCGCGCTTTAAGCTATGTGCAGAGCAATGGTCCAGACGTCTTAAAAGCGCTGGTGATTTTAGTGGCGGTATTTTATTTACTGTTCTTTATCGTTCGACCGTTGATGAAAGACATCACGCGCTCTCGCGAAGAGGCCCGCACCACTGAGCTTGATTTGGGGGATATGCCGGTCGGCGAGCATTTCTCGCCAGATTCGAAAGGGCCGGCGAGTGAAGGCGAAGAGGAGCAGCAAAAAATGTCGGCTTTTGCTGACTTATTGCAGCAAGCTAAAGAGTTGGCTAAAAATGATCCGCGCATGGTGGCAACGATTTTGCGTGAATGGATGATGGTTAATGCGGAGAAATCCGATCCCAATAAAATGTCTTAGGAGTCATCGAGATGGCAGCCAATATGAATGAAGACGGCGTCAATCGTGGTGCCTTATTACTAATGTCTTTGGGTGAGGACTGTGCTGTTGAAATTTTTAAGTTTTTAGGGCCGAAAGAAGTCCAAAAAATTGGTTTTGCGATGGCCAATATGAATACGGTCAAGCGCGAAGATATGGACAAAGTGCTCGGAGATTTCATTGCGTCGACGCAAAATCGCGCCAATTTAGGGGCCGCCGATGAATATATTCGTTCGGTCTTAACTAAAGCGCTGGGCACTGATAAAGCCGCTAATTTGCTCGATCGAATCTTGCAAGGCAATGATAATAATGGCATTGAATCTTTAAAATGGATGGATGCCATTGCGGTTGCTGAATTGATTAAAAACGAACATCCACAGATTATTGCTACCATCATGGTGCATTTAGAGCCGGATCAATCGTCAGAAATCATGGGGCATTTTGTTGAGCGCTTACGTAATGATGTCTTGCTACGGATTGCAACCTTAGAGGGCGTGCAGCCGGCGGCATTAAAAGAGCTCAATGACGTTTTGACTCAGCTTTTATCTGGCACTGATAAGCTGAAAAAAAGTGCGATGGGTGGCGTGCAAATGGCCGCCGATATGCTCAATTTTATGGGCAGCGCAGTCGAAACATCGGCCGTTGCCAATATTCGTGAATACGATCCTGAGCTGGCACAAAAAATTCAAGACAAAATGTTTACCTTTGATAACGTGTTGGATATTGATGACCGTGGAATCCAGCTTTTGATGCGCGAAATTCAATCCGATTCTTTAGTGGTCGCGCTCAAAGGCACCAGCCAAGCATTACGCGAAAAAATATTTAAAAACATGTCACAACGTGCCGCAGAAATGTTGCGCGAAGATCTAGAAGCAAAAGGGCCGGTTAAACTCTCTGAAGTCGAAGGCGAGCAAAAAGAAATTCTTAAAATCGTACGTCGTCTGGCCGATGAAGGGCAAATTGTGTTGGGCGGCGGCGGCGGCGAGGGTTTAGTTGATTAAGGAACACCATGTCAGGACCCCATCGTCGCGTGATTCCACGCGAAGAGCTATCTGAGTTTCAGCTCTGGCAATTTAATTCTCTCCTTGATACCCCCAAGGCCACACCCGCTCCACCTGTAGTTGAAACGCCAGAGGAGATCGAGTCGATCCCTGAGCCACTGGCGTCGCCAGCGTTGGCGCCAGAGGCGGCTTTGCCTATTGAACCGAGCTTGCCGCTACCCACAGCAGAAGAAATCGAAGCGATTCAGCAGCAAGCGCATCATGAAGGTTTTCAAGCCGGTTTAGAGGCGGGACGTTTGGCCGGGGAGGCCGAAACGCAGCAATTGCTACATTTATTGGGGCATATTACCGAAACCTTAGCGCAGGGCGAGGCGCAATTGGCTGAGTCGGTACTCGATTTGGCTTTGCTCGCGGCAAGACAAATGATTTGTGATGAACTAAAAAGTCAGCCCAAGCAATTGCTGGCCCCGATCCGTGAGGCGCTCGCAATGATGCCAACGGCGAGCCACCCATCGCGCTTATTTTTGTCGCCCGAAGATTTTGAATTGCTGCACTTGTCGCTGCAAATTGAATTGCCTGACGACGTTTGGCGCTTAGTCGCCGATCCCAATTTATTGAGTGGCAGCTGCAAAATTGAAACACCGGCCACGCAGTTGTCTTTTTCTTTGGCATCACGCTGGGAAAATATTCTTAGGGTATTGAAACGCAACGAGCGAACTGATTTAGCTTGGGGGCAATACCCATCAGAAGAAACACAGGCGGCACCTGCAACCCTGCATTTCGAAACGCCAGCGCCAGCAATAACTGATGTTGAGTCCGCAGCGATCATCGATTCATTGTCTACGTCATCGCCTTTGGCACCTGCTGCCGATGCTGAGCTCACTTAGTTTATGAGCACGCCAATTCAATTCATTCAAAGCTATCTCAATGATTGCGGCTCGGCCATTACTGCGATTCGTCCCTGCCAGCCGCGTGGGCGTTTAACGCGTGTTTCGGGTATGGTGCTGGAGGCGGTCGGTTTGCGGCTGCCAATCGGCGCATCGTGCCAAGTGATGACGCCCAATGGCCATTCTGTGGAAGCGGTGGTGGTGGGCTTTCAAGAAAGCCGGCTGTTTTTAATGCCGATTGCTGAAGTGTATGGTGTTGAGCCGGGTGCGGCAGTGATTCCACTGGAGGATTTTTCTGCATGGGAGCCCGAATTTGGCAAACCCAGAGCGGCGCAGCGGCGTGTTGAAGATCATGGCCGGCAAGTGCCGGTCGGATGGGGATTACTCAATCGAATTTTAGACGGCTTGGGGCGGCCACTTGACGGCAAAGGGCCGCTGCAATTTGAGAGCTATCAGCCCTTATTTGCTCGCCCGTATAACCCCATGGATAGAGAACCCGTCAAGCAAGTGATGGACGTTGGCGTGCGCGCCATTAATGCCATGCTGACGGTTGGGCGCGGGCAACGCTTGGGTTTATTTGCCGGTTCTGGGGTGGGTAAATCGGTGCTGCTTGGCATGATGGCGCGCTACACCAAGGCCGATGTGGTGGTGGTGGGCTTAATCGGCGAGCGGGGCCGAGAAGTGAAAGATTTTATTGAAAACATTCTGGGTGACGAAGGCCGTGCGCGCAGTGTGGTCGTTGCTGCGCCGGCCGATACGCCGCCGCTGCTGCGTTTGTATGGCGCAGCCTACGCGACCAGCATTGCCGAGTATTTTCGCGATCAAGGGCAAAATGTACTGCTGATTATGGACTCCTTAACCCGCTATGCGATGGCGCAGCGGGAAATCGCCTTGGCGATTGGTGAGCCACCCGCGACCAAAGGTTATCCGCCTTCGGTATTTGCGCGCTTACCGCAATTGGTTGAGCGGGCTGGTAATGGTCGGGAGGGCGGCGGCTCGATTACGGCTTTTTATACTGTGTTGTCAGAAGGGGACGATCAGCAAGATCCCATCGCTGACAATGCCCGCGCGATTTTAGATGGTCACTTTGTCTTGTCACGGCAATTGGCGGAATCTGGCCATTATCCGGCGATTGACATCGAAGCCTCTATTTCACGGGTAATGCACGATATTATTAGCCAGCCTGAGTTTGATTTAGTGCGTCAATTTAAGCACTTGTATGCTCGCTATCAGCGTAGCCGCGATTTAATCAGTGTTGGTGCATATGTGCCGGGGTCCGACCCGGTGCTCGATGAAGCGATACGCCGGCATCCCGGTTTTGAAGCCTTTTTGCAACAAGGGATTCACGAACAAGAAAGCTACGAAGGCGCTAGAGTGAAGTTGGCGCAATTGTTTGGGATGTGATTGAGTGGCGCAATTTCGTTTTGCATTTTTATTGCAACTGGCGATTGATCAGCGTGAAGACGCGGCACGCTTAATGCAAGCGGCGCAAGCAGCGTGGTTATTGGCGCGCAATAAGCTCGAGCAAGTGGATGGCTTTCGGCATGAATACCGCGCGCGCTTGGCCAATAGCGCGCAAACCGGCATGTCGATTGGCCAGTGGCGAGATTATCAATTGTTTTTGGCTAAACTCGATGGCGCTGCCGATCAGCAAATCTTTGAAGTAGAGCGGTTAGCGTTGGAATATGAACGGCATAAAACGGATTGGCAAAGCTGCGAGCGCAAAGTAAAAGCATTCGAAGCCTTACGCGATCGGCACAATCAAGCTGAATTACGCAAAGAAGGGCAGCAAGAGCAAAAACTGCTTGATGAATTTAATAGCCGTTTAGGACGATATTAAACGTGCGGCAGTAACAGAAATAACAAAGCCCCACATTGGGGCTTTTGTCATTGCTGGTGTCCCCGACAGGAATCGAACCTGTATCTAGCGCTTAGGAGGCAACAATCATAAGTTGGAAAAGTCGTTATACAGCAACCACTTACAGACAACAAGTACGCTACCATAGCTAAAATGTTCCAAATTTGTTCCAAGTTCCAACTTGGTGACTAGAAAGGATTGGCGAAGATGGCGGGTAAGTTGATAACTGAACGTGTTGGCGTGAATGGCGATGTGTCGTTCTTGGTGCGCATTCGAGAAGCAGGTGTTGCTGTCAGCAAAACCTGTAAGACCAAAAAAGAAGCTGAAAAATTCATTCGTGAAGTCAAGTCAAAAATTGATCGTGGTGAGTCGGTAGACATCACCAAAATCAAGAAGATGACTTTGGCCCAGATTTTTACCGAATATTTAAAGCACAACACTGTGGCACCGGGTAAGCGATACGACCTTGAAAAATTGAAGTTGGAGATTGGAAAAGTTCCGCTTGGAAATTTCAAGTCTGGAACGTTTGCTCTCTACTTGAAGGCCAAACTAGAACAGGTCATTCCTGACCAAGTGACTAAAAAGAAACCTAGTCCGCTTTATGCTGGTCATAAAATTTTGGATGTAAAAACTGGTGAGTTGGTCACAAAGACCTACAGTGAAAGCACCATTCGCAAGCTCTACTATGCCATCAGGACTTCTTTGAAGTGGCACGCCAAGCACCACGATTACACATTTGACCGTAAGCCATTTGATGAAAATTCACCTCCTAAAGCGTGGATTCCAAGGGATCGCATTCTTGAAACTGGTGAATTAGATAGCTTGCTGGCTGCTACAGAAAAAATGTATGTGAAGCGCGAAGAATTGCGGTGTCTTATTCTTTGGCAATACTATTCGTGTATGCGTGCTGGTGAAACATTGTTGATGAAGTGGAATGAAATTCACTTGGATGAAAGCAATCCAAGTAATTCATACATTTTCGTTCCCAAAGAGAATACAAAAATTGCTGACAAAAAGAATGCCGAAGATCGGAAGGTTCCACTAAGGCCAGAGTTTTACCACTTCATTAAAGACCGTCTTATGAAGTTGAAGAAGGATGGTCAATCGTTGGTGTTTGGTGATTATTGGCAAAGCAGTTCTGTTCTTGCTGCTCGGTTCAAAATCATCTGCAAAAATGCCAAAGTTACAAACTTCAAAATTCACGATTTAAGGCATTGTGCTGTTAGCTGGTATTTTGTGAATACAAATTTGACTGACATTGAAATTAGTAAAATTTCAGGTCATATTGAGTTGGGAACTTTGAAAAGATATGCCACTTTAAGGCATAGTGACATTGGCGCAAAACTTTGGGCTAATGCTGCTTGATTGACAGTTAAATTCATATAAATTTAACTGCACATTGCAAGCAAGATAAAGGCTTGACTTCCTGATTTATTCTGTTAGATTAGTTTTGACAAAGCCAAAATTAACGGCTAATGTGAGCGGGAAACTCGTTAAACTAATGATCTGCCAAATGGCAGTAATAAAAAAGCACCTTCGGGTGCTTTTTTGTTGACTTGAGCTTTATATTTTGTATGATATTCCTCAGTAGGGAGTAGGCAATCAAGATGAACGAAAATGAAAAAGATCAAGATATTCAATCAGAATGCTATGTTTTAACGAATTACATTAATGGCCGCTTTCAAAAACACTGCGAATCAGGTCCCGCTGTAGTGTGGGAGAAAACCGGGTTAAAGGAATGGTGGCTCTATGGAAGCAAGGTTTCCGAAGTTGTTTTTAATCAATGGCTTGATAAGAAAAATCTCAATGAAAAACTCAATGCCATGTTAGGTCCAAGAGAAAGAAAAGAAACAAAGAAAATATAAGCACCTTCGGGTGCTTTTTTTGGCCGAATATTCAATATTTTTTCTTGATGCCACTGAATCGTTCTGATTCTTTGAGTTTTCTAATGCGATCAGCTTCTACTGCTGCGCCAATCTGCTGTTCAAGTTTCATAGCTCTAATTTTCAAAGATGCGGCTTTGGCTGGATCTTTGGCATTAGCAATTTGATTTCTCAAATCAGACAATTGAGCTTGAAGATTTCCAATAGAAGCATCTGAACTGCTACCCATTGAAGTTGGTCCAGAAGAACCACTTTCTTTAGTTGGTGAATCCTTCATTGCTGGTTTACCGGCTGTAGGCTGCTTCTGAGCGATCTCAGGAACTTGCTTAGGTGCAGTGCTGGTCAATGGCGCTTGAACCTGTGTAGGGGCCTTCTGTGGTGTCTGCTGAACTTCTTTGACTGGTGCAGACTGCTTAGGAATTGACTTCGCACCATACAAACGATTTCTGTTGCTTCTTCCAGTCATGGGAGTGGCAATCAGCTTCTGATTAAAAGACTTTCTTGATTTAGTCAATCGTGCAAGAGTTGATTGCACCTTTTGAAAATCAGCATCATTAAGCTGCCTTCTGTATGGAGCATCCTTAGTAGCAGACTCAATTTTCAACTTCTGAAAATCGGCGCCATGTTCATAAACTGGTCCTTTTAAACGAAAAGCTTTTTGTGATCCGTGAATTTTTAGTGAGATGAATTTATCGTTCACTCTGGTGATTTCACCAAAGTTTTCTAGGTAATCACATAGTTGCTGCCTACTGTTAATTTTTCCTTGATGAATCTGATAGGCAACATTGGCGCTTATGTTGTCCTTATCTGGTTTACTAACTTTAATTTGCTTGGCAAGTGCTGAATCTGAATGTGGCAAAACCTTGGTTTCAAATTTTGAAGAAGATGCTTTTAGTGGATCTCTGACAACTTGGTCAAAACCAAGAATGTGATTCCAGGTTGCATCAAATGCGTCCTTAAAATCTTCTTTTGCTTTGCCAGGTGGAAACGGATTTATTTGCTTGCCAGTGGTTAATTCAGTCAATGGGATGACGTAATTCAACTCAATACGATTTTTATCTTCATGGATATTCCAAAAGTCTGTGAAATTTACGCCATGTTCAAGACCGGCCATGAAGGTGGCACGGAATGATTTAACTACTTCCATAAGCTCTTTATCACTTGGTCGTTCATTTGGTTCAAAGGCCAAGGTTCCAGTAACATACTTCTGTTTTCTATCTATGCTTTCACAAGCAATAAGACAATCATTTTCACTTCCGGTGAAAAATCTAGGCTTAGGTTTTCTCTCCACGCCATTATGATCGTGGTCGCCTTTAAGATAGTTAATCGCTTCTTGAACTGAATTCGTGCGATGGCCTTGAACGGCATTAATCACAAAACCAAGCCTTAAATTTTCTTCTGTACAGAAAATTTATCTTTGATTTCTTGAATGGCAAGCAATGTATTTTTCAGATCGTCAACAAGTAATTTTGTCTCTTGTTTTGTGAAATCTGTTTTTAAACTTAGCTGCTTTGCGATCTGATTCAAATTCTTTCCTTGTTTATTTAGCTCCGCTAAATATTTTCCTGCAAGGATGCGATCTTGCTGCTTTTCTTCAAAGTAGAAGTCAATCTTCTTTTCATTTCCTTTGAAGATGGTGTTGCGAACATAAGAGGCCATTGAATTAAATTGAGTTTTATTCCATGACTCTTTCAATGCAATGAACTCAACTGGAGATAAACGAATGTCTAATGAGTGAGTGCGTTTGTATAAATGATCATCAGCATTGCCATGTCTTCCTGGGTGCAATTTTGGTTCTAATTCTTTGCTCATATGCTCTCCTTTTTATTTTTGTTTTAAGCATTTTTAGGGTCTTAGGGCAACGCCCTAACAAGAGATAAACCACGTTGGTTAAGCCCGTAAGGGGTTAAGCGACGGTATGGTTTATTTGTCTTGCTGTTCTGTACTCTTAATTTTACGAAATTAAAAAATAATGTCCACGATTATGAAAAAACTCGATAGCTGACATTTTCGGAATGGGTCTTGTTTTATCTATCTGATTTCATATGCTTCATAAAAACAGGAGGAATTTTATGAAGGGTTGCAAGAAAAAAACTGCATTTATTCGCAACGAAGATGCTGAGTGGATTGATGATTATTTAATCAATGCGGGGCAGTCAGATAACTTCGGCATGGTAGTTAGAAATGCAGTGAGTGAATATGTTCAGAAGAAAAAACAGGCTCGCGCCGCTGCCTACTTCAAGTTCATTGGTGAAGAAAACTGCAAGGCTCTTGAAGAATATGCAATTAAAAATGGAACTAATCTAGAGCAATTGATCAAGGAAACACTGATCCAAAAATCAAAATATGTTTCAAAAATGGTTGGAAGTAAAAATGAAAGTTGAGTTCAACTATGACAAAAGCCAACTCACTTCAATTGATGAATTGAGTGTTTCAGTGGCAGACTTGAGGGACTTGGTTCAAGCTTTTACTATTGGAAATGATGCTCAAAAGATTCAAGAACTGAAAATGATCCTTGAATCAATCGTGAGAAAAAATAGACTTCTTCCCGGTGCTGTTGATGTAAATGGCTCTGACTAAACGCACTTGGCTGGTGCCGGCCCCGGCCTCACATATTGGAAGAACGGCGGAGCGTTCTCACTACGTGCGCCAGTTGTAAGAGTGCATTTCATCGACCTGCTTTATTTTGCAACGCATAAATGAAGTAGGTGCTCCCGCAGGGATGGGGAAAAAAATGCAGAAATAAAAAAAGCACTCGTTTGAGTGCTTCGGGAAATTAAATTATCTGGCTTCTCTCCAGAATATCATGGTACCAATCCTTGTATCACTGCGAGACATGTCTATTGGTTGTGCAAAGTAAATGTATTTCTTTGACTTGAATACGATGCCTTCAGTTCCATCTGATAGCTCGTAAGGCTCAGGTTTGGAATTAATATAGTCTTTCGGGTCATTAGGATAGAGAATAAATATGGCATCAGTAAAGAAGCCATAAATTGCTCCAACAGTTTCCGCTAGAGGTTCCCTCTTGAATATAAAAATGACTTTTCCCTTTTGGCTAGGCGCTTTTAGTGCCATAAACTCATTGTGGGCTGGTGAGAAATCTAATCGGCCATATAACTCTTGACCTCCTTTTTCTATCGTTGATGGTTTCCAGTCGGCAGCAAAAGCGTTTGCACCTACTAAAAATAAGCTCGCCAATATTCCACAAATGATGCTATTTTTGATTTTCATATTATTTTCCTTTTTTGCTTAAAATAAGAAAATAAATAATGCAAGTCAATGGCTATTGATGTGATTTAGAAGTGATCGGGCCTGATAATTTTTCAGCCAATAAAAAAGCACTCGTTTGAGTGCTTATGTTCTATTGCTTCAAAAATTCTATTTGCTAGAATTAATATAAGGCTGGTTGCTTTAGCGATTAACTAATGCACTTTTGATTGACGTGGGCACTATTCTGCAACTAAGCTGCCCAGAAAAATGACACCAGTTAGGAGTCTATTTTTGATTTGCCTTTTGAAATTAGGCATATTTTCTCCACAATTCTGACAATGTGGAGTCTATCGGCTCGTTTAACTCCTTGTAGAAGGCTGGCTATGTGTTTGGCCTGGTCATCAGGTTTTGAACTGATGCCAACTAGAAGTTCATCAAGCTCACATTCAAATATTTCAGCAATCTGAATCAATCTCAGAATGTCCGGTGTGGAAGTGCCTTGCTCATATGCACCATACGACTTGGAAGTGATATTAAGACGTTCAGAAACCTCTTCTTGTGAATAGCCTGTTTTCACTCGCAGCTTCTGCAAGCTCTTACCGATTACCTGCAATCGTTGTATGTCTTTGGGTGACTTTGCCATGTGCAGTGTTGTTAGTTAAATTCATATGATTTTGACTGACATAGGCGCAGAGATCAACAAAAAAGGCTCCAAATTGGAGCCTTTGTTTTTGGTGCTGCTGAAGCTTAGTGTGCAGGAGCTTTTGCAACCAACTCTTGAAGCATTTTGCGTTCGTGATTAGTGAAAGACTTCATGATTGAATCGTAGCTAACATTAATAACCATCGTCATTGAGTTTCTAAAATTCTCGTAGTGCAATTGGCTCATATCAATGTTTTGCTGGCGCATTTGAGACAAAGCATCAATCATTTGATAGATGGCGAGAAAAGCCTTGATTTTTGATGTTGTGGTGCCTTCAATGGTTTTAATCATTTGAATAGCTTGTTGAACTGTTGAATCTTGAAGAGCTTCTTCAAGAGTAAAAGCACCGTTAGGGACTGCGATAAGATTAAGTTGGTTCATGATATTTTCCTTTAATTTAAATCATATTTATTCCCTCCTTTCCATGTAGCCAATCTACATAGTAGGTATAAAGTGGGTAGTCACTACAGTTAGTCACTGAATAGGTATTTGATCGCTTTATTTGATTGACTTCTTTGTGTCGCCAACCAATAGAACGAACTGTACGCTTGTCAGTGAAGAAGGTACATGCAGTGGCACGTGAGGTCCTAACGTCTGACGTTAGGTCGTAAAAAAAGCACCTGACGGTGCTTTCTGTATATCTCTATTCAGAGTGCCTTTGTGATTTACTCAGTCAAGATTTTTTCAATATGGAACTCAGAGGTGAATTTGTTCAATGCTGCCAATCTCTGATCATCTTTCATGTATATATTCAACTCTAGAGAAAGTTTGCGAGTGGTTTTGCCTGGTGGCAAATCTTCATCACTTTTGTAGCTAACAGTTTTCACGACATCACCAAAGGCATCTTTAATAATCACATCACCAAGAAAGCCTTTCAAGGTTTTGCCGCTGGTGTTTTCAATTTCAACATCCACATTCACTTTATCGTAAGCACTTACCATATCAAAATAGTGCCCTTGGATGTTTATCACCTTAAGACTTAATTGACTTGCAAGTCCATTGTCCTTTGGTTTTGCAGTTTCCTTAGATTGAGTTTGTAAGGCTATAGATTTAACTTCTGGCTCTTTGTCGTGGCGGTTGGAAGAACCTCCTGACAATGTATAAAAAGTCCAAATGATTGCAGATACCACAATGAGGCCAATCATTACACCAAAGAATTTCAATATTGAACCGAATGAATTGAGTATTTTGTCTAGCATATTTTCTCCGTATTGTTATAGTTTTAGACTAACAAGAGAATTATTGTTGTCAACATGCTAGTGTCAATAAATCGGCGCTACTCCATTTTTATTTACTATCGTAAATCTCTAACGAGTTAATGGTTGTTTGAAGATTGTTAATCATCATTTACTGGTTATTGATGGTACACAGCTTTGTATTTTTCCAAAGAAAAAGACAAAGCCTTACCCTACGATTTTTAATAAAATCGTTTTGCTTTTGTCTCTTTCCATTTAATTGAAAAGACCCCAGTAAGTGGTTAGCTACTCACTGAAACCGTAGTCGTTTTCTGCCAATCTAACAGCAGTGTGCAGGATCTCCACGGCATCCATATTTCTATGAACTAAGCCTTAACCTTTTGCTTTGCACAACCCAACTTCTTGCCTTGAGGAATCGGCATGAATAATTCCTCATCAGTAGTCTGAAAGAAACTCCATTGTTCGCAAACAATGGCATTTGTGTTATTGGGCTCGTTCATTTGGCTTGGTTGCAACTTCTCGCCAGTTGCATTCGGACTTATCTTATGCCGTATCGCTGTAATTTTGCCAAACTACTACACTCTAATGAGCCATGCTATTTTCGTCACACAAATGACTGATTAAATACTTTCAGGATTTTGAGTCTGCTTGTTGTTACAGGCGCATGGTTATTATTTAGTGCCTAAATCATTCAAGTTTTGCATTTGTTCGTCGCTGTATTATTCAACCATGAACAAGCATCCTCTACTCTCCTAACTTCTTCCTGGATTGATTGAACGCTGATTCCAAGGTCTTATGGTTGCCTTGTGACATATAACATATCAATCCATCTTTCATTCAGGCATAAAAAATGCCCTTGTTTTACCAAGAGCAAATAATCAGTTTCGAGTTATTGACAATTAAAAAATATCTAATATGATTAGTTTGTTCGTGGTAGTACACTTCTAATAAGATTTTCTTAAATGTCAAGTGTGCTGTTAGAAACCGGGTGGTGCCGAATCTAACGAAATAAAAAGGCTAGTCGTAAGACTGGCTTTTTTTATGCTTGTCTCATTGCCGGGTTTTGCCTCTTGCGCTATAATTGGACTATAAAAACATTCGATGGCGAAACAACATGATTCCAAATGTTATCAGTACCAAAGAAGCTGCTGAACTTATGCAGTTGACAGAGCAGCGAGTCCGTACCCTTTTGAAGCAGGGGAAGATCGCTGGAGAGCAGCTTGGTAAACAGTGGCTCGTTGACCGTGAGAATTTAGAGAATTTTTTAGCTGTGCCACAGAACCATGTGAACCCACCAGATAAGAAAAGAACGAACAAGCCCAAACCAAATGTTGTTGCCTTGAGTTTTTTTTCTGGGGCTATGGGACTTGATTTAGGCCTTAAAAAAGCAGGCATTGAAGTTATGCTTGCTTGCGAGTTTGACAAGGCTTGCAGGAAAACCATTGCTGCTAACAATCCAGATATTGCCCTTCTTGGTGATGTTTGGAATTATTCTGCTGAACAGATTAGGGATGCTGCTGGTCTTTCGCAAAATGAAGAAATTGACCTCATTGTTGGTGGGCCACCTTGTCAAGCATTCAGCACCGCTGGATCTCGTCGTGGATTCAATGATCAACGGGGTGGCGCACTTATTCGTTATATTGAATTAATTGAACAACTCAAGCCCAAGTATGCTGTTCTTGAGAATGTACGAGGCCTATTGTCTGCTCCGCTTTCCCATCGTCCCCATGCTGATCGTGGTGATGAAAATCCTTTGGAGTCAGAGGAATTACCCGGCGGTGCTCTGTTGCTGATTCTTGATAGATTGAAAAAGGCTGGATATGGTGTTTCCTTCAATCTCTACAATTCGGCTAATTATGGATCTCCACAAGTAAGGGAACGAGTTGTTTTGATTTGCCACAGGGGCGGTGAAGAGCTTCCTTATTTGGAGCCAACTCATAGCGACAAGTCAGATTTCAATCTTCCTAAGTGGAATACTTTCCGCAATGCGGTTGAAGGTCTCGAAAATGCGCAGCATGAACATTTAACCTTTCCAGAAGGGCGGCTCCGCTATTACAAAATGCTTGGCCCCGGTGAATACTGGAAACATCTTCCTCTTGAGATTCAAAAACAAGCTCTTGGAAAGTCTTTTTATGCTGGTGGTGGGAAGACCGGATTTTTTAGAAGGTTAGCTTGGGACAAGCCTGCTCCTACTTTGGTGACTCATCCAGCTATGCCGGCTACAGATTTAGCCCATCCTGTAGAAGATCGTCCATTGAGCATTCAGGAGTACAAAAGAGTGCAACAATTCCCAGATGAATGGGTTATTTGTGGATCTCTGGTTGACCAATATAAGCAGGTTGGCAATGCTGTTCCGGCTGGATTGGGTGAAGCAATTGGGAAATTGATTCTTAATCACATGCAAGGGAAACCAACTAAAGTTTATGAAGGTTTTGCTTATTCAAGGTATAAGGAAACCGATCATAAAACTTGGATTTCCAAACATGAAATTATTGGTAGTCAAGGCAAAAATTCAAAGCTCCGAGCGAAGAAGTCTATAAATATGGAACTGTTTGAATCATAAAAAAAGCACCCACTGGGTGCTTTTTTATTATCTTAATCCCTGAATTTGCTGTCTTGTAATGATTCCAACTCTGGCAGCTATAGCAAGGACTTCTTCATAGAATCCAACGCCACCTAGAGTATCCCAATATTCTTTGCCAATCAAAATGCAGGGGTCGGTATTAAAGTTGAAAATATTTTTTGGTGGACTCCAAGCATAGTCAAGTTTACTTTCGCCATATGGGTTGTAGTAAAGTCCATAATAGACATTGGCAGTTGGGTCTGCTAGTTTTAGCTTCAATAAATCACGTTTTGCTTCTGCTGTTTGATCTATATTTGGCTTAACTGTCTTTATGCTCATGTAGTTATTTACGCCATTCTTTGTCCAGTATAAATCTGAGATAACTCGGATTTGATATTGATCTCCTGTTGGGGGAGCGGCTGACATTGCTGCAATATCTGCATTCCAATTGGTTAATCTGCTACCTGTCCGCAATCCCGTAATATGATCCTCAATGGAATTTAGCTGCGACTGTGAGAGATTAACAATAGTAGCTTGTTGATTTGTAGCCACTTCCGCACCCCCAGATAGGGCGGCTGCTTGTGAAATTTTCTCTATGACTCTCTGGCCAAAGGAGGTGCTAAATGATCGTTCAAATCTGCTCCAGAACAAGGCTTGTTCAGAAAGTAGCGCGCTATGAAAAGGGCGATAGGTGTCTTCTGCCGCTAGTCGTGTGATTGTGTTTTGAACACATGAACTGAATTCGCTGGCAATAAATTCTTCGTATTTTCTCAGCATGGCTTCCCTTTGGTGCAACAAGATTGGGGAGTCTACCAAGGCAGATCAGGAAAGTACAGCCATTAAATCTATTCACATACTTCTTTATTGCTAGAGGTAATATAAAATTTATCGTCCTTTGGGTGGAAACTTTTTCTGGAAGTTGTCCATCATTTCTTTCTTATTGGCATAGTTGTTCAAATTCTCTGCCAAGTTCAGCATAGCAGTTGCACGTTCTTCCAAAGACTTCGCAAAGGCTCTAAGCATGAAGATATGAGACAAGTCCTGAACTGGCGCTGTGGGCTTGGCTGGCTTCTTCTTGATGGTGATCTGTGGCGCTGGTGCTTCTTCTGGAACTTCTTTAGTTGGTGTGGTTTCACCATTCAAAAGGAAGTTTGCCACGTCATAAACTGAGTAGTAAACAAGTCGTCCAATGTTCTTGAAGGGGATCGGAAAACGGTTTTCTTTTCGCAACTTTGATTGCTGCTTGGATGTAAGTGGAATTACTTCAGACAGTTGTTCAGGTGACATCAACAACTTGCCTTTGGTCTTTTCCTTCAAATTATCAATAAGTTGTTGACTGACCATTTTGTATATCACTTCTTGTCTAAAGACTCGCACACATGCTACAGTAGCGGGCTGATCGTGTGTCCCTGTAGTTCAATGGATAGAACAGGTTCCTCCTAAGAATCAGATCCAGGTTCGATTCCTGGTGGGGACACCACCGATTGACACTACATAAAAAAACAGGTAGCCACGTGCTACCTGTTGTCATTTCTGGCCCTTACTTTTCCATCTTCGTGTGCCAAATTTGTTCCAAGACTACCTTGGATCAAGGTGGATTTCGAGGGATTAGCAGAGCCTGCTTTCCATATAAATCAACAACTTAGCTTTGGTTTGGCACCCTCCCAAGTCGCTTAGGAGGCACTGGTACTATCCGTTGTACTACGAGGACTACGGCGGCGATTGTACCGCAAGGGCGGTGCTTCTGCCAGCAGTGATGGGAGGGCTTGATACCGGGTGTGAGCCGGTCAAGCCAATGGCCATAAATCCTTGCCGACATGGCGCGTAGATTGTGATGCTGTTGCCACGCCCGTGGCTAAATAATTGACTACCTTGCTGCAAAATGACATTAATCAACGCTATAGGGTGATTGTTGCCCTAGGCTATACGTCAATAGTGCCAGCGCATTCGTTCAGGAGAAATTCATGTCACGCAGTACAAAAATTGTCGCAACCTTAGGCCCGTCGTCCAATGATGTCGCTATCTTGGAACAACTGATTGTGGCTGGGGTGAATATGGTCCGATTGAATTTCTCGCATGGCACCGCACAAGATCATTTAGATCGTGCTGCCTTGGTGCGTGAAATTGCCAAAAAACTCAATCGTCCGATTGCCATTATGGTCGATTTGCAAGGGCCTAAAATTCGCGTTGGTAAGTTTGAAAAAAATAAAATTGAATTAAAAAACGGTGCCAAATTTATTCTTGACGCTGAATGCGCGCTGGGTAATCAAAACACCGTTGGCTTAGATTACAAAGAGCTGCCCAACGATGTAGAAAGCGGTGTGGTATTGCTGCTCGATGATGGCAAAGTCAAACTGCAAGTGGATCATGTCGAAGGCGCGAAAGTATTCACTACGGTGTTAGTCGGTGGCACGCTGTCGAACAATAAAGGCATTAATCGCCAAGGTGGCGGTTTAACCGCCCCGGCTTTAACTGCCAAAGACATGGACGACATCAAAGTAGCGGCCAAATTACGTGCCGATTATGTTGCGGTCTCGTTTCCTAAAAGTGGTGCCGATATGTATATGGCGCGCACCTTGCTTCGCGCTGCGGGCAGTAAGGCGTTGCTGATTGCCAAAATTGAACGCACCGAAGCGATTGGTAATTTAGAAGACATTTTGACTGCGTCGGACGGCATTATGGTGGCGCGCGGTGATTTGGCGGTTGAAGTGGGTGATGCGGCAGTTCCAGCACTACAAAAGCGCATGATTAAAGCGGCACGTGCGATGAATAAGCTCACCATTACGGCGACGCAAATGATGGAGTCGATGATTTCGAGCCCAGTGCCAACGCGCGCCGAAGTGTCTGACGTGGCCAATGCGGTATTAGATGGCACCGATGCGGTGATGTTGTCGGCAGAAACGGCGTCAGGTCTTTATCCGGTGGAAACGGTTGAGTCGATGGCGCGAGTGTGTGTTGAGGCTGAAAAATCGCAAGATTATAAAGTCAGCAATGCGGCGATTTTAGAGGGTGAGTATTCTCGCGTTGATCAAACTATTTCTATGGCGGCGTTGTTTGCATCCAATCATTTGAATATCAAAGTGATTGCCGCTTTGACGCAATCGGGCTCGTCGGCATTGTGGATGTCACGGGTGATTAGTGGTGTGCCAATTTATGCCTTAACGCCAGAAGCCGAAACCTACAATCGTTTATCATTGTTCCGTGACGTAGAGCCGGTGATGTTGTCGCATGACAATACCGACCGTGAATCTTTATTGGTGCGCGCCGAAGTCGAAATGTTACGCCGTGGCATTGTGCAAGTCGGCGATTTGATCGCATTTACATTTGGCGATGTGGTCGGTATGGGTGGTGGCACCAACTGCCTAAAAATCGTTAAAGCCGGTGAAATTAAGCACCGTTAACTGCTGTAGCTTGCAATCGTGATGGTTCGAGGCGCACCGAGGTGCGCCTCTTTTTAGTCAATCGCTTTATTGTCTTGAAACACGAATCACGCCTGGGACATCCTTTAGGCGCACAAAGACTTTTTGCAGTTGCTCGTTATCGCGGATTTCAATCGTAAACCGCATTTGAGAGCGAGCATCTTTGTTTTGCGTCTGCACCGCAGTCACATTGATTTTGTCTCTGACCATCACGTCGGATAAATCGCGCAACATACTCGCTCGCTCTAGCGTTTCCACCAAAATATCCACCGAAAACACATGCCCTAGCGATTGTCCCCAATCGGCTTTAATCAGTCGCTCTGGCGCTTCGATCGCTAGCCGTTTCAGTGCACTGCAATCGGTACGGTGAATCGAAATCCCTCGCCCCTTGGTCACAAAGCCCATCACATGATCGGGCGGAACCGGTTTGCAGCAGCGCGCCAGCATCGTCATTAATTTATCGATGCCCTCGATCAAAATACCTTCGCCACTTTGATTGGCACGCGCGGTTTTGACTAATCGATCAGGGGTGTCATCGGCGACTTCGAGCGGTGCCAGCGATTCGGCAAAGGCCATTGCTAATGCGCGTAAAGAGCATTCGCCTTGGCCTAGCGCAGCAAATACATCTTCGATTTGCTTATAGCCGAGTTTTTGGGCGATCAGCTCTTGGCTAATATTATTCGCTCCAGCGCGAGACGCTTCTTTATCAAATAAAGTACGACCGGCCTCGATGGCAATATCCAGATGCTGCTGGCGTATCCAGTGCCGAATTTTTTGGCTGGCGCGATGGCTTTTAACATAACCTTGATGCAACCAATCTAAGCTTGGGCCACCTTCTTTGGCGGCTAAAATCTCAACGCGTTGGCCATTTTCCAGTGGCGTGCCCAGCGGCACAATCGCGCCATTGACTTTGGCACCACGGCAACGGTGGCCTAAATCGGTATGCAAATGATAAGCAAAATCGACCGCCGTACTGCCTTTGGGCAGTGAAATGACGCGCCCTGCTGGGGTAAGGACATAAATCGTATCGTCGAATAATTCCGCCTTAAACGCATCCGAAAAATCACTTTCATTGGCCAAATCTTCACGCCAATCAAGCAATTGGCGTAGCCAAGCAATTTTTTCTTCATAGCGCGAATCGCCTTTACCGCCTTCTTTGTAACGCCAGTGAGCCGCCACGCCAAATTCAGCGTGTTCATGCATATCGAAAGTGCGAATTTGCACCTCGACTGCTTTATCGGCCGGGCCAATCACCGCCGTATGTAAAGAGCGATAAAAATTGCCTTTGGGCTGGGCGATATAGTCGTCAAACTCACCGGGAATCGGTTGCCAGAGGTTATGCACGATGCCCAGCACCGTATAACAATCTTTAACATCATCCACCAGCACGCGAACGGCGCGAATATCATATAGCTCAGAAAAATCGAGCTTTTTCTGTTGCATCTTTTTCCAGATGCTGTAGATGTGTTTTGGCCGCCCCATTAGATCAACATGCGTCACACCCGCCAGCGCCAATTCGCTACGCAGTTTACTGATCACATCACCAATAAAATGCTCACGATCAACCCGGCGCTCGTCGAGTAATTTGGCGATTTTTTTATAGGTATCAGTATGCAAATAGCGGAAACCTAAATCCTCGAGCTCCCATTTAATTTGCCAAACGCCTAAGCGATTGGCTAAGGGGGCGAATAAATCTAAGGTTTCTCGGGCAATAATGCGGCGTTGTTCTTCGTTGACATTGGCCAAGCTATGCATGGTTTGCGTGCGCCAAGCGAGCTTAATCAGCACGGCGCGAATGTCTTCAACCATCGCCAGCAGCATTTTGCGCTGCGCTTCAACTTGCTGCGCGTAGTCCGCAGCCTTGCCTTGCTGTGGCTGCGCCAATTGGCGTAATTGCCTGACCTTGATAATCCCTTCCACCAAGGCGGTAACGGTACTGCCAAAGCGTTTATTAATTTGTTCTGTCGCTTGGCTGAGGGTATCGGGCGCACAAAACAGCAACGCGGCGATCACCGCATTGGCATCCATGCGTAAATCGGCCACGATGGACGCGCTGGCCACGGCATGGATAAACAAAGATGTTTGCGTATCTGGATTGACTGCGCCTTGATACAGCTCCGCCGCCCAGTCTAATGCTTCACGTAAACGAATAATATCCTGCGGTGGATAGCGCTCAGATAGCGCAATTAACCAACGGTCAGGATCGGCAGCTTCGGCAATTGATTGGGCTAGAGGACGAGTAACGGCAACCATAATTTTCTACAACGTAAACGAATGATTGAATTTTGCGGCAATAATGCAGTCTGTCATAGCTAAATCATTGGAAAAATAACCGAATGCCTCGAAAATACCTCCGTCGCTGGCTGCCTGACCATGCGGCGATGCTAGACAATCGTTTTTTACGGCGTTTTGCCCCTTGGTTTGAGCATCCCAATTTATTTCATCTGAATCGAAAATCCGTCGCAGGTGGCTTAGCGGTCGGCATGATTGGTGGCCTGATTCCGGGGCCATTGCAGGTGATTACTTCGGCGATTTTATGTTTGATTTTTCGGGTTAATTTACCGGTTGCCATTTTGGGTACTTTCTATACCAATCCATTGACGATTGCGCCGCTGTATTGGCTGGCGTATCGCTTGGGAGTTTGGGTGACTGGCAGTAGTGCTGCAGTGCAAATGGCCGCAATGCCATCATGGAGTGCACTGTCTTGGAGCGATTGGCTGCCGGCAATGTGGACGTGGGTGCAAGCCTTAGGCACGCCGCTTTTGATTGGTTTGCCGTTGTTGGCGGCGATCTTGGCATTGTGCTGCTATGTCGGGGTGCATCTTGCGTGGCGTTTATGGATTTATTGGAGCTGGCATCAGCGGCGTAAGCAGCGTTTGAAATAAAGCGTTGGTGGTGAGGCTGGGGTATGTGCCTGTAGACTTTATTTAATATTATCTACAGGCATATACATCAGTATTTACTGGCCGCTGCTGCGCTGAGTTCGTCTTGCAGGCGTTGCAAAAAGTTTAAACGCTCTTGTGAGATCGTTCCTTCGGCAATGGCGGCATGAATGGCGCAGCCGGGCTCTTGGCGGTGGCGACAATTGTGAAAGCGGCACTGGCCAAGATGGCGTGCCATGTCGGGCATTAAGCGCGGTAAGTCTTCCACCCCAATATGTGCCAAACCAAAAGATTGCAAGCCGGGTGAGTCAATCAGCTCAGAAGTGGCATTGAGTTTATACAGTTGAGCATGCGTGGTGGTGTGCTTGCCCGAATCGAGCGCGGTGGAGATTTCTTTCACGCGGGCATTGGCTTCGGGAATCAAGGCATTGGTAATGGTCGATTTACCCATCCCCGATTGCCCCACCAGTACTGAGACTTGGCCTTCTAGCCAAGGCGTGAGTGGGCTTAAATCTTGTTTGGCAGAAATCTCAACCACCGGGTAGCCTAAGCCCGTGTAATACGCCAAACGCGTTCTGGCCGCATCAGCGACCGGCAGATCACATTTATTTAGGCAAATCACTGGGCGTATGCCTTCGGCTTCGGCGGCGATGAGGGCGCGGCTAATGAGCTCATCGGAAAAGCTCGGTTCAGTCGCCACCACAATCACAATCTGCGTCACATTGGCGGCAATCATTTTGCTGCGCCAAGCATCCGAGCGATAGAGCAGGGTTTTACGCTGTAATGCTTTATTGATGACGGCTTGCTCAAGATTGAGCACGTCGATATCAACTTGATCGCCACAGGCATAATCGGTTTTTTTGCCTCGGGTAGAGGCGGAAAGACGGCGGCCATCGGCAAGTTCTACGATGTAAACCTTGCCATAGCTAGTCACAATGCGGGCTGTTTCGGTCATGAGGCCTTTGGAAGTGCATCTACGCACGCGGCGCAGATAAAGTCATTACGAGTTAAGCCGTTGGCTGAATGGGTATTCCATGTCAGTTTGCAACGGCTAAAACTCAGTTGGATATCAGGATGATGGTTATGCTGGTGGGCAATAAAAGCCACCGCATTGGTAAACGCCATCGTTTCATAAAAACTGCGAAAGCGAAACGTTTTTTCTAGGCTGTCATTTACGACAAACCAATCGTCGAGTTCGGTACACAGCATTTCAACGGCCAGCGCATCGAGTTTAGACGCAGCTTGAACACAAGATTCGGTATTTAATGACATCGCAGAGCTCCAGTGTGGGTTTTCTCTGTTGTAGTCCAAGCTGTTGAATAAGCCCAAACCAAATTACACCGCCAGTCGTTGCAAGGCAGCAATGCGTAAACTGGCTGGCGGGTGGCTGTCATAAAACAAGCTGTGCCAAGGATCTGGTGTCAGCGTTGCGGCATTGTCGCGATACAATTTAACCAAGGCATTGACTAAATCAGCGCTGGAACTTTGGCTGGCCGCAAAAGCATCGGCTTCATATTCATGGCGGCGCGACATCATCGAGCTCAGCGGCGAAAACAAAAAAGTAAACACCGGCAGCACCATAAAAAACAGCAATAAAGCCGCCGCTGTGGATGGCGTGGCTACGCCTAAACCTTGATAAAACCACAACTGGGTTTTGAGCTGACCCAACAGCCATAAAAAGCCCAGCATCAGTGCAAAAGTCCAGACGATGCGTTTCACAATATGGCGATGCTTAAAGTGGCCTAATTCATGCGCCAACACCGCTTCGATTTCTGACGGCGATAAATGCTTGAGTAGCGTATCAAAAAACACGATGCGTTTGGATTTGCCCAAGCCGGTAAAGTAGGCGTTGCCATGCGATGAGCGTTTGCTGCCATCCATCACAAATAAGCCATTGGATTGAAAGCCGCAGCGCGTGAGTAGGGCGGTGATCCGCGCTTTCACTTCGCCGTCTTCCATCGGAATGAATTTATTAAATAGCGGCGCGATAAAGGTTGGAAATACCCACATCAGCGTCAGCGAAAATCCCAGCCAAGTTAGCCAAACCCACAGCCACCAATATTCGCCCATTGCCCCCATCAACCACAATACCGCTGCAATTAACGGCAGGCCAATCACTGCGCCGATCAGCGTGGTTTTGGTCAGGTCGGTGATAAACAGCTTGGCGCTCATTTGGTTAAAACCAAAGCGCGATTCGATGACAAAGGTCGAGACCAAAGAAAACGGCAACGACAAGACGCTACTGACCACCGCCAAGCTGGCAATCAGCGCAATGCCGTGGCCGAGGCTATCGGGAGTAAACCACTGTGCGGTGAGATTGGATAACCACGCAATACCGCCGCCCAAGGTAAACGCCGCCAAGATCATCGCATCAAAAATTGTCGTCAGCATGCCAAAGCGAGTTTTAGCGATGGTATACGCCGCCGCTCTTTGGTGTGAGGCGAGGGTAATTTGCTCGGCAAATTCTGCTGGAACCGCATTGCGATGTCGTTTTACATGGTTGACATGACGCAGTGCTAACCAAAGCTGTAATAAAACACTCGCCATCAGGGCAAACAAGAAAAGTAGTGAAAATTGTGTAGCGCTAAAAAGGTCAGTCATGAAGTAAAATGATGTTTTTTCTCGGGAATTGCTCAGTATGCCACAAGACCAGAACCGACTCATCTGGGTCGACATGGAAATGACGGGTTTGGAGCCTGAAACCGACCGTGTCATCGAAATTGCCGTGGTCATTACCGACAATGATTTAAATATCGTCGCCGAAGGCCCCGTTTTTGTGATTCACCAAGACGACGCCTTGCTCGACTCAATGGATGAATGGTGCGTTAAAACCCACGGTAATTCGGGATTAACCGCCAAAGTAAAAGCATCAACCACCACCGAAGCGCAAGCTGAGGCGCAATTGATTGAATTTATTTCGCAATACGTGCCCAAAGGCGTATCGCCTTTGTGTGGTAACTCAGTGCATCAAGATCGGCGCTTTTTAGTGAACTACTTGCCGCAATTAGAAAGCTGGTTCCATTACCGTAATTTGGATGTATCTACACTCAAAGAGCTCTGCAAACGTTGGCAACCGCAAATTGCCAAAGGCTTTAAAAAGCGCGGCGCGCATACCGCTTTGGCCGATATTGTCGAATCGATTGATGAGTTGAAATATTACCGCGAGCACTTTATTCAAGCGCCAGCGGTTGAAGAAGCGTCTTAATTGGATTGCGTCGCCTTAAGCCCGATCTTGGGGTGCGGGGCGACTGAACGGGTGATTTGGGCAAAGCATCGCCCTGCACTTATGGTCAGTCCCCACTGGTATTGACCATGGGTATTGGCTTATTTTTGAAGACTCGATTGGGCCCGCATCATGTTTAGTTCTGAAATTGAAGCCTTATCGACCGAACTGGGGCAACGGCTATTGGCGCGCGGTGAAACCGTTGCGACCGCCGAATCTTGCACTGGTGGCTTGATTGCCGCTGCGATTACCGAAATCGCCGGATCGAGTGCTTGGTTTGAGCGCGGTTATATTACCTATGCCAATCAAGCCAAAGTCAGCCTGCTCGATGTACCAGCAGCGTTTATTGATGGGCTCGGTGCGGTGAGTGAGCCGGTGGTAGCGGCGATGGCGCAAGGCGCTGCTGATGGTGCGGCGGCGCGTTGGGCGGTGGCGGTTTCTGGGGTGGCTGGGCCAACCGGTGGCAGTATCGACAAGCCGGTGGGTACGGTTTGGTTTGCGTTTGCAACGCCAGAAGGGATTCACACCGAAAAGCAGGTATTTGCTGGTAATCGTTCTGCAGTAAGGTCTGCAGCGGTATACCATGCTTTATTGCGTTTAGTTGCCTTATTAAAACAAGCCA
The DNA here is from genome assembly GCF_020531905.1 of Deefgea salmonis. Lineage (GTDB taxonomy): Bacteria > Pseudomonadota > Gammaproteobacteria > Burkholderiales > Chitinibacteraceae > Deefgea > Deefgea salmonis. Next base: position 335,958 of record NZ_JAJAWG010000003.1, on the reverse strand, counting down.
CTTAAGCGAGTGCAGGATTCGCTTTTGCAGGAGAGCTGACAATGACAACCATTGTGGTAGTAAAAAAAGACGGGCATTGCGCCATTGCCGCTGATAGTCAGTCGACCTTTGGCGACACGCGTTTAGCCGCGATGGACGATGCGCGCTGGAATAAGATTTTTCAATATGACGATAATTATTTCGCCATTTGCGGTAGCGCCGCACACGATTTGGTTTTGCAATCGGCGTTAAAAAAATTCAAAAAGCTTGATTTTTCTAATCGCGCCGCCATTTTTGAATCATTCCGCAAATTACATCGCAAATTAAAAGACGATTTTTTTCTAAAAACCGACGAAGAAGACGACGACGCGTATGAATCGAGCCAGATGACGGTGTTGATTGTGAATCGACACGGAATTTTTGGCGTGTATAGCTTGCGCGAAGTGTATGAATTTGAGCGTTTTTGGGCCAGCGGCAGTGGCCGCGACTATGCCATTGGCGCAATGCACGCGGTGTATTCGCAACTAAGCGCCAGCGACATCGCCAAAGTGGGCGTTGAAACCGGTTGTATGTTTGACGTGGCCTCGAGCTTGCCGATGACGCTGTACTCGGTCGAAATGAAGGCGTAACAGCCAGATATACAACCGTGGCCAGGCAGGAAATACGCTCTACCAGACGATGTGCAGACGTTGTTGTGAGGCGTTGCTACTGTCGTTACGTCGCATTCGCATGAAATGGTGGGGGCTTTGGCTCCCACTGGTTTTTTAAAGCCTGTTGCTTGGCAATCGCGTTGATCGCCTGTGGTGTTGATTGTTGGCCTTTACCTTATGAATAAATAAAGAGAATCGAATGAAAGATATTTTAGAGCGTTTCCTGTTTGATAAAGCTCCAGTACGCGGCGAATTAGTGCAACTTGATGCCACCTACAAAGAAGTGCTCGCGCGGCATCAATACCCGCTGGTGCTGCAACGGATTATTGGTGAATTGATGGCGGCCAGCGCCTTGCTGTCGGCGATGCTCAAATTTGACGGCACTTTGATTATGCAAATGCATGGTACTGGTGCGGTGCAATTGATCGTGATTGAATTTACATCCGATCGCACCATGCGTGCTACTGCACGCTGGGATGCTGACAAAATCCAAACCTTTGGTCCAGGCACTTCATTGGCTGAATTACTCGGTCGTGGTCGCTTTATGATTACGCTCGATCCAACCGTGGGCGAAGCGTATCAAGGCGTGGTGGGTATGGAGCGTGGTCAGTCTGTGGCGCAAATTATCGAGCACTATATGAGCGCGTCTGAGCAGCTAGAAACGCGTTTGTGGTTGGCGTGCAGCGATGCCAAAAGCGACAACAAAATGGCCGCGGGCATGATGCTGCAAAAAATGCCGGCGGAAGCCGACGAAACCCAATCGTATGCACATTTGGTAACACTGGCCGACACCGTCAAGCCCGAAGAATTACTCGATTTGCCTGCGCGTGAAGTGCTGTATCGTTTATTTCACGAAGACAGCGTGCGCGTATTTGACCCCACCACGCCCCGTTTTGCCTGCTCTTGCTCGCGCCACCGCGTTGCCGGCATGATTAAATTGATGGAACGCGATGAAGTCGATGAAGTCTTAGCCGAGCGCGGCAATGTGCATATCGTGTGTGATTTCTGCGGTAAAGAATATGAGTTTGACGCCGTGGATATCGGTGCACTCTATGCCGATAGCCCAGCCACCGGCTCAGTGCAATAAGGGTATTGCTCGCTGGCCTTGGTTGGCTAAGCGCTTGAAGTAAATACTGCTGATATTTTCACTTTGTTTAAACTTTGTGTTTATGCTGTGCCGCGCTCGTTGGTCTGGAGCTTAATCACCCGTCCAAGCGCACCGAGTGCGAAGCGAGACAAACAGTTTTATCGTTTGGCTCGCGACAATCGAGGGCACAGCGGAGCTGGGCGCGCTCGGGTCGCCTTTCTTTCCCCTCTTTCTTTGGCGAGTCAAAGAAAGAGGGTTCCCGTCGCGGACTGCGACTGTAAATAAACGTGCCGAAGGCACTTAAAACCATCAATCCCTTAAATGAATAAGCCCAAGCGATGCTGCTGCATCACTTGGGCTTTTTGTTTGGGCGAGAGTACGGCTTTTAAACCACGCTCACCTTGGCGGCGCCCACTTGCAAGGAGCCAATCACAGCTGCTTGAGCAAAGCCTTGCGCTTGAAATAAAGCCATGACTTGGTCGGCCGCGTCGGCCGAGCAGGCCACTAATAAGCCACCGGAGGTTTGTGCATCGGCCATGATGCGCTGCTGCCAATCGGCAACGCTGGCGGCAAATTCAGCATCGGGGCCAAAGCTGGCTAAATTGCGCTCAATGGCGCCAGGGCCGATGCCTTGCTGGGCAAAACCAACGGCCGCCGATAATAGCGGTAAATCATCGGCACAAATTTGCGCGGTGAGTTGAGCGCCACGGCAAACTTCTAATACATGGCCAAGTAGACCAAAGCCGGTGACGTCGGTTAGCGCGTGCACGCCAGCAAGTTTGGCTAAATCACTGCCGACTTTATTCAGTTGAGTCGTGGTATCAATCAGCTGTTGATAGCCCGCAGCATCGAGCAGCCCTTTTTTCATGGCGGTCCCCAAAATACCGATGCCCAAGGGCTTGCCTAAAATCAGCACATCGCCAGCTTGGGCGTCGCTGTTTTTTTTCAGCTGTTTGGGGTGTACCAAGCCCATGGCGACCAAGCCATAAATCGGCTCCGGCGCATCAATCGAGTGTCCGCCAGCAATCGGGATGCCGGCAGCGGCGCACACGGCAGCCCCGCCGGCCAAGATTTGTTGGATATCTTCAATTGGCAACACATTGACCGGCATGCCGACAATTGCTAACGCCATAATCGGCGTGCCGCCCATGGCATAAATATCTGAGATCGCATTGGTGGCGGCGATACGGCCAAAATCAAAAGCATCATCGACAATCGGCATAAAAAAATCCGTGGTTGCGACTAATGCTTGCTCGTCGTTGAGCCAATACACTGCGGCATCATCGGCGGTTTCGGTGCCGACCAACAGTTTGGGAAACATCGCCGCAGTGGGGAGTTTTGACAGCATTTCAGATAATACCGCCGGCGCAATTTTGCAGCCGCAACCACCACCGTGCGATAAAGTTGTTAATTTTGTGCTCATTACCACCCCTAAATCAGAAACCAATGGCCCAAGATAGCAGCCCTGTCGTGCTTTGGCGAGAGGGCATCGGGATGAATTTAGCCACGGCTGCCGTGTAGGTGGGATAATCCACCGATTGAGTGGATAAGGTGAAAAAACGTGAAAAAAATGTTATCGACCTTGGCCGATCTAAACCATTTTGACGAAGTGATCGACGTTCGCACGCCGCTAGAGTTTGCCATCGACCATATTCCCGGCGCGATCAATGCGCCCGTGCTGAGTAATGAAGAGCGGGTGATTGTGGGTACGCTGTATAAGCAAGACCCATTTGCCGCGACCAAACTCGGCGCGGGACTGGTCGCCAGCAATATCGGTTTGCACCTTGCCACTACCTTTAAAGACAAACCCAGAAACTGGAAACCGTTAATTTATTGCTGGCGCGGCGGCAAACGCTCGGGCTCAATGGCCACGTGGCTTAATTTAATCGGTTGGAAAGCCGGGCAATTGCAAGGCGGATATAAAGCCTATCGCACGGATGTGTTGCTCAAATTGGCGGCGCTGCCTGCCGCATCGCGCTTTATCGTTTTGGCCGGACACACCGGATGCGGCAAAACGCGGCTTTTAACCGCCTTAGCCCAAGCGGGCGCGCAGACGCTGGATTTAGAAGGGCTGGCACAGCATCGCGGCTCCGTGCTCGGTGCGAGCCCAAGCCGCGCGCAGCCAGCACAAAAATTGTTTGATAGCTTGTTAACGCGCCAGCTGGCGCAGTTTGATCCGAGTCGCCCGGTGTTTGTTGAGGCCGAAAGCAAACGCATCGGCTTAATCCACCTGCCAGCCAGCTTGATGTTGGCAATTCGCGCCGCCGATTGCATTCAGATTGAAGCGAGCTTTGCCGATCGAATTCGATTTTTGTGCGACGACTACAGCCATTTGTTGAATGATCCCGTCAATTTTAAAAGTAAACTGGCCCGATTGGTCGAAATGCACGGCAAAGTCGTTTTGGCGCATTGGTATGAATTAATCGATGCCGGGCAAAAAGCCGAGTTGTTTAGCGAGCTGATTCATAAACACTACGACCCTGCGTATAAGCGCAGCAGCCAAAATAACTACCTAAGAATGGACCAAGCCCGAACATTAACCATTGACCCATCGGGCGATTTAAGCCACAGCGCTAAGCAATTGCTGCACGAACTTGGCGGGTGAGATTGAGCGATATTGGCGCTGATTCAAGTGCTGTTCCAACCCGCTGGCGCGGTTAGGCGGGGATTTAAGCTTAGAAAAAAGGTGCAATCCCAGCTGAACATCGCTTGATTCAATCAAATGCCATGCTGTCGCATAAATACAGTTCACTTAACGACAAACCCTGAAAACCTGACGCAGAGGCGCAGAGGCGCGGAGGAAATTCAGGGCTTTTCGATTGATTTTCTCTGCACCTTTGCGTCAAAAGCGACCCCAGCAATGAAATAGAGGAAAAAAATGCCGCTCACTTGGCTTAAGTGAACGGCATTAATGCTGTCGCTTGGCTTTTTTATGGGTTACTTGTTATTACAGCGTCATTTGCCGCTATGATGCGTTATTTATTGAACTTGGCGCGAGCGATGCGAGTTTTACTGGCTTTAGGTTTGGCATTATTCAATGCTGCAGTCCTCGCAGCGACGCCGATGGTGCAGGCTAAGTCTGCTGCGCCAGCTTATCAATTGGGCCCTGAGCAGCTGGGTCTGGTGGTGAATAAAAACGATCCGCTGTCTCTGGAGATCGCCGCCTATTACGCTACTCAGCATCATTTAGCACCAGAGCAAATTCTCGAAATCAGCCTGCCGACAGATCGGGTGTGGATTACGGAGGGCGAACTAGAGCAAGTTAAAGCGCAAATCGACGCACATTTTTCGCCCAAAATTCAAGCGTTGGCGCTGGCGTGGAGCAAGCCGTATCGCGTGAACTGCATCGGGATGACCTATGGGATTACGCTTGGCTACGTTGAAGGCATCTGCAGTAATCTGGGCCAGCCAACGCCAGAATCACCGTATTTTAATCATCCCAGTACGCAACCTTTTACCGATTTGGGCATCCGCCCCAGCATGATGCTGGCGGCAAACGATGTGTCGAGTGCTAAAAAATTGATTGAGCGTGGGGTGCAAGCTTGGGGTAATCAGCCTAAAGCGACGGCGTATTTTTTAACGACAACGGATCAAGCCCGCAGCTCGCGCGCGGCCTTGTTTCCACCGAGCCAAATCGTCAAAAAACCAGCGATTAAAATCGAAAATATCCACGCCAATACGCTGAAAGATAAAAGCGATATTCTGATTTACCAAACGGGTTTGGCGAACGTAGCCGATCTAGCAACGCTGCGCTTTGTTCCCGGCGCGCTGGCCGATCATTTAACATCCTACGGCGGCATGCTGACCGACAGCGGGCAAATGAGCAGTATGCAATGGCTAGAAAGCGGCGCAACCGCCAGCTACGGCACGGTGAGCGAGCCTTACAGCTACCCGCAAAAATTCCCGCATCCACAAGTGTTATTGGCGCATTATTTGAGCGGCGCAACGGCGGTTGAGGCCTACTGGAAAAGCGTCGCATGGCCAGCGCAAGGCGTGTTTATCGGCGATCCACTCGCTGCACCGTATCGGCGTTTGAGTCCGTTTAAGTAATCAGTTTGGTGTTAAATTTCGGCAATGTTCAGATTTGATGCTGTGCCGCGCTCGTCGAGCTGGGGCTTAAAATCCCGTCTAAGCGCACCGAGTGCGGAGGGAGACAAACGGTTTTATCGTTTGGCTCACGACAATCGAGGGAACAGCGGAGCTGGGCGCGCTCGGGTCGCCTTTCTTTTCCCCTATTTTCTTTGGCGAGACAAAGAAAATAGGGTCCCCGTCGCGGACTGCGACTGTAAAATAATGTGCCTCAGGCACTTAAAACCATCAACACGTAATCTGAATATCGCCTAAATTTCTGTAGTATTGCCCTCTAAGCTTTGGCAGCAAATAGCCAGAGGCTGATACCTAAGTTTTTTAGCGCACAAGCTCGCAGGAGTTTGCGCGCCATCAGCGATGGATTGTCCGCGCATCGAAGCATTGATCAATCCATCTCAGGCCCGTTTAAACACGATTAACTGCGCGGCTTGATCGCCATCATCGCTAAAAATGTGGCATCGCCATTGTCGGTGGTTGCGGCTTTGTAGCAGCCCAATGCGCCTAACAGATGCACCGCCATCGCGGTTAGCTCCCAAGCCATCGCTTCATCGCCAATTTCAAACACATAGTCAAAATCAAAGAGGGCATTGCCAGTCAATGCGGCTAATTCTTTGATTTTTGCCGAGCGCTCGCGCAGCGCAGGCAAGACGGCGGCATTGCTCCACGCCCATTTCCATGTATTGTTTTTGGCTGAATAGCTGCCGATCTCAATCACCTCGACCTCCACCTCAAGCTGATCAGCCGCGTCGAAAAATTGCAGTTTTCCATTGGCTTGGTCAAACCACCAACGCCCCAGCCCACCGCCTAAACTGTAGCTGGCGCTTAACATCGCTTGTTTTTGCTCAAGCTCGGCAAAGCTCGCGTCAATAAAAGCGTAAAACTCATCATCAGTCATGCTCATACACAATATCCTTACTCTCAAACTTTAATCAAAATCTCAAATCGATTGCCCGATCCGCTTTTTATCGACGAATCGATTTTAAGTCAACAGCCAATCGACTGAGTTGATGTATTGCCATCTAAGCATTGATCCGTAATGGCTGCAGGTAGATACGTCGATGAGGTAGGGGACGCTTTGGCGCATGTGGATGTGGTGCAGGGGAGGGCGCAGGTGATTGACGCGGTATCGGCGTGCGCAAAACCATGCGCAATGACGATGCGTAGGGTGCTGATGAGCAAAGCGAATCGCACCGTGGCTTGTTTTGCAGCTTATGCGGCGGCCTCGGCGTAATCGGCGTAATTCGCTGTGCTCATTAGCGCCCTACGGGATTGCGGTTTACGAGTTAAAATCGACGCGGCGTAGCCGCATAAAAAACAAAAACTGCCAGATTCAATCCGGCAGTTTTATTTAAAAAATCTCTCAGTAAACGTTGGGCTTCGCAAGCTCAGCGCCAACCTACAAGACTACGCATTAATTTGTTCTTATATGAACGGGCGCTTATCAATATGAGGGTGGTAATTTTGCTGATCAGCTCCCCAATCAAAATATATTCCGCTATTGGGTTCCAATAATTGAGTTGCATGAGCTTCGCTAATTGAAAGATTAATCGTTGAAAGTTGATGAGAGTTTTGTGCTCCGACTAATTTGGCATAAACAATTATTTTGTAATTTCCTGCTAGAAAAGAAAAATTACTCCCATCAATAGGTAGCATAAAGTGATGGTCAAAAGTAACGCCATCTTGTGGAATGAACAAACCACTCCCTCTTTTTAAATTTCCTTTTTCACTATAAACCCAAATAGTGAAATTTTGCTTTGATTCATTTCGTTGGAGCGACAAATAAAGGCTTTCAAGAACGTGGCCTTTTTTCGCTGTGCTGTAGAGCAAAGTACGTAGATATACTTTGTTTTCCGAGCTATCAAATTTTATTCCATCGGGTCCAAAGAATACAGTCGTTGGCTGTGTCATCATTAGGCTCCCTTTTCGAAAAAAAGTTAACCAAGCCGTGACGGCAGATATAACTAATGCTAAGCAAGAAATTATAAAACTAAGCCATGAAGTCATGCAGTACCTGTATTGAAAGTAAAAATAAGTAATTTGAAATTTAGACTTAGTCTACTGATGGCTTTACTTAACAAAACTCACCCCAACGCCTTCGTCACAATCTCATACGTATCACTCGACAATCCTTGCGTCCCGCGAATCCGTTCTAGCTCTTGCTGCATTAACTCACGACGCCCTGCGTCGACTTTGGTCCAGCGATTAAAGCAGCTGGCAAGGCGGGCGGCGATTTGTGGGTTGATGGCGTCCAATTGGATAATGTGGTCGGCAGCAAAGGCGTAGCCGTAACCATCCGCAGCGTGGAAATGTGGTGGGTTGGCGAGGCAAAAGGCGGTAATGAGTGAGCGCACTTTATTTGGGTTTTTAATCGAAAACGCCGGATGTTCAGTGAGCTGCTGCACGCGCGAAAGCGCGCCGGGGCGGCGGCTGGTGGCTTGTAGCGTAAACCATTTGTCCATCACCAGCGCATCGGTACTCCAGTGCGCGGCAAAGTCAGCCAGCTGGGCGTCACCGCCGTCGCGATTGACTAGCGCTTTGAGTGCCGCAAGGCGATCGGTCATATTGTCGGCGCGCTGGTATTGGCGGGCGAGTAAAGATGCGATCATTGGTTCATCGAGTTCAGCCAGATAATCCAAGCAGATATTTTTTAAGCTGCGCCGCGCGACTTGTTCGCCTTCGTAAACGTAAGGCGTCGCGTCGTTGAGGTGCTGATAGACGGCAAGAAATTCTTGGCGTAATTCGCGGGCGATTTGTTGCTTGATGCTGCGGCAAACGTCGTATAAGCGCACCGGGTCGACATCGGACAATTGCTCAAACAAATAGTTTTCGCGTGGCAATTCCAGCATTAAGGCCACTAGCGCGGGGTCGAGTGTGTCGCTGGTGAGTAGTTTTTGGTAGGCGGCAATAAAGGCTGCGGGTGCTGCGACTTTTTCGCCTTGGCCGGCCGCGGCGTATTGCGCTTTGAGTAGTTGCACGGCAAAGGTGTTGGCCGCTTCCCAGCGCGCAAAGGCGTCGCTGTCATTGGCCATTAAAAATACCAAATCGTCATCGCTATAGGCAAAATTGAACTGCACTGGCGCTGAAAAATCGCGCAATAACGACGGCACCGGCAGGCACGGCACGTTGATAAAGGTAAAGCTTTGCAGCGCTTCGCGGATTTCTAATACGCGGGTGGTGCTGCCAGCGACGGCTTCGCCTTGCAATTGCAATGGCAGATCTTGGCCACGGCGATCAATCAAGCCGACGGCTAAAGGCAAATGAAACGGCAGTTTGTGTTCTTGCCCGGGCGTGGCTGGGCAATGCTGCGCTACGGTGAGCGTATAGGTTTGTGCGGCGGCGTCGTAATCGGCGTTCACCGACAAGATCGGCGTACCGGCTTGGCTATACCAGCGCTCGAACTGATCAAGGTTGATGCCATTGGCGTCACTCATCGCTCGGCGGAAATCGTTGCAAGTAACGGCTTGGCCATCATGGCGTTTAAAATACAAATCCATGCCACGGCGAAATCCGGCCGTCCCGAGCAAGGTGGCGTACATGCGCACCACTTCGCTGCCTTTTTCGTAAATCGTCCACGTATAAAAATTATTAATTTCTAGGTATTCATCGGGGCGAATTGGATGCGCTTGCGGGCCAGCATCTTCAGCAAATTGCGTTTCGCGCAGAGCGCGCACATTGGAAATACGCTGCACAGCGCGGCTACCGATGTCGCTGGAGAATTCTTGATCGCGATACACGGTGAGGCCTTCTTTAAGGCTGAGTTGAAACCAGTCGCGGCAGGTCACGCGATTGCCGGTCCAGTTGTGAAAATACTCATGCGCGACGACTGAATCAATGCCGTCAAAATCAACGTCGGTGGCGGTGTCGGGCTTGGCCAAAACAAACTTGGTATTAAAGATATTCAAGCCCTTGTTTTCCATCGCGCCCATATTAAAGTCGCTGACGGCGACAATCATATAGGTATCGAGATCGTATTCCAGCCCAAAGCGTGCTTCATCCCAAGCCATGGCTTTTTGCGCGGCGGCCAGCGCATGATGGCATTTATCTAAATTGCCCGGTTCAACATAAATCTCGATTTGAATGCTGCGCTGACTCGGTGTGCTATGGCTGCCCGAGAGCGCCACCAATTTACCGGCGACTAAGGCAAATAAATACGCTGGCTTTTTAAATGGATCGACCCATTTCACCCAATGGCGATTTTTGTCCAAAGCACCGCTGCCCACGCGATTACCGTTTGATAGCAACACCGGAAACTTGGTTTTATCGGCAATGATGGTGGTGGTGAATTTGGCCATTACGTCAGGGCGATCTAAGTAATAGGTGATTTTGCGAAAGCCTTCGGCCTCGCATTGCGTAAAGAAATTGCCGTTCGATTGATATAAACCCATCAGGCTGGTGTTGTCGCTAGGTAGCAAGCGCGTCACGATTTCTAAAATACCATCGTCGGGCATGTGGGCAATACACAGGCGGCGCTCATCGAGAACATAGTCGCTACTCGTGAGGGGCACGCCATCGAGTTTAATGCTCTCGAGTGTCAGTGCTTCACCATCCAAAACCAGCGGCGTATCGGCGCTCACACCCTGATTGCGTTTAATAATCAGACGCGATGTCACTTTGGCATGGGTATCGCTCAGCTCAAAAGTTAAATCAACGCGGTCAATTAAATAGCTGGGGGGGGTATAGTCGAGGCGACAAATCGCTTGGCGGCTGCTCATAGTGGGCGGCTCTTTTTGATGGCAGAAAAGGTGCAAGCTTAAACCTAGTTAGGCTGTCGAACAATGTGGAAGGCGTGATATTGCGCTGTAAGTAGCATTAAAACCAAAGCTTTGAATTGCGAATTAAAAAAGGTCGTAAAAAGCAATATCAGGAATCCACACAACACAGCAAAAATTTGGGGTTTTATTTTTTTCTGGTGTGCTTTGCGAGCGTAAGCTAGTTGCTTTCGCTGTTTAGACGATTGAGTAGCAGTACAAACTCAAGCACCAGTTGTTGATTGGCCGGCGTTAAGCTTCGGTAGTTGCTCAGGAGTGTTAAATCGACATCGGCTTGCGCTTGGTTTGTCTCGTTTGCGCAGGCTGCAGCAATGAGTTCGGCTGGTGTTATTTTGAGTGCGGCAGCAATAGGCTCAACCATATTGAATGCCGGTTGTTGGATGGCGCGTTCAATACGCGACAGATTGCCACCGTCGATGCCAATTTCTAGCGCAAGTGCTTCAAGCGTCGCACCTTGCGCTAAACGCAATTTTCTAATAACTGTGCCTATATTCATAGGCCAGATTTTCTGACTTGATTTGCGCTGCACGCAAAGCGAATACGCATTTTTTGCTTGCTAAAAAATGCGTACAGCGCAAATACTGGCGGGTTTTATTTGCATAATAGCCAAGAGTCCCCATGCCCAAGCTTCATTGGATCGGCCGTGAACAGGTCGTTCAACATCACCGCGACGTGCCGGTGCGCGCGCTCGACCTGCAATATAACTACACCGCCCCGAGCGAAACGCCCGCCAATAGCAGCGGCAATCGGATTATTCATGGTGACAATTTGGACGCGCTCAAAAGCCTATTGCCCGAATTTGAAGGCCGTGTGAATTGTATTTATATTGACCCGCCGTACAACACCGGCAACGAAGGCTGGGTATACAACGATGCAATGAACGACCCGAAAATGAAACGCTGGCTCGGTCAGGTCGTAGGCAAAGAGGGTGAAGATTTAACGCGGCATGATAAATGGCTGTGCATGATGTACCCGCGTTTAAAATTGCTGCATCGCTTGTTGGCCGACGATGGCGTGATTTTTGTGTCGATTGATGATAACGAGCAGGCGCATTTGAAGCTGGTGATGGATGAGATTTTTGGTTACAAAAACTGCATTGGTCCGATTATTCAAAATAAGATGAATGCAAAAAATGATTCTCTTAATGTTCAAAAAAATCATGAATTCATCTTGGTTTATGGAAAACCTGAAAATATTGAAAAAACTACTTTGCTGAGTAATAAAGGCTATTCAGAGAAAAAAGTGTTTTATGAAAATGGTGAGTATTATTTTTATAATGACCCAATAACGACTAGGGGTGACGGTGGTACTTTGAATGCAAGGCCAAATCTCGGCTACACAATTTATTTTAATAAAGAAACTAACGATAAAATTGCCGTGTGTGACTATGATATTTCTTTGGCGAAAGAAACGAATGATGAAGACGAGGTATATTCAACGGATGTTGCGTTAATAGAAAAAGGATATGTTGCAATTCGTCCACCTAAAGTACGTAAAAAATTGGGTGCTTGGACATGGGATTTAGATAAATTCAACCAAGATAAAAATAATATAGTCATTACTGGAAAGCTTGGTGTTTACTCCGTAAGAAAGCGAACATTTGTAGATAGGGGTGAAGTTTTTACTAAGGATGGAAGTGATTTTTATAGATATTTCAATCCAACTAATTCAAGAAGTATTTTAGAATTTTCAACTAATAATGGAATAAAAATTCTAAATGACGTAATGGATGAATCTAATTTATTTGATAACCCTAAAAATCTTGAATTGCTTGAATATATTCTTGGTTTAACTCAAAACAAAAACGCCATCATCCTCGACTCCTTCGCGGGTTCTGGCACCACCGCGCATGCGGTGTTAAAACTCAATGCGCAGGACGGTGGCAATCGGCGGTTTATTTTGGTCGAAACGATGGACTATGCCGAAACGATCACCGCCGAGCGCGTGCGGCGGGTGATGACGGGCTATGGCGAGGGAGAGGGGAAGAAGGCCGTGGCGGGTTTAGGCGGTGGTTTTGATTTTTATAAAGTCGGCGCACGACTCTTTGATGATTTTGGTCACCTTAACCCTGCTGCTGCCGAGCCAAAAATTCGCGCTTATATTGCATGGCAAGAAGGCTTGCCGCTAGATCATTTACCTACGCCAGATGCCGCGCAATCACCATATTGGTTAGGTACTGCGCATGATAGCGCGCGCTTTTTTTGCTACGAAGCCAATGAAGTGGTGATTCTGGATTTTGAATTGTTGGCAACTTTGAAAATTACTAGCCAGCGCAGCGTAATTTATGCCGATGTCTGTACGTTGGGGCCGCAATTTATGGCGCAACGTAAAATCACCTTCAAAAAAATCCCGCGAGATATTGCCAAGCTATGACAGCCGTTTTGTTAGGGGCTTAGGCGGTTTTTTTGCCGTAAGCCACCGTTGCGATTTGCGATAAAGCCAAGTAATGGTGGCTTACTGCCGAAAAACTTTGTTGCGCCAAGGGCTGTCTGGTGGCCTAGCTCACCCTAGGATGATGTTTTCTTACATGTGGCACGATTTGAATAAACGAGCGTAAAAATGGAATTGAATTCTTATCAAACCGACGTTATCGTCGATTTGCGTAGCTTTTTGGCCAAATGGCAAGCTGCGGGCGATGTTGGATTAGCTTATCGCGCGCATTGGGATGCTAAGGGCGTCGCCAAAATGCGCGGTTATCAACCCGCTGCGCATGGTGCACCGCAAATTTGCGCTAAAGTGCCAACCGCTGGCGGTAAGACTTTTATTGGCGTGCATGCGCTGGCGGCATGTTTTGACTCGCTGCAGCGGCGGCAGGGTGATGCGCGGCTGTGTATATGGTTGGTGCCATCAACGTCGATTCACGATCAGGTGATTAATGCGTTTCAATCGCCGCAACATCCTTACCGACTAGGTCTAAATCAGTTGTTTGAGGGGCGCGTAACGGTATTGGATAAAGCCGGTTTGTTGGCCGGATTTAGTTCTGATGATGTGCGTGATGGGGTGGTAGTTGCTGTGCTGACGTATGCAAGCTTACGTGCCAAAAATAAGGATGATCGCAAGCTATATCAGGAAAACGGCGCACTGGCTGATTTTGATGGGATGGCTTTGGATGAGGCGATTGACCCTGCGTCGTTAGTGGCGGCAATGGCGGGGCTCAATCCAGTGATTATTGTCGATGAAAGCCATAACGCGACGACGCCACTATCCAATGACATGCTCAAACATTTGAACCCCGCGCTGGTGCTGGAGCTGACGGCGACACCGCGTGATGGCGCGAATTTAGTGAGCGCCGTCGGCGCGATGGCATTGCGTGAGCAGCATATGGTGAAGTTGCCGGTGATCGTGCGAAATTTAGCGGATCAAGATGCCGTGATTGCACATGCGATTGATTTACGCGCCAGATTGGAGGCCGAGGCGCAGTTTGAATTAACTGCCGGCGGCACCTACATCCGTCCGATTGTTTTGCTGCAAGCTGAATCCAAAACTGCGGATGATCGCCGTTGCTTTGAGTCTGTTAAGGCTGATTTGCTGTCGCGCGGCATCCCACAGGAACAAATCGCGATTAAGACCGCAAAAATTGATGAGCTAAAAGGCATTGTGCTCGCGGCAAGCGATTGCCAAATTCGTTTCATTATTACGATTAATGCCTTAAAAGAAGGCTGGGATTGTCCGTTTGCTTATATTTTGGCGACGCTGGCCGATCGATCTTCGCCAGTCGATGTTGAGCAAATTTTAGGACGCATTTTGCGCCAACCTGCAGTGCGTTTACATGGGCAAGAAGCACTGAATATGAGTTATGTGTTGACGGCGTCGAGTGTGTTTTCTACCGCGTTGGAAAAAATCGTCGCAGGTTTGAATCGGGCAGGATTTAGTCGACTCGATTACCGAACGCCTGATTTAACTGAGCCATTGCAGCCTAATCGTCCTGCTCAATCGGGTGTTTTGACAAAGCAGACTGAGTTACCCACATCGTCTGACTATGCGATGCCCGTTGTTGCACCTGTCGGCGCTGCCGATTCAGCTAGTCCACAATATACCCAACAAGGGCATATCGTTGAAAGCTCTGATCAGCAAGGCTTATCGGATGATACGGTTGATTTTGCTGCGCAGGCTTATGCTGAAATGAATGCGCAGTTGAGCACAAATCAGGTAGATCGTGAAGCACCGGAGATTATGGCTTTGAAGAATGAATATGCGGTTCGTCCAGAGTTTGCCACCGAAATTGCCGAGCTAAGGATTCCTCAGTTTTTCTATCGACTGCCCGGTGCACTCATGCTGGACGATGAAAGGTCTGATTGGGCGTGGCTGGAGCGAGATCATTTAATTGGCCGTGACTTCAAGCTGGCCAACTGCAGTGTGCAAGATTTTGTTTTAACGCCTAGCTCAGGGGATTTGGTGAAGCTCGATTTGCATAAAGTGGGTGAGCATGATTACGAAGCCACGCGAGTACGTTTGAAAGACCACGAAGTACGTAAATTGAAAGATTACTTGTCGATGTTAGATACTGCAGCGAAAGTGGCGCAAGTGAGTGGCTTGGTCGGGCAGTGGGTCGGCAAAATGCCGCCGTTAGCTGAAAGTGATATTCGTGCCTATATTGGCAAAATTTTGACGGCGCTGTCCCCTAGCCAGCTTGACGATGTGCTGGAGCAACAGCAGGCGTATGTTGAAACAATTAAAAAGCGTATTAAGCAGGAAATGGCTGATTGGTCGCTTAAACGCTTTAAGCAATTGATTGCAAGTGGAGAAATTGAAACCCAAGGTCAGCACCGTTTGCCTGTCAAAATCCATCCTTTGAAGACATTGTCTCCGTCCGAGAATTCACTGTATTTACGCGAAGAAGTCGGTAATAACTTGGAAAATCGCATGGCCGAGTTGTTGGCTGGGTTGGATAACGTGGCGTGGTGGCATCGTAATTCATTTGGTAAAACGGGTTTTATGCTCAATGGGCCAGTGCAGCATCATTACCCTGACTTCATCGTAAAAATGAAAAATGGTCGATTGCTCTTGATCGAAACCAAAGGGGGGGATCGAGACAATACCGACTCGGCAGCAAAGATTGCTCTCGGGGGCGAGTGGGAAAAGCTGGCAGGGCGTGAGTATCGTTATTTTATGGTATTTGAAACGAATGCTTTGGCTGGGGCGTTGAGTTGGGCAGGGATGCTGGAGGTCTTAAATAAAATGTAAGTGTTGCAGTATCATGATCATGTTTTGTGCCAAATAAAAAGATTAAAACTGGAACTCACGAAAGGTATGACGCAGACGCTTAAATAAAAATTAGGCGTATCAATTTCAACAATCTGATTCTTGCCTTTCGTTTGTTTTGTGATCACGTATCTTTATTTGTCTGGGTATATTCCGAAAAAGTTCGATCTTAGACAAAAACAGTCATTCAGCTTATAAGTGCCGACTGGTATTATGACCCACATATTTTGCCGTCATTACGGAATCACACCACGATGTATATTTACGACGAATACGACCAGCAGATTGTGGACCAGCGCGTAGCGCAGTATCGCGATCAAACGCAACGCTTCTTAGCCGGTGAGTTAACGGAAGAACAATTTCGCCCATTGCGCTTGCAAAACGGCCTTTATATTCAAAGACATGCGCCGATGTTGCGGGTGGCCATTCCTTATGGTCATGTGACCAGCCGCCAAGTTCGCAAGCTGGCAGAAATCGCCCGTAAATATGACAAAGATTATGCGCATTTCACCACGCGCCAAAACATCCAATACAACTGGCCAGCACTGGAAAACGTGCCGGATATCTTGGCTGAATTGGCCACAGTGCAAATGCACGCGATTCAAACTTCGGGCAACTGTATCCGAAATACCACGACTGATCAGTTTGCCGGTGTGGCGCATGATGAAATTGTTGATCCACGTCCGTGGTGCGAAATCATCCGTCAATGGTCGACGTTCCACCCTGAATTTGCCCACTTACCGCGTAAATTTAAAATCGCGGTCAATGGTTCAGTCGAAGATCGCGCCGCCGTGTTGGTGCACGACATCGGTATCAATGTGGTGAAAAACGCCGCTGGCGAGGTCGGATTTGAGATCTACGTTGGTGGTGGTTTAGGCCGCACGCCGATTGTCGGTAGCTTGATTAAGCCTTGGCTTGAGCCAGAGCATTTGCTGTCGTATTTAGATGCCGTCTTGCGCGTGTATAACCGCTACGGTCGCCGCGATAATAAATACAAAGCACGGATTAAGATTTTGGTGAAAGCGATGACGCCAGAAGCATTTGGCGCCAAAGTCGATCAAGAATGGGCATTTACCAAAAATGGCCCAATGACGTTAACGCCGGACGAAATCGCCCGTAACCAGCAATACTTTACTGCGCCAGCATACATTGCCTTTAGTGGTGACGATGCCGCATTCACCCAGCAAAAACTCGACAGCAAAGGCTTTAGCCGTTGGGTAGAGCGCAATGTGTTTGCCCATAAACAAGCGGGCTACGCCGCCGTGACGTTGAGTTTGAAACCCAATGGCGTAGCGCCAGGGGATGCAACGTCCGCGCAGCTGGCTGCCGTGGCTGATTTGGCCGACCAATATAGCTTTGGTGAATTGCGCGTGTCGCATCAGCAAAATTTGATCTTGGCCGATGTGAAGCAGTCTGATTTGTTTGCCTTGTGGGAAGCGGCCAAAGCGATTGGTTTTGCGACGCCGAATATTGGCTTGTTGACCGACGTGATTTGCTGCCCGGGTGGCGATTTCTGTTCATTGGCGAACGCCAAGTCGATCCCGATTGCGCTAGCGATTCAAGATCGTTTTGATAACCTCGATTACCTACATGATTTGGGCGAAATCGACATGAATATGTCGGGCTGTATGAACGCTTGCGGTCACCACCATATCGGTAATATCGGCATTTTGGGCGTCGATAAAAACGGTTCGGAATGGTATCAAGTGTCGCTCGGTGGCCGTCAAGGCAAGGGCGCGAGTTTGGCCAAGGTGCTTGGCCCATCGTTTGCGCAAGATGAAATGCCGGATGTGATCGAAAAAATCATCAATGTGTTTGTGAGCAACCGCAATGGCGAAGAGTCGTTTATCGACTTGTTTGATCGCATTGGCGCTGAGCCATTTAAAGCCAAAGTGTATGAAGGCAAACCCAATCGTCGGGAGAAAGCAGATGCTTGATCAAAATCCTCAAGTCATTATTGACCGTGCAGTGGTTGAAAATCGTTGGGTTCGCGTTGTTGCCAATGAAGAGGGCGAGGTATTGCTCCCTAGCGAAGGCGCGGTGCTGCTTCCATACCAATACTGGCTGTCTAAGCAAGAAGAACTCACATTGCGTGCGGCGGCCGGTCATGCGGTGGCGGTGTGTTTTGCGCCCGATGACGAGCCAGAAAGCCTGCCGGTTGATGCCAATCATTTTGTGATGATTGCGTGTGATTTCCCGGCGTTTACCGATGGCCGTGGTTTTTCGATTGGTCGTTTGCTGCGCGAGCGCCATGGCTTTACTGGTGAATTGCGCGCGGTGGGCGATGTGTTTAAAGACACCATCAATTATTTATCGCGCTGTGGCTTTACCGCGTTTGACGTGCGTAGCGACAAAGACATTGTCGATGCTGCCAAGGGCTTGGATGACTTTACTGAGTCTTATCAATCGAGCGTGGCGCAACCCTTACCGCTATTTCGCCGCCGAGCTGTCGCCGCTTAATTTGGCGTAAATCGATACGATATAAAAATACCCCAAGGTAAAAACCTTGGGGTATTTTGTTTTTAGCCTTATAAAAATTAGCCTTGATGAATATACCCATATGATTTGCCGATTGTTCATACCAATGATGTACTTATGGTTTTTTCATAAAACCGTCATTAAACTGGCGTGATACTGTCATGTTGAGACTTTAAAGTAGCGCTTTTTTTACCATTAAGGCGATTGCAGCGAATGTCTAAGTCTAATAATTTTAATGATGAAAACTCTAATACCTCAGAGAACCCAACATTTGATTCGGTGCTTGAACAGCGATTAATTAATCGCCGTCGATTTTTGGGCATGAGCTTGTCGGGCGCAGCGGCTTTAGGCGGAATGGGCCTAGGCTTGGTTGGCTGTTCTTCTGGTGAGATTTTGCCGCCGCCAGTATCGCCTACTGCAACCCCAAGTGGCAGCCCTGTGCCGAGCCCAACGCCAACGGCCACACCGCCAGTGGCAGTCAATCCGATTATGGCCAGCTTGGGCTTTACTGCCGTTGGTAAAAGCTTATTAGATAAAGTGGTGATTCCAGCTGGGTATAGCTACCAAGTGATTTATGCCTTGGGCGACCCGCTGACGGCCAACACCCCAGCGTATAAAAATGATGGTAGCGATAGCGATTATGACAATCGCGCGGGCGATCATCACGATGGGATGGAGTATTTTGGTTTAGATGCCGCTGGAAAACCGTCGAGCTCTGGCGTTGAGCGCGGCCTGTTGGCGATGAACCACGAAGCCACCACTGATGAAACCAAGTCGTCGTTCTTTTTGCACGCCAATGGCGGCACCAGCACTTTGCCACGCCCAGCGGCCGAAGTCGATAAAGAAGTGGCGATTCACGGTTTGTCAGTGGTTGAAGTGAAAGCGACGAGTAACAAATGGGCCACTGTGCCAAGCTCGGCATTTAATCGCCGCGTGACGCCGCTCACCGAGGTTGAAATTAGCGGCCCAGCGCGTGGTCATGCCTTGTTGAAAACCAAATATTCGACGACTGGGACTAAAACCCGCGGCACAATTAATAATTGCGGTACTGGCAAAACCCCATGGGGAACGTATTTGTCGGGCGAAGAAAATTGGTCGGGTTATTTCTTCCGGGTCGCGGCCGATGATACCAATCGCAATAATGATAAGAGCGTAACGTCATTAAAACGTTATGGCCGTAGTGCGGGCTCTGCATCACGTCACGGCTGGGAAACCGGTGGGGCTGCTGATCAATACGCGCGTTGGGATATCAGTAAAATCGGCAGCTCAGCCGATGGCTCAGACGACTATCGCAATGAGATGAATGGTCAAGGCTACATCATTGAGATGGACGCGTACGACAAAACTAAATCACTGAAAAAACGCACCGCTTTAGGCCGCTTTGCCCATGAAAGCGCCGCGTTTGGCCTGCCAGTAGCTGGCAAACCGTTGACGGTGTATTTGGGTGACGATTCGCGTAATGAATACATGTATAAATTTGTCTCCAAAGCGCTGTGGGTGGCTGCGGATGCCAATCCAGCCGATCGGATGGCGACCGGCGATAAATACCTCAATGAGGGTACTTTGTATGTGGCCAAATTTAATGCTGATGGTTCGGGCCAATGGATCGAGCTCTCGATGAGCAATGCGGCAATCGCGGGCTTTTCGGCGTACTTATTTGCTGATTATGGCGATATTTGTGTCAATACCCGTTTGGCCGGTGATGCCGTGGGCGCCACCAAAATGGATCGACCTGAGTGGGGCGGTGTTAATCCGGTGACGGGCGAGTACTACCAAACGCTGACTAATAATAGCAATCGCCGTATCGATCCAGCATCAAGCTCGCAATTGACCCCTGATAGCGCCAATCCACGTTATTACGAAGATAACGATGGCGTTAAAAGCAAGGGCAATCCTAATGGTCACATTCTGCGCATGAAAGAAGGCGCTGCCGTTGGTAGTTTTGTTTGGGATGTGTATTTATTTGGTGCTGAAGCCGATGCCGATAAAGCGAAGGTGAATTTGTCTAATTTGACCGATGACCAAGACTTTTCATCGCCTGACGGTTTGGCGTTTAGCCAAAACACCGGTATTTGCTGGATTCAAACCGATGATGGTGCCTACACCGACGTGAGTAATTGCATGATGTTGGCGGCGATTGCTGGCAAGGTGGGCGATGGCGCTGCGCAAACTTTGAGTTATACCAAGGCCGATACCAGCGTGATGAATGTGGTCACGCAAGTGGGTGCCAAACCGGCTGCCGATAAACTCAAACGCTTCTTGGTTGGTCCTAAAGATTGCGAAATCACCGGTCTATGCGAAACCTCAGATGGCAAGGCGATTTTTATTAATATTCAGCATCCAGGTGAAGGCACCAAGATGGCCGATGTGGCTGACCCAACGAAATACACCAGCCAATGGCCAAGCAATGCCGGCTACGGCGCGGGTAAACGCCCACGCTCGGCAACGATTGTGATTACCAAAGACGATGGCGGTCGCATCGGTTCGTAAGATGGCCGAATTGATCAATTGATCATGAGTTTTTAAACTCGCTAAAAACAATACCCCAAGGCGATCTTGGGGTATTGTTTTTTGTGCCTTTAAAATAATAGGCTAGCGGAATATACCTTTAGTTGGTTCGTCTATTTTGCGCTTTACGCTGACGTACTTTTAGTCGCCTGCGTGGCTTGGGTGAGCAAGCTTTTACTCATGGTTAGGGTGCGAGTAGAAATACCCAGTTCTTGATACAGGGCGATGGCTTGCTAATTAAATTTAAATACAAGAAATTTGAGCGCAGTGCTGCGCTCACTGGTGTTGATGGGGGGGGGGGGGGCGTTAAAAGCGTTCAATAATGTGTTTTAAAACATCTTCTTGGTAAGGGTGCAGTTCGCTAGCGTCTTCCATTTCGGCTAATAAAACAGGGTTGTTAAATTTTGTCCGCGCTTCTTCGTAATACGGGATTTGCACTCGGCGATAAAAATCCACAAATTCATCAAAATCCAGCACATGGCAGTAATTGCGATAGCGACCGCGCGCTTTGATTTTGCCAAGGCTAATAAAAGACAATAAATAGGTACTGCCCTTGGTGCCCAAAAATTCAGTCAGCGGCGTTGATGATGGATAGTTTGGCGGCTCGCAAACAAATTTATGAATGATTTTAAAATCAAAATCTCGCTGATCGGTATCATGACGCCAGATGACATAGCCGGCATCGGCGTGCGGGATGATTTTTCCACAGCAGTCACAAATCCATTCTTGTAGTGGCTTGAGCATGATGAGTACCGATGTTGTTATTTTGTCAGCTTAGTTAGGTTTGCTGCCTAAGGCCAGCCGACAAGGGTATTTCGTTATGAGAAAGATATAAATTCGCTGGCCGCTATGGGGTTTTGCGCGCGGATGGTCGTTGTAGTAAGCGTCCATGATGATGCGTCGCTGACTACAACTTACCATCACACGATTGTGCCAATGCGGGTTCAAGCGTACTAAAAACTACAAGGTATTTTTGTAGATCTGTCCGTCTTTCATAATCACCACGAAGTTTTTTTCTGGATCGGCAATCAGATTTAAATCTTGAGTTGGATCGCCATTGACCAGAAGTAAATCGGCTAATGCATTGACTTCGACCACGCCTAATTTACCGGGGTAGGGATTGCGTAAACCAGAGAGCGCCAATAATTGGGCATTATCGTGCGTGACTAATTTCAGTGCCGCAGCAGGGCTAAACCATTGCTTTAATTTTAAGATATCGGCATTTTGATTTTTATTGTTGGCCGGTGAAAATAGAAAATCAGTGCCCCAAGCGAGTTTTACGTGGTGTTTTTTTGCCCATTTAAATGCGCGGTCGGTTCCATCCACAACTTGATGTTTTTTTGCGCGAACATCGTCAGTTTGGCTTGCCGGTGCTTCATCGAGCGCTTGCAAACTTAAGAACACGCCTTTTTGGGCGAGCAACTTCATGGTTGCTTCATCGAGCAATTGACCATGTTCAATCGATTTGACGCCTGCATCGACGGCGCGGCGAACGGCTTTGGGCGTATAGGCGTGAACGGTAACGTAGGTGCCCCAGTCATCCGCGGCTTGAACGGCCGCCTTCATTTCGTCCAGCGTGTATTGGGTGACGTCTAGCGGGTCATATGCTGAAGCCGCGCCGCCGCCCGCCATGACTTTAATTTGGCTGGCTCCCGCACGAAGGTTTTCTCGCGTCGCAGTCAGCACTTCATCGCGGCCATCGGCGATAAAGTTGGCGCCGAGTAATTCGCCCCGTGATACCTCGCCACCAAAGCGCCGTGAGCGTTCATTGGGTAAGCGTGAGTCGCCATGGCCTGAGGTTTGTGAAACCATTGCGCCACTCGGATAAATCCGTGGCCCAATGGTTTTTCCTGCATCAATATCTCGTTTTAAAGCAAATATCGGACCGCCTAAATCGCGTACGGCAGTAAAACCACGCAGTAGCATAAAATGCGCTTCGTCGGCTGCGCGGGTCTGTAAAACTTCGGCGCTAATTGCCGGATTAATTAAATCAGACTGGCTACTCGCGCCGAGCGTGATGTGAACATGATTGTCGATTAAACCGGGCATTAAAGTGCGACCTGCACCATTGATTTTGGTGATGCTCACTGCTGCTGGTGGCGTAATTGGCGCGGTTGAAATTTGGGTGATGCGATTGCCTTGCACCAAAACATTCGATGTGGGCGAGCGTTCTGCGGACGATCCATTAAAGATTCGCACATTTTCAAAAAGTACGGCGCTTTGTTCCGCTGCTGTGCTTGCCAATACATTCAAACCGCAGCTCATCAGTATCACAGTGGTGAGTATTTTGTGTCGCATGGTTTAATCCTTCGGTGAGGTGGAAAGATCATACAATGATACTTACTTTTTGCTTTGTTTTTTCTGTCTAAATTTACAATATTTAGCGGGTTTTTTTGTGTAATTATTGCAATTTATTGACTTGCTTGACTGTGGGTTGTCGCAAGCGCACATCGCATAACGACGCCTTGATTCGCCGCGACAATCGCGCCAGTGCGGCGGAAAACTAAACGTCAATCGACTCTAGTGATCTTGCTGTCGGTTGCGCAGGTATGGATAGAGAGGAGCATGATAAGCACGGTATTTGAGTACAAGGCCGCAGAGGCTGATGAAATCATGCTGACGAGCAAGTGCCGCGTAAAAATGGAGCGGCTTTTTTGTTGATTGTGCTGTATGGCCGGTATGGCGGTGAATTTGAATAGAAAAAAGCCCAACAAAGTTGAGCTTTTTTCTGTCTTACTTTCAGAGTTAAAAATTAAGCTAAAGGCTATTTTTATACTCTGATTTTTATACCCTGTTCGGGTATAGGGCTAGAAGCCTCGGTACTCGTGGTGCCCGGGGCCGGACTCGAACCGGCACACCTTTCGGCGGGGGATTTTGAGTCCCCTGCGTCTACCAATTCCGCCACCCGGGCAGGTGTCTGGTAAAGAGCCGACATAATAGCCAAGCTTTTTAAACTTGGCAAGCGTTTTGTTGTTAAATTAGGCCTGAGTGTTTTTTTTCAGTACTAAAGCGCGTTCGTAAAGGGCGTTTCTTGGTGCGCCAGTAATCGCTTGTGCGAGGGCAACCGCTTGTTTGACCGGCAATTCAGCGACCAATGGCACTAAGACTTGGTCATGCGCTGCCGCTTCGTCTTTTTCGGCGGGCGGCGCAGCATTCACCACGACAACCGATTCGCCTTTTTGCTGATTCGGATCGTTTTTGATCCACTCGGCGAGTTCTGCGAGTGGCCCGCGACGAATTGTTTCAAACGTTTTGGTTAATTCACGACATAATACGGCCTCGCGCTCAGCACCGAAGATGCTGCTCATATCAGCGACACAGTCGGCGATGCGATGCGGGGCTTCATAAAAGACGGTGATATAGGGCGAATCTTTAAGTAATGTTAATTCATCACAGCGTTGTTTAGTTTTGGGTGGTAAAAATCCGTAAAACAAACTGTGCGCACAGCTAAAACCACTGGCCGATAGGGCGGTGGTTAAGGCCGATGCACCAGGGATGGGGATGACCTTAAAACCTGCGGCATGTACGCTGGCGGCCAATACCGCGCCAGGGTCAGAGACCGCGGGCGTACCAGCATCAGAAACTTGCGCTACGATTTCACCAGCGGCGAGACGGGCGATCAGTTTGTCGGCCATCGCCCGTTCATTATGCTCACGTACCGAAATCATCGGCGTAGTGATGCCGTATTGTTTGAGTAGTTGGCCCGTGACTCGGGTATCTTCGGCTGCAATCACGTCGGCAGCGTTTAAAACCGCGATGGCCCGAGCTGTCATATCACCCCAGTTTCCGATTGGGGTGGCAACCACATATAATGAAGACTTACTGACATGGATATCAGGGTTATGCACGCCAAATTTCTCCTTGCCCACTTAAAGGCGGCTGTGTCGTGGTTTCGCGATACTGCGATCTTAGGGCTCATACTATACGGGGCGCTGGCCTTTACGACCACTACCATCCACGCCCAAGAAACGGATTTGACGGTTGAGCCGGTGCAGTCAACTGGCTTTATTGCGCTGATTTTGCCCAGTAAAGCCAAGGCATTTAAGTCGGTGAGCGATACGATTCGCGCTGGCGTGCTGGCGGCTGAGCGGGTGCACGGCGGAACTGGGATTCCTTTGGTGCGCGCCTATCCAACGGATGAGAAAGAAGAAAACGTCATTTTGGCATATTTACAGGCCCAGCAAGATGGCGCGCAAGCGGTGATTGGCCCGTTAACCAAATCGGCGATTAATTATTTATCTGATAGCACCGCACTGAATATTCCGGTCTTGGCGCTCAATAGTTTTGATGAAACGACGTTGCTGCAGCCCAATTTATACAGCTTTAGTTTGTCGGTTGAGGCTGAAGCGGCGCAAGTGGTGCAAGAAATTCAAAAAAATCAATTCATGCGGCCGGTGGTATTGCAAGTGAATGAAGCCTTAAGCCAAAGAATGGCGCAAGGTTTTACCCAAGAGTGGAAAAAAATAACCGGCAATGAGGTGCAGGTGATAACGATTGCCGATGCACGCCGCGATGCAGCGCAGTTGCGTGAGCAAATCGCTCAGCTGGGTGCCGATGTGATTTTTTTGGCTATGGATGGCAAGACAGCCCGCTTTGTACGACCGTATTTGGGTAACGATATGGCAATCTATGCCACCAGCCAAGTGGATTCGGGTCGCTTAGGACGTACTGCGCTGGTAGACTTAACGGGTATACGTTACGTCGATATGCCCTGGCTGGGTATGCCGCATCGCGAAGGCTATGACTTGTATAACCGCACTCGCTCTAATGCGTATGATTTAGAACGATTATTTGCTTTTGGCATTGATGCTTGGCGTATTGCGAGTGTCTTGGCCAAAGATACGCCGCCCACATTCAGTATCGATGGGGTGACCGGCCAGCTCACAATGGGCCCCGATCGCGTGGTGGTGCGCAATATGCTGCTGCGCACGATGACACTCGAGAAATAATGAATTCCCTTGGGCAGGCTGCCGAACAAGCTGCGCTTGAATATTTGCAGCGACAAGGTTTACGGCTGATTGTACGCAATTGGTCGTGTAAACTCGGAGAGATAGATTTAATTATGCAAGACGGGCGAGCTTTGGTTTTTATTGAGGTTCGTTCGCGACGTAATCCTCGTTTTGGTGGTGCGGCTGGCAGTATTAATTCGGCCAAACAAGCTAAGTTAGTGCGCACGGCACAATGCTATTTACAATCGATGACCACATTACCGCTTTGCCGGTTTGACGCCGTTTGTATTGATGGCGAACACTTGCAATGGCTAAAAGATTGTATCCAAGCCGATTAGCCCCATATTGTCCCCAACCACGTGATAACACGTGAGCCCTTGAGTGGCACGTTTAAAAAAGGAAACCTCATGGATTTGATCCAGCGTGTTCAGCAACACTTTGTAGAAAGTATCGAAGCTAAACAATTATCAATGGGTGCTTTGTCGCCAGCGATTGCGATTGCTGCCGAAAAAATCGTGCAATCGTTGATTGCCGACGGCAAAATTTTGGCTTGTGGCAATGGCGGATCCGCTGCGGACGCGCAGCATTTTGCTGCCGAAATGGTCGGTCGTTTTGAGCGTGAGCGTCCTGGTTTGCCAGCGATTGCCTTGACGACCGATTCATCGGCGTTGACGGCCATTGCCAATGACTATGATTTTGATTTGGTTTTTTCTAAGCAAGTGCATGCGCTTGGCCGTGCTGGTGATATTTTGCTGGCGATTTCGACTTCGGGTAATTCAGCCAATGTGATCTCGGCGATTCATGCCGCGCATGATCGCAATATGGTGGTCTTGGCCTTTACTGGCCGCGATGGTGGGCAGATTGCCGATTTATTGACTGGCGATGATGTGCATTTATGTGTGCCTCACCCACGCACCGCGCGGATTCAAGAGGTTCATATCACCGCAATTCACGCTTTATGTGATGCCGTGGACTTTATGCTGTTAGGGGGCGATTAATGAAAGGGCGCATCACGGCCGCGATTTTGGTGGCCAGTCTAGGCTTGTCAGCATGTGTGCCGTTGGTTGTCGTCGGTGGCATTGCGGTTGGTGCTTGGATTGGTTCAGACCCGCGTAAAACGCTGATGATTAAAGACGATGCCGATTTATCGGCCAATATCAGTGCCAAAATCATTGATCGCTGGAAAGAGCTCGCGCATGTGAATGTCGATAGCTTTAATGGTGCGGTATTGCTCGTTGGCGAATTGCCAAATGTTGCGGCGCAGCAAGAGGCCACGACGATGGCGAAAAGCTTTGCTAAAACGCGGAAAGTCTATAACGAAACCGTGGTTGCGCCGCCATCGAGCGCGATGGATCGCTTAAACGATAGCCAGCTCACGGCCAGAGTAAAAAGTGCCGTGATGTTGCAAGTGCCGGATGGCGCGAGCGTGCATGTGCAAATCGTCACTGAACGCAAAGTGGTGTATTTATTGGGCTTGGCATCACCGCAAATTGCCGACCAAATCGCCAATATTGCCGCTTCGGTTTCAGGGGTGGCGCAGGTGGTGAAATTAATCGAGCCGAGCTTAGTCACTACGCCATAGATTAATGGTTTTTATTCAATAAACAGCGCTCCAATGAGCGCTGTTTTTGTTTGTATTATTTAAATAATGCCGCTTGTTGCTTAAGTAAATCTTGCAGTACCCCTTGCATAATCAGTGGTTGCGCTGGTGCAGTGGGGTGTAATTGGTCGGCTTGAAATAGCGCATTATTCTGAACAATCGGCGCTAATAAAAAAGGGGTGAAACTCAGTTGAAACTCTTTGGCTAGTTTTTGATAGCTCGCGGTAAATGCGCGGGTGTATTGCGGGCCAAAATTGGGCGGAATCTGTATGCCAACTAAATGTACGGTGGTGCCTTTACTTTGTGCTCTGCGAATGATTTTTGCCAGATTGTCTTGCATGGCTTGCGTGGGCAGACCACGTAAACCATCGTTAGCGCCAAGCGCCAAAATCAGTAATTGCGCGGGGTATTTATTTTGGATCGCAGCAAAGCGCGTTAGCCCACCGGCCGTGGTTTCTCCTGATACACTGGCGTTAATTATTTGAAAGCTTTTACCGCGCCGCTGTAATTCGGTTTCTAGCAATCGTGGCCAAGCTTGTTCGGCTTTTAGGCCGTATCCAGCCGAAAGGCTATCACCATAGACCAAAATAGTCGGTGTCTTGGCGGCAAATACCCCTTGGCTGGTAATGAGTAAGGCAGCAAGTAGCCAGCGGTATGGTTTGGCTTTGCAAGATTTCGTAAGGTATTTTGCGCGCTTGGCGCATGCAGCACTGATTAACCATTTCAAACGGATGACTAGATTCATGACGACTCCTTGGCCTGTCGATACATCGGCGATCTTGCAAGTACAGCAATTAACTAAAACCGTTGCCAGTGGCAAATCGACGCTGACTATTTTGCACGATTTAAACTTAAGTGTCGCTTATGGCGCTAGTTTAGCCATTGTCGGTAGCTCAGGCTCTGGCAAATCGACTTTATTGGGTTTGCTGGCGGGTTTAGATGTGGCCAGTTCTGGCGAAATCTACTTGGCGGGCAGCGCTTTAAGTGGCTTGAGTGAAGATGGTCGGGCCTTATTACGCGCTAAAACGGCGGGCTTTGTGTTTCAGTCTTTTCAGCTCTTGCCCGATTTAACCGCCTTAGAAAATGTGATGTTGCCGCTTGAACTCAATGATCGGGCCGATGCGCGTTCGGTTGCCGAACAATGGCTGACTAAAGTCGGTTTAAGCGAGCGCATGCAGCATACGCCGCGGCAACTCTCTGGCGGCGAGCAGCAGCGCGTGGCGTTGGCGCGGGCTTTTGCGCCGGGGCCAGCGATTTTATTTGCCGATGAACCCACCGGCAGTTTGGATTCGGCCACAGGGCTGGTGATTGCCGATTTATTGTTTACGCTCAATCGCGAAGCGGGCACCACGCTGGTGCTGGTGACGCATGATGAAACATTGGCGGCGCGTTGCCAATCGCAACTGCGTTTAGCCGCTGGCCGAGTGGTGAGCCAGCAAGGTTTAGCAGCATGAAATGGTCGATGAATTGGAGTTTATTTCGCCGCAGCTTGGCCGCTGGCGAGTTTCGAACTTTGCTATTGGCGCTCACCATCGCGATTGCCGCTTTAAGTAGTGTGGGATCGATTACTGAGCGGGTGCAGCATTTATTGCTGGGGCAAGCGAACGAGACTTTAGGCGCTGATTTGGTGCTTCGCTCAGATCATGAAATTGCCGCGCCGCTGAGCAATGCCGCGCAAGTTCAGGATTTGCGCGTGGCCAAGACTGCGACATTTCCTTCTATGGTCGGCGTTCATCCGCAAGCTAGCGCGCCAGTTGCTGCAGGCGAGCAACACGTCGCGGCAGCTTCAATCTCGGCCGAAACAGAACCGGCAGCGCTGACTTTGGCCTCGGTGAAGGCCGTCAGCGCTCTATATCCTTTACGTGGCGATTTGCGTTTACAAGATGGCACGCGTACCACTGCGCCGCAGGCGGGGCAGGCGCTGATTGATCAACGTTTACAATCCATGCTGGGTATTGAGGTAGGCAGCATATTGGATGTGGGTTTGCTGCAATTACGGGTGGTGGGTATCTTGGGGCAAGAGCCGGATGCGGCGTTTGATTTCTCGAGTTTACAACCGCGCTTGATGATGAATGACGCCGATTTAGCGGCCAGTGGTTTATTGGGCTTTGGTAGTCGGGTGAAATATCGCTTAATGCTGGCTGGCGACACCTCGGCTTTGGCTGAATGGCGTTTGCAAGCCACACCTCAATTAGAGCGCGGGCAAAAGCTAGAAAGCGTCAGCGACGCCCGCCCCGAGCTGAAAGACGCTTTAGATCGTGCTAGTCGATTTTTAAAATTAGCCGCGTTATTGGCGGCTTGTTTGGCGGCGGTGGCGATGATTTTGGCGGCGCGCCGCTTTGCACTACGCCATTACGATATGGTGGCGTTGCTGCGCACTTTTGGCGCAACGCGTCGCCAAGTACAGCAGATTTTATTGGTGCAATTGGCTTTAGTGGCGGCGATGGCCGCGCTGCTAGGCGGCGTCTTGGGCTGGTTGTCGCAAAGTGCTTTAGTGGCCTTATTAAAGTCGAGTTTGCCCGCGCCTTTGCCAGCAGGTAGTAGTTTGCCGTGGCTATTGGCGAGTGTGTTGGGTTTGGTGTTATTGCTCGGTTGCGCTGGGCCGATGTTAATGGCGCTGGCGCAAACGCCGCCGCTGCGCGTATTGCGCCGCGAGATTGAGCCCAGTGCCCGTGTTGGTCTGCAATGGCTGGTGACGGCTGGATTGATGCTGGGCTTACTGTATTGGATTGCCAATGACATTCAGCTGGCGCTGATGGTGGGGGCTGGCGTGCTGCTGGCGCTGGCTTTGGCGGGTGGATTAGGGCTGGTATTGCTGCGTGGTTTACAGCGGATATTGCCAGGCGCGACGGTTAAAATTGCTTTGCGCCAATTGCAGCGCCAACGTGTGTTGGTGGCCGCCCAATTGGGCGCTTTATCGTTGGGCTTGATGGGGATTGCGCTGTTAACCGTGGTGCAAAGTGATTTATTAAGCGCGTGGCAGCGGCAAATTCTTGCCAATGCGCCAAACCATTTTGCGATCAATATTCAGCCTGAACAAGCCAGTGCCGTCGCCCAGCAATTTAGCCAACAAGGTTTAGCTGCGCCGACGTTATTGCCGATGATCCGTGGGCGTTGGTTGGCGCTCAATCAGCAAGCGGTAGAGCCTGAGCGCTATAGCGAAGCGCGCGCGCAGCGTTTGGCCGAGCGTGAATTTAATCTGAGCGTGGCGCCAAGCTCGGTGCGCGAACAAGGCAAAATTGTGGCTGGTCAGCCGTTACAGGCGAATATTCCAGCGTGGTCGGTGGAGGAAGGCTTGGCAAAAACCTTGGGTATTGCCGTTGGGGACACGCTCACCTTTGATGTCGGCGGCATACCCATTAGTGCGCCTGTGGCTAATTTACGTCAGGTGGCTTGGGAATCGTTCCAAGTGAATTTTTTTGTCATGGGCAGTGCCAGCTTATTGCAAGCGCAGACCGGCAGTTGGATTAGCAGTTTTTATTTGCCACCCAATCAAACGCAATGGATCGCCAGCTGGGTGCGCGCCATGCCCAATATCACCGTCATTGATGTCGGGCAGGTGCTCAATGAAGTGCAAAGAGTGATGACCTTGGCCAGCTCAGTGCTGCGTTTGGTGTTGATTTTATGCGTGCTGGCGGGCTTAACCGTGTTGATTGCCGCCTTAGATACCACAGAGAGCGAACGACGGCGTGAAGCGGCGATTATGCGCGCTTTAGGCGCAACGTCAAAGCGGCTGGCGGCCGTGTGGTGGGTAGAAAGTCTCTTGCTCGGCGCCGTGGCCGGCTTGATCGCGGGGGTGTGTGCCAGTGTCTTAGGTTGGTGTTTGGCCACGCAACTACTGAATATCCCGATGGCGCTTAATCTGTTATTGCCGTTATATACCTTACTGCTGGGCATGTTTTTGGCGGCATTAACGGTGTGGCGACGCTTGCGCGTTTTTGCACAAACCACCCCGATGGTGTTGCTTAAAGATTAAACCGCTGCATTGTTTGCGCCAAAGCAAAACCGTGTAAGTTTGTCTGGTGCATGCTGTGATGAAATAGGGTATTGAATGAGGTGATGCAATGCTGATTTTGGATCAAGGACCCGTGGTTCGGCTGTGCCAAACTTATCTGGGTGGTACACCGCATCAGGTTGAAAAAGTCACCGGCTTTTATGCCGATGTGTATATGGTGACCGTCGGGTCAGTACGGGCTGTGCTGAAATATTATCGCCTGCCGGGGCAGGCGCAGCTAGAGGCGGCAGGTTTGGACTTTTTGCGGCAGTATAGCCATGGCATCAAGATCCCAGAAGTGATTGCGCTGCATACCCCGGGTGACATCGGTGAAGCACTGATTATGACCTATGTCTCTGGGATTCCCGCGAGTCATGCGCTGGAATCGCCGGTGATGATTGATCGCTTTGCTGATGAATGCACCGATTTATTGCTCAGCTGGCATTCCGTTACTCGGCCGACTGGTTTTAGTGGTCTCGATGGTTGTCAGTACGCTGATTTTGCCAGCAGTTATCGAGCCTTTTTGCAGCAGCGCGTTCAATGGCTAAAAAGCAATTGGGCAACTCAGCATCTGGGGCTGCATTTACGTGAAAGGCTGATTGCGCTGGCCGAGCAATTTGACGCGCTGCCTGTGTCGGCAGCCGGTTTGCCCACGTTGATCCACGATGATTGCCATGCGGCTAATTTTTTAGTGGATCCGGAAACCCAGCGTTTATGCGGCGTAATCGATCCGTGTCATGCGCGATTTGCGCATAAGGATTTGGATTTATTCCATTTGCAGGATGTGCGCCCCGACTTTAATTTATTGCCAACGTATTTGGCCAAATCGCCACAAGACGCGGGCTTACGCACCCGATTGGCGTATTTCAGTTTGTTCGACGACATCAAGCATGCCGCCGCAACGCACTGGGATGATGAAGAATGGCTGTGGCGTAAAGTCGATAAGCTCGACGTTTTGATGACACAACTGCCGCTGGTGGCTTGAGCGGGTGGATTGAAATAAAAAAAGGCCGGTTCACGATGAACCGGCCTTTTTTTATGCTTATTTCAAATCAAAAAATCGTTTTTAATTGAGCAGAAAGCAAACGTCAACAGCTCCTAATAATCCATTGCAATTATTGCGATTTATTCGTCATCGTCCTCATTTAAGCGCACGAGTAACACCGGAATCGTGGTGCGGTGTAATAAGCTTTCGGCCATGCTGCCAAAGATTAAATTCATAAATCCCGAATAGCCGTGCGTGCCCATTACGATCAAATCGGCGTTGACTGCCGCCGCCGCTTTTAGTAGCGCATCAGCGGCATGGCCGCCGCGTTGCTCGATCAGGCGGTTGCTACAGGCAATACCTTGGTTTAGCGCTTGCTGGCAAAAGCGATCGAGCAGGGTTTGAATGTCGCTTTCAACACGGTCGCGCTGCGCGTCGTAGCTGGGTAGATCCAGACCGGGCATCACGCTACTGGCGATGGTGGCACGCGAAATATCACTCACGTGCAGTAAAATTAGCTGGCTTTTTGCCAGTTGGGCTAGGGCTAAAGCATGTTCAAATGCGGCGGCCGCGGTGTCGCTGCTGTCGATGGGAACCACAATTTTTTGATACATATCGCGCTCCAAAAGTGACTAAATTGGCGAGGAACTTCGTGATGTTCTTCGCCCGTCTGGCCTGAAAACGAGTCAATCAAACCCATTGGCAGGGGTGCTTTTTGATGTGATTCATTGTACAGAGAATGTCCGTTTCAGGGGCAAACCCTGGGTTGGTCGCGGTTTGCGGCGACTGTAGCACGCTCACAGACGGTGCAGCCTTGACTACGCCTTGATCCGCCGCGAAAACCCTATGTCAACAGACCCTAGGGATAGGGCGCGTTTAAGACCGTCAAAAATGCATCGCCGTATTTATCCAGTTTGCGATCGCCCACGCCCGAAATGCGCGAGAGTTCGTAATGATCGCGTGGATGCAGTCGAATCATTTCTTTGAGCGTCGCGTCGCCAAACACCACATACGCCGGCACGTCTTGCTCGTCGGCGAGTTGTTTTCTGAGGCGGCGTAATGCTTGCCAGAGCGCCAATTCTTGCGGGTTGGCAAAATCGCTGTCTTTGTCGGTGTAATTAAATTTCTCGGTGCGCGCGCGTAAATACAGCGGTGTTTCACCTTTTAAATACGGCCGGGCAAGATCGGTCAGCTGCAAACCGCCATGGCCTTCGGGCGCCAGTTGCAAAGCGCCGCGCACGATAAGTTGGCGAAATACGGCGCGCCAACTCGATTCGTCTACGTCTTTGCCAATGCCAAAGGTGCTGAGTTTATCGTGCAAAAATTCTTTGACCTTGGGCGTGGTTTTACCACGTAATACGTCGACCAAATGCCCCACGCCAAAGCGATTGCCGGTGCGATACACGCAAGACAAGGCTTTTTGTGCTGCCGCGCTCATTTCGACCAGTTTGGGTGGATTTAAGCAATTGTCGCAATTGCCGCACGGGGTAATGGTTTCGCCAAAATAGGCGAGCAAGGTTTGCCGCCGGCAGTCGGTGGATTCAACCAGACCCAGCATGGCATCCAATTTACGGCGTTCGATGTGTTTTTGCTCATCGCTGCTGCCGCCTTGCTCGATCATTTGCGCCAGCAAAATCACATCGTTTAAGCCATAAGCCAGCCAAGTATTGGCGGGTAAACCATCGCGGCCGGCGCGGCCGGTTTCTTGGTAGTAGTTTTCTATGCTTTTAGGCATATCCAAATGCGCGACAAAGCGCACATCGGGCTTATTAATTCCCATACCAAAGGCGATGGTGGCCACCATCACCACACCTTCTTCGCGTAGAAACGTTTGTTGATTTTTGGCGCGCACACTGGCGTCGAGTCCGGCGTGATACGGCAGCGCGCGAATTTCCTTTTCTCGAAGCCAAGCGGCGGTGTCTTCGACTTTTTTGCGCGATAGACAATACACAATGCCAGAATCTCGCTCGTGTTCCCGGCGCAAAAAGGTCAGTAATTGATCGCGAGCGGTTTTTTTCTCGACGATGGCATAGCGCAAATTAGGGCGATCAAAGCTGGAAATATATTGCGCAGCGCCTTCAAGACGCAAGCGCATGACCATCTCAGTTCGCGTGGCATGATCGGCCGTGGCCGTCAGTGCAATGCGTGGTACTTGTGGAAAATCATCGGCCAGCACCGATAAAGCCAGATATTCGGGGCGGAAATCATGGCCCCATTGCGAAACGCAATGCGCTTCATCAATCGCAAATAGGGCGATATGCGCTTGGCGCAGCAAGGATTGAAAGCGAATGGTCGTGAGTCGCTCCGGCGCGACATACAGCAGCTTGAGTTCCCCTGCGACAAAAGCGCGTTCAACTTCACGCGCGGCATTGGCATCTAGCGTTGAATTTAAAAAAGCCGCCGCCACGCCCAATTCTTTGAGCGCATCGACTTGGTCTTGCATCAGCGCAATCAGCGGCGAGACCACCACCGCGCAACCGTTTCGCACCAAGGCGGGGATTTGGTAACACAGCGATTTACCGCCCCCTGTTGGCATCAGGACGAGCGCATCACCACCGGCGCAAATATGGTCGACGACGTCACCTTGTTGGCCACGAAAAGCGTGATAACCAAAGGTGTGTTCAAGAATGTGCAGCGGAGTATTAGGCATATGGGCGTGAATTGTACTCTTTTCTCTCGCAATAGATGGTTTTTACCCCCGTTGTGCTGGGCTGCTTTGCTTGAGTTGCGTAACATTTACATTATTAGTAAATGCTTATAAAGCAAGCCACTTACAAAAAATCCAAAAGACTTGGGGGGGAATATGCCGCAACAGTTAGCTCGTCTTTTACGCCGCATGATGGTCGCTTTAATGTTACTGACCGTGTTGTTATTGATGTGGCAGCACTGGGGAATGACGCGCGTCATTCGTTTTGACGCCGAGAACAATGCGGGTATTTTTTTCCCGATTGATGATCGGCCACTGGGTGGAAAAAGTCTCGCCACCGTGACACGTGAAGGCGACGCAATGGTGCTCTCCTGTGCGCTTGACGGTCAAGCGTATGCTTGGCCGTTTTGTGAGGCCAGTGTACGTATTGCAATTGCGCCTAAAGGGATAGATTTATCTGGACTCAATGAAATGCATTTAGATTTGGGATTAAGCTCGCCCAAAGGGAGAAAAATTAGGATTTATCTACGCAATTATGAGCCCGAATTTTCGACCTTAGATGATCCATTGTCGCTCAAGGTGAATGAGGTTGAAATTGATGTGCCGGAAAATGGTCAATTAACCATACCATTGCGTTATTTTCGCGTGGCATCTTGGTGGCTAATTCAGAAAAATATCCCATTTATGCATAGCGATATGAAGTTAAATAATGTTTCGCATCTGGAGATTATTACGCCCAATGCGGTGGTGACCGGGGATTATCAAATCAGGATGAATGCCATTGAGTTTCGTGGGAAATGGATTAATTTAACCCAGTTATTGGCCGGTATTGTGGTTGTTTGGTTATTGTTTGGGATGGTGTGGTTGATTTTGGAGCTGGTTATTTATCGGCAGCAAGTTTATGCCAAGCGTTTGCAAATGGCGGAATTAAAAAATATCAATCGTGCTTTAGAAATACAGGCTGAAAATTTAAGTTATCAAGTTCGTTTTGATTCACTGACCGGCGCGCTCAATCGCGAAGGTTTGCGAGATTTTTTATTGCAGCGATGGCAAGGCGATCGTCTGAGTGAAGCCGGAATGAGTTTGTTATTTGTTGATTTAGATTATTTTAAGAAAATTAATGATCAATTTGGTCATGCTGTTGGCGATCAGGTATTGCAGCTTTTTTCACAGATTCTTAAAAGCGAAATCCGGCAAAGCGATGCTTTAGTGCGCTGGGGCGGGGAAGAATTTTTGATTGTTTGTCCGTATACGCCATTGGACGCTGCGGCTCGTTTGGCGGATAAATTAAGGCTGGCGATTGAACAGGCCGATTGGCCCAATGGCATTGCTTTAACTTGTTCTTGCGGTGTTGCGACGCGCAATCCAGCGGAGGGGTTTAGCGCTTTGATTGAACGCGCTGATGCCGCTTTATATCGAGCAAAAGCGGCAGGACGCAATCGTGTTGAAGTGGGGTGAGATAGCGTGATTGATGGGTATATCTACCTAAGCTAAATAAATTAAAGCCTAGATTGATATACCCTTGTTAATTACAACCCTGCTTCAACTAACATTTCCCGCGTGAGCAAGAAGACAAAGCCGTCACCCGATTCAGTGCTTAGCCACACGAATGGCAATGTTGGGTATTGCGCTTCGAGCTCGTCACGGTTATGGCCGATTTCAACGACCAATACACCGCGTGGGTTTAAGTGCTCAGTGGCTTTCGCTAAAATTTCGCGGGTGATATCGAGGCCATCTTCGCCGCTACCTAAGGCCATTTCTGGCTCGTGCAGATATTCTGGTGGCAATTCGGCCACGCTGTGCGCATCCACATACGGTGGATTGGAAATAATCAAGTCGTAGCGTTCATCTGGAATCGCTGCGAATAAATTTGAGTCGAGCAAATCAATTCGATCCCCCAAGCCGTATTCCAGGATATTGATTTCAGCGACATCGAGCGCATCAGGCGAGAGATCAATCGCATCAATGGCGGCATCGGGGAAGGCATGCGACATTAAAATCGCCAAGCAGGCCGAGCCGGTACACATATCCAGCGCGCGGTGAACCAGTTCTGGGTGCTCGATATACGGTTCTAAGCCATCGTTAAACAAGATTTCGGCGATAAATGAGCGCGGCACAATCACGCGTTCATCGACATAAAATTTAAAATCGCCCAAATACGCTTCTTTGGTTAAATACGCTGCGGGCTTACGCGTAACAACGCGTTCTTGAATCACATCGAGCACTTGGGCGATTTCTTCTGGCAGCAAATGCGCGTCAAATACCGGCTCGAGGCGGTCAATCGGTAATTTGAGCGTGGCTAAAATCAAATAAGCGGCTTCGTCCCACGCTTCAGTGGTGCCGTGACCATAAAATAATTCAGCGGTATTAAAACGGCTGACGGCAAAGCGGTGCAAATCACGCACGGTGCGTAAATGTTCACGGGCGATATCGTACATACGTTGGGCTCCAAAGTGGGGTAGTGACAGTGTGCTAGGGTCTGTTGGCATTTGGTTTTCCGCCGCGCTGGAGCGATTTTCGCGGCGAATCAAGGCGTAGTAAGCGATGCATAGTCATTCTATGTGAGCTTGCTACAACGCAGAGTCACCGCGAAAAGCGCCCAGCCCGCAGGGTTTGGCGGATTTTGGCCTGATGTTGCGTTACAAAGCGCTGGCGTAGAATGACTACGCTGCGCGCTTCGTGCCTTGCCTCAGGCCAAAATCCGCATAAACGCGGCTGGCAAACCAAGCGTCAACAGACCCTAGTTTACTGTGATTGGCTTAGCTTGCCGTCATTTCAATAGAATAATTTGATCTACCCCGTATTCGCTGAATAAATGGGTGCGCTGGATGGATGGGCCTTGGCTGGCCGAAGATCGGTGGCAATCAGCGTTAAATGCTTGGTTTTATGCTGGATTTTATCGCTGATCGGCGCCATTGGCTGCAGACGAAGGTAGGCATATGGGCTCGCTTGGTGTAAAGTGCTGCCTTTAGTTTTGTCGCGTGTATTGGAGTGTAATGAGTATCACATTTGCATCATTAGGCTTGGCGCCTGAAGTATTAAAGGCGGTCGTTGCACAAGGCTATGAAACTCCTACTGCGATTCAAGCTGAAGCGATTCCGGTTATTTTGGCCGGCAAAGACGTGTTGGGCGCAGCCCAAACCGGTACCGGTAAAACTGCCGCGTTTACTTTGCCAATTTTGACGCGAATTATCCGTCACGCCAATCACAGTGCTTCTCCGGCACGGCACCCGATCCGCGCTTTGATTCTGACGCCAACGCGTGAATTGGCCGATCAGGTGTACGCCAATGTGGCCACTTACAGCAAGGGCACGGGTCTGCGTAGCCATGTGGTGTATGGCGGTGTCGATGTGAAGGCGCAAATTCCTGCGCTGCGTGAAGGGATCGAAATTTTGGTCGCCACGCCCGGTCGTTTGCTCGATCATATCCAGCAAAAATCAATTAATTTATCGCAAGTTGAAATTTTGGTCTTAGACGAAGCCGATCGCATGCTCGATATGGGCTTTATTTTGGATATTCAAAATATTTTCAATTTGTGTACCAATCGCAAGCAAACGCTGTTGTTCTCGGCGACTTTTGCGCCAGAAATTATCAAGCTGTCTAAGCAATTTATGCATGAGCCAGTGAAAATTGAAATTTCACGCCAAAACTCAGCCAATGAATCGGTTAAACAAGAATTGCATCCGGTTGAAACTGCCCGCAAACGCGCTTTGCTGGCGCATTTGATTCGTGTGCATCAAATGACGCAAGTGATTGTGTTTTGCCGTACCAAGATCGGTGCTGATCAAGTGGCACGTGATTTGAAACGCGCTGGCTTTAATTGCGAAGCGATTCATGGCGACCGCGATCAACGCGCGCGCACTGAAGCGCTGACTAAATTCAAAGCCGGTGAAACGCAAGTACTCGTGGCGACCGACGTGGCAGCGCGCGGTTTGGATATTTCTGATTTGCCGTATGTGGTGAATTACGAATTGCCGACCAACGCCGAAGACTACGTGCATCGTATTGGCCGTACCGGTCGTGCGGGTGCTACGGGGGTGGCGATTTCTCTGGTTGCGCCCGAAGAAGGCAAGGCTTACGAAGGCATTAAAAAGCTACTCAATCGCGAAATGTCGTTGATTCCAGTGCATGGTTTCTCGCCAGGTACGATTCAAGTGATCGACGAGCGACCAGCGCGCGCTGAGCGCCGTCATCATGTGGATCCGACCACCGATAAAGGCGTGAAAGACTATCAGCGCATGCCATCGCGCGCGCAGCGTGATGCCAGCGATGTGCCGGCGTTCCCGAGTAATTTGCCTAAATTACCCAAGCGCACGCCGCAAATTGCAGCGCTGTTCTTGCCGAAAAAACACGGTTAATTGTTGAATGGTTTGATGTTGTTTATGCCAGCATTAAACCCGCCAACTTAGCAACGCAGAGCATATCGCCGCTTAAATCGTCTAATGGTTTGAGTTTTGAATTGGTTTTACTCTGCGTCTTTGCGTCTCTGTGTCAAAGAAAATTTCTTAAGTGACTGGCGTTACGATTTAATGTGATTGAATGCAAAAGGGCCGAAAGGCCCTTTTTGTTGCTCGTCATACAAGCCATTACGCGCTGATGGTATATGTAATTACCAGATATAACCCAGACCCAATCCGGCATAAAACTCACCGCGGTGTTGCACAATCGGGCTGTTTTGGATGCTTTTATCGTACAGCTCGTAATTGACTGCGGCCATGCCGATCCAGCTTTTGTTAATGCGATAGCTGCTCACCAGCGCGATCAGTGGTGAAACGGTTGCGCCGGTATCCCAGCTTGGGCGGCTATTACTCGCTTCTTGCGCTGAAATGCCGCCAAAGTAGTAATTGGCCATTTTACTGCTGCGCACCATAACGCCCATGCCGGGCATGATCAGTAGATTGTCACGAACAATGGGAAAATCAGTCCAAAATAGCGCTTCTTGGCCACGACTATTGCCGGTGATATCACTCGACACTCGCATACTCAGTAGCGCATAAGGCAGCGCGTAATTGAGGCCCACACCGGCCTCAAGTTGGCCTTTACGTTTGAGCATGCCAGCCAATGCTGCGTTGTCCTTTGGATCGAGATTGCCAAAGCGCACCCGACCGTAGGCGTATAGCCCAAGCTGATGTTCTTTATAAAAATAATAACGCGCTCGATCACCCAAATACATGAAGTGATCGCCAAAATAAATCAGCCCCGGGATGGCATACCCCGTTGCATCTTGTGCCTGATAACGCGCTTGTCCACCGAATACGACTCCCCCGACGATAAGTCCACTGGGTATCGGGCTATGCGGTTTGTCGCTGGCTAAAAAATCCAAAGAACCCAAATCAATTTCAGCTTGAGCAGGTATTGCGCTCAAAGCCATGATGGATAATGCAAGGCGGGCAATACATCGAGTAAATAAAGCAGAAGGCATAAGACGCTCGGCTGGTATCAGCAAGTTTAGACGGCAATCAGGCGCACAGCTAAAGGCTGGCCACTGTCGGCGATCAGCAATAAACGGTCGATATTGGGGTGCTTGCCGGGAAAAGCTTGCGCATCAGCAGTGTGCTCGGCATACAGGCGTAAGCCTTTTTGCGCGGCGATATCGCTGATGGCGCCAAATTCTTGATACAAGGCGTGATACAGCCGCACGCTACCGGCTTGGCCGGGGCGATTGTCAATGCGGGCGATCACGGTTTCACCATCGAGTAATTCAATCGCCGATAAATGATTAATGGTGGGCATCTGTGCTAATTGTTCAGCAAAAGTCATTTTTTTTTATCCTTGTCGTCAACCGAATTGAAGATTGCGACGTTATATCACACAGAACATGCTGCATAGTGCAGTTTGCTGGTTTGGAGAAATAAAATGCGCACCTCAATGAAAGCTTTGTTATTAGCGGCGACTGTTTTTACCACTTCGATGGCTTTTGCGGCCACGCCAACTTGCCCAAAAATGCCAAAAGGGGATATCACCAAGGCTGAGCATCAAAAAATGTCGGATGCCCGTTTTGAGCAAATGGATGCCAATAAAGATGGTACCGTGACAGTCGCTGAACGCCGTGCAGCACGCGAGGCTATGCGCGCCAATTGCTCAAGCAAAAAAGGCCATCGCGGTATGGCGCATGGCTCAATGCCAGCCCATGCGTCGATGCCAGCAAACGCTTCAATGCCAATGCATCACCAATAAGCGCGTTATTCATCGTGCAAAAAAAACGCCAAGTCAGCTTGGCGTTTTTTTATGCGGTAAAGAAATAGCGCGTTAAATTTGCGCGTCAGGGCCCCAAATTTGGCTCAATGACATAGCGCCAGCGATGATGCGACTATCGAGTACTTTCAAAATTCTAAATTCAGCCAGTTGACCATTACGGCGGATGGCTTGTGGATAGAGTTGATCGTCACGATCAAACAGCGCCAGAATATGCGGTGCGGCGGCGCCAATCGCTTGCTCCAGCACCACGCCAGATTCGCCATTGTTGAGTAACACCACCGAGCCCGGTGGATAGCTACCGATGGTTTGGCTAAATAAATTCACCAGCTTTTGATCCAGACTACCGCCAGCGCTATTGAGCGAAGTTTGTAAGGCCACATCGGCCGATTGGCTGGTGCGATAGGTGCTGTTTGAGAGCAAAGCGCAATAGCGATCAGCCAGACCAATCAAGCGGGCGGCGAATAACACCGCATCCCCGGCGAGCTGCTGCGGATAGCCGCTGCCATCGGGTGCTTCATGATGTTGTAAGACGCAATCGAGCCACATCGAGTCGGCCACGCCTAAGCTGCGTAGCGCTTCGCGGCCTTGCGCGGGGTGGAGTTTGATTTGGCTGAGCTGTTCGGGCGTGAGGGCGCTGCTTTGCTGGGATAATTCATTTTGCAGTGCATACATGCCGATATTCATCGTCAGTGCTGCGGCGATAAAATGCCAGCGCTCAGTCTCGCTATGCCCTAAGTTTTTGAGCGCTAAATTGACAACAATCGCCACATTGATCGGATGGCGCACGGTATAGGGGTCATTCAGATCAAGCTGTATCATCGCCAAGGCGACATGGCTATTTTGCTCGCAAGCGGCCAATAGATGCGTGATGACCACGTTGATTTGCGCAATAAAACTCGCCGGATTGGGCGTTTGCGCCAAGCAGGGGGCGAGTTGCTGACGAGCAGCCAAGATATGCTGCGCGCTAGAAAGTAAGGCTGTAGACATACACCATCATCAAATAGGGCGATGGCGCTAGTTTAGCTGATTCCATTCTTATGCGGAGTTTTAAGTTTGATGAAAGTGTTCTTGGCTTATTCTGCTTCGTCGATCCACGTCATTTGAATTGCTTCAAGGATTTTTTCGCCGCAATGCTGCGGGTCATCGTTAAAGCCATCCAGTGCCAGCACCCAGTCGCGTAAATCAGTAAAACGAATGGTGCTTGGATCGGTATCGGGGAATTTTTCGCTCAATTGAATGGCGATTTCGCGGCTATCGGTCCATTTCATGATTTGCTCCTAGGGTATGGCTGGCTAGACGTTGATTATATTTGGCTGGATAGTTATACCCAGACTAATTAGGCGTTGTTCAGATTACGTGTTGATGATTTTAAGTGTCTGCGGCTCGGCATCAAGCTATGATCTGAACGCGCCGATTAGTGATGCTCACGCGCATGATTGATGGTGTATTTAGGTAATTCAACCACCAATTCAGTATCAGCCACTTCAGCTTGGCACGACAAGCGTGAGCAAGATTCTAAGCCCCAGGCTTTATCCAGTTGGTCTTCTTCGAGCTCAT
Source organism: Deefgea salmonis (assembly GCF_020531905.1). GTDB lineage: Bacteria > Pseudomonadota > Gammaproteobacteria > Burkholderiales > Chitinibacteraceae > Deefgea > Deefgea salmonis. Next base: position 293,266 of record NZ_JAJAWG010000003.1, on the reverse strand, counting down.
CGGCTTCGTTTAGGCTGTTAAAACCTTCACGCACTAATACATGGCAAGTGGTACAGGCGCAGGATTTTTCGCAAGCGTGTTCGATTTCGATATCGTTCGCCAGCAGTGCATCACAAATCGTGGTGCCGGGCTCGACTTCGAGTACCGCCCCTTCTGGGCAGAGCGTCGGGTGGGGTAATACAACGATTTGAGTCATGGTCAATCCTTCATTCAAACAGCGCAATCTTTGCGGCTGGTTTTAGCAATAGCAAAAACAATCATTGAGCGCAGCGCGCGATGTCGTTAAATATCAGTAATTTTTTGGCCGCTTAAGCCGCGTTTGACGGCCGCATTCATGCGGCGGCTGGCAAATTCATCGCTGGCGGCATTCAGTTGCTCGGTGCCGGCGATTAAGGCGTTGGCATCATCGCCAGCAATCAGCGTTTGTAAGTGGGCCAGTGCCGCATCAATCGGCGCACGCTCACTTGAATTGAGTAAATGACCGTCGCTCTCAAGTGCAATCAATACCGCGGCGACAATGCTGCTGGCTTCAACGCGCGCTTCGGCGAGCTTTCTGGCTTGCAGATCTACATTGGCATGGGTCATTGATTCGGTGAGCATGCGGCTGATTTCATTGTCGCTTAGACCATACGACGGTTTGACCGCGATGCTCGCTTCAATGCCGCTCGATTGCTCACGCGCAGACACCGACAGCAAACCATCGGCGTCCACTTGGAAAGTCACGCGAATCCGCGCTGCACCGGCGACCATCGCTGGAATGCCGCGCAGCTCGAACCGCGCCAAGCTACGACAATCGCTCACCAACTCGCGCTCGCCCTGCAATACATGAATCGCCATCGCGGTTTGGCCGTCTTTATACGTGGTGAATTCTTGTGCGCGGGCCGTTGGAATGGTGCTATTGCGTGGAATGATTTTTTCGACCAAACCGCCCATGGTTTCTAGCCCCAAAGACAGTGGAATCACATCCAGTAGCAACCAATCGTCGTCCCCTTTATTGCCCGCCAAGACATCGGCTTGAATCGCCGCGCCAATGGCAACGACTTTATCCGGATCCAGATTGGTCAGCGGTTCTTGGCCAAATAACTCACGCACCGCTTTGCGTACATGCGGCATCCGCGTTGCGCCACCGACTAAAACCACGCCTTTTACGCTGGCAAAATCGAGCTTGGCGTCGCGCAGGGCTTTTTTCACTGGCAACAGCGTTTTGCTGATTTGGTGGGCGGTCATTTTATGAAATAGTTCGGCGCTCAGCATTAAATCCACCACCTGACCATCGGATAAAACGGCGGTAATTTGAGTGCTGGTGTGATCGGTCAGCGCTTCTTTGGCTTCGCGCGCGCGCGTCAGCAGCAGGCGGGTATCGTGTGGATTGGGGCCGTGAATGCCGGCCTGCTCTAAAATCCAGCAATAAATTCGGTGGTCAAAATCGTCGCCACCCAGTTGCGAATCGCCCGAAGTGGCGCGCACTTCAAACACTCCACGCGTGAGTTCGAGCACCGACACGTCAAATGTGCCGCCACCCAAATCGTAAATCACATACGTGCCTTCAGACGCATTGTCCAAACCATAGGCAATTGCCGCGGCGGTAGGTTCATTTAAGAGCCGCAAAACATTGATGCCAGCGAGTGTCGCGGCGTCTTTAGTCGCTTGGCGTTGCGCATCATCAAAATACGCTGGAACGGTAATCGCTGCGCCGACCAGTTCGCCGCCGAGGCTTTCGATCGCGCGCGCTTTGAGGTTTTTGAGGATTTCGCTCGACACTTCAACCGGGCTTTTAATCCCTGCGCGGGTCACAATTTTCAGCATGCCTGGCTCATCAATGTCTTGTTTGACGAAGCGATACGGCGTGGCTAAATCGGCGATGTCATTGATGCCACGGCCCATAAAGCGTTTTACCGACAGCAGCGTATTGCTGGGGTCGACATTTTGCTGCGCTTGCGCCGCATGGCCAACCAGTATTTGCCCAGATTGACTGTAATGCACCACCGACGGCAGTAGCGTGCGGCCATCATGGTCGGGCAGGCAGACCGCGCTGCCACTTTTTACTGTAGCTACTAAAGAGTTGGTGGTACCCAAGTCGATGCCCACCGCAAGGCGGTGTTGATGCGGCGCGGCAGAAAGGCCGGGTTCGGAGATTTGCAACAAAGCCATTGGCTTAAATCCTAAAAATCTAATCGATTAAAATGCTTTAAGGTATATGCCTGAAGCGATTTTTATATAAAGGCTTTAGGAATATACCCTGATGTAGGGCGGGTGATGACCCGCCAAACTGGCTGGAAATAAAATTGAGCACCGTAGATACGATTAGCGCAGCGTAATCGTACGTAAGCCATTCCTCCGATTTCGCTACGCTCTATCGGAGCTACGATACTGCTCGCCTAGCGATTAATACAAAATCGCTTCAATCGCATCGCCAATCTCTTGGTCGAGCTTTTCCATAAAGCGTAATTTTCTCACGCTCAGCGCAGCGTGGATATAGTCTTTTTGCCCATCGATTTGCATGGCCAATTTGTCTTCAAGGGCTTGCATTTCGGCGCGCATCTCGCTGGCTAGGTTTTCCAGCGCGCTTAGGTTTTGGCTGGCTTTAGCCTCCGCAATGCTTTCGCGCCATTCCATTTGCGCCATCAAAAAATCCATCGGCATCGCGGTATTGGTTTCTTCTTGGGTATCGATGTCGGCCAATTTGAGTAAATAGCGCGCTCGAGCCAGACCTGATTTCAAGGTTTGATAGGCTTCATTGATGTGCGTGGTCGCTTGTAAGCTTTGGCGGCGCTCCGCATCGCTGGCCGTCGCAAATCGATCAGGATGAAACTGAGCCACCGCTTCGCGATAGCGGGTATCGAGCAGTTTGGCATCAATCGCAAAGGCGACGGGCAGATCAAACAGGGCGAAATGGGATTGATTGAAGTTGATCATGGGGATGGGGTGAGTGGGGAATAGGGAATAGCAAAAACATACTTTTTTGCTGACACATTGATATTAAAAAGGACGGGAGAGAGTTCTAAGTCGACAGTACAAATACTGATCATTCCCCATTCTCCAGTCCCCATTCACTGTACTTCGCTTACACACCAAAGCTTTCGCCACAGCCGCATTCGTTTTTAACGTTGGGATTATTAAATTTAAACCCTTCGTTCAGTCCTTCCTTGGTGTAATCCAATTCAGTGCCGTCTAGATAAGCGAGTGATTTGGCATCGGTATAAATTTTGGCGCCATGGCTTTCAAAGACCAAATCGGTATCGCTTGCAGCGTCAACAAATTCGAGCTTGTACGCCATGCCTGAACAGCCCGAGGTTTTGACTGCCAGACGAATGCCAAGGCCTTTACCGCGTTTTTTAATAAAGTTTGCGACGTGATTTGCAGCCGCTTCGCTCAATGTCAGTGCCATGTCTGCTCCATGTAGGGAGTGAGGAGTTGTGATTGGGGAGTGGTTGTTACTCCCCAATCCTTACTCTCAACTCACAGATGTTTTTGCTTGTAATCTTCAACCGCTGCTTTAATCGCGTCTTCTGCCAAGATTGAGCAGTGAATTTTAACCGGTGGTAAAGCCAGTTCTTCAGCGATATGGGTGTTTTTAATCGCCAAGGCTTGATCTAGCGTTTTGCCTTTAACCCATTCAGTCACCAGCGACGACGATGCAATGGCTGAGCCACAGCCGTAGGTTTTGAATTTTGCGTCTTCAATCAGGCCATCGGCACCGACTTTGATCTGCAATTTCATCACATCGCCACACGCAGGCGCGCCGACCATACCGGTACCGACGGTGTCGTCACCTTTTTCAAAAGCGCCCACATTGCGTGGATTTTCGTAATGATCGAGTACTTGTTCGCTATATGCCATTTTCTTCTCCTGACGGAGAGGGATTGGGGATTGGGAATTGGGGATTGCTCAAGCCTGTTGGCTTCTTGCTTCAAATCCCTGACGCCCGATCTTTGATCCCACTCTTGAACTTAATTCTTGGATTCAATTGGAAAGGACAGGAAAGGTATGCAATGAATGCGCTTGACCATTCCCTAATCCCTATTCTCTGTGTTAATGCGCCGCCCATTCGATGGTACTGATATCGATGCCTTCTTTATACATATCCCACAATGGCGACAAGGCACGCAGCTTGTCGATCTTGCCCTTGATCAATTCAATCGCAAAGTCGATTTCAGCTTCAGTGGTAAAGCGGCCAATGGTGAAACGAATCGAGCTGTGTGCCAATTCGTCCGAGCGGCCCAAGGCGCGCAAGACGTACGATGGCTCTAGCGAAGCAGAAGTACAGGCCGAGCCGGATGATACTGCCAAATCTTTGAGCGCCATAATCAGCGATTCGCCTTCGACATAATTGAAACTCACGTTCAAGTTATGCGGAACACGTTGCGCCATATCGCCGTTTAAATGCGTTTCTTCGATTTCCTTGAGGCCATTCCACAAACGATCACGCAGTGCGCCGATGCGTTTATTTTCTTCAGCCATGTCTTCCCGGGCAATGCGGAACGCTTCACCCATGCCGACGATTTGATGCGTTGCTAAGGTGCCTGAACGGAAACCACGCTCATGGCCGCCACCGTGCATTTGCGCTTCTAGGCGAATGCGCGGTTTACGGCGTACATACAGTGCACCCATGCCTTTCGGGCCGTAGGTTTTATGTGCTGAAAAACTCATCAAATCGACTTTTAAGCTCGACAAATCAAGGTCGATTTTGCCGGTGGCTTGGGCGCTATCAACATGAAAAACGATGCCACGTTCGCGGCAGATTTCACCGATCGCTGCAATGTCTTGAATCACGCCGATTTCGTTATTGACTGACATCACCGAAATCAAAATCGTATCAGGGCGGATCGCGGCTTTGAGCGCTTCTAAATCGAGTAGACCATTGTCTTGCACATCGAGGTAAGTCGCTTCAAAACCTTCGCGCTCAAGTTCACGCACGGTGTCTAGCGTGGCTTTGTGCTCGGTTTTTACTGTGATGATGTGTTGACCCTTGGCTTTATAAAAGTGCGCCGCACCTTTGAGTGCCAAGTTAATTGATTCTGTCGCACCCGAAGTCCAAACGATTTCTTTGGGGTCGCAATTAACCAAAGCCGCTACTTGTTCCCGCGCTTCTTCGACAGCCGCTTCAGCTTCCCAGCCAAAGGGATGCGAGCGACTTGCTGGGTTGCCAAACATTTCGGTTAGATAAGGAATCATCTTGGCCGCAACGCGTGGATCAACTGGCGTTGTCGCCGAGTAATCAAGATAGATCGGATGTGACAGATTCATAGGTCTTGCTCCAATTTCAAAATCGATGGGGTTGGCCCCGTGTAGTCATTTGCCGCTCAGTGGCTAGCGGTATTGCTGGCGCGCTTGTCTTGTAAAACACCGGTTTTATCACTGCAGCGCTTTAATTTATTGTTTTGTTTATCGATTAAATCACCCAAGGTAATCCCAGATAAATAATCAAAAATGGTGCTGCTTAAATCGCTCCACAAATCGTGGGTCATACAGCGGCCTTCGTCACGACAGTTTTCTTTGCCGCCGCATTGCGTAGCGTCGATCGGCTCGTCCACCGCCTGAATGATTTCGGCGACATTGATTTTGGCTGCGGGCCGAGCAAGGCAATAACCGCCGCCTGGGCCGCGCACGCTTTCAACCAATTCGCGGCGACGTAATTTACCGAATAATTGTTCTAAATAAGACAGTGAGATATGTTGCCGCTCGCTAATTCCAGCAAGCGTAACGGGACCACCGGCTTGGCGTAGTGCCAGATCAAGCATCGCGGTAACGGCGAAGCGGCCTTTGGTGGTCAAGCGCATGAGGTTTCTCTGCTGATTTATCTTGTTTTGATGGTATCAAATCCCGACTATTTTAGTCAAGTAAAAGCCCGACTAAATTAGTCGGGATTAAGCTTGACTTTCGAGGGCGTATTATTGCTCGGCGACAGGCCTTTGATTTCACTTAAAAAATGCGATTTGGCGGCGTTTTTGCGCACAATCCGAACCACCTAATCGGTATTTTAATCGACGATTTCATTCAGATGTTTGGGGTCAAATTGATCTACGCTGGCTCTTTCTTGGCTGCAGTCTACGCCGAGTTGTTCTAAGCGCTGTAGCACCATTTCTAGGCGTTGATCGGTGGTGACCGAATGATCCAGTAGCGCATGAATCGCTTTCACCATCGGATCATTCATATCACTGCCCACACCGTAAGCTGAAAAGCCCAATTGCTCGGCTTTTTCGGCGCGTTGTTGATCGAGCGATTTGTCGACCATGCGCGCTAAATTGGCCACCATCGTCGCGCCCGCTGGCACGTCTTTAATCACCACCGCATTGGGGCCGATTTTGGCATCGTCGCCGATGTCAATCGGGCCAATGATTTTAGCGCCAGCGCCAATCACCACGCCTTTACCGAGCGTCGGGTGGCGCTTACCGGGTTTGGATGCCAGCCCTAAGCCGCCCAAAGTAATTCCGTGGTAGAGCGAGCAATCGTCGCCAATGATGGCGTGCTCGCCAATCACCATACCCATGCCATGATCGATAAAGACCCGACGGCCAATGGTTGCGCCCGGATGGATCTCGATGCCAGTCAAAAAACGCGAAGTGTGCGAGATGATACGCCCAAGCAGTTTCCAATCGCGACGCCATAAGTTATTGGCGATTAAATGCAAAGTGAGCGCATGAAATCCCGGGTAACACGTAATCACTTCGAGTGTTGAACGGGCAGCAGGATCGCGGTCAAAAACCACGCGGATATTTTCACGCAAACGCTCAAGCATGGGATTGATTTCAATGGGAGCTGAAAAGCTGACTATTTTACTCGGTTTTATACCCTACAGCGAGTGCTCTACAGCCCTTATTGCCAATCGCTGTCGATTGTTGCTTTGTTGAGTAGGGCACGGCTGGATGCGGGATTGAGTTTTTAATGCGGCACGGCTTGAGCTTGGTGACTTGAGATTGAGCGACATTGAATGAAGTAGCAGTGTGACTTGTGATTTGGAGTTGGATGAATCCGTAATCTGTGTATTTTCGATGGTATATGCCGCTAGCTATTATTTAATGGCAGCTACCAGCATATACACATACTTTGTAGCTTCAGTGCTGATTTGGTGTGGATGGTTTTAAGTGCGAGTGGCACTGCATCAACACCAAATCGGCAAACGATCGTCTTATTCAACTTTGCCGAAATAACCGCCCCAAGCTTGTAGCACAATCTGCTGCTTGACGATGGCGCCGCCCATTAAACCGTGGCCATCCATGGTGGCGATGTTTTGCCATTGTTTGGGCAGTTTGATGCGGTGCTCGTCCTTGCTGAGGTTAAACGCGATTAACATTTTTTCGCCATTGCCGCTGCGCTCAAACAGCAAAATCGGTTCAGGCGCGGCCAAAAAGGTGATGTCGCCGAGTACTAATAATCGATTTTTCCGTCGCCAAGCGAAAAACCGCCGAGTGAAGTTTAATATCGAGTCACGCGGTTTATCTTGCACATTAACACTGAGTGCTTGCTGCTCTGACGAGATCGGCAACCACGGCGTGGTGCCGCTAAAGCCAGCAAAAGGCGCGTCTATTTGCCACGGCATGGGCGTGCGGCAACCATCGCGGCCTTTAAATTCGGGCCAGAATGTTTTGCCATATGGGTCTTGCAATAATTCAAATGGGATGTCGGCCTCGGGTAGACCCAGCTCGTCGCCTTGATATAAGCACACCGAACCACGCAAGCTGCCTTGCAAGGCAATCATTAGCTTAGAAAAGGGCGCGCCGCCGCGGCCTTTGCCCCAGCGCGTGGCAACGCGGGGTACATCGTGATTGCCCAGCGACCAACACGTCCAGCCGGGGTTGGCCAGTGCGGCAAATTGGCTTTCCATGATTTCTACGCGCTGGCGAATATGCGCGGCACTAAAGGTTTCGGTGAGTAAATCAAAGCTATACGCTTGATGGAATTTGTCACCGCCCTCGGTATATTCAGCAATGCGTTTCGGTGAATCATCGTCGCCAATTTCACCAATGCTGGTGGCGCGATAGCGATTGAGTCGTTTACGGATTTTTTTTAAAAAGGCCAAATTTTCGGGCTGCGATTTATCGTATAAATGCTGCTGCATGCCATAAGGATTGCTCGCCGCAACGCTGGTGGTGTCGGCGACCAGCGCCGGTGGATTGTTGCGCAATAGCGCATCATGAAAATGAAAAATACACGCATCAAATCGAAAGCCATCTACGCCGCGTAGCAACCAAAATTCCAGCTCAGCGAGCAGCGCTTTTTGCACCGCTTTGCAATGGAAATTTAAATCCGGCTGGCTGCTTAAAAAATTGTGCAAATAATATTGGCAGCGGCGCGCATCCCATTGCCAAGCGCTGCCACCAAACACCGACAACCAATTATTCGGCGGCGTGCCGTCCGGTTGTGGATCAGCCCAAACATACCAATCGGCTTTGGCATTGTTTCGTGAACTGCGGCTCTCAATAAACCATTCGTGCTGATCAGACGTATGCGATAGCACTTGGTCGATGATGATTTTGAGTTTGGCTTTGTGCGCTGCTTGAATCAGCGCATCAAAATCGGTCAAGTCGCCAAACAGCGGGTCGACCGCACAATAATCGCTGACATCGTAGCCAAAATCGGCCATTGGCGATTTAAAAAATGGCGAAATCCACAAGGCATTAACATTAAGCGATTGCAAATAAGGTAAACGCTGCAAAATACCGCGCAAATCACCAACTCCGTCATTATTGCTATCCATAAAGCTGCGTGGGTAGATTTGATAAATGACTGCACCGCGCCACCAATCGGACTTTTTCATGGTTGATATTCCTTACTGTGTGTCGGCAATATAGAACGCCGCTTCATTTCGTCTTGCGTAAGTTCATTGCAAACACATAAGATCGATAAGCCCTGCTAACTCAGCAGTTAGTCTTAGGTTTGACTATAAACAATCATTGCGCAAGCTACCGCCGATCGAGGTTTCGATGATTTCAGTTGATTTAGCCCGCGTTGCCGCCGTTTGTTCTGGTCAGGAAGCGGACCCATTTTCTTTCTTGGGTATGCATATCGTTGACAACACAGTGCAAGTGCGAGCCTGGCTACCTACGGCGAGGCACTGTAGTTTAATTGAAAGCAAAACCGGTAAAAAGCTAGCGGATTTTGATTGTATCGATGAGCGTGGTTTTTTTGCCGTGGTGGTGCCACGCCGGGTGCATTGCTTTGCGTATCAATTACGCGTGCAATGGCAAGATAAGACCGTTGATATTGACGATCCATACCGCTTTGCGCCGATTTTGGGTGAGATGGATTTATGGTTATTGGCCGAAGGCAATCAATTACGTCCTTACGAGCGATTGGGAACGCATTGTTGTACTCAAGACGGCGTTGCTGGCGTGAGTTTTGCGGTGTGGGCCCCCAACGCGCGGCGGGTGGCGGTGGTTGGCGATTTTAATTGCTGGGATGGTCGGCGCCATGCCATGCGCTTACGCAAAGAATGCGGCGTATGGGAGATTTTCTTGCCGCAGGTGGAAGTCGGCCAAGCCTACAAATATCAAATTATCGATCAACAAGGTCAGGTTGAATGTAAGGCCGACCCGTATGCTTTTTCGGCGGAATTACGCCCAGCTACAGCGTCGCGAGTGGCGCAATTACCGGCATGGATTGAAGGTACGGCAAGCCGCAAGGCGGCCAATGCACTCAACGCTCCGATCTCGATTTATGAAGTGCATTTGGGCTCTTGGCGGCGACGCCCTGAAGACAACAATCGCTGGCTGACTTATCGCGAATTGGCAACCGAATTACTCGCCTATGTGCTCGATATGGGCTTTACCCATATTGAACTATTGCCGATTAGCGAGCATCCATTTGATGGTTCATGGGGGTATCAGCCGCTAGGTCTTTATGCGCCAACCTCCCGATATGGTACCCCTGATGATTTTCGCTTTATGGTGGCCACATTCCAAGCCGCTGGCATTGGGGTGATTTTAGATTGGGTGCCGGGGCATTTTCCGGCGGATCGGCATGGTTTGGCGCAATTTGATGGCACGCCTTTGTACGAGCACAGCGATCCGCGTGAGGGCTTTCATCCCGATTGGAATACGCTGATTTACAATTTTGGCCGCAATGAAGTACGTAATTTCTTGATTGGCAATGCGCTGTATTGGCTGGAACGCTATGGCATTGATGGGCTGCGGGTGGATGCGGTGGCCTCAATGCTGTACCGCGATTATTCGCGCAAAGACGGTGAATGGATTCCCAATCAATTTGGTGGCCGAGAAAACCTTGAAGCGATTGATTTTATCCGCCGGATGAATGAAGTCGTTGGCGTTGAGCGGCCATCAGCCGTGACTTTGGCCGAGGAATCAACGTCATTTCCTGCGGTATCGCGCCCGCCAGCGATGGGCGGTTTGGGTTTTCATTACAAATGGAATATGGGTTGGATGAACGACACGCTGTCGTACATGCAAGAAGACCCAATTAACCGTCAATATCATCACCACAAAATGACTTTTGGCTTGGTGTACGCTTTTTCAGAAAATTTTGTATTGCCTTTATCGCACGACGAAGTGGTGCATGGTAAGGGCTCGCTATTGAGCAAAATGCCCGGGGATGATTGGCAAAAATTTGCCAATTTGCGCGCGTATTACGCCTTTATGTGGGGCCATCCGGGCAAAAAATTACTGTTTATGGGCTGCGAGCTGGCGCAAGTGGCCGAGTGGCAACACGAAACCAGTTTGGATTGGCATTTACTCGACGCCGAACACGGCCATCATCGGGGTGTGCAGCAATTGGTGAAGGATTTAAACCACACTTACCGCCAGCAAGCCGCGCTGTATCAGCTCGATTTTGCACCGCGCGGCTTTGAGTGGATTGCGCATGATGAGGGCGAACAGTCGATTTTTAGTTTTATTCGCCACGGCGACGTGGCCGATGAATTTGTGGTGGTGGTGAGTAATTTCACGCCAGTGCCCAGACATGGTTATCGTCTTGGCGTGCCCAAGGCGGGTTTTTACCAAGAAATACTCAATAGCGATTCCTATTTTTATGGTGGCAGTAATCTGGGGAATGTTCTGCTCTTAAGTGAGGGTATTTCAGCGCATGGCAGAGTAGATTCTATCTGCATGACGATACCCCCATTAGCAACGCTGTATTTACGCTGGAGTGAAACTGCATGCTAAGCAAAGGAACCCCTTATCCTTTGGGGGCGACATTTGATGGTGACGGGGTGAATTTTGCGCTTTTTAGCGAAAACGCCAGCGCCGTGACCTTGTGCTTGTTCGATCACAGTGGGCAAGTTGTAAGCGCCAGCTTGCCCGTTGCCCATTGTAGTCATGGTATTTGGCACGGCTATTTACCCGATGCCCAGCCGGGACTTATTTATGGCTATCGGGTGAGTGGTCCTTATCGTCCGGCAGAAGGGCAGTATTTTAATCCGCATAAAATCGTACTCGATCCGTATGCCAAAGCAGTGGTTGGCCAGTGGTGTGATAGCGCCTTGCACTTTGGGTATCAGGCTGCCAAGCCCGAATTAGCCAGTGTTGATGACAATACTGCCGTGGCATTAAAAGGGCGGGTGATCCACGAAGCTTATGATTGGGAAGGGGATGAGGCGCCCAATACCGATTGGTCAAAAACAGTGATTTACGAAGCGCATGTGCGCGGCTTAACGCAATTGCACCCAGAGATTCCGGCCGAGATTCGCGGCTCATACGCGGGCATTGGCCATCCGGTGATGCTGGCGCATTTTAAAAAACTTGGCATTAGCGCCATTGAATTGCTGCCGGTGCATTGTCATTTGGATGAGCCGCGCTTAATGCAGCTCGAGTTGCAAAATTACTGGGGTTATAACAGCATTAATTTTTTTAGCCCTGAAGCCAGTTATTGGTCGCACCGCGCTGGCACTACGCCCTTGTCAGAATTTCGCGATATGGTCAAAGCCTTGCATTTAGCCGGTGTCGAAGTGATTTTGGACGTGGTGTTTAACCATACTGCCGAGCAAGATCATCGCGGACCAACGCTGTCATTTCGCGGCATTGATAACGCCAATTACTACGTGCTCAATCCCAACAACGCCGCACATTATGAGAACTGGAGCGGTTGCGGCAATGTGCTCAATGTCTCGCATCCTCGGGTGTTGCAATTGGTGATGGATAGCTTGCGTTATTGGGTGAACGAATGCCATGTCGATGGCTTTCGTTTTGATTTAGCGCCGATTATGGGGCGATTGGAGGGGCAATTTACCAGCAACGCGCCATTTTTTGCCGCCATCGCGCAAGATCCGCAGCTATCGACGGTGAAAATGATTGCCGAACCTTGGGATATTGGCGCGGGCGGTTATCAAGTCGGGCATTTTCCGCAAACTTGGACCGAATGGAACGATCAATATCGGGATGTCATGCGTAAATTTTGGCTGCATGACGGGGTGAATCGCGCTTTATTTACGCGGCGGTTTGCGGCCTCAAGCGATATTTTTCATAAACAACGCCGTAGTCCTAAATCGTCGCTTAATTTTGTTACGGCGCACGACGGCTTTAATTTGCGCGACTTGGTGTCGTATAACCACAAGCATAATTTGGCTAATAAAGAACATAATCGCGATGGACATAGCCACAATTACAGTTGGAATTGTGGCTTGGAAGGGGCAAGCGAAGATCCGGGGATTTTGCTCCTCAGGATGCGGGCGACCAAGGCGATTTTAGCCACTTTATTACTCAGCCAAGGCACGCCGATGTTGCTTGCTGGGGATGAAATTGGCCACACTCAGCAAGGCAATAACAATGCGTATTGTCAAAATAACGCGATTTCTTGGTTAAATTGGTCGCAAGCTGATCACAAACTGACCGATTATGTCGCCGAACTGATTAAAATTCGTCGAGAATGCGCGGTGTTGCAAAACAGCCGTTGGTGGACGGGTCAGCCCGACGAAGATGAGATTCAAGATGTGGTGTGGCTCAATCCATCGGGCCAACCATTGCAAGCGCACGACTGGGAAGACGCTGCAGGGCGCGCGTTGATGGTGTGTTTAGCCAAAAATCTATTGGTGTTGATGAATGCTTCTGCGCATCAGATTCATTTTCATTTGCCTGCTGGGATTTGGGCCATACGCTTAGCCAGCACGGGCGACCCACAGTCAGACTTTAGTGGCAAAGACTGCCGCGTTGCGGCGCGCAGCGTCACGATTTTACAAAGAGATTTAAGCCGTAATCAAGGCGATTAAAGAGGATCGAATGGGTGTTTTAACCGTAGCAAGCCAGCCTTATGCTGGTCAACGTCCTGGTACTTCAGGTTTACGCAAAAAAGTAACGGTGTTTGAGCAAGCGCATTACCTAGAAAACTTCGTGCAAGCGATTTTTGATGTGGTGCCCGAATTAAACGGCGCGACGCTGGTGCTGGGCGGCGATGGTCGTTTTTATAACCGCGTCGCGGTGCAGACCATCTTAAAAATGGCCGCCGCCAATGGCGTTGCCAAGGTGCTGGTTGGCCAAGCAGGGCTGCTCTCAACACCAGCGGTGAGCTGCCTCATTCGCAAATACGCAGCGGTGGGTGGCATTGTTTTATCGGCTTCGCACAATCCAGGCGGGCCCGATGGTGATTTCGGCATTAAATACAACGTCAGTAACGGCGGGCCAGCGCCGGAAAAAATCACCGAAGCGATTTATTTCCGCACGACAACGATCAATGAATACAAGACGTATACCGCGCCAGACCTTGATATTGATGTCATCGGTGAATATACCCTTGGCAATATGCAGGTGGTGGTGCTCGACTCGGTTGCCGATTACGCCGAACTGATGGCTGATTTGTTTGATTTTGCCGCGATTCGCGCTTGGTTTGCTGCTGGCCATCAGATGCGATTTGACGCGATGTCCGCCGCGTCTGGTCCGTATGCCAAGCGCATTCTTGAGGATTTACTCGGCGCGCCACAAGGCACGGTGGTCAATGGTATTCCGCTTCCCGATTTTGGCGGTTTACATCCCGACCCCAATCCAGTGTATGCCGATGATTTGGTGGCGCATTTGTTTGGCGAGCGCGGCAGCATCGTGCCGGATTTTGGCGCGGCCAGTGATGGCGATGCCGATCGCAATATGATTCTAGGCCGGCATTTTATTGTCACCCCATCCGATAGTTTGGCGGTAATGGCGGCCAATGCCGAGAAAATCAAGGGCTATGTGCGCGGTCTTGCTGGCGTGGCCCGCTCAATGCCGACGTCGTGCGCCGTGGATGCGGTGGCCAAAAAGCGCGGTATTGCCTGCTTTGAAACGCCAACCGGTTGGAAGTTTTTTGGCAATTTGCTTGATGCTGGCCAAGTCACTTTGTGCGGCGAAGAAAGCTATGGCACGGGCTCGGACCATGTGCGCGAAAAAGACGGCGTGTGGGCCGTGCTGTTTTGGCTCAATTTACTCGCCGTGACCGATTTGTCGGTTGAAACCATTGTGCAGCAGCATTGGCAAGAATATGGCCGGCATTTTTATTCGCGGCATGATTACGAAGCGCTCGATACGGCGGCGGCCAATGACTTGATGGCGCATTTACGCTGTCAGTTACCGACGTTGGCGGGGCAAATCCTCGGTGAATTCACGGTGCAACTGGCTGATGATTTTGCCTATGACGACCCGATTGATGGTTCAAGCAGCGAGCAGCAAGGCATTCGCGTGGTGATGACCGATGGCAGCCGTGTGGTGTTTCGCTTGTCGGGCACCGGCACGGATGGCGCAACGCTGCGCGTTTACCTCGAAAAATTCGTCGCCGATGCCGCTGGGCATGCCGTGCCAACGCAAACGGCTTTGGCTGGATTAATTGCCATTGCTGAGCAATTGGCGCAAATCGAACAACGCACTGGCCGCGAAGTGGCCACCGTTGTGACTTAAATAGATTCGTTTTACGGACTGATTTTTAAGTGCCTGCGGCACGGCCGGCACTTAAAACGTCGCAGCGCCTAAATCACACGGAGCAAGACCCATGGAAATGCAATTGATAGATAAAGCCACTTTAGCGCGTCAATTACCTAGCCGTGCGGTGGCGCTGGTGTTGGCGGGCGGGCGCGGTTCTCGGCTCAAGCAATTGACCGATCATCGCGCCAAGCCTGGGGTTCATTTTGGCGGTAAGTTTCGCATTATTGATTTTGCTTTATCCAATTGCATTAATTCGGGCGTGCGCCGAATTGGGGTGATTACACAATATAAATCGCATTCTTTAATGCGTCATTTACAGCGCGGCTGGTCTTTTTTACGCAATGAAATGAATGAATTTGTTGATGTGCTGCCCGCGCAGCAGCGGGTTGACGAAGCGCATTGGTATCGCGGCACCGCCGATGCGATTTATCAAAATTTAGATATTTTGCGCACCTATCGCTCCGAATACGTGGTGATTTTGGCGGGTGATCACATTTATAAAATGGATTACTCACGGATGCTGGTGGACCACGTATTGCTTGGCGCCGAAGTCACTGTCGCTTGCATTGAAGTGCCGCGTGCCGAAGCGAGCGCATTTGGCGTGATGGCCGTCGATGAATCGCGAAAAATCATCGATTTTATCGAAAAACCCGAATCGCCACCCGCCATGCCGGGCAATGACAATGTCTCTTTGGCCTCAATGGGGGTGTATATCTTTAATACCCGTTATTTAGAGCGTTTACTTGAAGAAGATATTGTTCTGGCCGGTTCTAGCCATGATTTTGGCAAAGATTTAATTCCCAAAAGTGTTTTAGAAGGCAAGGCGTTTGCGCATCCGTTTAGTTTGTCGTGCGTGATGACCGAGTCCAGCGGCGAGCCGTATTGGCGCGACGTGGGGACGGTGGACGCGTATTGGGCGGCTAACTTAGATTTGGCCTCCGTCACGCCTGAACTCGATGTGTATGACACCAATTGGCCGATCTGGACGCTACAAGAGCAATTGCCGCCTGCCAAGTTTGTGCAAGATCGTAATGGCAGCCACGGCATGACGCTTAATTCTTTGGTCTCGGGCGGTTGTATTGTTTCGGGCTCGCTGGTGATTAATTCGGTGCTGTTTTCGCAAGTGCGAATTCATTCATTTTGCACCGTGGATTCCACGGTGATTTTGCCGCAAGTGGTGATCGGCCGAGGCTCGCGCATTCGGCGCTGCATCATTGACCGTGCGTGTGAAATCCCCGAAAACACCATCATTGGTGAAAACGCCGAAGACGACGAACGCCGCTTTCACCGCACCGAAACCGGCGTTGTTTTGGTGACGCGGGATATGCTGGATAAGTTGTAGGGAATGGGGGATGGGGAGTAGGGAATGGGGAATGGGGAATGGGGAATGAAGTATTTTTCCAAATCCCCAATCCCCAATCCCCAATCCCCAATTCCAGTCCTTCAAGCGCCAACGATTAACTTTCGACAAGGTTTTAAATAATGCGAGTGCTTCATGTTTGTGCCGAAATGTTTCCATTACTCAAAACCGGTGGCTTGGCGGATGTTTCGGGGGCGCTGCCATTGGCTTTGGCGCCTTTGGCCTGCGATGTTCGGGTGTTATTGCCGGGTTTTCCCTCGATTTTGGCGGGTTTAACGGCGATGAGCGATGTGGCCACGTTTGAAGCATTGGCCGGCACGGTCACGTTAAAATTTGGGCGCACGCCAGATGAGATTGGCGTGTATGTCATCGACGCACCGCATTTATACGCTCGAGGCGGTAATCCGTATCAAGATGGTAACCATCATCCCTATGCCGATAATCATCTGCGTTTTGCGCTGCTGGCTTGGGTGGCAACGCGCATTGCTGAGGGGGTTGACACCTATTGGCGACCAGCCATTGTGCACGCGCATGATTGGCATGCTGGTTTAGTGCCAGCGTATTTGGCTGCAGCAGGACGCCCAGCGACGAGCGTGTTTACGATTCATAATCTGGCGTATCAGGGAATTTTCCCCGCCGATCATTTTGCGCAGCTTGAGTTACCCGCGCATTTTTTTGCATTAAATGGCTTGGAATTTCATGGGCAAATCTCGTTTATGAAAGCGGGCATTTATTACGCCGACCGAATCACGACGGTGTCGCCAACGTATGCCCAAGAAATGACCACGCCAGAGCAAGGCTGTGGCTTAGATGGCTTATTGCGCGCACGGCAAGACGTGTTGTCTGGCATTTTAAATGGCGTGGATGAGGCGGTTTGGCATCCGGCCAATGATGCCTTGATTGCCGCGAACTATAGCGCGGATAAATTAGCCGGCAAAGCCAAGTGCAAAGCGGCATTACAAGTGGTAATGGGTTTAGAGCATGCCACGGAAAAACCGCTGTTTGCCGTTGTCAGCCGTTTAACAGAGCAAAAAGGTTTGCACTTGGTGCTGGCGGCACTCAATGAAATCACCGATCGCGGCGGGCAGTTTGTGTTGCTGGGTAGCGGCGACGCGGCAATGGAAGCGGCTTTTGTCGCCGCTGCCGCCGAAAATCCGCTGCAAGTAGCGGTCAAAATCGGTTACGACGAAGCACTTTCGCATCAAATTATGGCCGGTAGCGATGTGATCATGGTGCCAAGTCGCTTTGAGCCGTGTGGTTTAACGCAGCTTTACGGTTTGAAATACGGTGCGCTGCCCTTAGTGCGCCGAGTGGGGGGCTTGGCCGACACGGTGATGGATTGCTCTTTAGAAAATTTACAAGACGGTATTGCCACCGGCGCGGTATTTAATGCGTTCTCCAAAGAAGAACTCACCCAGGGTATTCGCCGCATCTTTGCCTTGTGGGCCAGGCCGAAAGACTGGAAAGCCGTGC
Organism: Deefgea salmonis; assembly: GCF_020531905.1. Taxonomy (GTDB): domain Bacteria; phylum Pseudomonadota; class Gammaproteobacteria; order Burkholderiales; family Chitinibacteraceae; genus Deefgea; species Deefgea salmonis. The sequence goes on along the minus strand of NZ_JAJAWG010000003.1, from coordinate 275,602 downwards.
GGCAAGAAGCCATGTGCACCGACTTTGGCTGGCATAGTGCCGCCTTGCAATACCACGATTTGTATCGCAGCTTAGGCGCTTAATTGTTCGTTCAAAACCGATGGCGCGTGGTTTTTGCCATTGCTTTCGTTTGGGGGTATTGCTGATGAATTTGCCTTTCCAGTATGACTCGGCGGCTTTGTATGATGCCGAACTGATGAAAAAAGCCATTGCCAATAAATTAATGTATTCCATCGGCAAAGATCCGCGCGCCGCCCAGCCCAAAGATTGGATGGAGGCAACGTTTTTAGCGGTGCGCGATCAAATGGTCGAGCGCTGGATGGAAACCACCCGAGCGCAGTACTCGCAAGACTTAAAGCGGGTGTATTACTTATCGATGGAGTTTTTGATTGGCCGCGCCTTATCCAATGCCTTATTGGCGCTGGATATGGAAGACGTGGTGCGTACTGCGCTCGATGAAATGGGTGTTGATTACGATGAGTTAGTGGGTTTAGAGCCCGATGCGGCGTTGGGCAATGGCGGCTTAGGGCGTTTGGCAGCGTGTTTTTTGGATTCGATGGCGACCTTGGGTATTCCGGGCATGGGCTACGGCATACGCTATCAATTTGGCATGTTTAAGCAGCGCATTATTGAAGGCCGCCAAGTTGAAGTGCCCGATACTTGGTTGGGATCGGTCAATATTGTTGATTTTCCGCGCGATGAAGTGTGTTACCGCGTGCGTTTTGGCGGTCGATTGGAGCAAGAAGGCAGCAGTGTGCGCTGGCTCGATAGCCAGCACGATGTTTTGGCGGTGGCGCACGATATTATTATTCCTGGATTTGCCACTAAATCGACCAATACCTTGCGGCTGTGGACGGCGCGCTCGACGCGTGAAATTAATTTATCTAAGTTTAATCAGGGCGATTATTTCTCGGCAGTAGAAGAAAAAAATCTCTCTGAAAACGTATCTCGAGTGTTATATCCTGATGATTCCACTTTAGTCGGTAAAGAATTGCGTTTACGGCAAGAGTATTTTTTTGTTGCTGCCAGTTTGCAAGATATTATTCATCGCTATTTAAGTACTCATGAAAATTTGGATCATTTGGCCGATAAAGTCGCGATTCATTTAAATGACACTCATCCGGTGTTGGCGATTCCGGAATTAATGCGCTTATTAATCGACGAATATCATTATGAATGGCGAGAAGCTTGGGCCATTACCGGTAAAGTATTTAGCTATACCAATCATACTTTGATGTCTGAAGCATTAGAGACTTGGGAAGTCAATATGCTGGGGCGCTTATTGCCACGACATTTAAAAATTATTTTTGATTTAAATGAAGCTTTTTTAAAAGAAGTGGCATTAATTATTCCCAATGATTTTGATTTTTTACGCCGCGTGTCTTTAATTGATGAGCAGGGCGAACGAAAAGTCAGAATGGCGTATTTGGCGGTGATTGCTAGCCATCAAGTGAATGGCGTGTCGGCGCTGCATTCGGCGTTGATGGTGGAATCAATTTTTGCTGATTTTGCCCGTTTATATCCCGATCGATTTACCAATGTCACCAATGGCGTAACGCCGCGCCGTTGGTTGGCTTTGGCCAATCCGGATTTATCGCGTTTAATTGATAAAACCATCGGCCAAACTTGGCGGGTTAATTTAAATGAATTAGTTGAACTTAAAACGCACGCTGATTTTCCATTGTTTGTTGCTGAGTTTCGCGCGGCTAAATTAGCCAATAAAAAACGCTTAGCCATGTATGTGGCGCGTACTTTAGGCGGCGTGATTAATCCAAATGCTTTGTTTGATGTGCAAGTCAAACGAATTCATGAATACAAACGCCAGTTGCTTAATGTATTACACGTAATTACGCGATATAACCAAATTTTGGCCGAGCCCGATAAAAAATGGCAACCACGCGTGGTGATTTTTGCCGGTAAAGCCGCGTCGGCCTACCATATGGCCAAATTGATTATTCAATTGATTAATGATGTCGGCATTAAGATCAATAATGACGAACGAATTGGCGATCGATTAAAGGTGGTGTTTTTACCCAATTACAGCGTGAGTTTGGCCGAAATGATTATTCCGGCGGCTGATTTATCCGAGCAAATCTCCACCGCCGGCACCGAAGCCTCGGGTACCGGCAATATGAAATTTGCCCTCAATGGCGCATTAACCATTGGCACTTTGGATGGGGCTAATGTGGAAATGCAAGAGGCCATCGGTGGCGATAATCTATTTATCTTTGGCCATACCAGCGAAGAAGTCAGCGCATTACGCCGCGATGGTTACAATCCGCGCAGCATTTATGAAAACAATAAAGCGCTACGCGATACGCTCAATATGTTGGCGTCGGGCTTTTTTAGCCCGACTGAGCCAGAGCGTTATCGGGTGATTTTTGATACCTTGGTCAATTGGGGCGATCATTACCAATTATTGGCCGATTTTGAAGCCTATGTTGCCATGCAGGCCAAAGTCGATGCGCTATTTGCCAAGCCCGATCTTTGGGCGCGAAAAGCGATTTTAAATGTGGCGGCAATGGGGTATTTTTCATCGGATCGAACAATTAAAGAATACGCCGATCGCATTTGGCATACCCAAGCGGTGAAACTTTAAGCAATTAGTAGGCGTCATCAATGGTATGGCGCGGCAACGCAGCCTGCAGACTGTTGCGGAATGACTGACAAAACGGGTTAAACTGGGCGGCCGCAAGGTCGCCTTTTTTTATGGATCCATATCATGTCAGTAGATCGCCATTTAATCGAAGAAACGCTCTCTAGCCAGCCCTTATTTAAAGGCAAATTGCTCAATGCTTTTTGCGATACCGTGCGTTTACCCGACGGCAGCACCGCAACGCGTGAATACATCAAGCATCCGGGCGCGGTGATGGTGATTCCACAGTTGGCCGATGGCCGATTATTGCTTGAGCGGCAATTTCGTTATCCATTAGATCGGGTATTTATTGAGTTTCCTGCCGGCAAACTCGATGCTGGCGAAGATCCTTTGGCTTGCGCGCAGCGCGAATTATTAGAAGAAACCGGCTATAGCGCCGCGTCTTGGGAATATCTGGGGGTGATTCACCCGATTATTTCGTATACCGACGAAGAAATTAAATTGTATTTGGCGCGAGACTTAACCGCCGGTGAGCGCCAACTCGATGACGGTGAATTTTTAGAAAGCATTACGATGAGTATGTCTGAGCTGGTCGCTGGCGTGCTCGATGGCCGCATTACCGATGCCAAAACCATTGCTGGCGTATTTTGGGCGCAGCAAAAAGGCTTGGTCTAGGCTCTGTCGACGTTTTGCCGCCGATTTAACAAGTACGGCCATTGGGCGCGCTCGCTTGGGGCTTAAGTTTTGGCTTTAAGCCAATCATTGCCAAAGTTCACCAAGAGCACACCGACAATAATCAAGGCCGCGCCGAGTAAGCGTGGCCAGCTCAAGTCTTTCATCGGCATGGCAAACCAGCCAAAGCGATCAAACAGCATCGAAGCGATAATTTGTCCGGTGATAATGAGCGACAACATCGTCGCCGCACCCAGCTTGGGGGCAATCAAGGTGGTGCCAAAAACAAATACCGCACCAAGCAGGCCGCCGAGCAGCATCCACGGTTCGGCTTTGGGTAGTTGCGCCAAGGCGCTGATTTTTTGCCCAGTCGCCAGACTAATGCAAAGTAAGGCCAGCGTACCAACCGAAAAAGACACTAAGGCAGCGAGTAAAGTACTGTGGCCGATGATCGACTTGAGCTGGTTATTGATGGCGGCTTGCAAGGGAATAATGAGGCCAATGGTGAGTGCGAATAAGCTATAAAGATAAGTCATGACAACTCCAAAAAAGGCTTGCGAAAGCGAGCAGCGGCCATGGTAATCAATTAAATTGATTGCCTCTAGGCTGAAACTGATTTAATTTGCGCGCCATGCGCCAAATCGTTGAGCCAAAGTGGGTTTGCATCGTGGTTTGCTCGTCATCGATGTACTCGCTGTTATGGTAAGGATTGGTCAGCAAACTTGGGGGGAGTCGCGATCTCTGGCGCTCAAACTGAATCGATTTTAAATACGCAACGCATTATTTTTGCGTTGTCGTGGTATGCAAAGGCCAGCAAAAATGCAACATATTAGTCCAAACGATCTTTACCTCTGGCTGCAAGATTCAAGCCGTGCAGCGCCTCAATTATTAGACGTTCGCGAGCCTTGGGAAGTGGCTTTATGCCAAATTAACGGCAGTCAAAATCTGCCGATGAATCACATCCCCAGCGAGCAAACGCGCTTAGATCCAGATGCCACTTACGTGGTGATTTGCCATCACGGCGTGCGCAGTTATCAGGTGGCGGGATTTTTGGAGCGGCAAGGCTTTGAAAATATGATTAATTTAGACGGCGGCATTGCGGCGTGGGCCAATGATGTTGAGCCGAATATGGCGCGTTATTGAGAGGTGGGAGTTGAGCATCGATGGCGTTGACGCCTGATGGTGTTCAGATTACGTGTTGATGCTCAGCGTCGCGGCATTCCCTCTCCCTTGATGGGCGAGGGTTAGGGTGAGGGTGATCCGCCGGCGTGTTTTGTAAGCTCAACACCCCCATCCCAACCTTCCCCCATCGAGGGGGAAGGGGCTGCAGTCGATCGGCTCAAGCGCTTGTGATGTAAGCAATCAACATCAAATCTGAACATTGCTTATTAATCGTCGGTATATGTCGCTAAGCACTGAATTTTATGCGCTTGATCGCTATACTCAAAGTTAATGTCGCCAGTAGAGGCCATGATGGATTTAACGCGAATTGGCATTTTTTTTGAATTACTCGAGCGAGAGCTGGCAGGCCAGCCTGATTTGCATGCTGATTTAATGGCGGTAGTGCAATTTGAGCCGCAATTGCTCATGCCTTGGCTGGCGGTGATTGATATGGCTGAAACAAAATTGGGTGATTTAGATACGGTGGTGAAGTGGATTACCTGCCCACATGTGGAGCTCAATGGCGTCTCGCCAGCCTCACTGGTCGGCTCGCCCGATGGGGTAGCGCGAGTGAGTCAATTATTGACGCAATATGCGCCCTTACCGCCGTGGCGCACGCCGCTGGATGCAGCGGCGCAACCTTAAGTTAAAGATTGACATCTTTCGGCAAAAAAATGCCGCCCTAGGGCAAATACAGTTCACTTAACGACAAACCCTGAAAACCTGACGCAGAGGCGCAGAGGCGCGGAGGAAAATCAGGGTTTTTCAGTTGATTTTCTCTGTACCTTTGCGTTAAAAGCGATACCTGCAATGAAATCGAGGAAAAAAATGCCGTTCACTTGGCTTAAGTGAACGGCATTACCGCTAGGGCGGCATTTTTTTGTGGCGTTGTTTAATGGCTATAGCCTTCCGGTTCTGGTTTGGCTTTGTGAAAGGTAATGGTTTGCACTGGAATAATCGACGGTGGCGGCGATTTTAAAATATGCGGTTTCATTTTGCCCATCACATGCATTTCGCACGGCTTGCAATCAAACTTGAGCGTATAGCTTTCTTTGTCGTTGGATAATGTCATCGGCTCGGCTTTGATTTGGCCTTTGACACCGATCACGCCTTTGGCTTGTTTCGGGCACAGTTCAAACGAAAACCGCAGGCAATGCTTGGTAATCATTAACGGCACTTCACCGGCTTCTTGGTGTGCCTCGTAGGCTGCAGCAATGAGTTTTACGCCGTGCTCTTGGTAAAATTCGCGTGCTTTTTTGTTATACACATTACCCAAAAACGACAGCGTTTCATCGGGATAGATTGCTGGCGGTTCAACTGGCGTTTTGCGTTGTTGTTTCGGCCACGCGGCAACGCGGGCGACTTCCAGTTGCTCAACCGCTTCGCGACGCAGCGCATTAATCGCTGAGGCGGCAACATGCCAAGGCTGGCTCAGATTGAGTGATACGTCCTCGGCGTAAAACATCGTATTGCCGAGTTTACCGAGGCCGCCAATCAAACCGCTCCATGCTTTATCTACATTTTGTGAAACTTCGAGTGGCATCGGCGCATCAACCGTCACCGTACAGCCATCGGCATCGGTAATCGTGAGCGCAAGACCCGTCGCAGTTTCAGACAAATTGAGCCACACGCCGATTTTACGTTCAGCGGATTTTTTATTGAGTATCTGCTCCCAAGCATGATCCCGATTGCGGTTCATGCCAATACCTGCCTTAAGGCCAACAAGCTCGCTCATAGCTTCATTCGGGAATACGCGGAATAAGCCAGTCGCTTTATCAATGGCTTCAACGATATTGGCTTGCACGCCGACCACTTCGCGTTTTTTCATGTAATTCAAACCATCGCCGTTCGCCAGCGGCTCGCTCGCATCGATGATTTGAATTTCAAAGAACTTGTCGGTGACGCGAGTGATGGTACCCACTGGCAGACCGACGTATTTGGGCGAATCAAACGCGCCAATATCGGTTTTGCGCTCAGTGGCAAAATAATCGGTATGGCCACGGTGGAAAGTTTTATCGACGTTGGGGGTAAAGAAAATCTCGCTGCGGCCACTCGATGCGGGCGCAAGATCGGGGCGTTGTTCGAGGATTTCATCCAGATGGCGGCGGTAATGCGCGGTGATGTTTTTAACGTATTGCGCGTCTTTATAGCGGCCTTCGATTTTGAACGAGCGCACGCCAGCGTCGACCAGCAACGCGAGATTATCGGTTTGGTCGTTGTCTTTCATCGACAGCAAATGCTTATCAAACGCCACCACTTGGCCTTTGTGGTCGGTCAAGGTGTAGGGCAGGCGGCAAGCTTGCGAGCAATCACCGCGATTGGCGCTGCGATTGGTTGCCGCATGGCTGATATTGCATTGGCCAGAAAACGCCACGCATAAAGCGCCGTGGATAAAGTATTCAATCGTCGCGCTATCGCCCACGGCGGCGCTGATGTCGCGGATTTGCTTTACGCCCAATTCACGCGCCAACACGATTTGCGAGAAACCGGCATCGGATAAAAATTTGGCTTTTTCAGGGTTACGAATATCGCATTGCGTACTGGCGTGCAGCTGAATCGGTGGAATATCGAGTTTAAGTACGCCCATGTCTTGCACAATCAGCGCATCCACGCCGGCTTCATACAACTGAATAATCTGCTGGCGCGCCGGTTCGAGTTCGTTGTCGTGCAAGATGGTATTGAGCGTGACAAACACCCGTGAATGATAGCGATGGGCAAATTGAACTAAGGCGCTGATGTCTTCGATCGGATTGCTGGCATTGTGCCGCGCGCCAAAACTTGGGCCGCCGATATACACCGCATCTGCGCCGTGCAAAATGGCTTCTCGGGCGATTTCGGCGGTTTTGGCTGGGGCAAGTAATTCAAGTTGGTGCGGCAAAAGCATAATGCAATCCAGAGCAAGTCAGGCGAAGGGGCAGAAGTATAACGTATTCAAAGGCTTAGCGGTGTGATTGGCTAGGCTGATTTTGCTGCTGTTAAAGCAAAGATCGTGGGTCTGTTGTTTGCCTTACTCAATCCACGGCTGATTTTAATTTTGTTTGTAAGTGTTGCTGCCATATAAGGTAAAGTCCGTATATTGTTTGATTGGATTTTAGGCCGGTGGATGTGGATGAATGGATTAAAGTGGCACTGCATTTGGGCGTTGGCCCTGCTGAGTTTGCCAACGCATGCGGCAGATCCGCGTCAATTTGGTTTGGTTGCCGACGATACCAGTCGCAGCTCATTGCGCTTTCGCCAGCAATCGATTGAATCACCACGCGGCCCACGAGAAATCGAGATTGTCGACAAAAACAGCGTGAGCTTGCGGCAGGCGCAATATTTTGATCTTGCAGGGCAATTGGCGTATGTGGCGGTGCAATTGCCGTATGTCACGGTGGATCAATCGTTTACCAATAGCCGCCGCAAACCGGCTGAGGCTGATGGTGTGGGCGATGTGATGTTGGGCTTTGGTGTGGGGCTGTATCGCCGGCCAGCTTTGGATCGAAATGCCTTAAAAAACTACGATCGTAATGGGCTCAGCAGTGCTTGCGGATTACAAGTTAATATTCCGACGGCGGCGTATCAAAAAAATCAATCCGTTAATGTCAGCGCCAATCGCTGGATGGTTTTGCCCGAATGCCAATTGGCTTGGACGATGAATCAATGGGTGTTTGAGGGCTTGGCTGGGCTGTCGTGGTTTGGCGACAATGCCGATTATAAAATCGGTCGATTTGAGCAAAAAAATGTATATCACTTTAAAACCATGGCGAGTTTCAGCGTAATCCCCCAGATGTGGTTGGCGGCAACGTTAGAATATCAAACCGGCGGCATGGTGACGCGTGGCGGCCAAACCGATCATGATCGAATTGATAATTGGCTGGCTGGCGCGGCGATGAATATCAGCTTACCGGGCCGCAATAGCGTACGTATTGTCGGCGAATGGCCGATTAGCACCGCGCAAGGCTCAAGCAAAGAGCGAGAGATTTCCTTGGTGCTGTCACACGTGTGGTAAGTCAGATTGAATTCAGACTGGCAGGAAATAAAAAACGCAGCAGCCAAGGATTTGGCGCTGCGTTTTTTTGATGCTTGTTCAGATGATGTGATGGTAGCCAAAGTATCGCGGCATTCCCTCTCCCTTGATGGGAGAGGGTTAGGGTGAGGGTGATCCGACGGCGTGCAGCTCACCCCCATCCCAGCCTTCCCCCATCAAGGGGGAAGGAGCAACAGTCGCGCTCATTTAGCGAATGAGATCGACTCAATATGGACATCTTTTTACTGTATCAATACCCCATCTGAATAGCGCATGCTTTTATGGGTATATCATTCGAGCCCACGGCTGGTATCACTGTTTGTGATATACCTCGGCACCGGTTTTGATGAATTCGATGGATTTGGTTTCCATGCCTTTTTTGAGCGCGTCGATTTCGCTGATGCCTTGTTTGGCGGCGAATTCGCGCACGTCTTGGGTGATTTTCATCGAGCAGAAATGTGGGCCGCACATTGAGCAGAAATGCGCGACTTTGGCGCTGTCTTTGGGCAGCGTTTCATCATGAAACTCACGCGCGCGGTCTGGATCAAGGCCGAGATTGAACTGATCTTCCCAGCGGAATTCAAAACGCGCTTTTGAGAGTGCATTGTCGCGAATCTGCGCGCCTGGATGACCTTTAGCCAAGTCGGCGGCGTGCGCGGCCAATTTGTAAGTGATGATGCCTTCTTTCACGTCGGCTTTGTTGGGTAATCCTAAATGCTCTTTTGGCGTCACGTAGCACAGCATCGCGCAGCCGTACCAACCAATTTGCGCCGCGCCAATCGCCGAAGTTATGTGGTCGTAACCCGGTGCAATATCGGTGGTCAATGGGCCAAGGGTGTAGAACGGCGCTTCATGGCACCAGTCCAACTCTTTATCCATGTTTTCTTTAATCAATTGCATCGGCACATGGCCTGGGCCTTCGATCATCACTTGAACATCGTGTTGCCACGCGATTTGCGTCAATTCACCGAGCGTTTTCAGTTCGCCCAATTGCGCTTCATCGTTGGCATCCCAGATTGAGCCTGGGCGCAAGCCATCGCCCAAACTGAAGGCGACGTCGTATTCCTTCATGATTTGGCAGATGTCTTCAAAGTGCGTGTACAAGAAGTTTTCTTGGTGATGCGCCAAGCACCATTTGGCCATAATCGAGCCGCCGCGCGACACAATGCCGGTCATGCGGCCTGCCGTCATCGGCACGTATTGCAGCAATACGCCAGCGTGAATGGTGAAGTAATCCACGCCTTGTTCGGCTTGCTCGATCAGCGTGTCGCGGAACAATTCCCAAGTCAGGTCTTCGGCCTTGCCGTTGACTTTTTCTAGTGCTTGGTAGATCGGCACGGTGCCGATGGGTACGGGCGAATTACGTAAAATCCATTCACGGGTTTCATGGATGTTTTTGCCAGTCGACAAATCCATAATCGTGTCAGCACCCCAGCGGATACCCCAAGTCATTTTGTCGACTTCTTCAGTGATCGACGACGTTACCGCTGAATTGCCGATATTGCCGTTAATCTTCACCAAGAAATTACGGCCAATAATCATTGGCTCGCATTCTGGGTGATTGATATTGTTAGGGATGATGGCACGGCCGCAAGCGATTTCGCTGCGCACGAATTCTGGCGTGATTTCGTCGGGCATATTGGCGCCGTAGTTTTCGCCTTGGTGTTGACGATTCATCATCGCCAACATTTTTTCGCCAGTCGGGCTGCTGGTCCGTAAGCTTTGTAGATAATTGGCACGATTCATGTTTTCACGAATCGATACAAATTCCATTTCAGGTGTGATGATGCCTTGGCGGGCGTAATGCATTTGCGAGACGTTTTTGCCGGCTTGCGCCTTACGCGGTTGGCGTTTGAGCTCAAAGCGCAATACATCAAGGCTGTGATCGGCTTCGCGCATGCGGCCGAACTCGCTGGTCAGGCCCGCTAGCACTTCGGTGTCGTTGCGCTCGGCAATCCACGCCGCACGAATTGGCTCTAAGCCTTTGCGCACGTCGATTTTAGCCGCAGGATCAGTGTAAGGGCCAGAACAGTCATAGACGAAAATCGGTGGGTTTTTTTCCACCGCACCGCTGATGCTCATTTGCAATGGGGTATCCGCTTGGCTGATTTCGCGCATCGGCACTTGAATATCGCTGCGTGAACCGGCGACATAGATTTTGCGTGAATTAGGCAGTGGCTTGATGGCGGCTTCATCGACGACGGCCGAATCGGCGGAAAATTCTACTTTTGCGTTCATGGTGTTCTCCTGTGCACTGATTCAAACTCAGGTGAGTGTGATTCAGTCGCGCTCGCTGGCGCGTGATTTAAAAAGACGGCATAGGAGTCAGGGCGCAAAAAGTCAGCGACTCGCTTTCCTACGCCGGTATTAGCCGGGTCAGGTTCCAAGGGTATATCTCATCCGATTTGCTGACATTGCTTCTCGTGGTGTTGGCCAAACATGGCGTTAACCCCCGAAAAGTCGCTTAAATCGGAACCCCTAGCGATTCATGAATGTGAAATTAAAAGAGTTGTGGGATAATTGCAAGACATATTGAATAATCTAATCGCCGTAGTCGGCTTGTCTTGAGGTGAAGCAAACATGGATTGGGAAAACGCACGTTATCTTTTAGTTGAGCAGCAAATTCGCCCGTGGAATGTGTTAAATCCTGTGATTCTAGCGCGGGTGCTGAATACTCGCCGTGAAGACTTTGTGCCAGCGGACAAAAAAGAATTGGCTTTTGTTGACGTTGAACTGCCATTGGCGCATGGCCAGCTGATGCTTGCACCTAAGGTTGAAGCGCGTTTATTGCAAGAAATCGACTTAAAGCCTACCGATAAATTGCTGATTGCTGGCCCCGGCGCAGCTTACTTAATCGCCTTGGCTGCCGGCTTATGCGCGCAGGTGGTGGCGGTGGATGCCGATATTGAGTATGTGGCTTTTATCAATGCGCAACTGAAAGCCGCCGGCATTAAAAACGCCCGCGCCGAAGTGGGCGATGCCTTGGCGCCCAATGGCCAAGCGCCATTTGACGCCATTATCGCCACCGCGTCGTTCGATCAAGCGCCAGCCAGTTTGTTGGCCCAATTAGCCAATGATGGCCATTTACTCGCCATTATTGGTGAAGAGCCGATGATGTATGCCACTTTATATCACCAGGCCGGCGCAGTGCTCGAGCAAAAACAAGTCTTTGATTACAACTTACCAAGAATGCGGGTTAGCACGCCGGTGTTTGAATTTTAAGGGCTTGCATCCTCTGTTCTCACTATTTGACGAAATAAAGTGAAATGATACTGCGATGCTTTTGGTTGCAAATCTTACTGTGAATTTTAACATGTGCATTATGTTGTGTATGTTTTCAATCAAAAAGCCAGCATAATTGCTGGCTTTTTTCTTACAAAAGACAAAAATATACAGTTCGTCGATTATAATAATTCCCACTTTTAGTCGATGTTTTTGAATTTTTCACTCTTTTACAGAATACACGCCAATGACAGCAGTCAACTCCAGCGAGCAATCTAATCGTAAGCTAGATACCGAAGATGAAATTTCTTTATTGGATCTGGCCCTCGTACTGACCAAACACAAAAAACTGATTATTGGCCTACCGATTTTGGTGGCAGTGATTGCGGCTGCGGTGGCGTTCAGTTTGCCCAATCAGTACACGGCTACGCTAAAAATTGCCCCGTCGAAAAATGCGGCGGTTTACAACTGGGTATTGAGCAACGATCAGGTGCAAGAAGCCATCGCTAAAGAAATGAAATTGGCTGAGCATTTTGAGACTAAAGGCCGCCAAGCAACGCGAAAGGCGATGGGGCAATCGGTTAAGGTTGTGTTAAATGCTAAAGATGGTTTTTTAGATATTAATGTCACCGATGATGATCCAGAATTTGCTGCTTTATTGGCCAATAAAATGGGTTTAGCGCTACAGCAAAATTTATATAGCATGCGTTTATTGGATAGCTCTAAGTATCGCTATGAATTAGAAACTCGCCGTGAAATGGCGCAAAAAAATAAAAATAAATACGATGCCGAAATTCAACAAGCCGATTTAGCCGCAATGATTAATCAGTTGTCGGCGGCAGATCGTTATGGCATTACCAGCTTAGCCGCGATTCAAGCTGAATCGACCTTGCAAGGTGGGGTGAGCGATATGATGCAAAACGAATTGGTACGGATGCAAGATCAACTCTCGAGTTTGCAGCGCTTGGTCGTTGATAGTATGAAAAAACAAGCCAATGCCAATAATACCGGTTTATGGATTGCCGCCGTCGGCGCTTTGCAGCAACAAGCGTATTGGGATGCTTTAATCGAGCGACTTGATCGCCGCATTGAATTATTAAAAAAACAAGAACGCGATGAATTAAAAATGACCGCCGCCGAAGTGCCGGATGAAAAATCAGGGCCTAAACGGGCGTTAATTGTATTGTTGGCCACATTTGCCGCGCTGTTTTTAAGTATTTTATGGGCATTTATTGCTGAGGCCATCACCAAATCAAGAGAAAATAGCCAGTCAGTAGCGCTATTAAGCAAAATTGGTGCGGCTTGGAAAGCAAAATAAAAGATGTTAAGTGGTCACGAATAACTGATTGGAACTTGTAGGAGCTGGCTTGCCAGCGAATGCAATGCTTTGTTGGCTGAGCAAATTCTACGAAGAGTCAAAATTTTTCTCTTAACCACTTAATTTTATGTGCGTGAAAACTCTAATTATTGAGATGAAATAGCACTAATAAAATGAATAAATAACTTATTTTTTGATTTATATCAGGCCCTTGTGGTTTATATAAATCTGCATGAAAGGTAAATAATTCAATGACAATTTTAGTAACCGGCGCAGCTGGGTTTATCGGTGGTAACTTTGTTTTAGATTGGCTAGCTGGCTGCGACGAGGTGGTGATTAACGTCGATAAGCTGACGTATGCCGGTAACCTCGATACCCTCAAAGCCCTAGAGGGCGATACCCGTCATATATTTGTTCGGGCTGATATTGGTGATCGGGAAATTATTAGTAAATTGCTCGCTGAATACCAACCTCGCGCAGTGCTGAATTTTGCCGCCGAATCGCATGTGGATCGCTCAATCACTGGGCCGGGCGAGTTTATTCAAACCAATGTCGTTGGCACTTTTAATTTATTAGAAAGCGTGCGCGGTTATTGGACTGAGCTGGCGGCGGAACAAAAAGCCGCGTTTCGCTTTTTGCACGTGTCGACCGACGAAGTTTACGGCACGCTGGCAGCCGATGATCCGGCGTTTAGCGAAACCAAGGCGTTTGAGCCCAATAGCCCGTATTCAGCATCAAAAGCGGCGTCGGATCATTTGGTTCGCGCTTGGCACCACACTTATGGCTTGCCGGTCTTAACTACCAATTGCTCGAATAATTACGGCCCGTATCATTTCCCAGAAAAACTGATTCCATTGGTGATTTTGAACGCACTGGCCGGTAAGCCACTGCCGATTTATGGCGATGGCCAGCAGATTCGCGATTGGTTGTATGTGAAAGATCACTGCTCAGCGATTCGCCGCGTGCTCGAAGCGGGCCAAGTGGGCGAGACCTACAACGTCGGTGGCTGGAATGAAAAAGCCAATCTGGATGTGGTGCATACGATTTGTGACTTGCTGGACGAGCTGGCTCCGATAGGGAGTAGGGAGTTGGGAGTAGGGAGTGAAGAGCGGGCAGTAGTGAGTCAGCAGACGGGTACTACTCCCCAATCTCTACTCCCCACTTACCGCAGCCAAATCACCTATGTAACCGATCGCCCTGGGCATGATCGTCGCTACGCGATTGATGCGCGCAAACTCGAGCGCGAACTGGGCTGGAAACCGGCCGAGACGTTCGAATCGGGCATTCGTAAAACCGTAGAGTGGTATTTGACCAATCAAGACTGGGTGAGCAATGTAACCAGCGGCGCTTATCGTGAGTGGCTTGATCAACAGTACGGGAAATAATAAAAACATGGCTTCTTTGGATAAAAAGCTCATTGATGCCGTGGTGGGCATTATTTTACGCCATGCAAAACCAAGTCGTATCTGGTTATTTGGATCGCGTGTGGATGGTGAGGCCAAAGCAACGAGTGATTATGACTTTGCATTTGCCGATGCGGATGCCGATTGGGATGTGCTAACACAAATTCGTAGTGCAGTTGATGAGTTGCCGACTTTACTAAAAATGGATGTCGCTAATATCGCACATACCGAGCTACGATTTGCAAATCGAGTAAAGGAAACCGGTCGAGTTTTATTTAGTGCGAATAAGCAATTACGCGCTGAAGATGGTTTGCTGTATTTTTCTCGCGCATTGGCACGATTGAAGTTAATTCAGACCGAAAGTGTGCAATTGCGTGCAGAGGGTTTTGGTGATGTTGTGCTTGATTTGAATGTGCAACGATTTGAATTCACATTTGAAATGGCTTGGAAAGCATTAAAAAGATATTTAGATTTTGTGGGTATCGATAGCAAAAATCCGCGAGCGATTTTTAAAGATGCTTTCGCACAGGGTTTATTGCAAGATGATGCGCTATGGCTTGATATGATTGAAATGCGTAATTTATCGAGTCATGTTTATGACGAACGCGAAGTGTCAGTTTTGCTGGATAAAGTCGATCAATATGTAGCAGGTTTTATGCAATTAGAAAATAGTTTGCAAATGGCTTTGGATAGTGAACGGTGAGTGGGGAATGGATAAACCGCATAAGCAATTGGAAACATGGCGACAAGTCATGCTGTTAGTCAAAACGATCTATGAGTTAACCGCACTATTTCCAAATGATGAACGTTTTGGTTTGACTGGCCAAATGCGGCGTGCTGCAGTTTCTATTCCATCAAACATTGCGGAAGGTGTGGCGCGAGGAACAAGTAAAGAATATTTGCATTTTTTAAACATCGCACGTGGTTCCTTAAGTGAGTTAGATACGCAAGCTGAAATTGCTTTAATGCTGGGTTATGTTCCTAAGGATTTAGCTCTTTTTGAACAAATGAATTTAGTTGGTCGCCTGTTAAGTGGCTTACATAAAAAAATTGGACAAAGCGTATGACCACTCCCCAATCCCCACTCCCAACTCCCCGCATTCTACTCACGGGTAAAAACGGCCAAGTGGGCTTTGAGCTGCAACGTAGCCTGGCCGTACTGGGCGAGGTGATTGCGCTGGATCGCAATGATTGCGATTTAGCCAATCCCGACGCCATCCGTGCAGTAGTGCAACGCATTCGCCCAGACATCATCGTGAATCCCGCCGCGCATACGGCGGTCGATCGCGCCGAATCTGAAGTTGAGCTAGCGACGTTACTCAATACCACAGCACCGCAAGTCTTTGCCGAAGAAGCCGCCAAGCTCGGTGCCTTGCTGGTGCATTATTCGACCGACTATGTGTTTGATGGCAGCAAAGACGGCGCGTATTTGGAAGACGACGTAACAAATCCGCAATCGGTTTACGGCAAAACTAAGTTAGCCGGTGAAGAGGCGATTCGCGCCAGCGGTTGCCGGCATTTGATTTTCCGCACTAGTTGGGTTTTTGGCGCGCATGGCGCTAATTTCTTGAAAACCATGCTGCGCTTAATGCAGCAGCGCGATGCGCTGAGTGTGGTGGCCGATCAAATCGGCGCGCCGACTTCAGCGAGTTTAATCGCGGATGTGACCGCACATGCGATACGGCAGGTGATGGATAGTGGGTGGGGAGTAGGGAGTGGGGATTTGGGAGTAGCAGGTAGTGCCGCGTCCTCATTCCCCAATCCCCAATTCCCAATCCCTGACCTCTATGGCACCTATCACCTCGTCGCCTCAGGGGAAACCTCATGGCATGGGTATGCGTCGCTAATCAACAAAATTGCTACTGAGCAGGGCTATACCCTAAAAATTGCTGGCGAAGCGATTAAAGCGATTCCCGCTAGCGACTACCCTGTCCCCGCACCACGCCCAGCCAATTCACGCTTGAATACGCAAAAGTTGCAAAGCACTTTTGGCGTAGTGCTACCCGATTGGCAAGTTGGTGTGCAGCAAGTGATGACGCAATTAATGGCTATGAAGTGAAGGAGATTGCAATGACTATTTCTTATGAACAAGACATTGTTGCGTGGGCCAGCGAGCAAGCGAGGTTGATTCGTGCTGGGCGCTTTGAACTGCTGGATTTAGCGCATATTGCCGAGGAGATTGAAGACGTGGGTAAAAGCGAACAACGTGAATTGGCGAACCGAATGGCATTACTACTAGCGCACTTGCTCAAATGGCAATATCAGCCAGACAGACAGGGAAGCAGCTGGAAAAATACGATCCGTGAACAGCGCAAGGCGTTGAGCCGACGCCTAGAAAATACCCCCAGCCTAAAAGCGAGTTTGAATGATCGCGGCTGGTGGGACGATGCATGGCTAGATGCACGAGAAGCTGCCGATAAAGAAACTCAACTTGGATTTGATATTTTTCCAGAGGCTTGCCCATGGACGAGTGATGAAGTGTTGGGGGATTGGCTACCCGGTGATAGTGCAACTTTGAATTAATGGCAATGTGGGCATGTAAAGAATTCCATAAAGTCGCACCACGAGTGTGAAGGATAAATCATGATACATATTGAATCCGCAAAATATTTGGATGGCTATTGTATTCAATTGAAATTCAATACCGATGAAATCGGTATTGTTGATTTAACTGAGTTGATTAATCGCTACCCAATTGCCCAGCAACTGAAAGATAAAGCATTATTTTCGCAATTTTATCTTGATGAATGGCCCACGTTAGCGTGGCCCTGCGGATTTGATGTGAGCCCAGAAACACTGTATGAAATGGCGACGGGTAAAACCGTTTCGTGGCTTAAACAAGCATAACCCATGACAAAAAATGGCAAAAATGACTAATCCCCAATCCCTAATCGCAAATCCTAGCCGTAAAGGTATTATTTTAGCCGGTGGTTCGGGTACTCGACTTTATCCCGCCACCATCGCCGTATCCAAGCAATTGCTACCGATTTACGATAAACCGATGATTTATTACCCGCTGAGCACGCTATTGCTGGCGGGAATTCGCGATATTTTGATTATCTCTACCCCACAAGACACCCCACGCTTTGAGCAATTGCTCGGTGGCGGTAGCCAATGGGGTATCAAACTGCAATACGCGGTACAGCCAAGTCCAGATGGTCTGGCGCAAGCGTTTATTATTGGTGAAGAATTTATTGGCCAAGATAATGTGGCACTGGTGTTGGGCGATAATATTTTTTATGGCCATGAATTTGCTGATTTATTAAAAACCGCTGCGGATAAAGAAAACGGCGCTAGCGTTTTTGCTTATCACGTTAATGATCCAGAGCGCTATGGGGTGGTTGATTTTGATGCGAGTGGTAAAGCGCTGTCGATTGAAGAAAAACCACTCAAACCGAAATCCAATTACGCGGTAACCGGCTTATATTTTTACGACAATAGCGTGATTGAAATTGCCAAAAATATTAAACCCTCGCCACGTGGTGAATTAGAAATTACCGATGTCAATAGCGTGTATTTAGCGCAAGGCCAATTAGACGTCAAAACCATGGGTCGCGGCTATGCATGGTTAGATACCGGCACGCATGAATCGATGCTCGAAGCCAGCCAATTCATTCAAACCATCGAAGCGCGCCAGGGCTTAAAAGTGTGCTGCCCAGAAGAAATTGCGTATCGTCACGGCTGGATTGACGCTGCTCAAGTAGAAAAACTCGCCCAACCGCTAAAGAAAAACGCCTACGGCCAATATCTGCTACGCATGATTAAATAATAATTTATTAAAAGTAGGGCGCATTGCGCGACGCGAACTGCCCCCCGACCTATAAATAAAAAAGGAATTGAGAATTGGGCGTTGGATTACAGGTGATTTTTAATCCCTATTCCCCGCCCCCTACTCCCTGAACTATGAATATCATCGATACCCAAATCCCAGACGTTAAAATTATTGAGCCACAAGTATTTGGTGATGAACGTGGTTTTTTTTATGAAAGCTTTAATCAAGCTAAATTTGAAGCCGCTATTGGTAGAAAAGTAGAGTTTGTGCAAGACAATCACTCCAACTCAGTCAAAGGCGTATTGCGCGGGCTGCATTATCAAATCCAGCATCCACAAGGCAAATTAGTTCGTTGTACACAAGGCGAAGTATTTGATGTGGCGGTGGACCTGCGTAAATCATCACCGACTTTTGGTCAATGGGTTGGCGTTACATTGAGCGAAGAAAATAAACGCCAACTCTGGATCCCAGAAGGCTTTGCCCATGGATTTATGGTGGTGAGTGAGACTGCTGAGTTTTTATATAAAACGACGGATTATTGGTATAAAGATCATGAAAGAACAATTGCATGGAATGATAAAGAATTGGCAATTGATTGGGGGACTTCAACAATGCCGAGTTTATCTATGAAAGATCAATTGGGGTGTCCACTCAATTTAGCAGAGGTTTTTTAATGCAAATTAAATTAATACAGTTGCAAAAACATGGTGATGAGCGTGGTGCTTTGGTGGCTTTGGAAGAGAATAAAAACATTCCTTTCCCAATTAAACGCGTGTATTACTTGTTTGGAACACAGCAAGGTGTACGGCGTGGGTTTCATGCTCACAAGCAATTAAAACAAGTTGCAATTGTTATGCGAGGCTATTGCCGTTTCCATTTGGATGATGGCAAAGAAAAAATAGAACTGCTGCTTGATAACCCTGCACAGGGCTTGCTGATTGAACCATTAGTCTGGCATGAAATGTATGACTTTAGTGAAGATTGCGTATTGATGGTTTTAGCTGATGATTATTATTGTGAAAGTGATTATTTAAGAAAGCATGAAGAATTTATTAATATTGTTAATGGTGAAACTAAATGATACATCAAACCGCAGTTATATCCGATAAAGCTGTCATCGGTAAGAATGTAACGATTATGCCATTTGCAGTTATTGGTGATGTAACTATTGGTGATGATTGTATTATTCATCCACATGTGGTTATTGCTGATGGTATTGTTTTGGGTAATGCAGTGGAAATATTTCCAGGTGCTTTTATTGGTAAAGAGCCAAAAGGCGCAGGTGCTTTAGCTCGTCAACCAGAATTTGAACGGATTGTAAAAATCGGCAATGAATGTTCGATTGGACCGAATGCAGTTATTTTTTATGATGTGGCCATTGGCAATAATACATTACTAGGCGATGGTGCCTCAATTCGAGAAAAATGCACAATTGGTAGCCGCTGCATTTTAAGTCGCTATGTAACTGTGAATTACAATACCAAAATTGGCGATCGCACTAAAGTTATGGATTGCACGCATATTACCGGCAATGCCGTTATTGGCAATGATGTATTTATTAGTTTATTAGTGGGCACAACAAACGATAATGTAGTCCGTGCCGGATATTCTGATCATGTCGTTGGCCCGATCATTGAAGATAATGTCGTAATTGGCGTTGGCGCATCATTATTACCTGCAGTGGTAATTGGCGAAGGAGCGACCATTGGTGCGGGGTCTGTTGTTACCAAAAATGTGAAACAAAAAACTTTAGTGGCTGGTGTTCCTGCACGTTTTGTAAAGAGTATTGAATAAAATGATTCCATTTCTTGATTTAAAAGCCATTAATTTAGCGCACCGTGATGAATTAATTAATGCATTTACTCGCGTTATCGACTCTGGTTGGTATGTATTAGGTAATGAAGTTAAACAGTTCGAAGCTTCATTTGCAGATTACTGCAACACAGATCATTGTGTTGGTGTGAGCAATGGTTTGGATGCATTGCATTTGATTTTACGTGCTTATGGTATTGGTGCTGGTGATGAAGTCATTGTACCGACCAATACCTATATTGCTACTTGGTTAGCTGCTACGTATGCAGGCGCAACGCCCGTACCAGTTGAGCCGTGCATAGATACCTACAATATTGATCCAAGTCTGATTGAGGCCGCAATTACCCCTCGTACTAAAGCAATTATAGCGGTGCATCTTTATGGTCAGCCTGCGGATATGGATCCAATTATGGCGATTGCTGAAAAGCATGGCTTGAAAGTAATCGAAGATGCTGCTCAAGCGCACGGCGCATTATATAAAGGCCGTAAAGTAGGTAGCTTGGGGCATGCCGCTGGATTTAGTTTTTATCCAGGGAAAAATTTGGGTGCATTGGGAGATGCGGGTGCAGTAACGACGAATGATACCGAACTTGCAGAAAAAATTCGAGTCTTGCTCAATTATGGTTCAAAAGTGAAATACCATAATGAAGTACAAGGTTTTAATTGCCGCCTTGATGAATTACAAGCGGCATTATTATCGGTAAAGTTGCCTTATTTAGATCAGGAAACCCAACGCCGTAAAGAAATTGTTCGGCAATATAATTTGGGTTTGCAAGGCTTGCCATTAGTTTTACCGACCATCATGGATGGCGCTGAATCGGCTTGGCATTTATATGTAGTGCGTACCCCGAATCGAGATGCTTTGCAAAAAGCACTGTCTGATCTTGGTGTGGCAACCATGATTCACTACCCAATTCCCCCGCATCAACAGCCCGCATATTGTGAATTTAATCAATTCAGCTTTCCTATTGCGGAGCAGATTCATCAGCAAGTGTTGAGTCTACCGTTAGGGCCAACAATGAGTGATGGCGAAGTGCAAACCGTTATTGCTGCAATAACCAACCTCGCGTGAAAAAGCTATTAACCGTTACATTGTTTACGGGTTTATTGACTTTACTGCGAATGGCAATGGGGTTTGTGATTGCCAAAGTGGTCGCAATTTATACCGGCCCCACGGGAATGGCGATGCTGGGGCAAGTGCAAAGCATGGTTGCCATCCTGAATGGCATGATCAATGCGCCAGCGGGCGCGGGTGTCGTTCGCTTTACCGCCCAGCATCAAGAACAGGGTTTTGATGCTTGCACTCCTTGGTGGCGAGCCAGTGTGAGATGGATTGTGATCTTGCTGGCAATACTTATCCCGCTGGGATTGGTATTGGCGAAACCATTATCACATTGGCTATTTGCCAGTGGTGATTATGCTTGGCTAATCATAATTACTGTTTTGGCATTGCCCTTTACCGCAATGGGAACGTTAATTACTTCCGTGACTAATGGTCTGCAGCAATATCGCCGCTATATTGGCCTTGGCATGGTTTCTACGGTGATTTCATCGCTGGTGATGATTGCTTTAATCATCAAGCAAAATCTGATGGGAGCGTTGTTAGCCGCGGCGTTGCAGGCAGGGTTAATTGGTGTCGTAATGCTGATCGCATCACTGCGCCAACCTTGGTTCAAGTTGCGGTATTGGTGGGGCCAATCAGCGAGTGAAGAAAGAAAAGCGATTGGCGGATATATTTTGATGGCGGTCACCAGCGCCCTCACCATCCCAGTTTCACTCGTGATGGTGCGTAATATCCTAGTGTCTCATGTTGGCTGGGAGCAAGCAGGGCAATGGCAAGCGGTGTGGAAAATATCCGAAGTGTATCTTGGTGTCATTACGATGGCCTTGGGAACTTACTATTTACCTAAACTCGCTTCATTATCAGGCGTAGATGCAATCCTGAAAGAAATTAATAGCACAGCTCGGATTATTATCCCCATTGTTGCCATTATGGCTTTAGCGGTCTATTTCCTGCGCGATATTGCAATTAGTCTGCTATTTACTGAGGCATTCCGTTCTGCTCGTGATTTATTTGCCATTCAACTGATGGGGGATGTTATTAAGATTGCCAGTTGGTTATATGCCTATCCCATGCTTGCGCGAGGAGCTACGAAATGGTTTATGGTCACGGAAGTATTTTTTTCAGGTATGTTTGTGATGTTTTCATATTTTTTAGTTGGTCAGTTTG
The DNA here is from genome assembly GCF_020531905.1 of Deefgea salmonis. Classification (GTDB taxonomy): domain Bacteria; phylum Pseudomonadota; class Gammaproteobacteria; order Burkholderiales; family Chitinibacteraceae; genus Deefgea; species Deefgea salmonis. Next base: position 253,407 of record NZ_JAJAWG010000003.1, on the reverse strand, counting down.
GCACGCAAGGGGCTAATTCTGCCTATTTGTTGAATTATATTTTATATTTTTTGTTTTTGTTTTTTAACGTGAGAAAAATTTCTCGTTGATAATAGACAATCTGTCGAGTAAATTATTTTTTACCGTTGGGTTGGATTTCTATGTGCCATGGTTTTTTATTGTTATGAATAAACTTAACTTATTTATTAATTTATGAGCAATCACTTAAGTACTTACACAAATTTTTTCTTGTTTTTTATTTCTGCTAAATCTTGCTTTACATAGCCTTACCCTAAGAAAACTTAGGTTAACCTACTTATTTAACTGAGTTATGAGTGGTTGTCTGTATTTTTGTAGCTCAATCTTTGTATTTAATATAATTTTAGTGAGCTTTGAATGCGTGTCTTATTGGTTGGTGATTACAGTGGTGTTCATTTGAATCTTTCAAAAGGATTGGCTGAGCTCGGCCATGATGTAATGCTTGTCTCAGCTGGAGATGGATTCAAAAAAATCCCTTCTGATTATTATTGGAAAGTATGCGTGTCCGGAAAAATTTCTAGATTGCTAGGTATTCATGATTCTGAATTCATTTTGAGAAATAAAGAATTGATTGATTTAATGAGTGGGTTTGATATTGTTCAGATTGTTAATCCTGTGATTGTTGATGAATGTTCAATATCGAACAATTCAATTCTTTTCGATATTCTTAGGAGGAAAAATAGTAAAGTTTTTCTATATTCTTGCGGAGATGATTTGAATTGGGTCTCCGCTTGTTTATCGACTGCGTCATATCAATCAATGTTTCAAGATTCACGATTGTATTTAAGTCGGGAAATTGTACATCCCATCAAATATTTGGCAAATCCTGCAATAAGACGATTGTCAAAAAAAATATATTCAGAAGTAGATGCAATAATTCCAGGAAGTTTTGACTATGATTGGTGCCTTGGATTAGGGGTTGAGCATGAAATTATTCCCTTTCCAGTGGACTTTTCTCCATTTGAATTTAAGCCACTTGAGTCCAAAGAGGTATATCAGATTATGCATGGAGTGCAGCCTGGTAAGTCGCTTAGAAAAGGTGATGAGTTTTTCGAGAAGGCTGTTCGCATGATCAAAGGATTTAGTTACGAGCGAGTTTGTGGTGTACCTTATGTTGAATATCTTAAAAAAATAAATAATTGCGATGTGTTTTTTGATCAGGTTTATTCTAGGGACCAGGGAATGAATGCACTCTATGCTATGGCATGTGGGAAAGTAGTCTTTTCTGGTTTTTCAGAATATTTTTACAAGGGGTATGGTTTGATTGATCCTGTTGGGATTAATGCTCTACCTAGTCATTTAGATATTGTTGATAAGTTACGGCGTATTTCTGACGGGGAGATTGATGTTGAGAAAATATCTCAAAATGCACGTAAATTTGTTGTGCACCAACATGATAAAACTAAAGTGGCACATAGCTTTATAAAAAGATGGTCTGGCAATTAAATATGCATAGTCTTAATATTTATTTTGTTATCTATTTGCTATCATTAATTAGTTTTTTTGTTGTTTTTTTTAACAAACAGCTTGCTTTTTTTTGCTCTTTATTTGTGGCTGGTTTGTCATTTTTACTTGCGGCGTTTAGGGCTGAAAAATTTCCAGATTATGAAGAGTATGTATCTATATTTAATAGTGTGAGTAATTCGGCTATTTTTTCTGATGGTTTTTTTCAAGCTCATGGAGAGTTGGGCTTTAAAATTATAATAAAATTACTGTCTATGTTTGGTAGTGATCCTTTGTTGTTAATGATAATGATGTCTTTGTTGTCATTTGTTATTCTTGTTTTTATCTGTAAAGAGCATGATTTAAATTTTTCAGTGGTTTGGTTAGTTTATTATTCAAACTCATTTCTGCTGAAAGATTTGGCCGCTATTAGAAATTCAGTAGCTAGTTTATTAGTGGTATATGTTTTACTTAATCTTTGGACTCGTCGTGCGTTATATGCTGCTATGTTTAGTGCATTTTGTTTTCAATATTTTTCATTTCTCGCTCTTGGTCCTGCATTTTTTTATAGAAAGAAAGCTTTTTTATTATTGATACCGATCTTGTTTTTTATATATCCATTGCTAAATTTTAATAACTTAATTTATATCTTTGGTAGCGTAGGGATGTTGGCTCAGTATAATGGTTCTGACTTTATAGATCCTTCTCAGTACTCTTCGTTTGCTGCAGTTTTTCGGGCTACATTTTTTCTTTTCTCCGCTCTTTTTATCTTGAGAGAGCAAAAAAATGTAAAAATCAATATTTTGTTATTATCCGTATTTTTTTCAATAGTATCCTATTTGGTCTTTTCTGAGATTCCCGTGCTCTCTCAGAGGATTGGTGGATATTTCATTTCAGTTGATGCTTTTCTAGCATCTTATTTTTTATCTATAAGATCTCGGAGAGTTCTTGGTGCTTTTTTAGTGTTTTTTTATTCTTTTGTAATGTTTTATTTTAATGTGACAACTCGTGATTTTTTAATGGTCTCTTATGAATCAATTTTCTGAACTTATTTCTGTGCTTCTTCCAGTTTCTTCTTTCGATGAATATTTTCCGATCGCTATTGATAGTATTTTGAATCAATCGTATTCAAATTTTGAATTGATAGTTCTAGTTAATGGTGTGGATGACCATGAGTATGAAAAAATTAGTGCAGTTTGTTGTTCTGATTTTCGTGTCAAGTTGATCAGATTAAACCTCCGTGGTTTGGTTTTTGCATTAAATTATGGATTGGAGTTGGCATCTGGAAAATATATTGCACGTATGGATGCTGATGATATCAGTTCGTCTGATAGATTTTTGAAGCAAATTGATTTTTTCTCAAAAAATCCAAATTTTAGTGTTGTTGGTGGCCGAGTTGAGTTAATTGATGAAAATGGTAATTTGTTGATGAAGAAGTTTAATTTTTATAAAACAAATGCTGAAATTTACAATGTATTACCTTATCGAAATCCACTTTGTCATCCAGGGTTAATGTTTGTTAGGCAGTCATTAATTGATATTGGAGGTTATAAGTTTAGTTTTATGTCTGAAGATCATGAGCTATTTATTCGCATGATGCGAGCTGGGTATGAGTTTTTTAATATTGATTATCCTGTACTACAGTACCGTCGGCATGGGGCTCAGATAACTAACTCTTCAAAATCATTTACTCATTTTGTTGAAATTTCTGCTTTTATGTATATGTATTTTATGAGAACGTTAAATGCTAAATATATTTTAGGGATGTTAGTGGTTTTCCCTCCATTTAGGTATGCCAGAAACTGGTTAAGGAATGTAATTTCGAAATGATTTTTGAAAATTTTAGCGTTGCAATTTTACTTGCGGCATATAATGGTAAGCGAAGTATTGCGAAGCAATTGCAAACTATTTTTTTGCAGTGTAGTGTAGATATTACAGTTTTTATTAGCGTTGACAGATCTAGTGATGGCACAGAACAATATGTTTTTGATCTAGTTAACCAGTATCCAAAACTTAAAATATTAAGCACAGGAGAAAGTTTTGGATCAGCGGGTGCAAATTTCTTTAGATTGTTGAGAGATGTCTCATTTGAAGAGTTTGATTATGTTGCATTTGCAGATCAAGATGACATTTGGACTGAGGATAAGTTAATTCGTGCTATTAATGCTCTTGATGAAAAAAAAGCTAATGTTTATTCAAGTAATGTAACGGCTTTTTGGGAGAGTGGCCGTGAAATGCTGATTGATAAAGCTCAGCCTCAGATGAAATGGGACCACCATTTTGAGGCTGCAGGGCCTGGTTGTACTTATGTGATGCAGGCCGCAGTTGCTAATCAATTAAAAGCAATTATTACCCAGGAAGCAGATGCAATGAACGGCATTGAGCTGCATGATTGGTTTATCTATGCATGGGCGAGACACAATGGCTTGCGTTGGTTTATTGATCCCGTGCCTAGTATGCGCTATCGGCAGCATGCCACTAATGTGATTGGCGTTAATAAGGGGCTCGCAGCCGCTAAGTCTAGATTTAATAAATTGAATGATGGCTGGTATTTAAATCAAATTATGTTGATTTCTACTGCAATCAATGCAGTTGATGTAATGCCTATTCAGTGGATCAAGAATCCATCGTTGCTGAATAAATTTAAATTATTAGTTTCTGTATCAAAGTGTCGCCGTCGGTTTCGTGATCGTTTAGGTTTTATTGTTTTTATTTTGATGCTGCGTCAACATGAAAAATAAGCTTTTAATCACTGGTGCAAATGGTTTTGTTGGTCGTACTTTGTGCGCTTTTTTAAGCCATGAAGAAATTCAATTTCGTGCTGTCGCAAGACGAGATAATAACGATGCCGTTTCAGTTGGCAGTATTGATGGTAATACGAACTGGTCTGATGCATTGCTTGATATTGATGTGATTGTGCATACTGCCGCGCGTGCTCATATTCTGAATGATGTTTGCCTTGATCCGCTAGCTGAGTTTCGCAAGGTGAATGTAGAAGGTACATTGAATCTTGCTAGGCAGGCTTTGGCTGTTGGTGTTCGTCGTTTTATTTTTATTAGTTCAATCGGTGTTAATGGCAATCAGTCGTCACAGCCATTTTTAGAGTCTGATCAACCTAATCCAATTGAGCCGTATGCGCTTTCAAAACTAGAGGCAGAGATTGGATTGCGGGATTTGCTTGCAGGTAGTTCGATGGAATTGGTTATTATTCGGCCTCCATTGGTCTATGGGGCGAAAGCGCCAGGCAATTTTGGCCGATTAATTCAAGCTGTCGCAAAAGGCATTCCACTGCCATTAGGCGCAATTCATAATCAGCGTAGTTTGGTGGCGTTAGATAATTTAGTGGATTTGATTTTTACTTGTATTGATCATCCTGCTGCAGCTAATCAGATTTTTTTGGCTGGCGATGGTGAGGATTTATCAACGACCGAACTTTTTCAAAAAATGGCTAATGCTTTAAATGTTCCGAGTCGTTTGATTCCTGTGCCGATGTGGATGTTGCAGTCTGGTGCGCGCATATTGGGTAAATCCGATATGGCGCAGCGTTTATGTGGCTCTTTGCAAGTGGATATTTCTAAGGCACGAGATGTATTAGGCTGGACGCCGCCGCTGAGTGTGGATGAGGCTTTGCGCAAGACGGCGCGGGGCTTTTTGGATCTACAGAAAGTAGCAAAGCTTTAATATTCGTTACTGGGGATTGTAATTAATGAGCGAAATCTTGATCTATCAGGCCGCTAATGGCGCGGTGAATGTTCGGTTAGAGCAAGGTACGGTTTGGCTGACTCAAGCGCAATTGGTCGCTTTGTTCGGTCGAGATCAGTCGGTAGTATCGCGGCATATTGGTAATGTATTTAAGGAAGGCGAGCTAGGTAAAGAGGGCAATATGCAAAAAATGCATATTGCTTCTTCGGACAAGCCTGTTGATGTGTATAGCCTCGATGTCATTATTTCAGTGGGTTATCGGGTTAAGTCGCAGCAAGGAACACGTTTCCGTCAGTGGGCGACTGGCGTGCTGCGGGATCACCTCTCCCAAGGCTGGACATTAGATCGGGCGCGGCTAGAGCGCAACGCTGCCGAGCTAGAGGCTGCTTTAGCTTTAGTTAGAAAAACGGCGCAAGCGCCTGAGCTCACCGCAGATGTTGGTCGTGGTTTGGTTGAGATAGTCAGTCGTTACACGCAAACATTTCTGCTGTTGCAACGCTATGACGAAGGTTTGTTGACTGAGCCCGCCGGTACGGCTGGCGGTGTGCTACCAACTCTCACTGAGGCGCGTTCAGCTATTGCTGCATTAAAAGCCGATTTGATGCGCCGTGGCGAGGCAACTGATCTATTCGGGCGCGAGCGCGATGATGGCATTGCGGCGATTTTAGGTAATTTGGATCAATCGGTCTTTGGTGAGTCTGCCTATCCGACCATTGAGAGTAAAGCGGCCCATCTGCTGTATTTTGTGATTAAAAATCATCCGCTATCGGATGGTAATAAGCGGACTGGCGCATTTATGTTCGTGGATTTTTTGCATCGCAATGGCGCGTTGATGCGTGATGGTCAGCCGGTTATTAATGATGTGGGCCTTGCTGCTTTAGCTTTGCTGGTGGCTGAATCCGCGCCAGATCAAAAAGAAACACTGATTCGTTTAATAGAAAATATGTTAGCAAGGATGATTTGAGTTTATGTTGAAGCGTGGTTTTGATTTTTTGCTGGCTTTATTAGTTAGTTTATTTTTTATTTTACCGATTATTGTTGTCGCCATATTGGTTCGGCTGACTTCGAAAGGACCTGCTTTATATTGGTCCGATCGAGTCGGGGTGAATAATCGCATTTTTAAAATGCCTAAATTTCGCTCGATGCGGATTGATACCCCCGCCGTTGCGACGCATTTATTGGCCGATCCCAAGGCATGCTTAACGCCGATTGGTGGTTTTTTGCGTAAATCGAGTTTGGATGAATTGCCGCAATTGTGGAGTATTCTGGTCGGGGATATGAGCTTTGTTGGCCCACGGCCTGCGCTGTTTAATCAAGACGATTTAATTGCACTTCGCACTGAAAAAGGCGTTGATCGTATTCGGCCTGGCCTCACTGGTTGGGCGCAAATCAATGGTCGTGATGAATTGCCGATTCCGGTTAAGGTGGGTTTTGATGTGGCGTATTTGCAGCGACGCTCATTTGTGTTTGATTTAAAAATCCTACTGCTGACTTTTTTAAAGGTTATTCGCCGTGATGGGATAACGCATTGATTTTTATTTTTTTATTCTGCGTTATTAATAGGCTGGTTTTGCTCCAAAACTCAGGTAAGTTATGTTAAATAAAGCAATTGCATTACCTAGAACAACTAAAAGTCTATTGATTTTAGTGCTGGATTTTATTTTATTGCCCCTGGCTTTATGGGCTGCAATTGCACTGCGTTTAGATGATTGGTCTTATCCTACACAATTTGCCTGGTGGGTGTTTTTCTTGCCGTCTATGATTGCCGCGCCGATTTTTATTCGCTTTGGTTTGTATCGGGCGGTGATTCGATATATCGAGGATAGGGCGGTGTTAACCATTGCCACTGCGGTGAGTTTGGCGCTGTTGGGTTTTGTTGCTGCGATTCAGCTGTTGCAAATTACCGGTATTCCACGTGGTTCTTTAGTGATTTTTTGGCTATTGGCCATGGCGATTATTATTGCTAGCCGTTTTGCTGCGCGGAGTATTTTACGCAAATTAGCGCCACTATCCAAAGAGCGAAAGACGGTATTAATTTATGGTGCTGGTAGCGCCGGGCGGCAATTGGCGGTGGCTTTGCGTACTGGGCAAGAATACGAGCCGATTGGCTTTGTCGACGACTCAGTCGCTCAGCAAGGGCTGCAAATTGGCGGCCTTAAAGTCTTTAGCAATGATCAAATGCACGGCCAAATTACGCTGGGTCGGGTGGATCAAGTGTTATTGGCGATGCCTTCTGCGCCGCGCTCGCGGCAAATCGAGATTGTAAATCAGCTAGAGCCTTTAGCGGTCGAAGTGCGGATTTTGCCGGGAATGGCCGATTTGGTCAGTGGCGAAGTGCGTTTGGCCGATGCGCGCGAAGTAGGCGTTGATGAGCTATTGGGCCGCGAACCGGTGCCGCCCAATTACGAATTACTCGCCCGCAATATTAGCGGTAAATCGGTGATGGTCACCGGCGCTGGCGGCTCGATTGGCTCGGAGTTGTGTCGGCAAATTATTAAAAATCAACCCACGCATTTGGTGTTGTACGAGCTTTCTGAATTCGCTTTGTACACCATTGAGCAAGAGCTCAGCCAAATCATTCGAGAACACGCTTTGCCGATTGAGCTGCATCCGGTATTGGGCTCGGTACAAAATGGCTTACGCCTTGCGGCGATTATGGCGCGCTATGGGGTGCAAACGGTGTATCACGCTGCAGCGTATAAACATGTGCCCTTGGTGGAATTTAATATTACTGAGGGGATTTTAAATAATGCCTTTGGCACTCGCGCAGCGGCGGCGGCGGCGATTGATGCTGGGGTTGAATCTTTTGTATTGATTTCAACCGATAAAGCGGTGCGCCCGACCAATGTCATGGGCGCGAGTAAGCGAATGGCCGAGTTGGCCTTACAAGCGTATGCGCTCGATCCTTCGGTCAAAACGCGTTTTTGTATGGTGCGCTTTGGCAATGTGCTGGGTTCAAGCGGCTCGGTGGTGCCTTTGTTCCGTAAGCAAATTATAGAAGGTGGGCCTGTTAAGGTGACTCACCCCGAGATTAATCGCTTTTTTATGACGATTCCCGAGGCGTCGCAATTGGTGATTCAGGCGGGGGCCATGGGCGGTAGTGGCGAAGTGTTTGTGCTGGATATGGGGCAGCCTGTTCGCATTGTGGATTTGGCACGGCGGATGATTCATCTATCGGGCTACAAGGTAAAAGATGATGCCAATCCAGCGGGCGATATTGCCATTGAGTTTTCTGGCTTACGCCCCGGTGAAAAGCTGTATGAAGAACTGCTGATTGGCGACAATGTTAGCGGCACCGAGCACGCCCGGATTATGAAAGCCAACGAACAATGCTTAACGCTCGATGAGCTGGAGCAAATTATTGCCGATCTCAGCATTGCCTGTGTGGGCAATGATTCAACGCAAATCATTGGCATTTTACAGCGCTGTGTGTCTGGCTTTAAACCCGACCAAGCGGTACGCGATCATTTGCATGAATTTACATAGTCGTCGCTCATGCTAAGTGGCGTCTTGTAGGGTCGGCTTTCGCCGGCTTGTTCGTCGCCTGAAGGCGACCCTATGTAGCTGATGTATTCGCTTACGGTGTTTGATTTAGTTTATTTGGGTATATCTAGCTAAGCCTTTATCTTTAAGGTTTAGCTAGATATACCCTTATTTCTTTTACACCAGCACCACATCAAATTGCTCTTGCGTATACGCGGTTTCTACTTGCAGATAAATCGGTTTTTTGATGAAGTCGGCCAGTTGCGCGAGGCTCGCCGATTCTTCGTCCAGAAACATATCGACCACCGATTGTGCGGCGAGGATGCGGTATTCTTTGGCGTTAAATTGCCGGGCTTCGCGCAAAATCTCGCGCAAAATTTCGTAGCAAATGGTTTGTGCGGTTTTGATTTCGCCGCGCCCTTGGCAGGTGGGGCAGGGCTCGCACAGCACGTGGGCGAGGGATTCGCGGGTGCGTTTGCGGGTGATTTCGACTAAGCCGAGGCTGGTGAAATTAGAAACGGTGATTTTGGTGCGATCTTTGTCTAGCGCTTTATTCAGTTCGCTCAGCACCGCCGTTTTGTGTTCTTCATTATCCATGTCGATAAAATCAACGATGATAATGCCGCCTAAATTGCGAAGTCGCAGTTGGCGAGCGATGACTTGGGTGGCTTCGAGATTGGTTTTGAAGATGGTGTCGTCAAATGAGCGGGTGCCGACAAAGCCGCCCGTATTGACGTCCACGGTAGTCATGGCTTCGGTTTGATCGATGATCAGGTAGCCGCCAAATTTGAGGTTCACGCGGCGGCTCATGGCGCGCTCGATTTCAGCTTCGACGCCGTGCAGCTCAAACAAGGGGCGATCGCCCGAATACAGTTGAATGCGCGGCAACACGTCGGACACAAAACGGCCGGCAAATTCAGTCATTTTGGCGAAGTTTTCGCGGCTATCGACCCAAACGCTGTCGGTTTCGGTAGTGACCATATCGCGCAGCGCGCGCAATTGCAGCGATAAATCTTGAAATAACAGCGAGCGCGCCGGTAGGGTGATCGAATTGGTTTTGATGTCGGCCCAAATCAAGCTGAGGTATTCAATATCGGCGCGCAGCTCGTCGTCTGAGGCATGATCGGCGCTGGTGCGAATAATGTAGCCGCGATGATTGTCGGGCAATAGGCTTTCCATCCGAACGCGCAAACGGTCGCGCTCTTGATCGTTGCCAATGCGCTGTGAAATCCCAATGTGCGTATCTTGCGGTAAAAACACCAAAAACCGGCCAGCAATGCTGATTTGCGTCGAGAGCCGTGCGCCTTTACTGCCGATCGGGTCTTTAACCACTTGCACCATAATGGCTTGGCCTTCATGAATCAGCCGCTCGATGCGCTGCACTTCGCTGGGGTTTTGCCGCTGCTCGATCACGTCGGCAATGTGCAAAAAAGCGGCGCGCTCAAGGCCGATTTCAATAAAGGCACTTTGCATGCCGGGCAGCACTCGCTTGACCATGCCGAGATAAATATTGCCGACCAAGCCGCGATGCGCGGCGCGTTCGATATGAATGTCGTGAACTACACCTTCATCAATGCTAGCGACGCGGGTTTCTTGCGGGGTGATATTGACGAGGATTTGTTCTTTCATAGTGGTCTCAAAGACTGGCTCAGTGGGTGCGTAGCGATGTGCTGCCAGATACTTAATAAATGCTGTGTTCCCGTTAGAAACTGTTGAATCAATTGGGCACTCAGTTGCGGATCATCAGGATATTCATGGGCGAGTGTGTTGCGGGTTTCACGCAGTGTTTTCCATTCGCTAACGCTAGGAATGACGGTCAGACGCTCTAATCTTTGTAGCTTTTCGGCGAATGGCGTATTGGGTGGAAAAGCTTCGCCAGCTAAGTCACAGATTGCGGGGAGCAGTAGCATGCCCAATGTGTCTTGTAATTTACCAAAGCGATACGCCAGTTGATCTAGTATTTGGCGTTGTTCCATCGTCAGATTACCCCAGTCGGGATGATCAAATTGATCTAGCTGCATGAGCGCATTTTGCATGGTGCTGGCATGCAGTTGGCAGCTTTGAAAGATGCTGCGCAGTTTAAGTGGGTTCATAAGATCATTCCTTCTCGCTTGGCGACCGCAACAATGGCGGGGGCTTGTGTGAGTTGTGGGCTGCTGAGTACCACGTCGATTTTTTCATCTTCAAGGCAAGGCTGGCTGTGCAGTTGCACTAAAAATGCTAATTTGGCTTGGATTAATTGCGCCGCGTTTAAATCGGCTTCAATGAGCAAATCGTAATCACCGCCTTTGGCGGCATCGTTGACTCTGCTGCCAAATAGCCAGACTGTGGCGCTAGGGCCGAAGTGTTGTTGAGCGGCTTTTTGGATGGCGCTGTGTTGCTTAGCGGTGATTCGCATTGTTCACTCTACTTAAACTTAGCGCCATTGCGGTCAGCTCATGCCAAACTTCACCTTCGCCAATGCCTTTGATCAAACTGTCGATGCGCGCGGCCTGTTGTAGTGCATTGGTCAGTTGGCGGCGGTTAACGCGGGCGGCGGCGGCTTCGATGAGTTTTTGCTTATTGCCCCACAGGCGTAAATCTTTGATCAGTTGCGCGGTGGGGATATTGCGCGCTCGGCCTTGGGCAAAACGATAGAGATTACGCGTTTCTTCAGTCAGCGCCCACAGTACCAGCACCGCCGATTCACCCTCGGCCTTGAGGCCGCTCAGCATATGCACGATGCGCTCGGCGTCGCCGACCAGCAGCGCTTCGCCCAATTGAAACACATCGTAGCGCGCCACATTGGCGACGGCCGCCGTCAGATCGTCTAGCGTTAACAGGCCCGCCGGGTGTAATAGCGCGAGTTTTTGGATCTCTTGCAATGCGGCTAATAAATTGCCTTCAACCCGATCGACCAACCACGCCATCGCCTCGGGACTGAGGCTTTGCGCTTGGACGGCGAGCCGTTTGCTAATCCATTGCGGTAAGGCATTGCGCTCGATGACCTTGGCTTCGATGACTTCACCGGCTTTGGCCAGCGCCGACATCCATTTGCTATTGAGCGCAGTTTTATCGAGTCGAGGCAGGGTAATAATAGTGAGTGTGTCGCTGGGGAGCTTGCTAGCAAAGGCTTCTAGGGCTTTACCCCCTTCGGTACCGGGTTTACCATTCGGGATGCGTAATTCTAAAATCCGCAGTTCAGCAAATAAAGACAGCGATTGCCCGGCCGAGATGAGTTGTTCCCATTGAAACTGTGCCGCGTTTTCCACGGTGAGCACTTCGCGCTCGCTATAGCCTTGCTGCCGCGCGATGTCTCTGAGCGTTTGCACCGCTTCTAGGCTCAATAGCGCTTCATCGCCATGAATAATATACAGTGGGGCGAGTTTGCGTTTGGCTGCGGCGGCTAAATCTTCGCTACGCATTATGGCTGTGTTGGCGCAATCGCTGATGCTGCCGATGCCGCTGAAGCTTTATTGACGTCTTTGGCTGCGGCATTGATGCGGCGAATGATTTGCTGCGAAGAATCGCGCTGCATTTCGGTAATCAGTTTGCCTTCTTCGCTTTCATTGGCGAGGATATTGTTTTCATCCCACTGCAAGGTGCGGCTCAGCGAGATGCTGCCGTCTTCGATCAGTGGTTGTTTGTCGAGCGTGGCGGTAAAGCGAACGCGGTAAAACACGCGGTATTGCACCACTTGGCCCTTGCTATTCACGCTTAAAATTTGCTTGTCGCTGCTTTCGTTGACGATATTGACCGCCACTTGCGCGTCGCTGGTCACTAATTTAACGTTGTCTTGCACGATGATGGCTTTGCGTAGCTCTTGCGCGGCGCTGCCACCTCCGCTGACTTGGATGGTTTTAAAGTTCAGTTGCGAAGCCGGCCCTTGCCCGCGTAAATGAAAGCCGCAGGCCATTAGGCTAAGGCAGAGCCCAAGAAGGACGAGGGTTTTCAAACGTAAGGGCATGTGGTACTCCAAAAAAGGTGGTGCTTAATGCTGGCGGCTTAAGGCGCAGGATTAAGTCGATGCTTTGACTGCTACCGGCCGCTGCTGCTCGTTGATGTATCGGTTCTGTGAAATCTGTTTTATTGCAGTACTGGCCGTGCCCGCTTTAATTTTACCTAAGGCTAAAGCGGGTACGGCCATTCATCCACGCAGAGTTAGAGCACAATGCTGACTAATTTATTCGGCACCACAATCACTTTCTTGGGCGTGCCCGTCAAGTGTTTTTGCACCGCTTCATCAGCCAATGCGGCGGCTTCGATTGCGTCTTTGCTGGCGTCTTTGGCGACAAAAATCTCGCCACGCACTTTGCCGTTCACTTGCACCATCATTTTGATTTCGTCTTGCGTGAGCGCATCCAGAGCGGGCTCTGGCCATGCTGCATGCGCGATTTCACCGGCAAAGTTAAGCTCGAGCCACAAGGTGTGTGCAATATGCGGCGCAGCAGGGTAGATCGCGCGCAGCAACAGACCAAAGCATTCACGCATCACTGCGGCATTGCTTTCCGAGTACGCATCAAGCGCATTGAGCATTTTCATCACGCCGGACACGATGGTGTTGTATTGCAGGCGTTCGTAGTCGTTATTGATTTGCTTGAGCGTGTTGTGGATTTCAAAACGCAAGGTTTTGTCCGCTTTACTGAGTTCAATGCCATCAAGGGTATTGCTCGCTGATTTAATTACATCAGCGTGTTTAACGCTATACCCCCATAGACGACGCAGGTAGCGATAAGCACCTTCTACGCCGCTGTCTGACCATGCCGCGCTTTGCTCGGGTGGGCCAGCAAACATCGTAAATAGACGCGCGGTATCGGCACCGAATTTTTCGATAATGTCTTTGGGTTCAACCACGTTGTTTTTCGATTTCGACATTTTCTCGATGCCACCCATCACCACGGGCAGACCATCTTCGACGCAAATGGCTGAAATCGGGCGACCTTTTTCATCGTGTTGTACTTCTACTTCAGCCGGGTAGAACCAGCGTTTTTTGCCCGAAGCTTCTTCGCGGTAATAGCAATCGCGCAGCAACATGCCTTGGGTAAATAGGTTTTTGAATGGCTCGTCAAAGTTGATCAAGCCTTCATCGCGCATCGCCTTGGTCCAAAAACGCGCGTACAGCAAATGCAATACCGCGTGTTCAATGCCGCCGATGTATTGATCCATACCGCCTGCCGTATTGGCACCGGCACCCATCCAGTATTGGGTGCCATCGCCCACCATGGCATCGGTATTTTTCGGGTCGCAATAGCGCATGAAATACCAGCTTGAATCGACAAAAGTATCCATAGTGTCGGTTTCGCGCTGTGCGGCTGCGCCGCATGTTGGGCAGTCGACATTTAAAAAGTCGGCGCGCTGTTTGAGCGGATTGCCCGAGCCATCGGGAATGCAGTCGGTTGGAAGCACGACTGGCAATTGCACGTAGGGTACCGGCACATCGCCGCAGCATGGGCAGTGGATGATTGGGATTGGCGTGCCCCAATAACGTTGGCGTGAAATGCCCCAGTCGCGTAAACGCCAAGTGGTTTTTTTCTCGCCTGCCTCGATAGCAGCCAAGTCAGCAGCAACTGCATCGACAGCGGCTTTAAAGCTCAAGCCATCGTATTTGCCCGAGTTAATGGTTACGCCACGCGTTTTGTCGCCGTAGGATTCTGCCCAAGCATCCGTACTGAAGTTTTCGCCTTCAATCGCAATCACTTGTTTGATCGGTAGATCGTATTTTTTGGCAAAGCCAAAGTCACGCTCGTCGTGCGCGGGTACGGCCATCACTGCGCCGTCGCCGTAGCCCATCAACACGTAATTGCCGATCCACACTTCAACTGGTTCGCCAGTCAGTGGGTGAGTGACGAATAGGCCAGTGGCTTTACCGAGTTTTTCTTGGCTGGCGATTTCAGCTTCGGAAACGCCGCCTTGCTTGCATTCTTCGATGAACGCCAGTAATTCTGGTTTCAGTTCAGCAGCGCGTGTTGCCAGTGGGTGTTCGGCTGCCACCGCGCAGAAGGTCACGCCCATAATGGTGTCGGCGCGGGTGGTGAACACGAACAGCTTGCCGTCTTGTACGAGATTGCCGTTGGCGTCTTTGATGTCGTGATTAAACGCAAAGCGCACGCCTTCCGATTTGCCAATCCAGTTGCGCTGCATGGCGCGGACCATATCGGGCCAACCGGTGAGCTGATCGATGTCGGCCAGCAGTTCTTCGGCGTATTGCGTGATGCCAAAGTAGTAGCCTGGAATTTCGCGTTTTTCGACCAAAGCGCCAGAGCGCCAGCCACGGCCATCCACCACTTGCTCGTTCGCCAGCACGGTTTGATCGACTGGATCCCAGTTCACGACTTGGGTTTTTTTGTAGGCAACGCCTTTTTCCAGCATTTTTAAGAAGAACCATTGGTTCCACTTATAGTATTCAGGGTCGCAAGTGGCGATTTCACGCGACCAGTCAAATGACAAACCCAGTGGTTTCATTTGCGACTTCATGTCGGCGATATTGGCGTAAGTCCATTCCGCTGGCGATTTGTTGTAGGCGATGGCCGCGTTTTCTGCGGGCAAGCCAAATGCATCCCAGCCCATCGGCATCAAAACATTAAAGCCTTTCATCCGTAGGTGGCGCGCCAGCATGTCGTTGATGGTGTAGTTACGCACATGGCCCATATGCAACTTGCCCGATGGGTAAGGCAGCATCGAGCAGGCGTAATACTTAGGACGGCTGGCGTCTTCAGTGACTTCAAACGCGCGTGCATCTTCCCAGTGCTGTTGGGCGGCGGCTTCGACTTCAAACGGTGAATACTGTTCTTGCATGTGAATGGACCTGCGGATGGCTGACAACAATCTGCCGATTATACCCGAGTGCGTGTTTTAAAAGTGCTGCGTCGGGCTTGAACACTGACGATTTTGGTGACGGGCTATCGCAAATGGCCTTGCTTTGCTTTTAATTATGACAAAT
Organism: Deefgea salmonis; assembly: GCF_020531905.1. Taxonomy (GTDB): domain Bacteria; phylum Pseudomonadota; class Gammaproteobacteria; order Burkholderiales; family Chitinibacteraceae; genus Deefgea; species Deefgea salmonis. Next base: position 237,842 of record NZ_JAJAWG010000003.1, on the reverse strand, counting down.
ATTGAATGCTATTTGACTGGTTCAAGAAAGAATTTGGTCGGTTTAACTGGATTGACGGGTTTATCTTGCATGGGATAGGAGTAACAACAATGCGGCAAAAACAGGGCTTTACCTTGGTTGAAATGGCGATTGTACTGGTGATTATTGGTTTGATTTTAGGGGGCGCTTTTAAGGGCAAAGATTTGATTGATAGCGCCAAGGTGAAAAACATGGCGGCGCAAGTCAATAAAATGCAAACCGCGTTTAACGCGTATTTTGATAAATACGGTGCGTATCCGGGGGATGGCTGTCCGGGTACCGGCACCGCGCCCGCATTGGGCAATGGCGTGAGTCTGTGTGTTGCGGGTAGTCGTAATGGCTTACTGAGTGACGCGACCGAAGCCAGTGATGCGCTGATTTTATTGCAAAACACCAATACGCTGACTGCCGCCGATTTAAATAGTATTTTTGGTGTGCCGTGGCAGATCTCAGTCGCTGGCGCGGCGAGCGGCAATTATGCGGCCAATACCAACTATATGCAGCCGGGCACGGGGGCGGTGGATTTGCGCTTTGTGTGTGCGCTGGATCGTTTAATTGACGATGGTATTCCCAGCTCAGGGGTAATGCGCAGCTCGGCCACCGCAGGGGCGGTCACGGCAACTGGCACCAGTTACGATGCGACATCGGACTGTTGGCAAGGCGCGACACAGGTCACGATGGGCGTGCGGATTTTGCCTTGAGTTTATGGCGAGGGGCGTTGATTGAGGGCGATAGTTGACGCGATTCAGTGATGCGCGAAGTGACTTGTGCTGGGCCAATCTCTGCAACGATGCACGAGCAAAGTCAACGTCAACAGGCGCTAGTTTTTGAGTGCTTCGCGCAATAGGGCGAGCGTGACTGGGCGTTGCTTGGATAAAGACAGGGCGTTAATGGTGTCGATTTGCCGATACAGATTGGGCAGGTCGCGCTCGGCATGGCGCATTAAATAATCAACTTGCTCTTCGCTGAGCTCAAAACCCAAACTGCGCGCGTGGCGTTGTAATGCGGCGGCTTTATCGGTATCTGACAGCGTTTTGAGTTGATAAATCAAACCCCAACCCAAACGAGTGGTTAAGTCGTCGCGCAGCGGCAGCAACATCGGCGGTAAATGGCCGCTGACTAAAATCCGGCCATTGCCTTCACGCAGTGTATTGTAATGATCAAATAAAACGATTTGCTGCTCGGCGTCGAGGTTTTCGACATTATCAACAATCAACGCCGCATTGCTGGCAAGGGTCTGCGGCAGCATATCGCGTTTGGCATTGACTAAATACACCGTGTGCGCGTCGATGAGTCGTTCTTTGGCCGCCGCGAGCAAATAGCTTTTACCTGCGCCGTGTTCACCCCAGATATAAATTGCGCGAACGGTACGATCGCCACTGGCCCATTGGCTGAGTTGAAACAGCAGCTCGGCGTTTTCTCCGCGCACAAAATCATCAAAACTTTTCGGTTGTGGCAGGTGCAGATCAAGGACGAGCTGATTCATTCAGGGCGACCTTGTCGGTTTTGGAGGCAATTTATGCGCTGAAAACGCATTCTTCCTGTGAATGGGGGCAGGCGAAGTGTCAATTTTGATATAAAATGCGTGGTTTAGCTGATGTGCTCTCTATTCTAACGCACACGGCGGGTGTTTTGACAGTCAATGAGTTAACTCATTACCAAGCCATCCGCGCTCAGCCCAGATCACTCCAGTACGAGGCCTTAATCCATGTCCAAACAAAGTCTGAGTTACCGCGATGCCGGTGTTGATATCGACGCTGGTGACCAGCTCGTTGAAAACATCAAACCGTTTGCTAAACGTACGATGCGCCCAGAAGTGCTTGGCGGCATCGGCGGTTTTGGCGCGCTGGTTGAAATCAGCAAAAAATTCCAAGAGCCGGTGTTGGTGTCTGGCACCGATGGTGTGGGCACTAAACTCAAACTCGCATTCGAGCTCAATCGTCACGATACCGTGGGGATTGATTTGGTGGGTATGAGTGTGAATGATATTTTGGTGCAAGGCGCTGAGCCATTGTTCTTTCTTGATTATTTTGCTTGCGGCAAGTTGGACGTTGCCAGCGCGACTGAAGTCATCAAAGGCATTGCAGCGGGTTGCGAGCAAGCCGGTTGCGCTTTAACGGGCGGCGAAACCGCTGAAATGCCAGGGATGTACCCAGTTGGCGAATACGACTTGGCGGGTTTTGCCGTTGGCGTCGTTGAAAAAAGCAAAATCATCGACGGCACGACGATTGCTGCTGGCGACGTGGTGTTGGGCTTGGCATCCAATGGCGCGCACTCAAATGGTTATTCGCTGATTCGCAAAATCTTGCATTTGGCCGATGCCGACTACGCGGCAGAATTTGATGGCGGCAAGAGCTTGGGCGATGTGGTGATGGCACCTACGCGCATCTATGTGAAACCATTGTTGAAACTCATGGCTGAAATGACGGTCAAAGGCATGGCACACATTACTGGCGGCGGCATTACTGAGAACGTTCCGCGCGTATTGCCAGCCAATGTCGTGGCGCAAATCGATGCGGCTAGCTGGACGATGCCAAAATTGTTCCAATGGTTGCAAACAGAAGGCAATGTTGCGCCACAAGAAATGTACAAAACCTTTAACTGCGGCGTGGGCATGGTGGTGATTATGTCGGCGCAAGACGCAGCTGCAGCAACGGCATTGCTCGAAGCTGAAGGCGAAACGGTTTACCAAATGGGTACAGTTCGCGCTCGCGTGGGTGAAGAGCATCAAACACAAGTGGCGTAAGTTACAGCGCAGCTGATCGCGAATGGGTAGGCAAACATTAATATGGATGCCGGCCTTTTTTGCGAGGTGCTAGGCGAGACCAAGGTCGGTCTCGCTTTTTTATTTTTAAATCCATCGTATGACGTTTAGTGGGTATACGAATGTAGCCTTTTTAGTATCTAGCTTGTATTCATATACCTCACTTATTGTTTAAAATTTATGCCAAAAAATATTGTTATTTTAATTTCAGGTCGTGGCAGCAATATGCAGTCGATTGTGAACGCACAGATTGCCGGCGCGCAGATTGCGGCGGTGATTTCCAATCGGCCCGATGCTGCTGGATTGGCATGGGCGGCTGAGCGTGGCATTACCACGGCGGTGCTCGACCATAAAGCCTTTGCGGGGCGCGACGCGTTTGATGCGGCGTTGCAAAACTTGATTGATGGCTTTGCGCCAGATTTGGTGGTGCTGGCTGGATTTATGCGGATCTTAACTGCTGATTTTGTGAAGCATTACGCCAATCGTTTGATCAATGTGCATCCTTCATTATTGCCGGCGTTTATCGGTGTGAATACCCATCAACGGGCGATTGATGAAGGCGTTAAATTAGCTGGTTGCACCGTGCATTTTGTGACGGCCGAGCTCGATAGCGGGCCGATTATTGCGCAGGCCGCCGTGCCGGTACTGCTGGACGATAGTGCCGATAGTTTGGCGCAACGGATTTTGCAGCAAGAGCATCAGCTGTATCCCAAAGTGGTGCAATGGTTTGTATCGGGTCAGCTTGAAGTGCTGGGCTCGCGGGTACGCGTCAGCGCGGGCAATGATGCGGCCGCTTTTTTGCAAGCGCCGGGTGGCTAAAGGATGAAAATTTGGCGCTATCTATTGGGATTGGCTTTGCTGGCTTCGGTGTTGCTGCATTTGGGCTTGCTGCTGGCTGGGCCGATTTATGATTGGTGGACGCAGCCGGAGTTTGAGCAAACTGCGCTGAGAAAAACCGAGCGTAAATTGGCCGAACAAAGCTTAGACGAGAGCGAAAAACCGGCTGAGCTGGCGAATGTGAAAGCAGCTGATCAGCAACAAGTGTTTTTAGCGCCACTTTATACAACTAAAAATATCGTTAAACCAATAGCAACGAAAGTCGCCAGCGCGGAGCCAAAGCCGCGACTCAATACCGCATCAAAACCGGCTGCGCTTGTCGCATCCGAAGTCGTTGTTGCTTCCGCCGTGGCTAGCGAAAACATGCCGGTGAGCGTCGATGGCAGTGATAGTTTGGGCGTGAATGTCGCCAGTGCGGTGGCAGAAAATCAAGCCGCCAGTAGCAGTCAGCCGGCAGTCGCCGCCACTGCGGTGGCCGAGTCAGCGAGTAAGGTGGCCAATAAAGCCTCGCGGGTGATGGCGCAACTGAATCGTGAAGCGAGTAAACGCTTTCCCAAAGTGGTGGATATTGGCTATTACTGGACGGTGTTTGATGCGCGAATGCAGTGGAAAATCGATAAAGATCAATATGTTTTGCGCTTACAAGCCAATCCAGTCGGCAAAAAAATTGAGTATTTGAGTGAAGGCAAAATTAGCGCCAAACAGGGTGTTACGCCAATTCGCTTTGCCGATTTGAGTTTGGGCTCAAGCGTACCTAAAAATTCGGTTGATTTTAATTGGGCCACGCAAACTGCCGTGGTCGGGCCACCGAATGCTCAAAAAACCGAGCCTTTAGAGGCAGGTGACCAAGATTTATTGTCTGCCGCCTTGCATTTGGCGCTGATGGGCAGCCGACAAACGAGCTATGGCATGTCCTTGTTCAGTGGCAAAAAACGCTACCCTGATGTGGTATTTGAACTAAAAGGCGAGGCCACTTTGACTTTAGGCACCACTAAAGTCGATGCGGTTTTGATGCGCGCACAATGGAGTGATCGCCAAGTTGATTTTTGGTTGGCACCGGAATGGAATAATCTGCCGGTGAAAATGTCGGTCAATTTAGGCAAAGATGGTAGTTTTGAAATTTTGGCCAAGGAAGTGACGTTGGATGGGCGTAAAGTGCTAGAGTGGATTAGCCCGCAAAATCAGCAGCAGCGCCGACCTTAATGTCGATGATCAGTAATGAATGAGCGCTCATTTGAGTGTGAAACGTATTTAATAAAGAGAGTAAATCATGACCCCTATTCAGCTTTCCGCTACTTTGGATGTGCTTAACGCCGCGCTGGGTTTTAATGCGCCTGCTGATGCCGTGGTTTCACGCCATTTTCGTGAAAATAAAAATCTAGGCCCTAAAGATCGTGCCGTCGTGGCTGAAACCGTGTTTGGTGTATTGCGCCATTTGCCACAGCTCGATTGGTTAGCCGGTGGTGATGCAGGGAGCAAATTACCGAGCACACGCGATTTATTGTTGGCGTTTTTTACCCGCATAAAGCATTTAAATCTGCGTGAGTTGCCAGGCGTATTTGGTGATAATGATAAAGAACGTGCTGCTGGTATGAAGGGTATGTCGCTGCGTGATGCACCACTCCACGTGCGTGCAGCATTACCCCAGTGGGCGATTGATGCGCTGTTGGCTTCAGGTAAAACCGAAGATGAAGTCTTGGCTTTGGGTCAGTCGATGCTGCAAGCGGCACCGCTCGATTTGCGGGTGAATGGCATTAAAGCCAAGCGCGATGCCGTGGCCGCAGAATTAAAAGCTGCTGGCGATATTAATACCACGCCAACGCCATTTTCACCGTGGGGTTTACGCGTTGAAGGCAAACCGGCGATTAATAAATACAAAGCGTTTATGGAAGGCCGCGTTGAAGTGCAAGACGAAGGGAGTCAGTTGTTGGGCTTACTGTGTGGCGCAAAACGCGGTCAAATGGTGGCGGATTTTTGCGCTGGTGCCGGTGGCAAAACATTATTGCTGGGCGCAATGATGCAAAATACTGGCCGCTTATATGCGTTTGATATTTCAGAAAAACGACTGTCAAACCTGAAACCACGCTTGTCGCGTTCGGGTTTGTCGAACGTGCATCCGCAATTGATTTCGAGTGAAACGGATCAAAAAATCAAGCGTTTGGCTGGCAAAATGGACGTGGTTTTAGTGGATGCACCGTGTTCTGGTATGGGCACATTGCGCCGCAATCCTGACCTTAAAGCGCGTCAAACGGCTGAGGGCGTATTGGAATTAAATGCCAAGCAAAGCAGTATTTTGAAATCAGCAGCGCGCATGGTAAAAGCCGGCGGTCGTCTGGTGTATGCCACATGCAGCTTCTTGCCGAGTGAAAATGAAGCGATTGTGGCTCAATTTTTAGCCAATCATACCGATTTCCAATTGCTTGATGCGCGTGAAGTCTTGAAAAAAGAGCGCGTTGAGATTGAATTGGCGAATGAATATTTGCAACTCACACCACAGCAGCACCATACCGACGCCTTTTTTGCTGCGGTGATGACGCGAGTAGTACCGACGGCGGTTGTTGCCCCTGCTGAAGAAACGCCAGCAGCTGAATAAATAAGCACCAGCCAATAAAAAAGACCCGCAAGGGTCTTTTTTATTGGCTGAACTTTTATTATCTGAACAGTTACTTATTTTACGACGCGTAATTGCGGCTTGCCGGTTGGGCGCGGCGGCGGGTCTTTTGGATCGTCCGATGATTCTGGCGCGCTTTCTGGTGCGCTATCGGCTTCTGCAAAATTATCTTCGTATTCAAAGCCCATTCCTTCGCCATTTTCGCGCGAAAAAATAGAAATCACTGCGCCGACAGGGATGGCGATATCGCGTGATACGCCATTAAATCGAGCCGAAAATTGAATAAAGTCATTGGCTAGCTCTAAATTTCGGCAAGCGCTATAGCTAATATTGAGGACGATTTCACCGTTTTTAACGTATTCCATCGGCACTTGCATCTGGCCGCGAACTGCAACGACTAAAAAGGGGGTGAAGCCTTGGTCGGTGCACCATTCATGGATCGCACGTAATAAATAAGGTTTGGTTGACACGATTTGCATAAGATTCTCCGTGAGCAGTGTGAGGTGGGGCTTGCGCCTCACACCTCTTCACAGCATTACTTGCGCATTGCTTTTTCGTTGGCAGTCAATGAGTCAATGAATGCTTCGCGGCTAAATAAACGCTCAGCATATTTCATCACTGGCGCTAAGCCTTTGGTGACTTCGATACCGTAGTGCTCAAAGCGCCATAGTAGTGGTGCGATGGCAACGTCGAGCATTGAGAATTCTTCACCCAAGATAAATTTTTGCTTGGTAAATAGCGGCGCGATTTGCGTTAAATTATCACGGATGGTCGTGCGTGCTAGTTCAAGCGCTTTTTTGCTTGAGCTGCTGTCTTCGAGGGTTTTAACGTGGATAAATAACTCGCGTTCCAAATTAAAGAGCATCAAGCGAGCACGAGCGCGCATCACTGGATCGGCTGGCATTAATTGTGGGTGAGGAAAACGCTCATCAATATATTCATTGATAATGTTGGATTCGTACAATTGTAATTCACGCTCAACTAAGACCGGAACTTCATTGTAGGGGTTCATGATGGCTAAATCTTCGGGCTTGCTATGGATATCGACATCGAGAATCTCGAAATCCATTCCTTTTTCAAATAGTACAATGCGGCAGCGGTGACTAAATGGGCATGAGGTGCCAGAATATAATTTCATCATGAGGATGCCTATCAACTTTTAAGAATGAATGGGATTTTACTATTTTTGCAGCGCAATATCTAGCTGTTGTGCCATAAGTACTTGTTATTAAATAAGTAATTGCTAGGTTGTTGGCAATAAAAAAGGGCGGTTAATCCGCCCTTTAAATCGATTTCACACTTTAGTGAATGTCTTTCCAGTATTCTTTTTTCAATAAGTAAGTCAGAGGCACCAAGATAAACAATAAGAACAGTACGACGGCGTAGCCGATTTGTTCACGTTTAACTTGAGCAGGTTCTGACATATACGTCATGAAATTGACCAAGTCACCAACACGCTGATCAAATTCTTTGTTGTCATAGCCGCCGCTTTCAGTGCCTCGGGTTAAGAGGCCCGGTTGCGCCAGCTTAAGGCTATGCACTTCGTGCTCGCCTTCTTTTTTGACTTCTAGAATTTGCTGACCTTGCAGTTGCCAAAGTACGTTTGGCATGCCGACTTTATCAAATACTGTGTTGTTCCAGCCAGTAGGGCGGGTGTCATCACGGTAAAAGCCGCGTAAGTAGGTATACAGCCAATCAGAGCCACGTGAGCGTGCAATTAAAGACAGATCAGGCGGTGTTGCACCGAACCAAGCTTTGCCTTCTTTGGCATCCATCGCGACTTTCATTGGATTGCCAATTTTGTCGGTGGTGAACATCAGATTTTTTTCGATCTGCTCTTTAGTTAAGCCAATGCCTTCGAGGCGGTTATAGCGCATCGCTACCGCGCCATGACAGCTAAGACAGTAGTTCACAAAAGTTTGTGCACCCCGTTGCAAGCTTTCGGCATTACGCAAATCAATCGGCGCTTTGTCCAGTGCCACACCACCACCAGAGGCTTGACTGTTGATTGACACTGCAGCAAGCAAGGCAAATAGTAAGTGATTAATAATTTTTTTCATGCTCCCCGCCTTATCTCGTTGTTACGCGGTCAGGAACCGGTTTCGTTTTATCGATCTTGGTATACCAAGGCATTGCGATAAAGAATAAGAAATAAATGACTGATAACACTTGCGACAAAATCGTGCCAATTGTCGTTGGTGCTTGTGTCCCTAAGTAGCCCAAACCTAAGAAGGAAATGACAAACAGGGTCAGTGCAAATTTATAAATCGGTCCGCGATAGCGAATTGATTTTACCGGTGAACGATCAAGCCAAGGCAAGGCCGCAATAATCATGGTTGCTGCGCCCATGGCCAATACGCCCCAGACTTGCGAACCAAAGAACGAGGGTACCGCACGCAAAATCGCGTAGAACGGGGTGAAATACCAAACGGGTGCAATATGCGCGGGTGTTTTTAAGGCGTCCGCTGGGTCAAAGTTTGGCGCTTCTAAGAAATAACCGCCCATCTCTGGTGCAAAGAACAAGATGGCAGTAAAGACAACCAAGAATACCGAAACACCAAAAATGTCTTTCACCGTGTAATACGGGTGAAACGGAATCCCATCGAGTGGAATGCCAGTTTTTGGATCTTTATTCTTTTTGATCTCGACACCGTCAGGATTGTTTGAGCCAACTTCGTGCAAAGCCACCAAATGTGCGACCACCAAGGCCAGTAACACTAGCGGTACGGCGATCACGTGTAAGGCAAAAAAGCGATTCAATGTTGCATCAGAAACGACAAAGTCACCCCGAATCAGCTCAGATAAATCTGGACCAATGACAGGGATTGAAGCAAACAAGTTCACAATGACTTGTGCGCCCCAAAATGACATTTGGCCCCAAGGCAATAGATAGCCTAGGAATGCTTCAGCCATCAGGCACAAGAAAATCATCATGCCAAAAATCCAGATCAATTCACGGGGTTTTTGGTATGAGCCATAAATCAGGCCACGGAACATATGCAGGTAGACCACGACAAAAAACATCGAAGCGCCCGTTGAGTGCATATAGCGAATCACCCAGCCGCCAGCCACATCGCGCATGATGTATTCAACTGAGGCAAAAGCGACCGAAATATTGGTGCCCGGAATCAAATTGCCATCCGGTTTGTAGTTCATGGTCAAGAAAATACCGGTCACAATTTGAATGACCAAGACCATCATGGCGAGCGAGCCAAAGAAGTACCAAAAATTAAAGTTTTTTGGTGCGTAATATTCGGAAATATGTGCTTTCCAAGTCGATGTCAGCGGAAAACGCTCATCCACCCAGCCGAGTACTTTTTCGGGCACTTGATCTAGTTTGCTCATGTCTTCTCCCTTTATTAAGCTTCACCAACCAACAGTCGAGTGTCGGTTAGATATTTGTGTTCTGGGATAATTAAGTTGGTTGGCGCAGGGACACCTAAGAATACGCGGCCAGCCAAATCAAATTTGGAACCATGACAAGGGCAATAAAATCCACCAAGCCACTCTGGACCCAAATCAGCAGGCGCTAAATCTGGACGGAAAGTGGGTGAACAGCCCAAATGCGTACAGACGCCGACAGCGACCCAGATTTCAGGCTTAATCGAACGTGTTGCATTATGACAATACAGCGGTTGGTGATCGACAATAGAGCTCGGATCAGCCAGCTTAGGATCATTTTTGGGTAAGAGAGCCAGCATTTCTGGGGTGCGTTTGACGACCCAAACTGGTTTGCCGCGCCATTCAATGGTGATCTTTTGTCCCGGTTCTAGTTTGCTAATATCGACTTCGACCGATGCACCTGCCGCTTTAGCCCGTTCTGATGGGAAAAAGCTGGCAATAAACGGTACTGCGATTCCTGCTGCCGCTGCACCACCAGCGGCACTGGTCGCGATCAGCAAAAATCGTCTTTTACTATTATCTACTTGTTGGTCACTCATAACCCAATCCCTGATTGACTGAACGCAATATCTTTTAAAGTAGCAAATTCTACCTGAAAGAAGCTTGGAACTTAAAGCAGCTTTACTCGTCTGATGCTGCATTTTTACAAAAAGTCAGCGTTTTGTAGCGATTTTGGCATAGAGCGCCAATTCTTCCGCCAGTTTGTCGGCTAAAGCATGGGTGATTTCTTGAACGCTTTCTTGTGGACTACCAGGGTTACTGATTTGAAAAACCCGCACATTGACTCGCCAGCCTTGCTCGGCTTGGGTCAAAATATACTGCATGCGAGCTTCGGTTGGGATGCTGGTATTGCTCATTGGCATCATCAATTCCACTCTTTGCTTGCTTCGGCTGCGAATTTTCATGCCCTTATCGGTGCGATATTTGATGATATCTTCGAGGATGGCTTTGTTGCTGCGAGCTGGAATAATGATACTGGGACTGAGCTGGTTTTTACTTACAGATGAGGTGTTGTTGGAGTTTGAGTTTGATTGCTCAGAGGGCGAAATTGTAGTGCAAGCACTGATAATGCTCGCAATCAGTATGATACTTAGCGTGTGAACTGAGCGCAAAATTTGCAAATTGTAAGCGATTTTCATACAGGGTTATCCAAATCAAGATGGGTATGCTGGAGGCCAAACTGCTGCGCGAGATGTTGTCCTAGTGCGGCGATGCCGTAACGTTCGGTCGCGTGATGGCCTGCCGCAATAAAACTAACGCCGCTCTCTTTGGCAAGGTGGGTGACAAATTCGGAGGCTTCTCCAGTGATGAAGCAATCCACCGCTAAATTGGCGACCTCGTGGAAATAACCTTGCGCACCACCGGTGCACCAAGCAACATGACGTACGATTTGATCGGCAGGCCCAATGCCCAGTGGTTGGCGATTTAGGGCGACGGCAATGTGTCGCGTAAAAGTATCAAAAGACATCGGTACGGGTAATTCGCCGAGCCAAACTAAATTTTGTTCACCGCAGCGTCCTGTTGGTATCAGGCCCAGCTGTTTGGCTAATTGAGCGTTATTTCCGAGTTCGGGATGAGCGTCGAGCGGTAAATGATAGCCAAATAAGTTTAAATCGGCGGCCAGTAAGGCTGCAATGCGTTGTTTTTTAGTGCGTACAATGGGCAATGCTTCGTTTTTCCAAAAAAATCCATGATGCACGAGCAGCGCATCGGCATTGAGCGCAATAGCGGCATCAATGAGCGCTTGCGAAGCGGTCACGCCTGTGACGATATGTTGTATTCGATTGCGGCCCTCAACTTGCAATCCATTGGGTGCATAGTCCTTAAATTGCGCAACTGATAATAGTTGGGCAAGGTAAGCTTCTAATTCTTGACGTTGTATAGGCATAAAAGATCTACGAGATATGAAAAAACTTTGGTTGATTTTCGCACAAACGACCACGATCGGTTTAGCCATCTGGTTTTTGTTTTCGGTATTAAGTCCAGCACCAACGCCACCTGCGGTGGTTACGGTGAAAGAGGTGATTGCTTCGGCGCCGGTTTCGAGCGAGCTTTCTTATCGTGGCGCGGCCAAGCGGGCAAAAGCGGCGGTGGTTAATATTTACACCTCTAAAGAGGTGAAGTCGGGACGTCGAGCCTTATTTAATGATCCGGTGTTAAAACGCTTTTTTGGTGAGCGAGATGGCGAAGATGGCAATAAAGCATCGAGCTTGGGTTCTGGCGTTTTAGTGTCGCCACAAGGCTATATCGTGACCAATAATCACGTGGTGGAGTCGGCCGCAGAGATTGAAGTGGCGCTGGCTGATGGCCGTACTGCGACAGCTAAATTAATTGGCAGCGACCCCGAAACCGATTTGGCGGTGATTAAAATTGATCTGGATCAGTTATCCGCTATTGATTTTGCCAATGTCGATCAGGCCGAGATTGGCGATGTGGTACTGGCCATCGGTAATCCATTTGGCGTTGGTCAAACGGTGACGATGGGCATTATTTCTGCTTTAGGCCGCAGTGAATTAGGAATTAACACCTTTGAAAATTTTATTCAAACCGATGCCGCTATTAATCCGGGTAATTCGGGAGGTGCTTTGGTGGATGTACATGGCAATTTATTGGGGATTAACACCGCTATTTTCTCTAAAACGGGCGGTTCACTCGGTATTGGCTTTGCAATCCCTGCCAATATTGTCAAGCAAGTGATGGATGCCATTATTAAAGACGGTAGTGTCACTCGTGGTTGGCTGGGGATTGAGGTGCAAGATGTGACGCCAGATTTAGCCGCTTCGCTCAAGCTTGAGTCTAGCAAAGGCGCTTTGATTGCGGGGGTGGTTCGCAATGGCCCCGCTGCGGTGGCAGGGATTCGTCCGGGGGATGTTTTGCTTCATATTGATGGTAAAGAAGTGAGTAATTCAGCACAAATGTTGAATTCAATCGCGGCATTACCGCCAGAGCAATCAACGCCGATTACCGTCATTCGCCAAGGCGAACCCATCACTTTAAATGCCAAAATTGGCATGCGGCCTAAATTTAGTCGCCGCTGATGGATTGACACAATGAAAAGCACCGCTGAAGTCTGCGGTGCTTTTTTTATGTCACATCGGTGATGAAATGAGCCCCTTGCTGGCCAATTGATCGCATTGGACGGCTTGGCCGGTGTGTTGTGCCTTATCCTTGCAGCAGCAGCATCTCGGCGGCTGCTAAATTGTCTTGCTCTCCAAGAAGGACTAACACATCGCCGCTATTGAGCTGGAAGCCCGCATCGGGCTGGATAGGGGGCATATTGCGGCGGCGAATGCTGCGAATTTCGACTTGGAATTGTTCTAGTTTGAGCTCGGCAATGGTGTAACCAATGGCGTGCGCATTTTGGGTGAGTTGCAAGGTGTGCAGACGTGGATAGCTACGGTCGCCTTCATCAGCCTCTTCATTCAGTCCGCGATAAAAGCCGCGAATCAATTGGTAGCGGGCTTCGCGAACTTCACGAATTCGGCGAATCACTTTGTTGAGCGGCACCCCCAACAGCATCATGGTGTGAGAAGCCAGCATCAAACTACCTTCCATGATTTCGGCAACGACTTCGGCTGCGCCAGCGTTTTTAAGTAAATCAATATCGCTATCGTCTTGCGTGCGCACAATGACGGGGATTTCAGGGCGAATTTGATGGGCTAACTCAAGGATTTTCATCGCTGAATGCGTGTCGGCATAAGTCACAATGATGGCGCGCGCGCGCATCAAGCCGGCGGCGAGTAACACTTCGCGTTTAGCGGCATCCCCAAATACCACCGATTCACCCGCCGCAGTGGCTTCACGCACTTTTTCTGGGTCTAAATCAAGGGCAAAAAAGTGTATGTCTTCTTGCGTCAAAATACGCGCTAAAGATTGGCCGCTACGGCCAAACCCACACAAAATCACGTGGCCATTGGCAGCCATACTGCGCACGGCAATATTGTGCAGATTGGCGGCGAGATTCATCCATTCAGAACTGGCTAGGCGAAGTACCAGCTTGTCAGAATGCTGGATTAAAAATGGGGTAATGAGCATCGACAGAATCACTCCAGCAGTGACCGCTTGCAGTACATTGCTTGGCACTAAGCCGCCTTGTGCGGTGAGTGCCAGCAAAACAAAAGCAAATTCGCCGCCCTGACCGAGTGCAAATCCCGTGCGTAATGAGGTGCCTGCGGTATTGCCAAAAAGCCGAGCTAAGCCGGCAATAAGGGCGACTTTGATTGGGCCTAGCAGCAATAAGCTGGCCAGCACGATTCCCCATTCTGAAATTAAGATGCTGAAGTTTAAATTCATCCCAACGGTGACGAAAAACAAGCCGAGTAATAAATCGCGAAAAGGGCGAATGTCGTCCTCCACTTGATAGCGATACTCGGTTTCTGCAATCAGCATGCCGGCTAAAAATGCCCCTAAAGCCAGCGACAACCCCGCTTGCTCAGTCAGCCATGCCGTGCCGAGCGTGACCAATAAAATATTGATCATAAATAACTCGCTGGCATGTTGTTTGGCGACCAGATTAAACCAAGGCCGCATGATTTTTTGCCCTAGCGAGAGCAGTACCGCCAAGACAAAGACGATTTTAATCGCGGCTAAAAATAGCGAAAACAGCAGTTGGTCAACTTGGATGTTGAGCCATGGAATGGTGATGCTGCCATCGGGCAAGCTTAGGGCGGGGATAATAATGAGGAAAGGAACGACGGCTAAATCTTGAAACAACAAAATACCAATCGCATTTTGTCCGTGGGGCGCATTGAGCTCGCTGCGGTCACTGAGTAATTTTGACACCATCGCGGTGGAAGACATCGCTGCTGCGCCGCCAAGAATTAAGCCCGCCTTCCAATCTAAACCGGCAAATAAGACCGCGGCTGCGACGCAAATTAATACCGCAGCCACTTGTGCTGCGCCCAAACCAAACACAATTCGGCGCATGGCATTGAGTTTGGCGAGGTTAAATTCAAGCCCAAGCGTAAACATCAGAAAAACAATGCCGTATTCAGCCAAATGACTGGCTTCATCGCTCGATTGAATCAATCCCAAGGCATACGGGCCAATCAGCATCCCGACTAGTAAATAGCCGAGCATGGCCGGCAATTTGAGTTTGCGGCAGAGCACGACGGTGATCACTGCCGCAGCAAGCAGTACAAGAAAGGACTGTAAATTAATCGGCATGGGTTTCATTAGAGTGGAATGCAATTTCATTATAACTGAGCCGGCCCTGTTGCTGACGTACTGATTATTCACAGCCTACTGTTATCTAATGATGAGGTCTTTTATACTGCGGCATTGTTTATGCGCTAGGTGTGTTGCTCTGTGATGAATGCCATAGAATCAAAAGTTGCATGGTCGGCCTGTGATGTCGCGCAGCGAGTGCTGCAAATTGAAGCCGCCGCTATTTTGGCCGTGTCGACGCGTTTGGATGTCCAATTTGATCAAGCGTGTCAGCTCGCCCTGAGTTGTCGTGGGCGAATTGTGGTGATGGGGATGGGAAAATCGGGGCATGTGGCGCGAAAGATTGCCGCGACCATGGCCAGCACCGGTAGCCCCGCTTTTTTTGTCCACCCCGGTGAAGCCGCGCACGGTGATTTAGGCATGATTACTTCTGCGGATGTGGTGTTGGCCTTGTCCAATTCTGGCGAGAGTGATGAATTGGTCGCATTGCTTCCCAGTTTGAAGCGCTTGGCGATTCCGATTATTGCGATGACCGGCAATGTGAATTCGACGCTAAGTCAAGAATCCACCGTGCATTTGGATGTCGCGGTGAGCGAAGAGGCTTGCCCGTTGAATTTAGCACCAACGGCCAGCACCACGGTGGCTTTGGCGCTGGGTGATGCGCTGGCTGTGGCTTTGCTTGAGGCGCGTGGCTTTCAAGCTGAAGATTTTGCTTTGTCGCATCCTGGCGGCACTTTAGGGCGGCGCTTATTGGTGCATGTGCGTGATTTAATGCATCAGGGCGAGCGTCTACCGGTGGTGCGACAAGACTTACCATTGCGCGATGCTTTACTTGAGATTAGCCGTAAGGGTTTGGGAATGACGGCGGTGGTTGATGCGGCAGGATTATTGGTTGGTGTGTATACCGATGGTGATTTGCGGCGCACCTTAGATTTGGATGTGGATATTCGTACCACTCCGGTCAGTGCCGTAATGACGGCAAATCCTGCTACTATTGAGGCTTCGCGTCTGGCTGCTGAGGCGGTTCAGTTGATGGAATCACGACGAATTAATGGTTTATTGGTGCAAGATCAAGGCCGATTAGTCGGGGCATTAAATATGCATGACTTGTTACGTGCCCGCGTTGTTTGATAGGGTATTGCACCGAACGCAATGAAATACATGCCCTGCCATTAAATACCTATGTTGTGTTTAAAAATTTATACAAAGGAAGCTGAATGCTTGAGCAAGCAAAAAAAGTTCGTGTGATGATTTTTGACGTTGATGGCGTCATGACGGATGGGCGTTTGTATTACACCGATGCTGGCGAAGAGTTAAAAGCGTTTCATTCATTGGATGGGCATGGTTTAAAAATGTTGCAGCAAAGTGGCGTTCGACTGGCCATTATCACTGGCCGCACTTCAAGCTTACTCACGCATCGAACCCAGAACTTGGGTATCGACCTGGTTTATCAAGGTGCACACGATAAGTTGGCCACGTTTGCGCAACTGCTGTTAGATACCGGCGTTACGGCTGAGGAATGCGGCTATATGGGCGACGATGTCATTGATTTGCCGATTATGCGCCGCGTGCCATTTGCAGTTGCCGTACCGAATTCACCGACGATTGTTCGCCAGCACGCACATTACATTACAGGTAGCCAAGGTGGTTTGGGCGCGGTACGTGAAGTGTGCGATTTAATTATGCAATCGCAAAACACCTATGATGCTGCGATGGCGCCATATTTGCGCTAGGGGATTGGTTTGCGTAGTTTAACCACTTGGGTTTTACCCTTGCTTTTATTGCTTTTGGTCGGTAGTTTAATCTGGGCTTTAAGCCGTGTAGCCACTAATTTAACTGCCCCGCAGCGCTTGGATTTAAACGCTCCCGATTTAATTGCCGATGAAGGCGTATTACGTCGATATGACGAAACCGGTATGAAGCGTTCACAATTGCTCGCTAGTCGAGTCACGCATGTGCCGCTGCAAGATACCATGCTGTATGAAAAACCGGTGTTAACTCAAACGGAGGCCAGTAAGCCGACGATTGTGGTGATTGGCACTCGGGCAAAATCGATTCATAAGGGCTCAGAAACTTGGTTTTATGATGCCACTCAATTGCGTCGAGCGCCTTTCGAAGGCAACCCCGAATTGATAATCAATGGCCGTGATATTTGGATTGATGGTCAAGCTGAACTCGCCAAATCAGATCAGTTTGTCACCGCCGATATGGGTAAAAATCATGCCGAAGGCGTAGGTTTTATCGCCAATAATAAATTGCAAACCTTAGAACTTAAATCACAAGTAAAGATGACCTATGTCCCGACTCCTCGTCCTACCGCTGTTCGCCCTGCTCATTAACTCATGGTCTTATGCCGAAACGGCCGATCGTGAAAAGCCAATGAATATCACCGCGGATAATTGCGTTGCGGATCAAAAAAATTCGCAAACAGTCTGTACTGGCAATGTGATTGCGACGCAAGGCACGATGAATATGCGTGCCGACAAAGTGACCATGAGCGAAGATGCCTTTGGCAAGCAATACGCCAAAGGCGAAGGTCGTCCGGTGCGCTTTAAGCAAAAACTCGATAGCGGAGAAATGCTCGACGCCGAGTCTCTGCGCTTTGATTACGACGGTGCGAAAGGCGAAATGATATTAATCGATAAAGCTTGGGTTAAAAAAGGCCAAGATATCGTGATGGGTGACACGATTAACTACAATCTCAATACTGAGTTTTACCAGGCACAAAGTAAGCCGGGTAATCGAGTGAACATTACCATCAACCCGAAAAAGAAAGACGCCACCAAATGAGTGTGTTGAAAGCGCAGCATTTACAAAAATCCTATAAGAAACGCACCGTAGTGCGTGACGTTTCTTTAGAAGTCGCCAGCGGTGAAGTGGTCGGCCTATTGGGGCCCAATGGCGCCGGTAAAACCACCAGTTTTTATATGATTGTTGGCTTGGTTAAAATGGACGCTGGATGCATTGAGCTCGATGGTGTGGACGTCAGTCAGCAGCCCATTCATAAACGCGCTCGGCTCGGTTTAGGTTATCTACCGCAAGAAGCGTCAATTTTTCGCAAAATGACCGTCGCTGAAAATATTAAAGCGGTGCTTGAGCTGCATTACAGTCGTAAAGAAGAAATTGAGTCGCGTCTAGACGAGCTGCTGCATGATTTACATATCGCGCATTTGCGTGAAAGTGGCGCAATGAGTCTTTCGGGCGGGGAGCGCCGCCGCGTTGAAATCGCCCGCGCACTCGCTTCAAATCCACAATTTGTTTTGCTCGACGAGCCATTTGCGGGGGTCGATCCGATTGCGGTGATTGATATTCAGCGCATTATTGGTTTTTTAAAAGGGCGTGGGATTGGCGTTTTGATTACGGATCATAATGTTCGCGAAACCTTAGGGATTTGCGATCGTGCCTATATTATTTCTGAAGGTGCTGTGATGGCTGCAGGTAAGCCCGATGAAATTGTTAATAATGAAGATGTTCGCCAAGTTTATCTGGGCGAGCATTTTAAAATGTAGTGTTTTTGCCAATTAGGTTATTCCCTTCATGAAGCAAACTTTGCAGTTGCGGATGTCGCAACAGCTCAATTTAACACCGCAGCTTCAGCAATCGATTAAGCTTTTGCAGTTGTCCACGCTTGATTTTCAACAAGAAATAGAGCAATTTTTAGCCGAAAATCCAATGCTTGAACGCGAAGATGGCGTGCAAGATGCAGGTGAAGAGGCCGAAAAATTAGAGGTCAGTGAGGTTGTTGAAGACGGCGACAGCTTACGCTGGGAAGACGTGCGCGCGAATACTTCGTTTGATGAAGGCGATGAAAATGACCCCGCACTTCGGGTGGCCAAGCTGTATTCACTGCGCGATTATTTGTTAGAACAAATGGGCTGCTTGCCCTTATCGCTGCGTGATAGCGCATTGATTTCATTGCTAATTGATGCTTTAGATGATGATGGAATGCTGAGCCAAAGCTTGGATGAAATTTACGCCCAACTACCAGAAAGCTTGGTATTAGAGCTTGAGTTAGAACCAGAAGAATTACAAATTGCATTGCAACATTTACAGCAACTAGAGCCACTTGGTGTTGGTGCGCGGGATTTGCCGGAGTCATTGACCTTGCAATTGCGGGTCTTGCCAGTAAGTTCAGCTCGAAATATTGCCATTCGTTTGGTGAACGAAGGTCTCGATTTATTGGCGCAACGGGATTACACTAGACTTAAACGCCAACTACAGTGTGATGAGGTGGTTCTTAAACAAGCTCAAACACTGATTCGCGGTTTAACGCCAAGGCCGGGCGCAAACTGGTCAGCAGAAACAACGCGTTATGTATTACCGGATGTGATTGTGACCAAGGTGCGTGGGCAATGGCAGGTGCGTTTAAATAGTGCGGCGCAACCGAAGTTAAGAGTCAATGAGTTGTACGCTAAATTACTGCAGGGCGATTCAGCAGCGGCACTCAGTGGTAAGCTACAAGAAGCACGTTGGTTGATTAAAAGTGTTGAGCAACGCGGCAGTACCATATTACGGGTGGCCGAAGCCATCGTAATACGACAAAAAGCTTTTTTTGAATACGGTGAAGTGGCAATGCGGCCTTTGGTGCTGCGCGATATTGCCGATGAACTTGAATTGCATGAGTCGACGATATCTCGGGTGACTACGCAAAAATACATGCTGACGCCACGCGGCGTTTTTGAGTACAAATATTTTTTTGGCAGTCATGTTGAAAGCGAAAGCGGGGGTGAAAACTCTGCGACATCGATTAAGGCTTTGATCAAACAACTGGTACAGCAAGAAAATCAGCACAAGCCATTATCCGATAGTGCTATAACTGAAGAACTCGCACGGCAAGGTGTGGCAGTTGCGCGGCGCACCGTTGCTAAGTATAGGGAGGCATTAATGATTCCTCCCGTTAATCTGCGCAAGTGCCTATAAAAGCACTGCCTTATAAAAGCATGAAGAACCGAAGGAGTAGTATATGAACCTCAACATTAGTGGTCATCATCTGGAAGTTACACCAGCGATTCGTGAATACGTTTCAGGTAAAATTGAGCGCACGACCCGTCATTTTGATAATGTGATTGATGTTTTAGTCATTTTATCGGTGGATAAGCTGGAACATAAGGCCGAGGCGACAATCAATGTCGTTGGTAAAGATCTGCATGTTGAGTCTATCGATAGCGATATGTACGCCGCCATCGATAGCATGGTCGATAAACTGGATCGCCAGATTATTAAATACAAAGAAAAATTATCTGGCCATCGTAATGATGCCCTGAAGCATCAAGTGGTAATCGAAGAATAATCCGTTGCACAAGCAACACAACGGGAACGCCGCGAGTCGTTCCCGTTTTTGTTTATCGGAGTGCGAGTTACAATAGCAGCTCCTTTAAGGACATAAGTTTGAACATGAGCCTGATTAGCAAAATACTCCCAGTCGCCAATGTTTTTTTAGATTTGGATGTGGGTAGCAAAAAACGCGTTTTTGAACATGTCGGTATCTTGTTCGAAAACAGCCATGGTATTGCGCGTAGCGTAATTTTTGATAGCCTGTTTGCCCGGGAAAAACTCGGTTCAACGGGTTTGGGTCAAGGCGTCGCCATTCCGCATGGCCGGATTAAAGGTTTAAAAGAGGCGGTAGGGGCGTTTGTGCGCTTGAGCGCGCCGATTCAATTTGATGCGCCAGATAGCAAGCCCGTGTCATTGATTTTTGTGCTCTTAGTGCCCGCCAATGCCACTGATCTGCATTTGCAGATTTTGTCAGAATTAGCACAGCTGTTTTCTGATAAGCAATTACGCGAAGAATTAATGACTTTGCCTGACCCCGAGGCGGTGTGGCAGCGGATTTCAACGTGGGAACCCTACGCGCCCGATTTTTCCTGATCGACTAGAGCCCTCAGCCTTGATCTGGGGGCTTATCATTTGTTCGCTGCCCATTTCGTTTTTGATCCACAATGGCATAAAATCAGCGCTTTTTTTGTTCTACGCGAGGCCGCATGCCCCAGATTACTGCTCGACAATTATTTATTGATAACGCCGAAAAACTGCGTCTGACTTGGGTTGCTGGGCAGTCGGGGGCAAATAATTTATTGTCCAATGATGCCTCAGAGCAAAAGCCATCGCTATCTTTGGTTGGGCATTTGAACTTTGTCCATCCCAATCGCATTCAAGTACTGGGGATTGCGGAAGTCGCTTATCTCAATGGTTTGTCGAGCGAGGTGCAGCACTCTAGCTTGAATCAGCTGTTTGCCAATGATATGTCGGCGATGATTGTCGCCAATGGGCAAGCGGTGCCCGATTCTTTGCGGGAAGCGGCTGAGCGTCATCATGTTCCCTTACTCACTAGTCCGGAGCAATCTCCGTATTTAATGGAGGTATTGCGCTACTATCTAAGTAAAGCATTGGCTGTATCAACACACCTACATGGAGTATTTTTGGATGTGTTGGAGGTTGGGGTTTTGCTGACCGGTGAGTCGTCGATGGGTAAATCTGAGTTGGCGCTGGAGCTGATTTCTCGTGGTCACGGCTTGGTGGCTGATGATGTGGTTGAGGTGTATCGCACTAATCCGGAAACCTTAGAAGGGCGTTGCCCACCGATGTTGCGCGACTTTTTAGAGGTGCGCGGGATTGGGGTGCTCAATATTAGAACCATCTTTGGTGAAACAGCAGTCAGGCCGAAAAAAACACTGAAATTGATTGTGCATTTGGCCAAAGCTGGCGGCGAGAATGTCGCGCCAGTTGATCGCTTACAAATGCAAGCGGCAACCCAGGCGATTTTGGATGTGCCGGTGAGAAAATTAGTCATTCCAGTCGCAGCCGGTCGCAATTTGGCGGTGTTGGTTGAGTCGGCAGTGCGAAATTATATTTTGCAATTGCGCGGGATTGATTCAACGCGTGAATTTATCGAGCGCCACCAGAAATTTATGGAGATGGGGGAATAATGTCACACAGCCAACATCAACAATTGGTCTTGCTATCGGGTTTGTCGGGCGCGGGTAAAAGCGTGGCTTTAAAAGCATTGGAAGATTTGGGCTTTTATTGTTTGGATAATTTACCTGCACCATTATTGCCGCAAGCGGTGTCGATGCTCGACTTGGATGGCTACCCTAAAATTGCCATCGGGATTGACGCCCGTAGCGCGCATAATTTGGCCACTTTTCCCGATCATTTAGCCGCTTTGATGGATTTAGGGCTGGATGTGCGGATGTTGTTTTTGGAGGCCAATAACGAAGTTTTGGTGAAACGCTATTCAGAAAGTCGCCGCAGTCATCCGCTGTCGCTGGGGGAATTAACGGTGACCGAATCGGTGGCGGTTGAGCGTGAAATGCTAGAAAGCATCCGTGAGATGTCGCATGTCATCGATACCTCGGGTCTATCGGCGGCGCAATTACGCACTTGGGTGCGTGAGTTTATCGCGACTGATCGTGCCAAATTAATGCTGATTTTTGAGTCGTTTGGCTTTAAGCACGGTTTGCCGCTGGATGCAGATTTTGTGTTTGACGCCCGTTGTTTGCCCAATCCATTTTATGACCCGGCGCTACGCTCTTTAACGGGCATGGATCAGCCGGTGGCCGATTTCTTAATGCGACAAGCCAGCGTCGGCAATTATTTGACGCATATTTTGGGCTTTTTAGAGCGCTGGTTGCCGGAGTTTGAACGTGATCAGCGCAGTTATGTCACCGTGGCCATTGGCTGCACCGGCGGTCAGCATCGTTCGGTGTATTTGGCCGAAGAGCTACGCCGACATTTTTCACGCAATCGTCAGGTCTTGGTTCGGCATCGTGAACAACATCAGCGCAGCTAAATCATGGCGAGATTGGCTGAGCTTATTGCGCTCAGGTGATTATGTGGTGATGGGGGTGTTTGTATTGCTGTGGGGCGTGATTACCGCCTTCTGTTGGTCACATGCTGGGGCGACTCGCGTTAAGATTTTTCAAGATGGCCAACTGTACGCCGAATTAGATTTAGCCGCAGCGCGCATCTTGGCGATTGATGGCCCGCTTGGCAAAACTGTCATCGAGGTGGCCGCTGGCCGTGCGCGGATTGCCAGCGACCCAAGCCCGCGGCAGTATTGTGTGCGTGCTGGCTGGCTCACTCAAGTGGGGCAAAGTGCGATTTGCTTGCCCAATCGCACCAGTATTGAACTCGTTGGTCAACGTCCTGCCCGTTATGACAGCCTCAGTTACTAAAATCACGTTAAATGTCAGCACCGCCGATGAGCAAATTGCCCGCTTTGCCGCGTGCGCGATTGTGTTGGCGGTGATTGAATCGGGTATTCCATCACCGATTCCGGGCTTTAAACCGGGGCTGGCCAATATCGTCACCTTAATTGCTTTACAGCGTTTGGGCTGGTCGGCCGCCGCGTGGGTGTCGATGTTACGGATTTTAGGTTCGAGCTTGGTGTTGGGCGGGGTGTTTTCCCCTGGTTTTGCTTTAAGCTTGGCAGGCGGCGTAGCCAGTGTATTGGCTTTGGCGCTGGTGCAATATTTACCGCAACGTTATTTTGGCTTGGTGACTTGGTCGCTGTGCTCGGCTTTGGCGCATTTAGTCGGCCAGCTGCTGATTGCGCGTTTATGGTTAATTCCCCATAACGGCATTTTGGTTTTAATTCCTTTACTGTTGGCAATGGCCATTATTTTTGGCGTGGTGAATGGCTTAATTGCCACTCATTTATTGCGAACTTACCCTGCTGTGGATACGACACAATGAAGACAATTACGCTGGCTTTTACTGGCGCATCCGGTTTGCCCTATGGATTACGCACGCTAGAATGCTTGCTGTTAGCCGGTTGTAACGTGCGTTTGGTGTATACCCAAGTGGCGCAAATTGTCGCCAAGCAAGAACTGAATTTAACTTGGCCTAGCCGTGCAGCGGACTTGGCTGAGTTACTGCGCGCGCAGTATGGCGTGACTGCACAGCAGTTACAGGTTTATGGTCAGCAAGAATGGTTTGCACCGATGGCTTCGGGTAGTAACCCTGGCGACGGTATGGTGGTGGTGCCGTGTACCATGGGGGCCTTGTCGGCGATTGCCAATGGCGCGTCAGATAATCTATTAGAGCGTGCGGCCGATGTGATGATTAAAGAGCGTAAAACGCTGATTATTGTGCCGCGCGAAACGCCATTTTCAGCGATACATCTTGAGCATATGCTGAAATTATCACGCCTTGGCGTGGTGATTTTGCCGCCCAATCCCGGTTTTTATCATCACCCACAAACCATCGAAGATTTAGTTGATTTTGTCGTGGCGCGGATTTTAGATCAGTTGGCGGTACCGCATCAACTTATGCAGCGCTGGGGCGAGTCCTGAGTTGAATGCAGTGATCACACCGCATTCAATCCGCATGCTGCAACGAGGCTAGGTATTGCTCTCTAGCCTTCGATTATAAAGTCTTAGCTTGCTATACCTGTTTGAAGTGCCCGTATGCTGATTCGTCTAAAAAACACATACAGCGCAATCGCCGCAAACGTCAGTGCAATCACCAGCGCCAACCAATAGCCGGCCGGACCTTGTGGGCTAAATGGACCGACCCCAAACGTCAGCGCATAACCGAGCGGAATACCGATCACCCAAAATGCCGTTAAGTGGATTACCAGTGGCATACGCGTTGATTTATAACCGCGCAATACACCCGCAACCACAATCTGGGTGGCGTCTGAAAACTGGAAAAATCCGGATAACAACAGCAATTTAGCCGCGAGTAAAATCACCGCAGGGTCGCTGGTATACCAAGCCGCAATCGTGCTGCGAAATGCAATAATCATGCAGCCAGAAATAATCGCCAAGACAAAACCCAGGTAAATCCCTGTTTCACCAATAAAGCGCGCCAGCTTAAAATCGCCAGCGCCAACGGCTTGCCCCACGCGAACGGTGAGCGCGGTGCTAATGGCCAATGGAATCATAAAAGTCAGCGAAGAAAAATTCAGTGCAATTTGATGCGATGCCACGGTGGTGGTACCCAATTTGGCCAGCATCAGGGCAATCAAACTAAACGCACTCGATTCAACAAAAAACATAATCCCGATTGGAATGGCCAACTTGGCCAATTGCTTTTGCGTTTGTAAACGTAGACCTTCGATATGACGAAACGGGTGCGTATCTCGATAAATCGGTGAAATACGAATCCAAATAATCCACATGATGGCGCTAAACCACATGCACATCGCCGTGGCCCAAGCACAACCGACTGCGCCCAACTCCGGAAACCCCCATTCGCCATAAATTAACACGTAGTTGGCGGGGATATTGAGCAGCAGCGCAAGAATCGAAATCACCATCATCGGCTTGGTTTGATTTAAGCACGAGCTATAGCCATACAAAACCCGCGCAATCGCCACCGCCGGAAAACCCCATGAGATCACCGCTAAAAAGCGGCTGCCTTTTTCGGCCACATCGGGCGCTAAACCAATATGTGAAAAAATCGGCAGCAAACTATGCGCGATCAACATCATGATCAGGGCGATAAATAAGCCTTGGTATAAAGCTTGTTGCGTTAACGATGGGATTTCATGCCAAGCCTTGGCGCCGACTTTTTGCGACGCCATCGGGCTAATGGCAATCAATAAGCCAAACATGGTGACAATCATCACGCTCCAAATCGACGTGCCGACTGAAACTGCGGCCAAATCACCGGCCGATAAATGACCGGCCATGACCGCATCGACAAAGCCGGTGCCAGTTTGAGCGAGTTGGCCGATCATAATTGGCCAAGCGAGAATCCAGGTGGCTTTAACGTCTTGCAAACGGGGCATTGCTATCCTTTGGGAATGGGGCGTGCTGGCTCATAAATAGCCAATAAATCAGGAAAGCGGCGTTGAAACAATAAGGCTTCAGTACAAAGCAAATCCAAAATCAATAAACTACCATCGGGTAAATTGTGCGTTGGCAGGTGTAAGCTTTGGGCTGCGGCAAACGCCCGAATTAATGAATGCGGGCCGGTATAGGGCGCAGCACGAAGCTGTAAGCAGTGGTGCTCGCGATACCGATCAAAATTAAGCCGGCGGTTTTTGCGTAAACCCGTTGTTGCAGGGCGGCTTATCGTTGCTTCTAAACAATCATACATGGGCAAGCTCCTAAGAAACTCGCCGGTGATTCTGTGGTATTGGATTGAATCACCGACGCTTTAGCGGCATTTCGAACGCGCCCCGCAATTTGTCGATTAATTGGCGCAAAAAACAAAAAACCCACGTGCAGTGGGTTTTGCACGCTTTAGCGAGTATTTATAAAGCGCCCGCAAGCTGGGTTTCAAATCGGCGCTAAGGGCATTCTGCACTTGGCATGTTGTTTCGGTCAAGTACGGGTAAAGCCTTATTTGCCGGCGGTTGACGTTGGGTTTTGCGCCGCGTTGGCGCGATTTTATTGGCGAATCAAGGCGCTTTGCTATCAATCCATAAAGTAATCGGGCCATCATTGATTAAAGCCACCTGCATATCCGCACCAAATCGTCCCGTCGCCACCGGCTTGGCCAGTTTGAGGCTGAGCTGGCGAACGAATTCATCAAATATTGGCTGGCTGATTGGCCCCGGCGCCGCCTCGCCCCAACTGGGTCGATTGCCTTTTTTGACATTACCAAACAGCGTAAATTGACTGACCGCCAAAACGTCTGCGCCCACATCGAGGATGGATAAATTCATCACTTCGTTTTCATCATTAAATAGCCGTAAATTGGCGATTTTATTCACCAGCCATTGGATATCAGTCGCCGCATCTTCATGACCAACGCCAACCAACAGCAATAAACCGGCATTGATTTTTCCGACGGTTTCGTGGCCAACATCGACTTGAGCTTGTTTGACTCTTTGAATTAAAACGCGCACTGGAGTCCTCTTGGGTCGCAAAAAGCCTAATTTTAACGCCGATTGGCGGGGCATGCTGCACCGTGAAGGTACGTTTGGAAACATTTAAATTGGGTAAAAGCGCGCTTAATTGGCTTTGCTGTCTAGTCAGGCATACGGAATTTCACTAATATCTAAGACTCGAATTAATTAATTGTTGTCGCTAAAGGATGTAATCATGAAACGGGTGGGTCTAGTCGGTTGGCGCGGTATGGTGGGTTCGGTTCTGATGCAACGCATGCAAGAAGAAAAAGATTTCGATGTGATCGATCCGGTTTTCTTCACAACGTCGCAAGCAGGCCAAGCTGCACCTAATTTTGGTAAAGACGCTGGCACCTTGCAAGACGCCAACGATATTGCCCAATTGGCCGCAATGGACGTGATTATTTCTTGCCAAGGCGGCGACTACACCACCGAAGTTTTCCCAAAACTGCGCGCTAGCGGTTGGGAAGGCTACTGGATTGACGCCGCTTCTACCTTGCGTATGGAAGACAATGCCGTCATCGTGCTCGATCCAGTCAATGACGACGTGATCCAAGGCGCTTTGGCCCGTGGTGTAAAAAACTACATCGGCGGCAACTGTACCAACTCGATCATGTTGATGGGTATGGGCGGTTTGTTTAAAGCTGGGTTGGTTGATTGGGTTTCGTCAATGACGTATCAAGCGGCTTCCGGCGGTGGTGCTAACCACATGCGTGAACTCCTCAAAGGCATGGGCGTGGTGTACAACGCCGTGGCCGATGAGTTGGCAACGCCAGCTTCAGCGATTTTAGAAATCGACAAAAAAGTCGCGCATACCATTTCAAACGATGTACCTACTGAATTTTTCGGTGCGCCACTCGCTGGCGGTTTGATCCCGTGGATTGACAAGCAACTTGATAACGGCCAAACCAAAGAAGAATGGAAAGGCCAAGCCGAAGTGAACAAAATCCTCGGTTCTGACGCCACGATTCCAGTCGATGGTTTGTGTGTGCGGATTGGTGCGATGCGTTGCCATAGCTTGGCATTGACCATCAAACTGAAAAAAGATCTGCCACTGGCTGAAATTGAAGCCATCATCAAATCGGGTAACGATTGGGTGAAATGGGTGCCGAACGATCGCGAAATCACCGTGAAAGAGCTGATTCCTGCGCAAATCACTGGCAAGCTCGATATCGGTGTAGGCCGCGTGCGTAAATTGAATATGGGCCCAGAATACATCAGCGCGTTTGTGATTGGCGACCAATTGCTCTGGGGCGCTGCTGAGCCACTTCGCCGTATGTTACGGATTTTGTTGGCGAAATAAGGTTTGGTTTTTTTAAGATAACGGCGCGCAGAGCGCCGTTTTTTATGGGCTGTCGGCCGACTGTACAAGTTTGTTGATGTGCAGTGGCGAGGCGTACTGTGATGACGACTTGCTGCTGACTTTACCGCCCCATTGAATGAGTATTGAGCGATGAATGTATTGAGTTTAATTGGCATGTCCGCCGCGCTATGCACCACTGTCGCCTTTGTGCCGCAAGTGTGGCAGGTTTGGCGTAGTCGTTCGGCGAAAGATATTTCCTTAGGCATGTATTTGATTTTTGTTACTGGGGTGGGTTTATGGCTGGTGTATGGCTTTATGCTCGGTGACTGGCCGTTGATTTTGGCCAATACAGTGACTTTGGCGCTAGCGGGTGCGGTGTTGGTGATGAAGATTTATTTTGATTTACGCCGTAATAAAAAGTCTGAATGATGGGTATATTGATGTGGCCCATATTCAATATGAGCCACATTAAAATACTACATACCTGTATAGAGCGGCCCACCGCCGCCTTCAGGCGGTACCCAATGGATGTTTTGCTGCGGATCTTTGATGTCGCAGGTTTTGCAATGCAAGCAATTTTGCGCGTTGATTTGTAAGGCGGGTGCGTCGTGGTGTTGAATGATTTCATACACGCCAGCAGGGCAGTAATGGCTTTCTGGTGAGCCATACTGGGCCAGATTGACGGTAATCGGAATTAAGGTATCGCGTAATTGCAAATGGCTGGGTTGATCGTGATCGTGCGAGACATTGGCCAGCATTAAAGAATCAAGCTTATTGAACGTCAGTACGCCATCGGGTTTGGGGTAATGAATCGCTGTGACGCTGTTGAGTGGTTTTAGCGTGGCATTATCGGGCGTGCTGTGGCGTAATGTCCAAGGGGTATTGATCCCTAACTTAGATAACCAAAGCTCTGCACCTGCATACATCGTACCTGCGAAAGTGCCGAGTTTAGAAATCGCTGGCTTGATATTGCGCACTTGTTGTAGTTCTTGCCAAATACTTGATTGTGCAAAGGCGGTATTGAAAGCAATCAGTTCATCGCGCTGCCGATCGTTGGCAATGGCGTCGACTATGGCTGGGGCGGCTAACATGCCTGACAGCATCGCA
This sequence comes from Deefgea salmonis, assembly GCF_020531905.1. Lineage (GTDB taxonomy): Bacteria > Pseudomonadota > Gammaproteobacteria > Burkholderiales > Chitinibacteraceae > Deefgea > Deefgea salmonis. The sequence continues at coordinate 208,834 of NZ_JAJAWG010000003.1, read as the reverse complement.
TTATGCGTGCCTTTAATGCGTGGGAAATTGAGTAATCCCGCTGAGCAGCCAAGCAAAATCCCGCCAGGGAAGGTCATTTTGGGTAAGGATTGCAGGCCACCTTCGGCGATCGCGCGCGCGCCGTAAGCAATGCGTTTGGCACCAGCAAAAGTGCCACGAATTTTGGGGTGGGTTTTAAAGCGTTGTAATTCTTCGAATGGCGATAAGGTGGGGTTTTGGTAATTCAAATGCACCACATAACCAATGGCCACTTGATGGTCGGGCAAATGATAAATAAACGCGCCACCGCTGGTGCTGTTGTCGAGCGGCCAACCTTGGGCGTGCTGCACTAAACCAAGGTGGTGGTGTTCGGGTTTAACTTGCCAAACTTCTTTGACGCCAAGGCCAAAATGCTGCGGATCGGCGTCTTGACGTAAAGCATATTTATTTTCTAAATCGCCAGCGAGTGAGCCGCGCGCGCCTTCGCAAAACAACGTGTATTTGGCGAGAATCGCCATGCCCAGCGCGTAATCGGCTTTATGTTGGCCTAATTTATTGATGCCCATATCGCCAACGGCCACGCCCATGACGGCGCCTGCATCGTCGTACAATACTTCGGCTGCAGCAAAGCCGGGATAAATTTCAACGCCCAGGTTTTCAGCTTCGCTGGCAAGCCAAGCACAGACTTCGCCCAACTTAACGATAAAACAGCCATCGTTGTGTAATTGTGGCGGCAGTAAGATTTGTGGAATCTTAATGCCGGTGTCTTCGTCGAGTAAAAAGAACTCGTCTTGGCTGACCGCGGTGGCCAATTGCGGCGCGCGCTGTTGCCAATCGGGAATCAGTTGATTGAGCGCAATCGGATCAATCACCGCGCCAGACAAAATATGCGCGCCTACTTGCGCGCCTTTTTCCAAAATACAGACTGAAATTTCGGGGTTGAGCTGCTTTAAAGCAATGGCTGAACTCAGGCCAGCAGGGCCAGCACCAATAATCAGCACATCGTATTCCATGACATCGCGTTCTTGCATCTCAATCTCGCTTCTATATCTGTAAAATCGAATATGTTTATAATAACAATGTGTTTTACATATAGTTTACCGCCGAATACAATCTTGTGCAAAATGACATTTGTTCTATAATCGCGCGCGTTGATGACCATCAAAGGTCGCTATGTAAGGAAGCAGCATGAAAATTCTAGTCAGCATTAAACGGGTTGTTGATTATCAAATCCGTCCACGGCCAGCTCAAGATGGCTTGGACGTTGAATTGACCAATGTCAAAATGAGCATCAATCCTTTTGACGAAAATGCCGTCGAAGGCGCAGTACGCTTGAAAGAAGCTGGTGTGGCCAGCGAAGTGGTGGTGGTGGTGGCGGTTGGCTCTGCGGCTAATCAAGATGTGTTACGTCATGCTTTGGCAATGGGCGCAGATCGGGCGATTTTGATCGAGACGCCCGCTGTGGTGCAGCCATTAACGGCAGCGAAATATCTGCAAGCTATCGTTCAGCGTGAAGCGCCGGATTTGGTGCTGACGGGTAAGCAAGCGATTGATGATGATGCGGCTGAAACCGCGCAAATGCTGGCGGGTTTATTAAATTGGCCGCAAGCTACATTTGCCTCCAGCATTCAACTCGCGGATGGCCTCGCCACCGTGGTGCGTGAGATCGATGGTGGTCAGGAAACCTTGTCGTTGCAATTGCCGGCGGTGATTTCTGTGGACTTACGCTTGAATGAGCCACGTTTTATTAAATTGCCAGCGTTGATGATGGCCAAGAAAAAACCGATTGAGACTTTGCCTGCGGCTGATTTTACCGTCAGCGCACCGGTGTTAACGGTATTGCAGATTGCTGAACCTGCGGCACGTAAGCCGGGGAAAATTTTAAATAATGTAGCCGAGTTGGTCGCTGCATTGCGAGCTGAGAAGGTGTTGCCATGAGCGTTTTAGTGATTGCTGAATTAGACAGCCACGGCATTAAAGCCGCTACGCGCTCGGCGATTCGCGCTGCGAGCCAATTGGGTGAGGAAGTTCATTTATTAGTGACGGGCAATGATGTGGCAGGTATTGCTGCCCAGGCCATGAAGATTGAGGGCTTGAGCAAGGTACTCCATGCAGATGGGCAGGCGTATGCGCATGGCTTAGCCGAAAACCTCGCGCCTTTATTGGTGCAACTCGCCGCCAATTACTCCGCATTGGTCGCAGCGGCGACCAGCTTTGGCAAAAATGTATTGCCACGCGCTGCAGCATTACTTGATGTGGCGATGGTGTCTGAAGTGATTCAGATTATCAACGCGACGACCTTTGTGCGGCCGATGTACGCTGGCAATATCAATGCCACCGTTGTTGCACCAGCCGGTTTACGGATTTTGACGATTCGTCCAACGGTGTTTGAAGCTGTTGCCGCAACCGGGGGTGCTGCAACGCTGGAAACGTTGACAGCAACTGCCGATACCGGACAAACCACATGGGTGAGCCGTGATTTGGTTGAGCTCGATCGCCCAGAGCTGGCAACAGCGCGGGTGGTGATTAGCGGTGGTCGTTCACTCGGTAGTGCCGAAGGCTTTAAAGCAACGCTCACGCCATTGGCTGATGTACTCGGCGCAGCGATTGGTGCGACACGCGCGGCGGTGGATGCTGGCATGGCACCCAATGATAGCCAAGTTGGCCAAACCGGTACCGTGGTCGCGCCTGAGCTGTATATGGCGTTTGGCGTTTCTGGCGCAGCGCAGCACGTGGGCGGGATTAAAGACAGTAAGGTCATTGTGGCGGTGAATATCGACGCGGATGCGCCGATTTTCCAAGTGGCCGATTATGGTTTAGTTGCTGATCTATTTACCGTGATTCCTGAATTACAAGCGGCGTTAAAAGCTGAATAATTTGAACCATAAAGACGCCGAGGCGCAAAGATCAAACAGAACTGAAAGTGCGCCCATTGTTTAGGGCCTAAATACTTTTCTCTGTGTCTTGGTGCTTCTGCGGTGATTGTTTTTGAAGGAAGTTAAATGTCTAAGTTTGCTCATGAAACCGTACTGAGTGTTCGTCACTGGAATGATTCTTTATTTAGCTTTACCACCACGCGTGATGAGTCGCTGCGTTTTGAAAATGGCCAGTTTGTGATGATTGGTTTGGAAGTGGATGGTAAGCCATTAATGCGCGCCTATTCAATTGCCAGTGCCAATTACGAAGAAGAGCTCGAATTTTTTAGTATTAAAGTGCAAAACGGCCCACTGACTTCGCGCCTGCAGCATTTAAAAGAAGGCGATAAATTATTAGTGAGCCGTAAACCCACCGGCACTTTGGTATTGTCTGATTTAAAACCGGGTAAACATTTGTATTACCTGAGTACTGGTACTGGTTTAGCACCTTTCATGAGCTTGATTAAAGATCCTGAAGCGTATGAAAAATTCGATAAAATCATTTTGATTCATGGTGTGCGCACGGTGAGTGAATTAGCGTATGCGGATTATATTGAGCATGAATTGCCAAATAATGAGTTTTTTGGCGAAGAAGTGCGTAATAAATTAATTTATTACCCAACGGTGACGCGTGAGCCATTCCGTAATCAAGGTCGTCTGACTGATTTAATTACTTCGGGTAAATTATTTGAAGATATCGGTTTGCCACCACTGAATCCAGAAACCGATCGCGCCATGCTGTGCGGTAGCCCAGCGATGCTAGAAGACACGTGTAATCTACTGGACTCATTGGGCTTTAAAGTGTCCAAACGAATTGGCGAACCGGGCGATTATGTGATTGAGCGTGCTTTCGTTGAAAAATAATCTGTAGATTGGCGAGCTTTTTTTAATTGCAAGCTTTGCATAAGTCTTCTCTGTGGCTAGACTATATTGTACATACAGTCATCAACGTTTTTGGAGTAGGTCTATGCAAGTGAATGTACGCTTTGATAATAACCGCGCCATCTTAGCTTTGAATGGCAACTTTACCTTTGAATTTCATCGAGAGTTTAAGCACGCAACGACCTCGGCTTTACAGCATCCTGGCCTCTCGGATATCGAAATTGATTTTTCGGCAGTAGATTATATGGATTCGGCCGCTTTAGGGATGCTATTGCTACTCAATGAGCGCGCTGGCGGTAAAAAAATTACGCTGGTCAATTGTAAAGGCACGGTGAAATCGGTGCTTGATATTGCCAACTTTGGCAAAATTTTCGAAATTCGTTAAGCCATTCAATATCGTCAGCCTGCAAAAAAGCCCGAGGAGAAATCCTAGGGCTTTTTTATGGTTCGTCATTTTGCAAAATGCACTGTATTGGCGGTTGTGGACTTTAGGCTGCGCTAAATTTGTAATTAGGCGCTATGCTCGTCGATTCCGAGTTCTTGAATTTTTCTAGTTAGGGTATTGCGTCCCCAGCCTAGTAGTTCCGAGGCTTCTATTCGTTTACCCCCAGTTTGCGCCAAGGCTTGCTCGATAACGGTGCGCTCAAAATCGAGCATCATACTGTCTAAAATCCGGCTGTCGCCGCGTTGTAGGCGGTGCTTAACTTCAGCCGCTAGTGATGATTGCCAGTCACCAACCAGTTGATTACTGATGGTTGGGGTTTGTAACTCGGGAGGTAAATCGTTGCTTTCAACGCATTGTCCGGGCGCCATGACGCTGATCCAATGGCAAATGTTTTCGAGCTGGCGAACATTGCCCGGAAAATGATATTGAGTCAGCTGTTGCATTGCCGCGTCACTGAGGCGTTTGATTTCAACGTCGAGGTTTTTAGCCGACTGCGCCAGAAAATGCTTGGTCAGCAGCGGAATGTCTTGCTTACGTTCGCGCAATGCCGGTAGGCGCAAACGGATGACATTGAGGCGATGATATAAGTCTTCACGAAATAGTTTTTCTTTGACTCGGTCTTCAAGATCTTGATGCGTGGCGGCGATGACTCGTACATTGGCTTTAATAGGCTGGTGACCGCCAACGCGATAGAAAAAACCATCTGACAGCACACGCAATAAACGTGTTTGCAGATCAAATGGCATGTCACCAATTTCATCCAGAAAGAGCGTGCCCCCTTCGGCTTGTTCAAAGCGGCCAATCCGTTTGGCGTCTGCCCCGGTAAAAGCGCCACGTTCATGGCCAAATAATTCAGACTCGAGTAAGTCCTTGGGAATCGCTGCGCTATTAATGGCAACAAAAGTTTTATTCGCGCGTGGGCTATGCCGGTGCAGCGCACGGGCAACCAGCTCTTTGCCGCTACCGGATTCACCGGTAATCATGACGGTTGCCGCCGAATGAGATAGGCGGCCAATCGCGCGAAATACATCCTGCATCGCGGGGGCTTGGCCGAGCATTTCAGCTACGGCTGAATCGGCTTCATGATTAGGGCTGCGCACTTCGCTTTCTTGCATGGCGCGGCGAATCAGTGCAATCGCTTGGTCGACGTCAAATGGTTTGGCAAGGTATTCAAATGCGCCGCCTTGAAACGCCGAAACGGCGCTGTCTAAATCAGAATGCGCGGTCATGATAATCACGGGGATTTCAGGCCAGTCGCGCTTGACGATCTCTAAAAAATTTAAGCCAGATTCGCCGGGCATGCGGATATCACACACCACCGCTTGTGGGCGCTCGGTTTGTAATTGAAGCAGCGCTTCGGTGGCCGATGCAAAGGCGGTATGGGTAATGTGTTCGCGACTGAGTGCTTTTTCAAACACCCAGCGAATCGATTTATCATCGTCAATAACCCAAACTGGTTTCATGATGCGCTTCCTGTGTCTTGCCATGCATTAAGGGGCAAAAAAAGACTAAATGTGGTGTGACCCGCTCGGCTGTCAAATTCAATCACGCCGTGGTGTTGGGCAATATACGTGTGTGCTAAATGTAAGCCGATGCCAGTCCCGCCTGGACGTCCTGACACCAATGGATAAAATAAGGTTTCTTTTAAATGCTCAGGGATGCCAGGGCCGTTATCACTAATATCGATGCGTAATGCCAATGGGTAGCGATGACGGTTGAGCGTGACTTGACGGGCAATTCGCGTGCGTAAAATCACCTCGCCAATATTGGACATGGCTTGAATGGCATTGCGCACAATATTGAGCACCGATTGAATTAATTGCTCTTTATCGGCAATTAACGTCGGAATACTGGTGTCGTAATCTCTTTTTACCGCTAAGCCATTAGGCGTTTCGGCCAAAACAAGGCTGCGAACACGCTCTAAGACTTCATGAATATTGAGTTCTTTCAGTTGTGGTAAACGATGTGGCGTGAGTAGGCGATCGAGCAAGCTTTGCAGGCGAGATACTTCGTCAATAATAACGTCGGTATATTCTTTGAGTTGTGGATCTGGTAATTCATGCGCCAATAATTGGGCTGCGCCGCGAATGCCGCCGAGGGGATTTTTAATCTCATGCGCTAAATTACGAATTAACTCACGATTGGCTTGTTGCTGCGCTTGCAAGCGCTCTTCATTAATAATTCGGCGCTGTTGATCGATACGACGTATTTCGAGTAGCACCGTTGCCGCTACTGATTCAATGGGCGTGACATCCAGCGTGACATACATTTCACCCTCAATGCCAAAAACAATCAGTTCGTGCTCAGTGATTGAGATCCGTTTTTCTAATGCAGTTTGTGCCGCAAAAACTAAAGGCGAATTTTCGCCAAAGCATTGCACTAAAGATTGTTTCTCATTTTGTTTAATATTAAATAAACTATTTGCCGCTGGATTAGCATAACTAATATAGCCATCTTGATTGACTGCTAAGACAGCAGCATCGAGATAATCGAGGCCAGAAAAAATAGGATGGCTCATAATGCGGCTCCATCGGATACAAACTCATTTGAAAAAGACATATTGTCGCGCTGAAGGATCAATTCCTTAAAGCAAAATTTAGGCCAGCTTTTGATGGCCACACTGCGCCAATCGTTCTCAACCTTGCACAATATTGGTGCTGCAGCGCTCGATCAGCCGCTTTAACGCACTCGCGTTAGCTCCGCTTGCAGTGCGGTGACGTTTTTTTCATGCATCACAATGGCTTCGCGCAAGCGACCAATACGATCAAGATAGAGCTTAGGATTGGCTTGCTCGGCAGCGGAGCGATTGGCATCAGCGTCTTGTAGGTTCTTTTGGGCTTTGTTTAATAGCTCGCGTTCACTGCTGAGCTCTTCTTCTAAAATTAATTTACGATTGCTGTCTCGATTTTTTTGCGTTGCTGCATCGACTTTGGGGAAATTGATTGGCGAAGGGGCAGCAACCCGAGGAGATTTAACACTCTCGTTATTGCGGCGAACTGGGTTGGCTGCAGGTTGTGATTCACTCATGATGCGCACGGCACCTTTAATGGGTGAATTAGTAAATGTCACATTGCCATTACTATCTACATATTTGTAAATATCGGCATGCGCCATATTGCAGAGAAATAGAAGGGCAATTAGTCGTTTTGAGTGCATAACAGAAAGGTATCACAGCCTGCGCTTTGTGCCTAATCAGCAGCGTATGAATTGTATTTCAAGTGTATTTAATCGGTATTTTTATCCGAATGTCCTAAAGTTTTGTCGGGCGCAATCAGGTCGCGAATTCTTTGTTTTAAAACTTTGGCCTCAGGAAAACCATTTTCAATTTTTCTATCTCAGACTAATACATCATCACAATGGATTAAAAAGACGCCACCCGTACCCGGTTGCAATGCTATTTCGCCTAATTCAAAAGCAAAAGTAGAGAGTAATTCTTGGGCCAGCCATGCGCTGCGCAAGAGCCAGCTGCACTGAGTGCAGTAATGGATCACGATGCGTGGTTTTTTGCTTGAGTTCATGATGATCAAAATTAAAGTCAAGGCGCTATTTTGCCTAGCATTGTGGGCTAAAGACAATCGATTTAATGTATTTTTAGGTAGGCGGACTCTGGGGTATCCGTTTGTATACAATTGCGGCCATTGGCTTTGGCTAAATACATGGCATTATCGGCGCGGGACAATAAGTCATCCAAAGTTTGATCTTGTTTGAGCAAACTGGTGATGCCGAGGCTCACCGTTGTGTTCATGAGCTGGTTTTTAGGGGCTAAAAATGAGTTATCGGCAATCGCGCGTCTGATTTTATCGGCAACAATTTGAGCCTGTTCTAGTGTTGTTTCAGGCAGTAAAACCACAAACTCTTCTCCGCCCCAGCGGGCGACTAAATCGGTTTCTCGTATATTAATTAAGCACAGGTGGGCTATTTTTTTTAAAATCTGATCGCCAAATAAATGCCCGTATTGATCGTTAATCATTTTAAAGTGATCGACATCAATCATCATCAGACTCATATTTTTTTGATAGCGCAAAGCATTTAAAAAAATTGCTTGGGCTTTTGATTGCCATTCACGACGATTATTCAGCTGGGTCAGCTCATCGGTGGTGGCTAAAATACTGAGTTCGAGATTGAGTTTTGCCAGTGTGTCGGTTCGTGATTTGACTTCTTGCTCCAGATAAGCTTGATTGTGCATGATTTGTGTTTGTGTTTGTGCTAAATATTGCAAAGCCAATGTAATAGAAAAAACAAAAATTTGGATTTGTAATAATGAAATAATCATGTTTTGTGGGTTCACAAAACCATAGCCTTTGGCTGTTAAGCCAATACACATGAGTGTAATGAGTAAGAGTGAAAAATTGGTCGCTGCAATTTTAAATCGGACAGCAATGTACAGCATCAAAGGCAGTAATAAAATCAAGGTTCGATCTAAAATAAAATAATTAATAATAATTGGAATCGGAATCATGATCAAAAAATAAATAGGTTTTAAAAATTCTTTAGTTAATGTTCTTGACTTCAGGTAGGGGTACAGTGGAGTAAATAAAATAAGTCCTGACGAATCTGCCAGCATTAAAATCATGCCGCGGATTAATATAGAATCTAAGTGGACGGGGATTGCTCCAGAAGTAATTTGCAATGCTATAAATAGCGGCATTGTGGTCATCACAGGAATAAAACAAACCCGAAACCAAATTTTAGGCAATACCTCCGGCTGCCGCCACATATTCTCGCCATAATGAATTGAGAGTATTTGATAGGCGCGAGCCGCTAAATATGATTGCAGGGTATCAATGGCAGCAAAAGTGAAGCCACTGATTAAAATGCTGGCAATCTGAGGTTGCCAATTGCCTTGAAATAAATAAGGCGTATTGATCGCAAAACTGCCTAGATAAACGACGATCAGCCCTGTTTTACCCAGTTGCAAAACAGTAAATAAACCAATACCAGCCGCTAGCCAAATTAAACCCATATTGCCGGGATTAATTGTTCCAAGTTGAATTGACAGCATGCCCGCACAGAGATAACTGACTAAAAAAGCAGTGGCAGGCATGATTTTTGTGTGTGAGATCATTTTTGGGTTGTTGTATACTTTTGATCAGTATAGTAACAACTTCATGTCAGCGTGCATTAAAGTGCTGCTGTGCGCTGAGTGCCAATTGATGTGTTGGGTTGCCGATTGGCGTCGTTTGAAAGTAAAATCGATTGCGAATTTCAAGATGAGTATTTTTTGTGAGTAGATCATGAAAAAACCCGCACAAGCTAGGCTGTATGCGGGTTTGCTGGGCTGTCCCGAACGGGTCGGGACGATCTCAGGTATTACAAAGAGTAATACATATCAAATTCAACTGGATGCACGTTCATGCGTGAACGATTTACATCGTTCATTTTGAGTTCGATGTATGAATCAATCCACTCGTTAGTGAATACGCCGCCACGAGTCAAGAATTCACGGTCTGCATCGAGTGCTTCCAAAGCTTGATCCAAAGATGAGCAAACTGTAGGGATCAATTTGTCTTCTTCTGGTGGCAAATCGTACAAGTTTTTGTCCGCTGGATCGCCTGGGTGAGTCTTGTTTTGGATACCATCCAAGCCCGCCATCATCAATGCCGCGAAGCACAAGTATGGATTTGCCAATGGATCTGGGAAGCGCGCTTCGATACGACGGCCTTTTTCAGACGCAACGTGCGGAATACGGATTGATGCAGAGCGGTTTTTAGCTGAGTAAGCCAATTTAACCGGTGCTTCGTAATGCGGTACCAAACGCTTGTACGAGTTCGTACCTGGGTTGGTGATCGCGTTCAATGCTTTAGCGTGCTTGATGATACCGCCGATGTAGAACAGGGCAGTTTCAGACAAACCAGCGTATTCATTACCCGCAAACAAGTTTTTGCCATCTTTCCAGATTGACTGGTGAACGTGCATGCCCGAGCCGTTGTCGCCAACGATTGGTTTTGGCATAAACGTGGCTGTTTTGCCGTATTGGTTGGCAACGTTGTGCACCACGTATTTCAGGATTTGAGTCCAGTCAGCGCGCTGGGTCAAAGTTGAGAATTTAGTACCGATCTCGTTTTGACCTGCGTTTGAAACTTCGTGGTGGAACACTTCAACGGGCACGCCCATTTCTTCCAAGATCAACACCATAGAGGCGCGGATGTCTTGATGGCTGTCAACCGGAGGTACTGGGAAGTAGCCGCCTTTAACGCGTGGACGGTGACCTAAGTTGCCGCCTTGTACTTCGTCAGCAGTCGCCCAAGCGCCTTCGTCTGAACCGATTTTTACGAACGAGCCTGACATATCCGTGTTCCAACGGATGCTGTCAAAAATAAAGAATTCTGGCTCTGGACCAAAGTAAGCGGTGTCGCCGATGCCGGTGGTTTTCAGATACGCTTCAGCGCGGCGGGCCAATGAGCGTGGATCACGATCATAACCTTTACCGGTTGCTGGCTCGATCACATCGCAAGTCATGATCAGCGTTGGCTCATCAAAAAATGGATCGATGTTGGCTGTTGCAGAGTCTGGCAACAACAGCATGTCGGAAGCTTGAATGCCTTTCCAGCCGGCGATCGATGAACCATCGAAGGCGTGACCCGCTTCGAACCATTCTTCATCAACGACGTGAGAAGGAACGGTTACGTGGTGCTCTTTACCGATGGTGTCGGTGAAGCGCAAGTCAACGAAACGAATGTCGTTTTCTTTAATAAGCTTGAGAACGTCGGCTACCGCCATGTTGTCGCTCCTGTAGGACGAGTATGAACAAAAAGTGGAATAAAACGGCAATAAATGCTGTTGCAGTGATTACAAGCACAAAGTGTGCCAATCAAAATCTTACATGCAATCTATTGTGCCACATCTTTTTGCTGTCGAGGACTTACTTTTGAGTATTTTTTTAGTGCATACATTGATTCGTCGCACTGCTTTGGTGCGTCAATAAAAGTAGCTGCAACGTAAGACATGCCGCTAAAATAGATCGCTCCATGGAGAGCGCAAACAAGGAAATTTGAGATGAGCCAAAATAATGAAATTTTGCAAAATGCGCGTTCTCGCGCCTTAGGCCAGGGATTACCTTACGCGGGCGTTGTCACTCCGAGCGAGGCGTGGACTTTATTGCAAAGCCTGCCCAATGTGCAGTTGGTGGATGTTCGCACGCATGCTGAATGGCAGTTTGTTGGCGTGGTGCCCGGCGCGGAGATGATTGAATGGAAAACCTATCCGACCATGGCCAATAATCCGCACTTTTTGGTGCAGTTAAAAGCGGCTGTTGATCCTGAGGCCGTCGTCATGTTTTTGTGTCGAACGGGGGTGCGATCACACGATGCCGCTATTTTGGCGGCTGAGCACGGCTACACTGCGGCGATGAATATTTTAGAGGGCTTTGAAGGCGATAAAGACGCGCAGAGTCATCGCGGCAGTAAAAATGGCTGGCAAGCGGCCGGATTACCTTGGACACAAGGTTGATGTTGTCGTTTGAGCTGTGTCTGAATTTGTAAGCTAACGACTGTGCTTCCACTTCAGTCCTCGCACAACAGTTGCATGGCAAGGCGTCGAGACCACAGCCAGTACATCGATCGACCTCGAGCATGACAAGGCAAGGCAACGATGCAAGAGACGGCTGCTTAATACTTACACCTCACTTTTTAATGGGCGCCGCACTATGACTCAACCGACGTATGTTGTGATTGGTAATCCGATTGCGCATTCTAAATCACCGCAGATTCATGCTGCATTTGCCGCACAGTTTGCAGATCATCCCGCCGTAAGCAGTTTTGACTATCAGCAATTACTCGCGCCCTTAGATGGTTTTTCGGCGACGGTGAATGCCTTTGCTGATGCGGGTGGCCGTGGGGCGAATGTGACAGTACCGTTTAAAGAAGGAGCTTTTCGTTGGGTCGGCGAGCAACTGACTGAGCGCGCCGCCGCTGCCGGTGCGGTCAATACCTTGGTGCGACAAGCCAACGGTACTTGGCAAGGCGACAATACCGATGGCGCTGGTTTAGTCGCCGATTTATTGCGCCATATTGATTTGCGGGATCAACGGATTTTATTGCTCGGCGCGGGGGGCGCGGCACGCGGCGCATTGTTGCCGCTCTTACAGCAACAGCCCAAATCGTTATCGGTTGCTAATCGAACGCAAAGCAAGGCGCAGCTGTTATTGGATGAAGTGGCTGCGCCTTGGCTGCATGCTCAGGATGTATCGCTGCCGATGCTGTCGCTGGGCTTTGATGATTTACTCGATGAGGTGGTCATCGCTGAGCGGCTGCAGTTTGATGTGGTGATCAATGGCACGTCAGCGAGCTTAAGTGGCGAGCGTTTACCGATTGGCGATGCGATATTTGCGCCCAATGCACTGGCTTACGACATGATGTATGGCAAAAATGAAACGCCATTTTTGGCGCAAGCGCGTAGAGCGGGCGTGCACCAGCGCGTCGATGGCTTGGGGATGCTCGTTGGGCAAGCGGCAGAGGCATTTGAATTGTGGACCGGTTTACGGCCGGATGTGGCGCCGGTATTGCAGTGGATGCGCGAGCAAATTTAATGATGTATATGAATGTAGGCTTTGATTGATATAGCCTGCGCTTATATACCTATAGGTAGATAATGACAAAGACGGGGATTTTAGGCTGGATTGGCCGTGGTTTGGCGGCGCTATTAATTTTAGTTTTATTGTGGAATATCTGGATGTTTTTGCATATTTTGGCGTGGCGCTGGATTAATCCGAGCGATAGCGCATTTATGCAAACGCAGCTGGAACGACTACAGCTCGAAAATCCGGCGGCGCAGCTGGAGTTTGAATGGGTCGATTACCCGCAAATTTCACCGCATTTAAAACGCGCCTTAGTGGCGGCTGAAGACGCTAAATTTTTGGATCACGAAGGTTTTGATTGGGAAGGTTTGCAAACGGCGTGGGAAAAAAACATCCAAAAAGGCCGTATTGTTGCCGGTGGTTCGACCATTACCCAGCAGCTGGCAAAAAATTTATTTTTATCCGGCAGTCGCAATCCACTGCGTAAAGTGGAAGAAGCGGTGCTCACGGTCATGATTGAAGCTTTGCTGGATAAACAGCGCATTTTTGAAATCTATTTGAATGTGATTGAATGGGGTAATGGTGTTTTTGGCGCGCAAGCGGCAGCGCAGCATTATTATCGAATTGATGCCAAAAAATTATCCGCCGCGCAATCGGCCAAACTCGCCTCGATGGTGACCAATCCGCGCTATTTTGACAAAAACCGTAAAGATCGGCGTTTATTGCGTAAAGCGGCGATTATTCAACGGCGCATGCCGTATGCCGAAATTCCATAAATGCCACGTTTGAGCCACAGAGCGTATCGATTGCACATGCGAAGTTTGCTAGAGCACAGGCCAAGCATGCAATATGTAGTTCTGTCGTTCGTGCGATGCGGCAGCTCGTTTGCTGTGCCGTATTGAATCTGGGCTGACGATTTAAAAAATGGATCTTCAAGTTTGTTGTGAATTAGCAGGGCCGATGGTCAGCGCTGGTGCTTAGCATGTCGCAATCGCCAGCCAGAACGATGTGTGGTGGTCGATCATGCTTGTTATTTAATGTATTGGCTTGAACAGTATTAATTCAATAGTTTGCGCGAATATACCCCTGAGGTGAGTGCTATTTTAGTGAAAGCAAATCCTGTCAATCAGGCATCAATCCTTGTGTTGCATCTTGGTCTGCTCAAGTGGCACGGTCTTGGCTTGCTCGGTATGCTGATACCACTTTGGTGGGCTGGTGCCGCCAATAGCATCTTCATCACACCTTGTCGTTTGCTCTTAGCCCTGTGTTGTTGCAATGAAGTAAGGAGCGGCCAATGCGCAGCTTAGCCACGGCGCTGGAGATGTTGGGTCAGACCGATGTTGGCCGTTTACGGTCACACAATGAAGATACGATTCGTATCGATACGGAGTTGGGTTTTTTGGTGTTGGCCGATGGCATGGGTGGCTACAACGCGGGTGAAGTGGCCAGCAGCATTGCCGTTGAGGTGATGCATGAAGTGATGCAAGCGCAATTGGCCATGATGGCACTGCACAGCAAAAACGCGCAAAATCTCTCGACGTTAGCTTATGAAATGCTCGCCATTGCGATTAATCGTTCTAACGCGATGATTTTTCAAACCGGTGAAAAACATCCGCAATGCGCTGGTATGGGCACAACCTTGGTGAGCGCCTTATTTTTTGACAATCGGGTAGCGATTGCGCATGTGGGGGATTCGCGGGCTTATCGCTTTCGGCAGCAGCAGTTGCTGCAGTTGTCGCATGATCATTCTTTTTTGCAAGAGCAAGTGGATGCGGGCTTAATCAGTGCCGCTGATGCGCGGCATGCGCCATATAAAAATCTGGTGACGCGCGCGGTTGGCGTTGCGCCAGAGGTGCAGCCTGAGATTCATGAATTTGCCGTTGAAATCGATGACTTGTATTTATTTTGCTCCGATGGTTTGAGCGATATGTTGACCGATGAAGTGATTGCTTTGCAAATGGCCGCGCCCGAGTGCAATTTAAATTTAATGGCGAGTACCTTAGTTGAATTAGCCAATGCCCATGGTGGTAAAGATAATATCTCTGTGATTTTGGTAAAAATTAATCGTGATTTTTCAGTACAGACGGGTTTATTAAAAAAAGTAGGTCATTGGTTTAGTTAGTCGTTAGATATAACGTGTTGCGCCACGTGGATTGACGAATTTGAAAGTATCATTTGGGGCCGATCTTAGTTCGACAAAATAGGCACCAAGACGGTGTAGGAGTTAGGGCGTTGAAAGTTTGGAGTTATGGCTAAATTAATATTAAGTTTTGAAGGCAAACCCGTCAAAGAAATCAATCTAAGCGCCCAGCGTACTTTAATTGGACGCCGTTCGAGTAATCAAATTCAGCTGGATCATTTAGCCGTTTCAGGGGTACATGCGGCACTGGAATGCATTGGCGAAGATTATTTTATTGAAGATCAACACAGTAAAAATGGCACGGCGCTCAATGGTAAAAAAATAAAACGTAGTCGATTAAATAATGCGGATGAAATAAAAATTGCCAAATATCGCCTGCAATTTATTCAAGATCATGCCGCACAAAGTGTGAACGAATTTGAATCAACCATGCCAATGAATCTGCATGAAGCGCCACGCAATGCGTTAATACGAGTATTAACTGGCCTTCATGCTGGGCGTGAATTTTTGATTGATAAAGAGTGCTGCACATTGAGTAAAGCCGGTGTACAAGTGGCAAAAATTCTGCGCCGTGAAGAGGGCTTTTTTCTGGCTCATGTGCAAGGAAAAGAGCGCCCACGGGTGAATGGGTTGCTGCTTAATGCATTAGAGCAGCAATTAAATGAAGCAGATTTAATTGAAATTTTAGATATTCGAATGGCGTTTTTCTTTCGGTAAATTATGACTTCATTGCGTGTACTCGGTTGTAGTGGTGGTATTGGTGGCGCACACCACACTACGGCGTTTTTATTGAATCAAACCATTTTGCTGGATGCCGGCACCGGCGTGGCCGATTTAAGTAGTCGCGAATTATTGCAAATTGAACACGTATTTCTAACGCATGCACATTTAGATCATATTGCTTATTTGCCTTTATTGCTCGATGCCACTTTGGGGGCACGAAAGCGTCCAGTGATCGTGCATGCTTGTGCAGCGACGATTCAAATGTTGAAAACACATATTTTTAATTGGCACATTTGGCCCGACTTTAGTGTGATTCCGTCGGCTGAGCAGCCCTTGCTGCGCTTTGCTGCGATTGAAGTGGGGCAAACGCATTGCGTTGATGCTTTGGCCATTACGGCATTGCCTGCCGAGCACACCATTGCGGCATTGGCGTTTCAAGTGAGTAATTTTACGGCATCGCTGGTGTTTAGTGGCGACACCATTGGCGGGGCTGCGTTTTGGCGGGCGGTGAATCAAATTGAAAATTTAAAGATATTGATTATTGAAACGGCGTTTGCCGAATCCAATGCCAAACTCGCCCAATTGGCCAAACATCTGTGCCCGAGCACTTTAGCGGCCGAGCTAAGGTCCGTGCCGGCGGGGGTTGAGGTTTTAATTACGCATTTAAAACCGAGCGAAGATCAGCAAACAATGGCCGAGATTTTAGCCTTGCAGCCAGCAGCAGCGGTGCGGCGCTTGATTCAAGGAGAAACCATCTGCTTTTAATGGTCTAATCCACCTGAGCCCACAAAATGAATGCGTTCAAAATCAGCACCGCGACTTAAAATACTCACTAAGCGAATGCGTATTTTGCGGTAGCCATCCCAGAGTTCAAGCAAACGACCTTGCCGAAACCAGCCCGTTGGCAATAGCAGGGAATTAGGGACTTTTAAGGCGACCATGGCCGGCAGCAATAACACGTCGATATAGTCGGTTTGGCCAAAACGCGCGGCGTCTTGAGCGCGAATCGAGGCCGCTTGCGGCACACCGGGTAAGAGTTGCACTCCGATTGTCAGCTGCTGGTTTTCCTCTGACAGCCAACGAATTTGTCCCATCAAATACTGCTGCTGGTCTTGAATGATCAACAGCTGCTGTAAAGCCATTCTCTCCTCGCCAACAGCCCCTTGTAAGCGTAAACCGGTGGCGGTTTCATCCAGTACTTGCCAAGGCGTGGTACGAATCAGCGGGGCGGGTTGCGAAGGCGTGCTGGTTTGGCCAAATAAACGAATTTGCATTAATTCTTCACTGCTGATTTGCGCCTCGGCTTGCGGTGGTGGTGTAAAGCGGTCTTTTGCCATCCATGCATGTAAATTACTGAGGCCAAAACCGATTTGAGTAGTTTTTTGGCTGGCTCGACGTGCTAAACAGCGCTCTACTGGATGCTCGCACCATTGGCGATATAAATCTGTGAGTAGTGCCTCCGCCGCAGGCACACCTAATGCAGTGCCTAAACCGATTTTTTCCGGCATTTCGCCACGGCGGAGTAATTTAATGCGTTTACTCAGTGCTTGGGCCAATTGCAAAGTGCTGATGGCCATTTGGCTGTCTTTGCTGGGCCGGTCACGACGCTCTGGCGCAGCGGGAAATTCAAAATCAATGGTAAAAGCTGGGCGGTTCGGTAGCGTTTCGGCAATATGCTCTAAGGCGCAGCGACTAGAAAGTACTTCTAAACATGCACAAATCCAGCTTAAGTAGCGCAAATTATATTGAAACGGGTTGGCCGCCGACAGCAATAAACTATGGATAAAGATATGTTCTGGCGTGGTGACGCCGCCAATGGCCATTAAACTGTCTTTGGCTTTTTGCTGCGCCACACCCAAGCGCTGTGCTTGGTTGTAATGACTAAATTGCTGCGCCCACTGCGTGGCTGGAATCACACGGTGCACCAAAATATAAGCAATATTAACTTGCAAGCTGTAATACAACGTTCGTTCAGCCAGTAAAGTCATGTATTCGGCGATATCGGCCTGTCCGGCAATAGCTGCTTGCCAAATCGATGCGTAGCTTTGTTCTAAGTCTTGCCACAGCGTGAGTGCATCTTGCCAAGATTGATGTTCGATCTCGGTCAGTGGCAGTGCTTTTTGGGTATAACGATTTAAAAACCCATCTTGTACGACATGGATGGTTTCGCGAAATTGCTCAATGATTTTTAAGCGATCTAAAGCCGCAATCTGGCTGTGATTGAGTGCGGTGATGGCTGAGCGGATTTCGGCATGCGCCACCGGCACATTAATTAAAGGCAGTAATTTCAGCCAATCTCTGGCGCTTCTCGCGTCTTGAAATGGCGGCGGTGTGCTTGGCGTATCCGTGGCAGTGAGCGGCGATGGCGTACTCATACGACGATGTGCATGAGTTGTTGTTTTAATTGTGCCAATTGATCCGTGCTGACCATCGGTTCGGCTTGGCGCTGTGCGGTGGCCCAGATGGGAGCCGGAAAGTGCGGGTCATTTTCCCAGCGCGGAATAATATGCCAATGCACATGCGGCACCATATTGCCTAAGCTGGCTAAATTAATTTTATGCGGATTTAAGCATTGCCGAACGATGTGCTCGACTTCCCAAACGATATTCATTAATTGAGTTCGCTCAGACGGAGTTAAATCGCTCATTTCAACCCGATGCGCGTTTAAAATCACCCGGCATAGTCCTGGATAGCCGGCTTCATCGGCCAAAATAATTCGAGCGAAATCATTTTGCCAAATTAATTCACCACCCTCGGTGGTACACAGTAGACAGTTAGCCTGCATTCACAACCTCATGCATTTTCATTTAATGATTACTGCGCAAAAGCATTTTGCTTAAAAAATAGGGCGCAAAAAATATCGCGCCCTATATTGCACCGCATCCGTCTGGCTTACTTACGGCGTGGGTGTCTGGTCATTCTTGCGAACGAACTTAGAGTAACACACGTTCAATGCCGCCTTGACTGGCTTGTTTGACATAGTCCGGCATCCAGTTCGGGCCAAGGATATTTTTGGCAATTTCGATGACAATGTAATCGGCCGTGGTGTCTGAATCATCATCATATCGGCTTAAACCTTGCAGACATGAAGGGCATGAAGTCAGAATTTTCACTTTGGCTTTGCTGTCATGGGCATCGCTACGCAGTTTCGCCGCACCTTTTTCCATCTCTTCTTGTTTGCGAAAGCGCACTTGCGTCGAAATGTCTGGGCGAGCGACGGCAAACGTGCCCGATTCACCACAGCAACGATCATTCAGATCAACACGCTGCCCCATCAATTCATTGGCAACATCGATGCCTTTATAGGTTTTCATCGGTGTATGGCATGGTTCGTGATACATATACTGGGTACCACTCACACCCTCAAGCTTGATGCCCTTTTCAAGCAAATACTCATGAATGTCGAGCAGGCGGCAACCGGGGAAAATATCTTCAAAACGATATTTTTGCAGCTGATCCATACACGTACCACACGATACCACCACGGTTTTAATGTCGAGATAATTCAAAGTGGTAGCCAGGCGATGAAATAACACGCGGTTATCCATGGTGATTTTGTCACCTTTGTCTTGCTGGCCGCTTGAGGTTTGTGGGTAGCCACAGCAGAGATAGCCCGGTGGCAACACCGTGGTCGCGCCCACATGCCACAGCATGGCTTGCGTGGCTAAACCCACTTGGCTAAATAAGCGCTCTGAGCCGCAGCCGGGGAAGTAAAACACCGCATCAGTGTCTTCATTCAGGCGTTTTGGATCGCGGATCACTGGCACCACATTGCTGTCTTCAACATCGAGCAAAGCGCGGGCGGTTTTTTTCGGCAAGCCGCCGGGCATCGGTTTATTCACAAAGTGAATCACCTGCGCTTTGAGCGATGCCGTGCCTAGCGTTGCTGGCGGTGCTTTGGTGATGCTTTTAATTAAGCCAAAACGTTTAGCCAGCGTGTGTGCCAAGCGTTGGCCTTTATAGCCCCAGTCGATCATCACCGTGCGCATCAGTTTAATGGTCGCTGGGTCTTTCATCGTCAAGAACGCCATCCCCAGCGCAGAGCCGGGATTGAATTTCTTTTTGCCTTCTTTGCGTAAGAAATTACGCATCGCAATCGTTACGTCACCAAAGTCGATTTTAACTGGACATGGATTCACGCAGCGATGGCAAACGGTGCAATGGTCGGCAACGTCGCCCAGTTCTTCAAAATGCTTGAGCGAAATCCCGCGCCGCGTTTGCTCTTCGTATAAGAAGGCTTCGGTGAGCAAACCGGTGGCTAAGATTTTATTGCGTGGGCTATAGAGCAAGTTGGCGCGCGGTACATGCGTTGAGCAGACTGGTTTACATTTACCGCAGCGTAAACAGTCTTTAACCATATTGCTGATATTGCCGATATCGGATTGCTCTAAAATCAGCGACTCAGTACCCAGCAGGCTAAACGAGGGCGTATACGCGTCGCGCAAATCCGCGCCGGGCATCAACTTGCCTTTGTTAAAGTGTCCGTTTGGATCGATACGTTGTTTGTAGGCTTCAAACGGTGCGAGCTCTTCACGCGTTAAGAATTCATACTTGGTGATCCCGATGCCGTGCTCGCCAGAAATCACCCCGTTGAGCTCACGCGCCACCCGCATAATGCGGGCAACAGCATGATGTGCGCGTTGCAGCATGTCGTAATCGTCAGAATTGACTGGGATATTGGTATGCACATTGCCGTCACCGGCGTGCATATGCAGTGCAATCCAGGTGCGGCTTTTCAGTACTTTTTGCTGAATGGCGTGAATCGCATCCAAAATTAATTTATCGGTTCGCCCGCCAAACAGCGTTTCTAAATCAGTGAGCAATTCGCGTTTGTATGAAATTCGCAGCACGGAGTCGCGTAGCGCATGAAATACGCTTTGCGGTAATTCATCCAGATCGAGTTCTTTTTCCAGTGGCACCATTGGAAACGCGGTTTGATACAGCTCAAACGCATCGTCCAAATTGCGACCGACCCATTGCCAGTGAATGCGCGAGCGTTCAATAAAGGCCAGCGCCGATTCACGGCGATCACCAATCAGCACATCGTGGCTCACTGGTGCATCACTGGTATCAAACGGCAGGCGTCCTTGCTGGAAAAACGCCGTTAGTTTGTCGAGTAACTCGAGTTTATTGTGAATCGACAATTCAATATTAATGCGCTCAATCGCATCGGAATAATCGCCCAAACGCGGTAGTGGAATCACCACGTCTTCATTGATTTTAAAGGCGTTGGTGTGCTTGGCAATCGCCGCAGTTCGGGCGCGATCGAGCCAGAATTTTTTGCGTTGCTCAGGCAGCACGGCGACAAAACCTTCTCCGCCACGGGCATTGGCCAGCTGCACCACATAGCTGGTGGCTTCGCCTAGCGCGCGCTCATCGTCCGAAACAATATCGGCGATCAGCACCATTTTTGGCCGACCTTTACTCTTGGCTTTGGTGGCATAACCCACAGCGCGCACATAGCGCCAATCCAAATGCTCTAAACCGGCCAGCTGAACTGTTGGATGCGCATCCAGATAATTTTTAATCTCAACAATCGATGGTACTGCGCGGCTGACTTCACCAAAAAACTCCAAACACACTGTGCGAACATGATTGGGCATGCGGTGCAACACAAAGCGCGCACTGGTAATTAAGCCATCACAGCCTTCTTTTTGAATCCCCGGTAAACCAGATAAAAACTTATCGGTGACGTCTTTACCCAGACCTTCTTTTCTAAATTTGGACCCCGGAATCACCAAGGTTTCTTCGCCGATTTTGGTTTTGCCATCGGGTTTGAATTTACTGATGCAAAACGTCGCTTGCGGCGCATCGTGGATTTTGCCCAGATTGTGATCCATCCGCTCGATGAACAACCAATTGCCATCGGGGTCGACCATTTTCCAGCTCACCAGATTGTCCAGTGCAGTACCCCAAAGGACGGCCTTTTTGCCGCCGGCATTCATCGCCACATTGCCGCCAATACAGGACGCATCGGCCGAGGTTGGATCGACTGCAAATACTAAACCGGCCTCTTCTGCCGCTTCCATTACGCGGCGGGTGACAACGCCGGCACCGCAATGAATGGTGGTCACATCGTGATCAACACCAGCAATACGCATGGTTTCGACGCCTTGATGGCGATCGAGTTTTTCTGTGTTAATCACCGCCGAGAGCGGCGTGAGTGGCACTGCGCCGCCGGTATAACCGGTGCCGCCGCCACGTGGAATCACGGTTAAACCCAGCTCGATACAGGCGGCCACCAAGGGCGCCATTTCGGCTTCGGTATCCGGGCACAGCACCACAAACGGATATTCAACGCGCCAATCGGTGGCGTCGGTCACATGGCTAACGCGCGATAAACCATCAAATTGGATATTGTCGCGGCGGGTGTGGGCGGCCATTTTTTTGAGCGTTTTTTTACGCAAAATGGCAACGTCACGAAATTCGCGCTCAAAGGCATCTACCGCTTGCCGTGTGCGGGCGAGTAAAATATTCACGCGCTCATTACTTTGGCGGCGCTTTTCAATCTCGTGCAAACGATGATGCATCGCTTCAACCAACAGTTGTAAGCGTTTATTGTTTTCTAGTAAATCGTCTTGGACGTAAGGATTGCGTTTAACGACCCAAATATCACCCAATACTTCAAACAGCATCCGTGCCGATCGGCCGGTTTTACGCTCTTGCCGTAATTCATCCAATACCCGCCATGCATCTTCACCCATCAGGCGAATGACAATTTCACGATCGGAAAAAGAGGTGTAGTTGTAGGGAATTTCGCGCAAACGTTCAGGCGAGGTCACGTGGCTCACGGCGGTGGGATCCATCATGAAGGGCGTCTCCGGCAGGCAATTACGGCTAAAGGGTGAATTTTAACGGAAAAATGCACGATGAAAGGCGCAAATTTAATGTGGGTATCGTAAAAAAACGTAATTGACTGACACTAAGCTGGTTTTGCTTAGATTTTATGTTGATTTTTACGCTGTTTTTTTGTATTAGCGGTCTATTTCAGGCCGTTACTGAAGCACTTAGATCTGTTGTCGCTGGCTTGACCTACAGCGCAGGTGCGATTTTTGCCGCGACGGGTCTCAAGCTGACATAAGCATCTTTGCAGCGCTGACTATGCCTTGATTTGCCGCGAACAGCGCGTAAGCCGTGGCGGGCAAGCAAACGTCAACAGACCCTAGGTAAACGGCAGCTCCATCGTCTCTAGCTCGGCTTGATGAATTTCATTGAGTAATTGCAGTCGTAAGTGCTGATGTTCAATTTGATGGCGTTGTGCCAATTCAGGTTCGAGTTTGGCGGTATAGCTTTGGGCTAGGGCGGCATGAATGCTGGCTTGTTGATGACGAATCCCTAAATGACTGGCGGTATACAGTGCCGATTGCAGCGTTTCAATGGCTAAATCAAGTTCACCTTTGGCGGTTTGGCATTGCCCCAAAACCAACATGGTATTGGCTTCGCTCCATTGATGGTGATGCAGGCGATTGATTTTGAGTGCCACCATCAAACTCATCGTCGCGCGATCAAGGTCGCCACGTAAGAATTGAATCAGACCAATATTCATATAAATTTCGCCTTCATTGCGATAGCTTTGATCGGCTTTCACTAAGGGCAGGGCACTTTTTAAGGTGCGATAGGCTTCATCCAATTGCGCGCAGCCAATTAAATCGGCGGCAATATTGATCAAAATACTGGCGTGTAAATGATGGTCTTCATGGCTGGCGAGCTCTTGTGCTTTGCGATGGTGGCTTAGCGCGGTTTGGTAGTGTTCGTGCGCATAATACAGCTGCCCTAAACCGATATGCGCTTGGACGCGTGACTCAAGGGCAATCGCTTCGTCGGGCAAGGTGAGGCAGCGATTCCAGCTATCGCGGGCTAGGTGATAAGCACCTAGGGTATATTGCACACGGGCATATAAATTAAGGCGTGCACCTTCATACCTTGCGATATTTTCTTGGTCGGCGAGTGCGTTCAGTTCGATCAGTTGCTGGAGTGATTCGGGATAGCGGCCAAAATTAAAATGCGCTTGCGCGCATAAAAAGAGTGCTTGAGCGCAAAGATGTGGCAATTTGAGTTGCTGGGCCAAGGTTTTGGCGCTCAAGGCCAGTTGCAAGGCCTCGGCGCTTTGGGTGTGGACTAATTTTTGCGCACGATTGAGGCTACGCTCAAGTTCAACAAGGGTCATCATTGATATCGCATTAGGCGGAATCAGCAGCATACCATTGTTATATTTAATATTTACACGCCTATCAGTTTGTTGTCAGCAAAATGGCACGGCAATCCTCGGGTGTTAAGTCAGCTTTTTCGCCAAGTAGTAAGCGATTATGGCGAATGAGTTGTTCGGCCACGCGATCGGCGGCCTCAGTCGCGTCGATTTGATAGTCGCTGAGGCGAGTCGGCAAACCCATGGCAATAAAAAATTGCTCAGTCGCGGCAATTGCTTGCTGTGCAACGCTGATATCGTCACCGGTAAGTTGCCATACGCGGCGGCCCATTTGCGTTAATTTGGCCTGCTTGGCAGCAAAACGATAGCGCCACAGGGCGGGCAAAATAATCGCCAAAGTGCGCGCATGATCAAGGCCATACAACATCGTCAGCTCATGACCCATCGCATGGGTGGCCCAATCTTGGGCTTGGCCCAGTCCGACTAAGCCAAACAAGGCTTGGTTGGCAGCCCACATCATATTGGCGCGGGCGGCATAATTGTCCGGATCATGCAAAGTGATCGGGCCGACTTCGATCAGCGTTTGCAAAATGCCTTCGGCCAAACGATCTTGGACTCGCGCATCGCCAGGATAAGTCAGGTATTGCTCGGTGGTGTGGACAAAAGCATCGACAATGCCATTGCCGATTTGCTGGGCCGGTAATGACAGGGTGCAGTTTGGGTCAAGAATGGCAAACTGTGGGAAAACCAAAGGGTTTTTGAATGACAGTTTGTCATTGGTTTCGCGGCGTGAAATCACTGCAGCAAAATTACTTTCCGAGCCGGTGGCCGGTAAAGTTAGCACCACCCCGATGGGCAGTGCGCTCAGCAGCGGCGTGCGATTGCCAACGATCAGCCAGCAATCGCCAGCATGTGGGATGGCTGCGGCAATAAATTTAGCGCCATCGATGACCGAGCCACCGCCGACAGCCAAGATATAGTCGAGCTGATGCTCGCGGCCAAAACGCACGGCTTGCATTAAGGTTTCGTATTCAGGATTGGCTTCAATGCCAGAAAAAGCTTGCCAGTGATGATCTTTAAGCGCAGTGCAAACTTGTTCATACACGCCGTTGCGATGAATGCTGCCGCCGCCGTAGAGCAATAAAACACGCGCTTGCGGGGGAATTAAGGTGCTGATTTTGGCGATACTGCCGTGACCAAATTCGATACGACAGGGATTATGAAAGCTAAAGTTTTGCATTGTTCGCCACCAAAAAGTCAGTCAATTGACTGAGTATATCGCGGTGTGGTGGCGCAATGCCTTACTGTGTTTGATTTGTTTATGCTGGCACAAAGATTGTCGGTGTCGTTGGGTTGCTTTGGCGTAATTGTTGCTCCAGCTGCGCCAGCCGTGCAAATAGTTGTGGGTCGAGCAATCGGTGGAAATTTTCTTGGTAAAGCCGGTGATGATATTCGGCCTCAGGGGCTTGGCCCATTTCACGAAATAGTCCGGCTAAAAATTGATGAATTAAAAAAATCTTATGCCCGCAACCCATGCGTTTTGACATATCGAGTGCGCTCAAAAAGCTGGCCACGGCGGCCGACAATTGCCCTTGTGCTTGCTGAGCGCGGCCGTTGACGATGTGCCAGCTAATCTCACCCCAAGCCCAAAAATGCACGATATGACGCCCTTCTTGGATAAACGCATTTGCCTCTAGGTATTGCCCTCTGGCTAAGGCAAGAAGTGACTTGTAGGTGAATACTTCACCCAGGTATTTCAGATGCTGAATAGTCCGTGTAATGGCCTCGGCTTTATTGAGCGCCACTTGCGCCGCAGCAAAATCCTCTAGTGCGTATAAATCGGCCACAAGATTAATACATAACCGCGCTTGCAATTCATGGTCAATATGTCCATCAAGCCACTGCTCAGCCAAGCGATGATGGCGCAGTGCATCGGCAAAGCGGCTACAGGCAAAATAAATCTGACCGAGACCAATGTGGGCATTAATTCGGGTTTCTCTGGCAAATTGGGCATTGCCTAAATCAAGGCAGTCGGACCAATAATCAATTGCCGTGCTGTATTCGCCCAGCGTGTAGTGTGCGACGCCCAAATGATGCAATAGATCACCGCGTTCTGCCTCTAAATCATGGGCTTCGGCGATGACTAAAGCGGGCAGTAAGACATGACAGCCTTCATGGATTTGGCCAAAAGCAAACAACATACTCATCTGTTGGTGTAAAGCGGCAATCTGTAGCCGTGGCGTGCAGCCCGAGTGGGCGCGCTGAGCGGCCTCTTTGGCCAGTGCTAACGAGGCGTTAGGATCGGTGTAGGTGAGCTGTTTGCTGCGCTCAAGTAGCGCTAAAACTGGGCTTTCTGATGGATCCATTTTGCTGCGCCTGCACAATGCGGACTTCGAGCTTACGCATCGTGCGGTATGGAATCAAGTTTTTTTGCGACTTCAGTTTTTAATTGTCACTTTCAAGTAAGCGTGTTTGCCCGCGACAAAGTTGATGCAGCTGATTGAGTGTGCTTTCCCGCAAGTGGCGAGGGAGCGTTAAGCTTAGAATTACTTCGGTGTTGGTAAAATCGCTGCAGTTAATACCAATGCTGTGTTGTTGCAAATAATGGCGAACTTTATTTTCTTCGGCAAACGGCAGCGCCACTTGCAATTGATCCATCGGCACGGTCTCGATATATTCAGCGGCCAATAACGGGCGCGCAATCGCATCGGTGTAGGCGCGAGTTAATCCGCCAGCGCCGAGTTTAATCCCGCCAAAGTAACGAATCACCACCGCCAAAACGCCATCTAAATGCTTGTGTTGCAGCACTTGCATCATCGGCCGCGCGGCGGTGCCTGACGGCTCGCCATCGTCTGACATGCCCGATTCGCCGCCAGCGAGTAAGGCCCAACACACATGGCGCGCTTCGGGGTGTTGTTGTTTAAACTCGGCCACCAAACCTAAAGCTTGGGCGCGATTATTTACCGGAATGACATAACCGATAAAACGACTTTTTTTAATGATGATTTCTGCGTCAACCGCATTGGCAAGTGTGGTGCTCATGCCGGCATTTTACGCGCCATGATGGATAAGTCGATCAGTAAAAGTGGGCTTGCCCGCATGCCGCCTGAGCGAAGCGGCCTTTTGTTGGATCCATCGCCAATGACATGGATATTGAATGGGCTGATTGGGGGGTAACGCAAAAAACGTATTAATCGTGCTGCACCGCGCAGTCCCTTGGTGTAGCCTTATTGTTTTTTAATTGTGTGGGGTTACGCTGTGATTAAAAGCATTATTTCTGATATGGATGGCGTAATTTACCGTGGCAAGCAAATGATTCCGGGGGCTGACACCTTTGTACAAAAATTGCTGTCAGCCAATGTGCCGTTTTTGTTTTTGACCAATAATGCGTCACAAACGCCGCTTGATTTAAAACTCAAAGTGGAAAGCTTGGGCATTCATGGTCTAACTGAAGACAACTTCATTACCAGTTCGATGGCGACTGCGATGTTTTTACGCAGTCAAAAAGAAGGTGCCAAAGTGTATGTCATTGGCGGTGGCGGCTTAATTAATGAGTTGTATAACGTCGGTTTTTCGATGTCGGAATCCAATCCTGATTATGTGGTCGTCGCCAAATCGACGACGTTTAATTTTGAGCAACTGAAAAAAGCCGTGCACTTTATCGATCATGGCGCCAAATTTATCGGTACCAATCCCGATATGGTTGACCCAGTTGAGGGCGGCTATGAGCCAGCAGCGGGCACGATTTTGGCGGCGATTTCGGCGGCCACCGGCAAAAAACCGTATATCGTTGGCAAGCCGAATGCTTTAATGATGATGATCGCGTGTCGTAAGTTGGGCTTTCATCCCGAAGAATGCTTGATGGTCGGTGATCGGATGGACACCGATATTGTTGGTGGACTTGAAGCCGGTATGAAAACCGCGCTGGTGCTGTCGGGCGTTACTAAGCTCGACATGCTCAATGAATTCCCATATCGCCCCGATTATGTATTTAACGACGTGGGTGAAATTGAATTTGCTCAGCTGTAATTGCGTGTTGTTGCATTCGCTGCAAGGTGAAAGCTTTAGCGCTCGATGGTGATAACGCCCGCGATGAGATCCATGTCGCGGGCGGGGTTTTGCAAGCAAACGTTAACAGACCCTAGACGGCTATTTTTTGCTGCTGGCGCGATGATTGCATATTGCCGGGTTTTAGGCGGCGCAGGGCTTGACCATCGGCATTAAAGACATGAAACGCATTACTTGGCGCGCTAATGCTAATTGGCGTGCCAAGTTGTACTTCGCGTTCGCCATCGCCGCGAACCACGATATCAACGCCATTGGCCAGCGTGAGATACAGATAATTGGCTTCACCTAAATGTTCCACCAAATTAACGACCCCAACTAGGGGTATACCGCTGTGAGCGTCTTCAATTAAGTGCTCTGCGCGTATACCTACCGTAACTGCATCGCCCACTTGCGCGCTGTCATTGGCAACGAATGCAGTAATGACGATGCCGCCCGCCAAAGTAATCGACAGCCCTTCGGGCACAATGGCTTGCACCACGCCTTGAAGTAAATTCATTTTTGGCGAACCAATAAAGCCGGCAACAAATAAATTGGCCGGTTGTTGGTAGAGCTCAAGCGGTGTACCTGCTTGCTGAATATGACCGCCTTCCATCACCACAATTTTGTCACCGAGCGTCATCGCTTCGATTTGATCGTGCGTCACGTAAATCATTGTGGCGTTTAAATCGCGGTGCAATTTAGCGATTTCCAGTCGCGTTTGTACGCGTAATGCCGCGTCCAAGTTCGATAGTGGCTCGTCAAACAAAAATAATTTCGGCTCACGCACAATCGCCCGACCAATCGCCACACGCTGGCGCTGGCCGCCGGAGAGTTCGCGCGGTAGGCGCTCAAGCAAATGATCAATTTTTAAAATCTTAGCGGCATTTTTAATCCGCACGTCGATTTGCGCTTTGTTTTCTCCGGCGATTTTAAGGCCAAACGCCATGTTTTTGTACACGCTCATATGCGGATATAAGGCGTAGCTTTGGAACACCATCGCGATGCCGCGTTCGGCCGGTGTTAGATCATTCACTACGGTATCGCCAATCGACAATTCACCGCCAGTAATGGATTCCAAGCCGCAAATCATCCGCAGCAGCGTCGATTTTCCGCAGCCCGACGGGCCAACCAGCACCACGAACTCGCCGTGCTGTACATCTAGATTGATACCATCCAATACTTTGGCTTTGCCATCGTAGGATTTAGAAAGATTATTCAGTGTTACGTTGGCCATAAGGCACCTCTTGAAAACAATAATTTAAGTCGCGTGATGGCGTTAAAAACATCCACCACAGAGGCACAGAGACACAGAGGAAGGTTCAGCTTGATCGCTCTGCTGGTCTTTATGCCGGTCTAATATTTAGCTTTTTTACTTCTTTCTCTTGAAGTTAAATCTCGTCAGCGTTCTGATGTGTCTAATCAGTGCCATGCACTGCGTTATTGGGGTTTTCTTTGTGTCTCCGTGCCTCTGTGGTGAAGGGTTTTTTACTCACCTATTTCACCGCTCAGCGTTAAGAACTTCAAAAATCGCCATGCGTTTTTCTTTGTGTCTCTGTGCCTCTGTGGAGGAGGGCTTTTTACCCCACTTATTTCACCGCTCCCGAAGTCAGGCCGCGTATCAGTTGGCGTGAGAAGATGCTGTATAAAATCAGCACCGGAATCACCGCCAGGCTGAGTGCGGCCAAGACGGAGTTCCAGTCGGTGACGTATTGACCGATAAATTGCTGTACGCCGAGGGTGACGGTTTGGGTTTCTTCGCTGGGCGCTAAAATCAGCGGAAACCACAAATCGTTCCACACCGGAATCATCGTAAACACCGCCACCGTGGCGACGGCAGGACGAATCAGTGGCAGAATCACTTGGAAGAAAATCTTGAATTCACCAACGCCATCACAGCGCGCGGCTTCTTTGAGCTCCTTTGGAATTTGCGCGATAAATTCGCTCAAAATCATCACCGCCAACGGCAAACCTTGTGCGGTATACACCAGCACCAAGGCGGTTAGGGTGTTGATCAGATTGAGCTGAACGATGAGCTCCAAAATCGACACTGTGCCCAAGCGAATCGGCACCATAATCCCGATCATCATATAAATCGCCAAAATCCGGTTGCCACGGAATTTGTATTCCGACAGTGCCCAAGCCGCCATTGCGCCAAACAGCAAAATCAACGCGAGTGAGGCCAGCGTGACGGTTAGGCTATTGCCGAAATACAGCATGAAATGCGATTTGGCGATGACGCGCTCAAAACCGCCGATGAAAAACGTTTCGGCGCTGGGAAAAGCCAGCGGATTATCAAAAATCGCCGCTTTGGTTTTAAAGGCATTGATTAAAATTAAAACAATCGGAAACAAAGCCAGCAGCGTGTAAGCACCCAGCATGCAATGCACGCCGAAGGCGGAGAGGGGTTTACAGATATTTTTTTTCATAGAAACCTCGAAATGATAAAACCCGACGCAGAGGCGCAGAGGAAAAACGAATAAGTCATGTTTAATTTCGACCAAATTAATAGAATGAAATGTGTTTTTTTGCCTTTCTCTGCGTCCTCTGTGCCTCTGCGTTGGCCGTTTTTTTAGCCAATCACAATTCATAACGCGTTAGCTTGCGCTGCACGAAGTAAAAGTAAGCGCCGACGCCACAGAGGATGACCAGAAACATCAACGTTGCCACTGCCGCGCCCATCGTTGGGCTGCCGATTTGGCTTTGGTAGCCAAAGAAGGTGCGGTAAAACAGCGTCCCCAAAATATCGGTACTGTAGTTCGGCCCCGCAATCGCGCCTTTGACTGAGTAAATCAAATCAAAGGCATTAAAGTTGCCGACATAAGTCAGAATCGTCACCAAGCCTAGCGTGGGTAAAATCAGTGGCAGTTTGATGTCCCAGAAAATACGCCAGCTTGACGCGCCTTCAACGTAGGCGGCTTCGACGATGTCTTCGGGTACGGCCAGTAGCGCGGCGTAAATCAACATCATCGGAATACCAACAAATTGCCAAACCGAAATTAAAGCCAGGGTAATCAGCGCTGAGCCTTCTTCACCCAGCCATGGCTGGAAATACCCCCCTAGTCCGACCGCATTCATCATTGATTCCGAAACGCCCCACAGTGGCGACAAAATCAGTTGCCAAATAAAACCAATAATCACCACCGACAGCAGCGTGGGGAGAAAAATAAAAGTGCGGTATTGCCGCGCGAACTTGAGCCCTTTGAGTGACAAAAATGTCGCTAAGATCAAGCCAATGGGGTTTTGAATCAGCAAATGAATCAAAAAAAACTTAAAGTTATTGCCCATCGCATTCCAAAACGCACTTGACCAAGCGGGGTCAGTGAGAATGGTCAGGTAATTACTCAATCCCGAAAAATGGCTGGCACCGGCGTCGTTGGTGGCGTAAAAACCAAGACGCAAGGTGTCAAGTAAAGGTAAGGCGCTAAAGACCGAATAAATCAGTACCGCAGGCGCAAGAAATAAAACGATATGCCAGCGTTTCATCACAACTCCAAAAAATCAAAAAAGACGGGTCAATCACAGTGGATGTATATGGTGGGTTGTCGCTTACGCTCCGTAACCCACCCTACGAGCCGAATCAATCAGTACCGCAGGCGCAAGAAATAAGACGATATGCCAGCGTTGCATCACAACTCCAAAAATTCAAAAAAGACGGGTCAATCACAGTGGATGTATGTGGTGGGTTGTCGCTTACGCTCCGTAACCCACCCTACGAGCCGAATCAATCAGTACCGCAGGCGCAAGAAATAAAACGATATGCCAGCGTTGCATCACAACTCCAAAAAATCAAAAAAGACGGGTCAATCACAGTGGATGTATATGGTGGGTTGTCGCTTACGCTTTGTTAGCCACCCAATGGGCCGACGCGTGCGAGTCCACATTCGAAGCATAAAAAAAACCGGCGGCACGCCGCCGGCTCAACTCACGCGGGGTGAGGGGCTGATCGATTATTTTTGCTGCGGGGCGTACCATTTTGCAAAACCAGTTTGGATTTGCGCTGCGGCTTCTTTGGGGGCCATTTTGCCGTTCAGCACTTGCGAGCTGACATTCCACAGTTCATTTTCCATCGCTGGCGTGCCACGGTTCATGATTTGCGCGTTCAGGCGAATGGTGGATTTGCAGGTTTTGCGCCAATCGAGCATTTGCTTGGCAACAGGGTCTTGCACCGAAATCAAATGATTCGATAGGGAGAAAAAGCCGGTGACTTTATTGGTGTAAAGGTCGGCAAATTCTTGTGAACCGAGCCACGCCAAGAATTTATACGCATCGGCTTTGTTTTTGGCTTTGGGATTCACGCCCATGCCAATGTCGGTGTGATCCGAGATATAGCATTGGTCGCCCGCTTTAGCGACAGGCGGTGGGAAGGCACCAAAGTCTAAGCCTTCTTTATTAAAGTAAGCGATGTCCCAGCTACCGGCTGGGTAGACGCCGGCTTTGCCCATGGCGAATAAGTTTTGGCTATCGGCATACGTTTGCGCTGAAGCACCTTTACCCATTAACGGGCCCATTTTGCTCAGTTGTTCCCAAGCGGCAACAAATTGTGGGTCGGTAAATTTGGCTTTACCGGCGATCAAGGCTTTGCGGCCTTCTTCGCCTTTCCAGCTATTGGCGCCGACGTTGGTCAAAACTGTTTGGTTTGATTCCCACTGATCGGCGGTACCTAAAGCGATTGGCGTTTTGCCGGAGGCTTTGATTTTTTCCATTGCGGCAAAGAACTCTGCTTGCGTTTTGGGTACTGGCAAGTTCAGTTCTTTAAAGATTTTTTTATTGTAAAAATAGCCATGAATCACCGAGGCCATGGGCATGCAGTAGGTTGTTTTGCCATCATCGGTTTGCCATGCCACTTTGGCGGATGCAGGGAAGTTTTCCATGCCGGCTTTGCCGTCGAGTTTTTCGAGCTGACCTTTTTTAAATAAATCGAGTGATTTATCAAAGGGACGGCAAGTGATTAAATCGCCAGCAGTGCCACCGGTTAAGCGCGCCGTTAAGCTTGAGTCATATTCAGTCGGGGCGGTTGGCGTAAATTTAACTTGAATGCCAGGGTTCTTTTTTTGAAATGCTGGAATTAACACTTCTTCCCAGAGGGTTTTATCATCGACCCGCCAAGATTCGATATTCACCGTTCCCGCTTGGGCTGTTCCTGCCGCGAATAAGGTCGCTAGTAAAAGATGACGTGTGCTGAGCGTGCGCATGCGATTTAATCCTCGTGTGTGTGCCGTGATCTATTTGTCTCGGTGGCGCTAAATTAGCATCGAGTAATTTGTGACACTAGCGACGCGGATTTTCTGCTCAAATTATGCTGATGTTGTTGAATTTATTGGACTACATGACATTGGCCTGCTTTTTTTGCGTTACAAAAAATCACAGAGAAAAGGTGAAAAAACGACAAAATGCTGACAAAAGCAGCTTTATCCTATGTAATCCTCTGCTTTGGCCGAATTGCATATCGGCATAAAAAGAAATGTTTTATTACGCTTTTCCTTGGAAGCTTACGATATAGTCGACTTAATTCATGGAGAATTGCGACAGGTGTTTGAATCAATAGTGAAAATCATAAAATATCCTGCCATCAGTCTGGTTTTGTTGCTACTGAGTAGCGCACTACATGCCGCAGAGCCGCTCGATGTTTTGCATTGGTGGACTTCGCCCAATGAGCGGCGGGCGGCGGATTTTTTGCGGCAAAAAATGGCCGAAGAAAATATCGAATGGCGCGACTCGGCGATTCCGGGGGGCGCTGGAGGCGGGGCGATGAAGGTGCTCAAAAGCCGCGTGTTATCGGGTAAGCCGCCGGCGGTGTCGCAATTGATCGGCCCGGCCATTCAAGAATGGGCTGAGCTGGGCTTGATTTTAGAAATAGACAGTGCTGCAGCACGTTGGCAAAGCCAGTTGTTTCCCACGGTGTGGAATTTGGTTGAGCATCGGCAACATACGGTGGCGGTGCCGTTGGGGATACATCGCATCAATACCTTGCTGTATAACAAGAAAATATTTGATCGTTTGGGATTAAAGCCGCCGCGAGATTTTAACGATTTTCGCCGGATTGCTTTAATATTGCAGGCCGCTGGGATTACGCCTTTGGCGCAAAGTAACGAAGCTTGGCAAGTGGCGACATTATTTGAAACGCTGGTGCTGGCCGAGGGCGATGTAGCGTTTTATCGAGATTTATTTGTAAAAAAAAATCCACAAGCGTATCTAGATCCGCGTTTTGCGCGCGCCTTAAATCGTTTGCGCGAATGGAAAACCTATACGCATAAAGGTAACGGTGATGTGTCGTGGACCGAGGTGGCCAAACAGTTTGCCAGCGGGCAAGCGGCGATGTTGGTGATGGGCGATTGGATGAAGGGAGAATTAGTCGCGCAAGGTTTGCTATTGGATGT
This sequence comes from Deefgea salmonis, assembly GCF_020531905.1. Lineage (GTDB taxonomy): Bacteria > Pseudomonadota > Gammaproteobacteria > Burkholderiales > Chitinibacteraceae > Deefgea > Deefgea salmonis. The sequence continues at coordinate 174,665 of NZ_JAJAWG010000003.1, read as the reverse complement.
CGATTTTGCCTGCAGTACGGTGCCAAAAACAGAAGATAGCCATTTATACAGCATTGATACTTTGGTGATGTTTGCCGGTGATTATGCCAAGCAAGTCAATCAAGAGCGCTTTGCACAATTGATGGTGTCGCCAGCGGTGCAGCTCGGTTACAACCGGATTAAAGGCTCGATTCCAGTGCGCCGAGACATGGATATCGCCAGTTTGGATAGCTGTAGCAAGGCATCATGGCGGGCTTTTTCACGCGGCAGCGCGTTTCAAGCGCCGAGCTTGGTGCACCGGATGGCGGCCGATGAAACCTTTAAAGACGTAGTGGTGGCGCAGATTCAAACCTTTTATTTAGACGATAAAATTTCAGTCGTTGAAACGCAGCAACGGTTAGCTGCGATGGTGAAAGCGTTAAATCGCAAAGAAGAATAATCGATGTGGACTTGATCGCCAACAGCGCTTGCGACGTGCGCCATATTGGATAGATCGATTGAAAAGGACAGGGAATGAGCCGTAATATTTTAATTGTGGATGATGATTTAAAAACCCGCACGCTGCTTAAAGCGTATTTGGAACGCAATCAATACGATGTTCGGCTTGCGCCCGATGGCGAAACCTTTTTGAACGAATTTGATCGCTATAAAGACGAGCTCAGTTTGGTGATTTTGGACGTGATGTTGCCCGACACCGATGGCTTTGCTTTGTGCCAAACGGTGCGAAAAAATAGCAATGTGCCCATTATCATGCTGACCGCCAGCTCGGACGAAACCGATCGGATTGTGGGACTTGAATTGGGGGCCGATGATTATATTGCCAAGCCGTATAACCCCCGTGAATTACTGGCGCGCATCAAAGCGATTCATCGCCGTACCGGCATTGAAACCGGCTCAGGGACTGGGCGCTACTATCGTTTTGTCGGTTTTACGCTCGATACGGTGGAGCGTAATTTAATGTCGCCCGATGGCGAGGTCGTCAAACTGACGGGCTTGGATTTTCAGTTATTGAAAATGTTTTTAGAGCATCCCGGACAAATTTTGGATCGCAGTCAATTGGCCGAAGAAACCCGTGGCCGTGATGCAGGGCCACTGGATCGCTCGCTCGATGTGCAAGTGAGCCGCTTACGGCAACGTTTAGAAGACGATGGCAAGCATCCTAATCTGATTAAAACCGTGCGCGGCGCGGGTTATGTGCTCTCGGCGGAGGTGACTATTAGCCATGTTTAAAGGGCAGTGGCAATGGCTGCGTGAATTGGCGCGGCGTGCGCGCTTAATGAGTATGCCGCGTTGGTTGGAGCATATTTTGCCATCGCGATTATTGCCGCGATTATTGTGGGTGATGGCAGTGGGGGTGTTGGCTTCGCAATTAATTGGCAATGCGATTTGGGCCAATTATTTGCAAAATAAGTCCGAGCAAGAGGTGAGTGCGGCGGCGGATCATATCGCCCGCGGCGCGGTCAGTGCGGTGCATTTTTTTCAAAGTTTACCGCCTAATTATCGGCCACTGGTGATTCAGCAATTGCGTGAAATGGGCGGCACGCGGTTTTTTGTTACGGTCAATGATAGCCCGATTCCCCTGCATAGTATTGCCGTACAGCCCTTATCTAATCAGGTTTTGCAGGTAATACATCGAATATTTGAACAAAAACTACCGCAGTTAACTGATTTGCGTTTGGCCTTTGCTTGGCCCAATCAATTGGCGGTGTCGAGTGACGGTATGACGGTATCGCAATTGCCCGATCACTGGATTAAAAACACCTTATTGATGGAGCCCAGACCGGCTCCGGTGTTGGTGATTCAGACTGAAATCGAGCCCGGGCATTGGCTGTATTTGGCCACCTTAATGCCTGATCCTTATTTTTTGGATAATAGCGATCCGATGCCGCCTGAGCGCTGGCTATTGCAATTGATTACCTTGATTACGGTCTTGCTGCTGACTTGGGTGGTGGTGCGTTGGATTACGCGGCCCTTGGCGGCGCTATCAGAAGCGGCCGAAGCGTTTGGTAAAGGCGAATCGCCGCCGTTACCGGCCGAAGGCAGTGAAGAATTTATTCGCACCGCCCATGCGTTTGGTGCGATGCGCGAGCGAATTCAACGCTATTTAGAAGACCGTGAAAAACTATTTGCTGCGATTTCGCATGATTTGCGCACGCCGATTACGCGCTTGAAATTACGCACCGAAATGCTCGACGATGAAGCCATCCGATTGGAGTTTCATGAAGACCTCGACGAGCTCGATATGATGGTCAAAGGCGCTTTGCAAAGCGTGAAAGACAGCGATATTCATGAAAACCGCACCCGAATTCGTCTCGATGCTTTGCTGGGCCGGATGGTGAGGGATTCACGCATGGCAGGGCATGAAATTGCCTATAGCCGCTGCGGTTTATGGGTAATGGTCAAGCCGTTGGCACTCAAGCGCGCCTTAAGTAATTTGATCGACAATGCCTTGTTTTATGCTGAGCGGGTTGAGATTTCGGTGCTTGAAGGCGTGGGCAAGGTGGTGATTGTGGTGCGCGATCATGGCCCGGGCGTACCGGATGAAGCGTTGGCGACCTTGTTTGATCCCTATGTTCGCTTAGAGCATGGCCGTCAGCATAATCATCAAGGGCATGGTCTGGGGCTAGGGATTGCGCGTAATATTATTCAGGCCCACGGTGGTGTTTTAGAGTTGAGCAATCATTCACAAGGTGGTTTGCAGGCGATGATTATTTTGCCTAAGGATTGAAAGCTCGGTGAAATCCCATGGGCGCATGCTGGCGAGAGTTCCAGTACAATCCAAATTTTCGAATCTTTAATAAGGCCAATACGGTGCTTGAATTTTCTCATCCGATAGATGTATCGGCTTTGCGTACCACGTTTGCTGAGCAAGGTCTGGTTATTTTACGCGGCTTTGCGCCGTTGGCTGAAGTCGCTTTGATTCGAGATGCGGCAATGAAAGCTCTTCAAGCGCGTGCTGAGCCGCTGGAATTGGAAGCCAGTTTGGCGTATCCGGGCGCACCAAGCTCGATTGATGCCCAAGGCGGCCAGACGATTCGACGTTTACGCGGCATGGTGGCGCGCTCGCCGGTGTTTATGCAATGGGCGACGCATCCTCGTTTGTTGGCGTTATTGCGGCCTTTGCTGGGCGAGCGGATTACCTTAACGCAGGTGCACCACAATAGCTTGATGACCAAGCAACCGAGCTTTAGTAGCGATACTTTATGGCATCGTGATTTACGCTATTGGCGTTTTAGCCAGCCCCAATTGGTGTCATGCTGGTTGGCTTTGGGTGATGAAAATCCAGAAAATGGCGGTTTGGGATTTATTCCGGCATCGCACCATTTGACCTTGCCTGAAGCCGCGTTTGATGCGCGTGAATTTTTGCTCGCCGAGCATCCAGACGCCGCGCCATGGATTGCCAAAGCGCAGTTTCCGCGCTTGAGTGCAGGTGATGTGGTGCTGTTTGATGCGCGCACTTTTCATGCCGCAAGCCGCAATAGCACCGAAAAAACCAAGTATTCTTTAGTGATGAGCTACCATGCCAGTGATAATTTACCGCTAAAAAATAGTCGATCTGCGGCTGAACCCGGTGTAGATTGCTAGACTTTAATCGTTTTCAAGGAGATTCAGATGCCTGTCAGCCCAGAGCAGTTTTCGTCCCTGATTCAGTTAGTGACTCAATTGCAGCCCATGCCCGCTTACCAAGCGGCCAAAGAGCTGGAAATGCTCAAACCCGAAATGACCGATGAGCAGCGTCATGCCTACGAGCAAGCTTTAGGCGATGCTCAGCGTCAGCGCAAAGAAATTGAAAAAGCCAATGCCGAGGCCACTGAAGACGCGTTTGATCAAGACGAAGATTAAATCGAGCTGGCGATAGCACTTGAAACGTACTCAGTGACTGGCGCGCGTTGCGATAAAATTAAGCGCGTTAGCTGGTTTTGAAATATAGTTTTTTGATTTGAACTCTACAAAGGTATATGCAGCTAGGCTTTTGAAAATAGAGTCTCTAGCGATATACCTTTGTTTTTTTTGTTTTGCTTACTTCTGGAAAGACATTGATATCGCGTTCGCGATCGGCAGCGGTTTGGTGAACTGAAAAAGGGTAGAGTTGCAGCACTTTTTTCACGTATTGCTGTGTTTCTGGATAAGGCGGAATCCCACGGTAATGATCGACTTTGCCTTCCCCTGCGTTGTAACTGGCCGCGACTAAGGCGATATTGCCTTGGTAACGATCGAGCAACCAGCGTAAATAGCGCACGCCACCTTTCACATTTTGGCTGGTATTAAAGACATCTTTAACATTAAACCGCGCGGCCGTTTCCGGAATCAGCTGCATCACGCCCATCGCAGATTTGGGAGAAACGGCACTGGAATTGAGCCCTGATTCAACCTTGGCAATGCTCAGTGCAAAAGACGGATCAACCCCGTGCCAAGTGGCGATTTTGCTAATGATGTTGGCAACCAGTTGCTGATTGGCATTCATTTTGGCGCTCAGGATCGGTAATTTACTCATCACAGGTTCAACATCCGCTTCGACGCAGCGGGGTAGGCGATGGCCGCTAATGCGGATGGTTTCTAGCATTTTTTGCGCTTCTTGATGGCCTTGTTCTGCGGCGATAGACAATAAACTGGCTGCAGCAACCCGATCTTCTGGCACACCAATCCCAAAAGCGTACAGCATGGCTAAGCGATATTGCGCTTCGGTGATGCCCAAACGCGCGGCATAGCAATATGTGACTGCGGCAGCCCATGGATTACGCATTTCTTGTTGTGCGGCTTTTTCCAATCGGGCTTGCCACTGTGATTCGTTTTCATTGCCAGTCACCATCGACAATGCCAATGTTATGCTGAAGATTGTTGTCAGCATGGCGGTTTTCCTAATGGTTAATGCTAGGGAATCAGCATAGTCTCAATCTGCATGAGGTAAAGATTGAGCCTGATTAAAGGCTTTGCGCAAAAAGGATATTGCAATGACGATTCACGTGCGACTGATGACGGGCCCAAATGGCACACAAATTGGTATTTTAGCTTTATCAGCGCCAGAGCGGATCAATGCTCAAAACTTAAGTATGGTTCGGCAAATGTCTGCCGCGCTCAACGATTGGCGTGATCAAGCGCAGATTGTGGCGGTGGTGATGATTGGTGCCGGTGAGCGTGGGTTTTGTGCCGGAGGCGATTTAAAAGCCTTGCATGCGGCGATGACTCAGCCCGGTGAATTGGCACAAGGCGATGCTTTTTTTGCTGAAGAATACGTGTTGTGCCAAATGATTCGAGACTATGCCAAGCCCGTGATGGCATGGGGGCATGGCATTGTAATGGGCGGCGGTTGGGGTTTATTTGCTGCGGCGAGCCATAAAATCGTCACTGAACACAGCAAATTGGCGATGCCAGAAACGGCGATTGGTTTGTTTCCGGATGTGGCGGCCAGTCGCTGGTTGGCTGAATTAGCCGGTTTTGGTCCTTTTTTAGCCTTGTCGGGTGTGGCGATTAATGCCAGTGATGCGCTGTATTGCGGGGCTGCCCAGTGGGCCTTGCCCGAATCAAGTCGGCATCAAGTTTTAATGGATTTAAGCGCTTTGGCTTGGCAGGGAGAGGCAGAGTTGGATCGTGCGGTGTTGAGTGAGTATTTAACGCAAGCGGCACAGCAAGCTGAGCTCAAATTGCCTGCGGGGCATTTAGTAGCCCATCAAGATTTGCTGCGCGGCTGTGCCAGCGGTAGTTTGAATGATGCTTTGCATCACATCAGTTATTTTTCAGCTTTGGATGATGCTTGGCTCGCCGCCGCGGCGCTACGGGTGCAGCGCGCGTCACCCACGTCTTTGTGGCTGGCATGGACTTTACAACAACGCTGTGCGGCATTGTCGTTTGCACAGACGGTGCAATTAGAAACCGCAGTCAGCGCCGCTTGCTTACGCTATGGTGATTTTGCCGCTGGCATTTATGCCACATTGTTTGATCGCAGTCATTCTCCCGTTTGGCAGCAAGGTCAGGCCAATCAGTTGGAAGTGTCTAATTTGGCACAGGCGTTTCCGATGTTATGTAATTGATTATTTGTATCTTCGATGTGAAAGTTTGAAACTTTTTGTCTTTGCCGCCCTCTTAGCAGGTGATACAGTATCGACACCGATCAATCAGGAGATTCAAAATGCAATCTTTTAATACCAATACGACGACGTATGGCAATAGCGCCTTGTCGGCAGAACGCAATCAAGTGCTGCGTAATACCTACTTTTTATTAGCATTGACGATGTTGCCAACGGCCGCAGGCGCTTTGCTCGGTATGTCTATGCAGTTTCGTATGAGCGGCTTTTTAGGTTTTGGTTTATTTATGTTGGTAAGCTTCGGGGCGTTTTATGCCATCGAAAAAACCAAAGAAAGCAGTGCTGGCGTGTTTATTTTGTTGGGCTGGACTGGCTTTATGGGTTTGTGGCTCAGCCAAATTTTGCAAATGGCCATGAAATTTAGCAATGGTCCAGAAATGATCGGTATGGCCGCAATTGGCACTGGCGCAATTTTCTTTACCTTGGCGACCATCGCTACCGTGACTAAAAAAGACTTTTCCTTTATGGGTAAATTCTTGTTTATCGGCATGGTGATTGTCATCTTGGCTTCGATCGCCAATATTTTCTTTGCGATTCCTGCTTTATCATTGACGATCTCTGCTGCCGTAATCATGATTTTTTCGGCGTATATTTTGTACGATGTAAGCCGTATCGTGAATGGTGGTGAAACCAATTACATTAGCGCGACATTGAGTTTGTACCTGAATGTGTACAATATTTTTGTCAGCTTGCTCAACATCATTATGGCGTTTACTGGCAATAGCCGAGACTAAGTGATTTTAGATGGGTTGAAAAACGCCACTGTCAAAGTGGCGTTTTTTTATGTCGAAAAGAAAGTCCTGTTATTGCTATCGAATGTCGTCGATCACGGGTGAATGGGCTGGGTAGCGGTAAAGCAAACGTCAACAGACCCTAGGGTTTTATAAGCCACGGCGCTCGATCAGTGCTTGCGCCAAGGTACCGGGGTCAACATGTTCCAGCTCCCCCCCAACAGGGAGTCCGCGGGCAATACGGCTGACTTTTAGGCCACGCGCGCGCAGCATTTCAGCCACATAATGCGCGGTGGCTTCGCCTTCGGTGGTGAAGTTGGTCGCCAAAATCACTTCCGTCACTTGGCCATCACTGGCGCGCTCGAGTAATTGTTTGAGCGCAATATCATGCGGTCCTATGCCATCGAGCGGGCTTAAACGGCCCATTAAGACAAAATATAAACCTTCATAACTGCGGGTTTGCTCGATTGACATTAAATCGGTTGGCATTTCGATGACGCATAATTGCGCATGATTGCGTTGTTCATCTAAGCAAATGTCGCAGGTGTCGGCCTCGGTAAAGGTATTGCAATGCCGACAATGCTTGAGCGTTCCCAAGGCATTTTCGAGTGCATGGGCCAAGTCCGACGCGCCGACTTGATCGCGCTGTACTAAATGAAACGCCATTCGTGCCGCCGATTTGGGGCCAACGCCGGGTAAAACGCGCAGTGCATCAATCAGGTTTTGTAATGAGGCAGGGATAGGCATAGGTATTGCTCTGGTGGCGTTGGTGGTGGGGGCCTAAATAGCAATACCACGGGCTTTGTTATGACGTGGCAGCGTGTTGATGGTGTTATTAAGGCGCTATCTCGTTGCAGAAATAACGCCTTGGGGGTTGCGCGGCACGACTAAATCATCGCCAATGGATCGCGGCTTGCGCGCGACGAGTTGGCGATGTGAGCCCATCAAAATGGCATTTTAAAGCCGGGTGGCAATTGCATGCCGGCGGTGAAGCCGCCCATTTTGGCTTGGCTAGTGGCTTCAGCTTTGCGCAGCGCATCATTAAATGCGGCTGCGATCAAGTCTTCGAGCATGTCTTTGTCGTCCGACAATAGGCTGTCGTCAATGGCAACACGGCGAACGACGTTGCTGCAGGTCATGGTGATTTTGACCATGCCAGCGCCCGATTGACCTTCAATTTCAACGTTGGCCAATTCGTCTTGGGCTTTTTTCATATTGTCTTGCATTTGCTGCGCTTGTTTCATCAAGCCAGCCATTCCGCCTTTACCACCAAACATAAGATTTCCTTTTTAATCATGAAGAGAAAAATGGCCAGCGACAAGATGGGGCGATTGGCTCGCTGCTTATCTTGGTTTCGCTGGCTGATTTTTTTTAAATGGGTTTGATTGAGTCCAATGCAATACTTGCGCCAAATTCTTTCACCATGGTTTGCACGAAAGGATCGTTATTGATTGCCGCAACGGCTTGATCTTGGCGCTCTTGCTTTTCACGGTAATGAATATCGGCTGGCGTTTCAGTCTGTACTTCGCCAATTTGTACATTGAGGGCGATATCGCGACCAAAATGCTCGCTCAGCGCGCTGCGTAATTTTTCTTGGTAATCGCGGGTTGCCACACTGCGATGTACTTCTTCAACTTTAATATTGAACTGTATATCGCTGTAGCTCAATAGCTCCGAGTGCTGCGCGAGCATACCTGCCTGACCTAATTTGAGATGCACCACCAGTGCACGCCAATCACCATTAAACTGAGCGGGCTTGACTGGCGCACTGACACTCACTGGCGTCGGAGCGGGCATCGACATGGCCGCAGGCGCGGCATCTTGCTGCCACGGCGGTGAATCATTGCGAGCTGGGGCGCTGGCGGGGGCCGGGCTGTTCGCTGCTAGATTGTTTGCGACCGGATGACGTGGCGCTTGATGATTTGATCCCGGATTATTTGCTAGCTGATGATTGAGTGCTGGTGCACTCGGTACAGCGGGTGGATGACTGTTGGCTGGCAACGCCGTATGGCCTGCGCTGCTAGGCGCAAACGCCAGCATCCGCAAAATCGTCATGGTAAAACCGGCGTATTCATCGGGTGCTAGCGGTAAATCACGTCGCCCATGCAGTGCAATTTGGTAATACAGCTGGATGTCTTCGGGTGAAATCGCTTGCGCTGCGGCGACGATTTGTTCACGCAGCGGTAAATCATCCGCCAGCGCATTGGGCACGGCTTGCATCAGCGCAATCTGTTGTAATAAAGCGGCTAATTCATGCAAAGCAGCCTCATACGAGAGGCCACGTTCGGCAATGGCATCGGCGGTTTTGAGCAAGGTGCTGCCGTCTTTGGCGACCAGTGCCGTGAGTAAATCAAATAAATAACTTTGATCAACCGCGCCGAGCATGGCGCGCACGTCGGCTTCTTCGACTTTACCTGCGCCGTAGGCGATGGCTTGGTCGAGCAAAGATAAGCCGTCACGCATCGAGCCGCTGGCAGCATGACCAATCAGATTGAGTGCAAGTGCTTCGTATTCAATTTGTTCAGCTTGCAATACCGTATTCAAATGGCCAGTGACCTGCTGCGGCGTCATTTGCCGCAATGAAAACTGCAAGCAACGGCTCAGTACCGTAATCGGCACTTTTTGCGGATCGGTCGTTGCCAGAATAAATTTAACGTGGCTGGGCGGCTCTTCCAATGTTTTGAGCATGGCATTGAATGCCGACTTGGAGAGCATGTGCACTTCGTCGATAATGTAAACTTTGAAACGGCCAGCGGTCGGTGCATACTGCGCGTTGTCCAAGACTTCGCGAATATTATCGATACCGGTATTGGACGCCGCGTCGATTTCAAGTAGATCGACAAAACGCCCCGCATCAATTTGCGTACACGCGGAGCAAACGCCGCAAGGCTCAGACGTAATGCCGGTTTCGCAATTGAGCGCTTTGGCCATAATCCGGGCGATCGTGGTTTTACCCACCCCCCGGGTGCCGGTGAGCAAATAAGCGTGATGCAAGCGTTCACTAGCAAACGCGTTTGCCAGTGCTTTAATCACATGTTCCTGCCCGACCAATTGGGCAAAAGTTTTTGGTCGCCACTTACGGGCTAGTACTTGATAGCTCATGGCGACATTCTAACAGATGCGATAGATGAAATGACGATGAATCCGCCTGAAGCATTACCAGAAAACCACGATTCGCAACCCCAAGCGCCGATTGAACCGCCACTTGAGGCATGTTGCAATAGTGGTTGCTACCCCTGCATTTTTGATGTGTATACCGAAGAACTGCAGCAATATCGGCTGGATTTAGCCGCGTGGCAAGCGCGGCAAGGCGGCGCTGCTGCGGCGCCTGAGTCGATTTAAAGATCCCAGAGTAGACTTTTTTTGATATCAGCTCGAATTGTTTGGGCACCAAGCGCTGTTTCTTTTATGCGTTGATAGGAATCTCATGTTGAAAAAATGGATCACTTTGCTGGCCTTGGCCATGAGTAGTAGCTGGGCAGCAGAAACAACAATGCAGGCTTTACCGCTTGGCGTAAGTAATGCTTTAAAAGCGGCCAAAATTCCCGCCGATGCCATTTCGATTGCGATGTTGCCGCTCGATGGCGCAGGGCAAGCGCAATTTTATCGGGCGGACGTACCCTCCAATCCAGCCTCAACGATGAAATTAATCACTACCTATGCCGGCTTGGAATTATTAGGGCCAGCATGGCAGTGGCGCACTGAGTTGCGTGCCAATGCTTTACCGAATAAAAATGGCGTCTTAGAAGGCCCTGTGTATTTAAAAGGCTCGGGAGACCCAAAGCTAACGCTTGAGCGAATGTGGTTATTGGTGCGCGATTTAAAAGCGGCAGGGGTGGATGAAATTCGCGGTGATGTTGTGCTCGATCGCAGTGCTTTTGTGATTGATGAAAAAGAACCGGCGTTTGACGATGATGGCGAGGCCAGTGATCGACCGTTTATGGTTAAACCCGATGCTTTACTGACAAACTTTAAGTCTATTCGCTTACGCATTCGTAGTGATGGTGAACGTGTTCGGGTGTCGGCTGAGCCCGATTGGCCAGAAGTGCGCCTGAGTAATCAATTGACGATTGCGGCCGGCGGCAGTTGCGACGCGTGGCAAAAACGCGTGCAATTTCGAACCGGCCAAGCCACGCCACAATTGATGTTGCAATTGGTGGGTGAAATACCTGCTGGGTGTATTGGCGACAAATATATGTCGGTATTTGATGCGCCGACCTATACCTATCAGTTGTTTCGTAATTTATGGTTAGAAGCCGGTGGCAAAATCAGCGGCAAAATGCAGTTGGGTGTTACGCCCAGCTCGAGCGTGTTGCTGGCCAGTAGCCAATCGGATTCGCTCACCAATACCATTCGCGATATTAATAAATACAGTAACAATATGATGGCGCGGCAATTGTATTTAACGCTGGGTGCCGTGCAAGGCTTGCCGCAAGACGGTGCAAATAGTGCCGTGCGTGCCAGCAGCGTCATTCATCGTTGGCTCTCTGGCAAGGGTTTGCATTATCAAGAGCTGGTGCTGGAAAATGGCGCTGGTTTATCGCGCAAAGAGCAAATTAGCGCCCGACATTTGGCAGAACTGCTCAAAGACGCATGGCAGTCGCCATTGGCGGCTGAATTTATCGCCTCATTACCGATTATTGGCCTAGATGGCACGATGAAAAAACGGCTAAAAGACGAGTCTAGCGCCGGGCAAGGGCATATTAAAACCGGCACACTGAAAGACGTGCGTGCGGTAGCAGGCTATATCCGCGATGCACAAGGCAAAACGTGGGCCGTGGTGGCGATGATTAATCACAACAACGCCCCCGCAGGCATGGCCGCGCTCGATGAATTACTGCAATCAGTACGTAAAACGCCTGCGCTCAATTAATCCTCTGCCAGCGTGCGCCTGCGGTGTTTGGCTAGAAGGGCGCATTTGCCCATCATTTTGCGCTCAATCAGGTCGTTATCGAGACTTGGAACGCTGTTTTAAACCTTAATTGCGGCAAAAATACAGGTATTTTTGCAGTCTAGCGCCCAATTGATAAAGAGCTTGGGAAGGAAGTATTAAATGCTGGTAAAATGCCGCGTTTTCCCGCACACCATTGGACAATTCGATATGGATAAGATTCTCATTCTTGATTTCGGCTCACAAGTTACGCAGCTGATTGCCCGTCGTGTGCGCGAAGCGCATGTGTATTGCGAACTGCATTCTTTTGACGTATCGATCGACTTTATTAAAGAGTTTAATCCCAAGGGCATTATTTTGTCCGGCGGTCCTAACTCGGTTTACGAGTCAGATTACCAAGCTGACCCAGCATTGTTTGAGCTTGGCATTCCGGTGATGGGTATTTGCTACGGCATGCAATGGATGGCGCAAAGCTTGGGCGGTAAAGTTGAAGCCGGCACGGTGCGCGAATTTGGCTTTGCTGAAATCGAAGTTAACCCAGCTAACCCATTATTTAAAGATTTGTCCGACCGCGTTCACGGCGATAAAACTTGCCTTGAAGTTTGGATGAGCCACGGCGACAAAGTGACTGCCATGCCAGCAGGCTTTGAAGTCATCGCCAGCAACGCGTCTTGCCCAATCGCCGCCATGGCCGATACCACGCGTAATTTCTACGCGGTGCAATATCACCCAGAAGTGACGCACACGCTCAAGGGCCGCGAAATGATTAATCATTTCGTATTGGATATTTGCGCGTCTGAACCAAGCTGGACTATGCCGAACTACATCGACCAAGCCGTGGCAAAAATTCGCGAACAAGTCGGCACTGACGAAGTGATTTTGGGCTTGTCGGGCGGCGTGGATTCATCGGTTGCCGCGGCATTGATTCACCGCGCGATTGGTGATCAACTCACTTGTGTGTTTGTGGATAATGGTTTGCTGCGTTTGAACGAAGGCAAGCAAGTCATGGAAACTTTTGCTGAGCATTTGGGCGTGAAAGTCATTCATGTGGATGCTGCGGAACAATTTATGGGGCATTTGGCGGGCGTGTCTGACCCAGAAGCCAAGCGCAAAATCATCGGTCGTGAATTCGTTGAAGTATTCCAAGCCGAATCGGCCAAATTGCCAAGCGCCAAATGGTTGGCACAAGGCACGATTTATCCCGACGTGATTGAATCAGCAGGTGCCAAAACCGGTAAAGCGCACGCGATTAAGAGCCATCACAATGTGGGCGGCTTGCCAGAAACCATGAAACTCTCTTTGCTTGAGCCGCTGCGTGAATTGTTTAAAGACGAAGTGCGTGAACTCGGTGTTGCGCTCGGTCTTGCACCAGAATTGGTTTACCGTCATCCATTCCCAGGTCCAGGCCTTGGCGTGCGTATCTTGGGCGAAGTGAAAAAAGAATTCGCTGACTTATTACGCTACGCTGACGCAATCTTTATCGAAGAACTACGCGCAGCCGTGGATGAGAAAAGCGGTAAAAACTGGTATGAACTCACCAGCCAAGCGTTTGTCGTGTTCTTGCCAGTGAAATCAGTTGGCGTAATGGGCGATGGCCGCACTTACGATTACGTAGTGGCACTTCGTGCCGTTGTTACTAGCGACTTTATGACGGCGAAATGGGCTGAATTGCCATACGATTTGTTGGGTAAAGTATCAAACCGCATCATCAACGAAGTCCGCGGCATCAACCGCGTAGTTTACGATGTATCCGGCAAACCACCGGCGACGATTGAGTGGGAGTGATCTTGTTTTAGTTTTTAGCGTTTGTTGAGTATTGCAATAACAACACAACCCCAGCCAATGGCTGGGGTTGTGTTGTTATTGGATTGAGAATAATTGTTGGTAGCTATTAAGTTAAAGAATCAAGCAAGGTTTTAGCTGTTTGCATTTAACTTTGGTCTGACCACAGTTGTGTGCAGTTTTGTGAAGATGTTAAATTTTGGCTATCATTTCTGTCAAGATAGCTTGTCGCTTAAGACGGTCAGGAGTGACTTCTCCTAAATTACTACAAATATCAACAAATTTTTCAAACACATCTAGTGCTGGTTGGCCGTGCTGCCCCATTACATTGATGATTTTTTGCGCATCCGTCTCTGCCTGTCTTGAATTCAATTGTAAACTATTGTTTCCGCAAATTATTATGCGAACTAACGGTAGCATATGCCATCTAAAGCGCTTGAAATTTTGTGGGATGGTGCTATTCGATATCAATAAATTGAATCTATACATTGATAAGCATGCCGCGTAGAAAATTATTTCTTTAGTATTATCAGCGAATAGTGTTTCAGTGAGTTCTGCGTACATCGCTTTTGGATAGCGTGAGGCTAACTCGGGGCGATTACAAAACATTGCGGCAACGCACTTTGCTGCCGTATGTAATGAAAAAATTCGTATTGCTGGGACATCTAAGCCAACGTACTGTCTATCCCTCCGCTCCAAATACAAACGACTTTCTAAACTATCGTAAGTATTAAAATATTGTTCAACACGTTTAATGATTGGGCGAAGAGAAAGAAATTGGGTGTCGTCTACTTTGCTTTGACTATTTGTGGCGCGGACTAAATCAGAAAAAACGTCTTCTAATTGAGTTTCTACGACCTTGACATTCACCATGATTTCACCAAGATTGTCGCGATTTTCAAAGAGTACATTTGATGTTTGGCACCCATTCACAATTTGAAAGTTTTTAAGGTGCAAAATTGCCCCTTGTAGTTGGACATCCGGACTAACAATAGTAATGCCGTTGTTTAGCACAGGAAATCGAGTGGCGGCCTCAGAGTTTAGAGTATTAGCAATAGATTGATTTACGGGATTATCCACCCCAAGAAATGAGCGAACGTTTTCTTCGAATACTTGAGTCCTCAAATTACCATCTGGAGTCGTTAAAAGATTAGTCACAAAATCACTTGCCCGAACAACAGCAAGATACGCTTCGTCTATACCTGCAATCGTCGGTAGTGCAGCAGTACTAAATGCTGGAAGACTTGCATTAATGCCAGAGTAGGTTCCTACCCACAATTGGGTTAACTGATCCCTGTCAATAAACTGTATGTCGACATCATAGAAATATCCAAGGGCATCCATTTGGGCGTGAAAGTCAGTAAGTGCAGTTTCTAGTGCAACTGGCTGTTGATATTGTCCTGTAGTAACAAACCTCGCAGTGAGGGATGGCTTCCCATTTCGAATTTTTGGGACTTCAAGTAACAATGCATCAAATATACTCCGTGCATCTTTCAGGATTGTATCAGTGGCCAAGTAAGGTGACTGATTTACGAAACGAAGTATTCCTTCTTTGAACTTTAAAAAGTCGCCTAAGTCAAAACTTTCTGAGCGTTTCGCTTGAACAAATATGATATCAACATCGTGATTGCGTCGAGGAGGTAAAAAAATAGATTTTGCATCTTCAACAGATGTGGTTATGCATTCATCGATTATGATGGCAATACCATCTATTCCTTCATCACCTGGACCAGTAACGACATCATCTAGGTCATAAGCGTCACTAAAACGGCTGGCTACAACACAATGCATTGCAAACTTTTCAAATTGCGAAGCTTCATTCTCAGCTTCTAGAGCGAAGCTTTTAACAAAACTTTGTAAATGCGCCTTCACAATTCTATGCATGTCAATTTCTCTGTGCTAAATGAATAGGCATAGTTTACATGATATAAAAAATACACATTAAAAAACGTAAGTGTTTTGTGATTTTACTTACAGGGTTTTGGTCGAATCTAACAGTCCAACAAAAATTTTGGGCTGTTAGGTCCGACACTTTTTTTGTCTTATTCATTTTTGAAACAGATGGGGACAGACCACGGTTAATTCAGTGATGGTTTGTTTTTGATAGTAGCCGCTATTTGTTAATCGCCCAAAGCAAGCTTCACAGCATCAACAACCCGTTCACCAATAACTGGTTTTTCACAGAGGTATGGGATTCCGCTTACAAACCTGATTCGACAGCGCGTTCCCATTCTGCCGAACACTACGAATAATGCTGTCCAGCTCATTGTCTGGCGCTGCTAAAAATTGCTTGATGGCGTTGCGGGCTAGATCGTTAGCTTTTAAGAAACGGGCTTCTTTGCGCATTTCTTGCGTTAGCGTGGTGTCGATGATTTTGGCGAGATATTCAGCGTGCGCTGTGAGGTCGGGGTAGCGCCATGCGGGTAGTCATGAATGGCGACAGTGCGGCGAACGATGGGCAGTAATGGCGATTACCCGGCAGATTGTCACGAACTCGCCAGCGGGTGTACTGCATGAACATTGTCGGTGAGCGATAGCTGATACCCGATCTCAGCCATAAAATCGATTACGCCACTATAAAAACAGTTATTAATTGATGTTTTTTAATAAAAATGATTATAGCAGGCGAGTTTGGGGCGTTTATGTCAAGTATCACGCTCTCGTATTGAATCTCATCGGAATAAACACTCCGTCGCGGCACTCATTTACTTTAATTCAAAGGTCCATATGCAAAAAAATAATGCCTTATTGGTTTTGAGCCTGTGCATCGGGCTGACTTGTGCGCCAGCATTGTCAGGCGAGCTGTGGGAGATTACATCCAGTTCGATAGGGCCGGATGGTGTCGCTATGCCCTTGACGCAAAAACAATGCCTGCCCAATAACGGCATGAATCCGAGCGCGGTATTGGCGGGAATGGGGCAGTGCGTCTTTGATCAAAAAAGCGGGAATGCCAGCGCGATGACTTTTGCCATGACGTGTAAAACGCCCAATATGCCGCAAGGCTTGGATGCGATGAAGATTGTCGGTGACGCCAAAATGGGCGCAGATCGATTTGATATGCGTTACACCATTGCCATCGCTGGCAGCGCGGCGCAACAAAGCTGTGGAGATTTCAAAATGTCGGGCAGCGCTCAGGCTAAAAAAATAGGCAAGTGCACTGAATATTGAGCTTTAGCCAGAGCCGGGCACAGCGAGCGGTGGCAAGCTCAATCAATCGAGCGTAGTCGATCTGTAAGGGCTTTCAATTTCGGTGGGTGCCTGTCGCTCAGAATCTTGCTGCTTGGATTGCAGATTAATTAAAAGCCAAACTGGTAATTTTGCTGAGTGATGACGTAAGTTTTAATTCGACCCTAAATTGACTGTGAATGGCAATTGATTTTTATTATAGGTATATGACTGTAGGCTATTATTTGCAAGTCATGTAGAGGTATACCTATTATTTTTGATTGTAAGTATGCAGCCACACTCGCCAAATCAATTTAAGTAACCGCATTGTGCTGCCGCCCAAAATAAATACCGATTGCATTTGCCGCTGGCACTGTCATGATCGGGAGACTTTTTGAATTTTTTGAGATTGATTATGCCAGCCACTGCTTACCAACAGCTTGTCACGATATTTACTCGACTGTATCGCTATGAACATCTTGCCGCGATGGTGGGGTGGGATCAGGCGGTGATGATGCCGCCGGAGGGCAATGAGGCACGCGGCGCAGCGATGGCCGAGTTGGATGTATTGATGCATCGCACATTAACCGACGCGGCCTTGGCCGAGTTGTTGACGGCAGCAAGCCGCGAGCCACTTAGCGACGCCGAGCAAATCAGTTTGCGAGAAATGCAGCGGCAATGGCAGTTGGCCAATTTGCTGCCAGCGAGTTTGATTGAGGCCAAAACCTTGGCCGGCTCAAAATGCTCGCACGCTTGGCGCACGCAAAGAGCGAATAACGATTGGGATGGTTTTTTGGTGAATTTTCGGGCGGTGGTGAGTTTAGCGCGCGAAGAGGGGATTTTATTAAGTCATCAAACCGGTTTGTCGCCGTATGAATCCTTGCTGAATAAATACGAGCCGGGCATGACTTGCGCTGAGCTGGATCGGATTTTTGCCGACGTAAAAAGTTGGCTCCCTGCGCTGATTCAACAAGCGATGGCCAAGCAGGCGACTGAAACCCGTATCACGGCGACCGGCCCATTTGCCATCGAGGCGCAGCGTGCTTTGGGGGTGGAGGTGATGGCGCTACTGGGGTTTAATTTTGCCGCTGGGCGTTTGGATGTGTCGCATCATCCGTTTTGTGGTGGCGTGGCCGAGGATGTGCGGATTACGACGCGCTATACCGAGGCGGATTTTAGCCAAAACTTGATGGGGATTGTGCACGAAACTGGGCATGCGCGTTACGAGCAAAACCTACCGCACGCCACACGCCATTTGCCGGTGGGTCGGGCAAGGTCGATGGGGATTCATGAAAGCCAAAGTTTGGCATTTGAAATGCAGTTGGGGCGTAATCCAGCCTTTTTGGCCTTGATTACGCCGCTGATTGAGCAGTATTTGGGGCCGCAAGCGGCATTTACCGCGGCGAATTTGGCGCAAATCTACACCCGAGTGCAGCCCGATTTTATTCGGGTGGATGCCGATGAACTGACTTATCCGGCGCATGTGATTTTGCGCTACGAGATTGAGCGCGCATTGATTAATGGTGAAATCGAGCCCGATGATGTACCGGCGTTGTGGGATCAAAAAATGCAGGCGTATTTGGGCGTGGATACCACGGGTAATTTTAAAAATGGCTGCATGCAAGACATTCATTGGACCGATGGCAGCTTTGGTTATTTCCCGAGCTACACCCTAGGGGCGATGTATGCCGCGCAGTACTTTGCCACGCTGCGACGCCTTTATCCTGATTTGGATCAGCGCATCGCCGAAGGCGATTTAGCGCCGATTTTCACTTGGCTGAATACCCATATTTGGCAGCAAGCGAGTCAACTCGAAACCGATCAATTAATTCGTAGTGCCACTGGGGAGCCACTCAATCCCGTTTACTTCCGCCAGCATTTAGAGCAGCGTTATTTGGCTTAAATTTTGATGCGCGAATCAGTTTGGGTTGGCTGTTTTGCACGATCGTTCGCAAGGTCATTCAAGGAATTACCGACCTAGATAATAAAAAGCACGCCGATTTTGTGCGTGCTTTTTGCTGAATGCATCGGGTTGATGGCATGGTGAATAAGTACGGTAAATTAGCGAAAAATAGATAGGGTATATGCTTGAAGGTGATGATTTTAAATCGCTTTATGCTTATACCTCTATTTGATCTGCCTTATTGGCTACGGCGCGGAAGGTGCTGATCTAAGGCGTTTTTTAGCGCCGCTAGTGTAATGGGCTTACTTAAAAAATCATCCATTCCTGCTTGCTGGCAGCGCAAAATATCTTCCTTAAACACATTGGCCGTGAGCGCCACAATTGGCAGATGCTGATTTGGTGCTTCTGTAGCGCGAATATGCTTCGTTGCCGCGTAGCCATCCATATTGGGCATTTGGCAATCCATAAAAACAATGTCGTAGTTTTGAGCGGCAACTGCGGCGACGCCGAGTGCACCATCATTGGCAATATCAACACGGCAATTGAGCTTTTCTAGCATTTTAACGGCCACTTGCTGATTGACTAGATTGTCTTCAACGACCAAAACATAGTGCTTTTCTGTCGCGAGTTGTTCCGCAATTTGATGCATTGTGACCAAGGGGAGCTCGGCGGCATGGTGTTGATTTAATACCAGTTCAATGGCGCTGTATAAGGTTTTGCTACGAATGGGTTTACTTAACAATGCGGCGTAACCAGCGTTTTTGGCCGATTCAGCTTGTCCAATCGAGCTATTGCTCGCGAGTAAAATCAGCGGTAAATCTTGCAATAAAGGAAGGCTATGGATTTGTGCTGCCAAGTGTTGGCTACTATTAGCATCGAAATTTTTGCAAATGAGCGCAATATCAAATGCAGTTTGATTTTTTTCCAAAATCGAAAAGCTGTCAAAGTGATTGCTCATTGCCGTCACGATCAGCCCCATTTCACTCAATTGCTGGCTGAGTAGCTCTCGGCTGGCAGGCACGTCATCGACAATCAGTGCTTGTTTTTGCTGTAGTGCGATGTTTTTGTATTCAATATCTTCGCAGGCCCGTGCTTCGAGTGTGATTTCGAACCAAAAAGTGGATCCGGCATTGGGTTGGCTAATAACGTCAATATATCCTTGCATCGCTTCGATTAATCTTCGACAAATGGATAAACCCAGTCCGGTGCCACCAAAGCGGCGTGTGGTTGATGCATCGGCCTGCACAAATGGTTGAAATAAGGTTGTTATTTCTGCGGCGCTAATGCCAATGCCTTTGTCTTTAACTTCAACATACAGGCGATGAAATGGTGGCGTTAATGGCGTACTTCGCATTCGTAAAACGATTTCGCCTTGACTCGAAAATTTAATCGCATTATTAAATAAATTGAGTAAAATTTGTCGTAATCGGCTGGGGTCGCCATTGAGTTTTTTTGGAACGGATGAATCAATTATACCAATGATCTCAATAGACTTTTCTCTGGCTTTGCTCGACATCAAATCAATCGTGTCTTCAACCAGATAGCGAAAATCGAAATCAATTTTTTCTAAGGAAAGTTTGCCCGCTTCTATTTTAGAAAAATCCAAGATGTCATTGATTTGTATCAGTAATGATTGCCCACCAATGTCGATTGAATGCAGTAATTCTTTTTGTTCTAGATTTAATGGAGTGTATGCGAGTAATTCAGAGAAACCAAGGATTGCATTTAATGGTGTTCTAATTTCATGGCTCATATTGGCTAAAAAAGCGCTTTTAGCTTCATTGGCCTGTATTGCCGTTTCTTTGGCTAGTGTTAAGTTACTTTCGCTTTTGGTGAGTTCTTTTGCTTGGCGTTCTAATGCGGAAATAACGGCGGCCGTTGTGGTCATCGCTATTTGTAATGATTGTGCTAAATGACCAATTTCATCTTCTTGTTCAGTCTCGTGCCAAGATTCATTTTTGCTATTGTCCCGCTGCTTAACATGTAATTCAATTTTTTTTAACCGTAATAGAATATTTTTTCTTAATAAATAATAACTTAACCCGCTGATTAAAAAGATGCCAAAAAGACAGGCGAGAGAAAATTGAAAAGTAACCGCATCTATTTCTTTTTGTGCTTGTTCGGTGTTGAGCTGGATATAAATAGATCCTTTGTTTTTGTCGATATCAATTGATTTGCTAAGTAGCAATGGTTTGATGACAATATGCTTAAATGAACTGGGGTTGAAATAACTATAGGTTTTTTTAGTGTTGGCGTAGGTAAGTAATAATTTTTTTAGTTCTTTATCTTTAATCGTGTTAATGTTTTTTCCGATAAGATTTAATTTGCTTGAAGCAATGATGTTTTTTGTTTCTCCAGCGGTGATAATAATTAGATCAACGCCATCTTCAGCGCCTAGCGAAGTAATTGTTCTCGATAATTCACCTTGTCGAGTAATGCTTTCGGCGATGTAGTTAATTATATTTGCGATGAGTTCACCACGGGCATCTATTTTTTCGCGTAATTGATTTTTTGATATTTGGTGGATGGTAAAAATCGCGAGGGTCGCCAATATAATACTGGCCATTGCCAGTGGAAATAAAAGCTTAAAATTTAATGATCTTCGCCATTTTTCTTGAATGATATGAATCATTGTTTGCCTGGACTATTGAGTGAAGATTTAATATCTTTAGTATGATCGATTCCTTTTATTTGTTGGCTTTCGCGTAATACTTTATCGGTACGTTGAATGACTTCGTCGAGTTTTCCATGCGCTTTAAAATAATCGGCTTGATCAGAAAAACGAATCATTTTAATACCTTGGGTTAGTGCTATTTCAAATTCATTCGCTGTAATTCCTTCGCGTTCAGCCATAATGGCGTAGGCTTGATCGGGATGCGTTAAGCTGTATTGATAAGCCGATTCAAATGCGGCAATAAATTGTCTAACGATGGCGGGATGTTGCTGAATAAATTGTTGATCAATCGCGATCACATCCAATACTTCGCCCGAGATGGCTTTGCTATCAAACAACGTATGAAAATTAGGATCGGTTAATAATTGAATATTGCTTGGCGGGTAAGTCACAATGGCGTCAAGTTCGCCCGCTTTTAATGCCTCAGTGAGCGATTGTTGGTCCAGTGATTGTAAGTGCAGGTCATTGAGTGTCAGGCCATTCTTTTCTAGCGCGCGTGCCAGTACATACACGCCCAACGAGGCTAGTTCTAGACCTACTTCTTTGCCCTTGAGGCTTTTGATGTCCGTAATGTGCCGGTTAGCAATAATAATGTCTGCGCCGTCAGAATAGTCGCTGATGCTGACTATTTGTAATGATTTTTCTGAGTTCTCTCTCGATTGCAGCACTTCGATGACCGTGGTGCCTAAGGCGTCAATTTGACCGCGCTCATAGGCACGGCGTGCATCGGATAATGAGCTAAATTCGATCAATCTAACGTCCAACCCCGATTTTTTATACAGCCCCAGTTCTTGAGCTAAGTAAATAAATTCATAGCCAGGCCAAGCATTAATCCCAACGCGTAAAGTTGGCGGCGCTTTACTGGTGCAACTATTCAAAATGGCCATGCAGCTGATTACTAAAAGTAGATTTAATCGCCAATTTTTGAGCGCCATTGCCGTGCTAATCCGTCAATAGATTGATTGATTTAGACTAGGACGACAGGTGTAAAGTTACAAGAAAATTACCCTTCGCTGTTTTTTGCTTAAATTTGTAGCTGGGCTGGATCTGCGCGCACTGACTGGGTGCTGCTGGGTTATCATGGCGAGATGACTGATGAAATAATCCTGCCACCTTATATTGGTGTTGATCCGCAGCGGATCGTTGTCGTGAATTCGACTGCTGATGCGATCGCCGCTAGCCGCATTTTGGCGGCAAGCGACGTTTTAGGCTTTGATACCGAATCAAAACCGGTTTTTATGAAGGGGCAAGTGTCGCAAGGTCCGCATTTAATTCAATTGGCTACGCTGGAGACGGTGTTTCTATATCCGATTCGGCGCGGCGAGTCTTATGTCCTGTTGCAGCAAATTTTGGAATCCACCTCGATTTTAAAAGTAGGTTTTGGCTTGGGTGACGATCAGCAACGCTTGCACGCTAAGCTGGGTATTACCACCCAGCATGTGCTGGATTTGGCGCGGGCGCTGCGCACAGACTCGCGCTGTGATGTCGGGGCTAAAACGGCGGTGGCGCAATTTTTTGGCCAAAAATTACAAAAATCGAAAAAAATATCAACGTCCAATTGGGCTGTATTGCCACTGACGGATAAGCAAAAACAATACGCTGCTGATGATGCCCATGTGGCGCTTAAAATTTATCATGCATGGCAAGCACAGCGCGATCAGGGTTAAGCTCTCCTTTTCGCACTGCTACGAGTTTTATTTTTCCCCTAGGTATACATCCAGCGCGCTTTTTAAATCAGGGTATTTAAAGCAATACCCCGCCTCAAGTAGCCGCTGAGGAATTACGCGTTGTCCACGGGTAAAAAGCGCGCCCATTTCTCCAGCTAAAGCATTAATCAGCCAAGCGGGGGTAGTCAGCCACGTTGGGCGATGTAGCGCTTGGCCAACTGCGTTGGCAAATTGCGCTTGCGTGGGGGCCTGCGGCGCGGTGAGGTTGTAAGCGCCGCTAAAACTGGCGTCCGCCATCGCCAGCGATATCACGGCCAATACATCATCGCGATGCACCCAGCTCATGACTTGCTCGCCCTGGCCCATTTTGCCGCCCAAACCCCAGTAATACGGTAAAACCAGTTTGGGTAAGGCACCGCCTGGATCTTGCTGCGAGCAAAAGACCAAACCTAAACGCAGGCAAACCACACGTAACCCCAGTGCGGTGGCTTTGTCTGCCGCCGCTTCCCATTGCTGGCAGAGTTCGGACATAAATTCCGCCTGCGGTGGCGCGGTTTCATCCAGTGCTTCGTCGCCTCGGCAGCCGTAATAGCCAATCGCCGAGCCATTGATGAGTACCGCCGGCCGAGTTTGCGCTTGGGCTAGCCAGGCAATTAAGTGCGCTGTAGTGCCAACGCGGCTGTCTAGTAGCTGCTGCTTACGGGCCGCAGACCAGCGTGGGCCGACCACTGGGCTACCGGCTAAATTAATCACGGCATCAAAAACACAGCTCGGGCTAAGCGTTTGCCAGTCAGAAAACGCGCGCACTTGCCCTTGAAATTGCGCGATTGCCGCCTGTGGCTGGCGGCTATACAGCGTAATTTGATCGCCAGCGGCCAGTCGTTGTTTAACTAAGGCACTGCCAATAAAGCCGGTACCACCGGTAATCAGTAAGCGTTGTGGCATGGTGTAAATCCTTTTCTTTCCGTTCTACGATTAAAGCATGGCGTGACCGGTAGCTTGCGGTATTTTTGTAATGCGTCGCAAGAAAGATGCAGCTGTGTTACGGTTCATATCGTTGGTTTGGCTTGCTGTATGTTTTCACAGGGCGTCGGTTTTGGCGCTGCGTGTTCTGATTGATCCCGAGGAGTTATCACGATGAGTATTTTTGATAAAGCAAAATCATTACTTGATACCGCAGAGCAGTCGATGAGTGCTGCTGCCGAGCAGGCCGCTTTAAAGGTCTCTGAATTGGCCGATAAAGCGGGCGATGTGGCCGAACAAGTGGCGCATAACGCTGGTGAATTAGGCGATAAGGCCAAAATCGCTGCGGACCATGCTTGGGATAGTAGCAAGCAAGCTGCGAGTGATTTAGCGCACAAAGCCGGCGGGCTCTCCGATGAGGTTTCGGCCAAGGCCGCCGAATTAGGCGCTAAAGCGGCGCATGCCACCGAGCAAGCTTTGGATGCCAGTAAACAAAAAGCCAGTGAATTGGGCGCTAAAGTGAGTGATGCTGCTGGCCATGTGGCAGATAAGGCGGGTAGTTGGGTGGATAAAACCGCCGATGTGGCAGAAAAAGATTTACAACAGCCCAGCGTAAAAAATGTAGCTGGCCACGATAGTGTGAAGCCGGAGTAAATCTTGCCGTTTGTTGCCAAAAAAACCGAGCTTGCTCGGTTTTTTCTTTTTGTGGCTTGAGGTTTGTGCGCGCAATCAGGTCGGCACGTCGGAGTGTGATCGCTGGCTTATAGAACTTTTGATTATTTGAGGTTTGCTAAATAGTCTTTTTGATTTTAAATATTCCCCTTACACTCGCGCTCAATTATTTGCTGCTCAATTGAGGCGTAGGCCATGAAAATTCGTCATCCAGATTTAAGCGATAGCCCAGAAAATCGGCAGCATCAAGCGATCGGTTTGCCGCCGCTGGACACCGCCATCGGCAGTGAGCGTCGCTTGTGGCAAAGCAAACGCTTAGCCGGTTTGACCTTGCTGATCGCGATGGCCATCAGCGCCTATATCGCTCAGCATCTGCTGCAAGGGCAATCGGCGGTGCTGAGCAATCAATTGCTGCTGGCCGCACAGCAAGTAATTAGCTCGCCGCAGTTTTGGTTGGCAGTTGCAGTGGGCTTTACCGCACAAGCGATCGATGGCGCATTAGGTATGGCGTATGGCATTAGCTCAAATACTTTTTTAATTGGCGTTGGCGCTAGTCCGGCAGCGGCATCGGCCGCGGTGCATGTGGCGGAGGTGTTTACCACCGGATTTTCGGGCTTGTCGCATTTAAAGTTTGGCAATGTGGATAAGGCGCTGTTTCGTCGTTTGGTGATTCCAGGTGTGATCGGCGGGGTGGCTGGCGCTTATTTGCTGACCAGCATTGATGGGCATCTGATCAAACCGTATATCGCCGCTTATTTATTACTGATGGGTTTGTATATTTTGCGTAAAGCGTGGTTGGCGACGCATCCTAAACCGCATTCAAGTGAAATTAAGCACGTGAGCCCTTTGGCGCTATTGGGTGGTTTTGTTGATGCCGTTGGCGGTGGCGGCTGGGGGCCGGTGGTGACGTCGACTTTGGTCGGGCGCGGGAATGATCCACGCAAAACCATCGGCACGGTGAATGCCGCAGAATTTTTTATCGCTTTTTCTACGGCGGGGGCTTTTTTGTTGTGGGCCGAAATGGAGCATTGGTTATTGGTGGCCGGCTTAATCGTGGGTGGTTTATTTGCCGCGCCGTTTGCGGCATGGCTGTGCCACAAACTAAATGCGCGCACTTTATTGTGGCTGGTTGGCACGTTGATTTCGCTGTTAAGCGCATTTAATTTGTATATCGCTGTGCGGTAGATTGATTGCTTCGCGCTGCGATTGATCTGATGGGATTGTGAAGTATTGCTAAGGGTATAGCTCTATAATTCATATCAAACAAAGGCTGGCTGGCAATACCTAGGATTTAATGGCGTTTAGCCAGCCAGCCGCTAAACCCTGCCTGAATACATGCCCGTAATATGTAATTTTTCATTGTCATCACCCTTGGCTAGGGTAGACTCATAAGACTTTTTTGTCTTGGTTTGATGATGCCCAACGCCGCCCGTAAAGAATTTGCCATGCTGATCACCTTGATGCTGGTGATGTTTACCGCCATTGCGGACTTTATGATTATGATGCCGTTGGCGTCGTATTTAATGGCGGAGTTTCAGATTAACACCGCCCATTTTGGTCTGTTGGTCTCGTCGTATTCTTTGGCCGCTGGTTGTTCGGCTTTGCTGGCGTCTTCGCAAGCGGATCGCTTTGATCGCCGCCACGCTTTATTGTTTTGTTATGGCGGCTTAATGCTCGCCACTTTGGCGTGTGCGCTGAGTAATTCCTACTTCACTTTATTATTGGCGCGGGTTTTAGCCGGGGTGTTTGGTGGCGTCTTGGGCTCGATTTCGCTGGCCATTGTTGGCGATTTAATTCCGCCCGAGCGCCGTGGTCGCGCCATGAGTTGGGTGATGCTGGGTTTTTCATTGTCCGCCGTGGCCGGTGTGCCATTGGGCTTATGGCTGGCTGCGCATAGCGGTTGGCGACTGCCGTTTTTGGTTTTAACCGGGATTTGCGCCATGGTGGCCTTGGCGATTTATCGTTATATTCCTTCGGTACGCGGTCATTTAGCCTGCTTAAATCACGAGGCCAATTGGTTAGACAATTACCGTGAATTATTGCGCGTTCCCAATCATTGGTGGGCGGTGAGTTTAACCGCCATGCTGATGGTGTCGGGGTTTTTGGTGATTCCATTTATTGCCCCGACCTTGATTGCCAACGTTGGTTTAGCGCCCGAAGATTTAATGTATTTTTATTTGGTTGGCGGCGCGGCGACTATTTTTAGCCGACCCATGATTGGCCGTTTGACCGATCGTTATCCAGCCAAAAAAGTCGTTGCTTATTTGGTGTTAGCCAGTTTTATTCCGATTGTTTTGGTGACGCAAAATTTAGCCGTGAGTTTGCCTTGGCATTTGGCGATTTCGGTGTTGTTTTTTATTTTTGTCAGTGGCCGATTTATTCCGTCGTCAACCATGGTCGCAGCGGCAACACAGCCGCATTTGCGTGGGCGCTTAATGGCATTTAATTCCGCGGTACAAAATTTTGCTTCGGGCGCGGCGTCGTTATTAGCGGGATTGATTTTAACGCAAGAAAGTAATGGGCATTTGGCCAATTATGGTTGGATTGGCGCATTAAGTTGTTGCGCTGGTTTACTGGCAATGGTGCTGGCTCGCAAAATTAAAGCTGTTTCTTAAAGCGCTCTGCGACTGATTATTCGTGGATTGCGAGCGGATCATTTTGATGTATTGCCATCCATAAAATGGACGGCTATTCGAGATTTATCTGCTAGCAAAATACTTTAAATACGTAAAGAGGTTTGGCTGTGCGCAATCCTTTGTTAGCGCCATTTGATTTAGTTATTCGTGCAGCAAATCGTTCACGGCTTGATGACTCGCTCAAGCCACAACTTTGCGGTTTATTTTTGCATCTCACGACGTATTGTCAAATCAGAGTCATTAAAATCGTTTATCCTCTATCTCCTGCATTTTATTTAAATCAGTGATTCATTTGTGCTGGCAAAGTGTGTTTGCACGGTGCATATCGTGTTGCCATAAAACGATATGAGCACTTAAGACTTTGATTCTCGATATTCAATTAATTTTTGGCGTTGAGTAACTCCTTGTTGGCGTGCGCCAAATCAGGCATTGATTGATTTAAGTTAAATCCATTTAAATCGAGCGCAATGCGTATTGCGTTGCGATTGGTGGTCAATGACCATCTTGTTTGTTTTGAGGTTTTGATGACGATAGCGCGTGTAGTGGTTCGCCTTCATGCTCAGGGGCCACTGGGGATTGAAGACTGGCTGGGGTTTGATGCTGCAGGACGTCAAGTGGCGCATGGGGTGTCGGCGGCGTTACCCGCGGCTGAGCAATATGAAGTGGCGATTGCGGCCAGCTGGTTGACCGTGCATGGCTTGCAGTTGCCCATCGTTGCCGCCAAGCAGCAGCAAAAATTGATTCACCAAGCACTCGAAGATCGCGTTTTGGGCGATCTTGAGCCGCTGACTTGGCAGGCTCAGTCATCCGTATCGGGGTTAACTTGGGTGTATTTGCTTGAGCGCTCACGCCTGCTTTTGCTCGAGGATTGGCTCGCCAGCCAATCTTGGCCGTGTACCCGCTGGGTGCCGGAGTTTGCTTTATTGCCCGCTGGGAGTGATCTCTACGCCCAAAGTGGCCAAGGTGTGATGTTTTGCCGCAATGCGCAATATGGTTGGCTGGATGATGAGGCCGATTTACTGGCGCTGTATCCCGATAGCACTTGGCATTCGATTGCATTGGCCGATTTGACCGCGCCAGCTGCGGATTGCGTTTCATTTTATAAAGCCAATAAAGTGAAGGTATCAATGGCTATGCATTGGCAGCAATGGCGTAGCGCGGTATACCTATTGGTTGCTTGCCTGTGTTTGTTCTTGTTGAGTGTGGTATCTGAGTGGCGGGTTTTGTCTGGGCAAGAGCGTGCTTTACGCCAAGAAATTCGACAAACCTTTGCCAGTTTATTTCCCGGCGTGCCGATCGTTGACCCGATTTTGCAATGGCAAAGTCGGCAAAAAGCGGGCGTGCCGGTGGGCGGCGCCGGGCAAAATGGCGATGCTTTGGATTTATTGCATCAAATGGCCGGGCAAATCGATGTGGATGCCGGTATTGAGAGCGTTAGCGTGAAAGCTGGGCGCTTACAAATGGTGATGCTGGAAGCCAAATCCGCCGCTTTAATAGCCAAACTCACGGCGCAAGGCGCCAAAATGAAACACCAGTCGATGGGCGATGGCCGTGTACGAATTGAGGTTGAGCGATGAATGCGTACTACACAAAATATCTGGCGCTAGGGCAAACGTATTGGGCAAGGTGGCGCTTGTATTGGTTGTCCCGTCAACCGCGTGAGCAAAAAATGCTGATAGCGTGGGCTGCCGCTGCGACGAGTGCGCTGCTGTATTTTGGCCTGTATGCGCCGCTTCACGCACAAATTAGTCGTTTGCAAACCCAAGTTCCGCATTTAGAAAACCAATTAATGGCCATGCGTGGCAGTAAACCGATCATAACGGCCGTCAAGACGGCGGCACCGCTCGATTTGCGTTCGGCCACTTTTGCTGAATTATCCAGCCAAGGTATCAGTGCCGATGTGCGCTCGATTTCGAGCCAGTCGCTGGAAGTGCGCAGTAATCTGCCGAATGTGGCTGAGGCTTTACAGTTGGCCAATGCGCTACGGCATAGCGTGCAAGCGACGGTGAGCGCCATTGAAATCAAATCGGATGATTCGAGCGTGAGTCTGATGATGATTTTGGAGCGGCAATGAGCAAAATAACCCAATCACAACGCCGTATTTGGCTCGCCGCTGGCGGTGTTTTTTTCTTGTTGTTGGTGCTGCGTATGCCAGTGAGTGCCATCAATTGGCTGTTGCCCAGCAATGTCAATGTGGTGCAAGCCCATGGCACGCTGTGGGATGGGCGCGCCAGTGCGCTGGGGCTTGAAGGCGTGGTATTGCAACAAAATTTGCGCTGGCAATTTTTGCCCAAAGCCTTACTGACTGGGCAACTGGCATGGCAACTGCACAGCCAGGCGCTCGATACGCAAAATCAGGCCCGCCTGGTTCTTGGCTTGGGCGGCTTGGCCCTTGAGCAAGTGGAGGTGACTTTTCCGCTTGAAGGTATTTTTCGCGCCATTCCGCAAGTGGCGCAGTGGGGTTTAGGTGGCCGCGCCACTTTGCGCAGCGCGCATCTTTCAAAACAAATCGGGGCACAAGCCGAGCTGTTGCTTGATCCGGTTTTTAGCCAGTTGGTGCCAAGCCTCATGCCAATGACCACTTTGCGCGCGCAGTTTTCGGCGGTGGCCGATGGGGTGACGTGGCAAATCAGTCCGGCCGGTGCTAGCGCGATTGCGGTGAATGGGCAAGGCCAATTGGCGTGGCGGGGTGCGGCACACGGCACGGTGAATCTCAATCCCGATGAGAAAGTACGCCAGCAATTAGCGCCCTTACTCATGCAAGTACCGGCCACGGCCGAGGGTTATCAAATCAAGTTTTAACGCTGATCAGTGCGGCGACGCGTTGGCGTAATTCAGGTAATACTTCGTTGGCAAACCAAGGGTTTTGTTTGAGCCAAGGATTATTACGCGGGCTAGGGTGTGGCAATACCATCACCTTGGGCCCGTTGGTTCGCCATGCTTTTACCGCTGCGGTGATGCTTTGCGGCGCTTGCGGCAAATGGTAAGCGAGGGCATAGCGACCGATGATCAGTGTCAGTTTCAGTTGCGCTAAATCAGCCAGCAAAGGCGCGCGCCAAGTCTGCGCGCATTCGGGGCGGGGCGCTAAATCGCCGGATTTGCCACTGCCTGGGTAGCAAAATCCCATCGGCAAAATCGCAAATTGCGTTGGGTCATAAAACGTCGTTGCGGTGACACCCAGCCAATCGCGCAGACGCTCACCGCTGGCATCATCAAATAAAATCCCACTGCTATGGACTTTTTTTCCTGGCGCTTGGCCGGCGATCAAAATCTGCGCGCTAGGTGCAAGCTGTAGCATCGGGCGGGGCTCAAGAAATTGTGCGCAAATCTGACAAGCACGCACTGCAGTGAGTTGCTGTTCAAAAGGCGTCATCCTTTATTTCCTTATGCATTGGATCGTTGGGCATGCTTTATTTGTCATGCGCTGATTAATGCCTATCTGCTAACAAGGCGCAACATTAACTTGGCCGATTGGATGGGCTGATGGATTTGTCGGTAATGCTGACATCCAAAATATTAAATGGAATGTCCACGCCTTCTTGCGTTAATTTAGCAACTAAAAAGGCCATCAATTCACCGCGAACTGAGTAGTAGTTCTCTCTTTCGGTCCAAACCATAAATAAAATATTAATGCTGGAATCGCCATAGCTCATCACATGAACAAAATGCGATTGACCTTGATCTAATCCCGGGTAGCTGCTGGCGATATTCTCTAAAATTTGCAGCACTTTTTTCATATCAGAATCATAAGCCACCGAGACATTAATTTTAATTCTGCGAATTGGATTAGTGTCGTAGTTGATGATATTGCCACTAATCATGACATTATTCGGAATAATGATCCGGCGGCCATCTAGGCTATTGATATGGGTTGAAAAAATCTCAATTTCAGTCACATTACCCATTACGCCATTGACTTTAATAAAGTCACCAATCACAAATGGGCGTGAGAAAAATAACACTACGCCACCGGCAAAATTAGATAGAAATTCCTTTAAAGAAATACCAATGCCTAGGCCAATCGCACTAATCATCGTAGCAATTGAGCGCTCGCTAAAACCAAAAGCCAATAAACCCAGTAAGAAAAAAGCGATATATAAACCGAGTTTGGTCATTGAACGGCTAAATTGCTTGGTATTTTCATCGGTCTTCAGGATGTAAACCTTAGAAAAATATTTATCGACTTTTTTCACCAAGTAAGAACCCGCAAAAATAATCAATGCAAACAAAAAAAGTCGAAAGCAAAATATAATCGCATCATGAAACAAGAGTTGAAATAATGATTCTTCTTGGCTGATATTCAGTGCGCTGAGATAGTGGTTCATTGCTTATTTACCTACACGTCATTGTTGATCGTCAATCAATCAAAAAGCAGTCAGGCTGCTTGCTGACCGAGTAATGCCTTATTTTGACAGAATATGCATCGATGAAGACAGCGAATGAAATATTACCGTTGAGCCGCCGCTATAACTTACAAACGGTGTGAAATCTACTCGGCGCTATGCTGCAAATGAGCAATAAACGGCATAAGATAGATATAAAAATAGAATATTTACCTTCAGAGTCGGTATTTTTATGATTTTGTTGTAATAAAAATGATTTAAGATGTTCGCCGTTTCATGCTTTGGCGTAGTAGTAAGCTAGTAAACAGCGAGCGCAATTAATCTGTTTCTTTTGGCGTCAGTGAAATGGAAAAACAACAAGGATATCACCATGTATACATTAAATCAGCGTTTAGCTGCCGAATTGATCGGCACATTTTGGTTGGTTTTAGGCGGTTGCGGTAGCGCGGTTTTGGCGGCGGCTTTTCCTGAGTTAGGCATTGGTTTTGCCGGTGTGGCATTGGCATTTGGTTTGACGGTGTTAACCATGGCGTTTGCCATTGGCCATATTTCAGGCTGCCATTTAAACCCTGCGGTGTCTTTTGGTTTGACGGTGGGCGGGCGCTTCCCCGCCAAAGACTTATTGCCCTATGTTGCCGCGCAAGTGATTGGTGGGATTTTGGGCGCAACGGTGTTGTACTTTATTGCGACGGGTAAGCCTGGCTTTGTGGCCGGTGGCTTTGCTAGCAATGGTTATGATTTATTGTCGCCCGGGCATTATGCAATGACGGCGGTGTTTTTATGTGAAGTGGTGATGACATTTATGTTTTTATTCATCATCTTGGGGGCTACCGATGCGCGCGCGCCAGCGGGTTTTGCGCCGATTGCCATTGGTTTGGGCTTGACCTTAATTCACTTGATTTCAATTCCAGTGAGCAATACTTCGGTGAATCCAGCACGCAGTTTGGCCGCAGCTTTATTTGCCGATACGGCGGCGTTAAGTCAAGTTTGGTTGTTCTGGGTGGGCCCATTGCTTGGCGCTGCGTTGGCGGGGGTGGTGTACAAAATGGTGGGCGGTGACGGTAAGCAGAAGTAAAACTGAACTAGATAACTAATCGGGGTATTGCCATCAAGGCTTTTTTTAAAAAAGGCCTGATGGCAATACCCCTTTATTTTGGATAAAAAATTAAGTATGCCGCTGTTTACGCTGGCGGACTCTCTTTGCTTGGTCAGTTGTCCTTGGCTTTAATCATCCGTTTTGAGCTGCCTTGTCGATTCCCGATAGAACAAAGCGATTTTTGGGCCGACTTATTGATTTTTAAAGGCGGTTAAATCCATCGTCATTAACGCGCCTTTTTTCGGTAGATCGGCGACGACAATCACCGTGCGAGCGGGGCGATGCTGGGGCAATATTTCGGCATAAGCGCGGTTCATCGCCGCAAAATCGTCGACGTTTTTTAAGTACACATGAATTTGCATTACATCATTGAGCGACGCGCCAACCGATTCGAGCAGCAATTGAAAATTAAGCAAAATCTGTTTGGCTTGCGAGTAGGCGTCAGGGCCGGCGAGTTGCCCGGTTTGGCTATCTACGCCGGGCGTTCCCGAGATCATAATCAATGGCCCAGATTGGGCGATATGACTATATGGCCCAATGGGTTGAAATAGATGTTCGGGGCTAAATGTTTTTATCATCGTGGGCCTGTGGCGCGGTTAATGGCTGCGGGTGATTCTAAGCATTTCTTCAAAGCTGCTCACGCCTTCAAGCACGCGCGCTGAGGCGTCGCTGTGCAAGCTGGTCATGCCGAGACTTTCGGCGTAGTTGCGAATGTCTTGCTCGTTGGCCGAATTATGAATCTGGGTGCGCATCGCTTCATCAACCACGAGTAATTCATGAATCCCGCTGCGGCCACGATAGCCGGTTTGCGCGCAATGTGGGCAACCCACGGCGCGGTACAAAGTAATTTTTTCTTGGGTATTGAGCCCTAGCTCAATTAATTCATCATGGCTAGCGATATACGGTGCTTTGCAGTCAGAGCACAAGTTTCGCACCAAGCGTTGTGCCAAGACGCCGATGGTCGATGAGGCGAGTAAAAACGGCTCAATGCCCATATCTACCAAACGGGTAATGGCGCTGGCCGCGTCGTTGGTATGCAAGGTGGCGAGGACTAAATGCCCGGTGAGCGAGGCTTGAACGGCAATTTGTGCGGTTTCCAAATCGCGAATTTCACCAATCATAATAATGTCGGGGTCTTGTCGCAAAATTGCCCGCAGCGCACGAGCAAAACTCATTTCGATGCGAGTATTG
Organism: Deefgea salmonis; assembly: GCF_020531905.1. Lineage (GTDB taxonomy): Bacteria > Pseudomonadota > Gammaproteobacteria > Burkholderiales > Chitinibacteraceae > Deefgea > Deefgea salmonis. The sequence continues at coordinate 140,889 of NZ_JAJAWG010000003.1, read as the reverse complement.
ACTTGGGTTTGGCCGATGCCGTCTAAGTCGTATTCAATCGGGTCTTCCACCGTCATGATATTGCTGTTTTTGGCGTCCATACTGCCCAGCGCAGCGTACAGCGTGGTGGTTTTGCCCGAGCCAGTTGGGCCAGTCACCAGCACAATGCCATGCGGCGCGGCGAGTAATTGATTCAGTGGTTTCAGCGTGGCCTCGCGCATGCCGAGCTTGGCTAGCTCTAAGCGGCCAGCGGATTTATCCAGTAAACGCAGTACGGCGCGCTCGCCGTGTCCGGTTGGTAGTGTTGAAACGCGAATATCGACTGGGCGACCAGCAATTCGTAAATTGATGCGACCGTCTTGCGGTAAGCGTTTTTCGGCAATATCTAATGCTGCCATCACTTTAATCCGCGACACCAAGGCGGCATGCAGCGCGCGATTGGGCTCGACCACATCGCGCAAAGTACCATCGACCCGATAGCGCACGACGGAGCGGGTTTCAAAGGGTTCGATATGAATATCAGACGCATTTTCGCGCAGCGCTTCGGTAAAAATCGCATTGATTAACCGAATAACTGGGGACGATTCTTCGGCCTCCATCAGGTCTGAGACTTCGGGCATATCTTGAATTAAGCGCGCCAAATCGGCCGACTCTTCGATGTCATCCACCATATTGATGGCGCTGGTTTTGCCGTTGCCAAAGTGCTGCGTTAAGCGGGCATCAAAGCTGGCTGCCGGCAAGATATGCAATTGCGTCGGGCCGCATTGGCGACGAACTTCGCCCAACGCCGCCGCATTCGCGCCTTGGCGCACATAAATCGGGGTGATGCCATCGTGAATTGGGCCGTCAAATAGGCCAAATTCACGCGCATACAGATAAGAAACAACGCTCATTAGGAATTGCCATTGGCTGACGGTGGCGGGGTCAGGCGTAGAACTTGGCCGACTTTGAGGTCGTTGTGATTATTGAGCTGATTCCACAGCGCTAAATCCCGCATGCTTTGCCCGTAAAGTAATGATATTTGATATAAATTATCGCCATCTTTGACAGTATGCGACTCGGTTTGCGGTTCGAGCTTGGCTTGCGGCTCGGGTTTGACCACAGCGCTGCTGTCGCTGATTGGCGTCGGCGTTACTGCGGGTATTGCATTCACCGATGGGCTATTGTCTGGCGCGCGATCGGGGAGTTGCACTTTAGGCATGTCTTGCAAGAAAACATGGCCGTCAACTTTGTAGTCACCCTGTTGCTTTTGTAAATACTGATAGCGATCACCGGTTAGGCGGTTGTTATCCGCGCTATCGCGAACCACCACAGGACGTAAAAACACCATCAAACTGACTTTTTGCCATTCGCGGCTTTCATATTTAAATAAGTTGCCAATAAGGGGTATATCGCCCAAGCCCGGTACTTGATTGCCTTTGTTGCCAATACGGTCTTCAATTAAGCCGCCAAGCACCACAATCTGCCCATCGTCGACCAAGACTTTGGTTTCAATGGTGCGCATTTTGGTCGCCAAACCAGCCCCGGCGGTATTCACCGAGTTATCGATGCTCGAGACTTCTTGATACACATTGAGCGTAATCACGCCGCCTTCGGACACTTGCGGGCGAACGCGCAGTTTAATCCCGATGTCTTTGCGTTCCACCGTCACAAATGGATTGGTGTTATTGGTGCTCGACGATTGCGAGCCGGTAATAATCGGGATGTTTTGCCCGACGGTGATTTTGGCTTCTTCGTTGTCCAAGGTCAGCAAATTGGGCGTGGATAACACATTGCCATTGCCGCTGCTTTGTAAGGCCGAAGCCAGCAGCCCTAAGCTGGCGCTGCCATTGCGTGGATCACCGTTAAAAATCCCCAAAGTGAGTCCGGCAGGAATTCCAGCTGGGGTTTTGTTAATGATATTGCCGATGATATTGCCCAAGCCGCCACTGCCGGGGTTGATATTGGTCACGCCCCCTGCGCCGATTTTGTCATTCCCGCCGGCCAATAACCATTGAAAACCAAATTCAGAGAGTTTGGATAAATTCACTTCGGCAATCATCGCTTCAACATAAATTTGCGAGCGGCGAACGTCGAGTTTTTCAATCACGGCGCGCAAATTATTATAAATATTTTGCGGCGCAGTAATGATTAAAGCATTGGTGGTGCTATCGGCCTGAATTCGAACTGTCGCGCCTGAAATCTGCACATTGGTCGCGGTATTGGTACTCACCGGATTAAAGTTACTATTGCCGCCATTGTTGCCAGCATTACTACTATTGCTATTGGCCGTGTTATTCATATTTTGGCTGGAATTTGACGTCATGCTGGATGACTCTTCTTGTCCCGTCAAAATGCCTTTGAGTGTCGCGGCTAATTTGCTGGCCTCGGCATTTTTTAAATACACCACATTGATGGTGCTATCGCTGGTGGCCGCTTCATCCAGATTGGTAATCAGTTGGCGCAATTGGCTGGTTTGTGCGGCATTGAGTGCGCGCACCATTAAGCGATTGCCACGCGGGTCGGGCACCACAATCGAGCGGCGAACGCCGTCATTATTTGGAATCGGCGCGCCGCCAACTTGTACGCTGACTTCGGGCATTAGGCGGGCAATGTTTTGCGCCACGTCCAGCGCCGAGGCATTGGTCAGCTTGATGGTAAACACATCGGTATTTTTGGGTTGATCGATATTGTCGATAATGCGCGACAATCGCCGAATATTGTCGGCGTAGTCGGTAATCACCAAGGTATTGCTGGTGCCCGATTGATAGGCGCTAATTAGGCTGCTCGGTGAGGCGAGCGGGCGCAACATGGTCGCCATTTGATTGGCGCCTTCATTATTGAGGGCAAAAATCTGGGTGATAATTTGTTCGCCATTGGCATTTTCACCACGAACCAGTGTTTTATTACTTAGCGCTTTGCTATCGGCTTCGAGCTGGATTTTAATCGCGCCATTGGCTTGCACCGTACTAAATCCAGCTTGCCGCAATGCCGATTGCAAAATCGGGTAGACCAAATCTTTGGCGACCGGTTGGGTTGAAACAATATTAATGGTGCCTTTAACTCGAGGATCAATAATAAAGTTTTTTCCGGTAATCAGACTAATGGCTTTAACCGTCGTTTCAATATCGGAATTAATAAAATTGAGCATGACTTTTTCGTCAGCATCGGCAGCAAATATCAATTGGCTACATAAAAGTGCGCCAATAACTAATTTTTTCATGGATTCACGGTATAGCTAATGGTTTGAGATTGATCTTGCCGTTGAATTTGCAAAGATAACTGATTTTGTTGACTAAATGCCCCATAGAGCAAAGACAAATCGTCGAGCTTATTGAGTGGACGGCCATTAATGGTTTTAAGAATGTCGCCATCGCGTAATTGCAATACTTGCGCTAATTGTTGCTGATTGGCTTGCTCAACGACAATGCCGCCTGTTGCGCTAGTGCCTAAACCTTTACTCCAATTGGCTAAATTACCACCTTGTAAAATCCCGGTGAGTTGGCCGCGCGTCAAGTTCACCGCAGCCTCATTTTTGCTGGGAGTGGCTTGCGGTGCCGTAGCATGAGCCACTTGTGGCGCAGCCGATTGGCTCAGCGGCATGCTGGCGGCGGGTAAGAAGATTTTTTTCTGTGTGCCGTGCTGTTCGAGCACGATATGGTCATGCTGCGCGGCGATCAATTGGCCGTATGCGCCCACTTGATCGCCGACTTTCACCGCGACCGCGCTGGCCTCTAGCCCATCAATAATCGCGATGCCTTGTGCGCCGGACACCAAAGCGCGCAAAGAGAGTTGCGACGCTTCATGGGCTGGCTGGCCAGCGCCCGTGGCAAATAATTTGGCGACGGCATCCGGATTAAACACCTGGGTTTTGGGCGCAGCTGCGGCCAGTCGCAGCGAGGCCGTGCGCGATTGCGGTTCAAGCCATTGCCAAATTAGGCCGACAAATAGCCAAATAAAGAGCGCGCTGAGCAGGCATTGCACGAACAAAGCGCTGTGTTTTATTGGAAAATGCATAAATCAAATAAGGCGGTGAAAGCGTTAAATTTCATATTATTTTCAGTGGTTTAATCCAGATGGTGTGGGCTTGGATCTGTTTATTATTGTGTTGTTTGATGAAGTGCTTATGCCAATCAATCGGGGGTTAAGCATTAAGATGATTCTTGATTTAATGCCTGCGGCGCTTTGAATTAACAATGGGTGAAAATAATAGTTGTCATTTTTGTGAGGTAAACTGGCAACTATAAATTTGGTTTTTCTCGTTGTTCATTTGCAATGATTCACGCTGTATTCATGCTGTGGGTAGAAAATTTAACACCTCTGCTCGTAATCGCATAGAAAAATTCATTCAATGCAAGCATTGAATCACAACTAAATGACTGTAATATGGCAATTCTCATTTAATCGACCATTTTTTTGACTGGGGTGATTCAAACCCCGCAAGCGATACTCGTGACTGCATTTATTTATCAAGCGCTGCCGATGGTGGGTGGCAAAGAACGTCGTGGGCAAATTGACGCCGATTCGCCGCGCCATGCCCGCAGCCTATTGCGCGAGCAAGGCTTGTTGGCCACGCAATTGCAGCCAGCGCAAAATGTCGAGCAACAATCTGCCCGTTTAAGCCTGTCGAGCCAGCAATTGTCCACGCTGACACGGCAGTTTTCGGCACTGCTCGATGCTGGCTTAACCATTGATGAGCTATTGATTGTATTGGCCGAGCAAACCGAGCATCGTAAGACGCAGCAAGTGCTGGCGGGATTACGGCAAGACGTGATGGCTGGGATGCCATTGTCGCAAGGCATGGCGCAATTTCCTCGGGTTTTCCCAATGCTGTATCGCACGCTAGTTAAAGCCGGCGAAGAATCGGGCAAGCTCGCTGGCGTGATGCAGCGCTTGGCCGATTACCTTGAGGCGCGGGGCGACTTAAATAGCAAAATTGCGATTGCATTTATTTATCCCGCCGTGGTGATGCTGGTCTCGGCCTTGGTGATTTTAGGCATGCTCACTTGGGTGGTGCCGCAAATGGTGCAAGTGTTTGAGTCGGCCAAGCAAACGCTGCCGCTACTCACTCGGGCACTATTGTGGACGAGCGCGGCGATTCAAAGTGTCGGCGGTTGGGTGTTGCTGGCCTTAATGGTGGCCAGTGTGGCGGCGTTTTATGCGCTTAAAAAACCTGAGTTGAAATTACGCTTTCACGTTTGGCGTTTAACATGGCCGCTATTGGGGTATTTAGATCGCCTGGCCAATACCGCCCGCTTTGCCAGTACCTTGGCGATTTTATCCGGTAGTGGTGTGCCTTTATTGAAATCGCTCGATGCCGCCGAAGGCGTGATGAGCAACCTCAAACTGCAAAGCGCGGTGGCCGAGGTCGCCGCCCAAGTGCGTGAAGGCGTGAGTTTGGCGCGAGCGATGAAAGCGGCAGCGGTGTTTCCGCCTTTATTGCTGCATTTGGTCGCCAGCGGCGAAGCCACCGGGCGTTTGGCATTGATGCTCGATCGGGCGGCGATTGAGCAAACCAAAGAGCTCGACCGCAAAGTCACCGCCTTTACCAGTCTGCTCGGCCCGGTGATGGTGTTAGTGATGGGCGCCGTGGTGATGGTGATTGTAATGGCGATCTTGTTGCCGGTGTTTGAGATGAATCAGTTGGTGAAATAGCGGCGATTAAGCCTAGGCTTTTGTTGGCATTTTTAAGTGTTAATTTTTGAGTTGTCATACGGTGCTAAAGCACAGGGGGTTAGATGCAGCAAGTCGAAATTAGGCATAGCACCATGGCCGATATAGAAGCGATTAATGCCGTGCATGCGGGGCCCAAAGCGTATGCGGGGACGCTGGACTTGCCGTATGGCAATCCCACGAAATGGCAAAAAATGTTGAGTGACTTACCCCCGAATTCGGTGAGTTTGGTTGCACTGCGGGAAGGGCAATTACTCGGGCATTTGATGCTGGGGATCGATCCGCATCCTCGTCGGCGACATATTGCTTGGTTTGGTATTTGGGTTCGCGATGATGTGCAAGGGCAGGGCATTGGTGGTCAGCTGCTCGCCGCCGCCATTGACTTAGCTGATAACTGGCAAAATATTCATCGCCTAGAAATTACGGTGTATGTCGATAACGTGGCGGGCATTGCTTTATATCGCAAGTTTGGATTTGAAGTAGAAGGAGAGGGTAAAGATTATGCTTTTCGCGATGGCCGTTATGTGAACGCCTATTACATGGCCAGAATTCGACGCCAGCCGCTTTAGTATGATGTATTGCTTTGAATGTTTGATTTAGTTTGCCTTATGGCTTAATACCCCTGTGGAGTAGAAATGAAAGCAAGTCGTGGTTTTACTTTAATTGAGATTTTAGTGGTAGTTTCGATCTTGGCGATTTTGGGTGCACTGATTGTGCCCAAAATTATGGATAGACCGAATGAAGCGCGGATTGTCGCTGCCAAGCAAGACGTGTCGTCGATTATGGCCGCGCTTAAATTATATAAATTAGACAACGGTCGCTTGCCGACCACTGAACAAGGCCTAAAAGCCTTGGTGCAAAAACCAACGACTGATCCGGTGCCGATGAACTGGAAATCCGGCGGTTACCTCGAGAAAACCCCGAAAGATCCATGGGGCCAAGATTATGTGTATTTAAATCCCGGTGTTCACGGTGAAATTGACGTTTTGAGTTATGGCCCAGAAGGCCAAGCCGGAGCGGATAAGCCCGAGAATTTGATCGGCTCATGGCAATAATGATTTTTGCTACTGCGAACCGCAAATCCGGCGTTATTGCTGCGGGGAAAAATCCTCATTTACTTGATGTAAATTCCGGTTTTTCTCCTCGCAATGCCTGGTCTTTGCGATTCGCGCTACGCAAAATCGGTGCTACTGCGAACTGCAAATCCGGCGTTATTACTGCGGGGAAAAATCCGCATTTACTTGCTGTAAATTCCGGTTTTTCTCCTCGCAATGCCTGGTCTTTGCGATTCTCGCTACGCAAAATTGGTGCTACTGCGAACTGCAAATCCGGCGTTATTGCTGCGGGGAAAAATCCTCATTTGCTGAATGTAAATTCCGGTTTTTTTCTCGCAATGCCTCGTCTTTGCGGTTCTCTTCTCACCATGCTGTGTTTTTGCTAGTGCAAAAGCACGTTTAGGAAATTAATTCTCATTGATCGTTCAAAAAAACATGTCATCGGGTCGGCAGTTGGGTTTCACCTTGCTCGAAATCCTCGTGGTGACGGCGATTATTTTGATTGTCACCAGCGTGACGGTGTTTCATTTTAATCGGGGGGATGGCGCGCAAGCGGCGGCTGAGCGCTTGGTGCTGCAATTTGAAACTGCGCGCGATGAGGCTTTGGCCAGTGGCCGTACCTTGGCTTGGACTAGCGATGGTGCGGCGTATCAGTTTTGGTTTAAAAATCAGCGCCAAGAGTGGGAGGTGTTGAACGAGCGTGAAGGATTGCGCACCTTGCCTTGGGCCGATGGCGTGCACGTGCGTTGGCAAAAAATCAATCAGCAAAATCGTCCTTTGGGCGACAAAATTATTTTCCCCGCCGATGGGGTGATTGAATCTTTTGAGCTTGAGCTGCAGGGGCGAGATAGCCTATGGCAAATTACAGGCGATGTGATGGGGCGGTTTAAAGTTAAAACGGTAGAGGCCAATTAATGTCACGTCGATCTTGGGGGTTTACCTTGGTGGAAGTCTTGATCGCGCTGGCGGTGCTGGGCATTACTTTGGCGGCGGCGGCCAAATTGGTGATGGGTTCGACCGAAACCTTAATCACCTACCGAACGCGTACATTGGCCAGCTGGGTGGCGAGTAATTTGGTCAATCAGCATTTGGCGATGCGGGTGTTTCCCGAAACCGGCTCAACACAAGGGCAAGTGCAGCAAGGCGGGGAAGCATTTATTTATCGAATGAATGTCAGCCCAACGCCCAATTATAGTTTTCGCCGGATTGAGCTTTTAGTCTCGGTGCCAACCGACCCTGAGCATGCTTTGGCGCAGCAGGTATTTTATGCTGCGCGGGTGGATTAAGCCGATGGCACGTGGATTTACTTTGCTTGAGGTTTTGGTGGCACTGGCGGTGTTTGCGATCATGAGTTTGATCACCTATCGCGGCGTCAGTATGGTGATTGATACGCGCAGCGCCGTGGTCAGCGAAACACAATATTGGCGTGAGCTGACCTTGGCTTTTGAAAGAATGGAAAGCGATTTAAGCCAAATCGCGCCGCGCCCTTGGCGCGATGCGGCGGGGCGGCTTAATCCACCGCTGCGTAGCGTAAGCCGTAGTGAGGCGCCGGTGGGTTTGGAATTTATTCGTTTTGACGGTGATCGAGCGCCATTGCATGGGATTTATGAGTGCCAAGATCAGGCGCTCAATCTAAAGCTTTATCCGCGCGCAGATGTGCAAGAAGGCGATAAGGCGGTGACTCACCTGCTTCTGGCGCAATTAACACGCTGCGAGCTTGATTTTCTCGACGCCAAAAATCAGTGGCGTCCGCAATGGACTGAGGCCAGTAGCCGGCCTCGGGCGATCCGCATTCGGCTCGCCTTTGCGCAGCGCGTAGGCGAATTTGAACGGATTTTTTTACTGCCATGAAGTGCAAAATCAATCCAAGCCGGCCAGCGTTGCGGCAAACCGGCGTTGCCATTATTGCTGCCTTGATGGTCGCGGCTTTAGTTGCGTCCATCGCGGGCTTATTGATGGTGCGCCAGCAACGGGCGCTACAGCAATTAGAAATTCGTAAAGACACGGCGGAGGCGCGTGCGGCAACATGGTCGGTGCTGCAATTGGTGCGCCTCACCTTGCGGGACGATGCTCGAGCGGGCCAGCCCGATCATTTACGTAAGCCGTGGGCCGTGCCGATTCCCGAAATTAAAATCGAAAATGGTGCCATGAGTGGTCGCTTGATTGAGCTCAATGGCCGATTTAACTTAGGTAATTTAATCGATCAAAACGGCCAGCCAATTCCAGCCGCATGGGCGGCTTATCCGCGTTTATTGGCCAATTTAGGTTTGCCGAGTAATTTGGCGGACAACTTGCGCGAATATTTTGCGCTGCATGCAGTGCAGCAGGGCGAGAAAAAAATCTGGCTGCCGCTGATTGATAGTCTTGAACTGGCAAATATAGCGGGGTATACGCCCGAGGTGATGCGTCAACTTGAGCCCAGTATTGTCACCTTGCCGGTGGCAACGGCACTCAATGTCAATTTTGCTTCGCCCGAAGTCTTGGCTGCGTGGGTGCCTCAATTGACGGTATCGGCCGCTGAGCAAGCTTTATCAAAGCGTAGAAGCCAATACTTCAATAGTCCTGCCGATTTAATTGGGCATTTACCCAAGGAAGTTCAAGCGCAAGTGCCAGCGCAATTACTGACAGTAAAAAGCCAGTATTTCTGGTCCGAGATGGGCGCGCGATTTGGTCAGGTTTTGATGCAGCATCGTGCTTTGCTGGATCGCTCAAAAAGTGATATGCCCAGTATTGTCTGGGTACGGCGGATGTATTGATCGATTCAACGCTTGAGTCGTGCCTTTAGAGTGCCTGCTTTGTTTCAGGCAATTTATTTTTCTCATGCATTGAGAGCATTTTTTCGTCGGTGTGTGTCCAAGCTTGGGGCGGTGCGCTTGGGGTGCAAGGCACTCGCCACGGTGCTTGAATTATTTAGAAAAGCTTCACTACGTCGTTATGCTGATCTTTGCATTGTGCAATATGTTCGGCCATGCTGCGTAAGGTTTGGGCGCGGGCTAAATCCATCTTTAAGCCTAAATCAGCCGTCTCGTAAGCGAGTGCCAGCGTTTGCATGGCTGGTGGATATTGGCGATTGGCGGCAGCTTCAAAATACTGCAATGCTTTTTTCTCATCTTTAGGCCGGTTACCTTCACCACTGAGATACCAGTTGGCGAGTAAAAATAGGGCCATTTTGTCTTGGCCTTGCGCTGCGGCAATGATGAGTTGCTGGCCTTTTGCCGTGTCGACAGCGCCACCTTGACCGTAAATCAGCATTAATCCAAGCCGATATTGTGCGCGGGGCAGTGTGGTGAGTTGTGCCAATTCGCGCCGAGCCAATTGAGGATTTTCGCTAGCACCTTGGCCTTGCAAATGCATCATGGCGGCTTCAAAGCGCGCGCTGTCGTCGCCTGCTTGAGCGGCTTTTTGATACCACGCCAGTGCTTGTGGCCAACTGGCGATGTTGGTTTTGGCTTGATCGGCCAACAGGCGCATGGCTAAAGGATGGCCGGCGTGAGCGAGCGTATTGATTTCTTGTTGTTTTTTTGGATCGGAGTCCATTTCTTGCGCGATGTTGAGCACTTGATTGTTGGGTGTTTCTAAGCGCTGTTGTTGCTGTAGCAAATACGCTGCGGCGCAGGTAATCACAATCAGGCCGAGGGCGATGGCGGTATAGATTTTAGTCATGGCTTAAAAAGGCCCGAGCGAACTCGGGCCAACTCCATTGCGAAGTGAAAGTGCGAAGTCAGGTGAACTTATTTAGCTAAGCCGTAGCTAAGATCGATGCTAAAGATGGCATTACCTGCAGCATCGTTGTTTTTTCCGGTGTAGACGATGTTGTTTACGCCTTCTTGCTTGGCAATGGCATTCACACTGGCGGTGTTGAGTGCGGTTTCGAATGTGACTGCGCCTTGCGTTGCTACTGGCTTAAAGCGCCAGTTTGCTACTGCCGCATGTTTGGCTAAAGTCAGCTGTTTTTGTGTTTTGACATAGCTCACAATCACATCACGATTGGCATCGCCACCGCTGATAATCACATTGGCACCGGCCAAGAACGTGAAGGGTGCACCACCTGAAGCACGGTAGTTATTGGTAACGACAATCACCGGCTGCGCGGGGTCTAATGGCTGACCATTGAGTTTTAGATTGACAATCCGGTTGCCTTTAGCTTGCGTAACATCGATTTCGTAGGTGACACCATCAATCTGGTCAAAGTTATACGAAGCAAACGTCGGCATAATTAGCGCTTGATCTACCGTTTTGCTTGGATCGATTTGATTAAATTGCTCGGCTGATTTTTCTAGCCACAATTTCACCATTGCGCCATCGATTTTGACCGCTTCAAGCGTATTTGCGTAGATGTACAGGTCGGCGATATTTTTGATTGCCACATCACCAGCAGCAATTTCGGTATAGCCGCCACCACGGAAGTTCATTTTGAACGGTGCTGCCGCCGACAGGATAGGTAGGTTAGCGTACTGCGGTAGATTGGCTTTGATAAATTGTGTCGCATAATCGATTTGCGCCAAATTAATTAAATGCATTGCGGCGGTCGGTGCCACTTGTGACAAGAATGAACTAATTGGGTAGTCTGATTTACCCACGCCAGTATTCACAAATTTAATCGTCGCTTGATGCTCTTTTTCAACCAGTTTACTAATTTCCGGTTTCACGTCGGCCAGCGCAATCGTGGTTTTACCATCGGCGGCTTTGCCTGAAATCGGTTTTAATTCTGATTTAGAATCTGCCGTGGTCCAAACTTTGCCATCAAATTTTAGATTGAGCTTGATCACGCCGAGATTATTGCCCCAAAAGCCGGCCATCACCGTTGGAATGCCTTTGACGGTACCTTTGACATTGTCGACATCTTTGATGCCTGCATAGTTTTTGCCATCAGGGAAAAAGCTATGCGAGTGCCCAGAAACAATCGCAGTAATGCCCGGCACTTGTGCCAAGTGATATACGGCGTTTTCCATTGTTGGTGAATACGCTTGATCGGAAATCCCGCCGTGCGACAGCGCCACAATGATGTCGGCACCGGCTTTTTTCATTTCAGGCACGTAGCGTTCAGCGGCTTCTTTAACGCCGGTGGCGTAGACTTTGCCTTCTAAATTGCGTTTATCCCAATTCATAATGCCCGGAGGTGCAAAGCCAATCACGCCGACTTTGAGCGCGATGGTTTTGCCATCGGCCGTTTTGAAGTTGCGGCTTAAAATGCTGTATGGCGCGAAGATCGGGCGTTTATCGGTCGCATTAAATACGTTGGACAGTAGTAGTGGGAATTGCGGACCTTGGCAGCCTTTGCCGGCTTCAGTGCCCGCAATCCGCATGCTCGCGCCCGTCACTTGTGCCAAGAAAGGCAGGCCGTAATTAAATTCATGATTACCAATATTGCCAGCATCAAAGCGCATTGCATTCATGGCTTTATGAATCGCCAATGGCGTATTGCAGCTCACTGGGCTCACCAACGCTTGGTAATCGGCTAGCGGCGTGCCTTGAATGGTGTCGCCGTCATCAAATAAAAGATGGTTGGGATTGGCTTTGCGTACCGCATCAATCAGGCTGGCAGTGCGCTCAAAACCCAGTGTGATGTCCTCGCTGGTTTTGTAATAATCGTAGCTTTTGACATTGGTATGCAAATCGGTCGTGCCCATGATTGCCAAATCGATTTGGCTGCCGACTGCTGCCGCGCTCATCTCTAGCGCTGGTTTGGGCATGGCTTGCAAGTTATTTACGATGGCAAGTAACGGTTCATTGCCGAGTTGTTGTGCGGCTTGGCTAAGTTTGTCTTGCAATTTTTCGTGGAAATTAATCGCTAGATACAAATCGCTGCCATCGAGTTTGCCGTCCGCAAAATCTGCGGCTAATTGCTTGGCGAGTTTTAGCGCAGGTAATTGGGCTTTGATCGCTGACTTCACATCGTCTGATGTCGAAGCACCCGCTGTGGTTTCTTCAATCGCTTGTGCGGCAAGTTTAGCCAGTGCGGTGAGTTTAAGCGCATAGCGTCCGGCTTCGGTGTCGCCCAGTGCGCCAGCAGCAGTGGCTTTGCTAACCAATTGCGGGGCTGAGTTAATGTGTTTGAGTTCAGGCGCAAATTGCAGACGGATTTCTTCGTTGGCTTGCTCGACATCGGCGTTGCTGATGGTTTCAAGTTTGCCGGCTTTGATTTTTAAAGCACGCTCATACGCAATTTCGGTCAGTGCCGTCACGCCCACGCTGCCATCAAGGCGATTAATCAGCGTATGCAAGGTATTGCCAGCAGGTAGTTCGATGTCGATATTCAAACCTTCATCGTAATATTTAGCGCCCGCTTTACCGGTCACTTCGAGTAAAAATGGGCCGGTCAATTTGGCTTGTTCGGCGCTTAAAGTGAATTTGGCGATGCCATCAGCGCCCGTAGTCGTGGTCGCGATGACGCTGCCGTTTAGACTTTTTAAGTTCACATCGGCCCCTGAAATCAGTCCCAGCGATGGCTGAACGCTGAGCGTGGCTGTCGTAGGCGTGGGCGTGGGAGACTCTGGCAATGAAGATGAGCCGCCGCAGGCCGCTAAGCTCAGTGCCAGTACACTACATACTGCGCCTGTAATACGTTGGGTACGCATAGATTTCCCGTTATTTAATTGTCATGAAAATGAGCGAGAGTAATTGCGATGCATGACAAAACAATAACAGTGATGTGACGCTGAAAAAATACGGGTATTTTTTTAGTTAAGTTTTTGTTTTTAATTAAATTATTTTTTATTAATTAAATGTTTAAGTGCGTATTAATCGATGCATCTTGCATTTCATCTTGCATTTAATTTGTGCTGGGATCGCAAAGTCGATTGTTCCGTTTGAATTGAATTAAACGATAGGCTGACGATGAATCAATGTGTATGGCTTGGCGTCTGTTTTGAGCGCTTGGCGGCGTTCGTGGTTTTTACTGTTGAAAGCTTGAATATCAGCTTATTGCGTTGATGTAAGCACAATTACTACGATGGCACTTTTCGCTGAAAAGCCTACAATGGCGGCATTCCTATATCGAGAAGCGCATCATGCAGATTACTGTCGTTAATCATCCTTTGGTTCAACATAAATTGGCTTTAATGCGCGAAGCGGATGTGTCCACCAATAAATTTCGTTTGCTGACTGAAGAGTTGGCGCGTTTGCTGGCTTACGAAGCGACGCGCGATTTGCCGCTTGAAGATGTCATCATTAATGGCTGGTGCGGTGAAGTGGCCGTTAAAAAAATCAAAGGCAAAAAGCTCACCGTGGTACCTATTTTGCGCGCTGGTTTGGGCATGCTCAATGGCGTGCTCGATTTAGTGCCTTCGGCCAAAATCAGTGTGGTGGGTTTGGCGCGCGATGAAGAAACTTTGCAGCCGGTGCCGTATTTTGAGAAGTTCGTTGGCGATTTAGAAGATCGTTTAGCCTTGATCATTGATCCAATGCTGGCCACCGGTGGCTCTTTGGTGGCAACGATCGATATGCTCAAACGCAATGGCTGCAAAGAAATCGTCGCGATTGTGATGGTGGCTGCGCCAGAGGGCGTCAAATTGGTGAATGAAAAACACCCTGATGTGCAGATTGTCACTGCGTCACTTGATTCGCACCTGAACGAGCAAGGCTATATCATTCCGGGCTTGGGCGATGCGGGCGACAAGATCTTTGGGACGATTTCTAAGTAAAGCGTTCAGTCAGTAGTAAATCAAAAGGTTTCTGGCATTGCGGTTTGCTGGCGCATCGGGTTTGCCGTTTTGTCCTATCCGCCGTGCAAGGAAACTTAAATAATATGAATGACGGCACGCTGAGCAGAGTCATGTCAGCGTGACCGCTTGGGGAGAAAGTATGTTTTCTGAAGTAAAACAATTTATATCTGGGGCACAAATTTTATTTGTCGCCTTTGGCGCGCTGGTGCTGGTACCGCTTTTGACCGGGCTGAATCCGGCGATGGCGCTACTCGGTGCCGGTGTCGGTACTTTGATGTTTCAGTTGATTACGCGTCGGCAAGTGCCGATTTTTTTAGGTTCGTCGTTTGCGTTTATCGGCCCAATTATTTTCGCCATGCAAACTTGGGGCCAGGCCGCTACGCAGTTCGGCTTATTCTTTGCTGGGTTTATGTATTTCATCATCGCCGGTTTGATTAAATGGCGCGGCATGGGCTTTATCCATAAATTACTGCCGCCGGTGGTGATTGGTCCGGTGATTATGGTGATCGGTTTGTCGGTGGCGGTCGCGGCTTCTGGCATGGCGATGGGGCAGGGCGGCGGTAAGCAGTTGGTGCCTTACGGTGTGTCGTTATTTTTAGCGACTTTGTCGTTGGCGACGACGATTGCGGTGTCGGTGTTTGCTGGCGGCATGTTGCGTTTGGTGCCGATTTTATCTGGCGTGGTGGTGGGTTATGTTGCGGCAATCTTTTTAGGCGTGGTTGATTTATCCAGCATTGCCGCTGCGCCATGGTTTGCGATGCCGCACTTTGTGAAGCCTGAAGTCAATTGGGCCGCGGCTTTGTTTATGTTGCCAGTGGCGATTGCGCCAACGATTGAGCATATCGGTGCGGTGATGGCCGTCGGTAAAGTAACAGGGACCGATTACACGGTGAAGCCCGGTTTACACCGCACTTTGGCTGGTGATGGTTTCGGCGTGTGTTTTGCCGGTATGGTCGGTGGCCCGCCAATTACGACGTATTCCGAAGTGACTGGTGCATTGATGATTACGCGTAATTTTAATCCGGTGATCATGACCTACGCGGCGGTTTTGGCGGTGATTTTGGCGTTCTTTGGTAAATTTAATGCGATTTTGGTGTCGATTCCATTGCCTGTGATGGGCGGCATTATGGTGCTGTTGTTCGGTACGATTGCTTCAATTGGTTTGAAAACTTTGATCGACAGTAAGCTCGATTTAATGGCACCACGTAACTTGGTGATTGTGTCGGTGGTACTCACGTGTGGTATCGGCGGTTTGATGGTGCAAGTGGGTAATTTCAACTTGGCCGGTGTTGGCTTAGTGAGCGTATTGGCGATTGCTTTAAATCTATTGCTGCCCGCTGATAAGCACCACGATGGGATTGTTGAAGGGCAAGATATTTAAGGGTATGGCTATCTAGCCATTGTATTTAATGGCTTAGATAGCAATACCCAAGGCCGCTATGGCGCTGGTCGCGATAGCGGCTTTTTTGTGTCTTACGTTTATGCAAACGGGGATGGTGCTTAATCGACAATAAACAGCGTGGCACCGAGTCGGGTAGAGGAGCGATGAGCTTCAGCCTGATCTGCCACTTGATAACTATGGCCTGCGCTCAGTGTAAAGCTGCGGCCGTCGTCAAGTTCGGTGATTAATTCACCGGCTAAGCACAATAAAATATGCCCTTTACTGCACCAATGATCGGCGAGATAGCCCGCGCTATATTCGACCATTCTGACTCGAATCGTATCAAATTGCTGGGTGCGCCAATAGGCCATGCCGGTGATGCCGGGGTGTTCGGTTGTTTCGATATTGGCCCAGTCGGTGACGCCAAAAGGAATATTTGCGATTTGCATGGCAGGATGCTCATTCCAATAATGGCCACTTTATACCACGCGCTGCGATTGAGAAGGCAGTGAACGCGTTGATTTGGTAGAATCGCTACTTATAAAAGACAACTCCAGAGTTTGAGCCGCAATGAGTGAAAAAATGAGCCCTGCAGCGAGTGCAGAAACCGCACCTGTAAACAGTAATTTTATCCGCCAAATCATTGATGCCGATCTAGCCAGCGGCAAGCACACCGCGGTGCAGACACGCTTTCCGCCTGAGCCAAACGGTTATTTGCACATCGGCCACGCGAAATCGATTTGCCTCAATTTTGGCATCGCGCAAGATTACAACGGTCTATGCAATCTACGCATGGATGACACCAATCCAGAAAAAGAAAACGATGAATACGCCAAAGCCATTGAAGATGACGTGCGTTGGTTGGGTTTTGCATGGAACGGCGAAGTGCGCCATTCTTCGGATTATTTTGAACTGCTGTACGGCTACGCCGTTGAATTGATTAACGCCGGCAAAGCGTATGTTTGCGAATTGAATGCCGAGCAAATGCGCGATTACCGTGGCGATTTTCAAAAGCCCGGCCGCAACAGCCCGTTCCGTGAGCGCACACCTGCTGAAAATCTCGATTTATTCACCCGCATGCGTGCTGGCGAATTTGAAGATGGTAGCAAAACGCTGCGCGTCAAAATTGATATGCAATCGCCAAACTTAAATCTGCGCGATCCAGTGATCTACCGCATTAAACGCGCGACGCATATTAAGACTGGTGACACGTGGTGCATTTACCCGATGTATGACTACACACACTGCATCTCTGATGCCTTAGAGGGCATTACCCATAGTTTGTGTACCTTGGAATTTGAAGATCACCGTCCGCTCTACGACTGGGTGCTCGACAATATTAGTCTTGAATGCCATCCACAGCAGATCGAATTCTCGCGCCTTGAATTGCTGTATTCGATCACTTCGAAGCGCAAACTTAATCAACTGGTGACCGGCAATTTTGTATCGGGTTGGGACGATCCACGCATGACGACGATTAGCGGCATGCGTCGCCGCGGTTATAGCCCCGAAGGCATCCGTTTGTTTGCCCAGCGCATCGGCGTATCGAAAGGCGAAAACATCATTGATTTTACTACGCTGGAAGGCGCGGTGCGTGAGCAGCTTGAAGGCAGCAGCCCACGGGTGATGGCGGTACTTAATCCACTGAAAGTGACGTTAACTAATTTTGAAGCAGGTGTAACCGGTTCACGCAGCGCGCCGTTCCATCCGCACCACGAAGAATTTGGCGAGCGTGAAATCCCGATTGCGCGTGAAATTTGGATTGAACAAGACGACTTTGCTGAAGAACCACCCAAAGGCTGGCAACGTCTGACTTTAGGCGCAGAAGTGCGTTTGCGTTATTCGTATGTGATCAAGTGCGATGAAGTGGTGAAAGACGCAGATGGCAAAGTGATCGAGCTGCGCTGTAGTTTGGATACCGAAACGCTGGGTAAAAACCCAGAAGGTCGCAAAGTCAAAGGCGTCATTCACTGGATTTCTGCTGAGCACGCAGTGCCTGCGACGGTGAATTTGTATGAGCGCTTGTTTACTGAGGCGCGTCCCGATGCGGTGCGTGGTGAAGATGGTCAGTATGTTGATTTCACTCAGTTCATCAATCCTGAGTCGCTGACTTCCATCACCGCATACGTGGAAAGCTGCGTCGTGAATGCGGCGCCAGAAACACGCTATCAGTTCGAGCGTTTAGGCTATTTCATTACCGACCGTCATAACCATAAAGCGGGCGGCTCGCCAGTGTTTAACCGCACGGTGACGTTGAAAGACAGCTGGGCGAAGTAATCAATCTGTCGGGTGAGTTGGCCTGATGTTTGCGATGCCGGGTTAGGCGAAGGTTGAACTCGATGTTGTCGGGTTACGCTACGCTAACCCGACTGACTACCTCTAATACTTCTAATACTTTTGGAACTCAGATGAAATCAATACTTGTCTTGCTGTTGGCCGCTTTGAGTGGCACCGCAATGGCGGAAACAGCGGCTGCTCCTGTGATTTACACCGGTAAAGTCGGTAGTGCGCCGGTGCAGGTGGCGTTTGATTATTTGAAAGATCGGGTGGCCAATGAGTATGGGATTGGCGAGTATCGCGAATTGCTGATTCAGCAAAAATCAGCCAGTGCCGAAGACACCAAAAAAGTCAGCTTGGCATTGCAAATGCAAGGACTGCTGGATGATGCAGTGAAAGCGCAGCGCTATCAATTTGCGCTGCACTTTAATGATGAATTGAATGTGTGGTTAATCGACAGCGTAAAGCAAGATTGGCAATGTCGACGTGCCGCAAGTAAAGGCTGGACGCAAAAACCCTGCCAATAAATCGCGAGATTGGCCGCGTTGTCGTAGCGGAGTAATTCGACCAACTGGGGGGTAACCCCCGTTTTTATTGCTATCGTTTTTGACCGAGTTGAGCTCAATTCAATGAATACAAATGCAGCGCAAGCCCCCAAAGTGAATCATTTGTTTCGCAATTTTTGGCAATTGGCCAAGCCCTATTGGGTATCAGAAGAAAAATATCGCGCTTGGGGCTTATTGGCGCTGATTATTGCGCTATCGCTCGGCATGGTGTTTATGAATGTGCAGTTTAATAGCTGGTACAAAGAATTTTATGACACGATGCAAAACCTGGATAAAAAGGGTTTTGAGCAGGCTTTATATAAATTTGGCTATTTAGCGTTTATCTATATCGTGATTGCGGTCTATGCGATGTGGTTTCAGCAAATGCTGGAGATTCGTTGGCGACGTTGGGCAACTGCGCATTTTACGGCGCGTTGGTTGAGTGACAATCAGTTTTATCGAATTCAATTGACCGACAAGGGCACGGACAATCCAGATCAGCGGATCGCCGAAGATGTGGGGCAGTTTATTTCGATTTCGTTGTCTTTATCTTTGGGCTTGTTGCGGGCATTGGTCACACTGGTGTCATTTATTGGTATTTTGTGGACGCTATCTGGGCCGATTAGCTTTATGCTGGCGGGCTCAGAAATCACCATTCATGGCTATATGGTCTGGGTGGCGATTATTTATGCCGTCATCGGCTCGTTGATTACCGTGCTATTGGGCCGGCCTTTGGTGAGTTTGAATTTCTTGCAGCAACGCTTTGAAGCCGATTTTCGTTTTGGCTTGATTCGCGTGCGTGAAAATGCCGAATCCATCGCGCTCTATCAGGGCGGACAAGAAGAGCAGCAGCGTTTATCGCAGCGTTTTGCCGCAGTAGTCGATAATTTTTGGGCTTTGATGCGCCGAAATAAAAAACTCACTTGGTTTACATCGTTTTGGGGGCAATTGGCGATTATCTTTCCGCTGATGGTTGCTGCGCCACGCTTTTTTGCCAAAGAAATTTCTTTTGGCGGCTTAATGCAGATTAATTCGGCCTTTGGTCAGGTGTATGGCGCTTTGGATTTTGTCATCGGCAGCTTTAGCACCTTGGCCAATTGGAAAGCCATTATTGATCGTTTATCAACCTTTGAAACCAGTTTGCAAGCGGCACAAGCCTTGCCTCGTTTGGCGGTTAAAACCAAAGAAGAGGGGATTGAGTGGCGGCAGATTAGTGTCAGTAAACCCAATGGTCAGTTGCTGATTGAAAATTTGAATTTGCAATTGCATGCGGGTGACTCGGTGTTGATTCGGGGGGCTTCGGGGGCCGGTAAATCGAGTTTATTGCGAACCTTAGCCGGGCTGTGGCCTTATGCTTCGGGTGAGTTGGCGATGCCACAGACGACGCAAACCTTATTTCTTTCGCAAAAACCCTATATGCCATTGGGCACCTTGCGCGCCGCTCTGTATTACCCACAAGCGGCAAGACACGAAGACGCCACGTTGGCCGATTTGCTTGAATTGGCGGGGCTCAGCCATTTATTGCCACGGCTTGATGAGGTCGATTCATGGTCGCACGTGCTGAGCTTGGGTGAGCAGCAACGCGTGGCTTTACTGCGCGTATTATTGCTGGAGCCGGATTTTTTATTAATGGATGAATCCAGTTCCGCGCTCGATGCGGCTGGTGAAGCCAAGCTCTATGCCGCCGTTGCCGAGTGCATGAAACAAGGCGTAATGGTGAGCGTAGGGCATCGCTCGGGCCTGATTGAATACCACCGCCAAGTGCTCGATTGCCAAGGGCAGGGCCAGTGGTCGCTCAATCACTAAACAATTGAACCACAGCGGCACAAAGGCGCAGAGAAAAAGCTTGTTGGCTGACTCTGTGCCTTTGTGCCGCTGTGGTAAGTTTTTATTCTTGTGGATTTTAAAATGTTAAAAAACGATACTTTTCTCCGCGCTTTAATGCGTGAACCGGTTGAATACACCCCTGTTTGGATGATGCGCCAAGCGGGGCGTTATTTGCCTGAATATTGCGCGACGCGCAAAAATGCCGGTTCATTTTTGCAATTGTGCAAAAACACTGAGCTAGCGACCGAAGTCACCTTGCAACCGTTAGAGCGCTTTCCGCTCGATGCGGCGATTTTGTTCTCGGACATTCTGACCGTACCAGACGCGATGGGTTTGGGTTTGTATTTTGCTGAAGGCGAAGGCCCGAAGTTTGAGCGCACCGTGCGTACCGAAGCCGACGTTGCCAAATTGTTTGTACCGGATGTCGGCACCGAGTTGAAATACGTCACCGATGCAGTGAGCTCGATCCGCAAGGCGCTGGATAACCGCGTGCCGCTGATTGGTTTTTCGGGCAGTCCGTATACCTTGGCGTGTTATATGGTCGAGGGCGGCTCATCGAGCGACTACCGCAATATCAAAACCATGATGTATGCGCGTCCAGACCTGTTGCACCGTATCTTAGAGGTCAATACCCTTACTGTTATTGATTATCTGAATGCGCAAATCGAAGCCGGTGCGCAAGCGGTACAGATTTTTGATAGCTGGGGCGGCTCTTTGCCCTACGGCAAATATCAAGAATTCTCATTGCAATATATGGCGCGGATTGTGGCTGGCTTGAAACGTGAAAACGATGGCCGTCGTGTGCCGGTGATTGTGTTTACCAAAGGCGGTGGTCAATGGCTCGAAGACATCGCTGCGATTGGTTGTGATGCGATTGGCCTTGATTGGACTACTGATATTGGCGAAGCGCGACGCCGTGTGGGCGATAAAGTGGCGTTGCAGGGGAATTTTGATCCGGTGGCTTTGTTTGCGCCGCCAGCGGCGATTGAAGCGGAAGTCGAGCGCATCTTGACCAGTTACGGCGGCGGCACCGGTCATGTGTTTAATTTGGGACACGGCATTTCGCAATTTACCAATCCAGATCATGCGGCGGCTTTGGTCGCTGCGGTGCATCGCTTGTCGCGTAAGGATTAACTTGCGATTGCTGTTGGTGATCTGTAATTACGATGAAAATCAATACTTTGCAGCGGGTTTGTGTAGTCATTCCTTGTGAAGTTACATCAAGTTATGCACATTTGTTAAGTTGGTGATTTTTAACTTGTCAATCCCCTTTTAAAAATTTGATGTAAATCGTTGACAAAGTTAAGTTGTTGATTTTATTGAATATATTTTTGTGTTCAATTTTTGTGCAACCTAGGTATAGGCACAGCTTTATTGGGGTTTTTAGGCTTTTTTGCAACTTGCCCACAAAATTATCCACAGAAACTGTGCATAACCTGCTGGCGAAAGCTTTTACGTGTTAAAGAGAGATAAAGTGACTGCTTTTGCCTTGGTTGCACTTGACGTACCGCTTAAAAGGTTATTCGCTTATGCGGTAGCGGGGTTGACGCCAAAGGTGGGGATGCGCGTGCTCGTGCCGTTTGGTCCTCGCCGCCTTTCGGGGGTGGTGATTGAATTACGCGCCGATGCGGCCGATTTTAAAGGTGAGCCCAAAGCGATTTTAGCGGTTTTGGATGATTTACCAGCGTTGCCCGCCGCCACCTTGCAGTTGTGTCAGTTTGTCGCACATTACTATCACTATCCCATTGGCGCGGTGATTGCCGCTGCGCTGCCGAAAGTATTTCGTAGTCCAACCGTGTTTCGTGAGCCTGCGCCAAGTTTGGTGTATTTTGCCGAGGATGTGGTCGAGTTGTTGCGGCAAATTCCCTTAAGAGCGCCAGCGCAGCGCCGTGTCGCGGCATGCTTGTCGGTACCGCATACTCCAGCGGCACTGCGTCGTTTGCATGACAGCGCTTGGCGTTGGGTTAAGGCTTGGCATGAACAAGGCTGGCTGCAGTCCGCGCTTGAGGCCAAGGTTATCGCTAAGGCCAGCGATGATTTGGCGCTCAATGCAGAGCAAAGTCAGGTGGTTGCTGAGCTGACGGCGGCACGTGGTTTTGCGCCGTTCTTGCTGTATGGCATTACCGGTAGTGGCAAAACCGAAGTGTATTTGCAAACCATCGCGCAAGTATTGGCGCGTGGTTTACAGGTGTTGGTGCTGATTCCCGAGATTAATCTAACGCCGCAATTAGAAGGGCGCTTTCGTGCGCGCTTTCCGGGAGTGCCGATGGCGGCATTGCATAGCGGTTTGAATGATACCGAGCGCGCGGTCAATTGGCTGTCGGCATTGCGCGGCGAAGCTAAAATTGTCTTGGGTACGCGTTTGGCGGTGTTCACGCCGTTGCCACAGCTGGGCATGATGATCGTCGATGAAGAGCATGACCCTTCATTTAAGCAACAAGAAGGTCTGCGCTATTCGGCGCGCGATGTGGCGGTGTATCGGGCTAGGCAGGCCAAGGTGCCGATTGTGCTTGGCTCTGCCACGCCGAGTATTGAAAGTTGGGCCAATGCTAAAGCCAAGCGCTATCGCATGCTCACTTTGTCTGAGCGCGCAGTGCCGGGCGCAGTCTTGCCCAAAATCACTTTACTGCCGGTTAAAAATGTCGGGCTCGTTGATGGCTTGCATGTGATGGCACTGGCTGCGATGCATGCCGCGCTCGATCGCGGTGAGCAGGTACTGATCTTTTTAAATCGGCGTGGCTTTTCTCCAGTTTTGCAGTGCGGTGAATGTGGCTGGATGGCCTGTTGTACCCATTGTTCGGCGCGCTTGGTGTTGCATTTAAAAGAGCGCCGTTTGCGCTGCCATCATTGTGGTTATGAACAGGCGATTACGCCGGCTTGCCCAGATTGTGGCAATCATGATTTAAAACCGGTTGGGCAAGGGACGCAGCGGATGGAAGAATCTTTGCCGCAGCATTTTCCGGGCAAAAAAATCTTGCGCATCGATCGCGATTCAACCAGTAAAAAAGGCGAATTGGATGCGGCGTTGGCGCAAGTGCATTCGGGTGAGGCCGATATCATTATTGGCACCCAAATGCTGGCCAAAGGGCATGACTTTGATTTGCTTACAACGGTGATTGTGCTCAATGCCGATACGGGCTTGTATAGCGTTGATTTTCGTGCCGAAGAGCGTTTATTTGCATTATTAACGCAAGTGGCTGGGCGAGCCGGGCGGCGCGAGCGGCCGGGCGAAGTGTTTGTCCAAACCGCGTTTTCTGATCACCCGTTTTATCATCAATTATTAGCGCGAGATTTCGCGCCATTTGCTGAGCGTACATTGCAAGAAAGGCAAATGATGCTGCTACCGCCAGCGAATGCTTGGGCCTTGTTTCGTGCTGACGCGCCAGAATTAGAGCAAGCCTTGTCGGCATTGGCGCAAATTCGGGCCTGTATTGCACCGGAGCCGCATTTATTGCTCAATCAGCCGGTGGCGGCAACGATGCTTAAAAAAGCGGGCGTTGAGCGGGCGCAGCTATTAATTGCCGCGCAATCCAAGGCGCAACTGCAGGCGGTGCTCGATGAGGCTTTGCCGGCCATTGCCGCGCTGAGGTTACCTAAAGTGCGCTGGAGTTTGGATGTTGACCCGATTGAAGTTTAGGGTATGTCAGTCCAGCGGATGCTGTACTAGGATTGCGTCTGTATACCCTTGTGCTACGAATGAAGGGCCCGGCCTTGCTAAATCAAATGTGAGTGGATTCTAAGCGCAAGTAATTAGGCGTAAAAATGATTAGACGTAAAAATGCCAGCATCAGCTGGCATTTTGTATTGGTGATCTTTTATACGGCTTGATCGTTGGTTTCGCCGGTGCGAATACGCACCACGTACTCAACAGGGCTAACGAAGATTTTACCGTCGCCAATCTTGCCGGTATGCGCGGCTTTGATAATGCTTTCGATGGCGGTTTCAACTTGATCGTCCGATAAAACGACTTCGATTTTAACTTTCGGCAAAAAGTCGACCACATATTCGGCACCACGGTAAAGCTCGGTATGGCCTTTTTGGCGACCAAAGCCTTTAACTTCTGTGACGGTAAGGCCGGAAATGCCCAGTTCAGATAAAGCTTCGCGAACTTCATCCAGTTTAAATGGTTTGATAATCGCTTCGATCTTTTTCATGCGGCATTCCATTTGAAGTGTAAATAGTGATGCCCGAGTATAACTAGGTCGGCGAAATCACGCCAAGTGCTGTGATTTATTTGGCACTGGAATGCAAATAAACCGGCCTTTTTGCAGTATTAAGTCGTAGGTATGATTTTTATTTGCCCAATGACAAAGGCTAGCCGCTTGAAAATAAAAGCAATATTTTTTAATTGCAGTGTTTTTAATAAAAAACCCACAAAAAGACTAGACCACTCGGGGCTTGTTCTGTAAGATGCGGTTCTTGTTGGGGGGTTGGCGGAATTGGTAGACGCACTGGATTTAGGTTCCAGCGCCGCAAGGTGTAAGAGTTCGAGTCTCTTATCCCCCACCAGAACAACGATGCAATGCATCAAAACTAAAAAGCCACTTAGCGTAAGCAAGTGGCTTTTTTGCGTTGTAAAAAATATTTATCGTCTTGAAATCACGCTGTTGATCCCGATTTATTCTAGTATTGCCTTATTTGAATGTTGCTGTGACTAGGGTCTGCTGCGTTGGGCCTTGGATGGTCACGTTGCAAAGACTTTGCTATAATGTTGAGCTTTACTGAGTAAAGCTGTCAGAATGGCGTTTTATGGGCATGATTAGGGCAATACGGTAGCTAAATAGGCTTTGGTCCGTTTGTTTTAAATTTTATTGATTAATAATTTCTTCTGGATGAAATTCATCTGGAAATACGTTTGAGGAATACTGGTAATGCAAGCACAACTGGAAACCCTGAGCGCTCTTGAGCGTCGTCTGTCCATTTCGGTGCCACGCGAAGAAATCGCACAGCAAGTGAATGCCCGCCTCAAGCGCGTTGCAAAAACTGCAAAAATTGACGGTTTCCGTCCTGGTAAAGCACCAATGAATATCGTGGCACAAAGCCATGGTTTCCGTGTGCAAGAAGAAGTTTTGGGTGAAACGGTTGAGCGCGCTTTTGGCGAAGCCGTCGTTGAGCAAAAATTGCAAGTTGCTGGCTACCCACGTTTTGAAGCCAAGCAAGATTCAAGTGCCGAAGGTGATTTCGAATTTTTAGCAACGTTTGAAGTTTACCCAGAAGTTAAAGTGGGTGATTTGAGCGGTATTGAAGTGCAAAAACCAACTTTAGTGGTTGGCGACGAAGAAGTGAACAAAACCATCGATATCTTACGTAGCCAACGCACTCGTTTTGAACGTGTTGAGCGTGCTGCAGAGACCGGTGATCGCGTGATCATCGACTTTAAAGGCTCGATCGATGGCGTGGCTTTTGCCGGTGGTTCATCAGACAACTACGCTTTCTTGATCGGCAAAGGCCAAATGTTGCCTGAGTTTGAAGCTGGCGTGATTGGCATGAAAGAAGACGAAAGCAAAGACGTTAGCGTGGCTTTCCCAGTCGATTACCACGGTAAAGATGTTGCAGGTAAAACTGCCGTATTTGCAATCACCGTGAAAAATGTTGCCGCTGCAAACTTGCCTGTAGTGGATGCCGACTTTGCAAAAAGCTTGGGCATCGAAGACGGCGACGTGGAAAAAATGCGTGCAGAAGTGAAAGGTAATTTGGAGCGCGAAGTGCGTTTCCGCCTTAAATCACGCATTAAAGAAAGCGCGATGACTGCGGTGATTGAAGCAACACCAATGGATTTACCACGCAACTTGATCGCGCTTGAAATTGGCCGTTTGGTTGAAGGTGCGAAGGGCGATTTGCAAAACCGTGGTATCGATCCAGCGACAGTGCCGTTTTCACCTGCGATGTTTGAAGCGCAAGCTAAACGCCGCGTTCATCTTGGTTTGGCTTTGTCTGAATTGGTTGAAATCGAAAAACTTTCAACTCAGCCAGAACAAATCAAAGCCATTATCGAAGATTTGGCTCAAAATTACGAAGATCCAAGCGAAGTCCTCGCTTGGTACTACGAAAGCCCTGATCGTTTGTCTGGTCCTACCAATATGGCTTTGGAAGACAATGTGGTTGAGTTTGTATTGTCAAAAGCTAAAGTAACTGAACAAGCGATTGGCTTTGATGAATTGATGGGCCAACAAGGTCAATAATTTAAACTGAGAGGTTGGAATGTCCAGAATGGAATTTGATCCGCAAAATATCGGTCTAGTGCCTATGGTCGTTGAGCAAAGCGGCCGCGGTGAACGTGCGTATGATATTTATTCACGCTTGCTGAAAGAACGGGTCATTTTCCTGGTCGGTCCAGTGAATGATCAAATGGCCAATCTTGTGGTCGCTCAGTTATTGTTTTTAGAGTCGGAAAATCCAGATAAAGATATTTCGCTCTATATCAATTCTCCTGGTGGTTCGGTGACTGCTGGGATGGCGATTTACGATACGATGCAATTTATTAAGCCCGATGTCTCTACTTTATGTATTGGTATGGCGGCTTCAATGGGGGCATTCTTGTTGTCTGGCGGGGCGAAAGGCAAGCGTTTTTCATTGCCAAATTCGCGGATTATGATTCATCAGCCTTTGATTGGCGGTTTGCAAGGCCAAGCTTCGGATATTGAAATTCATGCGCGAGAATTGATCAAGACAAAACGCACTTTGAATGAATTGTTAGCCAAGCACAGCGGACAAGACATTGAAACGGTTGAGCGCGATACTGATCGTGATAATTTCATGAATGCCGACGAAGCGAAAGCTTATGGTTTGGTGGATGAAGTCTTGGTTTCTCGGGCGACTTTGGCAGGTTAACCTCAAGCCGATCTCTAAGTAGCCGCCAGCGAGTCTGGCGGCTTTTCTTTCCTCGGTGAGTTATATTCGGAATGGCTGTTCATGTCTGATAAAGAAAAATTATTGTATTGTTCCTTCTGCGGCAAAAGTCAGCATGAAGTAAAAAAATTGATTGCAGGTCCGCAAGTCTTTATTTGTAATGAATGTATTGATTTGTGTAATGACGTCATTGAAGAAGAAGTGACTGATTTAACGACGGATTCAATTACCACTGGTGAGGGTAAGCGTTTACCTAAACCAACAGAAATTCGCGATGAACTCAATCAATATGTTGTGGGTCAAGAGCGGGCTAAAAAGATTTTATCGGTTGCGGTTTACAATCATTACAAACGCTTGTCGACTAAGGGTCGCGCGGGTAATGACGTTGAGTTGGCCAAATCAAATATTTTGCTCATTGGTCCAACTGGCTCAGGTAAAACCTTGCTGGCACAAACCATGGCTAAATTGCTCGATGTGCCATTTGTGATTGCGGATGCAACGACGCTGACTGAAGCGGGTTACGTTGGTGAAGACGTTGAGCATATTATCGCCAAGCTATTAGCGCAGTGCGATAACGACGTCGAGAAGGCACAGCGCGGCATTGTTTACCTCGATGAGGTGGATAAAATTGCACGTAAATCTGAAAATCCATCGATCACTCGTGATGTCTCGGGTGAGGGCGTTCAGCAAGCGTTGTTAAAACTCATTGAAGGCACGGTGGCTTCTGTACCACCGAGTGGCGGTCGTAAGCATCCAAATCAAGATTTACCTAAAGTTGATACCACCAATATTTTATTTATTTGTGGTGGCGCGTTTGAAGGTTTGGATAAAATTATCCGTAACCGTTCAGTTAAGGGTGGTATTGGTTTTGGCGCTGAAGTAAAAAGCAAAGATGAACGCAAAAACATCGGTGAATTGCTGCATGAAGTTGAGCCTGATGATTTGATTCGTTTTGGTTTGATTCCTGAGTTTGTAGGGCGCTTGCCCGTGGTAGCTACTTTGGCCGAGCTCGATGAAGCAGCGTTGGTGACGATTTTAACTGAACCTAAAAATGCCTTAATCAAGCAATATCAAAAATTGTTTGAAATGGAAAATGTTGAGTTAGAAATTGACACTGAAGCCTTAGCTGCGATTGCCCATAAAGCCATGGAGCGCAAAACAGGTGCGCGTGGTTTACGCTCTATCGTAGAGCAAACACTACTAGACACCATGTTTGAACTGCCTGTGATGGAAGGCGTTGCTAAAGTACTTGTGAATAAAGAAGTCATTACTGCGGCAGCAAAACCTGAGTTTATTACGGTTACAACGCCAACAGATATCGCTAGCAAATAAGTCGTTTTTTTCTCGCCCGCTGCGGTTTCCTCGTTTTGGAGCTGAATGCGGGCGTTATTGTTTATGGCTCTGCAATTGAATTTAAGCGCAGTGACCACATATTGTGAACATACTCTCGATCAGGTCATCCCAATATGTCTGAGCATCAATTACTACCGGTTGAATCTACTTCGTTCCCAATGTTGCCATTGCGTGACGTCGTGGTATTCCCACATATGGTTATTCCGTTGTTTGTGGGTCGTCCTAAGTCGATCAAAGCACTTGAAGCGGCAATGGAAGGCAATAAGCATGTTTTATTAGTGGCACAAAAAAATGCCGCGAAAGACGAACCATCGATGGCCGATTTGTACCCGATTGGTACTGTAGCTACTGTTTTGCAATTATTAAAATTGCCCGATGGCACGGTTAAAGTTTTGGTCGAAGGCCTGCAGCGCGCGGTAGTTGAATCTTTAGAAGATCAAGATGGCTTTTATCAAGCGGTAGCTACCCCGCAGTTATTGGCTGATGAAAGCAATCATGAAGCCGAAGGCATGCGGCGTGCTTTGCTGACGCAATTTGATCAATACGTTAAATTAAATAAAAAAATCCCACCAGAAATTTTAACTTCATTGGCGGGTATTGAAACGGCGGGGCGTTTAGCCGATACCGTTGCGGCGCATTTGCCGCTCAAACTCGAGCAAAAACAAGCGGTGCTGGAAATGGACGACGTGGCAACACGGATGGATCATTTGCTCAAGCAGCTTGAGTCTGAACTAGATATTTTGCAGGTCGAAAAGCGTATCCGTGGCCGTGTGAAACGGCAAATGGAAAAAAGCCAGCGCGAATATTATTTAAATGAACAAGTTAAAGCGATTCAAAAAGAGCTCGGTGAGCTTGATGAAAGTGCTGACTTGGACGAGTTAGAAAAGAAAATCAAAAATGCGGGAATGAGTAAAGAAGCGAAGGATAAAACCGAAGCCGAACTCAAAAAACTCCGCATGATGTCGCCGATGTCCGCTGAAGCGACCGTTGTTCGCAATTATGTGGATACGATGCTGGCTTTGCCGTGGAAAAAGAAAACCAAAATTAGTAAAGATTTGGCCGCTGCAGAGCTGGTGCTAGATGCCGATCACTATGGTTTGGATAAAGTCAAAGAACGTATTGTCGAGTATTTGGCGGTGCAAACACGGGTTGAAAAATTAAAAGCGCCGATTTTGTGCTTAGTTGGCCCGCCAGGCGTGGGTAAAACCAGCTTGGGTGAAAGTATTGCACGAGCAACCAATCGCAAGTTTGTCCGTATGGCTTTGGGTGGTGTTCGTGATGAGGCTGAAATCCGTGGTCATCGCCGCACTTATATTGGCTCAATGCCGGGTAAAATTTTACAAAGTATGACGAAGGTGGGCGTAAAAAACCCGCTGTTCTTACTCGATGAAGTGGATAAAATTGGCAGTGATATGCGGGGTGATCCATCCTCTGCTTTGTTAGAAGTATTGGATCCAGAGCAAAATCACTCATTTAGCGATCATTATCTTGAAGTTGATTATGATTTATCTGACGTGATGTTTGTGGCGACGGCAAACTCGCTGAATATTCCTGCGCCATTATTAGATCGGATGGAAATTATTCGCTTGTCGGGTTACACCGAGGACGAGAAAGTTAATATTGCGTTGAAATATCTCGTGCCTAAGCAAATGAAAAACAATGGCGTTGCTGAAGGCGAGCTGTTGATTGCAGATACCGCGGTGCGTGACATTATTCGTTATTACACGCGTGAAGCGGGTGTGCGTAGTTTGGATCGTGAAATTGCTAAAATTTGCCGGAAAGTGGTTAAAGCTTTGCTAATGAAGCCAAGCGATAAGAAAATCACGGTAGCAAGTAAAAACCTAGATAAATATCTCGGTGTGCATCGTTTTGAATATGGCGTTGCTGAATTAAAAAATCAGATTGGGCAAGTGACCGGTTTGGCTTGGACTGAAGTGGGCGGTGAATTACTGACCATTGAAGCGGTCAAATTACCGGGTAAAGGTAAAATGATTCAAACGGGTCAGCTTGGCGATGTGATGCAAGAATCAATACAGGCGGCGTTGTCTGTTGTGCGTAGCCGTGCGGTTAGCTTGGGGATTGATCCTGAGTTTTATCAAAAAAATGATATGCATATTCACTTACCTGAAGGTGCGACACCAAAAGACGGACCTTCGGCAGGTATTGGCTTGGCGACCGCATTAACATCGGTGTTGACAGGTATACCTGTACGTTGCGATGTTGCAATGACCGGTGAAATTACCTTGCGTGGTGAAGTTTTGCCGATTGGTGGTTTAAAAGAAAAATTACTCGCAGCGCATCGTGGCGGGATTAAACAAGTCTTAATCCCCGAGGGAAATGTCAAAGATTTGGCTGAAATTCCCGACAATGTGAAGCGAGGGCTTGCTATTCATTCCGTCAAATGGTTTGATGACGTATTGGCGCATGCTTTGGAGCGTATGCCTGAGGCTGCGGCTGTTATTGCTGTGGAAGTTCCGGTGATTGAAGGGACTGAAGCGCCACAACCAAGCATTAAACATTAAGCGTTTGAGTTTGGGTTTTTGCCGCGAGTTGTTGACGTTAAAACTACCCAACAAAGTATCAGGCGTAGTTGACACGTATTTTTACTGCTTGATATAACCGTTGTAGCAAACGAAATCACAGTTAAATTTAATTAAATTGAAAGGGGATGTAAGTGAATAAATCTGAACTCATCGACGCAATCGCTGAATCTGCTGGCTTATCAAAAGCCGCTGCTGGTAAAGCGCTGGATGCAACTATTGAAGCTATTTCTGGCGCACTGAAAGGTGGCGATGAAGTGACTTTAGTTGGCTTCGGTTCGTTTTATGTGTCTGAACGCGAAGAGCGCACTGGCCGCAATCCACGTACTGGCGAAAGCATTACGATTGCAGCGGCAAAACAGCCTAAATTCCGCGCTGGTAAGTCATTGAAAGACGCAGTTCAATAAGCTTTTTTTGCTGCATGGTATTTGAAATGACAGCAATGAGTATGCCTCGTTTGTTGTGATTTTTTGATATGGAGTGGTAGTTCAGTTGGTTAGAATACCGGCCTGTCACGCCGGGGGTCGCGGGTTCGAGTCCCGTCCACTCCGCCAAATGAATAAAAGGGCAAACGCAAGTTTGTCCTTTTTTTTATTTTGCGATGCAAATCCCACTCGCTTACAGACAGTGCCGCAGCAATATGGCATGATAACGCGCATGAATAGCAGGAGTTAGCTGGGTATGTTTGATATTGTAAATAAGAATAAAACCGCAGTGACCGTGGTACTGGGGCTAGTTTCTTTGGGTTTAGTGGTTGGCTTGGGGCTTTCTGGTTACACCGCAATGAGTGATGAAAGCACGCCTTATTTAGCCAAAGTAGGTGGCTATACAATTACGGATCGGCACCTTGCCGAAGCGATTGGTAATCAGGCGATTCCAGATAATATGAAGCCGATGGTACTTGAGCAGCTGGTTCGCCAGCGTTTACTACAAGATCGGGCAGTCGCGCTTAAATTAGCCGCGCCTGATCAATTGGTTCGTAATGCGATTATGCAGATTCCTGCATTTCAGGTTGATGGTCAATTTAATGATCAGCGCTATCAGGAAATTTTAGCTTCTCAACAAATGACGCCGGCTATTTTTGAAGAAAAAATGCGTCAAGACATTGTGATGCGTCAGTTGATGGATGGCTTTGTGCAAACTGGGTTTGTATCCAATGCGGCAATGCAGCAGCTTAATCAATTGATGGCTGAAAAGCGTGAAGTCGCTACTGCAACGATCTCTGCCGAGCAATATTTGCCACAAGTGACGGTTTCTGATGCGGAAGTTAAAAAGTATTTCGATGCTCACCAAGCCGACTACAAAAAGCCAGAAATGGTCAAAGTTGAGTATTTGTTGTTGTCACAAAGTGATTTAGCGGCAGCGCAAACGGTGAATGACGCTGAAGTTGAAAAATACTTTGCAGAGCACCAGCAAGAGCTCGCTAAGGAAGAGCGCCGGGCTAGCCATATATTGATTGCAGTGGATAAGAGTGCGAAAGCCGCTGACAAAACGGCGGCTCGTAAACAAGCCGAAGAAATTTTAGCGCAAGTGAAAGCTAATCCGGCTCGCTTTGCTGAATTGGCCAAGCAAAAATCTCAAGATCCAGGCTCCGCTGTGAATGGTGGTGATCTTGGCTTTTTTGCCAAAGGGATGATGGTTAAACCATTTGATGAGGTCGCGTTTAAATTAAATAAAGGCGAAATCAGTAATTTGGTTGAAACAGATTTTGGTTTTCACATTATTCAACTCAATGCGATGAAGTCGGCGTCGTTGGCAGATGTAAAACCGAGTGTGGTTGAAAAGTTAAAACAACAAAAAACACAAAGTCAATTTCCTACTCAAGTAGAGAAATTCACTGAGTTGGTATATCAGCAATCAAATAGCTTAAAACCAACTGCTGATGCATTGAAATTATCAGTAAAACAAAGTGATTGGTTGACGCGTTCAAACGCTGCAGATCCTTTGCTGGGCAATCCGAAAATGCTTGAGGCGATTTACTCCGATGATGTGTTGAAAGCCAAACATAATTCTGAGGCCTTAGAGGTGTCACCGGGTCAGTGGATTTCGGCACGTGTTTTAGAATATAAACCGGCGAGTACTCAAACCCTGTTGGAAGTCACGCCAGTAATTACGGCAAAGCTAAAGCAAGAAAAAGCGCTAGCTTTGGCGATGGCTGATGGTGCTAAAAAATTAGCCGCGTTGCAAGCCGGACAAGTTGAAAATCTAGCTTGGGGACAGCCGCAGGCCTTTACGCGGATCGCTGTTGAAGGGGTTTCGGATGCGAATTTGAAAGCGATTTTCAAAGCCAATACCAGTAAATTACCGGCCTATGTCGGCGGCGCAGTACCAGGTCGTGGCTATGTGATGTATAAAGTGATTAAAGCCATTGAAGCACCGGCCTTATCGACTGAAGATCAGTTCCGTATGCAAGAGAATTTAGCCAAGATGTATGGCCAAGTTGAAATGGCAGCTTTTATTGATGCGATTCGTAAAGATGTCAAAGTGAAGTATCAATTAAAGCCTAAAGCAGAATAAGGTGAGCGATGGATGTCAAAACGGCAGCGTGAAGCTGCCGTTTTTTTTTTGAATTAAAATTGCATTTTTAAGTAATCAAGTCGATATATTAAAACGTAAGACGAGTTTTTATCGTTCCTCAATGCGTAATACCCTGATGGAGGAGCACACCATGACGACTATTTTGGATATGGCCACTGGCCAAGCACTTAGCGTAAGCCGTGACGCAAAATCTAAACTGATGCTGGATGAACAAAGCAATGCACAACAACTGGCTTTGCGTTTGCTTTCTGTTGCGGAGTCAGAAGAAAAACAACCCATTCCTCGACCTCGGCCTTGGCTTACTGCGAATTAATCTGAGCTTGCCAATATGGGGCTCTTTGCTCTAAATAGGCATTGAGTCCTTCTTGCGCCTCTTCATGAGTTCGAATATGCGCAATTCGATGTGCGGTGTCTGAAATCATTGCATCATCAATCGCACGATGATTCACCGACGTAATTAATCGTTTGGTTGCCCCTAGGGCATGCGGACTATTTTGGCCAATTTCACTTAACCAATGCTCAATATGTGCATCCATGTGTTCAATATCTTGATGCTGCTCATTCATTAATCCGATTTGCTGGGCAACGACGCTATTGAATTTTTCTGCGGTTAGAAAATAGCGCCGCGCTGCGTTACTGCCAATGCGGTTGATAATATAGGGCCCAACAATGGCAGGAATGAGGCCGAGTCGTGTTTCTGGAATCATAAACCATGCTTCTTGGCTACAAATCGCTAAATCACAGCACGAAATAATGCCGAGACCAATACCTAAGGCTGGGCCATGAACTCGAGCGATGGTGGGTACCGGAAGACGATCGAGTGTGCGCAATAAAGTGGCTAACTGGATGGCGTCTTCAAAATTAAGGTCGGGATCGGCTGATGCGCCTCGCTTCATCCAATTTAAGTCTGCGCCACTGCAAAAACAGTGACCCGTGGCTTGAAGAATGAGTGCTCTGATTTGTGGGTTTTGCTGCAAAGCAATTAAATGCGCTGTGAGTTCGCTAATCATGACTTCATCGATGGCATTTCGGGTGGCGGGGCGGTTTAGGGTCACTGTTGCAATACCGCGTTGATCGATATTGCAATAGATTGTTTGATCCATTTTTGAACACCTCGACGTCGTTTTGCACTTCCCAAATAGGAAGTTCCTAGGTGGTTTAGCGTAGAAATACGTCAGGCGCTAGGAAATTTTTATTTCAAAGATTGATGCCGATGAACGTATGGATTGACCACGCCATTGCGCGTATTGGCTTTGTTCATCTTGCTCGCTGTGGTAAAGTCGCACACCTCGTTTTGTCTTCTAAGCCTTTATTGATGCAGCCTTCTTTTTTGCCGCAAACTTCAATTTCTCAGTACAGTAAAAATGTAGCGTTCTTGGTTTATCTCTTACATTGTTTTTTAGCGTCACTCTAGGCTTAGCCGCCGTTGTTTTTTTGTGATGATGCTTTTGTGCTCAGAAGCGGCAAAGAAGCGCTTAATTGGTCGATTACTTTGCTACTTTGTGGCTTGGTTTTGGGGTTGATTCCGTTTCTTGGTTGGCTGCTAGCGGGGTTGCTGTATTGTATTCACGTTATTTGTTGTATTTTTGGAGCCATTAATGCAAGAAAAGGATGGCTCTACCGATTTCCTTTTGCACTACGTTTGATTGCTTAAATGAAAATTGTTCTGAGTTTTTTATTATTGCTCGTTTCTACCTCCGCCATGGCCGAAGAGGTGGTGATTAATTCTGGCAAGGTGAGTCTATCAGGCGTTTTCCTTGCGCCACCCAAGCCTATGGGGCCCGCCGTTTTGTTGTTGCATGGCTGTAATCGATTGGAGCAGAATCAAGCTTCTAATCATGAACGCTTGATGAAAATGGCCTCGTTATTGCAAGAAATGAATTTTGGTATCTTGATGCTCGACGAAAATGGGCCCAAAGGAAAACGCCAAGGTTGTTTATCAAATCGCAATAAACGGAAAAACACCGGCTTAAGGGCCAATGATGCACAGATTGCCATTGCTTGGCTTAAAGCAAGAAACGAAGTCGATGCTAGCCGCATTGCGGTGATTGGTTGGTCTGATGGGGCCAGCACCGTGTTGGCTTTAATGAATCGACAAGAGCCCGGCGTTAAATCGGCCGTTGCATTTTATCCAAATTGCCAAATGTTTTTAGGTCGCTCACCTTATCGGGTCGCAGCGCCTACCTTATTGCTGGTCGGCGAAGAAGGCAAAAAGAGCACCGCCGAGTCTTGTCGGCGCTTAGGTGAAAAATCAGGGCAAGACCTCTTTCACCAAGTGAGCTATCCCGATGCCGAGCATGATTTTGCCGATGCTGAGGTCTACAAAAGCAAACTGCAAATGAATAAATTCAGTGATAAACGCGCCAACCCCAATTCAGTGGCCGCGCAAGATGCTTGGCGACGCTCGTTTAAATGGATTTCACGCTGGTTTGATCCCGAGCGCAGTATTCAGGGTATCCCACCGAGCTCTTTGCCTTAATTTTTGCGCTGAATTAATAAAACCATTGCTCATCCCTTGTACCATGGTTAATGTAGCTGATTGAGGTTTAATCAATCTGCATAAGGGGTTTGCAATGACTCGATTTTTGAATCAAATCGTCGTTGGTGATTCGGATGAATTTCGTAAAACACTAACAGAAACGGATGTGGTTTTATTTGCTGGCCTTAGCGGCGACAATAATCCGATGCATATTGATGAAGAGTTTGCCAGTCAAACTCAGTTTGCAGGACGAATTGCGCATGGCATGTTAACCGCCAGTTTGATTTCAACCGTGATTGGCACCAAATTGCCCGGTCCAGGCTGTATTTATATGGGGCAAAATTTGCGCTTTGTGAAACCAGTACGGATTGGCGATACGGTGACGGCGCGGGTCACGGTGCTTGAGATACAGCTCGAAAAGCAAAGAGTAAAATTATTGACCGAATGCTGGGTTAAGGGTGAAGTCGTTCTGACTGGCGATGCTTTGGTCTGGGTGCCTGAACAAAAGTAATGCCGCTTGAGTGCGGCTGTAAATTAAAATAAGCCGCATGGCGATGGAGTTTTTGCAAATGAAGCAAATCGAAGCAGTGTTAGCGCAAGTCAATGGTGTCCGCCTGACAACGTCGAGTGCATATTATCAAGCCGAGGGTGACGGCTTAGCCCTATTGGTGGTCGAAAATACCTTGGGCTCGGCCGTGTTGGCGCTGCAAGGCGCGCACTTGATTTCATACATTCCTGCGCAAGGCCAAGATTTGCTTTGGTTGTCACCCAATGCCATTTTTAAGCCAGCCAAAGCGATTCGCGGCGGCATTCCGCTGTGCATGCCATGGTTTGGTGGTCATCCTGATGGTTTACCTTCGCATGGCTTTGCGCGTGCAATGGATTGGCAGTTGCGCTCTGCGCAAAATTTAGCCGATGGCAGCACCGAGCTGGTTTTATGCTTGCAAGACAATCAACAAACGTTGGCGATTTGGCCACATGCATTTGAATTTGAAATGACTGTTCGAGTTGGCCGTTGCTTGGATTTAAGTTTAAAAATTGAAAATCGAAGCGATACATCCCTACCGTATAGCTACGCATTCCATAGCTACTTTGCTGTTCAGAACTATACCCAGGTTGTCGTTCAAGGCTTGGCCGACTGTGAATATATTGATACCGTGGGCGAGCATTTACGGTTATTGCAAACGGGTGAGATGACTTTTTCCGGCACGACCGATCGCGTGTATTTAAACGTGCCAAGCATACAAAAAATTGTTGATGCACAGCGACAAATTCAGATTGAGAGTGATACACGCAGTGCGGTAGTCTGGAATCCGGGGGCACATGCTGCCAATATTGGCGATCTTGGTGCTGGGGTGAATCAAACATTTGTCTGCGTTGAACGCGGGGATGTATTTGATAATGCGCTCGTGCTGGCTGCCGGTGACACACATACCGCGACAATGCGCTTATCGGTTTAAATCAAGTCATCGATGACGACTACGCCCGGTCAGCACCGGGCATTTTTTTGGGTGGCTAGAGTATGAAATATCATGATTTACGCGACTTTATGGCGCAACTGGAAGTGCAAGGTGAATTAAAGCGGATTCAGATTCCGGTTTCGCCACGGTTGGAAATGACCGAACTGTGTGATCGTATTTTACGTGCCCAAGGCCCGGCCGTTCTATTTGAAAACGTCACCGGCCATACCATGCCGGTGTTGGCCAATTTATTTGGTACGCCGCAACGTGTCGCGCTGGGGATGGGGGCGAAAGACGTTTCGGCGCTCAGAGACATCGGCCATACTTTGGCTTATCTAAAAGAACCTGAGCCGCCAAAGGGCTTGAAAGACGCGTGGGAGAAGCTGCCGCTTTTAAAGCAAGTCCTCAATATGGCACCCAAAGAAGTACGCAAAGGCCTTTGCCAAGAAAATGTTGTTGCCGGCACTGACGTTGATCTGACGCAACTGCCGATTCAACATTGCTGGCCGGGCGATGTTGCGCCGCTGATTACTTGGGGCTTGGTGGTCACCCGTGGGCCGAATAAAAAGCGGCAAAATCTGGGGATTTATCGCCAGCAGCTAATTGCTAAAAACCAATTAATTATGCGCTGGCTGGCTCATCGTGGCGGCGCACTCGACTTTCGTGAGCATGCCAAGCAAAATCCCGGCGTGGACTATCCCGTCGCCGTGGTACTGGGCTGCGATCCAGCCACCATTCTTGGCGCGGTAACGCCGGTACCGGATTCACTCAGCGAATATCAATTTGCCGGACTGTTGCGCGGCAGCAAAACCGAGTTGGTCAAATGCATCGGTTCTGATTTACAAGTGCCGGCCAGCGCAGAAATCATTTTAGAAGGCGTGCTCAAAGCGTGCGAAACGGGCTTTACTGGTTTTTCTGAACACGGCATAGCACTCAAAGAAGTAAATGGCTTCTTGCATGCCTTAGAAGGCCCGTATGGCGATCACACGGGTTATTACAATGAGCAAGATTGGTTTCCGGTGTTTGAAGTTGAGCGAATCACCAGCCGACCAGATCCGATTTATCACAGCACCTACACTGGCAAACCGCCCGATGAGCCCGCCATCTTGGGGGTTGCGCTCAATGAGGTGTTTGTACCTATTTTGCAAAAACAATTTCCAGAAATCGTCGATTTTTATCTGCCTCCCGAAGGCTGCAGTTATCGGATGGCGATTGTATCGATCAAAAAGCAATATCCAGGCCATGCTAAACGCATTATGTTTGGCGTTTGGTCCTATTTGCGTCAGTTTATGTACACTAAATACATCATTATTGTTGATGATGATGTCGATTGCCGCGACTGGAAAGAAGTCATTTGGGCCATTACCACCCGAATGGATCCGGTTCGTGATACCACGCTGGTTGAGCATACGCCGATTGATTATCTAGACTTTGCTAGCCCGATTTCGGGTTTAGGTGGCAAAATGGGTTTGGATGCCACCAATAAAATGCCCGGTGAAACCAGTCGGGAATGGGGCCGAGTCATTGAGCGTGATGCTGGCGCTGTAGCAAGAATTGATGCAATTTGGAATGAACTAGGGTTGAAATGAAATATGCTGTATAGCTTAATACTCAGTGCTTATTTCTGGAAATCGCAATATGTTATCTAGTCATCGTGAGTTTCAATTTACTGAGGCGGACTTTGAAAAAGTACGCACCTTGATTTACAACTACGCCGGCATTGCGCTGGCGAGTTCAAAACAAGATATGGTTTATGGCCGATTGGCAAAACGCTTGCGCGCATTAAATTTAAAATCATTTAATGACTATTTGCACGTTTTGGAGCGAGGAGACCCGAAGGAATTTGAATTATTTACCAATTCATTAACGACCAATCTCACCTCGTTTTTTCGTGAAGCGCATCATTTTGATATTCTTAATCAGCAATTAAAAACGCTACGTACCGTAGGCGTGATTAATATTTGGTGCTCAGCGTCAAGCACCGGCGAAGAGCCATATTCAATTGCAATTACCGCGTGTGAAGCCTTTGATAGTTTGCGTCCGCCAGTGAAAGTCTTGGCCACCGATTTAGATACCAATGTGCTCGATGTGGCGCGTTTGGGGATTTATCCCGCGGAAGAAGTGCAAAAATTAGGCCCGCAACGAGTGAGCCGATTTTTTAATCAACAAGCCGATGGCCGCTATCAATTAAAGCAAGAGCTACGCGATATGATCGTATTTCGTAAACTCAATTTAATTGAAAGCAATTGGATGATTCGTGGACAATTTGATGCCATATTTTGTCGCAACGTAATGATTTATTTTGATAAGCCGACACAACTTAAAATATTACAACGTTTTGCGCCGTTAATGAAACCCGCCGGTTTATTGTTTGTTGGGCACTCAGAAAATTTATATCATGCGGCGGAATATTTTAAATTGCAGGGTAAAACTGTTTATGAATTAGCTCAAATCAGTCATCCGATTCGATAAATGCAAGCGCGAATTAGTTTTATTACCTTAGTGGTTGCCGATTTAAATCGCGCATTGATTTTTTATCGCGATGCTTTGGGATTAATGCCGCGTAAAGTCACAGAGCACGTGGTTTTTTTTGATTTCTCAACGTTGCAATTGGCTTTGTATTCAATGGATGCATTGGCGATGGATCTAGGCGTGAGTTTGCCTTGTGCCGGCTTAGGGCGTACTGCTTTGGCGCATAATGTCGCCGCTGCGATCGAGGTGGATCAATTGCTGCAACAAGCTTTGCAAGGTGGCGCGGTCTTACTCAAGGCTGCGCACTGGGCGAAATGGGGCGCTTATTGCGCCTTTTTTGCCGACCCGGATGGCCATCTTTGGGAAGTCGTCTGGCATCCTGATTTTGCGTATTCTTAGAAAATAATCGTTTCGATCTCTTAGGTATTGCCTTGTAACTCAATTTAGATATTGCTTTGCTGGCAATACCTCTATTTTTTGTGAAATTGTTATTTCGTCAATGATTGAGATGTCTGCATGGGTGGGCTTATGCGTGCGTGGATTTTGATTGCTAAGCTCAACGCACTGCCGACGGTCAAACTGAGTTGCCGCTTATATTTTTCTCAGCTGGTACCAAATTTGCCCGAGTAACTCGCGCAAAGCATTGCTACTGGTGGCTAAATGCTTGGCGCTTGGCACAAAGCTGACTGGGCTCAATGCTTCGTGATGGTGATAATCGGTCGGTACTGGATAAACAGTAAACCCCGCTTTTTCAAAGCTACGCGTCGCGCGCGGCAAATGATCGGCTGAGCTCACTAGCAGTATATTTGGGTGCTGCGGAAGTAATAATTTCGCGCTTTGAGTTGCATTGTCTGCGCTATCGTTTGAGGCGGATTCAACCCATTGGCTGGTC
The DNA here is from genome assembly GCF_020531905.1 of Deefgea salmonis. Classification (GTDB taxonomy): domain Bacteria; phylum Pseudomonadota; class Gammaproteobacteria; order Burkholderiales; family Chitinibacteraceae; genus Deefgea; species Deefgea salmonis. The sequence continues at coordinate 99,926 of NZ_JAJAWG010000003.1, read as the reverse complement.
ACGTTAAAATCGTCGAGTAAGCTTTGCTGCATCAGCTGGGCTTCGCTGATACCGCCTTGCGGCGAGCCGCCGCTGACTAAGATGGGCAAATGCGTGATCCGATGAATTTTTGCGGCGTAGCGTAAGCGAGAAAGGGTCACATTATTAATGCTTTCGCCTTCGGCGACATCCTGAGCGCCAAACCGCTTGCCACCACCGAGTACAACCATCGCGCTGGCCTGCGGATTGAATTGGCGCGTTGCTTGCAGTTCAACCTGACTGGCCAGTATATGACTCACTAAAGGGGTGCTGAGTAAATACAGAGCCAATACCGCGCCCAAAAATAAGCCCGAACTCCATTTGGGAGCCCGATGACGCAATAAAAAAGCCACGGTCAGCAAGAGAATCAAACCGCCCGGCGGTAGCAAAAAACTGCTAATGATGGTTTTTAGTAAGACGCTGTATGCCATCGCTGACTCAAGGCAAAAGGATGTAGTTTAATGGCAAAAGCCATCAGCGTAAAAGTGCTTCGAGATGGTCGTGCGCTGACGCTCAATGCGTGGTGGTGGTTTGCCGTGATTGAGTTGGGTATCTTGTTGTACGTGGCATCTAGTCTGCTTTAGAGGGACATACAGTCATAAAAAAACCGGCTTGATCTAAGGCTATAGATCGAGCCGGCGCAGACTGGCTGCGTTTGCTTACATCTGCGATTGCAGATAGTTTTCCAAACTGATTTGACGAATCAGCAATAATTGCTGTTCTAACCAATGCGCGTGATCTTGCTCGGTATCTTCAAGTAAGGTGAGCAATATTTCGCGCGTCACATAATCGTGTTCTTTTTCGCAGATGGCGATCGATTGTTTGAGCGCGCTAGCCACGTCATATTCGGTGTCTAAATCAAGCTGCAACATTTGCGCGACATTTTGGCCAATGCGTAATGGTGTGCGTTCCGCCATATTGGGCGTGCCGTCTAAAAATAAAATGCGCTTGATCAGGAGTGTGGCGTGGCCAATTTCATCTTGGCGTTCATGATCGATGCGGGTAAACAGTTTGTCATAGCCCCAGTTGTGATACATCTGGCTATGGATAAAATATTGATCAATTGAGCTCAGCTCAGCGGCAAGCAAACTATTGAGTGCTTGTATAACGGCAGGATGACCTTGCATGGTGTATTTCCTTATTCGCCAAACGCTTGTGATTGAAGATAGTTGGCCAAACTCATGTCTTTGATGAGGGTTTGTTGAGTTTCTAGCCAGTCGACGTACTCTTCTTCCTCTTCTAATAGATGGGCTAAAAGATCACGGCTGACATAATCTTGCGCGTGCTCACACGCCTTAATCGCCTCGCGCAGCGTATCGAGCATGCCGCTATAGAGCTTTAAATCACAGGCTAACATTTCCGCTACGTCTTCGCCGATGAGTAGCTTGCCTAGTTCTTGCAGATTGGGCAGCCCCTCTAAGAACAAAATCCGTTCAATGAGTTTGTCGGCTTGTTTCATCGCCTCAATCGATTGATGGTAGACCTTGCTATTGAGGTGTTGATAGCCCCAGTTTTTATAAATTCGGGCGTGCAAAAAGGTTTGATTAATGGCTATTAATTCATTGCCCAGCACACTATTGAGCATTTTGAGTATTTTTTTATCGCCTTGCATTGTTCGCTCCAGAGGCTAAAGGGATGGCTTAGCTGAGTGATTATTTTTTAAATCATATCGTCACTCAGTGGATCACGCCATGATGACCCGCGTGCGGCATTCAATTGAAACGCCTGATGGATGATAAGCCACTGCGGCGTCAAGTTGGCAGCGGCTTGCTGCGTTTGTAAAAGTGTACTCTTTTAGTCGGGAATTTCAATGCTTTGTGATTTGTGCTGATGGGCTGATGATCTGAACCTATCTTGGCATGTATTGAGTGGCTGTCGCGATAAATTAAATTGAATTTACTGCTATGCGCATACTGTCTGTCATCAAATCACCGTAAAATTACCTCATTTTGACTGTTGGAGATGGCTGTGATTGCAAGCCCAGAACACATTGCTTTTGCCCAAAAGCTGGCTGATGCCAGCGCTGCGGTGATTGCCCGCTACTACCGTACAGGTTTGGCGATTGACGATAAGCTCGATGATAGCCCGGTGACTCAGGCCGATCGCGAGGCAGAGCAAGTGATGCGCGCTTTAATTCAGGCGGAACGGCCCGATGAGGGGATTATTGGCGAAGAGTTTGGTGCCGAACGAGAAAACGCCGATTGGGTGTGGGTGCTCGATCCAATTGATGGCACTAAGGCTTTTATCACTGGGCGACCGTTATTTGTCACTTTGATCGGATTACTCTACCAAGGCCAGCCAGTGCTGGGCTTGATTAATCAACCGATTGCTAAAGAGCGCTGGCTCGGTGTGATTGGCCAAGGTTGTACGCTTAATGGTGAAGCGATCACCGTGAGCCAAATTAATGATTTAGCCCGCGCACGGGTAGGAACCACAGGTCCGCAATATTTTTCTGCGCGCAGCTGGTCTTTATTTAATCCATTTCAAGCACAGGGCCGCTTTACTGTGTATGGCGGCGACGGCTACCAATATGCTTTGGTCGCAACGGGCGGCTTGGATGTGGTGATTGAAGAAGGCTTAAAACTGCATGATTTTGCCGCGGTTGCGCCGGTGGTGATTGCCGCTGGCGGCATGATGACTGATTGGCAAGGCCAAGCTTTGGTCAAGAATTCAGTTGGGCAGGTGATTGCAAGTAATGGCCCTGTGCTGCATCAATTGGCTTTAGCGGCGATGCACAACGCTTAAAAAAATAGCCCGTTTTTTTAACGGGCTATTTTTGGGTCTAGTTCAAGCGTGGTTTATTTGCAAATACCGAGGTCTTTCCAAACGCCCCATTGGCCAGAAGCCGTTGGTACTTCACCGGCAGTCCACCATTTATTGCTATACAGGCGGCCGTTATAGCTCACTGTGGTATTGGGGGCGGCATAGGTGGTCGCCGCATTCCAAGCCGGAGCACAAGTCGCTGCAGGGCTAGTTGTTGGTGTCACTGGCGTTGCCGTTGGTGTTGCAGTTGGTGTTGCAGTTGCAGTTGGGCTAGTGCTTGGCTTGGCCGTTGGGGTTGCAGTGGGGGTTGGGCTCGTGCTGGGTATGGCCGTTGGGGTTGCAGTTGGTGTTGGACTGGTGCTTGGCTTGGCGGTCGGTGTCGCAGTCGGTACTGGGGTTGGCGTGACGCCACCCGGCGCGGCGATGTCAATTTGATAGCTTACAGTTAAGCCACTGCGATTATAAACGCGGTTATCTTGCGTGCTTTTTACTGGATTAATGGTGTTATTGCTTTGCAATACACCAATGCTGACATACTTGGAGACGCTATTGACTTGTTGGGCCAAGGCAAAAGGCCAGTTTGCCGCGAGATTGGTTTCCAAACCGCTAAAAGCATCAAAGCCCAAAGTCGTACTGGTGCTTTCTAGGTCGCGCCCATCTTGATCAAATAAACGGAAAGTCACCTTGGTGTTCGCGCTTAAGTCTTGTGCCGAACGAATTTGACCGAGCTCTTTAAAGGTCGAAACGCCACCGGTGAAGTTGACATCAGAGCAAGAATAAAATGCTTCAGTGCTGTCGCTACGCTGCCACGCCAAATAGATAATATGCGGGCCTTTTTTGGCCGGTAATTTGCATTGCAATTTATAGCGTTTATTGCTGTCGACGGGCAGATTGCCCAAAGTGCAAAATTTCTCTAAGTCAGCCCATTTCAACGCGGTATTGGGATTCCAGCCATCCCGTGTGACAAACAACTGCCAGTCGCGGGTTTGATGTGGTGCAGTGCCATTGAAAACAAACTCAAAATTACCGTTGGCATCAGGGGCGATAGGCGTTGTCGCCCAGTCGGTGCGCGCTAAATTTAAACCCGCATAATCACTACGACCACCACTGCACAGCTGACCATCTGGCACAAAAGCTTGGTGATTGCCGTTGGGCAATTGGCTCACACCGGGCCAATCGTAAAGCATTTGTTTGCCTGAAGTGGCTGCTGCCGCTTGGCAGGCGGCCGATTTGAGTGTTTCTGGTCCTTCATTAAAACAGCTTAGGCCGCGGCTCACCGGCACTTCCATTGAGCCGTGGGCTGAAACCATTTGCGGCATGAGTAGTGCGCCGCTTGAGACTAAAAAGCTGCTGGCGAGTAAGCCAGAAAGTTGTTTTTTATTCATTCGTCTTCTCCAATCGTTATTTTTTATTCTTAGTCTGAGTTATTTAAGCTTTTGATAATATTGAATAACTCAGCTAAGTCGCGCTAATTTAGCATTAGGCTAAGGGCATAACAACTGTTTCTTACAGGGTGTTGCATTGTGCTTTGCTCACGGCGCGAAACCACTTTTTGTTGTTGTAAAGAATGACTTGAGCGTTGGTTTTTATCCCGATTTGTAAGCAATAATTAAAAATCGCTACGATGCTAAAGCTACAGTGAAGCTGCTTTTTATTGACCTGATCGGTAAGTTAATGGGAAAACCACAGTAATGACGCAGGCACAAGCGTTTTTATTTGAGTCTCAGGAGAATTGAAAAATGCACAGCATCAAGGAAAAAGCCATCTGGCTTTTTATTGCTTTAATGGGCGCGGCCGCCTTTGGCACCATTGCGCTCAATCGAGGCGAATCGATTAACGCGGTGTGGCTGATTGTGGCGGCGATGTCGTGCTATGCGATTGCTTATCGCTTTTATAGCCGCTTTATTGCGGAGAAAGTCTTAGAGCTCAACGATCAACGTCTCACTCCGGCAGAAAAGCACAGCGATGGTTTGGATTATGTGCCGACCAATAAATGGGTTTTGTTTGGTCATCATTTTGCCGCGATTGCAGGGGCAGGGCCTTTGGTGGGGCCGGTGCTTGCGGCGCAAATGGGCTATTTGCCCGGCACTTTATGGCTGCTGGCGGGGGTGATGCTCGCTGGTGCGGTGCAGGACATGATTATTTTATTTATCTCCACCCGACGCGATGGTAAGTCCTTGGGGGAAATGATTAAGGCCGAATTAGGCTCGGTGGCCGGCGTGATTGCGATGATTGGTATTTTGCTGATTATGGTGATTTTGCTCGCAGTGTTGGCCTTGGTGGTGGTGAAGGCGCTGGTGGGCAGTCCTTGGGGCACGTTTACCATTGCGGCGACCATTCCCATTGCCTTTTTTATGGGCATTTATATGCGCTATATCCGGCCCGGACAAATCGGAGAAATTTCGATCATTGGTTTTGTGTTGTTGATGCTGGCGATTGTTTACGGCGGCGATGTGGCGCAAAACCCAACGATGGCGGCGATGTTTACGCTCAAGGGCGAAACCTTGGCTTGGTCGCTGATTATTTATGGCTTTGTCGCTTCGGTGTTGCCGGTTTGGCTGTTGCTTGCCCCACGGGATTATTTGTCGACTTTTCTAAAAATCGGCACCATTATGGGTTTGGCCATTGGGATTATCTACGTGGCACCGACTTTAAAAATGCCCAGTGTGACGCAGTTTATTGATGGTTCTGGCCCGGTGTTTGCCGGCAGTGTTTTTCCGTTTTTGTTTATCACTATTGCCTGTGGTGCCGTATCGGGATTTCATGCGCTGGTAGCGTCAGGCACCACGCCAAAAATGATCGAGCGCGAAAGCCATATTCGTCCGATTGGTTATGGCGCGATGTTGATGGAATCATTTGTCGCGGTGATGGCTTTGATTGCCGCTTGCGTGCTTGAGCCGGGGATTTATTTTGCGATGAATGCGCCTGCCGCGCTGATCGGCAAAACTGCAGCAGAAGCCGCCACGGTGATTTCGAGCTGGGGCTATATCATTACTCCCGAAATGCTGACGCAAATGGCCAAAGATGTCGGTGAAACGACGATCTTGAGCCGTGCCGGTGGCGCACCAACATTGGCCGTTGGCATGGCGCATATCTTAAGCCAAGTCTTTGGTGGCCCTACAGCGATGGCTTTTTGGTATCACTTTGCCATTTTGTTTGAAGCGCTGTTTATTTTAACCACTATCGATGCCGGTACCCGTGTTTGCCGATTTATGATTCAGGATTTACTCGGCACGTTTATTCCGGCGTTAGGCAATACGCAAAGCTGGCCGGCAAACTTGATTGCCACCACGCTGGCGGTGTCGGGCTGGGGCTACTTTTTGTACCAAGGCGTAATTGATCCGCTCGGCGGGATTAATACCTTGTGGCCATTGTTTGGCATTGCCAATCAAATGCTGGCGGGGATTGCGCTGATTTTGGCGACCACGGTGTTGGTAAAAATGAAAAAGCAGCGTTATATCTGGGTGACTTTGTTACCGACCTTGTGGATTTTGGTGATCACGATGACGGCAGGTTGGCATAAATTATTTAATGCCAGTCCGAAAATCGGCTTTTTGGCGCATGCTGATAAATTCAAAGCGGCACTGGCACAAGGTGAATTACTCGCTCCAGCCAAAACTGCCGTGCAAATGCAGCAAATTATCGTCAATGATTATGTCAATGCCAGTCTGTGCGCTATTTTTATGGCGATTGTCATCACCATGCTGTTGGCGGCGCTGCGGGTGATCCATCAAGCTTGGCAGGCCGAGCACTCAACGGTACAAGAAGCTGAGCCGCAGCTGCGTGGCGATGAGGCACCGGCCAATGCCTAAATCGCCGTTGTTGCTGCTGGCACGCATTCAGCAGACTTTTCGTTTGATGGTCGGGGTGCAAGATTACGCGCACTATTTGGCGCATATGGCGGCAAAGCATCCGGAATTAACACCAATGGATAAAAAAGCATTTTATCGGGCCGCGATTGATGCGCGCTATCCGGGCAAAAGCGGCAAGCTGAGTAAATGCCCCTGCTAAATTGACGTTGATCCGCAAAACCGCCTGAAATTAGGCGGTTTTTTTATGGGGGGAATGATTAAATTCTGAGCGGGTACTTGCAGGTTTATATTGGGTATTGGCGTATGTAGTATATTTTATAAGGCTTGTGGACTAATACCCAATGAAATTTCGGTGTAGAACGATGGGGTAGTCAGCGCGATGTCGATTACGCCAGCAGGCGATCAGTAGATCGCGGTCTTTGGCGTGAACGAGGCTCTGTTGACGTTGGGTTTACCCGCTACGGAAAACCGAACGTCAACAGAGCCTAGGGCTTAAAACAAAAACTTAATTAAAACAAAGCCACTGGCGACCGACGTAATTGAGCACACCAAACCGGGCAGCATAAAGCTGTGATTGAGCAGGTATTTACCAATTTTCGTCGTTCCGGTGCGGTCAAAATTGATCGCAGCGATGACGGTGGGGTAGTTGGGAATAAAGAAATAACCATTCACACTCGGGAACATCGCAATCAAGGCCGGTGTTGGAAGCCCTAAAGCAATCCCGAGTGGCAGCATGGCGCGAATCGTTGCCGCTTGCGAATACAATAAAATCGACATCCCAAATAGCGCCACGGCAAATAGCCAAGGCTGCGCGGTCACAATGTCTTTAATCGAGCCGGAGAAGAACGCCAAATTGCCTTGAATAAAGGTGTCTCCCATCCAAGCCACACCAAAAATCCCAATCACGGCCGCAGAGCCGGCGCGAAATACTGAGCCTTTAATGACTGCTTCTGGGTTCACTTTACTGCTGATTAAAATCAATGCAGCTGCAGAGAGCATCACCATCTCAATGGCTTGCGACATATTGAGCTTGATCGTTGCGCCATCAACCACCCACGATGGACGCAGCTCGGGGAAAGTACCCAGTAACACCACGCTGACCACGGCCACAAAAAACAGCCCGACTGAACGGCGAGCGCCTTGGGGAAGCGTCTTTTGCTCACGATTTTTTTCTTGCGCAAAATCGCCACGTTCCAGGCGTTCGCGGTATACCGGATCCAGATGCAATTCGCAACCTTGGCGGCTGGCCATTAAAGCGCCGGCCATGGTGCCGATTAAGGTGGCCGGAATGGCGATTTGTAAAATGTCGCCTAAATGAATACCCGCTGGCGACAACAAAGCCAATAAGGCCACGGTCGCCGCTGAAATTGGACTGGCGGTAATCGCCGCTTGCGATGCAATTACCGCAATCGATAATGGCCGCTCAGGGCGAACGCCCGATTCATGCGCGACTTCGGCAATCACCGGCAAAACCGCATACGCCACATGGCCGGTACCGGCAAATAAAGTGAAGCAGTAGGTGACTAAAGGCGCGAAAAAAGTAATTCGCTTGGGATTACGGCGTAGGATTTTTTCGGCAATGCGCACCAGAAAGTCCATACCCCCTGCTGCTTGTAAACAGCCTGCCGTGGTGATGACCGCAATAATCATCAGCATGACATCGATCGGGGCTGAGGTCGGTTGTAAACCAAAACCAAACACCAAGATGGTTAAGCCTAAGCCACCCATGACACCCAGGCCAATTCCTGATAGTCGTGCACCCAGTAAGATCGCCGATAAGACGACTAATAATTCAAGAGCAATCAAAACGTTATCCTCAATCAGAAGGGGCGCAATGCTGCCATAAAAGCCAATGCCTTGCTTTGTCCGAGTCGACTATTTGGTGGGTAAGGGTAATATTTACGCTGACCGGTGCTTTCACGCTTTAGCTTAGTGCTGATCGATCGATTCAGCCAACATCAGCTTACTTTTTTATCGACTTAGCTGAGCCAAAGATGTCTGTTTTATGTCTGTTTTATGTGTTTTTTAGACGGCAGGCTGACTTTTTTATAACAAAAATTAGGTGTGTCACTTAATATTAAAACGTGATTTTCACTGTTGGAGGCCATCATGTCCGATGAGATTTTGTTTATGCTGGTCTTGTTTGCGGCGACTTTTTTCCCGATTTTGGCGTGGCTGCTACCACATAAAAAAAGCGTATTTCCTCCTCGCTCTGCAACATTGGATGCCGATACTCAGCAGCGCGTGAACTGAATGCAGCTCTGCCAATAAGTGGGTATTGCTATCCATGCGCTTTAAATAAAGTGCTAGCTAGCAATACCCACTTTCAATTAACAATGTTCAGCTTAACGCTTGGTCAGTTCATCCCAGACTTTATTTAAACGCTTGAGTGAAACCGGATACGGCGTTTTTAGTTCTTGCGCAAAGAGGCCAATGCGTAATTCTTCAATCATCCATCTAAACGGCAGTAATTTAGCCGTATCACGACCTTCTTTTTGCCACTTGCCGATTTCAGCGATATACCTTGCCATTAGCTCATTGACCTCGGCACCCCGTTGACCGTCTCGCGATGGGTTTTGCGCGCGTTTTTCTAAGCGTATTTTCATCGCCTTGATATACAGCGGTAAACGCGGCATTTGCTCCCACGGGGTTGCACTTAAAAATCCCGGATAAATCAGCGTGGCCAATTGGGTTTTAAGTTCATTTTGAATATTGCCACCTTTGGCCAATAAGCCGCTGAGGGCAACAAAGTCGGGGGCAATCTCATTTAAAATCCGCAATACGCCATCCCGCACCGAAGGAAGACGCACCCGAGCACGGCTTTTTTGCTCGTTAAATGCCTTCATTTTACGCGGTGCTTCATCGTCACCAAGAAAAGCGCGGTTGCAAATACAGCCAATCACGTCGGTCATTAGCTCATCGCTATTGCCAAGGCTGCGAAAATGAATCGCCAGTTGATTAAAATTGGGCAGGCTTTTTGGTAGTTGTTTGAGGTGATCTTTCAGTTCAAATTGCAATAACCGAATCACGCCGGCGCGATGCGCTTCATCGGCGGCATGTTCAGTATCAAATAAGCGGATGGCGACGCAGTCTTTTCGGCTACCATCGGCGGCGACTTCTTCATCGGGCACGAGTCCGGGGTAGCCGGTCATGGCTTTACCATGGCGCTTAAAGCTCAGTTTATTGGGGAGGTCACCAAAATCCCATTTGGTGATGCCTGATTTTTCAATGCCGGTGGTTTCATCGGCCGTATCGCGAAAGGTGAGTTGGGCTGCCTCGCCCAATTGGGCGCGAATCGCAATCAAGTCGCGGCCTTGGGCGAGTTCTTGCCCCGCATCGTCGATCACCCGGAAGTTCATTCGCAAATGCAGTGGCAAATCATTGGGGTTGAGCTCGTCAGCGCTCACGGGCTGCCCCACGCCACGGGTAATGCATTGCGCCAGTTGCGGTAATAATGGTTCTTCGCGGCTGGCCGTTTCGAGTGCGGTGAGCATTTTGGTGGCAAATTCCGGCACCGGCACGCACAGACGGCGAATCGATTTGGGGAGCGACTTAATCAATAAGGTGATTTTTTCGCGAATCAGCCCCGGTACCAGCCAATCAAACGTAGCGTGATTGACGCGATTCAGTAGATGCAAGGGCAGGGTAATGGTCACACCATCAAGGGTATGGCCGGGTTCAAAGCGATACCCCAGAGGCAGTTTGACATCATGCAGTCGGAAAAACTCGGGGTATTGCTCCTCAGTCACCGCTGCCGCGCTGTGCTGCATTAAATCGTCTTTTTGCAGATACAGCAGTTGTGGATTGAGTTTTTCTGCGCCTTTACGCCAAGCTTCAAAACCGGCGCCATTGACAATATCTTGCGGAATGCGAGTGTCAAAAAAAGCAAATAAGGCATTTTCATCGACCAAGACGTCTTGGCGACGCGCTTTGTGTTCGAGCTCTTCAACGTCGAGCAGCATGGCAAAGTTATGCTCAAAGAACTTGGCTTTGCAATTGTAATTAAAGCGCACTAAGGCTTCGCGAATAAACATCTCGCGCGCCTCAGTGGGGTTGATACTCCCATAGTGTACTTGCCTGCGGGCGACAATCGGTAAGCCATACAGCGTAATACGTAGTGATGCATTCACTTGCGCGCTGTCTTTGCTCCAGTGCGGATCAAAATATTGTTTTTTGATGAGATGCGGCGCGAGCTTTTCCACCCATTCTGGCTCAATCACCGCAACGCAGCGGGCGTACAGCTTGCTGGTTTCCACCAATTCTGCGGCAACAATCCATTTGGGGCGGGCTTTTTTCAGGCTAGAGCCAGGAAACACATTAAATTTAAGGCCGCGAGCGCCAAGGTATTCGTCGTTTTCTGGTTGTTTAAACCCCAAATTGCCCAGCAAGCCGGTCATCAAGGCTTTGTGAATTTGCTCAAATGTCGCGGGCTTTTCGTTTAGGCGAAACGGTGCGCTGCGGCTGCGCGAATCGCTAGCTTCATCGCTAATTACCATATCGGACAACTGTTTGTGTAGCTCGCGCCATTCGCGTAAGCGTAAGTAGGACAAGAACGACCGGTGACAATCTTGGACTAGCTGGCGGTTGGTGGTTTTGTCGGCCAGCAGTTTTTCAAAGAAATCCCACAAACGCAAATAGGATAAAAAGTCGGATTTTTCTTCATTAAACTTGGCGTGCGCTTGATCGGCTGCAGCGCGCGCATCATACGGACGCTCGCGTGGATCTTGTAGCGACAGACCTGAGGTAATAATCAGCATTTCTTTCAGGCAACCCTCATCACGCCCAGCCAGCAGCATGCGGCCAACGCGTGGGTCTACCGGTAAGCGGGATAATTGCCGGCCGATATCAGTGAGGGTATCGCTCTCGGTCACAGCACCTAATTCGCGTAGCTGTTGATACCCATCCGAAATGAGTTTACTCGATGGTGCTTCTAAAAATGGAAACTGATCGACATTGCCGAGTTTAAGCGCGGCCATGCGCAAAATCACGCCGGCCAAGCTGGAGCGCGTGATTTCTGGGTCGGTAAATTCCGAACGCAGCAAAAAATCTTGCTCAGAATACAAGCGCACGCAAATGCCGCTGGCAACGCGCCCGCAGCGCCCTGCGCGCTGGCGTGCTGACGCTTGCGATATTTTTTCGATTAGCAATTGCTCGACTTTGGCGCGTGGGCTGTAGCGGTTAATTCGCGCTTGGCCGCTGTCGATCACGTAGCGGATACCGGGTACTGTGAGGGACGTCTCGGCCACATTGGTCGCCAGCACGATACGTCGACCAGTGCTGCTCGGGCGAAAGATCCGCTGTTGGTCTTCGTTGGATAATCGGGCAAATAGCGGCAAAATTTCAGCGTCACGTAACTTGGCTTTGCGTAATTCTTCGGCGGTTTCGCGGATTTCGCGCTCGCCAGGCAAAAACACCAGCACATCACCGCTACCGTCTTTGCGCCATAACTCATCTACCGCTTGGGCGATGGCTTCTTCCATTTCGATTTCTTGATCGTCTTCATCCTTGCTGGCGAGTGCTTTGTAGCGCACTTCGACCGGGAAGGTGCGACCAGAGACTTCAAGTACCGGGGCATTATTAAAATGCTGGCTGAAACGATCCGAATCAATGGTCGCCGAGGTGACGATGACTTTGAGGTCGGGGCGGCGCGGGAGTAATTGTTTGAGGTAGCCGAGCAAAAAATCAATATTTAAGCTGCGCTCGTGCGCCTCGTCGATGATGATGGTGTCGTATTGATTGAGGTAGCGATCAGACAGTGTTTCGGCGAGCAAAATCCCGTCAGTCATCAATTTGATGTATGACGATGGTGAGCTTTTGTCGGTAAATCGGACTTTATAGCCGACGATGCTACCGGTTTCGCTATTGAGCTCTTGCGCGATACGGCTGGCCACCGAGCGGGCAGCAAGGCGGCGTGGCTGAGTATGGCCAATCAGCCCACGGACACCACGCCCGAGTTCGAGGCAGATTTTTGGCAATTGCGTGGTTTTACCCGAGCCGGTTTCGCCGCAAATAATCACCACTTGATGCTTGGCAATCGCCGCTTTGATCTCATCGCGCCGCTGATTGACTGGCAGGCTATCGTCGTATTGAGGTTTGGGCAGATTGTCGCGGCGAAGCTGGGCTTTGGCGAATGACTTTTCGATTCCGGCGGTCAGCTCTGCGAGTTGCGGCGCGAAATCTTGCTGCTTTTTCTGCCGATCACTGCATTGCTGGAGTTGGCGAGAAAGCGTGGGGTAGTCATTGGATAGACAGTCAGCGATGTGTGCGCGTAGAGCGCGAAAATCCAGATTCATTGCGGCGAGGCTTAAAAGGCACTAAAGCGCTAATTTTAGCATGTTGCTCGCTGATTCTAGGTAGAAGGCTTAATGCAGCGTAATTAAGTGGGTATTTTGATTGCCACGATCGACTTTATAGAGCTCGCAATGGATGGCTTCGCCTTGCGGGGTCTTTAGGTGCGTTAGATTGGCGTATTTATTGTCACCCATGGCCAGCTGGCTAATGCACTCACCAATGATTTTGTCTGCGCTTAGGCCAAGACGCGTGCAAGCGGCCACATTGGCAAATTGAATGATTTCGTTCTCAACCAATAAGAACGGCTGTGGCAACACATCGGCCATGGCGCGAACCAGATGGCTAGTGCCGACTTGGGCTTGTTCGGATTCTTTAAGGTGCGTGATGTCGATGGCAATGGTCAAAATATAAATTTGTCCTTCACGCTCCAGTGGGATTTTGGTGAGGTCAAACCAGTGTGTTCGGCCGTTGTGTAGACTGCAGCAATCTTCGAGGCGAACGGTATTGCCATATTGCAATACCTCATCGTCGCCAGCGGTTAAAATCGAGGTATCTTCATCTAGGCCCATATGGGATTGGACTAGCAGCTCATGCCCCAGTAATGATTGCGTTGCTTGATTCACCAGTAGAAAACGATGGTGTTTATCACGGACAAAAATGAGGCTGGGATTGGCGTCTAAAATTTGCTGGGTAAAACGTTGTTGCTGAAAAAGTGCGGCTTCAATGGCTTTGGTACTAGAAATATCGCGAATAATCACCACACAGCTGCGCGAGGTGAGTGGGGCTAGACGCGCTTCAAACGTGATTTCGGTGTTGTCTAATTGATATTCAAAACGTTGTGCGGTTTGGGTATTTTGGATTTTGATCAAGCATTCTAAAAACTGCCGTGATACCCGCGCAGGAAACAATGTTGCGAGCTTGCTTTGTGCAATCCCATCGGGATGATTGGCGTTGAGGGCTTGATTTTGTGCGGTCACGCGGCGACTGGCATAGTCAATGGTCCAGATTAAGTCAGGCAAAGCCGCGAGTGTATCGGTGGCTTGGGCAGGAGGAACAATCGTGCTGTGTTGACTGGCTTGTGGAATGAGCTTTGGCTTAGGTTTGGAAATAATTAGAGCAGCAATGAGTGCAACTAAAATCAAGACTAGATTAATGCCAATTAAGACTTGGCTTGATGAAGTGATTTGGCTTTGGGCCGCAAAAGTCATCATCAAAATAAACAGACTCATGCTAATGGCGATGTAAATGAGCAAACGAGCTGGCCCAATTTGACTGCGTGCTTTGATTTTTGACGTAGACGGATTTGGGATCATAAGCAATGAGTACATGCCATTTGAATAGATAGAATGGCTGCAATCTTAACGTGATTGCTATGTCTTGAATATGAAATTTTAAGTAAATATAAAGAGAAACAACAAGATATGCTTGGGATGTGGCGGAGTGGACGGGACTCGAACCCGCGACCCCCGGCGTGACAGGCCGGTATTCTAACCAACTGAACTACCACTCCGCAGCGGTATTGATAACTTTACATCACATGAAAATTTCAAATTGCTGGCTTAAGCGCTGTGAACTATTTAATTTGCAGTGGTGTAAATTTACTTCAAGAAAATGGTGGGTCGTGACGGGGTCGAACCGCCGACATCCTGCTTGTAAGGCAGGCGCTCTACCAACTGAGCTAACGACCCATTTTGAAACTAGTGGCGGAGTGGACGGGACTCGAACCCGCGACCCCCGGCGTGACAGGCCGGTATTCTAACCAACTGAACTACCACTCCGCAGTGGTATATATAAATAATGCCGCATTGCCAGTAAGCCAGAGACTAAACTACGCTACTTGAAGTCAGGCGTTGCGATACTATTTGTCTTACAATAATTTTTGCTAATAAAAGCAAAAATCATAAAATTGGTGGGTCGTGACGGGGTCGAACCGCCGACATCCTGCTTGTAAGGCAGGCGCTCTACCAACTGAGCTAACGACCCATTTTAAAACTAATGGCGGAGTGGACGGGACTCGAACCCGCGACCCCCGGCGTGACAGGCCGGTATTCTAACCAACTGAACTACCACTCCGCAGTGGTATTAAATAACTACGCTGCATCAACATCATTCAATGAGCTAATCTACGCTGCTTGAACTGACTATCTGCAGTGGTATTGCACTACAAAAGTTTTTAGCTTTAAAAGCAAAAACTAGAAAACTGGTGGGTCGTGACGGGGTCGAACCGCCGACATCCTGCTTGTAAGGCAGGCGCTCTACCAACTGAGCTAACGACCCATTGTATTACATTGTTTTGTTGGCGGAGTGGACGGGACTCGAACCCGCGACCCCCGGCGTGACAGGCCGGTATTCTAACCAACTGAACTACCACTCCAACAAACATTTGCTACCTGCTTCATGTGTCAACATCAAGCATTCTTTCCAACGCACTTACTAAAAAGTGGTGGGTCGTGACGGGGTCGAACCGCCGACATCCTGCTTGTAAGGCAGGCGCTCTACCAACTGAGCTAACGACCCCTCGTTCGAGAGAGGCCGAATTAAATCATTTTCAGATTGGGTCGTCAACCACTTTTGTAATTAAAAATCGACAGCTTAACGCGATTTAATGGCTGTTTAGCTAGAAAGTGTTTATGAATCAGTTAATTAAATAGCATTTCAAAAATTTAAAAAATATCAAATAAATGTCTTTAATCTAGAAAAATGACGCGGGTATGGGCCGTTTGCTCGTTTGAATGCTGGCGCAAGCGGGGTTTGTCGTGATTTATTGACGGTTGATTTGCACGGAGAGGTCAGTGTCGACTTTTTGTCTTTGCCTGATGCTCGGTACTTTGCATTTGATGGTGCTGGCTTTAAGCTGCAATTGTGACTTTAGCTGCCGTTTGATAATAAGAGCGTAAATATGAGAATTGGCCTGCGTGAGCAAGATCAGCGCGTTGCTTTGCGAATGCAAGTGTGCTGTAAAGTTAAAATTCGTCCTTTGGGTCTGGGTTTGCCTTTTTATGGTGAGTGTATTGATTTGAGTGTGACTGGGATGACGATACAAACGATGTATGTGCCGCGGCCAGATGAGGAATTTGATATTTTTATTATGCCGGTACAGGCTTTTAATTTACGCAATGAGCCATTTTCTGCTCGAGTTCGTGTCAAGCGCAGCCATCGTATTGCAGGGTTGCAATTATATGAATTGGGCTTGGAGATTATTCAAGTTTATCAATAGGGTGCTTTTGTCTTGATCTTGTTGCAACTCATTTGATTTGAATGGCGATTCAATTTCAGCAGTCTTACTGTTTCTCGTAGTACACTAGCAGCCTGTCAGGCGTGCTACTTACGCTTTGTTGCCCTTGTTTTTTCTCGAATCTCAAATGAAACTGATTGCCTTAAAGATTGATGTCGATAATTTATCGGCCATGGAACGAGGTTTGCCGCGACTGCAGCAAATTTTAACTGAGCATGCGTGTGGTGCGACTTTTTTTTGGTCTTTAGGGATAGAAAAAAATGGTCGTTTTTTACTCCCTGGTAGTCGCCTAAGACGAGTCTCTGGCTCAAGTTTGCTGACGTTAAAAAAACGCTTTGGTGTTAAAGCTTTATGTCGAGGCGCTTTATGGCCAGCGCCGACGCTTATGACAACGGCGATGTTGGCGCGACAAGACTTAGATTCGTTTGAACATGCTTTGCGACCGGCGCGTAATGATGCCTGGCAAAATGACATCAGCTCATATTCTGCAACAATGACTGCCGAATGTTTAAAGCGGGCCTATGTAGCGTTTACTCAGAATATGAAGGGTGAGCCGGTCGCGTTTTCAGCTAAGGGCTGGCAGGGCAATAAGGCGGTGTATCGCCTTGAACAGATGATGGGCTGGCGCTTTGCGAGCGATACCCGTGGAAGTCATCCATTTTGGCCTGTTGTTAATGCTGAAACATCGCGCTGCGTACAGTTGCCAGTGACTTTGCCGATGTTAGAAGAACTGCCAAGCCATGGGCGGGTTGAGTCGATTTTGGCACAAACCCAAAAAGAAAGTCCTTGGGGGCATGTGTATAACGCGGCGGCAGATTTTGATGGGATTCAGGCTGCGGATGATTTTATTCGTTTGCTAAAGGGTTGGATTGAACAAGGTTATCAAGTGGTGGCGTTGGGTGAACTATACCAGCAGCTTGATCGAGCCTTGATTCCTTATCATGAAGTGGTTTACCAGTCTTGTACGGGGCGTTATGGGTTACTTGCGACGCAAGGCGTGAGATATCCAAAATAAATAATGCCGCAGAGCGGCATTATTGGGTGGAGAGAAGCGCGTAAGCAGCGATGGGAAACCAAACGTCAACAGACCCTAGCCATCGGCAGTGATTTTTAACGCCAATTCACGCAATGCTTCATCGACTTTATTATTCTCTATTTGGCAGGTGCCGGCATTTTCATGGCCGCCGCCGCCGTATTCCAGCATCAGTTCGCCAATATTGGTTTGTGAGGAACGGTTGATAATCGACTTGCCGGTGGCAAAAACGGTGTTTTGTTTTTGCAGGCCCCACATGACATGAATAGAAACATTGCATTGCGGGTAAAGCGCATAGATCATAAAGCGATTTGTGGCATAAATCGTCTCTTCTTCGCGTAAATCAAGCACCACTAAATTGTCATAAATTCGGCTACAGCGTTGAATTTGCTCTTTAGCCAGCGGGGCGTGCTCCATATACAACTCAACCCGTTCGACGACATCGGGCAGTGTAAGAATGTCTGAAATACCATGATGACGGCAGTACTTGATGAGATCCATCATGAGCTGGTAGTTGGAAATCCGAAAGCTTTTAAAACGCCCCAACCCCGTTCGAGCGTCCATTAAATAATTGAGCAGCACCCAATTTTTTGGATTTAAAATTTCATCACGACTAAATTCAGCAGAATCGGCTTTATCAACCGCTTGCATCATTTCATCACTAATGCCAGCAAATCGAGTGTTACCTCCGTAATAATCAAATACCACTCGCGCTGCTGATGGTGCTTTGGCATCAATAATGTGATTTTTAAGCTGAGCATCATTGCGAATGGTTTCTGAGAAATGATGATCAAAAGCTAAATGCGCCGCAGCCACATAGGGCAGGTTGGTGGTGATGTCCCGACTGGTGATGGGGACTTTGCCATCTTGCATGTCTTTAGGATGAACAAACAAAATATCGTCAATCATCTCAAGTTCATTGAGTAGTACAGCACAAACTAGACCATCAAAGTCACTACGGGTTACTAAACGAAATTTTTCATCAGCCATGAGTAAGCTCCTGCGTTGGTGCATTTACTTTAGTTTGTTTTTTCTTTGTTTGCTGCTTTCACGATACTCATCGCGGTAGCAACCATTCCTGCAACATCGGCGGCATTACTCGGGAGAAGCATCGTATTACTGGTTTTGGCGATATTGCCAAACGCAGAGACGTATTGTTCAGCAACTTTTAAATTAATCGCTTCGAGTCCGCCGGGTGACTCGATGGCTTTCGCGACGACAGCAACGGCTTCTGCGGTTGCATGTGCCACTAAGCGTAGTGCCTCTGCTTCACCTGTCGCGCGATTGATTTGAGCTTGGCGTTCACCTTCTGATTGGTTAATGTCGGCTTGCATGTCACCTTGTGATTTTTGAATTGCAGCTTCTCTTTGTCCTGTAGCTAAATTGATTTGTTCTTGCTTAACACCCTCTGATTGGGCAATGCGGGCGCGTTTCTCACGTTCTGCGGTGATTTGCTGTTGCATTGAGTGCAAAATAGCTTGTGGCGGTGTAAGGTCTTTGATCTCGTACCGTAGTACTTTGACTCCCCAACTGGTGGCGGCTTCATCGAGTGCCGCGACAACAGTGCGATTAATATCATCACGCTCTTCAAAGGTTTTATCCATTTCAAGCTTACCGATGACCGAGCGTAAAGTGGTTTGTGCCAGTTGGCTGATGGCCATTACAAAGTCTGACGTGCCGTAGGACGCCATTTTGGGGTCAACCACTTGAAAGTATAAAATACCATCAACTTGTAGTTGTGTATTGTCCCGGGTGATACAAACCTGGCTAGGAATGTCGAGTGGGATTTCTTTGAGCGAATGTTTGTAGGCCACACGATCTACAAAAGGAATGACAAAATTTAATCCAGGTGCGAGCACGGCATGAAATCGACCTAATCGTTCGATAATGAGTGCGCTTTGTTGTGGGACGATTTTGAATGTTTTTGCGATAAAGATGATGACTGCAATGAGAAGTATTAAGGTGAATTCAAATGGCATAACGTTTCCCTTGAGTGATTAAAGTGGCTGTTTGTTTGATATTTCTAGCGTGGCGCCGTGTTGGGCGCTGATGTGCCAATGACCCTCATCACTGCGCTGACAATCATGGGCGAGAACGGCATTCCATTGGCTGCCTCGGTAGCGAACACGGGCATGATTCTCATCTTGCCAAACTTCAATACTGACGCGCTGGCCAATTTCATTGTCGATGTCACTGGCTTTGTTTTGTAAGTGGGTCAGTTTCCAGTGTCGAATCATAAAAGCGCTAATTAGTGCAAAGAGTGCACTCATGCCAATTTGAAATGACAAACTGAGTTTGAAAGCAGCAGCTGCTGCGCCAGCCAGAAAACCAATGGCAATGGCGATCATATAAAATGTGCTTGAGAATATTTCAAGAATACACAGAACAACAGCGAGCGTAAGCCATATGCTGGTCGCGTTCATAAACAGTGCCAGATAGGGTGATTGAGTCTACAGAGTAGCGGACCTTGGTGCGTGGTGCAAAAAAAGCGCACGTAGGCGTGCGCTTTTGTGGCATTGGTTAAAATCAGGCGCTCAGTCGTTCTCTACCACCAAGATAGGGACGCAGAACAGCAGGCACCGTAATTGAGCCGTCGGCATTTTGGTAGTTTTCAAGTACTGCGACTAAAGTACGACCAACAGCAAGGCCCGAGCCATTTAATGTATGCACCAGTTCATTTTTACCTTGCTCGTTTTTAAAGCGTGTTTGCATCCGACGTGCTTGAAATGCCCCCATGTTTGAACAGCTTGAAATTTCTCTAAAGGTATTCTGTGCGGGTAACCACACTTCTAAATCATAGGTTTTTTGGCTGCTAAACCCCATATCTCCGGTGCACAGTAATACTTTTCGGTAAGGTAGCTCTAATAGCTGCAAGATTTTTTCTGCGTGACCAACAAGCTCTTCAAGTGCGTTATCGGACTGCTCTGGATGAACAATTTGTACCATTTCAACTTTGTCAAATTGGTGTTGACGAATCAAGCCACGTACGTCACGACCGTAAGAACCGGCTTCAGAGCGAAAACAAGGTGAGTGGGCGGTCAGCCTAATTGGCAGTTGCTCAGATTTAAGCAGATCGCCAGCGACGGTATTGGTGAGGGTGATTTCGGAAGTTGAAATCAGATATTGATCTACATGACCTTCCTCGTCACCACCTCGCGTGACTTTGAACATGTCTTCGGCAAACTTGGGGAGTTGGCCGGTGCCAAAGAGTGCCGAGTCGTTGACGATGTAGGGCGTGTACATTTCTTCATAGCCATGCTCATTGCTGTGTGTATTGAGCATAAATTGTGCGAGGGCGCGATGCAATTTAGCAACAGAGCCACGAAGCAAACTAAAGCGACTGCCAGAAAGTTTTGCGCCGGTTTCAAAGTCCAGACCGAGTGGAGCGCCTAAATCAACGTGGTCTTTAATCTCGAAATTAAATGCGCGTGGTGTTCCCCAGCGACTGACTTCAATATTGTCGGTTTCGTCTTTGCCTGTGGGAACCGACTCATCGGGCAAGTTTGGCATCAACTGTAGTAATGCATTGAGTTGTTCGGCGAGTTGGGCGAAAGCCAGCTCTGCTGCTTTTAGCTCGTCACCAAGGCTAGCGACTTCTGCCATGATGATACTTACGTCTTCGCCTTTGGCTTTTGCTGCACCAATTTGCTTGGATGAGGTATTGCGTTTGGCTTGTAAGTCTTGCATTTGCGTTTGCAAAATTTTACGTTCATCTTCTAATTTTTGGAATGTGAGTGCATCAAGCACAAACTTTCGCTCGGCTAAACGAGCAGTTACTACAGCAAGGTCGTTACGTAAAAGTTGGATGTCGAGCATTTTATTCATCACTGAAATAGGGTTGGCTGATTTTACACCAAGGCATGCTTGGCTCGAAGCCTATTGCGTGATTTTGCTAGTATTACGGCGCTGGGCTGTTTTTGTGCCTTGTAAAAAATGATTGTTTTTTTAGTTGAAATAAAAATGCGGTATCAGTTTATTGCTGATACCGCATTTTTATTGCATAGCATAAAACGAAGCGTGAGACCCATTAGCCTCGGCGACTTGATTCAAATAGAAACCAAGTACGACGTTCTGCTTGGTCAATCCATTCTTCCAGCAGGCTTGCTGTAGCTGTGTCGTGGTATTCATCGCAAACGTTGTGCGCTTCACGCAAACGAGCAACAAGATTTTTGCTATCGTCACATAGCTCAGCCAGCATATCCAAGGGCTGTACATATTCCGCATCATTATCTAAAACACGCTGAGTACGTGCAATATGTCCAATCGAGGTAAGAGTTCGGCCGCCCACTTTCCGTACGCGCTCAGCAATCGGATCGGTCATTGCATAGAGTTCGTCACCTTGTTCATCGAGCATCAGATGATAGTCACGAAAGTGTGAGCCACTCACGTGCCAGTGAAAATTTTTGGTTTTTAGATAAAGCGCAAAAACATCAGCCAAAATTAAGTTCATAGCGGCCGTAATATCACGTGTGGCATCTGCGCCAAGGTCGGTTGGTGTGGATAGTGGTGCTGTCAGTGCGCGTTCACCATTGCGTTCAACTGTGGTCATAATATTTACCTTTCGCTTTCATGGGTAGAAATGTGCTGGCGCTAAAATGAGGACTAGACCTGCACAAAGGAGATAAAACGCCAAAATAATCGATAGTGGATTATGTTTCTTACCGATTTTTTAATTTTATAGTTATGCCTTGTTAATTATAAGTAATAATTAACAAGGTAGTCAACTTGATTTTTTGCATTTTTTTGTTTTGTTGTTGCATGTTTGATGTTCTGCTTTCGTGCTATTCCTAGAATGTTATGTGCTAAGAAATATAGTAGTGGATCCAATTTATGCAAGTTATAAGTGAATCAATGGATAAATCTACTTACTAAATGGCTTTTTTTTTGGGGTGTTTTTTTTCGAGCCAGATTGCATCAAGCTCAGCCAAGTGTGCCATTTTGGTGCTTATTTTTTGTTCTAGTCCTCGTGAACTTGCTTGATAAAATTGAATTTTATCGAGACCGTCAGGTAGGTAGGTTTCGCCGGCGGCATAGGCTTCATCTTCATCGTGCGCGTAGCGATATTCGTGGCCGTGCCCCAGTTCGGCCATTAATGGGGTTGGTGCATTACGTAAATGCAAAGGTACTGCGCGAGATTTGTCCTGCTTGACGAGTGATTTTGCTGCTTTGTAAGCGAGATAACCGGCATTGGACTTTGGTGCAACAGCTAAATATATAACCGCCTGAGCGAGAGCCAAGTCGCCTTCTGGCGAACCCAGTCTTTCATAGGTCGTAGCTGCATCGTTGGCAATTTGCATTGCACGAGGATCGGCAAGCCCGATGTCTTCCCAGGCCATACGAACAATTCGGCGTGCTAAATATCGCGCATCGGCACCGCCATCGAGCATTCGGCTTAGCCAGTAGAGCGCACCATCAGGGCTTGAGCCTCGTACTGACTTATGTAAGGCTGAGATCTGATCATAAAAATGATCACCATTTTTATCGAAACGACGGCTGCCTATGCTGAGGGCTTCGCTTAAAAATGCTGCGTTTATATCCGTTCTATTGCTTGTTTGTGCTGCTTGGCTGGCTTGTTCAAATAAATTGAGTAGGCGTCGTCCATCGCCATCAGCAAGATCAACTAAAACCGGAATCGCATCTGCGCAGAGTGTGAGTGTGGGGGTGATGTACGCTTGGGCTCTTTCTATCAGTTGTGTGAGTTCATGTTCATTAAGCGGATTTAAAACATAGACTTGGGCACGAGAAAGTAATGCGGCATTGACTTCAAATGAGGGGTTTTCAGTTGTGGCACCAATGAAAGTAATTAGCCCTGACTCTACAAAGGGTAAAAATGCATCTTGCTGCGACTTATTAAAGCGATGGACTTCATCAACAAACAAAATAGTTTGACGGTTGATTTTCTGGTTCCGCTCGGCTTCATCCATTGCCAATCGGATGTCTTTTACGCCTGAAAAAACAGCCGAGAGTGCAATCAGTTCGCAATCGAAGGCGTCGGCCAGTAGGCGGGCGAGTGTTGTTTTTCCGACCCCAGGCGGCCCCCAGAAAATCATTGAGTGCGCTTTCCCTCCCGCAAGCGCGAGCGCAAGGGGTTTACCCGATGCAAGTAAGTGCTGCTGCCCAACAATGGCGTCAATTGATTTGGGCCGCAATACTTCAGCAAGCGGTTGTATGGGTTTGCGGGTAAAAAGATCACTCACGAATGATATCGCTCCCGTTTGGGGGGATGAAATTAAACTGTTTGCTGTCTATAGCTTGGTTTCGAGTGATCTGTTTGAGTTGTATTTTAGTCGTTTGCCCAAAATGGTCATCTAATTCTAAGAGATTTAAATTATTGTCGCTAAAGCCGATCCGAATTCGAGCAAAACTACTGTCATTTTGCTTGGGAATTAATTCAATCCAGTCGCGCCCCGCACGACTAGGCAAATTTGTGATGTTGAAATTGGTTTCCAGTTTGTTGTCTCCTGCCAGTATTGCTGCAGGACTTGCCTCGAGCGCTTTGCCGACCGGTTTGATGGTTACCTGCGCCAAGTCGGCGTCGTAAAGCCAAACTTGTTTGCCATCGCTGATGATTTCTTGTGGGTAGGGTTTTTCGTAGGTCCAGCGAAACTTGCCAGGACGAAGTAAGCTAAGTTGTCCGGTTGAAGTTTGAGTTTTATTATTTTTAGCTGTTACGTCTTGAGTAAAGCGGGCATTTAGTGACATTGTACCACTGAGGTATTGTTGTATTTTTGACACGTTATCAGCAAACGCAGGCTTAATTGTAAGTATTAGTGTGGTTGTTCCCACTAAAACTAGCTGAAGTAGTTTGTTCATTATCGAGTCGCTTATCCATTTGAATAATAAAAAAGCCCCGCCGAGGCGGGGCTTCGTATTATTGAATGCTAATTACTTAACAACAACTTGAGTGCCGGTGATTTCAACAACAACGCGACGATCTGGTGCCAAGCACTCGATCAATTTAGCGCGATTTTTTTGTTGGCAAGTATCGCCAGTCACTGGATCTGCTTTACCTTTACCGACTGCAGTTACTTTGTCTGCTGGAGCGCCTTTGCTCAACAGATAGTCACGTACAGTATTGGCACGTTTTTCAGATAGAACCATATTGTATTTGTCTGAACCGATGCGGTCAGTGTAACCAACTACAGCGGCAGTACCATCTTTAGGATCCATTGCTTGAACTTCAGTAAACAACGCATCCAACGCATCTTTACCCGCTGGTTTCAACGTAGATTTGTTGAAATCAAACAAGTAATCCGCTTTCAATTCGAATGTTTTAGTTGTTTTAACTGGTGCCGGAACAACTGGTGCAACAGCGGCTTTTACTGGTGCAACTGGCGCAACATAACCTTGGCAACCTTTAACACTTTTTGCCGCTTCAGCAGTCCAAGAACCTGTTTGTACACAAGTACCGTCAGAAATCTTTACAGCGCCTTCTGGATTAGCTTCAGAAACATTGGTGCTGTTTGTTACGTAGATTTCAGTCGCTGCTTGAGCGCCAGCGGCAGCAAATGCAGCAACGATAGCGAATGATGTCAGAGTTTGCTTGATTGTCAGCATGTGGATTCCCCGTTTATAAATCAATAAATGAATGTAACTTACTATTCGTTATAGTAAACGATAATACTGTACCAGTACCCATTCTACTGTCTTAGGTAAATTTGACGCAAATAAAAAGCTTGCACTTGGCGCAACCTTAAAGAATTTGTAACATTGCACAATGCAATACAGCACCATTTACGCAAAAATTGGATCAGAGGCATCCACGTGGTAAACTTGATGTTAACTATAGAATAGTTAAACGAGACTAGTCAGTGTTTATTTGTAACAAAGTTTCCAAAAGACAGTTAAAAATTTCGCCACACTGAATTTAAATTGAGTGTTGGCTTTGATAGTCCCTACGTTTTTCACTAACCGGCCTTATCAATGCACGAACAATTCAGCTTTGCCAAAGAAACGATCCCCGTCAGCCTCGAAGAGGAAATGCGCCATTCCTACCTCGATTACGCCATGAGCGTGATCGTGGGACGAGCGTTGCCTGATGTACGCGATGGTTTAAAACCCGTTCACCGTCGTATTTTATTTGCGATGCACGAAAGTAGTAATGTATGGAATCGTCCTTACGTCAAATGTGCTCGCGTGATTGGTGATGTGTTGGGTAAATATCACCCACACGGCGATTTTGCTGCCTATGAGGCATTGGTGCGGATGGCGCAAGGCTTCTCTTTGCGCTACACCTTGATTGATGGTCAGGGTAATTTCGGCTCGATTGATGGAGACCGCGCGGCGGCCTATCGTTATACCGAGTGTCGTTTGCAAAAAATATCGAGTGAACTTTTGGCCGATATCGACAAAGAAACCGTCGATTTCACGCCCAATTATGATGAAAAAGAACTTGAACCAACCGTCCTTCCTACCCGTATTCCTAATTTATTAGTCAATGGCTCTTCAGGGATTGCCGTGGGGATGGCGACCAATATTCCGCCGCACAATATCAATGAAGTGATCGATGCCAGTCTGGCCTTGCTCGACAATAGCGAGCTTACGATTGATGAGTTGATTGATTACATTCCTGCGCCAGACTTTCCAACCGCCGGTATTATTTACGGCATTCACGGCGTTCGTGAAGGCTATCGCACTGGTCGTGGCCGCGTTGTGATGCGTGCGCGGACCCATTTTGAAGAATGCGGTAAAAATGGTGATCGACAAGCGATCATCGTGGATGAGCTACCGTACCAAGTCAATAAAGCGCGTCTATTAGAACGCATCGCCGAATTGGTTCGCGAAAAAACCATCGAAGGTATTTCTGATCTGCGTGACGAATCAGACAAATCGGGTATGCGAGTAGCGATTGAGCTCAAACGCGGTGAAATGGCTGATGTGGTGCTCAATAATCTCTACAAGCACACTCAGCTGCAAGACAGCTTTGGTATCAATATGGTGGCGCTGGTTGATGGTCAACCGCGTTTATTGAACTTAAAGCAAGTTTTAGAGTGCTTCCTAAAGCATCGCCGTGAAGTCGTTACCCGTCGTACGGTGTATGAGCTGCGTAAAGCGCGTGATCGTGGTCATGTGCTTGAAGGTTTGGCGGTTGCGTTGTCGAATGTCGACGAAATCATCGCGATGATTAAAGCGGCACCAACGCCAAGCGATGCCAAAACCGGCTTAATGAGCCGCGTTTGGAAATCAGGCTTAGTCGGTGAAATGCTCGCTCGCGCTGATGCCAATGCGTCACGTCCAGAAGGCTTACTCGATTGCTTCGGTTTATCGGATGAAGGCTACCGCCTTTCAGACGTGCAAGCTCAAGCGATTTTGGAACTGCGTTTGCAGCGTTTAACTGGGCTTGAACAAGACAAAATTATTGCTGAATACAAAGAAGTCGTCGAAAAAATCCTCGATTTACTTGATATTTTGGCGCGTCCTGAACGGGTCACTGAAATCATTCGCAATGAAATGCTGGAAGTGAAAACCAATTATGGCGATGCCCGTCGCTCTGAAATTATCGCGCATGGCGAAGATATCTGTCTCGAAGACTTAATTACGCCACAAGACATGGTCGTAACGCTGACGCATGGCGGCTATATGAAAGCCACTGCGGTGGACGAATATCGCTCACAAAAACGCGGTGGTCGTGGCAAGCAAGCGGCGGCAACCAAAGACGATGATTTTATTGACAGTCTGTTTGTGGCTAATACGCACGATTATATCTTGTGCTTTAGCTCACGCGGTCGCGTGTATTGGCTCAAAGTTTATGAATTGCCACAAGGCGGCCGAACCAGTCGTGGCAAGCCGATTGTGAACTTGTTGCCGCTGGAAGAAGGCGAAAAAATCAACGCCATCTTGCCAGTTAAAGAATTCGTAGAAGATCAATATATCTTTATGGCCACGGCTGACGGTACGGTGAAGAAAACCTCATTGGCTGACTTCTCTCGTCCGAAACGCAATGGGATTATTGCCATCAACTTGGATGAAGGTAACTACTTGGTTGGTGTGGCGCTGACGCATGGCGAAGATCAAGTGATGCTGTTCTCTGATGCCGGTAAATCGGTGCGCTTTGCCGAAGGGGATGTTCGCGCCATGGGTCGAACTGCCGCTGGTGTACGTGGGATGCGATTGGCCGAAGGGCAAAAAGTGATTTCGCTATTGGTCGCCAATTCAGACGAGCAAATGGTGTTGACGGCCAGCGATGGTGGTTACGGTAAACGCACTCCGGTGGGCGACTTCCGCCATACCAGCCGAGGTACGCAAGGCGTGATTGCAATGGACTTGACTGACAAAACCGGTTTAAAACTGGTTGCCGCCAGTCTGGTCGAAGAATCGGACGACGTGATGTTGATTACCACCGGTGGCGTGTTGATTCGCACTAAGGTTAATCAAATTCGTGAAACAGGTCGCTCGGCGCAAGGTGTTCGCTTGATTAATTTGGATGAGGGCGAACATTTGTCCGGTTTAGAAAAAGTCGCTGAAGTGGACGAACCTGAAGGCGATGAGTCTGAGTTGATCGAAGAGGGTGCAGACGTTGTAGAAGCTGTAGTGGCACCATCAGATGTGGTCGATATTGATCCAGCAACCCCTAGCGAATAAAGGCCAACAATGAACGGACTGTGGTTACCTGTTGCAGCACCTGAGTTTTTTGCCCAAGTTGCGCCGTGGTTTATGGCGTTACCGCATTGCAAAACATTAGGCTTGGAATTGGTTACCGCAGGACGCGGTAAAGTAACGCTCAAATTGCCATTTAAAGACGCGCTGATCGGCAACCCCGAAACTCGCGTTTTGCATGGTGGCGTTGTGACCTCATTGATTGATACGGCTAGCGGGATTTCGCTGTATACCTTGCTCGACCAGCCAGAAGCCGCCGCTACGCTCGATCTCCGGATCGACTATTTGCGGCCGGCCAAACCCGACTTACCACTGTATTGCACTGCCGAGTGTTATCGCTTAACTGAGTCGATTGCATTTATGCGCGCCACGGCTTATCAGGCCGATCCGGATAAGCCGATTGCGCATTCAGTGTCTACTTTTGCGCGTATGGCAACAACCAAGGAATCTGCATAATGGCTGAGGGTATTGCTTGCTTTGCTAATCTGAATGAAGCCTTGGATCAAATACCCTATGCCAAATTGCTAGGGATTCAAGCCATTGAGCAAAATGGTCGACCAGCGTTTTACCTGCCTTTTGCTGAGCACAATATCGGCAATGTGCTATTGCCTGCCATTCATGGCGGTGTGATTGGTGGCTTTTTAGAAAACGCCGCTGTATTGCATTTAATGTGGGCGCAAGAAAGCACTGGCATTCCCCGTGTCATTGACTTTTCGATTGATTATTTGCGTTCGGCCAAAGCCTTGGATTTACACGCGCGTTGCGAGATTGTTCGCCAAGGCAAACGGGTGGCCAATGTATTAATGACCGCATGGCAAGAGGATGAATCCAAACCCGTCGCCACAGCGCGGGCGCATTTCTTGTTGAGCTAATCGGCTAAAACCTCACACGCGTTAGTTCAATATTCAGCGCAAAATATCTCGGTGTGCTTATTTGGGCTGGCAGCAAAACACCAAACCACGGCGCAGCTCCAATATAGTGACAGGGTTTTGCCGCGTTTTTGCTGACCCCAATCATTGCCTTATTACCTGTTTTAAGAGAATGCTCATGACTCAAGTGTTTAATTTTTCCTCTGGTCCGGCGGTTTTGCCGCACGAAGTATTACTGCAAGTTCAAGCCGAAATGCTCGATTGGCATGGCTCAGGCATGAGCGTGATGGAAATGAGCCATCGCGGGCCTGAATTTGGCCAAATTTTGGCTGAAGCTGAAGCCGATTTGCGCACGCTGATGGCGATTCCTGAAAACTACAAAGTGCTGTTTTTACAAGGCGGGGCGCATTTGCAATTTGCCATGTTGCCACTCAATTTCGCTCCCGTCGGCAGTACGGTGGACTTTGTGAATACGGGGCATTGGTCGAAAGTGGCGATTAAAGAAGTGAGCCGCTACGCCAACGTGAATATTGTCGCCAGCAGTGAAGATAAAAACTTCAGCTATGTGCCCGATGAATCGTCTTGGCAACGCACGCCAGACGCGGCGTTTTTGCATTACTGCAGCAATGAAACCATCGGCGGCGTTGAGTTCAACCACATTCCGCAAGCCAATGGCGTGCCGCTGATGTGTGATATGTCGAGCAATATTTTATCGCGTCCGGTCGATGTGAGCCAGTTCGGTATGATTTATGCTGGGGCGCAAAAAAACATGGGGCCATCGGGTGTGGCGGTGAGTATCGTTCGGACCGACTTACTGGGTAAGGCGCGCAGCGATACACCCACCATGCTCAATTACAAATCGTATGCCGATAACGGCTCGATGTACAACACGCCACCGTCGTTTGGTATTTACGTGGCGGGCTTGGTCTACAAGCACGTGTTGCAGCAGGGTGGTGTGGCAGCGATGGAAGCAAAAAACATCGAAAAAGCCAATGTGATTTACGCCGCAATTGATGGCTCAAATGGTTTTTACCATTGCCCTACGGCGCAGGCTGATCGCTCGCGAATGAATATCCCGTTTACTTTGGCCGATCAACAGCTCGATCAAGCCTTCCTCGCGGGGGCCGAAGCGCGGCATTTATTGCAGCTCAAAGGGCATCGCTCGGTGGGCGGGATGCGCGCTTCGATTTATAACGCGATGCCATTGGCCGGTTGCCAAGCGTTGGCTGAATATATGCATGAATTTGCCAAGATGAAGGGCTAAACGATGGCGGGTCAAGGTTCTGGCGGTAATGTGATTGCCGCATTGGCGAGTTTTTTCATTCCCGGCTTGGGGCAATTACTCCAAGGGCGCGTGCTCAAAGCCGCACTGATGTTTGTTGCTGCGGCGGTGTTATGGTGGATTTTGCTGGGCTGGATTATTCATTTGTGGTCGATTGTCGACGCCGCTTTATTTAAACCCAATACTTGAGCTTATTCATGTCTGATGACTTGTTAAAACAGCATCGTGATGCAATTGATGCGATTGATCAGCAAATTCTTGCTTTGATTAATCAACGTGCCCAGCACGCCCGTACGATCGGCGAAATTAAAGGCAGCGGCGTGGTGTATCGCCCAGAGCGCGAAGCACAAGTGCTGACGCGGATTAAAGACACTAATCCGGGGCCGTTGTCGGGTGAAACCTGCGCGCGCTTATTCCGTGAAATCATGTCGGCGTGCTTGGCGCTTGAGCGCCCATTGACCATCGCCTTTTTGGGGCCAGAAGGCACATTTACTCAAGCGGCGGCGATTAAGCACTTTGGCCATGCGGCATCCACTTTGGCATGCGCTTCGATTGACGAAGCGTTTCGCGTGGTTGAAGCGCGCGGTGCGGATTATGTGGTAGCACCAGTGGAAAACTCCACCGAAGGCGCCGTCGGCCGCACGTTGGATTTAATGGTGACTACCCCACTGCAAATCTGCGGTGAAGTGGTGCTACGGATTCATCATCATTTCTTGCGACAAACCACCGATATGGCGGGCATTAAGCGGGTGTATTCGCACGCCCAAAGTTTGGCGCAATGCCATGAATGGCTTAATAAACATCTGGGTGATGAGGTTGAGCGTATTTCGGTGGCCAGCAATGCCGAAGGTGCGCGTTTAGCCAGTCTTGACCCAAGCAGCGCCGCAATTGCCGGTGATTCGGCGGCGGAGAAATTCGCGCTGAATAAACTTGCGGTCAATATTGAAGACGAACCGAATAACACCACTCGATTCTTGGTGCTGGGTTATCAGCAAGCCGCGCGTTCGGGTAAAGACAAAACATCGTTGGTGATTTCAGCGCCGAATCGCCCTGGTGCTTTGCATACCTTAGTGGAGCCACTAGCCAGAAATGGCGTGTCGATGAGTAAGTTTGAATCGCGACCAAGTCGAACGGGGCTGTGGGAGTATGTGTTTTTTGCCGATGTAGATGGCTTTATTGACGATGTACCACTGCAAGCGGCATTAAAAGATTTGCAAGATGTTGCCGCTTTTGTGAAAGTTTTGGGCTCATACCCACAAGCTGTCATTTAATGGTGATGTTGGCGTCGTAGTGTAGTGTCGTCAATTTCAATCAGCTAGGTAGGCATGCAATGAAATCAGTCGTGGTATTTTGTGGTGCACGCTTTGGCACAAAAGAAGTCTATCGTCACCAAGCGCAACATCTAGGTCGCGGCTTGGCCGAACGTGGCTTAACCTTAGTGTATGGCGGTGGTCATATTGGCTTAATGGGTGCTGTCGCTGAGGCGTGTTTAGATGCCGGTGGCCAAGTGATTGGCGTGATTCCGCAGTTTATGGTTGAACGAGAACTGGGGTATGGCGCGTGCAGCCAATTAGAGATCGTCGATTCGATGCATACCCGCAAGGCACGGATGGCCGAATTGGCTGATGGCTTTATTGCCATGCCGGGTGGATTTGGTACGTTTGATGAGTTATTTGAGATTTTAACTTGGGGGCAAATCGGTCTGCACGAAAAACCAGTTGGCTTACTCAATACCGCAAATTATTTTGCGCCATTGCAAGCGATGGTGGTGCAAGCGGTGGAAGAGGGCTTTGTGAGTGGCAGTGATGCGGCTCAATTGCTGTGCGCCAATGATCCCATCGAGCTGATCGAGTTATTGCAAAGTAAACCTTCTCGTCGCGCAGGTGAATGGTGGAAAACTTAACGCATGCTTTACCCGGTGATGCCAAGCGGGCTGCAGCACTGATTTATCAGTCCGACGCGCCTTTTTATGACTATTGGTTTGCCTTGCCGCCTGAATTGGTGGTGCTCAACTTAGCGCAGCTTTGGCAGGCGGAAACCGGCAGTTACAGCCATCGCAATGCGCAAGTATTGCGTAATAGCGACGATGAGCTGATTGCCTTGGTGTTTCATTATTCCGCTGGCTTTGGCGCGCAATTGCAAGTCAGTGATGCATTTGAAATCGGCGCTTTAGCCCTCGACTTGCAGATTTTGCAAGATCGCCAATCGCAGCTGGATTTTTTATTTCCGCACGTACCTAAAAATGCTTGGTATTTACGTACCATCGCAGTTCATCCGGATTGTCGCCGCCAGCATTTAGGCGAGCGGATGTTGGCGCAGGTTTGCATGGCCGCGCGCCAAGCGGGTTATTTTAGCCTGCATCTGGATGTCGATAGCGCCAACACCGCGGCAGTACGCTTTTATCAGCGCTATGGCTTTGAAGTCTTGGTTGAATCAACGGTACAGCGCTTGGCGATGTTTAAGCTGCCAGCCAGCTTTCGCATGACAAAAAAATTAAACCTCGGCCATGAACTTGCCACGGCCGATAGCTTGAACGACTAAGGATAACGATGTTGACGCTTGCCCCCGAATATATCCGCGCGATTGCGCCGTATCAACCCGGTAAACCGGTCGCTGAACTAGCGCGTGAAATGGGGCTTGATCCAGCAACAATCGTTAAATTGGCTTCGAACGAAAACCCACTGGGCATGGGCCCCAAAGCCCGTGCGGCAGTTGAAAAAGCAATTGCTGACTTAGCGCGCTATCCCGATGGGAATGGTTTTGAGTTGAAAACCAAAATTGCCGAAAAATACCAAGTCGCCAGCGAGCAAATCGTATTGGGCAATGGCTCAAACGACGTACTGGAACTGATCTCACATGCTTTTTTGCAAGCGGGTGATACTGCGGTGTATGCCGAATACGCCTTTGCCGTTTATCCCTTGGCCACGCAGGCCATGGGCGCGACAGGGCTGTGCGTGAAGGCGCTCGATTACGGCCATGATTTAGACGCTATGCGTGCGGCCATTTTGCCCAGCACAAAAATCGTTTGGATTGCCAATCCAAATAATCCGACGGGTACCTTGGCGCGCCCGGGCGATTTGATCGAGTTTTTAGAGTTATGCCCAAGCCATGTGCTGGTGGTGCTCGACGAAGCGTATACTGAATTTTTACCTGCCGCCAAACGCAGCGATTCGATTGAATGGCTAAAAAAATTCCCGAATTTAATCGTCGTAAGAACCTTCTCTAAAGCCTTTGGTTTAGCGGGTTTGCGCGTTGGTTTTGCGCTAGCCAGCCCTGAAATCATTGATATGCTCAATCGCGTTCGCCAAGCGTTTAACGTCAATAGTTTGGCGCAAGCGGCAGCGACTGCGGCACTGGACGACGAGGATTTTTTGCAAGAGTCAGTGCGGATAAATAATGAAGGCATGCAGCAAATCACCGCTGCATTTCGCCAGCTTGGCATTAGCTTTATTGAGTCGGCGGGTAACTTTGTGACTTTCCACTGTGGCGATGCTAAAATGCTTAATCAATTTATGCTCGAGCGTGGGGTGATTGTGCGGCCATTGGCGGGCTACGGCATGCCGAATAGTTTACGAGTGTCGATTGGTTTGCCGGCGGAAAATGCACGGTTTATTGAGGTATTGCAGCAAGCAATGAATGATTGATGGGGTATTGCTAGCTAGCGCACAATTTATATGATCTAGCTGGCAATACCTACTGTCCGTATAAAGCAACACAGTCAGTTCCTTATCTGACGCGGCACTGCCGCAATGGGTTTGACGATCTGCAATCAAACTGCCGACCGAACATCGCCTCGGTTATAATGGCGGCAAAATAAATTACCTCGGGAGAGCACCATGTTCGGCAAAGATAATTGCTACGTTTCTGAATACACCCATTTTATTGAAGATGTTTTGGCAAAAAATCCAGAACTTAAACAAGGCCAAATCGACGGCCGCGCTTTATTGTGGGATAAAGAGCCCATCAATTTGGACGAACGCAGCCGAATTGATGCATCGACAGTGAATAAATAAATTGTTCTAGCGCAATAACAAAACCGCCTAATTTAGGCGGTTTTTTGTTGGGTAAGGCAGGCTTAGCAGCTTGGTCATAGCCTATTTTCGACCCGAAGCAGATGCTCAATGATAAGGTAGGTACGATTAGCGTAGCGTAATCGTACGCATGCCATTCCTCCGATTACGCTGCGCTAATCGGAGCTACGGTGCTAGAAAATATTGCTTGGTTAGACTCTGTTTACGAAGCCCCATTGTCGCGGTAAACGTTGGGCTGCATTGCATTTAGCCCAACCTACGCTGCTGCGCTCGACCCGAAGCAATCAATCTTTCTGTTGGCACGTTCTTAGTTACAGTTTATAAGCCAGTTCTCTCAAGCTTGTTTCAGAAAGCCTATAGCTAAGTCTTTCTACAACCAGTTCAGCGCCAAGACTTTCATAGAATGAGATGCCCTTGGCATTGGTTGACTTGACTGGCCAATCAATCCGGCAACAACCATTGTCCATGGCATATCGAGCAATCCAAGCAAAAATAGCTTTTCCAATACCGTGCCCTCTTTGAGCAGACAGCACATAGATTTCTTTTAGTTGAACCTGTCGATTTTTTTCCGGTGACGGTTCGACAAGTGAGTAGGTCAATGAAATAGCCGCGAAGCCGACCACAACACCGTCACCGTTGATAGCAACTACTAATTGCAGGGGTGACACGGGGGCCAAAATGTTTTTTAGCAGATGCTCTCTGACGACACTGCGATAAGGTGTGGAACTTTCGCTGTAGTAGCAGTGAAGCTCCAGCAATAAATCAATCAAAGATTCATACTGATTT
Organism: Deefgea salmonis; assembly: GCF_020531905.1. GTDB lineage: Bacteria > Pseudomonadota > Gammaproteobacteria > Burkholderiales > Chitinibacteraceae > Deefgea > Deefgea salmonis. The sequence continues at coordinate 65,210 of NZ_JAJAWG010000003.1, read as the reverse complement.
TCTGATATTAATTCAACGAGCATTGGAATTTACCTGGAATTAAATTGTGTCCGCTTCTGGCCAATTGCAGGCTATCCCTTGTTCAGTAATGAATGTCATCAAGCAACGCTAAATAAGAAATAGCCAAAAGATTTTATTTTTTAAACGCGCCCAGTATTTTCCCAATGACGGTCACAACGAGTAATGTCGCGGCACCGGCGATGACGCCGGCAATCGCGTTTAAAAATGACGGTGCTAATGCGGCCAGTATGCCGCCAATGGCGGGGAGGGTATTTGCGCTGTGGGCTGCGGCTTCGATAGCGTGGTGAATGACGGGGATGCCGTGGGTGATGATGCCACCGCCGACCATAAACATCGCCAAGGTGCCGACCACGGCTAACACGCGCATTAAAACTGGTGCGCCAGCGAGTAATACGCGACCGACGCTGCGGCTAATGGCGTTGGCGTTGGGTTTTTGGCTCAGGTAAAGGCCGGCATCGTCCATTTTCACAATGGCGGCGACCAAACCGTACACGCCGACGGTCATGATAATGGCGATGCCGGTGAGTACCGCGACTTTGCTGCTAAAGCTAACGGCGGCCACGGTGCCAAGGGTGATGACGATGATTTCTGCTGAAAGCACAAAGTCGGTGCGAATCGCGCCTTGGATTTTTTCTTTCTCAAACGCCACCAAATCGATGGCTGGGTTATTGGCAGCAGCGCTCAATGCCTGATGATCGGCGACGTCTTCAGCGTGCGAGTGCAAAAAGGGATGGGCGATTTTTTCAAAGCCTTCAAAGCATAAATACAATCCGCCCAACATTAACAGCGGCATAATCAAGGGCACATTCAGGCCGTTAGCGCGCAATTGGTCTTCGATAAAGCTAATGAGTAGTGCAGCAGGCACCAAAATCAGTTTGTTTTTAAATGAGCCTTTGGCCACCGCCCAAACGACGGGCAGTTCGCGCTCGGCGCGCACACCGGAGACTTGCTCGGCATTGAGTGCTAAATCATCGCCTAATACGCCGGCGGTTTTTTTTGCGGCAACTTTGGTCATTAGCGCTACGTCGTCAAGCACGGCGGCGATGTCATCGAGTAATACTAAAAGGCTGGTTCCGGCCATGGTTTAATCCTGCTGTAATTTGAGCGTTAATATACCCGAAGTTGGTGTAATTCTCGATTTGCTGAGCGGGTTTGGGCCAAAAAAAAGCCAGCGCGAACGCTGGCGATGGGATCGCGATGGGCTTAACAGCAGAATAAGCCTTTGGCGCTAAATTGAGCACGAACGCGCTCGACCATTTCTTGGCTTGGTGGGCGAGTGTCGGTCAGTTCGTATTTCATCCCCAGATCAACCCATTTGTTTTCGCCCATTTTATGAAAGGGCAAAATTTCCACGCGTTCGATTAAACTCGGTGCTCGAGCACTGAGCTCGCTGAGGTAATTGGCGAGGCCGGCGACATCTTGCTCGTCGTCGCTAATGCCGGGTACCAAAACGTAGCGAATCCACAGTTTCTTTTTGAGGTGAATCATGCGTTCGGCAAAATCTAGCGTGGGTTGCAGCGGTTTGCTGGTCAGCGCTTCGTATTTAATCGGGTCAAATTGTTTGATGTCGAGCAGCACTAAGTCGATATTGTCGAAGTATTCATCCGGTAAGTGCGCTGCCAAAAAGCCTTGGGTATCGAGTGCGGTGTGCACTTTAAGCTCGTGTTTGACTCGGCGAAAAATCTCGCCAACAAAATGAGCTTGCATCAAAGGCTCGCCGCCAGAAATAGTCAGCCCGCCCGCAATGCGTAAAAAGCTGGCGTATTTGGCAATCTCAGCAACGATAGCGTCGACGGTGTATTGCTTACCGTTGTGCAGCTTCCAAGTGTCAGGATTGTGGCAGTACAAGCAGCGAAATTGGCAGCCGCTAACAAATAACGCAAAGCGCATGCCAGGGCCATCAACAGCAGCGCCGGTTTCAATGGAATGAATGTAGCCAAATTGATTGCCATCGGCATCAAAGGCAGCAGGGACGATTTCACCTGCAGGTTTGTCGAGTGCCATGATGATTTCCAGTGATTTTTTTAGTTTTAAGGTTTTTATCGATTACATGTAAAAACGGACCGCAGGCGATGCCTTGCGATCCGTGTTTGAACTAGATTCCAATCAACATTTTTCGTGGAAAGTGCGATTGATCACGTCTAGTTGCTGTTCGCGAGTCAGTTTAACAAAGTTTACGGCATAACCTGATACGCGCACGGTCAATTGTGGGTAATTATCAGGATTGGCCATTGCGTCTTCGAGTGTTTCTTTGTTCAAAATATTCATATTCAAATGAAATAATTGTGCCATTGTGCCGTCCTCTTAGGTATGTGCTTGTAGCTATGATTGGCTGATGCTTGTATGGTAATACCCCAGAGGGATACTGCCATGTTTCATCACTACAAGAATGTGAATGAACCGTAGCGCCGCTTCGTGATCTTGATCTTAACTACCGCAAAAATCAGGATCGCGGGTGGCGCTACGCATTCTTAGCACTTCGCGTGGAAAGTCCGGTTGATCACGTCCATTTGCTGTTCGCGAGTCAATTTAACAAAGTTCACCGCATAGCCTGAAACACGAATCGTCAATTGCGGGTAGTTTTCTGGATGTTCTACCGCATCGAGCAAGGTGTCTTTATCCAATACATTCATGTTCAAATGGAAGAGTTGATCCATTTTTTCATCAATCGCATCGGTGGTCATGCACGTTGAGCATTCCTCGCCGTGTGGGCCAAACAAACCGTCAATCGATGCCGCCAAGGTTTTAACGCGGTCTGCTGCGTTGTGGCCTAAAGCGTCTGGTGTCATTGAGGCAGTCCAAGACACACCGTCCAGTGCTGATTCGTATGGAATTTTCGATACCGAGAAACCAGCAGCGATAAAGCCATTGGTATCACGACCATTCATCGGGTTTGCACCTGGAGAGAATGGCGCACCTGAACGACGACCGTCAGGGGTATTACCGGTTTTTTTGCCGTAAACCACGTTCGAGGTGATGGTCAATACCGATTGTGTTGGCATTGAGTCACGGTAGAACACCGGTTGCGCTTTGATTTTTTCCATAAACGCAGTCGACAACCAAACCGCGATATCATCAGCGCGATCATCGTTGTTACCGTAAGCTGGGTATTCGCCTTCGATTACATAATCCACAGCTAAGCCCGCTTCATTGCGTTTGATATGCACTTTTGCGTGTTTCACGGCTGACAATGAGTCTGCTGCTACCGATAGACCGGCGATACCGCAAGCCATCGTGCGCAAGATGTCACGATCGTGCAGCGCCATTTCAATGCGTTCGTAAGCATATTTGTCGTGCATGTAATGGATTGAATTGAGCGCAGTCACATAAGTTCTTGCCAACCAGTCGAGCATCACATCGTATTTGCTCATCAACTCGTCGTATTCAAGCACGTCGCCGATGATCGGGGTGAAGCCTTTGGCCACTACTTTGCCGGTTTTTTCGTCCACGCCGCCGTTGATTGCGTACAACATGGCTTTGGCCAAGTTCACACGAGCGCCAAAGAATTGCATTTGCTTACCAACGCGCATCGCTGAAACGCAGCAGGCAATCGCATAATCGTCGCCCCATTTTGGTTTCATCAAATCGTCGTTTTCGTATTGAATCGCCGAGGTGTCGATCGATACTTTGGCGCAGAATTCTTTAAAGCCTTGTGGGAAGGCCGTTGACCACAATACGGTCAAGTTAGGTTCTGGCGCTGGGCCAAGGTTGTACAGGGTATTCAAGACACGGAAGCTGGTTTTGCTGACCAAAGTACGGCCATCTTCACCAGTACCACCGATCGATTCAGTTACCCAAGTTGGGTCGCCTGAGAATAGATCATCGTATTCTGGGGTGCGTAAGAAGCGCACGATACGCAATTTCATCACCAGATGGTCGATCAATTCTTGCGCTTGCGCTTCATTCAAAGTGCCTTCGGCAATATCACGCTCGAAGTAAACGTCAAGGAAAGTCGAGATCCGACCGATCGACATGGCTGCGCCATTTTGCTCTTTTACTGCAGCCAAGTAGCCGAAGTACAACCATTGCACGGCTTCTTGTGCGGTATTTGCAGGGCGAGCGATATCAAAGCCATATTTTTTGGCCATGATTTTGAGTTCGGTCAGTGCTTTAATTTGTTCTGATAGTTCTTCACGTAGGCGAATCACGCTTTCGGTGAAAGGCACGTGATCGAGTTCAGTTTTTTCGCGTTTTTTGTCGGCGATCAAGAAATCAACACCGTACAAAGCCACACGGCGATAGTCACCAATAATACGGCCACGGCCATAGGCATCTGGCAAACCAGTGATGACGCCTGAGCTACGGCAAGCCATGATTTCTGGGGTGTAAACGTCAAATACCGCGTTGTTGTGGTCTTTACGGTATTTAGTAAAGATCTCTTTGATTTCTGGGTTCATTTCAAAATGGTAAGCCTTAAGGCCGTTTTCAACCATTTTCAAGCCGCCATTGGGCATGATGGCGCGGCGCAGTGGCGCGTCTGTTTGCAAACCAACGATGGTTTCTAAATCTTTATTGATGTAGCCAGCGCCGTGAGCGGTGATGGTTGAACCAAATTGGGCAGAAACTTCAAGCACACCGCGCTTGCGTTCTTCTTTGAGCAAGACTGACAATTCAGTCCACAATTGCGTGGTGCGTTCAGTCGGGCCGGCTAGGAAAGAATCATCACCCACGTATGGTGTGTAGTTCGCTTGGATAAATTCACGAACCAATACTTTATTCTGCCATTCGCCAGCGCTAAAACCGCGCCAAGCTGTCAATTGCAAGTTGTCTTGAGGTGCATTCATTTGGGTGAGACTCCTTTGTGGCGATGTCTGTTGGACCATCTTTAAGCCGGATTTTCAGTTGCTAACTGAAAAGGATGTTGCCGTTGCCAGGTAGGGCAAACAGCAGCAAGTTTTTATTAAGGCATCGTAACAATAATGCGATTTCAAAAGTTGATTTAGATCAGTTTTGAAAATATGTTATTGAATAATTTCAACTACATATCACATCTGCATGATTGCTGCAGTGCAAATCAATCAGCGATTTAATTCGCGTTTTCATGACAATATCTTATGCCTTTGCATCGGTGAATGGAATGTAAAAATTGGCAAAATGGCCTGATGGGCGCTGTAAAAAATTGATAAAGATCAAAAATTGGACGCAAAGAAAAAGGCGGATGCATTTGATATGCGATCCGCCTGATATTGCTTGTGGGGTATATGAAATTGCCCCTTACGTATTATGGTTTGGCGCCCTATACCTAGGCCTGTTGATTTTTGCGCTATCATCTACCGCAAACCTGCGGGTTGGTGCTGTTCGCTGCAACTTCGCTTTGTAGTCAATTCACAGCGCAGGACGATGCTACACGACTACGTTTTGGTTGACCGCGACAATCGCGCCATACGGCGGGAAATCCTGCGTTTTCAGACCTTAAAAGCGAGGCTCTGCCGATTGCGGGCCTAGCCAGCTGCGTAGGTCTGAGAGCAGTTCATCGCGCAAGATGACTCGCCAAGCATGACCTAAGGTCATTTGGCATTGCGCGTTGCTATTTTGGTAGTCAACCTCGACTGCACAACCTTGCTCGGTTGCATGCGGTTGCAAAATTTGCTTGAGCTTTTCTGCGTCGCCTTGCTGACCCAAATTGATTTTGAGTGCCCGCGCAAAGTGGCTGCGTGCTTCCGCTAAATCAAATACCCGATCGGCAATAATGCGTTGTCCGCCAGAAAAACGATCTTCCGAGACCTTCGCTTCGATGACTAATAAAGTGTCTTCTTTGAGCTTGGTGCGATTGGCTTCAAACGACTCGGAATACAGTGTGAGCTCTACTTTGGCATGGCCATCATCGAGCTGTAAAAAGCACATCCTACCCCGCTCGCCATTTTTAATTCGCATGCCAGCCACAATCCCGGCAATAAATTGCGGCTCGCGTTGGTTGTTGAGTCGATCAAGTCGGGTGCGAATCAAGCCTTTAATCTGTCTGGCGTGGGCGTCAAATGGGTGGCCAGAAAGATAAAATCCGAGTGCGGATTTTTCTTCGGCCAGTTTGATTTTGTCATCCCATAGCGGCGCATCAAGATGCTCAATTTGTGGCGCGGCAGCGGGTTCCAGCATATCGAACAAACTAATTTGGTTGGCGTTGGCGATTTCTGCTTCGGCCACGGCCATCGCTTGCTCGACATTGGCCATAATGCGCGCGCGATTTGGCTCAAGCGCATCAAACGCGCCGCCACGAATTAAGGCATCGAGCACGCGTTTATTGACTTCTTTTTTGTCGGTTCGGCTGCATAAATCGTAAATATCTTTAAATGGCCCGTTGGCAGTGCGCTCAGCGACAATCATATTCACCGCACTTTCGCCAACGCCTTTAATCGCCCCTAAGGCATAACGAATTTGTTTTTTACCTACCGGCACAAAGCGATAAAAACTTTCGTTGATATCGGGCGGCAAGATTTCAAGCTTGTTTTTTTTGTTTAAGCAATCATCGTAAAACACTTTGAGCTGGTCAGTATTGTCCAACTCGGACGACATCGTTGCCGCCATAAAGGCCGCAGAGTGATGCGCTTTTAGCCAAGCGGTGTGGTACGACACCACCGCGTACGCTGCGGTATGCGATTTATTAAAGCCGTACTCGGCAAACTTGGTCATCAAGTCAAACAAGGTTTCGGCGAGCTTTGGATCGTAGCCTTGCTTGGCGGCCCCTTCGGCAATGGTTTCCCTATGCTTGGCCATTTCTTCGGGCTTTTTCTTCCCCATCGCCCGGCGCAGCATATCGGCGCCACCGAGGGTGTAGCCGCCGATAATTTGCGAAATCTGCATCACCTGCTCTTGATACACGATAACGCCGTAAGTCGGCTCCAAGCATTTTTCAAGATCAGGATGGAAGTAATCGGGCGCTTCAAGCCCTTTTTTACGATTAATAAAGGTGTCGACCATCCCTGAGCCAAGTGGCCCCGGACGATACAGCGCCAATACCGCAATAATGTCCTCAAAACGATCGGGCGCGAGCTTTTCGAGCAAGCGTTTCATACCGTCCGACTCGACCTGAAACACGCCGGTGGTATTGGCATCGCGGAACACTTGATACGCGGCTTGATCGTTAAAGCCCAGACTCATTAAGTCCAGATATTCGCCGGTTTGCGTTTTGATGTATTGCAGCGCGAGTTCGATAATCGTTAGATTTCGCAAACCCAAAAAGTCAAACTTCACCAAGCCAACGGCTTCAACGTCGTCTTTATCCAGCATCGACACCGGCGACGCATCGTCGCCAGAGGCTTGATACACCGGGCAAAAATCAGTGATTTTATTCGGTGCAATCAATACGCCACCGGCATGCATGCCGATATTGCGCGTTAAGCCTTCGAGTTTTTTGGCCAGCACCCAGAGTTCTTTGAGTTCTTCTTCGCGCTCAACGCGCTCAGCCAGCTCTGGCACCATTTCTAGTGCATCGTCCAGGCTATATTGTTTACCGGGCGCAGCAGGGATGAGTTTGGAGATGCCGTCACAAAACATATACGGCAAATCGAGCACACGGCCGACGTCGCGCACTACCGCTTTGGCGGCCATGGTACCAAAAGTCGCAATCTGGCTAACGGCATCCGCGCCGTATTTTTCACGCACGTATTCAATCACGCGCCAGCGATTTTCTTGGCAGAAGTCGATATCAAAGTCGGGCATTGAAACGCGTTCTGGATTCAAAAAGCGCTCAAAAAGTAGCGCATACGCGGTGGGGTCAATGTCGGTAATGCCAAGGCTATACGCTACCAGTGAGCCAGCACCCGAACCACGGCCGGGGCCCACTGGGCAGCCGTTGACCTTGCCCCAGGCGATAAAGTCGGCAACGATCAAAAAGTAACCGGGGAAGCCCATATTAATAATGGTGTCGGTTTCAATTTTAAGTCGTTCGTAATAGCGAGGACGTTCTGCTTCGCGTGCTGCTTCGTCGGGGTATAGCTGTGCAAGGCGCATCTCTAAGCCGCGCTTAGCCTCATACACTAAGAAATCATCCAGCGTCATGCCTTCGGGGGTCGGGAAGGGCGGTAAGACGTTTTTACCCAGCACAATCTCAATATTGCAACGCTGCGCAATCGTTACGCTGTTGGCGAGCGCCTCGGGCACATCGGCAAACAGTTCCTGCATTTGCGCGGTGGTTTTAAAATATTGTTCTTCGGTAAAGTCTTTCGGGCGACGTTTGTCGTTCATGACAAAGCCCGCCGAAATACAGGTGCGCGCTTCGTGCGCTTTAAAGTCGTCCGGATCCATAAATTGGATCGGATGCGTTGCGACCACCGGCAGATTGAGTTCACCCGCCAAATCGAGCTGGCGCTGCAAGCTGGTTTCGCATGCCGCGGTGCCGGTGCGTTGAATCTCGAGGTAAAAACTATCAGGGAACTGCGCCGCCCACCACTGGGCTGCCGCGCTGGCAAGGTCTGGATTATTGGCCAAAAATTGCTGGCCGATTTCGCCGAGCTCGGCGCCCGATAGCGCAATCAGCCCGCTATTGTCCCCGTTGCTTAACCATTCTTTTTTCAGTTCGCCCCGGCCGCGATATTGATTATCGCGAAACGCCATCGTGATTAGCTCGCACAAACGGCCATAGCCGGCGCGATTTTTACAAATCAACAGCGTGCGAAATGGTTTATCGCGGTTGTCTGGGTTTTCGATCCACGCATCCAAGCCGATAATCGGTTTTATCCCGGCATTGCGGCACGCTTTGTAATGCTTAACCAGACCAAACAGATTCATTAAATCTGACATGCCAAGCGCCGGCATTTGGTCGGCTTTGGCGCGCTTAACGGCGTCATCCAGACGGACGATGCCGTCAGAAACTGAAAACTCGGAATGGAGGCGAAGATGGATATAGGCAGGTGCGTTCATTGGCGCATTTTATCATTTCTTGCGCTGATTCAGGCTGCTCCCCTTCATTAAGCGTGAATAAGGCCGATAAAATAAGCAATATGGCAAAAAAGAGGTGGTGCAATGAGTGACGGCATGGTGAATGCGGCCAGTAGTGCCAGCGCCAACAATCCGGTTCCATTGGTGATGCTACGCAAAAGTTTGGATCTACAAGCGCAAAGTACGCTCAGCTTGCTGCAAGCGATTCCGCAGCCAGTCAGCGTCAATCCGGTGCATTTAGGGCAAAATGTAGACGTCAAGGCTTAACGATTGCTTGGGGGTATATCTGCCTAAGTCAATTAAATAATGGGCTCTGTGTCTATACATAAAAAAGCCATTCCGAAATTCGGAATGGCTTTTTGTTTGCCGGGGAAGGCACCGTGCGACTTAAGGAAATATCTGTACAAAAGTTTTATGGCAAGACGTTAAAGCCGCAGGCCGTACTTTGGTACGACAAGGCGAGACAACGCAGCCAGAAAACTTGTGCCTATTTATTTAAAATGCATCATGCCGTCTTTGGCGTCGACATGAATGGTGTCTTTAGCGGCAAAGTCACCATTGAGTAGTCGTTTGGCTAGCACGTTTTCCAGCTCGCTTTGGATGGCGCGTTTTAATGGCCGTGCGCCATATACCGGATCAAAGCCCGCTTCGGCAATCAAATCAAGCGCAGCATCGGACACCGTGAGGCCAATTTCCATTTGTGCCAAACGCTGGCGCAGCTTATCGAGCTGAATGCGTGCGATGTGGCGAATTTGTGCTTGGCCTAAGCCATGGAACACCACCACTTCGTCGATTCGGTTAATAAACTCAGGGCGAAAATGCGTTTTAACTTCCGCCATCACCGCCAATTTAATTACCTGATAATCAGAGTCGGCCAAACGCTGAATATGCTCGCTACCGAGGTTGGACGTCATAATCACCACGGTATTTCTAAAGTCTACCGTGCGACCTTGGCCATCGGTTAAGCGGCCATCATCCAATACTTGCAGCAAAATATTAAACACATCTGGATGCGCTTTTTCGACCTCATCAAGCAAAATCACGCTATACGGTTTACGCCGCACTAGCTCGGTGAGGTAGCCGCCTTCCTCGTAGCCGACATAGCCTGGAGGCGCACCAATCAAGCGCGCTACCGAGTGTTTCTCCATAAATTCGCTCATATCGATGCGAATCATATGGTCTTCGGAATCAAATAAATAGTTCGCCAGCGTTTTGCACAGCTCAGTTTTACCCACGCCGGTTGGCCCCAAAAATAGGAATGAACCATAAGGGCGATTTGGGTCGCCAAGGCCGGCGCGTGAACGACGGATTGCGTCAGACACCAAGCGCACCGCTTCGTCTTGGCCGACCACGCGTTGGTGCAACACGTCTTCCATATGCAGTAGTTTTTCGCGTTCGCCTTGTAGCATTTTGCTCACCGGAATACCGGTGGCGCGGCTCACCACTTCGGCGATTTCTTCGGCACCAACTTGGGTGCGTAATAGCCGCGTTTTACCCGAAGGCTCGCTGGCATTTTCGCTGGTTTCGGCGGCTTTTAGCTTGGCTTCGAGCTGCGGCAATTCGCCGTATTGCAGTTCTGAGGCTTTGTCCCACTCACCGGCACGGCGGGCGGTTTCCATTGCGGTTTTAACCTGCTCGATTTCTTCGCGAATCGCTTGAGTGCCCAGCACGCTGGCTTTTTCGGCTTTCCAGATTTCATCCAGATCAGAATAGTCTTTGCCGAGTTTGCTAATTTCTTCTTCGATTAAAGCCAAGCGTTTTTTACTGGCTTCGTCTTTTTCGCGTTTCACCGCTTCGCGCTCGATTTTGAGCTGAATAATCCGCCGATCGAGTTTGTCCATCACTTCGGGTTTGGAGTCGATCTCCATCTTGATTTTGGCCGCCGCTTCGTCGATCAAGTCGATGGCTTTGTCTGGCAAGAAGCGGTCGGTGATATAGCGGTGCGATAATTCCGCCGCCGCCACAATCGCCGGATCGGTGATTTCTACGCCGTGATGGATTTCGTACTTTTCTTGCAAGCCGCGCAAAATCGCAATGGTGGCTTCAACGCTCGGTTCGCCCACCAGTACTTTTTGGAAACGCCGCTCCAGTGCCGCGTCTTTTTCGATGTATTTGCGGTATTCATCCAGCGTCGTCGCGCCAAGACAATGCAATTCACCACGCGCTAAGGCGGGCTTGAGCATATTGCCAGCATCCATCGCGCCTTCGGCTTTACCGGCGCCAACTAGCGTATGTAATTCATCAATAAAGACGATGACTTGGCCAGCTTCTTTTTCGAGCTCATTGAGGACCGCTTTGAGGCGTTCTTCAAATTCACCCCGGTATTTAGCGCCAGCCAAGAGCGATGCTAGGTCTAAAGCCAATACCCGCTTACCTTTGAGCGACTCGGGTACTTCGCCATTGATAATGCGCTGCGCCAAGCCTTCAACAATCGCGGTTTTACCCACGCCCGGTTCACCGATTAGAACCGGATTGTTTTTGGTACGGCGTTGCAAAACTTGGATGGCGCGGCGGATTTCATCGTCGCGGCCAATCACTGGGTCAAGCTTACCTTGCCGAGCGCGTTCGGTTAAATCAAGGCAGTATTTATTCAATGCTTCGCGTTGTTGATCGGCCTCGGGATTATCCACACCGTTGCCACCGCGAACGGCATCCACGGCCGCTTGAATCGCCGCTTTATTGCCGCCATGGTCTTTAAGTAGTCGAGCGGCTTCGCCTTTGTCGTCGCACAGCGCGAGCAAAAATAAATCGCTAGAAATAAATTGATCGCCGCGTTGCATCGCCGCTTTATCGGTTTGATTTAATAAGCGAGTCAGGTCTTTGCCAACGGTGAGGTCGCTATCGCCGCCGGAAATTTTGGCGATGCGCGCAAGCGCGCCATCGAGCGCGCTGTGGAGCGGTTGCACATTGACTCCAGCGCGCGCCAGCAGTGCGGCGGTGCCTGAATCGGTGTCATTCAGTAGCGCCAGCAGTAAATGTTGCGGTTCGATATAAGCATTGTCGTTCAGGTTGGCAATGCTTTGCGCATCAGCCAATGCCTGCTGGAATTTGGTGGTGAGTTTGTCAAAACGCATCTTTCAATCTCCAAAAAAGTGAAACGGTATACGAGTTAAATTGCAGCGCTTGTAATTTAATCAATAGGGCAGCCTACGCAATTATTGACAATTTATGTCGACTGCGCGGTTGGCTGCGATTTAACGTTAAAAAAAATAGCCAGATTTGACTGTTTTGCTGGCTTTGTTATAGCCGCGCTACGCCGTTTCGGTAGGCATAAAAAAACCGCCAGCAAGCTGGCGGTTGTTGAGCACAAACCCAAATTAAGTTCGCACACAATCCATATAGTAGCGCGTTACGCCGCTGGTGGTGACCGCGACTAGACCATGGATATAGGTCTCAAAGCCGGGGAATTTCTGGTTGAAATCACGGGCAAACTTTAAGTAATCGACGATGGTTTTGTTGAATACTTCACCCGGAATTAACAGCGGAATGCCCGGTGGATACGGCGTGAGCATCACCGCAGTAATGCGGCCTTCCAAGTCGTCAATCGCGACGCGATCGAGTTCACGATGCGCCATTTTGGCAAAGGCTTTAGCCGGTTTCATCGCCGGCACCATATCAGACAAATACATCTCGGTGGTTAAGCGGGCAACACCGTGCTCTTTATAAATGCCGTGGATTTGCTGGCAAAGATCACGCAGGCCAATGCGCTCGTATTGCGGATATTTAGCAATGAACTCGGGCAAAATGCGCCACAGCGGGGCGTTTTTATCAAAGTCGTCTTTAAACTGCTGCAAGGCAGCGAGTAGCGTATTCCAGCGGCCTTTGGTAATGCCGATGGTAAACATAATAAAGAAGGAGTATAGCCCGCACTTCTCAACAACTACGCCGTGTTCAGCCAGATACTTAGTCACAATACTCGCTGGAATCCCTTGCGCGTCAAAGTCACCATTTAAATCCAAGCCCGGCGTTAAGATGGTGGCTTTGATTGGGTCGAGCATATTAAAGCCGTCGGCAATGTCGCCAAAGCCGTGCCAGTTATCCCCAGCTTTGAGCATCCAAGCGTCACGATGATCTAGGCCTTCGTCGGTCAAATCGTCAGGACCCCACACCGAGAACCACCAGTCTTCACCGTATTCTTCATCCACTTTGCGCATCGCACGGCGAAAATCGAGTGCTTCCATCAAGGATTCTTCAACCAGCGCGGTACCGCCCGGCGCTTCCATCATCGCCGCCGCCACGTCGCACGACGCAATAATTGAATATTGCGGGCTGGTCGACGTGTGCATCAAATACGCTTCGTTAAATAAATCGCGATCGAGCTGACGGTTTTCTGGGTCTTGCACCAAGATTTGCGACGCTTGGCTTAGGCCAGCGAGTAACTTGTGCGTGGATTGTGTTGAAAACACCATTGATTCTTTACAGCGCGGACGGTCTTCGCCAATCGCGTGATAATCGCCATAAAACTCGTGAAAAGCCGCGTGGGGCAACCACGCTTCATCAAAATGCAGCGTATCGATTTCGCCGTCGAGCATGCCTTTGATGTCTTCAACGTTGTACATAATGCCGTCGTAAGTCGATTGTGTGATCGTCAAAATACGCGGTTTAAAGTTTGGATTTTCCAGCAGTTTTTCCCGCGCAAAAGGGTTGTCCATCATTTTCTTGCGGATATTTTCTGGCGTGAATTCAGATTTTGGAATCGGGCCAATAATGCCGTAATGATTGCGCGTAGGCATCAAAAACACCGGCACTGCGCCCATCATCATGATTGAATGCAAAATCGATTTGTGGCAGTTGCGATCCACGACCACCACGTCACCCGGCGCAACGGTTGAGTGCCAAACGATTTTGTTCGACGTTGACGTGCCGTTAGTGACGAAAAATAAATGATCGGCATTAAAAATGCGCGCGGCATTGCGCTCAGAGGCGGCAATCGGCCCAGTATGATCGAGCAATTGACCGAGCTCTTCTACGGCATTGCAAACGTCGGCGCGCAACATGTTTTCACCAAAAAACTGGTGGAACATTTGCCCAACGGGGGATTTTAAAAATGCCACACCACCCGAATGCCCCGGGCAGTGCCAAGAGTAAGAGCCGTCTTGTGCGTAGTGCGTTAGCGCGCGGAAAAAAGGCGGCGCGAGCGTATCGAGATAAGATTTGGATTCACGAATAATATGTCGTGCCACGAATTCGGGCGTGTCTTCGTGCATATGAATAAAGCCATGCAATTCACGTAAGACATCATTGGGAATATGCCGCGCAGTGCGCGTTTCACCGTAAATATAAATCGGGATGTCTGGATTGCGGCGGCGAATCTCGGCGACAAAGCTGCGTAAGCTAGTTAAAGCTTCATGCGTTTCTTCAACTGAGCCCGAGCCAAATTCTTCATCGTCAATCGACAAAATAAAGCCAGCGGCACGGCTTTGCTGCTGCGCAAAAGAGGTGAGGTCGCCATAACTGGTATAGCCCACCACATCCACACCCTCGGCCTCAATCGCCGCAGCCAGTTCACGAATACCGGAACCACTGGTGTTCTCGGTGCGAAAATCTTCGTCGATAATGACGAGAGGGAAGTAAAAGCGCATGTCAGTCCTTCGCTAAAAGTAAAAACGCCCCTGTTTGGGGGCAGGGGCGTAGTTTAAACTAGAACGATTTTGTTTTTATTTTTTTTGCGGACTAAATCTTGATAATCGTGATTTTTAGCCACGCATTGAATTGATTTTTTTTTGTTAAACACGCGTCCACCAATTGTCTAGCGATGGATCCGGTCGTCCAGAGGTCATGTCATAGTCAGCTCGATAGGTCAGGCCATCGCTGCCGAGAACCAAGTCACCTTTTTTGTAGCTTTTTGTTTTATCCCATTTTTCTATTGGTGCAGCTGTGGGGGTTGGAGTTGGCGTAGGAGTCGGCGAAGGGGTTGGCGTGGCCGCCACAGGCTCAGCAAAAGATTGCGCGCTGTATCTTAAAATAGTGGCTAAAACAACGTTTTGGGTTTGGCCTTGGGCATTACTCCAACTGACATTCGCAACTGCTTGCTTGGGTGCGGGCGCAGGAATGGGAGAGGCCGATGGCATAGGGATCATTTCACCAGTAGTAATCGCTAAATCGCTGACATCACCACTCACCGAAAATGTAGTTGATTTGCCATTCACAGTACTGACGGCCTTATCCACAATATTTCCCGTTTGGAATTCTCGGCGATATTCATCAAGTAAAGTTTGCGCCAAATGCATCGCTTCATTGCGATTTCTCGCGTCGCTCGTTCCTTGCATTTGCACAGCTTGAAATTTAGTCAGCGCAATTGAGGCGCCAGCCAAAATTAATACAGTAATTAAAATTTCAACCAAGCTAAAGCCGTTGCGTTTTAAATTAGAAGTCATGCCATAGCCCTGCTTTGAATTGAGAGCCAGTGCCACCTGGCGGCGATGGATCTTTTAATTTACTAGGGTCGTAATAAACACTAATCGTACCGAATGCCGCGTGAGTCGGACCTAAACCGGTTGCCATCACACCATCTTGCTTGCCATTGTTTGAAATTACACCTGATGAGTTTGCAAGTGGTTGATTTAGTGCTGCAACATCTAAGTTGCCGGCTAAAGCTACTGCGCCATAGATAACTTGGGCTGCCTTTGTGTAAAAATTATTGCCGTAAAGTAGCCCTGTGGCATTTAAGGGGTGGGCCCCAGCATTGATGTTGCCATTCACAATAATATTATTGGCTTTTAGTGTGCAGGCGCCTGTTAAGTTTAAATCGCCATCAATCCAAATCGTTAGTGGGGGGGGGCTGGGTACGATTGGACAGCTACCGCCAGGATAAGCTGTACCCGCAGCGGTGGCTGCAGCCTTGATGGTGCTTTTGGGGGCACCAAAAAAACTTTCAAAATATTGGTCTGGGGTCAGTGCTGCAATACTAGCAAAAGGGGTGATCGTAGCGTCGACGGATCCTGCATGGGTAAATGAGTCACCCGACATAATCGGGCAAGCTGCTGCTGGCTGCCCAGAAGCGGGTAGTGTGCTAATCGCACCAAAGGCGTCGGCATAGCCTTTAATCGAGAATGCTGATTTGCTGGGGTTAAATACGCCTTTTAGCGGGAGCGTGACGGTGACAGTGGCTCTCGGTTGCCCTGCTGTGGTGCAAGCAGGTGCAGTATTGCTGGGGCTGGTGGTGGAGTCATCAGCGCAACCGGTACTGGTGATGGTCATATTCAGCCCAGACATTCTTGCCGTTACTTGATAACCCAGACCAAGCGCATCAGCAACGCCTAGCGTGTTAATCCTTTTGGAGAAAAAACGATCATTGGCAAATTGGTTTGGATTTGCGGTATCGGCGTATGGCGCGGTGAATTTATATGCATTAAAAAAATTAGTGAGGCAAGCGCCTGGGCCACTGGCCGTTGTCTGCTGAATTAATTCAACGGTGCCAGTGCCAGTACTGATTTTGTTTAAATCGCTCAGTACCCGCGCCGCAAATTCATTGGCCCCAGCTTCTGCCGCTTCAAATGCTTTGCTATTGGCATAATAATTGGCCGATGTTTTTTGGAAAACAAAAGCTTGTCGGTTTGCGTAGAGCGTCGCGATACTGGCGATTAAAATTAAAATAATCGTAACCGCTAAAGTTGCAATGCCCGTTTGTTTGTGATTCATTTTAATAAACTCGCGGTAGGTTGCGTAATTGAATGCTGTCTTTTAGTGTTGATGAGAAACTACCGTCGGTTGATGCACCAGTGAGTGTGATATCTATTTTATTGATTAGATCGATCGTACTAATAGTTTCAGTATTTGCCGCCATTGAAAACGTAGTGATATTGATACGGTCTTTATTATTCATTGCTTGCCATTTTGGATCTGATGCATCGCAGGTATCAATATTTAAACTGCTCGGTGAGTTTAAAATTAATAATTGGCCATTACTTAACATGAAACCGCTGACTTCATCATTGCTTAGGATGTTGTTTTTATTGCTGTCATAGCGAAAAATAATGCAGCTCCCGGTGTAAATGTTTTTCCCCGCAACTGTTGTTTTGATTGCCCCCGGCATATTTATTTTTCTAAAGTATTTATTTGGCATGCTGGTGTCATCTTCGGCGAGTTGACTATATCCAGAGCGCCGTAATTCACGTGATATTAGCGACATCATCGGTTGTATTTCTTGCTCTAACGCCATGTTTCTCAAGCCATCTTTATTCGCAAAGAGGCTACTGAGTGCCATGCTGGATGCTGCACCGAGTAGTAAAAGACCTAGTGCCATCGAAACCATCAATTCAATCAGAGACATGCCCAGTTGTTTATGATTTAACATGCGGCATACCCACCAAATGAATTAGCGCCAGTAGGAATACATAACTGATTTAATCCGGTTATTGTCCAGTTTGCCTGTAATGAATAATTGTCGGTTGAAAAAATGATTGACCTTGTTGTGGCAAATGTAGGTAGTAAGCGGCGAGCCTCAATTGATGCACCGTTTAATAAAGTTAAGTCGGCGTTGGTAGAAATTGATTTTACCATTGTTGAATTAAGTGTTTTTAAATCACAGGCAGTATTTAAGGTGCAGGTGGGCGTTGTTGTTGCCGAAATACTCCAGTCATTGGCTGACGCGCGTGTTGCAATAATAAAAGTCGCTGAATTGCGTTTTATTGTTTCTGATTTTGCAAAATGCAAAAGCCCCAAGTATTCATTGGCGGCACCTTCTAAACGTTTTTTCTCTAAAAAATCGCTGAAGCTTGGAATTGCAATGGATAAAAGAATGCCAAGTATTGCAATACTGATCATTAGCTCAATTAATGTAAAACCAATTTGTTGGGCGCGATGCATTATTTGCTCCAACAGCGATCAGGGTCGGTATTGTTTGAGATTTGGGAGTCGGCGAGTGTTAGAGTGTTGGCACCGGTTGTGGTGATGTTGCCATTTAAAATTCGTGCTACCAAGAATTTGCATTTGGTATCTTGCTCTTGAGCGCCGTATGCAGTTGCTGTGACGGTATACCCTACTGATGTATTAGATTTGATATTAATTTTGTAGTAATCATTGCCATTAAATTTTGAGCTTAGAGTCTCTGCTGCATCATTAGTTGCTGTAGTTAATGTTGAAACATTAAGCCCAGTTGTTGAAACATCAACGGCATAAGTAGGATTGTTCGCACGCCATTTTTCTTGCGCTTGCTGAATTTTATTGATGATGACTGTCGCATCAGTTCTGCGGCTTTTTTTGATGTATTCGCTGTAGCTGGGTACGGCGATGGCGGCCAAGATACCGATGATGGCAATGACGATGAGCAGTTCAATCAAGGTAAAACCGCGGCTGCGATGAGAGAGCATGGTGTCCGACCCGATTTGGATTTGTTATTGTGGTTTGATGGTACGGGGTTTTGCTTACGGGGGACAAGACCACTTTTCTCGTGTGGGAAGAGCGGTCTTATCTTGGCGATGAACGGTAGTTTGTTGTTGCTTACGGTTAACAACTCAACTAAGCATTGATTTTTTTGTGCGCTGCACGATTCAGACGGTCGTGAATAGCCAGCCATTCTGCGCCTTCTGGCGGGGTTACCAGCAAAAGTTGATCATAGCCTTGGCGGTCCAACTGGCGGAGTGTGGCGTAGATTTGCTGGGCGTAGTCGGCTGGATTACTCGGCATGGCATGTTCGATATATGGCACGTGGTCTTGAATATGCGGAGTGAGTAATACCACTTTCTTACCGTTGGCGCTTTCTTTTGCTGCCAATTGCTGCATGCTGGCTAAGGGGCCGGTGATGAGTGGGGTGCGCGGCGCGTAGTGTGAATCGAGTAAACCCGATACCCGTTGTTTGGCGGTGCTGCTGGTGCTGTGGTGCTCAATCGCGTGACCTAGTACGGCTTCGATGGCGGCGCGGGAAATGCCACCCGGGCGCAGTAGTTTGGCTTGGTCACCGACTAGGCTAACGATGGTGGATTCAACGCCAACGTCACAGGCGCCACCGTCCAAAATTAAACGCACTTGTTCAACGCTAAATTCATGGCGGACATGTTCTGCTGTGGTAGGGCTAACGTGGCCAAATTGATTGGCACTGGGCGCAGCAAGACCGCCGCCAAATTGCAGCAGTAATTCATGGGTAATCGGGTGCGCTGGCGCGCGTAGGCCAACGGTGTCTTGCCCGCCGGTGACGGCATCGCTGACATGCGCTTGGCGCTCTAAAATTAGCGTTAACGGGCCGGGCCAAAATGCTTGCGCCAGTTGGTATGCGCTATCAGGAATGTTTTGCGCCCAGTCAGCCAGTTGCGCTACGCCGGCAATATGCACAATGACTGGATGGTCATTGGGCCGGCCTTTGGCGGCAAATATTTTGGCCACTGCGGCGTCTTGACTGGCGTCGGCCGCCAAACCATAGACGGTTTCCGTTGGGATGCCGACAAGTTCACCGGCACGGAGTAAGGCCAGGGCGGCGGAAAGATCGGCAGGAGAGGGCGCTAAGGTCATTTTGGTCTGGCTACACACTTTGGAATGCGCTGATTATATCATCGCCCTTCATTCACGGTTTGCTTTAGCTCGGACTCGGTACGATGGCGTTGATTGGATGTGATTTATCGTGCCCGCAAGTGCGGATGTTGCTCGAATCACTGTTGTTCGATTCGCTGGCAACAAGCGACTGCTGGCGGAAATGATGAGTCGCTGCTGCTTGATGAGTTGCGGGATGTCTCAGATAGATTGAAGGGTAATGAGGTGGGGTATATACGGATAAGTTAATATCTATATGCTTTTCAAATAGATACCTACATAAATTGGCTGGTATTTAGATGCGGTGTCGATGGTTTTAAGTGCTCGTGGTGCGGTGGTTGATAATCGTCGTTTTAGCGTGATGAGCGCGGCACGGATCAAATTGGAATGCCCTTGCCAACGGCAGCAATGATGAACTCGATGTCAAACAGGGCTGGTGCTGTAGCACCAACCCTGTTGGTTGTATGGACTGCAGGTTTGCGGTGTGGCTTAATAAATCGGCAGCGCCAAAAAGAGCTTGATAATGATGGCGTTCAAAATATCGATAAAGAAAGCCCCGACCATCGGCACGACAATAAACGCTAAGTGCGATGGTCCAAAGCGATGCGTTACCGCTTGCATATTGGCAATCGCCGTTGGGGTTGCGCCCAGACCAAAGCCGCAATGACCTGCCGCCAACACCACGGCATCATAGTTTGAACCCATCACGCGGAACGTCACAAAGATCGCGTAAGCGGCCATGGCCATCGCTTGTACTGCGAGCAAAATCACCATCGGCAGCGCCAAGTTGGCCAGCTCCCACAGGCGCAAGCTCATCAAGGCCATCGCTAAAAACAGCGCCAAGCTGACGTTACCCAATACCGAGACTTCACGTTCAAACACTTGATACCAGCCTAGGCCCGACAAGACATTGCGTAGCACGACGCCGGTAAATAAAACGCAAACAAAGGTTGGTAATTCAAACGCCGTGCCCGATAAGACTTCGGCCAAAAATTGCCCACCAGCCAAGCTCAACGCAATTAAGGCCAGAGATTCAATAAATGAATTCACCGTGATTAGGCGCGTAGCTTGTGGCTCTTCAAAACCAGTTGGCGCGCGGTCTTGATTGTGTTCGGCGCCCGGTACTTTGACCTTACGCAGCAAAAACTTGGCCACCGGGCCGCCAATTAAGCCGCCCAACACCAAACCAAATGTGGCGCACGCCATCGCCAATTCGGTGGCTCCTTGAATACCAAATTGTTCGCTAAACACCGAGCTCCATGCGGCGCCCGTACCGTGACCACCCGATAGCGTGACTGAGCCAGCCAGTAGCCCTAAATGACCATCGAGCCCCAATAGATTGGCCAAGCTAATGCCAATGATGTTTTGCATTAATAGCAAACCAGCAACGACGCACAAAAATTTAATCATCACGCTACCGCCGGCTTTGAGGCTGGCTAGATTGGCCGATAAACCAATAGTGGCAAAAAAAGCCAGCATTAAAGGCGTTTGCAATGAGGTATCAAATTTAACGGTGACGCCAGCCACTTGCTGGGCAAATAGCATCAGTAAAGCCACCACCAAGCCGCCTGCGACAGGCTCGGGGATGGTGAAGGCTTTTAGCGGCGCTGTTTTTTCGACCAGAATTCGACCAAATAGCAAAACAAGTGAGGCAGCAACTAAGGTGCCGTAGCCACTAATCGTAATCATAAGGTTTTCCTAAGTAATGCCCATGTGGAATGTGGCGCTGTAAGAATAAGGGCGGCACAATTGTGTCGCCTATTGCCGGTAATTACAATGTGGCACGGTGTTAACTATTTCGCTTTACAATTCAAGCGCTAACAGTTCGGCGACGGTTTGCCGGCGGCGAATTTGCCGAATGGCATCGCCATCGATTAGTACTTCAGCGATCAGCGGGCGGGTATTGTAATTGGACGACATGCTGGCGCCATAAGCACCGGTGTCGTGAAAAACCACCCAATCGCCAATTTGGGTGCTGGGCAGCAAGCGCGGCTCAACCACGCCGCCTTCGGCTTGGGTAAACACGTCCCCCGATTCACACAAGGGGCCGGCCAATACCGTCGCTCGTAGCGCACCATCGGCCAGCGTGCCATCGGCGCGCAAGACGCTAATTTCATGATAACTGCCATACATTGCTGGGCGCATCAGATCAGAAAACCCAGCGTCGACCAAGACAAAATGATTGCTACCCACGTCTTTTTTGGCGCGCACTTCGGTAATTAACTGTCCACTTTCTGCAACTAAAAAACGGCCCGGTTCAATTTCTAAATGCACTGGATGCCCTAAAAAGGCGGCAATCTCTTGGCGTGCGGCGTCCCATAAATGAAAGTAATGCGCGGTATCAATCGGCTCGCCGCCGACTTGGTAAGGAATTGATAAACCGCCGCCGGCTGAAATCGCCCGAATATCGCGGCCCGATTGTTTCACTTGCGCCACCATCGCCGCGCAAACGTCTTGCAAATGGCGATAATCCACGCCCGAACCAATGTGCATATGTAGGCCGACTAAATCAAGATTGTATTTTTCAATCAAAGCCAATGCTTCGGGCAGTTGTGTGTGCCAAATACCGTGCTTGCTTTGCTCGCCACCGGTATTGGTTTTTTGGCTATGGCCATGGCCAAAGCCGGGGTTGATCCGCAGCCAAACGCGGTGTCCTGGATGCGCCTCGCCCAATTGCTCTAGCATTTGCGGGCTGCCGCAATTGACTTGAATATCAAGCTCAACCACACGCGCCAAGGTGGCGCGATCGAGTAAATCGGCAGTGAACACAATGTCGTCGGCATCGGCACCGGTGGCAAAGCCGGCCGCAATCGCGCGCTCGATTTCACCGAGCGAGACCGAATCGACTTTGACGCCTTGCTCGCGCATCAATTTGAGGATGTGAATGTTTGAGTTGGCTTTTTGCGCAAAACGAATGGTGTCAAATGCCTTGAGTTGGCCAATGCGCTGGCGAATGGTCGCGGCGTTGTAAGTCCAGATTGGCGTCGAAAACTCGTTGGCAATGTTGCAAATTTGTTCGGCGTTTAGCGCTTTCATGGGTTTTCCAGTGGTGTGGGGTTGGCAGAGCATCACGAGCGGTCATGCCGCGCAGATGGGCGGCAGCTCAGTGCTTTCGTTTGCATTTTTATGACGGCTATTCAATCAGATTGCTAAATCGTGGTAAAACGATTAATTCTATGCCCCCACCATTTTTGCTTATGTTTGATTACAAATTACTCGAAGCACTGGATATGGTTTTGCGTTGTGGCAGTTTTGATGCGGCGGCTAAACGTTTGCATTTAACGCCGTCGGCGATTTCGCAGCGCATTCGCCAGCTCGAAGAGCGCCATGGTGAAGTGCTGTTGCGGCGTGAAACGCCACTCAGTGCCACGGCCAGCGGCGAACAACTGCTCGCGCATGTGCGGCAAGTTCGCTTGCTGGAGGCCGATTTAGCCACGCGATTTGACGCCAGCAATGACGATGTCGCATGGAGTAATTTGCGTGTTGGCATCACCGCCGATAGTTTGGCCATTGGGCTGATTGCGGCGATCGCCCCCAATTTAGTGCCGGCAAAATTATTGCTCGATTGCGTGGTGGAGGATGAAGCCTATACGCTTGATTTATTACGCTCGGGCGATGTTATTGGATGTATTAGTACGCAGCCTTTGTCAGTTGCAGGCTGCGTGGCAATACCCTTGGGGCAGTTGCCCTATATTGGCGTGGCCAATGTTAAGTTTGTTGCGCAATACTTTGCCTGTGGCGTCACTGCCCACAGTTTGGCTGGCGCACCGGCCGCAGTGTTTGGGCAAAAAGAAAGTTTGCATCGGCGCTTGCTGCGCGAGCGTTTTGCTTTGCTCGACGCGCAATTTCCTTGTTATGTGATCCCCGAAAGTCATGCGCTGTATGCCGCGGCCAAGTCGGGACTGGCGTATGCGATTGTGCCGCGAGCACAAGCGGCGGCAGAACTCAGTGCAGGAACTATGCGAGAGATCGCTGAATTTACGACGGCGGTGCCGCTGTATTGGCATCATTGGGCGCGGCCAACACGGCCCGCTTTGGCCTTGACTGCCGCGATTGAGCAATTTGCCGCCCATCATTTTTGCCGTTGAACGGCGCTGGTGCGGGGCGCTGCCTGGTGCGGAGATTTTGGCTTGATATTGCTTTACAAAATGCTGGCGTAGAATGACTGCGCTGCGTGCCTTGTCTTAGCGCAAAACCAAGGCGGCGGGCAAACCACACGTCAGTAGTCCTGCGGTAGCGTGTTTTTTAGAGGGTGAGTTTTGGCTTTGATTTTTTTACGGAGTGAATGTGATGCATGAACCGTTACTTGTTTTTTTGGATCGAGCCAGCTTGCCGGTGCGCTTAAAACCATTGGCTTTGCCGCATCATTGGCAAGAATATCCGCAAACGCTGCCTCACGAGGTGGTGGAGAGGCTGGCGGGGGCGACAGTTGCCATTAGTAATAAAGTGCCCATCAACAGCGAAATGATGGCGGCTTTGCCGGAGTTAAAACTCATCGCGGTGTCGGCTACCGGATATAATCAGATCGACGTGTCGGCGGCGAAAGAATTGAATATTGCCGTGTGCAATATTCGTGATTATGCGATTCATGGCGTGGCCGAGCATACGCTGATGCTGATGTTGGCTTTGCGGCGACAATTGCTGTCGTATCGGCAGCAAGTCTTGGCGGGGGCATGGCAGGCGGCCAGTGGTTTTTGTGTTTTTGGCGCGCCACTGCATGATTTGGCCGCTAGTCGTTTATGCGTGATCGGTTCGGGCGCGCTAGGGAAAGCGACAGCAGCATTGGCACGCGCTTTTGGTATGCAGGTGTTTTTTGTTGAGCATCGCGGCGCAGCCATCGTTCGGCCAGGGTTTTTGCCATGGGCTGAGGCGTTGGCGACGGCGGATATTTTAAGTTTGCATTGTCCACTCAACGACGCCACGCGTGGCATGATTGCCGCGCCCGAATTGGCAGCGATGAAAGCCAGCAGCTTATTGATTAATACTGCGCGCGGTGGCTTAGTGGATGAAGCTGATTTGCTAACGGCGCTGCAAACCGGACAAATTGCTGGGGCAGGCTTGGATGTATTGGTGACGGAGCCGCCGACTGCAGGCAATGCGCTACTGGATGTCGCGCTGCCCAATTTATTGATTACGCCACATGTGGCGTGGGCCAGCGTGGAAACCATGCAAACTTTGGCCGATCAATTAATTGATAATATCGGCGGTTTTTTGCAAGGCCAACCGCGCAATATACTTTGAGCGCGATGGTTGAGATTGTTGAGAAGGTGTGCGCTTGTGGCAGCCCGCCTGAGTTCGGCGGGCTGATCGAAGTCCTTGCACTTTAGCTGCGTTCGCGCCATGCCGCGATTTTGCGGAAAATCCAGCTTTGTGGTTGCTCAACACCGGTGCGAGCGTATTCCATTAGGCTAACCTCACTGCACATCGCTTGGTGCGATTGCTGGGCGTGATGGTCGCCAATAAATAGCAATTCATCGCCATAGCGCAGTGTGTCATCGGCTTTGGGTAATAAAATATCCTTCTCTCCATGGCGGCGCAGTAATGCAATGCATTGCAGTGGCCGGCCGTGATCAATCACGCTGTGATAAAAATGTTTGATCTGTAATGCCGGTAAAGGCCGCGCCAAAAAGGCCTGCACTGCGGCTGGGTTTTTAGCGTTTAAACGCACCGTCCAGTGCTCTGGCACAATCCCTTGGCAGAGATTTTCGATGTCGATGGTCAATTGTCTGGCCCATTCGTCCTCTTTGGTGACTAAAGCCAACACAAACTGCGCCAGTAGCGGATTGGCCATGGCGCGTAATGCTTCATGCGCGACGACTTCGCTGCGAATTGAAATAAAGTCCGGCGCAAAGGCTTTGAATAATAAATGATTGGTGGCTAAGTTTTGCCGCGCAACAATAAATAGCGCAGGGTTAATCGCTCGTGCGGTGGCCAGCGACGAGAGATTATTGGCGTCATCATCGTGGCAAACAAATAAGCCCACGGCGTGCTCAATGCCGGCGGTTTTGAGCGAGGCGGCGTCCACCCCTAAGGCTTGGTGGTAGATCTGCGGATCGAGCTCGGGCTGTGGATCGGGGTCGATAATGTGAACGCTAATGCCTTCTTGCGATAAAGCTTTGTGGATGGAGCGGCCAAAACGCCCGTAACCGACAATCACCCAATGCCCCTTGGGCGGTTTAATACTCGGCGGGAAAGGGTTGCCGGGAAAATCCGACAAGATTTTACGCAAATGCGAAACAGCCGGGGCATGCATCGCCAATTGAAACTGCTGGCCCACCGCTTCAAACATATTAATGACTTTATTGGTGCCAAATGACGCCATATTGTCGCTAATTTCTTGGTTTTTACTGCGGCAAATCGACAGTAGCTTAGGCCGTAACACATAGGCGGTGATGGCAATTGATAAATTGGTATTTTCATTACCGGTAATGCCCAGCACACCAATGCAGCGTGGGTGAGATAGGCCGGCAATTTTGAGTAACTCGGGATTGGCGGCGTCGCCGGCGTAAAAGGGCGCGTCAAAATGATAATCGGCCAGTGCCACATCATTTATTCGCTCTTCGCGCAGATCAATCACAACAAAACGAATATCTTGGGTGTCGAGCACTTGGCAAAGAATGCGCCCAGTTTGCCCGTAGCCGCAAATCAGATAAAACGGTTCGTTCATGCGCTTTACTTTGCTGGTAAAGCGCGTGTACTGAATGGCTTTAGTCAGTGCTTGATCACGCGTGAGGGCAAAAATTGAGCTTAAAGCATAGGCCCAGCCAATCACCGCCAGATAAATACACACTAAAACCCACATCCTTTGTCCGCTGGTAAAGGCATAAGGAATCTCACCAAAACCAATGGTGGTGGCGGTGTAGCTAATAAAGTAAATCGCATGGAAAAAATCCATTCGATACGGCTGACCGGCATTATCCACGCCTGGAATGAGCACCAGACCAAATACCGAAACGGCGTAGATCAAAATCAGCGTGATGATGGGCGTGCGTAAACGCCGCAGCATTAAAAAGAAAATATTGGGCATGGCGGCTTAACGGCGATGTTGCAAGGTTTCGCCAATTAATAAAATGACGGAGACCAGATTGGCCGCCAAAGCGCCCGCAGACAGTGACACAATGGTGGTGGTAATCGCTGGCGTCATTCCGACTTGAGTAATGTAAAGCGCATTCCACCATACCAAGCTGGCGGCAATGAGTTGTAAATCTGCGACCAAGCTCGTTGCCAAATGCAGTGCGCCCACTTGGGTGCGATCACCAAATTTAATCACCGTGGCGATTAAATTGACGACGATGGCAGCAAACAGCTCATTGACATCGTGCTGGTGGGCGATGTCGATTTGGCCGATGACGAAGCCAAAATTGAGCGTAAAAGCCAGTAAAATAAAGAAGCCAAAGATGACTTTTTCTAAATTCATGATGAAGTTCCAATCAAGTAAATCATGAGCCAATAATGGGTTGGTGCGTGTTGCTCATTAAATCAGTGCCTGTACGGCCTTCAATCTAAGGGCAAACGATCGGCCTTTGAGTCGTGGCGCATCATGCTTTGCTTCCCCTTGCTGGTCAAATCATTCGCCGTAAACTGGGATGTAACTATTACAGCTGGCAGTATGCTGACGCTGATGCTGGCAATCGAGTGCTTGCGTTGCCGTATTGAATTTTATCCCCAAAAATCGTGGATAAAATTCAGTACGGCCTGTGGGTAAGTCACTTAAGTCATTGAAATTAAGTCGGTCTCGTCAAGTGGCTTTGCTTATGTGAAAAAATAGGCCATTTCATGGCTTTATGCTCAAGTGACGTGAGTTGATGCGTGCATAAGCTGTGGATAAGCGATCTATCTCAATGATTTATTGGGGTAAATACAGGCTGACTTTTTTTTGGGCAGGTTTTTTAGTCAATTGGATGGTATTCAATTGAATCATTCGGCATGTGCGAAACGATAAAATTACGCCACGGATAGAAATAAGTAGCCAGAAAAGCAGAAGCAGTTAAAACGAGGGTAGTGTAGAGCGTTGAATAACCAAGCCGCAGGCTAAAATAAATGAACGGCTTAGTTTCAAGCCGATCTTGAAGCCACGTAGGGGCTTATTTTTTGCTGTCGCTGGATTTTGCTGCAGGCATAAAGCCGGCAACAGGCACTGTTGCTGATTTTTCTTTCTTCGGTTTTTTTGTTTCTTTATTGCTGCGCGCTTGACCCTTGGCCATGATTTTGCTCCGATTCGATGTTTGAGTGACGTAATGATGAATGCATCCTGCACGGTGCGTCGTGCAGAATGTTCGATTCAATCATAGGCGCATCAGGCTTGGCTTGGGGATTTAATTGCTGGATTGGTCACGACCATCCCTCAGGGTATGTTGCTGAAGCTTAAATTTAATAAAAGTAAGCGGCGTATACCCTTGCTATGCCTGATGCGACGAGGTGGTGAATTATTTGGCCCCGCCAAGCAATTGAGTGAGCTGGCGGTAGCGTTTGTAATAGGCTTCTTCGAGTTGGGCTTTTTCGGGTTGAGCGAGTTTTTTATTTAAGGTCAGTTTGAATAAATCATGAAACAGCTGCAAATCAGTGACTTGGCGTAAGCTGCGATTGTCTGCAGCGGTAAAGCCCGCCAATTGATCGGCATAATACAATCGCTGTTTGGCGAGTGCCGTATTGCTGCCGGTTTTGCCGTACTGAGTAAAAAAGAGTTTGATTTTGCTCTTGAGTGGCGCGGGGAGGTCTTGTCGTTGAATCAAGGGATCAAAAGCAAATTCCGGCGACTGCCAAATCACGCGCATTTTGGCGTGATCGCGCGGGTATTTTTCTTTGAGCTGCTCTAAGTCAAAAGAATTACTCACCGCCACGTCAACGCGCTGGGTGGCCAGTGCAATAAAGGATTGCTCCGCATTGCCATAGACAATGTGCTTGAAATAATTTTCTGGCATGATGTTTTTTTGTAAAAACAAATGGTAATGCGGGATATAAAATTCGGCGGTGCTGCCGTTGATGCCCGAGGCGTAGCTCAGTTGCTGCGGGTGTTGCAGTAATTGCTCTGCATTTTTAATCGGGCTGTTGGCGCTAACTAACATCACGCTGCGATAGGTTGCTTGATTGCCGCTTTGCACTAAGGAGGCAAATACTTCGACCTTGGCGTTTTCTACGGCATCGAGTGCCAGCTTATTGTCAACGCGGGCGACTTGGATTTCATTGTTTTTTATTTTATTGAATAAAACCGCTCTATCATTGCCAACCCATGCTTTCACGGGTTGACCAATGGCGATGGCAAGATCATTGAGAATCGGTTGCCAATCTTCAAGTGTTTGTTCGTCATTGCGTGAGGTGAGTAAACCGAGCGTGATCTCCGCCTGCACTGGTAGCGCCAAACAGCAAAGTAGCAAACAGAAGTGGCGAAGTAGCATAGCTAAAATCCCGAGTACGCGAAATCCGACATCATAGGGTGTCAATATGACAATGGTGTGAAATCTTTGTAAGTAATAGAGACTCCGAAATCAGCCATCGATGGGGGTGACTAGTGCGGTGATGCCTTTGCGGCCACCCAGTCAAAAGCCATGCGGCGAGGAGCAAAGCGGCTTTGATTTGGTTTGAATATTTGCTTTGAATGAGTCGCGGTTTCGACCTTGGCGTGCGAACAAGGTATAATCAGCGCCTTCTGGTTTGTCGCGTATGAATATTTTTATGCCTATCTATGCTTATCGCTGTACTGAGTGTGGTCATCAAGACGAACACTTACAAAAAATGTCGGCTGATGCTTTAACGCAATGTCCAGCTTGCCGAGCCGAAAAATACACTCGATGCGTGACGGCTGCGGGCTTTCAGCTCAAAGGTTCAGGTTGGTATCAAACTGATTTTAAAGGCGGTTCTAGCGCAACCGGTTCTGATTCTTAATCGATTTTTACTTGAGTAAAATTGTGACCTCATTATTTAAGCGCTACTTTTTTACTGGTTTGTTGATTTGGATTCCTTTAGTGATCACATTGTGGGTGCTTAATCTATTGATTAGCACCATGGATCAGCTAGGGGCATTTGTACCGAATCAAGTTCGTCCTGATTTTTGGATTTTGCAAGCGTTAGCGCAGTTATTTCCCCATTTAAAAGGGGTAGAAAATATCCCTGGATTTGGGGTAATTTTGACGGTGCTGGTGCTGTTTTTAACCGGTATTTTTGCGGCTAATATTTTGGGTCGTCGCTTGTTGGGCGTTGGCGAGTCGATTTTGAAACGCATACCGATTGTTCGCTCGATTTATATGAGTGTGAAGCAAGTTTCGGATACGTTGTTTTCTGATTCTGGCAATGCGTTTCGCAAAGCGGTATTGGTGCAATTTCCTCATCAGGGCACATGGTCGGTGGGCTTTGTTACAGGGGTTCCGAATGGTGAAATTAGCGAAAAACTCGGTGGTGAATTAATTTCGGTGTTTGTTCCCACGACGCCAAATCCGACATCGGGCTTTTTGTTTATGGCCAAAATCAGCGATGTAAAAGAGCTGGATATGAGCGTAGATGAAGCATTGAAATACGTGATTTCGCTGGGGGTGGTGATGCCCAGTACGAAGCAGTTGCTTGATTCGCCGCAGGCTGTATCGGTAGCGCCTGCCGCAGCAGTAAAAGGTTAATTAAAAAATAATGTGGCATTGCCACCAGCGGGCTTGTCCGTTTTATTGATTGTTTGTGTTATTTA
This sequence comes from Deefgea salmonis, assembly GCF_020531905.1. GTDB lineage: Bacteria > Pseudomonadota > Gammaproteobacteria > Burkholderiales > Chitinibacteraceae > Deefgea > Deefgea salmonis. Next base: position 35,179 of record NZ_JAJAWG010000003.1, on the reverse strand, counting down.
TTTTTGAGGAAGTTCTTTGATGCGTACCGATTATTGCGGTTTGATTGATGGTCGTTATCTGGGCCAAACTGTCACGATTAAGGGCTGGGCCCATCGTCGTCGTGATCATGGTGGTGTGATTTTTATCGATTTGCGCGACCGTGAAGGTTTGGTGCAAGTGGTCTTTGCGCCAGAAACCCCCGAAGCGTTTGCCATTGCCGATGCCACCCGCAATGAATATGTATTGGAAATCACCGGCTTGGTGCGTGCTCGCCCAGAAGGCACCACCAATAGCAAAATGTTTACGGGTCAAATCGAAATTTTGGCGCAAAGCATTACCGTACTCAATCAAGCGGCAACGCCACCGTTCCAGATCGACGATGAAAATCTCTCTGAAAACGTGCGTTTAACCAACCGCGTGATCGATTTGCGTCGTCCTGTGATGCAAAAAAACATGCGTTTGCGTTACCGCGTAGCGATGTTAATTCGTAACTACCTTGATGGTTTGGGCTTTATCGATATCGAAACACCGATGTTGACCCGCTCAACGCCAGAAGGCGCGCGCGATTATCTGGTACCAAGCCGCGTGCACGATGGCCAATTCTTTGCCTTGCCGCAATCGCCACAGCTATTTAAACAGCTCTTGATGGTCGCCGGTTTTGATCGCTACTACCAAATCGTTAAATGCTTCCGCGATGAAGATTTGCGCGCCGATCGTCAGCCGGAATTCACCCAGATTGATATCGAAACTTCGTTCTTGAACGAAGACGAAATCATGAGCATTACTGAAGCGATGGCAATTCACGTATTCAAAGAAGCCATCAACGTGGATCTGGGCGAATTCCCGCGTATGGCGTATGACGACGCAATGCGTTTGTACGGCTCAGACAAGCCTGATTTGCGCGTGTCGTTGCAGTTCACTGAACTGACCGATTTGATGAAAACCGAAGAATTCAAAGTCTTCCGCGGCGCAGCCGATATGGAAAACGGCCGCGTAGTCGGCTTGCGGATTCCTGGTGGCGCGAGCATCAGCCGTAAAGAAATCGACGACTACACCAAGTTTGTGGCGATCTACGGTGCTAAAGGCTTGGCGTACATCAAAGTCAACGACGTTACCAATCTGAGCAACGGCGAAGGCTCTGGCTTGCAATCGCCAATCGTTAAAAACCTTAGCGAAGCGTGCTTGCAAGAAATCATCACCCGCACTGGTGCAACCACCGGCGATTTGATTTTCTTTGGCGCAGACAAAGATAAAGTGGTGAACGAAGCCATCGGTGCCTTGCGCTTGAAAGTCGGCCACGAAAAAGGCGAAGCAGCGGGTTACTTCACACGCGGCTGGAAACCATTGTGGGTGGTTGACTTCCCAATGTTCGAACGTGACGACGACGCAGGCCGCTGGAACGCTTGCCACCATCCGTTCACCAGCCCGAAAGTTGAGCACATCGAGTTCCTTAAATCAGATCCGGGCAAATGCAAAGCGCGCGCTTACGATATGGTCCTCAACGGTTGGGAAATGGGCGGCGGTTCAGTCCGTATCCACCGCGCAGATATGCAATCGACGGTCTTTGAAGCACTCGGTATTGGGACCGAAGAAGCGCAAAACAAATTTGGCTTCTTGCTCGACAATCTACAATTTGGCGCACCTCCGCACGGCGGCTTAGCCTTTGGTTTGGATCGTTTGGTAACGTTGATGACCGGCGCAGAATCAATCCGCGACGTGATCGCCTTCCCGAAAACGCAACGTGCGCAGTGCTTGTTGACCAACGCACCGAACGAAGTGGACGAGAAACAACTCCGCGAATTGCACATTCGTTTGCGTAACACCCAGCAAGCCAATTTAGCGTAATCGCTCATTGGCTTGGTTTAAAAAAGGCGACTTCGGTCGCCTTTTTTGTTGGGTATTGGCTGCTGGGCGTTGATGGCTAATAGCTGCATTGATATACCCATCAGTTTGGTCGGGCGGGTTGGTGCGTCGGGCGGGTTAGTATAGGTAGGGCGGGTTAGCCTTTAGGCGTAACCCGCCGATCAGGTTGCCGTGGCGCAAATTGCGATCCGTGATGTTTAGATTGAGTAAGTTGGGCTAAGCCTGCGCAGCCCAACAATCGCGCGGTCAACGTTGGGGTTTAGCTCAGCTTACGACGAAGCTTTCTGTAGGGCGTATTCGACGCGCAGCGGCAATACACCGATGGGGTGATGTTGGCTTGAATTCGCGCTCTTTCAATCAAAGTCGCGCTAATGCCGCGCGGCACTTACTTTTCTTACTTCGCCAAGAAAAGTGGTATGGTTCACACTCATAGGTAACACATTAGTTCAAAGACATAGGTAACACTTCTCTGGTCTGTGATGCGCGCAACCGGAGCACGCTATGCCGTGGAATGAGGTGAAACCGATGGACGAAAAAGTGAAATTTATCGCTGATTATTTACGTGGCGAGATGGCGTTCAAGACGCTGTGCGGGTTGTATGGCATTAGTCGCAAAACGGGTTACAAATGGGTACAGCGTTATCACGCGATGGGGCTCGACGGTTTGCAAGCGCAAAGTCGTCGTCCGCACGGCTCGTCTGTTACCCCCTATGTGGTGCGGCAAGCGGTGCTGGAGTTGCGCAATTACAAGGGCGATGTGCTGGGGCCAAAGAAAATCCAGCCGCTGCTGGTTGCGCGATTTGCCGAATCGCTGATTCCGTCGCAAACGACGATTTACAATATTTTGAAAGCGGCGGGTTGCGTGAAAAGTCGACGGCGGATTAATCGTACGCCGCGTTCGATTCAACCGCTCAAGACAGCAACACAGGTCAATCAGTTGTGGAGTGTGGATTACAAAGGGCAGTTCAAGTTAGGTAATGGGCAGTGGTGCTATCCGTTAACGATCATGGATCACGCCAGCCGTTATTTGCTGAGTTGCCAAGGGTTTAGCGGCACGACAGGGGCAGAGGCCAAGGCGGTATTTGAACAACTGTTTCGCCAATATGGGCTGCCGGAGCGGATTAGGAGCGACAACGGCACACCATTTGCCAGTGTGGGTGTTGGAGGGTTATCGAAATTATCGATTTGGTGGATTCGGTTAGGGATTATTCCAGAGCGAATTACGCCAGGGCAACCACAGCAAAATGGTCGGCATGAACGGATGCATCGGACGTTGAAACTACGCATTGGTCAGCCCGGTGCCGCCGACTTAACGCAGCAACAAGTGATTTTGGATGAGTTCTTGCGCCACTATAACGAGGATCGTTTGCATGAGAGTTTGGGGCAGTGTGTGCCTAAATCGGTGTATCAGAGCTCCCCGCGCCGCTATCCAGAGTCGCTGCCAGAGTTGGTTTACCCTGACTACTTTGAGCGTGGACGAGTCTGTCAAAGTGGACTGATTTATTGGCGTAGTTTACGAGTTTACATTGGCTATTTATTGCGTGGCGAATGGGTTGGTTTGGAGTTAGTGGGAGAAGGGATTTGGGACGTTTATTTTGGTCCGATTCGACTAGGCTCGTTGGACGAGCGAGAAGTGAAAGGGACCAAAAACGATTATTTAACGCTAAACGTGTCACCCATGTCGTTGAATTAAAGTGTTACCTATGTCCTTGATCTTTCGCCCGAGTATCTGCGCGGGCTGCGCCCGTACCTTCGCTGCGGACAATCGAGGCGGTTGCGATCAAAACTCGGCCTGCGGCCTCAAACAATGATCGCATAAACCCTGTCCAGCTTGTTCCTCGCTCAGCTTGCTACACGGGACCTCGCGCAGCTCAACGAGGTTTGGTTTTAAATCGATGTATTGATCTCTACGCCTTGTAGATAAAGCCTTGCAAGCAATACATCGATGCCGTAGGGCGGGTTAGCCGAAGGCGTAACCCGCCAATATGATTCTGACATCACAACTTTGCTCAGGGTGGGTTGAAAACATCAACCATGCCCTTATAGCTATCAGCAAATATATTAATAAGGTGTGGCGTATTTATCGCGAAATGGCAATCCACCACATGATTTATTGTTCATGCAGTGTAATTTTTTTGCGATTATGTTCTGTGCCATTTTAAGGCGAGAAATGCGAGATTAAACATAAAAGGAGTCAATTGCGATAATATGCCGAATATCCTTGAGTGAATCGAGAAAAAATTGTGACCCCTTCAGAAATTGCTGATTTTTTAAAAACAATCGGATTTACTACTGCAATTCTAATTGGTACTTTTGCATATCTGTGCAAAGTGCTTATTGAGAAATGGATAGGGAATGACGTTGCTAATTACAAGGCTAGCCTTGATAGAGATCATGAGTACTTCAAAGTTGCTTTATTGAAGGAGAATGAGGTTTTCCAACGAGATCTAAAAAGTATCGCTGAACACCAAATTGAAGAGTATAAGTCAAGTTTAGAAAAAGAACGTATCCGATTGCAGATTTCATATGGCGGAATTTTTGAAAAGCAGGCCAATGCTATTATTGAACTTTACCGGCTAACGACAGAATTTGAAGAAACCATTAATGGGGCACTTTATGAAGGATCGGTTGAAAAAAATAGTTCAGCAGAAGCAATATTCAATGAGAAACGAGATAGGCTTTATTCATTTTTAACAAAAAATAGGATATTAATCCCAGAAAAAATTGATGGTATGCTTCATGATCTGCAGAGAAAAACATACATCAGCGTAAATAACTATAGAAATGCAGATAAATATATAAATCGATCGTACGTCAATCAAGATATTCTTTCGAGTATGATTTCAAGACAAGAAAAAGCACACGATGACTTAGAAAAAGTTAAAGTGATTAGGGAGGAGTTGATAATTCAAATCAGAAAATTGATTGGTACCTTTGGAAGTAATGAATAAAAATTAGCGTGTGGGGTATGCAAATTTTAATTTGTGAGCGCATATTGCATAATGATTTACGTTGCTGGTGATTGTAGTACGCACATTATTTTTTAAGTATTTCATAAAATTGTCGCAGCTGCTAATTGAAACGGATTGCCCGTGGAGCCGCGCCGCTCGGGAGGGGGTTGGGAAGGTTTTAAGACGCGACGTTAGCGCGCAGCGAGTTTTCGCGTCGCCTTGCCAATTGCCGGACGGACGGGGTTTCGTGGCGATCGGGCGCGCTGGGGTTGCAAGGGGCGGGGCAAGACCCACCCCTTGCTCGTTTGGCGGGCGAAACCGCCGGTTCACCGCCTGCGTAGCAGGTGGTTGCAAATGCTGGCGCAATTCGCTGTGCTCATTGACGCCCTACGACTTAGCTATGGGTATAGCTCTGTACTTATTTATTAATGAAGGCTGTAGCGATATACCTAATAATTTTCTACAAATCCAAGCCAAAAAAAACCGCTGACTCGCAGCGGTTTTTATCCAAACATTCAACAAGATTAATCTTGGTGGTAGTTCGGGGCTTCTTTGGTGATTTGCACGTCATGCACGTGTGATTCACGGATGCCGGCTGAGGTGATTTGTACGAACTCCGCTTTGGCGTGAACATCATCAATCGTTGCGCAACCTAAGTAACCCATTGATGAGCGTAGACCGCCAACCAATTGGTGAATCACGGCCGACAATGGGCCTTTGTACGGCACGCGGCCTTCGATGCCTTCGGGTACCAATTTATCGGCATCGGCAGTTTTGTCTTGGAAGTAACGATCAGACGAGCCGTTCGCGCCGCTCATTGCGCCGAGTGAGCCCATGCCACGGTAGCTCTTGTATGAGCGGCCTTGGTAGAGTTCAACTTCGCCCGGTGCTTCTTCAGTACCACCGAACAAGCCACCCAACATCACCATATGCGCACCAGCGGCGATGGCTTTGGCGATGTCGCCCGAGAAGCGAATCCCGCCGTCGGCGATCAAAGGTACGCCAGTGCCAGCAAGGGCATCAGCCACATTGGCCACTGCTGATATTTGCGGTACGCCAACACCCGCCACGATACGCGTGGTGCAGATCGAGCCTGGGCCAATACCAACTTTAACGGCATCGGCACCCGCTTCAACCAAAGCTAAAGCCGCTGCAGCAGTAGCAATATTGCCACCGATGACTTGAACGTGTGGGAAGTTGGTTTTAACCCAACGCACGCGATCCAGTACGCCTTGGCTGTGGCCGTGTGCGGTATCGACCACGATCACGTCAACGCCAGCTTCAACCAATAATTTAACGCGCTCGTCCGTGCCAGCGCCAACGCCAACAGCAGCACCAACGCGTAAACGACCTTGTTCATCTTTAGCCGCCAGTGGGTGTTCACTGGTTTTGATGATGTCTTTAACGGTGATGAGGCCTTTGAGGCGGAATGCGTCGTCGATCACCAAAACGCGTTCCAGACGATGCTCGTGCATTAGGGCGCGAGCGTCGTCGATGCTGGTGCCTTCGCGAACAGTAATCAAGCGCGCTTTTGGCGTCATGATTGATGAAACCGGCACATCAAGACGTGTTTCAAAACGAATGTCGCGGTTGGTGACGATACCAACGAGCAAGCCTTGGTCGATGACCGGCAAGCCAGAGATTTTGTGTTGTTGAGTGAGTTGCAAGACATCACGAACCAGCATGTCAGGAGAAACGGTGATCGGGTCTTTTACAATCCCTGATTCATAGCGTTTTACCTTGGCGACTTCTTGTGCCTGACGCGCTGGCGTCATGTTTTTATGCAAGATACCGATGCCGCCTTCTTGTGCCATCGCAATGGCTAATGGGGCTTCGGTAACGGTATCCATCGCAGCGGAAACCAGCGGCAAATTCAGGCGGATATTGCGCGTGAATTGCGTCGCCAGCGAAACATCGCGCGGCATAACATTAGAATGAGCGGGTACAAGCAAAACGTCGTCGAACGTAAGGGCTTTTTGCACGATGCGCATGAGTAGAATCCTTTTCGCCAAAAAAGCATTATACCGAAACCATCCCGTTGCGCCTATTGCAATAGTGATGAAATCGGCGATGTTACTCGCAAGATGAGTGGGTTTTGTGCCTAAATTGACATCGATTTTTTAAATTCTGTGGTTCAATTCGTTCTGTGGCTTTCCTTATGTGTAATGATCGCGGTGTTAGCGCCAAAATCAAGGCCTAAATCAAAGGGGTGGGCAGGTTTTATGCCGATCATCTGTGGCCAAAGGGGAGTGGTGTGCCAAGTTTTCCAAAGCGTTTGCGATTGTTGTCGTTGGTGGCGGTGTTGCTCATTGTGGGTTTTTTAACTACCAGTATTGCGAGTTATTTAGTTTCGCGGGATGCGGTTCGAGGGGGAATTGTTGGCACGGCATTGCCCTTGACTGGTGATAGTATTTATTCAGAAATTCAAAAAGATATATTACGACCGGTGTTTATTTCATCGCAAATGGCGCACGATACTTTTGTGCGTGATTGGTTGTTAAATGGAGAGAAAGATCCAGAACAATTAACGCGATATTTGAATGAGGTTAAAACCAAAAATGGGACGTTTACGAGTTTTTTGGTGTCAGAAAAAACCCGTTATTATTATCACAATAGTGGCATGTTAAGAGCCATTGAGCCGAATGATGCGCGTGATGCTTGGTATTTTCGCGTTCGCGAAATGAATAAGGCGTTTGAAACGAATGTGGATCCTGATTGGGCCAATCGGGCGAAAGTTACGATTTTTATCAATTATCAAATTTTTGATTATCAAAATCGATTTATTGGTACAACCGGCGTTGGCTTAACATTGGATACTATGAGCCAGTTATTAAAAACGTACGAGACGCGTTTTCAGCGCAATATTTATTTTGTAAATGAATCCGGTCAAGTCGTGTTGACTGGCAATTCAGCGCAAGGTAGAAACTCAATTTTATTACATGATGGGATTCGTGATGTGGCGGCGAAGATTTTAAATCATCAATCAAAGCCAACGCAGTTAAGTTATCCGTTGAATGGGCAGGTGATGCAAGTCAATAGCCGATTTATTCCTGAATTGGGTTGGTATTTGATTGTTGAGCAAAATGAAACTGCGGATTTGCGTCCAGTGCAGCGTATGTTTCAATTAAATTTATTAATCTCAGCGTTAATTACTTTATTAGTGTTATGTATTGCGATTTATAGTATTAATCGCAATCAACGGCGTTTGGAAGCGCTGGCAAATACCGATAGTTTGACGCGGTTATTAAATCGACAAGCTTTTGAGGTGGTCTTAAATCAAAAAATGACCGAACTGGCGCGCCGTCCGTGTTCGCTTGCGGGTATTTTGATTGATATTGATTATTTTAAAGTCATTAATGATGAGTTTGGCCATCTGACTGGGGATGCCGTGCTGCGCAAGGTGGCGGATATTTTGCGTCACACCGTACGTACGGGCGACACATTAGCGCGTTGGGGTGGGGAGGAGTTTATTATTTTATTAGATGATTGCCCGCGCGCGATGGCGCTGGAGTTGGCTGAGCATTTGCGTTTGGCCGTGGCCAATTATGATTTTGCTTTGCCACGGGCAACGTCGGTCACAATGAGTTTGGGTGTGGTGGAATTACAGGCCGATGAAACGGAAGACGAGTTTTTTCAGCGTGCCGATTATTTACTCTACGCGGCAAAAACAGCTGGACGTAATTGCGTGATGGCGGATGGCTAGGTCGTTTGAGGTGTGGTTTGCAGCCGCGAAAAGCGCCCAGCCCGCAGGGTTTGGCAGCGGCTTTGTTAAATAAAGTCTGCCTGATGCTGCGTTACCAAGCGCTAGCGTAGAATGACTACGCTTCGTGCCTGCCTTAGGCCAAAATCCGCGCAAACGCGGTTGGCAAACCAAACGTCAACCGTCCCTAGAGCGCATGCAGCAGATTATTCGAACTTTGTCTTTTAATTTCGCAGGCCGCACGGATCTCGAGTCAGCTTGAGTGACGTCCGATTGAGGTGCAAACGATTTCTCCTTCGCAGTCTTTAGAAAAACTAACTTTAAGCTTGAATGGCGATTTCCCATTATGAATATGTTTTTTATTGGGGCTTTTTGGCGCTAGGCTTCGGTGCTGGTGAGTTATTTGTTATTTAGTCTGGCGTATTTACGGCAGTTGATTCGATTGGGCTATCGAGATGCCGTGGAGAAAGAAGCTGAACTGAGTGTTTTTTTGACTGCAAATTCCGAGGTAAGCAGCGTAGAATAGTTATTTTCTATCTTGCCGGAGTCTGGGCATGGCTTTATTGCGTTGGCGTGTGGGGTTTTTTGCTCTATTTTTGCTCTGTGTCGGCATGATGGGGTTTGCACTTTATCATCAGTTTTATCAATGGCTTATGCCGTGTTTACTTTGTGTTTACGAGCGGCTATTGGTAATTGCTTTGGGTTTGCTCAGTTTGCTTGCGGCAATCTGGCAGCCAACCACAAGGCGCGGCGTGTTATGGTTTTCTGGGGTATATGCCGCAGTGGCATTGTGGGGCGCGGGAATCACGGTTTGGCATTTACTGGTGCAGTATGCGCCCGCTGAGTCTGGCGTGAATTGCGCGTCCAGTTTGCCGTTTCCGATTGATTTAAATGCTTTACCTGCTTGGGTTGCGGCGGTGATTCGCCCGGTTGGTGATTGCTCGGTGGTGGATTTTTCTTTGTTTGGGATGTCGATGCCATTTTGGTTGTTGGTGGCCTTTGTCGGACTTTTAGTGCCTTTGTCGTATTTAGCTAAAATCCGTTTGCTTGAAATTCGTCGCCGGGGTCTTTGAAATGACATTGACTGAATTGCGTTATATCGTTGCCGTGGCGCGTGAACGTCACTTTGGACGTGCTGCCAATAGCTGTTTTGTATCGCAGCCTACGTTGTCAGTGGCGGTAAAAAAACTAGAAGAAGAACTGGGTGTCGTGCTGTTTGAGCGTGCCGCCGGAGAGGTGACGGTCACGCCAAGTGGCGAACGTATCGTTGAGCAGGCGCAGCGCGTGCTCGAGGAAGTTTCAATGGTTAAACAGCTGGCCGAACAAGGCAAAGATCCGCTGGCTGGGGCTCTGCGTTTGGGGGTGATTTACACCATTGGGCCGTATTTATTGCCGCATTTGATTCCACAATTGCGACGGATTGCACCACAAATGCAGTTATTGCTTGAAGAAGATTACACCGTGCGGTTGGCGGAGATGCTCAAGCAAGGTGAAATTGATCTGGCGATTTTGGCAGAACCTTTTCATGAGGGGGGTATTTCTACTCAGGCTTTGTATGATGAGGATTTTGTGGTTGCAACGCCGAAAGGGCATGAGTGGGAGTTGCTCGATTCGATCTCTTCTGAGCAATTGTCAGATGAAAATGTATTGTTATTATCGCCGGGTAATTGTTTTCGCGATCAAGTGTTACAAACCTGCTCGGATTTAAACCGTGAGAGCATGTCGGTAGGGAGTTTGCAACGGACATTGCAAGGCTCGTCATTAACGACGATTCGGCATATGGTGGCGGGCGGTATTGGGGTGACGGTGCTACCCGCAACGTCGGTGAGTGCGGCCGATGAAGCGTTGCTAACCTTACGCCCGTTCACCGAGCCCGTGCCTTCTCGACGGGTTATTTTGGCTTGGCGACGCAATTTTCCGCGACAAGCGGCAATTGAGGCGGTGCGACAAGCTTTGCTGCAATCGGACTTAGAACCGATTCATCGCCTGCCTAATGCGCCGATCAGTTCATAGTTTTTCGCTCACATCGCATTGCATTCGTCGATTTTATGGCTGTGTTATTGCGTTCTTAATACCGGCTCAATGCCGAGCTGACGCAGTTTTTTTACGGCGATATCGGCTTGCGATTTATTCTTGAATGGGCCAATTTGCACGCGTGTTTCTAGGTAAGCCGGAATGCCGACAGCTTGTAGTTGCACAAGTAGTTTTTCGGCATTGTTGGTGTGCAAAAACACGCCCGCTTGAACGCTATAGCCTTGCTGCCCGGTGGTTGCTGATGGATAGTTGTTGCTCAGCTTGGTTGGTTCTCGAGTGGCCGTCGATGTTGGGGTGCTATTGAGGTGAACTGGCGGTAGATCTGATTTGGGTTCGCTGTGCGTTTGTTCTGTTTCCGCTGCACGCGGCATCCCCGTGCTGGGCTTGGGGGGGGGATTGCTAATGGCTTGAACTGACGTCTGATTGTGGTTGAGGCTCGAGTTTGGGTTTGGGCTTGGATTTTGACTCGGACTCGGACTCGGACTCGGACTGAGGGAAGGCATGCTCGCCACGGCATTGCTGATGCGTTGGCTGCTGATTACGGTCTCGGCCTCAGACGCCTCGGTGAGTCGGGTGAGGCTTTTTGTGTTACTCACATCGGCCGCGATTTTAACTTCAGGCACGGCATTTTTTCTTTCTTGATCAAACCATGCAATGGCGCTGAGTACAATGCCGATCAATGCGGCAGCAATGCCCAGTCGCCACAAGAGTTGGGTTTTTAATTGCTGCTGTTCTTTCTGCTGCAAGATGGGGTCAAGTCCATCACTCATCTGTCAGGTGCTCGCTATGGTGTTATACTGCGGGGCTATTTGCCTCAGGTTTAAGGGCTTCAAGTCTGCTGGTTAAATTCCCTGTGTTGCGGCTTAGTGGATACGATGGTGATCCATTTTTTGCGTTGCCGCTCATGTTATGGGATTTGAGTAGGGCTTGAATTTGGTCGACGTGAAATAAATATAATTCGCACGAGGCTAGCTTAAATTACATTACGCTGCAAAGTTTCTTTCGTTAGTTTGAAAATAACGACTCACCCTGGAGATAAAAATGGCTGTTGAACGTACCCTATCGATGATTAAACCGGACGCTGTTGCAAAAAATGTTATCGGTAAAATTTATGATCGTTTTGAAACTGCGGGTTTAAAAATCGCAGCGGCGAAACTAAAGCACCTCACACGTGCCGAAGCAGAAGGCTTTTACGCGGTACATAAAGAACGTCCTTTCTTTGGTGCTTTAGTTGAATTTATGATTTCAGGTCCAGTCATGATTCAAGTGCTAGAAGGCGAAAATGCAATGAAATTAAATCGCGATTTGATGGGCGCAACCAATCCAAAAGATGCCGCTGCCGGTACGATTCGTGCTGACTTTGCCGATAGTATTGATGCCAATGCGGTGCATGGCTCTGATAGTTTGGAAAATGCCGCAATTGAAATCGCTTATTTTTTCGATGCAGCTGAAGTGTACGCACGTTAAGTTTTAGCTTGTAAGTAGTGGTGGTAAAGACGCTCGCTTAGATATCTCAGCGAGCGTCACTGATGAAATAAATGGTGTAAGCCTTGGTGGATAAAGACATGACAATAAATTTGTTGGATTACGATGCGGAGCGTCTAGGCCAATTGATGGTACAACTCGGTGAAAAACCGTTTCGTGCCAAGCAACTGATGAAGTGGATTCATCAGCGCGGCGTAGCGGATTTCGATGCGATGAGTGATATCGCCAAATCGTTTCGGCAAAAATTAGCTGTCGATGCCTGTATTGCACCACCAGCGATGATGGCCGAACAAATTGCCAAAGATGGCACCCGCAAGTGGTTGCTGGATGTCGGCACAGGTAACGGGGTTGAGGCGGTGTTTATTCCCGAAGATGACCGCGGTACTTTGTGTGTTTCCAGTCAGGTCGGTTGCGCACTTGATTGCACTTTTTGCTCGACGGCACGGCAAGGATTTAACCGTAATTTATCGACTGCAGAGATTATTGGCCAATTATGGTGGGCCAATCGTCGCCTCTCTTTTGATGCGGCGCGCGTTGGCACTGCGACCAATGACGATACTCGGATTGTATCGAATGTGGTCATGATGGGGATGGGTGAACCCCTAGCCAATTATGACAATGTGGTTGCCGCGATGCGTTTAATGTTGGATGACAATGCATATGGCTTGTCACGTCGCCGCGTTACCTTATCGACCTCGGGCATGGTGCCGCAAATGGATAAGCTGCGCGAAGATTGTCCGGTGGCGCTGGCAGTGAGTTTGCACGCACCGAACGATGCGATTCGCGATGAGATTGTGCCGATTAATAAAAAATATCCGCTCAAACAATTGATGGATGCGTGCAATCGGTATTTAGAAAAAGCACCGCGTGATTTTATTACCTTTGAATATGTGATGCTTGATGGCATCAATGATAAGCCTGAGCATGCGCATCAATTGGCGGCATTGGCGCGATCGACTTCGTGTAAGTTTAATTTGATTCCGTTTAATCCGTTTCCGAATGCGGGTTATCAGCGCTCAAGTCGTGAAGCGATTCATCGTTTTCGTGATATTTTATTGCAAGCGGGTTACATCGTTACGGTGCGTAAAACCCGTGGTGAAGATATTGATGCCGCTTGCGGGCAATTGGCGGGACAGGTTTTGGATAAAACCCGTCGCACTGAAAAAATGCTCGAAACTCGACCGATTTTATTTAAAACTGGAGGCGATGCGTGAAAAATACTTTATTGCTAGTGGCCTTGTGGCTTGGCCTAAGTCATTTTGCTCTGGGCAATGAAGATTCTCGCGCAAGCGTTAGGACGCGGCTCGCGTCCGAATATTATAAAGTAGGGCAATATCCGATTGCCGTGGATGAGGCCAAAAAAGCCATTGCCGCTGACGCTAAATATGTTTTGGCTTACAACGTAATGGCATTGTCGTATTGGGCCTTGGGCGATAAAACCACGACGGCCGATATCTTTAAGCAGGCTTTAAAGATCGAACCGAATAATTCAGATGTGAATCACAATTACGCTAATTTTCTGTGTGCGAATGGCGATGTTAAGCAAGCTGAACAGCATTTTAATACCGCGCTTAACGATCCTTTGTATCCCACGCCAGAAAACACCATGATGGCCGCGGCCAATTGTGCCTTGAGCAATCAAGATCTGGCTTTGGCCGCGCAGTGGTATCAAAAAATCTTGGTACAAAGACCAAATTATTTACAAGCTAAATTTCAGCTGAGTAATTTAATGTTAAAGTCGGGGGACTTGCCTGAGGCGAAACGTTTGTTTGTCGATCTTTATCGATCGAGTAAGCCAACACCCGTAGAATTGCTATGGCTGGGTGTGAGAGTTGAGCGTGCGATTGGCAATAAAACGGCCGAGCAGCGCTATGCCAAAGATTTACTCAGCGCTTTCCCCGATTCAGTAGAAGCCACTAAGTTACAGATTGGAAAATATGACTGATCAGTTTGAATCTTCATCGACTGCAAGTTTGTTACCTGCAGGTCGACAATTACGCAATGCACGAGAAGCCTTAGAATTAAGTCCAGAGCAGGTTGCTAACCAATTAAAACTTGCAGTCCGCCAAGTGATTGCAATTGAGCAAGAGGCCTTTGATGAATTGCCCAGCAATTTATTTATCCGAGGTTTTGTGCGTAATTATGCGCGACTGGTGCATTTGGATGCCGAGCCTTTGCTTGAATATTTGGCGCAGGTTTTACCTGCTGAACCCGTGTCGACCACTTTGCTGGATGCGCCTTTGGAATCAAATAACACGATTCCATTTAAAAATAAACGTCGGCGCCCGTCATCCGCCATTGTCTTGATGAGTGTCTTGGGCTTGGCTTTGGGCGTGGGGTGCGTGTTTTGGTATTTACAGCAACCGGCGCATCCTGAGCTGGCCTTGCCAGAGATGGAAAATCAACCGATTGTTGATGTGTCGCCTGCCTCTGTTGTACAGGACGAACTTGTGGTTTTGGCCAGTACCGCCAGTGCGGTTACGCCAGTGGCGAGTGCACCTCAACGTGCCTTGCCTGTCGCCAGCGCAGCACAGGCTCAAAAAACTGTTGCGCTACCTGCTAGTGCAGCGTCAGCGGTTGCGACTGCACATTCAATTAAAATCACCTCGCAGACGGATAGTTGGGTGCAAATTGTGGATGCCAATGGCAATAAAGTGCTGTCCGAAATTATTCGTCCGGGTTACGAACGCGTTGTGGTTGGGGTGCCGCCGTATCGTGTGAAAGTCGGTAATGCCCCAAAAACCCAATTGTATTTTAATGGTCAAAATGTGGATTTGAGTGCCTATCTCAAGCCCGGTTCTGATGTGGTTAATATGGAATTGAAATAATCGTATGTCGAGCCTGATTACACGTCGTAAAACCCGTCAAGTTCAAGTCGGCCATGTTTGGGTCGGTAGTGATCATCCCGTGGTGGTCCAGTCAATGACCAATACCGATACGGCCGATGCTGAAGGTACCGCAAGACAGATTTTTGAATTGTGGCGCGCCGGCTCTGAGGTGGTCCGCATTACCGTCAATAGCCCAGAGGCTGCAGCACAAGTCGCCAATATTAAAACCAAGCTTGAAAATTGGGGTTGCAAAGTCCCCTTGGTGGGCGACTTTCATTACAATGGCGATCGTTTATTGCGTGACTACCCCGACTGCGCGCAGGCCTTGGCAAAGTACCGGATTAATCCGGGTAATGTGGGTAAAGGCAGTAAACGCGACGAAAAATTTGCGTCGATGATTGAAAAAGCCATCGAGTACAATAAAGCAGTGCGCATTGGCGTGAACTGGGGCTCGCTCGATCAAAGTATTGCAGCGCGTATGATGGACGAAAATAGCAAGCGTTCACAGCCATTCAGTGCTGATGCGGTGATGCGCGAAGCGTTGATTGTGTCTGCGCTCGAATCGGCCGAGCAAGCCGTGAAGTGGGGGCTGTCGCCAGATAAGATTTTGCTGTCGTGCAAAGTATCTCACGTGCAAGACTTGATCGCGGTCTACCGCGATTTAGGTGCACGTTGTGATTACCCATTGCATTTGGGTTTGACTGAGGCGGGCATGGGTAGTAAAGGGATTGTGGCATCGAGTGCCGCTTTGGCGATTTTGATGCAAGAAGGGATTGGCGATACGATTCGGATTTCTTTGACGCCAGAGCCTAATGGCGATCGCACCAAAGAAGTAATTGTGGCACAAGAATTATTGCAAACCATGGGTTTACGTAGTTTTACCCCATTGGTGACGGCGTGCCCTGGGTGTGGCCGGACTACGTCGACGGTGTTTCAAGAGTTGGCCCAAGACATTCAAAGTTTTTTGCGTGAAAAAATGCCGTTGTGGCGCAAAGACTATCCGGGTGTTGAAGAGATGAAGGTCGCGGTGATGGGCTGTGTTGTCAATGGTCCAGGTGAGTCTAAGCTGGCTGATATTGGGATTAGTTTGCCGGGAACCGGCGAAGTGCCAGTGTGTCCAGTGTATGTCGATGGCGAAAAAGACGTCACACTCAAGGGTGAGCATGTGGCTGTTGAGTTTCAGGCTATCGTTGAGCGCTATGTGATGACGCATTACGCGGTGGGTGGTTCAAAACGTCGTGAACAAGCAGCAAAAATTATTCCACTAACTTCAATTTGATTGGGTATTGGTTTGTAGCCCTTTTTTTCAAAGGGCTGCGATCAAATACCCTTTCTTGATTTAATTTAAAGCATATAAAAATATGGCTCAAACCATCCAAGGTATTCGCGGCATGAATGATGTGCTGCCGCAGGAATCAAGTCGCTGGCAGTTTTTTGAACAAGTCACTCGCGAATGGCTGGCCGCTTATGGCTATAGCCAGATTCGGATGCCGATTGTGGAATCAACGCATTTATTTATTCGCGGCGTCGGTGAGCACACCGACATCGTCGAAAAAGAAATGTATGCCTTTGAAGACAGTCTTAACGGTGAAAAACTGACGCTGCGCCCAGAAGGGACGGCCGGTTGCGTGCGCGCCTGTATTGAACACGGCTTACTTTACAATCAAACTCAGCGCCTTTGGTATACCGGCCCCATGTTCCGTCATGAGCGTCCGCAAAAGGGCCGCTATCGCCAGTTCCACCAAATGGGTATTGAAGCGTTTGGTTTTGCTACGCCAGATGTCGATGCTGAGGTGATTGTGATGCTGGCCGATTTATGGCCGCGCCTTGGTTTAAGTGGCATGAGTTTAGAGCTCAATTCTTTGGGCGATATTGAAGAGCGTGCAGCGCATCGTGCTGAGCTGATTCAATATTTGGAAGGGTATATCGATATACTCGATGAAGATAGCCAGCGCCGGCTCTATACCAACCCATTGCGTGTTTTGGATACCAAAAATCCAGCGTTGCAAGCCATGGCTGAAAACGCGCCGCAGCTGATCGACTTTTTAGGTGAGGCATCAAAATCACACTTTGAAACGGTCAAAGCTTTGCTCGACGACGCAGGGATCGCCTATACCTTGAATCCACGCTTAGTGCGTGGCCTTGATTATTACAATCGCACCGTTTTTGAATGGACGACAACGCAATTGGGCGCACAAAGTACCGTGGCTGCTGGTGGTCGTTACGATGGTTTGGTTGAACAATTGGGTGGGAAATCTTGTCCAGCGGTTGGTTTTGCGATTGGTATTGAGCGCTTAATGCTGCTATTGGAAATCAACGAAGTCGCGATTCCAGCGCAGTTGCCCGATGTTTATGTGGTTCATCAAGGCGAAGCCGCCGCTCGCAATGCATTTACCGTGGCGCGTCAATTGCGCGCAGCAGGCTTGAATGTCATTTATCATGGCGGCAGTGGTAGTTTTAAATCGCAATTTAAAAAAGCTGATCAATCAGGCGCACGTTTTGCCGTGGTGATTGGTGAGGGTGAAGTGACGTCACTGACGGTTAATTTAAAAACATTGATCGGCGAGCAGCAAGGCAAACAAGAAATCGTGCCGCAAGATCAGTTGGCACAAGTGATTCGCAGTATTTAATTTATTCAGGGGATAACCATGGCCGCATTTGATTTACAAGAACAAGAACAAATCGCCACCATGAAAGACTGGTGGCAAAACTGGGGTAAATGGTTGGCGCTCGGGTTTGCAGTATTTTTAATTTCGTTTTCGGCTTGGAAAGGCTGGCAAGGCTGGCAAAAGCAGCAAATCGCCAAAGCAGCTGAGGTCTATGCCCAGATTGAAAATAACCTGACAGATGACGGAAAATTTAAAGCCGGTGTTGCCTTATTGAAAAGCGACTATAGCAAAACGCCTTATGCGCCCCGCGCCGCTTTAATTGCCGCTAAATTGGATTATCTAAAAGGCGATGCCGCTGCTTCACGTACGGAATTGACTTGGGTTGTTGATCACAGTAAAGAGGCCGCATTACGCGATACCGCGCGCTTGCGATTAGCCAGTATTTTGGCCGAAGAGAAAAAATATCCAGAAGCTTTGGCACTATTGAAAACGCCAGAAGAAGAGGGTTTTTCTCCGCTTTACGCCGAACTACGTGGCGATATTCTCCAAGCACAAGGCCAAACTGCCCCTGCCGCTGATGCATATCGTCAAGCCATTGCCAAGTTACCAAAAGATGCGCCTAACTTGAAATTGGTAGAAATTAAGCTGGATGTATTGGGAGATAAGTAAGCATGAAATGCCTTCGTCCATTATTGCTACTCAGTATCTTTGGTGTTAGTGCGTGTAGTACTACGAGTAATGCACCTGAGCCAGCTACTTTGCCTGTTGTTACCGCTAAGAGTAATACCAAGGTTGATTGGAAAGCATCATTGGGTGGGAAAACTGAATATCGTTTTCAACCTGCATTTAATGGTGATTTGATTGCTGCGGTGGGCGGCAATAATGAATTGGCGCTGTTTGAGCGAACCAGCGGCAATCAGCGCTGGAAAATTAAAATCGCGCAACCCGTTGCTGGTGGTGTAGGTATCTCTGGCGGTGTAATTGCGGTTGGTAGTACCAATGGTGATGTGCTGACTTATGACTTAACAGGGCAGGCTATTTGGTCGGCTAAAGTCAGTAGTGAGGTGATTTCTGCACCCGTTGTTAGCGATGATTTGGTGATTGTTCGTTCTGGCGACGGCAAAGTTAGTGCTTTTTCTGCAGATAAGGGCGAGCTCAAGTGGATTTATCAGCGTCCTCAGCCGGCTTTATTGTTGCGAAATTATGCGCCACCTGTTGTAGCGGATGGCGTAGTGTATGTCGGGCAGGCTGCAGGACGTTTGACTGCGATTTCTATCGCGGATGGTCGTGTCTTGTGGGAGGCACCAGTGGCTTTGCCGCGTGGCGCGAGTGAACTTGAGCGGGTAACTGATATTGTTGCGCCGCCCGTGGTGCGTGGCGATATGGTTTGTGCCGTTGCTTTCCAAGGACGCGTTGCTTGTCTTGGTGCCAAGCAAGGCAATTTGCTGTGGACTCGCGAGATTTCCAGCTGGACGGGCTTAGCGATTGATGGTCAAAACGTGTATGTTACCGACGCCAAAGGACAAATTAATGCCTTTGAACGCACGACTGGCCGCAGTGTTTGGCGTCAAGATTTATTAGCGAACCGATTGATTTCTGCGCCAGCGATGTTGGCTGGCAATATCTTAGTCGGTGATTTAGATGGTTATATTCATGTTTTAAACCCAGAAGATGGTCGCTTTGTTGGGCAATTGCCTACCGATGGCGGCCGCATTTATTTAGCACCGCAATCTGATAGTTCGCAAGCGATTGTTCAGACCGGAAAAGGCAGTATTTATCTGCTCAGCACTCAGTAATACCCATCGACATTAGGGCGGCGCTGTTGCGTCGTCATATGGATGGAATAAGGAATTGAATTGAAACCAACTATTGCCCTCGTCGGGCGCCCCAATGTGGGCAAATCAACACTATTTAATCGTTTAACCAAAACCCGTGATGCTTTGGTGGCTGATCAGCCAGGCCTGACGCGTGACCGTCACTACGGGCATGGTAAAGTCGGTGAGAAGCCGTACTTGGTGATCGATACCGGTGGATTTGAGCCTGTGATTGATGAAGGCATTATGTTTGAAATGGCCAAGCAAACGTTGCAAGCCATTGATGAAGCCGATGCCATTATTTTTATTGTTGATGGGCGTAATGGTTTAACGCCGCAAGACAAAATGATTGCTAATCGTTTGCGACAAGGTGATCGCCCTGTTTGGGTGGCTGTGAATAAAATTGAAGGCATGAATAGTGCGGTGATGACCGCAGAATTTCATGAGTTTGGTCTAGGTGATCCAGTTGCGATTTCGGCTTCACATGGCGAAGGCGTTCGTCATCTGATTAATGAAATCTTGGAAGGTTTCCCTGATCCTGAGCCAGAAGAAGAACAAACACACCCTAAATTTGCCATTGTCGGTCGTCCCAACGTGGGCAAGTCAACTTTGGTTAACGCCATTCTTGGTGAAGAGCGCGTGATTGCTTTTGATGCGCCAGGTACAACGCGTGATTCAGTGGCTATTGATTTTGAACGAAATGGCGCCAACTATACGGTAATTGATACTGCGGGTGTCCGTCGCCGCGGTAAGGTGACGGATATGATTGAGAAGTTTTCGGTCATTAAAACCATGCAAGCGATTGAAGATTGTAATGTGGTGATTTTAGTTTTGGATGCAACACAAGATGTATCGGATCAAGACGGTAAGATTGCTGGTTTTGTTTTAGAGTCTGGCCGTGCTTTGGTCGTGGCCATTAATAAATGGGATTCAGCGAATTTAGAGCAACGTGAAATTATTAAGCGCGACATGGCACGCAAGCTCGCCTTCCTTGATTTTGCAAAATATCACTATATTTCGGCTTTGCAAGGCAGTGGTGTTGGCGATTTGTTTGGCTCAATTAATCAAGCTTATGATGCCGCGATGATTAAGATTCCTACCCCTAAACTAACTCGAGCATTGCAGTTGGCAATGGAACGTCAACAACCGCCATTGGCAGGGAAAATTCGCCCGAAAATGCGTTATGCCCACCAAGGTGGTAGTAATCCACCAGTTGTGATTATTCACGGTAACGCTTTGGAAGCAGTTCATGCATCATACTGGCGTTATTTAGAGCATTTCTTTATTAAAACCTTTAAATTGCAAGGTACGCCATTGCGGGTTCAGTTTAAAAAGACAGACAATCCATTTGAAGGTAAAGAAGCGCCTAATCGTGGTCGTCGTGGCCCACAAAGCGCAAAAAATGCACTAAAAAAGCGCTAAAAAAGCGCTAAAAATGGTGTAATGGTGCTAAGCTGCCAATGGTTGTATTGTCGGTGTAAGATGTTCCAAGCTAAACCGTACAGACGGAAAACTAATAACAAGTCGGAGAATAATAATGAGTGCTAAGGGACAAATGCTGCAAGATCCGTTTTTAAATATCTTGCGAAAAGAACACGTGCCCGTTTCAATCTACTTGGTCAATGGCATTAAATTGCAGGGGCAAATTGAATCATTTGATCAGTATGTTGTATTGCTTCGCAATACAGTGACCCAAATGGTTTATAAGCACGCGATTTCAACAGTTGTTCCTTCTCGTGCGGTGAATGTGCCGCATGATAATCCTGCTGCAGCCAGTGCAGAAAGCTAATTAGACCGAGCATTCGTTAGCCCCGAAGGCTTTGCTTTTCGGGGTTTTATCTTGCGCGGCGTTTTGTTTTTCTGGAAGTGAAGAGGTATGCATGTTTGAACGCCATCAGGGCGGTGATGAAGCAATTTTGGTTTGTCTGGATTTTGGCGAAGCTGATTTTGCTGACAGTCAAGAAGAATTCATCGAATTAGTAAGGTCGGCAGGCGTTCATCCACTTGCCGTCATTCAGGGGAAGCGCCAACGGCCTGACCCGGCTTATTTTTGTGGCAGCGGTAAAGCGGACGAAATTGCTGAGGCCGTTTTAGCGCATGATGCAGGGTTGGTGATTTTTAATCATCAATTATCGCCCGGTCAAGAGCGAAACCTTGAAAGTAAAGTCAAGTGTCGAGTACTCGATCGCACAACCTTGATTCTGGATATTTTTGCGCAACGTGCGCGGACCTCTGAAGGCAAGCTACAGGTTGAGTTAGCCCAGTTAGCGCATATCCAAACGCGATTAATTCGCGGCTGGACCCATCTGGAACGCCAAAAGGGTGGGGTGGGTCTGCGTGGACCCGGTGAAACGCAGCTTGAAACCGATCGGCGCTTAATTGGGATTCGAGTTAAGCGCTTGAAAGATCAGCTTCTTATCGTGCAAAAACAGCGCGCGACGCAAAGAAAGCGGCGGGATCGATCGGGGCAGTTCACCGTTTCAATTGTGGGCTATACCAATGCCGGAAAATCAACATTATTTAATGCTTTAACCAAAGCCAAGCTCTACGCTGCGGATCAGTTATTTGCGACGCTAGATACCACTAGCCGTAAGCTGTATATCGATGCTGATCATTCGGTGGTGATTTCCGATACCGTGGGTTTTATTCGCGATTTGCCCCACACCTTGGTGGCCGCATTTCGTGCCACTTTAGAAGAAACCATTGAAGCGGATGTGTTATTGCACGTGGTGGATATCAATCACCCTATGCGTGATTTGCAAATCAGTGAAGTCAATAAAGTATTAACTGAAATTGGTGCGGAACATATACCGCAGTTGATGGTCTTTAATAAGATTGATCAGCGCGATTTGGCTGCCGAAGTTGAGCGTGACGAATATGGTAATATTCGCAGCGTTAAATTAAGCGCCTTGCGTGGCGAAGGATTAAGTCTTTTGCGCGAAGCACTGGTTGAAGCGATGAATCAAACCGTTAAGGAAGATAAATGAGTCAAAATGATCCGCAATGGGGTGGTGACCGAAATAAAAAAGGTGGACCACCGAATTTGGATGAAATTTTTCGTAATATCATCAATAAAATCAATGCTTTGCTCGGTAATAAAATCCCCCAAAATAATGCGCCAGTGAATCCATCATCTGGCTCGGGTACGACTGGGGTGTTTGTGGTTCTAGGTGCTTTGCTGGCTTTGTGGCTGGCATCGGGTACTTATATGGTTGACGAGCGTGAAGACGCGGTAGTTACTCGTTTTGGAAAGTATGTTGAGACCGTGGTTAATCCCGGTTTGCACTGGCATTTGCCGTATCCGATCGAATCGCGCGAATTGGTGAATATGACCGAAATTCGTAGTCTTGATGTCGGTGTGCGTGGTGATGCGGGTTCAAATAGTGAAGCATCGTTGATGCTCACCTCGGATCAAAATATTATTCAGATCCAATTGGAAGTGCAATACACCCTTAATTCAGCGAAAGACTTTTTGTTTGATAATCGCTTTATCGATAATGGCCGTGATGTAGTGAAACAAACTGCAGAATCAGCGATTCGTGAAGTGGTTGGCCGCAATAAAGTCGATTACGTGCTCAATGAAGGGCGTGGCAAGATTGCGGAAGACACCAAAGAAATTATGCAGTCGCTACTGAACCGTTACGGCACTGGGATGACGATTGCACGGGTGAATATTTCGGACGTGCAACCGCCTGAACAGGTACAAGCTGCTTTTGCCGATGCCGTTAAAGCCCGTCAAGACAAATCGCGCTTGATTAACGAAGGCACTGCTTACGCCAATGACGTGATTCCTAAAGCCAGCGGTATGGCCGCACGCTTGAATGAAGAGGCTGAAGGTTATCGTGAGCAAATTGTGGCTCGTGCAGAAGGTGATGCCTCTCGCTTTAAACAAATTGCTGCTGAATATGTGAAATCACCGCAAGTGACACGTGATCGTATGTATTTAGATGCGATGCAAAGCATGTACCAAAACACGACCAAAGTTTTGGTGGATCAAAAGGCCGGTGGTAGTTTGTTGTATCTACCTTTGGATAAATTGATGCAAATGAATGGTGCCGCAGCAACTGTTACAGACGCAGCCAAACCAGCGGCAACGTCTTCGGCTCCTGTAGCTGTTAATTCTGAAACCCCAGCGAATCGCGTTAATCGCGGTGAGCGTGACGGTCGTTAAGGAGGAAGGTTAATGAATCGTATTCTTCCTGTGTTATCAGCGGTAATGCTGGCGTTATTTTTGGCTTCATTGTGCTTGTTTACTGTAGATCAACGTCAGTACGCCGTGATTTTCCAGTTTTCTGAAGCGAAACGGGTGATTAAAGATCCTGGCATTCATTTCAAATTACCCTTTGTACAAGATGTTCGTTATTTTGATAAGCGCATTCAAACCATCGATGAAAATATGCCTGCACGGATTCAAACCATCGAAAAAATGAATGTGAATGTCAATAGCTACATCAAATATCAAATTTTTGATGTAGAGAAATACTACAAAGCGGTCGGTATGGATGAGCGCAAAGCGGTTGATCGACTTCGCAATACTGTGAATAACATGCTGCGTGATGAATTTGGTAAGCACACCGTGCAAGATGTGATTTCGGGTAAGCGCGATAAGGTGATGGAATATGTTGGCAAAGTCGCCAATATTGATGCCGAACGGATTGGTATCCGAGTCATTGATGTGCGTATCAAGCAAGTTGATTTTGAGCCAAGCACGCTAAACTCGGTGTATGAGCGGATGCAATCGGAACGTAAAGCGGTCGCGAACCAATTACGTGCTGAAGGTAGTGCAGACGCTGAAAAAATTAAAGCCGATGCCGATAAACAACGCGAAGTCATTATGGCGGACGCGTATAATAAGGCACAGCAACTTAAGGGTGCTGGTGATGCTAAAGCAGCCGCGATATATTCAGATGCTTATGGCAAAACCCCAGAGTTCTATGCTTTTTATAAGAGTCTTGATGCTTATAAACAAAGTTTTGGTAAGAAAAGCGACTTAATGGTGGTAGACCCAAGCTCGGACTTTTTCAAATATATGAAAAATCCACGTGCGGGTTCAGCAAAATAAGTTTGCCGCGTAACGGTTGTTGTTTTATTAGGGCTTGGGGCTAATACCTTTTGAAGGTATTATGCCCTTTGTCTTGTCTGCCATTGGGTGTGCAAGTGGATTAAAAATTGCCGCCATGAGTGATTGCTAAGTAACCGTTTTGGCCTTCGCTTGCTAATGGCTGGCGTATTGATTTCGCTGGTGGTGTAGTAGGTATTGCTACCCATATCTTGTTTTACGCTCGTTCTGTGGGGATACCCCAGGCGGGCATTTGATCTGTCTGGACTATGCGCAACTGGATCCTACCCGAATACATTTCCGATGTACTCCCTATGGAGTCGCGTCAACTTGAGACGCTACGTCGCTCTTTACTCGATTTATACGCTCGGTATGGCTATGAGCAGGTTGAGCCACCACTGGTGGAGTATGTCGAATCACTCTTTACGCAAGACGATAGCGCACTCGATTTAAAAACCTTTAAATTGGTCGATGAGCTATCGGGCCGTCAAATGGGCTTGCGTGCCGACATTACCCCGCAAGTTGCACGCATTGACGCGCATATCTTGAATCGTAAAGGGGTTGCGCGCTTGTGCTACGCCGGATCAGTGGTGACCACGCGACCAGATGGTTTGATGTCAAATCGTCAGCCGCGTCAAATCGGTGCGGAAATTTATGGCTGCGCCAGTATTGGTGCTGATATTGAAGCCATTGAATTAATGTTTGCCAGTTTGGCTTTAACTGGCGTGACTGATTTTTGTCTTGAGATTGGACATATCGGTTTATTTAACGCGATGGCCGATGTGGCGCATTGGCCAAATGATGCTAGAGAAGCGGCATTTAACGCTTTGCAGCAAAAAGATGTACCGGCATTAGAAACACTGACTGCCGATTTATCGCCAGAGTTGCGCCAAGGCATTTTGGCTTTGCCGCTGTGCTATGGTGGCAGCGATGTGCTGGTGCGCGCTCGTCAAGCCTTGCCTGCTATTGATGCGGTCACTGCGGCATTGGATGCTTTGCATGAATTAGAAACCGCATTGCTCAATCGCGGAATGAGTGTGCGCTTTGATTTGGCCGAGTCGCCAGGTAGTTACTACCACACCGGGTTGGTATTTAATGCCTACGCCAATGGCTTTGCCAGCGCCGTGGCGCGTGGCGGGCGTTATGACCGTGTCGGTGAAAAATTTGGTCGCTCACGGCCGGCAACAGGGTTTAGTTTGGATTTACGCGCATTGACGTCATTGCCGTTTCCTACGCATCAAGCCGCGATTTTAGCGCCACAAAGCGATGATATGGCTTTGATTGCGGTGATCCGTGAATTACGTAATGCCGGTGAAATTGTCATCGTTGACTTGGGGGTTGATGTCACAGAAGTGCATATTAACCGCTCATTGCAATTGATTAGTGGCCAATGGCAGATCGTACCATTGCAATAAATTAGTGCTTTCGCCCGCAAAGGGCTAGCTGATTGAGCATTTTAAAGTTAAAGTTCGGGCGCGTTGCGTTGCTGTTGCGACGATAGCCATTGTTTTGAATAGCATTGAGGTTTGGAAATGAGCAAAAATGTCGTCGTAATCGGCACACAATGGGGTGACGAGGGTAAGGGTAAGATTGTTGACTGGTTAACGGATCACGCCCAAGGTGTGGTGCGCTTTCAAGGCGGTCATAACGCAGGCCATACATTGTGGGTTGGCGGTAAAAAAACAGTTTTGCGCTTGATTCCATCGGGCATCTTGCATGCAGGTAAAGCCTGCTTTATCGGTAATGGCGTGGTGATCTCACCAACGGCCTTGCTGCAAGAAATTGATGAGCTCAGCGCGGCCGGCATTGACGTTGCCAGCCGTTTGACGATTTCTGAAGCTTGCCCATTGATTTTGCCGTACCACATTGCCATCGACCAAGCGCGTGAAGCAGCGAAGGGCGAGAAAAAAATTGGTACGACAGGTCGTGGTATTGGCCCAGCGTACGAAGACAAAGTGGCGCGCCGCGCGATTCGCGTGCAAGATTTATACCATCCAGAACGCTTTGCAGCTAAATTGCTGGAAAACCTCGATTGGTACAACTTTGCATTGAAGAACTACTTCAACGCACCAACGCTCGACTTCCAAACTGTTTACGATGAAACCATGGCCTACGCCGAGCGCATTCGCCCAATGGTGGGCGATGTATCGCGTACCTTGTATGACATGAATAAAGCCGGCGAGCCATTGTTGTTTGAAGGCGCGCAAGGCACCTTGCTAGACGTTGATCACGGTACTTACCCATTTGTGACTTCAAGCAACTGCGTAGCCGGTGCTGCTGCGCCGGGCGCAGGCGTGGCGCCACAAATGTTGCAATACGTATTGGGCATCGTGAAGGCCTACACCACGCGCGTTGGCTCTGGCCCATTCCCAACTGAATTATTCGACGACGTTGGCGCTGGCTTGGCTGAACGCGGTCACGAGTTCGGTTCGGTAACGGGTCGTGCACGTCGTTGTGGTTGGTTTGACGCTGCAGCGCTGAAACGCTCAATTCAAATCAACGGTGTTTCAGGTTTGTGTGTGACCAAACTTGACGTGATGGATTCGATCGAAACCATTAAATTGTGTACTGGTTATATGTTGAATGGCAAAGCCATCGACATCTTGCCAATTGGCGCAGAAAACATTGCGTTGTGCGAGCCAATCTATGAAGAAATGCCAGGTTGGTCTGAATCGACATTCGGCGTGAAAAAATTCGAAGAATTGCCAATCAATGCGCAAAACTATTTGAAACGCATCGCAGAAATTTGCGAAGCGCCGATTGCAATCGTCTCAACCGGCCCAGATCGCGACGAAACCATCGTGCTGCAACACCCATACCAAGACTAATCGTCTGCGTATATGAAAAAAACCGCTTGCTTGCAGCGGTTTTTTTACGTCTGAATATCGCGTAGGAGCGGGCTTGCCCGCGAATGCAATTTAAATTCAAGGCATTTGTGTTTCACATTCACGGTGTTATTCGCGGGCAAGCGCGCCTACGAAACGCATATTTTTGTAAGTGGCGATTGGGTCGCTACTCAAGCATATTTTTGACCTTCAATCAGCTACTTTCGTAAACCGCGCTTGAGGGGTGCCATCAATTATCACGTTCTCTACAAACATTAGGTACGGCCGCACCCACAAAGCACCTTCGCCATACAACGGCCGATACACCACCAGCCATTCTTCCGTTTCGCTGTGGATGGCCAAATCAATCACTTGATAACGATTACCTTTGTAATGCTGATATTCGCCAAGGGCGAGTTCTGGACGTGGAGTCATGGGTATTGCTCTCTAAGTTTTATTTAATAGTGGCTATAAGCAGATACATACTAAAAGACATATGCTGCTGATTTGTTATTGATCTTACTTTAGTGTTTTTTGATCATTATTTCACAACGCGTGCTTGTTGCGATAATTTCAGCCTCGCCACCGATTGGGAAGGTGATTTGTGGTGTTGTATGTCCAAAATCAAGGTTGTATATGACAGGGATTGAATTCAATTCAGGTTTTGAGTGAATCAGCTTGCAAATTTGTTCGAGCGTAATCTGTGACGCTGTTTGAAACCGACCAATCACAATACCTTTTACAGAGTAAAATGATTTTAGATGGATGATAGATTGTAAATTTCGGTCAAATTCACTGAGTGTATTCAGCTCAAGCAGATTATCTTCCTCGAGGAATAAAATTGCATTTTCTGGTTCTGGTAAAAAGCAACTGCCTTGCAATAAATTGAAAGTGCATAAGTTTCCACCAATAATCGTTCCTGATGCTTGGCCTGTATTAATGACCTGATATCCTGTGTTGGGATAGAAATCACGTTGATCTTGATTGATGTACCACTCATCATCCGACCAATATTGGGATGGCGTGATTGAATATCCATTCTCACTCATTAAACATTTTTTAAAATATTCGATGGTGTAATCAAGTCCTTGCGCCATGCCTAATGTCGAAAAATGTGGTCCGTTATAGGTAATGAGCTCTGTTTTTGTATAAATGGCATTGCTTAAAGCCGTGATGTCTGAAAATCCACACAGTATTTTTGGGTTAGATTTGATGATTGAATAATCAATTTTATTCAGTAATTGATTTGAGTTGTGGCCGCCAATTGCAGTCAAAATACCTTTAACGGTTTTATCAGAAAACGCAGTATGCAGATCGTCAATTCTGGCTTCAATCGATGATGAGTGAAACTCATCCATTTGATGGCAATTTTTAGAAAAACAAACTTCTAAGCCGATTTCATTGAGCCTTGTAGTGGCAAGTTCGATCACGTGCTGAGAAATGATGCCAAGGCTTCTTGATGGTGCAATCACACAGACTTTATCGCCGCGCTTCAATTTGTCTCCTGTCATTTGTTCCTCTGTTTTGCGCTATGCGGGTTAAATATCTATTGGGTATGTTGTTATAAGCTTTGTTAATTAATAGTTTGACATCCATACCCTTGTTGGCGACGGGCGTTATTTATCGTGATTTTTACTTGCTTAATTTAATCCGATGAATTGGCATAAAAAAACAGCCACCGAATTTATGGTGGCTGTTTGCTTTAGCGTTTTGTGATTACAATTTGTTCTCAACCCAGACTGCGGCCGCTTGCATGGCTTCTTGCAGTTTGGCGGGCTCAGTGCCACCAGCTTGCGCTAGATCAGGGCGTCCGCCGCCTTTGCCGCCAACCAGTTGTGCCGCGATATTGACCAGTTCACCGGCTTTGACTTTGCTGATGAGGTCGGGCGATACACGGGCGATCAGGCTGACTTTACCTTCAGAGACACAAGCGAGTAGGGCGATGCCGCTTTCGAGTCGATCCATCAACTTATTGCTCATTTCACGCAAGGTAGCCGGATCAACGTCTTCCACCACACTGCCAATGCATTTCACGCCTTTGATGGTGCGCAGTCCAACGCCGATGAGTTGGTCTAATTGGGCAAACGCCATTTGTCCTTTCAGACTAATGATTTCTTTTTGCGTCGCTTTTAAATCCGCTTGAAGTTTTTCCAATTTGCCAATCAATTCACCCGGATGTGCGCCAACGATAGCCGTTGCGGTTTTGAGTTCGGCGTCTTGCGCTTGCACTGCGGTGAGCGCTGCGGTGCCGGTAATGGCTTCAATTCGGCGAACGCCGGCAGCAATACCGCTTTCGGCGACGATTTTGAATAGGCCAATATCGCCAGTGCGTTTAACGTGCGTCCCGCCACAGAGCTCGGTCGAGAAGTCGCCCATTTTCAAAACGCGCACTTCGTCGCCGTATTTCTCGCCAAATAAGGCCATCGCGCCAAATTTAATCGCGTCGTCGTAGCTCATTAGGCGAATTTGCGCTTCTTCATTGGCCATGATGACGTGATTGACCAGACTTTCGATTTTAGCGATTTCGTCCGCAGTGACCGCTTTCGGGTGTGAGAAGTCAAAACGCGTGCGTTCGGCATTCACCAACGAGCCTTTTTGCTCCACGTGCGTACCCAGTACTTCGCGTAGCGCAGCGTGCAGTAAATGCGTCGCCGAGTGATTGCGTTGGCTGGCTTGGCGTTTGGCAATATCGATACTGGCAGTGACTTCGTCGCCAACATGGAGCGCGCCGCTGATGATTTGGCCTTGATGACCAAATACATCGGCTTTTACTTTTTGTGTGTCGGTCACATTAAATACGCCAGGGCCCGCAATCACGCCAACATCACCGGCTTGACCGCCCGATTCGGCATAAAACGGGGTGTGATCGAGTACGATCACGCCTTCGTCGCCATTTTCTAGTTTTTGCACTGATTCGCTGCCTTTATACAGCGCGAGTACTTTGGCGGAACGGCTGGCTTCTGTGTAACCATGAAAGCACGATGCCTCGCCTTCGTAGGCCAAGCCTGCCGTCATTTTAAATGAGCCTGCAGCTTTGGATTGCTTGCGTTGAACATCCAGTGCGGCTTCAAAACCCGCAATATCCACGGTGACATTGCGCTCGCGGCAGACGTCCGCGGTCAAATCGATCGGGAAGCCGTAGGTGTCAGACAATTTGAATGCCACATCGCCATCAAGGACTTGTTTGCCACCGGCCAAAACGGTGTCGAGTAAAGCCATGCCGTTTTCAAGTGTGCGGCCGAAGATTTCTTCTTCGTTTTTGATGGCTTCAACAATGTGTTCTTGGCGTTGACGCAATTCTGGATACGCATCGCCCATCACTTCAGCCAATGGCGCGACCAGTTTGTGGAAGAAATAGCCTTTTTGGCCAAGCTTATAGCCATGACGCACAGCGCGGCGAGTAATGCGGCGCAATACATAGCCACGGCCATCATTGGCTGGCAAAGCGCCATCAGCGATCAAGAACGCGCAAGAGCGAATATGGTCGGCAATCACGCGTAGCGATGGCGAGTCAGCATCCGCTGCGCCGGTTTCGCGTTTTGCGGCGGCAAGCAGATGTTGGAATAAATCGATTTCGTAATTGGCGTGCACGCCTTGCATGACCGCAGAAATACGCTCCAAACCCATGCCGGTATCGACTGATGGTTTTGGCAACGGATGCAATACGCCCGCTTCATCGCGGTTAAATTGCATAAACACGTTGTTCCAGATTTCGATGAAACGGTCACCGTCTTCTTCAGCCGATCCCGGAGGGCCACCCCAGTGATGTGCGCCATGATCGTAAAAAATTTCAGTACATGGGCCGCAAGGGCCGGTGTCGCCCATTTGCCAGAAGTTGTCCGATACGCCCGGGCCTTTATTGTCACCAATGCGAACGATGCGATCGCTTGGAATGCCGATTTCTTGATGCCAAATATCAAAAGCTTCGTCGTCCGTGGCATACACGGTGACCATCAGTTTTTCTTTGGGAATGGCTAGCCATTCTGGGCCGGTTAAAAATTCCCAAGCAAAAAAGATGGCGTCGCGCTTGAAGTAATCGCCAAAGGAGAAATTACCCAGCATTTCAAAAAAGGTGTGGTGGCGCGCGGTATAGCCAACGTTTTCTAAGTCGTTATGCTTGCCGCCAGCGCGAACGCATTTTTGGCTTGAGGTGGCGCGCGTGTACGAGCGTTTATCAAAACCTAAAAAAACGTCTTTAAATTGGTTCATCCCAGCGTTGGTGAACAAAATAGTTGGGTCATTCAAAGGGATTAAGCTGGATGACGCCACAATTTGGTGGCCCTTGCTGGCAAAAAAGTCCAAGAACTTTTGGCGAATCTGAGCGGATGTCATGGCAACCTGTGGGTAAGAAGCAAACCATCGATTTTACGGTAAAAGACGCTGTGTCGGTAGTCGTGTAATGCATACGTCGGCTTTCTAGTGCCAGAGTGAATGAAAGTTGATGCGAAATGAAGTATTAAAGAGGCGGTTCTAGATGGTTTGGCGCATTGATGGACTGATTTTTCTCATGGCAATGTAAAGCTTTCCCCATCTGTTCGGCTTGCATGGCTGGTGGTATGTTATTTCGTTTTATGTAAGAAATCTCGGTGTTCGTATTGATGTGTTGAGTTCCTTGCGCCATTGGCGCGGGTGTCGAATGACGAGTATTTTTATTTAGCATTTTAATCAATCGGCTTTGGCCAAAGGATTTTGCAATGAAAAGCATATTTAAATGGTGCACAGCGCTTGCACTGGGTTTGATTTTGGCGGGCTGCGCCGGAATCGGCATGAATCAGCAGCAAACTTATGAAGTGCAGCAAGGGGTGATTGAACAAATTTCTTTAGTCCCTTTAACGCATTCCGATCAATTGGGGGTGGGGGCCGTTTTAGGGGGTGCAGCAGGTGCAGGGTTGGGTAGTTTGATTGGCGCAGGTACTGGGCGTGATGTTGCGATGGCAATGGGGGCTATCGCCGGTGCGGTGGCAGGGAAGTATGGCGAAAATCGGTATGATGGCAATCAACAAGGGCAGCAGGTTGTTGTGCGCTTAAATAGCGGTGTATTGGTGGTGGTGACTCAGCCGTTTGAGGCCAATATTTATAAAGGCCAGCGTGTTTATATTGAAGGCTCTGGCTCGAGCGCGCGTATTTCTCCAATGTAATGTCTGCCAGCATTTGAAATAAAAAAGCACGAATCAATTCGTGCTTTTTTATTGGATATATCAATGTAGCCTATGTTTAATATGGCGTTGAGATAAATACCTAGATAAGTCCAAGTCCTTTCAGCATGATGACTAAAATCAGCGTGGGTGTGATGTAGCGAACCAAAATAAACACGGCTTTAATAATGACGCCATTATTGAGTTGTCCATCATTGCTCAGTTGTTTTTGTAGTTGTGGCAAGCCATAAACCCAGCCAACAAATAGACAAATCAAGATACCACCAATTGGCATTAAAATATTTGAGCTAATGTAGTCGAAAAGATCAAACGGATTTAAGCCAAACAAGGTCCAGCTGGCGGTGAGTGACGATGATAGCGACGCCGGAATCCCAAATAAGCCAATCACGCCTAGTGTGAGTAAGGTGGCTTTTTTGCGGCTGAACTTAAAGCGCTCAGACAGCATGGCAACGGGCACTTCCATGATCGATAAAATCGCACCCGTGGCGGCAATGGCGGCCAAGATAAAAAATAGCGCCATAAAAAACTGCCCAAATGGCATGCTGGCAAAGACGGCTGGGATGGTCATAAAGACCAGTGATGGACCTGCTGCCGGCTCAAAGCCAAATGAAAACACCGCCGGGAAAATCGCTAAACCCGCTAGTAGTGACACGGACAAATCAGCCAGCATCACGCGAGTGGCCGTTAATGGAATGTTTTGTTCTGTGCGGAAGTAACTACCATACGTGAGCATGGTGCCCATGCCGATCGATAACTTAAAAAAAGCCAAGCCAACAGCAGTCAATATGACCGAGGCAGTGATTTTGCTAAAGTCTGGCGCAAACAAAAATTTCACGCCTTCCATTGCGCCGGGCAGCGTTAAGCTACGGATGCACAATAAAATTAACAGCAAAAACAAAATAGGCATTAATTTTTTGGCTGCAGCTTCAATGCCTTTGGAAACGCCCATCATGATGATGGTGCCTGCCCATGCTAATACCACCCATTGCCAAAATAAGGCTTCTAGCGGGTTGGAAACCAGAGCGCCAAACGCAGCTTTGGCACTCGCTGGATCGGTGCTGTGGATGCTGCCGGTGATTGATTTGAAAATATAAGCAAACACCCAGCCAGCAACGCCGGTGTAAAAAGCTAAAATGAGTACTGCCGCAATTAAGCCCATATAGCCAATAACGGGCCAAAAACGCTGCTTTTTCGGTGCGAGTACTTCAAATGTAGTGACTGCATTGGCGCGAGAGGCGCGTCCAAGCATGATTTCAACAATCATCACGGGGAGGGCGACGAGTAAAGTGGCAAGAACATACACCACCAAAAAGCTCGCACCACCATTCGTGCCTGTCATATAGGGGAACTTCCAGATATTACCTAAACCAACTGCGGAACCTAGTGTGGCGACTAAGACACCAAATGTGGAGGTGAAACCATCGCGACTTGCGCTCATGCCATGCCCTTGTAGTAAATTGTAAACAACTGCACACTATTCATAGTTAGCTAGTGTATTGTCCATGAGGGAAAACCCGAGACTTAGATTTTGATTGATTCAAACTAAAACTTTGGACGGGGGTAAAATAAGTGTAGCGCCACTTTATTTGTGTGGGTGGCTTTGCTTGATTGGTTCGAATGGAATCGCGCTGGAAATGATTGTAATATTTTAATGGCCGACTTGTAAGTAGCGAGTTGAGTCAAAATTCAAATAGGGCGTAGACAAATTTAATGAAAACACCAAAGAGATTAGAGCCACTGGTGGAAGATGGTTTGGTTGACGAAGTCTTGCGTCAATTAATGAGCGGTAAAGAGGCGACGGTATATGTGGTGCGCTGTGGCGATGAAGTTCGGTGTGCCAAGGTATATAAAGACGCCAATCATCGCAGCTTTAAAAAGAATGCCGCCTATCAAGAAGGCCGCAAAGTAAAAAATAGCCGCCAAGCTAGAGCGATGGAAAAAGGCTCGCGCTATGGTCGACAGATGCAAGAGGAAGAATGGCAAAATGCAGAAGTGGATAATCTGTATCGTTTAGCCGCTGCGGGTGTACGTGTTCCAACGCCATATATCTGTTTTGAGGGTGTCTTATTGATGGAGCTGGTAACAGGTGAAGATGGTAATGCCGCTCCTCGCTTGAATGATGTCGAAATGAGTGCTGAACTGGCGCTGACATACCATGCTGCGTTGCTCAAGCAAGTTGTTTTGATGTTATGTGCTGGGGTGATTCATGGTGATTTGTCCGAGTACAATATTCTAGTTGATGAGCATGGCCCCGTTATTATTGATTTGCCACAGGCGGTCGATGCTGCAGGTAATAATCAAGCAGCAGCAATGTTAGAGCGAGATGTGGATAATCTGGCGGAGTATTTTGCTCAGTTTGCACCTGAACTCAATGGCTCACAATACGGTAAAGAAATTTGGAAGTTGTATGAGGGGGGCTTGCTGCATCCCGAAGTGCTACTTACAGGTAAAATTAAGCAAGATCATCGCAAGGTGGATGTGCGCGGCGTTTTGCGTGAGGTTGAGCATGTGAAAGAAGAGCATTTGCAACGGCAATTACCCGACTTTCAGCCATAAAAACATTTGTTTTAATCGGTTTAAGGATAGGGGCGCGATAGCGCCCTTGTTTGTTTCTGTCGTTTGCTGCATTTTTGAGTTAAATCTGTTTCTATATAAATCAACCACTTACCTACCTTGTTGCGTTTTCTTTACAACAAGGTGTTGACGTGATCGCAGGGCTGCCGTATATTTCGGCCTCTCTGCTGCTGACACAGCAAACGAAACACCGGTTTATAGGCTGTTTTGTGTGTCCTAAGCCACTGATCTTTAACAAAATACAGCCGATGAGTGTGAGTGCTTGGTTTGCCAGTCAAACAAGTGCTTACACTCTCAAAATG
>NZ_JAJAWG010000002.1 GCF_020531905.1 Deefgea salmonis | reverse complement strand
GCTGTTGAAAGGCTAGACGCAAATACACCACTGATATAACCGCGTACGTCGCAATGCTTGTGTAGGGCGTCAATGAGCGCAGCGAATTGCGCCGTATGAATGCCGCATGCATGCCGTATCAAACAACCGCCCAATTCATTCCGGCGGTTTTTTTATGCGGCTGCGCCGCGTGGTTTGTGTTGGTTTTTCATAGCTTATTTCACTGCGCGCCATGGCCTACAATGCGTTGTAGGATTTGGGTGATGGATGCGGTGTTGCTACGGGGCTGGGGTTTTTAAGGAAATGCGGATGCAGTTTTCATTTTTGAATGAATTAAAAATAATACGCTCTGATTTAAATCAGGCTTGGCAAAATATCAAAAATAATGGGATTTCATTATTGGATGTGGCCGCGTCGGTGTGTTCGGTGGCGTTGGCGATTTATATTACCTATTTATTTAATTTTGAATATTCAATGTGGGCGGCTTTTAGCGCTTATGTGGTGATGCGACCTTTTTTTAAACAAACTTTAAGTCGTGGTTTATTAAGGATTGCCGGTACTTTATTGGGTGGAGCGTGTGGTGTTGTCTTGGTCTTGTTATTTCAACGCGAATTAAATGTATTCAGTGTTTGTCTGATCTTTTTTATTGTGAGTAGCGCGTCGGCTTATTATGCCAATGTGGTTTCTGATCAATATAATTATGCAGTGTTATTTTTTGGTCTGACATTTACTTTAATTGTCGGCTATGCCTTTGCTGAGCCACAGCAAGATATTTTGCATATTGGCTTGATGCGTGCTGCTGATGTGATGGTCGGGTCTTTATCGACTATTTTTGTTTCTGCCGTATTGCAATTTGCAATTAAAAATCGCGCAATGCCCATTACGTATCCAGCGAGTCATTTAGCTTTATCCCCAACATCAGCGCCGCTTCATTCAGATAAACAACACTATTTATTGTTTGCATTATTATCCGGCGGGGCCATTGCGCTAACGCCGTTATTGGTTTTGTTGGGTGGGCAATTGATTTTTATTCAGGCGGCGGTGAGTATTTTGGCGGTGTCCAATCAGCCACGAACGGCGTCGATTGATTTGCCAGCGGCATCAATGAAAAAAATTATTTATCGGGCGCTAGGGTGTTTTTCTGGGGCTTTGCTGGGGATGGGGTTTAATTTTATTTGCGTGTATTTATCGTCTTATGCCTTATTAATGCTGCTGACTTTAGTCGGAACGGCTTTGGGTAAAATCTTGCAAGATAGCAGTGCCGATTCATCGTATATGGGCGCGCAATTTGCCGTGGGTTTATTGATGGTGAGTGTGCATGATTCGGCGTCGCTGCTCAATGATCGCTACGGTGTGCATCGATTTTTGGGCGTGATGGTCGGCTTGGCGATTTTGGCCGGCATGCTGGCGCTATTTGCGCCTCGGCAAAAACTAAACCAATAGGGTATATCTATGTAGCGCTTAATTAATGAGATCTAGATAGATATACCCCGTAAAAACTATTTTAGCTTGGCATCGTTTGCAAATTGAGCGAGCAGATTTTGCACTGCAGGCATAAAGGCTTGTGCCGTTTGATTGCAGGCGGTTTCGCCGTAAAAACTGCTGGTGTATTTATAGAGTTCTTGTTTGGTGGCCGAGTTGCCGTTGCTTGACGACATGGTGAGCGACAAGGTCCATAGGCCAGCCATTGAATCAAATTTCACTTCATCGAGTGTGCCGCTAAGTACCAAGGCCGATTGTGCGTCATATGCGCCAGCGAGTTTTAATTCGTCTTTGACTGCACCGCTCACATAGTCAGCAAAAGTTTGATTGTCTGGCGTTTTAATTGGGCCAACACCACGGCACATGATTTCGGTTTGCGCGGCTTGTTTGGCGCTAAATGGCGCAACGTTGAATTTCTTTTGGCTATCGCGGTAAGCAACCACATTGTCAGCTTTGACTGAATAGCGTTGCACGGTATAGGTTGAGCAGCCACTCATTAAAACGACCAAGCCCAGTAATGACAAATTGCGTAACATAATTGAAAAATTCTTCTGTTTTTTGTAAGGATGTGAATTATGCAAATGCAGGGCATAAATCGCAATATTTATTTGTCATGTGTTGGCAAACTTCGCAACCTAAATCAATGCCCTTTGCCTAGACTTTGCGCTTGGAGGTGTGATGAATAAAAGCCGAACTCGGGATGATTATTCGCGGCGGTTGATGCGGGTGGTGCAGTTGTTGTGGCAAGAGCCGGCGCGCAATTATTCGCTGGAGCAAATTGCGGATGTGGCGCATTTTTCGCCGTTTCATTTTCACCGGATTTACCGTGAAACGATGGGCGAAACGGTGACGGCGACGCAGCAGCGCTTGCGCCTGCATTTTGCATCACGCGATTTAGCGCAGGCCAGCGATTGGCCTTTGCTACGCATTGCCCAGCGCGCGGGGTATCAAAGTAGTGCGGCATTTGTGCGCTCGTTTGCGGCTGCGTATGGCGTGACGCCGGGTGCTTATCGTCGTCAACGCTGGCAAGACCTCCAGTTTAAAATTAATCAGGAGATGGACATGTATACCGTTGAATTTCGTACTTTGGCCGCACCAATTCATTTAGCCACGCGCCGCCATCGGGGTGCGTATTTGCAAATTGGCGAGACGTTTAGCTTGTTGCAATTGGTGCTGCAGGCGCAAGTTGCGCCCGATGCGCGCTGGTTTGGTCTGTATTTTGATGATCCAAAAACCGTTGCCGAAGACCAATTGCGCTCGGATGCGGCGGTTGAAATCAAAGGCACAGCAAGTTTACCGGCCGATATTGGGCAAGCGCAGATTCCTACCGCTCGCTACGCGGTGATCGAGCATATTGGCCCGTATAGCGAGCTAGAGCGCGCGTATCACTGGCTCTTTGGCGTGTGGTTGCCGCAAAGCGGTGAGCAAGCAGCCAGTGTGCCGACGATTGAGCAATACCTGAACGACCCATGCACGACCGCCCCGAAAGATTTGCGTACTGAGATTTGGTTGGCGTTGGTGGATTAGCTTTGTAGGTATTGATCTGTGAACATTTATTTAAAATGCTTGTGGGTTAATACCTATTTGTTTTTTATTTCCATTCTGTTCATTAATAATCCGCTGGCATTTGCTTTTTCTAGCCACGGGCGTAATGAGTCAGGGATGGGTAGGTAAACGCCTATTTGAGTAAAGTTACCGCGCATTACTTCACAGCCGTGTGAGAGCCCAAATCGGACTGCGACCTGATTGCCTTTGATGTGATGAAAGGCATAACTGTGTTCGAGGTCAAAATAGGAAAATTCGCATTCGGTGGCTGCTTTCTTGGCAAGATCGGACAAACTATTGATCTGAATTCCCTTGATGGTTTTGGCTACGATGGGATCTGCTTTAAGAGCTACGAGAATCGTGGCTTCGCTAAACCATGAGGTAATCGCGAGTTCTTTGCCAGTTCTGGCGTCAAAGACTTCAAAGCGCGCAGCTGCACTGCCGTGGGCTGCACCTTCACAATCAGAACTAAAGTCGCTCATAAAACTGATGATGGGGCCGACAACAGATTGTAGTTTGCGTGAGCTGTCACTAGTGCATTTGGCACTGTCTTTAATGGGCTTGTAGAGCGTAAATTTACCGACTTTGGCGCTATCAGAGCTCCAAGTCAGGACGCTTCCAGCGGGTTCTTCGAGTTGTATGGTGGCTGCGTAGAGCGGAAAGGATAGAAGGGCAATACAAACGCAGGGATATAGTTGATTCATGAAGTTAATAGACCTGAAAATCGAAAAGCGCCGCATTGCTGCGGCGTTTTGCTTGGGCGCGAAAAGCTTATGCGGCTTTGGCGAACACCTGCATTTCGGCTTGTAGTGCGCCGTAGACTTGGCGCAATTTGCCGTTCAGCTCGGTGATTTGTTCGGTGAGCTGGCGGTTCATTTCTTCCAATTCTTGGATGCGATCTTCCAGTGTAGTGGTGGCGTTGTGAATGCGTTTAATACTTTCAAGGCGGCGACGCAGTTGCAATTGATGTTCGCGCACTTGCGTTTCCATTGGCGCCATCACCGCTTTGAGCCAGTTTTCAACGTCGCGGTTGGCGACTTCAAATACGTAGACCACGCGGCTGGCGACGGTTTCAAAGAATTTGCGCGTTAAACGCCCTTGGCTGGTGGTGAGTAATTTGCCAATGGTATTGAAATGCTCGCGGAATGATTTTTCTAAACGGGCGAGTTCTTTGTGGTATTTCAGCGTTGAAAACGGCGGTGGTGTCACTTGGCCAAGACCGTGCTCTTCGCTAAATTTTTTGTACATCGCCGCCATCATCGCTTGGATTTCAGCGACTTGTTCGGCCGATTTAGCAATCGAGCTGTTCACGTCAATAAAGAAATTATCCATTGTGGAGCGTAAACCGCCTTCGCCAAACGAGAACAAGCTACGGTCCATTTGGTCGCGGATGCGTTCGATTTCGGCTTTGAGCGCTTCTTTACCCAGTAGCGAAAACAGCTTATTGGTTTGCTGGCTAAAGACTGAGCGTAGCGCTTGAAAGCGCACTAAACCTTGTTCAAAGTGTTTTTTGTCTTCGCTGACTTTGACCATCATTTGCGCAATGACGTCTTGGTTTTTGCCGCGTAAGCCGGTTAATTCGGCGAGTTGCTCTTGAACGCCGTCTTGGCGCGCTTGCAAAATAGAGCGAATGGCCGAGACCAGGTCTTCGACTTCGGTTTGGGTGGCATCACGAACGATGTCTTGCTTGCCGGGCAGTAGATCGTCTGATAGCGCGCGTTCAAGCACGCTTAAGCAGGATTTTTGCAGTAGCGCATCGTCGTTTTGTACTTTGGCCAGCAAGGCTTTTTGTGCCGAAACCGGGTAAATCTGGCTGCTTGGCATCGCCAATAATTCGGCGGTGGTTTTAACTTGCTTGGCAATTTCGGCGTCGATTTCGGCGCTGGTGCGTAAATCATCCCACAGACCGTCGATTTTATTGAGCACGACTAAGCGCCCACGTTTGCCGCTTTGATTGCGAACGATGTGATTGCGCCAGACTTCGATGTCCGATTTGGTCACGCCGGTGTCGGCGGCCAAAATAAATAAAATCGCGTGCGCGTTCGGTAGCAAGT
This sequence comes from Deefgea salmonis, assembly GCF_020531905.1. GTDB lineage: Bacteria > Pseudomonadota > Gammaproteobacteria > Burkholderiales > Chitinibacteraceae > Deefgea > Deefgea salmonis. The sequence continues at coordinate 536,215 of NZ_JAJAWG010000002.1, read as the reverse complement.
TGAGCGTGAGTTCGGGCTCGGTACCGATGGCGTTTAAGCCGGGCGTATCCAAAATCACCAAGCCTTGTTCCAGCAAGGGATGCGGGAAATTAATCATGGCATGACGCCAGCAGGGAATTTCGACTTCGCCATGTGCGTCCAGCGCCACCACTTGATCGGGATCGCTTTCGTCGTACAGACCAAAACGTTTGGCGGTTTCAACACTAACGCGCTGGGTGCGGCCGATTTCTTTAAAGGCGTCTTGCATCGAATCGGCGTCGTCAATATCGAGGGCAATGCTATGCCATTCATCGGGGTAACGACGATATTCAACCGTGGTGACGTTATTGCCGCGCGTTTCGATCGGCAACAGTTGCAAGCTCGGTGCGCGGCCAGCGTCAAATAACAGTTCAGTCGGGCACATGGTGGTGCGCCCAGCTGATGAGGGCAAAATCCGCTTGCCATAGTGGGCAAAAAAGATGGCGTTGATGAGCTCGGATTTACCACGCGAGAATTCAGCAACAAAGGCAATATTGAGTTTGTCTTCTTTTAAACGGTCGAGCAGCCCTTGAATCCGCAGTGTAGTTTGCGAATCATTAAGATCTTGTTCATTGAGCCAGCGCGATAATTGCGCAATCGATTGGCTTAAATGGCCACGCCAAGCACTATAGGCTTGAAAGTCAGCGACTAAATGGTCGTTGGCGGCTACAGGCTGTAGATCGTTGGTACTCATACTGTCCCCTTGCGTGAAAACGCGTGCTCAGCGGGTTGATCCCGCTTTAATAATATTAGAATTGCTGGGTGTGACTTACCAGCGATTTTATTAAAGCTGGCAGTTGTTGCAATAAAACGTGGCGCGCTGGCCTTGGCGCTGGGTGTTGATCAGACTGCCGCAAACTCGACACGGTTGGCCTGTTCGACCATAAACGTAGCTATTGAGCATGAAATAGCCGTTTTTGCCCTCACTATCGACATAATCCTTTAAAGTGCTGCCGCCTGCAGCAATCGCGGCATGCAGTGTTTCTTTTATGGCAGCGACTAAGCGCAATCGCTCTTCAGCGCTTAAGCTTTGTCCGGGGCGAGTGGGGTGAATTTTGGCGCGAAACAGCGATTCGGAGGCATAGATATTGCCGACACCAACCACGACATGATTGTCCATAATCAGTTGCTTGATCGCAGTGCGGCGTTGGCCGATTTTTTGCTGTAAAGCCAGTGCATCAAAGGCATCAGACAGCGGCTCTGGCCCGAGTGATTTGAGTAATGAATGCTCATCGATAGGGGTATCGCACCACAACCAAGAACCAAAGCGGCGTGGATCGTGATACCTTAGTCTTTTGCCGTTATCTAAAATCAGATCGATGTGATCGTGTTTTTCTGCTGGATACGCTTCGGTGAGAATACGTAAGCTACCTGACATGCCCAAATGAATAATCAGCGTGCCGTGCTCAAATCCCAGTAGCAAATATTTGGCGCGCCGACCTATGCTGTGAATAGTCTGGCCACCAATCAGGCTGGCTAAATCTGCCGGAACCGGCCAGCGTAAGCGGCCGTTACGCACGATGAGTTCGCTGACTTTGGCATTGAGTAAATGATCATGAATGCCACGGCGAGTGGTTTCTACTTCGGGTAATTCTGGCATGGTGTGGGCTCGATTAAAGCGAATCTATGCGGTATAGCGGTATGCTGTACTTGCGAGTTTGGACTTTCGCCCCCAGTTTACCTAATATCGCGTCTTAAACTTTCAAATCTTGGAACTGACTATGTCCTTGCGCTCTTATTCATTGATTGCGGTTTTCCTTGCCGGGCTGTCAGGATGCGCGGCGCTGACAACTTCTGGTCCAGAGGCCAATGCAAGTGGCCCAGCGGCAGAAACGGCCGATGCGGCTGAGTCGGCTTCCGAGGTCGAAAAACTAGACGGCTTTGATCCGAGTATTTTGCCAAAAATTGAGCTGAGCGACGAATTAATGATGCGCTTTTTAGTCGGCGATATCGCCGCCCAGCGCGGCAATTCGGCATTGGCGGCGCAAGCTTGGCTGGATTTAGCGCAGCGCACGCAAGATCCACGCGCCGCGCAGCGCGCAACGCAATTGGCTTTGTCCGCCGGGCAGTTGGTGGTGGCGCAAGAGGCTGCGCTGTTGTGGGTGGCTGGCGCGCCCAACTCGATTCAGGCACGACAAATCTTGGTGAGCTTATTGATTCGCAGTAAACGAGTCGATCAAGTTGAGCCGCATTTACGCGTGCTGCTCAATGCCAAGCCGGCAGAAATGGCACCGTTTTTTATGCAAATGCATCAATTGTGGGATAAAAACAGCGACCGAAATGCTGTCGTTGCCGTCACCGATCAATTAACCGCCGGCTTTTTGACGATGCCCGAAGCGCGGTTTGCACGTGCGGTGGCGTATAGCAATGCGGCGGATGACGCACAAGCTTTGGCCGAGCTAGAGCAGGCGCTGAGTTTGCGTGCTTCGTGGGAGCCCGCAGTACTGTATAAGGCGCAACTGCTCTCGGGTAAGAAAGACCCGGCGCTGACTAAATTATTACAAGACGCCGCCAAAGCCAATCCGATGTCGACGGCGATTACTTTGGCGCAAGCGCGCAATATGGCCGAGGGGCAAAATTATCCTGCCGCACAGCAGCAATATGAAGCCGTTTTGAATCGTGATCCGCAGCAAATTGAGGCTTTAATTGGTGCTGGCTTGATCGCGCTGGAGCTGCATGATTTAGAACGTTCGCAACGTTATCTTGAGCAAGCGGTGGCGTTGAATTCCAAAATCGCGCCACAATTGGCGGTTTATTTGGGACAAATTGCCGAACAGCAACATCGTGAACGTGATGCAATTCAATGGTATTTGCAAGTGCCTGATGCGCAAGCTGAGCGAGTACAGGCGCGCTTGCCGCGTTTATACGCCCGAATTGGCGAGCAAAAAACCGCCGATGCGGCCTTAGCGGCGTTGCCGGTCGCGTCGCTCAGTCAACAAATCAATAAAGCGCAAATCGAAGCGCAAGTTTGGCGTGAACGCAAAAACCTGACTCAAGCCGTTGCGGTGATGAATGCAGCGATCAAGCGCCATCCGACTGCCGGCGAGCTTTATTATGATCGTTCTTTATATCTGGATTTGGTCGGGGATATTCCTGCAGCAGAAGCTGATTTGCGCTATTACTTGCAGCTCAATCCTGGGCATATTCATGGCTTGAATGCGCTTGGGTATATCCTTGCAAACCGCACTGATCGTTACGCAGAGGCAGATACCTATCTGAGTCAGGCCATGGATAAAGAACCAAACAATCCAGTGGTGCTCGACAGTATGGGCTGGCTGCGCTTTAAACAAGGCAAGCTGAACGAAGCGGCCGAATTGTTAAAACGTGCTTATGCTCAATTGCCAGACCCTGAAATCGCCGCGCATTATGCCGAAGTACTTTGGCAAAAGGGCGATAAAAAGCAGGCGATGACGGTGGTCAATGCGGCCATGTTGCTTGAACCCGATGATGAGAGTTTGCTCGCGCTGCGCCAGAAGATGGGCTGGTAAGTGCTGGCATTGGCTAAACAGCTGGCGTTGCCAGTGCATTTTCGTTCGCTTGCTGGCCTGTTGTTGGCGGTGTTTTTGCTGTCGGCTTGTGTGCAAGCGCCGTTAAAGCCCCCCAGCGAGGGCTTTGCGGCACAGGGTCGAGTGAATATACGCAGTCAAAATCAAGCCAATACGGCTTTGTTTGATTGGGTGGCGAGCCCGCAGCGAGATGTGTTGTCATTGTCGTCGCCATTGGGCAATATTTTGGCGGAATTAACCATTCAGTATCGGGCAGGCGAAATTGTCGCGGCACAACTGCAACATGGCGCAACGATGGATGTGGCCGACCAACCCGAAGCGCTTTTGGCGCAAGTGACGGGTTTAGTGATGCCGGTATCCGGAATGCGCTGGTGGCTGCGTGGACTGCCTGATCCGAAACAACCCTTTACCCGTGGTGCCGATGATTTTGAACAGTCTGGCTGGCGGGTTCGCCCCAGTGATTATCGTGCTGGGGATTGGCCGTATCGGGTCGAGCTGACGCGTGACGATTTGCGAATTTTAGTGATGATTAAAGAATGGAGTCATGCTGCGCCATGAGTTTTACCCCTATTGTGGATGAGCAGGGTTTTGCAGCTTTTCCTGCGCCAGCTAAATTAAATTTGTTTTTGCATATCGTTGGCCGTCGTCAGGATGGCTATCATTTGCTTGAGTCGGTATTTCAGCTGATTGATGCGCACGATACGATCTGGCTACGGTTACGCCACGACGGACAAATCGTTCACCATAACCCTTTGCCTGGCGTACCTGCTGAATTAGATTTAACGGTGCGTGCCGCTCGCTTATTGCAGCCGAAGGAATCGGATTGGGGGGTGGATATTCGGGTCGATAAGCGTCTGCCGATGGGCGGCGGCGTCGGCGGCGGTAGTTCCGATGCGGCGACGGTTTTATTGGCTTTAAACCAGCTGTGGCAATTAGATTATTCACGCGCTGATTTAATGACTCTCGGTTTGCGTTTAGGCGCAGATGTGCCGTTCTTTATTTTTGGGCAAAATGCTTTTGTTGAAGGGATCGGCGAAATCATGACGGCCATTGCAACGCCACATCGACATTATGTGTTGTTGCATCCTCAGGTGCATGTTTCTACCCCTGAAATTTTTAAAGACCCTCTCTTGACAAGAAACAGCCCCTCTATTAAAGTTGGCGACCTTGAAGAGGCAGTTACACGTAATGATTTGCAAGCGTGCGCTGTTCGTAAATACCCAGAAATCGCTGAGCAGCTGGCTTTATTAAAGCCGTTTGGTGATGCCAGAATGACCGGATCGGGTAGTTGTGTATTTGTAGAAATGCCTTCACAAGCGGCTGCAAATGCTGTATTATGCGGCCTTCTTGAAAGTATCAGCGGATTGGTCGTTTCAACGTTAGATCGTCATCCGTTATACGAGTACGCTAAGTAATTCATTAGCAAAAAATCGCTAGGGGAGTCGCCAAGTTGGTTAAGGCACTGGATTTTGATTCCAGCATGCGAAGGTTCGAATCCTTCTTCCCCTGCCACCTATAAAAAGAAAGCGTGTAATTATATCAATTACACGCTTTTCGTTTTTTCAGGATTTGGAAATGGCTTACGACAGCCTCATGGTATTTACCGGCAACGCTAACCCTCGCCTTGCTGAACGCGTAGTTAATCATCTGGACATCTCATTAGGACGCGCCACCGTTGGTCGTTTTTCTGATGGTGAAGTCACCGTTGAGCTACTGGAAAACGTTCGCGGTCGTGATGTTTTTGTTTTGCAATCAACGTGCGTGCCGACGAACGACAACATCATGGAAATGATGCTGATGGTCGATGCGTTAAAACGTGCTTCAGCAGGTCGGATTACGGCAGCGATTCCGTACTTTGGTTATGCCCGCCAAGATCGTCGTCCACGTTCTGCGCGGGTACCGATTTCGGCCAAAGTGATTGCCAATATGTTGCAAGTCGCTGGTGTTGATCGTGTATTGACTGTCGATGTCCATGCCGACCAAATTCAAGGCTTTTTTGATATCCCGGTGGATAATATTTATTCCACTCCGGTATTGCTAGCTGATATCCGCGCCAAAAATTACGAAAACCTGATGATTGTATCGCCCGATGTTGGCGGCGTATTGCGCGCTCGTGCAATGGCCAAACAACTTGGTGTTGATATGGCGATTATCGATAAGCGTCGTCCCAAAGCCAATGTGGCTGAAGTGATGCACATCATCGGTGATGTGAAAGGCCGCGATTGCGTGATTATCGACGACATGATCGATACCGCCAATACATTGTGTAAAGCGGCTGAAGCATTGAAGAAATTCGGTGCAAATCGTGTCATGGCGTATGCCACGCATGCGGTGTTCTCTGGTGCTGCAGTCGATCGCATCATGCAATCTGAACTGGATGAAGTGGTTGTTACTGACACGATTCCAGTGAGCGAATTGGGCCAAGCTAGCGGCCGTGTTCGTGTGGTGTCGATTGCTGGTTTACTGGCTGAAACGATGCGCCGTATTAATAACGAAGAATCGGTTTCTAGTTTATTCGTTGATTGATGCACAAACGGGTTTACCTTGGTAACCCCGCAAGAATTCAGAGGGGTTTTCCCTCGAATCATCAGCTTCTCTGGTCGCGGGGGGCTGATGTTTTTATCTGTACTGGAGTATGACAATGACTTTTGAATTAAAAGCTACAAGCCGCGCAAAGCAGGGCACTGGTGCGAGCCGCCGCCTGCGTAAAGCCGGTCAATTGCCAGGTATCGTTTACGGTGGTTCTGCTGAAGCCGTTGCGATCAACTTGGATCACAACAGCATGTACTACACATTGCAAGACGAAAAATTCCACACTGCATTGATCCAATTGTCGGTTGATGATGGTGCTGCGGAACAAGTTTTGGTTCGTGCTGTTCAATACCATCCGTTCAAACAACAAGTTCAACATATCGACTTCCAACGCGTTAGCGCTGAGTCTGTTGTTGAATTGCGTGTGCCATTGCACTTCGTTGATGGCGATGTTTGCCTCGGCGTTAAAATGCAAGGCGGCGCAATCAGCAATGTATTGAAAGAAGTGATGGTTCGTTGCGTTGCTTCGAAACTGCCAGAATTCATTACTGTTGACCAGTCTAAATTGGCGGTTGGTAACTTGTCAGTTCACTTATCTGACATCGCATTGCCAGAAGGCGTTCAATTGGTATCGTTATTACGCGGTGCTGACTTGGCCGTTTCTATGTTGAACGGCGCTAAAGGTTAATTTAACCTTCGCAGTTCATCAAACCCGCTGATTCAGCGGGTTTTTTTATGTCTACTCAAGATTGATTTGTGCGATGTAGTGAGTCTGGTAGTGATGGTGTACTCGAGACTGGGGAAAATAAGATGGCGATTAAGTTAATCGTAGGTTTGGGTAATCCAGGTGGTGAATACGCGGCAACGCGGCATAATGCCGGATTTTGGTTGCTGGATCTTCTGGCACGTGATGGACCGATTTTTTTACGCCATGACAGTAAATTTCATGGCTTGTGCGGCAAAGTTAAAATTGCTAACCACGATGTTTGGTTATTGCAGCCGCAAACTTTTATGAATCGCAGTGGTTTGGCTGTGGTGGCATTGGCGCAGTTTTATAAAATCATGCCCGATGAAATTCTAGTCGTCCATGATGAACTCGATATTGCGCCGGGCTTAGTGAAGCTGAAAAAAGGCGGGGGTAATGGCGGACATAATGGTTTAAAAGACATTCAGTCTCATCTGTCGACTGCTGATTTTTGGCGTTTGCGCCTAGGAATCGGTCACCCGGGTAATAAAAATGAAGTGGCTAATTTTGTGCTTAAGCCACCACGACGTGAAGAGCAAGACTTGATTGATGATGCCATTAATAAATCTTTGCTGGTGATGCCAAAGATCGTGATCGGTGAAACCGGTGCTGCAATGAGCATCTTGCACACGGATGATGCAAAAAAGCGCGAACATAAACCTGAACCGAAAAAAGACTAGGTATTTGGTTTTAAGCTTTGTAGATAAAGCCTCTTAGTTATATACCCATGGATGATTTGTATGACCGCAAGCGTGATCCCCGTTAATTTAATTACTGGTTTTTTAGGGGTTGGTAAAACCACGGCATTGATGAATTTGTTGGCACAAAAGCCGGCCGATGAATATTGGGCGATTGTCGTCAATGAATTTGGTGAGGTGGGCATTGATGGTGCGACGTTGTCGAGCGCTGGCGATGGCTTGCAAGTGGCCGAAGTGCCCGGCGGTTGTATTTGCTGCACCACTAGCCCGATGCTGCGGGTGACTCTGGGGAAGTTGGCAAGGGGTATACGTCCAGATCGCTTATTGATTGAGCCTTCTGGCTTGGGACACCCGGCGGGTATTATTGATTTGCTACGTGACCCAATGCTTGCTAGTGCTTTTGAAGTGCGTGCGGTGGTGTGCTTGCTCGATCCTCGGCAGTTGGAAGATTCGCGTTATTACTCGCACGAAACTTGGCGCGATCAATTGCAATTGGCCGATGTCTTGGTGATTAATAAGTGTGATGTGGCCGATGAAGCGCAAATTGTGCGCGCTGAAGCGATGGCTGCGGCTTTTTTTCCGCCTAAGTTGGCCATTACGCGGGCGATTAAGGGGCAGTTTGATCTTGGCTTACTCGATTTAGAGTTACACCCTGAGCGTTGGCCGGTGCCGCATTCGGGCGCGCATGCCCAAGTGGGGCGCTACACTTCGAGTCAGCAAACCCATTCCTCAGTCGTCAGCAAATCGGCTGATATTGAGGCTGAAGTGACGAGCTGGCCCATTTGTAAAATGCAATCGAGCCTCGGCTCGCACAGTTGTGGTTGGATTTTCCCGCCGGAAGTGGTTTTTAGTAGTAGTAAGGTCGCTGATTTATTGACGGCATTGCCGCAAAATAGTGATTTAAATTTGCAGGGGCTAACGCGTGCCAAAGGTATTTTTCATACCGAGCGTGATTGGTATCGCCTGGATTGGGTGGATAGCATGACCAGCGCCGCCCCTGCGGCTTATCGGCGTGATAGTCGTTTTGAGGTGATTGTGCAAAGCGATCAAGCGCCCGATTGGCAACCATTGCAGCAAGCTTTGCTGGCAACACTCATTAGCTCGCCATCGCCGCTTTAACTTGATACAGATAAGCATCGGCCATATCGCTGTGGCCGGCTTCTTTTAAGGCTTTTTGCCAGCGCTCAATGCAAAATTGTAGCTCTTCATAGCTGCTTAGCGCGTCAAATACATCGCTCAGCATAAATTCGAGCTTATTGGATAAGTACGCTTGGTCAGTCATATGGATGATGCGACGAATTTTGAGTCTGGCACTGGCGCTAGGTAGTGTTCGGCTCGCTGGTGTTGCGTTAGCAATGGATTGTGTGGCGGGTGATGGCGCTATAGGCGCTGACGGCGTATGGCTTGCGTAACCAGCGTGCTCAAGAATGAGATGTAAATCCATCAATTGCTGTAATTGTTTTTGCAGTTCATTGCGATCGGGCTGTAATGCGAGCAGCTCCTCAACGCGTTTCTGGCCGTCGATCATGATTAACAGTTGTCGCAATCGAATCGGAAAGCCTGGGCTGCGGGTTTTGACTTCGTTTAAGCCTGCGTCGGTTTTGCTGAAAATAGAATTGTGATTCATTACTACCTCTGTATGCCTTTTCGTCAGCTTACATATAATTAGAACCTAATAGTATCGGGGATACGCCTTGCATGATTGAAAATATATACTGCGATGGACCATTCTTAGGGTGGGGATTATTGGCTGAATATTGATTCTTGATGGCATAAATGGCTTAGATTTTAATGCTTTAGGGCTCATTTTGAACTGAGATTGCGGCTCGATTGAAGCGGGTATTGATCGATAATCAAATGAAATACGGGGGCAATAAGTGTTGTAAAGTGACAACCTTTTTGAGCTGAAGCCTTTGCTTGTCATGTGGTTTTGCTATGGATCTAAAGATTTCTCGGTGAATGCGGTCTTTTTGCCTTGTTTGGCCACTGAGCATGTAATCATGCCCGCCATTTGTAGTTTTTCTAGCCTCAGGAGTAGATCAGCCAGCGGCATCAGTTGAGTGAGCGCCGCAACACTGATTTTGCCATCGATCAAGATCAGCAGTTGTCGTTCTTTAAAATTAAGCTGCTGACTACGTGTGCTGATTTCGCTAATGCCGACTGCTGTTTTTTCATAAAAAGTACTTTCCATGATGACCTCGCAGAATGTTTCTTCATTCAAGACCTTGTCATGGTTGCAGTGCAATAAAAAAAGCCGCTCATAAGATGAGCGGCTTTTTATCTGTCGTTATTTAGAGCCCGCCGTAAGAGTGCAGCCCGGATAAAAACATATTGACGCCGATAAAGGCAAACGTGGTAACAAACAGTCCAATAACCGCCCACCACGCCAAAATATCACCCCGCCAGCCTTTGATTAATCGAACGTGTAACCAAGCGGCATAATTGAGCCAAACGATCAGCGCCCAAGTTTCCTTAGGGTCCCAACTCCAATAGCCACCCCAAGCATCAGCGGCCCACATTGCACCGAGTACGGTGGCGATGGTAAAAAACAAAAAACCTACGGCGATCGCTTTATACATCACCTCGCCCAAGGTGTCGTAACTGGGTAGTTTTGTAGTGAGAATGCCGCGAGCAGAGAGTAGTTGTGCGATTCCGAGCATTGAGGCAATCGCAAAACTGCCATAACCGATAAAGTTGGCCGGGACGTGGATTTTCATCCACCACGATTGCAGCGCAGGAATCAGCGGTTGAATTTCATGCGCTTGACGATCTAATGAGTACCAAATAATAAAACCAACTGCCGCCGAAATCACCAAGAGCACAAAAGCCCCCATGGTTTTGGCCGCAAATTGCGCTTCGTAATATAGATACATCAAAGCGGTCATCAAGCAAAATAGAATGAAAACTTCATATAAATTGGAGACCGGAATATGCCCGACATCGGCACCGATTAAATAGCTTTCGTACCAGCGAACCAGCTTGGAAATCATCGCTGCGCCTGCTGCAGCCCATGTTAAGCCCGAAGCAATACTCAGTGCGGTGGCCGATTGGCGCAATAAACCAAGCCAGTACAGGATGGTGGCCAGGAAAAACAGCACGCACATCCACATCACAGCCGATTGACTTGAAAGTAGATACTTCAGCCAAAACTCGGTTTGCCCACGGCTTAAGTCGCCGGCATAGAGTTCAATGGCACCGAGCGCAATGATGCCGCAAACGGGAAAGAACACCCGCATCGCCGGCCAAAACCAGCCAAACCAACACAGCCCCGCCACAGCCCCAATCAAAATACCTTGTTCATAATAATCAAGAAAACTGTGGTATTTCTGCCACGAGACCAAGGCGATTACCACGATAAACAGCGTAAACAGCACATCAGCAGTATTAAAACGTCGATTTTTCAAACTTAGCGAATTCATACAAAGGCTCTCAAAGTGGGGCTTGTTGCTGGTTTGGTGCAAGGTGCTCGATATGAGCGGCAAACTCACGATCTAAGTCGTCAGTTTTGCGATTGCTACTCATCGCCATCAACGTGGCATGAGGGCTAATTCTGATCCATAAACGATTTTCTCGAATATAAAACATGCAGAAAATACCGATGATTAATAATAAAGAGCCTAAATAAACCACGTTTTTACCGGGCGAGCGGGTGAGCTGAAAGCCACTCGATTTCACTTCATTAAAGCCGGTTAGCTGCAAAACAGCCGGTGTGCCGTAATCAAACAAACTGCTGGTGGCCACCAAACTATCCATCAAAAATCGGTACTGCGCATTATCGGTTGGCGTCACTGGCAGGCCAGCTTGCGTTTGCGCTAATTCCATCGCATCGATTGCCGCACTTTGCAGTACTTTAAGGTAGGTTTGCGCGACGACTTGCCGCTCAGCTTGTGGCACTTTTTTCTCTAAGAAGCGTTCAATGGCAGGAAAGCCGCCTTGGCTAAACTGAAACAACACGCCCTCGGTAATTTCGGCAAACTGTGCCTCGCCATCGGCAGAAACACCACCGGCCTTTAAGGCTTTAGCCGCGGTTCTTTTCGCAATGTCAGCATGTAATTTGGCATTTAAGATCGTCGATCTAAAGCGCATAAACGCATCAAGCTGCATATCTTGATCTAGTGGTATACGCGTGAATGCAAACGGTGAGGCGACCTCGCGGCGCATACCTGTAATGAAATAGCTGCTGTCATTTTCTACAAATGGCTGCATATAGTTCTGATATTCAACCGCTTGCCCGCGATCATCACGCACTTTAAATTGAATCGTTGGCCCTAAATTACGCACATTCCGATCGCCATGCACCGATTGCGCCGATGCTAATGCGGTTTGCAAAGCGGAGACGGCCACTGTTGAGGTGTTGCCATTTGCCGTTTTATCTAAGGTTTCAATATTAAAAGGGCGTAGATCGCCAATTTCGAGGCGGTAATTGGCTTGGCCTGCAGTGAGCGCAAGTTCGGTTTGCGATTGAGCCGCCAATTTGGATTTGGCATTGCTCAATAAGTCCCATTGCACAAACTCAAGTCCAGAGCCGCCATCGCCAAAGCTGGCTTGATAAATGGCAACGCCATCCACAACTAAAGGATGGTTCACTTTAATGGTGCCACTTTGAATGACTTTGCCCGTTTTAATATCAAGCACATCAATATCACTGGCAAACAATTTAGGCATACCCGTTGAATAATGCTCAATATGAAATTTATTCAGTTTTAAAATAAAGGGTAGTTCTTGAACAAAATAGCCATTGCCTGAATTAAGAAATACCACGCTGGCAGAGCTGCCCTCACTTAAACTCACATTGCCACGGAAAGACAAATTATTTGACGCGAGGCGAGACATTTCTGGAATTTGACTTTGCGGTATATTGCGCGTTTCAGCGGTTTTAATATCCAGCATTTCCATGACTTTTAATGGCAAATTGCCGTCCATTAAACCGCCAATACAAATAACCACGATGGCCGAATGCGTAAATAAATAACCCAGCCGCTGCCAACTGCCTTTTTTAGCGGCAATTAAGGTCGCATCACCATCGGTTCGCAATCGGTAGCGATAACCATGCTCAGTGAGATGTTGGCAAACTTGTTCTTGCGCGAGCGGCTGATTGATTTCATGATGGTGCGACATTAAACGCAATGAATTGGCGCTGGCTTTGTCACGGTAACTACGTATTTCACGAATGACACCTGGAAAATGTCGCCAAATACACAGACAGGTTGAAAAAACCAAAAATGCCAAAATAAGTAAAAACCAGATCGAATGATAAACATCGAATAAGCCAAGTGGTTCAAAAATGCTAAACCAAAAATCCCCAAACTCAACACGATAATTAACATAAGGCTCATTTTGCTTGAGCACGGTACCAATAATAGAAGCAATCGCAAGTAGTGTTAATAAACTAATTGCAAAACGCATCGATGATAATAAATCAAAGAGAGCGCGGCGAAATGAAAGTGTATTTGAGGTCATCATAAAATCAAAAAGGGGCGAATCGCCCCCTTTAGTACGCGTAAATCGAAATGAGTTCCGATTAACGCTTAGTGAATTGATTGGATATATTCAGCCACGGCTTTGATTTCAGCATCAGAGAGCTTGGCTGCGATTTCCATCATTGGCACGCTGTTATCACGCTGACCGTCACGGAAGGCTTTGAGTTGGGCCGCGGTATAACCAGCATGCTGGCTGCTTACAAGTGGATATTGAACTGGAATTCCCGCGCCAGAAGGGCCGTGGCAAGCCATACAGGCTGGTACGTTTTTGGCGGCAATGCCACCTCGGTAGATTTTTTGCCCAGCGTCAACTAAAGCCTTGTCAGATGCGCCAATTGCTTTCGGTGTTTGCTTGCTATAGTAAGCCGCAACATTGGCCATATCTGCCGCAGTTAATGGCGTAGCCATGCCAAGCATAATGGCATTTTTACGCTTTTGACTTTTAAATTCTTGCAACTGTTTAATGATATATTCTGGGTGTTGTCCAGCTAGGTTTGGATTTGCGCTCGCTACGCTATTTCCATCTACGCCATGACAGGCCGCGCAGACTTGGTCAACGATGACTTTGCCTTTGCTTGGATCGCCCTTAACAATCGCCGAAATCGCGGCGGGTGATATCATCAAAAGTGCTGCAATGCTCACTGCAACAGACATGCTGCGCATAAATCCGCTCCCGTGTTGGAGTACGTCAGTCTAAGGTGCCGACGATAATCGTTCAAATACTGGTATTCTATAGCAAGACTCCGATACAAACCACAATGGCACCCACAGATGTCCCTATTTCAAGGCTTGCAGTTCCTCACTACTGTAAATGATTTAAAGACTTTACCTCATGAAGGGGTCGAAGTTGCTTTCGCTGGCCGTTCAAATGCGGGTAAATCTAGCGCAATTAATACACTCGCGAACATTACGCGTCTCGCCTACGTATCAAAAACGCCTGGGCGTACTCAGCATATTAATTATTTTGATTTTGGTAATGAACGACGTTTAGTCGATTTACCCGGATATGGTTATGCTGATGTGCCTGAGCGAATTCGTAAGCACTGGCAAGGCTTGTTGGCGCAGTATTTATCGCATCGCGATAATTTAATTGGCTTAGTGCTGATTATGGATAGCCGTCGACCACTGACTGATTTAGATCGTAATATGCTCAGTTGGTTTCGCCCAACAGGAAAGCCGATTCATTGCATACTTACCAAGTCAGATAAATTAAATAATCAAGAAAAAGCATTAGTGCTGCGTAAAGTAAAAGCTGAATTTGCTGATGACGCCATGATTACTGTTCAGCTATTTTCAAGCCTTAAAAAACAAGGTGTCGATGAAGTTGAGCAAGTGGTTGGTACTTGGTTTGCCGCAGCATTAGAGCTCAGAAACGAGCTTGACCCGACCGGCGGCGAGTCAAATTCTTGATGTTTGCGATTGAGAAACTATCTTAATTACAGGTGCGCCCCTGCACCTCCCGCTTTTCCTCCCTGAGCGGGGCTTCGTTGATTCGAAGCATCTATATGGCCCCGATCAGGTTTTATTTAGGTCGGGGTTTCTTTTTTTTGTCAGTTTCACTCCAAAAATGGCTGCAAATGCCAACACCTCACGCTATTAGCCTTGTCTAATATCAGTCACGCCCTTATGATTTTCCTCTACGTATAAACTGTTTATCAGTTCACCTGCTCATCGGTGTACTATTTGTTCGCGCTGAGTCTGACACGAATTTTTCGTTGTGAGCCAGTCATGAGGATTCACGAATGTCTAGTCTTGCTGGTATTAAGGTCATGGTTATCGATGACAGCAATACGATTCGACGCAGTGCTGAAATCTTTTTGGGGCAAGCTGGTTGCACTGTTATTTTGGCTGAAGATGGATTTGATGCCTTAGCCAAAATTACAGATAACAACCCTGATGTCATTTTTGTCGATGTCATGATGCCACGCTTAGATGGCTATCAAACTTGCGCCTTAATTAAAAAAAATCCGCGTTTTAAATCTACCCCTGTCGTGATGCTTTCATCAAAAGATGGCTTGTTTGATCGAGCGCGTGGCCGCATGGTGGGATCTGATGAGTATTTGACTAAGCCGTTTACCAAAGACAGCTTGCTCGCTGCTGTAGGCACTTACTCAAGCGCAACTTAATTGAAACTAATGGACTTAATTTATTATGACGATCAAAAAGATTCTGATTGTTGATGACTCGCCAACCGAGCGTCATTTTCTGGGTGAATTACTCACTAAAAATGGATTTCAAATTATTACTTTAGAGTCCGGTGAAGAGGCGGTTAGCCGTACTAAAGAGATCATGCCGGATTTGATTTTGATGGACGTGGTGATGCCGGGAATGAATGGCTTTCAAGCCACACGCACTATTTCGCGTGATGAGCCAACGAAAAATATTCCAATCATTATGTGTACTTCAAAAAACCAAGAAACCGATATGGTATGGGCAAAACGCCAAGGTGCAACTGAGTACGTGGTAAAACCGGTCGACCCACAAGAGTTACTTAATAAAATCGCCGCCCTATAAGGCTTGATCACTGAGGGCGTACGATGGCAAAAAGAAAAAGCGAAAGAGTGAGCCTGCGTGATTATCAGCAAGGCGTGATGCAACGCTTACAAAGTGCCACGACGGTGGCACAGGTTGATGTACGGTTAGGTCTGCAAATTGGTAATGATCATTGGTTGGTCGATCTCGGTGATGTGTCAGAAGTCATGCCCGTGCCTATCATTGCTGGCGTGCCATTGGCGCACTCATGGTTTAAAGGTGTTGCTAATATCCGCGGTAATTTAGTCAGTGTTGTTGATTTGCCGGCTTTTTTTGGTCAGTCTCATCAAGGTTTTACTCAATTGGCACGCTTGGTGCTTTTGCCATCGCGCCATCTGCCGCACGCCTCGGTCTTGGTCAATAAAATGTTAGGTTTAAAGCATTTGTCTGATTTGGAGGCTTTGCCCTTGGATGCTAGCGCTGCTGCATGGGAGGGGGGGCGATACAAAGATGCGGCTGGCCAGGTTTGGCGAGTGTTGGATGTCGTGAAATTAGTCAATGAAGCTGCATTCTTGCAGACAGGTATTGCATAAAAAATCAAAAGTCACTCAGGGGTGGCGTGGGAGGTATCATGGCAGTGATGGAGCGCATCAGAGGCTTGTTTTCAGGTAGCGATACGGCAGGAAAATCGCAGCAAAGCGAAAACAAAAAAGCATTCGATCCATCTAGAACAACTTGGTTTCTAGATAAAATTCGTTTACCCGAAGGTGATGACCTTAAAGCGCTCAAACCAACGCCATTGATTGGTCATTTACCTGCTCGGCAGCAAATGGCTATTTTTTTGCTGACCATGGTTTTGGCAATTATCTTATTTGCGGTGACCGCTTTTTTATCGTTTCGTTCTAGCAGTATTAATGCCAGTAACCAAGCCACTGCAACGGAAATGCAAATGTTGTCGCAACGGATTGCTCGTGCATCGACTCAAGCGATTCGTGGTGACGCAGAAGCCTTTAAAATTCTCAATGAATCTTATAGTAATTTTAATGACGATTTAAATAAGCTCATGAATACACGCAACGCTTGGAATTTATTTCAAGTGTCGGGTGCGGAACAATTAGCTCAAATTGATACCGTTTGGAATACCTCATTTCGGCCTAATCCAAGTCGACCTACTGTTGATACGATTTTGAAACAAAAAACCGCATTAATGTCAATTGGCCAGAGTGTGGAAGGGATTAATAGTAATGATGCAAAATTATTGGAATTGACTCAACAATTTGCTTCTTTACTTGCTGATGGTGGCGGTACTTTACGTGAACTAGACTACGCCAATCAATTGGCCATGTTGTCACAAAGAACCTCAAAAAATGCCAATGCAATGTTGGCCAGTGAGCTAATCAATCCAGAAGTAGTATTCTTGCTGGGTAAAGATGTTTCCACATTTAATGAAATTGTAAAATCTTTTATTGATGGCAATCCGGAATTAAATATTCGCCCGGTTTCTACTACGGCAATGGTGGATAAACTGGAACAAATTTCAGTTTTATTTAAAGACTTTCAAGTGGTGGTGAGTGCATTTTCTAAAAATATGCAGCCTTTGGTGAATACCCGATTAGCCAATCAAGCCATTGTTCGTGATTCAGAGAAATTATTAGCCGATAGTAAAGTATTGGCTGAGCAATATCATAATTCAGTCGGCGGTATGATTATTGCTGCAGTAGAAGCGGCATTTATTTTTATTGCACTCGCTTCACTCTTATTATTGGTTCGAGTATTTAATCAAGAGTCGGTGAAACGTCGCTTGGCTTCGGAAGCTGAAAACCGTAAAAATCAGGATGCAATTTTACGTTTGCTCAATGAAATGGGTGATTTGGCTGATGGTGACTTAACGATTCGTGCTTCGGTAACGGAAGATTTAACCGGCGCGATTGCCGATTCGATTAACTTTACGATTGAAGAATTACGTAATCTGATTACCGGTATTAACCGCGCGACAGAAAAAGTAAATGCCTCATCGGCACAAGCGCAAAGTATTTCAACTGAATTATTATCTGCGGCAGAACGACAATCGAAAGAAATTGAAACCACAAATTATAATGTGGCACAAATTGTGAGTTCAATTCAGGGGGTATCTAGTACCGCCGCCGAATCGGCGACCGTGGCGCAATCTTCATTGGCAGCAGCAGAATCGGGCGCTGAGGCGGTAAATAATCAAATTCAAGGTATGGGTGAGATTCGCGAGCAGATTCAAGAAACGGCAAAACGCATTAAACGCTTGGGTGAATCGTCACAAGAAATTGGCGAAATTGTTGAATTGATTTCCGACATTACTGAGCAAACCAACGTCTTGGCATTGAATGCGGCGATTCAGGCTGCAGCCGCTGGTGAGGCCGGTCGTGGTTTCTCGGTGGTTGCCGAAGAAGTTCAGCGTTTGGCTGAACGTTCAGGCGAGGCGACCAAACAAATTGGCGCGATTGTAAAAACCATTCAGGCCGATACGCACGATGCGGTGGCGGCGATGGAATTGTCGACTCAGGGTGTGGTTGAAGGGGCTAAGTTGTCTGATGCTGCAGGTAGTGCTTTGTCAGAAATTGGTAAAGTTTCGCGTGAACTGGCCCGCTTGATTAGCTCTATCGCGCATGAAACCGAAGATCAAACACTATTGGCAAGCAAAGTGAGTAACACGATGCGCGACATTTTGTCGATTACTGAGCAAACCACCGCAGGTACTCAACAGTCGGCGATTGCAGTGGGGCAGTTAACGGGCCTAGCTGCAGAATTAAAAGCATCGGTTTCTGGTTTCAAACTGTCTTAATTAATCTCCAGACCGGCCTGGCCGGTCTTCTTCATGGGGCCCTGCCATGAGTGTGCATACTGAATTTGATAAGGGCTCTTTGTTGTGGGTCAAGGCTGAAATTGATAGCACCTTGGCGCGTGCCAGTGATGCACTTGAGCAATACCGCAGCAACAAAGACACCGCAGTCTTAAAACACGCCAAAACGCATTTGCATCAAGCTTATGGCGCGCTCGATCTAGTTGAATTGACTGGTTTGGCGCGTTTTTGTGATGAAATTGAGCAAGTGCTGCTCTTACTTGAGCAAGGCCAGCATGATGCGGTCGGCGTACCATTGGCATTACGGGCGATCGAAGAAATCGGTCAATATCTCAATCGTTTAACGATAGGGATGCCCAATGTTCCACTGGCCTTACTGCCCACTTTTCGTGAATTAGCGCAATTGCGTGGCGCGAGTACCTCGGGCGCCGAGCTATTTTTTCCGCAACTTATTTTAAGCATGCCTGCGGGCTTGCCGCAAAAGCACGCCACCGCCGCAGAAATGAGCAGCATTGTGAAGCAGCAACGCAGCCGTTATGAGCGTGCACTACTGCGTTGGGTGCAAGGGCAAAAAGAAGTCGGACCGGTCATGGCCGCCAGTTTGGCGGAGCTGGCTAAATATCAAACCAGTAGCTTGCCGCGACATTTTTGGTGGGCTGCGGCTGCCGTGGTGGATGGTTTAAGCAGCAATCGAGCTGAGCTGGATCTTGATCCACAGCAGGTCGTATTGCGGCTTAACTTACAAATTCGGCGTTTGGCTGAAGGCTCAAGCAAAGTTGCTGAACGCTTGTTTCGCGATATTTTGTATGTATTACCACAACTCGATAGTGATAGCGCCCTCGCGCAGCGTTTGGCACATGCTTTTGCTTTGGCCGATTTATTTCCCAATGCGCAAACGATTATGTCGCCAGCCAGCATGGCTGCCGAGCAATTGGCGCGTAGCTTGCGAGAAGAATTAAGCATTGCCAAAGAGTCTTGGTCACGGGTTGCTGCTGGGCAATTAGACAAAGCCAGCACGGTTAAAAATTTGCTGCAACAATTGGCGCAAAAATCCAGTCAACTTCAGATTCATGGCCTAGATGCCTTATGGCAAGGTTTGTTGGCTGCCGTGATGCAAGGCTCGTTGAGTCAAGATTTAGCGCTTGAAGTGGCGACGGGCTTATTGCTCGCTGACAATGCGCTCGCTATTTATCCTAGCCAAGCGGATGACTTTATCGAGCAAGTAGACACTTTATTGCTGCGTTTAATTGATCCCAGTGCGGAGAATGAATTACCCCATTTAGATGAAGTAAGCCGAGAAGCACAAGATCGTTTGCTGTTGTCGCATTTAGCGATAGAAATGCACAGTAATTTGCAAGGCATTGAAGATATTTTGGATGGTTTTTTCCGCGATCCAAACGAGCGACAAGCGCTCAATGAGATTGAGCCGATGCTGCGTCAAGTGCAAGGTGCACTGATGATGCTGGAGCGGCAAACTGCGGTTGAATTAAGCCATGAGTGTTTACAAAGAATTATTCAGCACGCAAGTCATGATGCCCCAGAGTTGCATCAATTGGAAGAATTGGCTGAAGCCTTATCGGCCTTGGGTTTTTATGTCAATGATTTGGCACAAGAGCGGGATGATGAGGCGGCACTGTTGCCGCTATTATTGCGCCTAACCGGCCGCAGCGCTGCGCCAGCCGAGGTCGATGAACGCGTCGCCTTAGAAGCCGAGCCTGAGCTGAGTGCTGCAGAAATTAGCGTGCCCGCCGCAACACCGGTGGCGCTGCCATCGTCAGAAGCGGCAATGGATGCCGAACTACTGGAAATTTATTTAGAAGAAGCGCTTGAGGTGCTGGCGACCATTGAAATCCAGCAAGCCTTATTGCACCACAACTCGCAAGACAGAGAAGCATTCACCACCATACGCCGCAGCTTTCATACGCTTAAAGGCAGTGGCCGGATGGTTGGTTTGCATCAATTGGGGGAAGTGGCTTGGTCAATTGAGCAATTACTCAATAAATGGCTGCAATTGGATAAGCCCGCCTCACAGCGTTTATTGGCCTTACTCGATTTTACGCACCAAGCTTTCGTTGATTGGGTTGATCAATTACAAAAAACTGGGGTGGTTGCGGTTGAATCCGCAGCGATTGAGGCCGAAGCATTGGCGCTACGTCATGAAGCGGATCTGCCGGAGAAAGGGCCAGCGGCATTACCTGAAACGGCCATTGCAATGGATATGGCCCCCGCTGCCGATATTCAAATTGGTCAAGTATCCGTCTCTGCCACCTTGTTTGCGATTTTCTGTGAAGAAGCGCGTAAATATTTGCTGGCTTTATCGCGTGGCGTAGAAGTACTCGCCGAGTCGGGAGAGGTTGAATCTCAATTTGTACTGGCAGCCCATACCCTGGGGGGGATTGCCTCTACAGCCGGCTTTAGACCTCAGGGTGAGCTGGCATACGCCCTAGAACATGCTTTGCAAAATGGCGCGCAAATTAATCGTGAGCAAGTGCCATTATTTGCCGATGCCGTACAAATGCTCGATGGCATGTTGCAAGATATTTTTGCTGAGCAAGCGCCATGCACCGCAGCGGATTTAATTGCCCGCTTAGTGGCTCTGCACACGATGTCTGATGAGATCGAGCTGACCGATGACGCCGATTTATTGGATCTTGATACATTGGACGACGTGCTGCCGATGGCATTGGATGCCGCCGTGACAACGCCATTATTGGCTGAATCAATACCCGATCGCATCGAAACTCCAACCGCAGCAAGCATCGAAGTACCACACTTGGATCTACCGGCACTTGATCTTCTTGGCGATCAAAATCATCGCGAACTTGAAGCGAGCACATCGCCAGATTTGAGCATGGACATCGCGCCATTCGCTTTGGCGAGCGATACGGTGGGCGCTGCGACGGCCATGCCAGCGTTGGTAGAAAATCATCTGGATGAGCCGATTGATGCGCTCTTGGTGGGCGCTGATTTTACTGCGGATTTATCCGCTGAATTAATCGATTCAGATTTACCCTTGCTCGATTTAATCTTGGCTGAAGATACTCTGCCGGAAACGGAAACGGAAACGGAAACGGAAACGGAAACGGAAACGGAAACGGAAACGGAAACGGAAACGGAAACGGAAACGGAAACGGAAACGGAAACGGACGCAGTAGGTGAAGTTGGAGTAGAAGCAGAAGTCGTTGCAGAAACCGAAACGCCTGCGTCAATTGAACCTGAGCTGGATGTATTAACGCAATTGATGAGCGTGCCCGAGGCCTTCGTGGCCACGGATTTATTGGATAATTTGGCGCAAGCCATTGACGCCGATGAATCGCATCCGCCGCTAGCGCAGTTGATGTCGGCCGATGATGCGCTCAATGCCGCGCGTGCCGAACTGGATGCGATCTTGGTGGATGAAATCGACGAGCAATTGCTGCCGATTTTCATCGAAGAAGGTGAAGAGCTGCTACCGCAAATCAGTAATGCGCTGCGCTTACTGCATAGCGGTGAAAACACGCCAACTACCTTGCAGCAATTAAAACGTACTTTGCACACCATTAAGGGTAGCGCCCGGATGAGTGGCGCGATGCGGATGGGTGAGGCGGCACATCGGATGGAGTCGCGTCTGGTTGAAGCGGCCACGGTGAATCCCGAGTTGCTGGCGCGATTAGAGAGTGATTACGACCTGATTCAAGCGCTATTTGCTGAGCTATCGCAACCCGTTAAGCGTGAAGCAGGCAGTGTCGTATCTACCGGCGCGGTCGCGATTGTTCCGAAATTGTTGGCCGCGGCCGAAACCGATAACAAAACGGTGATTCGCGTTAAGTCTGAATTGATTGATCAATTGGTCAATCAAGCCGGTGAAGTGGCGATTTCGCGCACGCGGATTGAAGCGGAAATGTTGATGTTTAAGAGCTCCTTGCTCGATTTAACTGAAAACGTGATGCGCTTACGCAGTCAGTTGCGTGAGCTTGAAATTCAAGCCGAAACGCAAATGCAGGCGCGGGAAAAAGAAGTGCAAGAAATGCACGCCAGCTTTGATCCGTTAGAGTTTGACCGCTTTAGTCGCTTGCAAGAACTAACGCGTTTTATGGCCGAAAGCGTCAACGACGTGGGAACGGTGCAGCAAAGCTTATTAAAAAATCTCGATGAATCATCGGCTGCCTTACTGGCGCAATCGCGAATGACCAAAGAGCTGCAGCAAAGCTTGATGCGGGTGCGTATGGTGCCGTTTGCCAGCGTATCGGATCGTTTGTATCGCTTAACTCGACAAGCCGGTAAAGACGTCGCTAAAAAGGTCAACTTGGAGTTAAGCGGTGGTCGGGTTGAAATTGACCGCGGCGTACTGGATAAAATGATCTCGCCTTTTGAGCACATGCTGCGTAATGCGATTGGTCATGGTTTGGAGTCGACGGAAGAACGTTTGGCGCAAGGCAAGAGCGAGTTTGGTGAGATTAGTATTGAGGTTCGCCAAGAAGGCAATGAGCTGGTTCTGGTCTTAAAAGACGACGGTCGTGGTTTAGATTTAGCGGGCATCCAGCAAAAAGCCATTGCTTTAGGCTTGATTGGTGCTGAGCAAGTAGTCTCTGAAAACGATCTCTGCCAACTGATTTTTGAACCAGGGTTCTCCACTGCGGCCACAGTCACGGCGATTTCAGGCCGAGGCATTGGCATGGACGTGGTTAAAAACGAAGTCAGTAATTTGGGCGGCAAGATTGATGTTTCGACGCAAGCTGGCCAAGGCACGACGTTTGTGATTCACCTGCCATTGACCTTAGCGGTGGCCCAAGTGCTGTTGGTGAAAGCGGGCGAGCGTTTGATCGCGATTCCATCGGTAATGGTTGAGCAAGTACAAGAACTGAAAGCGCAAGCCTTGGCGCTGATTTACGATAATCGTGAACAAGAATGGATGGGGCAGCGTTATCGCTTTGCCTATTTGCCGCGATTATTGGGTGACAGCAAGTCTATCCCAGAGCAAAAACGTTATTCGACCGTGGTGTTATTGCGCTCTGGCGCCGAGCGCATTGCCATCCATGTGGATCAATTGGTTAAAAACCAAGAGGTGGTGGTCAAACCGATTGGGCCGCAATTGGCGCGGATTCCGGGCGTGGTGGGCGCGACGGTGCTCGGTACTGGTGAAATTGTGATGATTATGAATCCGCTGGCCTTGCAGGCTCAGGCGGCACATATTCAGGCGCAACAAGTCAATGAGCGCTTGCAGCATCAAGCCCAACCAACCATGCCAGAGCAGTTGTCGACGGCACCGGTAGTGATGGTGGTCGATGATTCGCTGACAGTGCGTAAAATCACTGGGCGCTTATTGTCGCGTGAAGGCTTCCAAGTGGTGACGGCCAAAGATGGTGTGGATGCCTTGCAGCAATTGCACGATGTGAAGCCGGCGGTGATGTTGGTGGATATTGAAATGCCAAGAATGGATGGCTTTGAGTTGACGCGCAATGTGCGGGTGGCAGACGACACTAAGCATATTCCAATCATCATGATTACCTCGCGGACCGCTGAAAAGCATAAAAAATATGCGTTTGAGCTCGGGGTGAATGCCTATCTTGGTAAGCCGTATCAAGAAGATGAATTGCTGGGTTTGATTCGTAATTTTGTTAGTGCCGCAGCGCAATAAACTTTGCCGCAACTTCAATTAAAAAAGCCCTTCGGGGCTTTTTTAATTGGCTTTAAATGCTTGCACTTTGAGCGTGTTGGGCCATTTACATGCTACTGCGTAAATCAATTAATACTTGATCGGCAGGATTGATGCGGATTAAGCCAAGGCGAGGATATTCCAAATCAATAATAACGTAAACCGTAAGCGACATCACGGCGGCAAAAGAAATAATATGCAGCCAGCGGCGATGTTTATTGTTCGACATATCAAAGCCCACCAGCAGTGCGCTGACGAGAGCCAATAGCGGCAGCAGCAAAAAGACGATAAAAGGGGGATGATTTTCGAGTGCCACCGCCCGAGTGGTGGTGATATCAAACATGGCGTTCAGTGCATCGGGCAAAATTAAATCCAAGTTGGCGCGCGCATCGGCTAAGGCGTAGCTGGCCGTGGCGCTTTGCCAGATTTGTTGTTGCAAAGCCGCCGTTTGGGCATGGGCTTGTTGGGTTGCGATCGGGTCTTCGTTGCGGCTATAGCTTAAAATTCGTACGTCGACATAGTGTTTAAATTGTGATTTCAGCGCGATTTGTGCACTGCTGGGGAGTAAATCAAGGCGTAAATAGGCGGTGCCGATGGCATTGGCCTCTTCTGCGACTAAATGTCGATGATCTTCAAAGCGGGTGGCGGCTCCCGAAAATGAAAACGCTAAGATCAAGCCCAATAAGGCAAAAATAGCGCTTTCAGAAGCGCCAAAGCCTTTTGGCATGCCGGGTTCTTTGCGCAACTGCGCGAGACCCATTCGCCGACCGATCTCTACACAGAGCAGCATTCCCAAAAATAAGCCCAAGGCCAAAGCACTTGCGATCAGTTGTAGGTACATGCTGAATCTCCATGATTCTAGTAGGGTATATGGCTACATATCTTGTTGAATAATACTTAGCGAGATATACCCTTATTAATAAGGCGATGTTCAGATTACGTGTTGATGATTTTAAGTGCCTGCGGCACATTGTTTTACAGTCGCAGTCCGCGACGGGGACCCCATTTTCTTTGACTCGCCAAAGAAAATGGGGGAAAAGAAAGGCGACCCGAGCGCGCCCAGCTCCGCTGTGCCCTCGATTGTCGTGAGCCAAACGATAAAACCGTTTGTCTCTCTCCGCACTCGGTGCGCTTAAACGGGATTTTAAGCCCCAGCTCGACGAGCGCGGCACAGCATCAACACCAAATCTGAACATTGCCGAATCTAGTTAGGTATATCGCTATATATATTGTTGAATAATACTTAGCGAGATATACCCTTATTGATAATCGGGTAAGCCATAAGCCGTGAGGATAAAATCAAAGCGGCTGCTGTCCATGGTTTCGGCAACAAAAGCTTGGATTTTTTCAACTCTGGGCGCGTCGAGCAGGTACGATAATTTCATTTCTGGGTCGGGCTGATCTTGCTCGGCGGCAAATAGCTCAAATAACAATGCAACAGGTACGGTTTCGGCGAGGGCCAAATGGCCAATAAAAGCGCCTTCCATGCCTTTTTCCCAAACTTCGATGGCACGAACTAGTTTCATAATATGCTCTGTAAGTAATCGAATCAGAGGCCGATTATACCTGCGCCCAGTACGGCGATGAGGAGTAATCCGCTTTCACAAATTTCAATGCCCGCGCCCAAACAATCACCCGTCACGCCGCCCAGTTTGGCTTTCAGCCATTGCCGGTAGGTGAGCAACACCAAGGGTGCAATCAGCAGTGCTGGGCTCAATAGCGCCGTCGCCAGCAGTAGCGCCAACCACCAAAATAGCGCGAGTAAACGCTGGTTTTGCCAAGCAAATTGTTCAGCCATACCGGGGGCTAAAGCGGGGAGGGTTTGCCAGCAAAATACCCCACTGCGCGCCCAAGCAGGAATCAAAATCAGCGCCGTCCATTGTTGTTGGCCAATCAGTAACATCAGCAAGATGAGTTTCAGCAAACATTGCATGATCAGCGACAGCACGCCAAAACTACCCAGATGTGGGTCTTTCAGCACCGCTAAAAATCGCGCCGGATCACGATGCGCCGCACCTAAACCATCGGCCATATCGGCTAGACCATCTAGATGCAAGCCACCGGTAATCCAAACCCAGATCAGCAAACCGCAGATGGCCGCCAACCACGGGTCAACCAGCGCCGTGAAATACACCGCCGTCAATAAAAATCCGCCAATCAGCACCCCCACCGCTGGAAACCAAGCGACGGCTTGCGCCAATAGTTTGGGATCAAAATTGGGGATGGTTGGCGTTGGGATTCGGCTTAAAAATTGCACCGCTAATGCCGGAATTCGCCAGTCAAAGCGCCACATTAGCGTGCGTCCGGCAAATTATTTTGGATGCCTAAAATCATCGGCGGCCAGTCTTGATCCCACCACAGCGTAATGCAGCCCGCTGGGGCCAGCCAAAATTGGCTATGCCTTGCGGCAGATAAACCCAGTGCGTTGAGTAAAATCGCTTTGATTGTGCCTTGATGGGCAATTAAAACCCGGTGCTCAGCGTCGCCGCTGGCAATCCAAGTATTGAGTGCCGTTTGCACCCGCAGGCTAAACGCATCCCACGTCTCGCCACCGGGTAAAGGATGGGCGGCGGGGTCGTGTTGCCAAGCATCCCAAGCGGCGTGCTCCGCAGCGCTCCAATCGGCTTTGGCTTTGCCATCGATGCTGCCCAGATTCATTTCGTCAAAGCCGCGCTCTAAATGCAGCGCAATGCCGAGTGACATCGCGGCGTCAAAGGCAAAATCCGCTGCGCGGGCCAAGGTTGAGCTGGCAATCGCATCAACCGGATGGGCCGATAGCTCAGCCCAACGCGCCGCTAATTGCTCGCGCCCTAAGGTCGAAAGTGGGGGATTGCTATGGCCAAAGATCGCCTGCTCAGCCCCTTGGGCTACGCCATGACGGATCAGCGTGAGGCGAAAGGCCATTACATCGCTCCAGCAGCGACACCGGCCTCAGCAAAAGTGGCCATTTCGCGGTGTAAAGTGAGTGCCGATTGCAAAATCGGCAAGGCCAAGGCCGCGCCACTGCCTTCGCCCAATCGCAGGCCGAGATCGAGTAGCGGCGTTAAGTTCAGTGCCGCCAGCGCAGCGCGATGGCCTTGCTCTTGCGAGACATGGCTGGCCAACAGCCAGTCGGCGACTTCGGGTTTGGCCTTGACGGCGACTAAAGCGGCCGCGGTGGTGATAAAACCATCGAGTAAGATCGGCACTCCAGCCTCAGCGGCGGCAGTGTAATAACCAGCGAGGGCGGCGATCTCTAAACCGCCGACTTCACGCAGCCAATCGAGTGGACTGTGTGCGCCCGCCGCTGTGGCGCGCGCTAGAGCATCGTTAACGACTTGGATTTTATGCTGGCGAGCCGATAGCTCAATGCCGGTGCCAAGGCCGACAATCTCATCTGCGGCGTGATCGGTGAGCGCACAAATCAATGCGGCGGCGGCGGTGGTATTGGCGATGCCCATCTCGCCGCCAATCAATAGATTTTTACCGCTTTCAATGGCATGAACGGCACTGGCAACGCCGATTTGCCAAGCTTTTTGGTACTGCGCTTCAGTCATCGCAGCCGTGATGCGTAAATTGGCTGTGCCGGCACACACCGGGCTGCGAAACAGTTTGCCTTGGCTATTGATCGGATTGGGATAATCATTTTTGACGCCGACATCAATCACATTCAGCGTGGCTTGGTTTTCTCGTGCCAACACACTGATGGCGGCGCCGCCATTCATAAAATTGACCACCATTTGTGCCGTCACTTCGGCTGGAAACGCCGATACACCTTCAACCGCAACACCGTGATCGGCAGCAAAAATACAAATGGCTGCTTGTAGGCGTTTTGGCGTGATTTGCCCAGTGCGGCCAGCAAACCAGATGGCAATGTCTTCTAAACGGCCTAGGCTGCCGAGCGGTTTGGTTAATTGGGATTGTCTGGCTTGGGCGCTAAGGGCGATGTCATTGGCGATGGCTTTCATTGCTTTGTTCCAATACGTAAGATTGCTCGACTTTAACGGCTCGCTCAAGACTGAGCAAGCCTGTTAATGCGGCTTACGTTGATTCGCGGCGAAAATCGATCCAGCGCGGCGGGAAAGCAAAGGTTACAAGGCTTTAAGGTGATGGTGCTGGGTTGAGCGACGAGCTCACCACAGGAATCGAGGCTGGGAAGGCTTCGATGCGATCGACGCCCATTTTTTTGGCTGATTGTAGTGCGGAATCGGCCGCCACTAAAATGTCTTCGAAGGTTTCGGTTTCCATATCAAAGGCAGCTAAACCAATGGTAATCGAAATATAAAATTCGCTTTGATTGGGCAAGGTGATCGGGATTTGTTTAACGTTGTTGCGTAAGCGTTCGGCGACGACCATTGCGCCTTTGTAATCGGTATCGGGTAGCACTAAGGCGATTTCTTCGCCAGAATAACGCCCGACTAAATCAAAATCACGTACCGATTTGAGTGCGGACTCGGCAAGTCGCTTGAGCGCCAAGTCTCCCGCGTGTAAGCCATGATTGGCGTTGATTTCGGCGCAATGGTCCATGTCGGCGATCAACACCGCCATTTTGCTTTGGCTGCGTTGGGCACGATTGACCTCTCTTGCCGATAAAGTAAATAAATGCGGACGTTGATACAAGCCGGTGAGTGCGTCGCGCAATTGCTGTTCGGTGAGCTGTTGGCGCAATAGGCGAATTTTATTGGCCTGGAGTAATAGACCGACCGCCAATCCTATACATAAGGCAATAATAAGAGACATAGAATTAAACCTTAAGTCGGTAAGCAAAACAGGGGGAAATTGCGGCGTCGCAGTGTTTTAGCGATTTGCTCGCGGTTTTGCTTGATCAATGAACAGTCAAAGATTGAATGAATCCTTATGGCACGCTGACGTTTTATGATATTAGACCTTTTTAGATGAAGGGCTAGTGCTGCTTTGTTCTCAAAGCTGGATTTGTCCCTGTTAGAATATGCCAATGCAAAAAATACTCATTGTTCGCCTCTCGTCGATGGGCGACGTAATTCATCAAATGCCAGCGATGACCGACTTGCTGCGCGCCTACCCTGATGCGGTCATCGATTGGGTGGTCGAAGAAGGTTTCGCTGAGCTACCACGGTTACATCCGGCAATTCGGCGAGTGATTCCGGTGGCGCTACGGCGTTGGCGTAAATCACCGATGGCGGCGGCGACGCGAGCCGAGTGGGCGCAATTTAAAACTGAAATTCGTGCCTGTCGTTATGACTTGATTTTGGACGCGCAAGGTTTAATCAAAAGCGCCGCCATTGCGCGTTTGGCCTGCGGCCCAGTTGCCGGTTTTGATCGACATTCTTGCCGTGAGCCTTGGGCGAGTTTGGCGTATCAACGCCAATATCCCGTGGCTAAAAATTTGCACGCGATTGAGCGAAATCGGCGTTTGACTGCCGCTGCTAACGGCTATGCCTTGCAAGGCGAGCTCGATTACGGCTTAAAAGTGCCGTTGCAAGATTTGCCATGGCTAGGGCGCTCGCCGTACGCGGTGTTGCTGACGGCAACCAGCCGCGAAGATAAAGAATGGCCAGAAAGCCATTGGATTGCGCTGGCGCAGCGCTGTATTGCGGCCGGTTTGCGGCCAGTCTTTCCTTGGGGGAATGCCCGAGAAAAACAGCGCGCCGAACGTTTAGCAGCGGCGTTGCCGCTGGCGGTGGTGCCCCCTCAGTTAAGTTTAACCGACGCGGCGGTCATGCTGGCGGGTAGCCGAGTGGTAGTGGGGGTTGATACCGGTTTAGCGCATTTGGCTGCGGCGGTTGCGGTGCCGGTGGTGGCGATCTTTTGCGCTTCAGAGCCGGCGTTAACCGGCGTGAAAGCGGCGACGTTTGCGCTCAATTTAGGCGGCAATGGCACGCCACCGACGGTGGATCAAGTGTGGGAAGCCACGTCGGCGGGGGGGCGTTTGCCGTGATGGTGCGCTGGGCGTATCGCCTTTTGCTGTGGCTAGGTTTTCCGCTGATTTGGTTGTATTTGCTTAAACGCAGCAAAAAGCAGCCGGCTTACCGGCAGTTTTGGGGTGAGCGTTTAGGGTATTACGCTGTAGGCATTGATGAAAAAGATCTGCAAGGCAATACCCTAAGACCCATTTGGTTGCACGCGGTGTCGGTGGGGGAAATGCGCGCTTGTGCGCCGATTATTCAGGCGCTTCGGCGTGCCGCCCCGCATCGCCCACTATTGTTGACATGTATGACGCCAACAGGGCGAGAAACCGCGCAGGCCTTATTTGGCGATTTTTCCACCATTGTGTATTTACCTTACGATTATCCGGCAGCGATTCGGCGATTTTTACAGCACTTTCGGCCGCAATGCGGCGTGGTGATGGAAACTGAAATTTGGCCCAATTTGCTGCATGAATCGGCTGCCGCCAAGATTCCGCTGGTGCTGGCCAATGCGCGGCTTTCTGCGGCGTCTTTCCGGGCTTATCAGCGAATTTCGGCGTTGATTGCGCCAGCCATGGCCAAATGGTCGCTGGTATTGGCGCAAGCACCAGCCGATGCCGAACGACTCGCTGCTTTGGGCGCGCGCGCCACTAAGGTAATGGGCTCAGTTAAATTTGATCATAGCAATAATGCCGCTATCATTGCGCGCGGGCAGGCTTGGCGCGCAGCGTTACTTCAGCAAGCCAACCGTCCATTAGTGCTATTGGCGTCGAGCCGAGAAGGTGAAGAGGCGGCATTTTTAGCGCAATGGCAAAGCATGTATGGTCAAACGGCGGCCGCGCCGTTGTTGATTATTGTGCCGCGTCATCCACAACGCTTTGATGCCGTGGCTGATTTAATTCGCAGTCATGGCTTGGCGCTACAGCGACGCAGTCAGTGGCAACAAGACATCGTTGCGGCGGAGGTGATTTTGGGCGACAGCATGGGCGAAATGGCAGCCTGGTTTGCCGCGAGTGATGTTTGTATTATGGGCGGCTCGCTCTTGCCTTTTGGTAGTCAGAATTTTATCGAAGCTTGTGCGCTGGGCTGTCCGGTGCTGCTTGGGCCACACACGTTTAATTTTGCTGCGGCAACGGCAGCGGCTTTGGCTGAAGGCGCGGCTTGGCAAGGGCAAACGCTGGGCGAGATTCTGGATAAAACGCAGCAATTGCTGCTGGATGATACCGCGCGGCAGGCCATGAGCGCGGCAGGCGTTGAGTTTGCCAATGCGCATCGCGGCGCAACGGCGCGCTTGCTGGATGAGCTGACTACCTATCTTTAGGGTCTGTTGACGTTTGGTTTGCCAACCGCGTTTGCGCGGATTTTGGCCTGAGGCAAGGCACGAAGCGCGCAACGTAGTCATTCTACGCCAGCGCTTTGTAACGCAGCATCAGGCCAAAAGCAGCCAAACCCTGCGGGCTGGGCGCTTTTCGCGGCGACTCTGCGTTGTAGCAAGCTCACATAGAATGACTATGTATCGCTTACTACGCCTTGATTCGCCGAGAAAAACACTCCAGCGCGGCGGGAAACCAATCGTCAACAGACCCTAAGCTTTGGGAAATAAATCAGTATTGGTAAATAAATCATAGATTTATTCGCCGTAGTTTTTGTATGATGCCATCCGATTACTTACTTTAATGAGTTACGCCAATCGGCGAAGGGATTATTTTGTCGCAAAGCACCGATGTATCGTCAGATTCGGCCCATAACGGCGCGTGGTATTGTTTATTTGTTTGTTGGTTAATTGCCGCGACCTCAACGTTTGGTAGCTTGTTTTTTAGTGAAGTGATGCTTATTCCGCCGTGTGTGTTGTGCTGGTATCAGCGGATTCCGATGTATGCGATGTTGGTGATTTTTAGTGTGGCGCTGTTTCCTTTAGATCGTAAGGTGACGCGTTATGCCTTACCGTTGGCGGTGATCGGGTGGTTATTCGCTTTTTATCATTTATTGATTTACAGCGGCGTGATTCCCGAAGCGATGCAGCCTTGTGGTGCTGAGGTGTCATGCGCCAAGATTGATTTGGAACTGATTGGCTTTATCACGATCCCGTTGATGTCGGTGGTGGCGTTTTCGTTGATGATCGGCTTGCTATTTATGATTTCTAGAGGATTTAAAAAATGAAACGTTCACTCATTGTGATCACCAGCGTGGTCGCGATGGCGGCTTTGTTTATTATTGGTGCCGTGGTGTATTCCAATAAAAGTGCCGATCATTCGCAAAATTTGGCGGTTGAAAATAGCGCGGCGTTAAATCGATTTTCATCGATTACCTATGGCCCAGCGGACGCCAAAGTGCATATTGTTGAATTTATGGATCCGGCTTGCGAAGCGTGCAGCCAGTTTTATCCCTTTGTAAAAAACATCATCAATAGCAATCCGGGCAAAATTAAGCTCACCGTTCGCTACGCTAATTTTCACCCAGGCTCGGATTATGTCGCCCAAGTTTTGGAAGCGGCGCGCGCGCAAGGCAAATTTTGGCCGGCTTTAGAAGCGCTGCTTGCCACGCAAGACCAGTGGGCCAGCCATCATGCGCCGGCACCAGAAACAGTTTGGCAATATTTGGGCCATTTAGGCCTCGATTTTGATCAAATGCGCAAAGACATGAATGAGCCCAAAGTGATGGCGGTGATCGAGCAAGATCGCGCGGATGCAAAAGCATTGCAAATTACCAAGACGCCGAGTTTTTACGTCAACAATAAGCCCTTGCTGAAGTTTGGTCATGAGCAATTAAACCAATTAATCAATAGTGAGGTCGCGATTGCCTACCCTGGGCAATAACTAGCGAACGAAAAAAAAACGGCTGCGGCCGTTTTTTTTTGACTGTAAGTCTTGGCTTAATGAGTTTGGCTTTGAAAGGTGCTAGGGTATATCGCTCATTGCTTTGTTCTGTAATGGCTAGATTAATATACCTGTCTAGTACCGCTTTATCCGCCGCGTGACGTTTACATTATGCTAATGAGCATTTTGCTTGCCAAAACGATTAATAAAGCGGCAAAGCATTTTTTGAGCACCGGCACTGGCAAGCGATGCGCCGCTGCTGCGCCGATTTTGGCCATTGGAAAACTGGCTAAAACAATCCCCAATAGCGCCGGTAAATACACAAAGCCCAAGCTGCCTGAAGGCAGTTGCTGCGCCGACCAACCGCTAACGATAAAACCCAGTGCACCAGCCATCGCAATTGGAATCCCAATCGCCGACGAAGTGCCAATCGCGGTTTTAACCGGCACATTGCACGCCGTCATAAACGGCACCGATAAAGAGCCGCCACCAATGCCGACCCAGCTCGACAACAGGCCAATGCCGCCGCCCACCAGATTCATGCCCAGCACATGGGGCAATTGCCGACTTGGTTTGGGTTTTAGGTCGAGCAACATTTGCGCGGCCACTACGTAAGCAAAAATAATAAACAGCCACTTTAAGTGCACCGCAGAAATCCAACCGGCAATTTGTGCGCCAATAAACGTGCCAAGCACGATGCCAAGGCTAATCTGCCGCACAATATCCCAACGCACCGCGCCTTTTTGCGCGTGCGCTCGTACACTGGCCGCGCCAGTAAAAATAATCGTCGCCAATGAGGTGCCAATGGCTAAATGCTGCTGATGCTCGGGGGCGACACCCAGCCAGTGAAAGACCCACAATAAAGCTGGAACAATCACCAAACCGCCGCCGACGCCTAATAAACCGGCTAAAAATCCAGCAACAAGGCCAACAGCAAGACAGGCAACAATGACTTCAATCATGGATAGGGATCTCATTGGGCCGAAGACATCGGCGTGAATATTTTATATCAGTCCTCGTGCATGTTGTTATGGCAAGGCGAGGCAACGATAGCAGACGACTTTTGCGTAAGGGCGTATTCACTGATTATGCCGTTTTTTTTAGCTCAGCTGCCACTCGGCTTGAGTCTCTTGACGATTTTCTTGACGATCTGCGTATTCATTTAACACCTCATGCAAGCGTAATTGATTGAGTTTGAGCGCTAAGCTGCATGCTGACTCACCCTGCTGATTGTGTAGATATGGATTTGCGCCATGCTGCACCAACCATAAAGCGGCGTTAAATTTCTGATTGGCGGTGGCTTTATGTAGCGCAGTCCAACCTTCGGCATTTTGGTGATTGATGCTGATGACGCCACAGTGCTGAATGATCAGCTGCATCACGGCAAGATGCCCACCGGCAGCGGCCTGCATTAACGGCGTCATGCCTTTGTGGCTGGCTTGTTGCACATTGAGTTGGTGGCCGATGAATAAGCTCACTAGATCCGTGTTGCCATTGAGTGCCGCCCAATGCAGTAGCGTATAGCCATGGCGATCTTTCACGTGCAGATTGGCTTTGAGCTCAATCAGTTGCAGCACAATGTCTAATTTGCCGGCAAAGCAGGCGTGCATCACAGGCGTCCAGCCGACTTCATCTCTTTGCTCAATTGGCATTCCTGCGCGGATAAACAAAGGCAATAAATCATATTGCCGTTGCTCAATGGCTTGGTGCAGTGCTTTGGATGTGACGTTATGGCCATGTTTTGCCAAGATGGCTTTGGCATCAGGATCGGCTTTGAATAGCGGAATATGCCCCCAAATGTCGGCTGTTTGTGGGGGTAAGGCATCGAGCGCAACTTGTAGGCGGAATATTTCGGTGGCAATCGCTTTAGGAAAACCAGCTTGTTTTTGCTGACCTTGAATCAGTAAGTCATTAAAACAGGCGTCAAGTTGGTTTTGTTCCCAGCTGTGCATAATGCGCGCCAATACCTCAGGGTACTGTGCTTCGAGTTGGTTTGGGAACTGGCTTGGGCCGAGATGTTGCCGCAAGTGATCGATGAGAATTTGGACATGAAGCATAACGCTGCCCATTTTATAGTGTCAGGACAGCGTCATTGAATCACTGAGCGCACCCTCTTCGCGCCGAAAGAATACCTCAAATTTTAGCTAAAAATACCTTGACCTTATTTTTGCGCCAGCCAACGTGCAGCGTCCAGCGCGTAGTACGTCAAAATCGCATCCGCTCCCGCGCGTTTAAACGCCAATAGGCTCTCGAGCACCACACTTTGTTCATCGAGCCAGCCATTTTGGCTGGCCGCTTTGAGCATGGCGTATTCACCTGAAACTTGATACACAAAAGTCGGCACTTTAAATTCGTCTTTCACACGGCGAACAATGTCCAGATACGGCATGCCGGGTTTCACCATCACCATATCAGCACCTTCAGCCAAATCGAGTGCCACTTCGTGCAAAGCTTCATTGCTATTGGCGGGGTCCATTTGGTAGGTGTATTTATTGCCTTTACCTAAATTACCCGATGAGCCGACCGCATCGCGGAACGGGCCGTAAAACGCCGAGGCGTATTTGGCCGAATACGCCAAAATCCGCGTGTGGATGAGGTCTTCACGATCTAAAGCGGCACGAATTGCGCCAATGCGGCCATCCATCATATCGGACGGGGCCACCATGTCGGCGCCAGCGGCAGCATGGCATAAAGCTTGGCGTATCAGCGCATTCACCGTTTCGTCATTTAACACATAACCGTGTTCATCAATAATGCCGTCTTGCCCATGAATGGTGTAAGGATCGAGCGCGATGTCGGTAATTAAGCCTAAATCAGGAAAGCGCCGTTTGAGTTCTTCGAGCGCTCGCGGTACTAAACCACGGCGATTCCAGGCTTGGGCAGCGTCGAGTGATTTAAGCTGCGGCTCAATCACAGGAAATAACGCTAAGGCGGGAATGCCCAGTTTTACCGCCGCTTCTGCGGTGTAATACAGTTTGTCGAGACTTTGCCGCGTCACGCCGGGCATAGAGGCAATGCTTTCTTCGCGGTTTGTGCCATCCAAAACAAACACCGGCAAAATTAAATCATTGGCAGTTAAGCTGTTTTCTCGCATTAACCGCCGTGAAAAATCATCGCGGCGCATGCGGCGCAGACGAGTGTGTGGAAAGGGACGATTGCTGTGCATGCGATTCTCCTAATGATTGAGGCGGTAATTTTATCTGAGTCGGCAATAAAATACTGTTGTGATTATTGCGAGTGATTTATTTTGCCGTACTGCTGTGGTCATTGCGGTAGATTAAATGCGTCGACAATAAGATAATTGTAAGTGTGATGCATGGAAATGAATGCAAACGGCGTATTTATTCGCCAGCATATCGGCGATATACCGATACAATCGCTGAAAGTCTTTGTCGCGGTGTGATCAATCAATAGGTGGATATGATGAGAAAAATAGTCGGCTTAATCTGTATCTTGCTGATGGCATGGATGAGTTTGGCTTTCGCGGCTGATGCCAATTCGGGGCTGGCTAGCATCGAGCAGAGTCAAATTGAAGACAATGAGGCTTTGCCTTTAACGGTGGATAATCGCACTTTGGCGGTATTTCGCGTTGGCATTTCATCGTATACACAAAGAGATCGGGTGGAGGCGGCCAAGCTGCGTTTGGATCGAATTATTAAAACCAAAGGCCTTGGCAAAGTCAGTTCAATGCCGGTAATCCCACCTGGCGTGGGCATCGCGATTTTGCTCGATGGGCAAATGGTGTTCACGATTCAGCCGGGCGATATCAATGAGTTGGCGGGTGAAACCATGCCATCGGCGGTTGAGCGGGCGACGGAACAGCTCAGTTTGCTGATTAATGATCGCCGTGAATTGAACAACCCGAAGCAACTGTTATTTGCCGGTTTACATACCCTCGTGGCATCGGTGGTGCTGTTTTTGGGCTTGTGGGTTTTAAGTCGTGCACGACCGCGAATGCTGAAATTAGGGCATAGCTATTTAGCGCAGCCGATTGCTAGAATCGCAAAAAACACCGTGGGTGTGACCATTGCCTCTTTAAATCACTCCCTGCAATGGATGGTCAGGATTGTCTTGGGTTTGCTGATTTTTTCCTTGCTGTATAGCTGGGCAAGTTATGTTTTTTTACAGTTTCCGCTCACCCGCGCGTGGAGTGAAAATCTGAACGTGACGATTTTTGGCTTTTTAAGCAAAGCCGGTTTAGCCGCACTTGATGCGGTGCCCGGTTTGTTGGTGGTGGCGTTTATTGTGGTGTGTACCCGTTATTTATCCATGTTGATGGCGTTCTTTTTTAACCGGATTGAGCGTGGCGAGCTGAGCTTTGCTTGGTTTGACCGTGATACTGCGGGCACGACGCGGCGTATTTTATCGGTGCTGATTTGGTTGTTGGCCTTGGCGATGATTTACCCTTATTTGCCGGGCGCGAATACCGAGGCGTTTAAAGGCCTGTCGGTGATTGTCGGTTTAATGGTGTCGCTCGGGGCGTCGAGCGTGGTGGGGCAATTTGCCAGCGGTTTTATTTTGGTTTATTCCAAGTCGCTCAAGCAGGGTGAATTCGTGCAAATTGGTAGCACCGAAGGCACCGTGGCGCATATTGGTTTGTTTGCCACCAAAATTCATACCAATTTACGGGAAGAAATTAGTATCCCTAATTCGGTGTTGTTTGGGCAAAACGTCGTCAATTATTCACGTTTGGCCACCAATGGCGGGGTGATTTCTCAGATTATCGTGACCATTGGCTATGACGTGGCTTGGCGACAAGTTGAAGCGATGCTGTTAATGGCCGCCGAGCAAACGGCAGGTGTTCGCGCTGACCCGCCGCCAAGGGTGTTTCAAACCGGCTTGCTAGATTTTTATGTGGAATACCATTTACGCGTGGCGCTGGATGAGCCGCAGCGGCGGATGGAAATCTTGCATGATTTAAATGGCAAGGTGCAGGACGTTTTTAATACTTATGGGATTCAAATTATGTCGCCCAACTATCGCGGCGATCCCGAGCACGAAAAACTCGTCCCAGTTGAGCAATGGTACCCGGCGCCGGCGAAAAAAGACTAATCGTATCGGCTTGGATTTTAATTGATGGGTATTTGTTTGTAGGCTTTTATTTCTATGGCCTACATTTAAATACCCATGATTATATGTCTAGATTAGATCTTGAGGATTTTAAGGGGCTGCAGCACGCTGGTTGATCATCGCTGTAGGTGAAGTTTTAGTAAGCGTCGTTTTGGACTGGGCTTGCGGGGGCGGTCTGGCAATTTTTGTTGATGATGTGTTCTAAAGTTTTAAGCAAAATCGGTTTGGCGAGAAAGTCGTTCATGCCTGCGGCCAGAAACTGGCTGCGCGATTCGGCGAGTGCGTCGGCAGACAAAGCAATAATCGGTAGCGCCGCATAATTGCCCCCCAAACGGCGAATCTGGCGGGTGGCTTCTAGTCCATCCATTACGGGCATATGACCATCCATGAGTACCAGGTCGTAGTGTTTTGCTTGAACTTTAGCCAGCGCCTCTGTGCCGTCGATGGCAAAATCGACCTGATGCCCTAGCTGTTTGAGCATGGCGCTTAATACTTTTAAATTTACTGCATTATCATCCGCGGCGAGGATGTTTAAACGCGCTGTTTGCGGCGCATAGTGCACGCTCGGGGCGGCCACTGGCGGTGGATCACAATCGATGCGCGGGATCAGCACCGTAAATTGGCTGCCGACGCCAAATTGGCTTTGCACATCAATATGGCCGTGCATTAATTCAATCAGGGTTAAGGAAATCTCTAGCCCTAATCCGCTCCCTCCGTAATGGCGAGCAATTTTATTGTCGGCCTGTTGAAAACGCTTAAATAGCCGAGACAAACCTTCGGGCGTCATGCCTATTCCGGTGTCATTGATCATAAAAATCAAATCGTCTTTGTTGCTTGAAACGCAAAGCGCGACTTCTCCTTTTTCAGTAAATTTGATGGCATTACCGAGTAAATTGAGCAAAATTTGCCGCATCCGGACAATGTCGCCCAATTGCCATTCGGGTAAATGATCTGCGACTGCGAGCGTTAAATGGATATTTTTTTCGTTCGCCCGCATCCGCATTAAACGCATACATTCACGCAGCAGTTGTTGCGGCGAATAGGGCGCGTTTTCAAATTCAATTTGTCCGGTTTCTAGTCGTGATAAATCGAGAATATCGTTGAGTAATGCGAGCAAATGCTGTGCCGAGCTTCTGGCGGTGATGACGTAATCATTTTGTTGCTCATTCAATGACATCGTTGATAGCACATCGAGCATGCCCAGAACGGCATTCATGGGGGTACGAATTTCATGGCTCATATTGGCCAGAAAGATGCTTTTGCTTTGGTTGGCCAGCTCGGCGCGTTGAGTCGCCCCCGCTAGCGCGAGGTTGAGATCTTCGAGTTCATCGCTTCGTAGGTGCTCTAATCGATTTTGTCGGTATAGCAGCAGCGAGAAAGCCAGCGTTAATCCCAGCTGCAGTAAAACTAAGCTGGTAATGGTTTTCGATTGCTCACTTAATGTTTTGGCGTAGTGTTCAGCGCTGCGCAAGGTGTCGTCTTTTGCGAATTGAATCATATTCAGGATGATGTCTTGCTGCCGATCAAGATTCGTTCGGAGTGTAATGATGTCTTGCCGATGGTATTTAAGCGGCACGTCAGGGCCAAGATAACGGTCTGTCTCGGCGATGAATTTTTGTAAAGCGTTCAAATTATTTTGGATTTGAGGATTGGTTTCATGATTGGCATAAGGCGCTTTGGCAATCACATCGACTCGACTGACAAAAATATCGTAACGCATCCGCAAGTTTTTCATTTGTAAGGCATCTTGATCGACCAAAAGGCGCTCGGCTTGGTCGCTCAGTCGATAGTATTCATAACCCAATTGCGCATAAGCCCAGACATCATTATCCGCTCCAATTCGAGATGATTTTTGTAAGATGTCATATTGTCGATTCAGCATCAGCATCATGCTGATAATCATCAGCAGCACCACGGCAGCGATGATGGATAGCGGACCTTTGCCGAGCGGTTTTTTTGACATGGTTGGCTTACTCAACCTTGATGGCAATTAACTGCCAAACGGCGCGAGAAAAATAAGTTCTATTTTGTAAATGCGTATATTGATCAAAAGGAAACATCAGAAATAACGGTCCTTTGTCCCGAGTGCTAAACGCTTTGCCATCGATTTTTCTTGCCAAAATCGGCTCAAATTGGGTGTCGCTACTGGGGATCACGATGGTGTAGTCATTCATTGCTTTAAGATGAAGTTGCTGACCTTTACTTACTGCTCGCTTTAAAACATCACTGAGTAATGGCCCCGTAAAGGTGTGGATGCCGCTATACCACGGTGAGCTGGTACGAATGTTTTTTTGGGGGAGCTGATTGAGCAATGCATCATCAAAAACCAAGGTGTTTCCTTGGTTGTATTGGCCGATATGGCCGCTCATCGTTAATACCGCTGGACCTTGGGGAGGCTCGATGGTCACGGCATGGCCGATGGGGCTAAAAAATAGGCTGGCAAGTAATAAAGCGCGAATCATGATGATTCATCTCCATACACTGATTGCGATGAAATATGATTTCTACATACTTTCGTTTTTAACTATAGATCAGTCGGCAAATCAAGTTTGTTTTGTAAGCATTCGGCGACTATAACGAAGCTCATCCTAATTCGTGAGGCAACGTATGGATCCACATAAAAGTGGCGTAAGTGCATTGCAACAATCGGTATTAATTCATGAGGAAGTGAAGGTTGTTGTAGTCAGCTGTTTTGAAATCAATCTAATGGGCTTAAATGCCATTATTTTGGCCAAAAAAGCGGGTGCACATGCCCGTGGTTTTGGTGTGATCTCGGGGGAATTGCGCTCACTCAGCTTGGCGCTGCAGGCTGAAATGCATCGACTTGGCCTATTGGCGCAAGAATTACTCAATTCAGCAACCACCCGTTTGCAAGCCGAAAGGCGTTTGGCACGCTTAAGCGATGCCGCCGCATTTTCAACCGAGGTGGCTGAACTGCTCGCCCCAGCCATGGAAAAAACCCGTAATAAAATGGTGGTGTTTAAAGGGGGAAGCAAATTTGGCGAATGCTTGGATGATGCGTATCAAACCTGTACTTTTGGCTTGGTTTTAGCGCGCTCGGCCCGCATCGAATCGGCGTATAGCGGTGAACTTCGTACGATTTTGGCTGAATTATCCGAAGAGTTTGCCCAAAAAATAACCACGGTCTTGCCGCGTCTTGATGCGCTACGCCAAATTACCCAAAACCTTGCCTGAGATCTCATTGAATGAAAAAAGCTTTATTGATTGCCAGTGCAGCTGATCATCGTTGGTTCGCCATCTCGCGTGACCCTGCTCGCCCGAATCATTTGATCGATACCAATGAATATGTGGTGACCAATGGCAATGACAGTATTTTGTGTGATCCGGGTGGCTCGGAAGTTTTTCCTGCGGTGTTTGCTGCGCTCTCAGAAGTGGTTGACCCGCGTACGGTGCAAAGGATTTTTTCTTCACATCAAGACCCCGATGTGATTTCCTCATTGGGCCTGTGGCATGATTTTAATCCCCAGATTAAATGCCATGTTTCTGGTTTATGGAGTGGTTTTATTCCGCATTTTGGTGGTGAAGACAATACGATTGTCGGCATACCCGATGAAGGCGGTACGTTGCTGGTGGGGGATGCACCATTGACCATGGTTCCGGCGCATTACTTGCATTCATCCGGCAATTTTCATTTATACGATCCAGCCTGCAAATTATTATTCAGCGGCGATATTGGCGCAGCCTTATTTCCTGATGCGAATGCATCCTTGTTTGTTGAGGATTTTGATCACCACATTCGTTACGCCGAAGGTTTTCATCGCCGCTGGATGGGCAGCAATACGGCGAAAAAACGCTGGATTGAGAAAGTCCGCGAGCTCGATATTGAGTTGTTGTGTCCTCAGCATGGGGCGATTTATCGTGGTGCGGATGTGAAGCGATTTATTGATTGGTTTGATGCGTTAAAAGTTGGCCTCGATTAGCACTTGATATTCGGCATATTCACCCATAACTAATACGGGTAAGCTATTGAGCAATTATTTTATAACCCAGCTTGAAGCTGGGTTTTTTATACCCAAAGATAGGATTTAATCATGGCGATTATCGTAAACGGCGTTGAAATCAGCGAAGCAAGTATCGAAAATGAATTGGCGCAACACGCCGAAGCAGAAAGCCCGCGCGATGCGGCAATCCAAGAATTGATTTTGCGTGAATTATTATTGCAAACGGCCAAAAAAGAAGGCATCACTGCACCAACAACTGAAGAAATCATTGGTACTTTGCTAGAAAAAGCCATTCCTGTTGAAGAAGCCGACGAAGCGGCTTGTCTTGATTTTTACAATAGCAATCCAGAAAGCTTTACCAAGGGCGAAATGGCTTCTGCTAATCACATTTTGTTCCCACTGGGCGAAGGCTTGACTGCGGGTATCGCTAAAGCAAAAGCTGAAGGCGTGTTGGCGGACGTATTGGCCAATCCAAGCAAGTTTGCTGATTTGGCTCGCGAGCATTCAACTTGCCCATCAAGCGCGCAAGGCGGTAGCTTGGGTCAGTTTGGCCGTGGTCAAATGGTGCCAGAATTTGAAGCCGCGATTTTCTCGACTGAAGCTGGCGTGATTGTGCCGACGTTGGTAGAAACGCAATTTGGTTACCATATCATTGAAGTGACTGAGCGTAGCCAAGGTGACAGTGTTTCATTTGAAGAAGTGAAAGAACGTCTACAAGCCTTCTTAACCGACATGGCAGGCCGCAAAGCCATGCACGATTACCTCGGTCAATTGGTGACGAGCGCCAAAATCGAAGGTTATTCATTACCAGCAATGGCTTAATACCGATTGCGTAACTGAATAGCGGTAAATGCAAAAAGCCAGATCATTGATCTGGCTTTTTGTTTCGTCAGTGAGATGATCAATGGATGAGAGTGATATGAGCGAGCCTGCTGTAGCCCAACCGTTTCTGCCGTTTTTGTTTCCATTGCTCAATGAATTTCCAACTGAGATTCGGCAGCGTTTGGTGCAAAATGGGATAGAGCGACACGTGAAAGCCGATACGGTGATTTGCAGCGAAGGCGCTAAAAGCGAGCATATTTTGTTTTTATCGAGCGGCATCTTATCGATTACGGCGAACGAAGATCTGGGTAAGCGTGCTTTTTTATATGGCTTTATGCCCGCAGGCTCGATCGCAGGATTGCAAATGCTCTTTAATGAGCGCGTCAATACCTATTGTTTGACCAGTGCTGTTGATAGTCATTTTCTACTCATCAGCATCGACGATCTGCTGCAGGCTTTGCGTGAATATCCTTTGGCTTGGCAAGCTTGCGCTAAGGAGCTGGCGACGGGCGTTAAGTTTTTGCTTAATTTTGTCAATTTGTTATCCCATGCCAGTGGCTATCAAAAATTACGCACTTTTTTGGGCTGGCTAGAGCGCAATGCGCAAGCTTATCCCAATCAAGTTGGCTTGGATTTAAGCCAGCAAGAGATTGCCGCGCGGATTGGTTTATCACGAGAAATGGTCAATCGCATGTTGGCTGAATTGAGAAAAGGCGGCTATATCGAGCAAGATGAGCGGGGCCGCTTTCATATCTTGAAGCCCTTACCTAAAAAATTCTAAGCAAATTTGATTTGTCATTGCCGTGTGCGAAATAGCACAGCGGCTTGTTTTTGCGCTTTTGCCCGCCTAAAATCGACCGAAATCAAGTATTCACCTCGATGTTGTTCAAGTCGCAGATCTCGTCGTTATCCAAATAATCCCATTTTGCTGATCCGACCGCCATATTTT
Source organism: Deefgea salmonis (assembly GCF_020531905.1). Lineage (GTDB taxonomy): Bacteria > Pseudomonadota > Gammaproteobacteria > Burkholderiales > Chitinibacteraceae > Deefgea > Deefgea salmonis. The sequence goes on along the minus strand of NZ_JAJAWG010000002.1, from coordinate 492,813 downwards.
ATGGCCGTTGGCGCCAACTGCATTTTTGGGTTTTTATTTTCGTACTAAACTCAATGATTATGTCGGCGGATTTTAGGTGCTGGCGCGTCGTCGGGCGTTCAATGAGACATTGAGGTGGTATTTCAAATATTTTAAATTGGAGCTATTCATGCAAAAGAAAATTTTAGTTCGTTGCTTGCTGGCCTTGCCCTTGGTGTTGGCTTTAGCCCAGCCTGCGCAGGCGCGAAATGACAGCCGTTTAACCAAAGGGGCTGTGATCGGTGGCGTGCTCGGTTTGGCGGCGGGTAATGGCCTTAAAGGCGCTCTGGGCGGCGCAGCAATTGGTGGCGGTTTGGCAGCAGTAAGCAGTGATGGCTATCGTGGTCGTCGTGCCCAGCGTGGCGCTAAAAAAGGTGCCGTAGTCGGCGCTGTGATTGGTGGTATTGCGGGTAATGGCTTACGCGGAGCCTTAAAAGGCGCTGTCGCCGGTGGTGCTGCTGGCGCCATTATTAATCATTAATTCATTTTTTTTTGGAGCTTTGACCATGAAACTGATCGCCCTTACTTTGAGCCTCGCGCTATTGTCTCCTTTTGCTGCTGCGAAAGACGCTAAACCTACCGCCCTGCCGAGCTTGCAAGACGTTGCACATTTGAGCTGCACCGAAATGTGGCAGGAATCTGGCAAGTCTGTGGATAAATTTTTCCATGCTGTTGAAACCATGGCCGGCTATTTATTGCAAAGCCGTGACGAGACTTTCCCTGATCAACTTGAAGCGGGTAAGCAATTTGGTGAACGTATCGATGTAGCTTGCCGTAAAGCGCCAGACCAGTTGCTGATTTCTGCTGTTGATATCGCCCTGCGCGAGACTTTGGCAACCATCAAAACCCCAGCGAAGTAATTCGCAATACCTTAAATAGTAAAAAGCCAGATCGAATATGATCTGGCTTTTTTTATACTGTGATGAAATTAGTTTTGTAAAATTTTGAGTGGAATACGCAGCATATCGTCGCCCAAGCCAGCAAAATACCAAATAATGCCAATGAGCGCCGCCACGGTGAGCAAATACCAAACCAAAGAAAAAATCTGCCCATAGCGATCTAGCGGCAATAAATGGCTTTGATGTCGCGCCCGCCATTCAAAAACGATTTCTAAACTACCAATAAACAATAAAAATCCAAGCAAGGCGAGGCCGAAATGGTAGCTCACCCACACCCCCAATAGCGCGCCAACAATACAGGCAATTAAACCGAGCACGCTATTCATTGAAAAACTAATGCTCTTTAAAATATGCCCGCCATCGAGCGGCAAAATCGGCAATAAATTAAATAAATTGAGCAGGGCGTTAAACGTCGCTAAACCGGCAAAAAACACATTGCCAGTCAGCCAATACGCCAAGCAAGACGCCAGCGATAACAGTAAGCCAAAGCTCGGCCCCATAATGGCAATCACCACGTCTTGCCAGCGGGTATTGATTTTCTCATCCGACAGCGCCAAACCGCCTAAAAATGGAATGAGATAAATGCCTTTGGTTTTCATGCCAAAATATTTCATGGCGCGAATATGGCCGTATTCATGAAAAACCAAGCACGCCAATAAAGCCAGCGCAAATTGGAAGGAAAACAACCAAGAATAAGCTGCAATACTCGCGCCAGCCAGCGCGACTTTAATGAGTTTGGCGCTTTTAAATAGCTTTAACGCTAAAACCCCCAGCCCCAGCAAACTGAGCTTATTGGTGGTTTGGTGGGGGACAACCGGGCTTTGGCGCTCAATATCCTGGGTATCACGCGTTCCCTCGGCGACAAGCGTTTGGTCAACGATTAAGCGATAGTCCAACACAAACGGTTGCCATTGCAAATCGGTTTCAAGGCGAATGTGTTGCTCGCCAGACATGGGGTCATTCAGGATAAATTGCAGTGCGCTGGCGCCTTCACGATCGGCTGAGGCGGCTTTCTCTGCCACCAGGGTGTTGTTCCAAAACAGCTGCTGCCAACCGGCTAAGCTGCCTTCGAGTCGCAATGGCTTGCCTAGGCAATCAATATTTAATAATTCCACGGTATTTCCAATTCTCCCATCAATAAAAGTGAAGTCGCTGACGACGTTTTCGTTGGTATTTGATCTTGGGCCACATTTTGAAGCAAATTGGCGCGCTTGAGTTTGTATTGTGCTTGAACGCGCGGTTTTTCAGCCTTCAGCAGCGTTTTGGCGATTTGCGCAAGCCATTGAATGAATCTGGCGGGCTGATTTGCAATCAAAGTACTTGGTTGATTGCGCAGGTATAACGATGAGCTTGTGCTGCATGACAGCGTATTGAGCTATGATTTGCCCCATTTTGAAATCAGTGCTGATTGAATGCAACAAGGAAAACAGATGCGTCACCTTATAATTCTTACTGCAGTAAGCCTTGCTCTCGCTGGGTGTGGAGAAAAATCCAGTTCGGTTAAGTTGCCAGAGTCGGAGCTCAATGCTGCAACGGCAGAAAACGTCCAGCAATGGTTAAGCCAATCGAGCCAGCCTTTGCAAACGTTAGACGCGGCGCAAGCGAGCGATTCGCAAGACTTAGCGGCCTTTGGTGCTGCAGTGGGTGATGCGCGTTTAGTGGTGCTCAATGAAGACAGTTACGCTGACAAAAACGCCTATGAATTGATGAATCGCTTGGTGCAATACCTGCATCAAAACAAAGATTTTGACGTGTTATTGATTGAAAGCGCGATGTTTGATGTTGAAGGCATCTGGCGTAGCGCCACTGAGAAAGACGCCAGTGTGGTCGAATTAGCACCGGGCCGAGTGTTTTATATGTATTCACAAACTGACGCCAGTCGCAAAGCCTTGGCGTATATCGATCAAGCACGCCGCAGCCAGCGGCCGCTGATGTTGGCTGGTTTTGATCTGCCGCTCGCCGGATCGACGTCGATTAACGAATTATTGCCGACGATGACCCAATTTTTGCAGCAAAAGGGCTCGAGCATCCCCGCGCAGGCCAATTGGCCTGAATACCGCCAAGTCGCCAAACGAGCGATTGAGCTCAATAGTCAGGGCATGGATTTAACGCAATTTAAGCAAGTGAGCGCCCAGCTCAAAGCCGAGCTATGCCAAAAAGCCGCCACAGGGTCAACGCCATTGCGTGAGTCGGCCGGTTGGTGGTGCCAGCAAGTCAAATCGATCGAAGCCAGCGTTGGCCGCCAGCAGCATACTGATGATGCCAATTATGATTTGCGTAATCCGGTGTTGGCCGACAATGTGCAATGGCTGCTTGAGCAACCGTTTGCCGGTAAAAAGGTCATAGTTTGGACCAATTCATCGCATGGTTTGCCACAAGTGAGTGGTGTCGATCCGGCGACGCAGCAGCCAATCTACAGCATGGGCTGGCATCTAAAACAGCGTTTTGCTGAGCAAGTTTACATTGCGAGATTGGCCGCGCTGGGCGGCAAAACCAATAAGTATTGGGATACCGGCGTTCAGGATGTTGTGCTAGCGCCCAATACCCTTGATGTGGTGTTAAAACAATCCAATTTGAAAGCTGGCTTTATTCACGCGCCAACGGATCCGGCTTTGCGCGCGCAGTTAGCGCAATTTAAATCACCATCGAAGTTTGCGACTGATTACCAAGGTCTCTTTTTCTACCCACAAGCCGAGCCCGCACTGCAAGGCGCACACGCCATTGTGCCTTTGCCTTAAGCGAGTTGGCGCTTAAAAAAAGCCAGTTCATGGTGAACTGGCTTTTTTATGCAGTAGATTATGGCTTTGCCTTTGGATAGGCGTGTAGTTACTTTTTAGGCGATGTTCAGATTACGTGTTGATGATTTTAAGTGCCTGCGGCACGGCTGTTTACAGTCGCAGTCCGCGACGGGGACCCCATTTTCTTTGACTCGCCAAAGAAAATGGGGGAAAAGAAAGGCGACCCGAGCGCGCCCAGCTCCGCTGTGCCCTCGATTGTCGTGAGCCAAACGATAAAACCGTTTGTCTCTCTCCTCACTCGGTGCGCTTAAACGGGATTTTAAGCCCCAGCTCGACGAGCGCGGCACAGCATCAGCACCAAATCTGAACATTGCCAAATAAATGCAGGTATTCAGCTGTAGGTTATTTGTTGATTGACCTAGATGGTAATACCTAGGGTCGATTGACGTTTGGTTTGCCGCCACCTTTAAGCGGCTTATCGGCGCACTGCTCACGGCCGATTGGGCGTTCACACGGCAACGTGGGTGAGCTTGCGCTATACCACAGGATCAATTTGCTACAGGGCCAGATCATGAGTAACGACCGCATTGAAACCGATTCGTTTGGCGCCATAGCAGTGCCAGCATCGGCATTATGGGGCGCGCAAACGCAGCGCTCAGTATTGCATTTTCATATTTCGACCGAACCCATGCCGACTGAATTAATACAGGCTTTGGCGCGGGTGAAACGCGCTTGCGCCGCGAGCAATCAAGCGCTGGGTTTACTCGATGCCAATAAGGCCGGCGCGATTATTGCTGCTGCTGATGAGGTGCTCGCCGGGCAACACGCAGCGGCGTTTCCCCTCTTGGTTTGGCAAACGGGTTCGGGCACGCAAAGCAATATGAATATGAATGAAGTGCTCGCCAATCGAGCGTCTGAATTACTCGGCGGAACGCGTGGCATGGCGCGCTTATTACACCCCAATGACGACGTCAACCTTGGGCAATCGAGTAATGATATTTTCCCCACCGCAATGCACGTCGCCGCTGCGCAAGGGATTCAAAATGAACTACTCCCTAGCTTGGCGCGATTAATCGATAGCCTACGCAGCAAATCGGCCGAATTTGCCGACATTATTAAAATCGGCCGCACGCATTTGCAAGACGCAACGCCGATCACGCTCGGGCAAGAAATATCCGGCTGGTATAGCCAGCTGGAGCACGCCGAACACATGCTCAAACTCAGTTTGCCGGCCTTATGCCAATTGGCCGTGGGCGGCACGGCCGTTGGCACGGGGCTCAATACCCATCCACAATTTGGCGCTCGCGTTGCGGCCGAATTAGCGCTGCAAACGGGCTTACCCTTTGAAAGTGCCAGCAATAAGTTTGCCGCTTTAGCTGGCCACGATGCGATAGTCAGCGCGCATGGCGCAATGAAAACCTTGGCCACGGCCTTAATCAAAATCGCCAATGATATTCGCTGGCTAGCCTCTGGCCCGCGCTGCGGCTTGGGCGAATTGCAATTACCTGAAAACGAACCGGGCAGCTCAATCATGCCCGGCAAAGTCAATCCAACCCAATGCGAAGCAATGACGATGCTGTGTTGCCAAGTTTTAGGCAACGATGTCGCCATCAGTGTGGGAGCGGCTTCAGGCAATTTTGAACTTAATGTTTTTAAACCCTTAATTACTTATAACTTTTTACAAAGCTTGCGCTTATTGCGCGACGGCATGGCGAGCCTCACAACGCATTGTATTGTTGGCATCAGCGCGCAGCGCGAGCACATTGCCGCACTGCTTGAACAATCCTTAATGCTGGTCACCGCGCTCAGTCCGCATTTGGGCTACGATCAATCGGCCGAAATTGCCAAATACGCCCTTAAACAAAACTGCACTTTAAAACAAGCCGCGCTGGATTTAGGTCTGTTAACTAGCGAGCAATTTGATACGTGGGTGAATGCCAAAGCGATGACGCATTCCTAATAAAAAGGGCCGCAACCGCGGCCCTTTTTCTTTACCTCACCCTAATGACCTATCGATCAAATTCAAGCCATGATTGAGCCATGGCTGAATCAATTACTGACAAGCACCCAAATCTTGCCACGGCATAGCGCTACCGGCATTGCGGCTTGGCCGCTCGCCTTGGCTGAGCCATTTGGCTTGATATTGATGGCCTTGATCGGTGACAACACTACCTGCTGGATAACTCATCTGGCTTTGCCAAGGGCTAGCACAACTGAGTGCTTTGGCGCTCAGTGTCACGCTACGCAGCGTTTGCAATGGCTGATTGGCCGCGGCAATGGCGCGAATTTCACTGGCCGGTAAAGCCCGATTCCACACGGCGATATCGTCAAAAGCCAAGACAAATTTTTCTTTCGGATAGCGTTTGTAGTAATCGCCACGGGCGTCTTCGTTCAGCGCCCAACGCTGATAACTGGGTACGATATTGCCAGTGACATTGGCGTACGACAGCACGGTTTCAGCAATTAAACCGGCCGCATTGCTGGCATAACAGCGCATGCGTTTTTGTGCTGGTTCTAGCGCAATCGCCACATACACCCACGCGCCAGTGACCATCCCTAAATACGTATCAGCGCGATTGGTGCCATCGCCGATATTAAATTTAAAGCGGCCATCGCCCGAATGCCCAATTGAAATACCGGCATTTTTGCCCGAAGCCCAGTCTTTATTGGCCACCACACTGCTCATATTGGCGCCCATATTGCTTGGCATTTTGACCCAAAAACCCAGCGTAAAATCAGCAGCACTTGGATCAAAAGGCATAAATGCAGCACTACCCTTAGTGGCATCAAGCTGCAAGGCAGATAAATACTTGGCGCCAGCGCTATACCCCACCGTCCCAACGGGCGTTAACGCCGCACTCCCGATCTCGTCATTGAGTGTGTTTTCAAATTGATAATAATGACTCACTTGGCTCAGTAAAGCAGCGGTAAACGGCGCTTGCACCGGCGGAGTTGGCGTGGGTGCCGGACTTGGCGTCGGCGTTGTCACACCCGCAATCGGCAAGCGGCCCGGATACGTTTGGCTGATACCGCCTTCGATATGACCGCAGTATTCATAAATAAATCGGCCACTACTGTCATTGGCGAGCAAAATCATCACGTCATACCAATTATTCAGCGTTGCCATCGTCCAGCTGGCGCTGGCATTCGCGGCAATCACTTGCTGGCTGCGTTGCCCAGTTAGGTAGTCATCGACATACAGCGTTAACACCGCTGGGGCGCGATTTTGCACCTGCAGCGTGATAAAACCACCGCTCAAATTGGGTACCATGCTGATTTGCGGATAAGCGCCATTTTGCCAAGCATTGGGCAATAAACTCCCGGCAAAGCGTCGATAAAAACTATTTGGCCCATGAATTGCCAAATCAAACTGCCCGGCGCTGGCGGCGGCACCATCAATGACTTGGTTTTGCGCGCCATTGCTCGGTACGGTGACAAAAATCGGATTAAACACCAAACTTTGATAGCCATGAATATCAAAAGCCGCCGCTTGCGCCCCGCTATTACTCAGCTGCAGCGTGATTTTTTTACTCGCCGTATCCACCACGGCATCGACATTGACTTGCACCGCCACCGGTCGCAATGGCCGCGAGCCGCCAGCCGAGCTGATCGGCGCCCCGCTTTCTCCATTGGGTTGTGCGGCCGGCAAACTGCTACAGGCAAAAGCGGCATCACTGGCCAAAATGGCGGTATCGGGTAAGCCGGTTGGATAGGCATAAGGGCTGGCCGTAAAGTCAAAACCATCCATTAAATCCGCACACACACTGCGCCGCCACGCACTGATATTCGGTTCTTGCACGCCGGTGAATTTTTCTAAAAAGCGAATCGTCGAGGTTAAATCACACGTTTGGCTATAGACATAACCGCCAATACTCCACGGTGAAATCAGCCACGTAGGCATGCGGTGGCCTAAGCCCAGCGGAAAACCATTTTTCCATTCATTGGCCGTGCCAATCGGCGCGGTGGGCGGTACAACGTGATCAAAAATTCCGCCGTTTTCGTCATAGGTATAAATAAATACGGTTTTTTCCCACACGGCAGGATTGCTCGCCAGCGCATCTAAAAAAATCTTGGCGTAATTAGCGCCAGCGTTTGGCGCATGCGCTGGGTGCTCAGACAATGCCGCAGGGGCAATAATCCAGCTCACTGCCGGCAACGCATTGTTGGCCACATCTTGGGCAAATGCATCGCGGCTACGCTTAACCATTCCGTTTAAATACAAGGCTGAATTGGGCAGCGCCGTTTTAAATTTGGTAAACCACGCCAGCGCATTGTCATCATAATTGTCTTGCTCTTGATACATTTTCCAGCTGACACCGGCCGCTTGCAGCCGTTCGGCATAGGTGGTCCAGGTAAATGGAATTGTTTCGCTATTGTCCATTACCGCCCCAGCAGACCAAAGCCCTTGGCCATTACTGCCGCTCATTAAAAATAAGCGATTAGGATTAGTACTGGTATTGCTTGCGCAAAAGAAATGATCGCACGTGGTAAAAACATCGGATAAAGCGTGGTGAAACGGAATGTCTTCGCGCTGGTAATAGCCCATCGCATAATTGCCTTTATTGGCAATCCATTGATTCATTTGCCCGCCATTAAACGCATTGCGACCCGACACCCAATCATGCGTCACATCGACCATGCATTGGCCATTACTGGTTTTGCTATTGAGGCGAAATGGCCAAATTGGCTGATTATTGGCATTTCTTTGCGCAAAAACGCTACTGCCATCCGGTTGGCGTAATGGATGTGGATCATTAAAGCCACGCACGCCGTTCAGCGTGCCTAAATAATGATCAAATGAGCGGTTTTCCTGACTCAAAATCACCACATGCGCCACCGAAGACAAGCTACCGCTACTAGTCCCTGCGGCTAAAGCGCGTTGCACGCTCAATGGCAAAGCAGCCAATGCGCCGCTGGCGCTGGCATATTTTAAAAACTGACGACGATCGAAACCCATGCACTTCTCCTTTTAAAGTCAGCATCGTCGTCTAGATGTATTGAAGTTTTATCACGGGCAAATCAAATTTATATGACACACCCCCATTGGCTCGGCATCAAAGATGCGCCTTGCCCGCACCGCCTGATGCCGTAAGCAAACCAGGGCGCGCCAAACGCAACCATAAAAAAAGAGCACCCGAAGGTGCTCTGTTGTTGATTTAAGACGCAATGCGTTAACGTGAACCGTAGCGGCAGTTTAACTGCCCATTGAACCGGCGTGTTTAGCCGCTTCATTGGCTTGCTCGGCGGCCGACGGCGCGGCGTATTCCATTTCAGCGGCGCGGACTGCGCTCACGGCAAAAGTCAACGCCAAGGCGAGCATTAAGCAGATTTTCATCGTCCTACTCCTTTATCTATTGAGCCAGTTTTAAGCTATAGCGCGCTCACCGATTGAAGTCGGACTAAATAGCGCTCAACGGTGCGATTTAATTGGACTGTCGGTGCTTTATTTTCAGCCTAAAACTCCCCAACACACTACGGTCAGTTTGAATCTGCTTCATCGCCTTCTTGCTGTGCTCTGGCGGCTGCGGCGCGTAATTTATCTTTTTTACTCATTCGAGTGCCTTTAATCCCGCCCTCAGCTGAACCGGCAACAGCTTGCTCTTGCGCGATAAAGCCGTCGATGTGTTCGCGTGAAATTCGCATTTCAAGGCGTTTTTCCAGCAATCTAAAATGCGCCTCACTGTGCGGCGTCACCAAGCTCATCGCCACCCCACTGCCACCGGCGCGGGCAGTGCGGCCAATACGATGGGTGTAATCGGCGGGCGAGCGCGGTAAGTCAAAATTAATCACGCACGGCAAGTCGTCAATATCAATGCCGCGCCCCGCTAAATCGGTTGCCACCACCACTTGCAAATTACTGGATTTAAATTCGGCCAAGACTTGGCTACGCCGACCTTGGCTAAATTCACCATGAAACGGCGCGGCTTTAATCCCGGCGCTGGCTAAATAGCGCGCCAATTGTTCGGCGATATTTTTCGACGCCACAAACACCAAGGCCCGCGCGTCGCCACTGTCTAAAATCAACTGCACCAATAAATCCGCACGCTGCGCTTCATCCACCACAATCGCACGCTGCAAAATATCTGGGCGATTTTCAGCATTGTTTTCAATAAAAATTCGCGTTGGCTGCTGCAAAATCGCCTCGGCCAGCGCATTGACATTGCTTGGAAAGGTTGCCGAGAATAATAAATTTTGTCTCTGGCTGGGTAGCAAGGCCAAAATGCGATTGATTTCTTCGCTAAAACCCATATCCAGCAAGCGATCGGCTTCATCGAGCACCAACGTGGTAAAGACTTCGGGCTTAATCGCATTTTGCCCGATTAAATCGAGCAAACGCCCCGGCGTGGCCACCAACACATCGGCGCGGCCGCGCAATTGCATCATTTGTGGATTGATCGACACGCCACCAAATACCGCAACGACTTTCATCGGCGTGGCGAGCATTTGTACCAGTGATTTGATTTCTTGCCCTACTTGCATCGCCAGCTCACGCGTTGGCACCAAAATCAACACCTTACGCCCAGCGCCTTGCACCAGTTGCAATAAAGGCAAAGCAAAAGCGGCGGTTTTACCCGATCCGGTCGCCGCCTGCGCCAGCACGTCCTCGCCGCGTAAAATCGCCGGAATGGCCGCCGCTTGAATCGGCGTAGGCTGAAGGAATTTTTTTTTGCTGGCAGCAAGGGTCAGAGCGGGCGATAAACCCAAAACGCTAAAGGGCATAGCAGGCCTTAATCAAAGAATGTGTCGTGCATGATACCAAGTGAGGGCAAAACAAGATGAAAAACATCGTGGTTTGACTTTGCCAATGGCAACGCAAGGCCATGTTGAGACGCATCGCAAAATTAAAAAAGCCGCTACGCAAGTTGCGCAGCGGCATTGATCGTTGAGCAAAACAATGCAGCTTCAATCCAAGACTGTATTGCAAAACCAGCACAACAAGCAGTAGGTATATCTATGTAGGTTTTGATTTACAAGCTAAACACAGCAATACCCTAGCCATCACTGTTTCTGCTGATCACGTCAATCGGCATTGCTGGTTTTTCGGTGGCGAGGATTTTATCGATACGGCGACCATCCATATCCACCACTTCAAACTGCCAGTTTTCCCATTGCGCAATATCACCGGTTCTGGGCATTTGCCCCAACAGCAGCATCACCAAACCGCTTAAGGTGTGGTAACTGCCTTTTTCTTCATCCGGCACCGTCGGCAAGGCCAAGCGATCTTTAAGCTCTGGAATCGGGATCAAACCATCGAGCAACCACGAGCCATCCACCCGCTGCACTGCCCACGCATCACTGCTGTCGTCGGTAGTAAATTCACCGGTCAATACTTCAAGTACGTCTTGTAATGTGACCAAGCCTTGTACTTCGCCGTATTCATCGATCAAAAAGACCATTTCAACGCCCGAGGTGCGCATTTGATCAAGTAGCTCTAGGCCGCTCAGCGTTTCTGGAACGAACACACAAGGCTGTAAATTACTGGATAAATCAATCGATTCGCCTTTGAGCATTTTTTGCAAAATGTCTTTGGCACTTAAAATACCGAGTAAATTATCTAACCCATTTTGGCACACTGGAAAGCGTGAATAACGCGCCTCAGACACCATCGCCATATTTTGTGCGACTGAATGATCTAAATCGAGCACCACCATTTCTGAGCGCGGCACCATTAAAGACGCCACTTTTCTATCGTCCAAACGCAGCACATTTTTCATCATGGTGTGCTCGTGCTCTTCGATCAAACCGGCCGCCGAGCCTTCGTGTAACACGGCGTCGATTTCATCTTGCGTCACGCTTTGTTGGGTATTTTGATCGGCCCCTAGCAAGGTCAAGACGCCTTTGGTTGAGCCAGTGAGTAAGCGCACAAAGGGGCGTGAAATCAACGCTAAAAACTGAATCGGCCGAGCGATTAAGCAGGCAATTTTTTCTGGGCTGATTTGTCCAAGTCGCTTTGGGACTAATTCACCAAACACGATCGAGAAATACGTCACCGACATCACCACCAATACCGTGGCGACGGTGGTGCTCAATTCTGGGCGCATGCCCGATTGGATGAGCCACAGGGCAAACGGTTCGGCCAACACCGATTCACCAACAATACCGCTTAACACCCCAATCGAAGTAATGCCAATTTGCACCGTAGACATGAATTTAGTCGGTTCATCGGCCAGCTTTAAAGCCGCTGCAGCGCCTTTATTTCCCGCCTCTGCCATTTTACTGAGCCGCGCTTTGCGTGAGCTGACTAAGGCCAACTCTGACATTGCAAATAGGCCGTTTAGCAAAATCAGCCCCAGCAGCATGAACACTTCCATGAATCAATCCAAATTATAAATAATCTGTATAGATGCGGCTAAAGCCAAAAAATTCAATGTAATTGCGACCGTTTAGCGTGGTAATTTTAAATGTCGCCCCATTTTCGTAACAAATTATGATAAATCCCAGTCATTGAAATCGCCGTTTCCGTGTCGCCCATATCTTGACGTAACTGACGAATATTACGATCCAAATCAAACAATAAGCCGCGCTCAGTACCGTCTTTAATCATACTTTGCAGCCACATAAACGACGCCACGCGATGGCCTCGGGTAATCGGCTCAACGCGGTGCAAACTACTCGATGGATACAGCACCATATCACCGGCTGCGAGTTTGACTTCGTGTACGCCATAGGTGTCTTCAATCACCAATTCACCGCCATCGTATTCATCCGGATCAGAAAAAAACAACGTTGCCGATAAGTCCGATCGCACCCATTCGCCGGTGTCGGTAATACGGCGCATGGCGTTATCAACGTGCATACCAAAGTCCATGCCTTGGCCATAGCGATTAAATAACGGTGGAAAAATTCGCTTGGGTAAAGCGGCAGAAAAAAACAAATCATTGTTCGCCAGCGCCGCCAAAATCACCGCCCGCACCGCCACGGCATTGGCTTCATCATTGGCCAATTGCTGATTGTTTTTGACTTTAGCCGACTGACTGCCAGCGGTAATTCGCCCATCCAACCAATCGGCTTGATCCAAGCGCTCACGGCAGGCTTTGACGGTTGCCAAATCAAGTACTGCGGGGATGTGTAACAACATACAAAACTCCAGATTTCAAATTTCAAACATCAAGCAAAAGCGCAACAAGACTGGCCAATGGGTTTAAGTGCCTACGGCACAGGTGTTTACAGTCGCAGTCCGCGACGGGGACCCCTTTTCTTTGTCTCGCCAAAGAAAAGGGGAAAAGAAAGGCGACCCGAGCGCACCCCGCTCCGCGGTTCCCTCGCGTGGCGTGAGCCGAACAATGAAGCCGTTCGTCTCCCTTCGTGCTCGGTGTGCTTGAACGGGTTTTAAGCCCCAGCCCAACTAGCGCGACACAGCATCAACCCAAAATCGGAACACCAACTAAAAACCAGCAACAGCAAAGCCCCGCATCCATGATTTGGACTGATGTGGACTTTGCTGTCTTGGTTTTACGACTTAATTAAACTTATAGCTGGCGCTCAAACGGGCAGAACGCTTAGTACCCGGTAAAGTGAAGCCTTGATACAAACCTTCGTAATGGTCGGTATCAAATAAGTTGTACACATTGAGCTGCACGCTGACATCACGGTGACTCCATTCAGCCATCGCATCCCAACGCACATAGCCTGGCAGGTTCACGATATTATCCAAATTGGTGTAGCGCTTGCCCATGGCGTTAAAGCCGCCACCGACTTTCCAATTGCCGTCGATTTGATACGTAGTCCACAAATTGGCGGTATAGCGCGGCGCATTGTCCGGCATATTGCCCTCTTGGTACTTGCGTTGTGGATTGGTAATCTCGGCAATCACCGGATCCATCAACGCCACACCGGCAAAGATTTGCCAATCGGCGCTCAACTGCCCAGCGGCTTCGAGCTCAATCCCGTCGGTATAACGGCGACCTGACAGCAAATACGGCTTCACGACACCGGGCTCAATGTCAGTTTGGCGTTCATTGGTTTTTTCGGTACGGAAAATCGCCGTGCGCAAAGCCAAACGACCGTCGTACAAATTAAACTTGGCACCAATTTCGTAGTTGGCGTTTTTTTCTGGATCGGTCAGCGCGCTCTTTGGGTCGGTTGAATACGCTTCAGCCGATGGATTAAACGACGTGCCGTACGACACATAATACGATTGCACCGCAGTCGGCTGATAAATCAAGCCAGTGCGCCAGCTCCATACATTATCAGTGCGGCCAGTATTGGGCGCAGCATCCAATTTGGTGAAGGATTCATTGGTGGTTTCAGCTTTGAAATGATCGTAACGCGCGCCGAGTAACACTTTCCAGTGCGGGGTTAAATCAATCATGTCTTGCAAGTAAAACGCCACTGTATCGGCTGTTGAATGCGCGGCCACGGTATTGACCGGTGCGCTGCAATTGGGCGCACCGCCTAAACTTGGATTGCCCACGGTGGTCGACGGCATAATGCAAGGTCTTAAACCAGCGTCATTGGGTTTAGCCGTGCCGGTGAGATCTAACTGCATGCGGCCCGTGCTGGTGAGTTTTTCGCGCGTTAATTCCATCCCCGCCAAAATGCTGTGGCGGATGGTGCCGGTTTCTACATCCCACAACACATCGGTTTGATTGGAGATAATTTCTTGATCGCGCATCCGCAATTTACGGCCACGGGTGACCTTAGTGCTGTCGCTTAAAGCGTCAGAAGGGCTGGCAAATTGCAAGCCCGGTGCGCTGGCGCGTAAATCAAGTTGATATTTACCCAAACGCGTGCCGTTTTTTAGCAATAAATTAGGCGTAATTTGATGCTGAAAATTCAAACTCAGCATATCGGCCACGGTGTCTTCTGAATCAAAGTCGCGTAAGCCATAAAATTGATCGACATTGCCAATCGGCTGATCGGTACCATGAATCGACGCCGCTTTACGGTAATACGGCACGCCATAATCGGGGACGTTATTTTCTTCGTAATGCAAATACATCACGCTAAGCTGAGTTGGCTCGCCAATCCCAAAGGTCACCGTCGGCGCGACGCCCCAACGATTCATCTCGGCGCCATCGCGGAAACTATCGGCTTTTTGCCCCATGACATTCAAGCGAATGGCGGTGTTGTCGTTAATGGCTTTATTAAAATCGCCTTCGGCGCGGTAATACGCATCGGTTCCCAAAGTGGTGGTCACTTGGTTTAAATCGCCTTTAAAGGCTTTTTTACTCACTTGATTGACGACTCCGCCGGTTGAACCACGGCCAAACAACATCGACGCGGGGCCGCGTAATACTTCGACTGAATCAATAAAAAAGGTGTCGCGATTGTATTGCGCCGCATCGCGGAAACTATCGAGATATAAATCATTAGAAGCGCCAAAACCACGAATACGAATCCCATCGCCACTGGCGCCGCCTTCTGCAGCGTTAAAAGTCACGCCGACGGCATTGCGCAGCGCTTCTTTGACCGTATTGGCGTCTTGATCGTGCATTAATTCTTGGGTAATGGTGGTGACTGATTGCGGCACATCAAGGGTATCTTGCTGCATACGGCCTACACTCACGGTTGGCGCGTTATACGTATTAGAAGTGCCATTTTGACTGGTTTCAGCACTCACTTCAACCGGCGCTAATACCGCCTCATTGGCATGAACGCCGCCAGCAACGGCGCTGAACAACGCGGCTGCTGCGGGGAATTTGGCAAAATGCCGAATGCCTGATTTATCTCGCATGGGTATCTCTATTAATCAATTTTTGAACAAAAAAAAGGCGGAGTTAACCGCCAAAACGAGGGTAAGTGTTGGTGTAAAAGCCCAAGCTCGGCGCCCTAACTCGCGCCTATTTAGCGCCAGCAAGCACGCGGCAACTGACCTTTACGCAATAACTTCAGTTAACAGGACAAATCAACCTCCTTGCCCATTGGTCATTAAGCCAATTTTGCTTAATCCGGCACGCTGCGCTGCGGCCATGGTTTGCGCGATGCGTTCGTACTGCACGGTTTTATCGGCATATAAATGCACTTCAGTTTGCGGATCAGCCTGAAAAACCGCCGCCAATTTAGCGTCTAACTGCGCGGCATTGAGCACGGTTTGCTCATCGAGCAAACTGCCATCGGCTTTGAGCGTTAAACGCAGCGGCGTTTTGACCACCTGCTGCACACTGGCCGTCGCCTTTGGCAACTCCACTTTGACGGCATGCGTCATCACCGGTGCGGTGACAATAAACACCACCAGCAGCACCAGCATCACATCCACCAACGGCGTGGTATTGATTTCTGCCATTGGCGCGGCATCTTGCTGCCCAAAACTACCAAACCCCATGATCCACTCCTTTATTTATCGCCAGCGCGGGCTCAAATCCGCTGGATTGAAACTTGCAGCACCCGCGTCTTCATCTGTTCAGTCCGCTCAATCAGTTCACTTCGCTTAATAATTGCGCGTGCAAATCATGGGTAAAACCATCGAGTTCTTGGCCAAAGCGGCGATTGGCACGAATAAACGCGTTGTACGCCACCACTGCCGGAATCGCGACCGCCAAACCAGCGGCAGTTGCCACCAAAGCTTCACCAATTGGCCCGGCCACCGTGGCGAGCGACGCATTGCCGCTGGCGGCAATGCCGACCAAGGCGTTATAAATGCCCCACACCGTGCCGAATAAACCAATAAAAGGCGCCACCGAACCGGTGGTGGCCAGCCAAGTTAAACCGCGCTCCATCTTGGCGGTTTCTTGACTTAAACCGGTACGCAATTGCCGCACTAAATAATCATCGAGTGACACCGCTTTGGCCAAACCACGGCCTTCGTGTGCGCGGTAATGCTGCAAACCAGCGGCGCCCGTCGTGGCCAATTTGGCGGCGGGCGATTGATTGTTGGCCGCCAGATCAAGCGCGATTTGCCAATTACTGGCGTCCCAAAATTGATTCATAAAACGTTGCTGATGGCGCTTCATCACCCACAACAAACGTGAGCGCGCCACAATCACCACCCAACTCACAATCGACATCAACACCAATAAACCAAATACCGACTGCAAAATCGGGTCACCCGAATGCAAAACCAAAGACAAATCCATCATCAACCTCAAGACTTTTTAATAGAAAAATGCACCGGCACAATCACCGTTCCCGCCACCGCATCCTGACCGCGTTTGGCCGGAACAAAACGCCATTGCGTTACAGTCACCTGCGCCACCCGATCTAAGCGCGGATAACCACTGCTTTGCTGCAAACTCACCGCTTCGGCGCTGCCCGTCGCGCTCACTTGTACTCTGAGCATCACTACGCCTTTTTCACCCAAAGCTAAAGACTGTGGTGGGTACGGTGGTTTGGGATTGTTTAAATAATTGGCATGAAAGCTCGGCTCAGTCACGCTATCGACCACTTCCGTACTTTGCCCACGCGCACCGGCGCTCGATGGCAGCGCAGGGCTGGCCGCTTGCGCGGTCTCCGCATGTTGGCTGTCAGTGGCTGGCGTGGTTTTTTCGGCGGCAGCCACCGTCATGGTGGCGCTGCGCTCTGGCGTTGGCGCAACGCGGCTGGGTTTAGCCACCGCCACCGCCGTTTTTACTGCGGCTTTAGGCGCGGCTTTTTTCACCACCGTCGGCTCTGCCTTGGCTTGAACGACCGGTGCAGGCTTCATCATCACTGGCGCCGGCGCGCCCTGACTGAGCGGCACAGCTTGCAGCATGATCGGCTCTGGCAAGCGGCTGGGACTTGGCGTACTCATCACCCCATGCAGCAAGCCGGCATGGGCCAACACCACCAGACATAAAGAATATTTGTTATCGAGAATCATTCTCGTATGTTATCAAGAAGCATTCTCATTAGCAATATGCCATTGCATTTATCTTCTTTCATACAACAATGCCGATTTAATTTAATTTGCCGTGGTCATCATTTAAAACCAGAAACAACGCGTTGACGTTGCGATGGTTTACGATTGGCTGGGTTGGTTTGGGTATAGCCCTGCAGCATTTAACAACAATGGGTGTGCAGGCTATACCCGTATGGATTAAGGCAATTGGCGCGTAGGGACTGCGGCGTCTGGCGGCGTTTGCGCCAGATTAGACGAAAAATGAAACACCATCGCATTGGCAAACATGGCATCAAAGCCTTTGGCAATCATCGTTTGCACCAAGGTTTGGGCCTGACAACCGCGCGCCAGATTCTCAACAATCCATTGCTGCCATTCGGGGCTTAAATGGGTATAGCTCGACATTGACTCTCTCCATGAGTTTTATCACGGCCAGCTCGAACGGCCAGCTCGTTACACAACAAAGACTTACAAATAAATCCTGATTATTTCAACAAAGCAGTCAAACTGTAAGACAAGCGCATTATTCATGCGAATACTCACCCTGTCACGAATCCATTATTTGCTGTGCAAACCACCCACAAAATAGCTGTCGCTGCGCACTGCACGGCTGTGAGCGAATCAAGCCACTGTGTTAGAATCGGCGCTTTGATAGACCAAGACCTACGGACGGGTTGGCATAATGGAACTTTCAGCACTCACCGCACTTTCACCACTTGATGGCCGCTACGAAAAACAATTGACCGATTTACGCGCTCATTTTAGCGAATACGCATTGATCAAAAACCGCGTTACCGTTGAAGTCGCTTGGCTCAAAGCCCTCGCCAGCGATGCTGCGCTTGAAGATATCAAGCCTTTTTCTGCTGCCACCATTGCTGAACTGGACGCAGTCGTCAGTCAATTCAATACCGAACACGCACTCGAAGTCAAAACCATTGAACGCACCACCAACCACGACGTTAAAGCGGTTGAATACTGGTTAAAAGAACGCCTATCGGGCAACGCCGAAGTCTCGGCAGCCAGTGAATTTATTCACTTTGCCTGCACCTCAGAAGACATCAACAATCTATCACACGCCTTGATGCTTAAAGGCGCGCGTGAAAGTGTAATGTTGCCTAAATTGTCAGAAATCATCACCAAGCTTAAAGAATTAGCTCACGAGCTCGCTGATGCACCAATGATGAGCCGCACCCACGGTCAGCCAGCAACGCCGACGACGATGGGTAAAGAAATGGCTAATGTGGCGTTTCGTTTAGAGCGTCAATTGTCGCGCATTAGCGAAGTTGAATTACTCGGTAAGCTCAATGGCGCCGTCGGCAACTACAATGCACATTTGTCGGCTTACCCTGGTTTTGATTGGGAAGGCTTTTGCTGCCGCTTTGTCGAAAGCTTAGGGATTAACTTTAATCCCTACACCATTCAAATCGAGCCGCACGATTATATGAGCGAGTTGTTTGATAATTTCGCGCGCGCCAACACCATCTTGGTCGATATGAATCGCGACATCTGGGGTTATATTTCTCTGGGCTTTTTCAAGCAACGCGTTAACAAAAACGAAGTGGGTTCTTCAACCATGCCACACAAAGTCAATCCAATTGACTTTGAAAACTCCGAAGGCAACCTCGGGATGGCCAATGCGGTGTTGTTCCATTTAAGCCAAAAACTGCCTGTCTCACGCTGGCAGCGTGACCTGACTGATTCGACCGTATTGCGTAATATGGGCGTCGGCATGGGTTACACTTTGCTCGGCTACGTCGCGGCACTCAAAGGCTTAAATAAATTAATGGCCAATCGCGATGCCATGGCTTTTGATTTAAACAACAATTGGGAAGTATTGGCCGAGCCGATCCAAACCGTAATGCGCCGCTACGGTGTGCCTAACCCATACGAACAACTCAAAGAGTTAACGCGTGGCAAAACCGGCATTACCAAAGAAGCGCTGGCGGTGTTTATTGACGGCCTAGCGATCCCACAAGACGCCAAAGATCGCCTCAAAGTATTGACGCCAGCCACCTATCTGGGTACGGCCGAGGAACTTGCTCGTCGTATTTAAGTCTAGAGTTCGGGCAGTACGCTGCCCGACTCTTTTACCGTATTTAAGGAACTCACAGTGAAACGTAAAGTTGTTTTGGCCAGTAGCCTCACCTTCGCCGCGCTTGCCATCGCCTACGTCGGGGGTAGCTATTACGCTGGCCAAGCCGTAGAACAGACCATGCAAAAGCAACATGCTTGGCTGGCTAACTTACCGTATTTTATTGTGAAATCGCACAGCTATCAGCGCGGTTGGTTTAGCTCGACTGAAACCACCACCTTGCAAGTGCGTCCAGAATTGTATCGCTTTATGCTTGAGCAAGAAGGCGAGCCGCTGCAAACCTTTGCAGTAACGTATACCAATCATATCCAGCATGGCCCGCTGCCTTTACTCAGCCAATTTAATTTCATGCCGTATAAGGCTGCAGTGAGCACCAAATTTGTGTTTGCGCCCGATACCCAGAAATTTTTAAGCAAATTTTTCGGCGAACAACAGCCGATTCAAATCGAAAATCGCATCAGTTTTAACGACGATGGGATTGTGAATTTATCCATTCCCGCGTTTGAATACGAAGAAGCCCTGTCCGGCATTAAAGCGCACTGGGAAGGCCTCACCGCCAGCCTCGATTACGGCGGTGATTTTAACCGCGTGACGCTGCTGGCCAATGCGCCAGGCCTGAAAGGCGAAGCCAAAAACAAAGGCCAGTTTGCCCTGAAAGACTTTAGTTTTAACATTACGCAAGTGCGTGGCAGCAGCGGTTTAATGATCGGCAGCACCACCGCCCAAATCGGTCAGCTCGATCTCAATCTCATCGAAGGCACACCGTTCAAGCTCAAGCTCGATCAATTGGCTTACGCCGGTGACATCAAAGAAGCCGGCGAATTTATTAATGCCAGCGCCAAGATCGACCTCAAAACCTTGACGTTGGATCAGCAACCCTACGGCCCTGCGGTGTTGATCGCCGAAGCGAATCATTTGCACGGCAAAACCTTAGCTAAAATTGGTGACGAGCTCACCTTATTACAAAAACAAAACCTCGATCGTGACCAACTGACGGCGGCGCTGACCAATCTGGCCAAAACCCAAGGTCTGCCTTTATTGCAAAACAATCCGCAATTGGCGATCAAAAAATTCGAAGTCAAACTCCCCGAAGGCGCGCTGCGCTTTACCGGTGAAGTGGGCCTGAATGGCTTTGTGGCCGCCGACCTAGACAAACCGGTCGACTTGGTCAATAAAATCAACGCCAAAGCCGATTTTTCTGTGCCACGTAAAGTCGTCGAAACCATGGCACTATGGCAAGCGCGCAATGTATTTGGCGGCGCCGATAGCCAAGTGAATATGGCCGATTTGGATTTTCTGGCGGGGCAATTTGTTGAAGGACAAATCAATAAGCTGGCCGAACAAAATCTAATTCGCGTCGATGGCCAATTACTGGCCGCCACTGCCTCACTGAATAAAGGGGCCTTTATTCTCAACGGCATTAAAGTGCCGCTGCCATGGGCCACACCAGCCGGCGCAGAGGCCGAATAAATCCCGGCGGCAATTTAAAAACAAGGTCTCCTACGAGGCTAATGCCGTTCACTTAAGCCAAGTGAGCGGCATTTTTTTCCTGTTACTTTTGACGCAAAGGCGCAGAGAAAATCAATTGCAAAACCCTGAATTTCCTCCGCGTCTCTGCGCCTCTGCGTCAGGTTTTCAGGGTTTGTCGTTAAGTGAGCTGTATTTCTCCTACGAGACCTTGTTTGTTTTAAACCCTGCGCAAGCGATGCTCTGCGCCAAAACCAATCAATATCAATAACAAGGAAAGCCCATGCAAACTTGGACCATTTTTTGTCGCGTGGTCGACAATTTTGGCGATATTGGCGTGTGTTGGCGTCTGGCACGGCAATTGGCCAATGAGCATCACCTTGCCGTTACTTTATGGGTGGACGATTTGGCGAGCTTTGCCCAAATTCGCCCAGAAATTCAGCCCGATTTAGCAATCCAGATGCTCGATACGGTGAGCATTCGACATTGGCCCAAGCAATGGCCAATTGAAACGAGCGCAAGCGAGGTGGTGATCGAAGCCTTTGGCTGCGATTTACCCAGTGCTTACCTCGCGCACATGCAGCAATGGCCAAGCAAGCCCATTTGGCTGAATTTAGAATACTTAAGCGCCGAAGATTGGGTGGCCGGTTGCCACGGTCTGCCGTCGCCGCAAATGGGTTTAAATAAATACTTTTTCTTTCCCGGCTTTAGCCAGCGCACCGGCGGGCTCATCGCCGAGCGCAGCATGCTCAGCCGCCGAGCACAATGGCAGGCCAGTGACAGCCAGCAATTGCGCCGCCAATTGGCACCGCTTTTGCCCGCCGAAACCGCCGACACCGTGTTTATTTCTTTATTTGCCTACGAAAACCCCGCCGTAATCGACTGGCTGAGCGCGCTAAAAGACAGCCCGACCCCGATTCATTTGTTTATTCCAATCGGCAAGGTATTGCCACAGATCGCACAGCTACTGAAGCTGCCAGCGCTATACGTCGGGCAAGTCTATCAATACGGCGCGTGTCATCTCGCCATATTACCGATGCTCAGCCAAGATGATTACGACCAACTCTTGTGGAGCTGCGATTTAAATTTCGTTCGCGGTGAAGACAGTTTTGTTCGCGCCCAATGGGCAGGCATCCCGATGGTGTGGCAAATTTACCCGCAAAGTGAAAATACACACTTAGACAAACTCGCGGCGTTTTTGGCGCTGTATACCGCCGACTTACCCACGCAAAGTGCCGAGGCATTAACTGCGTTTTATCAGTGCTGGAATCAAGGGGGCGACGTGGCGGCCAGTTGGTTGGCCTATTACCAACAACAGGCCATCTTGCAAAAACACGCCAAAAACTGGGCTTTTCGACTAGCGGAACACGGAGATCTTGCGACTAATCTGGTCAAGTTCACCCAATCCAAGTTAAAATAGTCGATTGTGTCGAGCGTGTTTTAAAAGTACGTGGCTCGATTGATGTTTTTTGGCCGTAGCAAAGCCAAGCATCAACGGATGCTCTGGTTCACACCGACAAAATCGCCGCACTCTTAAAACCCGTTCTATTTAATCTGCTTTTAGGTATGTAAAAAAATGGCAATCAAAACTGCTCAAGAAGTTCGCGCTGGTAATGTGATTTTAGTTGATGGTCAACCTTGGGTTGTGCAAAAAACTGAATACAGCAAATCAGGCCGTAACTCATCGGTTGTTAAAGTTAAAGCCAAAGGTTTGCTATCAAACCAAGGCTCTGAAGTCGTCTACCGCGCCGATGACAAACTCGACGTTGTGACTTTAGAAAAACTCGACTGCACGTATTCTTATTTTGCTGATCCAATGTTTATTTTCATGGACGCAGAATTTAACCAACACGACGTTGAAGCCGACAATCTTGGCGACACTCGTGGCTTGATCGTTGATGGCATGGAAGACCAATGCCAAGTGACTTTCTACGAAGGCAAAGCGATTTCTGTTGAATTGCCAACCGTGGTTGTTCGTGAAGTGGAATACACCGAGCCAGCGGTTCGTGGCGACACTTCAGGTAAAGTCATGAAGCCAGCCAAACTCAAAGGCACTGACTTTGAATTGCCAGTGGCGGCCTTTATCGAAATCGGCGACAAAATCGAGATCGACACGCGCACGAACGAATTCAAAAAACGCGCTGCTTAATTGCTCGTTTAAGCTGCCAAAAGCCACCGAATCGGTGGCTTTTTTTATGCTCAACACTTGAGCTTAACAACGTCAACATCCCGCGAATTAGCAGTTTCAGCGCCTTCCCAGCTTGGTCTAGCCACTCCAGTACATATTCCGGCATTTAATTTAATCGATAGCGTAAGAAATTAGCGCACTGGCCGACTACAGTGCAATCAATTAACGATAGTGACAATATGATGCAAAAGCTGATTTCTACGTGCATTAAAGCCCAGTCTCTCAATCGACTGGCCCCACTGGCGGATTTATTGCTACGGGTTTACTTAGCGAAAGTTTTCTTGCTATCGGGCTTAAGCAAAATCCAAGATTGGCCTACCACGCTGTTTTTATTTACCGAGGAATATCATGTGCCGCTATTGTCCCCCACTCTGGCCGCCATATTTGGCACGGCTGCTGAGCTGATTTTGCCGATCACTTTGCTCATCGGTTTATTCACTCGCAGCTCGGCCTTGGGCTTATTGCTAGTCAATGGCATGGCGGTGGTGGCGTATTTTCATGTGCTCAAAACGATCCCCTCGGCACTGCAAGACCATTTGGAATGGGGCTTAATGCTGCTGGTTTTAGTCGCGATACCGACGCGGCGCTGGAGTTTAGATTGCGTATTACTTCGTAGCCAAAAATCGTCAATCCTTTAAAAGTTTAAATTTTCAGCAAAAAAAAACGCCACAGCGATGTGGCGTTGTTTACTACACCTTTTGCTTTACATCGCCGCGCGATAAATTTCGCAAACTTCTTCAAACGTCGGTTGTTTTGGATTGGTCAAACCACACGCGTCTTTTAATGCATTAGTTGCCAAGGTGGGAATGTCTTCGAGCTTGGCCCCCAATTGCGCGACGCCAGTTGGAATACCCACATCAACCGACAATTGACGGATCGCGGCAAGGCAAACATCGGCGGCAGCGTCATCACTTAAGCCATCCACCTTCTCGCCCATTGCCCGTGCAATATCGCCCAAACGTTTAGCACACACTTGCTTGTTATACGCTTGCACATGTGGCAACAAGATTGCATTGCAAACGCCATGCGGTAAATCGTAAAAACCACCCAATTGATGCGCCATGGCGTGCACATAACCCAGCGACGCATTATTAAATGCCATCCCGGCTAAAAATTGGGCATACGCCATTTGTTCACGCGCCGCAATATCATCACCGTGACGCACCGCTTGGCGTAATGATTGGCTAACGATCTCAACCGCTTTGAGCGCACAGGCATCGGTAATCGGCGTGGCAGCGGTCGATACATACGCCTCTACCGCGTGCGTTAAAGCATCCATCCCCGTGGCGGCGGTTAAACCGGCGGGTTTAAGCAACATCAATTCAGGATCATTCACCGACAAAATCGGCGTAGTGTGCTTATCCACAATCGCCATTTTTACATGTCGCGCTTCGTCGGTGATAATGCAAAACCGCGTCATTTCACTGGCGGTACCGGCCGTAGTGTTAATCGCAATTAAAGGCAATTGTGGTTTAGCCGAGCGATCGAACCCCTCGTAATCTTTAATCTCACCGCCATTGACCGCAACCAATGCAATGCCTTTGGCGCAATCATGCGGCGAGCCGCCACCGACTGAAATCACGCAGTCACAGCCATTGGCTTGCAGCATGGCCAAACCGGTCGCTACATTGGCGGTAGTTGGATTGGGATGCACCCCATCAAACACCACGCTGGCAACGCCTTCTTGGTCTAATAAATCGGTCACGGTCTTAACCACGCCAATTTGAACGAGCGGTAAATCCGTCACAATCAGCGCTTTTTTAAAGCCATAACTTTGGATGGTTTTCGCCGCATCGCGTAAGCAACCAGCGCCCATTAAATTCACACTTGGGATAAAAAAAGCAGTCGTTGTCATGATCAATACCTCGGTTCATAGTAGAACTACAATGCATTTAGCCTACTCCGAATGCCGGTGTAATTAATTGATTTAAATCAGAACCACAACGCACAAACTACCTCGTACGTGATACTCGCATGCGGTATACACACTACACTTTGCCTGCGCTCGCGTGGCCGTAGGCCTACTTTTTCGCTGCTCAAAACCCGCCTTCGCAAAGCAAGGATGGATTGATGGCTTTAAGCACTGAATTTACTTTTTATCCTGCACATCCGCATCCGTTGGCCACAACACAATCGCCGCCATCGACAAGGCAATGCCAATCATCGACTCGCTAAACCGTAATATTGAATTTAAATAGGGATTGAGCGATGGATGCATACTGGCCATCACCATGGTGATGCACACAGTAATCGAAGCCAAACGGGCGTTATCGGGAATATGCAGTATTTCACACAATAAAACCGTGGCAAAAATTGTCGCCCCCATGCCTAACAAACTAAACGGGAAAAACTGAAAATACAGCGCACTCATACTCGCGCCAATCAAAGTGCCTAAAGTGCGCATCCACGCCGATTCAATCGTGGCTTTTTGCGTCGCCTGCAACACCACAATCGATGAAATTGCCGCCCACAAGCCACCAATTCCTGCCGATTCACCCTGAAAAAACTGCGTAAAATGCACGCCAAAGTAAAATGACAAGACAGTAACAACCGCCACCTGTAGCGCCATATGCAGCGATCGACGTTCAATCATGACTACTCCTTATTCATTTTTTCGGTCTACTCAAACGCTTAGCCGTTTTTATGGCTTAGCACTGCTACCGGTAAACCCAATTGTAGTGCGCCGCCTTGCACCACCCGTGCATTCTGACCAAACACCACCGCAGCGCCCATTTTTCTAAACTGCGCCAAACTGCGTAGCGGTTCTGAATCGCGGCTTCGCTCGGCCGTGTCCGGGTCCAGCGTCGTCATCAAACAACGCTCACACGGTTTGGACAATTCAATCTCCACCTCGCCAATACGAATCCGCTGCCAAGTATCCTCAGCAAACGGCGCGCTATTGGCGATCACCAAATTAGGCCGAAAACGCAGCATCGCCAACTCACGGCCAACGCGCGCATTGAGCGCTTGCAATGAGCCTTCGCCAATGATTAATAAGGGATAAGTATCGACAAAGCTAATGGCCACATCCGGATGATTTTTTAAGCGTCGGTGCGGCTCTAAACCGAGCCACATCAGATGTACGCTTTGATTTAAATATGCAGACAACCACGCGTCGGCATCGACTGCCCCGCGCCGTGCTAAAAACTCAGTCTCCCAAACATCGGCCTGATGCAGCTCATTAAACTGCGCCAGCGCGACAAATAAATCCGCCATGCCCGGCGCTTTGAGCCACAGGCCATCGGGTGTCACTTCAGCACAAATTAATACAATCCGCGGTTCAGTCCGCGCCGTGATTTGCACGCCCGCCGCATTGGCAATCATCCACTCTCGATCTTGTGGCAAACCGCGCTCCTCGAGCTGGTTCTGGCTCAGCGCCTCGGCACGGCCTGATTTCAGTGGGTAGCGATACAAGGCAGAAAGCAACATCGTCATGGCAAGTTTCCAGCAGCAGATTGGGGATCAGAATAAATCGCAGTGTACCAATATCGCGGCGCGATGGCGCGCTGCCGCTGAAGATTAATCAGCTCGCCGACAGTAAATTGTAATGATCCATCCTGATCCGTCCGCAATATGCTTGCCCCTGCTGCGGCATATCGCGCTAATACCTCGGGATGGGGATGGCGAAATTGATTCATAAACCCCGCTGAAAATACCGTGTATTGCGGCTGCAAAGCCTGAATAAACGCATCCGATGAGGCGCTTTTACTGCCGTGATGTGGTGCAATCACGATGTCGGTCGCCGGCAAAGCGGCAGCGAGCAGCTCCCCTTCTTCAACGCGGCTAATATCCGCCGGAATTAAAGCACTATGCCAACGATTATGAATGCGCAATACGCAACCGCGCGCATTGTCATTGTTGGCCGCGTAATCGGCGCGCAGCCACAACACCTCAAAATCAACCCCATCCCAGTGCCAACGCTGCCCCGTTTGGCAGCGCTGCTGGGCCACTTGACTGCTTAAAATCGGCTGATTTTCTGGCAGACTATGCAAAATCAAATGAATCGGCAACGCCGCAGCATCGCCCTGCCCCAGCAAAATCGGCGCGCCGCCAATATGATCGTTATCGTTATGCGATAGCAATAAAGTATCCAGCTGCGTGATGCCCGCCTGACGCAACACTGGCAAGATCACGCGCTCGGCGTTGGCTTCGCGCCCAGTATCAAACAGCAAAGCATGTTGCCGCGTTTGCACCAACACACTCAAGCCTTGATCCACGTCGAGCACCTGTAATTTAAACTGCCCATCATCCAGCTTGGGCTGCGGCATAAAAAACAGCGGCAAAAGCATCACCCAGCCCAGCCAACGTGCCGGAATACCTCGGGGTAATAGCAGCAAAGCCACACCCAGCATGGCCATCGGCAATATACCCATTGGAGGAGAACTGATTTCTAGCGCTGGCCACGGCCAAGTTAATAGCCATTGCAATAGCCGATCTAAGATTGAAAACAAGCCCTCAGCCCAGCGTAGCAGCGTTCCCGTTGGATCGAGCAAACCCAATAAAGCCAAAGGCGTAATCAAGACACTCACCAAAGGAATCGCCAACGCGTTGGCCAGCGGCGACATCAATGGCACCTGACCAAACACCAGCACCAAGATCGGTAACGACGCCAACGTCGCCGCCCACTGCGTGCTCAACCATAAACGCCACGCCGGTTCGTGCCCAATGCGATTGGCCCCCACCCAAAGCAAATACGCCACCGCTAAAAACGACAGCCAAAAACCCACCGAGAGCACGGCAAACGGATCAAACAGCACCACCACCGCCAAAGCAGTAGCCCAAATGGCGCTGATCGCCATCGGCCTAGCGCGCCACATGCACACTGCGCCGACCAACAGCATTAATACCGTGCGCTGCGTTGGTACACTCATCCCCGCCAACACGCTATAAATTAACGCGATCAACACACCGGCGATTAACGCCGCCCGTTGCGCTGCCAGCCTTTGCGTTAAATACGCACTGCGCCGCCAGCCATACCGCACTAATGCCATGCCCATCGCCGCCAGCATCGTAATGTGTAAACCCGAAATGCTAATTAAATGCGTAATGCCCGTCAGGGCAAATCGTTGCCACTGTGGCTTGGGGATTCCCGCTTGATCGCCAATGGTTAGCGCGACAATCACGCCTTGATACGGCGCATCCTGCAAAGCGTGTTCAATACGTTCGCGCAGTGCGGCGCGAACCCGCAACACCGCCGCCCGAACCGAAAAGCCTGGCAAACGCTCCGCCGACTTCATGCTGGCAATCGCAGCAATGTTTTGCTGTAAAAACCATGCCTCTAAATCAACGCCTGCTGAGTTAACCACGCCATGAATCGGTTTGAGTTTGAGCTGCAAACGCCAGCGCTCTCCCGCACCAAAAGGCCCGCCTTTGGCGTTGACTTGAATTTTATCGACCTGCCACGCTCGCTTGGGATCCGCATCGGGGGTAAAAATAAAGCGCGGCCCATAGCGCGAATCTTGCGGTAAATCGGCAATAAACCCCGACATCCACAGCGTTTGACCGACTAAATCGGCCGGAATGCGCTGCGCCATCCGCATTTGCGCCCGCCAATTAGCCCAAGCAAAACCCAAACTGAAGGCCAAAACCAGCAGCACCAGCCATTGCAAAACCGACTTTGGCTGGCGTCGATTCAAATAAAAAAGTAAGCCCAGCGCCAGCAAAGCAATCGTCAGCACCCAGCCCAGAGCAGGTAAAGCAGCTTGCTGCTGTAATGCAATGATCCCAAGCACCCAGCCGAAAATAAACAGTAAATAGCGACTTAGCATGCAACTAGCTTAGGCAATCGTGCTGTGCCTAGCCCAAGAAATCACCTTGCACGAATCATTCACAATGTTAAACTCGTGCGTATGAAAAATTTCGATGCCGATATCCTCATCGTGGGTGGTGGTTTAGTCGGCGCCGCTTTGGCGCTGGCCCTCAAAAAAACCTCGCTTTCGGTGATCTTGCTCGAAGGCCGCGCGCCTTGCCTAGATTTTGATCTCTCCACGTGGGATCAAAGAGTCTATGCCATTAGCCGCGCTAGTCGTCAGCTCCTGACACAAATCGGCGCTTGGCAGCGCATTCGCCCGGAGCGTTTATCGCCCATTTCAGCGATGAAAATCCGCGGTGACGCCGTCGATGCCTTGTTAGAATTTAACGCACTAGAAAGCGGTGTCGATGAGCTGGCTTTTATCGTGGAAAACCGTGAATTACAGCGTGCACTTTGGTTGGCCCTCGCCGACTGCAGCCATGTTGACATCATCACGCCAGCCAGCGCGCAATCACTCGCAATCGATCTGGATGCCGCCACACTCACCTTGGCCGATCAACGCCAACTCCGCACGCGTTTAGTTGTCGGCGCGGATGGCGCGCAATCTTGGGTACGCGGACAAGCAGGGATTCAAGCCAGCAGCAAACCCTATGCGCAATTTGGCGTTGTCGCCAATTTTGCCATTGAAAACCCTCACTACGGCTGCGCACAACAATGGTTTAAAACCGACAGTATTTTGGCTTGGCTGCCGCTCGCCCAGCAACAGATGTCGATGGTTTGGTCGTGCGACGCTGCGCTAAAAAATGAATTACTCAATTTAAGCCCTAGCCAACTGGCTGCCAAAGTCGTTCAAGCTGGCAATGCCGCATTGGGCGAACTCACTTTAATTACCCCGCCCGCGGCGTTTGAGCTAAAACTCAATCAGATTGAACAGTGCGTCAAACCGCGTTTAGCTTTGGTTGGCGATGCGGCGCATACGGTGCACCCCTTAGCCGGACAAGGGGTTAATTTAGGTTTTGGTGACGTTGCCGAACTGGCTGACTTATTAACAAAAACCCATCCGGAACGAATCGGTGATTATTTAGTCTTAAGACGCTATGAGCGGGCTCGCCGCGAGCCCGTTCGATTAATGCAAACCGTGTGTGATGGCTTGCAGCAGCTCTTTAATAATGACCATCCCGTTTTAATGCGTTTACGCAATGTGGGACTGGGCGTGACCAATGCTTTACCATGGCTAAAACGGCAATTAATTCGCCACGCGATGGATTCATAAACACTGCAGATCGCTGCTTTGCAGCAATTTACCTGACTGAAGGATGACTCATGAAACACCTAAGCCGTACTCTGATTGCCGCAGGCATGATCGCGCTCACCGCATGCAGTGCCCAAGCGGATGCACCACCCAAAGATTTAAAAGCCAATCTGGCCAAAAAAATTGGTCAACCGGTTGATTCGGTCAGCGAAACGCCAATTAAAGGCCTGTACGAAGTGGTCTTAAATAAGCGCCAGATTGTTTATTCCGACGCCAAAGGTGAGTTTGTCGTCGTTGGCGATATGGTTAATGTTGCGACCAAAAAAAGCCTGACTGAAGCGCGCATGGCTGAACTCAATAAAGCCGACTTCAGCAAATTGCCACTCGCAGACGCGATCAAAGAAGTCCGTGGCAATGGTAGCCGTAAATTAGTGGTGTTCTCTGACCCAGATTGCCCATTTTGCAAACGCCTTGAAACAGACAGTTTAGCCGGCATTGAAAATGTCACGATTTACACTTTCTTGATGCCGCTAGCTGGCTTGCATCCGGATGCAGCGCGTAAATCTGAGCTGATCTGGTGCAGCGAAAATCCACAAAAAGCCTGGCGCGAATTCATGCACAACGGTAACTTGCCAACCGGCGGTAAAACCACGTGTGATAACCCCATCGCGCGCAGCGTTAAACTCGGCGAGTCACTCGGCATCAATGGCACGCCAGCCTTGATTTTTGCTGACGGCCAAATCGTTTCGGGCGCGATTCCAAAAGACGCCATCGAAAAAATTCTCGCTACACAAAAATAAGCTTCACTGCCGATTCATTCGCCCACAGCCTCGTTTTTCCGCCATGGAAAGACGAGGCTTTATATTTGGCCCTCAATCTTTAAATCGCAGCCATCGCCGAGTTCCAGCGAGTATTTAAAAAAAATGAGCATTAATTAATTTCACATATCCTTCTCGAAAATTACTTCATATAGTGGACTGTCGATTTAATCGAGATCTCAGTCATGCTGCGCACGCTATTTTCACCGGCTATCGCCTTAGTCTCAAAATTACGCTTTGCTCAAAAATTTATATTGATTGCCTGTATTTTGGCGATTCCAACGCTGTTTATGCTGACTCGAATCGTCATTAACTTTAATACCGACCTCAGTGCACTTAACAACGAACGCGTCGGCCTGCAATACGCCAATATCATGCGCGATGTCGTTGACCAATTGCAGCGCCACCGCGGTTTGACTACGGCTTTTTTGCAAGGGAAAACTGATTTTGCGCCGGCCATTACCGAGTCAGAACAAAAACTCAAAACAGCCATCGATCAAGTCAAAAAACAGCTTGCCACCACACCGCTGACGCCAATCCCCGAAAAATGGCAAAAGCTTGAAACCGAAATCACGCCGTTGCTCACACAGTGGCAGCAATCGAGCGATAATTTCCAGCAACACAGTCGTGTAATTGCACACAGCATCGCCCTATTGGGTGATATCGCACATTATTCTGGCCTGTCTTTAGACCCAGAAAGCGACAGTTACTATCTGCAGGATATCTATTTTGCTAACTTAATGCCTGCAACCGAAACCTTAGCCAAAGCACGCGGTATCGGCACTCGGCTGGCTACCGAAAAAACCGCTACGCCAGAAGACGCCATTCAAATGAGTACGCTGGCAGTTTTAACGCAACAGACTGCCGAGCAGATCAATAAAAAACTGAGTCGCACCTCGGTTGAAAAGCTCAAAGCAGCAGGAAAAACATCCGGAGAGCAACTCAATCAAACTGCTCAATATCTACAAACCGGCTTTGCTAACACCGAGATTAAGGTCGATCCTGCCGCCCATTTTGCATTGCTTACTCGCAATATTGACGCGCTCAATCAATTTTCTGTTCAGGTGATTGCCGAAATAGAAACGGCCTTAACGGCCAGAGAAAATCGAATTATGGCTCAGCGCAATTTTGTGCTGAGCCTAGCGCTCATCATGTTGGCTTTAGGCGCCTATTTATTGACTGGGGCGTATTTATCCATTCATGGTTCGGTCAATCAATTGCGCTTAGAAACTGAATTGCTAGCCAGTGGCGATTTAAGCCGAACGATTCATCTGAATATCAAAGATGAACTCGCCGATGTCGGCGAAAGCTTTAATATCATGGCCATCAGCTTACGACATTTAATCGGCCAGATTCGCCAAAATGCCAATGCCGTTTCCAACTCAGCGGATCGACTCAATCAAAACTCAGATCAAGTGGTGCAAGCCTCGCACCATCAAGCCAATGCCTCCAGTGAAATGGCGGCGGCCATGGAGCAAATGAGCGTGAGTATTGCTACGGTTTCTGAGCACGCCGCCTCATCAGAACTGCAAGCGCAAGCCGCGCAAAATGACGTACAACAAGGCCAAACACTGATGCAATCGGTGCTGCATGAAATCACCGACCTCTCTGAAAATCTGCAAGACTTGGGCGGGAAAGTCGACAATATGCAAGTGCATTCGACTGAAATTGGCAGCATCGTGCAAGTCATTAAAGAAATCGCCGATCAAACCAATTTATTGGCACTCAATGCCGCCATAGAAGCCGCTCGTGCGGGCGAGCAAGGCCGAGGGTTTGCCGTGGTGGCCGATGAAGTGCGTAAATTAGCCGAGCGCACTAGCGCATCGACCACCGAAATCACCAAGCTCGTTTCCACCATTCGTAAAGACACTGACGAAGCGGTCAAAGGCATGGTGATCGCTCGCGAAGAAATGGCACGCGGTAGCGAACGGGTGGGCGATGCCAGCAAGGCGCTCAGTAATATCAATAGCAGTAGCCGCGAAGAGCTCAACGCCATTGCTGAAATCAATTCGGCCATGGCCGAACAAAAACTCGCCAGCCACGCCATTGCACAAAGTGTCGAACGGATTGCTCGGCTGGCCGAGGACAATAGTCTGAGTGCTGATGCCAATGCCGGTTTATCGCTCGAGCTCAAACGCAGTGCCACTCAATTAGATCAGCTCGTTACCCAGTTCAAGCTCTAAACCGCCCGCTCGCGCGATTGGCCGCGTCGTTGCTCGAGCACCAGCATTAGTTTTTGGCCAGAAACGCCAACTGCGTCGCCAAAAACGCATCGCGATGCGACAAAAACGGCGCATGTGCTGCACCTTGATGAATTTTCAACGTCACATCACTCAATTGACTGGCCAACCAATGCGCCACCGCCACTGGCGTTAAGGTATCTCGATCACCGTATTGCAGCAGCACTGGGCAATCAATTTGGCTAATTTGCGCACGTAAATCGGTATCGCGCAAAATCGCCAAACCCTCACTCAACGCAGTTAAACTGGGCTCACCGTGCTTGAATAAATCGGCGAGTAATTCCTTAGTCACTGCGCGCGCGCTGGCGTCCCCCATTGCTTGCAAACTGATAAAGCGTTTGAGTGTACCTTGCCAATCTTGCTGCAATTGCTCAGCAAATTGCGCCAATACCGTAGCTGGCATCGCGCTGGCCCAATCGGCTTGCTGCATAAAGCACGGACTAGATGCAATAAGGCTCAAGGACTTTACTTTTTGCGGCTGACTGATCGCCCACTGCGCTGCCACCGCGCCGCCCAAAGACCAGCCGATCACTTGCACCGGCCAAGGAAACGCCGCATCCACTGCCGCCACCATCGCTGGCAGACTTAACGCCCCATTCGCTGGCGACGCCCCATGGCCGGGCAAGTCGACTAAATGCACGCAATAATCTTGCGCCAGCGCATCGGCAATCGAATTCCATACCGTGCTATTCATCGCCCAACCATGCAACAACACCACATCAGGCCCTTGGCCCCGCGTTTCAATCCACATTCATTTATTCCCAGTCAATCGATTTAGGGCTGACATATCGCCCACCATACCAAGGCGATGTTCAGATTACGCGTTGATCGTAGCTTCGCGCATTCCCTCTCCCTTGATGGGAGAGGGTGAGGGTGAGACGCCGGCGTACAGCTCAACACCCCCATCCCAACCTTCCCCCATCAAGGGGGAAGGAGTTGAAGTCGATCAGCTCAAGCACTGGTGATATAAGCGATCAACATCAAGTTCGAACAAAGCTCATGCCAAATGGGTATCCATATACAGCGCTTTAATTTTATAGCCTGCAATCATATACCCACCCAACACCTCATTGCTCATGTAAATATTGCGCCAACGCTTGCCGCTGCTGCGGGTTTAAACGCTCACCGGCGAGGCATAGCGTATGTTGCCCCAAAACTTGATACAAGGATCGATACTGGCGCGGTAAAACCGCCAAGTGCTGGGCGACGGTGGCACTATCGCCGCGCACAATCGGCCCCGTCAATGCCGCAGCAGGCCCAATGGCGACGATGTTATTTAAGGTTTGCTGCATCAGCCCCAACACCAAGCGCTGCGCCATCTCGGGCGCGATACCTGCTTGATTGGCGGTTTGCAGCGACACCTCAGCCAAAGTCACCAGATAATTGGCAGCCATAGTGAGTGCGGCGTGATACGCCGTTTTACCGCCAGCTTGCAGTGCAAATGGCACCCCGCCCAAATCACTGACCCACGCTTGCAAGCGCCCACACGCCACCGCGTCGCCTTCAATCGCGCACAGCGTGCCAGCAAACGTCGCTACTGCGCGCGCCGGATCGGCAAAAGAAAACGCTGGATGCACGCTGGCCAGCGCCGCGCCTTGCGCACGGAGTGACGCCAACTGCTGCGCATCTAATGCGCCGCTGGCATGAAACACCACATTGCCCGCAGCAATCACGCCAGCCTGAGCCAGCTCGCTCGCCACCGCAGCAATCGCTGAATCGGGCACCGCAAGCAACCATAAATCGGCGGCGGGCAACGCCGATAGCGTCTTGACTACTTGCCCGGCGCCGATAAAATCCAGCGCCTTTTGCGCCGCTGGCGTTCGCGCCAACACGCCAGCAATCTGATATTGACCCGACAATTGCGCCAAGCGGGCCATAGATTGCCCCAAGCGGCCAGGGCCGATGAGATTGAGTTTGAGTTTGAGCATAAAAACGCCTTAATCCCTTAATCCTTAATCTATTTCGCTTAAATCGATGCCATCGGAATCGGTCGTAGGCGTTGAATCGACCGCAGGCAATGCCGCTAAAATGCGCAGCAACTGCTCACATAAGGCTGCGACTTCTTCGTGCGTATGCGCGGCACTGAGCACCACCCGCAAACGCGGCGTGATCACCGTGGGTGGGCGAATCGCCGCCACCCAAAATCCAGCAGCAAATAAAGCGGCAGAAACTTGCACGGCGATTTCGCTACTGGGCAAAATAATCGGCTGAATCGCCGTTTTCGACGGCAATAAAGTGCAAGCGCCTGCCAAACGCTGGCGGAAATACGCAATATGCTGCTGCAAGCGCACACGCCGCGCCACATCCTGCGCAATTAAATCCAAACTGGCATGCATCGCCGCAGCAATCAATGGCGGCGCAGCCGTGGTATAGATATACGGCTTAGCGGTATTGATCAGATAATCAATCACCACCTGCTCTGCAGCAATATACGCCCCGGCAACGCCAGCCGCCTTACCCAAAGTCGCCATATAAATAATCCGTGGCGACGACAAACCCAGCTCGGCCAAAGTGCCACGGCCATTGCCTAATACCCCAAAGCCATGCGCGTCATCGACATACAGTAGCGCGTCGTACTGCTCGGCCAATTTAAGCATTTCGGCCAGCGGCGCAATATCGCCATCCATGCTAAAGACGGCGTCGACCACAATCATTTTGCGCGCAGCTTTCGATGCGGCCAATTGCCGCGCCAAGGCTGGCAGATCGCCATGCGCGAAACGTTTTACGTCGGCGCGCGACAACACCATCGCATCATTGAGCGAAGCATGATTGAGCTTATCAGCAAAAATCGCATCGCCACGCGACATCAAACCGGTAATCACCGCCAAATTGGCCATATAACCGGTCGACAAAGTGATCGCCGCCGGTTTATTGGCCCACGCCGCCAAGCGTTCTTCCAGCTGCTGCTCAACGGCAAAATGCCCAGCGACCAAATGCGAAGCGCCGCTACCCACGCCCCAACGCGCCGCGCCCGCTTGCGCGGCAGCGATCAATTGTGGGTGATTGGCCAAGCCTAAGTAATCATTACTGCAAAAATTACACAGCTTTTGCCCTGCTAACTCAACTTGTGGCCCTTGCGCTGAAGTTAACACCCGCCGAAAGCGATACAAATGCGCCGCCTGACGCTCAGCCAGCGACTCAGCAAGCTGCGAAAACCAGAGTATCTGCGCCATTGCGGCTCCTTTTAAATCGAAGTGGCTATTCTAAATGATTTAGATTTGAATTTGGCTTTACATCTTCCCTTGTCTTTTCCTGACCAACAAAGAAATAACCACGACAAAAACAACTTAAATTTGAAAGAAAAAAGAGTTACACAATGATGCCTTTGGCAAAATCTTGCGTATTGTCATCATTGACACAAGCCAAAAACCCCTTTTACACGTTATCATTCGCCATTGAAAAATTTTACTCATCATTGAGCTGGCCTTAAAACCAGCTTAAGAATGGAACGATCTAATGAAGCGTGTTGATGATTTTCGTCTGAAATTTGGTAAAGAAGAGTATGTGCCGATTATGATCGGTGGCATGGGTGTGGACATCTCCACGGCCGACTTAGCACTAGAAGCTTGCCGTCTTGGCGGCATCGGGCATATCTCCGACGCGATGATTAATACGGTCACCGATCGTCGCTACAACACAAAATACGTCAAAGACAAACTCAAGCAATACAAGTTCAACGTCGCCAACAGCGACAAAGCCGTGGTGCAATTCGATTTAGAACAACTGACCAACGCCACCCGTTTACACGTTGAAGCCACCATGGCGCGTAAGCAAGGCAATGGCATGATCTTCATCAACTGTATGGAAAAGTTGACGATGAACGGCCCCAAAGAAACCTTACGCGTGCGAATGAATGCCGCGCTCGACGCCGGCATCGACGGCATCACTTTGGCCGCCGGTTTGCATTTGGGCTCTTTTGCGCTGATTGAAAGCCACCCGCGTTTTCATACCGCCAAGCTCGGGATTATTGTGTCGTCGGTACGCGCCCTGCAATTGTTTATCAAAAAATCGGCCCGTACTGGCCGCCTACCGGATTTTGTCGTCGTTGAAGGCCCATTGGCTGGCGGCCATTTAGGCTTTGGTATGGATTGGGCTGAATTTAAGCTAGAAGACATCGTGGCCGAAGTGCTCGCATGGGTACAAAAAGAAGGCTACGAGAATATGCCGGTGATTCCAGCCGGTGGTATTTTCACCGGTTCTGATGCGGTTAAATTCTTAGAAATGGGCGCGGGCGGCGTACAAGTGGCCACTCGGTTTACCGTCACCAAAGAGTGCGGTTTGCCGGACAATGTCAAGCAAGAGTACTTTAAAGCCGATGAAGACCTGATCGAAGTGAATCAAATTTCACCCACAGGCTACCCAATGCGAATGTTGAAAAACACCCCCGCCATTGGTTCCGGTATTCGCCCCAATTGTGAAGCGTATGGTTATTTGCTCGATGCCAATGGCAGCTGCTCTTACATTCAGGCGTATAACAAAGTCATCGAAGAAAATCCAAACGCGAAAAAGATTTCTGAAATTCACGTTTACGAAAAAACCTGCTTGTGCACGCACATGCGTAATTTTGATTGTTGGACTTGCGGCCACTACACTTACCGCCTCAAAGACACCAGTAATCAATTGCCTGACGGCCGCTATCAATTGCTGACTGCCGAGCACGTGTTTAAAGACTACCAATTTAGCACCAACAACCAAGTGGCCTTGCCCGAATTGGATGAAGCTGCGGTCTAAGTTAATCTGCAGGTTCAAAAAAAACCGCCATCATGGCGGTTTTTTTTGTATCTATCTTTGTCTATCACGATGATGGTGAGCGTTTAAGCCGCTGCCCATTGCAAATCCGCCGCCAATAACGGTGCCAGCGAAGCTAAATCTTCGGCGCATAACGGCAAGCGTAATACATTACTGGCAATGCGCTGCTGATAATGCATTAACGCTTTAGTCGGAATCGGGCTTGGTGCGACAAATAAACTCTCCGCCGTCTCGCGCAATACCGCCCCAATAGCCTCACCCGCCAAACCTTTAGCCACGATATCGGCCACTTGCTGCGGCCAAACATTACTCGCCACCGAGACTAAACCGGCCGCGCCCAATAAGGCATGCTCGGCAAACCACACATCGTCGCCCGAGTACCACGCAATTTGTGGAAACGCCGATTTAAGCTCAGCAAACCGCAGTGGATTGCCGCCAGATTCTTTCACCGCCCAAAAATTTGGATGACCAATTAAAGCGGCAATCGCCGCTTCGGCCAAAGCCACGCCCGAGCGCGATGGAATGTTATACAACATGCACGGTTTGCTCACCGCATCGAGCAAGGCTTGAAACCAGCGCTGCTGACCTTGCGCGCCGGGCTTGGCATAAATCGGCGTCACCAATAAATACGCCGACACCGGCTGCGTTTCGCAAAAAGCCAACCAATCTAATTGGCTGGCCAAATCCAAACCACCCACGCCCACCATGAGCGGCACATTCAACTGCAAACGACAGGCATGCTCAATAATCGCTTGGCGCTCAGCCAAACTTAAATTCGCGCCTTCGCCGGTTGAACCGAGCAGCGTAATACCGTTGCCGGCTGCAGCTTGCTCGTGCAATAAACGCGTTAACGCCGCAAAATCCACGCCGCCATCGGCGTGCATCGGCGTAATCAGTGCGGTCCAAAGTGGGGTCTGAGTAACAGTCATGGTGATCTCCAATACAAGACGCTTGGAGAGAGGAAAAGTGCGGCAATGATGCGCCGGCAACACGCCAGCTGACAATGAAATCATCACCAAGAGCACTCCAGTAATCGATGATTACTGACAGTTCAGAGGATTCAGCCTCTGTAACCAGCAATCGGAGATTCAAGTCTCCAATCACTTCGGCCTTGCTCCCCCTAATACCACCGATGGTGCAGCTGCATCGCAAACCGCGATGCATAGCGCACACAGAGCTTGATCTCTGCGGTAGTACGACCTGGGCAAGGCGCCTCTCTTGTCGTTCAAGAGCGTCTATTGCAACTCAAGCCGCTCCGATTGTCAACAAGCTGACAGCCATCACAGTCGCATTTTTAAGCTCAATCAGCAATACTGCAGCCTATGAGCTCATTTTCGCCACTACCGCATGCAATTCGGGCTGATTTATTCAGCCAATTGGCCGTGCTCGAGCGCGCTGGCTTACCGACGGACCATGCTTTAGCCAGCCTCAATCTAGCGCCACGCTATCAGCCACAATTAGCCAGCATGCGTAAAGCCTTGGCGCGCGGCAAATCCATCGCCCAAGCAGGCGTGCAAGCCGGTTTATTTAATCCACTGGATGCGGCGTTGGTCGCGGCGGCTTGCCATGCCGGCAGCCCTGCCCTGCTCTATAACCGCCTAGCCGAGCAATCGGCGCTGATTGCCCGTTTAACCAAGCAAGTTCGCGCCAAATTAGCGATGCCCGCCCTCACCCTGTTGCTGGCGCTACTGATTAATCCACTACCCGCATTGATAATGGGATCGCTCAGTTTATCGAGCTATGCTCTGGGGATTATTACGCCGCTGCTCTTAATTTACTTGATGTATCGGCTTGGAAGATTGGTACTGCAATCGTTTGAGCGCAATACCTCAGCAACGCTGGTTAAGGCCTTGCTGCAAACGCCGCTATTGGGCGCTTGGTATTTACGCAGCAAGCAGCATGATTTTATCGCCAGTTTGGCGCTGCTGCTGCACGCAGGCGTATCGATGTTTGCCGCCATACCGATTGCACAATCGACGCTCAACTGCGCGTATTTACAACAACAAAGTCAGCCATTATTACGATAATTAAAGCGCGGCCAAACGCTCACCGCCGCGCTCAGCGCCGTGCCATGGTTGGCGGATCCACGTTTGGTCGCGATGGTAGAAACGGGCGAAGCCAGCGGCACATTGCCTGAAATGCTGCAACGCGTTGCCAATCAACAAAGCGCCGATCTAGCGCACAGCGCTACGCAATTGGCGGCATGGCTGCCGCGCCTCATTTATGTGCTGATCGCCGGCTGGATGGCGTGGGGTATTTTGACCAGCGGCGCAATGCTGCCGCAAGTACCAGCGGATTTATAAAAGCGATGACTGCAATTTTTTCGGTTGAGGGTTGATGACGCACGCATCGAGCTGCGACTTAACGCTATCGGCAAACGCCAACGCTAAAGTAAACGCAAGGCGTAATACACCGCCATCCCCAGCACAATCCCCAGCATGAGTTTTTTGCTGCGCCACACGATCAAACCGGTCGCAATACATCCGCCCAATTGTGGGCTCAATGCTTGCCAATGCCCTTGAGTCATAAAAATTTCTGGGGTAATAATCGCCGTTAATACCGCCACCGGCACATAGCTTGCCGCTTGGCGTAGCACCGGCGGAAAGCGCTCACCGACACCGGGTAGAAAAAAAGACACCCGCAAACCATAAGTCACCAAAGCCATGCCAAGCAGCAGACCGATTGTAGTGAGTATATCCATCAAGCCTTTTCCTTAAATCGCATTGCCGCCCATACCCCAAGCAATACTGCCAACAGTAAGCCTAATTTATACGGCAAACCATGCGCCAATAGCGCCGTCGTGCCAGCCACCACCGCGCACAGCACTTGTGCGCGCGACAC
Source organism: Deefgea salmonis (assembly GCF_020531905.1). GTDB lineage: Bacteria > Pseudomonadota > Gammaproteobacteria > Burkholderiales > Chitinibacteraceae > Deefgea > Deefgea salmonis. The sequence continues at coordinate 452,003 of NZ_JAJAWG010000002.1, read as the reverse complement.
CAGTAGCGGCACCACAATGCCGGTAAAGGTCGCTACCATCGCAAATTCCAGTCCCCAGTGTTGCAACTGCGGAATGTTATTGCCCAGCACAATGCCGATGCCAGTAAATACAATCCACGTGCTGAAATTAACTAAACCCGAGCCCAGCATCACCGAGTCAAGTGGCGTAATTTTGCGGCTGGCCGCGCTTTGCACCACGGCAAAAGTTTCGTCGGTTAAGAAAAAAGCCAAACACGCGCGCCGCCAAAATGGCAGATGGGCAAACGGCGGCTGCAAGGTGGCGCTATACAAGGCATGGCGCAAATTAATAATCAGCGTGGTAAAAATAATCACCGGCAGCGCCGCGCCGACGGCCAGTAAGCTCAGCGCCAAAAACTGGCTGGATCCGGCATAAACCAATACCGACATCGCCATGGTTGCCCATGGCGATAAACCCGCTGGCCCCGCCAAGGTGCCAAAAATGAGCGCAAACGGGGCCACGCCCATTTGCAAAGGCAGGGTATCGAGCATGCCGATTTTAAAAGCTGATTTTGAATTTTGCATCGCAACATCATAGGGTAACTCAATATTACTGACAATATTCATCAGCAAAAATCAAGCTAAAAAACAGCGCTTTAGCCGCAAACGCGACGCCGGAACGGCAAGCGCACTGGGCTTTTGTGGCATAATCGCAAAGATTCGATGAACAAACCCCAACCCTATGCCGCATACCGCTTTTTGGCACACGCCCTTGGCCTTAGCGCCGTGGTCGTTGCGACCTTGGTTGAGCGAACGTGGCTCATTAACTCAACGCTTAATCGCGCATTTTCCGCAATTAACCGTGCGCGTTTTACAACAAGGCTTTCGCCGCCCACACCCAGATGAAACGCAAATTTTGCAGCTGCCAAGCGCCAGCCACGTCGCGACACGCGAAGTTTTACTGTGCAGCCAAGGCCGCCCCTTGGTATTTGCCCATAGCATTACTTGTCGACAGCACTTACAAGCGGGCTTTCATTTGTTTGAACGCTCTGGCAGCCGCCCTTTAGGCGCGCTGCTGTTTGCCGACCCGTGTATTCGTCGCTCAGCACTGGCCTGGTGTAAGCTCAGCCCGCGTCATCCGCTATGGCAAAAAGCGCAAGCGGCCGTCGGCGGGCAAGCCGCAACTTTATGGGCGCGGCGTTCAGTGTTTTATTCTGGCGCGGCGCAGCTTTTGGTCACCGAAGTTTTTTTAAGTGATTTTCTTTTGCCTTCACCTTGCGAACCCATTTAATGCCAACGCCCTATTTCAAACCGCAGCGCTGGTCGGCGTATATTCGTTTAGCCCGTATGGACAAACCCATCGGCACTTTATTACTGCTCTGGCCCACGCTTTGGGGCTTATGGATTGCAGCTCAAGGTCGGCCCGATTGGTCGTTATTATTGATTTTTTGCCTTGGCACTTGGCTGATGCGCTCAAGTGGTTGCGTGATGAATGATTGGGCTGATCGCGATTTTGATGGCCATGTTGAGCGCACCCAAAATCGGCCTTTAGCCACTGGCGAAATCAAGCCCAAAGCCGCGCTGTATTTCGCCGCTGGCCTCGCGTTACTGGCTTTATTGGTGGCCTTGCCGCTCAATCATTTGGCCTTATTACTCACCATTCCTGCGCTATTTTTGGCCGGATCTTACCCCTTTACCAAGCGCTTTTTAGCCATCCCACAAGCGTATTTAGGCATTGCGTTTAGCTTTGGCATTCCAATGGCGTTTGCCGCCCAAACCGGCAGCGTGCCCTTGATTGCTTGGGCGCTGGTCGCCGCCAATCTACTCTGGACTGTGGCTTACGATACCGAATACGCCATGGTCGATAAGCCCGACGATCTTAAAATCGGCATCAAAACCTCAGCCATTACCTTTGGCCGCTTTGACGTGGCCGCGGTGATGTTGTGCTTTGGCGCATTTGTGCTGTGCATGCTGGGCATTGGTTATGCCACTGGCCGTGGGGTGATTTACTTTGCTGGTTTAGCCGTGGTGATGCTGGCGATTATTGATCAGTATCGGCGGATTCGTGGTCGGCAGCGCGACGCCTGCTTTGCGGCTTTTTTGGCCAATAATCGCATCGGTGCGCTGATTTTTGCCGCCTTAGTACTCGATTACGCTTGGCCGATTGCACTATGAAAATCACCCCGCTCACCACAGTAGAGCAAGGCGGCTTAATGCGGCGGATTTCAGATTTAGAATCGGGTTCGGCGCGGCAATGGTATTGGCTAGAAATCGCGCAAAATTACCCGCACGGTGCGGCAAGTAAAAAAGAAAAAATCCTTGGTATTGCCCTGCAGATATTTGGTATTAACGCCTGCCAAGCGATACTGCAAAGATTAGGTCTAACCGGCTTGGCGCTCTATCAAATCGCGAGCGATACTTTTTTGCGCTTGCTACAACACAAAACCAATGACGCAATTTTAATCATCGGCGGGGTATTGGCGCTGTTAATCGGCTTTAATCGCCTGCCAGCCAGCCAACAATTGGCCGCATGGTGTTTGGCCATCGGCGGCGCATTTTGGCAAATTGCGCGTATTTTTCGCACCCCAGCAGCAGCGCCAAGCAGCGAAGCAGTCGGCGCTGAGGATAGCCTAGGTTTACAAGGCCTACTGATCACAGCGGGCGTTTCACCGGCGGTGTCGAGCGCCTTGATCAAAGGGCTGATTCAAGCGCCACAACAATTTTTAGCGCCGTTACTCGTCAACCTGCCCGATCTCGCTCCTGCAAGCCAACCCAGCCGCGCGCAACAATACGCTTGCGGTGCCTTACCGTGGCTGATCATTGGCACCACCAGCAGCGCCATCATTGGCGCATTGCCGCCGGTGTGGGGCGGCCTCAGTGTGTTAGTACTGCTGCTACTGTTGGCTTACGGCATGCACCGCAGCGCCAAACCATTGGCGTTGTTGGCAATCAGTTGGCTCACTTGTGGGCTATTGGCGCAACTGACGCACTGGATTTAATGATGGCAACACCGATTTTGTATTCATTTCGCCGCTGCCCCTACGCAATGCGCGCCCGTTGGGCAATTTGGCATACGCAACTTCGCGTTGAAATCCGTGAAGTGGTGTTACGCGATAAACCGACTGAGCTATGGGCGGTGTCGCCCAAAGGCACGGTGCCGGTGTTATGTCTACCCGATGGCCAAGTGATCACCGAGAGCTTAGAGATTATGCTGTGGGCGCTGGGTCAAAATAGTGCGTGGCATCCCAATGCTTTGGGCGCACAGCAAATGGCGTTGATTTTGCAACACGACACCGAATTTAAGCCCTTGCTCGACGCCTATAAATACCCCGAGCGACATCTGGCACTCAGCCCGCAGCAACATCAAGATAATGCGACGTATTGGCTTGAAACCAACATCTGCAATAGGCTAGCAGCACATACCTATTTGATCGACACCGAATTTCGCCTGAGCGATGCCGCCATTGCGCCGTTTATTCGGCAATTTTCAGCAGTTGCGCCAGATTGGTTTTTACAGCATGCCAATCCACTGCTACAGCAATGGCTCGCGCGTGTCTTGCAAGATGATTTTTTTGCCGCTGGCATGCAAAAATACCCCCGCTGGCAAGCAGGCGACAGCCCAAGCTATTTTCCTGCGAAGCAATAGACGCGGTGATGTTTGTTTGGCCGATTGCGTTGATGCGGATTTTGGCCAAAAGCAATGTAAGAAACGCGCCGCAGCGTCATGCTACGCACAACTTCGTACCGCAGTGTCGCATCCAAAGTCGCTCCAGCGGGCTAAGCGCCGCGCCTATTTTGGCCATCCCAAGTATTGATTTTTATGCATTTCGGGTTTGGCAATATACGCCGTTGGGTCGATATGGCGAGTTGCATCAGTGGTATCAAGTCCTGCCCTCGAAGCCAAAGAGCGATTGAGCGCAATCGGCGGCTGACATGAATTGGGGTTGCTGCGCCGAAATAAAGCCGCCGCCAGCATGCCTTCGTTGATATCACCCAAAGGGCGGCTAAAGTCATCATTCGCGGTGCATTGCGGTGTAAAGCCCTCGCTAAAATCACTAAACCCTTTGGCATTGCTGCCAATAAATTCAATCGGAAAATAAGAAATCCCGCAATTGGATTGGCCAATAAAACCATACGGTTTACCACAGGTGGTTTTACCAATGATTTGCACATCAACGTCAATTCCGCGCAAACCATTAATAATCGCCTCACTGGCTGAACAGGTGTTTTCTGTAGTTAAAATAAATACCTGCTTTAAATTTAAACTGGGCAATAACTGCCCCGCCATACCCGATTGCGTTGATTGCGCCGTGGCATAAAAAGGCATGACATTTAACGCCGTTTGCGCTGGCCGTTGATCACTAAATTGCAAACGATCAAACACCCGATTTTGAATTTGATTCGGCCCCGCAATCATATACGCCAACTCACTGGCAAGATATAAATAACCGCCGCTGTTATAGCGTAAATCTAAAATTAACGATTGAATATTATTTCTTTTAAATAAATTAATCGCCTCAATTAATGGTTTTTCCGCGCCACTAATATGCGAATTAAACACCAAATAACCCACTGGGCCATTAGCAACATTTAAAATTTGTGCCGGCAATACCGGCATGGTTTTGGTGCTATCGGCCACAACATTAAAGCTCAATACACTCGCGCCACGCCGAAATACCATCGTGTGTGCACTCGCCGCTTTGGGGTACAGCGCGGCATTCACCGCCGCTTGATTACTGGCCGTACCATCAGCCGGTAGACCATCGATAGTGATTAATTGATCTCCCCGCAACACCCCGACTAAAGCCGCTTGTGAGCCGGGTGACACATACGCCACCGTCATTTGCCATGGCACGCTGGTGCGACTGTAATGCCATTCAATGCCGTAATTTAACACTGCGCCGCTGTCTAAAAATCCCTGCCAATCACGCGTTAACGCCGTAAAACTAAATTGATCTTTTTTTACCCCAGCAGCAGTGAAATAAGGCGATTTTAATGCCTCAAAATAAGCATCAATTGATAAATACGAATTAGATGCTTGATTAAACTGCGCCAAAGCCGGATTGACACTGGGGATTTCCGAATACCATAAATATTTCTCCTGCATATTGGCTTTCACCCATGCCTTTTCGTCATTCAAAGTACCGCTGGTACTGAAAGCGGTATCGTCAAAGCGATAGGGATTATTGGGAGCACATTTTTGGGCAATAGCCGAAACCGAATTTGGCGTTGGGCTCGGTGTTGCCGATGTTGAACCACCACCGCCACCACACGCTGCGAGCAAAAGAAGCAGCCCACAAGATACAAAACCAATTTTAAATTTCATTTAGCTTTCACCGATGGAAATATACATTCCATGCTAGTGGGCAAGTGGCAAAACACAAGCGGCGTCAGCGCTTAAATCCCCTAAAACCCAATCCACAACCGCAAAACCAGCATAAAAAAAACGCCAAGATCATCTTGGCGTTTTTTTAACGTTAACGGGCTTAACGAACAGTCCAATATTTATTGTTTTGCATTTCTGGTTTTACCACCAGCCCCTGCGAAGCGCCCTGCCCGATTCGGGCCGTACCCGAATAAGCCATGGCTGCGGCGGGTTTACATAAATTCGGATTGGCTTGACGATACATCGCCGCAGCAAGCAAGCCTTCGCTGCTATCACCCAGCGCCTTACTAAAATCATCATTGGCGCTGCATTGTGGGGCAAAACCATCGGCAAAATCGCCCATGCCTTTCTGATTTACTCCTTTAAATTCCATTGGGAAATAAGAAATACCGCAATTAGATTTACCAATAAAGCCATACGGTTTACCGCAGGTGGTGTTACCAATGATTTGTACATCAATATCAATACCGCGCAAGCTATTGATAATTGATTCACTCGCCGAGCAAGTATTACCTGATGCCAAGATATAAACCCGTTTTAGGTTTAAAGTCGGTAAAAATTGATTTTTATCCGTGGCATTAAAAAACGGCATTACGCCATTGGCGGTGTCGACAGGACGTTTGTCATTGTATTGCAAACGCTCAAACACTTTGTTTTGCGTGGCAGTAGGCCCTGCAATCATATACGCCAACTCACTGGCAATATATAAATAACCGCCGCCGTTATAGCGTAAATCCAAAATCAACTCGCTGACATTGTTGTCTTTAAATCTCTGCACCGCATTAATTAAAGGCTGTTCAGCGGTTGAAATATGCGAATTAAATAATAAATACCCGGTTTTCTTACCCGCAACATCAAATATTTTAATTTGATCGCTCGGTACCGGTGAAATCGTGATGTCCGCTGCGGCCATGCTAACGGGTTGCACGCTGCCTGCCCGATCAAAAATAAACTGGTGCGTCGCGCTATTGCGTGGATAGAGTAAAGCCGATAAACCGCTAACGGTCGCATCACCGACCACGCCATCGACCGATTTCAATACATCACCACGCACAATACCAGCCAGTGCAGCCGGCGATTTCGGTTCAACATAAGCCACCCGTATAGCCAGCGGCGGCGCATCGCCGGTGTAGTGCCACTGAATACCGTAGTCCAGTACCTTGCCAGAGTCGAATAAACCATTCCACTCACGGGTGATTTGCATAAAACTAAATTTATCGGTCTTAGCCCCCGAAGCAGTCAGCGTCGGCGTTTTTAGCGCTTGGAAATATGCGGATAAAGAGCCAAATACTTGGGATTCATTACTAAATGCCGGCGTAGCAGCATTCACCGTTGGCATGTCTTTATACCAAAGGTAATTTTTATTCATATTGTCTTTGAGCCACGCTTTTTCATCATTCAAAGTGCCGCTGGTACTGAAAGGCGTATCGTCAAAACGATAGGGATTATTCACTGAACATTTTTGCGCCACTACCGCCGTGCTTGGCGCAGGCGTGGCGGCTGGCTTATTACCTAAATCGGTTTGTGGACCATCAAAAATCCCAGCGCCATCACCCCCACCACCGCAAGCACTCAATAGCGCCGTCAAACCCATTGCCGAACAACGCAATGCCCATTTTTGCCCCTGACTAACTCGCATCATATTCTCTTTTTAATGTAATTTTGAAAGATGCTAGTTTCATATTCATAAAACATCAAGCTGACTAACCAAGAAATAAACAAATCATTAATTGCTGATAAGTAAATTAAAACCCGAGTGCGGTGATTCCAAGACAATCACGTGCTTTATGCCGCTAAATACCGATAACGCCTTGCAATAAGCAATACCGCCGCGCAAGAATCAGCGTCGCATAAAGACGACAACCTCGATTCAATCAGCACAATACCGCGCCACAAACACTGCGCCGCATCAAATGGCAGGCAATGACCCGCTGCGGATATTTTTTGCCATCGACGACCGTGCTAGAATATCGCCCTATCGACTCAATGAAAAATACAGGTGCAGCATGGCAGGTCATAGCAAGTGGGCAAATATTCAACACCGCAAGGGCCGTCAAGACGCCAAGCGCGGCCAAGTTTTCACCAAATTGATCAAAGAAATCACCGTTGCCGCCAAAATGGGCGGCGGCGATGTGCTGATGAATCCACGTTTGCGTTTGGCCATTGATAAAGCCAAAGCGCAATCAATGCCAAAAGACAATATCGAAAACGCGGTTAAACGCGGCTCGGGTGCGCTCGACGGTGTCGATTATTTAGAAACCCGCTACGAAGGCTATGGTCTGAATGGCGCGGCGGTGATGGTCGATTGCCTGACGGACAATAAAGTACGCACCGTTGCTGACGTGCGCCACGCTTTTGCCAAATACGGCGGCAATATGGGTTCGGACGGCTGCGTGTCATTCCAGTTTAAGCATTGCGGCTATTTGATTTTCGCGCCGGGTACCGATGAAGACGCGTTAATGGAAGCGGCACTTGAAGCTGGTGCTGACGACGTCGCCACCAATGACGACGGCTCAATCGAAGTGATCACCCCACCTTACGATTTTGTCACCATCAAAGAAACCCTCGAAGCCGCCGGTTTTAAAGCCGAAATGGGCGAATCAACGATGAAACCGCAAGGCGAGACTGAGCTTGAAGGCGACGATGCGATCAAAATGCAAAAACTGATCGACGCGCTGGAAAGCTTGGACGACGTGCAAGAGGTGTATACCACGGCGGTGTTTGACGAAGAATAATTCCAGTTCTGAATTCAAACCTGACTTTGTCGGCATCACCTTGCCGTGCTACAGCACTGTCTACGGCTCACCTTCGTGTCAGCTTTGATTCAACTGGAATAGGCTGCGTTAAAGCGTCGTGAAATTGCAGCATATAAAAAACCACCAAATATTTGGTGGTTTTTTTACATCGCGCCATAAATATAGGATGGTTAGAGGGCTCCCAAAGCTGCCCTACAATTTTTCCTGCTTGATCTGGGTGTAATAAGCGCATTACACCGAGACTCTGCCCGAAGGTGCTGCTAACACTGATTGGCCCCTACAAATCCAGCTTACTTAACGAAACAAGAAATAATAAATCACATAAAACCAGCTCAAAAAGCCGTGAATAATCGCCCATAAAATGGAGTGATTAGCGCTCCATGACAGCGCGACGGCGATGAGGGTGCCCAGACTGAATCCACCGATGACGTTTTTCATTTTGGCTTACTCCATTGATTGATCGTAAGCCATGATAGCTCAATCCAGTTGGCTGTCATACTGCGCCAAAATGCCAGCGATGCGTCTGCGCCGAGGCAACGCGCTGCGGTATACTTCGCGCATTCAATTTGTCTTTAAGGAAATCCCATGCGCCCTTCTCAACGCCAGCCGAACGAGCTACGCACCGTCACTTTAACCCGCAACTACACTTGCCACGCTGAAGGCAGTGTGTTGATTGAGTTTGGCAATACCAAAGTGCTGTGTACGGCCAGCGTCGAAGAAAAAGTACCGCCGTTTTTAAAAGGCAAAGGCGAGGGCTGGGTGACGGCCGAATACGGCATGTTGCCGCGTTCCACCGGTAGCCGCATGCGCCGTGAAGCCGCGAGTGGTAAGCAAAGCGGTCGCACCCAAGAAATCCAGCGCCTGATCGGTCGCTCATTGCGCGCGGTGGTGGATTTAAAAGCCTTGGGCGAGCGCCAAATTACGATTGATTGCGATGTGATTCAAGCCGATGGCGGCACGCGCACGGCGAGTATTACCGGTGCTTTTGTCGCGTTGACTGATGCCATTAACGGCTTAATTGCCGAGGGTAAATTAGCGTCCAGCCCGATTCGTGAATCGGTTGCGGCGATTTCAGTGGGGATTGTTGGCACAACGCCAGTGCTGGATTTGGATTACATCGAAGATTCGGGTTGTGAGACCGATATGAATGTGGTGATGACGGCTGCAGGTCAGTTTATTGAAATCCAAGGCACTGCCGAAGGTGAGGCGTTTAGCCGCGCAGAAATGAATGCTTTACTGGATTTGGCCGAACTGGGCATCCAGCAATTGATCGAAAAACAAAACGCGGCACTCGCCGCTTAATTGTTTGCTTTGTTGCCCGCGCGTTCACGCTGCGCGGGCAACTGCTAGCGCTAGCATATTGCGGTGATCTCGCTGCTGTGCAATTGGTAACTTATCCAACACCGCCAAATAATCATGACGACAGTATAATCAGCAACACCACAGCCATTGCGCGCTGGATGGTTATACCCTGATAAAGCTGCCATGAAGATCCAAGATCAACAAATCAAAATACTGCAAGAAGATGGCCGAGTTTTTGTCGATATGCCCGATGGCGATGGCCATGTTTGCGCCAGTTGTGGCGCATGTTGCAATCATTTTCGGGTGTCGTTTTATGCCGGAGAAGTCGCAGGTAGTTTTACCGATCATGCGCTGGCTGTTCCCAGCGATAAAATCATTATGATCACGCCGGTGTATGCCGCAATGAAAGGCACCAATCAGCAAGAGGTACGCTGTATTAGCTTTAAAGGGGCGGTGGGGCAAAGCAGTCACTGCAGTATTTACAGCCAACGCTCCAGCACTTGCCGCGAATTTTATGTGTATGACGAAGCCGGTCAGCCCAATCCGGCCTGCCAAACCGCCAGAGCTGCGCATCAATTAAAACCATTAATGCCGCTAGCCACTTTGTCTGTGGCACAAAAACAAACTGCCGAGGCTTAGCTCGGCAGTTTGTTTGGCTGTTATGGATTGCTGTTTATTTCAGCAATTTACTCTGCAAAGCCGTAATTTCACTTGGCAATTGGATTGCTTCGCCTGCAGAAGGCAGGTTTTTCAATTGACCATTCACAATTTGCCCAGCCGCTAATTTGCGATTCGCAGTGTCAATGACTAACCACATGGCTTGATCTTTATTGTCGCTGAGTAAATACAGCACTTGGTCTTGCTTGAGTACGGTGCCAGCCAACGTCGCTTTAAATGCTTTGGCTTGCTCACCGAGCAAAGTGTTGAGCTGAGCATCGATCGGGCTAACGGCAGTAAATAAACCGATGTCATTCGGTGTTTTGCCCGCCAATGCAGTTAAACCGCTCCAATTCACATTCGATGGCATGGCTTGGCTAATTAAACTACCGGCTTTATCTTTAATCGCGCCACTCACTTGACTGGCATTGATGCCAAATGGCGCTAAAGCGTCACTGGCTTCACCCACGGTTTGGTCAATCACGGCGTTGGCTTGATTTTTAATTTCTTGCCCAACGATGGCGCCCACCGATGAGGCGGCTTGCTGCGCCAATTGCGCGCCTTGATCACAAGCAGCTAAACCTAAAACCAAAGCGACGGGAAGAACAAATTTGAACATCATCAACTCCAATTATTTCAAATGTCGACACGTCGCCGACACTGATTATTTAATTTCTAATACTTCAACTTCAAAAATCAATGTGGCATTGGCTGGTATCACGCCAGCAATACCACGGCTACCGTAGGCCAATTGCGGTGGGCAAACTAATTTTGCTTTGCCACCCACTTTGATTTTTTGTACGCCCTCTGTCCAGCAAGGAACGACACCACTCAAAGGAAATGTTGCTGGTTTGCCGCGTTTATATGAGCTATCAAATTCTGTGCCATTTTCTAGCGTGCCACGATAATGCACACTCACGGTATCGCTGGCTTTGGGCGCTGGGCCAGTACCGGCTTTTAGGGTGGTGATTTGAATGCCACTTGGTGTGGTTTCAACGTTAGCAGCGGGTGTTGCCGCCTGCGCACCGAGGGCACTGGCAAGTAAGACTGTCGCAGCGAGAAAATGTTTCATACTAAATCCTTTTTATTTAAATTGAGCGCATCGAGCCAAACTCGATGGCGCATCATAGCAGTTGCGTGCCTTGGCGCTGTTTTTTAGGCATTAAAATCGATTCACTTGGCATATCAAAACCAACACATCGCATTGCAAGTTTGACGAGAATGACTTAAAAAACCAGGCCATGACGACGAGTATCGATTATTTTTTCTTGCGAGCATCTTGCTGCTCTTGGCGCAATTGATTGAGCCTGGCTTCGATGGCTGAGAGCAAATAAAAATCATTGCCGGGCTGCTTGAGCGCCAATTCAAACTGCTCAAATGCAGCGGTATATTCTTGTAGGCGAACGTAGTATTCGCCTTGCGACTGATACTGCCGCATAAGATCACCTTGCTTGGCATACATCTTCGCCCGTCTTTGATATAGCCACGCATCCGAAGGATAAAACTCCAAAGCGTCATTCAGGCTGAGTCTAGCCTCTGCAAATTGACCGCTGGCGATATAGGCATCAATCAAGCCATAGAGTAAGGCACGATTACCCGGAAAAGCTTGCGCGGCATCGCTCATGGTTTGCACTGCTTGAGCGTTTTTGCCTTGGCCTAATTGAATATTGCCAGCCAAAAAGGCCAGCATGGGATGATTTTTGGTTTTAGATAAACTGGTTTTTGCCACTTGCAGTGACTGCCATGCCTGATCGTACTGTTGTAATAGATAATACGAATACGCCAAGCCATAGTGCTGCGCGGATTCATTGGCGTAGCGTTTTTCTTGGATGATGCCTTGATAATAAGGCACCCCGTCACGCCCGCCCATTTGCATCGCCCGAGATTTTTCGCGAATAAATAAAAATTCAAGGCTATCGGGAACCGCTTTAAATTTGATTTCACCCAAGCGCGCTTGGGCGTCAGAAATACGCTTGAATGTCACAGGGTGCGTGCGTAAAAAATCAGGGGCGTTGTTTTCATACAATCGATTATGTTTTTGCAAGCGCTCAAAAAACACCACCATCGCGCTAGGATCGTAACCTGATTTTTTTAAGGTTTGCATGCCGATGCGATCGGCTTCTTGTTCAAACGAATAGGTAAAATCAAGCTGCCTTTGCACTGCAACCCCCGTGCCCGCAGCAATCGCAGCCACCGCGGCATCCCCTCGCCCCGCTTGCGACGCCAATAAAGCCACTGCAATCGATGCCAATGAAATCCACGGACTCGATTTGGTGCCATCAATTAAACGGGCAATATGCCGTTGGCTGACGTGGGCAATTTCATGCGCCAACACGCTGGCGACTTCGGACTCATGCTGCGCCTGCACCAATAAACCGGTATGTACGCCAACAAAGCCACCGGGCATGGCAAACGCATTCACGCTCGCATCCAGTAAAGGGAAAAAAGTAAATTGCGGTTGGCTGATTTCAGCGGCATCAGTCAGGCGATAGCCGACTTGATTCAGATAGGCGACGATTTCAGGGTCTTCGATCATTGCGCCGCTGCGGCGAATTTGCCGCATGGCATTTTCACCGATTTCACGCTCTTGCTGCGTGCTCAAGCCTTGTTGCGAAATATCGCCAAAATCTGGCATTTCGCCAGCATGAAGTGGTGTTATGCCGCAAGCGGCGATCAACAAAGCAATTATTTTTTGTTTCACTACGCCCTACTTCTTAATGACTGCCAGAGCCAACGATTTAAACTGAAAACCACTGCAGCATCAATGCATAAATGACTAAATAGCGCAGTACTTTACCCAGCGCCAAGTACAGCAATACCGGACGCCAAGGCCAACGTAGCCATCCGGCAACACCACACAAAGCATCGCCCATCAAAGGCACCCACGACAGCAATAAACTAGCGGGCCCTAATCGTTGTAAGCGCGGCAACCATTTGGCCTCTGGCGCCTTGGGCAAGCGCCGGCCTAAATACACTGTCAGCAGACCACCTAAAATATTGCCCAAAGAAGCCATTGCCACTGCCAGCCAGCCTAAATCTGGCTTGAAATGTAAAGCGGCCACTAACGCCGCTTCTGAATTGCCCGGTAAGATGGTGGCCGATAAAAAAGCCGTCATAAATAAACCGGCCAACCAGACAGACAACTCAATCAAAAACGAATGCCTCACCGGCATGCGCACTAATTGCCGCTGCAACGTCATTGAATAACTCGCCTTCACCTCGTGTATTGCGCCATTGCCCATCGACTAAGCGATAGTGATAGCCACCAGAACGCGCTGCCAGCCAGATTTCTTGATTGGCGGCATGTCGATTCACAATCACTTTGCTCGCGTCTTCAAATTCAATTTCCAAAACATTGCCGGTGCATAGCGTATCAACATCAAAATCGACCTCATCGAGTGCGATTTCAATTTGACGAAAAATGGCATCACTCACCGTTAAAAATTCTGATTCAGTCATTACTTACTCCTTCCACCATTCACGTTGCAGACAACCCTTGATGAAGGTTGAGCGTGCTAAAATAAGCATTCTACCACCTACAGCCAAGCTACTATGCGCGCCCTCATTGCCTTTTTACTGTCTGCTTTTTTTCTAACTGCCTGTGGGTTTAAAGGCCCCTTGTATTTACCAAAACCAAGCAATGCATCGACCAGTAGCAACAACATTTTGATGGCTAGCAGCGCCGCATCGTCAGCCAGCGCAGTGAATCCGTAGCAATAGCGCCAAAATTTAAACTCGCATTCAATTATTTTAAAATGAATGCAGTTGCAATTTTACGGTGTATTTTCAGGCATAAAAAAAGCGATCCGAAGATCGCTTTTTTGTCGCGCTATCAAATCAAAAACGCTCAGGCAGTTTTTGAATAATGATGATTTTTTTGTTTTCTAAGCGGATATAGCCGCCAAAAACCAATTCTTTTAAAATCCGCGCAATCATTTCACGTGATGAGCCAACACGGTCGGCAATCGCTTGCTGGGTTAATGGCTGAGAAATCATTTCCTGCCCATCGACCGTTTCTAGCATGGATTCAAATAACGCCCGCACTCGACCATACACATCAAGCAATGCTAAGTTTTTCATCGTGGTCGATAACGTTCGCACCATACGCGCTAAGTTCAGAATCACCACATCTTTCACTTGCGGCTCACGATTGAGTGCTTCGCGAAACTCTTGCTTAGAAAACATCAAAAACGTGCAGTTCTCTTCGCATTGCACCGACCAACCACGTGGTTCATCGTCAAGCAAAGAAATTTCACCCATCGCATCACCCGGTTCTGCGATCAAAAAGACAAATTCCTTGCCTTGATTGTCACTACTAAAATAACGAGTTTGCCCTTCAAGCAAGACATACATGCCTTCTGCAGGATCACCTTCGCGAAAAACAAAAGCCCCTTTGGGCATGCTACGTTTCACGCCAACTTGAACCATATATTCAAGTTGTTCCTCAGAAAAACCTTGTAACAACGGTACATTTTGTAGAATAGATAGCATAAAAGCCTTGTAAATGACGCGTATCGCGCCTTATCAAATCAGCATCAGTGTAAAAGAATTTCAGCCAGTTACTTTTTTTACTCAATGGCAAAAAACAATACAGTTAAAACGGGTTAAATCTGTTTAACTACAAATACTTAAATTATTTATAAATTAAAATTGCTCGGGCAATTTTTTTAAAATCATCAATCGCTTACGGCCAGTCTCTACATAGCCACCCGCCACCAATTCACGCATAATTTTGGCAATCATCTCGCGCGAAGCGCCGACACGATCAGCAATATCTTGCTGGCTCATTTGTTCATCAATCAATAAACCTTCGTCTGTCGGTTGGGCCAAACGCTCGAACAAAACTCGAATTCGCCCATAAACATCTTTCAAAGCAAAATCTCGGACCATATTAGTTAAAGAAAAAATAATTTTCATCGCACTATTAAGCATTTGATCTTTCAATTCTGGCGTGGTCAGCAATAAACTCATAAAGTCTGTTTTATGAATACTCATTACCACGCAATCGGTTTCTGCTTCAGCACAAATCGATCGGCGCTCATCGCAAAATAAAGCCAGTTCACCAAAAGAAATACCGGGCTCTGCAACGTGATAAACAAATTCACGACCACTATCATTACTGGAGTAAAGCTTTAAACGCCCCTCTAGCAAGACATACATGCATTCAACCACATCATTTTCATAAAATAAGATAGAACCTTTCGCAATATTACGCAAAATACCTAAGGATTCAACCCGTGCGAGTTCTTCATCTGTTAACGAACAAAATAATTGTGTTTGTGCCAATATTGAACGCATTCATCATCCATTAATGTTTTGCAGCTTTTTCAGTTGCTGATGCTTCAGCGGCTTGTGACGCCGTTGTTGATGAATCAAGGTCGGCGATGGGCGACAATGAACCTGTTTTTACATCCGGTGGTGGTGCAACTTCATTAATTTTTTTTGCCTGCATATATTCATTCATTTCTTTCCAGCCAGCAAAAATATCCGCCTTAGCCACTTTGCTATTACGTCGAAAACAATCTTCTAAAGAACGACCACTATGCCGACATGATGCACCAATGGCTTTACCATTGGCTTTTTGTTTATTGAGCATTTCTAGCATTTGATCACAGCCACTGAGCATCAATATCATCGGCAAGATCAATACTAGGGTTTTTACTGACTTCATAAGCAAGGACCTGTAATTTTCAGTCAAGCCAAATTGTATGTGAAAAAGCCCATCACGTCGCAAAGACATAACGGGCTGGCCTACTTAATTGAGCATTTTACGATAAATAGGATACTTAGGCTTGCTGAATCCCAGCTAATAACCAGCGTGGATCACCATCGATCGGGCGAACAAAGTGCCAGATTTCACGGAATGCCACAGGTGCGGCGTGCAAACTTTCACTCACAGTACCAGAGAACTCAACGCTGGCGACCATACGGCCTCCTTCATTGACCGCTTCAAGCACCTGCAAATTCAATTCAGGGAATTCAGCGACATCTGAATTGCTGCCGATTTCATTTTTTAAATCAGCAAATAGTTCAGGCGTCATATAGCGGCGCATTTCTTCTGCTTGCGACGGAGAGTTCAGCGATTGCATATGCATAAAGCTTGCACGCGCTTGGCGTAAAAATGCCGCCACTTCAGTGCCATCGGGCAAGCGTGTGATTGGTGCGGTATTTAATGGTGCTGCGCCCCCCCATGCTGCTGTGGGTGCTGCTGCACCTTCACCAATACGGAACATACGATCTTGCTCAACAGGTGCAGTAGGTGCCGCTGGCATTGGAGACATGCCGGCATAATTCATCGCATTCGGTTGCACCGCTTGCGCTTGCGCTTGTTGACGACGACGCATCCACATCACACCACCGGCAGTTAATGCACCGAGCAGCAACAATGTGCCCCACGGAATACCGCCATCACCTTGGGCAGAACCCGAAGCGTTGCCGCTATTGCCAAACATATAACCCAATAATGAGCCCGCAGCCAAACCACCTAATACGCCACCCATCATGCCCATGCCGCCTGATTTTTGCTGGGCGGGTGCGGCCTGCTGCTGTCTTGGCGCTTGTTGCTGCTGCATATTATTGCGCTGTGGCGCTGGCGCGGCTTGACGCTGCATACCACCAGAGCGGCCACCGCCAACACGCTTTGCTTCTGCCATATTGGCAGTGAACAAAGCAGTACTCATCATGACGACCATTAAAGTGTTCGCAAAACGCGCCATTTTAAATTCCTTGGTTAATTAGTTAACTTTGCTCAGTTAGTACGGGAAAAATACAAAAAGTTCAATCGCATTGGAAATGATCACTAAAAAACATCGCATGCGCCCTAAAAAGCGAACCTTTACGAGTAATCCATGCACATGCTTGCGCTGCCTTTATGCGCGCTGCCCACGTTCAATCGTGACGCCAACTCGAGCGACTTCTTGCAAAATACCTAATTTGGTGACCGAAACTTTAATCCAAGGAGCGCCAAAATCATTCAGTACAATATTGGCAATATGCTCGGCTAAAGCTTCGAGTAAAAGAAAGTGTTTTTCTGTTAAATCTTGCCGAATCTGCGTGACCACTTTATCGTAATCAATCGTGTCATTTAAATGATCAGAAACACATGCTCGGGCTGAAGGTAGGCCGATTTCTAAGTCGAGTTCGACCACTTGTGACTGTGTGCGCTCCCAGTCGTACCAACCCAATACGGTGCTGGCACGCACTTGCTGCAAATAAATAATATCCATGTAATCTGTTTACCGTCGGTGTACGTAACCGGTTTGAGGATGAAGCCGGTTTAGCTTAGAATCAAAACCCCCCAATTGTAGTGGAAATTTAGATGTCGCTGCCAATGTCATTGCTGATTATCGCCGCCTATTTACTCGGATCGCTGTCTTTTGCCGTGATAGTTTCCAAAACCATGGGCTTGGCGGATCCACGCACCTATGGTTCCAACAACCCAGGAGCAACCAATGTTTTACGTTCCGGCAATAAAAAAGCGGCGGCACTCACCTTACTCGGTGATGCATTAAAAGGTTGGGTCGCTGTTTTTGCCGCGCAATCAATTGCGCCGCTCATCGGACTTGGAGAGGCTGGCTCACCCAGCTACACCTTGGCGATTGCCGCAGTGATGATTGCGGTGACAATCGGTCATATGTGGCCGATTTTCTTTAAATTTAAAGGCGGTAAAGGCGTTGCCACTGCGGCGGGTATTTTATTGGCACTCAACCTCTGGCTCGGGTTGGCCACACTCGCAATTTGGGTCTTTGTGGCCAAAGTCTTGAAAATCTCATCGTTATCAGCATTGATTGCAGCGGCTGCAACACCTTTACTCACGGCTTTACTCTTACCCAATCAATCTATTTATCTCGGTGCCGTCACGGTGATTGCTGTTTTATTAATCCAGCGACACAAACAAAACATCATTGGCTTAATGAAGGGAAAAGAAAGCAAAATCGGCGACAAGCGCCAACCTTAAATCACACCTTAAATAAAAAAGCCGAACTTCAAATTCGGCTTTTTTATTTTTTACACCTTAACCTTGCTTGGTGGCATCGCGCACAATTCGCGCCTTTTCACGAACCCACTCACGGTCTTTTTCAGACTGGCGTTTATCGTGCTGCTTCTTGCCTTTTGCAAGACCGATCTCCACTTTGATAAAGCCATTTTTAAGATGCATATTGATCGGCACCACGGTATAACCGGAGCGATCGACCTTCATCGCCAACTTATCAATTTCACGTTGTTTGAGTAATAATTTGCGCGTACGGACCACATCAGGAACAACGTGCGATGACGCATTGAGCAGCGGTGAAATATGGCAACCAAATAAATAAAAATCGCCATTTTTATGGATCACATAAGCTTCTTTGATTTGCACGCGGCCAGCTCGGATGGATTTCACTTCCCACCCTTCGAGCATAATGCCCGCTTCTAGCTTTTCTTCAATAAAGAAGTCGTGAAACGCCTTACGATTATCGACGATAACCATGATGCGTCTCCTGTACGGAAAAAAGAAAGGATTCTAGCATGCCAGCGCAACACAAAGCACCTCAACGCATTCTTTGCCTGTATACCGGCGGCACCATAGGCTGCGCGCCGACGCCATTAGGTTTAGCACCTAAAGCAGGTATTTTACGCCCAGTGATTACCGACTTACTTACTCAAGAGAACAACCTAGGTATTACGCTGACTTTACGCGAATACGCTGAGGTGCTCGACTCATCGAGTATGCAACCGGCAGATTGGCTAAGAATCGCCCAAGATATTGACGCGGCTTACCATCAATTTGATGGATTTATTATTTTGCATGGCACGGATACTTTAGCCTGGACCGCTGCAGCATTACACTGGCAACTGAGTCAAATCGACAAACCCGTGGTCATCACTGGTTCGCAACGCCCGTGGCTTGAAATGGGGAGCGATGCACCGGCGAATTTTCAACGGGCTCTTGATGCCGTACAAAGTCAACGCCACGCGGTGATGGTGGCATTTGACGACCTCTTACTTCCAGCCTACGCCGTAAAAAAAATCGATGCCGACGCCGACGCTGCATTTGCCGCACCGAATTGGCAAGGGGAGTGGCCAAGAATTAAGCCCGGGGAATATCAGTTTTGCCCACTCGATCCAAACTTAAACATTCTCAGTATTAAACTTTACCCAGGCTGTGAGACTTGGTTAGCATCCAGCATAAATACGCAGGTATTTGCTGCTATCGCTATAGAAACCTATGGTAGTGGCAATATACCCGACCATTTTTTATTAAAAAGCGCCCTAAAAAATGCAGTTCAAGCAAACAGCCTAATTATAAATTGCAGCCAGTGCATTCGAGGTGAAGTGCGGCAAGGTCATTACGCCGCAGGTAGTTTCTTACAAGAAATCAATGCATTAGCTGCAGGTCGTTTAACCATAGAGGCCGCTACAACTTGGCTGTACACAGCACTAGCCAAAAAAACAGACCATGATTCATTGCGTCAGGCATGGCAAACTGCAGCACATATGGTATAGTTGCGCCCTATCGTTATTTTGCATGCCAAAATACGCGACGGCGGGCCTCCCCGCATAGCTAGAAGGTGAACTTGGTCAGGTCCGGAAGGAAGCAGCCACAGCTTTTGATGCTAGTGCCGGGGGTTGGGCTCGCCACCTCACCCCAAAAATTTGAATACCGTAACTAAAAGCTGCTCAGACTTTGATCAGCATCAACGCAGACCAACACTCAAAAAAGCATAATGAGTTTCGCAAGCTGATGCTTCGTGTATCTCCAGTGGTATTTTTAGCGCCATTCACCAAAACGGTTGAATGGCGTTTTTTTTCACCTTGAATCCCTGCTCACTCCCCTGCATAATCGCGCAAATCCATTTTTGGCGCACAGCATGAAATTTCTTTTTGATCTATTTCCTATCCTGTTGTTTTTCGGCGCTTATAGCTACACCAACGATATTTTCCTCGCTACGGGTGTCACCATTGCCGCCACTTTTGCGCAAGTGGCCTACAGCTGGATTCGCCATCGTCATGTCGACAAAATGCTTTGGATTAGCTTAGTCCTGATCACCGTCATGGGCGGGCTCACCATTGTCTTTCACAACAAACAATTTATTATGTGGAAGCCAACTGTTTTATATTGGCTATTTACCCTGGTTCTCGTTGGTGCTTGGCATCTGAAGCAAAATAATTTAATCGAAAAACTTATGGGCGCGCAAATGAATTTACCGCGCCCGATTTGGACGCGATTAATGTACGCTTGGGCCTTGTTTTTTCTCGCGATGGGCGCACTTAATATTTTCGTATTTCATAGCTTTGATGAAGCCATTTGGGTCAAATTTAAAGTGTTTGGCACCTTGGTACTCACGCTGATTTTTGTCGTGGCACAAAGTGTTTATTTGTCCAAACATATTCAGCCCGAAGAAAAAGATTAATTAAACCATCGCAAGGATTGTTTAAATGCCTTTATACGCCATCATCGGTACCGACAAAGCAGATTCACTCGCCGATCGACTTGCTGTTCGACCAGCACATTTAGCACGAATGGAACTACTTAAAGCGGAAGGACGCTTAGTCCTGGCCGGTCCATTCCCCGCCATTGACAGTGTGGACCCAGGTCCCGCTGGTTTTAGTGGCAGCTTAATTGTTGCTGAGTTTGAGTGCCTGACAGATGCCAAAACATGGGCGTCAGCTGATCCATATGTAACAAATGGAATTTTTACCGACGTGTCAGTGAAACCCTTCCGACATGTACTACCCTAAGAGTCTGGTATGATAAGCATTACCGAAGAAATCCGCCTGCGTTTAGCTGTGCTAGAGCCCGAAAACCTTGATATTTTCGACGATAGTTCAGCGCATGCAGGACATGCCGGAGCCGCCAATGGCGGCGGTCATTTTGACGTGACCATCGTTTCACCTGTATTTGCGGGTAAGAAATCGCTACAGAGACACCGTATGGTGTACCAGTATTTAGCTGACTTAATTCCAACACAAATACATGCACTCAGTATTCGAGCGTTAACGCCGGATGAATTTTAAAATAGAATTAGCCGATTCATAGAGGAAACACTGCACATGTTTAAAGCAAACCGTTTGGTTTTGGCAATTGCCGCAGCCACTCTAACCACTAGCGTTTTCGCCGCGCCTGCCGGCACTTTAGCCACAGTGAATGGCGTTGCCATTCCAAGTAGCAAAGCGGACCTATTCATCAAAGAATTAACCGCGCGTGGCCAAAAAGATACGCCTGAATTGCGTGCTCAAGTGAAAGATGAACTCATTAAAAATGAAGTGATCTATCAAAATGCATTGAAAAAAGATCTGGCAAAAAACCCAGAAGTTCAAACGCAAATGGATATGATGAAACAGCGAATTTTGATCGGCGCTGATATTAATGCATTCGTGAAAGCCAACCCAATCACAGACTCTGAATTACGCAAAGAATACGACAAAATTAAAGTCAATTTTGCTAGCAAAGAATTCAAAGCGCGCCATATCTTGGTACCCACTGAAGCCGAAGCCAATGCCATTGTTGCTGACTTGAAAAAAGGCAAAAAATTCGATGAATTGGCTAAAGCCAAATCAATCGACAAAGGCAGCGCAACCAATGGCGGCGATTTAGGCTGGGCTAACCCAAATAATTTCGTTAAAGAATTTGGCACGGCATTAGCCGCTTTGCCAAAAGGCAAGATGACTGACAAGCCAGTTAAAACCCAATTTGGTTATCACATCATCAAGCTAGATGATGTCCGTGAAGCCAAAGGCCCAAGCTTTGAAGAAGCCAAAGGCGAATTAATGCAGCAAATGCAAGCACAGCAAGTGCAAAACTATGTCAACGAATTGGTTAAAAAAGCCAAAGTTGACTAAGCATTGAAAGCCAATAAAAAAACCGGATCAATGATCCGGTTTTTTTATTCATCGTGAATTTATTTTTTAACTGGCGCACTGGCTTTCATTGGCATACTGGCTTTCATGGTTTTATCCATTTTAGCAGCAGCAGGCGCCGCCATTTTGCCACCAACTGAAATCTCACCTTTGATTTTAGTATAAGTGCCTTCTTTAATACCCGGCACTTTCATTACGTCTTCTGCTGCTTTAAAAGGACCATTTTTAGTACGGAAATCAATAATGTCTTTGGCTTTACTCGGGCCAATTCCTGTTAATGCCTCCAATTGCGCTTGGTTTGCCGTATTTAAGTCAACCGCAGCCAAAGCCATACTCATCAAGGCAAAACTGGCTAATACCGCAAGAAAAAGTTTTTTCAGCATAATCTAATCCCAATCAAGTTTGAAAAATACCAACATTGCGTATCATTGGATACGTGTGGCCACTATAGCAGGCCATCTCAACAATTCCACAATTTGTCAGCTAGCAACAAGGAAACCGTATGAAGGGCATCACATCGCAACACACTGTTGAGCATTATGAAAATTTCCCTGTGGGTTCTTTTTTACTGCCAAAGCAATATCGCCCAGCGGTTGCAGTGGTTTATCATGTTGCCCGTTATGCAGATGATCTCGCCGATGAAGGGCACGCGAGTGCCAGCGAGCGCCTCGCTGCGCTTGATGAATGCAGCGCAGAACTACAGCGAATTGAACGCGGCGAGATGGCGCTCACGGCGCGATTTCAAGCGCTCGCCCCAGTCGCACAGCGCTACCAAATTCCATTACAACTATTTGAAGATTTGTTTTGTGCTTTTCGCCAAGATGTGGTTAAAAATCGCTACCAAAACTTTGGTGAAGTCATCGATTACTGCCGCCGCTCTGCCAATCCAGTTGGGCGTATCTTGCTGCATATTTTTGATCAAACTGACTCACGCCAATTGGCATTGTCCGATGGCATTTGCTCGGCACTGCAATTGGTCAATTTTTGGCAGGATGTGGCCATTGACTGGCAAAAAGATCGCGTTTATTTGCCACAAGACGACTTACTTCGCTTTGCCGTGACAGAGCAAGATTTAGCCAATGGCATTGCCACACCGGCATTCAAACAATTAATGCACTTTCAATGTGACCGGACTCGACGCATGCTGCGCGCCGGCTCTCCGCTGGGCGTACAATTGCCGGGTCGAGTCGGCTTAGAAATTCGCACCATCGTCCTTGCCGCAGATCGCGTTTTAAGTAAAATACACGCCGCACAATACGATGTATTTCATGCCAGACCGACCTTAAGCCGAGGCGATTGGCCGGCTATTTTATGGCAAGCGCTCAAGACTGGAATTACCAAAAAAACCGCAAAATGAAACAAAAAAATCAACGCGCCATAATCCATTTATTGACGGCTCGCTCATGGCCCGCACGCATTTCAGCCATCGTTATTCTGAGTATTGCTGCTGTCACTTGGTGGCATGAACGTGCGGTTTCACCTGGCCAGCTCGCCAAAGGCAGCAACATCGAAGGCCAAGTGGTGGCCGTTGCCGATGGTGACACCATCACGTTATTGGATGCCAATCAGCAGCAATACAAACTGCGTTTGGCCTATATCGATGCGCCCGAAAAGGCGATGCCTTTTGGCCAAGCGGCCAAAACGCATTTGTCTGACTTAGTATTCAAACAAAATGTCAGCGCCAAAATTGATGATGTTGATCGCTATGGGCGTGGCGTCGCCAGAATTAGTAAAAATCAACAAGATATTAATTTGGCACAAGTAAATGCAGGTTTTGCTTGGCACTACACGACCTACGCCAAAAAAGCTCAACCGCCAGCCGAGTTTGCGGACTACGCCAACGCCCAGCACGCAGCAAAATCGGCACGACTCGGTTTATGGCAAGATCGACAAGCAATGCCGCCATGGGATTGGCGTAAAGCCAAACGTAGTGAATAAGGTATTACGATCTAGCCCTTATTTATCAATAATCAGGTGGCAATACCCCTCAATATAAAAATACTTTCTACCGCCCAATTTGACCAAAACACAGCTCAAACAATCGCCACTAAAAGCATAAAGCATGCTGCAATATCAGCGCATTGCCAGCGCTAAAATATGAAAAAAACCACTCATTCGAGCCGCAGCCCACATTTTTTAACCCCCAAGAACCAAGCCAAATACCGATCTAATTTTGCGCCGATACGAAATAAAACCCACAACGGCGCAACAGATCAGTTCATCAAGGTCAAACCACTCATTATTTGGTAGAATTGCGCCAATTTATCGTTGCCCCTCACCGCATGGAATCAAAATGCCTGTAGCTCGTATCACTTTCGCCGCTGTTTTTTCTGTTATGACTTGCATGGCCTACGCCGGTGAAGCAGAAGATCTGCAGCAACTCTTACGTGCACGACAATTTGGGCAAGCGGTAGAACGTGCGGATAAATTTCTCGCCAAAACCCCAAAAGACGCGCAAGTTCGATTTTTACGCGCCATTGCGTTAACCGAAATGGGCCGTAACGAAGACGCCATTAAAGCGTTTAATAAACTCTCCGAAGACTATCCGCACCTGCCTGAGCCCTACAATAATCTCGCCGTGCTATACGCCAATACCAAGCAGTTTGATAAAGCCCGTACCGCATTGCAAATGGCGATTCAAACCAATCCAAGCTATGCCATTGCCCATGAAAACATGGGGGATTTATATGCTCGTCTGGCTTCGCAAGCGTATGACAAGGCATTGCAAATCGAGAACAGCAATCCACAACTACAAACCAAGCTCAAATTAGTTGGCACCCTATTTAATCCCAATCAAGCCCCGCCCACGCGAATAGCCGCAGCACAAACTTCAGCACTACCACAAACTTCAGCAATACCATTAGCAGCAAAAGTACTGCCTGCGGCCAACAAGCCTCAAGTGAGCGCCGCGACCAACATTGGCATTATTACGCCACAACCAACGCTACCGGCCATTGTGCCGACTAAAACCGCTACGCCAAAAGCCACAGCCACAGCCACTGCACTGGCCAGCATCAGCCCAACAGTAGCGCCCAAGACGACCCCAACTGCAACCCCCAAGAGCACACCAACGACGACCCCTAAGGCAACAAGTACGCCTAACGCAGAGAAAGACCAGCAACAACAAGTCATTGCCAGCGTAGAAGACTGGGCCAATGCGTGGAGCAAACAAAACGTTGGCGCTTACGTCAATAGCTACGCCAAAGCATTCAAAGCCCCAGGCGGACGTGCGGCGTGGGAAAAAGATCGTCAAAGCAAAATTGCCGGTCCCAAATCGATTAATGTCAAAGTCAGTCGCGTCAAAGTCAGTATGCTGGACGAAAACAACGCCAAAGTTACACTGCGTCAATCGTATCAATCAGATCGCTTATCCAGCAACACCACCAAAACACTCCTCATGCAAAAAAATGGCAATCGCTGGTTGATTCTTGAAGAACGGATTGGCGGCTAAAAAACAGTATGTTACGTTTATCTCCTTGGACCAAGCGTCTACTGTGCTTGGCTGCATTACTTTGCTTAGCGCCCGCAGCTACACCGCGCTTTTTTGAATCTAGCAATACGCCGTTCGAGCTAAGCAGCGAAGCGAAAGGCGTGGCACACACCGGTAGTCATGAAGAACGCATCTTAGCTGCGCTCGATGCCATACGTAGTGGCAATATGGCCGATGCCCGTGCGACGGTCGACGCGCTGATTGCTGAGCAACCCAATTATCGTCTGGCCCAATTATTACGTGCCGACCTTTACGCCATGCGCGTGATGCCGCTATCGACCATCGGCGGTGGGGTCGCCAGCGCACCGAGCAATGTGCTGGATGATTTACGCAAAGAAGCCTTGGTGCGAATCGCCCATCGCAACGACAAAATGAACGCCGATCGCTTACCGGGCAATATTGTCGCCTTTGCGCCGCAGCAAAAATTTGCCATTCTGATCGATGCCGCCACCTCTCGACTGTATGTCTTTGCCAATGACAATGGACGCCCCAAACGCATCAAAGATCATTACGTGACCGTGGGCTTATTGGGCGTTGATAAAAAAGTAGAAGGCGACCAACGCTCGCCACTTGGCGTTTACTTCGTCACCAACCACCTGCCTCGCGAACAACTGGATAAAACCTATGGTGCACTGGCGGACTTATATGGCGTTGGCGCTTGGCCGATTTCCTACCCGAATGAACTCGATCGCAGTCAAAGCCGCACCGGACACGGCATCTGGCTGCATGGCAGCCCAGCAGCCACCTATGCTCGAGCGCCACAAGCCTCCAATGGTTGCGTCGTGCTGACTAACGAAGAAATGCTCGATGTCGCCCAATATTTGCAACCGGGCAATACGCCGGTGATCTCAGTGCCGGCCATCCAATGGGTGAGTGCGACGCAATGGCAGCAACAGCACACGGCAGCGCTGACCCTGCTCGAGCAATGGAAAAACAGCTGGCAAGCACTCGATACCCCACAATATTTGAACTTCTATTCCACCGATTTTCGCAGTGGCGAAGGACAAAATCTCGCCATGTGGCGCGAACAAAAAACCGCGGTCAATGGCGGAAAAACCTGGAGTAAAGTTCAGTTAGATGATCTATCCATTTTTGCCGCAGGCCCTCAAGCCAGCCAAATGGTGGCAACCTTTAATCAAAACTACCGCAGTAACAATTTGAATAATCAAATGAAAAAGCGCGTGTATTGGCAACAAGATGCCGCAGGCTGGAAAATCGTTTGGGAAGGTAATGCACTCAATTAATATTGAAAGCGCATAAGGGTATTTGCTTAAAGCGCATATTAGTCATGACCTGCAGACATATACCCAATAAAAAACCCGCAATACATCGCGGGTTTTTTATTGAGTTACATAAAGACTTACAAGGTCAAGCCACCAGTCACTTCAATCACTGCGCCATTGATATAACTGGCCTCATCAGACGCTAAAAATGCGTAGACGTTAGCAATTTCAGCAGGCTGCGCCAAACGGCGCATAGGGACTTTTTCTTCCATCGCTTGAATGACTTTTTCTGGCATCGCATTCAAAATCGGCGTTGCCACAAAACCAGGGCAAATGGCATTGGCACGAATGCCTTTTTTGCCGAGCTCTTTCGCCCATGTTTTTACAAAACCAATAACGCCAAACTTGGTTGCCGCATAATTGGTTTGGCCAAAGTTGCCATAAATCCCAACCACTGACGATGCGTTGAGAATCACGCCAGAGTTTTGCTCAATCATGGTATCAACGACTGCTTTCGTGCAGTTGTAAACACCCTTTAAATTAATATCAATCACCCGATCAAACTGATCTTCAGTCATCTTAAATAACTGTGCATCCATGACGATGCCCGCATTATTCACCAAGACGTCAATCCGCTGATATTTGTCCTTCACGGCGGCCACCATCGCAGCAATCGTATCGGTTTTGGTGACATCGACCACAAAACCAATCGCATCAGCGCCGTTCGCAGTTAATGCGGCAACCACTGCAGCAACGCCAGCTTGATTGACATCACACACGACCACTTTTGCACCTTCAGCGGCAAATTTAATCGCTGTGGCTTCGCCGATACCGCTCGCAGAGCCCGTGATGATCGCCACTTTATCTTTCAATCTCATAACATACTCCTACACGGTGTCAGATACCCATACGGGCTAGATTTGCAGCATAGAACAAATGCTGCATCGCAACAACCGGTTTACGTAGATTGAATGTATTGCGTCAGAGATCGCTCTCTTGAATCAGGGAGCGGCAATCGACCACCCGTAAATCATTGTCGCGGGCAAAAGTCATAATAAATTCAAAGACCCGTGGATCAATTTTTTCTAACTGCTTGTCAACCGCCACACAGCGCACATTGTTATGCACCATAGGCCGAACAAACGGTGCGTAAGACAGTTTTTGATCAACACCAAAAGTGGAGAGGATGCCTGAGAGACGCTCAGCCCAATCGCTGGGGCGAAATTCACGCCCGTTGCTGGTAATGCCTTGAATAATGATTTCGTAGGGATTGCAGATCATGGGGCGGGTGCTTTATTTAATTCGAGAACTGACATCAGTATAACACTCCACTTAGAGTCCAGCGCATGAAAATGTAGCCGCCTTCTGAATAAGTACAGCGCCAACAGATCCAGCAAATAACTTGCCTTTATGGGGTAAAACATTGAATAATGTTCGTTTTTTCAGCCATTTGGTCACCCGCTTTAAGCGAATCGACCAGGACAAAATCTGATGCGCCACTACCTTAAGTTTAGCGATTTTACTTTAGAAGAATATCAATACTTATTTGAACGCACGGCCAAATTAAAAGCCCGTCTCAAATCAGGCGCACTCTACCAACCCTTACCAGGTAAGGTATTGGGAATGATTTTCGAAAAATCATCCACTCGTACCCGAGTCTCTTTTGAAGCCGGCATGTATCAGCTGGGCGGTCATGCGATGTTTTTGCAATCCAAAGACACGCAACTCGGGCGCGGAGAACCCATCGAAGATGTCGCCAAAGTCATGAGCCGAATGGTGGATATCGTCATGGTCAGAACATTCGAGCAAAGCATTATTGATCGCTTTGCCGAAAACTCATTGGTGCCCGTCATCAACGGCTTAACCAATGAATATCATCCTTGCCAAATCATGGCCGATATCTTCACTTATATCGAACATCACGGCTCGATTGAAGGCAAAACGGTTTGTTGGATTGGTGACAGTAATAATATCAGCCGCACTTGGCTACAAGCGGCAAAAATCTTTAACTTCAAGCTCAATTTAGCCTGCCCACGCGGCTATGAAATGACGGTACTTGACGGTGAAAGCTATAGCACGGCCAACTTCGAAACCTTTAATGATCCTTATTTAGCCGCCATTGGTGCTGATATTGTCACCACCGACGTGTGCACGTCGATGGGCTATGAGCGCGAAACCCTGCAGCGTAAAAAAGATTTTATTAATTACAAAGTTTCAGAAAACTTAATGCAGCAAGCCAAACCCAATGCGCTGTTTATGCACTGCTTACCAGCGCATCGCGGCGAGGAAGTCGATCCAGAAGTCATTGATGGACCGCAATCGGTAGTTTGGCAAGAAGCAGAAAATCGGATGCACACTCAAAAAGCGGTGATTGAATTCTTGCTACTGGGCCGTGTGGACGACTAAATGCTAGGCATCACTGATCTTTGGGCGTATGTATTGGGGACGGTACTGATTATTTTAGTGCCCGGCCCCAATTCACTGTTTGCACTCACCATGGCCAGCACCCGTGGTCGTAAGGCGGGCTTTGCGGCTGCAGCTGGGATTGTGGTGGGTGATTTAATTTTAATGCTGGCGGCCAGTTTAGGGGTTGCCTCTTTAATGAAGGCTAACCCGATTGCCTTTGATATCGTGCGTTATTTAGGCGCAGCCTACCTGACGTATATTGGCGTACGTGCTTTACTGGCTAAATCGCAGAGCAATACCCCCGAAGTGGCGACAACGCCACATTCAGCCAAAAAAGCATTTCGCTCAGCGCTCGGTATTTCATTAGTGAATGTCAAAGCGATTTTATTTTTTATGGCGTTTTTTCCGCAGTTTGTGAATCCCAATTACCCACACGTTTGGCATACTTTTGCCGCACTCGGGTTCATCGTGCAATTGGTCAGCATCAGCTATTTAACCACTTTAATCTTGGTCGGCAGCAGCTTAGCGCGCCAACTTTCGGCTAAAATCTGGCTAAAAACTGTTTTGAATAAATTAGTAGGCACTTTGTTTGTCAGCTTTGGGCTGCGCTTGGCACTGAACTGATTGAGCAATTATCTTTCTTGAACTAAAGACTAAGGCAATATGTATGTCCGATATTAATAAAGTAGTTCTCGCTTATTCCGGCGGCCTTGATACTTCTGTGATTTTGAAATGGCTGCAAGACACTTATCAATGTGAAGTCGTCACCTTTACTGCCGATCTTGGCCAAGGTGAAGAGCTAGAACCTGCCCGCCAAAAAGCGCTGCAATTTGGGATTAAGCCAGAAAATATTTTTATCGACGACTTACGCGAAGAATTCGTTCGTGACTTTGTTTTCCCGATGTTCCGTGCCAACACCGTCTACGAAGGCGAATACCTACTCGGCACTTCAATTGCTCGTCCATTGATTGCCAAACGCCAAATTGAAATCGCCAATCAAACCAATGCCGACGCGGTATCGCATGGCGCAACCGGCAAAGGCAATGATCAAGTTCGTTTCGAATTAGGTTATTACGGCCTGAAACCCGACGTTAAAGTGATTGCACCTTGGCGTGAATGGGATTTGTTGTCACGTGAGAAACTGCTGGCCTACGCAGAGAAAAACAATATCCCAGTGGATATGAAACACAAGAACGGCGGCGCCCCCTACTCGATGGACGCCAACTTACTGCACATCAGTTTTGAAGGCCGCCACCTCGAAAATCCATCGGCGGAAGCCGAAGAAACCATGTGGCGCTGGAGTGTTAGCCCAGAAGCTGCCCCAGATACAGCTGAATACCTCGATGTAGAGTTTGAAAAAGGCGATATCGTGGCGCTCAATGGCGTGCGCATGTCGCCAGCAACGGTGCTAACCAAACTCAATGAACTCGGCGGCAAGCATGGCATTGGTCGTTTGGACTTGGTTGAAAACCGCTACGTTGGCATGAAATCACGTGGCTGCTACGAAACACCCGGTGGCACCATCATCCTGAAAGCACATCGCGCGATTGAATCGATCACGCTCGACCGCGAAGTGGCACACTTGAAAGACGATCTCATGCCGCGTTATGCCAGCATGATTTACAACGGTTTCTGGTGGGCGCCAGAGCGTAAAGTATTGCAAACACTGATCGATGCAACACAAGAAACCGTCAATGGCTGGGTTCGCATTAAGCTCTACAAAGGCAATGTCATTGTGGTGAGTCGCGACTCAAAAACCAATTCGCTATTTGATATGAATATCGCGACTTTTGATGATGATGGCGGTGCCTATAATCAAGTGGATGCTGGTGGCTTTATTAAACTGAATGCCTTACGGATGCGAATTGCCGGCCGCTTAAATCAAAAATAATGGTCGTCGACTACGCCGAGCTTTCTTCAAACGGAGCAAGGCGTAGATGCAATAAGTAGCACAACAAGGCAACAAAATTACTTATCGACTTAACGGCTCGGAATATTCTGAGCCGTTTGTATTCCTTTAATCGAGATCACAAATGCTAGATGCCTTATTAGCAATGGATGAAGAACAATTCACCACGCTGTCGGTGACCATTTTATGCAGTGCTTTAATCATCTATATGGGTTTTATCATTTACAATCTGGCCAAAGAATCAAAAGCCGGTAAATACGGCACCATTGTATTGTTCTTTGTGCTTGGTTTTGGCATGCTCGGTTTTATTGCTAAAGAAATTCTCTCTAAAGTATTACTCAAATAAATTTTCCACTTAGGAAGTCACTATGAGCCAATTTGATCAAGTTTCTGTTTTAAAGCAAGGCAATGTCTATTTTGATGGCAAATGCGTTAGTCATACTGTTTTGTTTGCCGATGGCAGCAAAAAAACCATCGGTGTTATTCAGCCCTCTGCCCTTACTTTTAATACCGGCGCGGCTGAAATCATGGAAGTTGTCGCTGGGGTATGTGCAGTAAAGCAAGCCAACGAAAGCACTGCAACAACATACTCTGCCGGTCAATCATTTAGCGTTCCCGCCAATTCAAGTTTTGATATCGAAACCATCGAAACTTTGCATTACGTTTGTCATTTCGCCTAATTCATTGCATGCTTCAAGTGAGTCAATACTTGATTCACTTGAGCTTCAAACCTATTTTATTTATTCATCATCCTGCGAGCCTCATTATGCCTTCTTTCGACATTACCTCTGCCACCGATATGGTCGCGCTAAAAAATGCGATTGACGTGGCGGCAAAGACCATTATTAATCGTTACGACTTTAAAGGCACCAGTGCCAAAGTTGAACTGAACGAGAAAGATAAATTGATCACTTTACACGGTGACTCTGATTTTCAACTCGATCAAATTAAAGATATTGTTTTCCCTGCCCTAGAAAAAAAAGAACCCGATAGCAGTAAACGCCTAGAACAAGGCGATGTGCAAAAAGTATCTGGCAATAAAGTCAAACAAACACTCACCATTAAAGATGGTATCGATCAAGAGTTAGCCAAAAAGATTATTCGCATTATTAAGGATTCAAAACTGAAAGTGCAAGCGGCAATTCAAGGTGATGAAGTCCGCATTACCGGCAAAGATCGCGATGTACTGCAAAGCGTGATTGCTTTAATGCGCCAATCGATCAGTGACTTTCCTTTGCAATATCAAAATTTCCGCGACTAAAACGTCAGTATCGGTGTGGCATAAATCGTGGCTTGTCGTGAAAATCATATCAAAACAAGCTACGTTTGACCCTGATCAACATCAATGACATAACAATACGTTTAGATGGTGTTCATCACGTGGAGAACACTATGGACAACACACCGATTGCCAATATTCTAACCTCGACCATTGGCCTACTGAGCTTATTTACGATTGGCTTTATTATTGCAATGGCCATATATCTTTATATTTATGTGCAACGCCACATTAATACTGAAATTGCTGAGCAAAATGCCAAACGAGATAAAGTCTAAATTGCTCTATTTTTGTCAAACTCATAAATAATGCCGAGTTCTATTTAACTCGGCATTATTTATTCTGCAGCCCCCAAAGACAAATCAGCGCGAGTAAAGCGAAAACACTTCTCGATGCTCACCCAAACGATGCCCTGTCCAAATGAAACGCCCTGCCGTCGGCTTGGTCCCATTTTGCTGCAAAGTCAACTCGCAACGATTATCCGCTCTCGCATCAAATCGAAGATCTGTAAAATAAACCAACGCCGCAGTCGGATCTTTAGCTAATTGTGAAACATCAATGCAAGCTTGCGAATAAGGCTTCATAGCCTTTACCAAACCATCCGCAACTGGGCGATACGACTTACCAGCATCAATCCAAGTCTGAAACAACCCCACCATCAAACCAATCACTAACGTTAAACCACAAGTCCAACTCACTAAGGCCCGACGACCAATCGGTCGTTTACGAAATAACATTCGGCCCCACAGCAAAGTCACCACAATCGCAAACAGCAAACCCAATCCCATCGCAGATATTGGCGCCGAACTGTATTTTTGTAAATACGCCCCCACTCCTGCAGGAAATCCAGTAACCAATGCCACCCATGCTATCCACACCAACAACGCTGCAAGCCCCAGCGTCAGCGAGCTGAACCAATTTAAAGCAGCAGCAGCACCTCGCCTTAACTCATCAACCCCGGCACTTGCAATCAATGCCAGCGTGACCAATAACGGCAAAATTAATGGCTCGCTCGCCTTTCCCGACAAGACAATAAATCCAATTTGAGCAATCAACATCGTCAAAAGCAATTGCCAGCGCGGCTGCAGCAGCTCATGTCGAAACAAATAAATAGACCAAGCAGCAAGTGGCAACGCCGGCCAAGCAAACCACACTAAAACGGCAGGCAAAAAGCCAAACTCATGCCCGATGGCAAAAGAACGAGCACCACCAAACACGCCCCACGCATAGAAACGCCACCATGTCTGAAACAACTCGCCCGAGAGATTTTGTAGCGAATAGCCCCACAAAGCCGCAAAAGGCAGCGCAATAATCAAGGCTGTAATAAGTGTCACGACGTAACTTATTTTACGCCATTGCTTAAAGAGCAAGAGCAGCGATGAAATCAACACCGCCAATAAGGCATCGGCCCAACTAGCACCGGTCAACAAAACTAAAAACACCAGCGCCAAGATCACGCCGGCACGCAAAGGGCGCTTCATCGCTAAGGTCAAGGCATAAGCCAGCCATGCAAATGCAGCCAATACCACAACCGCAGGTGACACATGATGCCCCCACAACGGCAAACCTAAACAACCTAGCAAAATAATGACGGCCATACGTCCAAAACGTCGACCAAATAAGTCACGAGCGGCTAAGCCCGTTCCCCACATGCCCAACCCCATCCATAAGCCAGTGCTCAATCGAGCCGCATCGTGAGCGGCAACGCCAAACCAAGACAAAGCATTGGCCAATAAAGTGGCAACCCAGTAATAAAGTGGCGCCTGACCAAATTGCGGCACTTCGGCAATCGACGCAATCGTCCAATTGGCATTGCGCATAAAATAGGCAACAATCGCCATACTGGTATTTTCATCCGGCTTCCATGGATCATGCCCAACCAGACCAGGAATAAGCCAAAACAGGCAAAGCAACAACAAAAGCCAAGGCTTGTCTTGGTTTTGTGCCGCAACAGAGGGAGATTTTAGGTTCGCTTGATAGGTCAGCATGTCATATTCAATCAATTTTTCGAAATAATTTTGGCATATACCAATAAAAAAAGGCAGCTAAAAAGCTGCCTTTTTTTATTTCTAAATCTAAATTAGCGTGTAAAACGAGCAAATTTAGAATTGAATTTCTCAATACGGCCAGCCGTATCAACGATTTTTTGCTTGCCAGTGTAGAATGGATGGCATTCAGCGCAAACCTCAACGTGCAAGTCTTTGCATAAAGTAGACTCAGTCTTAAATGCATTGCCGCAAGAGCAAGTCACGTTGATTTCTTCGTAATTAGGGTGGATACCAGCTTTCATGATTTTTTCCTTAGGTTATCGGGCGCCGGGGTTTTGCCGACGCTGCAAAGCATGGGATTATCGCAAAACAATCCCAAATCTGCAAGAATTAACGACGCATCGAGTCAAAAAAATCTAAATTCGTTTTTGTTGACTTGAGTTTATCCATCAAAAATTCCATCGCTTCCAAATCATCCATAGGATAGAGTAATTTACGTAACACCCAAATACGCTGCAGTTGCTCAGGCTTAATCAGTAGCTCTTCACGGCGGGTGCTTGATTTATTAATATTAATCGACGGGAAAATTCGCTTCTCTGCCATTCGGCGATCAAGTTGAATTTCGTTATTGCCCGTACCTTTAAACTCTTCGTAAATCACGTCGTCCATACGACTACCAGTATCAACCAAGGCTGTCGCGATAATGGTTAAACTGCCACCTTCTTCAATATTTCGAGCGGCACCAAAGAATCGTTTTGGTCGCTGCAATGCATTGGCATCAACCCCGCCAGTCAACACCTTGCCCGACGACGGAACGACGGTATTATAAGCACGCGCTAATCGTGTAATTGAATCGAGCAAAATAACCACGTCTTTTTTGTGCTCTACCAAACGCTTCGCTTTTTCAATCACCATCTCAGCGACTTGCACATGGCGTGTAGCTGGCTCATCAAACGTCGACGAAACCACTTCGCCTTTCACTGATCGCAACATCTCAGTGACTTCTTCAGGACGCTCGTCGATCAGTAGTACAATCATCACCACTTCAGGGTGATTTGCGGTAATTGCGTGTGCAATATGTTGCAGCATGACCGTTTTACCGGTTTTAGGCGGGGCCACCAATAAAGCGCGCTGCCCTTTACCAATCGGCGCCATCAAATCAATCACTCGACCGGTGATGTTTTCTTCCGCTTTAATATCACGCTCTAACTTCAAACGTTCAGTCGGAAATAAAGGCGTCAGATTTTCAAACAGAATTTTGTGCTTAGAAGCTTCTGGCGCATCGCTATTAACACGATCAACCTTAACCAAAGCAAAGTAACGTTCGCCGTCTTTAGGAATTCGAATTTCGCCCTCAATCGAATCACCCGTATGTAGATTAAAGCGACGAATTTGGCTTGGGCTGACATAAATATCATCCGGCCCCGCCAAGTAAGATGTATCTGGGCTACGCAAGAAGCCAAATCCATCCGGCAGCACCTCGAGCGTACCTTCGCCGAAGATACTCTCCCCTTTTTTTGCACGATTTTTAAGTAAAGCAAAAATTAAATCTTGCTTACGCATGCGGTTGGCACCGTCAATTTCAAAACTAATCGCCATTTCGACTAATTCAGTGACGTGCAGATGTTTTAGGTCAGACAAATGCATAAATAATTACGCTTAAAATAATATAAAAGGGGAGGTATTACGGAAGTTCTAGAAGGGGTAAACAGTGATGTGATCAGATTTAACACATCACTGCTACTTTTTTGAAGCGTATATGTATTTAGCTGCAGTGTCAAATATTACTATCAATAAATGCAGTCAACTGCGATTTAGACAACGCGCCAACCTTGGTGGCTTTAACTTCTCCGCCAACAAACAGCATCAACGTTGGAATACCGCGAATACCAAATTTAGGCGGCGTCGCTTGATTTTCATCGATATTTAATTTAGCCACTTTCAACTTCCCCGCATATTCAAGCGCAATATCATCCAAAATTGGCGCAATCATTTTGCAAGGGCCACACCATTCAGCCCAGTAATCAACCAGCACCGGCTCTTGCGCTTGCAGTACTTCAACATCAAAATTTGCATCGGTAACGTGTAGGATATGTTCACTCATTAGGATTCTCCAATCTCATATAAAGCATTTAAGCTAAGTAAAATAGTAACAAACAACCACATTAGATGCTTTATCTAATGCGGCCAAATTTAATAATTTCAAGTATTTTTTATTAAAAAGCAGCAGCAACCGCTTCATCTAAGCGCTCAACACAAATCACCGTCATCCCATCGATAGGCTGCCGAGGTCGATTAGCTTTTGGCACAATCGCATGCGTAAATCCCAATTTAGCCGCCTCTTTCAGCCGCTCTTGACCACGCTGTACCGGACGCACTTCACCGGCTAAACCCACTTCACCGAAAACGACCATTTTTGCAGGCAAAGGCCGATTTTTCAATGAAGAGACAATGGCGAGCAACATCGCTAAATCGGCTGCGGGCTCAGAAATCCGTACTCCGCCCACCGCATTAATAAATACATCTTGATCAAAGGCGACAATGCCTGCGTGACGATGCAATACCGCCAGCAATAAAGCCAATCGATTCTGCTCAACACCAACTGCCAAGCGCTTTACCTGTGGCGAATGCGCATCATCCACCAAAGCCTGCACCTCCACCAACATCGGCCGTGTGCCTTCTTGCGTCACCATGACACACGATCCAGCCACGGGCTCCGTGTGCTGACTTAAAAACATTGCCGATGGATTGGAAACTTCACGCAAACCTTTATCGGTCATGGCAAAAACGCCCAATTCATTGACTGCGCCAAATCGATTTTTAATCGCCCGAATCAAACGAAAGCTCGAATGCGTATCGCCTTCAAAATACAGAACAGCATCGACAATATGCTCAAGCACGCGTGGGCCAGCAATCGCACCATCTTTGGTCACATGCCCAACCAAAAGCACTGACGTGCCATGTCGCTTGGCAAAGCGCGTCAACTGCGATGAACATTCTCTAACTTGTGCCACGCTACCCGGGGCACTGGTTAAGGCTTCAGTAAACATGGTTTGAATCGAATCAATCACTACGACTTTAGGTACTTCGGCAGTCAGTGCCAATAAAATCTTTTCTAAGCTAATTTCAGGATAAAGCCGCACCTTGGCCGTTGGCACCCCCAAACGACGCGCCCTTAATGCAATTTGCTGGGCCGATTCTTCACCACTCACGTACAAAACCGCCTGAGTTTCAGAAAGCTTGGCTAAAGCTTGCAATAACAGCGTTGACTTACCAATCCCTGGATCACCACCAATCAACACCACGCCACCGGGCACCAAACCGCCGCCCAAAACCCGATCAAGCTCTTCCATTTGTGTTGGAATGCGCGGCACCTCTTCGGCATTCACTTCCGATAGGTTTTTAATCGCGCCATCGGCAGCTAATGATTGAAAACGCCCTGTTGCCGCTTTGTTTTCAACCACACTTTCTTCTAGCGTGTTCCAGTCGCCACATTGCGGGCACTGCCCTTGCCATTTGGGGGACGTACCGCCACAAACTCGGCATACAAAGGTTGTTTTTACTTTACTCATAAGATCCAAACTAAAACGGCCCGCACTGCGAGCCGTTCAACAATTCACAAAAAAGAAACCATTAAATATATTTGAACAAACTTAAGTCTTGCACCTGAGCAAAACTTTTACGCGTGGCATCAAGCACCATTTGATTTTCGGCAAAATCACTAATGGCCGCAGCATAATCAAGCCCTTCGAGCGCGGTCAGCGTCGTAGTGTATTGCAATTTCATATCTTCAGTGGTGTCTTTTACCGAATCAGTTTCATTCATTCTTGCGCCAAGATAGGCTTGACGGGTGACCACACTACCTAATGAATTAGATAAATCAGAGAGCGCGGTATTGAGTTGGTTTTGAAATACTGCAGCGCCGGTTGAGCCTGATTGATAGGTATTTAATGCACTCGACAACGCACCTAAAGTAGAAAACAAATCCACATTGGTACTGGTTTTGACACTAAAGCGATCATTACTGGTCGCGCTCGCGGCTGGAGCCCCTTTAACATGGGTCTTAATGCCATAGTCCCAAGCCGGCACGACAGGGATGGCAACGGGGTCCGTCGCTAATTGTTTGAATTCAATATCGGCCCCTTCTGCATACGTTCGCGGAAAGGCCGTACCCGCAGCGCGCGGTACAGTAGCGCCATCAATCAAAGAAACACCGGTGGTGGTATTCACCAAATCATACGTGGTTATATTTTTTGTTATATTGGCAGGGTCTGGTAAGACTTGAAACTGAATACTAAAATCACGCGGCGCGGGGGCCAACGCCCATTTATTTGGGTCAGTCACTTCCCCTGGGCCCACAATCCCCGAGCCCGTATTGGCCGCGTTATACGCGGTGACAAAGGTGCCATTACCATTTTTAATTTTTTGGAAAATATCACTACCAGCCTCAGAAATCGGCAATTGTCGACCATCCGAAATTTGCACCAAGCGCCTGCCATCGTCCCCTTGGTAAGTGACTTGACCAAAAGCAGCTTCAGTGAAGGGTTTAATGTCGCCCTTAAATCCCGAAAAAAGATAATTTCCCTGACCATCCGTCGTATTGGCCAAGCCCAATAATTCTTGATATCGACCTTGCAATTCGGCATCCAGCATTTTCTTTTCGCTGGCCGCTAATGCCGGATTGCCGGCACGCACCGCAAGCTCTTGGACATTTTGTATTGTTGAAGTCACTTGCTGCAAAGTCGACTCACTCAAGCGCATAAATGAATCCGCGGTCGCGCTATTGGTCGCGTATTGGCCATTAATTGACTGCGCTTGCGCCAAATCCAAAATACGTGCTGAAGCAATTGGATCATCCGCAGGCGTTAAAACGCGTCGATTGGCGGACAATTGCGCTTGTAATTTAGCCTGAGTATTTTGGTGCATTTGCAATGCATTACTGCCAAGGCTAAATATAGTCGTCGTTGCGATGCGCATAGTATGAACCCCTCTGAAGCGATCTTATCGGCCTAAATTAACGATTTCATCAAAGGCTTTTTGGGCGATTTGAATGACTTTACTTGAGGCCTGATAAGCCTGCTGATAGCGTAATAAATTAGCTGCCTCTTCATCTAAATTCACCGCAGAAACTGAATTGCGATTGTTTTCAGCGCTAATCAATAACTTACTTTGTGCTTTACCCATAATCGTGGCCTCACTGGTTTGCGTCCCCACCGTTGCCACCATGCGGCCATAAGACTCTTGGTACGTCGCGGTACTGCCATCCAACACACGCGTCGTTTGCAATTTACCCAAAGCCAAAACATTGCGATTGTCCGAGCTGGCGGTGACCGCATTTTTTTGCACCGTAACACTATCACCACTGGCCGGCTTGCCATCGAGTTTCATCGTCCAACCGTTATAGCTAATCTCTGCGCCCGCTTGATACGGAAGATTGCCCGTTACGGCAGGCACCGCCCCCGTCACTGAATAAGCCATCCCCGATGGCACCACCGACGGATCAGATACAAATGTCAACGTCACAGGGGTAAATAAATTAGGATCTATCGAGGTATCAGTCGTCACGGCAGTCTGGGGTTTCACGTCAGGCTGATACACCTTTAAAGTTCCGGTATTCACTACTGCCGGCGCTTTAGGTTCAACGGCTGCCACCGGCCCTGCTGCGGCAATTTCACGCGGATCGCTCACATTAACCTTCATTTGGTCAATAAAGCCTTTCAAAGGCATGATGGTAAAGCGATCCCCTGCTGCTGGCGCTGTAGTCAGCGACAAAGACAAACCTGCAGAGCTGGTAAATCCCGCTGGCGGGGTTGTTAAGGCGGTGGCTTCGGCGGCATTTAAAGTGTATTTCGTACCATCACTTAAATTACCCAAAGCGTAATTCGTACCGTCAAAACTGAGCTCATAATTGCTGGTTGTGACCTTAGAGATATCTTGAATATACCCAGACAATACCGCAGTCGCAGGGACGGTGTTATTGGTGTTGGGTCGAATCAAACCCAACTGCGGCACATCAATGCCAGGCCCTAAATTGGTCGTTGGAAAAGACCAAAATGCTTTGCCCATATTGCCATTTAAATCCTGCCCAGCCTGATGCTGCTGATTAAACGTACTTAACAAACCCAAGGCGGTACGCTCTAGGCTATTTTGTGCTAAATCCAGCGATTGATTGCGATAATCCAATAAAGCGCCCAGCTGGCCGCCTGTCACTAAGCTATCGGGCAATAAGATTGAATTGCCATTTTGTTCATAACTAATCGAAAGACTTTCTGGATTAGCAGGATTGGGAACCGCGCCCAAAGTATAGGTTTGTGAACCCACCACCAAGCCTTGGCCATTACCCACAAATAAATTAATCGAACCATCGCTTAATGGCAATGACGTGGTTTTAATCATGGTATTTAAATCTTTCACCAACAAATCACGCTGATCGAGTAAATCATTGGGCGGCTGGCCACTACTTTGCGCGACGACGATCTTGCCATTTAGATCGGCCACTTGCGCTGCGTAGGCATTAATGGTTCCAACGGTATTGGTAATCTCACCATTTAACGCAGCACGCTGCTCATTTAAGCGCTGAGAAAAAACCTGAAAGCGATTCATTAACGTTTGTGCGCTCGACAGCATCGCTTGGCGCGACGGCGGATTACTCGGATTGGTCGCCACATTTTGTACTGAGGCAAAAAACTCTTGTAATGCCGGCGACACCCCCGCAGTGGGATCGGCAACAATATTATTAATTTCAGCCAAATGCGCTAAGCGGGTTTGCTGATAGCTCGATTGGGTTTGCGCAATATCGACCGCACGCGTCAAAAACTGATCGTACACGCGCTTAATGGAATCAACCTGCACCCCCAAGCCATTAAAACCATTACCGGTTAGCAAAGGATAAGGCGCACTTTGCTTTATCGTTTGCCGAGAATAGCCATCGGTGTTGACGTTGGCAATATTATGCCCAGTGGTGGTTAACCCTAAATTAGCGGCATTTAAGCCCGAGACGCCAATACCAAATACCGATGAGGCCATGATGAAACTCCTATACTGATGCTATCGGCGTTAAGCGCCCAATCTTGAATTTTGAGCACCTAAGCGCGCCACCACGCTATCGGCCACGCGCGCGAATTTTTGTGCATATTGCGGATCAGTGGCATAGCCCTCTTTGGCCAAAGCTTTACCAAAGCCCAGCGCATCGCTACCTTGCTCTAAAGCATCGCCAAAGCGCCGCTTCATCACACCGGCATAGTCAGCAAATGCCTCTTGATATGAATCGTAAGCTCGAAATTTTTCAACTCGTTTTTGTGCCGCGCCATCGACAAACTCTGTCGTCAAGACATCAACAGTTTTTCCTTTCCAGCTGCTTCCCGCTTTAATACCAAATAAATTAAACGAATCATGTCCGGCGGCGTCGTTCAGTGTTTTTTTTCCCCAGCCGGTTTCTAGCGCAGCATGCGCCAGCAATAAATGCGGCGCCACGCCCAATGCGCTGGCGGTACTTTGCGCCGCAGCGCTGATTTTATTGATAAAGTCAGCAGCGCTAGACCTTGCGCCATCGGCAAGATCAGTCGGCATAGCGGCAGTTTTTGCCGTGAGCGCCGCCAGCGGAACGGTTTTAACGTTCCGGTAATCCAAGCCCTGATCTATCAATGGGTTCACACCACGATGCAGTGGTTGCTGCAATAAAGCGGGATTTTGCTGCACTTGAATCTGCCGCATAATCACATCGGCCAAACCCACCCCACCCTGATTGGCCCACATTTGCGTGAGCTGTTGATCGTGCATGCCACGAAACATCTCAACGCTACTGCTGTCATTCATGCTGTCGGTTGGCGCAGCCGAACGCATCGATGACAGCATTTGCTGCATCAAAAGCGCCTCAAATTGCTGTGCCACCGCTTTTGCGCCCGCCGCCGAGTCGGCCCGATTGGCCACGCGCAACTGATTCACCGCTTTAGGATCAATGGCAAGGGTGTTTTGAATGGCATTACTGGCTGAGTTCACAGTCGGCTCCGAGTACATCAATGGCTTAAGTAATGATTCCTAAGCAAAGAGCATGCCGAGATGTGTTAAGTACTGTTTGGGCTAGAAAAAAGACACTCAGCGATAAGCATCACTTGATCATATTGCCTTTATTTTTCGTCATGTATTCGGGACTAAAACAATGCCGTAGCCAATTAAATACATGGGGTATATGCATGAAGCTCTTTATTTGCATAATCCAGATACATATACCCATCAAAACTTATCATGCATTCGACTAAATCACTTCAATCACCGCATTTAATGCACCGGCCGCTTTCATTGCCTGCAAAATGGCCAATAAATCTTGCGGCGTTGCGCCGACGGCATTCAACGCCCGAACCACTTGATTCAGCGAAGTGGCCTTCGGTACTCGCACGATGGGCCCCTTACCAGTTTCAATTTGAATTTCGGCGTTTTCTATCCGCTTGGTCGCGCCACCGGCCAGTGCATTGGGCTGCGCCACGGTATTTTCTGCCAAAATCGTGACCGTTAAATTACCATGCGCAATCGCACACGCCTCAACCGTGACCGCTTGATTCATGACAATCGACCCCGTTCGTGCATTAATAATCACTTTGGGGTTACTTTTGGCTGGCGTCACATCGATGGCTTCTAAACGCGCCAAAAAAGCCACGCGTTGATTGGGATCTTGCGGTGCGCGCACCTGAATCACACGGCCATCGAGCGCAGTGGCCACCGCGCCAATTTGGCCATTAATCGCATTCACCACGCGACTTGCGGTCGAAAAATCAGTTTGCAACAACTCAAGCTGAACAAACTCGCCATTACCCAAAGAAGTCGGCACGGCACGCTCAACCGTCGCGCCGGCAGGCACCAAGCCGGTTGCCAGTTGATTGATTTGCACGCTGGTCCCCGCCGCTGCAGCACCAGCGCCTGCGACAATTAAATTGCCTTGCGCCATGGCATAAATTTGCCCGTCCGCGCCTTTCAGCGGCGCCATCAATAAAGTACCGCCACGCAAACTTTTGGCATTACCAATCGACGAAACCACCACATCCAAAGGCTGGCCCGGCCGCGCAAACGCTGGCAATGTTGCGGTCACCATCACGGTGGCGACGTTTTTAAGTTGTAAATTACCGCCGGTAGGCACTTGCACGCCAAGATTGGTGAGCATATTGAGGATCGATTGCACTGTAAACGGCGTTTGGGTCGTTTGATCGCCGGTGCCATCCAAGCCGACCACTAAGCCATATCCCACCAATTGATTATTTCGCACCCCAGCAAAGCTGGCGAGCTGCTTTAACGGCTCAGCCATACTCAGCATTGAGCTGCAGCACAGTAACACCAGCAATAAATGGCGCATATTTTCCTTTAAACCTAC
Organism: Deefgea salmonis; assembly: GCF_020531905.1. Taxonomy (GTDB): domain Bacteria; phylum Pseudomonadota; class Gammaproteobacteria; order Burkholderiales; family Chitinibacteraceae; genus Deefgea; species Deefgea salmonis. Next base: position 408,447 of record NZ_JAJAWG010000002.1, on the reverse strand, counting down.
TTAGAATGGCCAAATCGTCATAAAAGCACGCTGCATCCACCCCATGGTGTTGGCGTCAGCAATCGCACCTTGGCCGACTTGTTCAATGCGCGCATCAGCCACCCGAGTCGATGAAATCGTATTACCCGCCCGAATATCGTTTGGATTAACGATACCCGAAAAACGAATCAGGCTGGTTTGTCCATTCACGGCGATCTGCTTTTCACCGCCCAAGACTAAATTGCCATTGGCCAATACATCCACCACCGTCACTGCAATCGTGCCTTTAAACGTATTACTACTATTGGTTTGGCCTTTGCCTGCAAAGGTATTTGCCGACGTCACATCTGCTTGGCCTGATAGTAATTTTTCAATCACACCCGGCATATAGGGCAAACTCGTCGTGCCACCCAATGACAAAGTCCCTGAGCGATTGGCACCACTATTGGCGGAATTGACTGCGGATAGGTTTTCTTCAATGGCAATAATTAAGATATCACCAATGCGACGCGCCACCGGTTCTTCAAACAGCAATTTGGCCGTGCCCGATTGAAAAATCGCACCATTATTGGCTTGCGTGAGTACATTTTGCTGCGGGCGAGCACTGACTGGCTGCGTCACAATCGACTGCGGTGCCACACACGCCGCTAAATGCAATAACAACCACCCAGCCAGTAGGCTGCGCAGCGGAATCAACCTAAACAATGCCGACACCTTACAAAGTACCTAATTTTTGCAGCATTTCGTCCGATGTTCGCACAGAGCGAGAATTCATTTCATACGCCCGCTGCGCTTGAATCATATTAATTAACTCTTCAGTCACATTCACATTCGATGCCTCAACATAACCTTGATTGAGCGCGCCAAGACTATTGGTGCCGGGCGTACCCACTGTTGGCGCACCACTGGCTGCCGTTTCTAGATATAAATTACCGCCAACCGCCTGCAAACCCGGTGGGTTAATGAAGGTAGCCAATTGAATATTGCCCAATTGAGCTGGCGCGGCGGCATCATTATTAATGATTGCCGTCACAGTACCATCTTTGGCGATCGTCACCTTGGTCGTGCCTAAGGGGACTTGCAGCGCAGGCTCTAAAGGATAACCATTCGAAGTCACCACCGTGCCTTGACTATCGACTTGAAAACTACCATCTCGGGTATACGCCGTTTTACCATCTGGCATCGCAATTTGAAAAAAACCAGCGCCATTAATCGCCATATCCAATGGCCCATCGGTCAACTGCATATTCCCCTGCATAAAAATACGCGCAGTGGCCACCGGGCTGACCCCAGTGCCCACATCCAAACCCGTTGGCAATTGAGTGGATTGACTAGTGGCAGCCCCAGGCTGACGTAAATTTTGGTAGAGCAAGTCTTGAAAAACCGGACGTTCTCGCTTAAAGCCCGTGGTACTGACATTGGCTAAGTTATTCGAGATCACATCCACATTAAACTGCATGGCATCCATGCCGGTTTTTGCGGTTAACAATGAGCGAAACATCAGGCTTTATTCCTTATCGAACACTTAACCGTTCAACGATAAAATCGAAGCGGCAGAACGTGAGTTCTGCTCGGCGGTTTGTAATAATTTAATTTGCATATCGTAATGGCGCTGCGTGGCAATCATCGTCACCAATTGATCGACCGCATTGACATTGCTGCCCTCAATACCGCCCACGGACAAGCGCACGTTAGGATCGGGCTGTCCAGCTTCACCATTGCGGCGACGAAATAAACCATCCAGGCCTTTTTCCATTTCTGCCGCTGCGGGATTGACCAACTTTAAGCGGCCAATTTCCACCGCTTGCGCCGGATTGGCCAAGTCAATCGCCGACACCGTTCCATCGGCTGCAATCGATGCTTGGGTGTTTTCTGGAATAGTTAACGGGCCACTCTCCCCTTCAACGATCAAACCGGTGTAGGTTTTGAGCATCCCGCTGGCATCAACCACAAAATTGCCATTACGGGTATACGCCTCACCGGATGCGCTTTGCACTGCAAACCAACCGTCGCCGCTAATGGCCGCATCCAGCTCACGGCCGGTTTGCTGAAAAGAACCTTGGCTTAAATCAGAACCCGTACTTTGCTCAACCGCAAATGCACGCGTTGGCAAACCTGGACCGCCAATCACCGGAATCGCGCGAAACGCCGCTAAATCCGCCCGAAAACCGGTGGTATTGGCATTGGCCAAATTATTTGCCACGGTCGATTGCCGATTTTCGGTTTGCTTGGCGCCGGTCATGGCGACGTAAATTAAACGATCCATATTTCTTTATTAACGCAAGTTAACGATGGTTTGCAAAATGGTATCTTGCGCCTTAATCGTTTGTGAGTTGGCTTGATAATTGCGTTGGGCGGTAATTAGATTCACCAATTCACTGGTTAAATCCACATTCGAATCCTCAACGGATGCCGATTGCAACAAACCGGTACTGCCTGAACCCGGCGCATTGGTCAGTGGTTGACCTGACGCCGACGACTCTGCCCAACGATTATCACCCAAAGGCTGCATACCCTGCACATTGGTAAACGAAGACAAAACAACTTGCGCCACATTACGCGTTTGACCATTGGAATAGCGGCCTTGCACCATCCCGTCTTTATTAACTGAAATCCCAGTCAAAATCCCATCGGTATAGCCATCTTGCGTCAGTGTACTCACCGAATACGGGCTACCAAACTGAGTGGATTTATCAAAATACATTTGAAAATTCAAGCCGTTTGATCCGTTATTGAGCCCCGCCGCGCTCACTTTAAAATTTGTGCCCGCAACTGGCATGCCAACAGGGCGACCATTGGCATCAAAAGTAATCGTCGTTGGTGTCAACGTTGGCACTGCTGGCACTTGTGGTCCCAACGTGCCATCGGCATTTACGTCTTTTCCATCCAAGGCGTAATGCACCGACCAAGTGCTCGTTGGTGGCGCGGTCGGAACAGCTGGCGGCACATCTTTACGGAAATAAAACGTTTGCGTGTGCGTGCCGCCTAAAGAGTCGTACACCGTGGCTGACGTTGAATAATTGTAAGTAGTTGGATCGGTCGATGAAAACACCGTGGTAGCTGGTTTTACTTTATCGTTGGCGTTGAGGTTTAAGCCTAAGTTCAAACCGGCACCCGTCACACCAGAGCCGCCCGTTTGGCGCGCACCGATATTCGAAAACTGCAACTGAATCGGTTGCGGGGTCGAGCCTGCCAATACTTGCCCCGTTCCGCCATCCACCGGCCAACCGGTTAATAACTGCGCGTTATTGACGATAAAGCCATTTTTATCCAATTGAAACTGACCATTGCGTGCATAGCTAATCGTACCGGTTGGGTCTTGCATCCGGAAAAAACCATTACCGGTGATGGCAATATCCAGTGGATTATTGGTCGACGTGGTATTGCCTTGGCCAAATTGCTGCGCAATCGTTTGGTTCTTCGCACCGATACCGGCAATATTGGACGACGAGCCAAAGGTACTGGCATAAATATCGGAAAACTCAGCGCGTGCGCCTTTAAAACCCACCGTATTGGCATTGGCCACGTTATTGCCGATCACATCCAAGCTTTTTGCCGATGCGCCCAAGCCACTTAAACCTTGTTGAAAACCCATGATATTCCCCTACTTTTATGCGTTAGTGCTGCTGCCAGCGGCGCGAATTTGAATCACATCACCAAAACCCGTTTTATTGCCGTTGGCCAAGTACACCCCAACGCCAGCACTACCGAATTCAACTGATTTAGCGACTTGCCAAGTTACCGTATCTAAAGCAATTTCCTTGCCATCTTTTTGTCCCTTGGCTGCAACCGTGTAATCACCGGCAGGCAATAGCGTGCCGTCAGCTTTCTTGCCATCCCACTCCACCTGAGCTAGGCCCGGCGTGGTGCTGCTGGAAGGGATTTTGGCCACTTCAACGCCATCTTTATTAAATACACTCAGTACTGCACCACTCGCGCCATCCGGGATATTCATTCGCAAATCCACCTTGCCCGCGCCATCAAAATGGAAACCTTTGCCGGGGGTAAGGACTTCTTTGCCGATCAGATTTGCCGCTTGCATCACTTGCGTTCCGGCATACAGCGATTGCATTTGCATCATCGTTTCATTGAGTTTACCAATCCCGGTTACGGTATTGATCTGCGCCATTTGACTGGTGGTTTGCGCGTTATCCATTGGGTTCATCGGGTCTTGCGTCTGCAGCTGCTTCACTAGTAATTTCATAAAGCTATCTTGCTGCTCTTCAGCCGCGGTTTTAACCTTGTTATTTTTGGTATTTAAAGAGGTGTAATCAAAATTATTATTAACGGGTGCCGTAGCCATGATGATTCTCCTTAAGCTTGACCGATCGACAAGGTGCGCATCAGCAAAGTTTTTGCCGTATTCATTACATCGACATTGGTTTGGTACGAACGTGACGCTGAAATCATATTGGTCATTTCTTCGATCACACTCACGTTGGGCATGGCGATATAGCCATTGGCATCGGCAAAAGGGCTCTTCGGATCGTAAACCAAACGCGGTGGTGATTGATCTTCGATCACCCCAGCAACTTTTACGCCAACGGATGCTGCATTGTGGGTATTGCTCTGCGCAGCTTGAAATACAACCTGTTTAGCCCGATACGGTTGCCCATCAGAGCTAGTGACTGAATTGGCGTTAGCCAAATTGCTCGCCACCACATTCAAGCGCGCCGACTGCGCATTCATGGCCGATGACGCAACGTCAAAAACACGAAACAGAGACATTCATGTATTCCTTATTGGCCCGTTAACGCGGTTTTCATCGACTCAATCCGGCGCGTCAGAAACGTCACCGCAGCCTGATAGCGAATCGCGTTATCGGTAAATTCTTTCATTTCAGTATTCATATCAACGGTATTGCCATCAATCGACGGTTGCTGCTCATTGCGATACAGCCGCTCTGGCGCAAATAAATCCACGGTTTGACTCGGCTGCAAATGGCGTGAATTACTGGTTTGCAACGGCGTCGGCGCAGACGGCGCACGCGCGGCGTCAAAAGCGGCTTTAAAGTTAATATCCCGCGCTTTGTAATTGGGCGTATCGGCATTGGCGATATTGGAGCCCAAAATTTCTTGGCGGTAACTGCGCAATTTCAATGCGGTTTCTTGACTGCGAAAATAATCGTCCAGACGGCCTAACATATCCACACTCCATGATGTTCGAATAATCATAAGCATGAAACGTGCCAACAAAAAAAGCCAAGCAAATGCTTGGCTTTAAGAGGTGATTTGCGTCTTGATGAGCGCAGCAACTCAGTGGCAACAGCGGGAAAATCCAACGCTGGACTGCCCATCTAAGAATGCTGGGTACGGCAAATAAATCATGATATTGGCCACGATGGCCGAACGAGAATTAATGAAACTGCGATTGAATTTGCTGACGCGCAACCGCTGCGGCACCTTGTAACACCGAATGCACAGTAGCACGTTGGGCTAACGGCGCAGGCTGCCAATCGGTCACGGGTTTACGCGCATTGCCGTGGCAAATTACAATTTGAAACCAACCTTCCATCTCAGCAGAACGAGTGGATGGGCGAGCTTCTACATCAAAATCAAACATACGATTAGTCATTTATGGAATCCAAACTATGGGGCTCGGCTAACCTTGTTGACGGTTGCTAAGCCAATTTCCGCCCAAAAGCCGGACGGTAAAGCACCAATAGAAGAGCACCACGTTTCGAGGAAACTTTGCAGATAAGCTGAGGAGGCTTGCTGGGGAGGAACTACTAAACACTTGGCGATCATCACGTCGAGGTGAAGTCGCATTCAATGTGCTCAATCAAATTAGTGCCGCAAATATACGACAACTAAAATCAAAAGTCAACGCATTTGTCAAGATAATGGCTAAAAAAAGTAACAAGCTTTTAAATTTGCAAGTTATTTCAACAAAAAACCAGCCCAAAGGCAGTTAAACTGGATCTTGCAAACGCTTCACCACCCACTTCAAGCTATCGTCCTCCGCATGCCGCGCAATACTAAAACCCAGGTGTTTCATAAAGGTGAGCATGGTTTTATTGCTACTTAACACCTCGCCTTCAATCACCGACAAGCCCATATCGCGCGCAGCGATAAACAAGGCATTCATCAAGCGTCCGCCCAAACCCATTCCTTGCCACTGATCACTGATCACCACCGCAAACTCGCAACTATCTCGATCCGGATTGGCATTAAAACGGGCAACGCCAATGATTTCAGTCCCAATCCCCGTTTCAACCGTCGCCACAATCGCCATTTCTCGGGTGTAATCGAGCTGGGTAAAACGCGCCAGCATCGCTTGGGGCAATGATTTTAACGTGCTCATAAAGCGGTTATAGCGACTCTCTTCAGACAATTTACTCACAAATAAGGCAATCAAATCAGCATCTTCAGGACGAATTGGCCGCAAAACCAGCGGTAAGCCATTTTTTAATTGCGTAATCTGCGCCAGATGCGCTGGATAAGGGTGAATCGCCATATGACTATAGCGACGCGCATGCTCGGCCAATGGTGCCAGCACAATCCGCGCATCGACGGCAATCACACCATTTTCGTCGGCAATCAGCGGATTAATATCCAGTTGTTGAATTTGCGGAAACTCGCAGACCATCTCCGAAACCCGCAGCAAAACCGCCTTCACCGCTGCCATATCCACGCCGGGCAAATTGCGAAATGGCGCCAGCATTTTTTTGACTCGGGTGCGACTAATTAGATTTTCAGCGAGGTATTCATTGAGCGGCGGCAAAGACACTGCGATGTCGTTAAATACCTCAACAGTGACCCCACCATAACCAAAAGTAATCACCGGACCAAAGGCGCGATCACGGCCAACGCCGACCATTAATTCGCGGCCAGATTTTTTGCCATGCATCGGTTGAATCACTAAGCCACGCACATTGTCTGCGCCCAATCGTTCTTGCGCGCGCGACAGCATTTTGCTGGCCTCAGTGGCCACCTGTACCAAACTATTGAGATTAAGTACCACGCCATCGATATCGGTTTTATGCAAGATGCCTTTGGCGTCGATCTTCATCGCCACGGGTAAACCCAAACCCATTGCGGCCGACACGGCCTCGTCAACCGATTGCGCCCGAATGGTGAGCGTAACGGGAATATGAAACGCGCGTAAAATCGCTTTTGACTCCACTTCATCGAGCACTTCACGGCCACTGGCCAAGACCGTGCTAATAATCATTTGTGCCGTTTCAAGATCTGGCGCTTCCATTTCGCCCAATGGACTTGGCGTTTGCAGCAGCAATTGCTGATTGTATTGCCATGCGGCCAGCGAATAAAACACCTCGACGGCACTTTCTGGCGCGTTAAAAAACGCCATTTGCGACTTGGCTAATAATTTTCGGCTGGCATCGATTTTTTTGCCGCCCACCCACGCCAATAGTAAAGGCTTATCGGTGGTCTTTTTCAGCGCAATCATCGCCTCGGCCGTCGCCATATCGTCCGTACCGACTTGCGGGGTAAACACCACCAACACACCATCGATATTTGGGTCTTTAATCACCAGCTCAGTAGCGAGTTTAAAGCGCTCGGCGCTGGCATCGCCCAACACATCCACCGGATTGTGAGCACTGCTTTGCAGCGGCAATAGCTCCCGCAACTGGGCAATGGTGGCCTCTGCCAATTGCGGCAATGCAATATGTAAATCATTAGCGCGATCGACCGCCATTAAACCGGCACCAATCCCGTTGGTAATAATCGCCAGACGCCGGCCTTTGGTACGATAAGAGCCATCCATCACTCGAATCGCAGTGAACAATTGATTAATCGAGCGTAAACGCAACACCCCCGCGCGTTTCAGCGCCACATCAAACACATCATTGTGATTAATTAAGCGTTCGGAATGCGTGCGGCCAACTTTAATTTCTTGCTCATAACGCCCGACTTTTAACGCCAAAACCGCTTTGGATCTGGACGCTGCGCGTAGCGCCGACATAAACAAGCGCGCGTCTTTTAACTCTTCGATATACAGCAAAATGGATTTGGTTTTGGGGTCGGCAACCAAATAGTCGAGCACATCGCCCACATCGATATCGGACGCAATACCTAAAGAAACCACCGAAGAAAAACCAACGTCGTGTAATTCAGCCCAATCTAAAATCGCCGTGGTCACCGAAGACGATTGCGAGACCACCGCCAAGCTGCCACTTTTAATTTTGCCTTTAAAATTGGCCGCCAATAATTTACTCGATACGCGGCAATAGCCAAATACCGATGGCCCTAAAATGCGGATATTGAGCGATTTGGCCAGCTGTAAAATTTTATTCAGTAGCTTTTGGCTGGCTTTATCTTGGCCAACAAAATCGCACGACATAATCATCACATGGCGAATATTTTGCTGAGCGCACGCTTCGATTAACTTCAGTAATGTACGACTTGGCGTCGTCAGAATGGCCAAGTCCACTGGATTAGTAATCTTACTGAGTGTTTTTACTGCCGGTAAACCCTGCACCGTTTTATGCTTTAAATTCACCGCATACAGTGCGCCAGCATAACCCCCATCCAAGATGTTTCTCGTCACCGAATACCCAACAGAGCCAACCGCATCCGATGCACCCACCACCGCAATTGAGCTGGGATCAAACAAAGGGGCAAGATAGTGGGGTTTCATCGCGAGCAACCTCAAGGAGTAATGATCAATTGTATACTGCGCAACAGTATGCCACGCCCTTATTGCAGTGCAATATTTGTACTTTCCCTACATTTTCCGTTCAGCAAACTATCAAGAGCTTCAAGGGAAAGATATAATCTAGCGTTTATATCAATCCAAATTTGAAAACTAATCGTCAACTCATTGCATTGCCTAGCAAGAACAATGATGACAGCATGCAGTTGGTTTTCTTTCGCTTCATCTACTCAGGATAATCCATCATGGACATCAGCAAGATCCCTGCCGGCAAAAATCTGCCAGAAGACTTTAACGTCATCATCGAAATTCCTGCCAATGCACCGCCAGTGAAATACGAATTTGACAAAGAATCAGGCGCGATTATCGTTGACCGTTTCGTTGGCACCTCAATGTCTTATCCAATGAACTATGGCTTTGTGCCGCACACTTTATCGCTCGATGGCGATCCTGTTGATGTTTTGGTGCACACGCCATTTCCACTCGCGCCTGGCATGGTCATCAAATGCCGTGCCATCGGTGTTTTGGGCATGGAAGATGAATCTGGCTACGACGCTAAAATCATTGCTTTGCCTGTTGAAAAAGTATGCGCCATGTACGCTCATATCAAAACCTTGGCTGACTTGCCTGAATTATTGCTGGCGCAAGTGAAGCATTATTTCGAAAACTACAAAGCGCTCGAAAAAGGCAAATGGGTTAAAGTGCAAGACTGGGGCGACAAAGCCGCCGCTGAAGCTGAGATCATGACCAGTTATGAACGCGCGCAACAAAAATAAGCACGTTCAATCAAGCAAAAAGCCGATCATTGATCGGCTTTTTTTATATCAACAACGGCAATGATTTGACTTAGTCTGAAATAGTATCTCGAACCAATATATGGGTATATAGATCCAAGCTTTGAATATAAAGGCCTATCAATATATACCCCAACAAATAAACACGGTCTGAATTATTTTAGCTTTTTATAACACACAAAAGCATATTCAATCCCGTTGCTCGCCAGAGCCGGTTCGCGACTTTGTTCTTGCCACTCTTGCAAAGAAAACTCAGGAAAAAATGCGTCTCCTGCGGGGCTTAATGCCACTTCGGTCAAATACAAAGTATCGGCCAGCGCCAAGCTTTGCTGATAAATCTCACCGCCACCAATGACAAACACCCGTTCATGCCCCGCTGCTTTTGCCGCATCAATTGCCTCATGAAGCCCAGCAAATACCGTTGCGCCTTCAGCAGACCATTGCGAGTTACGACTAATGACCCAATGCGCTCGGCCTGGTAATAAGCCGGGCAAAGACTCAAATGTTTTACGCCCCATGAGCATCACGCTCCCCATGGTCAACGCTTTAAAATGCTTTAAGTCTTCTGGCAAGCGCCAAGGTAATTGATTATTGATGCCAATTACGCGGTTTAGGCCCACCGCCGAAATCACTGCTACTTGCATTTCGTACCCCACTCAGAAACACTCCGCCTTAAATTGCCGAGCGAACTTTAGTCTAAATAAAATTGCTACTGATTATGCCACCCCAAGCCGTGTATTAACGACTCGGCAGCGCACTCACCGGGTTGATGGTTTTACCTTGATAACGCACTTCAAAATGCAGTTTCACCCGATCGGTGCCGGTTTTACCCATCGTCGCAATCGCCTGACCTTGCTTCACTTGTGCGCCTTCTTTCACCAAGAGCTTTTCATTGTGCGCATAAGCAGTTAAATAGCCTTTCGCATGCTGAATAATCAGCAACAAGCCATAACCACGAATCCCATCGCCGGAATACAACACCTTGCCATCGGCAACGGCAACAATCGGCGCCCCTAAAGCGCCCCCGATCCCGATGCCTTTCACGCGAGGCGGGGCATAAGCATACAATAACGGTCCTTGGTTAGGCCAAACCATTTCGATGCCCACACTACTCGGTGGTTTTACGACGGGCAACCGAGGTCGAGCCTGAGTCGGTCTAGGCTTACTCGGCGTACTTACACTGCCCGCAGGCGACGTCAAGCGCAAGAGTTGCCCTGCAAAAATATCATCGTTTTTGGATAGGCGATTCCAGCGCTGCAACTCAGCGACACTTTGATCGTTATTTTTTGCAATTCGATATAAAGTATCGCCCGATTTAACCCGATAAAATCCGGCTGGCGTGGGACCCGAAACCGAAGCTGGATTACTGCCACAAGCGACTAAGAACAGACTAAAAATAACCAGCCAAATGCGCATTATTGACCGCTGGCTTTTAGGCCCAAAGCCAACCAACCGGCGAGGCCAATTTTTTCCAAGGTGGCGATATTGCGCTCAAAAATCACATCCGGATTTGGAAACGCCGCCACCGCTTTCGCAATACTGTCTTCACGAATCAAATGCAAGATGGGGTACGGTGCGCGATTGGTGTAGTTACTGATGTCATTGGCCTCGGTGTCGGCAAACTGAAAATCAGGGTGAAAACTCGCCACCTGCAAGATCCCATCGAGTTCATGCTCGAGCACGATGTCTTCGGCCAGTGCTTGCACGTCATTAAAAATCTCAAAATCCGGAAATAAACTCGGATGAATCAATAACGTGGTATCCACCTCATCGGCCGGTGTTTGTTGCAAAAAATCCAACTCACGATCCAAATCATCCAAAAAGCCATCTAAATGCTTCGCATCACTCACCACATAGCGAATTTGATTTTTGACATAGACGGATTTAGCAAAGGGGCACAAATTCAAACCAATGACGGCTTGCTCGAGCCAATGCTGTGTCGTTTGAATAATTTCGGCGTGGGACATGATGTTTCCTCAAATGAAGCGGCAATTTTACCTGCCTGCGCCCATTTTGGCTCGTTACAAACACCATTGATAATTTAAGCCATTAAAAAGGGCCGATTCAGATCGGCCCTTTTTGTCGTCAGCTACAGCTAGCTTGTCATCGATGAGTACCATCAATATCGCATGAACAATACTCGATACTTAAAGTCCAATATAAAAATTGAGGTATAGGCTCAAATCGATTAATACATACAGGCTAGGGATCGATACCCCTAGCGTAACAAACTCAAAACTTGCCCCGCACTCGCCCGCGCCTGAACTTGCATCGCCAAATTAGCGTTATTGCGCAACTTATCTTGCGTCCATTGCGATGTTGTTGCTGCGTAATCGGTATCGGCAACCCGACTCTTGGCGGCAGATAAATTTAAAGCACTCGTTTGCAAATTTTGCACACCGCTATCAATTCGATTTTGAAAAGCACCCAGTTGCCCACGCTGCCCAGCAATCAACTCAATATCACGATCGACCAAAGCAAGACTGTTATTGGCCGCACTGGCGCTCGATAAATCGAGCAATCCTGCTGCACTGGCCAAACCATTTGCACCATTTAAAGACGGATTATTCAGGCTGAGTAAATCATTGGCATTGGGCCCGGCTTGAAAATTAAATGCGCCACCTTGTAGCAGGGCCTGACCATTAAATTGCGCGTTTTTAACCACATCCGCGTTGCTTTGTGACAAAGCATCGGCCTCAGCTTGCATCGCTTGTCGGTCACTCACCGACAAAGTGCCATTGCCCGCTGCCACCGTTAACTCCCGCAAACGATCGCTATTCTCCGAAATCGAACTCAAAGCGCCTTCGGCGGTTTGCGCCAAAGAAACCGCATCATTCAGATTTCTCACCGCCTGATTACTCCCAGCGATTTGCGCGGCAAACTGCTCAATTAAAGCACTGCCTGCCGCATCGTCTTTGGCACTATTGATGCGAGTGCCACTGGACAAACTTTGCATGGCCTTGGAAGGTGCCGATTGAGATACCGCATCTCGACTTTGCATCCCTAAAGCCATTACATTCGAATTGATCATCATGATCATCTCCCGCCATTCAAGCTGAATACTTTAAGACTATGCTCATTATCAATATAGGAAAACTCTAATATGACTGGCGGCATGCCGCCAGCGTAAATCGTCATTCAAAGACTATTCATGCGCCTTGATATAGCTCTCTGACTGATCTGCTTTCGGTGGATGCACAATATAAGCATCGTAAACGCCGTACAACGTCCCCTCACCAATCACTTTCCCCTCCATTGCCGTGAGTAATTCATTATAAAAATACCCCGGTTTTAAATTCAAAGGACGATTTAAAGCAAATACTTTGATGGTGTATTTGTGCGCAAAGCCCACTGGCACCATCCCACCATACGCCGCAGCTTGTGCAGCAGGCACATCAAAGCCTTTCATTGACGGCATATTGAGCATTACGCCGTCAGAATAACTATTCACACCTTGCACCATATTATTTGCATGCGAACGACTGGCATTGGCTGGCAACGAGGTCGTGGAGGCTGGAACAACCGTCAACCAATGTATCCACGGAAAACCAATAATCGGTGACGTGTCATAATCAACAATCGTGATCGCATAGGCTGCAGTTGATTTTGGGCCTTTAGACCATTGCAACGGAATCGACTCTAAAGGCATTGCACCCAGCTTATCTTTTGATGCAGCACCATATTTCGCATCAATAATGCCATTTTGAATGCCTGAGGAAGAAAGCTTGAGCTGAACCACGGGAGAATACTGTAGTTTTTTATCGACTTTATCAGTACTGGCCATCGCAGGTACAAATAAAGAAAGTTGTAAAGCAATAATCGAAATACCTTGAGCGACTTTCATAAATCAACATTCCTTATTTCAATAAAAAATTTTCGTTTGAAAGCGCAAAGAATGCAAACTTTCAACTCAAAATCTTAGTTCACGCCTATTTGCAATTCAATTGAATTACCTAAAATGAAATGATGAAAGTAGTACATTACTGTTTATCACCGCATGATGTGATTTCATTACAGCCAATCACATAAAAAGCCGCTATGCTGCAAGCCACTTTAATTTTTTGACTTGCCATGCCACAAAAACACCTATCACACACCTTAATTGACGACTTACAAGGCATGCTCACCGGCGTGATTTTTGTCGCACTCGCCATCCAATTGTTTAAGCATGCAGGACTCATTACAGGGGGTACCACTGGGCTTGCCTTTATTCTGTTTTACTTGGGCGATATACCCTACGGTTTAATCTTATTTGTCTTGAATGTGCCTTTTTACCTATTTGCTTACAAAGTGCTTGGCAAGGAGTTCACGCTCAAAACGTTTGCCTGTGTCGCCAGCTTGGCACTCATCACCGAGTGGATGCCACATTGGATTAGCTTTGGCAAACTCAACCCTATTTTTGCTGGTTTAATGGGCGGGTTAATGGCGGGAGTGGGGATATTAATGCTGATTCGACATAAAGCCAGCTTAGCCGGCGTAACCGTATTGGCTTTATATTTACAAAAGACCAAAGGCTGGCGGGCTGGGCACGTTCAATTGGTCGTCGATTTAGTCATTTTGGCGATTGGTGCCGCAATTGTCAGTTGGCAACAATTGATTATTTCAATCATTGGCGCTTTTGCACTTAATTTAGTCATTGCAACGAACCATAAAACTGGGCGCTATATGGGAATGTAAATCATAAAAAAATAAAAAAGTCATCGATATATCAAATATCGATGACTAAAAAAATACGCTTCAAGATTTAATCCAGATTGACTTCAATATTATCGATCAATCGAGTATTGCCAAGCCGAGCTGCAATTAAGATCACTAATTTGTGATCGGTACTTGATGCAGGTTTTAAGGTTTCGGCATTGCGGGTATCGACATAATCAATATCATGCCAGCCACGAACGCGTAAATCGGTGACAGTTTGCACCGCCAATTTGGAATAGTCTTTTTCGCCCGCCTCAATCGCGGTTTTCATTCGGCTCAAATGATAGTATAAACGCGGCGCTTCAGCGCGCTGATCGGCATTTAAGAACGCATTGCGTGACGATAGCGCCAAACCATCCTCAGCACGCCCTGTATTGACCGGTAGAATTTGAATATCCATATTCAAATCTTTAACCATGCTTTGAATTACAAATAATTGCTGATAATCTTTTTTACCAAAACAAGCCATGTCGGCCTGAACAATATTAAATAATTTCGTGACCACGGTGGCAACACCACGGAAATGCCCAGGACGAAATGCGCCACACAATTCGTCGGCAATCGCCGGTGGCGTAACCTGATATTGCTGAATTACATTGGGATACAGTTCATGCTCATCAGGGGCAAAAATAACATCAACGCCGCCCTGCTCTGCAATCAAAGCCGCGTCGTTTTCTAAGGTCCGCGGATAACGGTCAAAGTCCTCGCCTTGACCAAACTGCAAGCGATTGACAAAGATACTCACGACGGTATGTTCCGCTGCAGCTTTTGCAGCATGGATGAGCGACATATGCCCCGCGTGCAAGCTACCCATTGTCGGCACAAAAGCCACCGTGCCAACGGTTTTGCGCCAAGCGCGAAGTTCTGCAATGGTATGGATGATTTTCATGGTGTGTGAGGGCTAAGATTTGGGGGGTAGATAACAATGACGAGAACACCAAAGTAAGGAAAACCCGAGTGCAATCCGAAAACTACGGGTAAGACGCAGCAATTGGCCGATTAAAACGCTAGATTATGTTTTATTTCGGCCTGTTCATCGTGTTCAATATTTAATTAAAACGAATGCTCTTCAGCTGGGAAAGTTAAACCCTTCACCGCTTTCACATACGCTTCAACCGCGCCTTGAATACTATGGCTGCCACTCATAAAGTTTTTGACAAAGCGCGCTTTCTTACCAGGATACACGCCGAGCATGTCGTACAGCACCAGCACTTGGCCGTCGACATCAACACCAGCACCAATGCCAATGGTGGGTACCGACAGCGATTCAGTAATGGCTTTCGCCACGGATGCAGGCACCATTTCCATTAGCACCATGCTGGCGCCGGCATTTTGTAATGCCAATGCGTCGCGCTTGAGGACTTCGGCTTCTGATTCAGTTTTGCCTTGGACCTTATATCCGCCATACACATGCACCGATTGCGGCTGCAGACCAATATGCGCGCAAACAGGAATACCACGCTGCACCAAGAATGCCACGGTATCGACCATGACCGCACCGCCTTCAATTTTGACCATTTCAGCGCCAGCGGCCATCAACAGTGCGGCGTTTTCATACGCCTGAGCGTGTGACACCTGATAACTACCAAACGGCAAATCGGCCAAGACCAGCCCTTGCTGCGTGCCTCGCGCAACGATACTCGTGTGATACAGCATATCGTCCATTGTGACCGGTAAGGTCGAGCGCTGCCCTTGAATCACATTGCCCAGCGAATCGCCCACCAAGAAAATATCCACCCCAGCGGCATCCAATAGCGTCGCAAAGCTGGCGTCGTAGCAAGTCAACATGGCGATTTTTTGGCCATCTTGTTTCATTTTTTGTAATGTAGTCAGAGTCGTCTTCATGGTTCGGTATCCATGCAGTTAAAAGATCAGCACTTTTGGTGCTGCTGTTGGCGCTGCGATAACGGCAAATTGGGCCGTCCCCGCAAAGTGCACCAATCCTAATGGAGATAGATCAGAAAATCGATACATTTAAGCCGCAAGCGTGGCTTTCTGAGGAATGCGCGTCAACACTTGCTCGGCCACGGCCGCCAAATAGTGCTGAGCGGGACCAAGGTGTGGTAACTCAATATCAGGTGCGATTTCAAGCAAGGGTTGCAAAACGAAAGCCCGCTGCTGCATCCGTGGATGTGGCACTTGTAAGTTGGCTAAGTCGTATTGCTCTTGGCCATACAAAATCAAATCCAAATCCAAGGTGCGCGGTGAATTTTTAAATTCACGGGCACGGCCGTTTTGGGTCTCAATCGCAAGCAACGCAGCCAAAACCTCAAGCGCAGTGAGCTCGGTATCGATTTCGCACACCGCATTCACAAAATCAGGTTGCTGGGTATAGCCCACTGCAGCGCTGCGATAAAAAGAAGAACTGCGCACCAATGTCATTTTTGGCCAAGCGGCTAAGCTGGCCAATGCCGTATTGAGCTGGGCGATTGGATCACCCAAATTAGCGCCTAAAGCGACAAATATTTTCATTGCTTTAGTTTCCAGACTGCTTGGCTGCGGCAGGTTTACGCGGACGACTACGTTTGCGGCGCTTGGCGGGGGCATCACCCGATTGGCCATTTTTGCCCGCCAAGTCAATCATTGCCGTCCGTTCTGTTTCGTCACTCACCTGAAATTGCGTCCACCAATCGGCTAATGATTTTTCCACTAAGCCGCAGTCGGCACGCAATAACAAAAAGTCATACGCCGCTCGAAACCGTGCTTGCTCTAATAATCGGAATGGGCGCAGGCCAACGCGTTGCTCAAATCGCGGCTGCAATAACCAAATTTCTTTCATTGCTGCACTGTAGCGATTAGGCACTGCCAAACGTTTGCTGACTTTACTTTCAACATCATTCATCGCGTCAATCAAGGCGGTGATTTTGGTTTCACCGGCGGCAAGACGCTTTTGCCACAGCGCTTCAACTTCATGCCACAGTAAAGCCGCAAACAAAAAACCCGCCGAAACCGGCTTGTCATCGGCTAAACGCTGATCGGTGTTTTCAAGTGCTTTTTGTAAAAACTTGGCGGTTTCTGGTTGAGAAAGCAGCTTGTCCAATAATGGAAACAACGGCTGATGTAAACCATGCGCGCGCAACGCTTGCATACAATCCCAAGCTTTGCCCGACAGCAATAACTTCATCATTTCATCAAACAATCGCGCTGACGGGATATTTTCCAGTAAAGCGGCATGTTCACGAATTGGCTTGCGGGTATCTGGCGCAATCGCTAAACCCAACTTGGCAGATAGCCGTGCGGCGCGCAGCATCCGGACTGGGTCTTCGTGATAGCGTTTAACCGGATCACCAATCATCACTAGCTGCTGCTTTTCTAAATCTTCGATGCCATGGTGAAAATCGATGATTTCTTCGGTATTCGGGTCGTAATACAAGGCGTTGACGGTAAAGTCACGGCGATCAGCATCTTCAGCAATCGTGCCATAGACATTGTCACGGATAATTCGCCCGCTGGCATCGGTGGGCGACTCGGCACTACCACGGAAGGTGGTAACTTCAATGATTTCCTCTCCGCCGCGCTCATAAAATGGCACGTGCACAATCCGAAAGCGCCGACCAATAATGCGCGAACGATTAAAAATGTGCCGAACTTGCTCTGGTGTCGCGCTGGTTGCAACGTCAAAATCTTTGGGTGACTTGCCGAGTAATAAATCACGAACAGCCCCCCCCACAATATAAGCCTCGAAACCTGCCGCTTGCAGGCGATCACAGACTTTCAACGCACCTGAGTGCAGTTGATCACGGCGAATACCATAATGCTTGGCGTGCACAACACGCCGTCCTGGGCGCCGTAGCACCTTGCCGATAAATTTACGAATCATGGAGTAATTTTGAAGCTGCACAGAGGCGAAACGCAATATTATACAAGCGGAGTGCTGCATTCAGTGGATGATTTATGGGCTACGTGATGATTACAGAACAAAAGTGGACTAATCACACCGATGAATCAATCTAAAAAAATATTAAATTTGCTAGGTATAGCCGCCTAAGCTATGAATTTAATAACTTACATTCATATACCCAAGAGAAAATAATGAGAAAAATACAATATCAACTCGTCAATGTTTTTACGACCGAACACTTGTTTTCGGGCAACCCACTGGCGATTTTTCCTGATGCTAGCGATATAAGTGCGGCAGAAATGGCCGCATTAGGCCAGCAGATGAACCTGTCTGAAATCACTTTTGTCACGCCGAGTGATCAAGCAGATGCCGCTGTGCGTATTTTTACCCCTAGTTATGAAATGCCATTTGCGGGCCACCCCACACTGGGCACTGCCTTTGTTCTTGCTCAAGGTCGCTCACATCTAACACTACAAATGAAAGCCGGATTAATCCCTGTGCAAGTGAGTGGTCATCACGTCACGCTCACCGCCAATCCACCCAGCTACCGCGCCGGCCCCGAATCAAATGCACTCGCCAGCGCGCTGGGTATCGACAGCCGTCATATTGTTGAGCAATCACTATTTGTAAATTGCGGCACAGAGCAATTGATTGTCCAATTAGATTGCGCTGACAGCATCGCGGCTTGCCAACCGAATTCAGAGCGGTTCATGCACGTGGCGATCAATTTAGAAGGACGTGCGGGCGCCTTGGTCTGGGCTTACGATGAAGAAAAAGTCATCGCGCGTTATTTCTGGAGTCAAAATGGCGTATCTGCTGAAGATTTTGGCACGGGCTCAGCCTGCGCCAACTTAGGTGGTTATTTAATCGCAATGCAAAAACCCACGCCTTTTAGCCTCATCATGGAACAAGGCCACCGCATTGATCGCATCGCTCGTTTACAACTTGATGTAGATACAAGCATCAAGGTCAGTGGACAAGTTCATCAAATTGGCCAAGGTGAATTTTGGATTTAACTGCACTTCGTTTCGCATTGAAAATGCGCTCAGCAACCCTAGCTGAGCGCAAACTTTAGTTTTGTACTCGTATCCGCAGCACTTACCCCACCTCATCGTGCCTGACAAAAACAAAAAACCATACAAAAATCCAACAGCAGCTTACAAAAAATAACTTACAAAAAACAGCCGGCGTAAAAAATACCACTCCAAATTTTCATGTAAGCCCCAACCAGTCAGATTAAAAATTAAGCTGTTGTTTCTTATAGAAAAAGTAGTTTCACGCTCAAAATCCTCACCCAAAGCACATCGTGCTTCTTACTATATTCAGGCTATTTTCCATAAAAAAACACAAAATTTTTTTACCCTATTTTATGTAGGTATATCTCTAAAACTCTTATAAATAGGGGCTTGCAGAGTGATACCACCATAAAAAACACTAACACCCACTAACTATGCGATAAATAAATAGCTAATATCACTTACATATAAAAATAAAATAATTATATAAAATGAAAGCATTAAAAATAATTGCGTAAGAATTAAATTCCACACGCTAGAATGGAATACAGACTTGAATTTCTGATCTATAAATAAGCGTTAAATCCATTTTAACTGGCGGTTACTTAGCCATAAGCTATGAATCATCACCTAGAGGATAAAAAATGCTACATGAAAAAAACTCAGTACGAGGCGATTTACTGGATGAGGTTTTTGCCTCTAATGATCTATCAATCGCTTTACCCAAATACAAAATCCCCGATCAAGAGCACGAAGCTCACCATGTACTGCAAGTGGTTACCGATGAGCTCATGCTCGATGGCAATTCAAGACAAAATTTAGCCACATTCTGCCAAACATGGGCGGAGCCTGAAGTTCATCAAATCATGGATATGACGATCGATAAGAATATGATCGATAAAGATGAATATCCACAAACGGCAGAAATAGAAGCTCGCTGCGTTCATATGCTAGCGGATCTATGGAACTCCCCTGATGCCAGCAACACACTAGGCACCTCAACAACAGGCTCCAGCGAAGCTGCGATGCTGGGCGGACTCGCCCTGTTATGGCAATGGCGGGCGAGACAAAAAGCCGCCGGCAAGCCTTATGACAAACCCAATTTAGTTACTGGCCCAGTACAAATTTGTTGGCATAAATTTGTACGATACTGGGACATTGAAATTCGTGAAATCCCGATGGATAACGGCCGTATTGTGATGAACTCGGCAGAAGTGCTGCAGCGTTGTGATGAAAATACCATCGGCGTGGTACCCACACTGGGCATTACCTTTACTGGGCAATATGAGCCAGTGAAAGAAATCAGCGATGCTTTAGATCAGCTGCAAAAAGACACTGGACTTAACATCCCAATGCACGTTGACGGCGCAAGTGGTGGTTTTCTTGCCCCATTTACCTATCCAGAGCTTGTTTGGGACTTCCGCTTGCCCCGCGTGAAATCAATTAATGCTTCTGGCCATAAATTTGGCTTAGCGCCACTCGGTGTAGGTTGGGTGATTTGGCGTGACAAAGCAGATTTACCTCAGGATTTGATTTTCAATGTGAATTACCTTGGCGGACAAATGCCAACATTCGCTTTGAATTTCTCTCGCCCAGGCGGACAAATTATTGCCCAATACTATACGTTATTGCGTCTTGGCAAAGAAGGCTATCGCAAGATTCATCAAGCCTGCTACGACACCGCAATGTATTTGTCAGATGAAATTAGCAAAATGGGTCAATTTGAAATCATTTATAACGGCGATCCTAAGCAAGGTATTCCAGCGCTGACTTGGAAACTTAAAGACGGTGTTGATCATGGTTTCAGTTTATTTGATCTCGCCGATCGCCTGCGTATGCGTGGTTGGCAAGTGCCAGCCTATACCCTACCAGCTCATCTAGACAATCTCCCTGTGCAGCGCATTTTAGTGCGTCACGGATTTAGCCGTGATCTCGCGAGCTTATTACTTAAAGACTATAAGGAAGCGGTCGCCCATCTAGGCAAACATCCTGTTAGCGTGCCGTTATCAGAACAAGAAGCAAGTGGTTTTAAACATTAAACTGAATATGATGATTTAGAGAACCATCAGCAGTCGCCAAGCATAAATTTATTCACCTTGGCACTGCTGATAATTACTTTGAAATCTAGCCGATTGATTTCGTAGCATCCTTATTATTAGGGGAAGATTATGCGAAAACGTAGTAATCATTTCGTGATTAAAATTGCCAGTGGAATTGCTTTAATGAGTGCCGCTCAAATTGCATCAGCTCAAAGCGATACATCAAGCACTGAGCCTTTAGATATCAGTAGCGTCAGTAAAATCAGTCGAATCCAAGACAATATTGATCGCGCCACAGCAAGGCATTCTTTATACAGCGATGCAAGTGATTTCTATGGCGAATATTCAACATTTAAAACCAAAACGGCAAAAGAAAACGGTATCTCATGGTCAATGGATTTGAGTTACTTACAACAATGGGGACGCTCAAATGGGGGTAGCCCAGCGGGACAATGGTTAGCAACACCATCGCTAGATTGGAATTTATTTCAAAACGACAGCATTGGTACAGGCTCACTGCAATTTGCCTACACTTGGGTTCGTTACGGTACCAATCAAAATGGTGCAGACATCCAAAACAACCTAGGGTTGCTGACACCCAATAACGACTTTGGTACCCGACAAAATACCTTTGCCCAATTGACTTACACCCAAGCACTACCAGGCAATCAAGTCTTGATCTCTGTAGGGCAATATCCTTTTTATAATTTTGATGGCAATCAGTATTTAAGTAGCCAACAACAAAATTTTAATAATGATATTTTAAGTCAAAATGGTACATCCACTTATGCCACTGCTGGTTTAGGTTCTTATATACAAATCAACCCAAGTAGCACCCTGCAATTTGCAACTGGTTTTCAAAGTGCCGACAACATCAGCGGGTCAACATTATCAACCAAGCATTTTGGTGATGGTGGCTATTCATGGTTTGCCTATGCGCAATGGACACCGAAATTTGAAGGCCTTGGGAGCGCTCAATACTCGATGACTTACTACCAAGTGCCTAGTGTTCGATTGCAATCGCCCAAGAGCCATGGCTGGTCATTTAATGCCGTTCAAAATTTAAATGATTCATGGGCCGTATTTGGTAGAGCGAACCAAGCCTCTGGCTATACCACAGCCATCAAAAGCTCTTACGCATTAGGTGCCGCACTCAATAATCCTCTTCAACGTAGTCCTACCGATCAGATTGGTTTGGCTTTGGGTTATAGCGATGTAGCAAAATCTTCATTAAATTCAAATAATTTGCGTAACGAGCAATTAATAGAATTGTACTGGAACTGGACCATTGCCAAAGGGTTGCTGATTACACCTGATGTGCAATATGTACGTAATCCTGGTGCAAATCCTAGTAGAGATAATGCTTGGACACTTTCATTGCGTTCAACATTAATGTTTTAAGTAATAAATGTAATTTCAATAAATTTTTTGACTTCTAAATTTTATTAGAAAAAAATAATTGGAGAAACCTATGACTACCGCAGCTCCTGCTAAAAGTGGCACATTACGCAAAGCTACGCTTGGTGTAATGACACTAGCAATTATGAACATCACGGCGGTTGTGAGCCTTCGCGGACTTCCAGCTGAAGCAGAATATGGATTGACCTCTGTTTTTTACTATATCTTTGCCGCTATTTTCTTTTTAATTCCGGTTTCAATTGTTGCTGCTGAATTGGCAACTGCATGGCCACAAAAAGGTGGGGTTTTCCGCTGGGTAGGCGAAGCGTTTGGCCCGCGCTGGGGATTTGTCGCCATATTTTTACTATGGGTTGAATCAACAATCTGGTTTCCAACCGTCTTAACATTTGCCTGGGTCTCACTCGCTTTTGTTGGGCCGAATCAGAAATGGGATGTGGCCCTATCTGCTAATATGGTTTACACCATCATTGCCGTTTTGGTTGTTTATTGGGGCGCAACATTAGTCACGTTACGTGGCATAAAATCATCCTCAGCTATTAGTAAATGGGGGGGGCTGATCGGTACCATCATTCCCGCTGGCATTTTGATTTTACTCGGTGCAATTTATTTAATTGAAGGCCGGCCAGTTCATATTGATTTAGGCTGGGATAAACTCATTCCTGATTTCTCTAAATTTGATAACTTGGTTTTAGCTGCTGGTATTTTCCTTTTCTACGCGGGTATGGAAATGAATGCCATTCACGTTAAAGAAATTGATAACCCAAGTCGAAATTACCCATTAGCAATTTTAATTTCATCATTAGCGACTGTGGCTATTTTTGTGCTCGGGACACTTGCCATTGGCCTTGTCGTACCACAGAGTGAAATCAATTTAACGCAAAGTCTGCTAGTTGCTTACAACGACTTTTTCCACTTTTATGGCATCCCATGGGCTGGTTCTATTGTTGCGTTGGCACTATTTGCCGGTGTTATCGGCGGCGTAACTGTTTGGGTTTCAGGCCCATCTGCCGCCATTGCGGTTGTTGGCCGAGCTGGTTATTTACCGCCGTTCTTCCAAAAACTGAATAAAAACGGTGTTGCGTCAAATCTTTTGATTTGCCAAGGCTTAATCGTTACTTTCTTAGCCATCATGTTTGTCGTTTTGCCATCGGTACAAGCGGCCTATCAAATATTAAGCCAATTAACCGTTACCCTTTACCTCATTATGTATTTCTTAATGTTCGCTGCCGCAATCCATCTGCGCCACACCGAACCAATCACCAAACGTCCTTATGTGGTGCCATTTGGCAGTGCTGGGATGTGGATTTTTGCCGGAGCAGGCTTAGTTGGTGCAATGATCGCATTTATCTTGTCATTCGTACCTCCATCACAAATTTCGGTCGGTAGCCCAAGTACCTATATTGGTATTCTCATCGCAGGCAATGTCATTTTTGTCGCAATTCCACTGTTAATTTACGCCAACCGTAAACCACACTGGAAAACAACCGAAGGCGCCAGTGATTTTGAAGCATTTGGTTGGGAATTAGAAGGCCGTAATCCAAGCGAAGTTCAAACCAAAGTTGTGGTCGTAGACGAAAATAAAGGGGTGGCACAATGAGCTTGGATCACGCAAAAATAGCCGCAGTAGTCAAAGAAGCTTACGATAAATTTTCACAAGCAGCGGGAGGTGAAAATGCAAGCTACATTCCTTATCTCGCATCAGTACCGTCTTCACTTGTAGGTGTCACTGTTGTGACCAAAGATGGTACGGTTTTTGAATGCGGCGATTCAAATTATGAATTTGCTTTAGAGTCTATCTCCAAAGTATTTTCATTAGCACTCGCACTTGAAGACGTTGGCGCTGAGGAAGTACATAACAAAATTGGGGCGGATCCAACGGGTCTACCGTTTAACTCCGTAATGGCGCTTGAGTTACATGGTGGAAAACCACTCTCACCACTCGTGAATGCGGGTGCGATGGCAACCGTGAGTTTGATCAAAGCAAGTAACCCCGAAGATCGTTGGTCACGTATTTTAGGCATGCAAAGTCAACTTGCAGGACGACAGATTGCACTTAGCGAAGAAATTAATCGCTCAGAACAAACGACCAATTTCCATAACCGCGCGATTGCTTGGCTGCTTTATTCTGCGGGTACTATGTATTCAGATCCAATGGCAGCCTGCGATGTCTACACTCGACAATGCTCGACGTTAATTTCAAGTAAAGATTTGGCCGTGATGGGCGCAACACTAGCGGCTGGCGGTATCAACCCTTTAAATAAACAAAGGATATTAAAAGCTGAAAATGTACCCCATATTTTAGCCGCAATGACAATGGAAGGCCTTTATGATAGTTCTGGAGATTGGGCCTATACAGTGGGATTGCCTGGAAAAAGTGGCGTAGGTGGTGGCATTTTAGCCGTTGCGCCTGGGCAATTAGCCATTGCCGGGTTCTCCCCTCCCCTTGATCCGATTGGCAATAGTGTTCGAGGTCAGTTAATGGTTGCTTTCATTGCAAAAGAATTAGGTTTAAACCTATACGCCGTCAATTAAATTAACGCAATAAAAAGGCATGACCTATTTTAAAAATAGGTCATGCCTAATAATTATTAATACCATGTAAATTAAAAATTTTAAAATGAGTGCAATAAACAGTCTAATTAAAATTAAAGCTGCTTCACTCAATATATATCGGAGAGAAATATGAACTGCATGACTCAGCGTAATATTCATGCAAGATGGTATAGCAGCCTCTTTATTGCAACCCTCATTACTTTGTCTGGCTGTAAAAAAACAGAAGATTCGCCCCCTCCAGCAACTGCAGTTACAGCAATGACCATTGCAGCACAAGATATACCGGTTGATTTTCCTTTTGTGGCACGTGTCGAAAGCTCGCAAAATGTCGACATCCATGCTCGAGTCTCTGGTTACCTTGATAGTAAGAGTTATACCGAAGGTGGCAAAGTCAGCAAAAATCAAGTTTTATTTAAACTTGATCAACGACCATTTCAAGCGGCCTTAGACGCTGCACGTGCTCAACTAGCCAGTAATCAAGCTGCCTTAAATACAGCACAACTCACTTTAAACCGATACAACGAATTAACACCACGCGGCGCAGCCTCCCAAGCGGATCTAGATAATGCTATAGGCACCCACCAACAAGCCAAAGCCAGTGTGAGTCAAGCAAAAGCCAATGTAACTCAAGCCGAATTAAATTTAAGCTACACCGTGATTACTTCGCCAGTGGATGGCATCAGCGGGATGGCTATTCCCTCGGTTGGCACTTATATCGACGCTAGCAATAGCAAAATGACCACTGTCGCGACATTGTCACCAATGTGGATCAATTTTAGCGTTTCTGAGAATCAGCGCCAAAGCCAAACAGAAGCAACAAAAAAAGGGTTGCTACGCGCCCCCGCAAACGGCATATATGAAGCAGAAATTTTACTTGGAAATAATCAAATTTATGCACAAAGGGGCAAGCTCACTTTTGCCTCGCCTTTTTATAATAGTAATACCGGTACTTTCATGGTCAGGGCCTCAGTAGACAACCCCAATGGGGCCTTACTACCCAATCAGTATGTCAATGTAGTACTAAAAGGTGCTGTTCGTCCAAACGCCATTTTGTTACCGCAACGAGCAGTACAGCAAGGAGCAGGAACAAATTATGTTTGGGTTGTCGGTAAAAATTCACAAGCCGAATATCGCCCAGTGACGACCGGGCCGTGGCGAGGTTTGGGCTGGTTTGTCAATAGTGGTTTAAATGCGGGTGAACAAGTCATCGTTGATGGCGTGACTACCTTGCGCCCAGAAGCACCACTCAAAGTGACTCCGTTAAGTGCTGCAGAAATGAATAAATCCCTTGGTTTAACTCCGGCTAACGAAGCCCCTTCTGCAGCAAAAAAATAAACGAGGCCAACTATGTTTTCTCGATTTTTTATTGAACGGCCAATTTTTGCCGCAGTAATTTCCATTGTCATTTCAATTGTGGGTGCGTTGGCGCTCTATAGCCTGCCAGTCGAACAATATCCGGTGATTGCACCGGTGCAAATCCAAGTTACCGCAAATTACCCAGGCGCAGATGCACAAACAGTCGCACAAACCGTCGCAGCGCCCATTGAGCAGCAAATTATTGGCGTTGATAATTTACTTTATATGAAGTCAAGCAGCTCATCGAGCGGCACCATTACCATTACGGCTTACTTCAATCTAGAAACCGATCCGGATATTGCTCAAGTTCAAGTACAAAATCGAGTAGATCGCGCATTACCGCAATTACCAGCAATTGTTGCGCAAAATGGGGTCTCTGTAGAAAAACAATCATCGAGTATTTTGATGGTGATTGCTGTCTACGATAAATCGGGAAAAATGTCCTCCGCACAGCTCGATAACTACACCAATATTAATATCATGGATGCGATCAAACGCGTTCCCGGCGCTGGGCAGGCTACCTTATTTGGTTCACCAAACCAAGCGATGCGAATTTGGTTAAATCCTCGCAATATGGCCTCTTTAGGCGTGACCACTAGCGATATTAAATCAGCGATCTCCAGCCAAAATGCGCTGGTTGGTGCTGGACAAATTGGGCAAGCGCCTAACGAAGGCACCGTCGAAATGACGTTTCCTGTCGTGACTGACGGTGCGTTTTCAGACCCAACCATTTACGAAAATATGATTATTAAAGCGTCGCAAAATGGCAATGCAATTGTCCATCTGAAAGACGTCGCAAAAATAGAGTTTGGTCGGCAATATTATTCGGGTGAAAATGTATTTAATAACCGACCTACATCAGCAATTGGTGTTTATCTTCAAGCAGGGGCAAATAGTATTGATGTTTCAAATGCAATACGAGCAACGCTGAGTAATGCAAAAACAGACTTCCCTAGTGGCTTAGATTATACCATCGCCTTAGATACCACTGATTTTGTTCGAGATTCAATTAAAGAAGTTGTTATTACATTGTTCGAAGCATTGTTACTTGTTATTTGTGTAATGTATTTATTTTTACAAAATCTCCGCGCCACAGTCATTGCCACAGTCGCGATTATTGTCTCTTTATTAGGTGCGTTTATTGGCTTAGCTGCCATGGGATTTTCGGTTAATTTATTAACTTTATTTGGCTTAGTACTTGCTATTGGTTTAGTCGTTGACGATGCAATCGTGGTTATCGAACACGTAGAACATACAATGCACGAAAACCCAGAAATGTCAGTAAAAGACGCCGCGATTCTTGCGATGGATGAAGTCTCTGGCGCAGTTTTAAGCATGACACTCGTTCTTTCTGCTGTTTTCATTCCCGCTTTGTTTGTTTCAGGTACAACAGGGCAACTCTATAAACAATTTGCAACCACGATTGCAAGTGGTGTTTTGATATCAGGTGTAACTGCGCTTACGCTCACGCCAACACTGTGTGCCATCTTACTCAAACGAACTTCGCCGCCAACCAAAGGTTTTTTTGCTTGGTTTAACAATTGGTTTGCTCAACTAACGAAATCATATGGGGTTATTTCACATACGATTATTCGTCGCTCAGCGCTTTCTGTTTTGCTATTGGCGGTTATGGTCGTTGGTTTGTGGCAGTTGTTCAGAATAGTGCCAACAAGCTTTGTGCCACAAGAAGATCAAGGCTATATGCTTGCAGCTTTAATGATGCCCGAAGCAGCAAGCCTACAAAGAACCATTAGTGCTGGCGAACAGCTCAATAAGGTCATTCGCGACAATCCATCAGTTAACTACAACACCATGATTAATGGTTTTAGTATGCTCGATGGGCAAGTTAAAACAAATGCAGCAACTGCATTTATTGGTTTAAAACCATTCGATGAAAGAAAATCGGCATCAGAATCCGTTTTTGCCGTTACCCAACAAATTGCCAAAGAAACTAGGGGTATGACCAGTGGAGCGGTTATTCCATTAGTACCTCCTCCCATACCTGGCATTGGTACTTCTGGTGGCTTTGAAATTTGGCTACAAAACAAAGGTACTGATACTCCAGAACAAATGCAGCAAGTACTACAAAAATTTGTTGCTGCAGCCAGTAAACGGCCAGAATTAGGCGGTCTAACCAGTACTTTCAATGCCAATAGCCAGCAATTAAAAGTAACGATTAATCGCGAACAAAGCAATCTCATTGGCGTGCCCATTGCTGATGTTTTATCTGCTCTACAAGCCCAATTTGGCTCTTTAAGGGTGAGCCAATTTAATCAATACAGTCGAGTTTGGGATGTCACCATGCAAGCTGAAGCACGCTATCGGCAAAAGCCTGAAGACATTGACCAAATTTATACTCGCTCACAAAATGGTGACATGGTGCCTTTGTCTGCGGTTGTGAATATGAGCTTTGTCAATGGCCCAACGATTATGTCGCACTTTAATGGGTTTCCGGCGGTCAACATTATTGGTTCACCCAACCCAGGTTACAGCTCAGGTCAAGCAATCACCGCCCTCAAAGAGGTTGCTGCGGCAACATTGCCAAGTAGCTACAGCTATGCGTGGGCAGGCTTATCTTATTCAGAAACGACCTCGGGTAATGATTCGATTTATATTTTCTTGCTTGGCATCTTAATGGTCTTTCTGATTCTGGCCGCTCTATTTGAATCATGGTCACTCCCCGCAGCCGTCATCTGTGCCGTGCCTTTTGGCTTGCTAGGCGCCTTAATTTTCACTTGGTTACGTGGGCTAGATAACGATGTCTATATGCAGATTGGCTTATTGGTTTTAGTGGGTTTGGCTGCGAAAAATGCGATTTTGATCGTAGAGTTTGCCATCAAGCAGCATCAAGCAGGCCATAGCTTGCTCGAATCAGCGGTTGAAGCCGGTGAGTTACGTTTACGCGCCATTATTATGACTTCACTCGCATTTATGTTAGGTACATTACCTTTGGCACTCGCATCAGGCAGTGGCGCTAATGCGCGCCACTCTATTGGTACTGGCATTATTGGTGGGATGGTTTTACTTTCCTCACTGGCTTTAATTTATGTGCCGTTGTTTTATTATCACTTTGAAAGTTGGCGCGAAAAAAACAAAACCAAATCAGCTCCCGAAGTAGCTGAGCCAAAGTCTGACGCAAGCCCAACAGAGGAGCAGCCACAATGAAATACCTAACTCCTTTAGTGAGCATCACTTTACTTTCTGCCTGCGCTGTTGGACCTGATTATCAACGCCCTGCAGTCGACATACCCGCAAGCTTTCAATTTGCATCCAATAACGCAAAGCAAGACACACTAGATACTGAGTGGTGGCGACAATTTAATGACCCCGTACTTGACCAGTATGTGCAAGAAGCAGTGCAACGCAATCGTAATCTTGCCATTGCCCTTGCCAATATCAACGCAGCAGCAGGACAACTCACTGTTGCTCGCTCAGCACTTTACCCCTCGATTGGCTATCAAGCGGGCGCTGCCCGTGGACTCTCTAGCAGCGAGCGTTTA
Organism: Deefgea salmonis; assembly: GCF_020531905.1. Lineage (GTDB taxonomy): Bacteria > Pseudomonadota > Gammaproteobacteria > Burkholderiales > Chitinibacteraceae > Deefgea > Deefgea salmonis. Next base: position 378,636 of record NZ_JAJAWG010000002.1, on the reverse strand, counting down.
GCTGGTGGTCAACGCGTCAGCAATAGCTATCAAGTTGCCGGTAATGTGAACTGGGAAATCGACTTATGGGGTGGATTGCGCCGTCAAAGTGAATCGGCTAACGCGCAATTAGAAGCCAGCAAACAAGCGCGTCGTGGTGTATTGCTGAGCGTGGCTGGCGCAACAGTGCAAACGTATTTGCAATTACGCGGCCTAGATCAACAGCTTCGCATCGCCAAAGATACGGTCAATAGCTATCAACGCAGCGTGGAATTATTTGAATTGCAATTCAAATACGGCGTTATTGCTCGAATAACGCTTGAGCAAGTCCGAAGCCAATATCAAGAAGCACAATCGAATGTTCCACCAATAGAAAAAGCCATTGTCAGCACCGAAAATGCACTCTCCATTTTAATGGGCCGTAATCCAGGGCCAATCACCCGAGGTAAAGCACTGGATGCCTTAACAGCACCGGTTATTCCTAGCGCTTTACCTTCTAGCTTATTAAGCAATCGACCTGATATTTTAGAAGCAGAAAGACAACTTGAAGCAGCTAATGCACAAATTGGCGTTGCTCGTGCACAATACTTCCCACAAATCTCGCTCACTAGTTTGGCTGGCGGTGTTAGCGAACAACTACATAATTTACTCAAAGCAGGTAGCTCGATTTGGAATCTAGCCGCACAAGCCAGTGGCAGCGTATTTTCAGGCGGCTCAACGCAAGGGCAGGTAAAAACGGCAGAAGCACAAACCCAAGCCGCAGAGCAACGTTATTTACAAACGATACAACAGTCTTTTGCTGATGTAGAAAATGCTTTATCAAGCTATCAAGCCGATGGCAAAGCCCTAAATTCACTGACACAACTGGTCAATACCAATGTGGAATATTCGACACTCGCATCACTGCAATACAATGGCGGTTTGGCACCCTACTTAACCGTTCTCGATGCACAACGTCAAGCCTATTCTGCCCAACAATCGGCCACATCCGCACGAGTAGCATATCTAAGTAGTGCTGCGAATTTATATCTCAGTCTAGGGGGCGATTGGATTAATCAGTTAGAGCAACAATCAAGTATCAAACCAACTCAAAACTAAACCTGAGCTGCTGTGCTTTTATCCAAGTAATACAGCAAACTGCTTACACGGTAAGCCTCCAGCAGCTCATTTTTAAGTCGAATTTTTTCACTCATTTTGAGTGCTTTTTGCATAAAAAGTTCAAACAACACCCCACGGAAAACAATAGCAAAAATCATTCAATACAACTTGGATTTGGATTTGGATTTGGACTTTGATCCCGAGCTTGAATTCGCTTTAAAATCAAATCCCATTGAGAATAAACCTTGTCCTGCGACCCAAACTCAGCACGCCAATCCTCATCAATCAGAGTTCGCCGATCTAATCGAGCAGATAAATAATCTAAAGCGTGTTCCAAATAATCAGAAATAAGCGTTGCATTATTTGACCAGCGCAATAAATAGACCAGCACATCGGCATTTATCCCCCACAAAATCAGTAATAAAGCACTACGCCGACAATGCTCGGCGAACGGTAAATCCTCCAGCGGCGTTGCTAGGCGATGAAAAAAAGCCGCCCAAACCATCAATCCATGCTCAGCATCCAAAGCGGCGAACGCGCAATCTTCAAGCACTGCCCGTGAAAAATTGGCCGCCCACATCGCACGCCGATACTGCTCTTGGTATAAAGAAGGTGGCACGCCCCGCGAAGAGCACAACAGATTTCGGTAGGTATAGGACTCTAAGCTATATTCAAACTTGGCAAACGCATGCATACCCTGATTAAAATCAATCTCTAGCAGATTGAGTTCAACCAATAGTAAAGCGGTATGTTTTGGATTATCTAGCCAATAAGGCGCCAACTTCGACCATACAACTCGCTCTTGATCCAAAGCCTCGTCCAATCGCTCAGAGTGACATTCAGCGAAAGACCAAACCTCAGCAACATGCCATTTTGTATTTTGTCGACGTGGAAAAGATTGATTCAATTCACGACGAAATTGACTCGGAGACCATGCAAACCACAGACCAAAAGCACGCTCAAAAGTACTTCTTTCGGCAAATCCCAATAGATGAGCAAGATCATCAAGTCGGATTTTGGGATCCAGCAAAGCATGAATCGCCCGACTACGCTTCATTTGCACACTAATTTGCCGAAAGCTCGTTCCCTCTAAACTCAGTTGGCGGCGAAATGAAGCGCTACTTAAACCCAATGCATGGGCAGTATTGGCTAAATCAGCCCAAGCCAACTGCTGCCCTCGCGCTAAATGCTGCCACGTACGCCACAGCAAAGTGTGCTGAGCCTGAAAATGCTGCAATCGTTGATTGAACAAACTTTGCAAAGTCAGATGCAAACTGGCACTAAATCCGGGTAATTTGGTTTTTAAATAATGATTAGGCCAGACCACACTAAAGTCGCTGGCTTGATAACACACCGGCGCTGCACACAATGCATCGAGCTCTGTCGAGTCCGTTTTAGCCGTCATCACACGCACCGACAGCGGGCGTACATCGCCACCTACAATACAACTCACCCCGCGAATGAGCCAAACAACAATGGCCTCATAACGCAATAAGCACCCTAAACGCTCAGTCTGGGGCTGCGGTGACAATTGTATTTGCCATTGCTCGGCCTCTGTGATGACTCGAATTTCCCCATCCGAAAACAACATCGGTGCAAAACGCAGGAGTTCCGCTATCGCCGTTTCTAAGACATTGGCACTGCGTAAGTAATACAGAAAGCCATCACCAGCAGCCAAATCAAGCTGACTGGCAACCCAACTCATGGCATGTGGATCACCGATCGCGTGTAAATACTCATTCAATTGCAAAGCCGATTCAGCGGCGATTTCCGACAAACTATCTACCGCAACTTGGCGCAAACCAAACAAACATTCAAGCTCAGTCAGTAAAGCTGGACGATCACGATAGCGTATATACAAGCCTTGTAAATAACGCAGCTGCACCGTTTGTTGTTGGCGTGCTGGCAAACTGCCTCCAATGTAATGAGCATAAATGCCGTAAAAAAAATATAAAATAGCATATCAGAATATGCTTACATTCAATATGCTGAAAAGAAAACTAAGGCAAATGCCCAACAACAGCAGTATTTGCTCTTATTTCATATCAATACCTAAAGCGCGATCATGAAAACTAAACACTTCGGCAGCCTTCTCCTCTTATTGATCTTAACCGCCTGTGGTGGTGGTGGCGGTGACAACGGCAAGCCCCCTTTCGGCGGCGGCAGTGGAACAGGAATCGGGCCAAGCACAGCGCCTGGCGTCACCCCAACGCCACAGCCAAGCGCAGCAGCAACGCCTGCCCCGACAATTGAACCGATCCCCGACCCAATCGAAGTCGCGCTTAAAACCGCAAGCGTTCAAGGCTTGAGTAGCAGTGATAAAGCCACCTTGCTGCGGTTATCGCAGCAAACAGCAGGTCAATATCAACAGCAGCAAAACACGGCGCTAGCCGATATTTATGCTGATAACACATTAAATTTAACGCTCAATCACACCACCAATAGCATTGAAATCAATCGCTCAATCTCCACCATGGCTTCACCATTGATTGTCGCTGACGACGGCAGTGGCATGGCCGCCATCTCGCAATACGGCAAAGGGCGTGGCCTGGCTTATGGCGTAGATATGCTCAAATGGATGGCCGATAAATCCAAAGAAACCCAGCACTTGCCACTGTTTACCCGCGCATTCAATTGGGTTGTGACCGGCAAAGCCGCAGGTCCACTGCCTGACACGCTTAGATTTGCCACTGCGGGCTATGACGCGTCAACAGTGAGCAAATTCATCACTTTATTGGGTAAAAAACCCGAAACCATTAGCTGTGATTTAACGCTCAGCAACAATACCTGCTGGCAAAATGCGGATGTTTTGGTATTTGGTGCCGGTGTTAGAGATGATGCCAACTTAACTCAGCTGGTACGCCAATACCAAGCCAGCGGCAAAGCCATTATCTATATGCACCCTAATTGGATTGACTCTGGCGGTGGTCGCAAAGTGGCCAAAGCGATGGGGATGGACCTCGGTGGCTATCCTGGCAATTACTTTGCCGGCGCGGCCGGTGTATCAGTGAACAGCAACCGCACCATCGCTGACGCATTGCAGCGCGGCGATCAAATGGGCGCCTTAGCCAAAGCACTCGAACAAATGGGCACGGACAATCTCAGCATTGACTTAGCGGCAGATACTCGCGCAACCTCCGCCATCAGCCAAATTCACAATGAAATAGCCACATTACAAAGTAGTGGCATCGATCTATTTGCTGAAGCGCCAACCGATTTGCATCGTTTACTCATTCTTTGGGCCGATCTTTATCGTCCAACCATTCAATACGGCAAAATCAATCGCACCACCAATCCCGGTGAGTTTTTACGCACTTTTGCCTCAGATTCTTGGCTCGCTTACAACCGCAGCTACACCACTTTTGCCAGCGCTGGCCAAGGTGACTTTATGCCGGTTGCCGCGCAAAGCATTCCAGTAAGCCAAAACGATGAACTGATCGACGTCACCATTGCGCAAACCGGCGGCACGACCGCCATTGGCCGTGCCAGCATCCCAGGCAAACCCGTCTGGATCGAAATTGTCGACAACGGCAGCGCCAATCTCAGCATTCAAACCAACCACGTGCGTGCCTATGGCAACCCACTCACCGACAACGTGGCCGAAGGCTATAAACGCCCGCGTCGTCCGCAATCGTTCGCCATGCCACTCAATACCAGCAAAGCCACGGTGTTTGTTTCGCCCTTTGGTGGTCCGCTCTATCTCAACTACGGCAACGCAGTGGCAGGACAGACGGTCACACTAAAAATTCGCGGCACAGCCAAATATGCGCATTTTGACTTTACCAAGCCGCAAAGCGATGCTGAAATTGACGAGGCCGTTGCCGCGCTCAAACGCAAAGACTTTGGCTGGCAAACGGCGAAATTTGTCGGCGGTGAAATCCAACAAACCATTTATTACGCCAATCAAGCGATGGGCAATATCGACCCTAAGGTCTATATCTTGGATCAAATCAAAGGCAGCTTATTCGATAGCAATCACATCGCCAATGGCTATAGCAATATGCCAATGAGCAGCAAAGTATCAGAGTTGTGCACTCAATTTGGCTGGCAATGCAGTGATGCGCAATATCATCGCGCACCAGGTGTGCAGCACTTTGTTGGCTGGATTGCACAATGTGGATTTCTTTGCTCGGGCAATCCATCCGATGGCTTTGCCGGTATCAGTGGCACCGGCTGGGGACACGCGCATGAGCTCGGTCACAACACGGTGCAGCGCGTGATGAGTATTGATTTTAATGGCCAAGGTTGTGTCGTTGAATGCAATAACAACATCCTCGCCAGCGCGCAGATGATGCGGCAATTTAAAACGCTCGGCGTGGATACGGGGCACACCACCAACCACCCATTACTGTATCAATACATCACGGCCAATCGAGCAACCGGCTTAAGTGGCGACGCCAAAATCCTCGATATGCAAAAACGACTCTGGACCATGGCAGCTCAAGACCCAATGCGCGCCGTACACTTTCAATTGGCGTTTTTATTTAGCAAATATCGCGCCAACGAAGCCAAACCCAGCATGGAAGCCAGTCTGGATTATTTCACGCTACTGACCAAGGGCGATCGCTTGGTGAGCCGCGCGTGGGATGCCAATAATAAAGGCAAATACGCAATGGGCAGCTATGCCGACAACAAGACCATTAACAACCCTGATTTACTCTATGTTTTAAGCTCAAAAATCATCGGCAAAGACTTAAAAAACATTTTCGCGATGTATGGCATCACACTCACCCCAACCGCAATCAGTTCAGTCGCGGCCTTAGGACTTGATGTCTTACCGGAAACTTTTTACGCACTCGCAACCACTAAATATAACCAAGTCAGTACTGGTGTTTGGCTCGATCTCTCAGCTCAAGCACCTACTTATCCGTTTTAAATCGCAATCACCGCGCACAGCGACCTTGATCCAAGGTGGCCGTGCGCGGTTTTTTATTCTGATGTGAAATTAACTCGCAGCACCCGGACCACTCACCCATTTGGGACAAGACTCCACTTCACCTTTACGATTCACAATCACCGTATTGGGGCCAATCTTGCACCAGCGAAAGCTGCCAAAATCAAAAATATGATCAATATCCGCTTGCTTGCCGCTAAAGGTACCGGCCGCTAACGTATAGATACCATGCTCACCGTCCCAAACAGCAACGGGCAAAATACTATAATTGATCACCTTGCCATTCATCGGCCAAGGCCAAATCATCGCCATCGCGGGCTGCAGTACAAAAAAAGACAACACAAAAAAATAGCGCATCGGCAACTCCCTAGGTAGGAAGTGCATTTTCGCAAAGCCAAACGTAATCCCCCGTGACCTAATGCCCAAGAATTTAGGTATTTTGTCTCAATGCATTCAAGCTTATTGTGAATGTAAATTTTCAACGCAGCAAAAGACATTCAATCCCCGTTTTCGCGGCACTAAACGCCGTATAATCTGTCCTTTGTGCTCCGACCCACTTTTAAATAGCCATGAATTCGATGAAAACCAGCCTGATTGCCGCCTTAATCGCTCTACCTAGCCTTGCCCACGCATTTGTGCCGCCGGTTCCCGAAATCGCGGCCAAGTCGTACTACCTTTACGACAAGCAAAGCGGCCAAGTTCTGGCTGCGCGTGATCCGGACATGAAAATCGAGCCCGCATCGCTCACTAAAATGATGACCGCCTACATCACCTTTAAAATGGTGAAAGAAGGCAAACTCAAACTTGACCAAACCTTGCTGGTTTCGGATAAAGGCTGGCGCACCGAAGGCTCGCGGATGTATCTGGACCCTAAAGTGCCAGCCACCGTGGATGATCTGATCAAAGGCATGATTGTGCAAAGCGGTAACGACGCTTGCGTCACCTTGGCCGAAGCCATTGCCGGTAGCGAAGAAGTGTTTGCGCAATTGATGAACAAAGAAGCCAAACGCCTTGGTCTACACAACTCATTTTTTACCAATAGCACCGGCTTACCTGACCCGGCTTTATTGGTCACCACCAGTGATTTAGGCCGTTTAGCCACCGCCATCATCAAAGACTTCCCTGAGTTCTACCCGATTTATGGCATTAAAGAATTCAAGTACAACAATATCAGCCAGCCCAATCGCAATTTATTGCTCTACCGCGACCCCTTTGTTGACGGCATGAAAACCGGCCACACGGCTTCTGCTGGCTACAATCTAGTCGCCTCAAGTAAACGCGATGGTCGTCGCTTGATTTCAGTGGTTGTCGGTACCACCAGCCCAGAAGTGCGCGCCACCGAGTCGTCAAAATTACTCAACTGGGGCGCACAATTTTTTGAAACGCCACGCCTGTACACCGCCAAACAAGCCGTACAGCAAGTGCCGGTATGGAAAGGCAAAGCCGACACCGTTGGCGTTGGCTTTATGCAAGACCAATACATCACCGTTCCCAAAGGTGATGCCGCAAAGCTTAAAATTGACCTAGTCAGCCAGCAACCTTTAATGGCACCGATCAAAGAAGGCCAAGTGGTTGGCATGATGAAAATCAGCCTCGACGGCAAGGTCCTTTCTGAGCGCCAAGTGGTAGCGATTACTTCAGTTGAAGAAGCCAATATTTTTGGCCGGGCATGGGATACGATTCGTTTGTGGTGGAAAGGTTTATTTAATTAAACTGCCCACCTTAGCGACAATCAGCCCAACGCGCAGTTGGGCTTTTTTATTGATTCAGCATTAACAATGGGTATATGCCGCTAGCAGTCATACCATAAGTCATAGCGAAAGATACCTATTAATTACGAGTGAAGCTCAGATTATGTGTTAATGGTTTTAAGTGCCTGCGGCACGGCTGTTTACAGTCGCAGTCAGTGGCGGCCCCTCTTTCTTTGACTCGCCAAAGAAAACGAAGTTTCTGCGTAGCTAAAACGGGGAAAAGAAAGGCGATGTTGATCTCGGTGCGCTTGAACGGGTGATTAAGCCCCAGACCAACGAGCGCGGCACAGCATCAACCCCCAATCTGAACAACGCTCAATAATGATCTAAATGGGTTAAAAATAATCCCAATCGAGGACCGCAGTATGTACAACCAAGACCCGCAGCACGGCATTACACTAGAAAAAATGCTCACCGACTTAGTCGATCATTTTGGCTGGAAAGAGCTCGCCCGGCGCATTCCGATCAAGTGTTTTTCCAATGAGCCGTCGATCAAATCCAGCCTCACTTTTTTGCGCCGTACGCCATGGGCGCGCGCACAAGTTGAGCAGCTCGACGCACGCATGCGGCGCTAAGCGCAGCGGCCCGCAGAAAATCAGAATCATACGTCCTAACAGACTGCGGCCAATCCGCCCGATTTTTGCCATTTAATTTGATAAGCCAAGCCAACGATGAACGACTCAAGCAGCAATCCTGAAAGCCCGATTTTTACCGCGTCCAGCGCGCTGGTGGCGCTTGCCCAGCAGCATTTAAGCGATGTACTGCGCATTGCCTTTGAACACAGCGCGGCAGAAAAAGCGGTGGTGGTGTTTGATAGCCGCAGCGAATTGGCCGTCACCCTCACCGCCGCTTACCGCCATTGCCTGCCGCACGCCCATTTTATTGATTTTGACCACAGCACGCCCGAGCAAGTGCTGGCCGAATTTGCCGATCTTGCCGCCAAAGACTTAGTCGTATTGGTGCAATCGACGCACTTTCGCCTTGAAGCCTTTCGGATTCGGGTTGAGCTGTTTAAGCGCGGCCTCAAAGTGATTGAGCATCCTCACTTAGGCCGAATGCCCGGCGCAGAAGTCGCCTACTACATCGACTCATTGGCTTACGATCCAAGCTATTACCGCGACGTAGGCCATGCGCTCAAAGCCAAAATCGATGCCGCACCGCACGGCATGATCGATAGCGGCGCCGGCAATCAACTGATTTTTGCGACGCCATTTGAATCGGCCAAACTCAATATTGGCGACTACCGCCAGATGAATAATACCGGCGGGCAATTTCCATTGGGTGAAGTGTTTACCGAAGCGGCGGATTTAGATTTGGTGCATGGTCGAGTGCGGATCTTTATTTTTGGCGACACCCGCTTTCGCGTGAACCGCCCCGCTACGCCCATCACCTTGGTGATTGCAAAAAGCCAAGTGATTGAGGTGATTGACTCCACGCCTGAATTTGACGCTATGCTGGCGATGATTCGCGCCGATGAAGGCGGCGTGGTCTGGGTTCGAGAACTGGGTCTGGGCATGAACCGCGCCTTTAGTTTTGCGCGTACCGTCAGCGATATTGGCAGCTATGAACGAATGTGTGGCATTCATTTATCACTGGGCATGAAGCACGGTATTTACGCCAAGCCGCACATCAAGCGTGGTGAAGGCAAATATCATATCGACGTATTTGCCATTACCGATTCAGTCCAATTTGGCGATGACGTCGTCTACCGTGATGGTCAGTGGGTGGTCTAAACGCTCAAAACAAAACGCCCGATGTGATTCGGGCGTTTTTTTACTGCGGCGCAATCGCTGCATCAGCATCAAGCCTATAAAGCCCGTGAGTCGGGATAAATCACCGGCGTCATTTGGCTGGCTTTTTTCAGTGACGGCGGCGGTGTAATCCCCATTGACACATAAATACTGGTCAGTTTATCCACGCCAATATTCGCAGGCCGTATCCATTCCTTGGGGATATACAACAAACCACCACCAATCGGCACTGGCGCGGTCGGCACTAAAATCGCCTGATACTCGCGACCATCAATCTCAATCGGCACGGGATTGGGCATCAAGGCCAAGACCGCCACGCCATCCCCGCCAAACAAACACCACACCGGACTCATCGCGCCAATATCAGCGTCTTGCTTTTGATCGAGCAAGCTCACAAAGCGATCGGCCATATTATAAAAACTGCCAATCACCGGAATCCGTCGCACCGTGCTATCGACCAGTGCCGCCAATGGTTTTTTTAATCGCGAGCGCACCAAAATACCCAAGGGATAAATCGACCCAAGTAGCATCACCCAGCCAATCAAATAACCAAAGATAGGATGATCCACCACCGGCTGGCCAATAATCGAAAATAAGCGCCCGACCAAACTATTGGGGCCTAAATAATCATTGAGTAAATTCACCACCCACGCCAACAGCGAAATAGTGAGCAAAAAAGGCAACAAAGCCAATAGACCCGACAACCAAGTGGTCAACACGCTTTTTAAACCACGCTGTAACAACATCACAACTCCATTGACGACGACAATCTCAATCTCAGATAAGTCTGCATTCTACAGCGGCCAAGCGCTTGCGCGTCATTGATCCATTAAAATTAAATCTACACAATGCGCTTTTTATTAATCACCAATTTCGACTTAAATAATTAAATGTCATATTTAATTATTTAAGTTCATATATTAAATATAGCGCTCGTGGCAATAAAATTTAATTTAATGAATCAATTTTACAACAATCGATTTTATACGCCGTCATTCCGCCAAACAGCTGAATGACCTCAAGTTACTTTTTTATTTCCAATTTCTGACAACCACAGAAACATTAAACAAAATCGCAAAAGCCAAGATAAATTGTAATAAATACCATTTACCTGCCAAATATAAGCGAATTATGATCAACGTAATGGCACGGCCATTTTACTTTCCATTTTATTCGAGAATTTAAATCATGAAGATTAAATACCTGATCGCTCTGACTTGCAGCGCCATTGCCATTCAAGCACACGCAACAAGCATCGATTTCCGTGGCGGCTACAAAACGGGCAGCGAAAAATACGAATCTCGCTTTTTACTAAGCCACGAAATGGCCAATGGTTTTGGTGGTGGTGTTGAGTACACGATGAGCAATACCAGCCGTTCGGGCGAAGGGATTGATCAAATGAACTGGATCGATACCGAGTTTGAACTGTATTACAAACACAAACTCAATGCGGCGGTGACTTTGCAGCCCGGTTTCTTGGTGCAAACCGTTAAAAACAAAGGCGAAGCTTACAAAGCCTACGTGCGTGCCAACTGGGAATTTGCCCCAACTTGGCGCTTTGACAGCCGTTTGCGTTACGACTTTAAAGGCTGGTCAGAAAAAGACTTAAACGGCAAGTTTGAACACGACGAAGTGCTGCGTGCTGACTTCTGGTTGCACAAAACATTGGACGAAAAAACCAGCACTTATTACAACTTCCGTTGGGATCACAAACTCAATGACTTTGAATACGTGAACAACAGCAGCAACTACTACGAACACAACGTGGGCTTGGGATACAAACTAACGCCTGCAGTTCGCGTTTACACCGAAGTCGGTTACTTAGGCGAAACCGCCAACAAACAACACGATGCTGAATGGCGCATTCGTTTTGGTAGCACTTACAGCTTCTAATCGATTTTCCTGTTGATCCGATTGGCAGTAAACCCAGCCTCGGCTGTAATGCCGCTCACTTAAGCCAAGTGAGCGGCATTTTTTTCCCCTCGATTTCATGTCTGCTATCGCTTTTGACGCAGAGAAAATCAATCGAAAAACCCCTTAATTTCCTCTGCGCCTCTGCACCTCTGCACCTCTGCACCTCTGCGTCAGATTTTCAAGGTTTTGCGTTAAGTGAACTGTGTTTAGATCGCTGCTTTATAAATTCTTGAGTAATAACACGCCAATCGACACCGGCGCGAGCACGCGGCAACTCCACTTTAAGCCCCATAATGCCCCGCCTGCTAAACCACAATGCTGCGCCACATGCGGCCAAACTCGCCAGCCAGCAAACAGCGCCACGGCAATCCCACCAATCGGCATCATGACATTGGCCACGCTGTAATCCATCAGTTCAAAAATATTTTTGCCCCACGCAGTCACATCAGCCCATGGGCCAAACGACAAAGAGGCTGGAATACCACACAAAAATACCACCAGCGACAACAGCAAAATCACTGGCCGACGCGGTAATTTAAATTCATCCAAAAACAGCGTTGCGATCAATTCGAGCATCGAAACCGATGACGTCAGTGCCGCCAGCGTCAATAAAGCAAAAAAAGCAATCGCCCACAACTGGCCCAAGGGCAAGCTGGCAAACACCACCGGCATGGTCATAAAGGTTAAACCCGGCCCCGCCGCCGGATCGAGCCCAAATACATGCAGCGCCGGAAAAATCATCAAACCGGCCAAAATCGCCACCGCGCACGATAAACCCACCACCCACATCGCCGAATGCAACACCGGCGTTTGCTGCTTAAGGTAAGAGCCATACGCGATCATGCCGCCCGTACCCAAAGACAAAGAGAAAAACGCCAAACCCAAAGCATCCATCGCCATCGTCGGCGTGAGCTTAGAAAAATCCGGCGTAAAAAACAGCTTCACCCCATCCCACGCCCCGGGCAAGGTTAACACCCGAGCAATTAAGATCAACATCAGCAGCAACAGCGCCGGCATCAATAACTTACTGGCGCGCTCAATGCCTTTTTCTACCCCGCCAATCACAATACCCAGCGTGGCTAAAACAAAAGCGGCGTGCGCCAAAATCGGCCAATAGCTGTGCGCTACAAAGCCAGTAAAGATAGACTTTAATACTTGGGTATTACCGGTAACAACACTGCCATCAAGCGCTAGTACCAGATACCCAATAGTCCAGCCGCCAATCACACTGTAAAAACTATATAAAACAAAGCCGGCAAAAATCCCCATCAAGCCAATCAGCGGCCAAGCTTTACCCGCCAATTGGCCAAACATGCCCACCGGCCCGGTTTGCGCGCTGCGGCCCAGCGTGAACTCGACGACCATCTGCGCCAAGCCGAGGGTAAAACTAAACAACAGGAATAATAAAATAAACACGCCACCGCCATTCATCGCGGTGACATAGGGGAATTTCCAAATCGCGCCCAAGCCAATGGCCGAGCCAGCGGCCGCCAAAATAAAACCCAGCTTAGAGCCCCAAGTCGAACGAGTTGTCATCATGATCCTTTGTCGTAAACCAACAATCCAGATCCAGACAAACGTTTTGGGGCGGCACCAATGCAACAAGGCCGCCCATTACGGCGGCCTTGGATCATTCATTTGGTGTAATTTAAATGAACGCGACCCATCGGGCTGCCGGTTGGCGAGCCAGATAATAATAAGAAAAATATGTAGGGGTCGAATTCAGTAACATGGCGACATCATCCAGTCTAGCGATCATTGCTGTCAAGCCAGCGCAACGTCGGCAACACCGCGATGCCAAGCTGATTGGTAATAAAAACACTGAATTTGCACGAAAAAACCACAACTCAAGCCCAACTCACTCGCACCTAAAATGGTAATAAAACCCATTTATCCCCAGAAAACCCAGCCAAAACCCAAGTCGCGCCCAAGAAAAAGCCTCGCCAACGCGAGGCTTTTGTAAGCCAATGAGGCTCACTGCGCTGATTTAGGCTTATTTAGCCGCAGAAACTAGCATCGCCAAAGCTTGCGTGTAAGTGCCTTTGATTTGATCGCCTTTTTTGATCATTTTAAACTGCGCTGGATCACGCACTTTTAAAGTCACGGTGCGATTCACGCCTTGCACACGAATGGTGTGTTTTTTGGCATCCACACCAATTACATTACCCACCACAGTGAGCTGCTCGCCAACAAAACCACCGGCCTTGGCCGCAGGTGCTGAAGCGCTGCTGGTTTCAGTAATCCGCTCACGTACATTCGAGCCAGAACCTAGCAATTCCAAAGTCAGCACTTGCAAGTATTCGGCATTTACTTTGTCGCCTACTTTGAGCTTGTCAAAGTTTTTAACATTTTCCCCCGCCATCACGCTCATGGTTTGGCCCGCAGCGTTTTTCAACGTGACTTTACGCGTTGCGGTATCAATCGCAGCAATCGTGCCATTGGCCTTCACTGCTTCGAGCAAAGTCACCGCACCCGGTGCCGACGATGCCACCAACTCTTCAGCGCTCGACGCTAAAGCCGGTAAAGACAACGCAAGCAACAAAGCACCCGTGCAAATTAAACCTTTTTTCATTCGTCTTACTCCAAAAAGTGAACAATCAAATCCAACCGCACCATCATAGGCCAGTCACGCCACAAAGCCAACACCGCAAGTAAGATCAAAGTCAAATAAGTGTTGGGTTAGGGATTGGGGATTGGGGATTGGGGATTGGGGATTGGGGATTGGGGATTGGGGATTGGCAATAGCGTAACGCTCAACCACAACTTGCCAGCATACTGCTATCGCGACGTAGGGCGTTGCACCGCATCAGCCGCAAATAACCATCGCCACGGTGCGATTCGCCGAAGACCTAACCCGCCAATCCCTTACCAACAACACACCATACCCATCGCGGTATTGCCATAAAGGCATTACAAATCAAGTGCTACAGAGCAATACCATCATATATTCGGCACGAAGCGGCAATTCGCCAATAATGCGATTAGCATTGGATATCATGCTTTCGACGATGAGGCGCTACCCGCTTTGGCGATGAACAGCCAATCTCGCACGAATCAATACCGATTGCTTTAGCACACGGCATCGGCGTCATTGAATGCCGCAGCGCAACAAATTAAATCTTACTAGCGTTTTACAGATAAAATAAACCACCTACATTTTTTATCCCCCCCGTATGACTGCAAAGACTTTCTTTTTTTCGCTCATCGCCTTGAGCCTCCTCGGTGTGGCAATGGCTTTTTTTATCCTCAAAGAAAAAGAGCACGATGGTCATTGGCCATGGCCGCTCAATGGTCGAGTGATCAATCACAGCCAAAAACCAGTCAAAGTGTGGGATGACAATAGCGCATTCTACTTCGTTGCCGCCGGAGAAAGCAGCAGCAACAGCCTAGACATCGACCATGCACAAGAGCCCAGCAGCCAACGCTGGTGCAAAATCGACGCCCATCGTTTAGTCGTCAATCCCAACGGCACATTCGACAACTGCCCCTGCTACGCCCTCGCCGCTGGCCGCCCGTGCATTAAGTTTTAAACCCACAACGCAGCACATAAAAAAACCGCCAGAATGATCTGACGGTTTTAAATTTCACCGCCAATTGCGCCGTATGCGGTGCAAATAACCATTGCAACGGTGCGTTCGCGTCGCTTTCAGCACCCTATGCTATTGCGCCGTTCGCGGTACAAGACCGTGTTCTTTCGCAGGAAGTCGCGCTCATGCCGCGCGGCACCTACCTTTCTTTGCTTCGCCAAAGCAAGGTAGGCGAAAGAAAGGCGACCCGAGCGCGCATCGGTCCCCGATGCCCTCGATTGTCGCAAGCCAAACGATAAAACTGTTCGTCTCGCTTCGCACTCGGTGCGCTTGGACGGGATCTCAAGCCCCAGACCCACGATCAAGATCATATTTAGATGTATTGCCAGCAACGCTTTGTAATTCAAGGTCTACAAGAAAATACCATCACAGACCCGAACCCGAACCCGAACCCGAACCCGAACCCAGCCATGCTGACCCAGCACCAGCACGAAACCAAGCACGCCAATGGTGGAATTATGGTTTTCTATCCCCTGTATCAAGCCGAGCGAGGAACAAGCGGGGCGGGGTTTTTGCGCTCATTGTTTGAGGCCGCAGGCCGAGTTTTGAGCGCAACCGCCTCGATTGTCCGCAGCGAGGGCACCGACGAAGTCGGCGCAGATACCGGGGGCTGCTTTGGGGTGAAGGGGGCTTTGCAGAAGCAAAGGCCCCTTCCCGCCCGCGCGGCGGAACGCGCACCAAAACCACGCGGCGCAGCCGCATAAACAACAAAACCGCTGGAATAATCCAGCGGTTTTGTTTGCATCAATACTCGCGGTAAACGTTGGACTTTATCAGTTCCGTAGCCCCGATAGAGCAAAGCGAAATCGGGGGAATGGACACATGCGTACGATTACGCTTCGCTAATCGTACCTACAGTGCTTATTTAATAAATGGCATCAACATCACAAGACTTTCCATTTTTAAAAAATAATTTCGACAAGTTTTTAACGTAAGTAACATCTTCGTAATACACATACTCAAAGCAAAATTTTGTTTTAATTGTGTTGCTTGTATTGGTAACTTCATAAAAATTATCATCTTTTCTTGATATGTTTAGCTTCCCAGTACTTAATTCAGGGTTAAATGCACCTGAAGATGAATCATAAGAATTGGTGTTTGCATTGGCATACCCTTGCGCCAGCCCTCCTGCAACTTGAAGTAACAATGTTATAACGTCATTGCTAACCTGTGAGTCTTGGCTATTTTCTTTATAATTAGCGAGATCTGGCTCTGGTATTTTTTCACCGGCTCCTTCTAAATTTTGAATTGCCATTTTGTTACCATAACGAGCTGCAAGCGCATACCATTTTATCCCTTCCCATTTTAATTTGTATTGCTCAGAGCTTCTTCTTTTTTCTAGCTTCATTTTTGATATATAAACTGCTCCAATATTATTAGCAGCCATTCCTTTAACTTCTGCAGTTTTAGCCTCTTCAAAAGCCTTGGTGTAAAACTGCAGCTTCTCATCGGGGTCTGTTACCGCATTCCCAGCATTGAATGAATTAATACCAAAGCGGCCACTATTACTAGCACAGCCAGTTAAAGTAAGGGCAATAACTGCAAATAAAAAAACAAATCTCATAACCTTTGTCCTTAAATATCGTTGATGCACATGTATAACCCCAAATACTAAAAATCAAATCCGAATCTATAAAAAATTCCCCACATACTTCCCCATCAACCGCACATAATGCGCTGCCGAATAAGCAAAATGCTTAATTTCATCAGCGCTTAATTCCCGCACTTCTTTCACCGGTCGGCCCATATACAAATAGCCCGAGCGTAATACTTTATTTGGTGGCACTAAGGATCCGGCGCCGATCATCACGTGGTCTTCGATGATGGCGCGATCGAGCACGATGGTGCCCATGCCGATGAGGCATTCATTACCGATGGTGCAGCCGTGCAGCATCACGCCGTGGCCGATGGTGACACGCTCGCCGATCATCAGTGGTGCGCCAAGTGGATCATCAGGGCGTTTGTGGGTGGTGTGTAGCACGCTGTTGTCTTGCACATTGCTGTCTTTGCCAACGTGGATATGATTCACATCGCCACGCAGCACAGCGCCCGGCCAAATTGAGACGTTGTCACCGAGTTTGACTTCACCAATCACACTCGCTTGCGCGTGTACCCAAGCTCCGGCGCCGATTTCTGGGTGGATACCGTCAAATTGTTCAATCGACATTGTTGCTCCTTGAATTAAGGCGACTCACGCCCATTTAATAATGATCAAAACTTGCGATCTGCAAGCACATTAAAAACCCACCACAGAGGCACAAAGACACAGAGGAAAAACGTAAGATGCAGGTTCAGGTGTCTGGGGAATGATTTTTAACCAAACACCTCACCCTTAAATTGGTTTTCTCTGTGCCTCTGTGCCTCTGTGGTAAAAAGCTTTTTACAAACTTTCAATTAAAGCCATTCTACCCGAGACCAACCATGACCCAAGCCAATCCCCTACTCGATTTTGCCGATTTACCGCGCTACAGCGAAGTCAAACCTGAACACGTGAATCCGGCGCTGGATATTTTGTTAGCCACTGCGGCGGCGGCAATTGCCCAAGCTGAGCAAATTAGCGATGCGTCTTGGGATAGTTTGAGTGTGCTCGAAGCCCCGCTCGAAAACCTTGGCCGCGCTTGGGGGGTGGTGGCGCATTTGGAATCGGTGGTCAATTCACCCGAATTGCGCGAAGTGTATAACGCCAATATTCCACGGATTTCAAACTTTTTTACTGAAATCGGCCAAAACGAAAAGCTATTCGCACTATACAAAGCGGTGAAAGAGCGCGAATACGCCAGCTTAAATCCAACCCGCAAAACGGTGATTGATGATGCGATTCGCGGCTTTGTCTTGTCGGGCGCGGAATTACCAACTGAGCAAAAAGATCGCTTTAAAGATATCGAAGAAAAACTATCTGAGCTCACGACTAAATTCTCGCAAAACGTACTCGATGCCACTGATGATTTTGCGCTGTATGTCACTGCGGCAGAATTGACTGGCTTGCCAGCCGATAACCTTTCGGCTGCGGCAGCGGCGGCAAAAGCCGACGAAAAAGACGGCTACAAAATCACGCTAAAAATGCCGTCGTATATGCCGGTAATGCAATACGTGCAAAATCGCGCTTTGCGCGAGCAACTGTATAAAGCGTATTCCACCCGCGCTTCGGAATTTGGCAAGGCTGAATGGGATAACGGTAAATTGATCCCAGAAATCTTGGCGCTACGCCAAGAAGCGGCGACTTTATTGGGCTTTAAGAATTTTGGCGAAGAATCACTGGTCACTAAAATGGCCGATAGCCCACAGCAAGTCATAGCCTTTTTAAGCGATTTGGCCCAACGCGCCAAGCCGTTTATGCTGGCCGATCGTGCCGAGCTTGAAAGCTTTGCTAAGGCTGAATTTGGCATTGAAAAGCTGCAAGCTTGGGATGTGGCCTTGGTGTCTGAGCGCCTGCGCGAGCAAAAATACTCGTTTAGCGAGCAAGAAGTAAAACAATACTTCACCGAGCCAACAGTGCTGACTGGCTTATTTAAATTGATTTCTGAGCTGTATGGCCTGCAGTTCGTTGCGAGCCAAGCCCCAGTGTGGCATACCGATGTACGCTACTTTGATCTCAAGAACAATGACGGCAGTTTGGTCGGTGGCCTGTATATGGATTTGCATGCCCGCGAAGGCAAGCAAGGCGGCGCGTGGATGAATGATGTGCGCGGCCGTAAATTGCGCGCGGATGGCACCGTGCAAACGCCAGTGGCGCTGATTGTGTGTAATTTCGCCAGCGGCGTGGACGGCAAAGATGCGATGTTGCCACACGACGATGTGATTACGCTGTTCCACGAAATGGGCCATGCGCTGCATCATTTGCTGACTGAAGTCGATGAATTGGAAGTTTCAGGCATTAGCGGCGTGGAATGGGATGCAGTGGAATTGCCAAGCCAGTTTATGGAGAACTTCTGCTGGGAATGGCAGGTATTGCCTGCGCTGACGCATCACACCGATACCGGCGAAGCAATACCCCGCCCATTGTTCGATAAAATGTTGGCGGCAAAAAACTTCCATAGCGGCTCTGGCTTGCAACGCCAATTGTATTTCTCGATTTTTGATATGGCTTTGCATCAAAAATCCGAAGCGGTTTCTGCCGGAGATTTAAGCGCCTTTGCCCAAGCGGTGCAGCAAGAATTGGCGCTGCCATTGCCACCGGAATACAACCGCTTCCCGCAATCGTTTAGCCATATTTTTGCTGGCGGTTATGCCGCAGGGTATTACAGCTATAAATGGGCCGAAGTACTCAGCGCCGATGCCTACGCAGCATTTGAAGAAGCTGCGGATCAAACCAGCAGCAGCGTAGTGAATGCCGAAGTCGGCGCACGTTTCCGTAAAGAAATTTTAGCCGTCGGTGGCTCACGCCCTGCAGCCGAGTCGTTCGCCGCCTTCCGTGGCCGCGCACCAGCGATTGATGCGCTGCTACGCCACAATGGTTTGACCGAATAAGTCGATCACGCTGCCCAGCGCTGCTTGCTGCAAAGCGCGCGAAGATCAATGTGAAACGGTAATAAAAAAGCGAAACTTCGGTTTCGCTTTTTTTTAGGCAATGTTCAGATTTGGTGTGGATGCTGTGCCGCGCTCGTTGAGCTGGGGCTTAAAATCCCGTTTAAGCGCACCGAGTGAGGAGAGAGACAAACGGTTTTATCGTTTGGCTCACGACAATCGAGGGCACAGCGGAGCTGGGCGCGCTCGGGTCGCCTTTCTTTTCCCCTATTTTCTTTGGCGAGTCAAAGAAAATAGGGTCCCCGTCGCGGACTGCGACTGTAAAACAATGTGCCGCAGGCACTTAAAACCATCAACACGTAATCTGAACATCCCCCTTTTTTATTGGGTATATGCCTGCAGGATTTATATTTAAAAGCCTTTAAAGCAATACCCTTATTTGGCTGGGCGGCCGGTTTTGATTTTTTCTAGCTGCTGCAGCATTTGATGCAGCTCTTGATCGGCTAAGGCGGTTAAGGCATTTAAGCCAGCACGAATCAATTCGCTTTTTTTCACTTCAAGTCCGGCACCAATCACCCGCTGCTTTAAGGCGGCAATCAAGGCGTAGTCGGCTTCGGGGAAGGTAAAACTATCGCGAATCAATTTGGCTTTTTTAGCTGCTTTTTTTGCGGGCAACTGGCTGGCTTTATCGAGTTTTTTACCCATTTTAACTTGCGGCGCGGCGCTCGATTGCTCACTGAGTAAATGCGTGGCCAATGCTTCCATATCATCGACTGAGGCGGTGGCTTTGCGTTTACTGCTGACTTTGGCCATGGGCACTTCGGCGACCGAACTGGCTTGGGTGATATCGGCTTTGCTGGTATCGGCTTTGGCTGCGGCGGGTCTTGCTGCGGTGGTTTTAGTTGTGGCGGTTTTAGTTACGACGGGCTTGCGCGCAGCGGTTTTGCTCGCAGCAGCGGGGCTGGCCTTGGCCACGCTTGGCGCTGACGGCTCAACCACAACGGCGCTCGCTTGCGCGGTGCTAGTAGTCGGTGTTGCTGGCGTAGTTCGAGCGCGGCGCGTGGTCGGTTTACGCGCAGTGCTGGCGCTGGTTTTTGGCGCGGTCGTTGGCGCTGCGGCAGGCGCTGGTGTTGCTGGGATTTCTACGGCCTTTTTTGGGTCTTGCTCGCTCGCCAACGCTGGATTTGTAGATTTAGTCATCAAAAGCTCCATCAATAAAAAGATATAAACCGTATAAACACTTTACCTTGCTATTTTGCATGGTTTTAGCTGAAACATACATGTCTATTTGATGACGAAGACTTTGAAATTCATTGGCATCAAGCAATCGGCGATGTCGCCTCGCTCTGCGCGGCCTGATTGAGCCGCGCGAGACGAAGCCATCCAGCGGTCGTGCTTATTGCGGTGTTTTTTTCAATACGCTCAAAGCGGCAACGGCATTGGCTTTTACCCCAATTGGAATCGCCGCTAAATCGACAAAAAAGTTAGGATTGTGATTTGAGTAAGGAAAAGGCTGTCCCTTCGCACGCGCAGCGGTAAATTGCGCTAGCGGTGCCACCCCCACCAAGATAAACACATATGGGGTTTGGTGTAAGTTAAAGACTTCTTGAAAGTCCTCCGAGCCCATCACCGCCGGAAACTGATCGATCACTTGATCGGCGCCCAATAACTGCACCAGCGCAGGATTAATCGTTTCGACCAATTCACGCTGATTAATCAACGGGCCAGAGTGCCCTTTCATCGTCCGCACCGGCATTTTATCGGCGGGTACGCCGGCAGCCACGGCGATGCCTTGATTAATTTCATCAATTCGGCGCAATATTTGCGCCCTCACTTCGGGGGTAAACCAACGCAAATTGAGCTTAAGCAGCGCCGTTTCAGGGATCACATTATTGTCGCGCCCAGCTTCAATCGCGCCAACAGACAGCACCGCCGCAGCTTGCGGGTCAAGATTGCGGCTAATAATCGTTTGATACGCCAAGACCGCCTGAGCCGACATGACAATCGGATCAATCGTCATTTGCGGCGTTGAGCCATGCCCACCAATCCCTTTAAAGGTAATGTCGAGCTGATCGACCCCGGCCATTCGAACTCCCGCCGAGCTGGATACATAGCCCACAGGCCCCGGCGCAGTGTGCGCGCCAAATGCATAATCGGGCTTAGCAAACCCCCGCTCCCACAGCTGATCATCGACCATGGCTTGCGCGCCCAAACCGACTTCTTCTGCGGGCTGGGCATACACCACCAAGGTGCCCGACCAGTCTTTACGTAGCGCCACCATCGCCTTGGCCATGCCCAGCAACCACGTAATATGCGCGTCATGCCCGCAAGCATGCATCACATCGACTTCACTGCCATCGGCCAGCTTTTGTTTTTGCTTGGGCGAATACGCGAGTCCAGTGGCTTCTTTAACCGAAATCGCATCCATGTCGGCACGAAACCACACCGTCGGGCCCGGGCCATTTTTTAATACCCCCACCACCCCAGTTTTGGCGATGCCTTCGGTGACGCTAAAACCCAACTGTTTGAGTTCTTTGGCCACAATTGCAGCGGTGCGCACCTCGGTAAAAGCCAACTCTGGATGCTGATGTAAATCTTTAAATATCGCCAGCAACCGTGGATTATCCTGATCAACCACCGCATTCAATTGCGCCAGCACCGCAGGCGCTAATGGTAGATCGGCGCTGTGCGCCAAAGTTGGCCAAGCGAGTAAAAAAGCGGTCAGCGCCGCCGAAAAAGGCTTGGTAAGAGAGGATCGAATAACGTGCATGGCTGACTCCTGATTAATCAACGCATTAAAAATACTGACTCGAAGATGACTATAACACCATGAACTAGCCAACACAGAAAACACGCTTCAAACAACGCGCAAGCAACATGCTACTACTGCTACTGCTACGGCGTTAAATCCATCGAGAACCGATTGATGTTTGGTTTGTCGCCACGCGGGGGCGATTTTCGCGGCGAATCACGATCTCATCCGCCGTCATTTATGCGCTTGCCACAACGCCGCTGGCCGCGACAAGCACCCTGTATCGATTCCGGCCGCGGCCAGCCGTGCCTTACTGCAAACCCGTTTTCAGCAATAAACCCAACACCGCACTGGCGGCAATCACATGAATGACATTGCGTTGGTATTTAAATAAAGCGATGGCCGCGGCGCTGGAGATCGATACGGCGATCCAATCGACTGAGCTGACCATGCCGCCAGCAAAGCCGGTTGGCCACCATACGTGGTAGCCAAAAAACAGCGCCAGATTCACAATCACCCCGACCACTGCCGCCGTAATCGCCGTTAAAGGCGCGGTAAATTTCAAATCATTGTGGGTGGTTTCAATCAACGGGCCGCCAGCAAAAATAAACAAAAATGACGGCAAAAAAGTAAACCATGTCACCAAACAAGCGGCGAGCGCCCCGGCTAAAAATACCGATTCAGGCCCAAACAGCGCTTGGGTATAGCCGCCGATAAAAGCAACAAACGCCACCACCATAATCAACGGCCCGGGCGTGGTTTCACCCAGCGCCAAACCATCGATCATTTGCGTGGGCGTCAGCCATTGGAAATCCATCACCGCGCCTTGATACACATACGGCAGCACCGCATACGCCCCGCCAAACGTCAGCAGCGCGGCTTTGGTAAAGAACCACGCCATTTGCGTGAAGGTGTGTTGCCAGCCGAAATACGCCATCAGTACCGCCATCGGCACCAGCCACAGCAGCGCACCGATAACGATGATTTTAACTAAGCGTGACCAGCTAAACATCGCGTGTGCAGGCGTTGGGGTATGGTCGTCAATCAGCGCCGCGCCGTAAGATGCCCCCGTTTTGCCATGCCCACCGCCGGTTTTAAATTTGTCGGGCGCGAATTTGCCGCCCAAATAACCCAGCACCGCAGCGGCGGCAACAATCAATGGAAACGGCACATTTAACGCAAAAATCGCCACAAACGACGCGCCGGCAATGCCCCACAACAGATTGTTTTTCAGTGCGCGCGAGCCAATGCGATGCGCCGCTTGCAGCACAATCGCTGTCACCGCCGGCTTAATCCCGTAGAACAAGCCCGCCACTAGCGGCACATCGCCAAACGCAATATACAGCCACGACAATACAATTAGTATTACCAGCGAAGGCAATACAAATAACACTCCTGCGGCAATACCCCCTCGCGTTGTGTGCAGCAACCAGCCGATATACGTCGCCAATTGCTGCGCCTCGGGGCCGGGCAACACCATGCAATAATTCAGCGCGTGCAAAAAACGTTTTTCTGAAATCCAGCGCCGACGCTCAACCAGCTCTTGGTGCATGATGGCGATTTGCCCAGCAGGCCCGCCAAAACTAATCAAACCGAGTTTTAACCAAAACCAAAATGCCTGCCAAAAACTCACCGGCGCTGGCGGCAGTTCAGTGGATACGGCGGTGGGGGTTTTATCTGGATTCATTGAATTTCCGAGCATCAAGCGCAGCCACACGCCATCAATGACGGCACGGGCGGCGGGAAAAATAGATTGGACGATCGATCCGTTGCCTTACGATCCGCAGCCTGAAATAGAACGTAGGCCCAAGACAAAGCCGCGTGACACCGCAGATTTGCATTTTCACGCCCCAGTGAACACCCATAGCAATGTCAATAGCGCAGTGACTCAAGCATTCAAACTGACATTCGGTGTATTAGAACTAGCGACAAAAGAAGCTCTGCCCTTATTTCAGCGGCAGAGATTACAACATTTTTGTAAGCCGAAAAATGATTTTATCGGTACGATCAAGCCGCAGAAACAAAAATAAAGGGTATTGCCATCCAGCCTATGATTTACATGGCATAGATAACAATACCCTAAATAATAACTTCAAAAGCACGCGTCATTGCACTGTGGTTTTATTGGGCAACACGGCTGCGTATTGAGATGGCGAGTCGCCGCAGTTCAAAAACCAATATGTAAACCGAGCTGCCGCAGCGTCGCCACGACTTGGCCCTTGCAATGCCAGCTTAACCCGCGCCGCCATCCACCCGCGCCTGCCAATACATCGGCAAATACACCCGACTCCAACTCAATATCGCAACCATCGCCAAACTGGCCGCCACCGCATACGCCAACGCTTGAATAGATGGCATTAACTCGCCCACGACGCGCGCCAGCGCCACGCCTTGCATCAACCAATAACACGTCCAAGCCAAACCGCCAGCCAGTAAAGGCCGACCGGAATGCCCCAAAGTCACTCGCGTAACAAACGCCAACAACATGCAACAGAAAAACCCCAAAGTCAGCGCATGCAACGGCGCAAAACCCAAACCCAAATGCCCGTATAGCTGCAATACATCACTGATCACCGACAGCAGCATCGCCACCCCCGCCCACGCAAAAGCCGCGTGCAGCATCGCCAGTAATTTAACCTGAAACGATTTTTTTAAATCCCAGCGCCAAGTGGTATACAACAAAATACTCGCCATCACCGCGTCAACAACAAGCGTATTAATAGCAAAACCAATCAAAACAAGGCGTAGCAACGAACACCCTACCAGGGTATATAGCCACCATTTTGGTCGCCATGGGGTATAAATAGGCAAAGCACTCGCCGAAAAAAACGGAATCATTCGGTGACTCACCGCCAAAAATACCGGCAATAGCAAGCCCCAAATGCCGATTTGCACTGCAGCAAACCACGCCGAATATTCGCCACTGAGCGCCCAATACAGCGCCAAGCTTAAACCCACAGCGCCCAAAGCAAACCCCAGCGCGACCATGCGCGCATGCAATTGATCTTGCACGCTACTGGCGAAAATGGCCCGAAGCCACAAAGCCAATCCTGCTAACCACGCCGTTAATTGCAAAACGATGCCCCAGCTAAGCAAAGTGGTATTAGTCGCTGAAGCAAGCACTAAAAGGCCCCCGAGCAAATACCCCAGCATAATCGGCGCATAAACTGCCCGACTCGGGCTCGCAACCCCTAGC
This sequence comes from Deefgea salmonis, assembly GCF_020531905.1. Lineage (GTDB taxonomy): Bacteria > Pseudomonadota > Gammaproteobacteria > Burkholderiales > Chitinibacteraceae > Deefgea > Deefgea salmonis. The sequence continues at coordinate 353,250 of NZ_JAJAWG010000002.1, read as the reverse complement.
CAGCGTGGCCCAGCGGTATAGATAAAACCGAGCATAAACAGCGGAAAAAAACTATACGTCATGCTATAGCCGTGCAAAAACATCGGCACAACGGCACTCGGTAAAGCCAGCCCTTGCCAGCGGCCCAGCATCTGCGCCGCCCACCAAGCAAAACTTAAAACCAGCAACACGCCACCCGCCAAAAATCCCAAGCGATGTGGCGCCAGCTGTGTTTGTTGATAACGAGACAGCAGCACCTTAAACATCAGCAACCCCCTATTCGCTTCACCGTTTGCTTCACCGTTTGCTTCACCGTTTGCTTAACCATTCGCTTAACCATTGCAATGCCCACAACACGGCGCGCCAAGACTCGCATCGCTGATTTTGGCAATCGTCGCTTGCCAAAGCGCAGGTCCCGCTTGCACATACGTCCATTGAAATAAGCCCGCAAATCGCTCGGCAAACTGCGCCTCTAAAGGACTTGGCCGATGATCACTGGTCAACGCCAACGCCTCGCCCACTTTAAGTGCAGTAAAGGTATTAAAAATCAAAGCATGACGCTCGGCTGGTGCAATTTGGCGCACATCAATGTGACTGACAATTTGAGCTGGATGCATACTGAAAATCCTCGTGGCAATTAAACATATAAATAATATACACATTAAAGTACCACGCCGGACCCTCGATAATCAATCGATAAAATACACATTATCAGCAAGGCTGAGTCAGATCAAAACCGCACTGGATCAAGCCAACCGAAGCACAGCGGCAATCGCAAGCGATCGATCGACAACGACAATCCATGCCAGCGCCCCATCGCGCAACAACATCAATCGAGCAGGCAAAGCGCAGCGCGCCACAAGCGATTAGCCGCTGGTGCCGCCGATTGGGCCAAAATCCGCGCAAACGCGGCTGGCAAACCAAACGTCAACCGACCCTAGAAACCGGAATTAAAAACCCAGCGGCACATCGATCTAAACATCCCACGGTGGATTATTCAGATCTGAACTGGCGGGCAATAAGGGACGCAATGCTGCGAGGGGCGTGGTCAACACGGCGGGTGACTTTGCAACTGAGGATTTTGCGGCTGGCGGCTTGGCTTTTTTGGCTGGGGCGACACTAAATTCTGGCGCCGCAAACTGAGCGAGCGACTCGGGCAACCAGCGGACAAAACGGCCCACATCCACGCCATGCGGCACATACCACGCCTTGGCATCAGGATCAAACCTTGCCCCTAAAGCCTTAGCTTGGTCTTTTTCTTTAAACGGCACTTTGAGATAAACCTGCGCCTGACTATGACCCGCTACCATCGCCAAAACCCCATAACTTGTCGAAACCACACCATAATAAAGGCGCTTGGCAAGCAAAGGCAGCTTATTTTTAATGCCGCAGCGTAGTCAAACTCATCAGCGCGCTTGAAGCGATGGCGCTATTTGATGCTCGACAGCATTCAAAATCAGCCCCGCTACAGCAATACCAGCCAACTGTCGCTAGATAGTCCAAACACACAGCCCAGCCAAACTAATCAAGTAATTGGGTGGTATATCGCTGCAGGTATTTTTGAATCAGGGCTACATGCACATACCAACGATATTTAGAACTGACGAACACCGCAGCTCGCCCAACAAATTAAGCACATACCCCCAGCGCAGTGATGAAGGGGCAAATCGAACCATAAAATATTTTTTGAGCGCCAACGAAAAAGGGTTCCAGCTAAAAAGCTGGAACCCTGTGTTCTTTGGTGCCGACGGCAGGAATCGAACTCGCGACCCCCTGATTACAAGTTAGCTGCTTTAGCTGCCTCACAATCAACTTCAAGTATTTGAATTACTTGAACATTTAACCATCACCACCACAAAAAACAAATATCTTAGCGCAATCAACACGTTACAGCATAAACAACTCGCTACAACAACACACCGCAATCCACGATCAAGCTCAACGATTCAAGCGATTGTTGCCAGTTATTGCCGTTTTTTGTACGGCAGTGCGTTGTAAGTGCGTTATGTCATTATAGCGGAAAGCGAGTGTTCGTGCGGCTTGGCGACTATTTCAACTGCCGCTAGTGAAATCGTTTATGGTACGGTTGAGTCCGTGGATGTATTAACATCGCCTTCACACTCAGGTACGATCATTACAAAAACACGTGGGTTCCGCTTAGTACGCACCACCACCGTACCTTTACTTGCCTGACATTCCGCAGCTTGCACATGAGGCGTACATACTACCAATGCAGAATTCATAGTAAATGCACATATATCGCGTGAGCCAGCTGGTAAGCGTTCAAAGACCTCCTCTAGCGCCTCGTTACTGGTATCAGGATAAATATATTTGTCTAATTCAAGCGCGATGGCAGTAGGCGCAATACATCCCAAAGCGAGGATTAACAGCAATCGGTGCATAAACAAGCCTCTCACCATCTGTTGCACAAATTATAAGTATGGTTCAGAAGCAACGCTGTTATTTTTTGAGCTATAACTGTTAACTTCGTACATACAAGCGTACAACCTACTCAACGTCTTGGCACGCTTTGACTCTAAAAAATCTTCCTCAACACACCATAACGGCAAAAACCAATGCAATTTTAAATCATTCCAAGGCGAGCAAGGCGTGAAGAAATTGCACCTTTACTACGTCCTACTTTCGCCGCAATTTCTTTAATAGAAACACCCGATTCATAGTCAGAAATAATTGTTTCCTCCTCTTCTTCCGACCAAGAAGAGCCAGCATTTTCAGGAAGTGAATTTTCGCGTTCAACACGTTTTACTGCTTTTTCAAGCGACTCAATAGCAACAGAGAACGCCTTCTTTACTAATCGACGGTTGATGATGCTTTGCTTAGTTAGAATCTCTCCAGTGTCTGGATCGATACCATTGGCGAGAGATTCTATAATTTCTTTTGCTTCTAGTGGTGACATAAAAGAGAACTCCCCTAAAATATTTTTCCAGCCTGCCAATCAGTGAATATTAAAGCTACATACCTACATTTAGCTATTGCTAAGTATTTGCTCTAAAGTAGCTCAATTCAGCACTTTAACAATGCAACTCAACTCTTTATTCTTATCAAATAAATACTCAAACCCACTACTAAATACAACCTCGACAGAATCATCAATTCTCAAGTACCTATCATGTAAGCCATCATAAGTCTTTTTTGTATCGGACTTAATAGTCCAACTATTACATAATGCCTTTACCTTCCCAGTAATACCATTCATTTGGCTAGAGCAATTGATAATAGACATCTTTCTATTTGGAAAAAGATTAAATAGCTGCTTCCATAAACGTTCATTTTTAGACTGAAAAAAATAGATGTCATACGCAACAATCGTGTTAGCAGACATGCAGAGTTCTTTTATATATCGTATCAAATTAGCACGATCTTCCCCGACCCCATAATTAAAACAAAATTCTCTACGAAATATTTTATTATTAACATTAAAGTTGGGATAGGTATCATCGTTAGTTGAAAGAACCATTCTATACTTTGTTGTTTCGGCCAACTCAGTTAAAGTCTGATTAGTATAACCAGCTTGAGCAAGCTGCGCATGTAATGCTGCATCCTCTTTCCCTATACGACGAAGCTGACTAACATTGGTTAAATGCGATCCAGAATAATAGCACAGCAACGCTTTTGCTTTTTCAGGGTCGCATTTGCAATTTAAAAAATCATAATAAACTTCTAGCAGTTCATCTGACAATACTAGTGATCTACTCACAAAGGCAGCTCCATCAGGTTTTCCAGCGTGGAATCAAAAAAACCAGTCGGAAAGCTAACTTTCAAGCCTTTTTCGTCAACAAAAGATCCAGCTTTATTAATAGCAATTTTCTCAAATAATTGCCCACTATCCTTCTTGTAAAATATTCCAACTAAATCGTCATACGCATCATCTTTATATGCCTCATACCTAACTTTATTTATGAGATGTTCACAATGCGTTTCTAAAATGACTTGGACTTCATTTTTTGCTAGATAATAAAAAAACTCACCTAATTTTGCCTGTGCCTTTGGGTGCAAATGAATCTCAGGATTTTCAATAATAATTGAATCACCCTTGTTGCAAGACAAGCACAGAATTAGAATCTTCGCCACATAACTATTTCCTGCACCAACATTAAATGGATTTAACTCAGACAAAGTGCCACTTGAAAATGACACTTTAACCTTTGAGCTTGTTATCTTTTGCGACTGCAACGTTATATCAATATCAAGAATATACTGCAACCACCAATTCAACTGACTTTTCAACGTTAAGGAGTCTTTAGATTTAAAATCCCCAATATCGTAGATATCATCTTTGTGTTGATCAAAAAAACCAAACAAATACTCACCATTCAATCCACACTTCACTTTTCCATTGTAAATAGCCAACTCTTCAGGCCCTGTTCGGTGAGCGGACAAATAATATATTTCTTTTTCAAAGTCTAGCTCAGCTCCACCATCAATACATTCCACGTTTGATTCACTTTCAGACCAGTTTATTTTAGTCACTCCTGATGGACTAGATACACCGATCTCAATTAATCTTGAGTTAGCAATCTTATTTCTTGAAAAAGAAAAGTCAGAGAAATTATCAACATAATCACTCAAAGAACCATTTTTAATATTCTCAGAAAAAATACCAGCTAAAAGCAAACTTTGGAGAACGGTGGACTTACCTGAGGAATTCACCCCAGTAAATACAACCAGTTTTTTAAAGTCAAAAACCTCGCTGGAAATACTTTTATATCCAGCCACGCTCAAAGCATTAATCATAAAACTCGCTCCTAATTGCATCAGCTTTATCAAACCTAAATTTGATACCATTAGTTGTATCAATTCTACCGCCAAACATATTTGACTTGTCCATTTCCACCTTAACGGATTCTATGCGATTTTTTAGACTAGATAAATCTGTACCATCAGGAATTTCATTGCTTAGCATATAGCTAATGCATTCAAATAAACCCATACTCACAGGGCGTCTATTTCCATACGCATTAAAAAACCTAAATGCATCATCACCAAGAACATCGATACAGTTCCTCATCGCAACCCTAAATGAGTCCTTTAATCCTTGTATCTCATTTTCACTAAACCCATTAATCGCCTTCATTACATCAGCTAAAAACTCATCCACATCGCTCTTATATTCGATACCACTTAATCTATTTGTTCTCAATAAAAAGAAACCCAAAAACCGTAATATTATATATCGATCCTTCATTCTCTTTGATGAAACGCTATTGCCTGTTGCTTCTAAAAACAAAGGATCGACAGCTAACTCTCTGAGCAGCAAAGTTGAAGCGCCAGAATATAGAGCATTTCTCATTTCTTGGTTGTTTAGCCGAGTCCCACCTCTATTTACTCGATCAAAAATATCAAATTTAACTCTCTCTGGGGTCGGTGGTAATATTGTATACGCCTGAATTTGATAATCTTCAATTTTTGACTGATATTTTGGGCTAAGCCCATTAAAATATGACTCATTCTCAGATTTCAACATTTTCAAATCACTTAACAAAAAAGAACCATTCATATATTCAAAAATGGTTGTCAATCTTTGCCTACCGTCAACCACTTGTTTTGTACCAGAATTGTCTTCAAACAAATAAATTATTGGCAATGGTATGCCCATCAAAATTGATTCAATCAACTCTGACTTTTGTTTTTTATCCCAAACCCCACCACGCTGAAAATCTGGGTCAATTTGAATTTTATTTGACACTTCTTTACGGCGCTTCAACTCAAAAAGACTAAACTGCTCCTTTATTAAGTTAATAACAATATCTGGATACTCTGAGCTTTTATCATCAAGGGTACTCTCACCCTCTAATTCTTCATTTTCAATATCAGCCATATTTGACATTTAAGACCTCTTTAAATTTTAAGCGAGTGTTATTAATTGTTTTTCTTGAGAAACCAACCGCGCAATGCTCGCATCAAACGCCATCTTAAAATCAGCATCGGACGAATAACGTTTGTACAAATCTAGCTCGCGTCGGCGTTCCATGCTGATGGCGTGCTGGATGAGTTTTTCTAAGGCTAGCTGTCGATTTTGTGCATCGGGATTGTCTTCGACCTGTGCTTTGTAGTCGGCATGAGCGACAACGTGCTTGGCGATGTTGATGAATTTCACGCGCTGTTCTTCTGGCGTAGCTTCCCAGCCTGCAAAATGGCGCTCGTTGAATGCTTGAATAATTGCGTCGAGCGGGTCTTTTTCACCTTCGCCCATGTGAGCGCCACGCAAGTTTGGATTTTGCGGCTCAAGATCGGACTCAGCGTCATCCAAACTAATCTTCGTATCCAGCCGTGAGCGCTCCAAGCCGTAAGAACTCAAATCAATGCTATTGAGCAGTTCATCCAGCGCATCTTGGTCAGGGTCTTTGACTTTGAGTTTCGGGATTAAAAATTTTAGGAACCAGTGCAGCATTTCCCACGGCACATTATTAAACGGAATAATTGCGGCGACTTGGGCGTAAATTTTGACGAACTGCTTAGCTTTGATTTTGAAGTCGATTCGTTCTTCATCGTCCAGCTCATCATCAAAGCGCTCCACGACGGTATCAATAATCGGATGCAGCTCTTCAGCTTCGGCACTATTAAAAAACTTCTCGTTAAACAGTGCGACTTCGCTCCAGTCGTAAATCCCTACGTCGTCGAGCGCGTCCTTAATGTCATGCAACACATTTACATCTGTCGCTTCCGACAGCGTTGTGGCGGTATAGAACGGATCAAATGCGGCTTTGATGTCTTCGATTGAATTATAAAAATCGAGGACAAAGGTATCGGTTTTACCCAGTTTCCAATTACAGCGATTTAAACGGGAAATGGCTTGTACGGCCAGAACGCCTTGCAGCTTCTTATCGATGTACATCGTGTGCAGCATTGGCTCATCAAAGCCTGTGAGGTACTTATTGGCAACGACTAAAATCTTGAATTCGTCTTTTTCAAACTCTTCAGGCAAATCACGTGCAGCGATACCATTCAAGGTATCTTCAGTGTATTTGATGCCATCAATCATTTTCTCGCCAGAGAACGCTACCAGCGCTTTGAATGGCCCATTAGCCGCTTGTAACTCGGCACGAATGGCAAAGAAGTAGCGAATCGCGCACTCGATATTGCGCGTCACGACCATTGCTTTGGCTTTGCCTTTCAGCTTTTTCGCCTGCCAAACCTTAGTCATAAAATGATCGACCATAATCTTGGCTTTCACCGCAATGGTATCGGGGCTGGCCTCAACAAAGGCTTTGAGCTTCTTCTGCGCTTTGGCAGTGTCAAACAATGGGTTGTCTTGCACCGACTTTTGCAGCTCGTAGTAACTGTTATAAGTGGTATATTTTTCCAGTACATCGAGGATAAATTTTTCCTCAATAGCCTGCTTCATTGAATACAGATGAAATGGGTAAAATTTTCCATCAACACCTTGCCGTCCAAATTTTTCCAATGTGGCTGGTTTAGGCGTCGCAGTGAAGGCAAAGTAACTCGCGTTGCGACTCATCTTGCGGCCTTTCATTGCCGCTAAAATTTTATCCTGCGTGTCCTCTGGTACATCTTCATCGTCACTACCCAAAGTCATATTGAGCTTGTCGGATGCGCTCCCTGATTGCGATGAATGCGCCTCGTCGATAATCACGCCAAAGCTGCGATCCGTCAGGTCATCAATACCATCCACAATGAATGGAAATTTTTGTACAGTGGTAATGATGATTTTTTTACCCAGCTCCAAATGCGCTTTGAGTTCAGCGGCACTTTCACAATGAGCGACGATGTTTTTAGTTTCAGAGAACAGCCTGAGATTGTCTTTCAACTGAGAATCAAGAATACGGCGGTCTGTCACCACCACCACCGAATCAAACACATTTTTGATGCCGTTAATGTCGTAGAGTTCGACTAATTGATAAGCCAGCCATGTGAGCGAATTGGATTTTCCCGAGCCTGCCGAATGCTGAATCAAATAGCTTTGACCAACACCTTTAGCTTTGCTGTCATTCAATATCTGGCGCACGACATCGAGCTGGTGATAGCGCGGGAAAAATAAGGTTTTGCGCTCTTTATTGGTTTTCTTGTCTTTCTCAACTGTGAACCTGGCAAACTGTTCAATGATGTTGGTCAGCGATTTGCGCTGCAATATATCTTGCCAAACATAGGCCGTTTTATAGCCACCCAGCGTACCCGCCACAGCTTGATAAACCGCGCTAGCCTCAGCGACAACACCCGCAGGTAGCACCGCAGCCTTGTTTGGTGGATTGCCTTTACCAAAGTTATGGCCTTTGTTGAATGGCAAAAAATTGCTGTCGTTGCCAGCCAAATGGGCGCACATATACGCCTCATCGGGATCCAGCGCGAAATGCACTAAGCAACGGCCAAACTCGAATAGCGGCTCTTTCGGGTCACGATCAGTACGATATTGTTTAATCGCATGATGAACGTTTTGCCCTGTCCACGGATTTTTTAGCTCTAAAGTCGTAATCGCCAAGCCATTGATAAACAGCACCATATCAACCGATTTGAACGTATCGGTCGCGCTGTAATGGACTTGCCGCGTAACACTAAAGCGATTCGCTGCATAATTAGCGATGACGTCTGGATTCAGGTCGTTATAGGGTAAGCGGTACAGCAAGTCGAAATGGGCGTCATCAATATCCAGCCCTTTTTTCAGCACGGCCAACACGCTATCTTTGCGAATTTTCTTATTCAGGCGCTCTAACACCAAGCGCTGCCAGTTTGGTCGATCTTTTAGCTTGGCTAGCTCTTGCGGTTGAGTTGCTTCAAGGAACGGCCAAAACACAGCGCCATCAATGGCAAACTCCCGATTGAAATCAGCGGGATTGCCAATGCACCAGCCGTCTTTTGCTAATGCGTTTTCAAGGTGGTTTTCTAATGCTGCTTCGTTGGTTTGGCTGACCATAGTGTGTGCTAAACCTGCTATCGATAGTTATAATTAATTTGTCGTGGTACGCAATGCGTACTATAGTCACGTCGCTCACCTACCACTGTGTAGAAAGAGGTGGCCGTATCGCCCGGCCTATAATAGGCGACCACTATTCCAGTAAACGCCACCTTCGGGTGGCGTTTGCATTTCAATTGTCAAAACCATTCACATCCATGTAACTCTTGCGCTGTACCTGCTTGGTAGCGTGCAAAACGTTGCTCATAGTCTGCCCGTTTCGAATGGTGGTCAACGTAGAAACTCGTTACCAGAAACGAACTACTCCTACCAAGCTTCTGCAAAATCACCACAAAATCATTCTCGTAAGCCCATAAATACAAACGAATATTACGTTTTTGATTAGTTTCTTGGTGATAAAAAATTCGTACTGCTGGATCGGTGTGATTAGCAATAATTTGCTTGACCCATTCAATTCGCTCTGCTCGTCGATAGTCAGTTAAGCGTTCTTTAACCGTCTGATAACGGCCATCCACACGAACTTGCCGCTCGTGATCCCGCGTAATTAAATGCCAAAATGTATTTTCTTTACCTTCATCCTGCCGCTGGCTTTGCGGATCAATATAAATTGTTCTGTTCAACATTGTTCTACAAGCAACAAAATCTCGATGGAACAATTGGTACAAAAATTCACAAATTTGCGTTGCTTCGACTTGACCAAGATTGAGTGGTGCACTCAGCATGCATTGCTCCTTGGACTAAACATGAAAATGTTAAATTTCTCTTCCCAAGGAGGGGTTCCCACATTCAATTTTCGACAAATTTGCTGCTGCAAATAATCTACGATTGCAACTTTGACCGTTCCCGTCCGCTCCAAATCGTCTCGATTGGAATAGGCTACAGCGCCAATCAACAAATCACAAAGTTGAATCAATTGGGATTCATGCGAGCGAATGATTTGCACATCAACATGTACAGCACCGCGCATTTGATTGTGAAGCACGTTTGATAATTCGCGCGCTTTGGTCGCGCCCAAGGTATCCATATAATCAAGATAGATTCGATACGAATTACTAGGAATCAGAAAATCACGCAAGGAATAGTACGCCATTTTGTAATAAAACGTACCATGCGAACCAGAATTATATTGATCGTGATTAAGTAGGTTTTTATTAAGGACAACCGTCGCCTTGAAATTGAGGGCGGGTTCAGTGAGCAACAAATCCAGCAAAGCCTTATAAAACGGCCATTGCTTGGCCAGCAACTTCGTCCATTTCAACTCAGTTTGATAGCCATGAGCGATGCGCAGCGCTTTGATTTCGCGAACAATTCGCTCAACCTGCGACGCATCACAACGCAATGCCCCCAAGACCATGACATTGCTACCATCGTGCTGTAAGTGGCAACTTTCATCGCAGTAGATTTTATAATCAACAGCACCTTTAATTTTGCCGTGAATCAGTTCAGGACTCTGCATTGATATTTCCATCACGTTTCAAGATTGCGGTGCTGTATTGCAAAAATTCATCCAAATGCTCGGTGATCACGCTCACGGTGATGGGCAGGAGCAAGCTTTGATAGTCATGCACGGCGATGTTGCGAAAGCCGACCATATGCTTCAGCGCATCGGCCAATGGCTTGGCAATCCAATCGGCTTGCGCCAGCAGCGCAAACACATCGCGGGCGCTTTGCGGTACGCCGAGGCGTTCGCGGCGAATCAGATGTTGCCCCATATCCAGCGCGGCTTCGCAGGCGCGTTGAATATTCAAAATTGCGGCATCTTGGCGGCTAAAGTCGGTCGCAAAATCACTGGCTGCGGCGTACTCTTCACGCGCTCTTGCCACGCAACGCTCAATCGTTGCCGCCTTATTAATCAGCACATCATCGGCCATACACGCTCCCTTGTTGACTAATATCGGCCAGCAAACCGCTGCGTGCGGTATCTAGCGCGGTTTTTTCGCTCAGTACATAACACTCAAACAAACCCGCCGCTGGTTCAACGCCCCACAAGCGCCGCCCTGTGGTGAGCACTTGATATTGCATCACCGTGCTCGCAGCACGTAAATCGAGCAAATCCACCGCACAGCCAACCAGTTCGGCCAATTCCCCCGCCAAGCGCCATAGCAGCAATGGGTCAACGTAACCCGCAACCAGCACCGCCAAGTCCAAATCACTGTGTGCGTTCGCTGTGCCTTGAACGCGGCTGCCAAAGGCGTAAATGCCGATGACTTCAGTAGATAAGTTGGCTCGCAGATGAGCAACAACTGACTCAGCATTAAAACCATCCAAGGGCGAAGCCTGATTATTAGTTTCGGAAAACATTGGTCATGAAATCCTTAATTTCCCAGTAACTGACTCTGCAATCAGAGTGCTTTTCATCTCTTTCAATACAGCGATTTCCTTTGCCACACCACCAAGCAAAACATCAAATTGAGCACGAAGATTTTCACAATGACTCAGAATGTTTTTTTGTTCATCAATCGGAGGAACAAGCAAAGGTAGGTTTCCCAATTTTGTTTTATTGGTCGATGCTAAATTCGTAGTCTTATTTGCAGTGGTTGTGAAATATTGCCTTGCATAGGCAACACCAGTAATCAGACTAACAAACTCGGGTAATACAGTTCGAATAATTCGGATTGCAAAAACGTGATTTTGATGCAAACACTCCTCGATTTCACCATACCAGCAAGCGCCTCTGCCAAGTTTGTCGATGTCGCCCCCCTCAGTAACAAGAATATCCTCTGCTTTTAGAAAGTAATTTTTTGCGTGTCTGACTGGCAAGTTAATTTCAGCAATATCTGACAAATCTAAAAACCCATTCTGAACATTTGCAACGCGCAAATAAGGATAAGATTTAATACCATTCAATTGAGAATAACTCTTCCCCAAAGTCACACCACTTTGAACCGATGAAACATATTTAAGCGGAATTGTTTGCCAATTTGCAGGAATCTGCCCGATCCACTCGACACCACTATCGCGCATAGTTACGTCAGGATTGAGGCCACGGGTGACTGCTTGATTGATGAGGATGCTTTTTTGCTCTTGCAACAGTTCAATCAAACGTTGCTTCATGGCAATCGCCGTGTCGATTTCAGCGGTTTTTTTGTCGAGAAAACTAACGATTCGAGTCTGCTCTACGCGAGGAGGTAACGGAATAGGGATTTGCTTAAAATCTTCATAATGCATATCCCATTGACCAACCCGCACACCATAAGACAATGCGTTATACACACCAATCAATGGTGATGATCTCAGTAGATAGTGAAGATAAGTTGGCTGGACACGATCAGCATCTGTTGAACAAGTGATGTACGCAGGGCTGACAATTCCTCGATGAGGGCTTACCCCCATCGAACCCTGCCAAGCTTTCATCTTATTAACGACCAAATCACCTTCATTTACCACTTTGTAATTGCTGGTATCTAACGATGTCGCATTATGGTTGTCGTCGCGAGAGTCTTTGAGAATAACGCCGTATTCTCGGTAGACCGATAAAACAGGTAAGTCTGGCCGATTACGATCAGACTTTAGAGTAGTTACTGCACGCAAGGGCAACACCTCCCAATGCGATGGCACGCTCCCCATCCATTCAACGCCACTCGGCTTATAAAGTTCATAGTGCAACATTAAGCCACCTCACGGGTATAGGATTGTAGCCATTTATTAGCAATGGCTAGATGGAAATACCCATAAGAATCAATCATCACTCTTCCAGCTTGAAATACCCTACTGCGGCGCTCTACGCCAACCGTTGCAAAATCTGCAACGGTTGCAGCAAGGCGAATGATACGAGACTGATGATTGCTAAAGACGGCAGTTATTGCAAAATTTGCAACAACTGCATTGAAAGGCAGGCTCTGCCCAAATGCGGCGCGGTTCATCATGCCTCTTCCTCATTCGTCAACGTGCCCCATTGATTGAGGCGCTGTTGCAATTCTTCTTTGCTCGGCAAGTACAGCTGATATTCAGAGGCGTGAATATTGGCATCTTTGGGCAGGGTGATTTCAACCAAAGCGTCATTTTTCTGTTTGCACAAAATAATGCCGATGGTGGCGTTTTCATCGTCGCGCTTCACAAAGCGGTCAAAGTAATTCACATACATTTGCATCTGCCCCAAATCCTGATGGGTCAGCTTGTCCCGTTTCAGATCAATCAATACATAGCAGCGCAGCAGGCGGTTATAGAACACCAGATCGACGTAAAAATGATCGTCTTCGAAAGTGAAACGCTTTTGCCGTGCTTCGAATAAAAAACCTTTGCCCAATTCCAGCAGGAAAAGTTGCAATTGGTCGATGATGGCCGTTTCCAACTCATGCTCTGAGTAGGCATGGTGCTCGGGTAGATTGAGAAACTCCAGCACATAGGGGTTTTTGAGTACATCAGCCGCCTTGGTGATGACATGGCCTTCTTGTGCCAGTGCTTTCACTTCGGTGGGATTGCGGCTTAAGGCCAAACGCTCGTACAGTAATGAAGCCATTTGACGCTGTAGTTCACGCACGCCCCAACTGTTATTGATGGCTTCGATTTCGTAAAATCGGCGTTCATCCGCATTTTTGAGCGTGAGCAGTGCGACATAGTGCGACCAGCCAAGGCGAAACCGCCCGAGCAGCGTGGCGATTGCGACCGTATCGGCTGGCGATGCTGGCAAAGATTGCGCAGACAGTGTCTGCGCAATGTCGCGGTAATTCAGATAAAAACGACGGCATTGTTCCAGCGTGCGTTTGGAGAAACCCGCACCCAGCTTTTCGGTTAGTTTTTGGGCTAAATCATCCAGCAGGCGTTTGCCATACATTTCAACGCGACCCGCTGCACCGTGCTCAAACTCCACAATGTGCCAACCAAAAATCCAGTTTCGCGCCACCAAGGCAAGGTCAACGGAACGGGCGGCCTGCTGTTGCAATTGGGTATGTGATTCACTGAGCGCCAGCAGCAAATCGTCCAGTGAGCCAGAAGCTTGGGGATGCTGGTCTTTCATTATTGCGCCACTCCCACAAAACTCACCAAAGCTTTGAGCAAGCCATCAGTTTCTTTTTCTAAGTCGAGAATTTCTTGCGTGACATCGGCAAGACTGCGGAGCGGTTTGTGCTGGTAGAAGTATTTATTAAAACTAATCTCGTAGCCAATCACGGTCTTATCAATCGCCAACCATGCCTCATCCACATGCGGACGCACTTCTTGAATAAAGTAAGCATGAATTACGTCATGGGCATGGCGCGTTTTATCGCGATCCAGCGGTATGTTTTCGGTGTCGCGTAGCTCGCTGTCGGTTTCGTATTCAATATATTCGCCAGATTTCTTTGTCGGCCAGTAACCGTAATCGACCAACTTATCGGCAGTGGTTGCCAGCTCAGTAAGCAGCTCTTTCTGCTTGGCGGCATTGAGCTTGTGAACTTTCTTGATCACCTTGGCGGCACGTTCATCACGCCAGCTCATCGCGTTCAAGATTTGTTTACGCTCATTGTTTGCCAACTTCAAACCTAAGCCCTTGGCGACTTGATCGAAGATTTGCTCAAATACATTGAAATCGAGGTGTTCGGCATTGCCAATTGATTCTGCTAATTGCTGGGCGCGTTGCATGATTTCGCGTTGCACCAACCAAGTATTTTCGCTCAAGAGTTCTTTACGATTTTTAGGCGACAAGGCTAGCTCTTCGCGCTCGATATGGTCTTCGATGGCTTCGGTGTGTGATTTCAGATCGTGATAGACCTCATCACCATACTTGGTATACACCCATTCCATCATGTCTTGCATCCCCGCCGTATAGCGCAAAGTGGCAATACGTTCAGGGGTAAATTGCGCAGCTAAGCGCAACGGGTGCTCAACCGTGACTTTGTAATAGCCAAAATCTCGGTTATTAAACACCTTAGAAATACCGTCATTGGGCATATCAAGATAAAGCTGCGTGATTTGCTTTAAGTGCTCTTCAGAAAATTCACAGTTCTTTTCACCCAAATTTTTACGCAATTTCTGGTACAGATTTGACGCATCAATCAGCTGCACTTTACCTACGCGATTAGCGGCCTTGCTGTTAGAGAGCAACCAAACGTAAGTGGTAATGCCCGTGTTGTAGAACAAATTATTCGGCAATTGAATGATGGCTTCGAGCAAATCGTTTTCTAAAATATGCCGACGAATATTGCTTTCACCGCTACCCGCATCGCCAGTGAACAAAGCAGAGCCATTGTGTACCGATGCAATGCGCGAGCCGTTCGGTGAATCGCTCAAGCGTTTCATCTTGCCAACCATCTCCATCATGAACAGCAGTTGGCCGTCTGATGAGCGCGGTATCGCAGGATAAAAGTCATTTACCTCATCGGTGTAATTGCTCAAATTCACTTGAAAACGGGGATCAAGTACGTCTTTACCATCAACAATCCCTTTCTGATCGCCTTTCCAGCTTTTGCCGTACGGTGGATTGGTCAGCATGAAGTCAAAGCGCTTGCCTGCAAAATCATCCGTTGCCAGCGTTGAGCCGAACAGAATGTTCTCAGGGTCATTACCCTTAATCATCATGTCGGATTTGCAAATGGCATACGTTTCAGGATTGACCTCTTTGCCATACAAAAAGACGCCAACCTTGGCTTTAATCTCGCCCTCGGTATCAGTGATGAAATCTTGCGATTCAGTCAACATGCCGCCACTACCGCATGCAGGGTCGTAAATCGTTAACGGATTGGGCAGTTGATCCTTTACAGGGATAAACACCAAATTAGTCATCAGCTTGATTACTTCACGCGGCGTGAAATGCTCACCTGCCTCTTCGTTATTTTCTTCATTAAATTTACGAATCAGCTCTTCAAACACATAACCCATACCTAGATTGGATAAACCAACTTGCGTGCGGCCATCCATGCCTTTGCGGTCATCAGGGCTGAGATTGATTTCATCTGATACAAATTTTTCGATCACATCATGCAGCACATCGGATTGCGCCATTTTGCGAATCTGATTACGCAAATCGAATTTCTCGATGATTTCCTTCACGTTATCGGAAAACCCATCAAGGTAATATTTCAAGTTGGCTTCAAGTTGCGAGTGATTGCCAAGCAGGGTTTTAAGCGTAAACGGCGAGACGTTGTAGAACACATAGCCAGAAGCGTCTTGCAAACCATGTGGGTCTAGCTCGATCAAATTGGCCTCTTCACGCTGAAAGTGGACTTCTTTAAGCACGACAGCTTTGCTTGGCTCTAGCAAACAATCCAAACGACGCAAAACAAACATCGGCAAGATCACATCACGGTATTTACCACGCACAAATACATCACGCAGACAGTCGTCGGCAATCGACCAAATAAAAGAAACAATTTTGTTGTGTGCGGAATGATCCATCAAATTTAATCTCAGTTAGGCGAGTTGCGGCAACGGTTGCCACAACGCCAAAAAATCTTTAGAAAGTTGCGCGTACGGTTGAATGCTCAGAAGAATGATTTCTTCCGCATTGACCAGATACAGCAGAATATGGTTTTGCATACGGTATTCATGCAACGTGGCATCAGGATATGCAGCTAGAGACTGTTTAAGTGTACTTGTGACATTTTTTACCTCAATTGAACCAATACTTCGAAGTAAAAAATTCCCACCTAAATACGGATGTGATTGCAAGTTAGGGATGACTAGATTGCATAGTTCGTCGCTCACCGTCGAGCTAGCTTGTAATACCACTACTTCGTACAAAGTTTTCAAGAAGTATGTTGATGCGCGTACAGGCTTAAGCACGTGATTGATCCTGCATCGCTTGCAATATATCCGCAGAATTAACGAGCTTGGCATCATGAATTGAAGATAAACCTGCTACCGCTTCATTGATGAGTAGCAAGTGAATACGCTCACGCTCAAGTTGGTGGTAGTAATCAAGACGGCGAGCATCAATCAAAGCCACATAACTCTCGCCATTTTTAGTAATGATTTTTTCAGAGCCAGCCTTTACTGATTCGCACAGCTCAGAAAGATTGGCGCGTGCTTGTGAAAATGGCACGACATCACTTGCAGAAATTGACATTGCTCGGCTCAGTGGTTGCACAGAATTTTGTACATGGTACTACCAGCCCACGACTCACACAAGGAAGGAACAGTAACGCTGGACTGGTGTGTAGCCAGTCTAGCTGTCTGGTTAAAATGCTACAAATGGGAGTAACAGTCTCATTTTATAAGCTAGGCAAGCAAACCTGCGTTAAAATTGAATTGATTCTTACTAGTATCGCAGGGTGGGCTGCTTACTCAGTTGCGCTCTCTGGCTCAGATAATAAATCGGTGACTGACACGAGGAGTGCTTCGGCAATTTTGCAGAGCACATGCAGGGATGGGTTGCTAATGCCGCGTTCAATCTGCGACACGTAGGTACGGTCGATTTCTGCTTGAAAGGCGAGCGTTTCCTGAGATAAACGCTGTTGGCGACGTCGCGCCTTCACTCGTTTACCTAGCTGCTGCCGTAGATGATCGTACTCGTTCATATAGGGGCAAATCGTCGCCCCGAACGAGACTACAGGTCTACGGAATATAATCTACAAATTCATATCTTTTACAATCCTACCGACTAACAACAGGCTCGAATTTAAGAACTTTCGTGGAGAAGCAATTGAAACAATCATCGTTCTATATCAAAAATAATATTTGCCTCAAACAGGGACTTGCTAGCGCGTTAATAGGGGCTTTATTAACGACAGGTTGTGGTGGGGGCGGATCATCTCCCACGGCTGTTGCTATACCAACCGCCACTCCTATTCAAACACCAACACCAACGGCGACCGCATGGCCAACCACAAATCCAGTGCCAGCCTCTGTTGGAGTAGATAAATCGTATTACACGAAATATCTCGACGCAGGTGGCATTGCTATCGTTGCAAATGGAAGCGTGTCTGACGAAGCACTATGGCGGATGCAAGCAATAGTGTTAAAGATGACGGCAAAGCGTCCAGATATACGAAAAGTATTAGCGGAAAAAATTCACGTATCAATTATTCCAAAAAACGCTGAATTAACCTCAATTCCTGAATACATCAATCTATCAGCAAATAATCCAGGAGTTGATTGGAATGCACGCGCACGCGGGTTAGGTCCAAACAATATCTTACCCCTGATGAGTTGCGGAGAAGAAAACATAATCAGATCAATTGAGAATCGCTACCCAAATGAGGATATTTGCGTACATGAATTTGCTCACGCAATCATGTACCCAGCGATGAATACGGTCATTCCAAACAGTGAGCAAATAATTGTTGATCTATGGAACAAAGCAGTAGCAACAGGTGCATTTGCTAACACCTATGCAATCACGAACCAAAATGAATATTTCGCTACCGCTGTTCAAGATTGGTACAACGTGAACGAATGCAAAAAAGTACCTGACGGAAATCATGGTCCTGTATGTACAAATGAAACATTAAAAATTGCGGATCCTTCAATGTACGATTTCCTTTCCAGTCTATTTAACAACCCTTGAAAAATATTAATCTGAAAAAATAGCATGGAAATAAAATATGCAAACACACGCCTTGCACGTGACTCAGTTGACGGGATTCTTTGACGGATTAAATCGGCTCAAAGCTCAGCCCAAAGGGGCTGTGGCGCTAACAACTAAATTGCAGAGTTTTTTTACACAAATCACTCCATTACTGAGAAATTTACGACCCACAAAGTTAACGCCAGAAATTAACGTTGATCAATTGCATCTTTGGTTTAACGCATTGAAAGCGCCAATTGATCGAGCAAAGCAAGGAGCCTTTAGCTTTAACCCTTGGATTACCGCAAACGTAAAGCGCGATGAAGTGAGGAACTCTGCAATTTTAGCGTGGCTACTCAATCCCAAAGGTAATCACGGCTTAGGAAAATTGGCGCTAAAGGTACTGACTGGTGGCGTTTCAAATAGCGATTTAACTTTAAACATCGCGGACTCACGCTATTGCACAGTTCGCACAGAGAGCAATCCAGACGGCAGTCGAACAAATCGCGTAGATATTGAAATTGATGCCGAGCTTTTTTACTTACTGATTGAAGTCAAGATTGATGCGCCAGAAGGAGTTGACCAACTAAGCCGTTATGGTGCGCTTTGCGAGAAACGAGCGCATGGCCGCCCATGGGCAATCATTTTCCTAACGCCCAATAAATCCCCCCCAAAAACCGCAGGTGCTCACGAAAACAAAATCACCACGATTTCTTGGGCACAGCTTTCACATTGGATTTCTAAAGAATTGCGGCAGCACATCTCGGCGCAGCAAGGCGAGTCGGTTGAACGGCAAGAAATTCTTGCACAAGAGTGTGTGAAGCACTTTCTTTCCTATATTCGTAATTTTTAAAAAGGCAATACCATGAGTGAAACACGTGAAGCAGGTGCATTAATCTTATCTCAGCTAGAGATGTTCAACGAAACGGTCAAGCTGTATGAAGCAGTGATTCAGCCAGAAGTTTTTGAGTCCATGGAAAAACTCGTGATTGAGGCTACTGAAGGGCAAGGCTGGATTGGTGGCTACTATGAAAGCAATTCTGAAATATGGCTAGCACCCGAAATCTGGAATGCAGCAGAGTCTAGCGAAGACCCTGCGCTGCGAGCAGGTTTTACTTTAGTCAACTTCAATGAAGAGGACGATAGCTATTTAATTGCTGCGCTGTGTGGCTACGCCAGCGCATCAGCAGGGTTTAAATTTTTTATTGATACTAAAGCTTTCGGTGGCAAACCAGTTTGGAATAAAAACTTTCAAGCTTGGGCAGAGAAATCGCCCAAAAGCATACAAAATATTCAAGCACTAGGTTTCCGAGACCTAGGCAAAGGCGAGTTTTTCTTGCCAGTTCAACTTGATGCAGAAGAGCTGTCAAACGCATACCGAACCAATGATTTCGAGGTTGCACTAGAGCCGCTACAAAACGCATTAGAAATCATTAAGCACTCGCAAAAACTGTTTGATCAAATTCTTAATGATGCGCCATCCAATGGCTAATTTTTACTTGTTCAGCCATCTTGATAGATAAATGCCGATAACATAACGACTTAGGAACGAAGCATGTTTAACAGCAAAATACTGGTTACCCTGCAAGCCGCAATATTTATTACCTTTGCGGGACTTGCTCATTCAGCGCAGTTTGAATCGGTTCTGGATTCAATCAGCATTAAGAAGTCTCAGACCTACAACATCAATTCATGGGATTCAGCCAACAACATCAAAGGCGTCAAGTGGAAGTGGCCTTCAAATGAGTCAGGGGCGCATGACGCTACGATGGTAGGAAAGGCAAAGTTTGGTAAAAACAAAAATAAGAACATCGGCGCAACGAGCGTCGCGCTGGCAGGGTCAAGGGCAGGCATCAGCACTGCCAGAGTATCAATTGAAAACGATCCAGAACTATCAAATGACGATAGCTCAATCAAGCAGCTGTTTGGCGATGGTAATGTCAAAAGCCTCAAAACGAGCTGCGATGATGACGGCGCATCCAATTCCACGCTTTATTACAAATTTGAACGAGTTGCGTACAAACCCGTGTACATCAATATCAATCGCAGCTTTGGCGCTAGTGGCGATTCAGGATCGATAGATTTTCTTATCGGAAACGCTATTGATGATGTGCTAGAGCAAAATTGCGTCGTAACAAAATAAAGAATACAGCAAGCGAATTGAGTGCAAGAGTTATGCCATATCAGTTAAGCATAACGCTTGTGCCAACTAAAAAAGTTAGCCGCAATTCACAAAAGCCAATCGCAACAACAAAACAAGCAAACTTGACAAAACATTATATCTTTTTATATAATATATAAAATAGCGGCTCAATTTTATTGAACGCCAAGGAATTAAAATTGAAATCAATCCCTGCTTCAATAAGTAATCACTTGCTAAAAGCCGAGCACTGGTTGTTTTTAACTGGCGCAGGCATCTCAGCTGAATCAGGCATTCCAACTTATCGGGATAGCAGCACAGCACTCTATGGCACAGCCAGCCTCAAAAATTTAGCAACGCCTGACGCATTCCGAAAAAACAAGCAAAACGTATGGGATTGGTATGAAGAACGACGTCAAAATATGCGTCACTGCCAGCCGAATGCCGCACATTACGCAATAGCTCAGTTACAGCAGCAAGTAGCCACTGTGAGCGTTGTAACTCAGAACGTTGATGGTTTGCATCAATTGGCAGGTAGTACGAACGTACATGAACTGCATGGCAATATCTTCCGTAATCGTTGCTTTAGCTGCAATCGACCCGTCCCAGAAAGCATTGCACCACAGGTAACGATTCCACGATGCACGCATTGCGGTGGCTACGCACGACCAGACGTTGTTTGGTTTAAAGAACGCATTTCTAGCCATACATGGAAAAAAGTAAAAAAAGACATCGATCAGTGCGATGTATTGATTGTTGTCGGCACATCCGGTGAGGTTCAACCCGCAGCAACAATCCCGACTCTGGCGCACGGCAAACTCATCATTGTCATTAATCCCCAACCAACCGCACACGACGAATTAGCCAGCTGGGTAATTCGCAGTACAGCGGGAGACGCCTTACCAGAATTATTAGCTATCGCGCTCAATCGTCATTCATGATGAATTGACCACATAAACGCAACCCATTTTTAAAGCATCCAAGCGCCTTCAAGGCGCTTTTTTCATGTCCGTTATTTACGCGCTGCTGATGTCAGTAGCACACACCAATGAGCACCGATCAGTCTTGCTGATCGGCGCTCATTTCATTTGGAGAAGAGCATGACCGCACTCAACAAAGCTAAATTTTCACTCGGGCAAACCGTTGCCACCCCCAGTGCACTAACGGCATTAGATCAAGCTGCTGTGAACGCACTCACGTTGTTACTTCGTCACCAAACTGGCGACTGGGGCAACTTGCCAGCGGAGGATTGGCAATCTAATGAAGATGCCGTTAAACATGGCTGGCGAATTTTATCAAACTACCCACTCACCACTGGCGAACGCATTTGGATCATCACTGAGGCAGACCGCAGCTCGACCACTTTGTTACTCCCAGAAGAGTATTGAGCATGACGAACAACTTGGTTATTCATAGCAATCTCACATTAGGGCCGAAAGGCCCGAGTGTCAGCACAACCCCAAATGGCAAAAAACGGCCTGTTTACCTTCAGCAAAGTATTCTTGATAAAGCGTGCGGACCGCATTGCGTTTATATGGCTTTATTGATTTTCAAGCTACTCAGCCGAACCCAGCTCATGACAATGGCAGAGGGTGATGATGAAACGCACATTATGTTTGATTCATGGCTGATGGCGCAGGACTACTGGCTTCACTGCACCCCATTACGGGGATTAGTACGAATATTTGCCCCGTTCAAGGATCAACTCAAATTCAGCTCAATTCAAGGTAGCAACAAGGATTCGATTCGCTTTCTCCTTGACCAACACACACCAGAAACACTATTCATTGCAAATATTGTGAACTGGCGAGCTCACCTTGATCACTGGGTGCTGATTATTGGCGTTGAAACATCAGAATGCGGCGAAATGAACAAGCTATACGTACTCGACCCACTCATTCCACCCGAACACGGCAATTTGCATTCATCTATCGTGCACAGAAAAAGCGTGAGTTCAAACCGATATGAGTTTCAAGATAAGTCGTGGACGATCACTATCAACGAGGTACTGGCGATACATAAAAAGCAAATCGCCTTGCCAATATGAACACATCAGACAGCCGTATCAGAGCCGCGACGGCGAAGGCAAATCAACAATGCCACCACTGTAATACCACTACTTATAGCAATATTTAGTCATGTAAAGAACAAAAATAGCTATTTATGAAAAATTATTGCCTCGCTATTCATGGTCAAAACACACATTTGAGCAAATTTAGCCTTTAAGAAGTCCTCTTAATATACTGAGCAGCCAAAAAATAAACCTAATAAAATCAAACGCATACAACAAGAAATCAAGTTTTAACTCAACTGTCAATGATGTTTAAGCCATAAACGCTATTTTTCATAAGCATTTGACCCCAAAAAAGAAGCATTAGAGTCCTTCTTCTGCTGGAATCTTTTTCTTTCAGAAAGCCGCACACTGCATTTTTTTAATACAGCTCACAAGGAGCAACAGAATGCAACAATCAAACACACCGAACACACCGAACACAAATCAATATGTACGCCCAGCACATATTCCACCACACATTCAACTAGTTCATTGGCCAAAATACTTTGACTGGCCTTCTGTAGCGGCACTACGTGATCTTGTTTTTCATGCACAAAGACGCAATTTTGAGCATGTAATCTCTAGACCGATGGGGCGTATTCTTATCGACGTTGAGCAATTTTTTGAATGGCAGAAAAATAACCAATACCAACGTCGCTCACGGGTAACTAGCAAATGATTGATTACATTTCCATGACTGTAGAAGTTGAAAACTCTCAAAGTTCATTTGATATTTTATATATAGAAAAAAGCACAGGAGAAAAGTTCACAGTTAGTAAAAGCAACCGAAAAAAGATAATTAACCCAGAAATAGATAATCATATTTCCGTACGCTCAAAATCTGGAACTCATTTAATGATCGAGGGAAATCCTGCAAAATTCTTGCAAGGCCACAACATTTTTGGAAGTAACAATTTATCAGCAATAATTAACGAAGTACTAAGAATAGTGTTTTCACAACTAAATATAACACCAACAGAAGATGAATACCAAAAAATAGAAGATGGTGAAATTAAAATTTCAAGAGTTGATATTGCCGGATCCTTCTTAGCCAACAACGAAATTCATAAGCTTGAGTTACTTAATGCATTAAAACATATTCTAGTTGATACGGAAAATTTCTTCACCTCAGACGGAGGAGGAGAAACATTATACATCGGTAAAAGCTCGAAATATTCCACAATAAAAATATACAATAAAAGTAAAGAAATAAAAGATAAGAGAACTTACCAAGCCGCACTTAATTACTTAACCGAAATTGAAGCAGAACGACTAATAGTTGAGGTCAGCAAGCAAATTAGGATTGAGGCAACCCTAAGAACTAAACCACTAGAACATAAGAATTTAGATCTACTAAAAAATTGGACATTGAAAACACCAAGATTCATTATGAATGAAGTAATAAATGAGCACCTTTCAAATCTAAACGTTGAAGCAAGAACACATTTCGGATCGATAATTGATTCAATAAAAGGAGCGTCCCTGCGTCTGTCTTATGACGCATGGGAGCGTGGATCAAACTTGAAACATATATTACCCAAGAGGACCTATGCAAATCATCGAAAAAAATTATTAGAATATGAAATAAATATAAGCATACCAGCAAGCACACAAAGCACAACGTCATTAAAAGAAATATTTAACCCAAGCAATTTTAATATATGGACAACAAAAGAGATATTAAAATTTAATCTACCAAGGTTTAAATTCATAATCAGAAAATCATGACTTTGTAGCACTCTTGGTAGGTGGCGCCACCTTTAGAGGGACAAACTTCAGTTCATTGAATTTTCCAGTACTAGTTACATCCATATACTCCAGTGTAATTTTATAAATATTTTTGATATCGGGTAACTCTTCAGGCTCCCCAAGTGCTAAATGCAACGCACTATTGCCCGTATGTTGTTCTAAAAATTTGGCTACAGCCTCAACTGGACGGCTATGATCTCTAAAAATAGAAACCAAATCATAATAACGTAACATCAGATCAAAATCATACATCCTATTATTTCTATACCTCTGCCTTGAAAGATAAGAAATTCTCTTGGCACTTTCATCTTGAGAATTTAATTTATCCAATAGTTTCCTTTCAAAATATTTGAAATAATTTTCAGCAGAAGCTAATTGTTGATTAATTGGAACCTTGACATCAAATACAAAACAAAACTCTGAGGAAGACATGTGAATATGCTCTTTTGAAATAAATTCAAACCCACGATCTTCATCCAACCCCCCGCCTAAACGCTCTCCAAAAATTCTATTACTATTCTCAATAGCATCTCTCTCAACTTTACCCATATTACTTTTTAATTTTCTGTAAAATGGCTGTCTAACGAGGCTAAGAGTTGGGTCAATCATAAATAGTAGGCCATACTTCTTTAAGATAACATGCCCAAAATAACGAGAAACTAAATCTGTTTCTCTCTCTACCTGCTGAACAGTTCCATCAAGAACCTCGACTTTATTCCATTCAGTAACAGGCTTGCGAATATCATGTTCATAAAATTCAGCATATTTCGCGTCTAATTCTCCATGTGGCGATACGTTTTCTACGCAAGGAGTTCCGTAATTAAAACCTCTCGCCGCATCCGGTAATAATTGATAAGATGCATAGGCAGATATATAGTCACTACTACGCCGAACAAACTCAAAGATTAACTGATTTCGGTCGTTAAAATCAATGCATTCATATTTATTCTCCTTAAGGTATTTAATAACATTAGCAACTGAGATGGTATTCATAAAAACCTTTTAAATAGTTAATTTAATTTTGCTAGATTAGCTTAAACAAATTTTTAAATACATGCATCCAAAATTTTTATTTTCAAACGACTAAAAATGTATTCGCCATGCGCTCAACCACGCTCTGCTTATGATCTTGGCTAAAGTGTGCGTAGCGTTTCACCATTTGCATCGTTTTATGGCCAAGAATTTCAGCAAGCTCGGGCAATGTCGCGCCACTCATTGCTAAATAGCTCGCTGCGGTATGCCGTAGGTCGTGATAGCGAAAGTTGTGTAGGCCAGCAGCTTCAACGCAATGCTCCCACTGTTTCCTGAAATCAAACGATTTACCCACAACATTACCTTGGAATAAAAAGTCGTTTGGCCGAGGTACTTGAGCATGTTTTACCTTCAGCAATTCAAGCGCTTCGCCAACTAAGGACAATGAGCGGATATCTTTGTTTTTTGTGAGATAGAGGGTGATGCTTCGACGATTCAAATCGATCTGGTGCCATTGCAGCGACCAAATTTCGTTCTTACGCGCGGCAGTCGTTAACGCCAGCACTACCGCCAAATACAAGTCAGGAAACTTCCTACACTCAAGTAGTAGCCGAGTCTTTTCGGTCTCATCTAAAAATCGAGTTCGAGCGTTATTGATTTTCGGCTTCTTCACGGCCTCAACAGGATTGTTTCTGATCCACTCCCACTCACCAGCAGCCGTATTGCATAGATGCGAAAACACGCGCAAATATGCATTGATAGTGCTTGCGCTGCGATAGCTTGGTGCGGCTTTGCTTTTGGGTCCTCGCGCTTGCATGGGTGTGTTAGCTAGCTTTGTTTTGCAGTCCGCAATCTGTGCGGGAGCGAGTTCAGACAAGATGACCAAACCAATCTCTTTTTGCCACCATGCCAACTGCTGTGTTTGATCGCGAATAGTGGATTCGCTTTTGTGGGGCATAACCTCGCGTAGATAGCGCTCAATTGCGTCTTTGACCGTATGCTTGTGCTGTGCCTTCGTTTTAAAAAAGCGCCCCTCTCGCAATTCCGATTCTATTTTTGCTGCCCAGCGCTTCGCATCAGTTAAACGATCAAAAGTGGCGGACTGCGGGGGGAGACCTTTGAGTCGAATGGAAACTTGGTAACGAATAACACCTGCTGCTGTAGTGCGTTTTTGAATACTTGCCATGATGTACAACCTCCTGATTGACGCATTAAATCAATGAACTAGAGGCACTTACAAGCAAGAAAAACTGACCTATTGCCGACAATAATCGACCATAATTGACAACAAAATGGCCTGTCGCGTTGATGCAACAATGCTGCGCCACGCCATAAAAATGATGGTGGCGACACGAAATGTTTTGATGTGAGTGTTGGGGTGTATTGCAGGGAGTTGTATGGCAGTGTGTTGGGAGTGCGTTGGACAAAATAAAACGACCTAGCGCTTTCGCGCTAAGTCGTTGAATTTGTTGGTGCCGACGGCAGGAATCGAACTCGCGACCCCCTGATTACAAGTCAGGTGCTCTACCAACTGAGCTACATCGGCAACAGGACTGCATCATATAGAATGACTTGTTTGATGGCAAGCACTACTTACAAAAGAATCGATAAACGTATGGTTTTACAACGTTTTTATTTTAAATCCTTGCTGGTAAAAAAGGCATCAGAGAAAAACGCATCGCTCGGTAGTTGGTGTGAAAGGCAGCCGGTATAGGCCGCTTCGACCATCATAGGGGACCCGCAAGCGTAAACTTGGTAGTGAGCAAGGCTGGCAAAGTCGGCCAAAACGACTTCGTGCAAGAATCCGGTACGGCCCTGCCATTGATCTTCGGGCTTGGGGTTAGATAAAACCGGGATAAAGGTAAAGTTCGGATAGAGCTGCTGCCACTGTGATGGCAATTCGGGCATATAGAGATCGGCCAAGGTGCGGCAGCCCCAATAGAGCACCATTTCACGCTGGGTGTGATTAGCCAGCGCATGCTCGATCATGCCTTTGATCGGGGCAAAACCGGTGCCAGTGGCCAGGAACAAGATCGGCTTATCGCTGTCTTCACGCAAAAAAAAGCTACCGAGCGGGCCGGTAAAGCGAAAAATCTCGCGCTCTTTCATGGTGTTCCACACGTAATCAGAAAACTCGCCGCCGTCGATATGGCGAATATGCAGTTGCAAAAAGCCTTCTTGATGCGGTGGATTGGCAATGGAGAAGCTGCGCTTTTTGCCGGTTTTGGTGTGGATATCAATATACTGCCCAGCCAGATAGGTCAGCTTTTCGGTTGATGGCAGTTTTAACGTCAAAATCGCGACGTCAGGCGATACTTTTTCGATGCGCTCGATGCGCGTTGGCAAGGTTTTAATTTGGATATCTTTAGTGGCGCTGACTTCGCGGCATTCGATGCTCACTTGCTCACTGACCGGTGTAGCGCAACAAAATAGCGCATAGCCTTGCGCTTGCTCAGCAAGGCTGAGTGCGGTTTCAGAATGCTGGGCATGGACGACTTCGCCGCTGAGCACCTTGCCTTTGCAGGCGCCGCACGATCCGTTTTTACAACCATACGGCATGTTAAAACCTTCTCGCATGGCGGCGTCGAGCAAGGTCTCTCCTTCAAAGACGGAGAGTTGCTGGCCCGAAGGTTCGATGGTAAGTTGTTGACTCATATTCATTCCATACTGTGTTAATGCGTGTCGAGCATTGACCAATGCCTGCCCTTAACTACGCCACGCTGTGAGCTAAAAACTATGAAAAAACCACGCTTACTCATTATTGGTTGTGGCGATGTTGTTCGCCGCGCCCTGCCTTGGCTTAAGCAGCACTTTACGGTGTATGCAACTGCACGCTCTAAAGAATCTGCATTGCAGCTCAATACCCTTGGTATACGCCCTATTCTTGCCGATTTAGATCGGCCAAAATCTTTAGCCCGCTTAAGTGGCATTGCTGAGTATTTGATTCACAGCGCACCACCCGGTGACGGCGTGGGCGATCAACGAACGCGAGCCTTAATTGCCGCTCTAAGCCACGCCAACATCAAGCAAAATAAAATTTTACCACAGCGCTTACGCCGAGCTGTTTACATCAGCACCAGCGGTGTTTATGGCGATTATGCTGGGCAATGGATTAATGAAAGCAGTCCGCTTAAAACGCAATCGCTGCGCGCATTGCGCCGAGTCGATGCCGAAAAACAATTGCGCGATTGGGCTGGACGGCACGGTGTTCGGCTAAGCATTTTACGCTCGCCCGGCATTTATGCTGCCAATCGTTTACCGCTGGAGCGCATTGCGCGGGGTGAACCGGTGCTACACCGCGAAGAAGACAGTTATAGCAATCATATTCATGCTGATGATTTAGCGCATGCGCTATGTTTGGCGCTGTTTCGTGGTTTGCCGCTACGCACTTACAATATCGTGGATGATGAGCCGCATAAAATGGGCGATTATTTTGACCAAGTCGCCGATGCGATGCAACTGGCTCGTCCGCCACGCATTAGCCGAGTTGCGGCGCAAACGCGGCTGTCGCCCGCCCTATTGTCTTATTTGAATGAATCGCGGCGCATTGGCAATGCCCGCGCCAAAAATGAGCTCAAACTGCAATTGCGCTACCCCAATACCGCTGCCGGTTTAGCCAGCCAGCAATAAGTGCGTCGATATGGCCTGCACAGCAGGCTTAGTCTGATTGAAGTCGTTCAGCAAACGTCGGCGTTGTTGTGCTCGTTGACGTACTGAATGTACTGGCTATGACTTTATCGCCGAGCACCACACCGATGCGAGGACTCCGTCGTCAATCAGAGCCGCCTAACAAAGCATTTGCTTTCGTCGTATCTTTTACTAAGCTGACTGATTGTTGACTGCGGAGTATAGATCATGATCGGCATCTGGATCACTTGGGCGTTAATCTTGGCGGGCGCAGTGTATTTAATCTATTGCTGGTGGGCTTTTCATCATCGCGCCGATGCACCCCGCGTTGATTATCGCGATGATCAAGCGCATTTTAATTTACAGCTATACACCCATGCCGAGTATTTTTCGCCAGCCAAAACCGCAAAACACACCGTGAATGGCCGCAACGATCAACCCACGTGATGTGATAAATGCAGCCCACAGCTAGCAATAAAAAACGCACAGCCCGCTGTGCGTTTTTTTGTTTGGCATCAGCACCGATACACGATTCGTGATCAAGACCAAAAACGCTCTAACCAACCTTTCTTTTGCCACGTTTTTTGCACGCCGCGCGATAAGAAATGCGCTACATAGCGCTGATCGGCTTCCATAATGTGCCGCGTTAGCCAATTGCGTAAAAAGTGCAGCAACTCAAAAGACACCGCATCACCTTGATTGAGCCTGGCCTGCAAATCCACCATTTGCCCAATCAATTCTTCGTGGTGCATTTTATGTGTTTCATAATCGGGATAACCCAAAATCCGCATCAAGCTTTCTTCAACCGTGAAGTGGATTCGGGTGTAGTCGGCCAAACGCTGCAAAATCGCCACCGAGGCCTCACGGCCATGATGCTGCCGAATCGCATCATGTAATTCGTTTAATAGATTCACCAGCACTTTATGCTGCTCATCAATCTCTTGAATCCCGACCGATAACGTATCATTCCATTCAATCAATAAACTCATCGCTGACTCCCTCAGAAGCCGCCATACTGCCGAGCAGCGCACCGCCCCTGTTTGATCTACATCAAAAAATGGGCCAAGCCCGAGCCAGCTTCCCCTATCTACAACACTTGGTACAGGGTTTAAATTGATTCACGGCAAACCGCTACAGACTTACCCTTAGCAATCAACGCCCGTGCCAAGCGCTTAAAACCGAATCGTAAAAGAAATGGGTATATCACTGTAATATCTATAAAACATGACCCACACGGCAATACCCCATAGAGATCGGCTTTGTTCAGATTTGATGTTGATAGGCTATATCACAAGTGCTTGAGCAAACCCCACTAAGCAGGCGATAGCAGGCTTTCGCGCATCACTACGCTTTGCAAGGCGGCAAAGCAATCGGCATCAATGGCTGATCCCAGCATGCCGCGCATGATCTCAATGGTTTTTTCGGGCGAATTGGCGGCGTGATACGGGCGCTCGGCGCTGATGGCGTCAAAAATATCGGCCACGGTGATAATGCGCGTTTCCATACAAATCGCTGCGCCACTGATTTTGCGTGGATAGCCTTGCCCGTCGAGGCGCTCGTGATGCGCTGCGGCCACCACGGCTAATTCGGCAAAGGGGGCAATTTTTTCTAATATCGTTTCGGTTAGGCTGGCGTGCTGTTGCACCGCACGAAATTCTTCATCGGTTAAACGCCCGGGTTTTTCCAAAATACGGCTACTTACCCCGAGTTTGCCGACGTCGTGTAATAAGGCGGCGCGGGTAATCCATTGGCAACGCTCGGCCGAAAAGCCCATTTCTTGCGCGATTAAATTGGCATAAAAGCCCACCCGCTCACTATGCCCAGCGGTGAACGGGCTTTTGGCATCGACCACTTGACCAAATGCCGAGGCGATATCATCCATATAGGCCTCATCCAAGGGCCGCGTCCATTGCGCTGGCTCGAGCGACTGCACGATTTGATCAATCTTGGGGTCGTTCAATACCTGCCAAAATGCCGCATCTTGGCCGACCACCTTAAACGCCGCCACCAATTCAGGGTCAAACCACACGCCGGCACGCTGCTGAATTTCTAGACGGGCGGCTTCCATGCCGTGCGAGAAATGAAACACATCAATCACTTGCGCTAACAAGGCAATCCGCGCGTGGATTGGAATCGCGCTGCCACGCAAACCTTCTGGTCGGCCACTGCCATCCCAATGCTCATCTAAAGAATGTATCCCTTGGGCCACGGATTCAGGAAACCGCAGCTGCCGGGCAATGCGCGCGCCACGATCACAGCGGGTTTGAATTAACTCTTGGGCAATTTGTTCGCCATTACGCAAAATATTTAAAATCGCCGTTAAGCGCTGGGTCCAGTTTTCGTTTTTGCCGGTGTGCTCAAACACAAAGCCTAAAACTTGCGATAAATTATTACCGACCAATTTGAAGTCATGCTTAAAGTGCTGATCGTCGACCAAATACAGCTCGCAAATGCGCGCCGCATTGCTACTGCAGCCCAAATCTTTGAGTAATAAGGTGTAATACAAAGCCCAAATCTCGGCCTCTGCCATGCCAATTTGCCGGCCAATATGCACACCAATCCAGCAACAACGCACACAATGCCCTGCGGGCTGTCCTTCAGTCAGATCCAAGGCGTAGCTGAGCGAACCCAATAACTCAGCGAGTTTTAAATTTGCAGCCATTTTTCGTCTCACTTGGCAAAACAATCAAGATCTTTAAAGGTGATTGACCCACTTGCAATCAGACGCGCCACCTCTAAAGCCAAGCGCGCGAACGCAAACGATCCGCAACGGGGAATACTGAGTAGCACAAGATCAAACCCAGCATAGCTTAATTTAAGCTGACTTCATCCATACGAAAAAAGCCACTTTGCGGTAAATACAGCTCACTTAACGACAAACCCTGAAAACCTGACGCAGAGGCGCAGAGGCGCGGAGGACATTCAGGGTTTTGCAATTGATTTTCTCTATACCTTTGCGTCAAAAGCGACACCAGCAATGAAATCGAGAAAAAAATGCCGCTCACTTGGCTTAAGTGAACGGCATTACACCTTGCGGTGGCTTTAGCAATGCTGCAGTAATGAATGGTTTACTCCACGCCGCGAGCTCGCTCGGCGTGGAATTTGGCGACAAATTGCGGGAATTGGTCGACTTCAATCGCCGCGCGCATTTCCGCCATCAGCACTTGGTAGTAGTGCAAATTGTGGATGGTATTGAGTTGCGAGCTCAAGATTTCTTGGCAACGGAACAAATGATGCAGGTAGGCGCGGCTAAAATTGCGGCAAGTGTAGCAATCACAACTCTCATCGAGCGGGCGCAGGTCTTTTTTGTAATGGGCGTTTTTGATCTTCACGTTGCCATAACGCGTAAACATCATGCCGTTACGGGCATTCCTTGTTGGCATCACGCAGTCAAACATATCAATGCCTTGCGATACGCCATACACCAAATCTTCAGGCGTACCGACACCCATTAGGTAACGTGGCTTATTCACTGGTAATTGCGGCGCGGTGTGCGCCAAAATGCGCTCCATTTCTTCTTTGGGCTCACCGACTGACAAGCCACCAATCGCCATGCCGTGGAAATCCAACTCATCCAGACCGGCGAGCGATTCATTACGCAAGTCTTCATGCATCCCGCCTTGCACAATACCGAACAGTGCATTGGGATTTTCTTGGCGGTTAAATTCATCTTTCGAGCGCTTAGCCCAACGCAGCGACATCCGCATTGAATCGGCGGCGGTTTTATGGTCGGCAGGATACGGCGTGCATTCGTCAAAAATCATCACCACATCCGAATTGAGCACCTTTTGGATGCGCATTGATTCTTCGGGCGTGAGGAATAATTTGTCGCCGTTGATTGGGTTTTGGAATTTCACGCCCTCTTCGGTGATTTTGCGCATCGCGCCCAAGCTAAACACTTGGAATCCACCCGAATCGGTCAACATCGGCTTATCCCAGCCCATAAATTGATGCAAACCGCCAAATTCTTGAATCACTTCCAAACCTGGGCGCAGCCACAGATGGAAGGTGTTGCCGAGAATAATCTGCGCCTTGATGTCGTTCAAATCGCGCGGCGTCATCGCTTTCACGGTGCCGTAAGTGCCCACTGGCATAAATACCGGCGTTTCAACCACGCCGTGATTCAAAGTCAAAGTACCGCGACGGGCCCCTGATGAGGTGGTTTTTAATTCAAATTTCATGTGTTTCCTCGCAAGCCGGAAAACAGTCCGGCGCTCATTTTAAAGCACTCAAAAGATCCAACGCAGAGACGCAGAGACACAGAGAAACCCAGTTTGTTTTTTCTCTGCGCCTCTGCGCCTCTGCGTTAAAATTTCATCGTTATGACTAGAGCGACTTCTCCAACAACATCGCATCGCCATAACTAAAGAAGCGATATTCATTACTCACGGCATGTTCATACGCTGCGCGCATGGTATCAAATCCAATAAAGGCTGCCACAAGCATTAATAACGTTGATTTGGGTAAATGAAAGTTAGTGATCAAGCGATCCACCACTTTAAATTCAAAACCTGGCGTAATAAAAATATCCGTGTCGCCCACCGGCTCAGCCAACAAGCCTTGCTGCGACGAGGCTTCCAGCGCGCGCAAACTGGTGGTGCCCACTGCAATCACCCGACCACCGCGCGCCTTGGCCGCCAAAATCAGCGCAATCGTCGCTGGCGGAATAAAGTAGCGCTCGTGATGCATGGTGTGCTCGCTAATCTCATCAACGCGCACTGGCATAAACGTGCCGGCGCCGACATGCAAGGTCAAAAACGCCGTATCCACGCCCATGGCACGAATTTGCGCCAGCAACTCATCGGTAAAGTGTAATCCCGCCGTTGGCGCTGCCACTGCACCGGGGTCACGTGCGTAAACGGTTTGATAACGCTTAGCGTCTTCATCGTCGGGCACATGCGTGATATACGGTGGCAATGGCAATAAGCCCGATTGCTCCAAAATCTCAAACACGCTCACATCGCCAGCAAAGCGCAACTTAAATAAATCGCCTTGGCGCTCAACCATTTCGGCGGTGAAACCGCCTTGAAAATGCAAAATCGTCCCCGCTTTGGGCGCTTTAGAGGCTTTGACGTGCGCCAAAGCGGTATGTTCATCTAAAACCCGCTCAACCAGTGCTTCAATTTTGCCGCCACTGGCTTTTTCACCGAATAAACGCGCTTTAATCACCTTGGTGTCGTTAAACACCAAAAGGTCACCAGCGCGCAAAAAACTCGGTAAAGCGGTAAACAGCGTATCTTGTCGCGTTTGACCGTCAATATGCAGTAAACGACTCGCGCCACGCACCTCAGGAGGGAACTGCGCGATCAATTGATCGGGCAAATGGTAATCAAAATCGGCAATCTGCATTAAAAAAACGCCTTCGTCGCATATGTAGCAAAACTACAAGATTGTATCAGCAAACATCGATATAAGCCGCGCCAACATTGACGTAGGCACGTTTTAAAACGATCGTTTACACCTTCAGTAAAAAAGAAAAAGCACGCTTTTTCTGGACAAGTTCGCAGAACTTGCGGCAAACTCCGTCGATTACATTGCGTTACAAGGAGTTCGCGAATGGCCGACATTGGTAAAATTCTGGTTTTGCATGGCCCCAACCTTAATTTACTCGGACTACGTGAACCCCAACATTACGGTAGCAATACACTGGCCAGCATCAATCAACAGCTGATTGACTTGGGTGCTAGCCATAAAGTTTCAGTCGAAACTTTTCAATCCAATCGCGAATACGAAATCATCGAGCGCATCCATGCCGCATTACAAGACGGCACGGATTATATCGTGATCAACCCCGCTGCGTTCACCCATACCAGTGTGGCGATTCGTGATGCTTTGGCAGGGGTCAAAGTCCCCTTCATTGAAGTGCATTTATCGAATGTACATGCACGGGAGACCTTCCGTCATCACTCCTATTTTTCTGATCTTGCCATTGGCGTGATCTGCGGCCTTGGGGCTAAAGGCTATGCCTACGCACTCGAGTTTGTCATCGACCGCTTAAAATCGGCCAAATAACAGGCCGAAACAACCGTTTTCTGATCAACAGCCACGCAAATAGAGTACGCGAGACAACACTCAATTTTACTGACGCACATTTGTTTAAACCATAAGGTGGCCTGCACGACAGGACACCCATTTGACCTTTCAGAGGGGATTGCAACATGGATCTACGTAAACTTAAAAAATTGATCGACTTAGTTGAAGAATCTGGCATTGCCGAACTAGAAGTCACTGAAGGCGAAGAAAAAGTCCGCATCACCCGCACCGTGGCTAATGCGCAATACATGCAGCCGATGCAATACCATGTTCCAGCGCAGCAACAAGCAGCCGCCCCAGCCCCTGCAGTGAGCGTTGAAACCAGCGAAGCGGCAGCCCCTGTGGTGGCCGGCAATACTCAAAAATCACCGATGGTTGGCTCGTTTTATCGCTCATCAAGCCCAGATGCCAAACCGTTTGTTGAAGTCGGCCAAAGCGTAACTGCCGGCCAAACGATCTGCATCATCGAAGCGATGAAACTATTAAATGAAATCGAAGCAGAACACAGCGGCGTGATTAAAGCTATCTTGGTCGAAAACGGCCAGCCCGTTGAATATGGCGAACCCATGTTTATTATTGGCTAATTCTGTGAGATGCCGGGTTAGGGATTAGGGAAGTAAGAAGCTGGGGATAAGACGAGTAGAGAATAGGGAGTGGTGAGTAAAACCCACTCACCACTCACCACTCACCACTCCCCACTCACCACTCCCCCCCAATCGGCAGCACTCACTGATCGCGGAGTTCCTATGTTTAAAAAAATCCTCATTGCCAATCGCGGCGAGATTGCACTGCGTATCTTGCGTGCCTGCCGTGAAATGGGCATCAAAACCGTCGTGGTGCATTCAGAAATTGATCGTGAAGCCAAATACGTCAAGCTGGCAGATGAATCAGTCTGCATCGGCCCCAATCCTTCGGCGCAAAGCTACCTGAATATGGCGGCGTTGATTTCGGCGGCCGAAGTCACCGAAGCCGAAGCGATCCACCCAGGTTATGGCTTTTTGTCAGAAAACGCTGATTTTGCCCAAAGAGTCGAAGAATCGGGCTTTGTGTTTATCGGTCCACGTCCAGAAACCATTCGTTTAATGGGCGACAAAGTGTCGGCCAAAGATGCAATGAAAGCCGCTGGCGTACCTTGCGTACCGGGCTCGGACGGCGCATTGCCAGATGATGACGCTGAAATGATTAAGATTGGCCGTAAAGTCGGCTATCCAGTCATCATTAAGGCCGCTGGTGGTGGTGGTGGTCGCGGTATGCGCGTGGTTGAGCGCGAAGAAGACTTACTTGCTGCCGTAGCGATGACACAAGCGGAAGCCGGCGCAGCCTTTGGCAATCCGGTGGTGTATATGGAACGCTATTTGCAAAATCCACGCCATATCGAAATCCAAATTTTGGCTGACCAGCACGGCAATGCGATTTATTTGGGCGAGCGCGATTGCTCAATGCAACGTCGCCACCAAAAAGTACTCGAAGAAGCGCCAGCACCGGGCATTACCGAAGAGCAGCGCGAGCGCATTGGCGAGTCTTGCGCCGAAGCGTGCCGCCGCATGGGCTACCGTGGCGCGGGTACGTTTGAATTCTTGTATGAAAATGGTGAGTTCTTCTTTATCGAGATGAATACCCGCGTACAAGTTGAGCATCCAGTGACTGAGCTGATTACCGGCATCGACATTGTGCAAGAGCAAATTCGGGTCGCAGCCAACTTGCCACTGCGCTACACCCAAGCAGACGTTAAACTCCACGGTCATGCGATTGAATGCCGGATCAATGCCGAAGATCCACTTAATTTCTTCCCAAGTCCGGGCCGGATCACCACGTATCACACCCCAGGTGGCCCGGGCGTTCGGGTGGATTCGCACGTGTATCAAGGCTATTTTGTGCCGCCGAACTATGACAGCATGATTGGCAAAATCATTACTTACGGCGATACCCGTGAGCAAGCGATTGCGAAGATGCGCATCGCATTGTCCGAAATGGTGGTGCAAGGGATTTCAACCAATATCCCACTGCATCAGCAGCTCTTGGTGGATGCCGAATTTGTCAAAGGTGAAACCAGCATTCATTACCTTGAGCATCAAATGCCGGAAATTCGCAAATTGATTGCAGCAAAAACGGCCGCATCGCAGTAAATCTCGCAGTAACCCGAGAAAACGGAGCCCAAGGGCTCCGTTTTTTATTTTGCTCTTGGCAAACCAACGGTGCTGTTCAGATTACGTGTTGCTGGTTTTAAGTGCCTGCGGCACATTGTTTTACAGTCGCAGTCCGCGACGGGGACCCCATTTTCTTTGATTCGCCAAAGAAAATGGGGGAAAAGAAAGGCGACCCGAGCGCGCCCAGCTCCGCTGTGCCCTCGATTGTCGTGAGCCAAACGATAAACCCGTTTGTCTCTCTCCTCACTCGGTGCGCTTAGACGGGATTTTAAGCCCCAGCTCGACGAGCGCGGCACAGCATCAACACCAAATCTGAACACCGTATTGGGCCCTAGCCCGCCATCGATATCGGCGGCGGATGAATACCTCATAAAAAACGCGGACATTCAAATTGAGCATCGCGGCTATCCCACCCTCATCGACTTGGGCCTGAAAAACCAGTCCAGTGCATCTGTACCTCACGATCAATCAAACTGTAACCCTCAATTCGTCCCGGCAATGCCTCTGTCATGCCACTGAAATCCCCCCTACTATCAAGGCTCATTTTTTTGCCGAGGTGCTTGTGCTGAATATTGCATTACTAACTTATGTCGCCATTATGTCGGTCACGCCGGGACCGAATAATTTAATGCTCGCCGCTTCAGGTGGCAATTTTGGTTTTCGCCGCACCCTACCGCATCTGCTGGGAATTAGTATTGGCCATGCGGTGCAGGTGTTTTTAGTCGGCATGTTTTTGGCGTGGATAATGGCGGTACTCAGTAGCGTTCGGCCGATTTTGGGCGTCATCGGTTGCGCTTACTTGCTGTGGTTGTCAATGCAGATTTGGCGTGCCGCCTCACCCGAAGGCCAACAAGTTGCGCGGCCGATGTCGTTTTTGGCGGCGGCGGCGTTTCAGTGGATCAATCCCAAAGCGTGGGTGATGGTCCTCAATACGGTGATTTTGTTTTTGCCGCACGGGCCAGCAAATCTGGGCGCGGTACTCAGTTTGGCGCTGATTTGCGCGCTGATTAATTTGCCGTGTATTGCCGTATGGGCGTGGTTGGGTGATGCATTACGCCACCATTTGCTGGTGCCAAAAAACCTCAAACTATTTAACGGCATCATGGCTTCGTTGCTGGCGCTAACGGCATGCTATTTGCTGTATGGCGAGTTGATCGTATTGGCTTAAGCGTGGACTTTGACTGCGATTTTGTAGCCCATCCTCAACTTCGTTGCGATGCCAAGTAAACAAGCACAACAAGCTTTTTCGTCGAGCGGGTGCGGTTCGTGGCAAAATACGTCCCTACCGAACTTAGGAACCGCATCATGGCATGGCAAGAACTCCGCCTAACAACCGATTCTGCACAAGCAGAAGGCTATTCGGACACCTTATTTGATTTGGGCGCGCTTTCCGTGTCGATTGAAGACGCAGCAGCGGGCACCGACGCTGAAAAACCGATTTTTGGCGAACCGGGTGAACCGGTCGATCAACTGTGGGAAACCAGCATTGTAGTGGCGCTGTTTGACGTTGACATGGATGTTGCCACCATTGTTGAGCATGCAGCGCAAGTCCTGCAGCTGCCTGCGCCGCATTTTGAAATTGTCGACGTCGCCGATCAAGATTGGGTGCGCTTAACCCAATCGCAATTTGATCCGATTCCAATTTCACCGCGTCTGTGGATTACCCCAACATGGCACGAATGCCCAGATCCCACTGCAGTGAGCATCCAGCTTGACCCGGGCTTAGCCTTTGGTACCGGCAGCCACCCAACGACTCGCCTGTGTTTGCAGTGGCTAGACGCCAACCTCGTTGGTGGTGAAAACGTGCTTGATTACGGCTGTGGCAGCGGGATTTTAGCGATTTCAGCGCTCAAACTTGGCGCGGGTGACACCGATGGCGTCGATATCGATGCCCAAGCGATGACCGCCAGCCGGCAAAATGCCGAACAAAACAACGTGGTGGCGCAGTTTTATTTGCCTGATGCCGCACCGAGCAAAACCTATGACGTGGTCGTGGCCAATATTCTGACCAATCCGCTCAAAGCATTAGCGCCATTACTGGCCAGCCGTTGCCGTAGCGGTGGCAAAATTGTGCTATCGGGCATTTTGGCCGAACAAGCGCATGAAATTATCGCCATTTACAGCCAATGGTTTGATTTTGCGCCCGCTGCCGAGCACGAAGGTTGGGTTTGCCTCTCCGGTACTCACCAATCTGCTGAATGAGTAAATTTCGCGCATGAACCAAATCACCTGCTGCCCCAATTGCAGCACCGCTTTTCGGGTAACAGATCAGCAGCTCGCAGCGCACCAAGGTAAGGTGCGCTGTGGCCGCTGTGCGTTTGTGTTTCATGCCCCTGATTTTATGCAAGCGCCCATTGCTGACAATGGGCCAAACTCGTCTGACGACGCCATTACCGATGAAATCAATGCCAGTGAAATCATCGCCAGCGAGGCCGTTACCAGCGAGACCGTTACCAGCGAGCCAGTTAGCAGCGCACTATCCGCGCCAGCATTTCCAGCTGAGCCCGAAGATCCACTCCGCCATGACACCATCGCAACTGTATTTGAGCCCAGCGACACACTCACTAATCATCAGGGTATTGAGCCACAGCCTTTAATCAACAAAGACGACAGCAATATACCCGATGATATTGCCCAAGAAATCGATTTACTCCAATTTGAAGTGCTCGCTCGCAACACTCGCCGCAGTGACGAGCCCGCACTCGAGAAAGACCGCGTAGCGCCAAGCCACGTAGAAACACCCATTGCGCCAAGCGCAGCACAAGACCCGACACTGGCAATGGAAATTGAACTGGCTTTGGCCGCTGTAGCGCAGACAGAAGAGATCCGTCCGCCGCTAAGCAGCGCACCAAAGCCAAGCCAAGTTGAAATCGACAATCAAGCTGAACAAGCTGAATATCAGCCGATTCTCAGCGATGACGATTTATTTATCCCCAACAAAAAAACCGCGCAACACACCGGATGGTGGGCGCTAGCTAGCTTCTTGGCATTGATGATTTTGGTGTTGCAATTGCTGTATCAATTCCGGCTGGAGCTCAGCCAAGATTTTCCTATTTTACGCCCCAAATATTTGGCCCTGTGCGCCAAGCTCGATTGCACTATGCCGCTGCCACAAAAAGCGCAATTACTGCGCTCGGAATATTCAGAGCTCAGCTTCATCCCCAATAATCCGCGCTTAATTCAGCTCAATGCCACCTTACGGAATCTTGCGCCTTTTGCTCAAGCCTTGCCCAAGCTAGAGCTCACACTGACCGATGACAATGAACGCGTTATCGTGCGCAAAGTGTTCACCGCCAAGCAGTATTTAGTGCAAAACGAGCGTCAGCAAGACCGTATCGAAGCCAACGAAGAAATCCCTGCATTCTTACAGCTTGATTTAGGCGAGTTACATTCCACCGGCTATTCTCTGTTCTGGTTTTATTAAGATTGCTTGTTTTTATGACAATCAAAGTCATACTGACAAATTAATTCCGGAGATCATCCATGTCGACCGTTATGCTCAATAGCACCCCAGTCAGTATTGGTGGTCGGTTTCCCCGCGCTGGTGAAACCGCACATAGCTTTATGCTGGTCGACATTCAATTACTCGATGTGCCACTATCCAAATTTTGGGGGCAAAGAAAACTCATCGCCGTGGTGCCCAGCTTAGATGCGGCGATTGGCTTAACCATTGCTAGAAAACTCGAAACCATTGGGTATCTGCTGAAAAACACCGTCATCATGACGGTATCGGTCGATACCCCCTATGCACTATCACGCATTATGGATAGCGAAGGCTTTCGTAAAATCCAGCTGATGTCGACCCTACGCGGGCGTGATTTTCATAAAGACTACGGCGTGATGATTACCGATATTCCACTATCGGGCCTGATGACCACCGCCTTATTTGCGCTGGATGTCGACGACACCATTTTGTATTCCGAGCTGGTGAGTGATCTCAATGCCGAGCCCAACTATCAATCGGCACTGGATTTACTCGATCCACCAGCGATCGTCGTCACCGAAATAGAAGTCCTGAGCGTCGAATAAAATCAGCAATACACCGCCAAGATTGGGTCTTGATCCATCTTGGCGTTTTTGCGTCGGCAAAGTATGCCCGACTTACCCCGCAACTTTCATCCAAAGAAAATAAGATTAAATCAGCGCTGCGGTGCTTTTTTTTTACTTAAACAGCCCCACTTACTTTCATGCAGCATTCATATAAAACTAAGGAGCATTACATGGCATCAGTGACTCTTGGTGGCAATCCAGTCACCCTCAACGGTACTTTCCCTACCGTTGGCAGCATCGCACCGGCATTTAGCTTGGTGGCTAAAGATCTTTCTGACGTGAGCTTGGCCAGTCTGGCCGGCAAACGTAAAGTTTTGAATATTTTCCCTAGCGTTGACACCCCAACTTGCGCGATGTCAGTGCGTCATTTCAACGAGTCGGCCGCCAAACTCGAAAACACCGTGGTATTGTGCATTTCTGCTGATTTGCCATTCGCGCAAAGCCGCTTTTGCGGTGCCGAAGGCATTGAAAATGTAGTGAATTTATCCACCATGCGCGGCCGTGAGTTTTTGGCCAATTACGGCGTTGACATCACCAGCGCACCACTGGCTGGCGTTGCTGCACGTGCGGTGATTGTGTTGGATGGCAATGATCAAGTGCTGCATGCTGAACTCGTTGCCGACATTAAAGACGAGCCTAACTATGAAGCAGCATTGAAAGTTTTAGCTTAAGCGCCCGATCAGGGTTAAACTTCGCACTGTTTAACCCTGCTTGATTTTTGAATTTTATGACCTCTTGGCCCCTTGATTTTTTCTCGACCACCCCTGCTTTTGCACCGGTTTTACCCTATCTACAACGCTTTTCCCAAGCCCCATTGCACGCCGATTGGCTAACGGTCAGCGAGCCGATCCAAACTCACGGTGGCGCACGTATTCAGTTTGTTGATCCCGATAGCATCACCGAATATTACGAGCTTGAAATCTACCAAAAAGGCCGTGTCGCGACGCGCTTAAACTGGCATGACACGTTTAACGCCACCATTTGGCAAGCCTATCCCAAAAGCAAAGTGGCACTCAATGCGCTGCACTTTAAAGCGATGCAAGCCGATCCCGATAGCAAAATCCGTGGGCCAGTACGCGATGCCGCCACCTTATTTGATGAATGCGGCCTAATTTTGCCGTATAGCCGCCCGGCGCTGCTTGAGCTGATGGTCGCGCATCAATGGCAGACCTTATTTGTTGACGAAGCCAAAGCATGGGGCCAAGAAATCAGCGCCTTTGTTTTTGGCCACGCTACGCTAGAGAACCTATTACAACCATTTATTGGCCTAACCGGTAAATGCTGGCCGATTCAAGTCGATACAGATTTTTTTGCGCTTGATTTAATCGCGCAGCGCCAAGAACTCGATCGCCGAATTGCCGAACAAATCGAGCAACACGCGCTACAAACCCCGCGCCAATTGCCGCCACTGCCTTATTTGGGCATCCCGCAATGGTGGCCCGAGCAAGACGCCGACTTTTATGCCAACACCCGCTATTTTCGCCATGCACGGCAAAAAAGCGCACCAAAATAAACTCGAACGCACCATTGCGGCACGCCGCTGGCACCAGCAGTGCCAGTAATCGAGCACCAATCTGCCGCACCCAATGCCATAAACCTATTAAATCAATCACTTGATGGCAATGGCATAATGCTTGCTTTTAGTGCCGATCCGTTTTCAAGCTGATCACTAAGGGAGCAAGCAATGAGTGCGAGTAGTGTCGACGTTTTATTTATTTTATTAGGCGCCATTATGATTTTGGCGATGCATGCCGGCTTTGCTTTTTTGGAATTAGGTACGGTACGCAAAAAAAATCAGGTCAATGCCTTAGTTAAAATTTTGACCGACTTTGCCGTATCCGCCATCGCTTATTTTTTTATTGGCTACGGCATCGCCTACGGCGTGCATTTTTTTGGCCCCGCCAGCGACATGCTGCAAAACCATGGTTTTGAGCTGGTTCGATTTTTCTTTTTACTCACTTTTGCTGCCGCCATTCCGGCCATTGTTTCTGGCGGCATTGCCGAGCGCGCCAAGTTTCATCCACAATCGGCAGCGACTTTTTTACTGGTCGGCTTTATCTATCCCTTTTTTGAAGGCATGGTGTGGAATAATAATTTCGGCATGCAAGATGTGTTTAAAGCTTGGTTTGGCGCGCCCTTTCATGACTTTGCCGGCTCGGTGGTGGTGCATGCCGTCGGCGGTTGGATTGGCCTTGCCGCCGTGCTGCATCTGGGCGCGCGCCGTGGTCGTTACAGCAAAGAAGGCCGTATCGCCGCGCATCCACCATCAAGCATCCCATTTTTAGCCTTAGGCGCTTGGATTTTGATCGTCGGCTGGTTTGGCTTTAACGTGATGAGCGCGCAAAAAATCGAAGGCATTTCCGGCCTAGTGGCCATGAACTCACTCATGGCGATGGTCGGCGGCACCTTAGTCGCCACCGTGGTCGGCAAAAACGATCCGGGCTTTATTCATAACGGCCCACTCGCCGGCTTAGTCGCAGTGTGTGCCGGCTCCGACATCATGCATCCCTTAGGCGCGCTGGTTGTTGGCGGCATTGCCGGCGGACTGTTTGTTTGGCTATTTACCCTGACGCAAAACCGCTGGAAAATCGACGACGTACTTGGCGTCTGGCCACTGCATGGTATTTGCGGTGCATGGGGGGGTATTGCTGCAGGAATTTTTGGTAGCACCTACTTGGGCGGTATAGGTGGGGTAAGTATCCTAGCGCAATTGGTCGGCACCCTACTCGGCGTGGTAATTGCTTTTGCTGGTGGCTATCTGGTGT
Source organism: Deefgea salmonis (assembly GCF_020531905.1). Taxonomy (GTDB): domain Bacteria; phylum Pseudomonadota; class Gammaproteobacteria; order Burkholderiales; family Chitinibacteraceae; genus Deefgea; species Deefgea salmonis. The sequence goes on along the minus strand of NZ_JAJAWG010000002.1, from coordinate 309,424 downwards.
ATGGCGTATTGAAAAAAACCGTCGGCATTCGTCTGACTGACGAAGAAGAATTTAACGGCGCCGACTTAAGCATCCACCAAACCTCAACCAGCCCCGAGCGCGAGACCAATTGGTAAGCTTTAACTCAGTAAAAAACCAGATCCGGCCTCTTTCATGCAGAAAACGAGTTGTTTGCTTAGGCATGAAATCGGCACGGAGCAAATGCTGCACCGCCAAAGTCACCGCTTAAATGGTTTGGTGGGTGGCAGATGTCCGCCGAGTTAAATCTGCCGTAGGGCGACAATGAGCGCAGCGAATTGCGCCGCATTAGCCGTAAATAAACATCGCAACGGCGCGATTCGCTACGCTCATCAGCACCCTACAGTATTGCGACGTACGTGGTGAAAGCAAATCAATCGACTCTGACCCCTTTGATTTTATTAACATTTCCCATTTAAAGATGGGGAGTCTAGTATAATTACCGCATCGTCTAAACTTAAATTTCGGCTAATAAGCCTTGTAAGGCACTGCCCTAGCTTCTTCTCCTCAACTGTTAATATATCTTCAAGCTTACTAACAAAAGATGGATCAAAAGTAGTGCCATTAGCTAAGCCATAAGCAATTATTAAGTTTTTCTCAACGCCAGAACCATTTGCATACATTGTAGCCAATAAAAAACGCCCCCTTAAATCCCCACTACCTATAGACTTTGCATACCAATTAGCCGCCGTAATATCGTCTTTTGCTCCAGCCTCTCCATTCTGATACATAAAGCCACTCATTATTTGAGCTTCTGCATGGCCTTGGTTTCCTGCCATTTGAAACCAAGTAATCGCATTATCTTTATTTTGTGGAATATCCCTACCAATATATTCCTTCTGGCCTATTTTAAACTGAGCTTCAGCTAAACCTTGCTGAGCAGCGGCAAGGAACCAAACAGCAGCAACAGTGCCATTTCCACGCGAATTCTCATATAAGCCTAACTCATACTGAGCATTCATATTTCCATTGTTAGCTTTTTTCGTCACAACCTGCATCCGTTTATTTTCTTTTAATAGTTCTTCCTTTGTTGGCTTTATGTTTTTTATTATTTCGGCAAAATCAATACCTTCGGCTCCGGCTTGATTAAAAACAACAGTGATAGAAAAAAATAAAATACATAACTTATTAAGCATAAAAAATCCAAAATAAAAGTGACGAATAAAAACAAAAACTAATTACTTTTAATATCTACAGCACGTAGGTTGGGCTAAATGAAATGCAGCCCAACGTTTACCGCGATTGTTGGGCTTCGCAAGCTCAGCACCAAGCTACAAACACTTTCTTTTCTGGGCCGACAATGGTCGCTGATAGCCAGTTTAACTTGCCCACCAAAATCACACGACTTAGCTGTATGTATCGTTGCATTAACCATCGTTTGTCGTAATGAGCGGCCAAAAAATAGAAGTCATTGCCTAATGACAATGACTTCGTTAATGGCAAGGGTGTAGGTTCATCGCTCACCCAATATCCACCTTGATATTGGGCTGAGCTAAACGCATTAAACTGCGGTGCTGATTTTGACTTCGCGTGGTACGAGGTAAACGGTTTCGGCGACTTGCCACGCGCCTTCGAGTTGTCGCTCGCGGGTGAGTTCAACTTCAACTACTTCATGATCTGCCACTTCAACTTCAAGCCTCACCGTCGCGCCCAATAAACGAATATGGGTGATGGTGCCTTCAATCGCATGCAGGCTGGCAATACGGCTCAAATCAATTTCGTGCGGGCGCACATACACGGTAGCGTGCTCGCCTGGCTCGGCGGCAAATTGAGCGCTGCCCACCTTGGCCCAGCCTTCGTGTACCCGAGAATGAAATAAATTCACATCGCCCAAAAATTGATACACAAACGGGCTGGCTGGCGTGTCGTAAACTTGGCTTGGCGTACCAATTTGCTCAATTTGGCCTTGATTCATCACCACCACGCGATCGGCGACTTCTAGTGCTTCTTCTTGATCGTGGGTCACAAATACCGAGGTGACATTGATTTCATCGTGTAGGCGGCGCAACCAACGGCGTAACTCTTTACGTACCTTGGTGTCGAGCGCGCCAAATGGCTCATCGAGCAGCAAGACTTTAGGTTCAACCGCCAAAGCCCGCGCTAATGCAATGCGCTGTCTTTGCCCGCCAGACAGTTGCGCAGGATAACGATCGGCCAACCAATCGAGTTGCACCAGATTGAGTAATTCATGCACTTTGCGTTTGATTTCCGCATCGCTCGGCCGAGTGGATTTCGGGCGCACGCGTAGGCCAAACGCCACGTTCTCAAATACTGTCATATGGCGAAACAGGGCATAGTGCTGAAAGACAAAGCCCACTTGGCGTTCACGCACATGCCTATCGGTGGTATCTTCGCCGTGAAATAAAATCTGCCCAGAGTCTGGCGTTTCTAGCCCAGCAATCACCCGCAGCAAAGACGTTTTGCCGCAACCGGATGGGCCAAGCAATGCAATTAATTCTCCAGATGCAACATTCAAGCTCAAGTCATTGAGCGCTTTAAAGTCGCCAAATGTTTTAACGATATTGCGAATTTCGATGCTCATGGTTTATTCCTCGTGCCACCGTATCAGGGCGATATGCTAAGACCACCAATACGGTGACTGATCTATTCGGTTTTTGATCGATTTTTGCTTTGCCGTGCCGCGACTTTCAATTGGGTTCAATTGAGCTCAATTGGGCGACACGGTGCTTGATTTAGGCTTGCGTTGCCGAACGACGATCGGCGATTGCTTGCTGCTCGGTACGCCACTCGATATAGCTTTTGATTGCCAAAGTCAGTAGCGCCAATAAAGCCAAAATCGACGCGCAGGCAAAAGCACCGACAAAATTGTATTCGTTGTACAAAATCTCAACGTGCAACGGCACCGTATTGGTCATGCCGCGAATATGCCCCGACACCACCGACACCGCACCAAACTCCCCCATCGCCCGGGCATTGGCCAAAATCACGCCATAGAGCAAGCCCCATTTAATATTGGGTAAGGTGACATACCAAAACGTTTGCCAACCGCTTGCACCGAGCACCAGCGCCGCTTGTTCTTCATCAGAGCCTTGCGCCTGCATCAATGGAATCAACTCACGCGCCACAAACGGAAACGTCACAAAAATCGTTGCCAAGACAATGCCGGGAACGGCAAAAATGACCTTAATATTGTGTTCGGCCAGCCACTCGCCCCACCAGCCCTGCGCGCCAAATAGCAGCACATAAATCAAACCCGCCACCACCGGCGACACGGCAAACGGCAAGTCAATTAAGGTAATCAACAGGCTTTTGCCTTTAAATTCAAACTTGGCAATCGCCCATGCGGCAGCCACACCAAAGGTTAAATTTAACGGCAGCGCAATCGCCGCCACCATCAGCGTGAGTTGAATCGCCGCCAGCGCATCGCTTTCAACCAAGGCCGCTTGATACAAGCCCCAGCCTTGATGCAAAGCTTCAAAAAACACCGAAAACAACGGGATAATCAGCATGAAGCCGATCAATAACAAAGCCAAGCCGGTCAGCGTATAGCGCACCCACGGCGCTTCAGTCGTAACTACTCTTTTTGCAATCTGTGTTGCCATTTTATTCCCCTAAACTAGCGACGATGCCGTGTCATCCACCACTGCAAACCATTAATCAGTAGTAATAATGCAAATGAAACCACCAGCATCACCACCGCAATTGCTGTAGCGCCCAAATAATCGTATTGCTCCAATTTGGAGATAATCATCAAAGGCGTGATTTCGGATTTAAACGGCATATTGCCCGCAATAAAAATCACCGAACCAAACTCACCAATCGCCCGAGCAAAGGCCAGCGTGAATCCGGTCAATAGCGCCGGAAAAATCGTCGGTAAAATCACTTTGCAAAAAATCTGCCAGCGGGTCGCCCCCAAGCTAGATGCCGCTTCTTCAAGCTCTTTTTCCATGTCCTCGAGCACTGGCTGCACCGTGCGCACCACAAACGGCAAGGTGATAAAGGTCAGCGCCAACACAATGCCGGCCGGGGTAAACGCAATCTTGATGCCGAGCCGATCTAACGGCGCACCCAAAAAACCATTGGGCGCATACAGCGTAGCCAAAGCAATCCCTGCCACCGCCGTAGGCAATGCAAATGGCAAATCCACCAAGGCGTCGATAAAGCGTTTGCCGGGAAAGGCATAGCGCACCAACACCCAAGCAATCAGCAAACCGACAAATAGATTAATCAGCGCCGCGATCAATGAAGCGCCAAAAGTGACTTTATAACTGGCCACCACCCGCGGCTCGGTGACAATGGCCCAAAACGACGCCCAATCCAAACCCATCGATTTACTAATCAAAGCGGCCAATGGCAGCAAGACAATCAACGATAAATACAGCACGCTATAGCCGAGCGATAAATTAAACCCGGGTAAAACGCTGCTTTGCTTCCATTTCATACTGATTCCTTATGGCAATGTTCAGATTGCGTGCTGATGGTCAGCGTCGCGGCATTCCCTCTCCCTTGATGGGAGAGGGTTAGGGTGAGGGTGATCCGCCGGCGTGTTTTGTCAGCTCAACACCCCCATCCCAACCTTCCCCCATCGAGGGGGAAGGAGCTGCAGTCGATCGGCTCAAGCGCTTGTGATGTAAGCATCAACACCAAATCTGAACATCACCTTCTTATGGGTATATCTATCAAATCTATGATTAGCAAAGGCTAGACGGATATACCCAAGTTTCCCATCGACCTGCATCAACGATTTTTAGCGATTTCTGCCGAGATTTGGTCGTAAATTGCGCCGTCGTCAAAGAACTTTTTCTGCGCCGCTTTCATGCCACCAAACTCAGCCACACCAAATAATTTAATCGGTGGAAACTGCTTGGCATATTTGGCGCTCACTGCGGCATTGCGTGGGCGTAGATAGTTTTGTGCGGCGACTTCTTGTCCTTCTGGGCTCCAGAGGTAGCGTAAATATTCATCCGCCACTTTGCGCGTACCGCGTTTATCAACCACTTTATCCACCACCGCCACCGGCAAATCCGCGTCAATCGACACCGATGGATAAATCACTTCAAAATTACCCCGGCCAAACTCACGCGCAATCATTTCGGCTTCGTTTTCAAACGTCACCAATACATCGCCCATTTGCCGCTGCATAAAGGTCGTCGTTGCTGCGCGACCACCGGCATCAAGCAACGGCACATTGGCAAAGACCGCACGAGTAAATTCACGCGCTTTGGCTTCATTGCCGCCATTTTGCTTGAGCGCTGCGCCCCATGCGGCCAAAAAGGTATAGCGGCCATTGCCACTGGTTTTCGGATTTGGCACCACCACTTGCACATTCGGTTTAATCAAGTCCGCCCAATCTTTAATACCCTTCGGATTGCCTTTACGCACAATTAAAACTTGCAGACTCGAAAAAGGCGCCGCTTCATCAGCGTATTTCTTTTCCCAGCCCGGATTAATTTGTCGGCCTTTTTCCACAATGGCATCAATATCGGTACTTTGATTCATCGTGACCACATCCGCTTCTAGCCCATCAATCACCGAGCGCGCTTGTTTACTTGAACCACCATGCGATTGCTGAATGGTTAATTTATCTTTGTATTTCGCTTCGTAATATTTTTGAAAAACCGGGTTATAGTCTTTATAAAAATCACGCATCACGTCATACGACACATTCAATACCGTGGTATCAGCCCAACTGAATGCAGTTAAACCACTGAGCGAAATCGCCAATACGATTTGTTTAAATTTGGACATGATGCGCTTCCTTTATTTGAATACGAGCGACTGTAACAACTTGGTAGTAGCGCGACAAAGAATATAAATCTATTTCTATATTCTTTTTGTTTGAATTTAATTTTAATTTGAATAAAAACAAAGACTTGCTCAACATCGAACGCGACAATCCGCCGCAATGGTTTGGCTTATTGCACGGCCAAAACACTGCGGCTCAAATAGCGATGTGTTTATTGGTTGGCATTAGTGATTTGATCAAAGATACCGCCATCGGCAAAATGCAACTTTTGCGCTTTGCGCCAACCACCAAAAACATCATCAATATCAAAACGTTGAATCACCGGAAATTGCTTGGCATATTTAGCGGCAATCTCTTTATCAATCGGTCGATAATAATTTTGCGCGGCGATTTCTTGGCCTGCTTTGGAATACAAATAATTGAGGTATTCAGTCGCGACTTTACGGCTACCTTTTCGATCTACATTTTTATCAACAATCGCCACCGGTGGTTCCGCTTTAATCGACAATGACGGCGCAATTATTTCAAATTGATCGCGGCCTAATTCACGAAATACCAATTCAGCCTCGTTTTCCCACGTCACCAAAACATCGCCAATACCACGCTGCGTAAAGGTCACGGTTGAGCCCCGTGCGCCAGTATCTAAAACCGGTACATTCTTATATAGTTTTTGCACAAATTCGCGGGCTTTTTCATCCGAGCCATAATTCTTTTTGGCCCAACCCCACGCTGCCAAATAATTCCAGCGCGCCCCGCCCGAAGTTTTTGGATTTGGGGTAATCACTTTCACATCGGCACGAATTAAATCATTCCAATCTTTAATCCCTTTGGGATTGCCCTTTTTGACTAAAAATAAAATCGTCGATGTATAGGGCGAAGCGTTGTCAGGAAACTGCTTTTGCCAATCGGGTTTGAGCAATTTGCCATGCTCGGCCAAGACATCAATGTCAGAAGCTAAAGCCAAGGTCACAATATCGGCATCCAAACCATCGAGCACTGAACGCGCCTGTTTACCCGAGCCACCGTGCGATTGTTTAATTGTTACGTCGTCGCCGGTTTTCTTTTTGTAGTAAGCCGAAAAAGCTTTGTTGTAATCTTGATAAAGCTCTCGGGTTGGATCATAAGACACATTCAGCAACTCGATATTGGCAGCGTAACTGGGCGCTGTAATGGCTAAAGCAAGGAGCAGCACGGTTGTTTTATGCATGATAATTCACCAAAAAGTAAAAGATGAAAATGATCATGTCATGCTTTACATATAATCATTAATATTTTTTAATTAAATTAATATACTAAAAAAGAATATACAATTCGTCTTAGTGTCAGCATTGAAATCATCCTGAAATGATCCGTCTCGCGATTTTTACCAAAAGCTCAGCTTAAGTCTCGCTGCTGATCGGCCAAGATCCGAGCGATCAAATCGCCATGACCCGCCAAAAACTGACAACAAACAAAAGCAATTCGTCTTACTCGTGAAACACATTGTCATTATTCTGCTGGTTTTCACGTCAAACGAGCCGATGAATCATGCTATCCACCGCGAATCAACTCAGTATCATCTACTGCAAAACGGCGGCGGGTGAACATGAAATTGCAACGCGCCAACACGGATTATTGAGCAAACAAAGACAGGCCTTGATTCTCATCGATGGCAAAAAGAGCCATGCGCAACTCAGTCAATTACTCGCAACCATTGAACTGGATCGATTAATTGACGAATTGCTTAAATTAGGTTTAATTGGCCAAGCCAGCGCCACCCCTTTATTGATTCAGCCAATACCCGTGCCTAATGATGTCATTAGCATTGACACCAATCGCCCTCAACTTGCAGTAATGCCTTTAGATATCGAGCGCTTAAATGCGATTAAGCAATTGATGATTGATAGCTCAAAAATATTATTGGGTATTTTCGCCAATACTTTGATCGAAAAAATTAATGCGATTGAAGATGCAGGGCAACTGAGTCCGGCGATTGCGCAGTGGAATTTAAGCCTGCGTGAATCAAAAAATGGCCAAATGCAAGCTGAACAATACTTAAAAGCCATTAAAACACTGATGAAATAGCCTAATGAGCAGCACGGCGATATACTAAGAATCTATCTATTTTTACTAGGTTCGCTCTAATGCTTGCTCGATTTAGCTCATCATTATTTGCCGCAATGACCGCACTTAGTTTTACTGTGGTGCCACCGGCATTGGCCGATCAAGGCGATCAATCCGCCATTTTATGGAAAGTTGAAAAAGCCAATACACCACCGTCATGGATATTAGCCACCATTCAAACCACCGATGGCCAAGCCGCTGAATTTACGCCCTCAACCATGGCGGCACTCGGTGGTGCTAAATATATTGGCACTGAATTTCATAATGATATTAATTCAGTGGTGGATATGGCGCACGCCATGCTCGATGAAAAACCCAGCTTAGCGCAAACTTTAGGCGCGGCCGATTATGCTAAATTATTACCTTTAATTGAAAGCCGTGGCTATCCTGCATCGGTGACGGCCAAATTAAAGCCGTGGGCAGCGATTATGATGTTACTGTCGCCGCGCCCGGCTAAAGATTTAATTCCAATGGATGATCGTTTACTCAAATATTCAATGGAAAATGGCCGTAAATATTTTGGCATTGAAAGTGTTGAGCAGCAATTAGCGCCCTACCAAGCCATTCCAACGGCAAAACAAATTCCATTACTCAAAACGCTGATTAAAAATGAAGCCAAGCTGGAGCAAAATTACAAACTAATTGTTGCGGCTTATTTAAAGCAAGATTTAAATCAAATCCAAAAATTATTGCAAATCGAAGCATTGGCGCTACCCGAAGCAGATCGTGCTTGGTATCGCCAGTGGCGCACCGATACCTTCAATCAACGTAATACAGTCATCGTCCAGCGCCTTCAAATTCCATTTGAAAAAGGCGATTCTTTCGTTGGCATTAGCGCGGCCCAATTACCCGGCAAAGAGGGTTTACTAGCAAAACTACGTGCTGCGGGCTATCGCCTGAGCGCCTTTACTTCAGCGAAATAAATCATATGCAGATGAAAACCTTACCCGGCACGGATTTAACCGTGTCCAGCCTATGCTTAGGCACGATGACTTATGGCGAGCAAAATACCGAAAATCAGGCGCATGCCCAGCTGGATTTTGCGCGCTCGCACGGGATTAACTTTATTGATACCGCCGAAATGTATCCGGTGCCAGCCAATGGAAAAACCCAAGGCTTAACCGAATCCTATGTCGGCAGCTGGCTTAAACAGCAGCCTCGCGATCAGTTGATTGTTGCCACCAAAGTAGCTGGCCCCAATCGCGGCATGGAATGGATTCGCGGTGGCCCGCAACTCACCAGGGGGCATATCCTTGCAGCCTGTGATGCCAGCCTGCTGCGGCTCAATACCGACTATATCGACCTGTATCAATTGCACTGGCCAGCACGGCATGTACCGATGTTTGGGCAAACTTATTACGAGCCGAGCCAAGAATATCCCGATGCACCTGAGTTACACGCGCAATTAGCGGCGCTCAAAGAATTGGTCGATCAGGGAAAGGTCCGTTATGTCGGCGTTTCCAATGAAACGCCATGGGGCGTGATGGCCATGACGCGGCTAGCCGAGCAATATCAATTGCCACGGATTGCGACGATTCAGAATGTTTACAATCTGATCAACCGCACATATGACTATGGTTTGGCTGAGGTTTGCCATCGTGAGCAAGTGAGTTTGTTGGCGTATAGCCCACTGGCTTTTGGTTTACTCAGTGGCAAGTATTTACACGACGCCAAGGCGGATGGCCGCATGACGCGCTTTGCCAATTTTGGTCAGCGCTATTTAAAACCACAAGTGCCCGCCGCAATTGCCGCCTTTACTGCTTTGGCCGAGCGTCACCAAATCAATCCCGCCCAGATGGCTTTGGCTTGGCTGCAAAGCCGTTGGTATGTGGCCAGTACCATTATTGGTGCCACCACGATGGCGCAGCTCGCTGAAAATATCGCCAGCAGTCAACTCACATTAAGTGACAGCTTGCTGGCCGAAATTGAAGCGATTCATCGTTTGTCACCGAGCCCTGCTCAGTAGTTATTTTCATATCGAGTATCAATGTAATGGCATTACCCAAAACATTGGGCATAAAAAAAACCCGCAATACGCATTGCGGGTTTTTTTATGCTGCTGCGTTTAACGATTGCGTTTAAATGCCAAACCTTCAGCATCAAACAGCATGCTGTGTTTCTCTGGGAACACGATGCGAACCATATCGCCAAACTTCAGGCCGGTCATATGTGCTGGCAATTTCATGCAAATGATTTCATTTACGCCAGGGATTTCAACATAAGCCAAAACGGTGTCGCCCAAATGTTCAACCAAATCCACTTTAGCTGGGATTGAACCGGCAACGCTTTCGTCGGCCAATTCAATGTGCTCTGGACGAATCCCCAAAGTCACTTTATCGCCCACTTTGGCGCTACCTGGGTGTACCGCTGCGCGCGCTGTAATGCCTTTTGGCAAGCGAACTACGGCAGCATCTTGCTCAACGCCAACCAATTGCGCTTCAAATAAGTTCATTTTTGGTGAACCCAAGAAACTAGCAACGAATAAGTTCGATGGGTTTTCATACATTTCAAGCGGGCTACCCACTTGCTGAATGATACCGGCATTAAACACCACAATACGATCCGCCAACGTCATCGCTTCCACTTGATCATGCGTCACATACAGCATGGTGGTTTTGAGTTCTTGGTGCAGTTTTGACAATTCAACCCGCATGTTCAAACGCAGTGAAGCATCTAAATTCGACAATGGCTCATCCAATAAGAACACTTTTGGATTACGCACAATCGCCCGACCAATCGCCACCCGTTGACGCTGACCACCGGACAACGCTTTTGGTTTACGTTCTAGCAAATGCGTCATTTGCAAAATGTCAGCGGCTTTTTTAACCCGTTGATCGATTTCTGGTTTTGGTGTGCCAGCTAGCTTCAAGGCAAAAGCCATATTGTCATACACGCTCATGTGCGGATACAAAGCGTAAGACTGGAACACCATCGCGATACCGCGTTTTGAGGCGTGCAAGTCATTGGACAAGGTGTCGCCAATGTAAAGCTCACCGGCGGTGATGTCTTCCAAACCAGCAATCATGCGCATCAAGGTCGATTTACCGCAGCCTGATGGACCTACAAATACGACGAACTCGCCGTCTTTAATCTCTAAATCAACACCTTTGATCACACAAACGTCTTTGGTGTAGTTCTTTTTAATATTTTTAAGGGTAATGCTAGCCATTTTTAATATTCCTTAATTCTGAATTGGGTATTTTGTAAAGCGCCAATACAAGAGCATCTTATTTAACCGCGCCATCCATACCAGAGATAAAGTAGCGCTGAGTAAAGGAGAAGAAAATCAATACTGGAATAACAGTCAATACAATGGCCGCCATCAGTGTGTTTTGTGAGCCTGACAATGGGCCGGTCAAATCGTTAAAGACCCCGACCGCCAAAGGCTGCATTTCTTTCGAGCGCATGATAATCGATGGCCACAAGAAGTCATTCCACGCATTCACCAAAGTAAAGATACTCAAAGCCGCAATTGAAGGCGTTGTCACTGGCAACATGATGCGCCATAAGATTTGCATTTCAGTCGCGCCATCAACACGGGCGGCGTCGATCAAATCTTGTGGCACCGCTTCAAACGCTTGCTTCATCAAGAAAATACCAAAAGCGCCGGCCAAACCAGGGGCAATCGCCGCAAAGTAGCTGTTAATGCCGACAAAACGACGCCAAGTTTCGGCATCACTACCGAGCATGGCTTGCAATGAATTGGCCCAACGACCCAAAGTCGTCACCGTGATGTAGTTCGGCACCAAGCTCGCTTCTGATGGCAACATCATCGTCGCAATAATGGCGATAAAGATGAAATTACGCCCAAAGAACCTCATTCGCGACAATGGATATGCAGCTAAGACCGAAATCAGCACCGTTCCCAATACCGACGCCGTCGACATAATCATCGAGTTTTTGAAGTAGGTAGAGAATGGAATCTCAACAAAAACCCGTTCAAACCAGCTAAGTGTCACGCCGAGATTGTAATTACCTTCCGCATCAGCAATGTGCGGAATAAAGCCTTGCGGGAACAAATAGGCCGTTGAACCATCGGTCGACAAACCAAACGACAAAGCCCAAAGCAGCGGAAACGTCGTAAACAAGGCAAATAAAATCAAGCTTGCATACTGACTGCCCATGACCAGAGCACGAGTCAGTGTTTTACTCTTAAACATAACAATTCTCCTCGATATTCTTATTGTTTTTCGCCAAAGAAGCGAAATTGAGCCATGGCCAGAAGCATACAAAAGAATGTCACGACTAGACCCGCTGCAGCGGAAACACCGAAGTTATATTGTTTAAACGCTTGATCGTAAACATAAAAGAGCGCGGTATAGGTATCGGCTTTACCACCGGTTAACACCACCACTTCTTGGAACACTTTTAATGCGCCAATCGTTGACAGCATGGTACACAGCAAAATCGTTGGCTTAACCATCGGTACGGTGATTTTCCAGAAACGATCCCAAACGGTTGCACCATCCAAAATCGCCGCTTCTTCTACTTCAGCCGGGATTGCTTGCAGGCCTGCGAGGTAGAGCACCATGTAATAGCCAATCCCTTTCCAGAAGGTAAAGACCATAATTGAATACATGGCATATTTTGGATCGCCAAGCCAATCGATTTCTACCATTTTGGTTTCTGGCATTAAATGCAAGAAATGACCCACGCTAGAAAGAATGGCATTCAGCATACCGGTGTAATTAAATACAAATGACCACACCACACCGGCAATGGAAATTGCAGTAATTACAGGAATGTAGTAAACCGCACGAAAGAAAGTCATGCCGACTAATTTATTATTGACTAGCTTAGCAATCAATAAAGATGCCAATTGAATTACTGGCACAACAATCAAAAATAATAATGAATTTTTAACTGCGGAATGAAATAGTGGTTCTTCCCAAATATATTTAAAATTCTCAAAGTTATTCCACTCTGTTGCACCACCTGCAATTTCGTAGGTATGAAAAGCCAAATAGGTGTTAAAACCCACCGGCCAAAAAACAAAAACACCCATAAAGATCAAGGCAGGTGCCAAGAAGAAATAGGCTAACAAATTGGAGTTTTTCACGTTTCGACTCTTCAGTGCGTTACAGACAAGATAGATAATAACTCAATCCACACATTTTGTGACTTGATATTAACCAAACCCATGTGACATTCAGAACAGAGATTATAACTTAAGCAATACAAATTTTGCACATTTGCATTGTGTTTTTTAAACAAGTCAATTGTAACTAAAAAATCTATAGTACAAACCACAAAAAATAAGCATCACAACAAGCGCTGCTATTTTTGATAATTGCGCAACATTTTGGTGCGCGTTTATTTACTTCATTAGTAAAGACTAATTAAGTACTGCAATTTCATTTTTGCAGCGCACAAAAAAGCGGTAATGCATAACGCATTACCGCTTTTTTTAATTAACTAAATATTATTTAGCGAATTGAACGTTCCAAGCAGCAACAGCTTCATCCAAAGCTTGCTTAACTGGGATACGACCTTGGATCGCAGCATCGATCTTGTCGTTCATTACTTTACCCAAAGCAGCTTCATCAGCACCCGCTGGCAAATCTTTCAACATGAAGTGGCGAGTTTTGCTAATGACAGAACCACCCATTTTGAAGGCTTTTTTACCTGGATCTTTGTCATCGTTCATTGCAACGTCTTTAGCTACGATTGCATTGGCGTTTTTAGTCGATGCAAAAGTGTAAGACGCTTTAGAGAACATCGCTTGTGCTTCTTCGCCAGTGATGAACTGAGCTACTTTAGCGACAGAAGCCAAGTCTTTTTGACCTTTTGGCACAACGTACATCGTAGTCCAGCCGCCGAATGCGAACTTGCCATTGTCACCCAATGGGAAAGTCGTTACATCCGCTGCAGCGTAGGCTGCTGGGTTGGCATCTTTAATTTTCTTAACTGCATGGCCGCCTTCAGCGAACATGGCGAAGCTACCGTTAGCAAAGCCAGCGATTTGCTTGTCAAAGTCAAGGTTCACATCTTTAACGATGGTGCCTTCTTTGTATGCATCAGCAAATTTTTGAACTAAAGCTACGTGTTTTGGGCTGTTAAATACGGCTTTGCCACCTGAAACGATAGGCAAACCTTCAAACATGAACCAGCCTTGGAAACCGTCTTGAAGCTTAGAAGCCCAGCCTGGTTTGCCAGTTTTTGCTTTGATTTGTTTCGATGCGTTAAATACATCATCCAAAGTTTTGAATTCTGGTTTCACGCCAGCTTTAGCCAACATGTCTTTGTTGTAAACCATAACGGCAGTAACTTGGTACGATGGGAAGCCGTAGATTTGACCGTCAACCGTGGCATTAGCCAAAGCTGCATCAGTGTATTGACCTTTGAATGGCGCAATGATTTTAGTTACTGGCGTCAATAGCTTAGGCGCCATTTCGTTCATCCAGTCAGTCGGAACCAATGCCAATCCTGGAACATTACCTTCAGCAACAGCAGCAACGATTGCTGGCTTCATTGCGCCCCAACCAAGGTCTTTCCAAGTTAAGTCGATTTCTTTTTGTGAACTGTTGAATTTAGCCACAAGTTCTTTGTGGTATGCATCGTAAGTTGGAGCCAAAGAGTGAGACCAGAACTCAACTTTAGTCGCAGCTTGAGCTGATACAACAGAAGCCGCAAACAGGGCAGCACCAACAAGAACGGAACGTTTAAAGTTCATAACAACTCCTAACATTTAACATTGAATACGAGCAACACAAGGTCGCAGGAAAAAGGCGCAAATCAACAACAACGTAAACCAGAACAAATTTCAGAGTAACCCCACGTCAAGCCGCACTGATGATTTTCTTTTCACAGATTGCAATCTTCTGAATGCGATCCATACTTTTAATTTCATCAAACCGCCTTGATCACTCGGCGGCTAGCGTTTTTTTCGTAAGCCACTGGGTTCACACTACGGAATCTAGATTACCGTAATTCACCAGATGAGTGAACATTGTCACTAAGGGCACGCTTGCGCTTGCGCTGGCGCGGCCATCAGAGCTCGCTCTGCCAGCCCAATATCCGAGATCAACTCAATAAGAAAAATCTGTAGGCAAAAGCCCTAATGCTTTTTTAAAACTACATTTAGCCTATTTGCGTTTTAAGAAAAAGCACTACAAAACAAGGAAATATCGCGTAAGCAAAGTCTAAAAATGTAGGAAATCCCTTATGTTTTTGGCATTTTTATACAAAAAAATACATTCTTACTGACAAATCAATCGCGAAATTAGTAAACACTGTTCAAGTTTTGTGCAAAAATCACACTGTATGTGTAAAGTTACCAATGTATTTTTTTGTATCTTCCTTGCAACACCCTGCAATAAAAATGGCGTATCGGCCTTCGCCGTACGCCATTAAAAAACCGGAGTAGCCGATCTTTAGCGATATAACTCCACCACAAAATCGTAATAATCGCTACGAAACCACGAATGCGTGAGTTCTATCGCCGTGCCATCTTCTAAATAACCAACTCGCGTGAGATGTAACATCGCCGTGCCGGTGGGTACGCCGGTAAGTTGTGCCATTTCTTCTGAAGCATTAACTGCGCCAATGTTTTGAATCGCCCGTACCACAGTCAAATTGGCGTCTCGCATGTATTCATATAAAGACTCGCCGATTTTTTCTGGTTCAGGCACGTAGTGATAGGGCAAAGCGGTGAATTCCACCGCCATCACCACGTCATTGGCAAAACGTAAGCGCTCTAAGTGCACTACACGACTATTGGGCGTGAGATTCAGGCGCAACAACTCTTCTGATCCAGCCAAGGCCAATTCACGCTTTAGCCATTTGGAAGATGGGCGAAAGCCGCGCTGCTTAAGCATTTCAGATAAATTAGTCAGCCGAGTGAGTGGCTGCTCTAACTTTGGCGTGATATAGGTGCCAGAACCTTGGCGACGAATAATCAAGCCTTGCTCAAGTAATAAATCAAGTGCTTTACGGGCCGTGACGCG
The DNA here is from genome assembly GCF_020531905.1 of Deefgea salmonis. GTDB lineage: Bacteria > Pseudomonadota > Gammaproteobacteria > Burkholderiales > Chitinibacteraceae > Deefgea > Deefgea salmonis. Next base: position 293,650 of record NZ_JAJAWG010000002.1, on the reverse strand, counting down.
TGAAATGCCGAGCACATCGCAAAAGGTGCGCTCTGAAGGCAGGGGATCATCCGCTTTCCAAAATCCAGCATGAATGGCGGCAGCAAGCTTATGCCCAAACTGCAAATACAATGGTGTTGCACTGTCACTATCGGGCTTGAGCACCAAAAGCTTGTTTTGATTTTGCATCCCCTACTCCTGAATTACTTAAATTCACGCGTAATTAAGATTAAAGCACCGGCACATGAATCTTTTTGCGCGCGCGTCGTACTCGCCAAAAAGTCACTTGGCATATATGGACGCAATGCCTCGGACAAACCCCCGCCACAAATCGCAATCGGTAAATCAGCTGCGCTGGCACGTAAAGCGCTGGCGATATTTTCAATTTCGCGGCCGGCATCCAATACAAATGCTTTGGCAAATTCATCGGTATCGGCAAACTCCAGCACGATTGGCGACAAAGACGCGCATTCGCTTTGCTTCATTGTGCCCATCCAGGCGAATACTTGTTCACGGGTATCACCCGTAATCGACAACAGTTTTTGGCCAAATGCCGTCATTGGGCGACGACCATCCATTAAGCGTTGCACATGGTTAATGGCTTTTAAACCCAAATAAGCGCCAGAGCCTTCGTCTGAAGTTGGAAAACCCCAACCGCCAACCTCTAAGCGCGTACCATCGCTAAGCCACGCCTCACCAATCGAGCCGGTTCCAATCGCAATAATGCCGCCATGCTGGCCATTGTGTGCGCCCAATAATGTGGAATAGCCATCAGTTTCAATCACCACTTTGGCAAAACCCGGGTTTTGACTGGCAAACGCATCGGCCCAGGCCTTAACTGTAACGCCAGACAAACCAAAACCAACCGCACACTGCGCAAAGTCTGGCTCATTCACACCAATAGCTTTAAAGCCTTCTACAATCGCCTGTGTAATATTGTGCCAAGCTTTTTCTATGCCCTGTCCTAGTGCAGAAGGGCCCGCTTGAGCGCGCACTTTTTCCACACCATCCAAACCTGCGATACAAATTCGTGTTCCGGTACCACCGCCATCCACGCCGATTAAGTATTGAATAGAGCTCATTTTTTTTATCCTATATGCGTTGAGAAGCCGCCCTCCCCAAAAGAGCGAATTAGCTTAGAACTTGCAGACCACTTGATATTATTTTCAATTAAACGCGTTCAGCACATCAATTAAATTGCGCTTTTAAGATTACATTTAATTTACAGTGCGCCGAAATAAGCATACCAATTTAGTGAGACCTGCCTAACTTGTCAATTACACCAGACAAGAAAAACGCCCGATCACTCGGGCGTTTGTTTGCAAACATAATCAGCTGACCGATAAAAGTTTAAAGCCGACTGCAATCGATTGATCTAAAACCCGTTATTTAAGTAGACTCACCGCGCTGTCTTTCACGTGCAAACCGCATTCTTTATTTTCTGGATTTTCCCACCACCAGCGACCGGCACGAATATCCTCACCCATTGCAATCGGTCGGGTACAGGGTGCGCAACCAATTGAAGGCACGTGCTGATCGTGTAGCGCGTTATAAGGGATTTGATTGTCGCGAATAAAAGCCCAGACTTCTTTTTCAGTCCATTCGAGCAAAGGATTAAATTTTTCTAAGCCATTACCGGCATCAAATTCTTGCGACGCTAAATCGGTGCGCGTTGGCGATTGCTCACGGCGTAAACCGGTAATCCAGGCTTTTTTGCCTTGCAAAGCGCGTTGTAAAGGCTCAATTTTACGAATATGGCAGCAGGACTTTCTCAGTTCAACCGAGTTATAAAATGCATTGATGCCATTGCTATTGACATACTGCTCAACCGCCGCCGTTTGTGGGAAATACACCGTAATGGGGTGCGATGGATATTGCTCGGCTACTTTTTGCATCAAGGTATAGGTTTCGCTGGGTAAACGGCCAGTATCGAGACTAAATATACTCACGGCGACATTTTGCTTAGCTAATAAATGCGTAATCACCATATCTTCAGCGCCAAAAGAATTAGCGAATGTAGCTGGACTATATTGCGCTGCAATCCGTTCTAATAAAGCGATGGTCTGCGCTAATTTTTGCGAAAAATCCATAATAAACCCCAAAATTAAAATATCAGTTTGTAGCCAATGAATACCAGCATGGTAGCCAAGCAAGGCCGCAACACACGATCAGAAATCACGCCCGATAAATGACTGCCAAAATAAATACCCGGCAAAGAGCCCATTAATAAATACGCCAATAAACTCCAATCCATATTGCCCATGCTGGCATGCCCTAAACCAGCCACTAAAGTCAGCGGTACCGCATGCGCGATTTCGGTGCCGACTAAGCGTTTGGTGGTCATCAAGGGATACAGTAAAAATAGCGCCACCGTACCTAATGCACCAGCGCCAATCGACGTTAACGTCACAATCGCCCCGAGTACAACGCCGGTGAGTACCGTCAATGCATTTAAACGCCTGCCGCTCATTTTAAAGCGATCACCCGCATGCTGGCTCGCCAACGCGATGATTTGCTGCTTAAACACAATCGCCACTGCGGTAAACAATAAGGCCACGCCCAAACCATGCTTAATCACAGCATTTAAGGTTTTGGTATCGGTATGCAGATAGTGCAGCACCAGCAAAGTCAAAGCCGCCGCTGGCACGCTGCCTAAAGATAAATAGCCGGTAATCGACCAATCAATATTGTTATTTTTTTGATGCACATACACACCACCGGCCTTGGTAATGGATGCATAGAGTAAGTCGGTGCCGACTGCGGCGGCAGGCGGAATCCCAAACCAGAGCAAGATCGGCGTCATTAATGAGCCTCCGCCAACGCCAGTCATGCCCACAATAAAACCGACGACTAAGCCTGCAATGACAAAGCCTAAAATTCCAACGTCCATCTTACATCCTCAGGCCTACTGGCTTTGCTGTTTTAGTCAGCCTTGCATCATAGCAATTATACTTATAACACCTTAGACAAATATGTTAGGATTTTAGAACTAAAAATTCTCAGTCAATTCTTTCACGAGTCCACGATATGAAATTACAACAACTCCGTTATTTGGTCGAAGTCGCAAAGCAAGGGCTCAATGTTTCAGAAGCGGCGGAAAAACTGCATACCTCGCAACCGGGGATTTCCAAGCAAATCCGTTTACTGGAAGACGAGCTTGGCGTGCAGATTTTTATTCGCAACGGCAAACGCGTGGTCGATATCACCGCACCGGGGCGTGAAATTTTACGGATTGCTGAGCGTATTTTGATGCAATCGCGCAATCTAAAGCGCATTGGCGAAGAATTTGTGAACGTTGAAGGTGGCAGCTTAATTATTGCCACCACGCACACCCAAGCGCGTTATGCGCTGCCCAAGACCATTCAAGCCTTTATGCAGCGTTACCCCAAAGTACGCCTCTCGATCAAGCAAGGTAATCCAACCCAAATTTCAGAAATGGTGGTCGATGGCACTGCCGATATCGCGATTGCCACCGAAGGCATCGATCATTACCCAGAGCTGGCCACGCTCGATTGTTATTCGTGGAATCGGATTGTGGTCGTACCCAATGGCCATCCTTTAGCGACACTGCAACGGCTGATCACGCTGGAGGATATCGCCACGTGGCCTTTAATCACGTATGACTTTGCTTTTGCTGGACGCTCAAAAATTAACCGCGCTTTTGAGCTAAAACATCTCAACCCCAATATTGTGCTGACCGCGATTGATTCGGATGTGATTAAAACTTATGTTGGACTCGGTTTGGGGATCGGTATTTTGGCCAGCATGGCGTATGAGCCCGAGCGCGATACTCAGCTTACATCGATCGATGTGAGCCATTTATTTGAGCCCTCCACCACGCACATTGGCGTGCGCAAAGACGCTTATTTACGCGGTTATGGCTACGATTTCATCGAGCTGTTTGCCCCACACTTAAACCGCAACGTGGTGCAAGCGGCATTGCTGTGTGAAGCCCAAGAGAATTAAACGACGCCGCTCACCGCGTGGATGGCAATCCACGCGCCATTTTGCCAACGCCTCACTCCGATGCGGGCAAATATTGCGCCACGATCTGCTGCAATTTAACTAAGTTCAGCGGCTTGGCTAAAAAGCCGTCCATGCCAGCCGCCAAACATTCGTTTTCGCTATGCTCAAACGCATTGGCAGTAAGGGCGATAATCGGCAAGGCGCGAGTATGCGCTTGGCTGCGTAAAATCCGCGTTGCTGCCAAGCCGTCCATTTCGGGCATTTGCCAATCCATTAGCACCAAATCAAAGATTTCGGCATCGGCGGCCAGCAGTGCTTCGCGGCCATTTTCTGCCACCACTACCTGACAGCCCAATTTGCTCAAAAAAGCCTGCACCACGCGCTGATTAATTTTATTGTCTTCTGCGACTAATATTTTACCAATGTATTGCACTGTAGACTTTCTATTTACTGGTCTAGCAGCAGATACCTCTACACAATTTAATAACTCAGCCACTGTTCGCAATACCGTATGCTCGGCCAACGCCACTTTGCACAAAAAAGCCTGCTGCGGCTGTAGCGGCACATCGGGCATTTGCCAGCCCAGTAATAAACTTGGCAATTGAGGCCACAGCTGCAGCAGTTGCGCCTCTTCAATCATCAATAAATCAACGCAATTGATCGACGCTGGCGGCGTCGTCAGTAATCGAACACCTACCCGCGCCAAACACGGCAAGACCGTGCGCGCAATGCCGTCGGCTTTGCCCAACCACAGCACGGTTTTGCCTTGCAAATGATAATCGGCAAACTCACGCGGTTGCGCCAAATGCTGCTGTGGCAAGCTGACGATAAATTCAGAGCCCTGCCCCAACACCGAGCGCAGCTGAATATCGCCATCCATCAACGCCAGCAACGATTTAGAAATCGCCAATCCCAAACCTGTGCCGCTAAAGCGCCGCGTTGAGCCCGATTCGGCTTGGTAAAAACGCTGAAATAATTGATTGGCACTGGCGATATCGATGCCAATGCCGCTGTCTTGCACTGCGATGCAAATCTGTTGTTGATCGCAATACGCCGCAATGCGCACAAAACCATGCTCGGTGAATTTAATCGCATTGGAGATTAAATTAATCAACACCTGCTTTAAACGCAAAGCATCACCAAAATACCAAGCGGGCAGCTGCGGATCGATATCGAGCAGCACATCGAGTCGCGCTTCAACCGCGCGCGACGCTAACACGGCTGCGGCGTCTTCGATCACTTGCGCCAATTCAAACGGCGCTTTAATCAGCTCAAGTTTACCGGCTTCAATTTTAGAAAAATCGAGTAAATCATTGACCAACAACACCAATGAATCACCGGATTTATGCACATTGGCGACGTATTCAGCCTGCTCGGCGTTGAGCGCGGTATTACCCAGTAATTGCACAAAACCCAAAATACCATTGAGCGGCGTGCGAATTTCATGGCTCATCGTCGCCAAAAAATTCGACTTCGCCCGATTGGCCGCTTCAGCCGCATCGCGCGCCACGGCCAAAGAATCACTTTGCAATAACAACCGTTCATTGGCTTGGCGTAATTGTTCTTGTACTTGTTTGGCCCGAATCAATTGCGACACAATCGCCGCAAACAGCTTCATCACTTCGCGCTGGTACGGCATCAAGCTGCGGCGATGCAAAAAATTATCCGCCGCCATCCAACCCAATAAAGTGTTGTCGGCATACAGCGCCACTAAAGAATTCCAGCCACGGCCAACGACGACTTTATTGTAATAAATCGCCGCGTCTTCTTTGACCATCACTTCGCCCGGCTGCGCTAAAGCATCATGAAAAATTTGATGCTGCGGCGTTGGGCTGCGATACCACGCTTCATTACACAACTCACCATTGTTATCGGTGCCATAGGTGCCGCACATTTCATCGGTTTGCAAATCAGCCGTAAATAAAGCGGCGCGATCAATGCCTAAATCACCAATCGCCGCCGCAACCACGTTGCGATACAAATCATCTAAAGAGGGCGTTTGAGTGAGGCGCAGCGTCACTTGATGTAATTTTTGTAATAACTCACGATACTCTTCAGCGCGTTGCAAGCTTTGCTGCAGGCGGCGCGTCATTTCATCGCGCTCTAAATTGTGTCCATACAATAAAGCCGCCACCCGCTCTTGCAGCATTTCGGCCAAAGCCTCGCATTCAATGCGAAATGCCGCGGTATCTAAATACGCTTGTAAGCGCACCACATCGCTTAACTCAACGTAAAGCAAAGCCTGCAATCCTTGGCTCGCCAGCAACGGTAAAATCAAGCGCGATAAAGCAATCGGCGCGTCATCGGGCACATCCCAGATTTCTTGCATTTGATAGCTAACCGGCCGAATCGACACCGCCGGTTCGCGCATTTGCCAAGTCAGCTCATCGACTGGCACGCCAAAAAATCCGGTTGCTTGTTGTGGCTCGGCAAACGCCAAAGGCCGCTGGCCGATGACGGCCTCAGCATAAATCGCCACGTTGGTGAACGACTCATTGGGCAAAATCAAATACACCCTTTTGGCCGTAAATGAATCTCGCACAGCGCCCACCAACGTGGCGGCAAACTGATCCCAGCTATCGGCTTCTAATAGTGCACGTAAATTAAGTAGCGATTCGAGTTGCATCAATTGCATTGCCAACCTTGATTTTGAGCAAAAATCACGCTGAGTATGACTCAGCACCAAGCGCAGCATCGACTGCGTTATACTGTAGGGCTATCTATTAGAAGTTAGTTTGTCATGAATCCATCTGCACCCCAAACCCACCCCATTGCCACGGTTGAATCGTTAGACCATGAAGGCCATGGCGTCGCACGCTATCAAGGCAAAACCATTTTTATTGACGGTGGTTTACCTTTTGAAACGATTTCATTTCTGAGTTATCGCAAAAAACCCAGCTTTGAAAACGCCCATGCGGTGACTATTCATAATGACAGCTTTATGCGCGTCAAGCCCAAATGCCCACACTTTGGCGTTTGCGGTGGGTGTTCGATGCAACACATGGAATTTGGCGCACAAGTGGCCAGTAAACAACGCATTCTGGAAGACAATCTGCGGCGCATTGGCAAGGTTCGCGCCGAAACCATGCTGCCCGCCATTTATGGCCAAGCCTGGGCTTATCGCTCGCGCGGTCGACTCTCAGCGCGCTATGTCGCCAAAAAAGAACAAGTCTTGGTTGGCTTTCACGAGCGCCGCTCTGGCTTTATCGCCGATATGAGCGAGTGCCATGTGTTACCCCAATCCATGTCGGATCAACTATTGCCGCTGCGTGAATTAATCAGCGCGCTATCGATTGCCCACGACATGCCGCAAATCGAGCTGGCCGTCGGCGAGAATGTCACCGTCCTCGTGTTTCGCATCATGACGGAGATTAACGACGCGGATTTGGCCTTATTCAAAGCCTATGCCGATCGCTGGCAAGTGCAAATCTGGCTGCAACCGCAAGGCCCCGATTCGGCCTACCCGCTCTACCCGCTCGATGCGCCCGCACTGACCTATTCGCTGCCTGAATTTGGCATCGAAATGCCATTCAAACCGACTGAATTTACCCAAGTCAATTATGAAATCAATCGCGTGATGGTGGCGCGCGCGATGAATTTACTCGATCCGCAACCGGGTGAAATCATTGCCGATATGTTCTGTGGTTTGGGCAATTTCACGCTACCGATTGCGCGCAGCGGTGCCAAAGTGTTGGGTATGGAAGGCAGTAAGCAATTGGTCGAGCGTGCGCTTGAAGGCGCGATCCACAATCAACTCGATCACCTCACTAGCTATGAAATCGCCAACTTATTTGAAATGACCGAAAAGTGGCTCGATCAACTCGGTCGTTTTGACAAAATGCTGATCGATCCACCACGCGATGGCGCGATGGCTTTGTGCCAATCGATCAGTGTTGAGCACGGCCCAAAACGCATTGTTTATGTCTCATGCAGCCCGGCAACGCTGGCACGCGACGCCGATATTTTGGTCAACACCAAAGGCTACACACTCAAAAGCTGCGGCGTGATTAATATGTTCCCCCATACGGCGCATGTGGAAAGCATTGCTTGGTTTGAAAAAGCATAAGCCCAGCCGCAAGCCCAAATACAGTTCACTTAACGACAAACCCTGAAAACCTGACGCAGAGGCGCAGAGGCGCGGAGGAAAATCAGGGTTTTTCGATTGATTTTCTCTGTACCTTTGCGTCAAAAGCGACAACTGCAATGAAATCGAGGAAAAAAATGCCGCTCACTTGGCCTAAGTGAACGGCATTAAGCCGCAAGCCCAATATTTAAGCCATAAAAAATGCCGTTCAATCGCAAGATGAACGGCATTTTTTCGGCGCTGAGCCACTATTTATTCATGTCGACCAACACAACAGCCTTACAGCAAAGCCAATAGCAACACTGCAGCGCGCGCTGGCAAGCGGGCATTATCGGCCACCAACCACATTTGTACTGAACGACCATCAGCCGCCACTTGCAATTGATTGAGCCACACTTTATCGCCACCTATCGCGTCTTGCGGCGTCGCAATCCCGGCGGCGCCATCGGCTTTCAGATAATACAGCGCTGGCGACGCTTGGATTGCCGCCTCGATTTGCTCGAGCGTCACCTCATCGTGCATCAACACATTCAAACTCACCGCGTGGCCAAAAAACACCGGTACACGGCTCACCGTAATGCAATTGAGCGGCGTACCCACGGCCGTCAACTCTGCGGCGATGCGCAGCTCTTCGCCGCAATCGGCGGTCGGCAATAAATTAAACGCCAAACGTTTAGGATAACCGGCGAGCTCAACTTCTTGCTGCGCAAACAATTGCCGCGTTTGCATCGACAATGCTTCAATCGCCGCTTGGCCATCTTCGGACACCGACAACATCGCCGTTGCGCCAGCAAAATCAATCGCCCCCAACGCATGCAATGCCGCCAATGGCGCAGAAATCATCGACGTCAATACATGCGGTAAACCCACGATTTGGCCGCGTTGCGGCTTACCGGATTGACTGCCCGTGGCCCCGGTTAAATCAATCACCGCAGCACCGGCATCGCACGCTGCTTGAGCGTAACGTTTGGCCAATTCCGGCGCGCCAACAAACACCACTGCGTCGGCTTTTTTCCAGTCAAAACTGGCAACGTCAATCATCGGCAGGCTTTGATGACGCAACTCAACCGAGACAGCTTCTTCGTCATCCGACAAAGGATACAGTGCGGTCAAAGCCAATGGCATTTCACCCAATACATCTAAAAATGCTTGAGATGCAGGGGTATCAGCCCCAACAAGAGCAACTGCAATAGCTTCAGACATAGACCCACTCCAAGTATCAAAAAAACAACCGCCACATATCAATCAGAGTATGGGCGGTGAAGGCCGCATTTTACTCGGTCTGGCCCGATAAAACGAGTAAAGATCACCGAGGGTCGGTTGACGTTTGGTTTTCCGCTGCTGCTTACGCGATTTTCGCGGCGAATCAAGGCGTAGTCAGCGCCACATTGTCATTCTAAGCCAGCTTGCGGCAACGTACGATGTGCCGCAAAAAGTGCGAAGCGCTGTCAAAAATTTTGCCGCTGGCTTGGCTTATTCGCTAAGCTCTTACCCGTATTGACCTAGCCCAAGCTGGCAATCGCTGACAAAATAAGCTAAACCCAAAAGGTAATTCAGCACCGAAAACTAGCCAGCACCAGCAATACGCAAGTCAAGCCTTCCAATTAGGTATCTAGCTCTAAACACCACAAATAAACGCATAGCGAGGTATACCCATGAAATTTTCTACTAAAAAATACGGACTCCTCGGTTTGGGATTCCTGCTTGTTGCCGGTTTGGCCAGCGCCAGCGCGACAACCGAGCCCACCCAACTGGCCAAAGACCATCATGGCTGCGTGGGTGAAGAAGGCTATTCGTGGTGCGTAAAACAACAACAATGCGTTCGCCCCAGCAAAGTGCTCATCGACAATGACCTCGAACTCACGGCAGAAAACTTCCATAGTTTTTGCGAAAACAATCGCTAAACTTCACCGCAATCGGCATGCGTATGCAACGCATGCCTTTTTTTCGCCGCCAATAAGAATCCCACACCATGCCTAAACCACTGCTGATCGTCCTGCTGTTAGCTTGCGCCCCTCTTTACGCACACAGCGATACCCCACTGCAAGCCGAACACGGCGGCACGGTCAAAGAATCTGCTGCTGGCCATCAACTGGAACTCAGTTACCGCCCGGATACGCTCACCTTGTATCTCAAAGATCACGACGGCCGCCCGCTTAAAACCAGTGGTGCCAACGCGGAAGTGATTTTGCAAACCAAGCAACAACAACGCCGCGTGACACTCACCCCCAGCGGCAGTAATCAACTCAGTAGCCAAGGCGACTTTGCCGCGCTATCGGGCAGCGTGGCGATTATTCAATACACCCTCGCCGGGCAAAAATTAGAACAAGCGCGGCTAACGCTACAATAAACCCGAATCCAGCGTAGTGCTTGCCGACCGTGGCCCGACCGTGGCCCCCCGCGCGGCAAGCACTTTGGCCGATGCGCCGATATAGTTTGGATTTTCCTGCCGCCCCAAACCTTGCGGCCGCCACGGTATGAATTCAAATCGGGCCTGTTGCCAGCGCCAAAAATCGGGGTTTAAATCCTAAATCTTACGCAGGCCCCAGCAGCGTGTAACTCTGTGTACGGCGCTACGCAGAATCCCCTATTTTTCAGTTACAATCACCGTCTTTATTAGAAACCCAGAACTTAGGCAGGAGAGCATCGATGTCAATGGCAGATCGCGACGGCGTTATTTGGTATGACGGCAAAATGGTACCTTGGCGCGAAGCCACGACCCATGTGCTGACCCACACTTTGCATTACGGCATGGGCGTTTTTGAAGGCGTTCGCGCTTACGAAACCAGTACCGGCCCTGCGATCTTCCGCCTGCAAGATCACACCAATCGCCTATTTAATTCGGCCAAAATTCTGAATATGACTTTGCCGTTCACCCGCGAAGAAATTAACGCCGCGCACATCGCGGTAATTAAAGAAAACGGTTTAAAATCAGGCTATATGCGCCCAATGGCGTTTTACGGTTCAGAAAAACTCGGCATCGCGCCACCGAAAAAAGACGTGCACATCATCGTTGCCGCTTGGCCTTGGGGTGCGTATTTGGGTGAAGAAGGTTTGGCCAAAGGCATTCGCGTAAAAACCTCGAGCTTTTCGCGCCACCACGTCAACGTCACGATGTGCAAAGCCAAAGCCAACGGCAATTATATGAATTCGATCATGGCGCACGATGAAGCTGCGGCCGATGGTTACGACGAAGCGCTACTACTGGACGTGGATGGTTTTGTCGCTGAAGGCTCGGGCGAAAATATTTTCGTCGTTCGCAATGGCAAGCTGTACACGCCTGACTTGACCTCGTGCTTGGACGGGATTACCCGCAATACGATTTTCCAAATCGCCTCTGAGATGGGCGTCCAAGTGATCGAAAAACGCATCACCCGCGATGAAGTGTATATCTGTGACGAAGCGTTCTTTACCGGCACCGCCGCCGAAGTCACGCCGATTCGCGAGCTCGACAACCGCACAATCGGTTGCGGTAGCCGTGGCCCGATGACGACTGAAATCCAAAAGCGGTATTTTGATATCGTTCAAGGCCGTGACAGCCATCATGCAGATTGGCTCACTGCCTGCTAATGCACGTCGGGTGAGTCCAAGGCGTAACTCGACGGTCGTGGTTACGCTGCGCGACACCTAACAACAACATCATTCGGAGTACCCCATGAGCGTTAAAGAATCGCAAACAGACATCGAAGTATTGGCCAAAGACTTGCCACTGCATTGCCCAATGCCAGACATGAGCAGCTGGAATTCGCATCCTCGGGTGTTTCTTGATGTCAGCAAAACCGGTGCCGCCCAATGCCCATACTGTGGCACGACGTATCGCCTTAAAGCTGGCGAAATCATTAAGGGTCATTGATATACCCGCCTGTTTGGCGAAACTCACGGTAGCAGAACAGGCCACAGGCAGCGCTAAAGTGAACTCTCAATACGCGCTTCACGCCGCCTGCTAACGCCCAATACAGTCGCTCGCCAATAGCATTGTCATCCAGCGGCGTCATGCGCCGCTTTTGTCGTTGATCCGGCGTAAAATAGGGCTTTGCCACGCGGTGACGACCCGCGTTAACACCGCGCAGTCATTAGGAAATTTAATTTTGAAACGAATTCTCATCGTCGCTCCCGCTTGGGTGGGCGATGCCATTATGGCGCAACCCCTGTATGCCCGAATCAAAGCGCGCCACCCTGATGCGCTAATCGACGTGCTCGCGCCCGCATGGACGCGACCGCTGCATGCGCGGATGGCCGAAATTAACGATTTGATCGACGCGCCATTTACCCACGGCGAACTCAAATTGCGTGAACGCTGGGCGCTAGCCCGGCAAATCAAAGCGCGTGGCTACCAGCAAGTGATTGTGCTGCCGAACTCACTCAAGTCGGCCTTAGTGCCGTTTTTGGCTGGCATCCCTCAGCGCACCGGTTGGTTGGGTGAAATGCGCTATGGCTTACTCAATGATGCGCGCGAGCTAGACCCGATTTTGCTGCCGCAAATGGCGCAGCGCTTTTACGCTCTGGGTGCCGATGCCGGCGTGCCGCTCACTGAAGCCATGCCGTTTCCGGTGCTCACCATCAACACCGATGCGCGCGATGCCACGGTACGTAAACTCGGTTTAAGTCTGGACACGCCGATCGTGGCGATATGCCCCGGCGCAGAATACGGCCCGGCCAAACGCTGGCCTGCCATCCACGCCGCAGCATTGGCCAATCGATTGATCGCCGAAGGCCAGCAAGTTTGGCTATTGGGGTCGAATAAAGACCAAGAAATTTGCAGCGAAATTCGCCAGCTCGCGCCGCAAGTGCTCGATTTAGCCGGCAAAACCAGTCTGGCCGAAGCGATTGATTTAATGTCGCTCGCCAGTAGTGTGGTGTGTAATGACTCGGGTTTAATGCATGTGGCCGCGGCATTACAGCGCCCTTTAGTGGCCGTGTTTGGTTCGAGCTCACCGAGTTTTACCCCGCCGCTGGCGATTAAAGCCAAGATTGTGACTCTTGATTTAGAATGCAGCCCCTGCTTTGCCCGCGTTTGCCCGCTGGGGCATATGAACTGCCTCAATCAACTGGACGCTGATCTGGTGTATACCGCACTCAATAAATTGACCGCATAGTTTGCACCACCGCTTGCCAACGCCGCGATGGATACCAGCTGCGTTGGCAAGCCAATCAGCATCGATCATTCATTTGCAATCACTGCTCAGCTTTGCATCGATCGCAGCGCTGCCCACACACCGTGTTACTTTTTAGGAAACCATGATGGAATTTCTGGATCTTGCCCCGATTGCGGGCGTGAATGGCAGCGTTGCCCTGCCCGGCTCAAAAAGCATTTCAAATCGTACCTTATTACTGGCGGCATTGTGCCAAGGCAGCACCCGTGTTTTGGGTTTACTCGCTTCGGACGACACCGAACGCATGCTCGAAGCCCTTACGGCGCTTGGCATCCAGATCGAGCAAATCGGCAACAGCCGTGATTTTATCGTCCATGGCTGTGGCGGTGAATTCCCGGTTAAACAAGCCGATTTATTCCTTGGTAACGCGGGCACGGCGTTTCGCCCATTGACTGCGGCGCTGGCCTTTGCGGGCGGCGATTACCGTCTTTCTGGCGTGCCACGCATGCACGAGCGCCCGATTGGTGACTTGGTAACCGGCTTACAGCAAGCGGGCTGCAATATCGAATATTTGGGCAACGAAGGCTTCCCGCCACTACAAATTCGCCCGGGCAGCATCACTAGCAACCGCATTGCCGTGAAGGGTAATGTCTCCAGCCAGTTTCTGACTGGGCTGTTGATGGCGATACCCCTCACCCAACGCGATATGACGATTGATGTGATCGGTGAATTGATCTCTAAACCCTATATCGAAATCACACTGAATTTAATGGCCAAATTTGGCCTAAAAGTCGAGCGTAAAAGCTGGAACGAATTTTTCATCCCCGGCGGCCAAAGTTACACCAGCCCCGGCGAAATCCACGTTGAAGGCGACGCATCCAGCGCGTCTTACTTCCTCGCAGCCGGTGCCATCGGTGGCGGCGTGGTGCGCGTGGAAGGCGTGGGTTCAACCAGCATTCAAGGCGATAAACGTTTTGCCGATACCTTGGCAGAAATGGGCGCTGTGATTACTTGGGGCCCCAATTGGATTGAAGCGGCACCACCAGCGAGCGGCCAGCTCACCGCAATTGACGTTGATCTCAACCACATCCCTGACGCGGCGATGACCATTGCCATTGCCGCGCTCTACGCCAAAGGCACCACCACCATCCGCAACATCGAAAGCTGGCGCGTGAAAGAAACCGACCGCCTTTCGGCCATGGCGACTGAGCTGCGTAAAGTCGGTGCCACCGTGGTTGAAGGCCAAGATTGGATCTCGGTAACGCCACCTGAAGCGCTCACCGCCAACGCCGAAATCGACACCTACGACGATCACCGCATGGCGATGTGCTTCTCACTGGTGGCGATCAAAGGCGTACCGGTCCGCATTAACGACCCCAAATGCACCGCCAAAACCTTCCCAACGTATTTTGAAGAATTGGCACGGATTTCGGATTAAACACCCAAATTCGAAATGCAAAAGCCGCACTATGAGTGCGGCTTTTTTGATGGCTACATTGATGTATTGCCATCTAGACTATGAATTTAAAGGGCCACAATCAAATACATACCCTCTATTTGGCCTCAAAATCCAGCGCTACTGAATTAATACAATAGCGCTCGCCACTAGGTGCTGGGCCGTCGGGGAAGACGTGGCCTAAGTGCGCGTCGCATTGTGTGCAGCGCACTTCAATCCGCTCCATGCCGTGGCTGCGATCGACAATGCGTGTGACGCCGGATTCGTCGGCCGCCAACGAGAAACTCGGCCAGCCGCAGCCAGCGTCAAATTGATCGGCAGCATCAAACAACAGCGCACCACAGCAGATGCAGTGATATTGCCCTGCGGCACGGTTTTTTTCGTATTGGCCGCTAAATGGGCGCTCGGTGCCGCTTTGCCGCGTGACGTAATACGCTGCAGGGCTGAGCTGAGCCTGCCACTGCTCATCGGTTTTGCTGACTTTTTCCATTCAAACCTCCTTAGATCATCTACAGCCTACGGTGAAAATGCTAACATCAAACTTAAATGTTTCTTATGAGCCTACCATTATGTTTTATGCCCGTCGAAATGCCCAAGGTGAAATCATCACTCTTTCAGTCGAAGCATCAGCAGAAAACCAAGAAAAGCTCGAGAGCAATCACCCTGATGTGGTCAATTTTTTGGTTAAATCGGATGAAATATTTTATTCGCTCGACACCGATTTAATTCGCGTGATCGAAGATTTGGTCGATGTGTTGATTGATAAAAATGTACTGCGACTGACCGATTTACCGCTACCAGCACAAACCAAATTACTCTCGCGTAAAAAAGTGCGGAACACCTTAAAAAATTCACTGAATATTTTAGTCGACAACGACGATGGCTTAATCTAAACCGCGCACCTGCAACGCCGAGGCGCTAGGCAAAAAAAAGGACGCGAACCGGTCGCGCCCTGAGTAAAAAAAACCGTATTTACGACGGTTTTAATTGCAATGTCGCGCAAGGATCTGGGCGCGGGGTTGCAGCAATGATGTGGACTTCATCAAAATCATGGTCTTGTTCTGACTCAACAAATCCCACCGAATACGCTTGCGGCAACCATTGGCCTACGCCAATATCACGGCGGGTATGTCCGT
This sequence comes from Deefgea salmonis, assembly GCF_020531905.1. Classification (GTDB taxonomy): domain Bacteria; phylum Pseudomonadota; class Gammaproteobacteria; order Burkholderiales; family Chitinibacteraceae; genus Deefgea; species Deefgea salmonis. Next base: position 277,936 of record NZ_JAJAWG010000002.1, on the reverse strand, counting down.
TACCGGCAATCAGCACAACGCCTTGCGACAGATACGGTGTCATCACTTGCGCCATTAAACGATCTCTAGCGATTTGTGCGCGCGCCATGGGTTCTTCCATCGCCAGCGGTAATTTTCCACAATGTCCTGCTTGCACCGCTTGGCGCTGTCCAGCTAAAACGGCAGGCGCAATATCCGCGTTTAAATCCATTCCCGCCAAACTAACTAAACTCGCTTGCGGATTTTTCATCAAGATCGCTGCGTCTTGGCGCGATAAATTCGCCGCCAGCAAGGGCAAATCATATTGCAAAGCCAGCTGAATTACCGGCCGATATAAAGGCCAATCCCAGCGCGTGCCACCGGCTTTTTTAATTAGAAAATCGACGTCTTTGGGGCGCTTGGCGCGCGCTTGATCCATGTCGGCTTGCCGCTCAACGTCAAATTGCTCCATCGCAATCGCCGGTCGCCAGCCGGCTTTTATTTGGGCTTTTAACCATGCATAGCGTTGTTGATGGCCCAGCGCATTGTCGTGGACTTCACCCAATAAAACCACGGGGTGCTTAGGCGGCGCTGCTGGGGTCAAAGTGGCGGGCGACTGACAGGCTGCCAGTAAGCTAAGTAATAACAGTGGATAGATTCGTTTCATTCGCAGATTGTGGCCATGGGAGGGGGACGTCAATTTTAGTGGCAAACAATATAACTTGCAAATGAGAATTAATATCATTACCATGTGCGGCACGTTATTGATAACGATTCCTATTCATATTTAAATCGGCCCTGTTACTGACTTGCTTTTGCACTGCAAGTGGCCGCTGAAGGACAAAAAATGAAAGCCACGGTTTTGACTTTGACGCTACTTTCTGCCGCGATGCAACACGCGTTTGCCGCAGCAGAGCCGGTATTTCCGGCGCTTGATCCAATCGTGGTGATTGGCACCCGTACCGAAAAAGAGCTCAGCGCGTTGCCACCATCGATCACGACGACGAGCAGAGCGGTGCTCGATGACGAGATGATTGACGATTTTCGTGATTTTTCGCGCGCCGAACCGGGCGTGAATATTCGGCAAAATGGCCGTTATGGTTTGTCCAGCGTCAGTATCCGCGGCTTAGACAGTAACCGCGTCTTGATGATGGTCGATGGCATTCGCCTACCGGATGCCTTCTCTTTTGGCTCTTACCTTAATAGTGGCCGCGACCAAGTCGATTTTTCGCAACTTTCGGCAATTGAAGTTTTACGTGGCCCAGCGTCAACGTTGTATGGCTCCGATGCCTTAGGCGGCGTGGTCGGGATGCGCACCACCAATCCTGCCGATTTATTACAAGGCCGAGGCGATGTCGCCGGCCAAGTAAAAGCCGATTACGCCAGCGCCGACCAAAGCTACGGCGCGCAAGCGGCGGTGGCGTTTGCCATGGGTGAAAATACTTTAGGTTTAGTGCAAGTGGCGGGTCGCCGTGGCCATGAATTGGCCACCATGGGTACGGTCGATACGCAAAAATATGGCCGCACCACCGCCAATCCACAAGATACCGAACAACGCAGCGCCTTAGTCAAATTGCAGCATTATCTCGATGGCGGCCACAAGCTGGGCTTGACCGCCGAGATGAATCAAAAAAGCGTCGACACCACGATGTATACCGATATTGGCGCGCCGATGATGAGCTCGGTGAAATCGAGCCGTGCCGAGGACGAACAAACGCGCCGCCGCATTTCACTGGATTATCAATACACCGCGCCCGATCAAAATGGCTGGATCGATGGCGCGCAAGCGATGGTTTATCGCCAAGATATGGCCACCACGCAAAAATCATTCCAAGTTCGCCAACAAGGCAAAGTGCTCACGCCCAACTGGAGCCGCACTTCAACGTATGACCAAGACACCGTCGGCATCAATGGTCTGGTTGAAAAGAAAATCGCCGGTGCCATCGCCCAGCATTGGACGCTGGGCGCGGAATGGTTCCAAAGCGATTTAACTGAATTACGCGACGGCACGCCAAGCTCGAGCACGCTCAATGTGCGCGATGTCCCCAAAACCAAAACCACGCAATGGGGTATTTACGCGCAAAACGAGCTGAGCTTTGCTGGCGGCCAATTCACCCTCACGCCGGGTTTACGTTTTGATCATTACCAACTCAAGCCCGACGTTGATACGCAATTTAGTTCTGGCGGCGGGCAAGCGGTGGCGCTGACTGATTCGGCGCTGTCCCCCAAGCTAGCCGCCGCGTGGCAAGTCAATGACATGAGCACTTTATTTGCCCAATACAGCGCGGGTTTTCGTGCGCCCAATGCGATGGAATTAAACGGCAGCTATATCTCACCAATGGGCTACGCCGCCATTGCCAATCCGAACCTCAAACCTGAAACCAGTCACGGCATTGAGCTGGGCGGCCGCTTTGGCAATTCAGCACTCGGCGGCAGCATCGCCGCGTTTAATAATCAGTACGACAACTTTATTGAGCAAGTCAGCGTCACTTGCCCGGGCAATGCCTTGTGCGTGCCAGGTACCAACACCACCTACCAAAACCAAAACATCAGCCAAGCGCGGATTTATGGTGCTGAAGTCAGAATGAACTGGCAAATCGGCCAAGGTTGGCATACATGGGCTAACGCCGCTTGGGCGGTCGGCTTAAATCAAACCAATGATAGACCGCTCGGCAGTGTCGCCCCGCTTAAAGCCGTTACTGGCTTGGGCTACCAACACGCGCAATGGGGCGGGCAAATCTTATTCACCGCAGTAAAAGGCCAAGACAAAGTCGCCGGCGAAGCCGATTTTAAAGCGCCCGGCTATGGCTTGGTCGATTTAATCGCATGGTGGACGCCGCGCAAAGATCTCAAAATCACCGGCGGCGTCTTCAACTTAGGTGATCGCAAATATTGGATTGATAGCGATGTGCGTAGCCTAGCGAGCTCAAGCGCCAATATGGATCGGCTCACTCAACCCGGTCGCAATCTGCGCCTGAGCGTCGATTGGAAATTCTAAACCACAACAATCAATGGCTCGGTCGCTCAAAAGCCACCGAGCGCCAAGGCGACGCGGCAAGCTTACCGCCCTGCCCTCGCCATTTCACCGTAGCAAAACCACAAGGACACCCCATGAACGCGATGACTTATTCCGAACGCGCCGCCACATTGCAAACCGCCGATCAAGCTTTACGCCAAACCGAACCCAAACTGCGTATCCGTGATCGGGCGCTACGCCTGCAAGTGAGTGAAGCTGAGCTGGTGGCCGCCGAATGCGGCGTAAAGGCCACCCCACTCAAAGGCACAGCCCAAGCCATTTTCCGCGACTTAGCCCCTTTGGGCGAAGTGATGGTATTGAGCCGTAATGAATGGTGCGTGCACGAGCGTCATGGCGAATACGAACAAATCGAAGCCGAAAAAGCCATCGGCATGGTGCTGGGCGCGGATTTAGATTTACGGATGTTTTTTAATGCTTGGCAAAGCCATTTTGCGGTGCAAGAAGGCGAGCGCCTCAGCCTGCAATTTTTTGATGGCGCCGGGGTTGCCGTGCATAAAATCTTTATGACCGCCAACAGCAATATCGCAGCTTACCAAGCTTTGGTCGCAAAATTCACCGATGCAGCACCAGCTTGGCCCGAGATCGCCGCCTACCCTATCGACGCGATGCCGCGTGATGCCGCCGATCCAGCGGCGCTGCGTGCCGCATGGTTGGCATTGACCGACACGCATGGATTTTTTCCGATGCTACGCAAAAACCAAGTCAGCCGTTTAGGTGCTTTACGTGCAGCGGGTGCTGATTTAGCCCAAGCGGTAGCGATTGATGCCGTTGAAACCATGCTGCAACAAGCGGCCGATTCAGAGTTGGCGATTATGTGTTTTGTTGGCAATCGCGGCATGGTGCAGATTCACTCTGGCCCAGTCAAAAAACTGCTGCGCACCGGCCCTTGGTTCAATATTTTGGATGAGAAATTTAATCTACACCTCAATACCACCGCCATTGCTTCGTGCTGGATCGTCAATAAACCCACCGTCGATGGTTGGGTTACTTCGCTTGAGGTGTATAGCGAAAGCGAAGAATTAATCGTGCAGTTCTTTGGTGTGCGAAAACCGGGCGTGCCGGAGCTGGCGGCTTGGCGCACCTTGCTAGAAAACTTATGCCACACGCCTTTGGCGCAATAAATTGCTGTACTGAACTTGGGTTTGAGCTGCCACGTTATGGCAAGCCAAACCCAGCGAGCTTGAGTCCATAACTCGTTTACTGCTGGATATATCATGCGTATTTATTATTCTTTGACCTCCCTTTTGCTGCTCTTTTTTATTGCTAGTTTCAGCGCACTTGCTCTAGCTAAACCACCCCGCGTGGTGAGTTTAGGTGGCCCGCTGACTGAAATTATTTACGCACTGAACGCCGAGCAGCATCTGGTCGCCGTCGATCAATCCAGTGTGTATCCAGCAGCAGCCAATCAACTACCGAAAGTTGGCTATTACCGGCAGTTTTCGCTTGAAGGCGTATTGGCCAGCAAGGCCGATATCGTGTTGGCGACCGATCAAGCCGGTCCACCACAAGCCTTAGCCCAGCTACGCAAGATGGGCATCAAAGTGATTATTTTGCCCGGCCAAGCCAATCTTTCAGCATTATCGCAACGCATTCGCGGGGTCGCTGCGGCGCTTAATCTACCGCAACAAGGCGAGCAATTGGCCAATAAAATCAGCCAAGAAGTCAAAGCATTGCAGCCTACTACCAGCACAATCACCAGTACCAGCAGCGCGTTAATGCTGATGAGTCGCAGTGGCGAGCCAGAAGGCGCCGGTAAAAACACCAGCGCCGACGCGATGATGCAATTGGCCGGTTTACACAATGTGCTAGCGCAGCAACAAGGCTATAAGCCATTGTCACGCGAAGGCATGGCGGCGCTGCGCCCCGACGTGATTATCACCACCACCAGCACTTTAAGCAGCATGGGTGGGATGGCCGGTTTATTGGCGCGCCCCGGCTTGGCGCAATCGCCTGCGGCCAAAAATAAACGCGTGATTGTGATGGATGATTTATTACTGCTTGGCTTTGGCCCGCGCCTGCCAGAAGCGTTACGTCAACTCATTAACGCGGCGAAATATTAATGTGCTGTCGACTTCAGTTTGCCCATTCAATTAACTGGCTGTTGGGCGTCGGCGTATTGCTCGCCCTGCTCATCTTTACCGCTAGCCACGGTACGGTGCAAATTCCCCTCAATGCCATCCCGAGTTTGTTGTTCAGCACGGCGCAAAAATTGAACGATGAGCAGCAGTTTTGGCGCGATGTTTTGCTCGAAATCCGTTTGCCACGCGTGCTGTTTGCCGCTTTAGCCGGCGGCGTTTTGGCGCTCGCGGGGGCGACAATGCAAGCGCTGTTTCGCAATCCATTGGCTGAACCGGGACTAATAGGTATATCGTCCGGCGCTTCTCTGGGTGCGGTCTGTGCGATTGTACTGGGGGGGGGTAGTTTTGCGATTTTAGCGCCTGCGGCTTTTCTAGGCAGTATTTTAGCCACCGCTTTGGCGTATCACCTTGGTCGGCGTTACGCCGGCATGGCCGGTTTATTACTCGCGGGTATTGCGATTAACGCCATTTGTGGCAGCTTGATGGGGCTATTTACTTATCTGGCCGACGACAATCAATTGCGTAGCCTGACTTTTTGGAATATGGGCAGTTTAGCGGGTGCCAGCTGGCAACGATTGGCGATGCTTGCGCCCTTTTTATTGCTAATTTCAATCTGGATTATGCGCTATTGGCGCGCCATGAATGCGCTACTGCTCGGTGAGCGCGAAGCCTTGCATTTGGGTTTTGCGATTAAAGGCTTACGCCGCAAATTGATTGTGTTAGTGGCGCTATTAATTGGCCCTTTAGTCGCCGCCACCGGTGGCATTGGTTTTGTCGGTTTAGTGGTGCCGCATTGCGCGCGCATGCTGTTGGGTGCCGATCATCGGCGCTTATTACCGGCTTCATTTTTACTCGGTGCCATCGCTTTAGTGCTCGCCGACTATATCGCCCGCATCGCCGTGGCACCGGCCGAGCTCCCCATTGGCGTCGTCACTAGCTTGATTGGCGGGCCGTTTTTTCTTTGGCTATTACTTAGCCGCAAGTCTTAAGCTGATTTATGTTAACTCTCGATCAAGTTTCTTTTGCACGCTGCCATCGGCCGATTTTAAATCAGGTGTCACTGGCAATTCCTGCCGGCGAATTCACCGCGATTCTGGGCGCCAATGGCGCAGGCAAATCCACACTGCTGTCCTTACTTTCAGGCGAGCTGACGCCCCAGCACGGCCATGTGCGCTGGGCCGGGCAAGATGTCCGTGAGTTCGACAGCCAGCAATTGGCGCGCGTTCGTGCCGTTTTGCCACAAAATCCTGGGCTGGGGTTTAATTTATCGGTCGATGAAGTGATTGCCATGGGCGCGTATCCGTTTGCCGAATTGTCGCCCAGTGCGGTGGCCGAGGTGGCGCATGCGGCGCAGCAATGGGCTGATGTTAGCCACCTCACTGGGCGGCGCTACCCAACTTTATCCGGTGGCGAGCAGCAGCGCGTGCAATTTGCCCGCATCTTGGTGCAAGCCTTGGCAGCGCAACAAGTGGGGGAATATCGCTGTGTATTGCTGGACGAGCCAACGTCGAGTTTAGATCCATTGCATCAACATGGCCTCTTGGCTGCGGCGCAAAAACTCACCCGTGAGGCCGGTATTGCCGTGGTTGCGGTATTACATGATGTGAATTTGGCCGCACGCTACTGTAGCCGTATTGCCATGCTGGCCAAGGGCGACATTATTGCCAGCGGTATACCCCAAGATGTTTTAACCCCTGAACATTTACAGCAAACGTATCAACTCGCCGCCACCGTGATCGCCCATCCGCAAGACCCACAGCGGCCTTTGGTGTTATTTGACGGTTAAGCTAACCTATCGCCACCCCACTAAGGACGGCGTGACGCCTCGTTGAGGCGGAACATCCTGCGCGTTGGATCGCCAAACCCAGCGTAATAAACAAGTAGCGCCAGACCACAATCACACCCCAGTTGATCGCCATTGTTCAGCCTCGATCGGATTTGAATTGATTTAAATCAAAAAATTTAACCCAATTCAAATGATAATGAATATCATTAATATTTAAACCCTAGACCATGAAGCCATTCACCTGCAACAACGATGTATTACCCGACGCTTTTACAGAGCGCAAAGCACTGATGCCGATGTGGGGCGCCAATCCGATTCCTGCTGAGCAATGGCCGCAGATGCAAGCCACGCTAACGCAAGCGGCCATTAGCGACGGCGCTTTGGCTTATTTTCATATCCCATTTTGTGCCAATCATTGTGTGTTCTGCGGTTTTTATCGCAATGCATGGCAAGAAAAACACGGCACGCCCTATGTCGATCGCTTGATTGCCGAGCTCGCTCAAGACGCCAGCACTCGCCCTACTGGCGGCAGTATTCAAGCGCTGTATTTTGGCGGCGGCACGCCAACGGCACTCTCTGCCAACGATTTAACGCGACTATTGAGCGCCGCTCGCCAGTATTTGCCACTGACCGATGATTGCGAAATCACCATCGAAGGGCGGATTTCGCATTTTGATCGCGACAAAGTCGACGCTTGCCTCGCGGCGGGCGCCAATCGGATCTCGATTGGCGTGCAAAGTTTTGATAGCCAACTGCGCCGCCGTTTAGGCCGCCACCATAGCGGTGAAGCGGCTGCCGATTATTTGCGCGCTTTATGCCAAGACTGTGATGCCGTGATTGTGGCCGATTTAATGCTTGGCCTACCGGGCCAAGATGATGAGAAATGGACGCACGATTTGGATGTGGCATTGTCATTAGGGCTTTCAGGACTGGATATTTATGCGTTTAATGCTTTTCCGTCTTTGCCGATCAATCGCATGATAGCAAAAGGCGCGCTCAAGCCTTTGCCTGATTTGGCCACACAAGCGCGTCAATACGCCTACGCCGTGCATAAAATGCAAGCGGCTGGTTGGGTGCAAGTGAGTAATAGTCATTTTGCCAATCCGCAAAAAAACGAGCGCAACCGCTACAACAGCGCGATTAAAACCGGTCACGACTGCCTCGCCTTTGGCTCGGGCGCGGGTGGCTGCCACTCGGGTTTGAGCTATCAAGTGCAGGGCGAATTAACTGCCTATTTGGCCAGCACCAGCAAACCTTTGAGCTATATCGCCGGCGTGAGCGATAAAAAACGCATTTTCGGCCAGATTCAGGGCGAACTTGATCGTGGCGTGTTGTCACTCGAACGACTCGCCGCCTACCCCGCTGCACTAGAAAAAATCAATGAATGGCAAGTCGCAGGCTTACTCAATATCGATGGTCAACACGCCGCACTGAGTATTGCTGGCCGATTCTGGTCACCAACACTCACCCGCGAACTTGCTGTATTACTTTAATGCTGTCTGGAGCCACCATGAACCCCACTTTAAATGCCGAACAAATCACCGCCCTACAAAGCCGCCTGGCTAAAAACCCAGGGATTGTTTTAGAGCAATTGGCCGATAGCCTCGCGTGCCCGCTACAAACCGTGATCGAATGCCTGCCTAACACCCTGTGGCAAAAAATGGCTGGCAGCCAGTTTGTCCCGCTATTGGACATGATGCATGCTTGGCAAAGCAGCGTGACGGTGATCAGTAATAGCAATGATGCGATTTTAGAATTTACCGGCCCACTCCCCTACGGCGAAGTCAGTCACGGTTTTTATAACTGGAAAAACAGCATCGGTTTACACGGCCATTTACGCTTTAGCCAATGCAGCGCCATCTATTGGATTGAGCGGCCATTTATGAATAAGCCAACCGCTTGCCTTATTTTTTGCAATTTAAATGGCGACCCAATGTTTAAAATCTTTGTTGGTCGTAATGAAGCTGGTGAGTTGCGCCAAGATCAACTCGATGCATTACGCCAATTTGCCGCGCAATATTGTAAATTAGCATGAAACAACACGATCTATTAATTTTGGGTGGCGCGGCCAATACTGGCTGGCATTTAGTGCAACACGCCCGCCGCCAAGGCTTGCGCGTTGCCTGCATGGTGCGCGCTGGTCGCGATACCCAAGCACTGGCTGCTGCCGGCGTGACCATTTTGCACGGCGATGCGTTTAATTTGAATGACTGCCAAAATGCCATTGCAGCGGCGGCGGCGCCTTTATTAATTAGTCTACTTGGCGGCAAGAATGCTGAAGGCCGCCGTGTTGACGAGATTGGCAATATCAATGCCATTCATGCCGCGCAGCAAGCCAGTCATGCATGTCGATTTGTGTTGCTGACGTCTTTGGGCTGCGATGAACAATGGTCACGTTTATCACCAGCAGCGCAAGCAGCATTGGGCGAAGCGCTGCAAGCGAAAACCCGCGCCGAACAGCATTTACGTCGCAGCCAGCTAGATTGGCTGATTGTTCGTCCCGGCGGGCTCACGCATCAAGCAGCCACTGGCCACTATGTGATTGAGGACGAAACAACAGCAGCGCCAGATAGCTGCGATTATTTGCCACGCGCCGACGCGGCGCTGGCATTACTACAACTTGCCTTGTGCTCAGACAACAGCCGGAAAACCATTACTGTGTTAGGAAAAAAATAAACCTAAACGCCAGACGATAAAAAAGGGTGCAGTTCAATCTGCACCCTTTTTTATTCTCCGTTTGAACGCGCTAAATCCGCGATGATGCAACTTACTGCGCGCGCGTGCTGTATTGATAACGGTCATGCACCAAAGGTTCATTTAAATGCGTATCGGTGAGCATAATGCCTTGCTTCGCCGCTCTGGCCTTCACGTCGTTGCGACAGGTCTCATCAATCGGGGCTGAAGCGGCGTAGAGCACTTTGCCACATTCACCGAGCACCGCACTAAATTGGGCGGGATCGATATTCAGTAATGGATTTTGATACTTGGAATCAACTGAATTGGCGTCAAGCTGCGTCGCAGCAGGCTTTTCACCACACGCCATCAAACTCAAACACAGCAAACTTGCCAGCACTAGATTATTTTTTTTCACTGTCTCATCCTTATTCTTGATTTAATCCTAGCCTAATGTACCTGATTTAAACCCAGCTGACAGCGTAGCGAGACTGAATTGGTGGCTAGCGTCGTAAAAAATCGTCACACAGTAAGGTCTGCTTTGCATGCCAATGGCTTTCATGGCTTAAATTGATTCTGACTGGATTGATTTCATTGGCAAAGCGGGGAAAACACGGTGATGACCGGTGCTGGATGACGAAATTCACTGCGCGGCTAAAGTGACAGGCAATAAAAAACGACTTAGCTTGCGCTTAAGTCGTTATTCATTCGAATTTTGGCGTTCCCACGGGGAATCGAACCCCGGCCGCCGCCGTGAAAGGGCAGTGTTCTAACCGCTAAACTATGGGAACTCTGTAGATCTAATGCAGTAAGAAATTGGTGCGCCCGGAGCGATTCGAACGCCCGACCCTCTGGTTCGTAGCCAGATACTCTATCCAACTGAGCTACGGGCGCACTGTATTTCAAACTTTTAAAACTCACCAACTCGACAGTTGGCGTCTCCACGGGGATTCGAACCCCGGTCGCCGCCGTGAAAGGGCAGTGTCCTAGGCCTCTAGACGATGGAGACTTTGTAAAACGCTTTAAGTGTTGGTGCGCCCGGAGCGATTCGAACGCCCGACCCTCTGGTTCGTAGCCAGATACTCTATCCAACTGAGCTACGGGCGCACTGTACAACTTAAAGATCCTGGCGGAGACGGAGGGATTCGAACCCTCGATACAGGTTACCCCGTATGTCGCCTTAGCAGGGCGGTGATTTCAGCCACTCATCCACATCTCCGTTCAGGGAGACCGAATAATATACACACTATCGGCCTCCGTCAACACTTCTAATTGAATATTTCTGATGAAATGTCGATTAACTACGTAAGCTACTGATTTTACAACAAGTGTATTTTTTAGCCTGAAACGACATTTTTAAATGGCGCAGCCAAAAGCAACACTTCAATCAGGCTTAAATTACAGCGTACGGTCTAAACCAAACGCTTTATGCAATACACGAACGGCCAATTCCAAGTATTTCTCGTCTAAAACGACAGAAATTTTGATTTCAGACGTCGAAATCATTTGAATATTGATGCCTTCTTCCGCCAAAGTGCGGAACATCGTTGACGCAACGCCAACGTGCGAGCGCATGCCTACGCCAACAATCGAGACTTTACAAATTTTGTCGTCACCCGAAACCGATTGACCGCCAATATGGCTTTGCACGCCTTCCAGAACCTTAATCGTGCGCGCGAGCTCACCTTTAGGCACCGTGAACGAGAAATCGGTGGTGCCGTCTTGACCAACATTTTGGATAATCATGTCGACATCAATATTGGCATCAGCCACTGGGCCTAAAATTTGGTAAGCGATACCGGGCTTATCAGGAACACCAATAACGTTGACACGGGCTTCGTCGCGATTAAAAGCGATGCCGGAGATGACTGGTTTTTCCACGGTAGAGTCTTCCTCGAAGGTAATCAGCGTGCCCTCGCCTTCTTCTTGGAAGGAAGACAACACGCGCAATTTCACATTATATTTACCAGCAAATTCAACAGAGCGAATTTGCAATACTTTTGAACCCAAGCTGGCCATTTCCAGCATTTCTTCAAAAGTAATCGTTGTTAGCTTTTTGGCCTCTGGCACCACGCGTGGGTCGGTAGTGTAAACCCCATCCACGTCAGTATAGATTTGGCACTCATCGGCTTTTAATGCTGCCGCTAAAGCCACACCGGTGGTGTCTGAGCCACCACGACCCAACGTCGTGATGTTGCCATCAGGATCAACACCTTGAAAGCCAGCAACCACGACCACTTTACCGGCACTTAAATCCGCACGCATATTGGCATCATCAATATGCTGAATACGTGCTTTGGTGTGCGCGCTATCGGTCAAGATTTTCACTTGAGCGCCAGTGTATGAAATCGCATCGATGCCGATGTCTTTCAAAGCCATAACCAGCAAGCCAATGGTGACCTGCTCACCGGTCGAGACGATGACGTCAAGCTCACGCGGATCAGGATTGACTTGCATTTCTTTAGCGAGGCCAATCAAACGATTGGTTTCACCAGACATGGCAGACAGCACGACAACAATATCGTGACCTTGTGCTTTATGTTTGGCGACGCGGCGAGCCACATTTTTAATTCGGTCGGTCGTACCCACCGATGTGCCACCGTATTTCTGGACGATCAATGCCATGATTCAACCTGCAGGGCGGGATTAAAAGAAACAGACTAATTGTAAAGGAAGCCCCCCCGCTTGGGGAGTGGCAATTGAATTGATTTATGAAGAATTTATTTAGACTGAGAATCAACAGCACGAATAAAACAAAAAAAATGATTTAATTACAACACTGCTGATAAAAATAATGCAAAAAAATTAAACACTCGATAGCCGCAATTTTCTATAGCACTTTTAGGCCTGAGCTAATGCATTTAATTGTTTATGCCATCATTGATCGTTCGATATAAAAACGCCCCGGCTTAAGGCGAGTAAAACGCGAACGCCAAATAAGATATCGGCCCGCTTTTATAATGTATAAACAGGAACTCGCGCAGCGATCGCGCACATTAACTCATAACTTAAAGTCCCGGCAGCACAGGCCACCTCATCAATCGGCAAATGCTCACCCCACAGCTCAACCGGACTACCGACATCGAGTTCGGTCCATGGCGTTAAATCAATGCACAGCATATCCATCGACACACGTCCCAATAGACGCGTTGTGTGTCCGGCGACCCACACTGGCGTCCCTGTCGGCGCATGCCGTGGGTAACCATCGGCATAACCACACGCCACAATCCCAATTTTCATCGGCACAGGCGCAATAAAGGTCGCACCATAACCGACCGACTCGCCTGCGGCGACATTTTGCGTGGCAATCACTTCCGAGCACAGCGACATCACCGTTTGTAAACCTAAGCTCGCCGCCGTTTGATCGCTAAACGGCGATGCGCCATACAGCGCCAGACCCGGCCGCACCCACGTGCCATGCGTTTGCGGATACGCAAATATCGCCGCTGAATTGGCCGATGAGGTTGGCAATGCTAACGATTGTGTCGCAGCAATAAAGCGCTGCCACTGGGCATCAATGCCTTTGCTTGGCTCATCAGCGCACGCAAAGTGCGTCATTACCGTCACGCTGGCGACATTTTGGCAACGCGCCAAACGTTCCGCCCAAGCTAGCGCCGATTCGGCTGGAAAACCCAAGCGATTCATGCCGGTATTGAGCTTGAGAAAAACCGCTATCGGCCGACTTAATTGGGCTTGCTCTAACCATTCAATATGCACCGGTAAATGCAGCGCAATGGCTAAATCAAATTCGGCACACGCCGTTAATTCAGCGGCACTAAACACCCCTTCCAACAGCAAAATAGGTTGCTGAACACCGAGACGGCGTAATTCAATCGCCGCGTTGATTTCTAAAATAGCAAAGCCATCAGCATCCGGTAATGCCGCCACCACCCGTTCAACGCCATGCCCGTAGGCATTGGCTTTAATCACCGCAAAAACGCGCGCCGTCGGCGCGCTTTGCTGAATCATTTGATAATTGTGTGCTAAGGCCAGTGAATTAAAGCGAGCTTGGATCGGGCGAGACATATTGGCTTCAATATAGAAATTCAGAAATAACAGAAATAACTACACGTACAAACGTGTTATGGCAAAGCGTCTCAGCGGCAGACCGTACATTGAATACGACAAGGCGCGGTCACGCGGCAGACCGTACATTGAATACGACAAGGCGCGGTCACGCGGCAAAAGACTTCTGCTCCACCACTGAGCATTACTTCGGTTTACGACAATGACGGAAATACCATACCGCGACAATCACCGCGACCAGCGCGACTAACACCATAATCGCCGACTGGCCTCGACCTAGCCATTTAATTAACCATTCATGATTGGACGCACCGTAATACCCCAAGTACACCCAGATCGGAACACTAATCAGCGCGGCTAAACCATCGAGCAGTAAAAAGCGGAAATAAGAAATACGTCCCGACATCCCCGCAGTCAGGTAAATCGGCGTACGTAATCCAGGCAAAAAGCGCGCCACAAACAAGACGCGATTGCCATAGCGCTCAAATTTATCTTGTACCGCAGCATATCGCTCGGGAGTCATCATGCGCGCAAAGTAGCGGTGTTGTAATAAGCGCGCGCCAAAATAACGGCCGGCTAAAAACATACAACTATCACCAATCAATACGCCCAGCATGCCCACAGCAAACATGGTGTGCACATGGGCATAACCCAGCCCCGAAATCACGCCGCCGGCGACCAAAGACACGTCTTCTGGAATGGGTACGCCAAAACCACAGATTAATAACACCGTAAATACAGCCAGATAGCCGTAATCGGTAAAAATCGTAACTAAAAACTGCAGGATATCCATTGCAGCGTCCAAGCTTTTCAATTGTGACGCCTGCGATCATACCACGCAAAACAGCGGACTTTAATCTTACGCCACCGTCAGAGGCGGTAGTTTTGTCATATTTTGTTGATATAAATTCACAATCATCCATCAGCACAGTGCAAGGTTTAAATGATGCAAGCCGGATTTTATAAAATCTTAGCCGCACAGTTTTTCTCCGCCTTGGCCGATAACGCGCTGTTTTTTGCCGCTTTGGCCTTACTCAAATCACAACAAGCCCCTGAATGGCACCTCTCGATGTTGCTGTGGGGTTTTACGGTTTCTTATGTACTCATTGCGCCTTATGCCGGCGCGCTGGCCGACGCCAGACCCAAAAATCAAGTGATGATGATTTGCAATGGCATCAAATTATTCGCTTGCCTACTGATGGGCTTGGGCGCGTCTCCTTTATGGGCTTATGCCTTGGTCGGTTTGGGTGCGGCGGCCTACTCGCCCGCTAAATACGGCTTAATCACCGAAAGCCTAGCGCCAGCGCAATTGGTTGCCGCCAATGGCTGGCTAGAAAGCTCAACCGTATTTGCCATTATTCTTGGTACTTTGCTTGGTGGGTATTTATCTGGATCGTTTGTTAGCCAATGGCTAGCGGGTAATACCCTTGGTCACTACCTCAACGGCATCGAATTTTCTATTCTCATCATCAGCCTGCTCTACAGCATTGCCGCAGCAATTAATGCCGCGATTGCCCGCCCTACTACCGCCCTCAAGCCACTCTACCTTAGCCCTCGTTATCAGATCGCCGTCTTTTACGACTGCCTCTGGCGGCTATGGCGTGATCCGCAAGGACAAGTATCAATGGCTATTACCACTTTATTTTGGGGTGCGGGCGCCACCATGCGCTTGGTGGTGCTCAATTGGGCGCTGTTATGGCTGGCCATTGATTTAGAATCTGCCACTCGCTTAATTGCCGTCGTTGCGGTGGGTATTGCCATTGGCGCCTTATTGGCTGGGCGATACGTGTCATTACCCCATGCTTTTCGCGTCATGCCTGCCGGCCTATTGATGGGGGTATTACTTATTTTTATGTTGTGGGTCAACCAAATTGCTGTCGCTGCGTTATTGCTGCTGCTGATTGGGATTTTATCGGGGTTTTTTGTTGTGCCATTAAATGCGGTTTTGCAACACCGTGGCCAGCAGCTGATGGGAGCTGGACATTCGATTGCAGTGCAAAACTTCAATGAAAATTTGGGCATTTTAATCATGGTCGGTCTGCACGCTTTAATGATTAAATACCTCAGCCTGCCACTGGCACCGAACAGTAGCGCGCTACTGCAAGTACAATACGCCACGCATGGCGTGCCCCCGATGCAAATGATACTAATTAGCTTTGGCCTACTGGTCATCATCACGATGAGCGCGATTATGGTGCATCACCATCGACAAGTATTGACCCATCGTCGTTAGAGTCTGTTAACGTTTGGCTCCCACAGCGGGACGCCAAACAGCAACAGTCCCGCACAAACGGCGCTTTAAACCATTGAATTGAGCGAATTAAATGAATAGATTCAGCCTCGCAGTACTCAGTTGCTGTTGTGTTTTAGGATTAAGTGCCTGCGGGAAAGCGCCGGAAACCAAAAATAATACCAAGCGTCCAGTGGTGGTGGTGAGCACGCAAGTCAAGCACGGCACCTTGCCGCATCACATTAGCGCCGTTGGCCACGCCGAAGCGGTACAAACGGTTGAAGTGCGCCCGCAAGTGAATGCACAAATTGCGCAAATTCATTTTAAAGAAGGCGACATCGTCAAAGCCGGGCAATTGCTGTTTACGCTCGATTCACGCGGCGTGCAAAGCCAAGTGGGCCGCAGCAAAGCCCTCACCGAAAAAAGCAAAGCCGAGTTTGCCGAGGCTGAACGTAATTTAAAACGTACAGAAGAACTCGCTCAAGCTGGATTTTTATCACCATCGGCAGTCGATACCGCACGCGCTAAAATGGGCAGTTTACAAGCCCAAGTGGCAGCAGCCCAAGCTGATGAGCGCGCCAATGCCGTGGATTTGTCCTACACCCAAATTCATGCGCCAATCACCGGCCGAACTGGCGCAATAGCTTTAAAACAAGGCAGCTTAGCGCAATCGAACGCCACCCAAGCCTTGGTGACGATCTCACAAACTGACCCGATTCAAATCAGCTTTAATATCAATCAAAGCGACTTACCGGCCCTACTTGCGGCGCAAAGCCAAGGCAAAGTTCCGGTGCAAACACAATTACCGAACGGCCAAACTCGCCTTGGCGAATTGGTGTTTCTAGATAATACCGTCGATAAAGCCAGCGGCACCTTATTGGCCAAAGCGCAATTTGCCAACGCCGATTTACAATTGTGGCCAGGACTCAGCAGCACCGTCACGATCGAATTGGCCGAACAAAAAGGTTTAGTTGTGCCGATTCAAGCGATTCAAACCGGCCCTGAGCAGCGCTTTGTGTATGTCATCGACCAAAACAAACAAGCGCAGGTCAAGCCGATTCAAGTCATTCGTAATGTTGGTAATCAAGCGCTGATTGAAGGCATTGCCGCCGAAACCAAAATCATCAAAGAAGGCGGCCAAAATGTGCGCCCTGGCGCTCAAGTGATTGAAGCGAGTCGTCCGTCCGTGGCCGCGAGCAACACCGCCTCTGTGCAAGGGTCAAAATAATGAGTCACGGAATTTCTTGGTGGGCGATTCATCGCCCAGTGGCCACGCTGTTGCTGTGGATTGCCGTGATGGTCGCCGGCACGATTGCTTGGTTTCATTTACCGATTGCCGCACTGCCGACTTACGATACGCCAACAATTAGCGTATCGGCCAGCTTAACCGGCGCCTCACCCGAAACCATGGCCAATGCGGTGGCAACGCCGCTCGAAAAGCAATTTTCAACCATCCCGGGCTTGGCGACGATGACATCGACCAGCAAGCTGGGCAGCACCAATATCACCTTGGAATTTGCCCCCTCGCGGGACATTGAATCAGCCGCGGTCGACGTACAAGCCGCGCTGTACCGCGCCAATCGCAGCTTGCCGAGCGATATGAAAAGCCCGCCCAGCTATCGCAAAGTCAATCCATCGGATGCGCCGATTTTGATGCTAAGTATTAACTCGCCTTCGCTATCGCTGGCGCAACTGAATGATTACTCAGACAACCTGATTGGCCCGGCTTTATCCACCATTGATGGCGTGGCTCAAGTGACCATTTACGGGCAAAAACGCTTTGCGGTGCGCGTAGCGGTCGATCCGGATTTATTGGCTGCGCGCGATTTATCTTTGCCTGAATTAGCCAGCGCGCTCAAAACAGCCAATGCCAACTCACCCGTCGGCCAGCTTGAGGGCGAGCGCCAAACCTTAATGCTCGAAGCCAATGCCCAGCTCAAAAATGCCGCTGAATTTAGCCGACTCGTTATCGCCACCAAAAATGGTTTACCGATTCGACTCTCGGATGTAGCAACGGTGGAAGACAGCGTTGAAAACATCAAATCAGGTAGCTGGATTGACGGTCAGCGCTCGATTATTCTGGCTATTTTGCGCCAGCCCGGCGCCAATACCGTCGCCACTGTAGATGCCATTAACGCCATGTTGCCGCGACTGACGTCGCAAATGCCCGCCTCAGTTGAAGTTAAAAAACTCAATGACCGTTCAACCTCGATCCGTGAATCGATTCATGACGTGAGTTTGACCTTGCTACTCACCATGGGCTTGGTGGTGTTGTCGGTATTGCTGTTTTTACGCCGCGCCGCCGCCACGTTAATTCCATCGGTATCGCTCCCGATCTCAATGCTGGCAACGTTTGCGTTGATGTACTGGCTGGGGTATAGCCTAGATAATATTTCATTAATGGGCCTAACCGTGGCGCTGGGCTTGGTGGTCGACGATGCGATTGTGGTACTGGAAAACATCGTTCGCCATATCGAAGAAGGCATGGCGCCATTGGAAGCCGCTATCACCGGCGCAGGAGAAGTCGGCTTTACCGTGGTCTCGATTTCGATTTCGCTGATTGCAGTGTTTATTCCGATCTTTTTTATGCCCGGCACCATCGGCCTGTTATTTCACGAATTTGCCGTCGTCGTGTCTTTAGCTGTATTGGTTTCAATGGCGGTGTCGCTCACCTTAATTCCACTGTTTGCCGCGCGCTTTTTAAAATCGCACGACGAAGAAAAAATCGAGCCGGCGTGGAGTCGCTATTTTGAAGCCGGTTTTAATCGCTTACTGGCCGCGTATCAGCGCAGTTTAGCCGTCGCTTTACGCCATCAACGTTGGATGCTGTTACTCACCTTTGCCACTTTTGCCGCCACCGCCGCGCTATACATCCAAGCGCCAAAAGGCTTTTTCCCACAAGAAGACATCGGCCAAGTGCAAGCAAGCATGGATGCGTCGCCGGATATCAGCTATCCAGCGCTGTTGGTATTACAGCAAAAAGCAGCACAAGCTTTACTCGACAATCCCAATGTCGCCACCGTCGCCTCGAGCCTAGGCAGCAGCGGCAGCGGTGGGCGTTTCTTTATCACGCTCAAACCGCGCCAAGATCGTCAAAACATGGCGAAAACGCTCGATAGCTTACGCAAATCAACGGGTAAAATTGCCGGCATTAGTATGTTTTATCGCCCGACCCAAAATTTGCAGATTGGTGGGCGTAGCGGCAAAAGTAGCTATCAATATACTTTGCAAGCCGTGAGTTCTGATCAGCTGGAATCATGGACCGATCGGCTTAAAAACACGCTGGCCGCCAACCCGACATTCCGCGACGTGACCTCTGATTCGGAACAAAAAACGCTGCAAGCCAAAATCAATATCAATCGTGATCGCGCCAGCGAATTAGGCATTGATATGCAAAGCTTACGCGACACACTGTATGGCGCGTATGGCGAGCGCGAAGTAGCAACCATTTATGCGCCGCAAGACAGCTACTCAGTGCTGATGCAACTAAAAGACAGCGCACGCCAAGATGAAAACGCACTTAATTTACTTAAAGTGCGTAGCAAGTCGGGGGCCTTAGTGCCTTTAAGTAGCTTTGCTACCATCGAAAGAACCGCCGTTACCACGGCAATCAATCACCAAGGCCAGCTACCGGCGATTACGATCTCATTTAACTTAGCCGAAGGTGCGTCGCTGTCGGATGCTGCACGCGAAATTAAAGCCAGCGAAAGCCAAATCGGCCTGCCCGGTTCGATCTTTGGCGCATTTGCTGGGGATGCCGCACTGTATCAACAAACGCAATCGAGCCAGCTCTGGCTGATTTTGATCGCCGTTGCCGTCATTTATGTGGTGCTGGGGGTGTTATACGAAAGCTGGATTCACCCGATTACCATTTTGGCGGGTATTCCATCGGCAGCCATTGGCGCGCTACTCGCGCTGCAAATCACTGGGCTAGAGCTGACTTTTATTGCGATGATTGGGATTTTGCTGTTGGTCGGGATTGTCAAAAAGAACGCCATTATGATGATCGACTTTGCGCTTGAAGCGCAGCGCAAAAACGCGCTACGCCCCATTGATGCCATTACTGAGGCCAGCGCCAAACGCTTTCGGCCGATTATGATGACCACCCTCGCGGCACTAATGGGCGCATTGCCTCTGGCACTGGGTTTGGGCGCAGGCGCTGAACTACGTCAACCATTGGGGGTGAGTATTGTCGGCGGACTGATTTTCTCGCAATTGATCACGCTCTACATCACCCCTGTTTTATATCTCACCTTAGAAAAGATTGGCAAATCACGGGGTATATAGCAGCAGCGAATATAAAATAGACTATAGGTGGCAATACCCATGCCACCTATAGTTTAACGCTGCACAATAAAAGACCTATAGCGAGAATAGCCATCTCCCGCGAACAGGCATTCATGCCATTTGCTGGTTAGCTTTACAAGCAATGGAAATGACGAACTTGATTACGGCCCAAATCTTTGGCCGCATATAAGGCTTTATCAGCATTCATCAATAATTGAGCATGTTGAATGCGACAGCTTGGCGTTGAAGTGGCCACGCCAATACTCACCGTCACGCAACGGGTCACCGCACTATTTAAATGTGGAATTTGCAAAGCCTCAATACTGCTACGAATTCGCTCGGCAATTTGTAGCGCCAACTCCTGATCTGAGTTTTCAAGCACACAACAAAACTCTTCTCCACCATATCGCGCCGCCACATCCGTCACTGAGCGTAATGAAGATTGAATCACCCCAGCCACGCGCTGCAAGCAAACATCGCCCGCAATATGGCCATATAAATCGTTATATTGTTTAAACGAATCCACATCAATTAACAAAATCGACAAAGGCTGAGCAAGCCGCAATGATCGATCTTGTACTTGATCAAGTAATTCAAATAATCGCCGGCGATTGGCCATTCCGGTTAATACATCGGTTTGCGATAACACCCGCAATAAATCTTTAGTCCGTTTTAATTCCAAATGATTGTGCACTCGAGCACGAACAATTGAGGCATTAAATGGCTTAATAATATAATCAACAGCCCCCGCCTCTAAACCCCGAGTTTCTTGCTCAGGGGATGATAAAGAGCTAATAAAAATTATTGGAATATCCCTAGTTTCTAACTTAGACTTTAGAATCTCACAAAATTTAAACCCATCAATTTCTGGCATCATAATATCAAGCAAAATCAGTTCAGGTAATTGCCGCTCAATATGACTTAATGCCTGCTCAGCACTCAAAGCAAAATGCACATCTAGCTCATCACCCAGCACTTCACCCAATGTTTCTATCGTATTCATTTGGTCATCAACCACCAAAATAAAAGCCTCATCCATTAATAATCACCTCTTCCATTGCCATAGGGATTCGTTGATTCAATGCGGCTAGTGCAGCAGGATAGTCCAATTTTTCTAAGGCACCCGTCACGTCGACTAGCAAATTAAATTTAGACTCTGGTAATTCTTTCTGCAAAGCGACGAGTAATTTTCTAGCGCGTAAACTATTATTTTTCAAGGCCGCTTGCAACCCTAAAGCAGTGGCTAAACTACTGATCGGCAAAATACCATCAGCTTGAATCAAAGCACTCGGCATCGATTCAATT
Organism: Deefgea salmonis; assembly: GCF_020531905.1. GTDB lineage: Bacteria > Pseudomonadota > Gammaproteobacteria > Burkholderiales > Chitinibacteraceae > Deefgea > Deefgea salmonis. Next base: position 256,556 of record NZ_JAJAWG010000002.1, on the reverse strand, counting down.
TCAATTAACGGCAGTATTTTATTTTTCGCTCGCAACCATGCTTGTTCCAATTCATAAAAATCAGGTAGATTTTTGATCGTTTCCTTTTGCTGCTGAAATAAGGCATGCTCTAATTCACTCGCTGTTCGATAAAAATCCATCAAGCCTAATGTCCCTGACACACCACGCATTGCATGAATTTTTTCAATATAATCATCCAAATGATCGATATCTTTAAGCTGATTAATGGCAGTAAAAAAATCTTGATTTTCGGTAAAAAAATGCAATAGCCAGCGTTGATAACGAGATAAATTACCATTCAATCGATCTAATGCCTCATCAACAGCAACACCTAAATCAGTTAATTGATCTATCCATTGTAGAGCTGACGCTGATAGTGATTTTTTTAAACTTGTCATATCTTGATCAGCAGTTTTTTTCATCAGTGGTAATACAATACCGCGCTGCAATTGATAATGAATCGCTTGATTTAATGCTTGATGCAAACCACGAGAAGAAACCGGCTTGGTTAAATAATCATTCATACCAATCGCCATACCCTCACTTTGCTCTTTGGCAGTGGCATTAGCGGTTAAAGCGACAATATAAACATCAGGATCTTTAATACGATATTGTAAATTACCCCCCTCACGAATCAAACGTGTCGCCGTCATACCATCCATAATTGGCATTCGCCAATCCATCAAAACGACATCAAAATTCATTTCAGACAAAGCCCGTAATGCTTCCTCACCATTGTCCACGACACTCAACGAAAGATTCATTTCTTCAAGTAATGCACGCACAATCAATTGGTTAGTTTCAACATCCTCGGCATATAAGACTTTTATTTTATAATTTAACGACTGCAATGGGCATTCATATTTTGATAGCTCAATAGGAACGTCTGCGATAGGCAATGGCACTTCAACTCTAAAATGACTACCTTCATTTGGTGCACTGGTTACTCCCAAAGAGCCATCCATTAAATCAATTAAGCCACGACAAATTGACAAACCTAAGCCAGTACCCCCATATTTACGCGTTGTTGAAGTATCCGCCTGTTCAAATTTTTGAAATAAACGACCAATCGTTACTTCATCCATACCAATACCGGTATCACTAATCAAGATCTTAACTTGCTCATGATCACGATAAGCGGTGATTGTGACTGACCCTTGCTCGGTAAATTTAATTGAATTACCAATTAAATTAAATAATATCTGCCGTATTCGAGTTGGATCGCCCAAACAACCTGCAGGACTAAATCGAGCAATATTTAATATAAATGTGATGCCTTTTTCCTCTGCGCGTGCAGTAAAAAAATCGACCACTTGGTGTAATAATTTGATCAAATCAAACGGAATAGATTCAATCGATAGTTTGCCAGATTCAATCTTTGATGCATCCAGAATATCATTAATTATTTCCAATAATAACTCTGCATTTTCTAAGCCCATTCGAACTTGAGTACGCGTCGCTGGTCGCAATTCTTTTTGCCCGCCCGCCAAGCGTAGCATGCCAATGACACCCGACAACGGAGTTCGAATCTCATGACTAATTAATGCTAGGAAATCACTTTTCGCCTGATTAATCGCAATTAATGTGTTTTTCTCAGCAAGGTGCTCTGCTTGTTGTCGAATACTTTCATTTAAAATATTTTGTTTTTGCTGCTCTGATTTTAATAATTTCAATCGCATTTCCATGCGCGAGATCTTGCGCATCGTGCTACTTTCTATTTGGGTAAAAGTTCGCTCTTTAGCTAATTTAATCGCCAATTCAGTATGGCGCTCATACAAAGTGAGCGCCAATTCAAACTGGCCCATATGCTCATAGACTGCAGACTGAATGCGACTCGCTTTCATTTCTTGATGCTGTGAACCGCCTTGATAGGCGGCATCAAGTGCATGTTGCGATTCAACCAAAGCTACCTGCATATCGCCTTGCAATAAGGCAACCTCAGCAATCCCGAGCTGCCCCATTACCGTAGACCATGCATAATGGTGGCGTTGTGACAAAGTAATCGTTTGTAAAAAGCACTGTCTTGCTTCGTTGTATCGCCCCAAACCCAGCTGCGAAAAACCAGAATGCATAATCGCTTCACTCATCATCGCGGCATCATTCGTTTGCGAGTAAAGTGCACGACAAGATGCCAAATGCTGCAATGCTAATTCATGCTGTGCTAATCGCTGATAATCATGCCCTAGCCATAAATGCAACATCATTAGTAATTGGTCATCATTTAATTCTTGAACATAATCATAAGCAATTTTATGATGCCGTAATGATTCTTCAGCCATATCAAAATACAGATATACACCACCAATACCAACATATGCTTTGATGTAATGCACAATAGAATGCTGATCAAGCGCTAACTCAAGACACTGCCCCCAAGTACTTAATGCCGTATTTAAATCACCTAAAATATAATAAACTTTACCTAAGCACTCATAAATATCTAACAATAATGCATCTAAATTCAATTTCACGGTAATTTTTAATGCCGACTCTAATGTCTGCCGAGCGGAAATATAATTTCCTGTTTTTTCAAATGCCTCGCCACGTAAAAACAACGCCTGAGCTAATATAGTTTCATTATCGACTTCTTCGGCTTTTTCGATCAACTGTGCTGACAGTAACAATGCCTGCTGAAAATTATGCCTTCTAAACTGTTTTTGCTGTAATAATAAATTGGCCAGTTGCTCAGACATACTCCAGCTCCTTTTTCAATAAAACATCAACCTGTCTAAGCATGGTCTCATTGGCAAGCTGTAGTTTAAATTTAACTTTTATTTTATCTTTTCCATATCGCTCCCATGGTAATGCTTCAATGGCAAAGGACAAAGGACAAAGACTGAGCAAAATCCATTAAAATGAAACTCGATTCTTTTGGATAGATAATATAACGATATGGTGGTACAAAGACCCATAAATCACTCAAAGCACAATAATCATTAAGTAATATCGAAATACGCTGTTCAATAACCGAGTCAATCAATAAATCAAATGTAAGTTCAATCACTCGATCACTAAAATCAGCGGACTCACATCGCAAACGAAACTGTCTTAAATGTTGCAATGAAACACCAGGAACAACCCAGCCAGCTAGTTTTTCAAATTTAATATGCGTTCTAATCAATAAACTACGCGCCTTATCCAAGCGATTTAAATTTAATCTAACTCCTTTCTCACCGATTTCATCCGTAATATGTCGAATGGTTTGCCGCTCATAAGCGCGTAATACACTTAAGGCTGCAGCATAATCACCATATTCACGGTACGCCTGATAAAGTAAATAATTCAATCTAGCATCTAAATCATTATGATTAATATCTTTTAATATTTTTTTCGCACTCAATAAAATAGGGAAAATATCACCCAGCTGATTATTGCCTTGCAAACCTTCGCCATAGTTAATAGCTGTAATACAATAACCCCACATCATTTTATAATGCTTGGCGATTGCCAAAGCAGCTTCATAGTAAAACACAGCCAATTCATTGTTAGCATTTTTCCAATATGAAATCGCATAACCATTACAAATTTGCACCAGCCATGTCATATCACCATGGGCCAATGCATAGGGTTCAATTCGAGTCAGTAAAGCCAAAGCGGCATCATACCGTTCCGATAGTAACAAACCCTCCATCAAAAATATGCCACTTTTAGCAATTAATTTATTACTATGAATTGATTCTGCCAATTTCAATCCATTACGCATTAAAATATCTGCGTTTTCATATTGACCTAAATGATAATACACCATTGAGGCATTTAAATATGCCTCAACACCATACTCTAATTGAGTTAATTCCAAAGCCAAATCAATTGTTTTAACCCAAGTCTCAATCGCCAATATGTATTTACTATTTCTCTCCAACGCAACCCCAAGCCACAACATGGTGAAAGGTAGGTGCTCGATATCTTTATTTTTTTCAACAGACTTATATCCTTTTTGTAGCCATGTTAATGCTTTAATATTTTCATCAAACGCCAATAAAATTCGTCCATAGAGTGCATAGGCATATCCCAGCCAAGGATGTGCTTCATACTTACAGCGCTGTAGCAAATCTACACACAAATTACGACTATCCGATCCGGCATCCCAATATGCTTTCTCTACGTCAAAAAATTGAGATTCAATGGTTTGAGTAAAGGCTAATTTGTTTTTTTCATTAAATAAGTAATTCAATTTTTTGGCCTCCCTCTTCCAAAGGTGAAAGCAATTCAATTGCGGACTGAATCGGAATTAATTGAATTTTGACTGCCGGCGGATTTAACCCATGCCAACGCCATGGAAAACCATCGATTATTTTTACTAGCTGACTCAACGCCATCGCGGAATTTACATAGGCTTGGTCCGGAATAATTAAGTAGGAAAAATTAGGTAATTTGGTCCATGTTGATTCAGCCAAGCAATACTCACGCAATAAGGCATTCATTTTCTGTAAATACAGTCCTGTAACATATAACAAGCCAAGTAGCTGAACATGAATTATTTCAATCGAGCAAGTCGCGCTCAAACACTTCAATTTAAATTGCTGGTAGCGAACCCTAGATTCTCCAGGGGAAATTAAATCCAGCATATGCTCAAAATTCTGCCTCGTTTTAATTATTTTTTTTCTAGATCGATCTAGTCTTGATAAATTTAATGCGCTTCCTTTTAAGTCATGGAGTAAATGATTATTTAATAATGATTCAGAAAATTGCTTATATTTTTTTATTTCACACAATGCAGACTTAAAATCACCAATGTGCTTATATGCATTCAATAGCAATTTAGCACTTTGCTGCCTTACATTGCCATAATCAAATTGATTAATCCCTTCAACTGCAATTTTTAAGCAAGCAATAGCTTCTTCAAATCGATTTTGATAAATTAAAAACTCACCATATTTCAACAATGTTAATGATTTTGCCCAAAGTGCATGATTAAAATTTGAAATGGCGAGCATGGATTCAAAATAAACCTCAGCCAATTCAGTTTCATTCATTCCGGCATACGCAGAAGCAATATTAACACCAGCCTCAACCACCCATGTCATATCGCCATATTGCAGAGCACTAGATTCTATTTGATTAAGAATATAAAGTGCACTGGCATGATCGCCTGACTCATTTAGATAGTTAGATAAAAAAATCCCACTTTTGGTAATTTGCTTGTGATCATTTAGTAAAACGGCTAAACGATACCCAATAATTAATATTTCTTTTGAAGCATCATATTGCTCTGCAAAATAATAAATCTGGCTAATATTCACATAAGACTCAATCGCAATACTAATCTGAGAATACTCTAATGCCAATTCTACGGCATAAGTAAAATCTTCCACGGCAATAACATGACGCTTCAAATTAAGATTACATTGCCCACGCCATAAATAAGCTTCAGCTTTTAATTCAAATAAAGAATGATTCTGAATTTTTTTTAGTATCTGTGTTATTGCATATAGAGCAGCATGATATTGCCCCTTGCCCCATAACATTTTGCTGTGAAGTAGCTGCATTTTAGTTAACTGAAGTGCCGATAGTTCCATTTGCTTACAGCGTGCTAATAAGGCGCAACTTGCCGCATAAGCTTGTTCAATATCGAATAAAAATAACTCCTCAAGCTGCTGAAAAAAAAATGGCAGCTGATCATTACTCGCCGATGAAAAATCCTGCAAAGCTCACCCCTTGGCACTCAGCCTACATCGATATGACTACAATCAGGTTAGTTGCTTAATTTTAAAATTGCGAGAATTGTCACAATTCAACGGATAAAATTAATTAAAAAAAAATACTGAAGAAAGTATTTACTTGATTTTCTATTTAACACCATGGTCGGCGCGTTTTTAAATCCACTAAACCACTTTGTTCAAGAATCAATCACTAAATTTAGTAGCACTGCATTAGGGTCTGTTGAGGTTTGTTTTCCGACTGGGTTTGTACGGCTTTTGGCCAGAGGCAAGATACGAGGTATCAGGCCCGAAGCCGCAAAATACTTGGGACTGGGCCTTATACCCGTTTTGGTAACTACAAATTGGAAGGCGGGGGAATAACTGAGAGATAGAACGTTTACGTGCGATGAAGATCGCTACAGCACGCAATACAATGGCGTAAATAACGATAGAACGAGCTAATAATCAACACATCTTGGCGATACTCAAATAAATCAGTGGGGAGATTACCGGGCTAACATACCGCTTTATCGAAAAATAATATTCAGGCTATGGATTGCTCGGCAAGATGGCAACTTCATCTTTGTTATCTGCCAAAATATTTAAGGTCACGCGGCGATTTTTAGCGCGTCCTTGCGCAGCATCGTTGGTATCCATGGGCCGAAACTCACCAAAACCAATTGCCGCCATTCGCTGCGGCGCAACGCCTGCCTGCTCAAATAGACGCACCACACTCGCCGCGCGAGCGGCTGAAAGCTCCCAATTACTTGGAAATTGCCCAGCTCGAATCGGTTGATTATCGGTATGACCCTCCACTTGTATAAGGTTGTCACTCCCTTTAACCAAGTCGGCAATGGTGCTTAAAGCGTCTTCTGAGCTGGCTTGTAGGTCTGCACGTCCAGTATCAAATAAAATTGAATCACTAATTTCGACAGCAATCCCACGTTTTGACTGTGTCACTTTCACCTTGCCCTGATCAATCAGACTGCCCAATGACTCGCGCAAGTCATTGGCCATACCTTTCATTTTTTGCGTTTGTTGCTCGAGTTTAGGGTTGTTTGGACTGGTTTGAGGCGCTAATTTAATTTGTGGTGGACTACCTTTGATTGCTTGGTTATCTAATTGCACGGCGGGCGGATTTTGCTGTGGCTTAAATGCATCGACTAATGAATTGGAGAGCACTTTGTACTTGCCCTCATTCACCGATGAAATCGCATACATCACCACAAAAAAAGCAAACAACAGCGTGATAAAGTCGGCATAAGAAACCAGCCATCTTTCATGATTTTCATGCTCTTCATGCCGTTGTTTGCGTGCCATAAAGCCTACTTATTTGATTTGTAAACCAAGATGAGTGCTTAAAGTGGTTGCCGCAGCAACCCCCAATTGACGTGCCAAGCGATCGGCATAAGTCGGTTGCGGCGTAAAATCAACGATGTTATCGACTTTGACAATATCACGCGCCACACTTTCAACCGAGCCTAAGCCATCGACTAAACCAAGTTTAACGCCTGTTTCACCTGACCAAACAAGACCCGAGAATAAATCAGGATTGTCAGCCAATTTTTTACCACGCCCCGCTTTAACTACGCCAATAAATTGCTGATGGATTTCATCGAGCATATCAATAGCGCGCTCTTTTTGTTCAGCGCTTTGTGGTGAAAATGGATCTAAAAAGCCTTTGTTGGCCCCTGCAGTGAGTAAACGACGCTCAATCCCGACTTTTTCCATGGCCCCCGTAAAACCAAAACCATCCATCAATACGCCGATCGACCCCACAATCGATGCCTTATCCGCATAAATTTGTTGACCGGTTACTGCGGCGTAATAACAACCCGAAGCGCAGATATCTTCAATCACCACATAAAAAGGGATTTGTGGATGCAGTTTTTTGAGCCGCTGAATTTCATCGTGCATCATGCCCGCTTGAACAGGGCTGCCACCTGGACTATTGGCACGCAAAATAACTGCTTTGGTATTTTTGTCCTCAAACGCAGCGCGCAAACCTTCGGTTATCAGCGCACTCGTCACCTCGCCACCAGCGGCAATTGTGCCTTGCAGATCCACGACCGCGGTATGCGCTTTCATGCTGGCTTTATCACCATCTTTGCCCAACCAGCCCATTAGCAAAGCCAAGATGAGAAATAAATAACTAAAGGTCAGTAACTTAAAGAAGATTCCCCACCGACGTGCGCGACGTTGTTCTTTAATCGAGGCGCCGAGCACCTCTTGCAAAACACTACGCTCTTGCGCTTCATTCATTCCTATTTCCTTCCTCAGTCAGCCAAATGGCCTCATCTTGTTCAAATACAGCAATCGATTGCAATCGTTTCCCCGCGCATGGGCCACCTAAACATAGACCATTGCGAGGATCGTAATAAGCACCGTGGGTAGAACAGACTAAATACTGTCGGCTCAAGTCAAATACATCGCCGAGATTGTAATCGAGTTCAATCGGAATATGCGCACATTCATTGAGGTAGCCATACACTACCCCCTGAAAACGAATCAAGATGGCTTGACGTTCTCGTCCTTGCTGTCTCAAACCAAAGCGAAACGCCAAGCCACACTCAACCACATCCGTCGACACGCAAATTTGGCGCTCAGCCATGCGCCAAAATCCAATCCGTCAATCGACTAAAATCATCAAAATGCGCCAAGGGCTGCAAAGACAACAACTCTTCTAACGAATGTGCACCATAGCTTAATGCCACACTCGCCGTTCCGGCATTGATTGCCAGCTGTAAATCATGCGTGGTATCGCCAATCATTAAAGCCCGATGTCCTTCGATATCGCATGCATCCAGAATGTATTCCAACATTGCAGGATGCGGCTTAGAAAAAGCTTCATCCGCAGTGCGGCTCACCTCAAAAAATGGCGACAATCCCGTCGCGGCTAACACACGATCCAAACCTGCGCGTGACTTTCCGGTGGCTACCGCCATGCGAAAACCTGCAGCTTGTAAACGTAACAAACCCGCTTCTACACCCGGATAAAGCTGTAACTCATGGTCTTGAGTTAAAAAATGACCACGGTAAGCATCAACAATACGCTGAATTTGCTCAGCATTTAATTGTGGCCCCAAATATTGCATCGCTTCATGTAGGCCGTAACCGATGACAAAGCGTGCATCCTTATCACTCGGTGCAACCAAACCGACATCGAGAAAAGCACGCTGAATCGAGCGTGCAATCATGCCGGTACTATCCATCAAGGTGCCGTCCCAATCGAACACCAATAAATCAAATTGTCGGCTCATTATTTTCCTTGAGAATTCAATATATCTAAATATGATTGCAACTCGACGGGCAAAGGCGCTTCAAGCACCATCCGCTCGCCCGTCAAAGGGTGATCCAAACTTAAGCGCCAAGCGTGTAAAAACATCCGCTTCAAACCACGCCTAGCTACGGTTTTATTCACGGAGAGATCGCCGTACTTATCGTCGCCTAAAATCGCATGACCACTGGCAGATAAATGCACCCGAATTTGATGCGTTCGACCGGTTTTAAGTTCACATTCAAGCAAACTGGCTTGATCTGCCCACACTTGCTTACGATTTACGGTGGTCTGAGACGTTAAGCCGTCGCTATGCACTTTGACTCGTCGCTCACCTTCTGGTGTTTCATACTTAAGCAGTTTAAATTTCACATGACTGCGTTCATTCGGCCAAACACCTTCAACCAAAGCCAGGTAACGCTTATCAATGCGGTGGTTTTCACGCAACACTTCGTGCATCTTAACTAAAGCACTGCGCTTTTTAGCCACCAGTAATAATCCAGAGGTATCGCGATCTAAGCGATGCACCAATTCTAAGAATTTGGCTTGTGGCCTTTGCGCCCGCAAAAGCTCAATCACCCCAAAGCTAATTCCGGATCCGCCATGCACGGCCATGCCAGACGGTTTATTTAATACAATCAAGGCATCGTCTTCAAAAACGACCGGAATTTGTACTGCCTGCGCAGCACCAGAAACGGTCGCCGGCACCGGCGCTTTCTCTGCCACACGCACTGGTGGAATGCGAATCACATCATTTGCAACAATGCGATAAGTCACATCGACGCGCCCCTTATTTACTCGAATCTCGCCAGCGCGAACAATGCGATAAACATGGCTTTTAGGCACCCCTTTCAACATTTTTAATAAAAAATTATCGAGCCGTTGACCGGCATCTTCTGCTTCGACCGTCACGAAAGTGACAGACGCTTTGCTAGTCTCGGACATATTGACATATACTCTGTGACGCGCTGCAATTTGCAGCAAGTTGTGGCCGCTTTAAGCTAAATACTTAAAGACTGGGGTGGCAACGCAATTTAGGTATTGATGAAAAAATACTGCTAAATTGCCCGTGGTGAGGCTTTACCAAAGCACACCACCGATCTAATTAAAAGTTCCGCTCTTTGACCGCAAACTCAGCGTTATCAGCTGACGAATTCTTTCCCGCCGTAGATAAAAATACTTTATCTGCCAACTCCAGATTTGGAGCTGATGCGCGGGGCTCGTCATGCCAGAGCGATGACGTCGGTTATCAGAGTCGGAGAACGGTTATAACGCTCACCGTAGCATCAAGCAGCGATGGTAATTGATTTATTACATTAGTGCACTGACCGGATTGATTCACACTAAGTTGTCTAAACCAAAGAAACTTAGGGTATAGCTAGACAGACCTCATAATGATTATTGTGGAGAACGATACCCAGTTCCTAAGCCACAACAACTAGCCATTGTGTTACCTCCCACAGATTTAATTTCAATCTGTGCCAGATAGCATGACTACTTATTGTGCCGAACTGCCGTCTTCATCACCCTGTTGATTTGCACTCAATCTGAGCAGTGTGCGCCGGAGTCCTACATGAAGCGCATGCTATTTAACGCAACACAAGCTGAAGAGCTACGTGTTGCGATTGTCGACGGTCAAAAACTGATCGATCTCGACATTGAAACCGTTGGCAAAGAACAACGTAAATCCAATATCTACAAAGGCGTCATCACTCGCATCGAGCCATCGCTTGAAGCGTGTTTTGTTGACTACGGTTGCGACCGTCATGGCTTTTTGCCGTTTAAAGAAATTGCTCGCTCTTATATGGGTGATGGCGAAGGTGGCCGTGGCCGCGTCGCTGGCAATCTTTCTGAAGGCCAAGAAGTCATCGTTCAAGTCGAAAAAGACGAACGCGGCAATAAAGGCGCAGCCCTCACTACCTACATCAGCTTGGCCGGTCGTTATTTAGTTTTAATGCCAAATAACCCACGTGGCGGCGGTGTTTCTCGCCGTATCGAAGGCGAAGAGCGCAATGAATTACGCGCCGCGATGGATCAGCTGGATACGCCAGTTGGCACCAGCCTGATTGCCCGCACTGCCGCCATTGGCCGCAACGCCGAAGAATTGCAGTGGGACTTGTCCTATTTGCTACAACTGTGGCGCGCCATCGAAGACGCAGCAACCAAACAAACTGGCGCATTCTTGATCTATCAAGAATCTAGCCTGGTGATTCGCGCCATCCGCGATTATTTCCAACCGGATATCGGTGAATTACTCATCGACAAACGTGACATCTACGAGCAAGCGCAGCAATTTATGGCGCACGTGATGCCGGGCAGCGCGCACAAAGTCAAATTCTATCAAGATGATGTGCCTCTGTTTTCACGCTTTCAAATCGAACATCAAATTGAAACCGCCTATTCACGCGAAGTGAGCTTGCCATCAGGCGGCGCCATCGTACTCGATCGCACCGAAGCCTTGTGGTCAATCGACGTCAACTCGGCCAAAGCCACGCGCGGTGGCGATATCGAAGAAACCGCAGTACGTACCAACCTTGAAGCGGCCGATGAAATTGCCCGTCAAATGCGTTTGCGTGACGTCGGTGGTTTGATCGTGATCGACTTTATCGACATGGAAAACCCGAAAAACCAACGCGAAGTAGAAAACCGCGTCCGTGAAGCATTACATCACGACCGTGCTCGCGTACAGACCGGCAAAATCAGCCGCTTCGGCCTGCTTGAATTATCACGCCAACGCTTGCAACCAAGCTTAGAAGAAACCAGCCACATGGCTTGCCCACGTTGCCACGGCACTGGTTTCATTCGCGGTATTGAATCATCGGCATTGCACATCTTGCGCATCATTCAAGAAGAAGCAATGAAAGAAAACACCGGTGCAATCCACGCACAAGTGCCTGTTGATGTAGCGACATTCTTACTCAACGAAAAACGCGCAGAATTGTTTGCAGTTGAAGATCGCCTCAAAGTCGGCGTGATTTTGATTCCAAACACACACTTAGAAACACCGAACTACAGCATCACGCGTTTACGTCATGATGATGTCAATCAACTTGAAGATATCCTGCCGTCTTATCGCATGGTTGAACAACCAACTGATGAAGGCTATCAGCCAGCTAAAGCCAAAGAAGAGCAAGCCAAGCGTCAAGAAGCAGCGGTAAAAGGCATTACGCCATCACAACCAGCGCCAGCAACATCCGAGCGTCCAACGCGTCAAGCAGCTCCCGAAGTTAAAGCATCGCTATGGCAAAAAATTGTTTCATGGTTTAGTGCGGCGCCAGAAGTGGCTAAAGCTGAAGAAGCGAAACCTGCACCGCGCCCACAACGTGGCCGCAATGAGCAACGTCGTCCGCGTAACGAGTCACGTCCAGAAGGTCAACGCAGTGAAACACGTGATGCGAGTCGAGATCGCACAGAGCGTAACGCACGCCCAAGCAACAAGCCACGCATTGAAGAAGACTTGCAAAAACGTGACGGCCAAAATCGACCTGAGAAAGCTGAACGACCTGAACGTGGCGAGCGGCCTGAGCGTCAACCACGTCCCGAGCGCCAACCGCGTGCGGAACGTGCGCCACGCAATGAGCAGCGCAGCGAAACCCTCAAAGCCGATTTAGCGGCAGTCACCACTGCACCGGAACACACAGCAACCTCGTCTGCCGATGGCAATGCCGAAACGCGTAGCCGCCGTCGTCGTGGCCGTCGTGATCGTCGTGACCGCATGGATGTCGAAACTACAGCAACTGAAAGTACTGCAATTGCTACTGAAGCGCCAGCAACAGAGGTCGAATTGATTAAGGCGACCGCAGAAGCACAAATCGCGACCGCACCAGTAGTGGCAGAGATTGTCGCGCCAGCGGTCGTTACAGTTGCACCTGTTGTTGCTCCTGCACCTGTTGTTGCTCCTGCTGCTCCTGTTGTTGCTCCTGTTGTTGCTCCTGCTGCTCCTGCTGCTCCTGCTGCTCCTGTTGTTGCTCCTGCTGCTCCTGTTGCTCCTGTTGCTCCTGTTGCTCCTGTTGCTACCGCTGCTCCGGCCACCATCGCTTCAACACCCCAAGCCGCTGAAGAACGGGTTGTTGCTGCACCCGCGATGCAACAAGCTGCTGCAACTGAATCAGTTGCTGCCACGCCAGCCATACACCAAGAAGTCGTAGCTAGTGTGGCGATAAGCAATGTGCAAGCTCCCGCTGTTGAAACCAAAGCAGCGCCTCTAGAAGCAAGTAACTTAACGCAAGTCGCAACACGTCAATCGACAGCCGATCAGCCCGAAGTCGTTAGCAATACGACAACGGCGCGTCGACGCAATGCCGCGACGAAACCTATCATCGTCAATGAATCCATTGAGCTAAAAATGGTAGAAACAACCGCAGCAGTTGTCATTGCAACGCCAGTTGATGCTCAGCCACCAAAAACCGTCCGCCGTCGCCGAGATATTGCAACAGAAACTCAAGCCAAAAGCACAGATGTAGATGGCTTATCTCAAATTGAGACCCATCACGACTAGTTCTTAACTCGGTCTCCATCGCCCAAAGCCGTACTCAATTCATGAGTACGGCTTTTTTACGTTTGGAAACTGGCATAGTGATTTTGGGTGTTCTAGTATGACTAGGCGCAACTGACAAAAATACACAGGGAGTAAGACCAATGAAATTAGAAGAAGTCTTTGAGCAAACTCATAAATTACCCACCATTCCTAAAGTCGTTCAGGAACTCATCGATAGCTTTAGCAACGATGACATCGACATTGACACGATTGCAAAAAAAATCGCGCAGGATCAGGTAATTACCGCCAAAGTACTCCGTCTTGCCAACTCCGCACACTTTGGTGCCAGCCGCCAAATTGGCTCAGTTCAAGAAGCCGTTGTCGTTTTAGGGTTTAATACGGTGCGTACACTGGTGGTGGCTTCTGGTATTACCGGTGCTTTTGTTGCAACGCCTGGCTTTGACCGTAAAGCATTTTGGAAAAACAGCCTGTCCGTGGCCACCATTTGCAAATGGCTTGCCAAGCAAGCCAAGATTAATGGCGAGGTCGCCTTTACCTGCGGCATGATTCACAATATTGGTGAAATGCTGATTCATATCATCGCACCGGAAATTGCGGTCAAAATTGATAAATTTGTTGAAAGTGGTGGTGATCGCGTTGCATTGGAGGCCAATAATATTGGTTTTGACTATGTGATGGTCGGCGAAGAGCTGGCTAGACGCTGGAATTTCCCAGTTGAGATCCAACTGGCAATTCGCGGTCAAAACGCACCACTAAGCCAAGACCCCATCAGTAAGCTCACTGCAGCTCTGTTTTTAGCCAAGCTCATTACCGTTTTGTCGGCAGAAAAAATAAGCATCGAAGAACTGGCCGAACAAATCCCTGACTCGATCTTAGTTGAGACCGGCATCAATAAAGACGAATTGTTCTTCAAACTTTCTGAATTGTCTGAGCTATCCAGCGGAATGGATGACATCATTGGCTAAGTGCTCGTGATCGCCATCAACCGAGGGTCTGTTGCCACACCAAACATCAACAGACCCTAGGGATAATCCTGATTATATTGAACTTTAAACCTTACTAGCATCTGGGCAGCGTGAGAATTTTGTGTATTTCATATACAATTCTCGTCCTGCCCTTTTTCTTGTTGTACCTGGAGATAATAATGAATACAAAAAAACTAGGTTTTCTTGCTAGCGTTCTGTTTGCCAGTCTGATGTTCAGTACACATGCCCATGCTGCAAAAGTGTATCAAGTTGCCACCGATGCCGCTTATGCACCTTTTGAATCACTCAACAGCAAAAAAGAAGTGGTGGGATTTAGCGTCGATATCCTCGAAGCGATTGCCCAAAAAACGGGGATGAAAATCAAATTTATCAATACACCATGGGAAGGGATTTTTGCCACCCTACCCAATGGCGATCGTGACATGGTTATTTCATCGGTCACCATTACCCCTGAACGTAAACAATCAATGGACTTCTCTGAGCCTTACTTTGAAGCTAAACAATTGATTGCAGTAAATAAAAAGAACAAAGTAAGTAAATTCACTGATTTAAAAACCATCAAAGTCGGTGTACAAACGGGCACGACTGGTGATGAAGTGATTCAAAAGTTACAAGGTAAAACCAGCCCTAACATTAAACGATTTGAATCAACCCCGCTGGCCATCAAAGAATTAGAAAATGGCGGTGTTGATGCCGTTGTTGCAGATAATGGTGTCGTAGTAAATTTTGTTTCAAACAACCCAAAATCGAATTTAAAAACCATCGATGATGCCACTTTTGCCAAAGAGTACTATGGTATCGCAGTGAAAAAAGGCAATAAAGCCTTGATCGAGCAACTTAATAAAGGCTTGGCCGCAATCAAAGCCGATGGCACTTACGAAAAAATCTACACCAAGTACTTTGGTAAATAAGCAAATGACGAGCAGTCACTGAGCAGTCATTTAAGTTTGATCCGTTCAATTTGCATTCAGCATCAACCTGAGAAGCGCACCGCTGAACGGTCGCGCTTCTTTTTCTTCTGTATCAAATAGGTATGACCATGGATTTCATTACGATTTGGCAACAAATCCAACAAACAGCACCACTTCTTGAAAACTTCCAACTACAAATTGTTTGGGAATATCGAGATCTATTTATTGACGGCGCCAAAATGACGCTCGGCATCACCTTAGTTGCGGTGACCGTTGGGACTTTAATTGGTCTGTTTGCCGGCATGGCTCGATTGGCAGAGGTCAAACACGGTGTCTGGAAATATCCAGTTAAACTACTACTACGCTGGCCAGCCACTGCTTATGTGACGTTTTTTCGTGGCACACCGCTGTTCGTACAAATTCTATTAACACATTTTGCCGTCATGCCGTTATTGGTCCATCCCGATACCGGCATTTTACTGAGTGGCGATATGGCGGCCACATTACGGCAAGAGTACGGCGCATTTTTATCCGGTCTGGTTGCGCTAACTTTAAATGCCGGTGCCTACATTACCGAAATTTTCCGCGCGGGGATTCAATCGATTGCCAAAGGGCAGTTTGAGGCATCACGCTCGCTCGGCATGTCTTACGGGCAAACCATGCGCTTTGTGATTATTCCGCAAGCATTCCGCCGCATGTTGCCGCCACTTGGCAATGAAGCCATTATGCTGGTTAAAGACAGCTCCTTGGTGTCGGCCATTGGCTTGGCTGAACTGGCCTACGCGGCACGTACCGTTGCTGGGGCCTATTCACGGTATTGGGAGCCGTATCTCACCATTTCATTTATTTACTTAATCATGACCTTGATACTGGCCGCAGGCGTGAGTCACTTAGAAAAACGCTACCAACAAAGCGGCGGCATGTAAGTACCACAAAGGTTGATCGTTGCCGCACGCGACGATCAACCCATTAAAGATCTATTTAATCCCGATTCAATACAGCGCTTCAGTAGATTGCTCGGCCAGCGATGTGCTACTCACGTTTGCCGGATAAATTTGCTTGCGGCCAATCGGATAATACTCAAAACCCTGCTTGGCCAAATACTGCGGTTCGTACAAATTTCGTCCATCAAAAATAATCGCCTGCGACAATAAGGCTTTTATTTCAGCAAAATCCGGACTGCGAAACACCTTCCACTCGGTCATGATCACCAAGGCATCCGCCTGCACCAACACCGCCTGAGGGCTTTCCCCATAGTGCAGCCCAGTGGCATTGGGCATGATCCGCCGCGCCTCCGTCATCGCCACCGGATCATACGCCGCAATCGTTGCGCCTTGCGCCAATAGATACTCAATTAATACGCGGCTAGGGGCATCGCGCATATCATCGGTATTGGGTTTGAATGCTAACCCCCACAATGCAAAATGCATGCCACTTAAATTACCGGCAAAACGCTGATTAATTTTATGAATAATGACTGATTTTTGCGCTAAATTGGCTTGCTCCACGGCCGAAAGCACCTGCAGCTGAATGCCATTTTCGTTCGCCGTGCGTTGCAATGCTTGTACGTCTTTCGGAAAGCACGAGCCGCCATAGCCCACACCTGGATATAAAAAATGGTAGCCAATGCGCGGATCGGCACCGATCCCTTTGCGCACCAGCTCAATATCAGCACCTAAAATTTCAGCTAAATTGGCCAATTCATTCATCAATGAAATACGCGTCGCCAACATGGCATTAGCCGCATATTTGGTCATTTCAGCCGAACGAAGATCCATCAATAAAATTCGATCATGATTACGCACGAACGGCGCGTATAAAGCATGCAATAAATCGCTCGCCGTTTCATCCTCACAGCCAATCACAATTCGATCTGGCCGCATAAAATCATCAATCGCCGCCCCTTCTTTTAAAAACTCCGGGTTGGCAACAACGGCAAAACTCGAGTTTAAACCGCGCTGCGCCAATTGATTGGCAATCACAGCGCGGACTTCATCCCCCGTGCCCACAGGTACCGTGGATTTATTCACAATCACTTTATAGGTATTCATGTGGCGGCCAATATGACTTGCCGCCGCCACAACATATTGCAAATCGGCCGAGCCATCTTCATTGGGTGGCGTGCCCACGGCAATAAATTGAATCGTGCCATGCGCCACCGATTCAGCAATATTGGTTGTAAAACGTAATCTTGCAGCAGCACGATTGCGCTTGATCATTTCTTCTAAGCCCGGCTCATAGATCGGTACGCCACCTTGATTGAGCAACTCAATTTTGCTCGCATCCACGTCCAAACACAGCACATCATTGCCGTACTCCGCCAAACACGTTGCCGTCACCAAGCCAACGTAGCCCGAGCCAATAACCGTCACTTTCATTTTATTTCCCCAATCAGGGTGAAAATCGGATGACTTACAAGAAATAAGCGATGGGTATAAACACCTAAGGCTTATCTGTATTTATCTACAAACAAATACCTAACAAAAATTAATAAGCAACCCGAAATAACATTCATTCATACGCAATGAAAATAACAGATTGATTTTACTAATTCATGACAAGAAAGTTGAATTAAGTATGTAAAACCAAGGCCAAAACACGGCGATTTTCTGCCGTGAGCACATTAAAAGTTCGGCACAAAGCACCGGTATCCATCACATCGACCCCAATTCTTTGACTCGATAGCGCCGCATACAGCTGTGGATGGGGAAACTGAATCTTGCTTCCCGTCCCCAACAGCACCAGTTCAGGCTCATACACCAACAAGTCAGCAAAGTCTTCTGCCGTTAAAGCGGCAAACGACGTTGGACGCCACGAATGGATTTCATTAGGCAACACCAAAACGCTGCCTTCAAAACGCTCATCGTTCACTTTGACGCCAGTGGCGTCATACGCCGTAAATTGATTCACATTTTTTACTCTGGATTGGTGCAGCTTCATCACAACAGACCTTATTTAAATGATTTTCAACGATTCTACCAAAGCCACCGTGTGCAAAATGCAAAAATACGTGCGAACTCAGGATTTAATACACGTAGATGACCATTTCCCTCATTCTTTCGTTAGAATACGGGGTTTCCCTGAAAAACCTTTGCGCAGGCCATACGATGGAAGCCATCCTCAAGTCCAACAAATTATTGAACATCTGTTACGAAATCCGTGGACCGATTCCAGAGCGAGCGCGGCAGATGGAAGAAGAAGGCCATCGCATTATCAAACTCAATATTGGCAACCTCGCCAACTTTGGTTTTGATGCGCCCGAAGAAGTCGTGCAAGATGTGATTCGCAATTTGGCCAATGCCGCCGGTTATGTGGATTCCAAAGGTTTATTTCAAGCGCGCAAAGCCATCATGCATTACACCCAACAAAAAAATATCGCCGACGTTACTGTTGACGATATTTATATTGGCAATGGCGCGTCTGAGCTCATCGTGATGAGTATGCAAGGCTTACTCAATACCGGTGATGAAGTCTTAGTACCGATGCCAGACTATCCGCTCTGGACCGCCGCAGTCAGCCTCGCAGGCGGTACGCCACGGCATTATCTCTGCGACGAAGCCGACGGTTGGCTGCCATCAATCAGCGATATGCGCGCCAAAATCACCCCCAAAACGCGGGCGATTGTCGTCATCAACCCCAATAATCCAACGGGTGCGCTGTATCCAGACTCGGTGCTGCTCGACATCATTGCGCTGGCGCGCGAGTTTGGCCTGATTATTTATGCCGATGAAATTTACGACAAAGTGCTTTACGACGGGGTTAGCCACACCTCAATCGCTTCGCTGGCCGATGATGTGCTCTTTGTCACGTTTAACGGGCTGTCGAAAAACTACCGCGCTTGCGGCTATCGCTCCGGTTGGATGATTGTTTCTGGTGAAAAACATTGCGCCAAAGACTATATCGAAGGCCTCAATATGCTGGCGACGATGCGCTTGTGCGCCAATGTGCCATCGCAATACGCCATCCAAACCGCGCTCGGCGGCTATCAAAGCATTGATGATTTAGTGTGCGAAGGCGGCCGTTTAGCCAAACAACGCGATTTGGCTTACAGCATGCTCAGCGCCATGCTCGGTGTTTCGGTCGTCAAGCCACAAGCCGCGCTGTATATGTTCCCCAAACTCGATCCAGAGATTTACCCGGTGAGCGACGATCAGCAATTGATGCTCGAATTGCTACAAGATGAAAAAGTGCTACTGGTTCAAGGCACCGGCTTTAACTGGCCACAGCACGATCACTTTCGCGTGGTTTTTCTGCCTAATTTGGACGACCTCACTGATGCACTCAATCGCGTTGCCCGCTTTTTGACGCAATGGCGTAAACGCCATGGCACCGGTGAGTTTGCTGCAAAATAACCGTAGGGTGGGTCTGCCACCCGCTATTAAACCGTCGGGTTTCGCTAACCCGAGCGACAAGGGAAGCAAAATGAAAGCAATCAACGTTGGCCTCTGCGGCGTAGGAACAGTCGGTGGCGGTACCGCCACCGTTTTAAAACGCAACGGTAATGAAATCGCCCGCCGCGCTGGCCGCCCTATCATCATTACCATGGCCGCCAATCGCGACTTAGATCGCGCACGTGAATTACTCGGTGACGATGTTCTGCTCACCGACAATGCGATGGATGTGGTGAACAATCCCGATATCGACATCATCGTTGAACTCATCGGCGGCACCACCGTTGCCAAAGACTTGGTTTTAGCCGCGATTGCCAACGGCAAGCATGTGGTGACGGCCAATAAAAAACTCATCGCCGAATACGGCAATGAAATTTTTGCCCTCGCCCAAGAAAAAGGCGTGATGGTGGCGTTTGAAGCCGCCGTTGCCGGCGGTATTCCAGTGATTAAAGCACTGCGCGAAGGTTTAACCGCCAACCAAATCGAATGGGTGGCCGGCATTATCAACGGCACATCGAACTTTATCCTAACGGAAATGCGCGATAAAGGCTCAGCCTTTGCCGATGTCTTGGCCGAAGCGCAGCGCCTCGGTTACGCCGAAGCCGATCCGACCTTCGACATCGAAGGCCACGACGCCGCGCACAAACTCACCATCATGAGCGCGATTGCTTTTGGTATCCCCGTTCAGTTCGACAAAGCGTATTTAGAAGGCATCAGCAAGCTTGACGCGGCCGATATTAAATACGCCGCCGAATTGGGCTATCGCATCAAATTACTTGGCATGACGCGCCGCCGCCCGAACGGCATTGAATTGCGCGTGTCGCCAACGTTAATTCCAGCGGGTCGCTTGATCGCCAATGTCGATGGCGTAATGAATGCGGTGCTGGTCAAAGGTGACGCCGTAGGCGCAACCATGTATTACGGCCCGGGCGCTGGCGCCGAACCAACCGCCTCATCGGTGATTGCCGATTTGGTCGACATCACTCGCCTGCACACGGCCGATCCAGAACATCGCGTACCGCATCTAGCGTTCCAACCGTCGCAAATCGCCAATTTGCCGATTTTGCCGATCGACGAAGTGGAAACTTGCTACTACCTGCGCTTAACCGCCAAAGATTTACCTGGCGTGTTGGCCGATGTCACCGGTATTTTGGCTGAAGGGCAAATTTCGGTCGATGCTATGCTGCAAAAACCTGCTGCGGCAGCCGGCGGCACGGCTGAGATCATCATCGTGACGCACATCGCGATCGAAAAAAACATCAACATCGCCATCGCCAAAATCGAAAACCTCGCCAGCACGCATGGCAAGGTAGTGAAATTGCGTTTGGAGCATTTGAACGGCTAAAACAGCGGCTACGAGGCGCGAATGCGGCTTCATCAGCGCCCCTCAAAATCCTCATGTACTCAATGTACATTCCGGTTTTTCGAAGCGCTGATGCATTGCCTTCACGCCTCTCGCTCGCTGTTGAATTCTGATTGCAGCCTCGTAGGGTGGGCTTCAGCCCACCAAAATTGAACGTATATTAACCCAAGCCTTAAGAATACTAACCTACAAGCAGATACCCATGAAATACATCTCGACTCGTGGCGGTATGAACGCCCAAGCATTCAGCGATATTCTTCTTGGTGGCCTCGCGCCCGATGGTGGCCTGTCGATTCCAGAGCAATATCCGCAACTGTCTCAAGCCGATTTAGAAAGCATGGCAACGCTCAATTACCGCGATTTAGCCTTCGCGGTGATTAGCCGTTTTGTCGACGATATTCCTAGCGACGATCTAAAAGCCTTGATCGACAAAACCTACACTGCCGAAGTGTATTGCAATGGTCGCTCAAAAAATCAAGCCGACCACATCACGCCGCTGATTAAGCTCGATGCTTCGCTCTATATCCAAGAACTCTCCAACGGCCCAACGCTGGCGTTCAAAGATATGGCGATGCAATTGCTCGGCAATCTGTTTGAATATGTGCTGGACAAAAAAGGCGAGCAAATCAATATTGTTGGCGCAACATCAGGCGACACCGGCTCTGCTGCCGAATACGCGATGCGCGGCAAACGCGGCGTGAATGTATTTATGCTGTCGCCATTTGGCAAAATGAGCCCGTTCCAACGCGCACAAATGTTCAGTCTACAAGACGAAAATATTTTCAATTTATCAGTGCATGGCTTTTTCGACGCTTGCCAAGACATCGTTAAAAACATCAATAAAGACGCTGAATTTAAAGCTCAATACAAAATTGGCGCTGTCAATTCAATCAACTGGGGCCGCATCGTGGCCCAAGTGGTGTATTACTTCAAAGGCTACTTTGCCACCATCTTAGCCACCGGCAAAAAAGTCGGCGATAAAGTCGACTACTGCGTGCCGTCGGGTAATTTTGGCAATATCTGCGCCGGCCATATTGCCCGCCAAATGGGCTTGCCGATTGGCCAATTGGTCGTCGCGACCAATGAAAACGACGTGCTGGACGAGTTCTTCAAAACCGGCGGCTACCATCCACGCGATGTAGCCAACACCTTTGAAACCACCAGCCCGTCGATGGACATTAGCAAAGCCTCTAATTTAGAGCGCTTTGTGTTTGATTTGATCGGCCGTGATAGCGCGCGTTTAGCGGCATTGTGGACCGAAGTTGAATCCGGAGGTGGCTTTGATCTATCCCCCGCTGAGCTAGCGCTGATGCAAGACAGCTATGGCTTTAAATCATCAGCCAGCAATCACAGCGATCGGATTGCCCATATTCGCGAAGTGTTTGAAAAATACGGAGTACAAATTGACCCGCATACGGCCGATGGCTTTAAAGCCGCCAAAGCCCATCGCAATC
Source organism: Deefgea salmonis (assembly GCF_020531905.1). Classification (GTDB taxonomy): domain Bacteria; phylum Pseudomonadota; class Gammaproteobacteria; order Burkholderiales; family Chitinibacteraceae; genus Deefgea; species Deefgea salmonis. The sequence goes on along the minus strand of NZ_JAJAWG010000002.1, from coordinate 234,034 downwards.
TTGCCGTACCGATGCTGATTATGGAAACTGCCTTGCCCGCCAAGTTTGAAGACACCATGCTAGAAGCCCTCAAACAAGCGCCGTTCCGCCCTAAAGGTTTGGCGGGCCTAGAAGCTTTGCCGCAGCGCTTTGATGCGATTGATGCCGATGCGAATTTAGTTAAACACTACATCGTGGAACACCTCGCTTAAATACCAAATACCAAACACCAAAACAAAAAGCCCGCTGCGAATGAAGCGGGCTTTTTTTATTTCCGAGGGTATATTCATACAGCTTAGGTTTTACGTAGCACTCGAACCAATACCTCATTACCTTTGCCTTGATATTCCAAACTATCAAACGACATCATTCTCGCCATTGAAATCCCACGGCCATGCGGATCAAACGCACGCTCAGGCGAAAACTCTAAAAAAGGCTGCCAATCAAAGCCCTGTCCTTCATCCGTAATGTAGATCTGAATTTCATCTTCATTCATGCTGTACTTTACGGCCACTTTTCTTGCGGCATATTCTGAGCTGGCTAGTCGTGACTCCACTTCATCTTGCCAACACCCCGCTTGCAGTAAGCGGGATTTATCGGCATAGCTAATCCCCAAATTACCATGCTCGATGGCATTCACCAGCAACTCAGACAAACCCATCGCCACCCGCTGAGGCTCTGGGCAAGCGCGTGACAGCATTAATGTCAGCTGCCTAGCCTCATCTAAAGTACGAAAATGAAATTCGCCATTCACCAATAAGCGATAAGACTCGGCATGCTCAGTAATTTGATCTTCAAGCTGCTTGCGCTCTTTATGAAAGCCGACTGCGGCCGCCACAATCGCCAATAACATTTCACGCTGAAATGGCTTAATCAAATAGTAATAAGCCCCAGCCGCAAGACCTTCTCGAACGTTTTCAGCCGCGCCAACCGCGGTTTGCATAATCACCGGAATATGCAAAAAATCAGGATGTTGCTTGAGCTTGGCCAAGACCTGCATGCCATCCATGCGCGGCCTCATTCGATCAAGCAAAATGGTCGAAAAACCTTGCTGATCGTGCTGCAAGATGTCCCAAGCCGCCTCGCCGTCTTCAGCGGTCACCGTTTCATAGCCGGCATCGGCCAAATGCTCAGAAAGAATTTCTAAATTAAACGGTTCATCATCAACAATCAGGATTCGATTGAGTGGTTTTGCTGCCATATTCACCTCAACTATTTAATGCTGACTGATCGCAACGGGCGATAACTCAGCATACAACTGGCAAAATTCTTGTGTCAGTTTATGTTTGGCATCCAAAGCAATCAAGGGCATCGCTTGATCATGCGACTCACGAATTTTGACTGAACTGGATAGTTTTGATTGCAAAACAGGTAAGCCTTGTTCGATCAGATCCTGCACCAAACGCTGCGGCAAGCTAGCACGTGGCTGATATTGGTTAACAATAATCCCTTCAACTCGCAACTCGCTATTATGGTCTTGCCGGATTTCTTCAACGCGGGCGATTAAACCCAATAAGGCATCGCGAGAGAATGTATCACAGTCAAACGGAATCAAGCAGCCAGAGGCGGCAATCAAGGCCGAAAGTGTGAAAAAGTTAAGTGCTGGCGGCGTATCAATATAAACCTCATCATATTGCCCGGCCAATTCAGCCAAAGTTTCACGTAATTTATATATTTTATAACGCGCTTCCAGCTTGGTTTGCTGCTCAGCAATGCACGGATGCGACGGCATAATGAATAGATTTTTAAACGGCGTCGGGTGAATAAATTGGGCGGAGCCCTTGGCATATAAAGAGAAATTCAGCACTTGATCAAAAAAATCACCCAGATGAGGTTCAATCTGATTCGCGGCAGATCCGAGTAAGTAATGACTACTATTGCCTTGCGGGTCTAAATCAATAATCAATACCCGACGACCTTGCGCGGCGGCCACCGCGGCCAGATTCACCGTAATCGTCGATTTGCCAACCCCACCTTTTTGATTAAAGACGACCCGTCGTATCATCGCAACACCCTCGCCAATTGATCTGATCACACTATAACACCGCACTTCATGTCAGCTTTAAAATGCCTTGCTGCACCGCACAAGCTGCGTCTTTTATGACAAAGGTGTATTTTGTTTCTCGTTTCAATTGTCATGCTTTCTGGTGGATTTCGTAAGCCACGGAGAATTAAGCGCCAAACTCACTTGAAGCAAGCTGCGATGCCCCCATTTGTAAAGCATTCATGTTGTTCAACCCACAGGAAGCAATAAGACTATGTCTAAAGAAACATTAGGCTTTCAAGCCGAAGTCAAACAACTCTTGCAACTGATGATTCATTCTTTGTATTCCAACAAAGAAATATTCTTACGCGAACTAGTGTCCAATGCCTCTGATGCATGCGACAAATTGCGTTTTGAAGCCATCAATAATGACAGCCTGTTTGGCAATGACCCCGAACTCAAAATTCACGTGAGCTTTGATGCCGATGCCAAAACCATCACCATCAGCGATAGCGGCATCGGGATGAGCCGCGATGAAGTGATCCAAAATATTGGCACGATCGCCCGCTCTGGCACCAAAGAATTCTTTAGCCAACTCTCTGGCGACGCACAAAAAGACGCGCATTTAATCGGTCAATTTGGCGTGGGTTTTTACTCGGCCTTTATCATTGCCGATAAAGTCACTCTCACCACCCGCCGCGCAGGCGAAGCAACTGCCACGCAATGGGAATCCAAAGGCGATGGCGAATTCACGCTAGAAACCGTTGAAAAAGCCAGTCGTGGCACGACCATCGTGCTGCACCTCAAAGAAGGCGAAGAAGAATTTCTCAACGATTGGCGTTTACGCAGCATCATCCGCAAATATTCAGACCACATCACTTTGCCGATCATGATGCCAGCGCAAGCAGGCTACAACGAAGACGGTTCAATTAAACCCGCCGAAGGCGAAGAAACCGTCAATCAAGCCAATGCTTTATGGACGCGCAGCAAATCTGACATCACGCCTGAGCAATACATCGAATTTTATAAACACGTTGCGCACGACTACGAAGAACCGCTCGCTTGGAGCCACGCCAAAGTCGAAGGCCGCCAAGAATACACCGAGCTGCTGTACGTGCCAAAACGTGCGCCATTTGATTTATACGACCGCGAACGTCGCCATGGGGTGAAGCTGTACGTACGCCGCGTATTCATCATGGAAGACAGTGAAAAATTGCTGCCGCAATACCTGCGCTTTATCCGCGGGGTGATTGATTCAGCCGATTTGCCGCTCAACGTGTCGCGTGAAATCTTGCAACACAGCAAAGACATCGAACAAATCAAATCCGGTTGCGTTAAAAAAGTGCTGGGTCTGTTAGAAAGCATGGCCAACGCTGACGATGGCGCAGAACAAGCCAAATACGCTGCATTTTGGACTGAGTTTGGCAAAGTACTCAAAGAAGGCGTTGGTGAAGACCTTGGTAACAAAGAACGCATCGCCGCGCTCTGCCGTTTTGCTTCCACCCTCAATGACAATGCCGAGCAAACCGTATCGCTCGCTGACTACATCGGCCGCATGAAAGAAGGCCAAGAGCAGATCTACTTCATCACCGCCGATTCGTATGCCGCAGCGAAAAACAGCCCACATCTGGAAGTGTTCCGCAAAAAAGGCATCGAAGTCTTGCTATTGTCTGATCGCGTTGATGAATGGGCATTTAGCGGCTTAACCGAATTTGAAGGTAAAAAACTCCAGTCGGTCGCCAAAGGCGAGCTCGATTTAGAGCAATTTACCGACGAAGCCGAAAAGCAAGAGCAAGAAGCCGCTGCCACCGAGCTGAAAGACGTGATTGAGCAAATGAAAGCCGTGCTTGGCGATGCGGTCAAAGACATCCGCGTAACCCATCGCTTGACCGACAGCCCAGCTTGTTTGGTGGTTGAAAATCAAGACATGAGCGCGAACTTGGAGCGTTTGCTCAAATCAGCGGGGCAAGATGTAAAAGGCAGCAAGCCAATTTTGGAAGTCAATCCGACGCATCCATTGATCAACAAGCTCAAATCTGAAGTGGCCAGTGCGCAGTTTGGCGATTGGACTCAGCTGATTTTTGACCAAGCTTTATTGGCCGAAGGCGGTCAGCTCGAAGACCCTGCTTCATTCGTAAAACGCTTGAATGGCTTGATGCTGGCGATGCAAAACTAAACGCATGGATTTGTAGTTAACCAGCCCCAAAAAAACCGGCGAAATTCGCCGGTTTTTTTGTTATTACATCGACCCAAAACTAAAATCGTTCCACAAAAATAAATTACAAAAAATTTACTATTAATTTTATATTAATTAAAAATAACTTACACCATTGCTTTGACTTTGCGACAGTATGCGATTAGCATTTCATTTCAAGTAAATATTGTTAATAATCAATTAGTTAGAATATTAACATGTACTGATTTTAAAATCCTCAATGAGATTTGAATATGAAATTAATCCATATCGCAGCCGCAATCGTCATCAGTTCAGCAGTCAGCTTAAGTCAAGCCGCCACCCTCAATTTAACGCCTGCAGAACAAACCGTTGATCAGCAACTCGTGACGCTATTTAGCAGCAGCCACGATACGACAAACTTCACTAGCTATGGTTTTTTTAATATCGCACACACTGGGGACTATCAGCTGACGTTCAAAATTGACGGCGCGCCAGACTCAGGCAAGCTGATCAGTGCGCTTTCATTGATTACTCAAGTCAATTGGACAGGCACCAACCCCAATTTCACCTCTGCACCCCATCTGATTGCAACATTTCAAGATGCAATGATTGGTACTTCCTCTTGGGCTCGCACCTATAGCTTTAGCGCAATTGAAGATGCCAAATTTGCTTACAACACACAATTCACGTTCACCAATCCTAGCTTTAAGGGCGGAACGATGAGCGCGACAGTCACACCCGTGCCTGAGCCAGAAACGTATGCCTTAATGGGTTTGGGCTTGCTCGGGCTACTCGCTGCACGCCGTCGTCAACAAGCGCACTAACTAGCAGTACAACTCAACACAGCGCTAGCAATACGCTAGCGCTGTTTTTTATGCCGCAAACGATAGCCGCAGAAATATCAGTCATAATCAATCCAATTTGGCCAAAAGTAATTAAGCAACACCCTCAGATGAAAATAATTGCTCACGAATAAGGGATTGAAACTGGTAGGCGCTGGCTTGCCAACGAATGCAATGCTTTGCTAGCTGAGCAAATGCGACGAAGAGTCAAAAGTATTTCTCTTAACCACTTAACGCATTAATACACTACTGCTCATTCAATTGCGGCAAGTAATAAAAATGAAATCAATTGTACCCAAAATACAGGTATAAAAATAAATTCACACCGTACTGAACTAAACGCTTTGAGCTAAAGACATCACCAGTTAAAATGCCAACTATTAACATACTTTCAATTTAAGTAATCTATTATATAGGTATATAAATGAAAAAAATTAGCCATTTTGTATGCGCTGCAATCATTGGTCTTACTGCAATATCTAGCCAAGCAGCGGTCACAAAAGTGACATTAAATCAGGGTAGTGAGTTTAGTGCTGAGCAAAAAATCAATAAGAATTCTGGCGATGAATGGATCTATAACTCAATTAGCTTTAAAGTAACGGATCAATCGCCAATTTTGTTTAGCTTTTTTACTGAACAAAAAGCCAATAATGTTGGCAAAGGCACATTTGATTGGTTGTCGGTAAAACTACTGGAAGGCAGCAAAGTAATTAATACTCAATTCTTTGGAGCAACAGGGCAATTTTTATTTAGCAATACATTTTCAGCCAATAAAAACTATAAATTCCAATTTAATGGTATTAGCAGCAACTACACGGGTAATTTAAACTACACCGTTACTGCCGTGCCAGAGCCAGCCACCTATGCCTTAATGGGATTAGGACTAATTGGTCTACTCACTGCTCGCCGTCGTAGAATCAAAACTGCATAATTTTAATTGTAAAAACCCTGTTCAAATTGAGCAGGGCTTTTTTCATCACTCAGCAACAGCATCAATCGAAAATCACCAAGTTGATTTTTCCTGCTTGCGTGCGCTCTAACTTTTCTTTTACGACAATTTCAACATCAAACCACTCACCCCAAAGTGCTTTCTGCCGGTTCGTAATGAATTCGATTGCGCCATCAATATGTACATCCATTTTTAATACAACATACAGTATAATGCAGCCCGATTTGGGTTGCTTAATCTGAATTTGGCTAATATATTGCCAAGGAACATCGTCAACAATAAGGCTTGGTATTTTTAATCCGTTTTTAGCTATTAAATAATGCTGCTGTCTACCATCTATACGTATTTTATTGTCAGATGTTATTTTTACATAATCCTGCGTTTGATAACGAATTAAGGGCATAACCTCATTCCACAATGACGTACCAATAATTTGAGTACCTAACTCATCATCAATAAATTCATTCACGCTATACAACTCATCGAATGTATAACTCATACCATCATTTTCTTCATACGTTGAAAATGCCAAATTAGTTCTTTCTGACAAACCATAATTTGCAGATATTTCGCCTATATAAACATCTTTCATCATTTTCAATTGAGAATCTAACACCGGTTCTGATGCCAACAAAACAGCTTTGACTTTAATCTTTACGTTAATTGAGTCGAGTAAACAAGCAAGTTGATATATACAACTTGGATAACCATGAATAAAGTCAGGTTTAAACTTTAAAATACTCATGGCAATCTCATCTATATTATTTTCTGAAATATGCGTTGGAGATAGCATTAACCGACTACCTTGCATGAAGGTCGGTTTTTTACTGCTGGATCTTAAAGCATCTTGACCAATACGAACCGTCCTAGAAGACTCGACATTAAATCCAAACTTACCCCAGTAGTGCGAAAAGAAAGCTTTTTCAATATCTGCCGCTTTTTTATTGCGATAAACTTCAACACCAAACCCAGACGAACCACTTGATGATGATTTAGATAGAAATGATTTTGTATACTGTTTATTCACAAAATCATTTTTATGCGTAATCAAATCACTTTTAGAAATTATTGGAAATGATTTTAGCATCACAAAAGGATCGTTGTGTTCAATATCCGCCAATGAAATAGCAACATTGTTTTTATAGAAATTGACATCTCTTAAACAAACTAACAAAACGTGCTTCAACTGGGCCTCTACCAAGGCGCTGATCTGAATTTTATTATTAGAGGCCAAAATAGACTTAATCGAAAAATATTCTTTTGCATAAAGTAGGCGATCTGGAATATAGCACCGAGCTTCGTTATAAATATTTTTAAACACTTTGGCCAACATTTAATGCCTCGCAAATTTGCCCCGTTATATATTTTGCTACTATAGAGCAATCCAACTGAAAAGCGGCTGGATTGCTGGTATCAATTATTTATTCGACCAAAATCCACGGGTATCAATCACGATGCAACGTTGTAATTTCTCGGCACGAATGCGGCCAAAATGCTTATGATCAACCAACAGAATAATAATATCGGCTTGATCAATTGCAGTTTGTGTATCGACCAATTCAACCTTGCCTTGTAATTTCTTCGGCAAGGTATCAACGTGTGGCTCAACCGCCAAAATACGACCGACGCCTTTTGCTGCCAATTCAGCCACAATGCCGACCGAAGGGCTTTCACGTAGATCGTCAATATTAGCTTTAAACGCCAAGCCCAAGCACGCAATCACGGGCGCTTTAAACTTGCTCGCCGCCTCTACTACCTGTGTCACCACATAATGCGGTTTAAAGTCATTCACTTCGCGTGCAGTGCGAATAATGCGTGCTTCTTCTGGCGCTGAATCCACAATAAACCACGGATCAACGGCAATGCAATGACCGCCAACGCCTGGACCGGGTTGCAGGATGTTCACACGTGGATGACGGTTGGCTAGCTTAATCAATTCCCAAGGATTAATCGCCAATTTATCGCAAATAATTGACAGCTCATTCGCAAATGCAATATTGACATCGCGGAATGCGTTTTCAGTTAGCTTCGCCATTTCTGCGGTGCGGCAATCGGTCAGCAGGCATTCGCCTTTCACAAAAATATGGTACAAATCAGCCGCCATTTCTGCGGCACGCTGGGTCATACCGCCCACAATACGATCATTCTCAACCAGCTCACGCAGCACATGGCCTGGCAAAACACGCTCTGGGCAATACGCCACTTGCACATCCGCTTCTTCGCCAGCTTGTTGCGGAAAGCTTAAGTCTGGGCGTGCTTGGGCCAACCAGCCAGCCAGCTTCTCAGTAGCGCCAACGGGCGACGTCGACTCCAGAATCACCAAATTGCCCTTTTTTAAGAAAGGTGCAATGGCTTTACCAGCCGCCTCGATGTAGCTCAAATCAGGCTTAGTACCTTCGGTAAAAGGCGTAGGCACCGCAATCATAAAGGCATCAGCTTCTGATGGCGTAGTTTGCGCTACCAACAAGCCTTCATTCACCACGTGATGTACCAAACCATCTAAATCGGGCTCAACAATATGAATTTTCCCACGATTGATGGTATCAACCGCGTGTTGATTCACATCGACACCAATTACTTTAACGCCACGACTGGCAATCACAGTTGCCGTCGGCAAGCCGATATAACCCAAGCCGATCATTGCTACAGTTTGATACTTAGCCATGCTTAAAACTCCCAGTTGCAAGAATATCGTTAATTCGTTTTGCTGCTAAACCATCACCATATGGATTATGTGCGCGTGACATTTGCTCATACGCGGCAGGATTGTCGAGTAACTCGGTCGCTTCTTTCACAATCAGCGCTTGATTCGTACCCACTAACTTCACCGTACCGGCATCGACCGCCTCTGGGCGCTCGGTGGTATCGCGCATGACTAATACCGGCTTACCCAGAGATGGCGCTTCTTCTTGTACCCCACCACTATCGGTCAAAATCAAGTTGGCACGCGTCATCAAATATACAAACGGCAAGTAATCTTGTGGCTCAATCAAATGCACATTCGGCAAACCCGATAAAATACGGCGCACCGGCTCTTGTACATTTGGGTTCAAATGCATTGGATAAAGAATCTCTACATCCGGGCGTTGCGCCAACTCGGCCAATGCCGCGCAAATATTCTCAAACCCTTGACCAAAATTCTCACGGCGATGGCCGGTTACCAAGATCAGGCGTTTTGTCGCATCCAAGAATGGGAATTGCGCGGCTAATTCAGCATTTAATTCGCTATCGTTTTTAATCCGCGCCGCCACATCCAGCAAAGCATCAATCACCGTATTGCCCGTTACATGCACATGAGCGGGATTGACAGCTTCGCGCAGTAGATTATTTTTCGACGTTTCAGTCGGCGAAAAATGCACGGCACTAATCGCACCCGCAATTTTGCGATTCATTTCCTCTGGCCAAGGCGAGTAAATGTTGCCAGTACGTAGGCCAGCTTCTACATGACCAACAGGTATACGCTGGTAGAAGGCAGCCAGACTAGCCGCCATCGTGGTACTGGTATCGCCATGCACCAAGACAATGTCCGGCTGCCATTGGGCAAACACACCGCGCATGCCCAATAAAACTCGGCTGGTAATATCAGTCAAATCTTGCCCTTGCTGCATTAAATCCAAATCAAAATCAGGCTTAATCGCAAACAAAGCTAGGACTTGATCCAGCATTTGCCGATGCTGCGCGGTAACGCACACCTTGGCATCAAAACGCGCATCAGCCTGCAAAGCCGCCACCACGGGTGCCATCTTGATCGCCTCTGGGCGAGTGCCAAATACAACTAGAACTTTCATTATGATTTACCCATCGCTTTTGCAAAAACGGCCTTGCCCAATAAGACAAAGAAATACATATCTTCGATAAAGTAACGTTTAAACATTCGGCGCGGTTCTTGCAAAAAGCGATAAAACCATTCCAGCCCAGATTTTTGCATCCAAACAGGCGCCCGCTGCGTTTTACCCACCATGACATCAAACGTACCGCCCACGCCCATCGCAAACGGCACTTTCATTTGCGATTGATACTTACCTAAAAATTGCTCTTTCTTTGGCGAGCTAATCGCCACAAACAGCAAATCAGTTTTACTCAGGGTAATGGCATCCACAACAGACTGCTCCTCGCCTGCAGACCAATACCCATTGCGATAGCCAGCAATCTGTAGGTTCGGGTACTGAGCGGTAAATTTATCCACCACGCCTTTAACCACCGCCTCTTTGGCACCCAAAAAATAAACCCGCCAGCCCTGCTCGGCCGAATAGCGCATCAGCTCAACAAACAAATCAACGCCAGCCACCCGTCCTTTTAAAGGAATGCCCAATAATTTAGACGCCCAAACCACTGGCATACCATCGGCATTAATTAATGCACAATCATTAATAATTTGACGTAATTCGGGGTCTTTATCAGCCTTTACGACTTTATCTGCATTAATTACGACATGTTGATTCGGCATTCCCGATTCAATTAACTCACCAATTCGTACTAATGTTTCTTGCATGTTTAAGTTATCAACAGAACAACCTAAAATTTCTAAACGAGTATTTTTCATATAATAATTAACCAATTTCTAAAAATTCAATTTTAAATTCTGTAATCCAGATTGATTTACCTACATGGTTTGCAATACGACAATCTAAACGAGTCGCAGGCTGCTTTTCTCCATAACGCTCAGAAACCCATCCCGCAATTGGGCTCAATGCACCACGCTGAGCAATCAAAGAAAAATCAGCACCAGACACAGTGGCCACAATGTTAAATTTTGGCGAACGAATCGCCCATCCCGCATCAGCGCAAACGACCTCAAGATCTGGTGCATGCTGCCAATTGATAGAAATCGAGCAAGGCGAAGCGGCATCAATTTCATCAAACACCCGCACAATCTGCTCGGCATGTGAGTATTCAACACGTCGCAGATGAGCCACTTTGCTTTCCAATCGCTGATAACCATCCTGAGACGCACACCAAGTCGTCAAGCCATCACCAAATGTAAAATCATGCAGTACCGATTTGGCCTGCTTTACCCACATAAATTTACCGCCACTAACCGACTGATCTTGCCCGTTAATACAGACCGTATTGTGTGCCGCAGTACCGCGAAAATAATCACGCCATCCGCCTTCAGCGTGATAACTGTACGTACCTGAATCAACCAGCACCGGCATGCCGCCAACAGAAAGTAATATAGCTAAGGCATCAGCATGCCCATGAGCAGCGATACCCAGATAGCCTAATGGCCCCGAATCCAGTGTTAACTTAACCTCTGATGGCATACCCCAGTCAGAGCCAATCACTGCATACCCACCCTCAGCAAACAAGCGCGGTACGGCAAGCAGATTGGCATTGCGTTTAGGTTTTGATAAAGGAAAAGACAGCCACCATTTTGCCGCTGCTGAATGACAACCTAATGTCTGCCACGGCGCACACCCAAAAATTTCACCACAGACTTGCAATAAATGATCAAACGGTGATGTCGCTGAATCGCGCGCTAACTGCGTGACATAGCCATCATCCGCATCACCAATGCTAGGAACATTGCCAGCCACATCTCGCACAGCAGCAACCCACTCGCCCATTGCATACAAGCGCTCCCAATAGTCCGCAGAGAATGCATACGGCGTAGCCTCTACAGAGCGCCCAGCCCAGAACAAAAATTCAAACACAAATTGCTGGTAAGACATGGCTTGTTCGCGATTGACGCCATCAACGCCGTTTTGCAACAGTGCTTGCTTTAGCAGGTTGTCCTTCGCGAAATCTCGCCATTGGCTGCATTCGGCCCAGAAAGGCCAAGTCATGCAAGCCACCAGCAAGCCAGACAACTCACCAATTAAATGATTATTGGCAGATGAATGTTGAGATAAATGATGCCGAATAAAAAATAAGGATTGATATATATGCGCCAACCAATCCGATTTGAGTTTATGACCCACTTCACCAGCCCACAAAGCAGAATCATCTTGCCCGACTAATTGCCAAATAATCGACCAATTAATCAAGCGAATTGCTGTTTCAAGGCTGCTCGACCAATGCGGCCCATTCGGATAGGGAGCATCTTTTAGCCAAGATGCGAAGCAGTCCTGCAGCGCCGAAATGTAGCGTAAATCTTGTGTTAAAACCCAAGCCTGCGCCAAAGTTACTAATTCAAGATGACGGGCTGGCTCCCACAAATATTTGATATCCCCAACGACGTTACGTTGACTAATTGCTAAGCGCAAACCGAAGCTGACTGGAGCACGAATACCTGTTAAAGGATCAACTTGCCAATCAGGTGGCATACCCAATGGTAATCGTTGCCCAAAGACATCCCACCGCCCAGCCAACAAATGCGCTGCTGAATTCAAAATTGCAGCACATTCATCAGAACTTAGATGCTCAGGCTTTTGAATCCAGGGCGCAGTTGCCACAACGCGTTCGGGTGCCTTTGAATGAGCCAGCAGTAATCCCTTCTCTTGCAATAATTTACGAGAATGCGCTGCAACACGATGCAGCACCTCTGGCAAACTCATGCAACGCAATCGATTCATATACCAATCTAAAGTAGCCATCACTGCACTTCCAACAAGCGGTTGTAGAGTTGTGTCAATTCATTAGCAACAACCTCAACATCAAATTTCTCCGCCACGGTTTGCTGCAATTTCCGTGCAATTTGCCCACGCAAAGCATCATCGGCTAATAAATGATTAATTTTATTGGCCAAATCAATCACATCGCCTGGCTTAACAATGCAATCGGCAACGCAGCAAGCAAGTGCCTCGGGAATCCCACCCACATCGCTAGCAATCACCGGCAAGCCATGGGCCATTGCTTCTAAAATAGACATCGGCAAACCTTCGTTATACGAAGGTAGCAATAATAAGGTCGCTGAATTAAGCAGCCGCTCTTTGTCCTCGCCAACCACCCAGCCCAAGAACTCAACGTGCGCATCGACTTTTAAATCGACCGCCAATTGACGAGCAGTTTCAATTTCACCGGTGCCACCAATTTTTAATTGAACGGAGGGATTTAATTTAATTACATCAGGCATGGCACGAATCAAATCAAATGTACCCTTAGATTCGGAAACATTCCCAAGGAATATCAATAAATTAGCAGCGCGCTGTTTAGAAATTTGCTTAGGAACAATAATCGGATTGTAGATAGTGACCACATTAGCGCTTGCACACATTTTATGTAATTTTAATTGCCACTGATTAGACAGTGCCACAAAAAAATCGGCATGACTAAGGATGTCACGAATCATCATTTTTTGAATTGAATTGCTACGCTCTCGATAAAATAAGTCGAATTCACCACCATGCAAATGAACTACGGTTTTAATCCCAAAAACTCTAGCCACCACAAAAAAGGCATACTTGCGCATAAAACTACCATAAGATGCCATTTTTAAATGCAATATACTGACCTTCCCAAGGCAGCAATATGCAAAAAATTTCAGCCATGCACATAAAAATACCAAGCATTTTTTCAGCGCGCTACCAGCTACATGCGATGCAATATATTGAATATTATTTTTTTCAAAAACCCCTGCTTTTTGATAGGTACACACTACCGAAGCAATTCCCCCTTGCCCATGTAGATCAGTACCAACCATAATTATTTTTTTCATATTAATTCTTCATCTCGTTCACAACCCACCTAAACTTGCCAGACAGTGTATTTGGCAAGTCATCTCTGAGAATAATATTGATTATAATGTGAGCATCAACTAATTCAGCGATATTACGTATAAGCAATTGCCCATCTACATCAGAATATCGACAATCTGGAACAATCCTGACTTCCCAAATAGCAGATGTTATTTGAGCCACCTGTGATTTCAAAATATTTTTAACACCTTTAAACGCAAAAGTTAAGACCGATGGACTAATTGGCGCGCCACTTCCACCAAATATCTGATCTTCGTATTTTCCGACAATAGGCTCAACAACAGGAAAAACACTACCACATTGACAGGCTATTTTTTTCCACTTAGTTCTATCGGATAATTTATAACGAATCAAAGGCATTGCTTTATTATGGAAAGTAGTACCAACTACATAACCATAATCATCTGTTGCAATATCATTATCATCGACAATTTCAACCAAAGAGTATTCGCTATTAACATGCATTTCACCATGTTCACATTCAGTTACAAAAGCAACACGCTCGGCCATACCGTACATATCATAAGATTTACCCTGCAAGCGAGATTCAATAAGTGCTCTTTGATGTAAATACAATGGCTCCGAACTGGTAAATATGATTGGAATAGATAAATATTGATTTTTCTCTTCCAAATATTTAGCCAAAGTAAATGCAGTAGAAGGATAAGCCTGCAACATTTGAGGAGAAAAATCCCTTAACTCATTTATAATTGCATCTATACATGCCGCAACCAAATGACGTGAAGAAATTAACAACTGATTATTATATCGATTAAAAAACCAAAACGGGGGTGTACTACTATTTAATTCAACAATATGATCACCGCGTAATGAAGCACATCTCTGCCCAAGAACAAAACCACACTCTTGCCAATGACGTTTTACAAAGTAATTCTCAATAAGCACAGAATATAGATCGCGAAATATCACAAGTGGCGATCCAGTGGTACCACTGGACTTCCCTACTGAATGCCATCGTTTCGGCTTAGCCTGATAGGGATAATACATAGTCGGTTTTTCTAGTAGATCCGCCTTGGTGACAATTTGAAATTTACTAATTAAATCCGCCAAAGAGCCGTGATTACCCTCTTTTAAATCAACCTGAGTATAAGCAGGTAAAGTTTCAACAGCACGAACTAGACTTTTATTCAACATTTTAAATTGATAATCAGACGAGCTTTTCACCGTAGGCTGCGACCCCAAAACCTTACGCAAAACAAAATCTGCAATAAAGCCATCTCGAACAAGGTATCGAAAAAAATACTTTAATTCTTTTTTAACGTGCATAAAAATCACTTATTAAATTGACTATGAATTGAGTTGATTAATCTTATCCTGATCGATCTTTTTAACCCAACACCTATGCAGACTATAAAATCAATTATTTCTAGCATTTGACTTTGCGATGACGCTCTGCATATCAGTTACAACGACTGCATTACCTTGGCCATCTGAGTTAGAAGTTAATTTCTTTACTATCAAGTATCAATTTTGACTGGTCAAAATCAAAACTATAGCTTGGCTTTATCAAGCAATTTAGATTAATGATATGAACAAATTGTTGTTCAAGCATTAAACTCGAAGATACCCGCAGATGCCAAACAGGGGGAATTGACTTCATTTCAGGCGGAACATCGTAGCCACTCGTTTGAACAGCATTCGTTAATTCTGGCCAAACCGTATTAATACAAATCGGTTTACCTTGATTTGGCAAAACGTATTGCTTTGGTAGCGAAAGATCAAATGCCTCATTCGCATGCAGATTCCATTCAAATTGTCGCGCCACGGGGGATTTCAGCTTATCCCAAACCACGATTAAATTTTGATCACGTAAATACCAAATTCGGCGCAATGCTTGGCTTAATTGCCCGCCATAGGCTTGCATAGCATCGCCTTCGACCATATCGATCTTGTCTGCAAATTGATATTGAGTAATTTGGCCTTTTGCCAATGTACTCGCATTAGTATCATGGGTAATTTGCCCTTGGCCACCATCAAACGTGATCCCGTTATGGGCCTTAGTATGTCGATACCATTGATGCCAATGGGCTGATCCATACCAATCATAAATACCACTATCGACCAAGATCGGCCGGCCTTGATCCACTAAAGTAAACGTATTTTGATCGCCGTGGCTGTGATTAAAACTGCCATATGGACTGGATTTAAAATACAAAGACGTGCGATTTCGATCTGCCAATTCGCTGTGCATTGCTGCCCAGCCTATCGTTGGAAAATAGTACGAATTAATACTAGGCAAAGCGGTTGCAGCACTTTCAATCGGTAAGGGCAATGGTGCTGAAAGCAAAGTACTAGCACTTTCATCGCCAATTAAATTTCGATAATACCAAGCCGCTAAGGGTGTATTAAATCGGCTCGCGTAGGCTTTCATTAACGGGAAATAAGGCTTAGTTTCGGCCCCATCCCCAAAAACATGGCTAGGCGAGCCTGGCGGTAGAAAATAAGCAAAGTACGACAGCATCCCTTTTGACCACGGTTTGTCATAAAAACTAATACCCGAAGCAATCGCGATGGGATCCCATAGCTGTAAATAAAAATCGGCAGAATATTCAGCATAAGCGGAGCCATTAGCAAATCCCCCCTCTTCACCACCAAATGGATTTATATATTGTGCATACGCATGGAATGTATCGCGAAACCAAATATCGGCCTCGGGCGCATCACCCACCAATAAGGTCGAAATCGCGGCCACATAGCCCAGATTGGTAGAACCATGCGAATCAAATGGCGTCTGATCCAAGCGCCAATTGTAATTGGCTAAATCACGATAGATTTCCCAAGTTCGGGCCTTGGCGTTGTTCAACCAAGCGATACGCGTTACTGCTGGTAAATCACTCGCTAGTAAATCAATACTTTGTACCAGTGCCCATGCGATAGCTCGCGTTGCTTGATCTTGATTTTTATAACTCGTCGACCCTTTTAAATCGAGCGCGACTAAAGCATTCCCTCGGCGAATCGCCTCGGAAAAATAATTAGGATTGCGTGTAATTTGCCAGAGTAATGCACTATTGCGTAACTGACGTGATTCGGCTTCTGCACGGTTACGAATATTAGCTTGCGATGCCGCCCAAGCAGAACTATCTACGCTGCTCGCAATTAGTGGTATATCTGTATCTTTTAAAATCGGACTTTGTATTTGTAAATCAACATTATTTTTTAAACTCGATACAGAATTAGTGCGCTCAGTATTTATTTTTAAGCGCCAATCGTCGACGCCTGCAGAATGAATTGGCAATGACTTCGGACGAGACTTTGCTTTCAACCGACTCAAAAGTAGCGCATTTTCTGGCACTAAAAACACATCTGCATTAGCCGCTAAAGTAAATTGACGCCAATCGCTCCAAACGGCACCCGCATCTTTCGTACGAACTCGCCAAGAATACGTATCCGCAGGGAATAACTGACTAGGTAACAGCCAATTCCTCATCACATTAAATGAATAATTAATACCACGACCACTTAGCAATTGAACCTCATAGCCAGTAGGAATACGAGCAGGCTGTGGCCAACGAAATTGTGGTGGATTTTGCTTAATTTCAGCTTGATGAACAGGAAATGCAGTAACAACTAGAGGATCAGTTGTCTCAATCCAATCTGCAAAGCTAGCAGGAAGAATAAATACAAAAAACAACGCAATAATATTTTTCACATTCATTCCTTATTAATTTATTTACATACCGAAAGTAAATTCTGATAGCACTTAAAAATAGAATGAGAAATAACATTATAATTTCTATTATTACGCACATAATTTTTAGCATTGACAGACATGACATGTAATTTATTTTTATCGGAATACAATATTTCAATAGCCGAAACAAATGACTCAACCGTCATAGGTACGCACAAGCCGGCAGCGCTTTGATTAATAACCAATTGTTGATCGGGGATATCATTACCAACACAAGGAATACCACAAGCCAGATACTCAACTGCTTTTGTTGGCGATGAGACATCAAATAATTTTCCACGGGGTATTGGTGATAAACCAACATCAACACTAGCAAGCAGCGATATACCCTCAAGCTGCGGCATCCAACCAGATATTTCAACTTTTCCTTGCAGGCCTTTACGGCCAATTTCTTCACGTAACCAAACACGATCAGACTCTGTTACACCATCACCAATAATCAGTAATTTAATATTTTGAATCTTGCAACTGGCGGCAAGTAAAACATCCAATAGGAAATCAGACTGCCTCGCTTTAGAAATTGATCCCAAATATCCGAGAACAAACGAATCGTCGTCACAAGCTAGATGCGGTTTAGCCACAGGCTCAGAGAACATTTCAAGATCAACCCCCATCGGAACCGCGTGCATTTTGGCAATAGAAAATCCACGACTTGCCATTTCTCGCTTCATTGCCTCACTTTGCACAAAAATAAGATTCGCCGTCTTTGGCAGCAGCTTATAAAAAAACCAATTTGCCAATTTATAACGCAGCATAAAAGCGAAAGACTTCAACTTACTTGCGCCCTTCAATGATTG
The DNA here is from genome assembly GCF_020531905.1 of Deefgea salmonis. Taxonomy (GTDB): domain Bacteria; phylum Pseudomonadota; class Gammaproteobacteria; order Burkholderiales; family Chitinibacteraceae; genus Deefgea; species Deefgea salmonis. The sequence continues at coordinate 215,958 of NZ_JAJAWG010000002.1, read as the reverse complement.
CCATGACAACTCATAACCTTCAACAATTGGAAAGGAAACCCAATAAACGAAAGGTTTATTCCATAAAAAAGACGAAAGCCACGCAGCTGGCAACAATCGAATACGATCACGAACCTGAATAATATCGGCCGTACGGCCATACAATAAAAGAAACCAAGACTCTAACAGCATACAATAAAAGGTCTTTATTATGCCCTCGCCATCAGTCGCTGAAACCGATACGTCGCCAGCATTCCATACAATAGGACTCAGATTTTGAGATTTAGAGCGGCCGACCAAATGCGTGGAGATTCCTTTATCAAATAAATATTTACCAAAAAGAATTTTTACATCAACACGGAACGGTGGTAGCGCATCTCGCATGGCAAATAATATTTTCAACCCCATACAATGCTCTTTCCTCTAATGATTCGCAACATAACGACAAATGCTTGATTTTGCATATCAGCCAAATCTTTAAATATTGGTAACATACGATACAACACAACTTGCATTAACACATATGAGCATAAGGTAGCAATTGCAGCACCTAATGCCCCCCAAAGAGGAATAAATAAATAGTTAAGCATAAAATTAACCAGTAATAAAAAAAATGACTTCCATATCATTTGTTTTTGTCGTTGCTGAGCCAAAAGATATTGGCCTGTTGGCGCATCAAAAAAAATCAGAATCGCCATAAAAACATGAACATATAAAATGGGCAAAGCATCAGCATATTGCTCCCCAAGCAAAAAGGGAATGGCGTACTGTCCCAACACTAATACGCCAACAACAGGAATAAATGACAACAAGAAAAGATAAGCCATTATATTTGAAATATTTTGCTTTAATACTGCTTCATTCTCAATATTAAAAATATACTTCGGCGATAGAGAGTTCATAATAATAGGTGCAAACGACCACCAAATCTCAGAAAATCGTAACGCTGCAGAATACATTCCAACTTGTGAAAAATTAGTAAACCAGCCTAGCATTAATTGATCCGTTCTAGCGCTGAGTGAACCGACTAATGATGCAAGCGCAATTGGGGCACCTTGTCGCAGCATTAATACAATGCTACTCAACCTATATCGCCAAGTGCTAATTTTGCCACCATAAATTTTATACAATAAAAATAACGAAGCACAAATAAGCGCCGACTCAATTAAAATAGCAAAGCCAAACCAAATCAATTCAAACGCACCAATAACTAATATTATTCTAAATATTGCTGCTAAAATTCTAATTATATTTTGCGCCATTACAGGTTTTGCAACATCAAGCTTACTTTGAAAAAACAAGAAAATTCCTGCTGGCATCTCAGCAAATGGAATTGCCAAGCTCATAAATATTACCAATTTAACCAGCAATAAATCATTGCCATGCGTGATTAAAATTCCCGCAATTGCTAGAACTCCAGCTAAAATAGAACCGAACAATCTAATTGCAAAGGCAGCCCCCATGAGCTCGCCCTCACTTCCTTCTTCACGAACTAAATTCCTAATTACGTTCTCACCAACACCAAACCATGCAATGGCATTAAACAAAGAAACCCAGGCCAAAGCAAAGGTATACATTCCATATTGGCTAGGGCCTAAATATCTAGCAATCCAGAGCCCAACAATCACCCCCGAAAACATACGAATTATTTTTTCGCTAACAAGCCATAGCATCGATTTTATGCTTGCTGAATTCATTTTGTTTTTTATGCTACTTAGCATTTACGCACCAAGGCTTTGAATGCAAAACGAAATAAGTCTAGATTAACCACAAAACGACTTGGATTATTCTTGAAATACTCAAAAATAATTCGTAATCCCAAGTTGGAAGCATTATGTTTACAAACCGACATCCAAATACTATTTAGTGTTTTATCTAATGAGGACTGATCATAAATATGAAAACTTAAATTTGCCGCCTTAATTTTATTTAGCCAGTCGCAGCAGTTTTGCAAAAGTTCTACTGATGGTGGTAAGTTAAACCACTCTAAGTATCGATGAATGATTAGTTCATCTGGGGAGGCGTTGATATTCAGAGACCTTAGTTCAGCTAGAGTAATCATATCTAGACAACGTGACAACTCAGTTTTTTTCTCTTTAGATGTATTCGTTGAATGTACACGATAGAAAGTGAGTACTTCAGGAAGATTAACTAGATTATTATTTTTACTTAACTGAATATACAAGGCATAATCTTCTGCATAAGGTATGTCTAGGTCAAACAAATTATTTTTTAATAGATTTGAGCGAATCATAAACGAAGAGGTATTAATGCATATTTTAAATAGCAATAGTGCTTTTATTTCTTTTGCTTGCGTTGGATATCTCCATGGTTTGCCACGAATAGCACCATTGGAATCAATCGACTGCACAAATGCGCCGACGCCTGCCGCACTTGGCTCCACTTCTAAAAAACAAACTTGTTTTTCTAGTCTTGTTGGAAATGCAATATCATCAGAGTCTAAAAAAGCAATATAATCACCATTTGAATTGGAAATTGCAAAGTTTCGTGTATAAATCAAGCCTTTATTTACAGAATTAATATAGAACTTCACCCGAGCATCAGCATAACGTTGCACTATTTCTGAAGTAGCATCGGTAGAACCATCATCAACAACTATCAATTCGAAATTGCGGTAAGTCTGAATTAATACACTATCTATCGCTGCTTCAATATACTTTGCTGCATTAAATGCGGGCATAATTATTGAAACCAAGGGTTTACTTGTCATTGAATATTTTATTTTTAATGTTGTTAAATCGGAACTTTATTCTGCTACGCAAGGTTTTAGTTTCATCTTTCCATGACCCTGCCCACCGATGAATCCCATACGCATTAGGGAACTCTTCATTTTCTCTATGCGTCTCATTCCAGTTATAAGGGTAGAAATATTCACGTGGAAATAATGTTAAATCATTATTAAAGCCATAATTTAAAATTATATACGTAAAAAATCCTGGTCCTGTTTCTCGAGTTGGAACAGTAAGGCCAATCACTTTGGGCATACTTATGATACATTGTTCCATCAGCTTCGATTTTTTCTCTGCCCCAACAAGTCCTATCGAAACAGAGCGGCCATCTTCTGAGCACGAAAAATTTTTAACATCTTCAAGCAAAAATTCAATAGGTTTTTTACATTCAAAATCAGTATCAATATAAACACCACCTAATTCATATAAAATTTCATACCGTAAAATATCAGCCATTTGTGCATAATTTTCACATTGGTCTAGTTGTGAGATAAATCTAGACTTAAACGGCAAATTATCTAAATTCCATAATTGGTATGACCAATCTGGATGTAGCTGCAACCAAGAATCACGATATTTAGCATATTTTTCAGGCAAATTAGGATTTTCTTTATTGATCCATATTTGATGAAATATTTTAGGTATGTGCTGCACGTATTAAATCCTTTTATATATATTATTGCCGTACAAAATGGTACCCACTACAAAAGCCAACAGGATTTGAATCGTAGGAGAATCAATCGCATCACGATTATAAATATATAGCACCACAACAATAAATATAAACATTGAGCAAACTTTAAGTACGGGGCTCAGAGCCTCATTTGAATTGCGTTTTGAGACTCCAAAACCAAGCCAAGCAATTTGTAAGTTAAAAGCAACCATTGCCAAAACGCCTAAAATTCCTAACTCCCAAAGTAAAATCGATAGCGTACTGGTTGAAAGCGTAAATGGGTATTTCATTGCTAAAGTACCAGCACCCAGCGTTTGACTTTCCCTAGTAGTAGCTGCACCGTTTCCAAATAATGACGTTAAATCAAGTAGATTTTGATTATAATAAAACCAACGTTCTATCGCACCCAAGCGGGAAACCTCACGAGTAATAGGATTGTAAAATCCAATATCTTTTTCCGCAAAGAACATATAGTCAATATACCGACCTATATTTACATCTGAATATCCAGATTCAGATGAATACATAGCAGCATACGTATATAAAATAGATAATAAAATCAGAAATATAACCATCAGTACAAGTAAAAATCGGCTTGGTGATTTTAATATCTCACGCCAATTTAATATTAAAAATCCTATTGGTAATAGTAGCAAAACAATCTTCACCTCTGCTAATGCAATTGACACTACAGAAAAAATTACCACAATAGAACTTGATAACAAGCTAAGTTGTTTTTCTTTATAAAATTCAATCGCTAAAAAAATAGAAAAAAATAAGAACAGCGCTAAAGCAGCACTAGCACCTCCAGTTAAGTAATTCCCACCAAAAGTACCAACAACGACATCCCAACTTGCACCATTACGACCTACCATGTAAAAGCGCTGAAACAATGCCAATGGCAATTGCAAAACAGCAATCGCCAAAATCATTTTGAATACATTCACTAATTTATTACTATCTAGGAACCCCAATACCACACAAAATGCAACAACCCAAGGCAGCATATAATTTTTAATGATTAATGCTATACCACCTATATTTGCACCATTGGCAATCCAAGACAAAATAGCAATTACAAAAAAAACCAGCAACAAAAAGAATTTTCCAAATTTTGTATTGTTTTCATCTGCGCTCAAGCATGGCACAGCTCTATTTGTCCAAGCCAAATACCATAACACTCGAAGCAGCAATACAAAACAAAAAATATAATTCAACCAAAATGCTTGTGAGAATCCAAGCCAAAATGAGATTTGACCTGTAATCAAAACAGGAAAAAACAATGTAGAAATCAATAGAAAACGAATGGGAATATAACAGCTAGCAAGTAATGAGAAAAATACACCTACTAACAATGCTACATAAATAGGCATAAAACTTAACCAATAGCCTACATACATAGAAAATACGATTGACATGACAAATACAGCTAAAACTGATTTACTCCACCCTGCTGGTTTCATTACTTCGAGAAAATAAGCCTTTAATATATTATGACTATTCACTGGTAACTCCAAATAGCCTTTCCCTTGATTTTACAGTTAGTTTTTTATACAGATCAGTAACAAATAATTCTTGCGTTTTATATTCCAGATTGCGATCATCTCCAATAGTTGAAATACGTACAAGAAGACCATCTGGCACTGTTCTCGACAAAGCATATTTTAATTGTATTAATTTAGTAGAATCACCAGGCAAGGTTAAATAATTACCAGTTACCGTCCAATATAAAATAGGTTCATGGCGCTCGCCACTTACAGCATAAATTCTATTTACAGGCAATTCTTTATCACCTACATTGAGTTTAATTGAATCAATTTTATCTACAGTAAATCCTTGCGCGGGATAACAAACCTCTGGTAAATGCACACCCATTGCATCACTTTGATCAGCAACATAGGCCAAGCTAACCATAACCCTTTGTCCAGCTGTATTTACATATGTTTTGCTCGCCACATCAGAGTATATTTTTTTTATTGTGTCTTGGATTGCTTGGTTTTCAATCACATTCACTTGCTGCTTATCAACACGCCAAGCGCCAATCGTATCGGGTAGAGTATCTACTAATAAAACACTTCTTTCCTCCGACATTTTTTTATTCGGCTTTATATAATCAACAATAAAAAAAGAGAAAATCATTAATCCGCAAAGTAATGCTTGAAGAGTCATTTTAACTTTCAATTTATTCACCTCGCTCTTTTAAAAAAACGCCAAGAATTTTATCTAAAGTAAACATCCCTATTAATGCAATCGCAAACAATGCCATTCCCGCAAAATCATGAATAAAGCCCTGCCCTGCTGCATCACCAAAATGGTAGGTTACTAATATTAACGTCATTACACGGATAATATTGGCAGCAAAAGCAATTGGGATAATAGAAAGAATCAATAAAGTATTGCGAATTTTGCTACTGTGATTGGTGATATACACATACAACGAGCCCACCGCCAATAGGCTAAACATAGAATGCATGCCCGAACAGGCATCAGCAACGAGTAATTGATAGTGTCCAATAGTAATTAATACACCGCTACGCGCTACGGGATAGCCTGCAGAATATAATAACACTTCGGCAATATGAGATACTTGCCCTTTTAATGCCCCTGTTAAAGCATCCACAATCGAACCGGGTAAAGGAATCAAAAACAACATAAATACGATAGCAAACCAAGCGATTGATAGCGCGCGCCAACCCTTACTAACCAGTAATAAGCCACAAGTTAATGGAATAAATGCACCAATTTCAAAAATCAAAATCGATTGAGAACGACCTAGTATATAGATGAATAATGCACTTATAACGAACATAAATCCAAGAATAGGATTTGGAGTTGTATTTATTTTCGCAATTTTATCTTTTACTTGCCAAAACAACCAAATAACAATGGCCAGAATAATTGGCCCATGGGCTTGATCATCACTTTTCCAGGTGCTATTGACTAGGTTAATAATGGTTGAAATTGACAATACCAAAAAACCTAGCAATATTAGAAAATTCTGTTTTAAAAAAATGGCCAAATTAAATTGGCCATTTTCAATGACTGTATTGCTATTTTCCATCATCATTCTTCCTGAGATAGAACACAACCGAGCAAAGTCGCACTTGCTGATTGCAATTGTAATTTAGCGGATTCTAGCCCTTTTGCCGGTGTTTGATTGCGGCTGGCCACCAAGATCGTACCTTTAACACGTGAAGCAACTAATTGCGCATCTGCGGCATCTTTTAATGCGCTAGTACAATAGATCACTACGTCATAGGCTTGTGCTAACTCAGCAACGATATTACTAAATACGTCTCTTGAGAGTAGTTCTTGTGGATTAGGCGCAGTCGTACCAGCCGTTAAGATCGATAAATCCCTAAACTCACTAATGCGTTGTACTGCCTCTAAACCACTACGACCGACTAAGATATCACTCAGGCCTTTACGGTTTTCTACCGCAAAGAGTTGGTGCTGCACGGCATTGCGTAAATTAGCGTCAACCAACAAAGTGTGTTCACCCAATTGCGAGAATACAATCGCTAAATTGGCGGCCAAGATATCGCAGGTGTTATCGGCATCGTAGGAGGCCAATGCCACCGATTTATTTCCGCCTTCTACCCAACGTAATAAAATTTGGCTGCGTAAGCTACGTAAAGCTTCAACTCGCGAATCAAATGGTGAATAAGCCGCAACCAACTTTTGATCGACGGCACTTTGCCCTGCGACGAGATAGGCATATTCAAATTGCTGCGCCAATACATCTTGGATGTCATTTTCGGTAACAAATCCCAGCTTGATGGCGGCTTCCCCAAAACGTCCACCAGTTTCTTTCTGTAGTCTTAAAATCTTTTCAGCTTGTTGCGCATTAATTTTGCCATTAACCAATAATTGCTGGCCGATATTGCCTTTGATCACTTCATTGGCGATTGGATCAGGGATAGCATTCATGCTGGGGCTCCTACTTTAAAACCAAATCGACGTTTCTTTTTGGGAGGCAATAAATCAGCTAAAACTGTCAGCCCTAACATTGATTCGATATCATCTTTAGACCGAATACGCCGATCAGCTAATTCAGCTAACATTGCAAATCCAATCGCCAATAATCCGCCGACAATAATCGCCAAAATTAAGTTCAGCATCGTTTTTGGGCTGGAATGTTTCATTGGCTCAGGCGCTGATTTGATAATAGAAATATTACTTTGATCAGAGCGGCTTTCGAGCATGGTTTGACTAAAGCGTTGCAATGCTTGGTCGTAGCTGCGCTGAGCACTATCCACATTGCGCAGCAACACATCGATTGCGGCGCGCTGCGATTTTAAGTCTAATACTTTTTCTTTTTGTGTTTGCAATGCAGTATTGAGTGAGGCTTGGCGTGAGGCCGAATTGCCTGCAGCACTATTGAGGCCACCGGCGTATTGCCCCATCAGTTCATTAAGCTGGCTGCGCGTTGCATTGAGCTCAGCCATTGCTTGTTGGTTATGCGGATGATTGGCACCATTTTTTTCCGACAGTTGATTGTATTTGGCCTCTTGCACCGCCAGCTGGCCTTTCAACTGCTGAATCAATGGATTGTTTAATACATCCGGTGCAACATTACCGCCACGAGCACGTGATTGTGCGTCAAAGGTTTGCGATTGCGCCCCGACCACTTGACTAGATAACTCATTGAGGCGTTGAGTTTCAACATCTAAACGCTCGTCTGAACCCACAATGCCATGGGTTTGCTGATATTCAGAAAGTTTATTTTGCGCTTTTTCTAAATTACTTTGTAATGATTTAAGCTGCTCTTGGAAAAACACATTATTTTGCTGCGCAGCGTCTGTTTTAATATCAATCGTGGTGCGGATATACGCTTGTGCAAAATTATTCGCCAATGCTGCCGCAAATTTAGGGTCAGTCGAGGTGTATTCCAAATTAATGATATTACTTTCTCGGCTGGGCTTTACTGTCAAACCTTTTAGCAATGACTCGGCAAACCAATTGCGAATATCACCTCTGCCATTGGTGGCTGCTTGAAATTGCGCTTGCGCCTCGGGCAACTGAGCAAGACCTAAAGTATCCACCACCTTCAGTGCCGTATTTTGACTAGAAATCATCTCGACTTGGGTCGCCATATAACTGGGAGCCATATAGCCAACGATCTGTTGCCCAGTCACTGGATCGGCCGCTTTTACATCCAGCGCTAATGTAGCTTCTGCGGTGTATTGCTTAGGGAGCAATACACTGACAACCAACGTTGTCAGTATTACGACAAAGAACACCGAAATTGCGATCCATTTTCTAGCGCGCAGGATATTTAATAATTGTTCAAAAGTCATCGAATTTACTCAGCAGTGATAGGGCGCGATTAAAACCAGCTTTCTTGCACATAAACGGTATCGCCTTCACGAATGAAGTCGGAAAGTTTTGCCGAAAGTTTTTCTATTTGTCCTTCTGCTGTAACACGATGAATTTGCAGGCTGCTATGCGACGCACGTGGATTAAATCCACCAGCGAGTGAGAGCGCTTGCATCAAGGTCATTTTCGGCTCTAAGCGAAAAGCGCCGGGGCGGTTAACCTCGCCATACACATAAAATTGCTGTGCTCTCGGTATATACACCGTATCGCTATTCATAATTTGAATGTGGCGTTTTTCAGGATTAGCTAATTGCGTCAATTTGCTCAGCTCATACTCAATGCGTTGCTCGCCACGCAAGATCACCACCTTGTCACCGCCATTTGGACTTATACCGCCCGCGATCGCCAGTAAATCAATGATATTAGTGGCACTATCGAGCGCATATCGGCCCGGTTTATTCACTTCGCCCAATACCGCCACCCTTTGGCTGCGGTATTGCACGATTAAAACATTGACATTGGGCTTTTTAATGAAATTACCTTCAATTAATTTTTTAGCAATTAATGTCTCAGCTTGCGTGTAATCTAAACCCTCTAGTTTCACCACACCAATTAAGGGAAAAGCTAAAGCCCCTTCATTATTGAGCTGAACCTCAGTGGTTAAATCGGGGTGGTCATAGACTTGGATTTTCACCACATCGCCTGAGCCCAAAACATAGTCACCTTTCGGTTGGGCCCAAGCAATCGCAGTCAGCAGACTTAGCAAGCCAAAACACAGCAGCATGCCCAATTTTTTAAACATTATTTCAATCCTTTTAATCCAGCTTTAAGACTGTCATCGACTGCCGAGGCATTCATTGCACCGGTAGCAGGAGCCGCCACAGGAGCGGAAGCAAATTTTTGTAAGTACTCAATTTTTGCCGCAGCTCGTAAAGCTTTAAGTTTGGTTTTTGCGCTTTCTTGTGCGGCATTAGTGCTTAAATAACGCTTAATTAATGGCTCTGCCTCAACCGGCGTGACAGGCGCTGCTTGGCTATCTTTTAATTGCAAAAGCATTATTTTGTCACCTTCATTCATCGACAAAATATCGCCTTGCTTCATTGCGACAAATTTAGGTAGCATTTGCATTGGTAGTTGCTCTGCTGCGCGCCGGCCTTCATTGATTTCAAATGGAATATTGGCGGCATCTAAGATGGCTTTTACTTTCATCGGCGTTACAGCAGTATCTAGCTGAGCAATAATTGCATCATTTAACTTAGCCTTGTCCAATAAAAACATTACAAATTCATAGTTTTTTCTATCCGCGAATAGGCCTGAATTTTTTGCATAAAAATCATCAACTGCCGCTTTGCTTGGTTCCGCTGGTTTACCCATCACACGCTCTGCGGCGGCTTGCGCTAAAATTTGGCGTTTAGCCGCTTCAATCGCTTGAACAATATTTGGTTCACGGTCCAGCTTTAATTCGCTGGCTTTATTGAGCAGTAATTCTTGGTCAATCAGTTGATCTAATACTTGTTGTTTTTGTTCAGCAGTCGCTTGTGGAATTTTGCCTAATACAAAATTTAGTTGGTGTACAGTAATCTCAGCATCATTCACTTTGGCGAGGACTTGGCTAGGTGATTTCTTTTCTTCTTTATCGTTACATGCCGTGAGTAAAAATAGCGTTGAAAGCGCAAGGACTACTGTGCTTAATTTTTTCATTATTCATTCCTCAAAGTTTAAAATGTTATTTTCAAAAAGCATTTTTGTCTCGGAACATGCCAGTCGCCGTCCGCCAAATAATCTTTAAATCAAGCCAGACAGACCAATTTCTTAAATATTCTAAATCGTATAAAATTCGGCCTTCCATCTTTTCTAAAGTATCGGTTTCCCCCCGAAAACCATTCACTTGCGCCCAGCCAGTAATGCCCGGCTTCACTTTATGACGAATCATGTAACCTTTAATTAATTTTCTGTATTGCTCGTTATGGGCATTCGCATGTGGTCTTGGACCAACAATACTCATTTTTCCCTGTAATACATTAATAAATTGAGGCAGTTCATCCAGTGATGTTCTACGAATAAATCTACCGATCGGTGTAAGTCGCATATCGTTTTTTTTAGCTTGAATCACTTGATCGCCATCTTCCATCACGGTCATCGAGCGAAACTTATAGACCAAGACACTCTGACCATCTTCACCATAACGCTTTTGTTTAAAAAAGATAGGTCCTGCAGAGGTAAGTTTGACTGCAATAGCGACGACCAACAGAACCGGCCAAATCAACAGCAAAATCAGCAACGACAGTACAATATCTGTAATCCTCTTTACTAAGCCGTTAAGCCCTAGAAAAGGACTTTCACAAATAGCCACCACCGGTAAACCAGCGACATTATCAAACCTAGCATTAATCAAATCAAAAACAAACAAATCCGGAATAAAATAAATCGATGCGGTACTATCTTTTAAATAATCAAGCAATTCCATCACCCGCGGCTGCGCCGTCATTGGTAATGTAATATAAATTTGATGCACTGTATTTTCACAAATATATTCTGGAAATACGCTCAGATCGCCAATGATCTCTTCTGAATTAATGCCATCTAATCTTGAAGCATCTCTATCCTCAAAAAAACCTAGGAATTCCATTTTAAGAAATGATTGCTGTTGAATATTTTTTGCCAGCATTTGGCCCGGCTTATTCGCGCCAATAATCAGTATTTTTTTAACATTATTTTGAACTGGGTGCAGTACAAACAATCTAAATAGAAAATGCGTTAATATCAAAACTAGAGGCGCTACAACTGCCCATGTTAGATAATAAGGTGGGTACATATAAGTGCTAAATCCGGATACTTGCCCGATAAAAAACAAGCTTAATAATACACACCCCCATTCAAGCGAAAAACGGCATAAGCCTAACAATTGTCTAGAATAACCAGGAACAAATAAAAATATACCATCTAGCAAAATTGCCGTAAGCAAAAAAGCTAACACGCCGAATACAAATTCAACGCCATCAATTGCAATTTCAAAAGGTATAGCGAGCGCATAAAGCGTAGCCACAACGATAAATGGATCTAAGCAAAGCTTAAAAAAACCAATGACTGGCGACGAATTACTAAACTCGCGAAAACGATCACCTAACAAGCTGGGTGCCTGTAAAGTTTGATCGCCACTCTGAACCGGCTTTAATAGATTTTTTTCAGGAACATCTTGATGCAAAGCAGTTACATCCTATTAATCATATCAATCAGAAATTGTATTTTAACGACACACCAACTTGCTCGTCGTTATAATCAAACTGGTTAATTTTTTCATTTCTTAATTCAAATTGCACATAAGATTGAATCATCATGCTGCGCAACACTTGATAATCGTAGGACACTCGAAAAGTGTCATAAACAGAATCTTGCGTCACAATACCAATAGATGTTTCTATTTTTAACTGCCGATAGTTATATCGTGCGCCCAGTTTTGATTTATCTGCGAAATCCCAATTCGCAGATAAATATGCAGTTCGTTCCAAATCACGGCCAATCACATTGCTTCCAAATGATTCAAAATTTTGTCCGGCACCTGTTTTTAAAGTTGTTTTTTCTGTTAAAGCCCACATTAAATCAATATTTGCGGTTGGTTTTTTATTTTTAGTGCCATTAAATTGTGATTTCCATTGACTATATCCGGCCGTTAAATTGGCATTAAATTTATCGGATACTGGCCAATTCAGCCCCAAACTTGTATTTTGATCTGAATAGCCGCGCAAATTAGCGGGGATAAAAAATAAGGGCTCTGCATAATTGTATTTAGACCAGTTGTGTAGCAAGGTCAGAGCGAATCCTCGATCTGAGATATACCGCAAGCCACCGCCAAATTGTCGGTCATTCGCATTTTGATACTTTCTTACATCATGGTTTTCTTCGGTATACGATGCGTTCGCAACTAAAGCCCAATTGCTCAATAACCGCCAGTTGCCATTCCAATTGGCCCGGTTGGTTTTGACGGTATCAACGACGGCTACACGTACGTCGTCAAACGAGGACAATTGACTGCTCGATGATACGGATAAATTGCCATTCCATTGATTGCCCACGACCCAATTCCAGCCTAGGCCCACGTCCCAAGCAGGGCCATTGAGCTCATCAAAAACCAAATAATTCGCCTGTGAAAAATCAGCCGTTGCATAGAAATTTTGCCGACTCACAGGCAGATCAAGCCGTCCCCCGACGCCAACGGTAAAACTTGAGTCACTTTTTTGCTGGTGTTGACGTGTTGAATTATTTTGTTGCGTGTCCGATAGCCGAAATACGTTTGAGTCATAAATATAAGCAATATTTGTAAATAATTTGACCGTATCCTCAGGGTCAGAAGCAGCTTGTGTATTCCCGATGGCCAGTACACTCAATAGCAACAAATTCTTTTTCAACATTACCGGTTTATTCCAAAAATAGAGCGCCAGATACATTATCAACACAAAATTATTACGATTAGATTACTTGCTTTCAAGTCAACCTATGACTATACCACCGTCATTAATTACTGTGTAATTAAATAAAGTCGTGCTTATTTAGTAATTTATTATGTCTAATATTTCTTCAAGCTTATTTATGTTGTGCTACAAGCTTACCTTCAGCGCCATTGAACATTAAAATTTACGTTAACTTGCACAGTGCTTTCACAACAAATCAATCTGTGGCTCGTATAAATCTTGCTGATTTTGGGCTTAAATTCGTCGTTTTTAGTCGTATCAACCCGCAGCGCTCAGTCCTGAAAATAGTTAGTCATATTCGCTAACCCATTGACCCAAAATAGATATCGCCAATTCGATTATTTGCATCGATCAACAAAATGAATATCATCCATACAGAATGCATACAAGCTAATGAAATTTAATTTTATAGCCTTACTTTGGCTAGTTTGCTTAAATTCGCATGCATCAATCGTGCAATACAAATAGGTTATTGACTTACCATTGATATCAGTCTTGCCGGGTGAACAGCAAAATGACTATGCCGCGATTGAGTCGCTATTTACCAACACGACAATGTCTGCACAGGATGCTTTGTCAGGTCGTTTGGTTTCTTTTGTCGACTCGCCCACTATTGCAGGCGCGTCCGAGCGAAGCGCGGCATCTGCCGCTTTTTCTGCGCAGAACAACTCAACCCTAACTCCAACCAGAACCTGAAACCTATGCGCTGATGGGTATTGGACTGTGTGCTCTATTGGCGGCACGCCGCAATCGTAATTCGCAAACATAATTCAACCTGCATAAAACGCAGGCGTAAAAAAAGAAGGGATATCCCTTCTTTTTTTACGCCCTAATCACGCTGCTGAGCCGGTATCAGCGCCGTGCCATACAAGTTTCATAACGCCATAACACGCGTTTAGCAAACCATTCAGTGGTTAGTTTTCGGGTGATTTTTGGGCTTTTTAAATCGATTTGCGGCAATGCAGCGCGCGGGTAAGCCTGACCGTTTTTTTCTGCGAGTGCATAAGTCTTTTTATACAATTCGGTTTGGCCAAACCCAGATAATTTTTCTAGTTTTAGATCCCGCAAAATCGCTTCATTACTCATGCCTAATTGCTTGGCAAGTCGATAAAGGGCCGCTTGCGTGCTGCTGGTGCCTGTCGGCGTGCCATTGCTATAGCGGAGTAAATCGCCGTCTTGTTCTAAGGCTTGTCCCGTGAGTTTAGAAACCAGCTGCTGAAATGCGGTATTACGACTGGCATAACGTCCGGCGTTATAGTCTGCAAAGCGATACACCATATCCGTATAGGGCGCTGGGTATTGCAGCAAAATGGCTAGACCGAAATACGTCCCCCCTCGGCGGGTAAACACTTCATTGCGAACGCTACCTTTCATTGCATACGGATAAGGCCATGCCTTAACGTGGCCTTGCGCAAATTCAACGCTCACTTGCATTGGACCGCCAGTACGAATCGGGTTTTTCATATTCAGAGGTAAATTAAGATTTTCAGCTTCATCAGCCAAATCCTCAAATAAAGCATTCATTTCTCGTTCAGTACGCAGCGTATCAATGCGCTCTTTATAGCTTTTTCCTGTGGGCGATTTTTTCAGCAATGCAGTTTGTACCGCAATCAATGGAATGTGATATTTGGCAGCTCGCTCGCCAATCGCGCTCCAGACAATTTTAGGCAATCCCGGCACCGTTGGATCGCCCTGCCAGCTTGACTCTTGCTCAATGGTTGCTGCGGCCGCGCAAAAATAAGCGGCGGTATACGGCAATTTTAACGCCGTAAAAGCATCCAAAATATCGGCCGACCACCCTGCTCGCTCTGGCATTTTGGCCGGCAGTAATTGATTTAATAAAGCGCGAGCTTCTTGCACATTCAATGGTTTTACGGTTGAAACTGGGGCAGGAATTAATGTCGGCTCGATCACGACGACGGGGATCGGGCTTGCCGTGGGGGTCGGCGTTGGCAAGATGGTTGGTGTGGTGAGCGCAGTCGGCGTTGCAGTCGGCATAGGCATCACATTTTGCTGCGGTGAAGGTGTTGCACATGCCGCCAAGGCCATGCTGATGGCTAAAGCCCCCAGACTACGTAAATTCATGTTCTAACTCATTTTATTTTCTGAATCGCGCAGCTTAAAAAATCTGCCTCACAACAGCAAGCAAAAATACAAATGGTTACCCGAATTTAAGCGCCAAACACCTCGGAAGGGCTTAAAAACGCTGGCTTTTAGCTGTATTGATTTCACCGACACCGCAGCGAAAACTCAGCACATTTGTCCTTTTTTCTATTCTTTTTTGAATCACCTACAGGCTTACCGCACTAGGGATGTAGTGTATTTATTTTCACTACATTAGTTTGATATAAATCAATTTTGCGCTGCTGATTACGGTTTAGCATACCAAATCGATGAGAAATTCATCACCTAATCCGATTAGCATCGTTGCGGAGGCATCATGAGTCAGGTGTTAGTGGTTGGTAGTATCAATATGGATTTAGTCGTTCATGTCGCACAGTTTCCCCGTCTAGGCGAAACGCTGTTTGGACAGTCTTTTGCCACCTATCACGGTGGTAAAGGCGCGAACCAAGCGGTCGCAGCTGCGCGATTGGGGGCGCAAGTGACGATGATTGGTCGCGTTGGTGACGATGCCTTTGGTCAAGAACTCATCGCAGCACTCGCCGATGAAGGCATCAATACCGAATGGCTTTGTCAAAGCAAAAACCAAGCAACAGGCATTGCCGCTATCACCCTTACCGGTAGCGACAACGCCATTATTGTCGTTCCTGGGGCCAATGCCGATCTAAGTCCTGCCGATTTACTCGCCGCTGAAGCGGCATTTATCAATGCCGATGTCGTACTAGCCCAACTTGAATCACCAATGGCCACCATTGAGATGGCAGCGCAACTCGCCGCACGTCACAACAAACCTTTTATTCTCAATCCAGCACCAGCAATGCCTTTATCCAAAGCATTGCTAGCGCAAGTAAGTTTACTCACGCCCAATGAGTACGAGCTTGCGGCCGCATTAGCCCTTCCTGAAGCGGATTGGCGAGCAAGCTTGGCGGCGCATCCAGGTCAAGTGTTAATGACCGCCGGCCAAGACGGTGCGTATTACACCAATCCACAAGGCGAACTTCAGCAGCAAACCAGCTTTAAAGTAACGGCAGTCGATACCACCGGTGCAGGAGACACGTTTAATGGCGCATTGGCCGCGTTCTGGCATTTGGGCTTAGCTCAAGCCAGCAAAATGGCCTGTGCCGCAGGCGCTTTATCGGTGACTCAAGCCGGCGCCCAAGGGGGCATGCCCACTTTAGCGCAATTGCAGGCCTTTTTGGCCGCCAATGATGCCAAGGAGCTGGTATGAAAAAACATGGTCATCTCAACCGAGACATCAGCCGGGTGCTGGCCAGCATGGGCCATACCGATTGCATCGTCATTGCCGATTGCGGCTTACCGATTCCACCGCATGTTGAATGCATCGATTTATCAATTGAACTGGGCAATCCAGCTTATTTCACCGTATTGGATAGCATTTTGGCCGACTTTCAAGTCGAACGGGCGGTCCTTGCCAGTGAATGCCAAAGTCTCAACCCCACCGTCGCCAGCCAAGCTGAAGCCATGCGCCAACAAGGCATCAACATTGACTTTGTGCCGCACGAACAATTCAAACAGTTAAGCCACCATGCACGCGCCATTATTCGTACCGGTGAAGCCAGCCCTTACGCCAATATCGTGCTGTATTCCGGTGTTATTTTTTAGGGGGCGGCATGTTGATTAAAATGAGTGGCATCAGCAAAGCTTTTGGCCCAGTCAAAGTGCTGGAAAACGTAGAGTTCTCACTTGAGCGCGGTCAAGTCCATGCCTTAATGGGTGAGAACGGTGCGGGCAAATCAACACTGATGAAAATCTTATGCGGCGTGCACCACGCCGATCAAGGTCAAATCGCGGTGGATGGTCAAACGGTCAAAATCCATAGCACCAATGACGCAGAACAGTACGGTATCGCAATTATTCACCAAGAACTCAATCTTATTGCCCAATTATCGGTGATGGAGAATATGTTTTTGGGCCGTGAGCCGCAGCGCTTTGGCGTGATCAATCGCCTAAAAATGCGTGAGCAGTGCTTGGAATATCTCAAATTACTGGGGATTGAAAATCTCGACCCTGACCTTGAGGCCGGACAATTGTCGATTGGTCAGCAACAAATGGTCGAAATCGCCAAAGCGCTCTCGCTCAATGCCCAAACGCTGATTATGGATGAGCCCACTGCGGCCCTTTCTGAGCGCGAAACTGAAAAACTATTTGCCATTATTGCCGATTTGAAATCCCGCGGCGTTGGCATTGTTTATGTCTCACATCGAATGGAAGAGATTTTTAAAGTTTGCGACAAAATTTCAGTATTGCGCGACGGGCAATTTGTTGGCGAGCGCGAGATCGTCAAAACCAATTTTGATGAAATTGTTCGCATGATGGTCGGCCGTGAGATCGGAGATCGCTTTCCAGTACGCCAAGCGCAACTCGGAGAAGTCCGGCTTAAAGTCAGCGATTTAGCCGACGCTAGCATCAGCGGTATTAATTTCGAAGTGCGGGCCGGAGAAGTCCTCGGTATTGCGGGCCTGATGGGGGCCGGCCGCAGTGAAATTCTGAAAACCATTTTTGGTATTAATCCAAAACGGGCCGGTCGCATCGAGCTCGATGGTCAAGCGCTGATTTGCAATCAGCCCAGTGACGCTATTGCCGCCGGCATTGGTTTTGTCACCGAAGATCGAAAAAGCCAAGGTCTCGTGCTGGGCATGTCAGTCCGTGAAAACGCGACCCTCGCCAATTTAGCAGCGCACGCTCGCTATGGCGTGATCAATCATACGAAGCAAATGCTCGTGGTACAGCGCGAAATCGACCGTATGCATATACGAACTCGCGACGCCGAGCTAGAAGTGCAATCGCTCTCGGGTGGCAATCAACAAAAAGTCGTGTTTGCCAAATGGCTGGGGATTGCGCCAAAAGTATTACTGCTGGACGAGCCCACTCGTGGTGTTGACGTCGGTGGTAAAGCCGAGATTTACCAAATCATTAATGAATTAGCGCAATCAGGTGTTGCGATTGTCATGGTCTCGTCTGAGCTCCCTGAAGTATTGGCCTTAAGTGATCGAATTTTAGTGATGCACCAAGGCCATCAGGCTGGCATTTTTAGCCAAGCATCCGCCGAAACCATTATGACTGCAGCAACTGGAGGTTTGAAATGAACGTACAACAAAAAGCCACACTCCAAAAACTAGGCCCATTTTTGGCGCTCTTGGTGCTAGCCACAGGCTTGGCCATTACCAGCCCTGATTTTCTGACTGTTGGTAACTTACTCAATGTATTTCGCCAAGTCTCGATCAATGCTTTGATCGCTTTTGGGATGACGCTGGTCATTTTACTCGGTGGCATTGATCTATCGGTCGGTTCGATTTTAGCGCTGTCATCGGTCCTTACCGCATTGATGCTCAGTCATGGGATTGATCCGGTGGTCGCAACCAGCGTAGGGGTTTTGGCCGGCGCCGGTATGGGGATGCTCAACGGACTGGTGATTAGCAAAGGCAAGGTTGCGCCGTTTATTGCTACGCTGGGCATGATGACGATTTTACGCGGCCTCTCTTTGGTCTTTTCTGATGGCCGCCCAATTTCGGGTTTACACAGCGACTTTTTTGCCATGCTCGGCGGTGGCTATGTTGCCGGCTTAATTCCAGTGCCAGTGATTATCATGCTGGTGATGTTTGCGGTGTTTTGGTTTGTCCTTAAAAAGACCGTATTTGGTCGTCACGTCTATGCCGTCGGTGGCAATGAAGAAGCGGCGCGGCTTTCTGGGATCAATACCGATCGCATCAAAATTTGGGTTTACACCTTGTCCGGCGCAATGGCGGCAACGGCCGGGATGATTTTGACCTCTCGACTCAGCTCGGCGCAACCGACAGCAGGGACTGGCTATGAATTGGATGCGATTGCGGCAGTGGTCTTGGGCGGCACCAGTCTGACTGGTGGTCGTGGCTGGATCTTCGGCACTTTAGTCGGCGCCCTATTAATCGGGATTTTGAATAACGGCTTGAACTTGCTTGGCGTTTCATCGTTTTACCAGCAAGTGATCAAAGGCGTGGTGATTTTGCTCGCCGTCTTACTGGATCGCGCGAATAAAAAATAATCGCCTAGAGGCCGGTTGGGTTGAATATGAATTTAATCGGTTTTGTGAAATCAATAAAAATAATAGCAGTATTGCCCTACAACCAATAACAAGCAGTGCATAAGAAGCAATACCCCGTAGTTTTTCTTTTGATTGGAGTCAAACATGAAACGCATTCTTTCCCCACTTTTAGTTGGTTTACTCGCGGCAGGTTTAATGGCTTGTTCTAAACAAGGTCCAGACACACACGCGGCAAGTGAACCTGCTGCGGCCGCTTCAGGCGCAGTCACCATCGGCCTGGCGATTTCAACCCAAAACAACCCTTTCTTTGTTGCATTACGTGATGGCGCAGACACCGAAGCCAAAGCCCAAGGCGTCACTTTAATTACAGTGGATGCACAAGACGATTCGGCAAAACAAATCTCGAATATCGAAGATTTGATTCAGAAAAAAGTCCAAATCATTATGATTAACCCAACCGATTCAGATGCGGTTGCCGGCGTCGTTAAAGAAGCGATGAATGCCGGCATTAAAGTGATTTCTCTAGATCGCAATGTCAATGGTGCTGACGTTAGCGCGCATATTGCATCAGACAATAAAGCCGGCGGTAAAATGGCTGCCGAGTACATCCTGGAAAAAATCGGCAATAAAGGCAATCTGGTTGAGCTTGAAGGCATTCCGGGTTCTTCAGCGGCACGCGAGCGCGGTCAAGGCTTTCATTCGGTCGTAGATGGCCATGCCGATGTCAAACTCGTTGCCAAACAAACCGCAGATTTTGACCGGGCTAAAGGTTTATCGGTCATGGAAAACATCTTGCAAGGCAATAAAAACCTCACCGCCGTTTTTGCTCACAACGATGAAATGGCCTTAGGTGCATTTAAAGCCATTGAAGCGGCAGGCTTAAAAAATGTCATCGTCGTTGGTTTTGATGCCACCCCAGATGCCGTAAAAGCCGTCAAAGCCGGTCAATTGAGCGCAACAGTGCAACAAAAACCCGAACTTATTGGTAAAATGGGCGTCGATACCGCAATCAAATTAAGTAAAGGCGAAGCTGTTGAAAAATCGATTCCAGTTCCACTGGCATTAGTGACTCAATAACGCTTCACCGCAACAAGATCAGCCGATACCCAGGTGTCGGCTTTTTTATGGGATGAGCATGACCGCTTTTCAACGCCTAACGATGGCGGATATTGCCCAACTGGCCGGCGTTTCTAAAACGACGGCCAGTATGGTACTCAATGGCCAAGCGGAACAATACCGCATCGCTGCCAGTACCGTGGCACGAGTGCGACAAGTTGCCGCTGAGCATCATTTTCAGCCTTCGGCATCGGCACGCTTATTGCGCTCACGCCGCAGCGGCACTTTGGGTTTAGTGGTGCCAGAACTCACCAACTTTGCGCATGCCCTGCTCGCTCAAGCTCTCGAGCCCTTATGTCGTGATGCTGGATTTCAACTGTTTGTAGTCAGCAGTAACGATCAAGCCGACATGGAAACCAAAGCCGTTGAGCAACTATTAGCCCGCCAAGTCGATGGACTGATGCTGGTACCGTGTACCAACAATGCCAAGCTCTACGCCAAATGGGCCAAGCGTTTACCGCTGGTGTTGGTCGATCGCCGCGTAATTGATAGCAATTTGCCTTTTGTAGTGAGCAACGCCGAAGAACAAGTGTTTACTTTAATCGAGCATACACTCGCGCAAGGCGTGACCGAGATCGCCTATTTTGGTGGACAAATGCTGCTGTCTCCCAGTATTGACCGACTCGCCGGCTACCAACGCGCTTGGCAAGCTCGGCAACTCCCAGTCAATCAAGCGCTCATTTGGCAACGTGATTATCAAAATCAAAGTGGTTACGCCATGATGAATGAGTGTTACACCCTTTTAGGGCGCTACCCTGAAGCGATTTTTACCGCCTCGATTTCATTACTCGAAGGCGTTTTAGCCTTTATGAATGAACACGATCACTTTAACAATGCGCCCCAACATTTACTGAGTTTTGATGATCACCGTTTGCTAGACTGCATGCCACTCCCGATCAACACCGTCGTGCAAGATAGCGCCCAACTGGCCGCCCAAAGTTTACAACGCATACAGGCCTTACTCGCGGGCGAAACGGTGGAATCAAGTTGGGTCGCCGCCCATATCAACTGGCGGCAAAAAGTAGAGTTGGCTGTTGCAGCAGGCAAAATACCTGTATAGTGTAGGGCTGTTCGTGAACCGCCCTTCTGTAGATTGGCCGTAACACGCAGGCAAATAAGTTGCTAACGCCTTATTTGTTACAAATTAGCCTATGTCCGGCATCTGATCGTTCGCAAGTTCGGCTATTCCCGCATAGATCACACTCCCGCATTGCGGGAGACTGCCGAGGGCGACCTTTGATAGGTATTGCAGCGGCAGGCTCCGTATTCAATTGCTTATGTGCAAGAACTGGAAAAGTAAATGTCAAAAGAAGACGTTGTAGAAATGGAAGGTGTAGTGGCCGAGGTTTACCCGGACACTCGCTTTCGTGTCACCCTGACCAATGGTATCGAAATCACGGCCTATGCCTCAGGCAAAATCCGTAAAAACCACATCCGCATTATCGCGGGTGACCGTGTAACGGTTGAAATGTCACCTTATGATTTAACCAAAGGCCGCGTGAGCTTCCGCCATAAAGATGATCGCCCTGCTCCTGCGCGCAATAACCAATTCCGCCGCCGTTAATTAATCGGCTAGGTATATTGCTCCAGCACTTATCAAACAAGTGCTGCAGGGTAATACGTCATTAAAAAAAACGAACCCATGGGTTCGTTTTTTTTATGCCTACGATGTGGATTTTTATAATGACCGCCACCGAGACAATATAATTAATTCAACACATAAAAAAGCCCGATGACTCCAAAGAGCATCGGGCTTAATCTCGCTAGAGCACTTAGGTCGCTAAGCCACGGCTTTCTAAGTATTCTTCATAGCCACCCAAGAAGTGATTGAAAGTGCCATCCCCATTGAGTTCCAAAATTTGCGTGGCAAGTGACGATACAAACACGCGGTCATGCGACACGAAAATCAAGGTGCCTTTATACAAATCCAAAGCCATATTCAAAGACTCGATCGACTCCATATCCATATGGTTGGTCGGTTCGTCCATCAGCAGCACATTCGGCGTTTGCAAAATCAACTTACCGTACAACATGCGGCCTTTTTCACCACCGGACAAGACTTTGACCGATTTTTTTACGTCGTCGCCACTAAACAATAAGCGCCCTAAAATCCCGCGAATCACTTGCTCTTCAACGCCAACTTCAGCCCATTGGCGCATCCAATCAAACAGCGTCATGTCTTCAGCGAAATCTTCTTCGTGATCCTGAGCAAAATAACCAACGTCAGCTTTTTCGGCCCACTTCACCGTACCCGCATCCGGTTTCAGTACCCCAACCAACATTTTCATCAACGTTGATTTACCTACACCGTTACCACCAATCACCGCCAAACGATTACCCGCTTCAAAAATCAGATTCAGACTTTGGATCAATGGCTTGTCGAATGATTTTGACAAATTAGTCAATTCAAACGCTTGGCGATGCAGCTTTTGCTTCTCATCCACATCAAAACGAATATACGGATTTTGACGACTAGATGGCTTCACTTCCACCATGCCATCTTTAATCTTATCGGCCAATTTCAAACGACTGGTTGCTTGACGACTTTTTGATTTATTCGCCGCAAAACGCTGTGCAAACGCTTGCAACTCAGCAACACGCTCTTTGGCTTTGCTGTTGTCAGTCAAAGTGCGTTCACGTGCTTGCGTTGACGCCAGCATGTAATCGTCATACGTACCCGGATAAATACGGATTTCACCATAATCAACGTCGGCAATATGCGTACACACTTGGTTCAAAAAGTGACGATCATGGGAAATAATAATCATCGTTGAATCGCGCTGATTGAGCGTGTCTTCCAGCCATTGAATGGTGTGAATATCCAAGTTATTGGTCGGCTCATCGAGCAGCAATACATCTGGATTTGAGAACAAGGCTTGTGCGAGCAATACGCGCAATTTCCAACCCGGCGCCACATCGGACATCGGGCCGTTATGCAACTCAATTGGAATCCCTGCGCCCATTAACAAAGCACCCGCGCGCGCTTCAGCGGTGTAGCCGTCATACTCAGCCACTTTGCCTTCCAGCTCAGCAGCGTGCATATAGTCGTCTTCGGTGGCTTCAAGATTGGCGTAAATCGCATCACGCTCGTGAATCGCCGCCCACAATTCGCCGTGTCCTTGCATCACCACGTCGATGACACGCAAGTCTTCAAAAGCGAATTGATCTTGCTTCAATTTACCTAAGCGGATACCTGGATCGAGTGCCACATTACCTGCTGTAGGCTCTAAATCACCACCGAGAATTTTCATAAAAGTCGATTTACCGCAACCATTGGCGCCAATCAGACCATAGCGATTACCATCGCCAAACTTAACAGATACCTTTTCAAACAGTGGCTTAGCGCCAAACTGCATGGTGATGCCATTCGAACTAATCATTGTCTTTTACGCTTTCTCGCCAACATGACTATGCCAGCAAGGTGTAAGATGGTGGGTAGCGCTTTGGCAAAATAACGGCCAAAGGCTCAAAGTACTCTATTTTAGCACAATGCATAAAGACTACGATCACCGTCGAATCAGGCCAATCCAAAGGTGCTGCTTTTTCACGGTTGTTTCACCGAGTGATGACTAATATCTATACTTCATTACGTTTTATTAGTATGTATTGTCTTTACTGACGCAAAAATCAAAAACACCCGAATTAGCCAGGAAACTCATCATGTTCGATTTCAAAAGTCTCATTAATGCCTTACTCGGAAAGAATAAAAACGAAGGTGTTTACGACCTAAAGTCTGCCACAGTCATGATGAATGAATTGCCTGAAAGCGATATTTTGCAAGCCCAAATTGAAATCATCAAAGCGCTACAACAAATCAATGGTAATCCTCGCACCAATATCAAAGAACGATTCAAAACCATTCCATATTTAGATGAAAAAGCACGTGCGCTACAACATCACCTCGTAGCGATTTACCAAGGTAAATTACTCGATGACGATGCCAGCCCGAGTCAAGTCCTACCCAGTTTGCTGGCATTTTGGAACGAAATGGGCGACGGTTATCGCCTCTGTATTAAACAAGCCAGTGCCAGTATTCCACGCGGCCTGGATAAAGATTTGCCGCTCTTTACTTTACGCGGCTTAATGTATTTTGCCGAACAAGCACGTTGGTCTTATCTACGTTATCTCGAATTAGATAGTCGAACTTGGCGCAATTTGAATCGTCTGTATTTATTTGCCGAGCAAAAAGGCTTTGCCACTCAGCCTTTACAGCCCTACCCCAACGCAGAGATCACCGATATTCGCCGTGAATTTATGCAGTTATTAATGCTATCGCTTGCCATGCCCGAAAAGCTGCAATCGGCACAAATTGAATTAATCACTCAGTGGCTTAAGCGCTGGGCCAGTCGTGTTGATCTTGAAAATCAAATCAAGCCCAATCGGCAACTCTTTGCGATCAATATTGCCGGCTCAACCCCGCCAAAACGACTTCGCCGCGACATGGTCGGTGAAAATTGGCGTTATTGGTTTACAGAAACGCTGACTCTGCACATCAAAGACACCATTGAAAAACTGCAGCAAGGCACAGACCCGCTTGATTTAGGCTTACCGGCCGAATCAGCGCAAATTGCCAATTTAGATTTGATGCAACACCTAATCAATCTATGGTCGCGTGACACCCCCACCCCAGTACGCAAAGCCGAGCGTCATACCAGCCAAAAATCAATTCAAGTCA
This sequence comes from Deefgea salmonis, assembly GCF_020531905.1. Classification (GTDB taxonomy): domain Bacteria; phylum Pseudomonadota; class Gammaproteobacteria; order Burkholderiales; family Chitinibacteraceae; genus Deefgea; species Deefgea salmonis. The sequence goes on along the minus strand of NZ_JAJAWG010000002.1, from coordinate 190,814 downwards.
CCCGCGGCCTTGACGACGTCATCGAGCGCTTAAATGGCGGTACAAGCCAAGCCAAGCCCGCAAGCTGGACTTTAGACAATGAAAGTAGCACCGGTGTTGGCATCAATTACCAAACAAGTCGAGATGATCAACTCGAAGTTGGTGAAATTGTCGGACTTGACGGCATTGGCCAAAGTGCCGTCTCAATCGGCATCGTTAGGCGCATCACCAAAAAGCGCGATGGTCAGGTTAACGCGGGGATTGAAACGCTATCTCAAACCCCCATTGTCGTTGAACTAACGCCGCTATTGGGTAATCGCAGCTTTTTAGGGATTTACTCACCAGAGAACGCCGCCATTCATCAGGCACGTTTTTTAGTGATCCCTCATGCATTCTTTGCCGATAACCGAGAATTTCGCTTAGCCGCACAAGGCAAAAGCTATCGCATTCGCCTCACGCCGGTGATTGAGCATACCGCCAGTGCATCCTTGGCTAATTTTGCTGTTTTAGAAAAATTATAAAAACTTTCAAAAAAAGCGAGACAAACAGCGAAATGCTTGCTATGATGCGCACCTGTTCAAGAACGGAAGCGTGGCTGAGTGGTTTAAGGCAGCGGTCTTGAAAACCGTCGAGGATGTGAGTCCTCCCAGAGTTCGAATCTCTGCGCTTCCGCCAAAAATTCGAATTAAAACAAAGCCCTAGAGAAATCTAGGGCTTTGTTTTTTGCGCACCGAAGTAAATGACTGTTCCGCATAAAACCATTTATTCCGCAAAGCTGCATTTAATCGCCAGATTTACTAGCTTTGTCTCTACAGCGCAACCCGATCTCATAACCTCTCAGATGCGGAAGCCCTCCGATTTAGTTGTAAACAAACAACCTGTGTGACAGCTCGTTGTAAAACTCAACAAAATACAGCCCATATACTAATAAAATTGAAGTTCAAAGCAAAAATCGCTACTATTTAAGTCAAATGGAAACTATACAACTCTCTCCAGTTGTTCTCGAATGGGCTGCTGCTCAAGCAGGATACAGCCTGGATGAACTCGCCAACAAATTATCCAAAAAAGCTCCTGAGAAAATTCTAGATGGGATTTTGACAAACGCCCAAGTAATCAAGTTTGCGAAAACCACTGGCACAACTTTAGGATATTTGTTCTTGGACGAGCCACCAAGTCCGCGCAAACTACCAGTTGCCGACTTCAGGACAACTATTGACCCCACTCCTTTAAGCAAAGACTTTTTTGATACTTTTGATGATATTGAGTTCAAACAATCATGGTACCGTGATTACTTAATGTCTAACGGAGTAAAACCGCATCAATTTGTTAAAAAGTATCAAAATACAAAAATTGATATTTCCATCCTCGCCCAAGAAATTTGTGCTGAATTAGATTTCAAGCACGAGGATAGGATGAGCATAAGAAATGCAGAAGAGCTGTACTCACTTCTAGTAAATCGTTGCGAAAGAATTGGCATTCTAGTGTTTAAAAATGGTGTAGTTGGCAATAACACTTCCAAACATTTATCTGTGAGTGAATTTAGAGGCTTTGCTTTAGCTGATGAAGTGGCGCCCACTATTTTTATCAATGGAGCAGATGCACCTGCTGCGTGGGTATTCACATTAGCACATGAGCTAGCACACATCTGGAAAGGTAATTCTGGAGTTTCTGATGCAAGCCCAATCTCTGAAAATCAAGAAGAACGATTTTGTAATGCTGTTGCTGCGGAAATACTTGTCCCCACGATACAGTTCAAAATCCAATGGGACAGTGCACAATCTGAAAACGCATTAGAAAAAATAGATCAAACAAGAAGAGTGTTTAAAGTAAGCAATCTTGTCATCGCACGAAAAGCCCTAGATTTAGGTTATATTACTTATACTACATATAATCAAATCTACAACCTAGCTAAGCAAAAAAAACAAACTAGTAGCGGCGGGGATTTCTACGCCACATTAGCGGTTAGAAATAGTAAGTTATTTTCAAAACAAGTTTCGAATTTAGCTATTTCTGGGGCAATAACCCTTGGACAAGCTGGACGCCTTTTAAACACAAACCCAAATAATGTAGTCAAATTCTATGCAAAACAAAACACGGTATCTGTTTGATTCCGACGTATTAATTTCGTCTGCTAGGCTTCATTACAACCCCAATTATTGTGAGTTATTCTGGGGATGGGTGGCAGAAGGGCATAAAGCCGGCCTATTCTTTAGCATTGACAAAGTGAAAACAGAGCTTTTGGATGGGGAAAAAGATCCGCTCAAGATTTGGGCTGAATCAAACACCTTGAACAATTTTTTTCATCCTAGCATTTCTTCACTTCCAATATGGAGATCACTGAGTACACATGCAAACGACCCGAAAAAAGAATTTCAAGAAGGTGCGAAAACAAAGTTTCTAAATGTGAATAAAGCTGATGCGTGGCTCATTGCATACGCAGCTCACATTGGTAACTATACAATCGTGAGTAACGAGGCATCTGCACCAAATGCAAAAAGAGAAATAAAGCTTCCAGATGCAGCTGCTTGGGTCGATGTTAAAACAATCAAGCTCTTTGATCTTTTAAAAATTCACGCAACTAATAATTTTACGTTCAAAACTTAGCCACTTTTCATAAAGCAAAGTAATCACTCGCCCCCAATTCAAAATACGGTCGCTTTGGGTATATCAGATCAGCACAAAGACCGACCTGATATTCACCAAGCTTTGTTGTTAAAAACAAATAGATAAAATCAATTCATCAACGAGTCGGCTCAACCAATTTACCCACACGATTACGCACGTAAGCACTAGTCATGTTTTGCGTGGTATGAGCAAGTAAATCTTGCGCGGCACTCATACCGGAATCCATTTCTTTTTCCGTTCCAGCTTTCGCTCGCAGATCGCGGAATTGCCAAGTTTGGCCGCTCAACTCACGCGCACGATCAAATTTATGTCGAAGCATTGATTCGGTTAGCGGTTTGCCATCGTCATCGATTAACAGCTTCAAACTTCGGGTTTTATAGGCCTGCTTACGTTCCATGATACGTGCAATCACTTCGGCCAACAGTCCTATTACTGAAATACGAAGTTTGGCACCCGTTTTGTTTTGCTTGACCCACAACACACCGTCTTTCACATCCGTTTCGGACATTTTCAGAACATCTGCCGGACGCTGACCAGTTAGCCAGGCCAAATCCATTGCATCACGCAATACAACATCGGCCTGTTGGTAAACCGCCTCATAAGCGGCATCATCGACATATACATCACGGGCATGTTCACGATAGCCTGCAATTCCTTGGCATGGATTCGGCTTATTGGTATAGCCCCATGAGCGTGCATAATTCCAGATATGTGAGAACAGTGCTTTTTCACGATTGGCGCGCACTCGGCCATCCCCTGCCGAATCATCTTTGCCAGCCTTTTTTAATCTCTCTTTTGTCTCTGCCACCCGCCAATCAAGAAACTGCCGAATATTAAGTGGTTCAATTTGATCCAGTGGCGCAGGCGGATCATCAAAAAATGCCAATAATTTTTCGAGCTGCGTTAAATTGTCTTTTTGAGTTCTCGGTGCTTTTTCTGGCAGAACATCACGAATATACCGTTCGGCAGCATGGCGAAAAGTAATCACGATGACTTCGGTACGCTCAGCTTGCTCTAGCTCCGCCCATTTCAAAACAGCAGTCACATAGTCATTGCCCAACGGAACTTCACGGCGCGGCTTTCCGCCTGCATCGTAGTAATACCAAACTTTTTCACCTCGATGACGCGCGCGCATTCGAGGAGGCAAGTTTTTATTTCTTGTTGGCACTCTGCCCATCGCTTCTATCTCGCCCCAGCAGAAATAACACGCGGTGACCACGCCGCTGTTGTCGAGACCCCTGCTCCGTGTTTCGAACCTTCAATAGCGGCACGAGTGACAACCGGTACACCTCTAAAATTCAACCAGTAAGGGATGCCAACACTACGCAGCCATTCGCTTTGCAATACTTCACGCGCTTTTCCACGCTGCCCAGTTTTGATACCTGTTAGCTGTATCAATTCTTCACGAGTTAAAAATAAACCGCTCATGCCATCACCCTTTTTGAAATCGTGTTCATATTTTCAGTACGCATATCGTTGTAGGCACGCCAACGTATAAATAATTGGCGGTACTTATAACTTTGTGGCTTGTAGTAACAACAACACTTCGGTGCGATTGCTGCTTTGGCTGTTGTTACGCATAAACTTCGGAAAAAAAGACAGCCCTGATGTTCCTTGGCTATCCTTGTCTGTTGTCAGGCCACCAAGCACAATTAACTCGCCATCCTCCGCTGTCACAGTGGTAGATAAGGCTCGCTTGGTCAGTGTGGGCGAGTTGTTCACGCCTGTTTCTGTCTTGGCAAAATCGCTAATTTGCTGATCGACTGTCATTTCGACCATCGCGCCGCGTACCACTGGGCTAAGTGAGAGAATCACACCGGAAGACCGATATTCAATGGATTGAACTGCACCGCCACCACCTTGCGGATATGTCACAGCGCCTAAAATTGGTACGTCCTGACCAACTGTGAGCCGAGCTTGCGAGCCTGATTTGACCCGAATTCGTGGCGTTGAAACGACCTTAAAGCGCGAATCCCCAGCGAGCGCCGACAATGCCAAGTCAAAGTTAGCTGCTTTAAAAGTGATCGAATTATTAAGCGCAGCAGCATCACCGCCTACGGATACGCCGAGTTTTCCTCCAAGTAAATTTAACGCCATGGAGAAAGCAGTGCCTTCGGTGTTGCCTGTCGTCACTTCGTAAACCACGGCTTTGACTGCAACTTCACCGCTAGCCGTATCGACCATCGGCAAGATTTTTTTTAGCTTTGCTATTTCATCCGCCGATCCTTGAAAAATCAGCGTATCACTGTCTTGGTCTATCATTGCTGCCGCTGACGTAGGTGGCACAGGCATAGAGCCGCTCTCAATCTTTGCACCAGCAGGGGCGCGAACTGCTCTAGACGTTGTAAAGCCACCGGAAATAAACAGGGGTGTCAGAATATCCGCTAAGTATGAAAGTGAACGGTACTGCGGGTGGTAAACGAAATACTCTTTGTTCACCGCTTCTTTTTCCGCCGCTGGCTTAATTTTTACGAAATCCACTCCGTTACGTGATTCAATAACGAAACCTAAGGTATCCATAAAATTGCGTAAAAATGTCCGAAGGTCGCCTTTGCTGGCATCAAATCGGAATGAAACTAAGCGATCATCCCTAAGCACAGCGGGGTCAATCACATACGGTTGTTTGAGGGCTTCGGCATATACCAAGCTGATGACTTGCGACACACTGATTTGCTGAAAGTCGAACTTAGTCGACTTTGGCAAACCCAGCATGGCCAAATCTGGAATAGCGCCTTCTGGCAATTTAGCTGCTTGCGCCATCGTGCAAAAAGTCATCAGAAGGACTAATAAACTTTTTCGCGTACGCGAAAATCTCATACTCATTTTGATTGCCCCACTGGTACGCCTGCCGCTTTATCCATCGAGCCTGACCAGCGTGTAACGGCTTCGCCATCAATATGACCAACAATAGCCACTCCTTCGCCATTGAACATTGAAGGCGATTCGACTCTTATGCGGCCAGCCTGATCCGCAACAACAACCCAGCTAACATCATCAGCTTGCAACGTACCAACTACGCGCCATGAGCCTGAGAAATTCTGTCTATCTTGCTGCGGTAGAGTTTGCGTTGACGCCGACGCCACAGCCGAAGTTTTAGCCGGCGCACCTGGCACAGCTTTTGCCGCATTATTCGGATGAAAAAACCGCCATGCTCCCCAACCGCCGATACTCATCATCACCACTACGCCAACTGCATATAGCCACAGAGTTCGATTGGCCAACAGGTTTTGCCGCTTGTCGATGGCTTTTTCCGAGCCTTGGCCGCCGGTATAGCTCTGATACAAAGGAAAAATCGCCGGATCATATTTCTTCTGCCGGTCGTCAATGCGTGTTTTGGCGTTGAGCTTCCAGCCCTCATAAATCTCAACGCGATAACGTTTGGTGAAACCCAACGACTTGTGTTTGTGCATCCGAAACGTGAACTCGACGACGTTCTTGACAGAGCGATGCAAGCCTGTAATGTCTTGCGTCATCAACACCACGTCGCAGGCCACCGCTGTTTCAAGGTGAACATAGTGGCGATGCATACGGAAAAACTGCATGTGCTCATGACTGAGCTTGCCGTTATCCGTACCCCAAAAACGCCAAGCCTCATCAATTGCGACCAGATCACCGCCCAGAACCACGGATTCCAATTCTGGCTTTTCTTCATCGGGGAAAAATTGCGCCTGTAAAATACGCTCGTTCTCGATATGAATAATCCGACCCAGCTTATCTATTTCGGTATCGCGCTGATTCACTAGGTATTCATGAATCCTGTCTTCATTAATTCCAGCCACATTGGTAACAACACGCCGACCATGCTGAACTGCGTCCAGAATGACCGATGAAACCACCTCAAATGATTTGCCTGAGCCTTGCAATCCTACGTATGCATTGATCGCCATCGCGTTAACCGATTACCGGAATACGGCGAATAATGAAACGCGTGGCATAAGCTGAAATCACCGTTGATAGCCCCGTCGAAACGCTAAATAAGTCGAGGAAATACCAGACTGATGCAGGAATGCCAGAGAACGCATTGGATAGCGTCGAAGCCTGTGTAGCGCCTGGATAAAGCTGGCTTTCCACCATCACATTGACGAATTCTTTCACGATGAAGAACAGTGCAAAAAAAGTCACAAATTTGACAATGACTGAGCGCAGCATGAAACCCAACATCGTGCGCAACGCTGACATTAAAATACCGAACAGAGCAGCAGGCATAACGACCTCAGGCAGAAAGAAGAATAAACAGGCCAACCAGAAGCCAAACTACAAGCATGACGGCGGCTAATTCCGAACGAAACTGTTCGGCAATCGTGCACTGAGCATCCATAACAATCGAACGGCCAAACAAATCAAAAGTAGGTTTAGGGCATTGCGATACATGCGATGGAGCCTGATAACTTCGTAACTCAGGAAAAAGCGAGGTCAATGGACTTAGGATCGTAGCCGCATCAGGGGTATCTTCTAATGTTGGATCAGGCACACCTGGATCTTCGCCAAGGTCTGGACGACCAGAGGGATTTGTTCCCGGATTCGTGCCCGGATTAGGATTTGGTATTGGATTACTGTTCGAATTTGCCGTAGGTGAAATTGGCACACCATTAGGATCTGTCGCCGGATTCCGAGCTGGGCGCAACATATCACCAAGTGTTGGCATGGCGTTTGGGTTGGCCGCTTGCCATGTAGCGACATCCGCAGTTGTAATCGGCTGGGTAACGCTATATGGAAGCCCTTTATAATTTGAGTCTTGAGCAGCACGAAGCCACGCTTCATTCGTAATCTCAGCCAATTGGCTAGCCGGAACGGGGATGGCTTTTTGGGCTTCAGTTAAATTAGGATAAGCATCTGTTAAATTGGTATATGTTTGGGGGATTGGCGCGTTTGTCCCTACTGTCCAATCAAATAGTTGCTTCGTTTCCGTGGTGATAACGGGCATGCCAACGATCTCAACCCCCGACGCATTTTTAACCGGCGGCGGCGTTGTTGAAACTGTATAAGTACCAAATAAATCTTGTCCGCCCCCTGAGCGAAGCAAGAAAAAAGCACCATTAAACGATTTAGTTACTCGTTGACCAGAATACCCGTCATATCCTCCGCCATCGCTAATTCGCTTCGTATCAGCCTTCATAAAACGGGATACTTCAGACAAGGTGTATGCAATAACAACGAAATTACCATTGCTCAGCATTAAAGGTGCATCGACCCAATATTCTGCCGGTGCGGGTGGGTATGAAAGACAGTCCCCGCCATTCGAACAACTACCGCGATAAACTAACAATCCAGATGCTAATGCCATCGCACCAAAACTTTCGCTAGATCCTGAACTTGCGGGTGGTATATATGCAGGTTTAATTGGGGTACTTTCAGTCTGAATAACGACAGATGAACCTGACTGATTAATACTTACTTTTTGCAATGCATCATTTGTAAAATAGTAAGCGCCCAACGCAGTAATTCCGAGCCCCGCCGCTATCGTTAGCCATACAGGAGCTCCAGCAATTGCTAACGCACCAGCTGCCACTGTAGATGCCACATTTACGGCTGTCATTTGCTTGCTAATCCCTGCCATAGTTGCGGCAAAAACCGGCTCGTTTGCGGCTCTTGCTAACCAAACGGCATCATTCGCAGCAATCCCTTCCGCTGCTGCGATACGATTAGCGACAATCCCTGCCACAGCTCGATTGACGACGTAATTCTCAACTGGTGCCAAGACCGCATTGGCCGATACTTGCTGCGCCAACATCGAAATCAAGCATAAGCACAGCAATGTACGTTTCCACAGTTTCATAATCCTTACACCTTCAAATTACTAATTAGAAATCCCTTTAACCACCGCCCAACCGCAGGCAATACCCCAAACGAACATAATCAAATACCAGAGCTCATTAATCGTCATGGCTATCGCCTAAATTTGCAGGAGAAATAAAGCGGGATACTTTCGAAAAAGAAAGTGTGCAAATAACGTAGAAAGAAAAATACAAAAACGAAAGGGGCTTGCCAGCGTGGGTACTCCAAATAAACATGCTGGTTTTCGATGGAAAAATCTTCATACAGAAAAATCGAAATGACAGCGCCTAAAGCAAAAATTAGTAAGGCGATCAGCGTAATTACTGCAATAAGAATATCCATAATCCCTCCAAGCCCAAAGAGGGGGAGACATAAGCCTCCCCTGAAACCACCAGAACGATTAGCCGCCTTTAATCATGCGTAACACGGTTTTGGCACCCTTAATGGCGATATACACACCAGCCAGAAGGCCAGAAATTGCCAGCAATGCAGTAATGGTCGTACTGAAGTCCACCGCAGAAGTGAGCGATGACAAATCAGGAGCAGTGCTTGCAGCATTTGCCGCAGGCGTCATGACAGCCCCCAGACCAACCAGTACGGCAACAGCGGCAGATTTAGATTTAGCGATTACGTTTTTAAACATTTTTATCTTCCTTTCAAAAATTCGGGAAAGCGCCCGTTCGCATACGTTTCAGCCTCGGCGAATCATGCCGAGCACTAATCCGATTCCATGAGAAACGAAATACAGACCTACCACGGTTGAAAATGCCAACGCCCAAATACCGGACGCATAGCCATAATCAAAAGGCGCTGTAGCCGCTTCAAAATTGTTTTGCTGTGATGGATCGATGACATACGCCTGCACCACTTTCGTGGTTTGCCCTGCTGGGCAGGGAACACGAGCTGGCGTACCAGGCATACACACGACTACATTTACAACTTGCCCAAGCGCCATGCTTTATCCATCCAGTCTTATTGCTTGAGCAGCACCTCGACTAACGCCGCTCTGCTCAAACCGTGGAATAAAAATCTGATTTTCTTTAAAGGCAAAAACATCTAGTTCGCGGAGGCTCGGCGTTCCGCCGATCTGGCCGACCGTACAGTTATTGACACGAGTCCAAGGCTCGCTGCGCTCGCATGCTGGAGAAAACTCCACCGTCCATTCATGAATTCGCGAGCGCACAAAGTCACCATCAATGCGATCAACCACGCCTGTAATTTTTGAAGTGCTGGCTTCGCCGTATTTATTGAGTAAATTGGTATCGCGCACGAGGCCTAGTGGCAAATCACACAGCTTCAAACCTGTGCCGCCAAGTACTCGGACGTATTCAGCCCAATCGCCTTGATCGGCAGCCGCAGAAGCCCGTTCCAGAACGTCAGAATCAAATGATTCTTCTTGGCGAGCCACGCGGCGCAGTTCACGCCACAGCGTTACAGGTGCGACGCCAATCGGTTGAAATTGGCGAATACCCCAGATTGATGCCCACGCCTGCACACGTTCTGCCGCAGTAATAGCCTCAAAACCATCATGGGTAACACCGATGCTCTCCCCGTTGGTTTGTTTGCCATCGATGTTTTTTGAAATGTATTTAGCGATGTAACCAGCGGCGCTACCGCGTTTCCAATCAATTTGAATAAACTTGATGCGGCGCTGCCATTTGATTTTGCCGCTGACGGGGTTGATCAATTCTTGCTGATCTTCTTGCGTGAAATAGCCACGAAACAGCTCAAGCATAGTTTTGACTTGTTCTGCTTCAACGAACAGAAGAAGGTGCCAGTGTGGGCAGCCATCGTGATGCGGTTCAGCAATCCGAAACCCGTATGCATGAATTCCGCGTCGGTGCAGTGCCGCACGAACACGCGCGTACACTCGAGACAGATACGCCTGGCCATCTAATGGCGTTAATATCAATGGTGTTGAAACGTCAAAGTTTGAATTGGGTACAGCTTTCTTTTTGCCTAGGCGCTTAAATGCATGAAAACGGCTTGGGCATGTGGCAGTAATAAAAACACCGACATGGCCAAGGTCACGTGCAATACGTTCTTGTCCTGCAATGCGCGTCATTAATTCGGAACGGCGAATCGCAGGATTTGAAACACTGGTATCAGCAAGGTCTTGCAACGAAAACGTATCGCCAGCCTCATTGGTCGCCTGCAAGTTTTGCAGCAGAGTTTTATTACGCTTCCGTTGAGCACGGAAACGATAGACACTTTCGTCGCTGGCATAAGCCCCCGCCTGAATATTGATTAGACCCAAACGAATTGCTTCGGTCTCCAATCTACGAGCGGTGCTACGGCGTATCACACGACGCCAGTAATATTCATCGGTCAAACGTCGAAGTAATGTTTCCTCGGTCACACCTGCCTTGCCTGTCTCTGGTAGGTCAGACAAAGCAACGTCATACTGCTTGGCAAATTCAAGCGCCCGAGATAGCAGTACCTTTGAATCATTTGTTAAAGGCGGATACTTAAGTTGAGAAATAATCGCATCAGCAACTTTTTTCGCCTGATTACGTATTTCTTCATCATTAGCCGCCAGGTTAAATTTCCCAGCAACTGATTCAATATGGTCTCGATATTCTCGAACCAAAATATTTCCAGCAGCGGCGGCTCGGGTGTCACTACCTTCGGTTTTAAAAACAATGTCGTTATGCTTCCGACGAATAACGCGAGCAAATGCTGGTGGCACTTTTGCCAGGCACTTGTCTACAAACCATTTGTCTTGCTGGTAATAGCGTTGGCGGTATTCGACGGAAGAACGAAGTTCCACATTAAGCCCCTTGCTTCACACGATAAGGAACAAGCGGATCAGGCAGGCCAACGACTTTGGCAATGGCCTTGAGACGTACCTGATCTTCTGTGTTCAACTCAATAAAATCCGGCGTGATTGAGCCAATCAGTGTTGAAACAAAAGCTCGGTCTGCCAGCAAGCGTGAAGATGGATGAGGCGCAGTAACAAACTCGATATACACCTCAGCGGCCATTTCGAGCGATTCCAGCAAGCGTGGGATTTGCATCGAATTCATGGCTTATTCCTCGACAGCTGAATAAACGTTAACGGTCGGGCGGCGGGTTACTTTTTCGCCGGTTTCTTTGTCGAGGTACTGGAAACTCTTGGCGCGATAACCGCCGCAAGTTACAAGTGCTTCTATCGTGTCGCCTGCTTGTCCCAAGCGTTTTTTCGAGCGAATTTCTACAGAATTTGGCGGCGTATATTGATCGACAGCAGGGAGAGTCACTTCGGTATATGTGAAATCATCCGCACGGCGTACGGAGTGGATTCGGCCAAAAAGCAAAGCTTGATTTGGTTTGAGTGATAACTTTTGATTTTCTTGAGGTGTGCTCATTTTTGATTCCTTTGTTGGTATGGGACGACATTAGAAAATTTAATTTGTAAAGTTCATCACTTCGATTTGCCGTCCGTCCTCGCTAGCTGCGGGCGGGCGGCAACTCAAAGCTGCTGAACAGTGAACAACTTGCTGCTTAATTCAAAAATCACACGTTCGTTAATTTTGATAACAACAACCGGTTCAGTAACGTTCGGTGCTGGTTTCTTAACGTGGATAGGTACAAGTAAAATGCGTGTATTTCTCAAAAATGACTCAGATGAGGTTCTTTGCAAATGACAATGCATAGACCATAATCACCTGAAGCACTCTGTACGGACAAAAAAGACACAACGAGTACCATTGGTACTCATAATTAACCAATGGTACTTATCATGTCAAGCGAAAATATTAGTGCGCGCTTTAAAACTGTGATCGACGCAACCACAAATGAAGCAAGGAAATTTAAGGAGCTTGAGGAATATTCAAATATTCAATCAGTTAGCTGGAGAAAGGCTTACTCAGGTGGGCAGCGGCCAACAGCAGAAATGCTAGAAATTCTGAGCAGGCGTAACCCTGAATTTGCATTCTGGCTTGTCAGTGGTATTGATGACTCCGTGACCGGACATGTCAGCCCAACGAAAAATTTGCAGAATGCAACAACGACACTTTTAACTGCAAAATATCTAAAAAAAAGAATTGAAATTAATGAACTCGTTCATCAACACAATAATAAGAACGCGATCGACCACAAAGGAAACAATAAAGAATTAGTTGACAGTGCGATTGATGAAACCATTGAAAAAATAATTCAATGCATTTTCAAGGAATACCCAGAGGCTGTAGGTACAATAGAAGGGAAAATGGATATTTTTGAAACAATAAATATTAACGAGAACAATATAGACTTAGTTAAAAATGAGTTAGAGACAACTTTGATTGAGTCAAACAAAAACATCGCAACAATCCTTGAAAAAAGAATTGAAACAATAAAAAATAAATAAAAATGACTCTATATGCCAGCAAAGCAATACGCTTAACAGAGAAATACAACGAAGAAATACACGAAAACTTAAATCCATACCTTGAGGTTATTTTTAGTTATATATGGATATATGCAGAAAATGGAGCTTCGCAATGCGAAGTTCCATTAAAGTTTCATGTATTAAGCTCTTTAGAGAACAGCGAGATAGAACTAATTAAAAAAGAGCTTCAGCGGATTGGCTACAAAGCCGAACACGACCAAAACTCTTTAAAAGTCACATGGATTGAAGACAATAAGTGATCTCACCTAGATCAGCTCTATACTATACCAAATAAAAATCACAAATCAGTTACTAAGAAAATTTTTCTTGAATAATTTTTTCTTTGCTTCTTTTGCATTAATACAGTCGGCATTAGCTGAATATTTAGCTGGGTCATTGCTACATTTCTCAATAGTCTTGCTCAATTCCTCTTTATTTTCTGACTTCATCCAATAATTAACATCATGGCTAGAACTTTCTGCGAAACATAGAGCAGTCCCTACCAGTGTAATAAAAACAAAAATGTATCTCACTGCATTCCCCTTGTTTTTTAACGAATGAAACAACAAAGAAACGCTAACACAAAATGCAGGAGTAGTAAGTATACAGAAACAAAACAGGGGAAACCGTATGTTATTACTTACAAAAACCACTGTAAATCTGTTTTAAATTAATAGCGAAAAACCCCTTAGGGCGCAGCCCCAATCCCTGCTCTAGCTTGCGAGGCGGCGGAGTCAGGGGGTAAAAACGAGCACCCTACCTCCACCTAAAGCTTGGAGTCGTTTCGTGAGCATCAAGGGGCTTTCGCGGCATAAAAAGTGGCAAAAATCCGCCACATTTATTCCACGTCCCCTTGACCCTCAATCCACTTGATTAAATCAGTGGATCACATTACTTCGATAATTTGCCGTTTGAATTTTGGTTGTAGTGTCAGTTTATGGGTGACAAAAGTCGTGATGCGAGATGGGTAACGTGGATTCTTCTGCTGTATTTCAATTGCTTCTACGTGTTTTAAAAACCCAAACATTACTATTTCTGAATCGACAGCAAATGTATTAAGCCAATTTCCGTCCAAATGCGCGATACTTACCTCGAATACATCTAGGCGATCAGGATTATCCGTGTGCCGATACAGTGATTTGCAGTTGAGAAAACTGCTTTTGTACTTCGCGTCGGGTTTAGGCGAATGATGTGATTTTACCACCCCTGCCAAGGCAACTGGATGTGAGCTTTCACTACCTGATTTGATCTGTTGCCAAGCATCACCATAACGTTCCTGTTCAAAGAAAAATTGGTTCCAAGGGATTTTTTTGCTACCCAGACGCAGGGTTATTTCTGCTGCAAGTACAGCATCGGATTCACACAATGCGCGCAACTTAACAAGATCAGCTGTTGTACGGAGATAGCTAGACAGCTTATCTTCGGTTTGTATGAAATGAGTTGTTGTCGTGCCATTTGAAGCATTCGAGAGGGGAGAGCTCGCAGGCATAGGCTTAGTGCCTGAAAGACTAGCTCCTCTCAATCCATCGTGTAATGTTAGTAAGCGAAGTTCACGCTTGCCATTATCTAGTGCATTAATGAAATCCTGATCAGATTGCGCTACGATTGCCGTAATCTGTCCAAGCGCGTCGTAGCGACATCCAGAACGATGCTCTGAGCCGCTTGTTAGGCCAATATAAGCGGGAACATCGATAGGTTCGATTCTGTTAGAACGATTTTGTTGGTAGCGAGAAACAAATCGAACCGCGCAACCACAAGGTTGGTGGTCGCAGAATAGGTCGGGAATGGTTTCTTGTTGATCATGTAAATTCTGTAGAGCTTCAACAGAATATGAATTTCCCTTACGATCTTTTGCAGATCGCATTTTGATACCCTTTCCCATATCAATCCAATTTGTGTAAGATTTACAGCATCATATCTCGTTAAATGGATTTCGACATGGCTAGATGCACAGCACCTGTACGCGGACATAGTTCAGCGGCCGCACGAGCGGCCTGCCCTGCATGCAGTTCCCACCGTAGCTACAGCTATGGCAGCTCGTCATATTCTACGCCGAGCAGCAGCGGTGCTAGTTATAGCAGTAGTGGTGGTGGTAGCAGATCCAGCACAAATTCTAGGCCACGCTGGTCAAGAGCGGGATCGTCCGTGTCGTATACATCTGCTCAAGTGCTTTCACTCACGCCAATCCGCCAAACCGTTGAGATGCGAGCAGTAGAGCAACCTGATCTTCGTGACGTATTTTTGTGTCACGCGTGGGATGACCGACAGGGAGTAGCCAAAGAGCTGCACGATTTGCTTGAGGCTGCTGGTGTTAATGTTTGGTTCAGTGAGAAGGATCTTGGCCTCGGCGTGCCAATGATGCGTGCAATTGACAAAGGCTTAGCGAATTCGAGAATCGGGCTTGTGTTGGTTACCCCTGCGCTACTGGCTCGCCTCCCAAAAGAGGGCGTCGCCGACAAAGAACTTTCTGCGCTTCTTGCTGGTAATCAGCTCGTTCCCATCGTGCACAACACAACTTATGCCGCTCTTCGCAATGTTAGCCCATTGCTCGCCTCCCGAAGTGGCCTAGACACTCTAGAAGATTCAATGGAGGTGGTCGTTGCAAAAATCGCCGAATTGGTTGCTATTGTCTAGCGCTTTACCATAAAGGACAGGGTTGATGACAAAAGAGGCCATCTGCTCAATTTACGATCAGTACACCGCTCCAACGTTCCGCAAAGCGGAATAGCTCCAATGTATTTCAAGCCCTGTAGCTGGTCTGATTTTTTGTGTTTGCGGAACAAGCATTTATCGAATAAATGTCAAAAAGCCTATAATTAAAACGAGACAAGCGCAGAA
The DNA here is from genome assembly GCF_020531905.1 of Deefgea salmonis. Lineage (GTDB taxonomy): Bacteria > Pseudomonadota > Gammaproteobacteria > Burkholderiales > Chitinibacteraceae > Deefgea > Deefgea salmonis. Next base: position 175,246 of record NZ_JAJAWG010000002.1, on the reverse strand, counting down.
AGACTTGCTATTATTCGCCCCTCTAAAGAACGGAAGCGTGGCTGAGTGGTTTAAGGCAGCGGTCTTGAAAACCGTCGTGGATGTGAGTCCACCCAGAGTTCGAATCTCTGCGCTTCCGCCAAAAATTTAAAACCCACTGACTTGTCAGTGGGTTTTGTTTTTTCTAGCGCGGATTTTCCCCCGCGTAATGACGCGCAACATTGCGCTTAAGTTCACACATTTACCTTGCCGTATTGAATCGAGCGATTGAATACTACGCCAGTCCATTCAGCGGCCAATAGGTTAGCCATGATCCAGTTAAAAAACTTAAGTAAATCTTATCGTGTCGACGGCAAAGACATCCCTGCCCTCAAGCGCATTGATCTCAATATTGAGGCTGGCGAAATTTTTGGGGTGATTGGTCACTCTGGCGCGGGTAAATCCACACTGATTCGTTTGATCAATTTACTCGAGCGCCCTAGCGGTGGCACCGTTTTGCTCGGCGATATCGACCTCACAACGCTTTCTACGGCAGAACTGCGTTTAGAGCGGCAAAAAATTGGCATGATTTTCCAGCATTTCAATTTGCTGTCGGCCAAAACCGTCGCCAATAATATTGCCTTTCCATTGCAAGTGGCGGGTCGGCTCAATAAAACCGAAATCCAACAGCGCGTAGCCCAATTGCTGGAGCTGGTTGGCTTAAGTGAGCACGCCGACAAATATCCAGCTCAACTCTCTGGAGGTCAAAAACAACGCGTCGGTATTGCCCGTGCTCTGGCTAATAATCCTAAATTATTACTGTGTGACGAAGCCACCAGCGCACTTGATCCGCAAACCACGCAATCGGTGTTGCAGCTGTTATTAGAAATCAATCAAAAGCTCAAGCTAACGATTGTTTTAATCACCCATGAAATGGATGTGATTCGCACCGTTTGCGATCGTGTGGCGGTGATTGATGGTGGTGAAACTGTCGAAATGGGGCCGGTAACCCAAGTCTTTTTGCACCCTAAACACCCAACCACACGCCGCTTTGTATTTGAAAGCGAACACGTAGACGAAAACAAACAATTTGAAGACTTTGCCCATGTGCCCGGCAAGATCGTTAGACTGACTTTCATTGGTGAATCAACGTATAAATCGCTACTGGGCGATATGGCGCGCGATTTTGGCATTGATTTTTCAATTTTGGCGGGTCGCATCGAGCGCATCAAAGGCACTGCATGTGGCCAACTGACCCTGGCGTTTACCGGCGCTGACAGCGGTATTGCCGCCGCCTTAGCGCGCTTTACTGCCGAAGGCATTGATTTTGAGGAGTTACGTGCATGCTAAATGAATTGATGAGCAATATCGATTGGAGCGAAATTGGCTACGCCACGCTCGATACTTTAGCTATGCTCGGCGGCTCGCTGCTGTTTACGCTCATTTTGGGCTTGCCACTGGGCGTATTACTCTTTTTAACCGCTAAACGCCAATTATTAGAGCAGCCTTATGTCTACGGCGTGCTGTCTTTTTTGGTCAATATTCTGCGCTCAGTGCCGTTTGTGATCTTACTGATCATTATGATCCCCTTCACCGTACTACTGACTGGCACATCACTCGGTGTTGCCGGTGCCATTCCGCCTTTGGTCGTTGGCGCAACGCCATTTTTTGCGCGCTTGGTCGAAACCGCTTTACGTGAAGTGGATCGCGGCATTATTGAAGCTACACAAGCCATGGGCGCTAATACGCGGCAAATCGTGTTTAAAGCCTTATTGCCTGAAGCGATGCCCGGCATGATGGCCGCCGTCACCGTCACCGCGATTACTTTAGTGTCGTATGCGGCGATGTCGGGTGTCATTGGCGGGGGTGGCTTAGGTGACTTGGCGATTCGTTTTGGTTATCAGCGCTTTCAAACCGATGTGATGGTGGTGACTGTGGTGTTGCTACTGGTCTTGGTGCAAGTATTGCAAATGATCGGCGATCGCCTAGTGATTCATTTTAGTCGCAAATAAGCTGCGCTTGAATTAGTAAAGAACAAACCGTTCTATAAAGTTCATCGCAAATAACTTACAATGATTTTCATCTTGTGCCGCAGCGGAAAACCCTGATCCCACGGCACAACTAAACACTGCACAATCTACCTGTAAGTTTAATTATTTTGCTTGGATGCTAAAGATGAAAAAAACACTCACTGCTATTGCCCTTGCTACGCTGGCTTTTTCTGCGCACGCTGCTGACAAACTCTCGATTGGTGCGACTGCAGTACCGCACGCTGAAATTCTCGAGTTTGTTAAACCAACGCTCGCCAAACAAGGCGTTGACTTAGAAATTAAAGTCTTCACTGATTACGTACAGCCGAATGTACAAGTGGCCGAGAAACGCCTTGATGGTAATTTCTTTCAACATCAGCCGTACTTGAATGAATTTAACAAAGGCAAAGGCACTAATCTGGTGAGTGTGGTCGGTGAACACATTGAGCCATTTGGCGCTTACTCAAGCAAAGTTAAAAAATTAGCTGATCTAAAAAATGGCGCGACCATTGCCATTCCAAATGATGCTACCAACGGCGGCCGGGCTTTACTCTTGCTCGACAAAGCTGGCGTGATCAAGCTCAAAGACAATAAAAACATTTTGGCGACCAGCAAAGACATCGTGCAAAACCCGAAAAAACTGAAAATTCGCGAGTTAGAAGCTGCCACCTTGCCACGTATTTTGGGTCAAGTGGACGTAGCTTTGATCAACACCAACTACGCACTTGAAGCCAAATTGAATCCACTCAAAGACGCTTTGATTATCGAAGGCAACGACTCACCGTATGTCAATATCTTGGTGGCGCGTCCAGACAATAAAGACAGTGCGGCAATGAAAAAACTCGGCGCGGCTTTGCATAGCCCAGAAACCAAGAAATTTATTTTAGAAAAATACCAAGGCGCAGTGATTCCAGCGTTTTAATTGGCCCTAAGCCATTGAACTAGATCCCAATGGCGGTATTGTTTAAAATAAACCACAAAGAGGTAAAGCCACGCTTTACCTCTTTTTCCATTGTTAAAACCAAAGGCTTACTGTGATATCGCAACCTTATGCTGCGTAAACATCCGTATTTCGCGCTATGGGCCTTGTTGGCCGGCCTCATTGTGCTCGATTTTGTTGGCGTGCAATTTGGCCAAATCGCCGATCAACGTGTTGGCGACGTGTTACAACGCCAATTGGCAACACAACGCCCTGCGCATGCAGATATTGTCGTCGTCAATATCGATCAAAAAAGTCTGGAAGAGCTCGCCGCCGATGCCGGTCGCTGGCCTTGGCCACGCTCGATTCATGCCGAACTGATTGATTACATCGCCGCACAAAAACCGCAAGCCATCGTTTTCGATTTATTGTTTAACGAGCGCGATGTGTTTCGTCCAGAACATGATGAAGCCTTACGCACTGCCGCCCAACAAGCAAACAAGGTTTATTTTCCCTATCTCACTTTAAGTGATGGCGAAGCGACGCCGATCAAAGATCTACCAACGCAACTGGGTATATTGCCACAAGCCATATTTGATAAAGACGCCAAGGCAATACTGCTACTACCTTGGGTCCTTAACCCCGAGCAATGGCAAGGTGGCACCATTAATTTTAATGCCGATAGCGATGGCATTGGCCGTTACTATTCGATTGATCAAAACATCGCCGGCTGGCAAATCCCATCACTCCCTGCGCGCTTGGCGCGAGATTTTAATTGGCCAATACCACAAACTGAGCGCATGCGAATTCATTGGCAAACGCAGCGCCAGCATATCTCGTATTCCGATCTTTATCAGGCCGCCAATCGCGAGCATTCAAACCGCTCGATGAATGAATTTACCGACAAAATCGTCATCATCGGCACTGCGGCACCGGGCCTACAAGACTTACGCCCAACCACGATGGGGCCGCTCTATCCTGGCGTGGATATTTTGGCGACGGCCATCGACAACCTAAAATACCAAGATTGGTTGATCGAATCGCCACGCGCGCCGTATGGCTTACTTGCCCTATTGCTTTGCGGCCTACTCGCTTGGGGATTTACTCGCGGCATCCATACCCTGCGCTTAGCGCTCGCTCTGAGCGTAAGCAGCGGTTTAACGCTCGGCTTGATGTGGTTGGGATTGACTCACAATTATTATTTGCCGCTGATCTCATCTTTATTGTGGGCTTGGGCTTATTTTTGGCTGGCGGCGCTGATCGCGTATTGGGCGGAAAAAAACTCGCGTGAACATGCCGTGGCGCTGTTTTCTCGATTTTTGGACGCGCGCGTCGTCAAGCAACTGATTGCCAGTGGCGATATCGATTTAAGCCAAGTGGCTCAATCAAGAGAAATCACCGTGTTGTTTTCCGATATTCGCGGCTTTACTTCGCTATCCGAAAAACACGATCCAGCGGCGGTGGTGCAATTACTCAATCAATACTTTACCTTGCAAGTGGACATCATTTTTAAGCATGGTGGCACGCTGGATAAATTTATTGGTGACGCCATCATGGCCTTTTGGGGCGCGCCGGCCAACGATGCAGAGCATGCTCAGCACGCCGTGGCCGCGGCGATCGAAATGTCGGCGGCGCTGGACGCGTTTAAACAACAATTAAGCGATATTGAACATTTTGAGATTGGCATTGGCCTACACACCGGCCCCGCCGTGGTTGGCCTGATTGGCTCGGCATCGCGCTTGGATTACACGGCGATTGGCGATACAGTGAATCTAGCATCTCGAATCGAAGGGCTCACCAAAGGCTGCGCGCGAATTTTAGTCTCAGATGCCACTCGCGCCGCATGTGACGCCAGCGCGGCCCCCTTTGAATTTATTGGCCACGGCCAGCATTCGGTCAAAGGCCGTGAGCAAAACGTTTTATTATTTGAACCCAAGGAGAAAGCACTTTGAAGCCTCTCGTTTGCGCCCTGCTCTTACTGATCGGCCACGCCGCTGTCGCCGATAGCGGTACCGTCATTCGCAATAGTGATTTACGCGAAAAACCTTTTTCCGACTCACGCAGCATCGCCACTTTAAGTAGCAATAGCAAAATTGAGATCCAAAAAAATCAAGGCGCGTGGATGCAAGTTAAAACCCCTCAAGGGCAAGTGGGCTGGATTAAACTGCTGAACGTTCGTACCCAATCAGGTACGCGCAATAATGGCCTATCCACCCTCGGCAATGTGATCAAAACCGGCTCGTCAGGACAAACCGTGACCACCGGCGTGAAAGGCCTGTCTGCCGAACAAATCCAAACCGCAGAACCGAATATGGCTGAAGTGAATAAAATGGAAAGCTATTCAAGCTCGAATGCAGAAGCCAGCCGACTCGCCAGACAAGCCCAGCTCAGCCCGAAAAAAGTAGCCCCGCTGAGCAATAGCAACACCAGCGTCAATACGCCAAATACCGGGAGACGTCCATGATCCGCCGCCTATGTCTTAGCCTGGTCGCCGCTGGCGCGCTCTGCGCCCCAGCACACGCATTTGATTTAAACGAGCTGAGTAAATACCTCACGCCAGAAAACATCGAATCGGCGACCAAAATCATCAATAACACGGTTGAAGCCAATCAAGTGGTCGGTCCGCGCCAAGAAGTCATCATGGGCCAAAATGTGATGGCCACCTTGCTCGGCGCCGCGCCTTTAGTCAAAGATGCCGCGCTGCAACGGTACGTCAATCAAGTCGGCACTTGGATTGCTGCGCAATCGGCGCAACCGCAGCTCAATTGGCATTTTGGCGTGATTGATAGCCCCAATATCAATGCCTTTGCTGCACCCGGCGGCTATGTCTTGATTACCCGGGGTTTGTTAAATCAATTACGCAGCGAAGCAGAACTGGCGGCGATTTTGGCGCATGAAATCAGTCATGTGATCAATAAAGACCAAATCGAAGCGATGAAAAGCACTAATCGCGGTGCGATTACCGAAGAACTCATCACCGCCGTACTCAATCACAAAGTCCAAGGCGAACGGCTAGATCTCGCCAAAAAAGCCACCAAAGCCGCCACCGAAGGGCTGTATATCAAAGGGCTATCCAAAGACACCGAATATGCGGCTGATCTCAACGGCATGCTGCTGGCCGCGCGCGCCGGCTACAACCCTTATGCCATGGTGAGCATGCTGCAAACCTTGGGTAATGTGAGCCCAGCGGATAGTGCGGTGGCGCTGTTTTTTAGCACTCATCCTAGCCCGCAAGATCGGATCGATCAGATCGACAGTAAGATCGGTGATCAACTCGAAGCTTACGCCAATGGCGTTGATAACACCGCTCGATTTAGCAAAATTTCTCGCTAAGTATCAAGGGTCTGTTAACGTTTGGTTTGCCGCGAAAATCGCTCCAGCGCGGCGGAAAACCAAGCGTCAACAGACCCTAGACGTTTGCTTTCCAGCATCTGTCTTTGCTTGGTAAAAATTGACGGCCGTGCATCGTGGCACGGCCGTATAATTACCCCCTGCCCTGAAGGCTTCACTCGGAGTTTGTATGTCTGCATTGATTAACGCTTGCACTACCCGCCGCGCCAACCTCGCCGCTCGTTTAGAACCCGGCATTGTCATCGTACCGAGCAGCCAAGAGATTCTTCGCAATGCCGACAGCCATTACCCATTTCGCTTTGGTTCGGGCTTTTACTATTTAACTGGCTTTACTGAGCCCGACGCGGTTTTGGTGCAAGTCATCAGTAAAGATCAAGTGCAAAATATCCTGTTCTGCCGCGCCAAAGACATTGAGCGCGAAATCTGGGATGGTTACCGCTTTGGCCCGGCCGCCGCTGCCGAGCAGTTCGGTTTTGATGCCGCCTACCCCATTGAAGAGCTCGATATGCGGATGGCAAAACTCATCCAAAATCAGCCGCGCATCTATTACCCACTGGCCAAAGAAATGCGCTGGGATCGCCGGATCAATCGCTGGTTGAGCGATGTGCGTGGCCTCGCGCGCACTGGTGTCAGCGCGCCGACAATGATGCTTGATGTGCGCGCAGCGCTGGATGAAATGCGCTTAATCAAAGATGAGTATGAAGTAGGTATCTTGCGCCAAGCAGCTAAAATAAACACTCAGGCGCATATACGTGCCATGCAATTTGCCAAGCCAGGGCAAATGGAATATCAAGTCGAAGCCGAAATCTTGCACGATTATTATCGCCAAGGCAGCCGCTCTCCGGCGTATAACAGCATCGTTGCCAGCGGCGCCAATAGTTGCGTGCTGCATTACGGCGAAAACAATGCGCGCATGAATGACGGCGATTTATTGCTGATCGACGCCGGTTGCGAAGTCGCCGGCTACGCCAGCGACATCACCCGCACTTTCCCAGTCAACGGAAAATTCAGCCCAGCACAACGCGCCGTGTACGAGATCACCCTTGCCGCGCAAGAAGCCGCCTTGGCGAGCATTTACGCTGGCAGCACTTGGAATGCACCGCACGACGCCGCCACCCGCGTGTTGGCGCAAGGCATGCTCGACTTGAATTTGCTCAAGGGCTCGCTCGATGAAGTCCTCGAAACAGAAAGCTATAAGCAATTTTATATGCACCGCACTGGCCACTGGATGGGCTTGGACGTACACGATTGCGGCGCGTATAAAATCGATGGTGAATGGCGCAAACTAGCAGCGGGGATGGTGCTGACGGTTGAGCCGGGCTTTTATATTCGCCCCGCCGCCAATGTACCCAAAGAGTTCGAAAACATCGGCATTCGTATCGAAGACGATGTACTGGTGACTGCTGACGGTTATGAAAATCTCACCGCAGCCTGCCCAAAAACCATCGCCGACATTGAAGCGATCATGGCAAAATAAGCCACGCAGCCAGCCCAAGACCGCCGCGTTGGGTGGCGCGCTTGGGCAATCATCCATGCACTGCTTATTATTTATTGTTTTCTGTTGGCACTTTAAAACACCAGACCAAACCGCTTTAGGAATCTCATGCTGATCAGCAAACTTCCACCGCATGTTGACATTGTGATCGTTGGCGGCGGCCCAGTTGGTGCCTTACTCGCTCAGCGCCTTTACGCCAGCGGGCACGATGCGCTATTGGTTGAAGCCAAATCATCGATTGGCAATGATCCACGCGCCTTAGCGATTGCCTATGCCAGCCAACAATGCCTGGCCGCTAGCCAGCTGTGGGCCGACTCACTTGCCGCAACGCCGATTACCCAAGTGCACGTTTCACAAGCAGGGACTTTAGGCCGTACCGTGCTCAATGCCGCTGAGCTGAACTTGCCGATGCTCGGCAGCGTGGTGAAATACCAAAATCTGGCGCAATTCGCGCTCGATCAACTCAGCACCGGTCCCGCTCGTTTGGCGCTCGCCAGCAAAGTCACCCACATTCAGCGCTTAGCGCGCTTTGCACAACTGACTTTAGCCACCCCCAGCGGCGAGCAAAAAATATCCTGCCGCTTGGTGATCTTGGCCGATGGCGGGCAGTTACTTAATCAACTGCCGGAAATTCGCCAAACGATTAAATCTTACGAGCAGCATGCGGTGCTTGCCACGCTAACGCCCAAGCAGCCGCATAAGGGTATTGCCTTTGAGCGCTTTGCCGATGATGGCCCGCTGGCATTACTCCCCACCGGTAATGACTACACCTTGGTGTGGACGCAAACACCGGAACAAGCGGCTGCGCGTTTAACGCTATCTGATGCCGATTTTATTGCCGAAGTCGAACAACGCTTTGCCGACCGTGTCGCTGGATTTGCTGCGGTGACCGGCCGCGCTAGCTGGCCGCTGGCATTAAAAACCGTCAATTCGGTGGTCGGCCAGCGCGTGGTGCTGATTGGCAATGCCGCGCAAACGCTGCATCCGGTTGCTGGGCAAGGCTTAAATTTAGGTTTACGTGATGCCACCACGCTTGCCGATGTATTGGCCGCCACACCAGCGCGAGCACTGGGCGAAGCGGCCAGTTTGGCGCGCTACGCCAAATTGCGCTCGCGCGATGCGGGTCTGGTGACTGTCGTCACCGATCAATTAATTACGCTATTTGATTCTTCATCATTGCCGCTCAAACATGCCCGCAGCTTGGGCTTATTGGCCATGGACCAATGCGCTTGGCTGCGCCGAGGCTTTGCCGAGCGCATGGTATACGGCGCGCGCTAAGCAAAAATCCACCGCGCAAACGGTACCGCGCTTCACTTCAACGTAAAACAAGCCGACGCAGAGGCGCAGAGACGCAGAGACGCAGAGCAAACCATCAGCAAATCACAGCTTTAATCACCGTATTTGCTACCGGTTTAAGCTCTGAATTTGCCTTTCTCTGCGCCTCTGCGTCTCTGCGTCAAAGCGTTTTTCTAAGTGAGCAGCATGACAGCCCAAACGGTAGATTTTTTGGTTACAGCGTCAGACTGATTCAACCTCAGTCGCACCATGACAAGCACAAGCGCCCTGCGCCGCTACGCTGGTTGACGAAGCGTCAAACACCAAGGTTTGCCCCGCCGCAATCGCCGCTCGCGCTTGCTGCGTCGCCAGCAGCATATTATTTAATGCGGCCTCAGTCTCTGGCCAGCCGCGCGTTTTTAGCCCGCAGTCGGGGTTAATCCATAAGCGTTCCGCTGGCACCACTTCTAGCGCTTTGGCAATTAAACGCAACATTTCATTGACTGACGCCACGCGTGGGCTGTGAATATCGTACACCCCCGGGCCGATTTCATTCGGATACTGAAAGCTGCCAAACGCCTCGAGTAGCTTCATATCTGAGCGGCTGGTTTCGATGGTAATCACATCGGCATCCATCGCCGCGATCTCCGGCAAAATATCGTTAAATTCCGAATAGCACATATGGGTGTGAATTTGCGTGGCATTGCCCACGCCGGATGCCGACACGCGAAACGCTTGTCCAGCCCAAGCCAAATAACTCGCCCATTGGGATTTTTTCAGCGGCAAACCTTCGCGAAACGCTGGCTCGTCAATTTGGATCATCCCAATGCCAGCGGCCTCAAGGTCTTGCACCTCATCGCGAATCGCCAAGGCAATTTGTTGGCAAGTTAAGGCGCGCGGCTGATCATCGCGCACAAACGACCATTGCAAAATCGTCACCGGCCCGGTCAACATGCCCTTCATCGGCTTGTCAGTCAGGCTTTGCGCGTAAGTCGACCACGCCACGGTCATTGCTTGCGGCCGGCTCACATCGCCAAACAAAATCGGCGGTTTCACGCAGCGGCTACCGTAGCTTTGCACCCACGCCAATTGCGTAAAGGCAAAGCCGGCCAATTGTTCGCCAAAATATTCAACCATATCATTGCGCTCGGCCTCGCCATGCACCAAAACATCAATGCCCAGCGCGTCTTGCTTTTGCACTGCCAAAGCGATTTCGGCCTGCATCGCCAATTCATAATCGGCAGCGCTTAACTTGCCTTGTTTAAACGCAGCGCGAGCAGCACGAATCTGGCTGGTTTGTGGGAAAGAACCAATGGTGGTCGTTGGCAACAGTGGTAAATGAAAACGCTGTTGCTGCGCGGTTTGGCGCTCAGCAAATGGCGCGTGGCGTTGATCAAATTGCGGCGGTAAATTGGCCAAACGCTCAGCAACCGCCGGATTATGAATCCGCGTCGAGGCGCGGCGCGCCGCTTGTGAAAACGCATTCAGCGCCAAAACATCAGCCACATCGCTGCCGTTAATGGCTTTTTTAAGTACGCTCAGTTCAGCCAATTTTTGCTTGGCGAACGCTAGCCACGATTTTAATTCGGCATCAAGTTGCGTTTCTTGCGCTAAATCGACGGGGCTATGCAATAAAGAGCACGATGGTGCCAACCAGAGGTATCCGCCTAGCGCCTTTGCTGGCTCAGCAATAGCGGCCAATACCTTGTTTAAATCGCTAGCCCAAATATTACGGCCATCAATCACCCCCAAAGACAGCACTTTATTTTTGGGCCAAATCGCCGTAAACGCCGCCAATTGCGCCGGTGCACGCACCAAATCCAAATGCACCCCAGCCACCGGTAAATCCGCCAATAATTGCGCATGCGACTCAACCGAATCGAAATACGTCGCCAATAAAATTTGCGTGCCTTTGCCAGCCAGCTCTTGATACGTTGGCGCAAATGCCGCCTGCCATTCTAACGGCAGCTCTAAAGCTAAAATCGGCTCATCCAGTTGCAATAAGCGCACGCCTTTGGCCGATAGCTTTTCAATAATGGCGGTATAGCGCGCTAGCACTTTAGGCAAAAGGTCTAGCTTGTTATACCCGTCTTTCGCTTTGGCTAACCACAAAAAGGTCAACGGGCCGGGCAACACCGCTTTCACTGCGTGGCCTTGGGTTTGCGCGTCTTCAATTTCATGAAAAAACCATTCAACACCGCCATCAAACGTACTCTCGCTTGACAGCTCAGGCACCAAATAATGGTAATTGGTATCAAAATACTTAGTCATTTCCAGCGCTGGCTGCTCGGCATTGCCGCGAGCCAAGGCAAAATACTGGCTTAAACTCAGGCGTTTAGGATCAAAACCAAAGCGCTCTGGCAAGCAGCCCAATAAAGCGGCGGTATTTAAAATCTGATCGTACCAAGCAAAATCCCCCACGCTGACCCAATCGAGATCGGCTTCGCTTTGCCAAGCCCAGTGGCGACGACGCAAGGTCTGGCCGACTTTGACTAATTCGGCTTCAGAGATTTCGTCGCGCCAGAATTTTTCTAAGGCAAATTTCAATTCGCGCTCGGCCCCAATACGCGGAAATCCTAAAATATGCGCTTTAGCAGTATGAGTCGTAGTCATCACAAACACCTCTTTCTATGAATAGTATTTGCATCATACGACGCAGCTAGTTATGATTACAGTTCATTATTTTCACACCAGCCATGAGAATTACTAATGCAGTCACTCCTCGAATTGCGTCACCTGAAAACCATTCTTGCAATTCAAGACAGCGGCAGCTTAACGCGCGCTGCTGAACGGCTGCATTTAACCCAATCGGCTTTATCGCACCAAGTGCGATTACTCGAAGACCATTACGGCCTGCCGCTGTTTGCGCGTAAATCAACGCCACTTAAACTCACAGCCGCCGGTGAAAAGCTGGCTTTATTAGCACAAACGGTGTTGCCAACCATTGCTAGCACCGAGCGCGATATTGCGCGTTTACGCGAAGGCCAAGCTGGGCAATTACGCATCGCGGTCGAATGCCACACCTGTTTTGATTGGTTAATGCCAGCGATGGACCAATTTCGCCAACATTGGCCTGAGGTCGAGCTCGATATCGTCTCGGGTTTTCATGCCGATCCGGTACAGCTGTTATTTGAAGATCGCGCCGATTTGGCGATTGTGTCGGAAGTCGAGTCCCACGCCGATTTAAGCCATTTACCGCTCTTTAGCTACGATATGGTTGCGCTACTGGCGAGCGATCATGCGCTGGCGAATAAGCCGTATTTAGACGCCGAAGATTTTGCCAATGAAACGCTGATTACTTATCCCGTGCCCGATGAAATGCTCGATTTATTGCGCAAGGTACTCAAACCAGCCGGTATCAACCCCAAGCGCCGCCCTACTGAGCTCACCGTGGCAATGCTGCAATTGGTCGCTAGCCGCCGAGGGATTGCGGCATTACCGCGCTGGAGCGTGCAGCATTATTTAGAGCGCGGTTATGTCGTAGCCAAACCGATTACCCAGCAAGGGCTGACGTCAGAGCTGTATGCCGCCATGCCCAGCGAGCGCAGTCATAGCGTGTATTTAGCCGATTTTGTAGAGATTATGCGTAACGTGAGTGTGCAAACCTTGCCCGGCGTGAGTCTGCTTTAAGGTGCGACAAGCTGCGGAAGTACACCGAGTTAAATCTGCCGTAGGGCGACAATGAGCGCAGCGAATTGCGCCGAATTAGCCGTAAATAAACATCGCAACTCACGCATTGATTCAGTGGGTTGAGAGGCGGCAGCCGAACCAAAGCAAATGCTCAATGATAATGGGTAGGTACGATTAGCGTAGCGTAATCGTACGCATGCCATTCCTCCGATTACGCTGCGCTAATCGGAGCTACGATGCTCACGCATCGATTCAGTGGGTTGAGAGGCGGCAGCCGAACCAAAGAAAATGCTCAATGATAATGGGTAGGTACGATTAGCGTAGCGTAATCGTACGCATGCCATTCCTCCGATTACGCTGCGCTAATCGGAGCTACAATGCTGCATATTATTCAGCGGTTGCAATAAAAGGTGGCGATCCATATAAAAACGCTCAGAAGGAGTCTTGCGATAAATGCAATCAAAAATAAAATGGTGGGCTTTTTTTGCGGTGACGTTGACAATTGTATTCGGTGCTTGGCTTGCAATTAAACCAAGCAAAGAATATGAGTTATTAATCGCAATTCAATCAAAAAATAAAGTTGCAGCAAAAAAAATGCTCCTTAGTGGTGATATTGATATGAATGCTAAGTTGGGCGGGGATAAGCGTACATTTTTGCACGCAGCAGTAGAACAGCATGACTTTGAAACATTAAAACTATTGCTGAAATTAGGGGCTGTGGTTGACGCAACAAATTCGCATAATGAGACACCACTATATATCGCGGCATACCAACAAGATACAAATATGGTTTCATTGCTTTTGAATAATAGAGCAAACCCTAATTTTGCAGATTCAGAGTATGGCTATTATCCTTTGTTTTTTACTGTAAAAAATAAAAATACAGCAGCATCTTCCATCTTATTACGGCACGGGGCATCCCCATGCATACAAACTAAGAGTGGTCTTACGGCATATAGTCAAGCGGTTCAAAAAAATTTAAATGAGCTTGTTGCTGAAATGCCTGCTTGTAAATAAACACGGTAAATTGAATTTGTATGGCGCTGCGCCTGCGCATCTCGTATGTTGGGGTGTTGCAGTTATGGCTGACGGCCAACGTTGACCGCGATTGTTGGGCTACGCAAGCTCAGCACCAACCTACAAAAACCTTCTGTTCTGGGCTGACAACAACCTGTCCCCCAGTCTAACCCAGTCGTTTCAACCGAGCATTAACCCTAGTTTGCTGGTGGATAAATCGAGTCAGATTTTGCACAAACTCGCTTAGCAAACCCAACGTCAACAAACCCTAAGCAATCTCAAGCAATAACTGCCAATCATCCGCTGGATTAAGCTGCTGCCATACTTGCGGCGTATCGCTGGCTAAAGCCAATAAAACATTGGGTTTCACCTCCCAAACTTGCAAATACCACCGATGTGCATCCGGGCTATGGCAAGTCCATTGGCCTTGCTCGAGCAATAAGACAAAGCGCGCTAAACCGCCCACAAGGCCCAGCCCCAAAGCTTTGAGCAAAGCTTCTTTGGCCACCCACAGCGTATAAAAAGCGCGCAACTGCGCTGCATCTTTCAATGCGGCCAGCCACGCGGTTTCGCGTGGGTCGAAATATTGCTCGGCAATCGCCAAGCATTGCCGACGGGCGCGTATGGTTTCTAAATCGACGCCAACCCGCCCCTGCCCCAAGGCCGCCGCGCAAAAATTTTGCCCATGACTCCAAGACAATCCGCCCGAAAATGGCCAATCGACTGCCACAGGGCGGCCTTTATCGTCTTGGCTTAGCGCCAATTGGCGGTGATTTTTGTGCAATAACTGCTGGGCTAAAGCGCGGGCGGCCAAAAATTGGCCACGGCGGGCCTGATTTTGTATTTGCGATAAACGCGCCAATTGCCGCGCGTTCAGTTGATCAATGGTGCTCGAAAAATCAGCCTCTGGATCGATAGACTGAAATTGAAAATATGAACTTAACACAGCTTAAATCCCAAACTTAAACGCGGCCCCGCCATAAAACCAAGCGGGCTATAAAAGCGCAACCGACGACACCAAATCGGCACAAACCTCTGGCGTACTTGCATTGCTTTGTCATACAACGACGACGTATTGGCAAACAAGATTGACGCAAGAAATACATTCAATCATCAAGCAAAAAGCGGATTTGCCAGCAGCTTGATTGCTGGCAAATCCGCTTTAATACCAGCAATTGATATTTATTTAAGTTTAAATTGCACTCGAGATAATGAGCCCTGATCGGCCGCCAAATCGCTTTGCGTGGCATTGATTTTGGCCTGAGCGATAAATAATCGCGCATTATCCACCCCTGCCGCTTGTAATGCCGTTTTAACCTGCTGCGCACGGCGCATGGCCAAAGCTTGCAATTGCTCATTGCTAATCAGCGTATGGGCCAAAATGAGTTTTTCCATTTCAGCCGGAGGCAGTGATTTATTTAAACCGAGTACATTGGTCGGTTTATCGAATTTTTCATTTTTATACACTTGTGTGAGCAGCGCATCGCGCTCAGCAGCGCTAATCACTAGATCGGTATCTGAATCGATCGATTCGGATTTTTCACCCAATTGAGCGGCTTTGATCTTCAGCATTTTTTTATTTAAATCTTGCAGCCGCAAACCGGCAGTATCACTCTCTAGGCTCGCCCAACCGACAATATCTAGATTCAAACTTGGCCTGTCGATTAGGGCTTGCGACAAATTACCAATCACCACCTGCGCCTGATCATTCAATTGTGCGCTACCCGAAGCAAAATCAATGTGCGACAAACGCGGGCCATCACTAAAAGCATCAGATAATGCATCAAAAGGTGAGGTCACCACTTTTTCCAGCACATTCACCAGCGCCTGCCAGATAATGCTGCCCAAGCTAAACTGCGGATCATTGAGTGAACCTTGAATCGGCAAGTTTAAATTAATTTGTCCTTTGCGATTAGTCAGTAAAGACAAAACAAATTTAACTGGCAATTTAGTCGCCGTCGCGCTTTCAACGGCTGGCCCTAAAGTCAATTGATCTAAAAATATTTTATTACTGGCAGTTAATTTCTGATTTTCAATCAAATACGACACATCCATCGACATCTTGCCTTTTTCGATGCCATATCCGGCGTACTTAATGGCAAAAGCCGATGCATTGGTTAATTCATAACCTTTAACGCCACCTTTTAAATCAATAAATAATGTTTTAGACAGCGGATTTAAACTACCTTGAATCTCAACCGGTGCCACATAATCCATACTACCGCGTAAATTTAATGTGGCTCTATCGTTTTCATTACTGGATAAACCACCAATCACGCCGCCCATTTCGGTTAAATTAGCGGAAAAATTCGGTTTAATAAATAAATCGGTATATTGAATCTGCCCGTTTTTGAGCGTGACTTTATTAATCTTAATCGGAACACCCAAACCGCTACTTTCGGCTAAGGTTTTCTCGGCCTCGACGGGCGCGCTGGCGGTCGCCGAGCTGCGCTCAGTTGGGCGCTCAGTTGTGACTGAGACTTGCCCGGCATCTTTTACCATCACATCTTGTAGATTTAAGCGACCATCAGCCGATAAAATTAAGCGCGAATAAAAATCACTTAAAGCGATTTCATTGATATCAATATTCAGCGGTGATAACTGCGCTTTGATGCCGCCAATATAAAAGCTTTTCCATTTTAAAAAGTCGCTACCGGTTATTTTATCCAAGGCATAGACATTATTTGCACTCAAATTACCGGTATAGGATGCCGATAGTTTGGGCTCTAAAGCCAAACGTAAATTACCTTTGGCGTTTAAAAATCCACGCGCTAAAGAAATATTAACGTATTGATTAAAATACGGCTGGCCATACGCAGCATCAAAATTGGCTAAATCTAAATCTAAATTCGCTGAAAACGGCTGTGGTACCCATGAACCTGCCACTTTGATTTTGGCGCTACGCCCACCTTGGCCCTGCAAACTCATGGTGGCGCGTGAATTGGGGCGACTATCTACATTATTTAAATTTAATGCGATATTTTTCCAAATCAGGGGTTTACTATTGGTAATCCGTTGATCATTATATTCAACCTTCCAATCTTGCCATTGCCCAGATTGCAATAAAAAAGACCACTCAGGATGTTGTTTTGCTGGCGCTGGTTTTTTATCCTTGGACTGAGCAAACAATTGCGCGAGGTTAATTTCGCCATCTTTTTGTTGTTCAATATTTAAATTACCATTTTTGCTCAGTAGATTGCCCACTTGAATGGCTTTACTTGCTGAGTCGATACTCGCCTCAGTCAATTGCAATTGCTCGATACTTAAAGCTGGTTTTTTGGCTTTCGCGGCAGTTAAAGTAAAGCGCTCAATATCCAGCTGCAGATTTTTTAATGCATATTGCATGGGCTCTGCATGCAACTGAAGTTCGGTGGCAAAACCGACCGTCGCCGCTAATTGCGCAGGGAATTGGGATTGATAATAGCCGGCATAATCGGCAATCTGAATTTGCGAAGCGTTGATTTTTCCCGATAATTGCAGCGGCGAAGCCTGCACGGCTAATTCTGCGGCCAAGCTGGCTGCTTGCGGTGTTTTTGCACTCAATTGTACGGGGAATGATGCTGGATTTTGATTGGAATAGTTTTTAATATTTAAATGAATCGATTCCAATGCCGTACTGACCGCAGGGCTGACCGCTTGATCGTGCCAATGGAGCTGGCTATCGCTTATATTGAGCTCTGCAACTTCAAATAAGGGCGATTTTTTTTTGTCTTGTTCCGGTACTGATTTTGCATCGGCCGTTTCTTGATGCATCAAATTTTGCCAATTCAACAAGCCAGCTGGATTGCGCGATAATCGCACATCTAATCCACGCACATCAATCACACCAAAGCGATATTGTTCAGCCAGCGGTTTTAAATTTTTAAGCTCAACGCTGAGCTGATCAAGCGCAATAAAATCCTGACCATTTTGCGTTAATACCGTTGGATTGAGTTGTAGCTGACCATTAAATAATAAATCGGCTCGATCTTTTTGCTGCCGAAAAACCATTTCAACATCGGCGCTCATTGAGGCTTTGGGCACCAAAATCCCTTGGGGCAAAGGAATATAGGCTAAAAATGGCGTGAGATCTTGCTGCTTAATCTTAATTTTAAGTACAGTATCTAGACTATCTTCAAACGGTTTACTTTCCCCCATTAACTCAAACGGATGACCATTAAAACGCGCCGATAAATGCGGCTGAATATATTCATTAATTCGTTGTGGTAGTGTGGATAAAAATGGTAATGAAAAATTAAGTTGGTCGAGTGTTTGATTTACGCCAACCACACGATCGTCTAAACGTAAATCACCATCAATAATGCGGATATTATTCAGCGAGAATCGCGGCAGCGGCTCATCAGTTTTAGTCGTTTTGGATTTTTTGGGGATTAAATCAGAGAAATTATAGCGATCGGCACTCAGGCGAATCAAACTGACTTTCGGTGCTTCTAGCGTAATATCGCGAATCACTGGCGCCATTCGCCAGATTGAGCGCCATTCCGCATTGATTTGTAATGATTTAAAACTCACAAATGGACCATATTGATCACGGATTGCCACATCAGCTAAATTAAACTGCAATGAATAAGGATTAATTGTCAATTCACCAATTTTAACTTGCCGGTGTAATATTTGACTGGCATGATTTTCTAACCATGGCCGAAGCAAAGGCGGCATTGCCCAATGACCTAATGCGCCAAGTAATAAAATACTCGCGAGTAGATAAATGGGGAGGCGAAGCCAGCGGCTGTACTGAAAAAATGATTTAGGCATATTGGATTTAAATGTGATCATCACAAAGAATTAGCGAATATTTTGCTTGTAAATAAGGCCCTAGGTCGCGCATCATTCGTTCACCTATACTGGCTGAAAAGAGTTTCATTGAAAATGAATATTAGCAGTAAAATATAAGTGATTTGAGTGATTTCACCAACAGGATATCAGCAGTGTTTTCGTTTTTTCGTAAAAAAGATCAAGATGGCAATGAGGTTTTAACGCAGACCGCACCGATTACGGTGACGGCAAGCCATGAAGGCACTGCAAGCCATCGCCCTTTGGGTCCGGAAACCATCATCCCTTTCGCGGCCGAGACCACTGAACCGCAACACGACGTTCAGCAATACGATTTATCACTATTAAAAATCGAAGTTCAATCCAATCACGATAGTTTGTCCGCCGCTGAAGAGCAGGCGGCCATGCTACACGCAAACAACCAACTTGCCGCAGCGATCCATATTTTAGAGGCCGATCGCCCTGAATTTATCAATCAGTGCCGACTAGAACCTTGGTTAATGCTGTTTGAGCTGTATCAGCAACAAGCTCAGCGCGAAGCTTTTGATGCTTTAGCGCTTGAGTTTGTGATGACTTTTGAAAAAACCCCGCCAATTTGGCGTCAGCATAGCCAGCATCAGCCTCAGCTGGCGAGCACTTCCGCATATTATGCTTTCCCTGCCAAATTAGGCATCGAAACCATAGAGAAAGAAGCCAAGCAATTTTTGGCGCTGCGTAAAAAAAATCCAAATATTCGTGTTGATTTTAGTAAGGTGCAAAAAATCGATGCGCTGGGCGCGGCTGAATTAGTCGCGGTTTTACCACGGCGCAACAAAGAGCAAGGTCAGTTGCAATTGATTGGCGCACAAAATTTAATCACGCTGATTAGTAATAAAATTGAAGTGGGTCGACGTATTCCTGCCGAAGCCCCATTCTGGCTGCTGTTGATCGAAATACATCAGATTTTAGGTCAGCAAGAAGCATTTGAAAATTTAGCCGTTGATTATGCAATTACCTATGAGGTGTCTCCGCCGTCTTGGGACATTGCCCAAGCGCCAAAAGACAGCCAACAAATTGCGCTCGATGAAGCCAAGGCCCGCGCTGAAGTCGCCAATGAAGCCAATCAAGAAGCGCAACTCATCGGCATCATTACCGCCGAGCATCCGCAGTTGATCCAAAAAATTGCACATTTAGTCAGCGATCAAGGCATAACAACGCTGGATTTTTCGCGGATTGATCGAATTGATTTTGAATCTGCTGGGCACATTCTTAATTTAGCGATGACCTGGTTACAGCAAGGTAAGCAAATTCAAATCATCAATATTAATGAATTGGTGCTGGGCTTACTACGGGTGATGGGCATTGCCGACATGCTACAAATGGAAAGACGCAAATAATCCCAAGTTGGCTTGCTTTTCAGCCAACTGATGCCATCTAGAACCCAAATTTAATCAAAAACTAGGAGTTCAACATGGAACAATTTGACGGCACAACCATCGTCTCAGTACGTCGCGGCAAGCACGTCGCCGTGGGTGGCGATGGCCAAGTCACTTTGGGCAATGTGGTTATTAAAGGCACCGCCAGAAAGGTGCGTAAGCTGTATCACGATCAAGTAATCGTCGGCTTTGCTGGCGGCACGGCCGACGCCTTTACTTTGTTTGAACGCTTTGAAGCCAAATTAGAAAAACACCAAGGCCATTTAACCCGTGCGGCGGTTGAGTTGGCCAAAGACTGGCGTACCGATCGGATGCTGCGTCGACTCGAAGCGATGCTGATTGTGGCCGACCCAACAGCCACCTTGGTCATTACCGGCAATGGTGATGTGCTTGAGCCCGAAGAAGGCATTGCGGCCATTGGCTCCGGTGGCGCATTTGCACAAGCGGCAGCGACCGCGTTGTTGCAAAACACTGATTTATCGCCGGAAGTGGTCGTCAAAAAAGCCCTCGAAATTGCCGGGAATATCTGTATCTATACCAATCAAAACCACACGATTGAAACCATGGGTGGTAGTGAAACGGCGATGATTGCTGCGCCAAACCGCTAAAATAGTCGAACGCTGGGTTAGGCAAAACGACAAACTCAGCGTCAACTGAATCCCCATTGGATGTCAATCGATCAACTCGCATCGCGTGCTCATTGATCTAAGCGCACGCTCGCGTCAATCTGCAGTAAAATCGCCCCATGCACGATACCATCAGCCTCCTGCGCGAGCTTAATGCGCACGACTTTACCTCCGGTGCCGAAATTGCCCAACGCCTCGCCATTTCACGCGCCAGTGTGTCGCTGGGGCTCTCCAAAGCCGAAACCTATGGCGTTCATCTCGTGCGTCGCCACGGTGTTGGCTACCGCCTTGAGCAGCCAATTGATTGGCTCGACCAAACGCTTATAGAGGGGTATTTGCAGCCAGGCAGCATTGCCAAAGTTGTTGTGAGCAATACCCTCGGTTCGACCAATCGGCAGTTATTGCTTGATCCGCAGCACGGTAAATTACTCGTCACCGAATGGCAAGACGCAGGCCGCGGTCGTTTAGGTCGACCGTGGATGGGCGTGCTCGGTGGCAGCCTGTTGTTTTCTTTAGCGTGGCGCTTTGATGGCGGCTCGGCGCAATTGGCCGGTTTACCACTGGCAGTGGGCGTTGCGGTGGCCAGCGTATTGCGCCAAGCGGGCGTTACAGCCATTGGGCTAAAATGGCCGAATGATTTATTGCTGCAATTACATGCCAACGAGTGGGCCAAAGTGGGCGGTATTTTAATCGAAATGCAAGGCGATGCTCTTGGTCCTTCGCATGTGGTGATCGGCATCGGGCTCAATATCGCCCAGCCCGACGCCAATCAACTTGACCAAGCAGCTGCCAGCTTAATGTCCGCAGGCTTAAATTGCGGACGCAATGAATTACTCGCCCGACTGATGAATCAATTAGAAACCACGCTCAATCAATTTAGCCAAACCGGTTTTTCGGCTTTACGTCCCCAATGGGAAGCACTTCATACCTGGCCCAATGAATTACTCAATGCGATTGCGCCTAACGGGCAAATTAAGACTGGGTATTTCGCTGGACTTAGCGCCGACGGTTCTTTACGGCTCAATACCCCAGAGGGTGAAAGCCTCATTCATACCGGCGACGTGAGCTTAAGACGGGCCGCATTATGAAGCAAATCGCCTATTTATTGCTCGATTTGGGCAATAGCCGAATCAAATGGCGACACAGCGCATCTGGGTGCAGCGGCGTTGCCCATAGCTGCAGCGAGCTGTGGCAGCAAGTGGCCGATTTGCCCGCTGGCGCGCAAATATTAGGCTGCGCAGTGGGTGCTGCTGATTTGCAACAGCAAATCGATCAACTCTTTGCCCAGCACTGGCACGTGTTACCGCAGTGGCTGCAAGTCACTCGTCAGGCGCTGGGGATTATGAATCACTATCCACAGCTTCACGAGCAAGGTCCTGATCGTTGGGCGGCAGTTTTGGGCGCGCACCAGCACTATCCACAGCAAAACCTATTGGTTATTTCGGCGGGCACCGCCATTGTCATCGATACCTTACTGGCCAATGGCGATTATTTAGGCGGCAGCATCGCCCCGGGGCTGGGTCTGATGAAATCGGCGCTACATCAAGCCACTGCCCGCTTGCCGCACGCACGCGGCACGCTACAAGCTTTTCCTCAATCGACACTGGATGCCATCGAAACCGGTTGTCTGCGCGCCATCATCGGCTCCATCGAGCAAGCATTGAGCGCCGCAATCGCCCATGGTCATCCCATCGACCAAGTGATTGTATTCGGTGGCGATGCCGCCTATTTACAACCCTTACTTCACGCCAAGGCCATCGCAATGGATAATCTAGTGCTCGATGGTTTAGCCGCTTTACTCGCTGCAAGCGATGGGAAATTAAATCCATGAAATGGTTATTTATTGCACTCGTCATCGTCAATTTAGCGGTCTATGGGGTTTCACAACTCGAAACGCCGCCGTCTTCTATTGAACTCACTCAGCGCGAAAAAAATGCCAGCGCGGTGAAAGTCGTCACTGGGCAATTAGGCCAAACCACGGCAGTCAACATCGCCAGTGAGCCCCAAATTGCGAGTGCGCCGCAAGCGACACCGAAACCGAAACCGAAACCGACACCGACACCAACCGCATCACCGATCCCCACTGCGTCAGCCACGCCGAGCAGCAAACCGACACCAACGCCTGTGGCCGATATTGGCCGTTGCTGGCGCTGGGCCGGGATTACGGGTGAACAAATCGACAATGCACGTAGCAAAATTAAAACTCTTAATTTAATCGCCAGCGAAACCGCCAGTGGCGAAGCCAGCAAAGTCTGGGTATATATGCCGCCATTGGCCAGCTTAGAAATCGCCAAACAAAAAGCCGCGCAACTGGCCGAAATGGGCGTGACGGATTATTTTGTCGTTAACAATGGTGGCCGTTGGCAAAACTCGATTTCACTGGGCGTATTTAGTAATCGTGAAGCGGGTGAGCGCCATTTGGTTGAGCTCAAAGCGCTGGGCGTTAAATCGGCGGTAGTGCGAGAAAAAGACGATACCTTAAAACAAGCGAGCTTTAGTTTTAAAAGCCTCAATCCACAGCAAAGTGATAAATTGGCTAAACTCAGCGCGCAATTTAGTGGCTCGGTATTACGCGAAAACAAATGCAAATAAATTGCTAAGTCAGCATCGGCTTATCACGTTCTGCTGCGCGTATTTAAACAAAAAGGCATAAATGTTTAGGTTTATGCCTTTTTGTTTATAACAGAATCAATCTAAATCAATAACAAAAACTAAATGATTTTAATTCGATCTTTATCTGGATAAAAATCTGCCAACACATGCGTCATGGTTGCGGCAGAAATAGGATGTTTTCTTTGAAATACTTTAGGCGATTTAGCGCCAATTGGCATTAAGCGAATTTGCGTTGAACTGGCATTAAAATCATAGCGATGCTCTAAACGCGTCGTAAAATAATACAAATACGGCTTAATCCATTTTAAATAATGTTTAGCTTTAATCGGTGTCGTCGACTGCAAACGCAAATGATGATCGCCTTGATGAATCGCTTGCGCAAGTTCCAGCGCATTCGCCGCTTGCTGATTGAGCATGGGCATAATATTCCATTGCGCGTCAGCCATTACCCATTTGGCTAAATCATGTAAATACACTTCAGTCACCACATGGCCAGCGCTTGAACGTTTGTGCTCAACATCCTGCGTCATCAAACTCAGTATTCTTGCGGGGAAACCCAAGGCAGCCAAGGCCGTCGCCAACACGGTGGCGTATTCAACGCAGCGAAACTGCTGCCCTTGCGCGGCCTCTTCCACAATGCTCATCGCATCATTTTGGCTGGGGGTATTTTGGCCATTATGCTGCCAAAGATGATGTACCCAATGCATCACTCGCCGCAAACGCGCGGTATCCGTTGCCGCTGATTCAATCAATTCATCTAATGCATATTTAATTCTAAATTGAGTTAGATATTCATCTTGATCACCAGCAAAATGCGATTCCAATTCAGAAAATGACTGAAAATCAAAATCAATACGAGGCGTCATTGGCACAAGCAGCGCGCTTATTTTTTTAAACAATTTAAAACGCTGCAATTTATTGCGTAACATTGAATACCCTCAATGAAATACAGAGACGGAGACAAATTGACAACCGAGTTTAATACAGAGCAACAGCGATTGCACCATCAACAGCCAATCTCAATTAATCACTATAAAAATACAACAATAAAAAAGCAGCGTAAAAACGCTGCTTTTTTATTGGCATAAATCGAGATTAAAATTAAGGGTAACTATAATATTGCCAGCGCTGTTCTGAGTTTTTTTCGGTATAAAATTGTGGCGACGCTAATTTGCGTCCCGCAACAGGCATTTCGGGCTCTGGGACTTTAGTCGCCTCGGCGTCTTGCCCCCAAGCTGGACGATTTTTTGTCGCCGAACTCATCCCTTTCGCAGGCGGCAAAATGGCATAACTTGGCATTTGCGAAGCCGGTAACACCCGCACAAAACCCGGCGTTGCCGTATACGACTTAACATGCGCACTGGATTTGGCGTGCGTTTTGGACTTTGCCGAACCATGCGACGACGGCGCTTTGGAGCGAACCACTGGGCGATACACCGATGCTGAGCCATACTGCGGCGCAACATAGCGCACCACCGGTGGCGGTTTAACCGGCATCACTTCAGCCGCCGCCGGTTCAGCAGCATGCCCGCCTTCGGGTTGGGCAATTTTAATCGGCGTACTCATTTGCTGAGGCACCGCATGCCGCGATTTTTCTGCAGGTTTTTCTGCCCCCGCCGGCGCATGCGATTCAGCGGCCTTAATCGGTTTAGTTTCCGCTTGATGTGCAGGCTCATTGGCCCACAGCACGGTGGGCATCAACAATAACAGCAGTGTTTTTTTAATCATTATTTCGCTCCGGTCCAACAAAACGAACATAGTCACCCGGCTCAACTGTCAAGCCGTCGATTTTTCCCATGGCAAATAAAGGCTGCACTTGTTGCACCGTGAATGTGCCGCCTTTTTGTTCTGGCATGCCTAAACGCATCGTCGGCGCGAAATTGGCCGAATCAATCGGCATTGCCGTCGGCGAAACCCGATACACCTGCAGGGTATCGCCCGGACGCATATTAGATGTATAGCCTGCATCGATATACACCGTGTTTTTCTCTACACGGGTAATGCGTGCCGAAAAGGGAATACAGCTCAAATCTTGTGACACTAAAGTACCAGCTTCTTTGAGTTTATCCGTCACCAATCGGCCATAATCAGTCGCAGCAAAACCTGCGGTGCCCAAAGCACTACTCAAATTTTGCACCACTTCGCCACTGGCTTGACCTGCAATGCGATGCCGGTTCACCAAAGCGCCCGACACGCCATCAAAAACAAACAGCTCTAAATCAAAACGGCGTGCGGCCGGCACGGCTTTGACGCCAACTTGAGCGAAATTGAGTATCGGCAAGCTAGCGACTGATTTTTTTTCATAAGGGCGCAGATCAGAACCATACGCAAGGGTGTAACGCTCGCCGAGCAATGTGGTATCGCGCACAATGCCGCCGACAATAAATTGCACTGAATACTGCTGCGCCAAGGCGCGCACTCGCTCAGGTTGCAATAAAGGATCAACAAATTGCGGCAGCACATCAAACACCGCCACATTGGGCGCGCGTTGCGGTAAAAACTGCTGACTATCGTATAACTGGCGAACCAACTCGATTTGAATCCCTTCTGAGAATCGATCTAAATCTTGCGTTTGCGCTGGATGCTCGATCCAAAAATGCGAAATTAAAACTTTACGTCGTAAATCATCTAAATCACAGCGTTCAACTTGTCGTGCTGTATTGCGCCGAGTCGATGCCACAGGCTTGGTCGGCAACGGGCTAACCATGGGCGCTGGGGGAGCAATATCCAGTAAAACGTGTAAAAAACCATTGCTTTGCCACTCGCGCAGCAATTGATACTGACCTTGCGGCGTACCACTGATTTTGCTGGTTTCACCCCACTGCCCCGCTTTTTTCACTGCTAAGCTGGTCACTTGCGCGCCATTAAACAGCGCGGCATTTTCTAGCGCGTCTTGCACCGCCAAAACTCGCGCCGCAGCCAGCCCATCCAAACCAAGCGGCGCAATGCCTTCAAATTCGGCAGCCCATACGGCTTGGCATAGCAAGCATAAAACAATTAATTTTTTCACAAGGAGAGGTAGTAATTCTGCGAGGGTGAAATTTGCGCCGCTAAGGGCTGCGGCACCACCGACATAGGTGTTGGCGCGGCAGGCGCATGCACTGCTGCTGGCGGCGCAATGACCGCCTCTTTCACCGGCGGCGCCGCGCGATAAAAATCACCACCGAGTGTTAATTCTAAAATGGTTTCAAAAGCACCATCGGGCAATGGCGTAATGCTGACAATTTTTGCACCACGCAAATAAGCCTCGACATAGGCTTTATAACTATCGCTGGTCAGCGCCATCGCAGAAACGGTGCTGCTACCAACGATTTTAATCCCGGCAACGGTTTCCGCTAATGATCGATACGCATCGAGCTTAGCGGCGCGCATCGCTAATAAGTGTCGCTGTGCTTGGCTTAAACCTTCACCAAGCGGCATTGCGCCATGGCCGACTGCCGTTACCTTACTGGGTAAAACGGCGGGCGGCATTTCATCGCCCGCCATTTTTCCCGAGCTAGCGCAGGCTGTTAAACCGAACAAGACCATCAGCAAAACAAAAATAAATTTTAATTGGTGCATATTGCGCTCCCGCCCATCCGATGAGATTAACTCTAGCAAGCCTAGCGACAGGCGCTAGTTCTTTTATATCGGCAGAAAGTGGATTTTCTATAGCGGAGCAACTGCATATTGGTTGACGCTAGCCCTGCGTGGTGTTGCAAGCCCAGCGTCAACCGATCCAAGCTTATTTTTTCTTAAACACCAAATCCCAAACACCATGGCCTAATTTAATGCCTCGGTTTTCAAACTTAGTCAGTGGGCGGTATTCTGGACGCTCTGCAAAGCCAGTTGGGCTGCTGGCGGTATTTTCTAGCGTTGGCTCGGCACTTAACACCGCCAACATTTGCATCGCATAATCTTCCCAATCGGTGGCCAAATGCAAATAACCGCCCGATTGAATTCGCGACACCAATTGTGCAACAAATTCAGGCTTAATTAAGCGACGTTTATTGTGGCGCGATTTATGCCATGGATCTGGAAAGAAAATATGCGCGCCCGCCAAACTATCCACCGGCAGCATGTTTTCTAACACTTCAACCGCATCGTGTTGCACGATGCGCAAATTGCTTAATGACTGCTCACCGATCAATTTTAATAAGCTACCCACGCCTGGCGTATGTACTTCAACACCTAAAAAGTCGGTCTCTGGCCGCTGCGCAGCAATCTCTGCGGTTGCCGTGCCCATACCAAAACCGATTTCTAAAACGCGCGGCGCATTGCGACCAAATGCTTGCTCTAAATCCAGCGCATTTGGGCTGTAGTCAATGCAAAACTGCGGACCAAATTCTTCTAAAGCCCGCGCTTGACCGCTCGACAAATGGCCTTGGCGTAAAACAAAGCTACGAATGCGGCGTTGTTTGAGCGCATTGTCTTCGCTTTCAATGGCGGGATTTTGTTCGTTTTCCATGCTATTTCCTTATGCTTTACCGGATAAAAAATGCCGCGGCATCGGTTTAGCGGCGGCATTTTTATTGAATACGCGTATGGTAAAACGACTGGCCGATTTCACCAAGCTTTACCCATACTCAACAGCGCAAACGGCCAAGGAATAATTACGAAATTCACGATCAAGTTGATACGCCAATGATTCATACAAAGCTTGCGCTCGGATGTTGCTGTGCGCGGTAGAGAGTTCAAGTCGTGCCGCACCAACGGCTTTGGCATGTGCGGCGGCTTTTTGCATTAACTGACGTGCCACACCCTGCCCACGCGCCGCTTCAAGCACATACAAATCATTGAGCAGCAAAATTCGCTGGCATAGCGATGAACTAAACAAGGGATAAAGCTGGATAAACCCCTGCACCGCCCCAGCGTCGCCCTCCGCCAGCAAAATCACAGACTCGCCCAAAGCCAAGCGCTCGCCTAAAAATTGCCGCGCTAAAGCCAAATCACTGGGCATTTGATAAAACACCCGATAAGCATCAAAAACCGGAACCAGCGCATCCAGATCATCTAAATTAGCGTAGCGAATTAAGCGCATATGCATCTCAAATAAAAAAGGGTATTGGCTTGCAGCATACGATTAGCGATAGCTGCAAGGCAATACCCTGATTACTCAAAAATTCAGAACAGCGTGTTCTCTCATTTTTATTTCGCGGCAGCAATCATCCCAGTTACCGGACTGGATGGATCGGCGCTGTACAATTTGCGCGGAATACGCCCCGCCAAGAAGGCGTCGCGACCAGCTTGGACCGCCAATTTCATCGCTCTGGCCATCCGAATCGGATCGCGCGCACCGGCAATGGCGGTATTCATCAAAATCCCATCGCAACCGAGCTCCATGGCAATCGCCGCATCCGAAGCAGTACCCACACCGGCGTCGATCAACACTGGCACTTTGGCCGAATCAATAATCAGCCGCAGATTCCATGGATTAATAATCCCCATGCCCGAGCCAATCAACGACGCTAACGGCATAATCGCGCAACAACCGATTTGCTCGAGTTCTTTGGCAATAATCGGATCGTCCGAGGTATACACCATCACATCAAAACCATCCGCAACCAGGATTTCTGCCGCTTTTAAGGTTTCACGCACATTGGGATACAGCGTATTGGGGTCACCCAAGACTTCGAGCTTGACTAATTTATGGCCATCGAGCAATTCACGCGCCAAACGCAAAGTACGCACCGCGTCTTCACTATTGTAGCAACCAGCAGTATTGGGTAAGTAAGTGTATTGCGATGGTGGCAAGGCCGCTAATAGCGACGGCTGACTGGCATCTTGACCAAGATTGACGCGGCGAATCGCCACCGTCACAATTTCAGCGCCCGACTCATCCACTGCGGCGCGCGTTTCTTGGAAATCTTTATATTTACCAGTGCCAACAATCAGGCGAGATTGATACGTTTTACCGGCAATTTGAAATACATCAGACATAGTACACCCCTGCGTTGCAATGAATTATTTTTCGCTCAACATCCAAGCCAGCAATCAGCGACATGGTTTTTGGTCAAGCGGCACAGATATTTTTGGCAATGCTCAGATTACGTGTTGATGGTTTTAAGTGCCTGCGGCACGGCTGTTTGCAGTCGCAGTCAGTGGCGGAGCCCTCTTTCTTTGACTCGCCAAAGAAAGAGGGGGAAAGAAAGGCGCCCCGGGCGCGCCCAGCTCCGCTGTGCCCTCGATCGATCGTGAGCCAAACGATAAAACCGTTTGGCTCCCTCCTCACTCGGTGCGCTTGGACGGGGTTTTAAGCCCCAGACCAACGAGCGCGGCACAGCATCAACACCAAATCTGAACATTGCCATATTTTTAAATGTATTGGCTTATCAGCCTTATTTAATAAAGCCTACAGAGCAATACCTCAACCCCCACCGACAGCAACAACCATTTCAAGCACGTCGCCATCAGCCAGCCAAGTTGCCGAGTATTGGCTTTTAGCCACAATCTCACCATTGCGCTCAATCGCAATCCGCTTACCCAGCAAATCTAAGGCCAGCACTAAGTCAGTAATGCTCAGCACAGCAGGAAAGGTTTTTGCCTCTCCATTGATAGAAACTTGAATCATAATTGAGCCTTAAATGCAAAGATGCTGTCAGTTTATCATGCTAATCGGGTGTATTTTTGACGCCGCGCAGCTCTAGCAGTCAATCCAGCTAAAAAATGAGCATCTGTGAGCGAAGACATTATTTGATTGTGAATTTTGACCAAGTCGCCAAGAATTAGTAAGTTTATAGTATGCTCAACCCTTCAATTTACCGCCCAAAACGCGAAAACAAGGTTTGCTCTTATGAATGAAATCGAAATCATCCCAGCGCCTAGCCGCGAAAGCCAGAATATCATTCTGCTGATTTGGCTCGGCACTTTCTTTTTTGGTTTTATCCCGTCATTGATTATTTATTTAGTCAAACAAGACGATGCGGCAGTGACCGATCAAGCCAAAGAAGCACTCAATTGGTCAATCACCACCCTGCTCGGCTACGCCGCAGGCGGGATATTGACGTTTGTTTTAATTGGTTTTTTAATTTTTCCGGTCGTAGCCGTTTGCCATTTTATTTTTTGTATTTTAGGTGCAATCAATGCTAGCAAAGCTCAGCCCTATCGACTGCCATTTAATATTCGTTTATTAAAATAAATTAAGTATCAGACGCAAAAAAAAGCATTCGATTGAAATCGAATGCTTTTTTTATGTCAGTAATTTACAGTGCGCGAACGCGTTGCAAACGATAGACCACCGGCAAACTGCGTAAGCTTTTGAGTACGCGCGCCAAGTGCAAACGATTACTCACTTGCAAAGTAAATTGCACACTCAAATAACGATCATGTGAATCGACCATATCGCCCATCGCCACCGCCGAAATATCGGCATCGGCAATCGCAGCGGCCAAGGCCGCCAAAGTCCCGCGCTCATTCTCTGCTAAGACCTTCACCGGCACATCAAACATCCGAGCCACTTCAGGGTCCCAATCGACATCGATCAATTTATCCGCGTCGATTCGGCCTTTAGAAACTTGTGGGCAATCATGCGTATGCACCACCAAGCCTTGATCTTTTTTCACAAAACCTAAAATCGGATCGCCAGGAATTGGATTGCAACAGCGCGCAAATTGAATCGCCATGCCTTCGGTGCCACGAATCGACACCGACATTGGTTTTTTGCCTTGGCGACCGTCTTCCGACCAAGTACCCGCTAATTG
Organism: Deefgea salmonis; assembly: GCF_020531905.1. Taxonomy (GTDB): domain Bacteria; phylum Pseudomonadota; class Gammaproteobacteria; order Burkholderiales; family Chitinibacteraceae; genus Deefgea; species Deefgea salmonis. The sequence continues at coordinate 144,465 of NZ_JAJAWG010000002.1, read as the reverse complement.
CAATAAGCGCTTGGCGACCACCACACCTAATTTTTGCCCCAAACCCACGTCGGCCAGCACCGAATCACGCGATTTTTCACCACTTTCGCGTAAGTATTTCTCCCATACTTCATCACTGACTTGCAAAGGCTGATGCAAGGCCGAAAAAGCTTGATTAAGCAGTCGCTCACCCAAATGCACTGATTCATCAAAGCGCATGGTGCGCAAGAAATGCCGAATTTGCGAGCGGGCTTTACCGGTGGTGACAAACGCCAGCCAGCTTGGATTAGGTTTGGCATGTGCCGCCATTACGATTTCGACGTGATCGCCATTTTTAAGCTTATTACGCAACGGCACTAGCTCGTGATTGACCTTGGCAGCAATACATCGGTTGCCAATATCGGTATGCACGGCATAGGCAAAATCAACGCAGGTCGAGCCATTTGGCAGGCTTAAAATCGTGCCTTTGGGGGTAAATACATACACTTGATCCGGGAATAAATCGACTTTGATGTGCTCAAGAAACTCAACCGCATCGCCACTTTCAGATTGCAGCTCAAGCAAAGACTGCAGCCATTGATGGGTTTTTTGTTGAACTTCAGAAAAACCTTCATCACCGCTTTTATACATCCAGTGACTCGCTACGCCTGCATCGGCAATGCGATGCATTTCACTGGTGCGAATTTGCACCTCAATCGGCGTACCGTAAGGGCCAAATAATGTGGTGTGTAAACTTTGATAACCATTGGTTTTAGCAATGGCGATGTAATCTTTAAACTTACCCGGAATCGGCTTATAGAGCGCGTGCAAAGCACCTAAAGTCAGATAGCAATGCGCAACGTCTTTAACAATCACTCGAAACGCATAAATATCCAAAACTTCAGAAAAGCTCAGATGCTTTTCTTGCATTTTGCGATAAATCGAAAACAGGTTTTTTTCTCGACCTGTCACCACCGCGTCAATTTGCTGGGCTTGTAATTTATTTTGAATTGAATCGAGGATTTTTTGTAGCACTTCACGGCGATTGCCACGAGCTGCTTTTAATGCTTTGGATAAAACATAATATCGCCGCGGATGAATGTATTTAAACGCTAAATCATCAAGTTCTTGATAAACCGCATTCAAACCAATGCGATTGGCAATCGGCGCGTAAATTTCCATCGTTTCGCGCGCAATGCGTTTTTGCTTATCCGCCCGCATCGAATCCATCGTACGCATATTATGCAAACGATCCGCCAGCTTAATCAGCATCACGCGCAAATCACGCGCCATGGCCAAGAGCATTTTACGGAAATTCTCGGCTTGAGCTTCTTCTTTGCTTTGAAATTCCAACTTGTCGATCTTGCTCATGCCATCAACAAGCTCGGCAACGGCTTTGCCGTAACGCTCAGTCAATTCCAGCTTAGTTACGCCACTGTCTTCCATCACATCGTGCAACAGGGCTGCGGCTAAAGCCTGCGCGTCCAATTTCCACAAAGTAAGAATGCCAGCTACGGCTAAGGGATGCGAAATATAAGGTTCACCAGACTGACGCATCTGACCGCGATGCGCCGCCTCGGCAAACAAAAAAGCCGAGAACAACATCTCTCGGTCTTCATTTTTGAGGTAAGCCGTTTTTTCATTTAAAAATCGGCCTGCCTCCTCAATCACTTCCGGTGCATCAATTAACGCCGGGACATCCGCTGAAGTGATAGAGAGATTCTGCATCGTTTACAATTAAGAACGAGTACGAGTCAGAATATCAACACCGACCAAACCGGCTGACATTTCGCGCAATGCCAACACGGTTGGTTTTTCACGGCCGTTGTTTTCTACTTGCGGGGTTGAACCGTTTTCGATTTGACGCGCACGAAATGCAGCCGCCAAAGTCAGATCAAAACGATTAGGAATGCGATCAAGGCAATCTTCAATAGTTACACGTGCCATAGGGTTTATCTCCGAGTGCGGCTAGCCCGTGGATGGGCGAAACCGCGTATTATATCACTTACTGCGAAAATTAGCCTTTTAAGCTTGAAATCAAGGCGGTATGGCGCTCAGACTGGCGCGCTAAGGTCAATCGTTGTGCACGTACTACGGCAATCATGTCACGAACCGCATCATCGATATGCTCATTCACAATCACAAAATCAAATTCATCAACGTGATTGACCTCTTCTTTGGCCACCGCCAAACGGCGCGCAATCACTTCATCACTGTCTTTGCCACGACCACGCAGTCGATTTTCCAAGGTGGCTAAGCACGGTGGCAAAATAAAGATGCCGATGGCTGCAGGAAATAAACGACGCACTTGCTCGGCGCCCTGACAATCGATTTCTAACAAAATATCTCGGCCATTGGCCATGACTTCATTAATCCACAACTGCGATGTACCGTAATAATTGCCATACACCTCGGCAAATTCTAGTAACTCACCCGCCGCAATCATTCGCTCAAATTCAGCGCGATCGACAAAGTGATAGTCTTTACCATTAATTTCACCGTCTCGTGGCGGGCGAGTGGTAAACGAAATCGAGAGTTGAACTTGACTATCAGCAGCGAGCAAAGCCGCCACCAAGGTCGTTTTTCCTGCACCTGATGGTGCAGTCACCACCAGTAAATTGCCTTTGACCATTTTTTAAATCCTTTACCAGCTGCAAACAAGTCGCAATAGTTTATTCGATATGCACTTGATTGCTAAGTATCACACTCAAACCCGCATTCTAGCTAGGCTCTGTAAATGCATATTTATCACTGGGTACAAGCTTGGGTACAACCCACGGCGCGACACCCAGTATTCGAGGTTAATTTTAGCTTAATTGCAAATATCTCGCGCCAACAAAAAAACCACCATGGGCGATTATTCTATGCTTGTTGGCAAATCTTGTAGCCTTTCACTTTCATACTTTTCAATAGCCTCTCGCCTTCGCTTTCTCATTCGTTCGCGGCTTGCTTCGCGTACCCCTTCAAATGTGAGATAGGGACGTTCATCTAGCTCAGCAAAATATACGCCGTTCAGCGACTCAAGTTCTTGCTGCGTTAATAACTCTTCTAATTTTGAGCTGCCAACCATTATGCAATTCCTTCGTTTTACTGTTTACCCGATTTTTCGTTACTCACCAAATCTGGAATTAAAGCAATTATTTTAGCAATTACTTCATTGCTGATTTCTTTAGCTGCCAGAACTGAGATTAGCTTTATTTGCGCTCTCGATAATTGATTTGAGGTACTTTTATATTTTGGCTTGCTGGGCTGGGCTGGCTGCATTTCGATCAAGGATTGATGATTCACCGCTAGTGTTGCCAATGCTTCGCTCAACCAAGGGTCTAGCAAATTATCACGTAATCGCCAGTACAATCGCGCAGCTTTCATGTGACTATGATTCGGCCAATAGGTTTTGCCTGCGGCTCTAAAGTTGATTTGTTGAATTGCACCAGTCCATTGCAACACGCAATTCTGTCGATATTCAAATGGCAGCGCAATACAACCATCATGCTTGCAAGGCATTAGCTCTGGGATTGTTTCAGCTAACTTATCAATGTGTATCGGCCTCCCTGTAAAGGCTGCACGAATAAGGGCTGCTTGGTGAGGGGGTAGAACGTTAATAGTGTCGATAACATGCGCCGCCACTTCATCAGGATTTCTTCCTTGGCCTGTCGGATTATGACTCATCCAGCGCGAATAGGCGGTAATGCCTTGACGGTGGTATGCCCATGCAATAAGAGATTGAATTGTGCGCCATTTCATCCTCTCATGATTGGCAAATAAATGTGGTCAGTAGCGCTGCGTAACAAGTTTTTGCTGTTTAACGTGAAATAGCTGTTTTTGCTCGCTTAGTTTGGCGAAGGAGAAGTTCTTGTACGATCATTTCAAGTAGCTTTTTTTTCATTTCTGGCGTTTGCGCGTTAAGTTTCTTGCGGATTTGTTCCTTGTTCATCATTGAGTCACCCCTATAATTTTTGCTCTCAAATTCAAGCTATTTTAATCGAATGTCGAGTTTTTCTTAAAATGCATAATTCATCAGACCACATCTGGTATGAAGTAACCCACAGCAAAAAGCAATTTACTGGGATGATGATTTTTTATTGCTTACTTGTAACAAAAGGTAGTTTGAAAGACAGAGAAAATCCGTATTATCTGTTACAGTCAATGCCTCTGTTACAGTACAAATCCCTTAAGGAATGCGGCTTGTAGCTGTAACAATGCTCATTACAGTCACTGTTACAAGTATTTGTTACACACCAAATAATCAAAGTAAGCTTAGCAATAACTACGCTTTTTTGTCATTGCTTCGACCACTCCAAAGAATATCTCCTTTACAGCACCAGCAACTCACCAACTGGATGTTCATTTTCACTAAAGCAGAACAATCCTCATTCGTTCCCAATTAAACAAATATACATCCATACAGCATTACAATTTCTGATCTCTTTATAATAATGCGAAAGCCCCGAAAACACCGAAATCCCGAAAACACCGCCAGCTACCCAGCATAAATACTGGCATCTTAAGTTTTCGGTTATTTTCGGAAATTGCATAAACTTTCGGTGGCCTTTGGTTAACCAAAACTTCGCTCATCGACAAAACGAAAACTTAGATCAAAACGAAAACCCACCGAAAACAAGTAAATCCAATCAATAATAAGGTTTAAAGAGTTATATTTTCGGGGTTTCGGAGTTTTCGGTTATTTTATCGCGTGTATAGCCACATTACTGCTGACCTCGTTTACGTTATCTTCGCAAGGCCGTAACCTCATTTTGTAGCCATTACCCATGCTTTTACCGATAGTCGTTGTCCAAGCATCGCGGCCTGTGGGTCTTTCCAGCATTCCCGCCTCATGCAAGACCTTTATGGCTTTCTTTAGCTCATAGCCTTTAATGATTTCATCCTTAAATGCGTGGGGTAAAACATAAAAAATATCTTCTCCAGCATGAATCCGCTTGTAGCCCATCATGTTTATTGTATTTGGCTCTTTGTCGGTCATTGGTAGCGATACAAACCGTGCAAACTGATTTGCGGCCAATATTCCGTTCGCCTGCTCGATCAGCCTTTCATCATCACGGCTCGCCAGACCAAACACTGCAAGCCAGCGCTGCCACGTCACACCCACAGCCTTAAATGACTCCTCGCACGTCCATCCGGTTAGTCCGGCATCAGCGGCCATTTCTAGCGCCGCAGCGAGTATGGCAAACTTGCGGGTCGCACGGCGCACAGTAGGCGCGGCTTGAGGCGGCAAGACGGCCAACATGCGAGTTTCCGCCGATTTAATCCGCAGGTTTACTGCGCCCTTATTAGCAATCAGCCACGCCACAAATTCACGGCCAAGCGTGCCGTAATGCATTCGCGCCGCTTCGGTTAATTCAATGGCAAATTCACCACCATCTTTGCGGCCATGAATGCAGTCAAATGCTTTGAATTGCCCAGTATCAGCCGGAATATCCAGCATCCGTATTTCTTGCCCGCCGCGCACAGCATGACCGCCTTCATTCAGAAATTGGCTCATTGGAATTTCACCCGTCGAAACCAAGGTCATTAGCCAAGTTCGCTTGGCGCGGTTGCCGCCGTCTTTGCGGCCTTGGGTACGAGATACGCCGTTGAGCATGGTGTAAATGATGCTGCCCATCTTGCGGGCATCCCCCGCGCCGATTTCATCCAAGTACAGCATCATGCTATTGGCAAATTCAGCAGAATTCGTTAAACCAACCCCCGTACCATCCCACGATTGCACCAGCTTGGCCGGATTACCCCAAATGCTCGCCGCCACATCGCCACAAGTAGATTTACCGCTCGATGTTTCGGTATGTAAATGCAGGCCAATCCCATCACGCGCCCCGATCAACTCCAACACAGCACCAGCCAGCGCGCACGCTACCGCCGTCATGGGCAGTGGGTTATCTTTAACTAATGCGCCCACGGTGTCGCGCCATGCTTGACTGGTAACTTTGGGTGTAAATGCCGGCCGATACGTTGCCGCCGCAGGATAAAATAAGCGGCTATCGGGCTCACCAATCACTTCGCCGGTCGGTAGTACAAACGCGCCTTGTTGCCAGCCACTTTGATTCGCTATTGTGTAGCGCTCTTTGCTACCGTGGTTATGCAAATAATCAGCTAACAAGTCTTTATCGGCGCGTTTACTGGTTACTGCCAAGCCTTTGCTATTGAGCAATTGCCAGCCCTCACGCTCGCCAATTTGGCTACTAGGTAGGGCGATAACCTGCTCGGCTCCGGTAATGCAATCTTCCCAACTCAACAGGCGGTAATGGTCGCCGTAGGTATCAACGCCTTGCCCAATGATGTCGAACTCACGGCAAAGGCGTACAGCTGCGGTATGCGCTGTGCCATCTTTATCGTGTTTGACCCCAACATGCACCAGCTCACCGCGCTGAAAATCATAGAATGGCCTGACTTCACCAACTAATTCAGCTTTGCTGGGCAACACAAATTGCACAACGCTATCAGGGCTCGCTAACTCCGCCGCGCTGGGTTTCTGTTGGGTTTTAGTTTGGGTTTGTGGCGACTCGCTGGCTTGAATGGCTTCAATTTCGTTTTTCATCACGCCACCGCCGCATTGTCATCATTCAGCACATCCAGCCAATCCGTACCCGCTTCTGGCGGTAGCATGACTTTCACCGTACGGCCTTCGCCCACCAGCCGTGCCGCCAAGATGTACGCGGCTTCTTTGCCTGCATTCTTGCCCTTGTGGTCGGGTAAATCGTTGTCGCCGTAAATCACTACCTCGCGCACGCTATCCGGCAGCACCACGGTTTTAAGCATTGCCACATTAATGCACGACCACACCGCCAGCCCTGTGAGCTGATGCACCGCCAAGGCGGTTTCTATACCCTCAGTCAGCGCCAAGCGGCCATCATCGCCAATCGGGTGCAAGCGACACGCCGCGCCACTGAGAGCGCCATCATGGGCAAGCTGTAGCTTTTTGCTGGCTAATGCCTTGCCCGTTTCATCGTGCAGCACCAACTTATGCCCTTTGGGTTCAAGGTAAATGCGGTGCAGCCCTGCTAACGCGCCGTTTGGCTTTTGGATTTTGGCAATCAATGCCGGTGTGGTTTTTAATCTTTTGCTGCTACCGTTTGATTCATGCCAATAGTCCAGCGCAGCAATGTGTCGTAATGGGCTATCGGCCTGAGTCGGTAAATAGCGCCCAGCTAGGCCACGATTCAACAAATAAAGCCCCGCCATATTGCTTGAGCTGAGCGCCACACCCGAATCAAACAACGCTTGTCGTTGCGCCGTGCGGTCTTGGGTTTTGAATTGGGTTTTAAGTTGGGTTTCTGTTGGCTTATGTTTGGGTAATTCCGGCAAAGTAAAAGTGGTACACGCGTTATGCTGCTGATCCATACCCAGCACTCGCCCAACGGCTATCACCGCCTCAGGGAAACTCAGGTTGAAAACGTGCATCACCAAGGCGAAACCATCACCACCGCCCGAATCCATGCCACGGCAAGCAAAGCGTCCATAGTCAGCACCAGCACCGCGCGCGGTAAATTGAAAGCGATCATCGCCGCCGCACGCTGGGCAAGGATGATTTTTACCGTCTAGGGACTTGGCAGGGATAGCCATGCTTTGCAAAGTCTCCGGCCAACGCCCCGCAGCAGCCGCTTTAACTTGCTCGCTGAATGATTTACGCATGGTTGCGCTCCCCAGTAGCCGCCACGGCCTTGCTGGCCTGTACGACCAGTGATAGGTAATGCGTCGCAAGCTGGCAATGGGTTTCAAGTTGCTGCTTGGCAATGCCTTCATTCAGCAGCTCAAGTACCAAGCTTAACAATTCACCGCACGACATAACACGAACGGTTGCAGCTTCTAGGTCGGCACTCACCGGCACTAGCGTAGCAAGGTCAAATGGCTGTTTCATTAGGTTCTCAATCAGTGCTGCGTGGTTTTGAGTTTGAGCAGCGCCGCCGCCCAGAATATTGGTCGTAGTCATTTGATGGATTTCCTATGGCTTAGCGGTTTTTTTTGGGCTTGGGGGGCTTGGGGCGCGTGTCGCGGGTATAGCTCCGCATCAGCAGCAAAGACGCGGCGCGACGACTGGCGAACGCGGTCTGTTGAATCCCTGAGTTTCGGCTCGGTTTACACATGGTGATTCACCCTCTTACCGTTGACGGCCTCAACCACTGCCCCCAGATAATCTAGCGCCATCAGGCCGTTATAACGGGATTCGGGGTCTTGCTGATTTAGTTCGAGTAAATGTAGGGCGCAGCGTAGACACACTTCCAGCGTGCATTCTGAGGTCGTGGCGGCTTCGCCAAGCAGCGCAGCGGCAGCGGTATCTGTGACGGGAATGAATTGCTCTAAGTCGATGGGTTTACGCATGGTCACGCCCTCCGATCACTTGCAGCAGCACCAGCGCAGCAATGGATAAGGCGATTACGGCAATAGGGGTATTACGCTCTACGGCAAGCGTGATAATGGCTACAAGGGAATACGTTAGGAAGGTACGGGCGAGTTTCGGCATGGTGAATGCACCTTTGTGTGAGGGTGAATTCCTACCTTTCGACGCCAATCGAAGGAGGTAGGAACGTAGCGAGGTTGGCGTATCGGCCACAAAGAAACCGACGCTACCGAAGTAGCCCCCACCACGCCCCACCATTGAAGGTGCAACTGTGGTGTGAACGGGCATAAAAATACCGCTTTGCAGCGGTGTACCCGCTTTGTGATTCGAGACGCCAATCTCGACCGCCTCAAGTGAGGCAGCGCCGCCATTATCAAGACCTGCGTGCTGGCTGGCAAGTACTTTTTGCTGTGCAATCGGGTTCATGCGGCAAGCTCCACATTGATTTCAATCACCAGCACTGGCTCAGGGAAAGCAGCTCTGACTTGCGCGGCGGCAACCTTGAGGGATTCCCCACGGTAAAACGTTTTCCGCAGAATGTGCGCTGCGGCCTTGAGGCGCTCTAATGCTGTTTTAGGTAAATCCTTGCGCGGCAAGTCGGGCAGCTTGGAAACACCAAACACCGCCTTGTTCAGTACTGCTTGAATCTGTCCATACATGCGCGGGTCGGGGTCAGCACCAGCGACCTTGCCATACATGTTGGCGTATTCAGCTTTAAATACCGCCAGCGTGTCAGCAACTTGAAACGCCATCTGTGCGGCGGCGGTTTGTTGCTCGGCCTTGCCTGTTGTCCAGTACGAAAACAGCGCTTTGGTGCATTCGTCTTGGTACGTCAGCAAGGCTTGCCGTACTTCTGGCTTCACTTTGTTGCTGTTGATTGAATTGAGGAAGGCGGGCACTTGTTCAAGTGGCAAAGTTACCATCTCTTGTGGTCGGCCTGCTGTATCGTGTGAGGTCATATGACCCCACGTCCAACGTGGATTGTTCGCCATCTTACGACGCTGGGTTCTTGAATCAATCCCAAACGCTTCACACAAATGGCGAACTGAAACCCGCAATTCGTCACCGCAAGAAAACGCCTCAATGCCGCCCAGTGCGAACGGGATAAGGTGACTTTGCGTAATGGTGGTTTTCTGACGCTGTTGCTTTGGTTTTGGCGCAGGCTTAATATCTGCACCAGCTCTTGCCCGAGCCCCAAGGCCGTCTTGCTGTTGATTCAGTGAGGCGGCTTTTTTCATTACTGCGCCCCCCCTTGCTCATCAAGCCACTGGCGCACGGCCTCACACTGCCACGCGGTCACGCGCTCAGATAGCTTGGTCGGCGCAGGGAACGTAGCCATACGAACGCGCCGCCACAGTGTTGATGCTGAAAACGGGATGATTTCAAGTAATTCACGCTGACGGATAAAGCCCGTTGCTGGTAATGCGCCATACGCTGTCAGCATTGGCGCTTGCACCTTGCTTATCGGAATGGATTTGCCGCGAGAATCGGGCTTGAGAACTGTTTGTGAGGTGGTGCGTTGTGGCATGTTGCGTCACTCCTTTGGTTGGAATGACGCAAATATAAAAGCTGTCTAATTGGAATTGAAGTCAAGCAAAATACGGCCAATCATACCGGTATGATTTTTCGTTAAATCCATACCGGTACATTGTTCTCATGCGTATGAAATTTGCCCCTCTAAACATGCCAACACATGACTATTTAACATTCTCTCAGCCTCGGGTTTTACAGTCTTACGAATTCGTTCCCCAGGGCTAAAGTCTGCGTGAGGAAATAAAATTTCCCCAGATTGATGTTGTTTTAATTGTGTTTTTTTTGTTTTGTTAACCAGTTTATCAAACAACGTAATGTCAATATATTGCAATACACGAAGATCTCGCCAACGTTTGATATCACCATCTCCAAAACTTTCTTCGCCAATATCTTGAAAAGCTAATTCGGCTCTAACTTGTTTTAGCCACTGACGCAACCCTTTGATAATTAGCTCATCAGAAGCAAGAAGATTAATGCGAGCCAAAACCTCGCTACCGATAGCCTCTGCCACATCTTCAAAGCGGTCTATTCCAATTAAATGCACCGGACGATTTGTCAATGCATCCAGTTTTGACCGGCTCCCCGCTCCCGCTAGAAAGTCATACGCATCAATTTCAAGAGCGGCAACCTCGGCTGAAAAAAATAAATCTCCAGCATGAGTCGCCAAACTATCCGCAGTAAGACTTTGAACTGGCGAGTAATCATATTCGTATAGCTGTGCGTTCACTCCCTCTTCCTTAAGTTTCATTCGCTCACAATAGGACGTTAGAAACTCAATTCTTCTAGAAAGAATACGTTCCCGCTCCTCATCAGAAGCAAACTGATCCGGAATCCTCCACGAGATCCACCAATCTGAGCGATATTGAAATTCACTGAGCCAATTTTCAAGGGTAAAATTTGCTGTTATGGCATCGTATGCATCATTATTTAGCCAAGAAAATTGCTTTTTTGTTTCTTCAGATAGCATTCACGCTCCCTCGGCGTAATCCCTATGATTGATTACCGCGCCAGCGGGTAAGGGCTACCCGTTTTCTCTCCGTCGAGATAGGCGCGGCAAACTCGATTAAGCGGCTTTACGCTTTTTGTCTTTTAGATTCACCACTTTGTCATTCCCGCCCTGCTCCAGCTCTCGCATTAAGTCCGCCCACTTAATTAGCGCGTCTTTGCGTTCGTCAAAGTAATCATGCCGATCATACGTGCCGTGTACGCCTTTGATTTTGTGATTCAAGCATCGCTCAGCAGTGATTACGTCCACGCCCAGCGCAGCCAATTGAGTACGCGCAGTGCGGCGTAGATCATGCACGGTAAATGCCTCCACATCAGGCATGTGTGGTTTGAGCTTGCCCATGGCTGTGCCGATTGTTCCTTCGCAAATATGCGGTAATCCACGGTGCTGCATTTTTCTTGCCGGCAAAATATACGGACTAGCACCAGATAGGCGCTTCAACTCGCGCAGCCATTCCACAGCACACGGCGGCAAAGGCACATCTAAGCCCTTCCCTGTTTTCACATCGTCGCGCATGTGCCAAATTGCCGCATCCAAATCAAACTCATCCCATTGCGCCGCACACAGCTCCATCTTGCGGCAGCACAGCACCAGCAGTAGCTTAATGGTGATTTCGTTTTGCACACTAAAGCCTTTGGCCTACTTCATGGCGGCAAACAACAAGGCCAACTCGGTACGCGACAATGCACGATCTCTGGCTTCCATTTCACCACCAGCGTCTTTCGTGCGAAATGCCGCGGCAGGATTCACTGCGATCATGCGACGACGTATGGCGTAATCGAATATGTTTTGCAGCATCCGCAATGCTTTATTCGCAATACTGGGCGCTCCACGTTTGCGGACGGCTTCAAGAATGTCATCCACATGCAAAGACGTGACCGCCTCGATTTTTAATGCGCCGATAAGTGGCCGGATATTTTTTTCATATTGATTGATCGGGATATTTGGATGTTTAACGCGCCCGATGATTTCACGGTTTAAATATTCCTCAGCCAGCTCATTGACCGTAATCGAAGCGCGTTCGGCCTCAATGGCCGCGACAGCCTCGACAATACGTGCGGCTTTTTCACCTTGTACGTCATAGCCAAGCTGCACGCGCGCGGCCAACTCACGCGCCCGAGCTCTAGCTTCCGACAAACTCATATTCCCATAGTTACCGATGACCATTTTTCGCGGTGTCCCAGCAAAGGAATATCGAAACAACCAACGCGGCACTTTGTCATTCTTTCTAAAACTCAAAACTAAGCCGGCAACAATCGAGTCAGCACGTCCTTCAAAGCGAATATCGCCCGTAATCAGCGCCTTAATCCCAACATCCGTAAACTTAGTCATAACCCTATACCCCACCCCTGTATGAAAACACCTTGTACCCAAAGCTTGTACCCAAAATTGGCTTTGGGTACATGTTTGGGTACAAGCTAAACGTGAGATTACGCCGCATGGCGTGACACGTCAAGAAACAAAAAACCCAGCATTTGCTGGGCTTAGAGGGGAAAAATGCTCTGTCATGACACATCAAAAAACACTACTCAATGTTCTGCACTTGTTCACGCATTTGCTCGATCAAGACTTTCAGTTCCATCGCCACTTTGGTGGTTTCAACAGAGACCGATTTCGAACCTAAAGTATTTGCTTCACGGTTAAGCTCTTGCATCAAGAAGTCCAAACGCTTACCGGCATTGCCGCCTTTTTGCAAAATTCGGCGCAATTCGGCGATATGCGTTTGCAGACGATCAATTTCTTCCAGAATGTCCACTTTTTGCGCAAAGATCACCATTTCTTGGCGAACTCGGTCGTCGTCGCCACAGCCGATAGCCTCAACGAAGCGTAACGTCAGCTTGGCTTCGTAGTCACTGATAATTTGTGGCAATAATGGTTTTACGCCAGCAATCAAGGCATCCATCGCCTCAACGCGTTCTAATAAAATCGCCGCTAATTTTGTGCCTTCGCGTGCGCGACTGGCTAAGAAATCAGCCAAAGCCACATCCAGCACTTCAAGCGCAGTCGTTTGCAAGAGTTCCGTCGGTAATGCATCCGATTCAATGACACCGGGCCAGCGTAAAATATCAGCCATGCGTAAATCACCGGCACTGGCTTGATGCTCTTTGACTTGATCGGCCAAACGCAGCAATTCTGCAACTAAAGCGTTGTTTAAGCGCAACTGCGTGTTGGCCGCTTCGCGAACATTAAAATTCAAACGACATTCTAATTTGCCACGATTAAGACGCCCGCTGAGCTTCTCGCGAATGGCTCCTTCTAAAGCACGAAATTCCTCAGGCAATCTTAGGCTTAGATCTAAAAAGCGATGATTGACGGCGCGTAATTCAACCGACAGAACACCATGCGATAATTCTCTTTGGGCACTTGCGTATCCAGTCATGCTATAAATCATATTACTTCCTTCTTTAATACGCGCCGCTTTACACTTACGGCAGTAGGGCTGACACTAATGGACTATTGACGCTTGATTCACCGCGAAATTGCGTAAGCTGCGGCAAAAAACCAAATATCAACAGGCCCTAGACTATTCACTCAGAGTATAACCAAAACTAAGCATGGCCACCCCAAGCAATCAACCGCTCGCACGCGGATACCAATTACAGAACTACACCATCGCCAAGCTTTTATCTGCGGGGGGCTTTAGCATTGTTTATTTGGCTCACGATGAACACGACTACCCCGTCGCAATCAAAGAATACTTACCCAATTCTTTGGCACTACGCAAAGAAGGTGTTGCGGTACAGGCTGTCAGCGAAGAACACATTGCACTGTTTCGACATGGCTTGAAATGCTTTTTTGAAGAAGGCAAAACACTTGCCCGAATTCAGCACCCCAATATTGTTCGCGTGCTGAATTTTTTCCGCGCCAATGACACCGTGTATATGGTGATGGAATATGAGCGCGGCCGGACTTTACAAAAAGAAATTCAAATTAATCATGAACGCGAAGGCGTTGATGAAAAACTCATTCGCAGTGTATTTTTTAATTTACTCAATGGTTTACGTGAAGTTCATTTAAATAAATTACTGCACTTAGATATTAAACCGGCCAATATTTATATTCGTAAAGATGGCTCACCGGTTTTACTCGATTTTGGCTCGGCGCGCCAATCGCTCACTGCTGAGCAATCTCGACTGACGCCAATGTATACCCCCGGCTTTGCTGCGCCTGAGCAATATCGCAAAAAAGAACAATTGGGCCCTTGGACTGATATTTATGGCATTGGTGCATCGATGTTTGCCTGCATCGCAGGGACTGCGCCTCAGGCGGCAGATGGCCGAGAAAAAGACGATAAAGTGCAACGTTTAGAGCACGCCTATGGCGATCGATATTCGCCTGAGTTATTAACACTGATTCATCAATGTCTTGAAATTGATCATGAAAAACGCCCACAAAGCGTATTGCAAATCCAAAAATTACTGCTTGAACCGGGCTCAGTGCCGCGTAAAAAAGGCAGCCTTATTCATATGATCAAGCGAAAATGGACTGAATTGATTCGCCCCAAACGCGGAGATCAAACATGAAATTTACCGTTTTCCAAGAAAGCCGCAAAGGTGGCCGCCAATACAATCAAGATCGTTATGGCTATTCATATAGCCGTGATGCCTTATTATTAGTCGTCGCCGATGGCATGGGCGGCCATTTACACGGTGAAGTGGCCGCGCAAATCACCGTTGAATTACTCAGCGATCAATTTCAAAAAAAAGCTGCGCCAATTATTCATCATCCGAATGATTTTTTGCATGATGCTTTATTGCGCTGCCATGATGCCATTTATAACTACGCCATTACTCACCACCTGATTGAAGTGCCGCGAACAACCCTTGTCGCCTGTATTATTCAAGATGGCATGGTGTATTGGGCGCATGTTGGCGACTCGCGTTTTTATCTAATTCGTAATGGCCAAACGATTGCTCAAACCAGAGATCATTCTAAAGTCAGAAAATTAGTCGATGCTGGCATCATTACTGAAGAAGAAGCGTTACACCATCCAGAAAAAAACAAAATCTACAATTGTCTAGGCGGTAGTTTATTACCTGAAATAGAAATTGGCAGCAAAATGAGTCTCAATGATAGCGATGCGATTTTATTATGCACTGATGGCTTTTGGGGTTCGTTAAGCGCCGAGGAAATTAATCATTTTCTGTCTTCATTTCCCGTGTTATTTTCGGTACCACAACTGATGGATCGCGCTGAATTACGTGGTGGACCCAACAGCGATAATCTCACCGCGCTGGCAATTAACTGGCATGACAATCATGAGTTTGGCGATACCGAGGCGTTTGTTTCTACTCAAAATCTAGACATCAATACCATTAGTACGCATATTGATGAGCAAAGCTTTATGACTGCGCCAGAAATTAGCGAAGATGATATTGAAAAAGCCATTGCAGAAATCCAAGCGGCGATTAATAAATACTCAAAATAAAGTGATGCACTTCATGGATTAACTGTGAATAGTTGCTACTTTTCAGCCAATAGATTCCTTATGATAGTTAAAATTTTGTCATCTCGAAAGCCGCAGTTTAAACCGATCTTTTCAATCAGTTTATTTCGAGTAAAAAACAACTACAGGAACATTATCATGAAACTTCAGCATGCCATTCTTGCCTTGAGTGCAATCACTTGTGCTGGCGCTTTTGCGGCCACCCCAGATCCAATGCAAGCATTTCCAGCGGCAGAAGCTGGTTTTGTGCGTAAAGTCATTCAATTGCCTAAAGTTAAAAACCCAGAGCTTTATCGTGTGCAATTATTGGCAGGTAAAATGATGGAAGTCGATTGCAATCAAACTCGTTTAGCCGGTGAGCTAAAAGAAGAAACTGTACAAGGCTGGGGTTACAATTATTGGGTGTTGCCAGAAGTAAAAAGTGGCATTAGCACAATGATGGCTTGCAATCCGCAAGAAGCTAAAAAATCAGCTTTTGTGGCCGTGTATTCAGAAAAACTCTATCGCTATAATGCCAAACTACCGGTAGTCGTTTATGTGCCAGAAGGCATCGAATTACGCTACAGAATCTTCTCGGCAAAAGAAAAAACGCAAACGGCCATGGATAAATAATCAAATTTAAGCCAATCACAATCCAAGCATTGCCTTAAACAATCCATCCATAGATGGCGGGTTTAAGGCAATAAGAAACGGGCGATGTTGATCTGCCATTTGGCGGGATCTTCATGGCCCATTATTTTATCTGCGCCACCTTGGCCCATTGATTTAGATAAGTCAATAATGGTCGGCGTAATATACGTATTGGCTTTGCTACTAAAAATAACTTTTAATTTTGGCTGCAATAAGCTGCCTTCATTTTGCTCAATGACAATTCCCAAACGCCCTGATTCTAATCGCACCAAAGAGCCAACAGGATAAATGCCAATGGTACGCATAAACGCTTGTACCAATTCAGGATTAAAATGAAATTTACTCCATTCCCAAAGTTTTCTTAATCCTTCTGTTGCCGGCATTCCAACGTGATAACAGCGGTCAGACGTAATGGCGTCATACACATCCACCACGGCGGCCATTTGCGCCATTTGGCTAATTTGATTGCCCGGTAGTTTATGTGGATAACCGGTACCATCCATGCGCTCATGATGATGCAAAGTAATCTCCAGCGGAATCGCTTCCATATCATCAATTTGCCGCAAAATATTCCATCCTTCCTCGGGATGACTGCGCATAATATCAAATTCGGCTTCAGTTAAACGCCCAGGTTTATTTAAGATTTCATTCGGAACTTTCATTTTTCCGGTGTCATGCAATAAGCCACCAATACCAGCCAAACGAATTAAATTGCGATCCATTCCCAATGATTGAGCAAAAGTCACCATTAAGGTGCAAACACTGACCGAATGCAAAAAAGTGTATTCATCTTTATTTTTAATCGCCAATAAACCGACTAAAGCACCGCTATTTCTTAATACCGATTCAGTAATATCCCCCACCACATTGGCCACATCATCCATTTGAATGGCTTGGCCCATACGCACATCACGCATGACGGTTTTTACCGCATTGGTCGCTTGCTGGTGGATTCTATGCGCCCGACCTAATTCTTCGGCGTATGAAACTTTAACAATCATCGGTGGCGCTTCGGCAATGCGTAATAAATCGGCATCTAATTCGGCGTTGACTTCTTCTAATGTCGGCGCATCGGCCAAATCGAGGCCACGAGCGGTATCAATATAAATTTCACGCACGCCAGTGGCGGTAATTATGGCGATTTCTTCATCGGTTTGAATCACAAAACGGTTACGCACAAAAGGATGATTCATCCAATCCACGTTTAAATCATGGATATACATGCCCGGTTTGATGTATTCAGCGGGAATTTTTTTTATCATGGGAATCGCACTGGCTAAGATTGATTCATGCTAGTACAGACTGATGCAAGTAGCACGAAAACAAACCCTATAGCAAGCTGACGCACACTCAGAATTTATCTATGAATAGTTGGGATTTGAAGGCAATTTTGCCCAAAATCCGGCATTTCCCACCCCAAAATACGGACGGAATACCGCTATACCAGCAAACTGGCACCAATATTGACCGACAAGCCCAAGATCACCATATTGAAAACAAAAGAGAGAATAGATTGCAATAAAACCAAACGGCGCATTGCGCCACTGCCAACCCCGACATCGGCGGTTTGCGAAGCCACGGCGATGGTAAAAGAAAAATACAGAAAATCGGGATAAGTGGGTTCAGCAGGCTGCTCAGCAAACAGCAATAAAGGGCTTCGTCCTTGGTGTTGGTAATATAAATGAGCGTAGTGAATCGCAAATGACGTCGGCACTAATAACCAAGAGCCCGCCACGGTCATAAATGCCAAGAGTAATGGCGCATACTTAAACCACGCCTTAAGCTGATTATCCAGCGCTAAACCCAAAACAATCGCCACCAAACTGGCCACTGCCGCCAAACAGACAAAGGCCAGCACTTGCTTAGCGTTTTCGTCTTGCACTTTAGCCACCGCCCGAATGTGTTTGCCCGGCGCGCGAAACATTAAAATCGATAGGCTAATCAAATACAGCCACGAACAGGTATTCCAAGCCAACAAAAAGCGCATCAGCAGCGAAAAATCAGCCGACAACGCAAAAAACATCATCACCCCTGCGATCACCGAAAACATCAGCCGAGGGCGCGCAACAAATAAATGTCGCAGCAGCGCAAATTGCCCCTGCGGCTTGGCTATATCGTTTTCACACGCCATGGATTTACCTATGCCTTTTCGCTTGGACGATGCCGCTCAGGCAAGGCCACATGAAATACCGCATTAAGCTCAACTGGATTGAGCACCAATTGCGCCAAACAATAGCCATCTAGTACCGAATAAAAAGCCTCAAGGGCCTCACTTAAAACGCCGCGCAAACGGCAAATGCCATCAATGCTACACATCGAATGCGCATGATCAAAGCATTCCACCATCGGACTATCGGCCTCACTTAAACGCACCAAGCGCCCAACGATGATTTGCTCTGCGGGCACGGCCAAACGCATGCCGCCGCCCTTACCGCGCAAGGTTTCTAAAAAACCATGCCGAGATAAAAAATTCACCACTTTCATCAAATGATTATCCGAAATACCGTAAGCGTTGGCGATTTCGCTTCGCGTCACAATTCCCCCATTTTGTACCGCCACATAAATCAACGTGCGTAAGCAATAGTCGGTAAATACATTCAGACGCATTACGCCTCCTTGCGAAAAATTGAGAATCCATAATACACAGAATCGGCCATTTGCCGAGCGAAAGATCAAGCGCCAGCAACAATCAATTGGATTTGCCCGCAATGCCACACGCACAAAAAATTCATCTAGATGTAATCGGTTTGTCACGTTGCGCTGAGCATAATAGCGCCACTTTAAACCCACGCAATAAGGCTTGTGCAATGAAAACCCTCACCTCGCTGTCGCTCGCTCTGTCGCTACTCTTGACGGCACCACTGGCTTTAGCTGAAACCACTCTGACGGTATATACCGCGCTGGAAGCCGATCAGCTCAAAGCGTATCAGACCAAATTTGAAGCCGAAAATCCAGACATCAAAATCAAATGGGTGCGCGACTCTACCGGCATTATTACCGCAAAATTACTCGCTGAAAAAGCCAATCCACAAGCCGATGTGGTGATGGGCCTAGCCGCATCGTCATTATTGATTTTTGAAAAAGACGGCATGCTACAACCTTACGCGCCTAAAGGCGTAGAGCTACTCAGTAAAGCCTACGTGGATGATCGCACGCCACCAGCTTGGGTAGGCATGGATGTATGGGGCGCGGCGATTTGCTTTAACACCGTTGAGGCGGCCAAACAAGGCATTAAAAAACCCGAAAGCTGGAAAGACCTGACCAAGCCTGAATACAAAAATAAAATCGTTATGCCCAATCCCGCTTCAAGTGGCACCGGTTATTTTGACGTGAGCGCATGGTTGCAAATGATGGGCGAAAAAGAAGGCTGGGCGTATATGGATAAATTGCACGATAACATCGCGCAATACACCCACTCCGGCTCAAAACCTTGCAAGCAAGCCGCTGCCGGCGAATTCCCCATCGGTATTTCATTTGAATACCGCGCGGCCAAAATCAAAGAAGGCGGCGCGCCGATTGATTTGGTGTTTCCAAAAGAAGGCCTAGGCTGGGATTTGGAAGCCACCGCAATTATGAAAGGCACTAAAAACCTCGATGCGGCAAAAAAACTCGCCGATTGGTCAGCATCAAAATCGGCCAACGAGCTGTATGAAAAGAACTTCGCCATCGTCGCCATGCCAGGTATTGCCAAACCGAATGCGCATATTCCTGCTGACTACGAACAACGCTTGATCAAACAAGACCTACGCGTTTCGGCCGCCATGCGCGACAAAACCCTCGCCGAGTGGACCAAGCGCTACGACAGCAAATCAGAGCCGAAAAAGTAAGCCAGTAGCTTGGCGGCAGGTGTTCCGATTGAGTGTTGATGGTTTTAAGTGCCTGCGGCACGGCATCAACCTCAGTATGAACACCAGCAAATTGCATAGGTATCTCCATGTATCTCATTTGAAATATGAGATACATGGAGATACCCCTACAAATCATTTAACCCGCGCCACCGCGCAACAACATCCTGTACCAGCAAGTGTAGGGCAGCATTGTTTTGGGTCTACTGCATGAAAGGCCAGCCACCGTAAGGACTTCGTATGAACCGAGCACCCGCCATCGCCACCCAGCACGCTGAATTGACCATTCATGGCGTGAATAAAAATTTTGGCGCATTTAGCGCTTTGCGCGATATCTCGCTGGCCGTGAATAAAGGCGAATTTGTTTGCTTATTGGGGCCGTCTGGCTGCGGCAAAACCACTTTGCTGCGCATCATTGCCGGGCTTGAATCGTGTGATCGCGGGCTAATCGCTCAAGCGGGCCGCGATATCACCCACGCCGCCCCCAATCAACGCGATTACGGCATTGTGTTTCAATCGTATGCACTGTTTCCCAATCTCACGATCGCACGCAATATCGCCTATGGCCTCAAAGGTCGCTCTGAAGATCAGCAACGCCGCGTCAGCGAATTACTCAATTTAATCGGCCTTTCGGCTTTGGCCGAACAGTATCCGTCACAAATTTCTGGTGGCCAACAACAACGCGTTGCGCTGGCGCGCGCTTTGGCTACCTCACCGAATTTACTGTTACTTGACGAGCCGCTCTCGGCGCTCGACGCACAAGTTCGCACGCATTTACGCGGCGAAATCAAAGCGCTGCAGCAGCAACTGGGCATCACCACCATCATGGTGACGCACGACCAGGAAGAAGCGCTCACCATGGCCGACCGGATCGTCGTGATGAATCACGGCGTCATCGAGCAAATTGGCACGCCAGCTGAAATCTATCAACACCCTGCTAGCCGTTTTGTCGCCAGCTTTGTCGGCCATTGCAACTGGCTCAACACCCTTGCGGTCAGCCCGCATCAGGTGCAATTAGGTCGGCACACGCTGGCCACGCATCGCGCCAATGCTTTGGTGCAAGGCCAACACTACGATGTGTTTATTCGCCCAGAAGACATTGAGCTATTGCCGCAATGGCGCAATGATCCGCAAGTGGGTTTAGGAAAGTTACTGCAGCTTGAGCTGTTAGGCAGCGTTTACCGACTGCGGCTGTTGGTCAATGATTGGGATGGCATTGAGCTCGAAGTCATTATTAGCCATCGCGAAATGGCGCAATTGCGCCTTGCCGAGCAGCAACTGATTCCGATTTATTTGCCTGCCGACAAGCTGCGCTGCTTTTTGCCCGAGGTGAGCGCATGAACCCAACCCTCACCCTCGAAGCACCGCACGCGCGCTGGCGCAATGAATACTGGGCCACGCTGATTGCTGGCGGCATTGTGCTGATTTTGCTACTGATTTTAGCTGGGCCCTTATTGGCGATTTTAAGCCAAGCTTTGTTTGATCCTAAAACTCAGCAATGGGGCTGGGGCAGTATTGAAGCGGTACTCGATTCGCCCAGCTTGCTGCAAAGCTTATTCAATAGCGTCAAATTAGCGCTAATGAGCACGCTGATTGTGATTCCACTGGCGTATTTATACGCCGCCGCGCTCACCCGCTCGGCCATGCCGGCCAAAGGCGTGCTGCGAATGTTGGCCTTGATTCCGCTATTAGCACCGTCGCTGCTACCGGGGATTGCGCTGGTGTATTTATTTGGCAATCAAGGTTTGCTGAAGTCGTGGTTTCCTGACGGCAGTATTTATGGCTTTTGGGGGATTGTGATCGGCCAAGTGTTTTTTACTTTTCCGCACGCAATGATGATTTTACTTACCGCTTTGCGCGTTGCCGATGGCCGCTTATACGAAGCGGCGAGCGCGCTCGGCGCAGGCCGCTGCCGGCAATGGTTCAGCGTCACTTTGCCTAGCGTTCGCTACGGCGTGCTGTCGTCGGCAGTGGTGGTGTTTACCTTGGTGATGACTGATTTTGGCGTGGCCAAAGTCATCGGCGGCTCGTTTAATGTGCTGGCGCTTGAAGCGTATAAGCAAGTGATCGGTCAGCAAAACTTCTCGCGCGGCGCAGTCATTGGTTTGCTGCTCTTGGTGCCGGCGGTCTTGTCTTTTGTGCTGGATCATTACGCACAAAAAAAGCAGCAAGCGCTACTCACGGCGCGAGCGCAAACGCTGCATATCAAGGCCACCCCATGGCTAGATCGCTGCGCTTTATTGTTTTGCCTCGTCGTCAGCGGCGCCTTGCTACTGATCCTTGGCACCGCCATCGCGGCGGCGCTGATTAAGCAATGGCCGTATCAAATGCAACTGTCTTTACAGCATTTTAATTTTGACGATATGGACGGTGGTGGCTGGAGCGCGTTTAGCAATAGCTTAAAAATGTCGGCGTATACCGCACTATTTGGCTCGATTTTGGTGTTTACCGGCGCGTGGCTCACCGAAAAAGTCGCCACTTGCCGTGGCTGGCGACCCATCTTGCATTTATTAGCCATGCTGCCGATGGCAGTACCAGGGTTGGTGCTGGGTTTGGGTTATGTGTTCTTTTTTAATCATCCGAGCAATCCGCTCCATGCGCTCTACGGCACGATGTCGATCTTGGTGCTGTGCTCGATCGCGCATTTTTACACCACCGCGCATCTCACTGCCGTCACCGCACTCAAGCAACTGGACGCAGAGTTTGAATTGGTCGCCGCCTCGCTCAAAGTGCCGTTTTGGATCACCGCTTGGCGAGTGACGCTGCCGATTTGCCTACCAGCAGCCCTAGAAATTGCGCGTTATTTCTTTATTGCCACCATGACCACCGTCTCGGCAGTGGTGTTTATTTACACCTCCGACACCATGCTGGCCTCGGTGGCGGTGCTCAATATGGACGACGCTGGCGATACCGCCGCTTCAGCAGCGATGGCGACATTAATCGTCATCAGCTCCGCCGCCGCCTGCGCTGTTTTTGCAGTGATCAGTCATTTTTTACAACATCGCAGCCAACGCTGGCGGCGACAAGAATGAGGAGGCAGGGCTCAATCTCAGCGTAGCAACGGTTTGGCTTGGCTTAGGTATTCGTGGTTTTAAGTGCCTGTGGCACGGTACCTGATCAGCGCGCAAACCCTTTGGGTTTTGTTCAGATTTGATGTTGATACGTTAAATCACAGTCGTTTGAGTCGCGGGACTGTAGCTCCTTCCCCCTTGATGGGGGAAGGCTGGGATGGGGGTGTTGAGCTGCACGCCGTAGTTTCACCCTCACCCTAACCCTCTCCCATCAAGGGAGAGGGAATGCCGCGATGCTTTAACCAGCATTAACACCTGATCAGAACCAGTAGGTATTTAACTACCAGCTTTATTAAATATTAATCACACAGCAATACCCCAGCGCTTTATGCGCTTTTTTCGGGGATAAAAATTCATCTAGATGAAAGGACTATGATGCGCCAAGAAAAAATCTTACTCACCCCCGGGCCACTGAGCACCAGCTTGGCAACGCGCACCGCAATGCTCAAAGACTGGGGCTCATGGGATGGCGACTTTAACGCCCTAACCGCATCAGTGTGCGCTGATCTATTGGCGATTGCCAACGGCCAAGCGCAGCACTGCTGCATTCCATTGCAAGGCTCGGGCACTTTTGCCGTTGAAGCGGCTATCGGCACGCTGGTAAATAAGAGCAGCAAAATACTGGTGCTCGACAACGGTGCTTACGGGCAAAGAATGCATAAAATCGCGCAGAAAATCGGCTTAAATGTCGCGACACTGCGCTGGCCAGACGGCGTGCCTGTCGATCCAACTGCGCTCGATGCGGCGCTGAGCGCTGATCCCAGCATTGGTTACGTGGGCCTGATTCATTGCGAAACCGCCACCGGCCTTTTAAACCCCTTAAGCGAGATCGCCGACATCGTCGCCGGCCATGGCGCTGAGCTGATTGTGGATGCGATGTCGTCATTTGGCGCGCTGGACATTGATTTAGCACAGATGCCGATTTGCGCGCTCATCGCCGCCTCGGGCAAATGTTTAGAAGGCGTTCCCGGCATGGGTTTTGTGATTGCCAAAACCAGCGCCATCGCGCTAGCCCATGGCAATAGTCCATCGCTGGCGCTCGATTTGGCTGATCAATACGATTATTTACAGCGCACAGGGCAATGGCGCTTTACGCCGCCGACTCATGTGGTGGCGGCATTACGCGCCGCGATTGACCAGTATCAAGCTGAAGGCGGCCGCCCTACTCGCTTGGCGCGCTATACCGCCAATGCCAACGTATTAATCAGCGCATTAGGCCAAGCCGGTTTAGCTTTATTTTTAGCGCCAGAGTTACAAGCGCCAATTATTTTGACCTTCCACGCACCGCGCCATCCCGAATATCAATTTGCCGCTTTTTATCAAGCAATGAGCCAGCGCGGATTTTTACTCTATCCGGGCAAACTCACCACGGTAGAAACCTTTCGCGTTGGCTGCATTGGCGCCATTGACCCCGCGCAGTTGCAACAAGCCGCGCACGCCATCATCGACGTCCTCACTCAATTGGGTTGGTTAAACAGCCAACCTAATCACTCAACTATCCAATAAGGAAATCCAACATGCTCAACACACACGCTTATACCGGTCCTTTGCAAGCGGTTATTTTTGATTGGGCTGGCACCGTGCTCGATTTTGGCTCATTCGCCCCCACCCAAGTCTTGGTTGAAGCTTTTGCGCAATGTGGCATCACGCTCACCATGGCCGAAGCACGGGGTCCAATGGGCTTAGCCAAGTGGGATCACATCAAAGCCGTTGGCCAAATGCCAAGCGTAGCTGCGCGCTGGCAAGCTCAATATGGTCGCGACATGAACGACGCCGACGTGGACCAGATTTATGCGCTGTTTATGCCGCTGCAAATTGCGCATGTGGGCGAGTTTTCGCGACCGATCACTGGCGCCATCAGCACCATTAACCAATTGCGTGAGCGCGGCCTTAAAATCGGCAGTTGCACCGGCTACCCACGCGCAGTGATGAACGCGTTACAGCCAATCGCTACGCAATACGGCTTTACCCCCGATTACACCGTTGCTGCCGATGACCTTAAAGCCGGCGCACGCCCGGGGCCATGGATGGCGCTGGCCAATGTGATTGAGCTCGGCATCAGCCATGTTGCCGCCTGCGTTAAAGTCGACGACACCGTGCCGGGCATTGCTGAGGGTTTAAACGCGGGCATGTGGACCGTCGGTTTAGCCATTAGCGGCAATGAAGTTGGCCTCACAGAAAAAGAATGGCTGGCGCTCACGCCCAGCGAGCAAGCGCCGTTGCGCGAACAAGCCACGGCCAAACTCAGCGCCGCTGGCGCGCATTTTGTCATCGACAGCATCGCTGATTTACCTAGCGTGATCACGCAAATCGAACACGCATTAGCCCAAGGCCAGCGGCCATGAGTGAGACTTTTCAACCTTGGTGGTTTGCCGACGCGCTAGCGCAAGAAAACCGCCCGCCACGGCCAAGCTTGAATGGCAAGCGCCACGCTGATGTGTGCATTGTCGGCGGCGGCTATACCGGTTTGTGGACGGCGATTTTACTCAAACAACAGCAGCCCGAGCTGCAGATTGTCATCATCGACAAAGGCCTGTGCGGCAGTGGCGCATCGGGGCGCAATGGCGGTTGCGTGCTAACTTTAGCCCCCAAATTAAGCACGCTGACGCGGCTATTTGGTGCCGCTGAAGCCGTCAAAATTGTCAAAGCCTCAGAAGCCGCTGTTTACGCGATTCGGGACTTTTGTGCGCAGTATCAGCTGCAAGCCGATCTGCGTATTGACGGCGCGCTGTATACCGCCACTAATCGCGCACAAAGCGGCAGTATGGATGGCGTATTGGCGGCGCTCAACGCGCATGACATCAATAGCTGGCAGACCTTACCGCGCGATGAAGTACAAAAAATCGCCGGTTCAACTCGGCATTTATCCGGAGAATTTTCGCCAATTGCGGGCAGCGTGCATCCGGGACTGTTGGTACGCGGCATGGCGCGCGTTGCCGAATCCTTGGGTGTGCTGATTTATGAAAACACCGCCATGCAGCGCATTGAATACGGCCAGCCTGCGCGCGTGATCACCACCGATGGCGAAGTGGTTGCCCAGCAAGTGGTGTTGGCGATGAATGCGTGGATGGCCAGCCAGTTCCGCCAATTTGCGCGCAGCATTGCGATTGTGTCGTCCGATATGGTGATTACCGAGCCCTGCCCCGAAGCAATCCAAGCGCTTGGCCTCACGCATGGCGCGGCGATTTGCGATTCGCGGATATTTGTTCATTACTATCGCAGCACCAGCGATGGCCGTTTAATGCTGGGCAAAGGCGGCAATACCTTTGCTTTTGGCGGCAAAATGCTCGCCGAATTTGACCAAGCTAGCCGCTACCAAAACCAGCTAAAACAAACGCTGCACGACTTTTTCCCGCGTTTGGCTGAGGTGCCAATTGCCGCCTCGTGGAATGGTGCGTCCGATCGTTCCGTCACCGGTTTGCCGTTTTTTGGCTATCTGGATCAACAGCCCAATATTTGCTACGGCTTTGGTTATTCTGGCAACGGCGTGAGCACGTGCTATTTGGGCGGGCAAATTTTAAGCAGTATGGTGCGAGGGGAAAAAGACGGTTGGGCGCAATGCGCCTTGGTCAGTGGGCCACTGGGTTACTTTCCGCCCGAGCCAATACGCTGGCTAGGCAGTATGTTGGTACGCAACGCCATCCGCCGCAAAGAAGCCTGCGAAGACAACGATCAACGCCCGATGTTTTTTGACAAAATCCTCGCCCGCTTTGCCAACGCCGCCGGAAAGTCGGACAAAGCCTAAATCACCCATGGATCTACCGCGTGAGCAAATCTTAACGATTTGCACACCCTACCGGGGTATTTACTGCCATCGCATTGTATTCAATACTCATGGCAATATACCCATACAGAGGGGGCAAACGGAGTTTGCGCACGCGGAAGTTGCGCTAAAGCAAGCGTTGCGGCAAGGCCTGTGGCACACTCGAGCTGACTTTGCACCCACAGACAGATCATGAATCTTACTACCGCCAAAACCATCGTCACCCACTGGGATCAACCGATTATTCGCCAGCTGTTTTGGTATTTGATCATTCCGGCGTATGTCGAAATCCAGCGCGCTGATCCAGCTGGGTTTGCTTATCGCAATGCCAATGGCATAGCCTATCGCTGGTTGTTTTTATGGCAATTGGCGCTGTCGGTGCTGATTTTAATCGCGGTGAATACCGTCACCGCCAGTTGGCCAAGCGCGAGTTTGGCCGGCCATTTGGCGCTGACCATCAAGCTCATTACCGCTTATTTTATTGCGATGTATGGCGTTTGGGCTTTGGCGTATTGGTCGATGAAAATCCCGCGTTAGGAATTATATTTCTGGCGTAATCACCAATTGAATCGCATTGGCGGCAAACCGCGTGATGCCGTATTCAATCACTTGCCCGTGATCGTCTTGATAAACACTCTCGACATACAGTACCGGCTGGCTTTTGGGTTGCGCCAATTGCGCGGCGACTTCAGCGCGCGGAATTCGGGCAGTAATTTTGGACGATTTTCTGTTCATACTGGCAACACCAGCGGCGCGCAACGCTTCACTCATCGCGCCATGCTCGGCCAGCAGCAGATTAAAACCAGCAAAGCGTGGCAAAGGCAGGTATTCGGTGCAAACGCCAACCACTTGTTCGGCAACAAAATCCAGCGCTTCGATTTTTAACACTTCACTACCGGCGGCAATTTCGAGTTGCTGGCACACCTCATCACTGGCAATGATGACGTCACTGCGTAAAATTTGGCTTGCGCCACTCAAGCTTTGCGCTGCCAAGCTGTGCGAAAAGCGCCCACGCCGTCCCATTTGATAATCAATTAAATCTTCTTGCACAAAAGTGCCGCGCCCTTGTTCGATCCGCACCAAGCCTTGGCTTTCTAAAGCTTGCACCGCACGGCGTACAGTATGCCGGTTCACGGCAAAGCGCTGCGCCAAGATCGGCTCCACCGGCAATTGGCCGCGTAAGGTTTTTTGGGCGATTTCTTCAGCCAGCAAGGTGGCAATTTGTTGCCATTTAGGCGGCGTCTTTGGCATAGTTATCCTCTTCAGTCTGCGCCATTATACGGTGCGAAGATGACGTCTAGACGAAACAAAAATGACAACACCATCGTCGATTTTTAACCACGCGCTGTCATCCACCCAAAGTGGCAGCCCATCGCACAGAAGCAATCCAGTCGCTCAGACTGCGATTTTTTTGCTTAGCCAAGCGCTTAAACGGGTAAAAATCACATTTTCACGACGCTATCGCCGCCCATCGTCTAGTCTACAGGCAGGCAGCGCCCGTTTCTGGTCTGCCCTTTTCGATGAACTTTGTTGCTGAATATTTCTTTTTTTAAATAAGGATGTTGCGATGAAAAAACTAACCCTCACTGCTGCGGTATTAATCGCTATTGCTGCACAAGGCGCTGTTGCGGCCACCGCCAGCAGTACGGCGAGTGCCAAAAAACCCGTGTCTAAATGGATGTGCGAAGACTTTCTCGCTATCGATGAAAGCTATCAGCCTAAAGCGGTGTATTTTGCTGAAGGCTTTAATAAGAAAAACAAACCGGTTGATTCAGTGATGGACGTCGATGGCATTGAAAAAATTGTGCCAATGGTGATTCAAGAATGCAAAAAAGATCCTAAATCGTCGTTCTGGAGCAAAGTAAAATCTAGCTGGGCGAAAGTCAAAGCCGATATGTAATCGCGATATGTCATCGCAATAGTCATCGTAATCGCACTGCAAAAAAAGCCAGATTTTGTCTGGCTTTTTTTATGGCCGCCACTAGGCCAAATTTACGACAAAATTTATCGCGACTGACCCAACTTGCCAAGCCAGCCCAGCGGCATAAAGTGCTTGTGATAGCATCATGCTCACAACGTTTGAGCGATACCCGTTTGAAACACGCCAACCCTTCACGCTGCTTGGGGACAAGATGAGTTTTTCGTTTCGCAATGTTCGGTATTTTATTGCAGTGGCCGAAGCGGAGTCGGTGACCCGCGCAACGCAAACACTGAATATTTCTCAATCGGTGATTACCGAAGCGATTAAATCACTCGAGGCCGATTTGGGCGTGCCACTGTTTCAGCGTCATGCGCGCGGCATGGTGCTGACCCATGCTGGGCATCAATTTTTGCGCCATGCGCATGAAATTTTGGCGGTGGTGCGTAACGCGCAACAAGCGCTCAATGCGCGGCCCGATGCGATGACTGGCCAGCTTAATCTGGGCGTAACCGGTTTAATGTCGGGGTATTTTTTATCGTATTTACTCGATCGTTTTCGCCGCACTTTGCCCAAGGTCGAAGTGCGTATTGTTGAAGACGAACGTGGTTATCTCGAGCATTTGCTAGTGAATGGCGAGCTGGATCTCGCCATTGTGCTGACGTCCAATATCGAAAACCGCTTGGCACTGGAAGTCGAAGTATTACAAGTTGCGCCGTGGCGAATTTGGCTGCCTAGCAATCACCCGCTATTAGAGCTGGGGAGCATTAATTTAAAAGAAATCGCCAATGAAGCGATGATTATGCTCAAGCTCGATGAGCTTGACGACAACACCACCGCGTTTTGGCGCGCCGCTGGATTAAAGCCGCGCGTGGCCATGCGAACGCAATCGGTCGAAGCAGTACGTAGCTTGGTGGCCACCGGGGCGGGTTTATCGATTTTGCCCGAAATGCTGTATCGGCCATGGTCATTAGATGGTGATCGGCTGGAGGTGCGGCCGATTCAAGAGAGCATGCCGGTGCTTGAAATCGGTGTGGCATGGCGACGTGGTAGCCCGCTGTCTGAAGCGGCACAAAATTTCTTACTGATTGCCAGAGAATTCGCCCGCTCTCGCGGGCTACCTGCCGCGCGGATTGATCCGTCCTAGGGTCTGTTGCATTGATTCCACATTGATTTGCAGTATCGACTTGGCACTTTGCAATCCAAAAAAAAGAATTCTGCTGCTGTGCGTTCTAATAAATCGATGGCACAGCACTAAGCACCCCCTGCCGCTACGGCGGGCATTACGCAGCGCAACACGGCAGTTTAACGCCCAACAACTCCGCACAGCGAAAGCCAAGCATTGCCCACGCCAGCAAGATCAGCCGATCACTACGCTAAAACCAAACCTAAATATATTGCAGGTATATCAATAGAAGTAATACATATCAAAAGCTAGATCTATATACCCAATAAAAAATTAAAAACTAATTCACTTCAACCTTGCGAGCAATACACCGCAATTGACTTTGAATTGATGCATTAGCCTCAAGACCAACGCCGAGCAGCTACCGCATTCGCGATGCAAAACCACCCTGCCAAGCCGCGCTGACTCATTTGCCGCTGCCGCAACCCCAATATGGCCAGCCACGCTATCGGTTTTTTCGATAGTGTCGATTGGCAATGCCAACTAGTCGCGCCCCAGGCATTGCCTACAATCAGTTAACCACCTCTTGGAGCGCCATCATGAAACGGTTTAGCCCGATTGCTATCAGCCTATTAGTCGCCAGCTCATTCACCATTGCCAATCCACCAAGCAGCTTGGGTAAACCCGAAGGCAAGCTCAATATCATTGCTTGGCCCGGTTATATCGAGCGCGGCGAGTCGGATAAAAAATACGATTGGGTGACGCAGTTTGAAAAAGAAACCGGCTGTAAAGTCAGCGTAAAAACCGCCGCCACCTCCGATGAAATGGTCAGCTTAATGAATCAAGGCGGTTACGATTTAGTCACCGCCTCAGGCGACGCCAGTTTGCGACTGATTTACGGGAAGAAAGTCCAAGAAATCAATCCCGCGCTGATTCCCAACTGGAATACGCTCGATCCGCGTTTAAGCAATGGCGCTTGGCATACCGTTGATGGCAAACACTATGGGGTGCCTTATCAATGGGGCGCGAATTTCTTGGCCTATAACAGCAAAATATTTGCGGGCAAAGCGCCAGACAGCTGGTCAGTGGTATTTGAAGAGCAAAAACTCCCCGATGGCAAAAGCAATAAAGGCCGAATTCAAGCCTACGACGGCGCCATTTATATCGCCGATGCCGCGCTGTATTTAATGCAGAAAAATCCAGCCTTAGGCATTAAAGATCCGTACGAGCTCAATGAAAAACAATACCAAGCAGTGCTCAAATTACTGCGCGCACAAAAGCAGCTTAGTCATCGCTATTGGCACGATGTCACCGTACAAATGAATGATTTTAAAAACGAAGGCATAGCCGCCAGTAGCGCTTGGGGCTACCAAATCAATGCACTGCAGGGAGAAAAATTCCCGATCGCAGCGGTGATTCCCAAAGAAGGCGCTACCGGCTGGGCCGATACCACCATGCTGCATAGCGAAGCAAAAAACATTAGCTGTGCTTACAAATGGATGGCGCATTCACTCAATCCAAAACTGCAATCGGGCTTGGCCGAATGGTTTGGCTCAAATCCGGTGGTGAGCAAAGCCTGTACCGAAAAAGCCCCCGGCGGCAGTGATTTTTGTAAAAGCAATGGCTTTGAGCGTTTTGGGCAAATCGCTTTTTGGAAAACACCTCAAGCGCAATGCCGCAGCCAAACGCAATGCGTCCCTTATAGCCGCTGGACCAAAGACTACATCGCCATTATGGGCGGTCGTTAGCGCGCTATGACTCGGCTTGTTAGGCAAGCCGAGCGCCTCGCTGGTTTTTTCAATGGATGGTGCACCATTCGCCGCCCGATACACGCGGCGGCGCATCGGGCTGCGCCACCCGCAAGGACAAAATATGCACATTGCCGTCGAATTTCAGCAGGTGAGTCGTCATTTTGGCGGCGTGCGCGCGGTCGATGAGGTCAGCGTACAAATCATGGATGGCGAGTTTTTCTCAATGCTCGGGCCTTCTGGCTCAGGCAAAACCACGTGTTTACGACTGATTGCCGGCTTTGAGCAAGCCAGTGCCGGAGCCATCTTCATTCACGGCGTGAGCGCGCAAGGTTTGCCGCCCTATCGGCGTGACGTCAACACCGTATTTCAAGACTATGCGCTGTTTCCACATATGAATATCCTCGATAACGTCGCCTACGGGCTCAAAGTCAAAGGCATTGGCCAAGCGGAGCGCTATCGGCAAGCCGAAGCCGCTTTAGAGATGGTGGCGCTGGGCGGATTTGGCGCCAGAAAACCCGGCCAAATGTCAGGCGGACAGCGCCAGCGTGTGGCGCTCGCCCGCGCCTTAGTTAATCAACCCCGGGTGTTATTACTTGACGAGCCATTGGGCGCGCTCGATTTAAAACTACGCGAGCAAATGCAGTCGGAGCTCAAAGCGTTACAAAAACAACTGGGCATTACGTTTATTTATGTCACCCACGATCAAGGTGAAGCCTTGTCGATGTCCGATCGGGTAGCGGTTTTTAATCAAGGCAAAATCGAGCAAATTGATACGCCAAAAATGCTGTATTCCCAACCCAAAACTGTGTTTGTCGCTGATTTTGTCGGCACAGCCAATGTCATTCGCGGCGCACTGGCCGAGCAAATCACAGGGGCGACGCAGCCATTTGCGGTGCGCCCAGAGCAAATTCGCCTTGGCGCCAGCACCAGCGAGCCACAATTAATTGGCCAAGTGGCCGACATTCATTACCTTGGTGCGAGCAGCCGTTTGGCTTTGCAAGTCAGTAGCGGCGAGCGCGTTTGGGTCACGCTGGCGAACGATAGCGCCGTTATTCCAGCAATCGGCAGCGCGCTCACCGTGCATTGGCCTAAGCACAGCATGGTTTTACTCAACGAGGCCGCATCATGAGCAGCCCAACTCAATTCCCAAACCAATGGATGCCATTACGCCAGCTCTCAGATTTATTTTGGCGCCAACCCAAGCTACTGTTGCTGGTGCTGCTTTTGCCGCCCTTGGCTTGGTTTGGCATTGTCTATTTAGGCTCTTTGCTGGCCTTGTTATGGCAAAGTTTTTATACCTTTGATGACTTCACGATGGCCGTCACGCAGCAATTGACCTTGGCCAACTACCAAGCGCTATTTGATGCAGCCAATTACGACGTGGTACTGCGTACTTTGGTAATGGCGTGTGCGGTGACCTTGGCGGCGGCCATTTTGGGGTTTCCGATTGCCTACTATATGGCGCGCTACGCCAAAGGCTGGCAAAAAGGCGCGATGTATGTGGCGGTAATGCTGCCGATGTGGGCGAGCTATATCGTTAAAGCCTATGCGTGGACAGTGATTTTGGCCAAGGGCGGCGTGGTGTACTGGTTTTATAACCAGCTGGGTTTAAGCAGCGTCATCGATGCCTTATTGGCGCTACCCAGCATCGGTGGCAACTCTTTGTCGACGTCCAATCTAGGGCGTTTCACCGTATTCACCTATATCTGGCTGCCTTTTATGATTTTGCCGATTCAGGCATCCATCGAGCGCATTCCCGCCAATTTAATCCAAGCCAGCGCCGATTTAGGCGCCACACCACGGCAAACGTTTTTCACGGTGATTTTGCCATTGGCGTTTCCTGGCGTTGTCGCCGGTTCGATTTTTACGTTTAGCCTCACGCTGGGCGATTACATCATTCCACAATTGATTGGCCCATCGGGTTTATACATCGGCACCATGGTGTATACGATGCAAGGCTCGATTGGCAATATGCCGCTGGCCGCCGCGTTTACCGTCGTTCCGGTGTTGATTATTGCGCTCTACCTGACCATCGCCCGCCGCTTAGGAGCTTTTGATGCGCTTTAATCCCACAGATACCAATACCCCTCGTGCGCCGTGGTGGTTAACCACACTGGCAGTTGGCGGTATTTTCTTTTTGCATTTTCCGATCATCATGGTCGCGCTGTATGCGTTTAATACCGAAGAATCAGCGTTTAGCTTTCCTTTGCAAGGATTTACTTTGCGCTGGTTTATTGCCGCTAGCGAGCGCAGCGATTTACTCGATGCAGTTTGGCTGTCGATTCAGATTGCACTCATCGCTACCGTATCGGCCTTAGTGCTAGGCACAATGGCGGCTGCAGCGCTATACCGCCGTAATTTCTTTGGTAAAGAAGCCATTACGCTGGTGCTGATTTTGCCGATTGCGCTGCCCGGCATTGTGACGGGGATTGCGCTGCTTTCCGCCTTTCGTTTAGCCGATATCGAAACCGGCTTTTGGACCATCGCCATCGGCCACGCTACGTTTTGCGTGGTGGTGATTTATAACAATGTCGTCGCTCGCCTGCGCCGTAGCGCGTATAGCCTCATCGAAGCGTCGATGGATTTAGGTGCCGATGGCTGGCAAACCTTTCGCTATGTGTTACTGCCGCAACTCGCAACCTCTTTACTCGCCGGTGCGGTGCTGGCTTTTGCTTTGAGCTTTGACGAAATTATCGTCACCACCTTTACCGCGGGCCAACAACAAACCTTACCGATTTGGCTACTCAATCAGCTGGGGCGTCCTCGCGATGTGCCAGTCACCAATGTTGTGGCACTGGGCATTATGTTGCTCACCACCCTGCCGATTTTATTGGCTTGGCGATTAACCCAAGGCACTGAAGACACCGCCGGTGCCAGTAAATAATGCGGCCAGCAACCACAATCCGCCCCACAGGAGATAGCGCGATGAATAAACAATTACTCATCAATGGACAGTTTCAGCTTGGCGAAGGTGCTGTTGAAGAGATTCTCAATCCCGCCACCGGTGAAGTCATCGAGCGCATTGCCGAGGCGTCTTTAGAGCAAATCCAAGCCGCCGTGTCAGCCGCCAATGCCGCCTTTCCCCATTGGGCGCTGATGGTGCCCAAAGATCGCAGCATGCTGTTACTGCGATTGGCCGAGCGCGTTGAGGCGACGGCCAGCGAATTTGCTCGCTTAGAGTCGCTCAACTGTGGCAAGCCCTATTTGGCGGCGCTCAATGATGAAATCCCCGCGGTTGCCGATGTGTTTCGTTTTTTTGCTGGCGCGATTCGCAATCAACACGGCGCGTTAGCGGGCGAATATTTACCCGGATTTACCAGCATGATTCGTCGCGATCCTTTAGGCGTTGTTGCCAGTATCGCGCCGTGGAATTACCCACTGATGATGGCCGCATGGAAAATCGCGCCAGCGATTGCCGCTGGCAATACGGTGGTGATCAAGCCCTCAGAGCAAACGCCGCTCACTACGCTCAAATTAGCGACACTGATCGCTGAAATCTTGCCGCCCGGCGTGGTCAACGTGATTACTGGCCGTGGCGATAGCGTTGGCAGTCCGCTAATTAACCACCCCGCAGTGCGCATGATTTCATTAACTGGCGACGTCTCAACCGGCGGGCGGTTTTTGGAAGCCGCAGCCAAAACGGTGAAACGCACCCATCTTGAATTGGGCGGCAAAGCGCCAGTGATTGTTTTTGACGACGCGGACTTAGACGCCGTGGTCGCAGCGATTCGCAATTTTGGCTATTACAACGCCGGACAAGACTGCACCGCAGCGTGCCGCATTTATGCCGGCGCCAAAATCTACGACAAACTCGTCGCTGAGCTCTCCAGTGCGGTCGCCAGCATCAAGTACGGCGAGCAGCATTTAGACGGCGTTGAAATGGGGCCGCTGATTTCCGAGCGACAACGCAGCCGCGTCGCCAGCTTTGTCGAACGCGCCGCGCAATTGCCGCATATTGAAGTCACCGCTGGCGGGCGAGCGGTTGAAGGGCGTGGCTTTTTTTACCAGCCGACCGTCATTGCCGGCGCTTTGCAAAACGATGAAATCGTGCGCCGCGAAGTCTTTGGCCCGGTGGTGTCGATCACCCGCTTTACCGAGCCAGAACAAGCGCTCGCTTGGGCCAATGACTCCGATTATGGCTTGGCCAGCTCGGTCTGGACGCGCGATGTGAGCCATGCCATGCAATTTGCCGCCAAACTGCAATACGGCTGCACTTGGGTCAATACGCACTTTATGTTGGTCAGTGAAATGCCGCACGGCGGCATGAAACGATCTGGCTATGGCAAAGACTTGTCGATGTATGCGCTGGAAGACTACAGCTGTGTGCGTCATGTGATGGTGAAGCTGTGAATCAAACAGCATGGCGGTGCGCGATACGAATGGCGTGCTCAACATCAAAATAATCCATCAGGTATATCCATCTAAGCCATATTTTATAAAGCCAACAAAGCAATACCCATAGGTAAGAACTAGGAGATCGCGATGAGTAACAATCAAACCCTGCGCCAACGCCAAGCTGCGGCCACACCGCGCGGCGTGGGCGTGATGGCGCCATTTTTTATTGAACGCGCACTCAATGCCGAGCTGTGGGATGTGGAAGGTCGCCGTTTTATTGATTTTGCCGGCGGCATTGCGGTGCTCAATACCGGGCACTGCCACCCCACTGTCAGCGCCGCAGTGCAAAAGCAACTCGCCGCCTTTACCCATAGCTGTTATCAAGTTGTGCCGTATGAATCGTATATTGCGTTAGCGGAACGCATTAATGCTTTAACACCGGGGACGCACGCCAAAAAAACCGCTTTTTTTTCTAGCGGCGCAGAAGCAGTCGAAAACGCAATCAAGATCGCCCGTGCCGCCACAGGTCGCAGCGCGGTGATTGCTTTTACCGGCGGCTTTCATGGCCGAACGATGATGGGCATGGCGCTAACCGGTAAAGTCACGCCGTATAAAGTCGGCTTTGGCCCCTTCCCCGGCGAGGTGTATCACGCGCCTTTTCCACAAGATTTACACGGCGTGAGCATCGAGCAATCGCTGCAAAGACTCAATGAGCTGTTTAAAGCCGATGTCGATCCGCAGCGCGTGGCGGCGATTATTTTTGAGCCGGTGCAAGGCGAAGGCGGCTTTTATATTGCGCCGCCAGATTGGCTACGCGCGCTGCGGCAATTGTGCGATCAACACGGTATTTTGCTAATTGCCGATGAAATCCAAACCGGCTTTGCCCGCACCGGACAATGGTTTGCGATGCAGCATTACGATGTATTGCCCGATTTAATGACGCTGGCCAAATCATTAGCCGGCGGTTACCCATTATCCGCCGTGTGTGGCCGCGCCGAAATCATGGACGCACCCAGCCCAGGTGGCCTAGGTGGCACCTATGCTGGCAACCCACTGGCCATTGCCGCCGCACACGCGGTATTAGATGTGATCGAGACAGAACAACTCAATCTGCGCGCCAATCAACTCGGTGATCGACTCCAAGCGCGCTTGCAAATCATCGCCAGCGCCGTGCCGCAGATCGCGCAAATCCGTGGCTTGGGTGCGATGGTGGCCATAGAATTAATTGACCCCGCAACCGGTGAGCCTGACGTTGCCAAAACCAAGGCCATTCAAGCGCACGCCTTAGCTCAAGGTTTAATTCTGCTAAGCTGTGGTACTTACGCCAATGTAATCCGCTTTTTATTTCCACTGACCATCGAAGACACGGTCTTTGCTGAAGCGCTGGATATTTTAGAAGCGGCACTAAAGGGGAATACCGATGTTGCAACTTGATGATCCAACCCTGCTGCGCGAACACGCACTGATCGACGGGCTGTGGCAATCGGCCGACGATGGCGCTACGCTGGCCGTGACTAATCCGGCGAATAATTCGCTAGTGGCCTTGGTGCCTTGCATGGGCGTTGCTGAGACGCAACGCGCCATTTTTGCTGCGCAAGCGGCACAAATCGAATGGCGCGCGCGGTCGGGCAAAGAGCGATCGATTATCTTGCGCCGCTGGTTTGATTTACTCATGCAGCATCAAACCGATCTCGCCAAAATCATGACCGCCGAGCAAGGCAAACCCTTGGCCGAAGCCAAAGGCGAAATCGCCTATGCCGCCAGCTTTATCGAATGGTTTGCCGAAGAAGCCAAGCGGCTCGATGGCCATGTGTTGCAGCATCCACAAGCGGATAAACGCATTTTGGTCCTCCGCCAAGCCATTGGCGTAACAGCAGCGATTACCCCGTGGAATTTCCCCGCCGCCATGATTGCGCGTAAAGCCGGACCAGCGCTGGCTGCGGGCTGCAGCATGGTGGTTAAACCCGCCAGCCAAACGCCACTCACCGCTTTGGCCATGGCCGAGCTCTCATTACGCGCCGGCATTCCGGCTGGGGTGTTTAATGTGATTACCGGTAAGGCCAGCGACATCGGTGGCGAGCTCACGCGTAATCCAATTGTGCGAAAACTCAGCTTCACTGGCAGCACTGTCGTCGGCAAAGCCTTAATGGCGCAATGCGCCGCTACCATTAAAAAAGTGTCGTTAGAGCTGGGTGGCAATGCGCCATTTATTGTGTTTGAAGATGCAGATCTGGATGCCGCAGTGGCCGGGGCGATGATTGCCAAATTTAGAAATGCCGGACAAACCTGCGTCTGTGCCAACCGGATATTGGTGCACGATGCGGTGTATGACGAATTTAGCCACAAGCTGCGCGTCGCAATGCAAGCCCTCAAAGTGGGCAATGGCATGGATTCAGACGTCATGCTCGGACCTTTGATTGACGATAAAGCGATTGCTAAAGTCCAAGAACACCTGAGCGATGCACTCGAGCATGGCGCACAGCTCTTGCTCGGCGGCGGTCTGGATGCTTTAGGTGGCCGTTTTTTCCAACCGACTTTGCTCAGCCATGTCACCACCGCGATGAAAATCGCCCACGAGGAAACCTTTGGCCCGGTGGCACCGCTATTTCGTTTTTACAACGAGCGCGAAGCGATTGATTTGGCCAATGACACCGAGTTTGGCTTAGCTGCGTATTTTTATAGCCGCGATATTGGCCGAATTTTCCGCGTTGCCGAAGCGCTGGAGTCCGGCATGGTGGGCATCAATACCGGCTTAATCTCGAATGAAGTCGGCCCATTTGGCGGCATCAAACAATCCGGTCTAGGCCGAGAAGGCTCGCGCTTTGGTCTCGATGATTATGTTGAACTCAAATATCTATGTATTGCTGGCTTGTAAGTCGCTAAAAAGCACTTGAATTAACCCAAAAAACCATCAGGACCAGTAAGCCCTGATGGTTTTTTTTAACCAGTTAATCCGCTGCAAATGTCACTGGATGCGCAGTCAG
The DNA here is from genome assembly GCF_020531905.1 of Deefgea salmonis. Lineage (GTDB taxonomy): Bacteria > Pseudomonadota > Gammaproteobacteria > Burkholderiales > Chitinibacteraceae > Deefgea > Deefgea salmonis. The sequence continues at coordinate 105,748 of NZ_JAJAWG010000002.1, read as the reverse complement.
CCATTGCCATTCATCATCAGTAAACAAGCGAGAACGCGTTAAAAATCGGCGGCCGGTGCCACTTTCTAAAGAAAACATCCCGCCCATTCCTGCCACCACATCGATGTTTAATTGCGTGTGCTGCCAGTATTCAAACTGCGAAGCACTCATATAAAACGGCGCAGCGCCAATATCGCCCAGATATACATCGCCAGCGCCAACCTGAAACTCAGCACGCGAAAAACACATCGGTGCGCTGCCATCACAGCAGCCGCCCGATTGATGAAACAACAAAGCACCATAGCGCTGCGCTAGCGAATCAATTAACTGCAGCGCATGGCGTTTTGCAGTCATGCGCTGGGAAAATACGGCTTTAGCGCTGCGTCAATTAAACGCTCACGCCGCCCGTGCCAAATGCTTCGGCATGAATTCGTTCACTCTGTACACCCAATGCCTGCAGCGATTTAATCTGTGCCTGCATAAACGCCAAAGGGCCACACAAATAATAATCGGCATCCGGCAAAATCACCCGATCAGCGAGCTTGGCCAAATCAATTGGGCCAAGGTGATGGCTGGCTGCGGGATCGGCTTGATCATAAAACACCGTCGCGGCGAAATTAGCCTTGGCTGCAGTCAATTGCTGCACCTGCTGTTTAAAAGCATGCACTTCCGGATTGCGGCAAGCATGAATCAAGCTCACTTGGCGCGCACTGCCTGTGGCATGCAAATGCTGCAGCATCGCCATCATCGGGGTAATCCCAACGCCACCACTCATCAATACCACAGGGCCACTGCGCTCGGTATGCAAGACAAAATCGCCGGCCGGTGGTGCCACATCAATCACATCGCCCACTTCAATCGTGCTGTGCAATAGGTTCGAGACTTGGCCGATGATTTGCTGGTTTTGCTCACGCTTGACTGAAATGCGCAAATAATCTTGCCCCGGCGCATCCGACAAACTGTACTGCCGTGGCTGCATCAATTGCCATTCAGGCACAAACATCCGCACCGAAATATATTGCCCTGGCAAATAATCCGGCACGGTGCCGCCATCGGCTGGGCGCAAATAAAATGACGTGATTTCACTGCTTTCGACTACTTTTTTTGCCACCACAAAACCGCGCCAGCCGGTCCAACCGCCGTTTTTAAATGCCGCTGCGGCATACAATTGCGCTTCTTCGGCGATCAGCACATCAGCCAGTTGGCCATAAGCGGCCGCCCAAGCGGCAATCAACTCATCGGTGGCCGCAGCGCCCAACACCTCACGGATCGAAGCCAATAAATGATGGCCGACAATCGGATAATGCTCAGGGCGAATGCCCAAACTAATGTGTTTATTGGCAATGCGCGTGAGTACTGGCGCTAATACGCTGGGGTTATCGATGTGTTCGGCATACGCCGCCACCGCCATCGCCAAGGCTTGTTGCTGGGCACCAGACTGCTGATTACCTTCGTTAAAAATCTGCTTGAGTTCAGGATTATGCTGAAACATACGTGCATAAAAATGCGTGGTGAGCGCCACCCCATGCTGTTTAAGAATCGGCGCGGTGGCACGAACTAAATCACGATCAGTCAAATCAAGCATGGTTATTCCTACATCAGTTCATAAAGATGCATTTATTATACATATTTATAAGCATAAGAAAAGACACGGCACTGCGGTATTTTTCCGAGACCATCCATCGCAAGACTAAATATAAGGATTTATGCTTTAGTGTTTGACTGATTGAGCGATTTCAACTCGCCCTCGGCCCTGCTTTTTGGCCAGCAATAAGGCATCATCGGCCCGCTGAATGAAATCATTCGCACTGCATGATGCCTCGGCCGCCATGGTGGCCAAGCCAATGCTGGCCGACATAACAATCGATTGCTGATTGATCAATAAGGGCGAATTTTGAATCAAACGCAAAATCGCATTGGCTTTTTCAATCGCATGTTCATGCTGGATATCGGGCAAGACAATAATAAATTCATCGCCGCCATAGCGACCTAAATGATCATAAGAACGTAAGCAAAACTTAATCATTCGCACAAATTCAATCAATAACTGATCACCGACCGGATGGCCGTACTCATCGTTAATGTGTTTAAAATAATCCACATCCACCATCATCAAAGCCAAAGGCATATGACTGCGCCCAGCGCGCGCCATTTCGCGCTTAAGCAAATCCATAATGGCACCACGATGCCAAATATTGAGTAAAGGATCGAGCAACGAAGCGCGTTTGACTTCACATAACTCGTCGAACATCATTTGCTGCGATTCGCTCAGCTCTCGGGTTAAAAATACTTGCTCGACCCAGCTACCTAAATCCTTCAGGCAACAGCGCTCATCGTCAGAGAGCTCACGTGGGCTGTGATCAATAATGCATAAGGTACCGACATTATGCCCATCGGCATTTTTTAACGGCCGACCGGCATAAAAAATAACGTAAGGCGCATCCAGCACCAGCGGATTATCGGCAAAACGAATATCTTGGCGCGCATCGGGAATCACAAATAAATCATCGCCCAGAATGGCATGGCCACAAAAAGAAATATCCCGCCCAGTTTCTCTCACCGGCAAGCCCATGCACGACTTAAACCATTGCCGGTTTTCATCAATGAGCGACACCAAAACAATCGGCACATTAAACACCCGCTTGGTCATGCGCACGACGCGATCAAACCCCTCTTCATCGGGCGTAGACAGCAATAACATCTTACGCAATGAAGCAATTCTATCGTCTTCATTACTCGGGATGGGGGCGGATAACATGCAAACTCCAAGACTCAATTAATCAATAAATGAAATAGTAACTCGATCAACGGTAACAACTAAAAATGATGCCCGCGTATTTCACAATGCAAGGTGCTAAATCAATGAATGCTTAATTTTTACAATTAAGATCGGGCATTCAATCATTAGCCATTACAAAAAACAAGCCAATAGCTTACAAGTCGGCAAAACAAACACAAATATCGCAATGCAATACGCCAGCCCATCGACGTTCAGTCAGTGCATTGACCATCATCGGCTTAAAATCGTTCATTTTTCAATGCATTCGTTGCAAAGCAATCCACAACGGCGATCAGCGAACAATCTGCTCAAAACTTCGATTGGCTTTCAGTTTGACCTAGCCAGTGAGCGGTATTACTGCGAAGCGCAGGACTAGGGCAGCAAAAATCCGGATAATGCGGCCTAAATCACTATGCGCTATTTAAGGAACTCTTCCATGGAAATTAAGGTTAACTTTCTCGATAAGCTTCGTCTTGAAGCCAAGTTCGATGACTTCACCGTCGTGGCCGATCAGCCCATCCGCTATAAGGGCGACGGCTCAGCACCGGGACCGTTCGACTACTTTTTGGCGTCATCGGCGTTGTGCGCGGCGTATTTTGTCAAGTTGTACTGCGAAACACGCGGCATTTCGACCGAGCATATTCGTCTATCGCAAAACAATATTGTTGACCCAGAAAACCGCTATCAGCAGATTTTTAAGATTCAGGTTGAGTTACCCGCCGATATTTCAGCCAAAGATCGGCAAGGCATTTTGCGCTCGATTGAACGCTGCACGGTCAAAAAAGTGGTGCAAACCGGGCCCGAGTTTGTCATTGAAGAAGTCGAAAGCCTCGACGCCGATGCACAAGCTTTGCTAACGCTCAATCCAGAGGCGGACGCCGCCACCTATATCGTTGGCAAAGATCTACCGCTCGAGCAAACCATCGCCAATATGTCTGGCCTATTGGCCAAACTCGGCATGAAGATTGAAATCGCCTCATGGCGCAATATTGTGCCCAATGTGTGGTCACTGCATATCCGCGACGCGCACTCGCCCATGTGCTTTACCAATGGCAAAGGCGCGAGCAAAGAAAGCGCCTTGGCCTCGGCCTTGGGTGAATTTATCGAGCGACTCAGTTGCAATTTTTTCTACGCGGGGCATTTCTTTGGCACAGACATCGCCAATGCGCAGTTTGTGCATCACCCGAGCGAGCGCTGGTTTCAGCCTGGGCCCAACAATGCATTGCCAACAGACATCCTTGATGACTATTGCCTGCCGATTTTTAACCCCGATGACGAATTACTCGGCTCACACCTGTTTGACACCAACTCCGGCAATACCGCACGCGGCATTTGCTGCTTACCATTTGTGCGCCAGTCAGACGGCGCAACGGTGTATTTCCCGAGTAATCTGCTCGAAAACCTGTTTGTGAGTAATGGCATGAGCGCCGGCAATACGCTAGCGGAGGCGCAAGTGCAATGCCTATCAGAAATCTTTGAGCGCGCCGTCAAACGTGAGATTTTAGAAGGCGAAATCACGCTGCCGGATGTGCCGCCCGCAGTGATTGCCAAATACCCGAGCATTTTAGCGGGCATTCAAAGCCTCGAAGCGCAAGGTTTTCCAGTTATCGTGAAAGACGCGTCGCTCGGCGGCGTGTATCCGGTGATGTGCGTCACGCTAATGAACCCGCGCACTGGCGGCGTATTTGCCTCATTTGGCGCGCACCCGAGTTTAGAAGTGGCGCTTGAACGTAGCCTGACTGAACTGCTGCAAGGCCGCAGTTTTGAAGGCTTAAATGATTTGCCGCGCCCAACCTTTGAAAGCCAAGCACTGGCTGAACCGAATAACTTTGTTGAGCATTTCATTGATTCGAGCGGCATTGTGTCTTGGCGTTTTTTCAGTGCCAAAGCGCAGTACGAATTTGTGGAGTGGGATTTCGCCAGCCAAGGCGACAACGCCAATGCCGATGAAGCGGCCACCTTGTTTGGCATTTTGGCCGACATGGGCAAAGAAGCCTATATGGCGGTCTATGACGATTTGGGCGCCACCGCCTGCCGTATTTTGGTCCCCGGCTATTCAGAAATTTATCCGGTGGATGATCTAGTTTGGGACAACACCAATAAAGCACTGCTGTTCCGCGAAGATATTTTGAACCTGCATCGCCTAAGCGATGTGCGTCTGGTGGCCCTGCTGGAGCGTTTAGAAGACAACGAGCTGGGCGATTACTCGATGATTGCGGACTTGATTGGCATTGCTTTTGATGAAAATACCGTCTGGGGTCAACTCACCGTACTTGAACTCAAACTATTGATTCATCTGGCCTTGCATCAATACCCTGAAGCGCATGAGCTGGTCGGCGCTTTCTTGCAATACAACGACAACACTCTGGATCGCGTGTTGTTCTATCAAGCAATGAATGCGGTGCTTGAAGTTGAAATGGACGATGAAATGGCACTGGCCGACTATGAGGTTAACTTTCGCCGCATGTTTGGCAACGAAAGGATCGACGCCGTCATCGCCTCAATCAACGACACCAGTCGCTTTTACGGCTTAACCCCGACCAGCATGCAACTAGAAGGGCTAGATCGCCACCAGCGCGTGATCGACAGCTACCAAAAACTACACACCGCACGCGCAACCGCAGCGGGAATGTCAAACGCTTAAGCCTTAGGCATATTCTATAGGTATATGACTGCAAGCATTATTAAATAATAGCTACAGCCATATACATGCATAAACTGTTAAATAGATAGCGGCAAATATTGGCGACATCTATCGATTGGCCATAAAAAATCCCCTCAAAACATTCGAGGGGATTTTTTATGGCTAAATTAACGACTCGCTAAACCGACTCGGTTCAGAACGGGATATCGTCTTCAAAGTCGTCAAAATTACGCGCCGGTTTCGCAGCTGCTTGTGGTGGTGCTTGGCGTGGGGCTTGTTGTTGCTGTTGGGCTGGGGCGCTGTATTCTTGGTTGAAATCATCGCCACCGCCTTGTTGGTTGTAACCACCACCGGCGTTACCACCAGTATCACCACGCCCGCCGAGCATTTTCATTTCATCGGCGATAATTTCAGTGGTGTAGCGATCAGCACCGGTTTGCTTATCTTGCCATTTGCGAGTTTGCAAACGACCTTCGATATACACGCTGCTGCCTTTTTTTAAGTATTGACCGGCAATTTCAGCCAAGCGGCCATACATGCTGATGTTATGCCATTCGGTTTTTTCTTGTTTTTGGCCGGTTTGCTTGTCTTTCCAGCTTTCAGTGGTGGCAATCGAAAAATTACATACCGCGTTGCCGTTGGGCATAAAGCGTGTTTCTGGGTCTTTACCCAAATTACCAATTAATAATACTTTATTTAATGAGGCCATTTATTTGCTCCAGTTTTTTAAATCAATTCAATTTTTACGACGCCATGCGCCGCATCATTTATGTCGTAGCGATATTGGTTTCAGCGATGAGTCGATCCACTTCCGCTTCGTCATAGCCCGCTTGCATCACTTTGAGCAGGGCGACACGCTCGTCGATCAAAACCACGGCTTCTTTTACACCGTCAATGGCGCCTAGTTTAGCAGACAGTCGCCCTACATCGCCTGACCATTGCTCACCAATGTGGCACATTTTGGTTTTAACCGGCAGCGGCGCTTGCATTCCCCAAGAGACTAAAAGCCAAACGGCCATGAGTAATGCGCACAGCGCAAACACCGGCATTGGGCTTTGAAATTCTTGGTATAAATACCCAGCTAAAGCCGAGCCCATAAACATACTCGCCGCTTGGCAGGTATTGTAAACGCCCATCGCAGTGCCTTTGGCAGCGGTGGGGGCGATTTTAGAAATCAACGACGGTTGGGTGGCTTCTAAAATATTAAAGGCAATAAAATACACCCCCAGCCACACCACAATCCACGTTAAGCTCGGCATCCACAAGGTCATGCCCAGCTGCGCGACAAACATCAGGGCGATGGCAAATAAAAACACTTCTTTGAGGTGATTTTTTTTCTCACCATAAATAATCGCCGGCACCATTAACACAAAGCCGATCAACACAACCGGCAAATACACCCACCAATGATGAGCCACATCGATGCCACCAATTTGATTGAGCAACAAGGGCATCACGGTAAACATCGCCATTTGTGAGGCATGCAGCGCGAAAACACCGTAATTTAAGCGCAGTAATTGCGGGTCTTTTAATACTTGCGGTAAGCGGCTGGTATTGGTTTCGGCATCTGAATGAAAGCGCGACACGGCCGGATTGGGGACTACTTTCCACACGCCCACCAAGGCCGCAATCGTCAGCCCGGCAGTGAGTAAGAAAATCCCCGGCAAGCCAATCCATTCGGCGAGTTTGGGCGCGGCCACCAGAGAAATAGCAAAGGTTGACGCAATCGAAGCGCCAATCATCGCCATCGCTTTGGTGCGATGCTCTTCGCGGGTTAAGTCCGCCAATAGCGCAGTGACCGCCGCCGAAATCGCCCCTGCGCCCTGCACTGCACGCCCGACAATCAGCCACGCAATATGGTCCGCCATGGCACACATGATCGAGCCAACGGCAAACAAGGCCAAGCCAATGTAAATGACTTTTTTGCGGCCAACGCGATCCGACCACATGCCAAACGGCAATTGCAACAAGGCTTGCGTTAAGCCATAAGCGCCAAAGGCCAAACCGACCATGGTGTGATTTTCACCGCCGGGTAAATGCCCGGCGTAAACGGCAAACACTGGCAAGATCAAAAACATGCCCAGCATGCGAAGCGCATACAGCCCAGCTAGGCTGCTGGCGGCGCGTAATTCTAACGCCGACATAGTAGGAGAAGCAGACATCAGCAGCCACATCAACAAAAGGAGGATCGATTTTAACAGCTCAGCCTCAGGATGGCAGTGTTTGCTTTGCGATTGATCAAGAATACCTTCAGAGTATCCAAATCAAGCCCAGCCATATTCAAAGGGTATATCACCAAAGCGCATTAAATTCAAAGCCTACAGCTCAATACCTATGGGTTAATATCCTAAGGCCTGTTGACGTTTGATTTGCCAGCCGCGTTTACGCGGCTTTTGGTCTGAGGCCAAGCACACAGCGCCGCGTCATCATTTTACGCTAGCGCTTTGTAACGCAGCATCCGCCACCAACGTTCAACGACACCACCGCGCTATCACCGCGTACACCGCAGCCATCGCCATCGCCATCGCCATCGCCATCGCCAAGAATTGAAGCTTAAGCTGATGCTGGATGTGCGGTACTGGCGACATCGGCCACGCTTTGAAAATCGGCATCCACTTGCGCCAATTGTGCGAATTTATTTGCAAACCACGTTGCATCGTACCAAGCGACATTTTGGCTATGCTTTACATCGTCCCACAAAGAAAAAAACCAGCGCCGCGCCGCAAAGCCATCGGCTAATGGCTGCTGCTCGATATAGCTTTCCAATAAACGCCAATCAGGAAACGCATCCGCCAAATGAAAAATATCCTGCTCACGATGGCGAAATGCCACATCACACGGATCAATGGCAGCAATCGGTAAGCCGCTGGCGTCATATAAAAAATTACACGCGTGCGGATCATCGTGGCACAGTGACGATGGCCCTGTAATCGGCGCCAATACGCGTTCACGCTCAGCCCACAGCTTGGCAAACGCGCTGCGTAATTGAGTAGAAAACGGCGAATTCTCGGCATTCAAGCCAGCCAACAACGGCCGCGTCCACGATTCAAAAGCAGGTAAAAATGCCAAGGTGAATTCGCCATTGGCATGTTCAAAGCCACGCGCATCACTCACGGCATGCCACGCCAACATTTGCTCAACAATCCGCTGCGCCGTTGGTGTCGGATTTGGCAAAGGATTAGGCAACTCCCAAGCTGGAATACCCAATAAGCGCGGCATCAACAAGGCGTCGAGCTTGCCATGCTCGCCCAAAATCTCGCGATGCACTAAAACCTCGGGCATCGGCAACAGACTATGCGGGCGTAAGCGATTCAAGGCCACAATTTCAGAGGCCAAACGCCCTGCTTGCCGAGAAAACTTAACGACAAATTCACCCTGTTCGGCTTGCAAAAATACGACATGGCCATAAAAAGACGGAATTTCTTGTGTCACTTGTAAATTAACTAGGCCCGCTTGTGCAGCAAAAGCCAATGCCGGCGCTTGATAGACGGAAGTTTCCATCGCAAGAAGTCTCAAATAGATGGGTTTAGGGTATATTACTTGATTGCCTTGCGTATCTCGACAGTGAACGTGGGCTTTAATCAAAAGGTCTCCCAATCGCAACGCCGATCAAAAGAACGATGAGCGATCGATCGGCACCACCCCGCCCTTGCGATGATTAAAGTCCCCTTAAATTGGTGCGCTGCTTCAAAAGAGACTGCTAATGTATCGTGCGACTGAACAAACTGACATCCCGATGATCCGCATTCGCGGAGCCCGTACCCATAACCTCAAAAACGTCAACTTAGACTTGCCGCGTGGCAAGCTGATTGTGATCACCGGCTTATCTGGGTCGGGTAAATCGTCGTTGGCTTTCGACACTTTGTATGCCGAAGGACAACGCCGCTATGTTGAATCGCTCTCGGCGTATGCACGGCAGTTTTTGCAATTAATGGAAAAACCCGATGTCGATTTGATTGAAGGGCTGTCGCCAGCCATTTCGATTGAACAAAAAGCCACCAGCCACAATCCGCGTTCCACCGTGGGCACGGTGACCGAGATTCACGATTATTTACGGCTGTTATTTGCCCGCGTTGGCACGCCATTTTGCCCTGAACACCAGCAAGCGCTGCAAAGCCAAACCGTCAGCCAAATGGTGGATCATGTGTTGGCGCTGCCCGAAGACAGCAAACTGATGATTTTAGCGCCAGTGATTATGGGCAAAAAAGGCGAAAACGCCGACTTGCTCGAAGAGCTGCGCGCGCAAGGTTTTGTTCGCGTTCGCATCGACGGCGAAGTGTTCGAGCTCGACGAAACGCCGAAACTGGACAAAAACAAAAAACACACCATTGACGTCGTCATTGATCGGCTGAAAGTACATGCCGACATTCAGCAACGACTTGCCGAAAGCTTTGAAACCGCCTTGCGCCACGCCGAAGGCCGCGCCATTGCGGTTGAAATGGACACCGGCAAAGAGCATTGGTTTTCGGCCAAATTTGCTTGCCCGATTTGTAGCTACAGCTTGCCTGAACTCGAACCGCGTTTGTTCTCGTTTAACAACCCAATGGGCGCTTGCCCTTCCTGCGATGGACTCGGTCACCGTACCTTTTTTGATCCCAAACGCGTCGTGGCGCATCCTGATCTGAGCTTGGCCGCCGGCGCAGTAAAAGGCTGGGATAAACGCAATCAGTTTTATTTCCAAATGCTGATGAGCATTGCCGAACATTACGGCTTTGATATCAATACCGCGTGGAATGAATTAAGTAGCGAAGTGCAAGACGCGATCTTGCAAGGCTCGGGGCGCGATGAAATCGCGTTTATGTATACCAATGAACGCGGCAATAAATTCGAGCGCGCCCATGCTTTTGAAGGGATTATTCCGAATTTAGAGCGCCGCTACAAAGAAACCGATTCAATGGCGGTGCGTGAAGAGCTCGCCAAATATCAAAATAATCAAGTTTGCCCAAGCTGCAATGGCGCGCGGTTACGCACCGAAGCACGCCATGTGCAAGTTGGGGGTATTACCCTGCACGCCATATCCAAAATGGCTTTGCGAGATACACTGCTGTTTTTTACTGGTTTACATTTAGAAGGCGCCAAAGCGCAGATTGCCGAAAAAATCGTCAAAGAAGTCAGCGAACGACTTGGCTTTTTGGTCAACGTGGGCCTCGACTACCTGTGCCTTGAACGCAGCGCCGATACCCTATCGGGCGGCGAAGCACAACGCATTCGCTTAGCCAGCCAAATTGGTTCTGGCCTTACTGGGGTGATGTATGTGCTCGATGAGCCCTCCATTGGTCTGCATCAGCGCGACAATGACCGCTTAATCGGCACTTTGATTCATCTGCGCGATTTGGACAATACGGTAATTGTCGTCGAGCACGATGAAGACGCGATGCGAGCTGCCGATTGGCTGATTGATATGGGCCCGGGCGCTGGCGTACACGGTGGCGAAGTCATCGCCTACGGCAAGCCTGAAGACGTGTTTAACAATCCGAATTCTGTCACCGGCCAATTTATGACTGGCAAACGCAAAATTGCGATGCCCGCCACCCGCCGTGTGCCGACCGAAGGCCGCTGGCTGCATATCAAAGGCGCCAGCGGGAATAACTTAAAAGACGTCGATCTGGATTTGCCGCTGGGCATGATGGTGTGCATTACCGGCGTTTCTGGCTCGGGTAAATCCACGCTGATTAACGACACTTTGTATGCGATTGCCGCCCGTGAACTCAATGGCGCTGGGATCGAATCGTCGCCATATCACAGCGTGCACGGGCTTGAGCATCTAGACAAAGTCATTAATGTCGATCAATCGCCAATTGGCCGCACCCCGCGCTCGAACCCTGCAACGTATACCGGGCTATTTACGCCGATTCGTGAGCTGTTTTCTGGCGTGCCGATGAGCCGCGAACGCGGTTATGGGCCGGGGCGATTCTCGTTCAACGTTAAAGGCGGTCGCTGCGAAGCGTGCCAAGGCGATGGCGTGATTAAAGTCGAGATGCATTTCTTGCCCGATGTGTATGTACCGTGTGATGTGTGTCATAGCAAACGCTATAACCGTGAAACGCTGGAAGTCTTGTACAAAGGCAAAAACATTACGGAAGTATTGGAAATGACGGTGGAAAACGCGCTGGCCTTCTTTAGCGCCGTGCCCACCGTCGCCAGAAAGTTGCAAACCTTAATGGACGTGGGCTTGGGCTATATTCGCCTCGGGCAAAGCGCCACCACGCTCTCGGGCGGCGAAGCACAGCGCGTGAAATTGGCGCTGGAGCTCTCCAAACGCGACACCGGCCGCACCTTGTATATCTTGGATGAGCCGACCACGGGTTTGCATTTTCACGATATCGACCTGCTGCTGACCGTGGTGCAGCGCTTGGCAGGCCATGGCAATTCAATTGTCGTTATTGAGCATAATCTGGACGTGATTAAAACCGCTGACTGGGTAATTGATTTAGGCCCTGAAGGCGGTGCAGGTGGTGGACAAATTATTGCCACCGGTACACCTGAGGAAGTCGCTAAAAATCCACATAGCCATACGGGGTATTACCTTGCACGCTCTTTAAATAAAGCGCCAGAGTAAGATACCCAATCAAAAAAAACCGCCAACAATCGATTGGCGGTTTTTTTGTCTTTCAATTTGCTGATTAGGGCTGGCCGTAGTGGCTGAGTAATTTATCCAGCCATTTGGACGCACTTAAACGCTGCGGCATGGTGCCTTTATACAAGAGCATTTCTAAGCGTTCAAACGCTTCACGGCGTTGATCGGCGGCAATTAAGGCGGCAATCTCTTGCAACGTTGCATCATCAGAAACAAAGTCTTTCGCCGAAAACTGCCGGCGCGGGTGAGCGATTGATGGCGTATTCGTCTCGGGGTCGCGATCTTGCTGAGCGGCAAAAACGCTCAGCTGATCCGCGCCTCGTTCATGGGCGGTGGGCAACAAATCTAAATCAAAATGAAACGCATCGTGATCGCCACTCACAATTGGGGGATTGGATTGCAGCGGCATCACGCCTAAAGTCTGCGCTAAATTGGCATTATGAATCACCGTCGTTGGCGCCGCGACGCTGGGCGCTGATCGCGCATCGATCGATTGATACAAAGGATTATTAGCGTCGATTTTCTGTCCCATGCTTTGCACCTGCTGCCACAATGAATCGCTGGCAAAATGCAAGCGAAACGCCACCGCACGTTCTTGAAACGCTTCCAGCATCTGTTCTTGCGCAAAGACTTCTAATAGCTTCATCCACAAAGCCAATGAATGCGGGCGATCAAGTACTTCGGCACTGAGTAACTGAATCGCTTGCGCCGTCATGCCGTAGTCCAGTAATAACTGCGCTTCTTCTGCCACTGAAGCCGGCGAAACAACGTCCACGCCATGCCAATCGGTGTTGTCATACTCTGGCGCGGGCGTCGGCGCGGGCGTGGCAAAGCCACTGGTTCGTGTTTGCGAATGCGGAAAATGACTCGGCGTTCTTTGCGCCAAGATCGTCGTTGGATTGCCATGCAAAGTGGCAATTCCCAGCGCCGAGTACGAATTATCGGCGGTAACGCGCAATCGTTGCCGCCAAATCACCACCAAAATCGCCAGCAAGGTCAAGCCCAAGAACAACCACCATTGCCAAGAAAACGAAGCATCATCTTCCATTTTGGCCGCGCCTTTGGCTGGCGAATTGGTGGTATTAACCCGATTTAATTGTTGCTCTAATTGAACGATCTGATCTTTGAGTTGCAGCATTTGTGCCGCTTGTTCGTCCGATTCAAGCGACAATAAACGCTCTCGCAAACGCAAAATTTCTGCTGGTGACAAGTTATTTTTTTGTTTTAAATCCAGCGTCGGCAATGATAAGCGCAAACGAAATTCATCCGCGCTCGCCGTCGCGCTCGCAGCAGATTCAATCGCATCGACGGCAGTACTGGCAGGCGATAAGCTAAGCCTCGCCTCGGCTGGCAAAGTCTCAATCCGCGGTGCTGCCGGTGCTTTTGCTTTGGCTATCGGTGCTGGCAATTGCAATCGCCATTGATTTCCCAAGCGCACCGTCGAGCCTTGTGGCAAATCTGGGTTCAGATCAAAAATACGCTCAACAAACTGAGCGCGTTGCTGCGCTTGATTCGGATAATAACGGCGCGCGATATTGGCGACGGTATCGCCCTCTTCAGTCCACCATACCGCGCCTAAACGTGGCAAAGTACGTAGATTGATGGGGGTAGTGATCGGCTGATGGCGTTTTTTATTGGCGGCTTGGTATTCGTGTGGATCGAGTAGCACACTGTAATCACGCTGAAAAACTCGGTTTTCTTCTCCCGGGCATTTGACCCTAACCGCTAAATTCAGTAGTGGCTCTTGCCAAGCATCAAGGCCATAAATCAAAACGCGGCCGCCTGCACCATCTTGCTGAAAAACCAATTTGGCACGGCGCAATACATTTTGCTCTTCGCCGCCATGCAAGCCAACGAGCCGAAAACAGGCGCTACTGAGTTCTTCTTCCTCTGATGCCGCCACAGAGATACTGGCCGAAAATTTTTCACCCAATGCAGAATACACTCGGATATCGCCCAACATTGCAGCATGCACCCCACCCGCAAGCATACACATTGCACTCAGGGCAAAAATAAACGGAGATAAACGCAGAAGGCGATGCAATTTTCTTATCATTATTTTTTCATAGGAACATCTAATTACAAATCAATCAATACCGTAGCACGGTAAAAATAATAACACGATACCTCAAACAATCATTCTAAAAAACCAAGTAACCCATGCGAAATAAACCAGCCAAGCCTCACGATGTCGATCTTCAGCTTTGATCAATTCGAGAAAGCAAAAAGAGCACGATCAGTCGTGCCCTATTACCTATATCTTGGCGTATTTTAATAGAAATAAGCGTAATGCATTTGTTATTGCTCAGTTTAAATGCAAATCGTTGATATCCACAGCCTCAGTATGGCGATATCCAGTTCTGCGGCGCAATATAAAATTGCGCCGCAGCAGGATAAAAATAATGCCAATCGATTAAGGCTTAAATTTATACAATATCAAGATGATCTAAACCCGACAAAACGTCACGATTTTTCGATTCCGTGCCATTTAATTTGATTTGCAAGCGTAAATCATTCACCGAGTCGGCATTACGCAAGGCGTCTTCATAGCTAATGCGATTGGCTTCAAATAAATCAAATAGCGATTGGTCAAATGTTTGCATACCCAGCTCACGCGATTTTTTCATAATTTCTTTAATCTCGTGAACTTCGCCTTTAAAGATTAACTCGGAAATCAATGGCGAATTGAGCATCACTTCAACGGCGGCAACGCGGCCTTTACCGGATAAATGCGGCACTAAACGTTGCGATACAAAGGCCTTTAAGTTAAGCGATAAATCCATCAATAACTGAGAACGGCGCTCTTCAGGGAAAAAGTTAATAATCCGATCCAGTGCCTGATTGGCCGAGTTGGCGTGCAAGGTCGCCATACAAAGATGGCCGGTTTCGGCAAAAGCAATCGCGTAGTCCATGGTTTCACGATCGCGCACTTCGCCAATCAAAATCACATCCGGCGCTTGGCGCAAGGTGTTTTTCAGCGCCGCCATCCAAGAATCAGTATCTACGCCCACTTCTCGCTGCGTAATAATCGAATTTTTATGCTCATGCACGTATTCAATCGGGTCTTCAATGGTAATGATATGGTCATAGGCATTTTCATTCCGATGCCCAATCATGGCCGCCAACGACGTTGATTTACCTGAACCCGTCCCGCCAACAAAAATCACTAAACCGCGCTTGGTCATCGCAATATCCCGCAATACTGGCGGCAGGTTTAATTCTTCTAATTTGGGAATTTCTGAATTAATCGTCCGTAACACCATGCCAACACGGCCTTGCTGCATAAATGCATTCACCCGAAAACGCCCCATTGAGCCGGGGCTAATCGCGAAATTACATTCTTTATTGGCTTCAAAGTCTTCGGCTTGACGATCATTCATAATCGCCCGCGCTAATTCTTTGGTGTGTTGTGCAGTGAGTTGCTGATTTGAAACAGGGGTCACTCGACCATCGATTTTCATTGCTGGCGGAAAATCAACGGTGATAAATAAATCCGAAGCATTTTTACTGCGCATATGCCGCAATAAATCATGCATAAACTTGGCTGCTTGTTCTTTTTCCATAATCGACTGAAATTAACCCTTAAAATTATCTGGAATCGCCGCTTTACCACGCGCATCGATAATTGACACCACATTACGTTGCACTAGATTTTGCAGACATTGATCCAAGGTTTGCATGCCATATTGGGAGCCGGTTTGAATCGATGAATACATTTGCGCAATTTTATTTTCGCGGATTAAATTTCGAATCGCCGGAATCCCGATCATGATCTCATGCGCGGCAACGCGGCCTTGTCCATCTTTGGTTTTTAATAAGGTTTGCGAAATCACCGCACGCAATGATTCAGACAGCATCGAGCGAACCATTTCTTTTTCTGCCGCAGGGAAAACGTCAACAATCCGGTCAATGGTTTTTGCGGCCGATGTGGTATGCAAAGTACCAAACACCAAATGCCCGGTTTCTGCGGCGGTGAGTGCCAAACGAATGGTTTCCAAATCGCGCATTTCACCGACCAAAATCACATCCGGATCTTCCCGTAAGGCGCTGCGTAATGCATTCGAAAACGACATCGTATGTGGGCCGACTTCACGCTGATTGATGAGGCATTTTTTAGATTGATGCACAAACTCGATTGGGTCTTCCACCGTCAAAATATGGCCATATTCATTGTCATTAATGAAGTTAACCATGGCCGCGAGTGTGGTTGATTTACCCGAGCCTGTAGGGCCGGTGACTAATACCAAACCACGTGGGTTTTGTGCGATGTCCTGAAAGACTTTGGGACAGCCTAATTCTTCAAGTGATAAGACTTTGGATGGGATCGTCCGAAATACCGCGCCAGCGCCGCGATTTTGCACAAAGGCATTCACCCTAAAGCGCGCTAAGTTAGGAATTTCAAAGGAAAAGTCACATTCGAGGGTGTCTTCGTAAATTTTTCGCTGGCCATCATTCATAATGTCGTACACCATATCGTGGACGTCTTTATGCTCCATTGCCGGTAAGTTAATGCGCCGAACGTCGCCATGAACCCGAATCATCGGTGGCAAACCAGCGGAAAGGTGTAAATCGGAGGCTTTATTCTTTACCGAAAAGGCTAAGAGTTCTGAGATTTCCATTTATAATTCTTCCTCTTATCCATCAAATTGGCCCAACAAAAGCCCATCATTAAGTATGGGCTTGGGCTTTTGAGTTAATTTTCCCATTATGGCAACGATTTTTACTGCATTGCAAGACGTACAGGCGAGGATTGACACTGCGTGCACAGCTGTCGGGCGAAACCCCGCAGCAGTGAAGCTGTTAGCGGTGAGTAAAACCTTTCCTGCTGCCGATATTCAAGCTCTCTATCAATTCGGTCAGCGCGCATTCGGTGAAAACTATGCGCAAGAACTGGCCAATAAATGCCAAATTCTGGCGGAATATAACGACATTGAATGGCATTTTATTGGTCCTTTGCAGAGCAATAAAACCCGTTTAGTCGCTGAAAACGCCGCGTGGGTGCATACAATTGAACGCTTTAAAATTGCCGAACGTTTGTCTGCTCAACGACCGACACATTTGCCACCAATTAATATTTGTCTGCAAGTGAACGTCTCGGGCGAAACAACAAAATCAGGCGTCGCACCAGAGCAAGTCTTGGCTTTGGCTGAGCAAGTGGCCAAATTACCGCAACTTTGCTTACGTGGCTTGATGTGTATCCCTGAATCAAGCCATGATTCAGAGATACTGGCACAGCAATTTTTAGTTTTAGTGCAATTAAAAGCGCAACTCCAAGCACGCGGATACGCCTTAGACACCCTCTCGATGGGGATGTCGAACGATTTAGAGTCGGCCATTGCCGCTGACTCCACTTTAGTGCGTGTTGGTAGCGCCATTTTTGGCCAGCGACATTATTCATCATGAACGCCGTACGATGCTCAGGCACACGGTTTGATCAGGACAGCAAATAACCATGAAAATTACTTATATCGGCGGTGGCAATATGGCCAGCGCGATGATTGGCGGCATGTTGTCACAAGGCTTTAAAGGGCAAGACATCCACGTGGTTGAGCCCGATGCCAATAAACGCGCAGAACTTGCGCAGCAATATGGTATTAGCTGCAGCGCACCGGATGAAGCGTTGCCAGCCAGCCAAGCGATTATTTTCGCCATTAAACCGCAACAATTTCGGGCAGTTGCACAAAGCATCTTGCCGCAACTGAACACAGCGTTAGTGATTTCCATTGCCGCTGGCATTCGCGCGGCGACCATCAGCCAATGGCTAGCGGGCTATCAACGCATTGTTCGCGTGATGCCCAATACTCCGGCTTTAGTTCAAGCGGGGATTTCTGGGGTGTATGCCACAGAACACGTCACCGAAACGGATAAGGCCTTAACCACGCGTATTTTAGCGTCCATTGGTGAGCAAGTTTGGGTTAACGATGAATCACAAATGGATGGGATTACCGCGATTTCTGGCAGTGGCCCGGCGTATGTGTTTTATTTAATGGAAGCGTTGCAAGCAGCGGCAGTAGCGCAAGGCTTTGATACCGACATCGCCAATAAACTGGCCTACCAAACTTTTGCTGGTGCGGTCAAACTGGCGCTAGCTAGCCCAGATGACGCCGGAACTTTACAAGTCAAAGTGACTTCTAAAGGGGGAACGACAGAGCGAGCGATTCAAACCTTGCAAACGCACAATGTACGCGCAACATTGATTGCCGCCGCCGCCGCAGCTGCAGCGCGCTCAGTCGAGCTAGGTGATGAGCTCGGCCGAAACCCAGAATAATCAGAATAATAAATTAGGAGGCTTTATGCTCACCAGCGTACTCGATTTTTTACTACGCAATGTACTCGATTTTTTTATTTTACTGCTGCTGGTTCGATTTTATTTACAAGCAGCCCAGGTTTCATTTCGCAATCCGATCGGCCAATTTGCGCTGGCGCTCACCAATTGGATTGTGCTACCGATTCGCCGTTTTATTCCGCCATTTAAAGGCTATGACAGCACGAGCTTAGGTTTGGCTTGGCTGTTTGCGCTGGCCATGCATGCCTTACTTTTGGCGATTAGCCCTTGGCCGTTTAACTTTATGTCGGGCAATTCAATTTTAGCTTTGGCACTGATTGCGACACTTGAGTTATTCAAAATGTCGCTCTATCTATTGTTTGCCGCCGTAATTGGCCAAGCCTTAATGAGCTGGCTATCGCCTTACAATCCATTTATGGCGATTTTAACCGGCTTGACTGCGCCGTTTTTACGGCCGATTCAAAAAGTGATTCATCCGATTGGTGGGATTGATATCACACCATTTATTCTTATCTTATTCATTCAGCTCCTACTCAATGTGTTTGTCGCACAAATGGAGCCGATGATTCTTCAACAAGTCGTGGTAACTGCATAATGGCGCACAATCGCTGGTTCACTCAAAACGGAACAACCCTCATTTTACGTTTACACGTACAAGCCAGTGGCAAAAAAACCGAATGTCTTGGTTATTATGGGGATGCCTTAAAAATCAGAGTGGCAACGCCACCTGTTAGCCACAAAATGAATGTGTGTTTGGTCACTTGGCTGGCTGATCAATTTGGCGTTCGTCCACAGCAAGTGGGGCTCAGTAGTGGTGAAAACACACAAAATAAAGTTTTCACCATCACTGGAAGCAAGGTATCGCCCGAGAAGCTAAACCCAGCTTAGCTTAGCGATCAATACGTGGCGTGGTATCGACCGGATCAACTCGGCGATACTCGGCCTCAATGATGCCATCGTCTGGCCTAGGCTGGCCGATGGTGGATTTGTTTTTCCACGGCAAAAGCAAAACCAAAGCGATTGCATCGCTGATTAAACCCGGAATCAGCAACAACACCGCAGCAATAAAATAGCGCGCAATGCCTAGTAAACTATTAATTCCGACTTGGCCAGTGCGAACATCGTGCATCAGCTTTAAACCGACTGCCAAGCGGTGATGACGTAACATCAAAATACCCAAGCAAAATGATGCGATAACCCAAATCAGCGTCCAAAAAGTGCCGATGGTATCGGCAAGCCAAATCAAAGACATGACTTCAAGAAAAGGATAAGCCAACAGGCATCCGAACAAAAGGTAAGGCATGACAACTCCAACTGAAATTTTAATCGTGTGGTGCAACTGCCCCGATCTTGCCACTGCCAAGCAATTGGCATCGGGTTTGGTTAAAGAAAAACTGGCGGCTTGTGTGAATGTTTTACCTGCAGTGGAATCGATTTACCATTGGGAGAATAGGTTAGAAAATGCGATAGAAGTTCCGCTGATGATCAAAACCACCCGCGCCAATTATTGCCAACTTGAAAACTGGTTACAAACTCATCACCCTTATACAATCGCTGAAATTATCGCCACTCCCGTTACCGCAGGCTTACCTGCTTATCTCGATTGGGTTCGTACCGCTACCGCTGAGAGCAACTAAATGCATCGATTTTTAAGCTTCATTGTTTTAATCTTCATTTCTTTCGGCTCGCAAGCCCAAACCGAGCTATTGGCTCCGGATCAAGCATTTGTTCCTAAATTGATTCAGCTCGATCCGCAAACTTTAGCCGCCGATTTTACCGTGGCACCACAATATTATTTGTATCGTGATCGAATCAGTTTTGCCGCGAACGGTCACGAGATCGAAACGGTATTTCCCCAAGGGGAGATCAAAGAAGACCCAAGCTTTGGTCGAGTTGAAGTCTATAAACACGATACCCGCATTGTGCTGAAATTCAAACAAGCCGTCGACGCAACGCTCCCTATTATCTTCAAATATCAAGGTTGTGCCGATGCGGGAATTTGCTACCCGCCACAAACCCAAATTTTACAAGCTGGGAAAAATACCCAAAACAAAGCCATTACCAACTTATTTGGCAATAACAACTCGGTCAATACTCCAGAAGAACCAGATTATTTTGCGGGCAGTTTTCTCGGTACGCTGGGCGTGTTTTTTTTGGCCGGCATTGGCCTGGCACTCACCGCCTGCATGTATCCGCTAATCCCGATTGTATCGGGCATTGTCATTGGCCATAACGCCAAACAAATTAAGCCGCAACGCTGGCAAGCCTTTGCTCTGACCTTTATTTACGTGCAAGGCATGGCACTGGCCTATACCGCGATTGGGATTGCGGCAGCGGCAACCGGTACTTTATTAGTGGTGTTCTTGCAGCAACCGATTGTGATTGCGGCCTTTGCCTTGTTTTTTGTCATGATGGCGCTGGCCATGCTCGGCGTTTTTCATCTGCAACTCCCGCAAGGCCCGCATAATTTTATCAATAACCTTGCCAATCGCTTACCCGGTGGCCGCTGGCTATCGGTGTTTGTAATGGGGCTATTGTCTGCGTTATTGGTGGGTCCTTGCATTGCGCCACCACTGGCTGCAGCACTAGCTTATCTAGGTACAACGGGTGATTTACTCCTCGGTGGCGCAGCACTGTATGTGATGGCGCTCGGACTCGGCGTGCCGTTACTGCTCATCGGGGCATTTGGTTCAACCATCTTGCCGCGACTTTCTGGTCGCATCATGCGTGGCATTAAAATCGCTTTTGGGATTGCACTACTGGGGATGGCGCTGTGGGTATCGCGCCCATTGTGGGAAGTGTATCTGCGCCCAGCGGCGCACCAGCTTAACTTTACTACTGTGGCCTCATCGAGCCAGCTCGATCAAGCGCTACTGGCCGCACGAGGCAAACCTGTCATGGTCGATTTTTATGCTGATTGGTGTGTGAGCTGCATTGAATTTGAACGCGAAACATTAAGTGATAAAGCCATACAAGCCAAACTAGAAAAAATCGTATTGATTCGGGTCGATGTCACTCAAAATAGTCGTGATGATGCGGCCCTTTTGGCCCGCTTTGGTTTATACGGGCCGCCTGCGTTGATTTTTTACTCATCAACTGGGCAAGAATTAAAACCGCGCGTCATCGGCTTTCAAAATTCTCGCGACTTTCTGCAAACACTCAATCGCATCGAGCTTCAGCAATGAAAAAAGCCTTAATCGCGCTGCTCTTACTGCATGCCACCAGTTTTGCCGCCAATGACCTCGCTAATATCCAGTTAAACGATTTGGCTGGGCAGCCGCAAGCACTATCTCAGTGGCAGGGTCGACCGCTAGTGATTAATTATTGGGCAACATGGTGCGGCCCATGCCGCCAAGAAATACCTGACCTCATTGAACTACAAAAAAAATACCAAGGAAAAGTGCAGTTGATTGGCATCGCGATAGATGATGCCGCCGCCGTTAACGCTTTTATACGGCCGCTGAACGTGAACTATCCAATCTTAATCGGTGGCAATAGTGCCATGGAGATGATGCGCAGACAGGGCAATTTGCATGCTGGCTTGCCCTTTACAGTGATTTTCGATGCCAGAGGACAAAAAATCGCCGTACAATTAGGCCGAATCAAGAAAGAACAGCTTGATCGCGTATTGAGTTCATTCAGTCAACCGGCTTCAATATCTAAGGTATATTAATCCAGCCTTTATTAAATAAAGGCTAGAGTCATATACCTTAAAAACCGCAAAATACGTCGCGCATCATCGCCACCACATCCAAAGTGCGCTGATCGCCGACGCGGTAATAGACCCGGTTAGCGTCTTTACGCGTTCGCAGCACGCCTTTTTCGCGCATCAAAGCCAAGTGCTGAGAAATATTCGATTGCGTAGTACCCACACGCTCAACGATATCTTGCACGCTCACTTCCTGATCGGCCAATACGCATAAAATTTTCAAGCGCAGCGGATGCGACATTGCCTTCATCGCTCGTGAAGCCTGATCAATATGCTCATCGCCCATTAATGCAATAGAATCCATCATGTCTCTTATCTTTTTTATTAAATCTAACTTTATGTTTTCTGCTTTCCATCAGCAAAAAGACCAAACGCACACGGCATAATACCTGCATAGGTTAGAATACTACCTACTATTGAATTTGATTCCAACCGCACTCACCTATTAATTGCGCGCCAAGCAATTCCATTCTTCTATTTAAACCTCAAGGATCGAGATATGACGCAAAAAATCACGCCTGTACTACTACTTATTTTAGATGGCTTTGGTTACCGTACCGGCGGCAATGACAATGCGATATTACACGCTCGTAAACCGCATTTCGATCGTTTGTTTAGCCAATACCCATTTACCACCATCAACGCCTCAGAACAATTTGTGGGTTTACCTGCTGGCCAATTTGGTAATTCAGAAGTCGGCCATTTAAACATCGGCGCTGGCCGTATCGTACAGCAAGACATTAGCCGCATCGACTGCGATGTCGCCGAAAATACACTGAAAGATAATCCGGTATTCAAAGCCGCGATGGACTCAGCCAAAAACAATCACAAAGCGCTCCACATCATGGGCCTAATGTCCGATGGTGGCGTGCATTGCCATGAAGCCCACGTCTTTGCCTTAATCAAAGCTGCACACGAATACGGCGTACAAGATATTCGCGTTCACGCCTTTCTTGATGGCCGCGACACCCCTCCGCGTAGTGCCGAACGTTATATCGACCGCCTGCAAGCCATTTGCGATACCAATGGCGCAAAAATCGCCGGCATCGTCGGTCGTTACTGGGCGATGGATCGTGACAATCGCTGGGAGCGTGTTGAACCAGCGTACAAACTGATTGTGGATGGTGTTGGTCTTTACAGCGCACCAACGGCAATCGAAGGCCTGAAAGAAGCTTATTTGCGCGATGAAAACGATGAATTCGTTTCTGCCACCGTGATTGGCGAGCCAAGCCAAATGGCCGATGGCGATGCGGTAATCTTTATGAATTTCCGTGCTGATCGTGCGCGTCAATTAACCACCGCCCTCACCGCCAAAGACTTCCAAGGTTTTGAACACCCACAGCGTCAACCGCAGTTTGGCTATTTCTGCACCGCCACCGATTACGGTTCGGCTTATGACCTCCCTGTGGCATACACCAAACCGAAAGTACAAAACGGCTTTGGCGAATATGTGGCGAGTTTGGGCTTAAAACAATTACGTATTGCCGAAACCGAAAAATACCCGCATGTAACTTACTTCCTCTCTGGCGGCGAAGAAAGTGAATACGCCGGAGAAGATCGTATTTTGGTGCCATCGCCTAAAGTGGCCACTTACGACTTAAAACCAGAAATGTCTGCGCATGAAGTGACCGAAAAATTGATTGGCGCGATCAACAGCCAACAATATGCCGCCATTATCTGTAATTACGCCAATGGCGATATGGTTGGCCATAGCGGTATTTTTGATGCGGCAGTCAAGGCCGTTGAAACCCTCGATCATTGCGTTGGCCAAGTTGTAGATGCCATGCTCGCCGCTGGCGGTGAAGTCATTATCACGGCCGATCATGGTAATTGTGAAATGATGTATGACCGCGATTCAAATCAACCGCATACCCAACACACCACTGATGTGGTGCCATTTTGCTATATCGGTCGTAAAGCGCGTTTAAGTGCGGGTGGTGCGTTAAAAGATATCGCGCCTTCGCTATTGGCCATGATGGGCGTGTCGCAACCAAGCGAAATGACAGGCCATTCTTTGATTCAGTTTTTGTAAAAAGTCGCAAAAGCGGCGTAATTCAGCCTGAATCACGCCGCAATTTCAGCTAAAGGTTTAGTCGTTGCAATGAATCGAGTACAGTAGCGGTTCTGATCATTCTTTACTCGAGTCGATGTTGTGTTGCGACGACTATTCTTTATCCTAACGACCAGCATGGTCGGCCTTGCTGTAGCTGCGCCCAAAGCGCCCAATACCAGCAATACCCAAGAACAACAAGCCGAACTGCAAGAATTGCGCGGCCAAATCAAATCGCTGCAAAAAGACCTTTCAGCCAACGAATCCAACCGCAATGAAGCCGCTGATGCGCTTAAAAATGCGGAAAGCTCGATTTCCGAAGCCAATCGCGTCCTTAGAGAATTAGATAATCAACGCCAACTCACCGCCGATGAGCTAGCCAAACTCAATTTAGACATTAGCAATACACGCAATCACATTCGCGAGAGCCAAAAACGCCTCGGTGATTTACTCAGTAGCCGCTACAAAACCGGCAATGTGGATGCTTGGCGCTTGCTACTCAACCAAAAAGACCCTAGCCAAGCCACGCGTGACTTAAGCTACTACCGCTATATTGCCAAATCCCAACAAGAACTCGCCAAACAGCTCGAAGTTCAACTCAGTGAGCTCAATCTGCTGGCCAATGAAATTCAAGAAAAAAACCAATCCTTGCAAGAAATCGCCAGTGACAAGCAACGCCAGCGTCAAGCTTTGGTTTCACAGCAACAAGAGAAAAAACAGCTATACAGCCAACTCTCAGAGACCATCAGCAGCCAACGCAATCAAATTCAAAAATTAGCCGCCGATGAAAAGCGCATCACTCAATTGATTGAACGCTTAAACGCCATTATCAAACAACAAGAAATCGCTAGAGCCAAAGCGGCAGCCAAACAAGCCGCAGCGCGCAAAGCGGCACAGATCGCAGCGAAAAAGGCTGCAGAAAAAGCCAAAGCCGAGCGCGCGGCACAGCAAACCAAATTGGCGCAAGCGGCCAAAGCCGCCGGCAAACCGGTACCAACACCGCCGCCCGAACCTAAGAGCAAGCCTGAAAGTGACAATGAAGTTAATAATACCGTGCCAGACGCTAGCCAAGCGGGGCTTGCATTTGCGACACTCAAAGGCAAGATGCGTTTACCGGCCAAAGGCGAAATCATTGGCCGATTTGGCGCGCAACGCGGTGAGGGTGGCAGCTGGAAAGGTTTATTTATTCGCACCAGCACCGGTGAATCGGTGCATGCCGTCGCCACAGGGCGCATTGTTTTTGCTGATTGGTTGCGTGGTTTTGGTAATTTGATGATCATTGATCATGGTGGTGGCTACATGAGCCTCTATGGTGCTAATGAAAGTTTGCTGAAACGTGTTGGCGATTCGGTGAAAGCTGGCGACCTTATTGCCAACGCAGGCAATAGCGGCGGAATGGCAGATTCCGGCGTATACTTTGAAATACGCCAAAACAGCCGCCCGCTTGACCCTGCGGCTTGGGTAAAATAATTATTTAGAGGCCTTAATGAGCCTTAACGATTCAAAACAGGAATAATCGGATGTCGCACAAGCCTTACAGTCGCTGGAAAAAAGTCAGCCTTCTCGCTGCAGGCGCTGGCCTCGGCGTAGCTCTTAGCCTTTCATTCAATGCATCGGCAGATAAAGATTCCGTAAGCAATCCATTACCGATTGATGAGCTTCGTGCCTTCTCAACCGTTTTTGGTGTTATTAAGCAAAGTTATGTTGAGCCCGTTGAAGACAAAAAGCTCATTAATGAAGCCATAAAAGGCATGGTGGCCGGGTTAGATCCACACTCAAGCTATCTGGATGAAGCCGCTTTTAAAGAGCTCAAAGTCAATACCCAAGGCGAATTTGGCGGTTTAGGTATTGAAGTCAATATGGAAGACGGCTTAGTGCGCGTAGTTTCGCCAATCGAAGATACGCCCGCCTATCGTGCAGGCGTAAAACCGGGTGACTTTATCGCCAAAATTGGTGACACCCAAGTGCAAGGTTTAACCCTTAATGAAGCCGTGGCCAAAATGCGCGGTAAAGTGGGCGAACCGGTCACCCTCACCTTGCTCCGAAAAGGCGAAAGCAAACCGATCGTCGTGACGCTAAAACGCGCGATTATTAAAGTGCAATCGGTTAAATACAAACTCGCAGAACCAGGCTATGGCTATATCCGCGTAACACAATTCCAAGAACATACTAGCGAAAACCTCGGCCAAGCCATTGAAGCGCTTTACAAAGAAAACAAAGCGCCACTCAAAGGCATTGTGTTGGATTTACGCAATGATCCAGGTGGCTTACTCGATGGCGCAGTCGGCGTTTCAGCCGCGTTTTTACCTAAAGACGCTTTAGTTGTTTACACCGAAGGTCGTGTTGCTGATTCTAAAATTCGCTTAACTGCGAATCCGCAGTTTTATCAGCGCGATAGCAAAAAAGACTTTTTCAAAGACCTACCTGCTGACATCAAAAATGTACCGCTGGTGGTGCTGGTCAATGGTGGCTCAGCCTCGGCCTCAGAGATTGTTGCCGGTGCCTTGCAAGACCATAAACGCGCTTTAGTGGTTGGCACGCAAACGTTTGGTAAAGGCTCGGTACAAACGATTTTGCCGATTGATGCCAAGAGTGCGCTCAAGCTCACTACTGCACGGTATTTCACGCCAAACGGCAGATCAATTCAGGCCAAGGGCATTACCCCTGATATTATCGTTGAAGACGCAACACTCAACGGTAAAGAAGACTTTGGCTTACGCTTGCGTGAATCTGATTTGGGCAAGCATTTAGATAATCCAAGTGATAAAGACGCCGGCAAAACTGAAGCTACGCCAGCGGTCGTTAAAACCGAAATCAAAAAACCAGCCAAAATTAATGCCAGTGGCGTTGATCCGGATGAAAATCCGCGTGAACTAGTTTCTAAATCGGACTTCCAATTGCAGCAGGCGCTCAATGTGCTCAAAGTGCAGCAATTAATGCTCAATAAAGACAAGCCCAGCGTGAAAAAATAATTCGCGCCTAGCAAAAAGCCACTCGATTGAGTGGCTTTTTTTTCGTCAATAAGGTCAATTACACAAGGAATCTAGCATTCAGATAAAGTAATGCCCCGTTGTTCAGTACGGGGCATTGGGGCCTTACTCTCGTATAAGTCAACGTGTTCAAAGCGTTAACTTGAAATCATCATACCGAGCAAAAACCATCGCTTCTCTGCATTTTTGCCATAATTAGAGTGTACTAATTTACAGAATAAACGCATATAAAAGCGAGTGCGCTATTTATTTTTACGAAAAACATAAACGCTGAATGTAAAAATGCCCCGCTGTTCAGTACGGGGCATTCGGTGGTTATATCTTTTGGTAGCGTGTTCAAGGCGCATCCCATATATGGATATTACGCCACCCAAAAACAAAATTCGTTGTATTTTTACCACCAAAATAAAAAGTTCTTTACTTTGAAAAAATAGACTTTTTCTTCATATAGAGCGACATTAGACTCATTAACTTTTAACCTCGAAACGACACCTTACACTACCCCACACGACTTCATTGGCAAAGGTTTTTATGCTGCGGTTTTTTCTTGTTGTAATCGGTTTCATTTTGGGCTGGCAATTCTTTGAATGGCCTTTAGCACTGGTCCTCGCGGCCATCGCTTATGCGATTGGCTATGTCATCGAGCGCCCCAATGCAGCAGTCCCTAATTGGCAGCAACAATTACAACAACTACAAGATCGCATCCAAAAACTCGAATTCGAAGTGCAACAATTGCGGGCTCAGACTGAGCAAACCACGGTCGCCGAGATCACTGCAATCCCAACCCCAACCCCAACACCAACACCACCTCCGGCCAAAACGATCGCAACGGTCTCTGGCGACAATACCCGCGAGAGCACTCAATCGATGGCCCTACCCGGCTGGTTCTCCAAAATAACGTTACAACTGCAAGCCTGGCTTTTCGGTGGCAATACCGTTGTTCGGCTGGGGATTGTCATCTTATTTTTTGGCGTTGGTTTTTTGCTCAAATACGCCAGCGATAATCATTTACTGCCCATCGAATATCGGCTGTGTGGCTTAGTGCTCGGCGCCAGCGCCTTACTGGGTATTGGCTGGCGTTTACGCTTTAAAAACACCGCCTACGCCTTAATCTTACAAGGCGGCGCAATAGGCATTCTGTATATGACGACGTTTGCCGCGCTCAAGCTGTATCAACTCTTGCCCGAGTTACTCACCCTTACTTTACTGGTGATTATCGGCATCGTTTCGGCTTACTTAGCACTCAAACAAAATGCGCGCTCATTGGCAGTAATGGGCATTTGTGGAGGCTTTTTAGCGCCGATTTTGGTTGCTAATGGCAGCGGCAATCATGTCATGCTGTTTAGTTATTACGCGATTTTAAACGCCAGTATTTTTGCGATGGCATGGTTTAAAGCCTGGCGCTCGCTCAATTTAATCGGATTTTTCTTTACCTTTGCCATTGCGACGCTTTGGGGCACGCTGACTTATCGCAGTGCGTTTTTCAACAGCACTGAGCCGTTTTTGATCTTATTTTTCTTATTTTATGTCGCCATCACCGTCTTATATGCGCGGCACCAACCCAGCCCAAATCCATCGTCAACCGATGCTACTTTGCTATTTGGCACGCCCATCGTCTGCTTTGCCCTGCAAGGGTGTTTGCTGCAAAACACGAGTTACGGCTTGGCCTATTCGGCGGTGGCGCTGGCTTTATTTTATTGGGTTCTGGCATATGCCTTACGCCGCCATAGCGGACTTAAACGCATTGGCGAATCATTTACTGCTCTTGGAGTTATTTTTGCCAGCCTCGCAGTGCCGCTCGCTTTTGATGCACATCTAAGCAGCGCCATTTGGGCAATCGAAGGCGCTGGCGTGGTTTGGATCAGTGTTTTGCAACAGCGCCGCCTGCCACTGGCGTTTGGTTTATTACTCCAAATGCTCGCGAGTATTGGCTTTTTAATTGATGGGCATTATTTTGGCGCAACGCCCATCTTGAATGCCGGATTTATCGGCGGCAACATCATTGCCATCAGCAGCTTATTCAGTGCCTGGTGCTTACAACGCAACGTTCAGTCGCACTGGCCACAGGCGCAAAACAAATTACGCATTGTCGGCTGGCTGTTTGTGCTGGGTGGTTGGCTATGGTGGCTGGGCACGTATGCCGCAGAGATTGATCGCTTTGTGAGCTGGCAGCAGCAAAATCAAGTCATGCTGCTGTTTGCGCTAATGACCAGTCTGATTTTTAACTGGATTTATTGGCGCGGCTATTGGCACACCGCACGCTGGCCAGCTCAAGTCTTACCGATTGGGCTAGTCCTGATCGCCTTAGATCAAATGGGCTATTTCTTAAGTCATCTGGTTTGGCCTGTCGCTTTGCTAGTCAATTATTGGCTGCTGCATCGCTACGACAAAGATCGCTCAATGCCACGCTTTACCGCCAGCCTACACTTAATCAGTCTCTGGCTAATCATGGGTATATTCGTACATGACTTTAATTTAATAGTTAACAGCCATATACCCAATGGAACGTGGTCTATTTCAGCGTGGGCATTACTCGCGACTCTCGCTCTACTGCTATTGATTAAATTAGGCCTCCGCTGGCCGATTCATGATTTTAAATTGATCTATTGGCTGATTGGTGCGCTGCCCATCACTGGTTTTTTATGGCTATGGGGTTTTGATAGCGCACTGGCCAGTGGCGATACCCAAACCGGCTTTTATCTACCGCTATTGAATCCGATCGATTTAATGCAGTGCGTGGCATTGGCCAGTTTGGCTTTATGGTTACGACAGTTAAAAGCCACTTGGCCTGATTATCCATGGCCAAATCGCGCCATCTTCGCAGCAGCAGGAATGTCTATTTTTGTCTGGCTGAACGCGGTTTTATTGAGAACACTGCATCACAGCCAACACATTGCGTATCAATTTGATGCGCTGATGCATTCAATGCAAGTGCAAATGAGCTTAACCATTTTCTGGACCGTACTCGCCTTAAGCTTGATGCTGCTGGCAACGCGGCAATTAAGACGTGATGTATGGCTAGTCGGCGCCAGCTTATTGACGGTCGTCGTCGTTAAGCTTTTTGTTTTTGACCTGTCGCAAATCAGCGGCATTGAGCGCATCGTTGCTTTTATCGCAGTCGGGATATTGCTGCTGTTTATGGGTTATTTTTCACCACTACCGCCGCGACAAGAGCGTAGCAGCGGGCAAAAAAGCCCCTAAATCGGCCAGTCAACGCAGCTCAAAATAAGGCGAC
The DNA here is from genome assembly GCF_020531905.1 of Deefgea salmonis. Taxonomy (GTDB): domain Bacteria; phylum Pseudomonadota; class Gammaproteobacteria; order Burkholderiales; family Chitinibacteraceae; genus Deefgea; species Deefgea salmonis. The sequence goes on along the minus strand of NZ_JAJAWG010000002.1, from coordinate 75,499 downwards.
GCGAACGAGCCGAACTGATGCCGCTCAATATCGAGCGTCGTCTTGTCACTTATACTTGCGCGGATGAAACCGACTTTAATTCTTTACGCCAGCCGCGATGGCCAAGCCAAACACATTGCGCAAACGCTGCAGCAACATTTAGCGCAACAAGCCGTGCATAGCGAACTCGCCGACTTAAAATCACCGCCCAATATGAGCAAAAGCTGGCAAGCGATCATCGTCGTCGCCTCCGTTCGCTACGGTCGGCATCACGCCGAAGTGCAACAATTTTTTGAGCACCACACACTGCTTGCGCCATTGGCGGTGATGTCGGTCAGCTTAAATGCCCGCAAAGGGGATGGCACACCGAATGGCTATTTAAAAAAACTACTCGCGCAGCACCACCTGCAGCCGTTTACCGCAATGTCAGTCGCTGGACGTTTGGATTACCCGCGTTATGGCTGGCTAGATCGGCAGATGATGCGCCTGATCATGAAAATGACAGACGGCCCGAGCGATGGAAAATGCTGCGTTGAATACACCAATTGGCAGCACGTTGCCGACTTTGCCGACACCGTGCGTCGTTATGTCCAACAAGAAGCGGCGAGCGCCAAACCGCTGTAGCCGTTTGGCGCTTAAGATTAACGCGGTGGCGAAGTTCGAATTTGCTTGAGCTCGCCATCGACTTGTTGCCAGCGCGCATGATGCTCACGAATTAACTGCACCGCGTCTTCGATCGAATCCACCACAATCGGAATTTGCATATCCACGGGACTGGCCAAACCGGCGTTATTGTCGACCATATGTCGCTGCGCCCAATCGACCAGCTCATGCCACATTTCGCCGACCAAAATAATCGGCGTATCGTAGAGTTTTCGCACCTGAATCAACTGCCAAACCATCGACAATTCAAGCAAAGTGCCAATCCCGCCGGGCGTCACAATAAACGCATTCGAGCGCATAATAAAATGATGTAAGCGCGAAAAAAACGTTTTATGTTCAAAAACACGCCCCACAAAATCATTCACATTCTGCTCAAAATCCAAATCAATCCGAATCCCCACCGACGCCTCTGGCTTATTGGGCGCACCTTGACTCGCGCCTTCATTGGCCGCTTGCATTAAGCCTGGACCACCGCCGGTTACAATATGGCAGCCCATGGCAGCCAGTTGCGAAGCCAACTGCTTCACCGCTTCATACGCTGGCGTATTGTCTTCAATTCGGGCCGAACCAAAAATGGTCACATGATAATCTGGCGTATGCGCGGGCCGCAGACGCGATAAATCATCCACCGCATCCCAAAGCTTTAAAACCGCTGAACCCACAATATCCAGCGCCTCTTCATCGTCAATCGTGCCGATGGGTTTGTTATATTCATTAATCATGATGAGTCACTTCCGTTACGCGCCGTCAGGCTGCAGACGCTTTATCTTAGTTTGAAAGTCGCTCACTGCAGGCGCTAAAACCAAACCGCCGGCAATCCCTTACTCACACCTGTACAAGGTCATTAGAAATACGATATCGACACGCGCTTGTGCCAATACGCCGGCCGCAAGAACAAATCCATCGCCATGATTCAAATGGCTTGCCGTCGAATAAGCCCATAGAATCTACCACTCGGTGTCAATAAAAACAAAAGCAAAATACAAAAAAGTAAATCTTGCCGTAAGTAGATCCAAGTCCTAGCCTTAAAAAAACACATTGTTGAGAACGCAGTCGATGATTTTTTTTGAGCTAGTTTGGGATACACAGCAAAATTGGACTGGACTCTTTGCCCATCACGCACAACATGCTGCCGATGCGCTCAGCGAGGCCTGCCACACCTATGAATTACATAGCTTGCCGTGCATGCTACTCGAAGAAACTGCCATACCAACCCCGTCTCCATTGATCGCATTAATCCGTGATGAACACGGTATTGCACTGCCACAAGGCGGGCATCTGTATTTTAACGTGCAACATACCGCAGACTTAAATCAGCTCAAAGCCAATGATGCCGTTTGCGGGCCTTGGTTTACCGAAGCATCAAGCCATAGCAGCACCAGCAATCCAAGCCGACCCGTGCTACTTGAAGTGCTGAGCTTGATCGTCAGCGATGCTGAAATTTCCCAACTTGAAACCGCACTGGCTAAAGCCCCACAACTGATGCTGAACTTACTGCGTTTAGTCAACTCAGTGGGTATGGGGAGCGCAACGCCCGCACGCAGTATCCGCCAGGCCATTACCCTACTGGGGCGTCGCCAACTGCAACGCTGGCTACAACTACTGATCTATGCCGAGCAATACGGTGAAAACAGCAAGCCCGCTCTTTTGATAGCCGCAGCGCTGCGTGGCAAACGCATGGCGCAATGGGCCGAGCACGGCTGGCTTGGCAATACACCCGCCGACGAAGCTTTTTTATGCGGCATGCTGTCGCTGCTGGATCGACTGTTTGGTGAGCCTTTACAGCAATTACTCGCGCCATTGCCACTGGATGAAAATTTACGCGCAGCATTGATCGATGGCGATGGTGTTTTAGGCGCGGCCTTGGCGCAACTTGGCGCACTCGAAGCCGGCGATGCGCAGCACGCCCTACTCAGCCCCTTGCTCGCCAAGCAGCAAGCGTGGGTCAATAGTGAAATTCAAGCCATTGCTTGGGTGCATCGCTTAGTCCGTGAGTCGCTGTAAGGTGTCCACGCTCAATGAACTGGGCCCCAGCAGCTTGATTGTTAATGATCTGGCTGCCTCCTTAATTACTCTGGATTTACAAGGCTATATTACCGGCTGGAATAAAGGCGCTGAACAGCTATTTGGCTATACCGCCGACGATGTGCTGGGCCGGCATATTTTGATGCTGTATGCCGATGAAAGCGGCGACGACAGTGAGCTACTGCATGCCGTGATGATGAGTGGCCACGCGCAAATGGAAGTTTTACGCCGCAAAAAAAATGGCGCGGTATTCTGGGCCAATATTCACCTGACGCTCATTCGTAATGACGAGCAAAAACCCATTCGCATGATTGGTTACCTAACCGACATCACCGAACAATTGGCCGTCGAAGAAAAAAACCAGCTGTATAGCCACATTCTCGAGCAAGCGCCTGATGCGATTGTGATTACCAATTTGCGCTTTAGCTGTGTGGGTTGTAATGCGGCGTATCACCACATTACTGAGCGAAAATTAGAGCAAACGCTGGGGCAACTGCCCAGTTTTATGCTGGCGCAGCAAAGAGAATCGTCAATTTTGCAGCAGATGTACGATTTACTGGGACGTATTGGTCACTGGGAAGGTGAGCTTTGGGATGAGCGCGGCTCAGGCGAGCGCTATCCGATTCATTTGGCCATCAGCGGCGTTAAAAATAAACGAGGCGATCTGACGCATTATTTTGCGATTTTTTCCGACCTGACAGAAAAAAAACACGCCGAAGCTCAATTGCATCGCCTCGCCTATTTTGACCCGCTGACCAACCTCCCCAATCGCACCATGCTCTTTACTTTGCTTGAGCAAGCGCTCAGCGAGGCGCGCCGCAATCATCATCATGGCGCTTTATTGTGCTTTAACATTGCCCGCTTTAAAGCGCTCAACGACTCTTTTGGCCATACCGCCGCCGACCAAGTCTTAATCGAAGTTGGCCAAAGAATACGCGCTAGCTTACGCGATGAAGACGTGGTTTCGCGCTTTGCGGCTGATGAGTTTTATATTGGCTTATTTGATATTCGCCACCGTGATGATGCGGCGATGGTGGCGCAAAGAATTTTGCTTAAAATTAGCCAGCCTTTTGTCCTCTCTGACGAAGAAATACTCCTCAAATCGTATATCGGCATCAGTATTTATCCGGACGATGGTCGCGACGCCGAAAAGCTCATCAATCAAGCCGCCGTGGCCCTGCATCGCGGTAAACAAGCGCAGCAAGATTTATTGTTTTATTCGCCCGAAATGAATCAACGCTCAATGGCGCGTTTAAAGCTCTCTAGCGAATTGCATCATGCCTTAGAGCGCAATGAATTAAAGCTATTTTACCAGGCACAATACGACACGCAAAATACCCATATTGTGGGCGCTGAAGCTTTAATTCGCTGGCAGCATCCGATTCGTGGTTTTATTTCTCCCGCAGAATTTATTCCTTTTGCCGAAGAAACCGGGCTCATTGTACCGATTGGCGAATGGGTGTTATCCGAAGCCATTGGGCAATTAGCGCAATGGGATCAAGCTGGAATCGAGCTCAATCGTTTATCGATCAATTTATCAGCGCAACAATTTAAAGCCAATTTAACCGAGCTCTTACTGAGTAAACTAAAACAACACCAAATTCAAGCCCAGCGTATTGAACTAGAACTCACCGAATCCATGCTGATGAAAAATGACGAGGCGACACTCAGTCTCTTGCTGAATCTAAAAGCCGCAGGGTTTTCTTTGGCGCTTGACGACTTTGGCACGGGCTATTCCAATTTATCGTATTTACAACGCTTTACGCTCGACTACCTTAAAATCGACCAAAGCTTTATTCGTGGTCTGCCCGATAATCCCGGCAGCGCTGGGATTGTAAACGCCATTTGCGGCATTGCCAGCAGTTTGAATTTACGCCTGATTGCCGAAGGCGTAGAAACCGCGGATCAATTAATCTTTTTACAAAAAACAGCGTGCGATCAAATTCAAGGTTATTTATTAAGCCGCCCAATTCCCGCCGATGAATTTGCCGTTTTATTTAAATGCAATTTTGAACACTATCAGTCCAAACCCACAATATAAATTGCCAATGCTTGGCTGAACTCGCACTAGCTAATCTAAAATTTAACTTGTTTTTATCGATCCCCTCCATAAGAATAAGTCGCAAGCAAGATCATGCGTTGCGCTCTTCACCTTCACTTTCATAGGAAAATATCATGGGTTTACTCGATTCTTTAGCTGGTCAATTTCTCGGTGGCAGCAATAGCGAAGGTGCAATGGGCATGCTCAGCACCTTACTTGAGCAACAAGGCGGCGTTGCTGGCGTGGTGGAAAAATTTCAAAATGGCGGTTTAGGTGAAATCGCACAATCATGGGTGGCCAGCGGGCAAAACCTACCGATCTCCAGCGAGCAAATTGAAGCAGTACTCGGCAATGAAACCGTCGCCGGCATCGCTGGTAAATTAGGCATTGATCCAGCCACTGCCGCAGGACAAATCTCGACACTCTTGCCACAATTAATCGATGGCTTAACGCCAAACGGCCAAATCGAAGCCGGCAGCCCTGATGTGATGGGTGCGGCGATGAATTTAATCAAAGGTAAATTGTTCGGTTAATTGCAGCTGATGTTCAGATTGGGTGTTGATGCTGTGCCGCAAGCACTTAAAACCATCAACACCCGAATCAAAAGAGCAAAAAATACGTGGGTATATAACTCCAAGTCATACTCTACAATACTAGCTACCCAATACCCCCTGCTCGCTTTTGTCGAAACGCCCACCAATGGCTACCGCTAAAATTCCATACCAAACCAATCCCCGTGGCCAATAATTGCGCTGGCCAATAGCCCCAAAGCCAATGCCCCACTAAGAGCACCATCAAGCCAGTATTGATACACCAGCCGATGCCGGTAATGGTGTAAAACTTACTGATGGCTTCTCGATGCGACTGACCATGCTGTTTAAACGTGAAGAAGAAATTTAATAAATAATTCGCCACCGAGCCCAGCGCATAGCCAATGCCTGATGCCACGGCCGCTTTGAGCGCCAATAACTCAACGCCCAGCCAGAGCACCAAATATTGAATCGCCGTGCCGCAAACGCCCACAGCGGCAAAGATGAAGAATTTTTTGACCGTGCGGTGCATCGATGAGCCCAATCCGTATTGGTGCAATATGGCGATGGCAAAGCGCCAAAGCCATAGACCGTACTTCGAGTACGACAAGGCAAGATCACGATGCAAAACCACTTTTGCGGCAGCTAAGCTCAGTGGACGCGGCTAAATCCAACGTCAACAGAGCCCAATTCAACATTATTCTTTCGGTGGAAAACCAATTCGATCTTGCACCACGTATAAAGGACGGCGTTTTATTTCGTTATAAATCCGGCCGATATACTCACCCAAAATACCGATACATAGCAATTGCACCCCGCCAATAAACAGAATCGCCACCATAATCTCGGCCCAACCGGCCACCCAATCGGTGGTGGTTAAACGCACAATCAGCGTATTGATAATCCCGATCAAAGCCAAAAATGACGCGACTAAACCAATCGTGATCGACAGCTGCAAAGGTTTGGTCGAAAAAGACAAAATCCCGTCGGTGGCAAAACGCACCATTTTGCGCAGCGGATATTTACTTTCACCAGCAAAACGCTCGGCGCGGCGATAAGGCAATGCCACCTGCTTAAACCCCACCCAGCTCACCATTCCGCGCACAAAGCGATCGCGCTCCGGCATGGCTTTGAGCACCTCGACCACCTGTCTATCCATTAGACGAAAGTCGCCAGTATCCAGCGGAATCGGCACATCAGAGAGTTGATTGAGCACCCGATAAAATGCTCTGGCGGTAATTAGCTTAAACGCCGATTCGCCAGGGCGATCAACCCGCGTGCCATAGACCACATGATAGCCGTTACGCCATAACGCAATCATTTCCGTAATGACTTCGGGTGGATCTTGTAAGTCGGCATCGATTAACACCACCGCGTCACCGCTGGCGGCATCAATGCCCGCGGTGACCGCGGTTTGATGACCAAAATTACGCGCAAAACCAATCACGCGCATCTCTGGGTTTTCGGCCTGTGCCGCGAGTAATAAAGCGCGAGTCCGATCTTTACTGCCGTCATCGACAAAAATAAACTCGCAATCCATATCCACCACCATGGCGCGAAACTCGGCCAAACGCCGCAGTGTTTCGGCAATGACCTCTTCTTCGTTGTAACACGGAATGACCACTGATAAACGTTGTTGCATGTCCCCTCCTGCGCTCAAATGGCGCTCAGCATAGGGTCTGTTGACGTTGCCAACCGTATTGATATGGCGAAAAACCAAATATCGACAGACTCTAAGGCTATTTTTAATTTTTATATTGTCAGACCAACGATTCACGACCTTACAGCATCACCGAGACCTTGGAAAGCCCAGTTCGCCTCAAGCAGAGTTGTGGTTTTGTTTTTTGCGAGTCCGCCGCGCAGAGTGATGCAATTACACGACAAAGCCAAGCCAGCAAACACTTTAGCGTTCACTGATATAGGGTGATTGATATTGCATTGCAGTATCGCAGCCAAACCATAGCGGGCTTCATTTTGTAAGAAAAGCGCGGTTTCTCAATCATGATGGCCAGCGATCCGCGCCAAATGATTCTGAATGCCGTGCTAGGCGTAAGGATTTAGAGTCGCTATAGTGCTCACTTTGCTTGAAACTGAGTCAGCCTGACATGCCTCGATCTGCTGCACCTATGCTCACCCGCCAATGGGCGATGATTATTCTGCTGGGATTATTACTCCCAATCCTCAGCAGCCTTGCGCATGCCGAAACTGCGGCCAATTTATTGCACAATGCCGACGCCGAAACGAGCAGCCCATCGGGCAACGCTGCGGGCTGGAATTTTGACCACTGGACGCAAGGCGAGCCCGCCAGTCAGGCCAGCCGCGACAGCACGGTCAGCCATAGCGGCAGCGCATCGCTCAAAATCAGCCTGCCGCAAGGCGATGATGGCAAGCTAATCCAAGCCGTGCCGGTTGAACCCAATACCTGGTATCGGTTATCGGCTTGGGTAAAAACCGCCGGCATTCCCAATGCAGTCAAAACTGGCGCTAACCTCAGCATCATTGACGCAATGGAGTTTGTTGGCGACATCAAAGGCGATCAAGACTGGCAACAGATCGTCGCTTGGGGCAAAACTGGCCCTGAGCAAAAAGAAATCAAAGTCGCCGCTCGGCTAGGCTTTTACGGCAGTTTAGCCACCGGCACCGTCTGGTTTGACGATATCAGCCTAAGCCAAAGCGAGCCGCCAGCGGGCGCAAAAATCATCAGCTTTACGCCGCCACCGCCAGCCCCTGCGGCCACTACCAGCCCCTCTGCGGCGCTGGTCAATAGCGTGGTCATCGGTGCGAGCTTGGCCTTTTTACTCTTAGCATGGCTCGCCATCCAAAACCGTAGCGCACTCAATCAACGCTTTGCTGCGTTGGCCGATGGCACGCGTTCTTGGCAGCAAACTGCGCCAGTACTGGCTTTAATCGCCCTGGTGATTTTGGCGAAAGCATGGGGCGCGGGGTCATACCTTGGCTACACCCAAGACGTTGGCACATTTAGCGCATGGGCGCTGGATATGTATAGCCGTGGCTTTGCTGGCTTTTATCAACCGGGTTATTTTGCCGATTATCCACCCGGCTATATCACCGTACTGTGGCTGGTTGGCGCGATCTCCAACACCTTTGGCATTCATTACGGCACGCCGGGATTTTTGGTGTTACTCAAAATGCCGGCCATGCTGGCCGATATCGCCGGAGTGGTGTTTTTACTCTACGTGGCGCGCGAGCCACATCGCGCATGGGCGCTGATCGCGGCGCTGTTATGGTTACTCAATCCTTTAGCCATCGTTACCTCCGCATTTTGGGGACAGGTCGACAGCATTTTTACGCTGATTTTAGCCGCGTCATTGTTAATGCTCGAGCGTCGCCGCATCGTCTTGGCTGCCAGTTTATACGCCGTTGCCGTGCTGTTTAAGCCGCAGGCTTTATTGGTCGGGCCGATTGCCTTGATCGCGCTATTGTCGCTGCGTGATCGGACTTTACAGCTCAAAGCGCTCGCTGCCGCCGTCGGCACTTTTATTTTGCTGTCACTGCCGTTTACCATTTCACGCGAACCCTTATGGATTTTCAGTCTGTATGGCGGCACGCTCGCCAGCTACAACTACCTCACGCTGAATGCATTTAATCTTTACGCGCTACTAGGCCAAAATTGGCTACCGAATGAAACGCTGTTTCTGGGTTTGCAAGTGAGTACTTGGGCTTGGGGGCTGACATTAAGCGCCTTGGCTGCCGTCTGCTGGGGCGTCATTGCCAGCCCGCAACGCGGCCCAGCCACTGGCCGATTCTTGTACGGCGCTTTTGCCATTTTTGTGCTGTTTTTTGTGCTTGGCCCCAAAATGCACGAGCGCTATTTATTCCCCGCAGCCTTTATGGGTTTAACGGCATTTTTGGTCATCGGTGATAAGCGCGTATTGTGGTTGGCCATTACCGCCAGCATAACAACCTTTGCCAATACGCTGGTGACGCTCGATATGATGTCGCGGCTACAAAGCTCGCAAGTCCCCAATAGCAATGGTTTTATGCTGCTCTGCAGTTTGCTGAATGTGATTTTACTGATCCAAACCTTGCGCATTGGCTACGATATTTTTTGGCGTGGCCAAATCAAAACATATACCGATACCGATCAAACTGAAGCCATCGATCCAGCCGCTCAGACACAACAGCAAACGCCGCGCGCTGATCTGGTCGAGCCATTACCTTTAGCGCCAGTGAGTCGTTCCGCGTGGTTGGCCTTGGCGGGAATTTGCCTGCTGTACAGCATTGCCGCCTTTACCTATTTGGGCAATTTTGCTTCTCCGCAAAAATTCTGGCAGCCCAATATTGGTACGGAATCGGTAGTATATGACTTGGGCCAAATCAAATCGGTCGCTAGCGTGCAATACCACCATGGTTTAGGTACGGGTGAATATGCACTCGCTTGGTCGACTGATGGGCAAAACTGGGTGAATCGCGCAGGGATTATTGTTGATAATCGCTTTGCCGAATTTCGCTGGCGCACCCTGCCGGTTAATCTGCCTGCGCGCTATTTGAAGGTCAATCTCAGCACCGGCGCCTTGCAAATGAACGAGCTGGCGCTGCGCGACCATCAAGGGCAATTACTGGCGCTACAGCAAATTAGCGGGCCAAGCCAAGCCAATGCCTTGATTGACGAACCAGACAAAACTGTCACGCTATCGACTGCGCTCAATGGCATGTATTTTGACGAGGTGTATCACGCGCACAGCGCTTGGGAAATCCTGCAAGGCATTGATGCCACCGAAAACACCCACCCGCCTTTGGGCAAAATCATCATCGCCATCGGCGTGGCGATTTTTGGCATGAATCCTTTTGGCTTTCGCTTTATGGGCGTGACCTTTGGGATTTTGATGCTGCCAGTGTTTTTTGGTCTATCGCGGCGGCTATTACGCTCCGAGCCATTTGCACTCTTGGCCACCGCGCTGCTGGCGGTCGATTTTATGCATTTCACGCAAACGCGAATTGCCACCATTGACACCTATGGCGTGTTTTTCATCCTCGCCAGCGCCTATTGGATGTTGCGCTTTATGCAAAATGAGCCAGCCAAAAACCACTGGCAAACCGACATCAAATCGCTATTACTCTGTGGCACGATGTTTGGCCTAGGCGCGGCCAGCAAGTGGATTGTGCTGTATCACGGCGTTGGCCTCGCGGCACTTTATAGCTGGCACCTATGGCGACAAGCCCAAGTCGCGCGCCAATTGCCACCGGCGCTACCCGATCAGCGCGGCTATGCACAATGGCTGATCCAAACGCTATTGGTTTCGGTACTGGGCTTTATTGTGATTCCGCTACTGATTTATACCGCTGCGTATATTCCGCTCATGCAAGCCACTGGCCAAGGCATTGGCGGCATGCTCGCCAACCAAAGCAGCATGTTGCAATACCATAGCCAGCTAAAAGCCACCCACCCCTTTAGCTCGTTCTGGTATGAATGGCCGACGATGGTCAAACCGATGTGGTATTACGGCGGCAGCGAATGGACTGGCCCGGCCAAAGTCTCCACCATTAGTGCTTTTGGCAACCCAATCACTTGGTATTTGGGCACCTTGGCGTTTTTAGTGCTGCTCGGCTGGCGCTTGCTACTGAGCAATGCCAAAACCAGCGCCGCACTCTGGACGCTCAGCGCGCAGCAAAAAATGGCGATGGGCTTTATCCTGATTGCCGGCTTGGCGCAGTTTTTACCTTGGGCGGTCATCCCGCGCAAACTGGTGTTTATCTATCACTTTTTTGCCTCGGTACCGTTCATTATTTTGGCGCTGGTGTGGTTGCTGCAAGCCGTGCAGCTCAACAATGCCAACCGCACTTGGGCCAAATATCTGCCGTGGAGTGTCTTTGGCGTCGCCCTGATCTTGTTTATCGCCTACTTCCCCGCCATCAGCGGCCTACCCGTCCCCCGAGGCTGGCTCGAATTCATCAGCTATGGACCGATTGCTTTGTATTTTTAAATGCTCAGCCCAATAAAAAACGACCTGCGGGTCGTTTTTTATTGGGCGTTGATCTTCACAAAAAAAAAAGATTGAAATTGCTAATTTTATTAAAACTTAAGGGCGTTGTCTTAATTAAGATCACATGTAAATTTCAATTATTTATTAGCCTTAAAAATAGCCGAATATATAAGAGTCAGACCAAAGGCACCTAAAATTACCCCCGCTGTTTTATCAACATAAAATGCAGAGCGATTAAATATGCTACGTATATCTTTATGCGATAGAACAAGAATAATAAATGCATCCCACAAGAAAACGATCAATGCCATCCAAACACCAAGTGCGATTTTAAACCCTAATCCAACATCACCATTCAAAACCAAAGTAAATAAACTAAGATAAAAAAGAGGATTTTTCGGGTTTAAAATTCCAGACAAAAAACCAGTAACAAATTCTTTTGCTATAGTTGATTCATTACTTTCTTTAACATCCACAGCATTAGCTAAAAAAGAATAATCACTTTTCTTGGCTTTGAGTGCCATAACCGCTAGATATATTAAAAACACTCCTCCAGCAAGCTTAATCGCCATCATAATTACAATTGAACTAGCCAAAATGGCCCCCACACCAATCAGGCATAAAGCGATATAAACTGCATTTGCTGACGCAATACCGATGGCGACCCCAATTGCAACTTGTTTTTTATTTTTAACTGCACTTTTAACCACCAGCAAAAAATCAGGCCCGGGACTAAGTAAAGCAATGAAATGGGCTAATGCAACAGTGGCAAATATGGCGAATAAATTAATTTCCATTTCAAATCCATTTAAAAAATTAATTATGAATCATGCGAATACTTGTCATTACATCAATATGGCTTGCGAAAAAAAATACGAACCGAAAGATGCATGAAAGGATTCAAACATTAAAGCACCATAGGAAAATTATCAACAACATCCGAAAACTACTTGCCATCATTACCATTGTTGCCACAAAAAATATTTTAAATTTCACGCAATCAAAAGCGATACGATTCCTCGACGCTAACTCCCCCCAATCACGTATCATTGCGCCATGTCCGAATTAAAAGATCAAAATACGATGCAATGTCGTGCTTACTGTGGGGCCTGTTGTATTGCCCCATCGATATCCAGCCCAACCCCCAAACACCCTCAGGGCAAAGCTGCAGGAGAAGCCTGCTTACATTTGCTGGCTGATTTTCGCTGTGAATTATTTGGGCTCGAATCGCGCCCAGCCGTCTGCGCTGGGCTGCAACCGTCATTAGAAATGTGCGGTGAGAACACCCCGCAAGCGATGTTTTATTTAACGCAGCTTGAAATCGCCACTGCACCGCAACGCCACTGTCGCCAATAAAAAAAGCCACTGCAATCAATCTGGCAGTGGCTTTTTTATTTTTACGGATTAATGGCTCGCCGCAGTCACCGTTTGATCGAGCACAGTTAAATCGGGCAAGGTTTTGCAGGCGTCGGCAGCCACAATCCATTTTTCCGGCACAAACCAGCTTTTGGCAGCCGCATCGACGTTGGCACGGGTCAAAATCTGCTCGGGTTTTGGATTCACCCAGCTCAAGTCATGGTTATAAACCCAGTGAAACATTTGCGAATACGCATACCAGTAGGGATATTTAGGTCCGTTATCAAGGCCTTTTTGCATGAATTCATGCATCGCTTTGAGCTCGGTATCGGTCACTGAGTTTTGACTGAGTTTTCGCAATTCCTGCGCGGCCAGCACTAAAGCCTGACCGCACTTTTCACGCGTTACGCTGTACTCCAAACCCAGTGTTGGGCCAAAGTATTGCGACATTTCACCCCAGGCATTTACGGTATAAGAATCACCGGCCTGCTCGCGCAATGTGGTCAACAAGCGCTGTTTAATCACATCGTTTAAGCCTTCTTGCAAGAAGGCATTCTGGGTATTGGCCGCTACGCCTTCTAGCGCAACGCTCCAGACAGTATACTTATCATCATGAAACGTAAATGTCTTCAGCGACTCTTTCAAGCGTTCACTGAGCACGGTGTTCGACAACGATTGGACTTTGGGTTCAATTTTGCTCGGTAACAAGGTCACTGCCGTTGGCTTGGCTGGCGGAATGCTGGCGATATAGCGCTCAACCAAGTCTTTGGCCTGCGCCAAATCGGCAACGCCGGTCAACACCATCCGCAATTGCGCTGGATTGCCGAACAGCTGCGCGCGTAATTGATCAAGTTTTTCGGTGCTAATCGCAAAATCACTCACACTACCCCAAGCACGATACGGCCATGCGGCACCAAATAGATTTTGGTTAAACCCCGGGCCATTGGGCCAATAGCTTTGATACGCTTGCGTGGTCGCCTTTTCTCTAGCGGTGTTATCGCTGCGCGGCTGAGCAAGGCTGAGATAAATCAGCTGCATCAAGGGCTCAAAAGAGCGCGTTGCTGCGCCACCACCAAAACCATGCTGGGCGGTTTCAAATATCGGTTGCAATTGCAATTCTTCATTACGAATCGCTTGTATCAATTGCGCGGTATTTAAATCCCCCACCCCTGCTTGCATCATATAGTTCGGCAAAATTTGAGAGACAAAGCGCCATTCTTTAGGCAAAGCCAAAGCACCACCAGCAAATCGACCATTCACGCCGATGCGCTCATCCGCCTGGCGCTGCGTTCGCACCAACACTTGCGCGCCATTACTCAGCGTCCACACGGTCACGCCACGCTCGGTCTGGGTCTGAACAATTTGCCCACGCGCTGGCTGCTCGCTCATCAGCGGCTTATCGGCTTGCGCCACTTGCGCTGGCAATGTTTCAGCATCGACAGCGGCGATCATGGCGGCTAGTTTTTCATCGTGCCAAGTATCGCCGTCGGTTCTGCTGCTCGAGTCTTTAGGGCGCAAGATCATTGCGATTTGATCGGGCGTCGTGACGACGCTTTGCCATGCGGCATTCACCGCCTGCGGTGTTATCGTTGCAGGGTCAAAAATAGCTTTTTGCTCAGCGACATACAAAGCAGGAATTCCAAATTTGGCCGAGCGTATCAGCGAATTAGCCCACGTCTCATTCGACACTGACATATTTTTGAGCACCAAAGCAAAGCTGGCAATGGCATCGGCCACCTCTGCATCGCTAAAGCCTGTTTCACGCGCACGGCGTACCTCACGATACAGCTGAGTTAATCCGTCACCGAGTTTTTCATTTTTTACGATGGTATATAAAGAAAAATAGCGTTCACGCCCCGCAACCCCGCTTTCATCAAACCATTGTGCCGAAGAAAAATGCTGCTCGTCCTTCGATGCTAATTTTTGCAACCGTTGTTGCATCGCTTGCATCGCAATATATTGCAAGTGCAATTGCGCTGCATCAGTCGCTGGCTGCTGTATAAAATTCCAAGTGATGCCAAATTCAGTATGTGGCCATGGTGGTGGACTAGCGCGGTAGCTGCGTACTTTGGGCGTGAGTGGCAAGGCCGGATATTGGCTGGCTTGATCGCCCATCGGCGCTTTAGCAAACAGCGTTTTAATCGTTTGCTCAATATTTTTTGGCACGTCACCGGCAACGACCAAAGTCATTTTTTGTGGCTGATACAGCTTGCGATACAAGGCTTCGATGCGTTCAGGCGGCAAATCGCGCACATCCTGTTCAAACCCGCCCGGCAGCCGATCCAAATGCGGGGAATGCGGAATGAGTACCGAATAAAAATTCCCCCAGCCTTGCTGATTGTCTTTGCGTAAATTAATTTCATCGAGCACCACGCCGCGCTCGGTGTTTAATTCTTCAGCATCAAACACAATGTCGCCATTGGCCCAATCGGCCATTAATTGCAGGCCACGATCTAAAGTCTCGGGCTTCACTTTAAAAAAGTAATTGGTACTTTCAATATTGGTATAGGCATTGCTGTCATTACCCCAGCGCATGCCGTTGCTATTAAACAAACCTTTAACTTCATCTTTACCAAAGTTTTTAGTTTGCCTAAACGCCATATGCTCAATCAAATGCGCGACACCGCGCTCGTCGTTGGCTTCGCCGAGCGAGCCGCTATTGACCAGTAAACGCAGCTCAACTTCGCTGGCTTGCCCAGCTTGTGGCGCAATCGGTTTGATTAAATAACGCAGACCATTGGGCAATTGCCCTTGAATCACACTGGGGTGCAGATGCGGAATTGGCGGTAGTTTTTCGACGGCACTAGCCAACGATGCCACGCTAAACAGGGCTAAAAATAGTAGGTTTGTTTTTTTCATGACAGCCTCAAGAAATTATGCCATCGAACTATACCCCTGTTAGTCTTTTCTTTCAGTTGAACTTATGTCAGCTTTGAGTTGAAGATCGCCCAGCGCCGGCGTGAACAATCCAGCAATCATCAGCCAAGCCACGCCTTAGGCGATTTAAGCGGCCATTGAGAGGCTTGAAAAAAAACAAGGTACAATCGAGCGCTTTACTCGGGCGGTGGTGCTAAGCAAGCACCGACCGAACGCCTCATCGTGCAGTTCAATCTATTTGAACTGCGGTGCGTTAGCCCCCAACTTCACGATGGAAAATCAGACATGGAACAAACCCTGATTCGAATGATGGACGCCAAAAGCGATCCACTAACGAGCCTAAAAGAACTCATTGACGCTCTGCGCCCGGGCAAGGCCATTGATGGTGTGACGGCAGTCAATAATGCACGCGCCTTGTGTTATTTGCTGGAGCAACATCCTGAATATCGGGTGGCGCTGCGTAAGCAGTTGTTTACGCTACTGGGCAGCACGCGCCAAGTTCAGCTGTATACCGATACCGGTATTTTATCCAATGAAAGCGTCTTTACTGCGATTGTGCGCCGCGTGGGTTCCAAGCTATTACCGCCGCCGGTTAAGCCCGAATACCTTAAAGATTTATTCGGGGTATTGTTCCCCAATACCAATGATTATGTATGGCTCAACGAGATACCCAAAGAAGTTTGGTTTGAAGTCGGCGCTGCAGCGCATTTAGAAGAATTGAGTTTAGCCGAGATTCCAACGCATATTCGCTTGCAGCAGCTCGAAGCGATTCAAGTTTTGTCGTGCCGGCTGTCGGCGATTGGTTTAGAGCCAGAAATCGTTTTGCACCATCCCGATGTCGAGCGCTTTGAATCGCCGTTTGTGCGTTTGAATGCTGAAGTTTTAAGCTATATCGAGCGCTATCGCGAAGACCTCACTGCGCGCCGCCCACCGGATGAAGATCATTCGCATATTTTGGTTTTGCTGCAGCAATGCGAGCAGATCATCGCCAAAGTGTGGAAAATGGCTGCCAAAAATGGCGCGTCCGTGAGCCTGACCTACCATTTGCTGCGGCTCAAGCAGCATATTGATCGGCTCAAAGTGCTGTTTGATTTGGTTGATTCGATGACGCCAGAAAAACACGGCCCCGCCTTACTCGGCTTGTTTCTGGAGCTGGTGAAAGCCGAAAACCGCAAATACAGCGTTCGCGATGTATTGCAAGAAAACACCGAATTACTCGCACTGCAAATCACCGAGCACGCCAGCCATACTGGCGAGCATTACATCAGTGAAAACCGCAGCGAATGGCTGCAAATGTTTCGCTCTGCGGCTGGTGCCGGGGTGATTGTTGGCTTTATGGCTTTGATTAAAATTTTGTCAGCCAAAGCGCATTTACCGCCTTTACTTGAAGCCTTTGCTTTTAGCATGAATTACGCGCTGGGCTTTATGCTGATTCATATCCTGCATTTTACCGTCGCCACCAAGCAGCCGGCGATGACCGCAGCTCGGATTGCGGCGGCCTTGCCAACGATAGAAAACAAAAAAAATGAAGCGTATACCGAGCTGATCGAGCTGATGATCAAGGTGATTCGCACGCAATTTATTGCCATCGTCGGTAACGTTTTACTCGCCATTCCTGTGGCGCTGGGGATTGCTTGGCTGTGGTGGTATGAGTTTGGCAAGCATGTGGTCGATACCACCAAGGCCGACAAAATGCTGCAAGAGCTGATGCCGATTGCGGGAATGGGGATTTTTTATGCGGCGATTGCCGGTTGTTGCTTATTTTTGGCCGGTTTGATTTCAGGCTATTACGACAATAAATCGCTGTATAACCAAATCCCGCAGCGAATTGCCGCGATGCCGCTACTGAATAAAATCTTGGGTGAATACCGTAGCCGCCACTTAGGCCAATATATTGAGCACAATTTGGGCGCGCTGGCCGGTAATTTTTATTTCGGGATTATGTTGGGCAGTATGGCCACGCTGGGCTTTCTACTCGGGCTGCCGCTCGATATACGTCACATTACCTTCTCTGCGGCCAACCTCGCGTATGCGGTATCGGCGTATAACTTTACCTTGGCTTGGCCGATTGTGGCTTGGGGCGCGGTCGGTGTTGCCGCCATTGGCGTGACCAATTTATTTGTCAGCTTTACCTTGGCGCTCTGGGTGGCGATGCGCTCACGTAAACGCCGCATGAGCGAGCTCAAACCCTTATGGGGCAAATTTTGGCGTCGGGCGATGAGCCGACCCATTGATTTGTTTATCGCGCCCAAATCCGCCAGCGAAACCACAAAAACAGTCAACGACGTGGCAAAAACAGCCAGCACCGAGGAGAAGCCAAAATGAGCGTCGATCTGGATATCGTGGCCGCCTTAACTGGCCCGGGCTATTTGGTTTTGCCCGACTTTTTAGACGCCAGCCATTTAGCGCAGTTAAATGAATTATTTAGCAGCCGAGAAGACGATTTTGTTGCCGCTGGCGTGGGCCGCGCTGCAGCTCAACAAGTGCGCCAAGACATTCGCGGCGATGCGGTACTTTGGGTTGAAAACGATGATCCGGCGATGGTGCAAGCCAATCAAAGAATGCGCGATTTACAGCAAACCCTCAATCGCGAACTGTATTTGGGGCTCGATGAATTGGAATGGCACTTTGCCCGCTACCCAGCGGGCAGTTTTTACCAGCGCCATCTTGACCAGCATCGGCATCAAGACAGTCGCGTGGTCACTGTGGTGCAATACCTCAACCAAAACTGGCACGAAGACGATGGCGGTCAATTGCGGATTTATTTAGACGATGAGCAAACCCTTGATGTCACGCCGTATGGTGGCACTTTGGTGGTGTTTTTATCCAATCGATTTGAACACGAGGTATTGCCCGCCAGACGAGAGCGGCGCTCGCTCACCGGCTGGTACCGCCGCCGCCCGTGAACCACACCACAGTCAAAACCAACCATGCCGAGTAAAATCGGTATGGTTTTTTTACGCAATCGCGCGTTGAAATCCCTCAGCGCAGCCCAAGGAGCATTGGATGAATACGCATTGGATTAAAATAGGCTTGCTCAGCGCCGCCTTACTCACGGGCTGCGCCAGCAATGATGCAGCCAACATCTATACGCAAAATGAAACCCTGCAAGTGGCGCGAGCGCGCAGCGGTCAAATCGAGCAAATTCGCGATGTTGAAGTCAAACCGGGCAAGCAATTGGGCATCGGAGGTGTGGCTGGCGGTGTGGTCGGTGGCGTATTGGCGGGCAATCACATCGGCCAAGGCACGGGCAGTGTGATTAGCAGCGTGTTTGGCGCTTTATTAGGTGGTTTTGTCGGCAATCAGCTCGAAGACAATGTACGCAGCAAAATGGCCAAAGAAATCACCGTGCGCATGCACGACAATGGCGAGCGACTGGTGATTGTGCAAGACGCCGACCCAGCGCTGCGCGTGGGGCAAAAGGTGGATGTGATTGCCAACGCCAACAACGCCCGAGTAGTGCCTGCCCAGCCCTAGGATCTGTTGAAATTTGATTTTCGGTCACAAACCAAACGTCAACAGCCCCTAGCAAGGGGGACGTCCGATGCGCAATGCCAAATCGGACGTCGTTAACGGCCAATTAATAGCCTAAACGCTGACACACCGTCGACACCGCGCCTGCGGCGTTGAGGGTGTAAAAATGCAAGCCCGGTGCCCCGCCCGCCAATAGGCGGTCCGATAACTCGGTCACAAAGTCCAAACCAAACGCGCGAATCGACGCGGTATCATCTGAGTAAGCCTGCAAACGCAGGCGCAACCAGCGCGGAATCTCCGCCCCACACATGTCCGAAAAGCGCTGTAATTGGCTGTAATTTTGAATCGGCATAATCCCCGGCACAATCGGGATATTCACGCCACGCGCTTGCACTTCATCCACAAAGCGAAAATACGCGTCAGCATTAAAGAAATACTGCGTAATCGCCGAATCAGCCCCAGCATTGACTTTATTAATAAAATTACGCACATCTGCTTCGGCATTGGGCGATTGTGGATGAAACTCGGGGTAAGCGGCGACTTCAATATGAAACCAATCACCAAATTCACTACGCAAAAAACTCACCAATTCATTGGCATAACGAAACTCGCCAAATTCCCCCATACCCGATGGAATATCGCCGCGCAAAGCGACGATATGTTTAATGCCATGATTTTTGTATTGCTGAACCACTTCACGAATATTGTCTTTAGTCGAGCCAATGCAAGATAAATGCGGCGCGGCGGCGTGGCCGGCGGCTTGAATATCGACCACGGCACGCAGCGTGCCTGCTTGCGTGGTGCCGCCAGCGCCAAAGGTTACCGAGAAAAATTCAGGATTAAATTGCGCTAATTGCCGGCGAGTCGTGGCCAATTTAGCCGCACCTTCGTCGGTCTTCGGCGGGAAGAATTCAAAACTAATCGGGCGCAAAGGATTCGTCATGGCAAAGCTGCTTTTTTACAATCGCAAAGGATGAATCTTACCACTGAGTTATCAACTTGATCATGAAGGGCATTCATAGTCAGATTAATCTTTTTATCATTGACTATAAAGCCGCAACACTATTCAGCCAGACGTTTATATACGTAAGAAAAGCGCTTAATATTCCTGTGGACTTGAGCATTCGACTCAGGCTTGGTGATTCAATACCAATACACAAACAGGAAGAGACGATCATGATACGAAATAAAATTCGCTTAGCCAGTCTGCTCGGCGCATTGCTATTTGCCGCCTCAGTTCAGGCCGCAACATGGCAAGAAGGTACAACGTATTCAGCCAATACCGTCGTCGATTACAACGGAAAAATCTATAGCGCTTTGGTGAGCCACACCGCCTATGTCGGTGCCGGCTGGAATCCAGCCGCAACACCAACACTATGGAAAGAAGTCGGCAACAGCGTTAACCCCGCCCCATCGGCAGGACCGACGACAAGCCCAAGCGCCAATCCAACGACGAGCCCAACAGCCACACCCACCACCAGCCCAGTCGCAAGCAATGCCCCAACCCCACCGCCGAGCAACGGTGTTGCCGCTTGGGATGCGAGCAAGGTGTATAACGGTGGCGCACGCGTTAGCGTCGGCACGGTCATTTATGAAGCCAAATGGTGGACCCAAGGCAATGTACCAGGGAGCGACCAATGGGGCCCGTGGAAATTAATTTCAGGTACACCAACAGCATCCCCGACAATCACAACCAGTCCAACGCCAACAACAACAGCCAGCACAACACCATCGGCGACCCCGACTGTTACTCCAACGATGACCCCCACAGCAACGGCAACGGCAACGCCAACCGCAACACCAACCGCAACACCAACCGCAACACCAACCGCAACACCAACCGCAACGCCAACCACCACACCAACCACCACACCAACGGTGACACCAACAACAAGCCCTAATCCGGGATTGTTGCCTAAGCATGTCGTCGTCGGTTATTGGCACAATTTTGACAACGGCTCAGGTGTGATTCGTCTAAAAGACGTGCCAGCCGAATACAACATCATCAATGTTTCTTTTGCGGAAGGGGATCAAAGTGCCGCCAAAGGCACGGCGGCATTTGTACTCGATAAGCTGTTTAACGAAGCGGATTTCATTGCCGACATTAAAGCCAAACAAGCCGCGGGCGTGAAAGTACAAATTTCACTCGGCGGCGCCAACGGCGTGATCGTGCTCGATAGCGCGGCAGCACGCGATCAGTTCATCAAAACCATGGGGGACATCATTGCGAAATACGGCTTTGACGGGATCGACTTGGATATGGAAAACAATCTGTCGATCACTGCCAGCGACGACTTTAAGAATCCAGTAACACCACAAATCGTGAACATCATTGCAGGGACCAAAGCACTAAAAGCACGCTTTGGTGACAAATTCATGGTAACGATGGCACCAGAGGTGAATTACGTCCAAGGTGGTCTAGGCTACTACGGCGGTACGTGGGGCGGCTACTTGCCAATCATCTACGGACTACGCAATGAATTAACGATGCTGCACGTTCAGCATTACAACACCGGCAGTATCGGTGCAACGGACGGGCGTCAATATTCGCAAGGCACAATGGATTTCCAAGTGGCGATGACCGATATGTTGCTCACCGGCTTTAATCTGGGTGGCGATGTGACTAAACCATTCCCAGCCTTGCGTGCGGATCAAGTGGGTTTTGGTTTACCCGCCACCACCAGTGCAGCCGGTGGCGGCTACTTATCGGTTGCCGAGACACAAAAAGCCCTCGATTGCTTGATGAAACTGCAAAACTGCGGCACTTACAAGCCGTTAAAAGCGCAGCCCGATTTACGCGGCATAATGACTTGGTCAATTAATTGGGATAGTAAGCAAGCCTACCAATTTGCCAAGAGCCATAGCAGCTATTTTAATAAATAAATCGCCACAATAAACTAAATCGGCCTCATCATGAGGCCGATTTTTTTATACAAAAATAAGATAACTCGCATAACAATCGCTTGAACCATCGGCATTTTATTGTTAATTAATGATTGGCCGAGCAAGTCATATCATTAATGTCTTCATCCAATGGATCAGCATATTCTTCGGCGATCGCGGCAAACTGTGTGGCAACAATTTGAAATGCATCGACTAAATCAGGATCAAAATGTTTACCGCGTCCTTCAATCATAATATTCATCGCCATTTCATGAGAAAACGGTGGTTTATACACCCGACGACTGCGCAAAGCATCATACACATCGGCAATGGCCATTAATCGAGCGCTCACGGGAATTTCATCGCCTTTGGCACCAAGTGGATAACCTGATCCATCCCATTTTTCTTGATGGCCATAGGCAATTTCACGCGCATAGCGTAAAAATAAGCTCTCGCCACCCAGCATTCTTTCTACTTCCAAAATAATATTTCGCCCATATGCGGGGTGATTTTTCATAATAATAAATTCTTCTGGTGTTAATCGCGCTGGTTTATGCAAAATCGCATCCGGTATCCCTACTTTGCCAATATCATGCAAAGGCGCAGATTTCACCATCCATTCAATACTGGTGCTATCAAGCTCATCAATAAAACGTGGATAATTCATTACGGTATTGGCTAATAACCGGACATACTCTTGCGTACGTTTTAAATGTAAACCAGTTTCTTCATCCCGCAATTCAGCCATCACCCCCATCGCCATAATAATGGCATCTTGCATTTTATAAAGTTCTTGAGTTCGCTGAGCCACCCGATCTTCTAATAATAAATTATGCTCTCGGATTGAATTTTTTAAATCTTGCATCAACAAAATATTTCTAACCCGAATTAAAACAATCGCAGGACTTAACGGCTTATGTAAATAGTCGGCAGCACCTACATTAAAACCATTGATCTCATCAATTTCTTGAGTTTTAGCCGTTAAAAAAATAACTGGAATATCAGCTGTTATTGTATTTTTTTTTAAATTTCGGCAAACCTCAAATCCATCCATACCCGGCATCATCACATCGAGTAAAATCAGATCTGGCAAGGGTAAACGCTCAGCCAAACGCAATGCTTGTTCACCATTATTGGCGATTCTCACTTTGTATTGATCTTTCAAAATCGCATTCAGTACAGTTAAATTATTCGGAGTATCATCAACTAATAAAATAGTTCGTCGATCAGGGAGCAGCACTTCACTCATGACAAACCCCTTGCCAACTGAATTTCTTTTAACCACCTTGTAGCCGCCAAGAAATCAAAATCATTCGCAATTGCACAGCCCAGTCGATCCAATAAACTGACGTCAACTATTGGTTCCAAATCATCACGTAATTTATAATAAATCTCGACCGCCTCACCATCACAGTCCTCTAACAATTCAAAAAGTTGCTTTATCAATAATTCAGTCTCAGATGAATTTGATAATGAATTTATCTGATTCAGCACCGGCGATTGATATGCAGCAGAAATGGCATCCAGCATTGCATCCAATGCACCATAAAATATGGCTGAATTTTTGGCGATTGATTGAGGATCTTGTTTTAAATTGGCTTCCAAAGCGATGGCCGCCTCAGTAAGTTGATGCATACCTAAAGTAGCCGCTACGCCCTTCATGGAGTGAATAAAAATACCCGCAGCGGTTAAGTCTTCTTTAAGTAGTTTAGCTAGAGTGGCACTGCCATTTTTATATTCATACAAAAATTGTTTAAATAGCTGAGTGTAGAGTTTTTTATCGCCCATAAATCGCTGCAAAACCTCTTGCGTATTTATCCCTGTAAATTGAGCGAGTTGATCTTCATTAAAATATTGCTCACTTATTTCAATGTCATTCAATATAATATTTTGTGTTGCGGCCCATTTAATCACGGTGGCAAACAAAACATCCGGGCGTATGGGTTTGGTAATGTAATCATTCATACCATTCTCGAGGCAGCGCTGCCTTTCGTCCGACATTGCGTGCGCCGTCATGGCAATAATGGGTAAATCAACAAAACGTGGATCACTGCGAATTAATTGTGTTGTTTGGTGTCCATCAAGCACCGGCATTTGTAAATCCATAAAAATAAAATCACACGGTAATGGATCAATGGATAACCAGCCTAAAGCTTCACCACCATGTTGAGCCAGCAGTACACTCGCCCCGGCGCCAGTGAGTAATTCCTGCGCCACTTGTTGATTGAGAGGATTATCTTCAACCAATAAAATACGCACACCTTTAAGATTTTTTCGGTGACTCATTGGATGATCAATTTCAATATCAACAGCAGTGCACTCTAGCCAAACGGTAAAATGAAAAGTACTGCCAATATTAACTTGGCTTTCAACCCACAGCTCGCCTTCCATCATTTCAACCAAACTTTTACAAATGGATAAACCAAGCCCTGTACCACCAAATTTGCGAGTGGTTGAGCTATCTGCTTGGGAAAAGGGTCTAAATAAACTATTCATTTGCATCGGAGTCAAGCCAATACCGCTATCTCGCACCGAAATGTGCAAACGAATTTTTTTTTCTTGTTGTGCGACAACTTCAACCGATAACTTTATTATTCCTTCTTGGGTAAATTTAATCGCATTACTCACTAGATTATTCAGGATTTGCCCTAGTCTGAGGGGATCGCCTAATAATGTTGCGGGGCAATTGGCTGCTAGCGTAATTTCTAATTCAAGTTTTTTTTCTTCCGCTTTAATTTCATGCAGCGATCGAACTTGGGTTAAAACTTGATCAAACCGAAATGGAATAAACTCCATTCTTAATCGGTCAGCCTCAATTTTAGAAAAATCCAGAATATCATTTAAAATATGCAGTAGTGATTCTGCGGCATAACTAATTTTACTAAGATAATCCCGTTGTTTATTATTTAACTCTGTCTGTAATGTTAAATGCGTCATCCCAATAATGGCATTCATGGGTGTACGAATCTCATGACTCATATTGGCTAAAAAATCACTTTTTAAACGATTGGCTTGATCTGCCGTTTCTTTGGCATTAATTAATTCGGTTTCTACCGCTTTTCTTAATTCAATATTGTCATAGACGGCAACAAAATGCGTAACTGCTGCGCTTTGATCACGAATCGGAGAAATCGAGACCGACATCCAAACTAAAGTGCCATCTTTACAGATATTACGTAAATCTTTATGCCACTCTTGGCCTTGTAAGACTTGCTGCAAAATTTTATTGTGCGCGACCGGATTGGGCACGCCGCCACCGAGCACCTCAACTGGGCTTCGGCCAAGTACTTCTGCGGAGCTAAAACCAAATGTTTGCTCAAACTTTGGATTAGCGTATTCAATACAGCCTTGTAAATTAGTAATTAAAACTGGATTGGGACTCGCTTCGATGGCGGCCGATAATTGCCGCACTTGCAGCGCTGCCTGTTTTTGCTCGGTGATATCAAATAAAATGCCATCAACATATTGCACTTTACCCAACGCATCGCGCAGCACTTGTCCGCGCTCATACACCCAATGCAAAACGCCTTGTGCATCATGAATCCGATATTCAACGCTATAGCGCTCACCACCAGCAGCGGCCGAAGCTGTCGCCCGATCTAGCAGCACCATATCATCGGCCAGTATCAGACTGTGATAACTGATCTGCGGTGATGATGATAAAAATAAATCGAGGGTATAGCCCGATAGCACTTCAATTTCTTTGTCGATATACTGCATACCCCAAGGGGGTTCAATTTCGCGGCGAAATACCACCCCCGGAATATTATTCACCAACGTCAAAAATTGCGCCGCTTGTGCCTGCAAGGCCAGCTCGGCCTGTTGGCGTGCATCGACTAACTGCCCCATCAAAATCGATAATTGCTCTAAGTCTGTGCTTACATTACTGGCAACAGGCAAACCTAAACTCTCTTGTAGCTGGCGGGCGGTGTGCCATAAAGCGTCAATCGCTCTTTGCCTGGTTGCACTCTCAAGGCGCAATGCATCATTGCTGCGCGTTAATTCATCCGAGCTAATTTGCAAACTGCGTGAACTCAATGCCAAATCGCGTTCGGATTGCTGATAGGCTTCATCAATTGCAGCCAATAATCGCCGCAAATTTTTCCCCAAAACATGGTTTGATGATTCAGGATGTTGAGCGGCCTCGGTTTCGATGGCACACAACTGAGCCTCGCACATTGCTTCATCAATCCACGCCAAATGGCGCTTTAACTGACGAGCGAGCAATCGATTCATCGTTGCGACTCACTGAGTATCGTGATGGTCATGGTTTGGTTGTGTAATTTGCATTCGGTTGAGCTCACAAATGGGCTAATTTCACCGTAAGAATAAAACCCTGCCAATGTCACATGCTGGCCAAACACATCGGCAACCGCTTCAATCTCTTCATCAATTCGACTGCCCATCACCAATTTGCGCCCCACACAGCTGACCAATAAGCCCAAGCTTTGATTGGCTGGCGTCACCATCGCTTGCGCGGCCTGCGCAGCGGCCTCTGCGCCCTCAATCAGCGCGTCATTACTGGCGTGCATCAGCCGCAAGTAGCCATCAGCAATAATATCGCCCGCCAAAATCAAGCTGCCATCGGCTTCATTCACGCCCAAAATGGTGCGCACGACGCCCATGGCTTGATGGTCTTGCCCGAGCATTTCAAAAGGAAACAACAAACCCGATGCAGGCAGTTGCGCGGCATATTCGCCTAAATAACGTTTGTAAACGTCCAGCGCAGGCTCAGCATCGAGCTCAAATAACACATTACCCACGCTACGCGTCACGCGCCGAGCAGGGCCAAATGGCTGCCAGCCGCCGAATGAGCCATGACCGATGTGTATCTCTGGCGGAATCGCCATGGCAACGATGCGATGACTGCTAATGCCTTCGTTGCTGAGCACCAAGGTTTGGCTAAATGCCGTGCCATCTCCAGCTAAACCGCCCATCACGGGTACTTTGGTCTGCAAGCTGGCCACCAAGCCTTGTAGTAAGGCACTGCCATTGATGTCTACCCCTTGGCCCAACACAATCACCCCGCCCAATGGCTGCTCATTGAGTGCGCTGGCCAATCGCTGGCCTGCCGCCTCGCTATCGGCCATGCCTGCCAATTCAGTTTCCACGCAGTAAGGTACACCCGCCTGCCAATGCACCGCAGTGATCACAGCGCAATCATCGTCAACGCCATCATTGGCAATTTCACCCGCAGTTGAGCAGCCCAATAAGGCGGCGACAGGGAAACACTGCCGCAAGCGCTGAAACCATTGTGGATCGGCGAGTAATGTACGGCTGGCAAACACCAGTAAAAAATGCGGCTCAAGCTGACTCAATATTGAAAATCTACTTTCAAATTCATTGAAATTACTGACTTTAATCTGAGCCACCTTCATGATATTGCCTCGCAACAAAGTTATTTCAGCTTAGCAAAGGCATTTCTTTTCGCCCAAAAAAAAGCACGCTCAAGTCAGCGTGCTATTGGGGTAGTAAATTTAATACTTAATTTTTTCTGACGAAAAACATCAGACCACCTAAATAAATTTCAGCGTCATTCTCGTTAGCGAGCCCATCAAGCAGAACTTAGCGAGCTGCCGATTTTAACTTGAAATCCCCAGCGCAATAGCTGTCAAACGGCACGCCATTAAGCGCCAGTGGCTGCGGCCAACAGCGCAGGCTTGGCTTGGGCAATCGCGGTAATTCGCGCTGCCTGTACTGCGCTGGCAATGTCTTTGGGTTGACTGCATTGCGCGGCAATCGCGCCGGCATCCACCGCCGCCACCACGTCGCGCAGCTGCAACAAAAAGACCTGCTGTGGATATTCGCAATCTTCAAACTGCCAACGCCCGCGCGCATCGGCCAAACACGCATCAAGCAATTGCTTAAATCGCTCGGGCCGGCGTAATGCATCGCAGCGCATAAATAAAGCGCAGAGCGTTTCGGGGCGTAATTGCTCGGCGGTATGTACTAGGGTATGTTCACGGCAGACTAAAACCGCCAATTCTTTACATTCAGTTGGCACTCGCAAGCGCTGGCACAGCGCCTCCACCAGCGGCACGCCGCGTGCTTCATGGCCGATATGGCGTGGCAAGACATCGGCCGGCGTGATGGCCTTGCCTAAGTCGTGGCACAGCGCGGCAAAGCGCGTGGCCAGTGGCCAGCCTTGCGCCGCGCAATAGTCCAGCACCAGCATGACATGCAGGCCGGTATCGACTTCTGGATGGTAATCGGCGCGCTGCGGCACGCCCCATAGCGCGTCGATCTCTGGCGCAATTTTGGCCAAAGCGCCGCATTCACGCAAAATGGCAAACATTAAGCTGGGCTGCGCTTCCATTAAGCCTTTGGCCATTTCTTGCCAAACGCGCTCAGCGACCAAATGATCGACCTCGCCATCGCCAACCATTTGCCGCATTAAAGCCATGGTTTCATCAGCCACCCGAAAGCCAAATCGCGCCGCAAATCGAGCTAGTCGTAAAATTCGCACCGGGTCTTCGGCAAAAGCGGGCGAAACATGGCGTAATACTTTGGCGGCTAAATCGGCTTGACCATAGTAAGGATCGATTAAGTTGCCGTGCTCGTCCTCGGCAATGGCATTGATGGTTAAATCACGGCGCAGCAAGTCTTCTTCTAAAGTCACATCGGGGCTAGCCTGCACTTCAAAGCCGGTATAGCCATGGCCGCTTTTACGTTCAAGGCGTGCCAGCGCATACTCTTGATGTGTGTTAGGGTGCAAAAAAACTGGGAAGTCTTTTCCTACCGCTTGATAGCCCAAATCGAGCATCGCTTGTGGCGTACTACCCACCACCACCCAATCAATGTCTTTGACTGGCAAACCCAATAAACGATCACGAACAGCGCCGCCAACACGATATATCTGCATTACTTCTTTCCTTAGGCAAAAAAGTGCTTTTCACTGCGCCCATAATACCGTCTACAATCTGCCGATTGCCGTTTAATTTTAGCTGGAGCTGCTATGAAGATCGCGAACAATGTCACCGAACTGATCGGCCACACCCCATTGGTTAAACTCAACCGCATTACCGAAGGCTGCTTAGCCACCTTGGTCACCAAGTTGGAATACATGAATCCATCGCACTCGGTTAAAGATCGAATTGCCGTGAGCATGATCGATGCCGCCGAAAAAGCGGGCTTAATCCAAGCTGATACGGTGATTGTTGAACCGACCTCGGGCAATACTGGGATTGGTTTGGCGATGGTGTGCGCTGCGCGCGGTTATAAATTGGTATTAACCATGCCAGAAACCATGTCAAAAGAGCGCCGCGCCTTATTGCGTGGTTATGGTGCTGAATTGATTTTAACCCCGGGACCGGATGGCATGGGCGGCGCGATTGCCAAAGCCAAAGCGCTCACCGAAGAAAACGCCAATTACTTAATGCCACAGCAATTTGAAAACCCGGCTAATCCAGAAATTCATCGCCAAACCACGGCGATTGAATTATGGGAAGACACCGATGGGCAAATTGATATTTTGGTTGCTGGCGTCGGCACCGGTGGCACGATTACCGGCATTGCCGAAGTGCTTAAAGCCAAAAAACCGTCGTTTCAAGCGATTGCGATTGAGCCCGAAGCCAGCCCAGTGTTGTCTGGCGGCGCCAAAGGCCCACATCCGATTCAAGGCATTGGCGCAGGGTTTATTCCTAAAGTGCTCAATACCGAGATTTACGACGAAGTGATTGGCGTCAGTAATGACGATGCCTTTGCCACCGCTCGCTTAATGGCAACGCAAGAAGGTATTTTGTGCGGCATTTCAGCCGGTGCGGCGGTCTGGGCGGCGTTACAAGTAGCCAAACGGCCAGAAAACGCCGGCAAGCTGATTGCGATTATTATTCCGTCGTTTGGCGAGCGTTATTTGTCGACCAAATTGTTTGAAGGTCTGGCTGACTAAACCCAGTCAAGTCACCAACAACATGGCCCGCCCAGCGTGATGTACGTTCAGTGATGAACATGGCGCTGGGCAGATTGAGTGTGATGGCGTGCCGTAGGTACTTACAACCATCGGCAGCAAGTCATCACTAGACCATCAACGTATTTACTTCAAACCTGCGAATATAAAAGCCTAGCCAGTTATACCCCTAAAAACCAAACACTTTCTCCTCTTCATCTTGCCAATTACTAATATCACGAAACACCAAAACAGCACCCAAAGTGCCCTGCGCATCGTCGCGAATTCGCGCGGCGCTTTCTTCAATAGAAAAATGCAGCCCAAGCTTATTGAGTAAAATACAGCGCCGAGCGCCGTAGCATTGCGCTGAATTTTGTAAAGCCAGC
This sequence comes from Deefgea salmonis, assembly GCF_020531905.1. Lineage (GTDB taxonomy): Bacteria > Pseudomonadota > Gammaproteobacteria > Burkholderiales > Chitinibacteraceae > Deefgea > Deefgea salmonis. Next base: position 45,455 of record NZ_JAJAWG010000002.1, on the reverse strand, counting down.
GCGGCTAAACCCGCTAGCGGCAAGCGGGTTTTGGCATCAATCGTTTGGTAAACCGCGTTGAGATATTGCCCTTGCGCCATTTCGGGCTCCCAGCCCAGTAAAGCCGATGCCACAGGGTTGAGATAATAAATTCGTCCGTTTAAGTCGGTGGTGACTATCGCATCGGACATCGACGCCAAAGTCGCTTGGGCACGCTGCTGCTCCGATAATAAGGCCGCTTGCGCCAAACGAATCGCAGTCACATTGCGGCCCACGCCTCGGTAACCAATGAACTCACCATTGAGATCAAAAACCGGTCGGCCTGAAACGCTGAGAAATAATTTTTGCTGATTAAATTCAGCTTGATACTCAAAATCACGATACGCTTGTTGCGCAATAATCATCGCTCGATGCGCCGCCCATTGCGCCGCCGACAATCCACCTTGACCCAACTCCCAACGACATTTGCCAATAAACAGCGCCGGATTAAGATCTAAATCAGTAAAAAAACCACCCGAAACCGCAGTAAAGCACCCTTCCCGATCTTGTTCCCAAAACCAGTCGTTGGCAATCTCCACCAGCATACTCAAGCGCTCAACTTGCTCACGCAGAGATTTAATCGTCGCCGAACTGGCGCTAATATCGCGCGCCTGCATCACTGTCCCCATCCATTGCAAGCGGTCATCGCGCAAGGGTTTGAGCATCAACTCGTACTGCCGCATTTGTGCATCGCGATCAATATGGCTGACCATGCGTTGCAGCGGCATACTTAATCGGCCTAATTCAGCCGCATCAAATACCGGATCAAAACCGCCCAGTAAACGACGATCATGCTCAGCCAAACGCAGCTCGGCAACGGCATTGGCATAGGTAATTTGACCGCGTGCATCGCGCAAGATCAAAGGGTCACTCACCGCCTCCAGTAAAGCCCGTATTTGTTGCGCCTGAGTTAAACCCAAACTGGGCTTATCCACGTCATCCCCCAGCGCTGGCGACTGCAAACGATGACGACGCTGTAATAAACTGGCCAGCAACAAACTGAAAACCAAGCCCAAAATCGCACACCATGCCATGAACTGGATTTGCAACAAACTCAGTGCACTGGTAATGGCTTGAAATTCAAATCGCCATTGTCGGCCCAAGACATTCATCGACGCTGTCGCCATCGGTGCGCCAGCATCTGATTCAAATTGCGGCGAGGTATAGCGTATTTTGCTGGTAGTTTCTGATCGATTTACCGCATCGATAGCACCCAGATCAACGACACGAAACGCCAAGCCGGCCGAGTCGGCCAATCGATTGAGTTCGGCAAAAAAAGGCTGGGTTTGCAGCAACACCATCGCGCTACCCAAATAATGACTCGACCTTAATGCTGGCGTTGGCCGGTTCAATACAGTGCGATAAATCGGCAAATAAAACACCAGCGATTCAGTGCGCACCAAGCTGGCGGTAAAACCATCACTCATCCACGGCTGGCCGCTCACTTTGGCTTGCTCTAAAGCGCGCTTTAGCGCCGCATCGTGCGCCAAATTAAATCCCAACCATTGTGATGTGGTGCTATTGAGTGGGCTGAGCATTTCAACAATCTGTAAAGGCTGATGGTCTTGCGAGCTGGCAACGTCAAATGCCGAATAAAACCGCGCAGCAAAGCGGGTACCGTTGCGGTTTTGCTCAATATATTGGCGCAAAAAATCCGCCGGAACGGAACGCACAAAGCCCATTGCCAACACGCCAGCGTTGATTTGGCGGGCTTGACTTTGTAATTGCAATTGACTGAACAACTCGGGAGACAACTGATTTTGCGCGATAAAAGCCGCTTGAATGAGGTGTAAATCAGACTGTGCGAGTAATAACTGCGTCTGAAATTGATGCAATAACTGATCTTGGCTTTGCTGCCAGCGCCAACGCGCCGAATCAATGGCCTGCCAATAATACAAGCTGATGCTCACTGTCGTGAGCAACACACCGAGCAAGAGCGTCGCAATAAAAACAGTGTATTTTTTTAGCTCAAACATAACACTCTATTGATTAGGGATGATGCTTTGCACTCAACACAAGGCAATACATCACTATAAAGTGAGAACGTTACAAAAGAACAGTGTCATCAAAAAATGGCAGGTGTCGTGCAACACCTGCCATAAAAATAACAATAGTTGTCAGATTAAAATCAATTTTCCGCGTCGGTACCCAAAAATAACTGATACGCCAAATTATGCGTCTCCAGCCAATACGGATAAGCCAAACGCGTTAGGAAGGCATTAAATTGCGCATCCTCATTGGGCGGCACCTGAATCCCAACTAAAACTCGACCATAATCTGCGCCATGATTGCGATAATGAAATAAAGAAATATTCCAGTTGTCGCTCATGCCATTGAGAAAATTCAACAAAGCGCCAGGGCGCTCAGGAAATTCAAAGCGAATTAAACGCTCATTGACCGCTTGCGGCGCATGCCCACCGACTAAATGGCGAATATGCAATTTAGCCAACTCATTGTCGGTTAAATCCACCGCGGCCAATTCATGACTCGCCAGCGTGGCAATTAAATCGACCACTTCTGAGCGATGCTGAATCGACAAGCCAACAAATACATGCGCTTCGCTTGCTTTGGCGTAGCGGTAATTAAATTCAGTCACATTGCGCGCGCCAATCAAGCTACAGAAGGTGCGAAAACTACCCGGTTTTTCCGGCACCGTCACCACCATAATCGCTTCGCGCTGCTCACCCATTTCGGCTTGTTCGGCCACATAGCGCAAGCGATCAAAATTCATATTGGCGCCAGAAGCAATCGCCACAAAAGTTTGATCTTGTACGCCTTCGCGCGCGGCCCAGGCCTTCATGCCGGCAATGGCCAATGCGCCAGCGGGCTCTAAAATCGAGCGATTATCTTCAAACACATCTTTAATCGCCGCGCACATCGCATCGGTATCGACCAAGATCACGTCATCAACAAATTCTTGGGCTAAGCGAAAGGTTTCTTCGCCCACTTGCTTCACGGCCACACCGTCAGCAAAAATCCCTACTTGCGGCAAAGTAATCCGCTCGCCCAATTTAAGCGATAAATACATCGCATTGGCATCGGTAGGCTCAACGCCAATCACTTTGACTTCGGGGCGTAAACGCTTGATATACGCCGCCATCCCCGCCAGCAAGCCACCGCCACCGACCGGAATAAACACCGCATCAATCGGATCAGGATGTTGGCGTAAGATTTCCATTGCCACCGTACCCTGCCCCGCAATCACATCGGGATCATCATAAGGATGCACAAAGGTCGCGCCCGATTGCGCCACCAACTTCATCGCGTGTTCATAGCAATCGGAATAAGAATCACCAATCAACACCACCTCAGCGCCACGGCGGGTGACCGCATCGACCTTGATGCGCGGCGCGGTGGCTGGCATCACAATCGTGGCGCGGCATTTTAAATATTGCGCGGCCATCGCCACGCCTTGCGCATGATTGCCCGCCGAAGCCGCAATCACACCACGCTCTAAATCAGCGCGAGATAACTGCACCATTTTGTTATACGCGCCGCGAATTTTAAACGAGAACACCGGCTGCATATCTTCACGTTTGAAATACACCGTATTGCCAATACGACGCGATAAATTCGGTGCATGCTCAAGTGGCGATTCAATCGCAACATCGTACACACGGGCAGAGAGCGTTCGTTCGAGGTAGTCTTTATTCATTGGCGCAAACCTTGGTTTAACCCAGTCCATGGCTCGGTACGCTGTGTCACCCCCCATCCCGCAGCACGACGAGCAAAAATCAAGCGGAGAACATATTGATGACACGACCCAAGTCATGGATTGAGAACGGCGAAAAAATAGGCGATTGATTATTTCAATCGCCTATTCTAACCGCAAATTCACAGCTTACACAGTTAGTCTGCGTAATCTCGATACGACATTCTGATTTCTTCAATTTTAGGTAAACAACGGAAAAACGCCGCCACCACCTCAGGATCAAAATGTGTTCCTGATCCGGCCTGTATTTCTTCTAATACCCGCTCTCGCGACCAAGGCGGTTTGTAGCAACGAGAATGCGCCAGCGCATCATACACATCGGCCAAAGCAATAATTCGCCCCGCAATATGAATTTGCTCGCCGACCAATTGCTGCGGATAACCGGTGCCATTCCACTTTTCATGATGCTGATGGGCAATCACCGCCGCCATTTTTAAAATACGTGGCTTAGATGCTTTAAGCATTTCATAACCAAGTTGAGCATGGGTATTCATCACCGCGCGTTCTTCGGCATCTAAAACCCCCGGTTTATTGAGTACCAAATCCGGAATCCCAACTTTGCCAATATCGTGTAAAGGACTGGCGATACGAATAATCTCAGCTTCTTCTTCACTCATGCCCAGCTCAATGGCCAGCGCATAAGAAAACTCAGCCATGCGGTGAATATGCTTGCCGGTGTCTTTTGAGCGATTTTCGATCACTTCTGACAACTGATAAATAATACTGCGCTGCGTTTCCTCGATCTCTTTATTGAGCATCAAATTTTCGTAGGCAATCGCGACATTCTTACAAAACATATCGATCAAATTCGCGTCAGGGTGCGACAACGCCACCGGACCATCAATAATCAATAGATTCACCGAGCCATACGGCGCTTGAAAAAATCCAATAAAGTGATCCGGGGCAAAAATACTGCGCCGCTCTGCCAAAGCTTCGTCAATAGAGGGTTTTAAGCGGCTTAACTCGGCATCGGCCAAGGTTTGCCCACAAAAAGCCTGATAGCCGCCGGTGGCGTACATAATAGTTAGATCGTCGCTTTGCGATAGCGCCGCCATGCCGCCAGTCACCACTACATACAAAGCATCTTGTTCAAAAAACAATAATGACTGCAATTGCTCGAGCACGCCTTGCGCGAATTTAATCACCGATTGTTGTTTAAAAATCGTTGTCGATGCATCGACGACTTTAATTAAGCCACGGCGATTGGCGTCTAATTGTCGGCGTTGATGCTCAATCAACATAATGTCGTTGTAAGAACGCAACGTACCCAGCACCGCGGTATACAATTTATCGCGGGTGAGCTCGGTTTTGGCTTTGTAATCATTGATGTCGTAGTTTTCAATCACATGTCGTTCTGGCGCAACACCGGGCTGGCCGGTGCGTAAAATAATCCGAATATGATGGTTGTGCAGTTTTTCACGAATATCTCTGGCGACATTCAAACCGGCGTCTTCTGACTCCATCACCACATCCAATAAAACCAAGGCGATATCGTCTCGCGTGTTGAGCATATCTAATGCTTCTGCACCCGAATAACACGACAATAAATTGAGCGGTCGATTTAAAAAATCAATATTGGATAAGGCCAATTTGGTTACATGGTGAATATCAGGTTCATCATCTACCACCAGTACATTCCACGGCTCTACCTCCGCATGCAGCGATAAATCAGTATCTTCTTCGAGCCAATTTTCATCATCAATCATCATGCGCCCCTGTTAAACCCCGTCGTGCGATCGCCTCTTACAACACACGCAAAAATTTTATATTTTAAAACCATTGTGAAATAAGGATATAAGCGAGCAAGCGTCATTTCCACGCAAGCTATACAAAGTAGATTAGTCAAAATTCAGGGAAATGCACTAGGTATCACACCGGTCATCACATCAGCGTCTCCTCCAAGTCACACTCAGACCTTTAAAAATCGCCAAATGCCCTGATGTGATTTACAACCGTATGCTTAAGGACTGTGCAATGACTCAAATGACCCCACAAGAAATTGTCCACGAACTGGACAAACACATCGTCGGCCAAGCCGCAGCCAAAAAAGCCGTTGCCATTGCGCTGCGTAATCGCTGGCGTCGTCAGCAAGTGGCCGAGCCGCTACGCAGTGAAATCACGCCCAAAAACATCTTAATGATTGGCCCGACTGGCGTCGGCAAAACCGAAATCGCCCGCCGTCTGGCCAAATTATCTGATGCGCCGTTTATTAAAGTCGAAGCGACTAAATTCACCGAAGTGGGCTATGTCGGTAAAGATGTCGACAGCATCATCCGTGATTTAATGGAAATCGCCATTAAGCAAGTTCGCGATCAAGCCATCAGCAAAAATCGCATCAAGGCCGAAGACGCCGCAGAAAACCGCGTACTGGATGTGCTATTACCGCCCGCAACGCAAGCCTATGGCGAAGTCAATGCCAATGATGGCATGAGCGAAACCCGGCAAAAATTCAGAAAAATGCTGCGTGAAGGCAAATTTGACGACAAAGAAATCGAAATCCAAGTCGCCGCCACCGCCCCGACAATGGAAGTCTTTGCGCCACCGGGAATGGAAGACTTTTCTAGCCAGATTCAAAACATGTTTAAAGGCGCAATGAGTGAAAAAACCAAGGCGCAAAAACTCAAAGTGCCTGACGCGCTCAAAGCATTGATCGACGAAGAAGCCGCCAAACTGGTCAATGATGAAGACACCAAAACCGAAGCGCTGCGCGCGGTTGAGCAAAATGGGATTGTGTTTATCGACGAAATCGACAAAGTCACCACCCGCTCCGAAGGACAAGGCGGCGAAGTCTCTCGCCAAGGTGTACAGCGAGATTTGCTGCCGCTAGTGGAAGGAACCACCGTGACCACCAAATACGGGATGGTCAAAACCGATCATATTTTGTTTATCGCCTCTGGCGCGTTTCATTTGGCCAAACCCTCGGACTTGATTCCAGAATTACAAGGCCGCTTCCCGATTCGCGTTGAGCTAAGCTCGCTCACGGTGGATGATTTTGCCACTATTCTGACCGGCACTGATGCCTGCCTCGCCAAGCAATACCAAGCTTTACTAGCGACTGAAGACGTTGAGCTGGTATACACCGAAGACGGCATTCGCAAACTGGCGCAAATGGCGTGGCAAGTGAATGAAAGCACCGAAAACATCGGCGCGCGCCGCTTGTATACCGTGATGGAACGTTTACTGGCCGATATTTCGTTTGACGCCAAGCGCGGCACGGTGACCATTGATGCGGAATTTGTGAGCAATAAACTCGCCAGCGTCGCCAGCAACGACGACCTTGCCCGCTTTATGCTCTAAATTACCGGCAAACGGCTTGAATTTAAAACTTCAACTATCAAGGTATTGCCTTCTAGCTATTATTTTTAAATGACTAGAAGGAAATACCCAACCATAAAGCAATGATAATTTGCCAACCGTAGGGTGGAATAAACGCAGTGCATTCCATCATAAGCTTCGCGACCAGGTGGAATGCGCGGTGCTTATTCCACCCTACAATGGCATTATTTTTTATATTGGCTGAAAGCTAATCCCCTCAAAAACTCATCGCAATACTCATCCCAGAGCCCGATACATTCGGGCCGAACATATAGCGCATCAAAAAGCGGGTTCGGGTGACCAACACCGAGTGGGCGCTGCTGTCGACTTCAAAGCCCAAGCCTACGGTAGATAAATAATCAAACCCCAATACCCCAGCTTGATCGCCGTAGTAATGCGAATGCGATGCTTCCAAGACATAACGTAGCGGACGGCTTAAAAAAGTCATGCCGGTTGGCGCGCGATAGCGCGTCCATAGATTGGCGGTTTGCGAGGTGGCACTGCCCGATACAGCGGCATCGGTTTTGAATGTTTTCAGATGCACTTGCGATAAACGCAGCTCTAAATCCACTTCGTATTCGGGCTTGACCAGCTCGTAATCGAGCATCAAAGCGCCGCCTAAGCCGTACACATTCATGCTGCCTTTATCAAAAAAATTAAACTCTTTACCCGTTTTATAATTAATCCACCAATTAGCGATTTTTAAATCACTGGCCACCGTACCCAGCGAAAAATTAAAAATCGGCCGCAACACCCAGTTTTCTGCCAGTGGAAAATCCCAGCCGATCCCGCCCGTGCCGCTCAATGAAGTCCACTTTAAAGGGATAACGCGTTCTTCTTCACCATTAGTGGCGACAAAAGTCGGGTCAAAACGGCTACCCGCGATTGCGCCCTCCAAATACAACGGCACTTCTTTACTCAAGGTGGCGCCGCCGCCCAATTGCGTCATCATTAATTTTTTATTTTCACTTTCTGTGCCTTTAATCGACAAACTGCTGGCAGCTAAATCCAAAATCACCGAATACGACATCAAAGACAACACCGCATTCGCGCTGCGCTGCACATTGCTATTGGGCAATAAATGCAGCTCTTTTTTATCTTTGGCCGACACCGCAGGCAGCCAACTAAAACCGAGCAAAACAACCAACAGTAATTTTTTCATAAACAGATCGTTCGTAGATATTGCAAAGAGATTTTCAGCATAGCATCAACGCTTGCCAGCCCAGTAAAGCCGTGCCAAGGCGCGGCATTAACACGACAAATAGCCCATTTTGGCAACACGGCAGACAAAAAAACCAAACATTGACCGCCATCAAAAACAGCTCATTATGTGCAGCAAGCAAAACAAAAACACCATATATTGTGTTTGCTTCGAGATAAAGCACGCCAAAACACAATAAACTGCAGGCCAAAAGCAAAAAGCCTGTCAGCCAATAATCTCAATACCTGTACCACTGATTACGCATCAAGGAAAAAACAGCAATGCTCAAAGTGATTAAACGCGACGGCACCCAAGCCGCCTACGACAGCGCCAAAATTTTTGAAGCCTGCCGCCGCGCTGCCACTGCGGCAAAATACCCGCAGCCAGACCAATTGGCCGAACAGATTACGGCGCGGGTCGAAGCGCAATGCCGCACTTTGAGCCAGCACAATGCCCCGAGCTGTTTATTAGATATTCCAACGATTCAGCAATGGGTCGAAGACGCCTTGATGCACGATTACCCCGAAGTGGCGCGGATTTATATCCAATATCGCTACGACAGAGATCGCACGCGCGCGCAAGGCTCTGAGCTACACGCCAAACTGATGGGCTTAGTGAATAAAACCGACAGCGAAGCCACCACTGAAAACGCCAATAAAGACGCCAATGTGTTTCCGGTGATGCGCGACTTGATGGCCGGCATTGTCTCGAAACAATTTGCCAGCACCTTTTTGCCCAAAGATATTTTAGAAGCGCACCACCAAGGCGATATCCATTTTCATGATTTGGATTACTCACCGTTTTTGCCGCTGACCAATTGCTGCCTCGTCGATTTAGAAGGCATGCTCAACAACGGTTTTCGCCTTGGCAATGCCAAAATTGAAAGCCCTAAATCCGTCGGCGTCGCTTGCGCGGTCACCGCCCAAATTATCGCCCAAGTAGCCAGCCATCAATATGGCGGCACCACCATTCCCAATTTGGACCAAGTGCTGGCGCCGTATGTACTGAAAAGTCACGCCAAAAATTTAGCCATTGCCCATGAATACGGCATTAACGATCCAGAACGCTACGCCACCGAGCGCACCGAAAAAGAAGCCTACGACGGCATTCAAGCGTGTGAATACGAAATCAACACGCTATTTAGCTCTAACGGTCAGCAGCCCTTTGTGACGTTCTCATTCGGCATGGGGACTAGCTGGGCCGAGCGGATTATTCAGCAGTCAATTTTGCGGGTGCGAATTAAAGGCCTAGGCAAAGAAGGCACCACGCCGGTATTCCCTAAATTGGTGTTTTTTATCGACGAAGGCATCAACCTCAAGCCCACCGATCCCAATTACGACATCAAACAATTGGCGCTCGAATGCACCTCAAAACGCATGTATCCGGACATTATCTCGGCCAAGCTCAATCGCCAAATTACTGGCTCTAGCGTGCCCGTATCGCCTATGGGTTGCCGCAGCTTTTTGCCCGCTTGGCGCGATGAACAAGGCCAAGAAATCCTTAACGGCCGCAATAATCTAGGGGTAGTCAGCCTGAACTTGCCGCGCATTGCGATTGAAGCGCAAGGCAATATCGAGCAATTTAATCAGTTATTACAGCAGCGCCTGCAAGTGTGCTTACGCGCACTCAATATTCGCATCCAACGCCTGCAAGGCGTCAAAGCCAATGTGGCCCCGATTTTGTATACCGAAGGCGCGTTTGGGATTCGACTCCAGCCGCAAGACGACATCATGACGCTATTTAAAGATGGCCGCGCATCGATCTCTTTGGGTTATATCGGTCTGCACGAAGTTGGCGTATTACTGTTTGGTCAACACCCTGCCGACAGCAGCGCCGCGCAAGCCTTTTTGCACAATGTGGTCAAAACCATGGGGGACGCCACGCAGCGCTGGAAAGACGAAACTGGCTTGGGCTTTTCGCTGTACTCCACGCCCAGCGAATCGCTGTGCTACCGCTTTTGTAAACTCGATCAAGAACGCTTTGGCGACATCAGCGACGTGACCGACAAAGGCTATTACACCAATTCCTTCCATCTGGACGTGTATCGCAAAGTCAATCCATTTGAAAAAATCGACTTTGAAACCGGCTATGCCGAGCTCGCGACCGGCGGCCACATTACGTATGTTGAGCTGCCCAATATGAAGCACAATCTATTGGCGCTCGAACGCATTTGGGATTACGCCATCGAACGGGTGCCGTATTTTGGCAGTAATACGCCGGTTGACGCCTGCGGCGTTTGCGGCTTTATGGGCGAAACCCTCGCCACCGCCAACGGTTTTGTTTGCCCCGACTGCGGCAACCACGACAGCGCCACGCTATCGGTCACCCGCCGAGTCTGCGGCTACCTCGGCAGCCCCAACGCCCGGCCGTTTAACAACGGCAAACAAAAAGAAGTCATGCGCCGAGTTAAACACCACGCGCAGGCGGTTGAGTGATTGGGGAGTTGGGAGTTGGGAGTTGGGAGTTGGGAAAAGTGTAGGTGCGAATAGCGCAGCGTATTCGCACGCATGAAGCGGCGGCTACAATGTAATATGCGGCGCTGGCGCGGCAATGCCTGCGATGATGCGACGCCCATCGCAGCTAACCGAAAAAAAACAGGCTTTGTTCAGGTGGGCTGTTGAAACGTTAAATCACAAGCGCTGGAGTGAATCGACTGCAGCCCCTTCCCCCTTGATGGGGGAAGGCTGGGATGGGGGTGTTGAGCTTAAAATATACTCGGTAGTATCACCCTCACCCTAACCCTCTCCCATCAAGGGAGAGGGAATGCCGCGATGCTTTAACCACCATCAACACGCAATCTGAACACGATCATAAACAACAGGTATATCCATCAACGCATTTTAAATAAATACTCACAACGACATACCCATGAATTACGACCGCTATTACACGCATGATCTCATCAACGGCCCCGGCATCCGCGTGACGCTGTTTGTCAGCGGCTGCCAACATGCGTGCGAAGGTTGCTACAACCCATCCACATGGGATAGAAAATCCGGCCAAGCCTTCACCGCCGACATCGAGCAACAGCTACTGCAAGCCTGCGAATCACACGACGGCCTTAGCCTCTCCGGCGGCGACCCGCTGCACCCCGCCAATCGGGACGCCATCCTCAAACTCTGCCAAGCCTTTAAACAACGCTACCCCGAAAAAAACATCTGGCTCTGGACCGGCTACGTCTTTGAAGACCTGCAAGACCTCGCCATCTTGCAATACATCGACGTGCTCATCGACGGCAAATTCGAACAAAACCACCCCACCAGCCAACCCTGGCGCGGATCCAGCAACCAACGCCTAATCGAACTCAAAAACTACCGTGGCCGTGGTGGCGATTAGATTTGGGATTTGGAAAAGCGTAGGTACGAATAGCGCAGCGTATTCGTACGCATGAAATCGCCGAAATAAAATGCATGTGCCACGACACGGCGGAGCCTGCGATTTCGCTGCGCTCTGTCGCAGCTACAATGCTAGAGTTTCTGTAATGCAAACTGTAGGCTTGAATATTGATGCCAAATTATCGTCGGGCTTTTGTTGCGGGTGGAACTTGGTTTTTTACCGTTAACCTGCTGCAGCGTCGTGGAAATGATTTGCTGGTACGAGAAATTGAAACATTACGGCATGTGGTGTGGCAGGTGCGCAAGCGTCATCCATTTACAATTGATGCGTGGGTTGTACTGCCGGAGCATTTGCACGCGGTGTTAACGTTGCCGCCTGATGATGCGGATTTTAGTCTGCGCTGGCGCTTGATTAAAAGTGGCTTTTCGCGCGCTTTACCCAAAACAGAGCACTTGTCTGTTGTTCGCCAAAAAACAGGGGAGCGGGGCATTTGGCAACGGCATTACTGGGAACACTTGATCCGTGATGAGCTGGATTATCAACGGCACGTTGATTATGTACATGTGAATCCATTCAAGCACGGTTTGGTCAAACGAGTGAGCGACTGGCCGTATTCTACTTTTCATCGCGCAGTGGCGGCGGGGATTTATCCGGCAGATTGGTGTGGGGATATGACGGCCGATGCAGCGGATGATTGATGGCGATGCCACATTCGTACGATTACGCTGCGCTAATCGTACCTACGGAGCTGAACCAATCGTGGCTACGAGCTCTTTCTAACGTAAAACTGCCTAAGCCAGTCAACTAAAGTGACGTTTTTCGTCAATAAATGCAAAAACATCACTACTTTCATGTCAATAAGGCTGATCTCAAAGCTGGCACAAGACTTGCTTATACCAATTCAAGTCATAATGGCTACCTAACTCATTGGAGAACTAACATGAACCGCACTATGCAACGCGCACAACAAGGTTTCACCCTCATCGAATTGATGATCGTCGTCGCAATTATTGGTATTTTGGCAGCAGTGGCCATTCCGTCTTATCAGGACTACACGCAAAAAGCAAAACTCACTGAAGTTATTCTTGCAGCAAGCACTTGCCGTACCGCCGTAACTGATGCCTACCAAAATGCAAATGAAGCGCCAGCAGCAGATTCTTTCGGTTGTGAAAGTGCTACCTCAACATCTAAATTTGTTAAGAAAATTGAAACAGATAAAGATGGTAAAATCACCATTACAACTCAGGGCCTAACTGCAAATGGTCCAGTTGAATTCACACCATATGATAATGCGGCAACACCAGTGGTTGCGGTATGGACTGCAAATGGCGGCACTTCAATTTCAACTTGGAAATGCTCATCTACCGATGCAACATTACAAAAATTACTACCTAGCTCGTGCAAATAAGTGCACGATATTTTTATACTTATAAGTCGTAACTTGGGAAGGTCATTTTTTAATTAATGCAAATAATTTAGATTCATTTAAATTAACGCTCACAAAATGCCCTATTTAAATATGACTTAATTGTATATTTGTTTTCAAAAAGCAACCCTTGGGTTGCTTTTTTTACGCTGTGAAATCAAAGAAATCAAGAATCAAAGGGGTCAGAGTAAATTGATTTGCGCTCCATTTAACTCAGGCCTGTAGGTATGCACGCGTAGCGTAATCGTACGAATGGTTCAAATTAAACCGCCGACAAATCTCGGCGGTTTAATTTGCCTGTGAAAGAAATCAAAGGGGTCAGCACAGTAGGTGCGATTAGCGTAGCGTAATCGCACGCATGAAATCACAGCAATCAATCTAGGGAATCACGCAGTGCAGCCGCCGATTTCGCTGCGCTCTATCGGAGCTACAATACAAATTTACACAAACACTCAGTTTAACCACCTCAAAGCTGACCATTTTCGTCACCAAAACTGCCGAAAATGGTAAAAATACCTATACGGCAAACAACATCAATCTAATTACCCACACCCCATTCAACCTTTCCACCCCACTCTCACATTAAAACTTCCCTGACAAATCTGGGCTTGTTACCATCAAGCGCATCAGTTAACGAGGTGGCGTATGCGTTTATTTTTGGTGGCTTTGTTATTGCTCAGCGCAATCCCGGCCTTTGCGGCGCGGATTTTGCCGGAAGGGGCTTATGCGCAGATGGATTATTATGCGCCGCCGGTGATTCGTTTGAATGGGCAGGATTTTTCGGTTTCGGCGGCGTTTCAGGTGCGTGATCAGCAAAATCGTTTGATCCCTGCGCAGCGTGTGCCGCGTGATGCGCCGGTTTGGGTGCAGCTCGAGGCCAATCGCAAGGATTTGGTATGGAAAGCGTGGTTGCTGTCACCAGCGGAGATTGATTTCCTTAAATCCATCGGCCGAATCAAAGAACCGCGCGGTGGTTTTTTGGGGATAGGCTGCTGGTTTGTTGACTGCAATGCGGTGCAATAGCAGTCTAGCTGCGATTAGCGTCGCGTCATCGCCCGTATGGCATCATTGCGAGCAAGCGCTGGCGGATAATGTGGCGCAGCCTTCGATTTTGCTGCGCGCTATCGGCGCAACTTCAAAAGAGCCGCGTAGGAGCTGGCTTGCCAGCGAAGATTTTCCTTATTGAGCTCGCATTCGCGGGCGAGCCCGCTCCTACCAAGGCCACGCTTTTTATGGGTTTCTGCAGCAAAGGCATAATCAGCAAAACCGTACTTCTACGCAGCTAACATAATTCCCCGCCGCAGATGACGACGGCAAACAGCCCAGTAGCTACGATAATGTGCGAGTGATTGCCGCGGCTCCCCCCGGTGTAACAAATCCCATGTCATAAGAGCGCCGCTTGCCGGTCGATTTGCGTTAAAATCACGCCCTAGCCTTTGCTGGCATTGTGCCCAGTGGCTCAAAGAAAATTCTTATTTTATTGCCTTCCAAGGGTATTGCTATGCAGCCCTTGTTGATAAAAGCAGTAAAACCAATACCCCTATAGAAGAAAGCCATGAGCAAAAAAGTATTTATTAAAACCTTCGGCTGCCAAATGAATGAATACGATTCAGACAAAATGGTCGACGTATTGCATGCCGCCGATGGCTTGGTGAAAACCGATAATGTCGAAGAAGCGGACATTATTTTATTTAACACCTGCAGCGTGCGCGAAAAAGCGCAAGAAAAAGTCTTCTCGGATTTAGGCCGCGTTCGTGAGCTTAAACTGGCCAATCCCAATATCGTCATCGGTGTCGGCGGCTGTGTGGCTTCGCAAGAGGGTGATGCGATTATCAAGCGCGCGCCGTATGTGGATATTGTGTTTGGCCCGCAAACTTTGCATCGTTTGCCCGAGCTGATTGCCGAAAAACGTAAGTCCGGCATTAGCCAAGTGGATATTTCCTTCCCCGAAATCGAAAAATTCGACCACTTGCCACCCGCTCGGGTTGAAGGCGGCGCGGCATATGTATCGATTATGGAAGGCTGTTCTAAATACTGCAGTTTCTGCGTGGTGCCGTACACCCGAGGCGAAGAAGTATCGCGTCCGTTTGAAGACATCCTGACTGAAGTCGCGCATTTGGCGCAGCAAGGCGTGAAAGAATTGCATTTGCTCGGCCAAAATGTGAACGCGTATCGCGGTGTGATTTTGGATGGTGAAGACGCTGGCGAAATCGCCGATTTGGCGACGCTACTTGAATACGTGCACGAAATCCCCGGCATCGAGCGCATTCGCTACACCACCAGCCACCCCAAAGAAATGACCGCGCGGATTATTGATTGCTACCGCACTTTGCCAAAGCTGTGTTCGCAATTACATTTGCCAGTGCAAGCGGGCTCGGATCGCGTGTTGGTGAATATGAAGCGCGGCTACACCACGCTGGAATACAAATCAGTAATTCGCAAATTGCGCGAAGCGCGCCCTGATTTGTGTTTCTCGAGTGACTTTATCGTCGGCTTTCCGGGCGAAACCGAAGAAGACTTCGAGCGCACGATGAAGCTAATCGAAGACGTCGGTTTTGATACCAGCTACAGCTTTGTGTACAGCCGCCGCCCGGGCACGCCAGCTGCTGATTTGCCGGATGATGTGCCAGAAGCCATCAAACTGGCGCGCTTGCAAAGAATGCAAAAACGCCTAGAGCAGCAAGCCGAAGCAATTAATCTATCGATGATTGGTAGCGTGCAGCGCGTGTTGGTGGAGCGTTTTGCCAAAAAAGACAAAACCGAGCTCGCTGGCCGCACCGACAATAACCGCATTGTGAATTTTGAAGGCAGCCCACGCCTGATGAATCAGTTTGTTGAAGTTCGCATTACCGATGCCTTCCCACGCAGCTTGCGTGGCGAAATCATAATTGCTGAGTGAGGTATGGAATCTATACCAAAGCACGGCAAGAACTGATATTTAAAAAAACCGTCATTCCCGCGAGTTGTTGGCGGGAATCCAGCTGCGCGGCTGGATCCCCGATAAAAACATTCGGGGATGACGATGTTCTTTAGAATTGCTATTTTCGGAAATTTTGTCGATCCATCTCCTAATCACCCGCCCTGCCCTTGAGAAAAACCTGTGCATACCGAATCCATCCATTTCACGCCCATCGATAATCTGCGTTTGGCCAATTTATGTGGCGCGCTGGATGAAAACTTAAAACAAATCGAAGTGGCGTTTGATGTCACGGTGCATCGCCACAATGAAGCATTTCGCGTCAGCGGCGAATTAAAATCAGTTCGTCAGGCGCTCGATGCGCTGGAATGTTTTTACGAAGACAGCGCCTCGCCGCTCGACGTCGATGCGGTGCAATTGGGCTTGATGGAAATCTTGCGTAATCCCAACGCGCAAATTATCGACCCTACCGTGCCGCAATTGCGCACCAAACGCGGTGATTTACGCGGGCGCACGCTGGGGCAAAATGTTTATATCAAAGCCATTGCCGACAACGACATCACTTTTGGTATTGGCCCGGCCGGCACTGGCAAGACGTATCTGGCTGTAGCCAGCGCCATTGATGCGTTAGAGCGAGATACCGTCCAAAGATTAGTTTTGGTTCGCCCTGCCGTTGAGGCCGGTGAAAAGCTCGGTTTCTTGCCGGGCGACTTGGTGCAAAAAGTCGATCCGTATTTGCGACCACTGTACGACGCGCTGTATGACTTAATGGGCGTAGAAAAAGTCACCAAGTTATTTGAAAAACAAATTATCGAAATCGCCCCGCTGGCGTTTATGCGTGGCCGAACGCTAAGCCACAGCTTTATTATTTTGGACGAAGCGCAAAACACCACGCCAGAACAAATGAAGATGTTTTTAACGCGGATTGGTTTTGGCAGCAAAGCGGTGATTACCGGCGACGCCACGCAAGTTGACTTGCCTAAGCATCAAAAATCCGGTCTCACCGATGCACAAGAAGTACTGCAAGGCGTGCGTGGCATAGGCATTCACCACTTCACCGCCGCCGATGTGGTGCGCCATCCGCTGGTGCAAAAAATTGTCACCGCGTATGAAAAACACCATTTAAAAACAAGCGCTAAACCTTGAAATTCCGACGCAGAGTCGCAGAGACACAGAGGAAAAACGAGTAAATCTTAGCTAATTCATTAGGGTCTGTTGACGATTGGTTTCCCGCCGCGCTGGAGCCCTTTGGGTTTGGCGGCTTTTGGCCTGATGCTGCGTTACCAAGCGCTGGCGTAGAATGACTACGCTGCGCGCTTCGTGCCTTGCCTCAGGCCAAAAGCCGCACAAACGCGGTTGGCAAACCAAATGTCAACAGACCCTAGAAACTCTTTTGCTTTTCTCCGCGTCTCTGCGACTCTGCGTTGCAAGGTTTTTGGAGTGACAAAGTAGAATTAGTTTTAACTCCAATTAGCGGTTTTCTCTGTGAGGCTCGGTGTTCTCTGTGATTCAAGATTTAGGTTTTAAGACCTCCAATCCATGAGCAAACTCGTGCAAATTATTACGATACAAAACCAAAGCCATGCCAGCCCCATTCCCCGTCGCAGCCTACTGAAAAAATGGGTGAGCGCCGCCTTGTCCGCGCAAATTGAGCACGCTGAAATCACGCTGCGCTTTGTCGATACCGACGAAGGCCAAAGCTTAAACCGCGATTATCGGCAAAAAGATTACGCCACCAATGTACTCACGTTTACTTTTGATGATGAATTACCACAGGTTGCGGGCCAGCCTTTAATGGGCGACTTGGTGTTGTGTGGCGCGGTGATTGAGCGTGAAGCGCAGCAGCAAGGCAAAGCTTTATTGGCGCATTATTGTCATATGGTGGTGCACGGTACGCTGCATTTACAAGGCTTTGACCATCTTGAAGAGGCCGAGGCCGAAGCGATGGAATTGCTCGAAACCCAAATTGTCACGCAGCTGGGTTATGATGACCCCTATCTGACCGAGCGTGAATAACTTCACTCATTGATCGCTGCGGGCGATTCCGCTGCGATTCACCCATAGGAGCAATACGCATTATGGACGACGTTCCGTCCCCGAGTTATAAGCCCAGCTTATTAGAAAGATTGACCCATTTCCTGTTACGGGAGCCGGAAAACCGCGGCGAACTGGTTGAAATTCTCCACACCGCTTTCGAGCGCCAACTGCTCGATGCCGATGCCCTCGGTATGATCGAAGGCGTGCTCAATGTGGGCGATATGCAAGTGCGCGATGTGATGGTGCCGCGCTCGCAAATGGATGTCATCGACATCAACGACTCCCCCGCCGAATTTATCCCCTTTGTCATTGAAACCGCCCACTCGCGCTTTCCGGTGATCGACGGCAGCAAAGACCATGTATTGGGCGTGTTGCTAGCCAAAGATTTACTGCGTTTTTATGCCAGCGACAGCGAATTTAATGTCCGCGAAATGCTGCGTCCTGCGGTGTATATCCCCGAAGCCAAACGCCTGAATGTGCTACTTAAAGATTTTCGGAATAATCGCAACCATATGGCGATTGTGGTCGATGAATACGGCGGCGTTGCCGGTTTAGTCACCATTGAAGACGTCATGGAACAAATCGTCGGCGATATCGAAGACGAATACGACGAAGATGAAGACGAAGACAATATGGTGCCAGATCGCAAAGGCCATTGGCGCGTCAAAGGCGTGACCGAACTGACTGATCTGAATGAAACCATCGGTAGCCGCTTTCCAACCGATGAATTTGACACCATTGCCGGGGTGATGATGGATTGCTTTGGCCATGTGCCTAAACGTGGCGAAAGTATCGATTGTCATGGCTACCGTTGCTTAATTTTGCGCGCCGATAGCCGCCGCGTGCATTCGATTTTGCTCGAAAAAATCACCGAGCATCACGAGGCTTAAGCTGGCTTGATACTGCGTTTGCCAGCCGTATTGATGCCAAGGCAAACCCAGTATCAACACCGACTCAATCTCCATGGATCACGATCAACTCAATGCATCGTGATCCAAACTGCCCCTGCTGCGCAAACGACTTTGCGACTTCAACACCGCCTTTAGACGCCAAAAATGCTTAAAAATCGCACTCTCTTGCTTCTGATTCAATGCTTGGCCGGTGCTAGCACTGTGGCCGCTTTTGCGCCTTTATCGCAATTTTGGTTGCTGCCGATTGCACTGTGGATTTTATTTACCGGTTGGCAAAACGCCGGTTCGGCGCGGCAAGCGCTATGGCCGGGCTTGGCTTGGGGGCTGGGGTATTTCGTTGCCAATGCCGGCTGGATTTACATCAGTCTACATACCCACGGCAAAATGCCAGCACCCGCTGCTGCGGGCGCGGTGCTGTTGTTTGCCGCTTATTTAGCCTTGTTTCCAATGTTAGCCGGTTGGCTCACGTGGAAAATACCCTGCCGCGATAGCTGGCGCTTTACGCTGATTGCGCCAACACTATTTATTTTATGTGAATGGCTGCGCGGTTGGCTGTTTACTGGATTTCCTTGGGCATCGGTCGGTAGCGCACAGATTGATTGGCTTGGCGGGCTATACCCTATCATTGGCAGTTATGGCGCGGGTTGGTTAATGGCCTTGAGTGTTGGCGTATTTTTATGGGATAAAAAACTCGCGCTCGGTTTGGCGATTGCACTATTCAGTAGCAGCCAATTACTGCAAAAAATCAATTGGACGCACCCCATCGGCGAGCCAGTGAAAGTGAGCGTTTTGCAGGGCAATATCGGGCAAAGCATGAAGTGGAATAGCGATTTTTATTTTGACAGTCTACAGAGCTACCTCACCCTCACTCAAGCCGCCAAAGGGCAACTGATCTTATTGCCAGAAACGGCGATTCCGTCGTTTTTTAACGAAATTCCTGCTGATTATTTGGCCGAGCTACGCCAAATCGCCCAGCAAAAATCCGCCACGCTGTTAATGGGCGTCGCCACGCGGGGCGCAGAGCCGCAGCAATACCAAAATTCAGTGGTGAATTTAGCCGAGCCAAACCAAACACAATACGCCAAATCGCATTTGGTGCCCTTTGGCGAATACATTCCGCTACCGTGGTTGTTTGGCTGGGCGTATCAAATGCTTGAAATGCCAATGAGCGGTTTTCAACGCGCACCACTGGCGCAAGCGCCATTCAATCTCAACGGCGGGCAAATCGCGGCCAATATTTGCTACGAAGACGTTTTTGGCGACGAAATCCGCATTAACGCCGCCAACGCCACATTACTGACTAACTTTACCAATATGGCGTGGTTTGATGGCTCTTGGGCGGCCGAGCAACACGCGCAAATGGCGCGCGCCCGCGCGCTCGAAAACGGTCGCTACCTGATCCGCGCCACCAACACGGGTAAAACGGCGATTATTGATGCCAAAGGCCGGATTGTCAGCAGCTTGCCCGAGCAAACCCAAGCGGTTTTAGAAGGCGAAGTGCGCCATATGCAAGGCCATACACCGTATCAATGGGCCGGTGATAAACCAGTGATTGGCTTGTTGGTAGCGCTGCTAGTACTGGCATTTTTGCGTAGTCGTCAAAACTAAAACCGGCATAAAAAAACCGTTGCACTGCTTCATACACCAGTGACAACGGTTTTTTCGTCGCTAAATGCCTGCGCTTTAGCCCAATAGACTACACAGCCTCATCCTGACTTGGCTGGGCGTATTTTGACGGCACTTCTTTGGGAAAAAACACCGTGCGGGTGTTGGCAAAACGATCGTAAATAAATTGCCGATCACCATCGAATAACGCCCAAATAAACGGCAATACAAATAAGCCGCCCGCAATATATAAGCCCAGTTGATATTCCGGCTGCTTACGCGCCAACAGATAAATCGGCAATAACGGCAGATAACAGGCGCTCGCCAGCGCAAAACGAATCAACACCGCTTTAGGCGTTAAATTGGCGCCGTCTTGCATCAGCAAGCGGCAGCGCCAAGTTTTCATCGCCAAGGTTTGCCCGCCGCGCAGCCAGCACCAGCCAAAATACAATAGGGTCACCAGCGTCAGCCACACAAAATTAAGTGCATTAAGCCAAGGATAAGCACTCAATTCGGTCACCGCTTGGCCAGAAATCAGCTGAAAGCCACCTTGAAACAGCCCTTCAGCAATCAGTAACAAGGCGGTGAGTAATAAAATCTCATACAAAAACGACACAAAACGGCGTGTTAAACCCGCGCTAATTAGCATATTGGCCCTACTCCGTCTTTGGTGAATTACAGCAAGCTTGGCTGGCTCGTCGTTGATGGCGATGTTGCATCAGTTTTTGGCGCTCTTCGGGCGACATCGCTTGCAAACGCTGGTAGTTTTCGCGCGCGCGCTCACGTTGCTCAGGGCTTAACGTGGCCCATCGATTTAAACGCGCCCGCATTTTTTCTTGATGATGCGGCGGCATTTGCGCAAAGCGCAAAGCCAAAAGCGAAAATCGTTGCTGATCTTCATTGGGCAAACCATCCCACTGCGTTTGCATGGCGCTTAATACTTCGCGTTGAGCTGGCGTTAACTCAGACCAAGCGGGCGCGGCCTGCGCCGCAGCACTCCAAACCAATACGGTACACAGCAATATCATCCATCGTTTCATCGTGGCGGCGCATCCAATAAAGTGGGGTCGAGTAAATCGTCCATTGCCACATCGCTACTTAATAAAGCCAAATCAATCGAGCTGGTCATTGGTTTGGCCTGCTGCTGTTGCACGAAAGTGACACTCAATAACAGCACCAGCAATACGCTGACCATGCTGATTTTAGGGTGGGCATTAACCAGCGCTAACACCTCGCTCGCGCGAGAATGTGGCATCCCCGCCTGTGCTACCGCCGCTTGGCGCGCCTGAATTAAACGGGCACGAATCTCTTCAGGAATCGGCGCATCCGCTACCTGCCGACTTAACTGTGCTAAATGCTGCTGCTTTGCTTCATTCAATTCATTCATAGGGTGAGCCCCTGTTGTTTAAGCCAATCGGCCAAGGTATGGCAGGCACGCGAACAATGCGTTTTGACACTCCCCACTGAGCAGCCCATCACTTGCGCGGTTTCTTGCACATCCATCTCCTCCCAATAACGCAGCAAGAAGGCTTCGCGTTGACGTGCTGGCAATAAAGCCAGCCCTTCTTCGATTAACGCCATATTTTGCTGCTGCAAAACCGTCTGTTCTGCGCTGGGATTGAGCTCGCTGCAGTGCGGCACATAGGACAGTGGATCGGCTGAGTCAGTTTCATCATCAGAATGAGACGAAAATTTAGAATACAAACTCACCCAAAATTGACGCAATTTATTCCGACGGAGAAAGTCTCGTATCGTATTTTGCAAGATAGTTTGAAACAACATCGGCCATTCAGACGCGGGCTTGTCAGCATAACGCGTGGCTAATTTGAGCATGGCATCTTGCACAATATCCAAAGCGTGCTCATGATCGCGCACGGCGTACTGCGCTTGCCGCCATGCACGGCGCTCGACGCTGGCTAAAAAATCATTTAATTGCTGCTGACTTGCCAAACTTGGACTCCAAAACAGGGACGCGTAAAACTGCTGCCAAATAGCCAGCAAAAACAGGGGATTGATACTAACAAAAGCAAAAATATTCAGCCAGAAAAACTTGCCAAAATAAAGCCTATCGTTTACCTTTAACCCCCTACACAAAGTCACTATAGCGACCGGTCGTTTAAACAGACGGCAGGGGCACTGGATCGACACCGCAAGCGCATCACACTTCGTTCTTGATGGCCACAAGCCAGTGAACTGCGGCAAGTCCAGTTAATAAAATGCCCGCTCAAATAGATGAGCTGATAAAGCTTACAAGCGCGGCATTGCCTATTGAATGCTCTTCAATAGTTGCCTGCTGCTAACTAGCAGCTTGCACCAACCGATCAACGATTGACTCAGGACTTATCCCATGCAGATCTCGGGCGCTGAAATTCTTGCGCGCTGTCTTGCCGAAGAAAATGTCGAATTTGTATTCGGCTATCCCGGCGGCGCGGTTTTGGAAATCTATGATGCGATTTTCAAACAAAATAAATTCAAACACGTACTCGTTCGTCATGAACAAGCTGCCGTTCATGCCGCTGATGCTTACTCACGATCCAGCGATAAAATTGGCGTCGCGTTAGTGACATCGGGCCCAGGCGCTACCAATGCTTTAACCGGCATTGCCACAGCGTTTATGGACTCGATTCCAATGGTGGTGATTTCTGGCCAAGTCGGTACGCCATCGATTGGCTCAGACGCCTTCCAAGAAGTCGATATGGTTGGCTGTTCACGCCCGATTGTGAAGCATAATTTTTTAGTCAAAGACGTTAAAGATCTAGCAACAACGATCAAAAAAGCGTTTTACATTGCCACCACAGGTCGTCCCGGCCCGGTGGTGATTGATGTGCCGAAAGATGTGACGCAAGCCAAAGCGGTTTTTGAGTACCCTAAATCGGTCTCGATTCGCAGCTATAACCCACCGGTGAAAGGCCATCCAGGGCAGATCAAAAAAGCAGCGCAATTACTCTCTGAAGCGAAACGTCCGTTCATTTATGTTGGCGGCGGCGCGATCTTGGGCAATGCCTCAGAAGAAGTCACTGAGTTGGTGCGCATGCTCAACGTGCCATGTACTAATACGCTGATGGGTTTGGGCGCTTATCCGGGATCGGACCCGCTGTTTGTCGGCATGCTCGGTATGCACGGTACTTACGAAGCCAATATGGCGATGCATTATGCCGATACGATTATTGCCATCGGTGCACGTTTTGACGACCGAGTAATCTCTAATCCGGCGCAGTTTTTGTCGCAAAACAAACGCATCGTACAAATCGACATCGATCCATCGTCGATTGCCAAACGCGTTAAAGTTGACGTGCCGATTGTTGGCGACGTGAAAGACGTACTGAAAGATCTGATCGCCGTACTTAAAGAAACCAACGCCCGTCCAAGCGAAAAAGCCTTGAATGCGTGGTGGGACCAAATTAACGAATGGCGTGCGCCGAAAAGCTTGTGGTATCCACAAGACGACGAAATTATTCAGCCGCAATTTGTGATGCAAAAACTATTTGAAGTCACCGGTGGCGATGCGATTATCACCTCCGACGTTGGCCAGCATCAAATGTTTACCGCGCAATATTATCAATTTAACCGTCCACGCCAATGGATTAACTCGGGCGGCTTGGGCACGATGGGCTTTGGTTTACCTGCCGCGATGGGTGCGCAACTGGCTAATCCGTATGCGGATGTGGCTTGTATCACCGGCGACGGCTCGATCCAGATGAATATCCAAGAATTGTCGACGTGCAAGCAGTACCACACGCCTGTGAAGATTATTAATCTGAACAACGGCTACTTGGGTATGGTTCGTCAATGGCAAGAGTTCTTCTACGGCACGCGTTATTCCGAGTCGTATGTCGATGCGCTACCTGATTTTGTGAAATTGGCTGAAGCTTATGGTCACGTTGGTATGCAAATCACTAAGCCAGCCGACGTAGAGCCGGCACTACGCGAAGCGTTTGCGATGAAAGAGCGCTTGGTATTTATGGATTTCTTAACCAATCCAAAAGCCAATGTGTTCCCAATGATCCAAAACGGCAAAGGGCTTAACCAAATGGACTTGCCGCCGCATATGCAATCAATGCAGCTCACGCCATTTGAAAACAACCGTGATTACGGCAATCTTTGCTAAGGAGAGATGAACATGCGCCATATTTTATCTGTCCTGATTGAAAACGAAGCCGGTGCGCTCTCGCGCGTAACGGGGCTGTTTTCGGCTCGTGGCTACAATATTGATTCACTGACGGTGCAAACCACCGAAGATCCAACCATGAGCCGCATGACGATTGTCACGCATGGCTCGGAAGATGTGATCGAACAAATCACCAAGCAGCTCAACAAGCTGATTGAAGTGGTTAAAGTGATCGACCTGAACGAGGCCGATCACATTGAGCGTGAACTGATGCTCATTAAAGTACGCGCCACCGGCAAAGATCGCGACGAAATGAAACGCATGGCGGATATTTTCCGTGGGCGCATCATCGACGTGACCGAAAAAACCTATACGATTGAACTGACTGGCACGGGTGAAAAGCTCAGCGCTTTCATCAGCGCGCTCGATCAATCAGCGATTTTAGAAACCGTGCGCACCGGTGCCTCTGGCATTGGCCGTGGCGAACGGATCTTGAAACTATAACGATTAGCACTGTAGGAGCGGGCTTGCCCGCGAAAGCAGTGTCAATACGGAGTGAAGTGGCTCTACAAACAGTGTCTTCGCGGGCAAGCCCGCTCCTACGAGAATGCGATTTCAAGCCAGCTGAAACCGCTAGCTAATTAAAAACTAATAAGGTATTTGCCTGTAGCCATTGACAGGTAAAACCTACAAACATATACCCATTTAACCAAGGAAATAAAATGAAAGTTTCTTACGATAAAGATTGCGACTTAAACATCATCAAATCGAAAAAAGTAGCCATCATCGGTTACGGTTCACAAGGCCACGCCCACGCTTGCAACTTGCAAGATTCAGGCGTTGATGTGACTGTTGGTTTGCGCGCTGGTTCTGCCACTGTTGCTAAAGCACAAGCACACGGCTTAAAAGTAACTGACGTAGCCACTGCTGTTGCTGGCGCTGACGTGGTGATGATTTTGACGCCAGATGAGTTCCAATCTGCATTGTACAAAAATGAAATCGAGCCAAACATCAAGCAAGGCGCAACTTTGGCTTTCGCGCACGGTTTTGCGATTCATTACAACCAAGTAGTGCCACGTAAAGACCTCGACGTCATCATGATCGCGCCAAAAGCACCAGGCCACACTGTACGTTCAGAATTCGTGCGTGGCGGCGGCGTTCCTGATTTGATCGCTGTTTACCAAAATGCTTCAGGCAAAGCGCTTGAAATCGCCATGTCTTACGCTTCAGGCGTGGGCGGCGGCCGTACTGGTATCATCGAAACTTCATTCAAAGACGAAACTGAAACTGACTTGTTCGGCGAACAAGCGGTATTGTGTGGCGGCGCGGTTGAATTGGTGAAAATGGGCTTTGAGACCTTGGTTGAAGCCGGTTACGAACCAGAAATGGCTTACTTTGAGTGCCTGCACGAATTGAAATTGATCGTTGATTTGATGTTCGAAGGCGGTATCGCCAACATGAACTACTCAATTTCTAACAACGCTGAATACGGCGAATACGTAACTGGCCCACAAGTCATCAACGAAGAATCTCGCAAAGCAATGCGCCAAGCACTGAAAAACATTCAGTCTGGCGAATACGCGAAACAATTCATTCTTGAAGGCCAAACCAACTACGCCTCAATGACTGCAGCCCGCCGCAACAACGCTGCACACGGCATTGAAGTAGTAGGTAACAAATTGCGCTCAATGATGCCTTGGATTCAAGCAAACAAAATCGTTGACCAAACTAAGAACTAACAATAGCGGCTGCAACGCGTCTGGGCTTTGTCACTGCGCGGCTCATGTACTCAACGTACACGTCGCCGCTAGCTTCGCGCCCAATCGCGTTTCGCTCGCTAAAATGATGCATCAAATAAAAAAACCGGCTTCACGCCGGTTTTTTTATTCATACCAATTCGTATATTCCTGACTCAACTCTTGGACATTAACCAATAGCTCGTAAGCCGCAATCGTAGGGGGCAATGAGCTTTAGCGAATTGCACCGGCTTTTACGTAAATTGAATCAATCTGTTTATAAAATGAGTAATGCTTGAATCACACTGGGTTGTTGCTCCACGTTTATTCGGCGCAATTCGTTTCACTCATTGTCCCCTACGCAGGCGCATCATCCGCATCAAACCAACGTCAACTCCGCCATTTTCGAGCGGGGCACGACCATCGATAGCGAAAATAAAATATCTGGGCAGTCGCCAAAAGCGTGTTCGATTTCTGGGTTAAGGATAAAGACCATGCCTTCGCTCACTGCAGTGGCTTGCTCAAGTGGATTACTCGCGCCAGTCATTCGCAGCACGCCCTCGCCTTGCAGTACCACATGCAAAAACGCGACGGGCTCGTTTTGCACCAAAAAGCCAATATCGGTATGCGGATCAAGCTGGGCATAGCCCATCAAATTGGCGTCGTGCATATATTCGGGCGCAAGGCCCAAACGATTTAATACGGCGATGCCAAATGCGGTTTTTTCCGCATCCAGCTGCCACGCATCCCCCGTCGGCAGGTTGGGATTGCCTTGCGGAAAATAGTGCACTTCAATCACGCCTTTGGCGGCAAACGCCGAACTGCGTGTTTGGCGAATTTCGCCAAGGTTTTGCTTAAGCGATTCAGGAATCGTAATCTGGCCTAATACTCGTACTGCACTCATTTACACCTCACTGGTAGCGAAAAAACCCAATACAAAATCTATACCTAGGATTTATGCATCTAAATAAAAATACCTGATTAGTCTCAACAAGACGCCGTAGGAGCGGGCTTGCCCGCGAAAGCAGTGCCAATATGAACGTGAATCGCTCTAATTTACCGTGTCTTCGCAGGCAAGCCTGCTCCTACAAACGCGCATTGTTGGCCTTAAGATGACTCAGTAATCCGAAACATAATGGGTATATAGATACAAGTATTACTAGTAAATAGCCACATGAACATACCCAAACAATAAACCAGCCAACTTAATCCGCCATCACCTCGCCCAAGCGTACACCGCGCCCTGCTTTCCAATCGGCATTAAACTCCAAATCGCTTTCAGGAAACAGCAATACCACGGTTGATCCAAGTAAGAAGCGGCCCATTTCTGCGCCCTGCTCTAGCACGATTTGCTGGTCGCGATAATCTTGGGTCCAGACTGATTTGCTGCGCGGCGGATTAACCACGCCGTGCCAAGTGGTGGCCATACTGCCAACAATCGTTGCACCCACCAGCACTTGCACAAAAGGCTGGCCGTTGTCGGCTTCAAACACGCATACCACCCGCTCATTGCGCGCAAACAAGCCATCAACGCCGCGCGCCGTGGCTGGATTTACCGAAAACAATTCGCCCGGCACGTAAGTCATTTCTAACAAACGACCACGGCATGGCATATGAATGCGGTGATAATCTTTCGGGCTGAGATAAATCGTGGCAAATAGGCCGTTATCAAATTGCTTGGCCAATG
Organism: Deefgea salmonis; assembly: GCF_020531905.1. Lineage (GTDB taxonomy): Bacteria > Pseudomonadota > Gammaproteobacteria > Burkholderiales > Chitinibacteraceae > Deefgea > Deefgea salmonis. Next base: position 17,446 of record NZ_JAJAWG010000002.1, on the reverse strand, counting down.
CCGCATTGCCAGCCAATAACGCCGTGGTGGTAAATTGCTTGCCTTTGGCTTGATAAATTTGCCCGTGCTCAATTGGGCCAAACTGACTAATTGCCCCGTCAACCGTACATAGCAGTTGCGCATTGGCCAGTGGCCGCACGCCGTCTTTTAAAGCGCGGGTAAAAAATGCATTAAATGTGGCATAAGCGGCAGGATTTGGATTGGCCGCTTCGGCCATATTGACTTGGTATTTGGCGACAAAGCGAGTAATCACGGCGTGAGTCAGGCGGCCAGCACGTAAACCGGCCAAGTAGCCCATCAATCGAGTCAACGCCAACTTGGGGATGACATACTGCAAAAGTACAAATAGACGCTCAGACACGAAAGTCACCTAGGACAAATAAGAGCGCGGATTATAACGTATCTACCTACATGCTACCGATGGCACGAGACGTCAGTTACAATGTTGCCTCAAATGCTATGCAATCGAGGCTTTCATGCAACTGCAATCCCCATCAAGCCGCGCACAAACCTTGCGCCGTCAAAGTATTTACTTACTGCCCAATTTGTTTACCCTCGCCGCACTGTTTTCTGGTTTTTATGCCATCGTGCAAGCTATGAATGGCCAGTTTGAATCGGCGGCGTTGGCGATTTTTGCTGCGATGATTTTAGACGGCCTGGATGGTCGAGTCGCCAGAATGACGCATACGCAATCTGAGTTTGGCGCGCAATTTGATAGCTTGTCCGACATGGTGTCGTTTGGCGTCGCCCCCGCTTTAATTATGTATGAATGGGGTTTGTCGGGCTTTGGCAAACTCGGTTGGGCAGTGGCCTTTATCTATTGCGCTGGTGCGGCGCTGCGTTTGGCGCGGTTTAATACCAATATCGAAGTGGTTGATAAACGTTTTTTTCAAGGCTTGCCCAGCCCTGCTGCAGCGGCCTTAGTCGCCGGTTTAGTGTGGATTAATATTGAATACCATGACGATTTATCGCCTTTGGTTGAACTACTGCCCTACGCTGCGCTGTGCTTTACGCTGTTTGCCGGTTTAACCATGGTGTCCAACGTGCCGTACTGGAGCTTTAAAGAGCTGCATATGCGCAAAACCGTGCCCTTTGTGAGTTTATTGATTGCCACCTTGATTTTACTCATCGGCGCATCCCGTCCGGCCTTGGTGTTGTTTAGTTTCTTTATCTGCTACGCCGCCTCAGGCTATGTGTATTGGCTGTGGCGTGTGATTAAACGTCCAAAACAAGCTGTAACATTAGACAAATAGTCTAATTTAACAATATAATGTAGAAAAAATAGCGGCCAATACAACAGATCGCTTTTTTTTATTTTCAATATTTGACACTAAGTCTAAAAATAGCTAATCTCAAGTCATCGCTGCAAAGGAGAACACTGTGTCATTAGACATCGACCGTCTAATCGCTGATTTTGGTGGACCCAGTACACTGGCCGATCAGCTCAATGCTGCTTTTCCAGCTGAGCCGGTATCCCGAGCTGCGATTTATAAATGGCGCGAACGCGGCAGCCTGCCACTCGCCCAAGTGAATAAACTGGCGCAATTGGCAAGTCAGCAAGGCCGGCAATTCAATATCCAAAATTATATGGGCCGTGATCAAACCACCGCCGCAGAAACTCAGGAGCACAGCATGACTCAACGCAGTAATGACCGCTTGGTGATTTTTGATACGACATTGCGTGATGGCGAGCAGTCTCCTGGCGCATCGATGACCAAAGAAGAAAAAATCCGTATCGCCCGCCAATTGGAAAAACTCGGCGTTGACGTCATTGAAGCCGGTTTTGCCGCCGCCAGCCCCGGCGACGCGGATGCGATTAAAACCATCGCTGGCATTATCGAAAACAGCATCGTCTGTTCTTTAGCGCGCGCCAATGAGCGTGACGTACGCGCTGCGGGTGAAGCGATTAAAGACGCCAAACGTGGCCGCATTCATACCTTTATCGCCACCAGCCCGATTCATATGGAACACAAGCTGCGTATGACACCAGATCAGGTGGTGGATGCCGCCGTGAAAGCTGTCAAAATGGCGCGTGAATACACCGATGATGTTGAGTTTTCGGCCGAAGACGCCTTGCGTAGCGATATCGACTTTTTGGCGCGGATTTTTGGCGCAGTGATCGAAGCTGGCGCAACAACATTAAACGTACCCGACACCGTCGGCTACGCCGTACCCCAACGCACAGAAGCCTTTTTCCGCGAATTGATTGCCAAAACCAAAGGTGGCGATAGCGTCATCTGGTCGGCGCATTGCCATAATGATTTAGGCATGGCGGTCGCCAACTCTTTGGCGGCGGTTTTGGGCGGCGCACGCCAAGTTGAATGCACCATTAACGGCTTGGGCGAACGTGCTGGCAATGCCTCGCTCGAAGAAATCGTTATGGCGACACGCACTCGCCACGATATTTTTAATGTTCAATGCAATGTCGATGCCACCCAAATCGTGCCAACCAGTAAATTGGTGTCAACGATTACCGGCTATCCAGTGCAACCGAACAAAGCCATTGTCGGCGCCAATGCCTTTGCCCACGAATCGGGCATTCACCAAGATGGCATTTTGAAATGCCGCGAAACTTACGAAATCATGAGCGCTGAATCGGTCGGCTGGAGCACGAATCGTTTGAGCTTGGGTAAATTATCTGGCCGCAATGCGTTTAAAACCAAATTGATTGAATTGGGCATCGAGCTGCAATCGGAAGAAGCCTTGAATGCCGCTTTTGCGCGCTTTAAAACTTTGGCGGATAAAAAACGCGAAATCTTTGACGAAGATTTGCACGCCTTGGTGTCCGATGAGTTGATTTCGATTGAACAAGAGCACATCAAACTTATTTCGCTAAAAGTCGTTTCCGAAACCGGTGAAACACCGAGCGCCGATATCGTCGTTAGCGAAGCGGGTATCGAGCGTCATGCGACGGCACACGGCGATGGCACAGTAGATGCCACCTTTAAAGCGATTGAATCACTGTTTAATAGCGGTGCAGAGATGCAGCTGTATTCGGTCAATGCAATTACCTCGGGCACGGATAGCCAAGGTGAAGTGACCGTCCGTTTGATGAAGGACGCCAAAATCGTCAACGGCCAAGGCGCAGATACCGACATTATTGTTGCCAGCGCCAAAGCGTATATTTCGGCCCTTAATAAAATCCACAACAATATCAATCGGGTGCATCCACAGCCGGTTTAAGTTGATGCGCTAAGCGCGATATCAACTGCGTTTTTGTCGTTGAGCAGCACACGCTGAATTAGGTACTGCTCAATGGCCAGCATTTGCGAATCACGGCAGCAATCGATACCACCCCCGTCGATTGCTGGAGGCAGCAACCACAAGTTGCGCGCGCTCAAGCTTTCAGTCTGGTGAACCTCAACCACAACTGAAGAAACCGAACGCATAAACTACAATGCCCCGCTGCGATCCAGCGGGGCATTGTTCTGTCTATCGGGCGACAATCCCTTCAAAGCTGAAAACCAAACTCAATCATCAGTCAACAATGGGTATATTCATCTATGCATTGAAATAAATACTATGCAGCCATATACCCACACATCAACTACCCATTAACTTTGCGCCAATAAACTCGGTCGAGAATACTTGGCATATAAAGTAGCACTCACAAAACTCACCACCGTCAACACGACTTGAATCGCTGCCAACCCTTGTGATAAACCTTGATCACTCCATGCGCGCATTACACCTTCCATAAAAAACACCAACACAAACATGGTGTACCACTGGTAGGTATAACGGCGGCCATGCAATAAACCGCGTAATGGCAAAAACAAAATCAGCGCTTTTAACACCACCCAAGAACCACCGGGCTTGAGCGGCGCGAGCCATAATTCCCATGCGGTGGTCAGCAAAATCATCGCCACCAAGGCAATCACGGTAATGGCTTGCAATGTCGGCAAATTGGCGGGACTTAATTTCATTCACTTATTCCTTTTAATTTCAGCGCGATCTCGGCCAATCGACGTCCTTGCGCTAAGCACAATACCCGTTCAGAGTCGGAAATCGCTTGATTTGATTCAGTCCCCGCCCAGTGACTCGGTCCATAGGGCGTGCCACCGGTCGTGGTCGACATCAATGCGGTTTCTGAATACGGCGTTCCAACAATCAGCATGCCGTGATGCAACAGCGGCAGCATCATCGTCAGTAATGTGGATTCATTGCCACCGTGTAATGTGCCAGAACTGGTAAAGACTGAAGCCGGTTTGCCAATCAAAGTGCCTTTGAGCCAGTCAGCGATGGTTGAATCCCAAAAATACTTCATCGGCGCCGCCATATTGCCAAAGCGGGTTGGGCTACCCAAAGCGAGGCCATCACATTCAAGCAAATCATCGAGCGTGACATACGGCGCACCGGCACTGGGGATATCGGCTTCGATGGCTTCACACACCGTCGAAATTCGCGGCACAGTACGTAAGCGCGCAGTACAACCGGCCGTGGCGTCAATGCCACGCGCAATCAGCTGCGCCATCTGACGCGTAGCACCGTGGGTTGAGTAATACAAAACAAGGATTTCAGTCATGATCTTAACAGGGCCGGCTTTCAGGATGCGCTATTATAATGGGATTCGCTTCTTATCGTTGCCTGCTATGAATTTTGCTAACACTTTCCCACAACTGGCCCGAATTAGCGGTTTTTCTCGCTTCGTCGGTCAACGTCTACTTAATGACCGTTGCCTAGAAACTGCCGGTAGCCTGACCTACACTACCTTGCTGGCGGTGGTACCCCTGTTTACCATTGCGATTACACTGATTTCGGCCTTTCCGATGTTCAGTATCAATGTGGGGAAATTTCGCAGTTTTATCCTCAATAACTTGGTGCCCGAAGCCTCCGGCAAAGTCATTGGGGTATATATGCGCCAATTTGCCGCCAATGCCGATAGCCTCACCACGATGGGCATGATTGGCTTATTGGCCACGGCGCTATTGATGATGTTTACCATTGAGAAAACGTTTAATTCAATTTGGCGCGTTAAACGCCCAAGAAAACTACTCTCGCGCACGCTCACTTATTGGGCCGCGCTGACCTTAGCACCGATTTTAATTGGTTTGAGTTTGTCGCTCACCAGCTGGATATCGCAAAATTCGGGCCTAGGTGGACTCAACATCCCCATGTTGCAAATCTCTTCATGGCTGCTGATGTTTATTACTTTGGGATTACTGTATCTCACACTCCCCAATTGCTTTGTCCCGCGTTCGCACGCCTTAATAGCCGCCCTCTTAAGTAGTGCTTGTCTTGAGCTAATGAAGATGTTGTTTGGTTTGTATATCAAGCAATTCACCACTTACAACTTGGTTTACGGCACTTTTGCTAGTTTTCCGATTTTTTTGATGTGGTTGTATTTATGCTGGGTATTGATTTTGGCAGGGGCGGTATTGTCAGCGAGTTTGTCGTATTGGCATGGCAATGGCTGGCGCTGGGATAATCATCACGGCACGCGCTTTGAGCAAGCGGTACAGATCTTAGCCGCCTTAGCCCGCGCCCATCAAAGCGGCGAAGTGCTGCACATCGATCAATTACGCCGTAAAGTCGAACTAGGCATCGATGCCACACAGCAATTATTAGAGCAAATGACCGCCAAACTATGGGTTGAATCGACTCGGGATGGTGAATGGATTTTAGCGTGTAGCAGCCAGCGGATTAGTTTGCTGGCGGTATTTGAATTGGTGGTCAGCCCACTCAATAGTGAAGTCGATAGCGGGCTAGAATCTCGTCTAGAGTTAGCCCGCTCTGCTTTAGATCTATCGCTCGCCGATTACTTGCTAGATTCACAACCTGCCAGCAACGCGGCATCAATCGCGATCTCGGGCAATTCACCGATATAAGCGTCACCTAACTGGCGCAGCAAGATAAATTTGATTCGACCGGCATCGACTTTTTTATCTTGCGCCATTAAAGCCTTATAACGCTCACCACCCAAAGCGGGAGACACCACCGGCAAGCCGGCTCGCTGCAGTAGATTGATCACGCGATCCACGTCAGCAGCGTTTAAATGACCTAATGCCCGCGAAGCATATGCCGCGAGCATCATCCCCGCCGCCACTGCCTCACCATGCAACCAAACCCCATAACCCAAACCCGCTTCAATGGCGTGGCCAAAGGTATGCCCCAAGTTGAGTAAAGCGCGTTGACCGGTTTCTTTTTCATCAGCAGCCACAATTCGCGCTTTATTTTGGCAGCAGCGCTCAACGGCATAGGCGATTAAATCCACATCACGCGCCATTAAAGCATCCATGTTTTCCTCAAGCCAAACGAGGAACTCGAGATCGTCAATCAAACCATATTTAATGACTTCGGCCATGCCTGCCGAAAACTCGCGCTGCGGCAAAGTCGCTAGCGTACTTAAATCCGCAAGCACCAGCTTGGGCTGATAAAAAGCGCCCAGCATATTTTTACCCAAAGGATGGTTAATCGCCGTTTTACCGCCAACCGATGAATCAACCTGAGCGAGCAGCGTCGTTGGAATTTGAATAAACGGCACGCCGCGCTGATAGACCGCAGCGGCAAAACCGGTCATATCACCAATAACGCCACCGCCTAAGGCGATCAAGGTGGTTTTGCGCTCGGCACGTGCCGTTAATAACGCATCAAAAATTAAATTTAAGCTGTCCCAAGTTTTATATTTCTCACCATCGGGCAGGATGATCGACTGGCATTCAACACCGGCGGCCTGTAATTGGGCGACTAACCCCGCCAAGTACAATGGTGCAATGGTCTCATTCGTAACAATGGCGACGCGCTTTTGCGCGAGTAATGCCAGCAGTGGCTCGACGGATTGAAGTAAACCTTCGCCGATCAAAATCGAGTACGGGGCGTGGTCAATATCAACGTGTACAGTGCGGATCATGCCTGACGCTCCAATTCTTTTAGCAATAATTGCAAAAGGGAATTTACAGTTTGTTGGCTGGTATCGATTACCAGATCAGCGACTTCGCGATACAGTGGATCACGAAGTTCGTAGAGTTCTTTGAGTTTGCCTAAGGGATCTGCCGTTTGTAATAAAGGCCGATTTTTATCGTGGCAAGTGCGTGAATACAGCTCTTCTGCGCTAGCGCGCAAATAGATCACATAGCCATTACGCCGTAAATGATTCCGGTTAATTGGGTTTAAGATCACGCCGCCGCCCGTTCCCAATACAATGCCGTGTAGCTTGGAAAGTTCGGCGATGGTTTCTGCTTCGCGTTCACGAAACCCACCCTCTCCTTCGATTTCAAAAATCATAGGAATACGAGCGCCAGTTCGCGCTTCGATTTCATGATCCGAATCATAGAAAGTTTTCTGGGTTGCACGCGCTAGGGCACGCCCCACAGTCGTTTTGCCAGCCCCCATTAGGCCGACTAAATAAAAATTGCCTGGCATTCTCATGCCAGGCATTTTACTTGAATCTAAGATCCTTAGCGAGTCATCGACTCGCAACGTTGCGAGATTATCGCAGCGTTAAATCCGATTCCAATACGCGAGGCGTCAAGAAAATCAGTAACTCTCTGCGCTCTTTCTTGGTTGATCGATTCTTAAACAAATTACCCAACACCGGAATATCGCCCAAGAAAGGAACTTGAGTAATGGTATTGCCGGTGTTTTCGATATAAATACCGCCAATTACCACGGTGCCGCCGCTTTCAACCAAAACCTTGGTTTTGATTTGCTTAGTATTAATCGCTGGGCCATTTAAGGTTTCGGTCCCTCGGCTGTCTTTATTCACGTGCACATCCATAAATACGCTGCCATCTGGTGTAATTTGCGGCGTGACTTTTAATGACAAGGTAGCTTTCTTAAACTCAACCGTGGTTGCGCCATTTTGTGAAGACGTCGAATACGGAATTTCTTGACCATCTTCAATCACCGCCTCAACTTGATCTGCAGTGACTAAACGCGGACTTGAAACAATTTTCAACTTACCATCTTGCTCTAATGCACTCAATTCTAGCCCCAAAATCCCATCAGAACCGGCAATCAACATGGCAATTGAGCCTGGATTAAAACCGCCAATCCCTGCTGCAGGCAAACTCACTGAAGGCACATTGCCACCAATACCCGGCCCTGGAAACGTAGAACCGCCTGGGCTAGTGTAATCTTTAGTGGTTAATTTGCCACCCAAAGCCGTATCGCCTTTGGCATACAAACCATGCAACTTCACCCCAAGCTCACGCTGAAAGCCATCTTCCGCCTCAACAATCCGCGCTTCAATCATTACTTGGCGTACAGGTATGTCAATTTTGGTCAACAACTCGCGAATTTGCTCCAGCTTAGAAGGAATATCCTGCACCACCACTTGATTGGTACGTGGATCAATGACCGCTGAACCGCGTGGAGAAAGGATTTTCTGTTTTTCATCACTTAAAATCGTTTTCAACGCATCGGCTTTATGATATTTCAATTGGAAATATTCAGTACGAGTGGGCTCTAATTCAGAAATTTGTTTACGGTTTTCTAATTCAGATTTTTCTTTTGCTGCCAATTCATCCCTTGGTGCAATCCACATCACATTGCCGGTTTTACGTTGATCAAGCCCTTTGGCTTGCAAAATAATATCCAACGCTTGATCCCAAGGCACATCTTTTAAACGCAATGTTAATGCCCCACCGACTGAATCACTGGTAATAATATTTAACCCCGTAAATTCTGCGATGACCTGTAAAACAGTACGCACTTCAACATTTTGGAAATTCAAAGATAATTTCTCACCTTTGTAATTCGCTTTACTGGCTACTTTATCTTTGTTGGCACTGGCATCACGCACTTCAACTACAAATCGATTCTCAGTTTGATAGGCCGAATATTCCCAATTGCCCTTAGGCTCAATCAGCATTTTTACTGAATCACCCTGAGCGTGAGTTTCAATCTTTTGAATTGGTGTACCAAAATCAGTGACATCGAGTTGTCGTTCAAGATTTTTCGGTAAGCCAGCTTTTGAAAAATCAACCACCAGATTTTTGCCTTGCTGGCGAATATCAATACCAACATTAGGACTAGATAAATCGATAATAACTTTACCTTCACCAGCTGAACCACGTCGAAAATCAATCGCTTGAATCCCTTCTGATTTACTGGTGGATTTCGCATCTGAAAACTGCGTATTACTCCGAACAGGTGCGCTATTGACTGCGGTATTTGCAGCCGCTGCCGCATCAACCGTAATCAAATAAGAATTACCTTCAACGCTGGTTTCGTAACTGGCTTGCTTTTGTAAATTAAAAACTAAACGAGTCCGACCGGTTCCCTCGGCGACATTCACCGAACGCAAGGCGGCACCATTAACAGGATAAACATTTTTTCCTGTCTGGTTCGCTGTATTGGCAAAATCAAATGCAATCCGTGGCGGCGTATTCACCGAAAAGCTTGTTGGCGTTGGTGGTGCACTATTAAAGGTCACTTTAATAATTTGCTTATCGGCACTGACATTACTGACTTCAACATTGGTGATATTGGCCGCGTCGATTGCAAATGCAAATGGCGTTAACAAACATAAAGCAAAATAGCTTAAACGCGCTAGGCTCTTATTCATTTTCATTTTTTCTGCTCCGCATCATCCAAGCCCAAGACCGTCGTGCGTTCAACCCAATCGCCACCACTGTCTTCAACAATTTCTTTTAAGGTAATTTCAGTTTCAGAGACTTTAGCAACCATGCCAAAGTTTTGCCCCATATAACTACCTTGCTTAACTCGGTACAAATTACCATCAGGCGCACGAATAAGTGCTTGTACTGCAGCACCTTGTTGCAAAGTACCAACCATGCGTAGTTTTTCAAGGTCGTAATTTTCTAAGACCTCTTTGACTCGATTCATATTTGGCGCTAGACCACTGCCGTTGGTTTTTTTAGCCAATTCCATTTTACTAGTTCGGAATGGATCAGCAATTTCAAAAGCTTCGTAGGGAAATGCAACATACACCTTTGCCTCGGGCAAAGGCTCTATTTTCCCACGTAAACCTTTAGATTGTTCCACCATCCATTCTTTTAAATCACTATGTTCATCGCCAAAACAACCGGTTAATCCAGTGAGCAGCAATACATAAAGGAGCCATCTTTTCACAATATTTTCTCCGATAGACCTTTATTTTTTCTTTTTACGCGCTTCAGCTTCTGCTTGACGAATCGCCTGTAATTCAGCCTCATCCAATGCGCGATAGGTTTTAATTGTCGCTTCCATGGTTAGTAACTGATCTTTTGAACTCGTTAATTTTATATCACTTAAAATAACAATCCGTGACAACTGCGCAACATCACTCACAAATGCAGCCAAATCATGATAACTACCGGTGACTTTAATTGAAATCGGTGCCTCAACAAACTCTGCAGTTTTTACTTCAAGACCGGGTTTAAATAATTCAAATAATAAACCACGTCCCACACCGGCTTGATTGATTTCAGTGAGTAATGTTTCCATTTCAGAGCGATTTGGCAATTGCTTAAGCAAAGCACCAAACGATTGTTGTATTTCTAACAGCTGTTGTTTGTATTCAGCGAGATTAATCGCTCGCTTTTTCTTATCAATAAACTCAGTCTTTAATTGAATTTCTGTGGCCTGACCTGCATCGAGCTCTTCGACTTGCGCACTCCAAACATAAAAGTAGCCTGCTGCAATAGTCAAAACCAATACAACAATTAATGAGCCTAATTGAGCCTGTATTGGCCAATTTCCTGCATCTTTTGGATCTAAATTTCTTAAATCATCCAATGTCATTGCTGGCCTCTCTTCACTGAACTGGCGGCACTTTCTGCAGGCTCATCAACACGTGTTAATTTTATATTTAATGTGAAATCGGATAGTCGCTGATTACCAATCGAAGCAGATTTTACTTCGATCAATAGCGGCTGTTCAAAAATAGGAGAGTCATTCAGATTACGCATTAATGTGGAAACACGCGCATTCGATTGCGCATAACCTGTTAGCACCAATTGCTCATTGGTTTGCTTTACTTCTTTTAGGTATACGCCTTCAGGCACTTGCCGTGTTAATTGGTCAAGTAAATGAACCGTTTCTGTCCGATTCGATTGCAAACGCTCAACAATTTTTTTGCGATCAAGCAACGCTTGTTTTTCTGTTTTTAATTTATCAATTTCAGCGATCTCTCGATCAAGCTTGGCATTTTCTTCAGTCAAAAAATGATTACGCCCATTTTGAATATCCACTTTTGCCGAAAGCAACATATAACCAGCCAGCACCACCCCCACCGCCAACAAGAAAGACATAACGAGCATTGACACATATTGCCGTTGCCGCGCCACTCGCTTTTGTTCACGATGAGGCAATAAATTAATCCGAATCATACTGGGTCAAACCTCCGCATAGCCAAACCACAGGCAATTAGCAATGAAGGCGCATCCAGCTGAATTTGCTTACCTTTTACCTTGCCAGTTGACATACTAAAAAATGGGTTTGCTCGCATAGTACTTGCGACTTGAGTACGACTTGAAACGGCTTCATCGAGGCCATGAATCACACTGCACCCGCCCGCCAAAAGAATATGATCCACCGCGTTGTAATTACTTGATGTGTAAAAAAACTGCAACGAGCGAGAAATTTCAAGCGCCATCGTATCCATAAATGGCTGCAGTACATCTGGCTCGTAATTATCAGGTAAACCACCTTGTCGCTTGGCTTGCTCGGCCTCCTCGGCCGACATATTGAATTTTCTTTGGATTTCTTGTGTTAATTGATTGCCTGCATAGCCTTGATCACGGCTATAGATTGACTGGCCATCTTTAAAAATATTCATATGCATCGCCGTTGAGCCAATATCAACCACCGCAACGATTTGGTTTTCTCCACCATTGGGTAATTGTGGACGCATCAACTCAAATGCCGCTTGTGTTGCATACGATTCAACATCCAACACTACAGCCTTTAAGCCCGCATCTTCAATTGCCGCTACGCGCTCATCGACCTTGTCTTTCTTCGCAGCTGCAATCAAGACATCTACTTCATCTGGATTATTTGCGGCAATGCCAAGCACTTGAAAATCTAGATTAACTTCGTCTAATGAAAATGGAATGTATTGATTGGCCTCTGTCTCAACTTGGCTTTCTAGCTCTCGTTCACTCATGCCCGCTTGTACTAAAATCTTTTTTGTAATAACTGCTGAGGCTGGCAACGCTGCCGCAACATTTTTAACCTTGCTCCCCATCCGCCGCCAAGCATTTCGAATCGCAAGTGCCACAGCCTCGGAATTCACGATATTATTATCAGTCACCGCATCTTTAGGTAAGGGCTCAATAACATAGCGCTCAAGGCTAAAATTGCGCCCCGCTTGACTCAGCTCGACCATCTTTACGGCAGAAGAGCTGATGTCTAGACCGATAAGCGGTGGTGCTTTCGGTTTAAGAAAATCGAGGTTCAACGCAATATTCCCTATTGTAATTGGTAAAAAATCCTATCAGTGACACCTTACTCCTGTAAAGTAAGCTGACCCTTTATCTCTTTTTTTGCAACATCAGTACAAAACCCGTAAATTACCACTCACTGAATAATAGATTCATACTCATGGCAAAAAAAATAATTATTTCCCTGCTGGTACTTTCCTTTGGAATTACAATTATCGGCATAAGTTTAGCGGCTTTAGCGGTCATTGTGACCTATCCAAAGCTGCCTCCGCTCAATGCTCTGACGGACTATAAACCCAAAATTCCATTGCGCATTTTCAGCGAAGATAAGGTTTTAATTGGTGAGTTTGGTGAAGAACGACGTGCGTTTGTTCCCATCAATCAAGTGCCACCAATGATGATTAACGCGCTACTTGCGGCAGAAGATGAACGTTTTTATCAGCATGGCGGGATTGATTATCTCGGGGTGCTACGTGCCATTGTTGGCAATGTGCTTTCAGGCCATTCACAGTCTGGCGCAAGTACAATCACGATGCAGGTCGCTAAAAACTTCTATCTATCCAATGAAAAAACTTACACACGTAAATTCAATGAAGCGCTGCTTGCATTCAAAATTGAACACAATCTATCAAAAGATCAGATCTTAGAACTTTACATTAATCAAATCTATCTAGGCCAACGCGCTTACGGTTTTTCTTCAGCAGCGCAAACTTACTTTGGTAAAAACCTCAAAGACCTCACTGTTGCTGAGTTTGCTATGTTGGCGGGGTTACCCAAAGCACCATCAGCTTACAATCCGATTGTAAATCCCAAGCGCGCAACATTACGCCAAATGTATGTATTACGCAGAATGGCTGAACTCAATTTTATCGATGCAGCCCAATATAAGGCGGCGCAGACCGAGCGATTAGTTTTTAGTCGAAATAGCCAACAATTTCCTGTGCACGCTGAATATGTAGCGGAAATGGTACGGCAAATGATGTTTAAAAAATACCAAGAAGCGACCTACACACAAGGCTTTCAAGTTTTTACGACGATTAATAGCCAGGCACAAAACGATGCTTATAGTGCATTACGTAACGGTATTCTCGATTACGACAATCGTCACGGCTATAGAGGCCCAGAAGGCTTTATTGATGCTGCACTTTTGGCAAATCAAATTGATGAACAGCTCGATGAAGCACTCAACAATATCAAAGAAGCGGATGACTTACGTCCCGCCGTTGTATTGAGCAGTAATAGCAAAGAAGTCAACGCCTACTTACAAGGTGGCGAAAAAATCACCATCCAAGGCGAGGGTTTACGCTTTGCACGTAGTGCTCTATCTGACAAAAATACCCCCGCCAACCGAATTCGGCCAGGCGCCATCATTCGTGTCAATGCCACAGAAAAAGGCTGGGCGATTAAACAACTACCCGACGTCGAAGGTGCCATTGTCGCAATGGACCCACAAAGCGGCGCTATTCGAGCATTAGTCGGTGGTTTTGATTTTAATCACAACAATTTTAATCATGTGACCCAAGCATGGCGTCAGCCTGGTTCGAGCTTTAAACCTTTTGTGTACTCAGCCAGCCTGGAACGTGGCGTCACTCCTGCGACCATGATCAATGATGCACCTCTAGTGATTGAAGTCGGTGGGCAACGCTGGGAGCCGAAGAATTACGATGGTCGTTTTAGAGGCATGACCTCGGTGCGTAAAGCGTTAACACTATCGACGAACTTAGTGTCTGTACGCATCTTGCAAGCGATTGGCGCTGACTATGCGCAACAGCATCTGACTCGCTTTGGTTTTGACCCGAAACAACACCCCGCCTATCTCACCATGGCGCTCGGAGCCGGCAGCGTCACACCATTGCAATTGGCAGAAGGCTATTCGGTGTTTGCCAATACAGGCTATCGTGTTCGTTCATATTTTATTGATCGTATTGAAGATGCGCGCGGCAAAGTGCTAGCGCAAACACAGCCCGAAGTTGCCGGCAAAAATGCACCGCGCACGCTGGATGCACGAAACGCCTTTATCATGAATTCAATGATGGGGGATGTGATCAAAATGGGTACGGCGACGAAAGCAAAAGTGCTCGGCCGCAATGATTTAGCCGGCAAAACAGGCACCACCAATGATGCCTATGATGCTTGGTTTGCGGGCTACCAAGCTCAGCTCGTCACCATTACTTGGATTGGCTTTGATCAACCCAAATCACTTGGTGCGCGCGAAACCGGTGGGGGAGCGGCACTGCCTATTTGGGTGAATTTCATGGGTAAAGCACTCAAAGATATTCCTGAGTCGCCGTGGGTGATGCCCGATGGCGTCACTAGCCGTACTAGTGATACTGAGCGCGGCCCGATCACCGAGTATTTTTATCAAGAGTTTCAATCGACCAATCCACAGCTTGGCTTAAGTGGCGGCAGTGAAACTGAAGTCGCCCCAATTGATGAAATTAAAGAGCAATTATTTTAGTACCAACATTACGAAATATAAGCAGTGAACACCGATCAACTGATAATAATCAGTCACGTTAAATCACTGCAGTTTGGAATATTTAATCCTCAAAAAAATTCTATGTATATCGCTAGAAGCCAAGTCTAGATTAGGCTTTATCGATATACATAGGTGTATAAATTATGCTGTTGTTAGAGCATTGTCCTGCCATAATAATGTATTGATGCATTACTCTACTCTCCCTTGAACTCGTGCTACAAGGAAAGACGGTATGTCTATCACAACGACATTAATATCTTCCCAACGCGACAAAATTGCCCAACGTGCGGCACAATTAATCCACGCGGGTCACGCCAAAAATTTAGATCAAGCACGTCGTCAAGCCTGTCTTGAATTAGGCTTATCCAGCAAAGAGGTGGGCGCTTGCACAGTTGAAATAGAGGCCGAAATGGCGCATTATCAGCACTTATTTAGTCCCGATTTTGACGAAGATTTACTTCAACTACGTCAAAAATCCTTGGCTTTAATGGATTTTTTCCAGCAATTTGAGCCCTATCTAATTGGCTCGGTACTCAAGGGCAATGCCAATCAGCATTCCGACATCAATCTTTTGGTTTATTCTGACGATCCAAAAGTAATTGAAATTTTTTTATTAAATCAACAAATAGACTATTCAAGTAAAGAGAGAAAGACGCAATATCGCCAGACCGATTCGCCAACAATTGCTTTTTGGTTTGATCAAACAGAAGTACATTTACAAATATTACCCAGTGTCGCTCGTCATCAATACGCAAAAAAACATGAGCGCGCCAACTACCGACAACTTCAACAGCTGATTGCAAACTGTAAATCGACATACATTCTTGCATCAGAAGAATAGGATTATTTTATGGCTAACAATTCCTCGTTAACGCCAATTCGACTCAAAGATCCTAGCCCTTATTTAGTTCATGATGCAGATGAAATTTTTCTTATATTAACTCGCCTCGCTAAAAAGCCTGAATTGCTTTGCCTCTATGCAAATCAACAACATGATGTGTTTATTTTAAGCGCACTACTGCAAGTGGATCAGAACAATTTAATTTTTGACCTTGGCCGCGATGCCGAGTTAAACCAGCGTCTAGTTTCAGCAAAAACAATATGCTGTGTTGCGCACATCAATAGTATTCATTACCAATTTGATTTAATCGTAAGTACGGCCACACTGATTAATGAGCAAGCCGCCATTGTTTGTTTATTTCCAAAGCAAATGCTGAGTTTACAAAGAAGAGATTTTTACCGACTATCTATTCCATTATCAACCCCATTATCTTGCCTTATCCCTCTACAGCAAGGTGGTGATGTCGAGATTTCAATGTCAGATATCAGTCTTGGTGGCATTGGCCTACTCGGTTTTGTTACCGACATTTCACTCGACATCGGCAGTATTTTGCACAATTGTCGTATTGAGTTGCCACAGGTAGGGCTAATTACTGCAGATATTGAAATATGCACTAGTAATGAATTGATGATGAAGAATGGCATCCGCACCATTCGCAGTGGTTGTCGCTTTATTAATCTATCCGGTCCAGGACAAACCTTAGTACAGCGCTACATAAACCATGTTGAACGTAAACGTTTAGCGCGAGAATAATGACTATTCGACCCAGTTCTGACCTACTCCCCGCGCTCCAGCAATTAATACGACCAATAGATAGCCACAAGGGGCTCTACGGTAGCGTTGCCATACTCGGCGGTGCAACCGGAATGATTGGAGCTGCATTACTGGCTGGACGTGCAGCACTGCATTTAGGGGCCGGAAAAATATGGGTTGGTTTATTAGATGAACGATTACTCGTTGATCCAACTCAGCCAGAATTGATGATTGTCGCTGCGAATCAATTACTAAAACAAAAGCCAAGCCATTTACTCATCGGCCCAGGCCTTGGGCAATCCAAGCAGGCAATCGAGTTGTTGCATAGCGCCTTAATGAGCAGCTTGCCCTTAGTGCTTGATGCTGATGCATTAAACTTAATTGCACAAGAAGCTGAGTTTAAATCACTACTGCACACTAGAGCAGCAGAAACAATCATCACCCCTCATCCAGCTGAAGCTGCGCGTCTGCTGCAGTGCCCTACAAAAGCAGTACAAGCTCAACGCGAACAAGCAGTCAAAACATTGAGTAAAGACTTTTGTTGCCACACCATTCTTAAAGGCAGCAATACATTAATCGCCAATCAACATGAAGTCTGGATCAATACGAGTGGCAATTCAGCACTGAGCAGTGCCGGACAGGGTGATATATTGAGCGGGATTGTTCTCGCACTATTAGCCCAAGGCCTAAGCGCAATCCAAGCAAGCTGTTGCGCGGCCTATCTGCACGGTAGCGCAGCAGATTCATGGAGAAAAAAACATCCCAATGGCATTGGCCTAACCGCTAGCGAAACCTTTTTACTGGTGCGTGAAGAACTCAACCTACAATTAAACTTAAGCCAAGAACATTGTTAAATCGAGTTTTCGAACAAGATTAGCAACAAACAATAATGGTAGGTATATTCCTCAGTAGCTGATACAGCAAGGGCCAGAAGCAAATACGGCCCATCGGTATCTACGATAGCCCTCCAGCGCATAACCGCCGGACAGCAAAAAGCCCGACTCTTTCGAATCGGGCTTTCTGGTATGGGGAGTCTGGCAATGACCT
>NZ_JAJAWG010000026.1 GCF_020531905.1 Deefgea salmonis | reverse complement strand
CCCAAAGCAGCCCCCGGTATCTGCGCCGACTTCGTCGGTGCCCTCGTTGCGGACAATCGAGGCGGTTGCGCTCAAAACTCGGCCTGCGGCCTCAAACAATGAGCGCAAAAACCCCGCCCCGCTTGTTCCTCACTCGGCTTGATACAGGGGATAGAAACCATGATTCCACCATTGGCGTGCTGGGTTTAGATCTCAAGCTCCAGACCCACGATCAAGATGAAACTTAGATGTATTACCAGCAAAGCATTGCTGTTGAAAGGCTAGACGCAAATACACCACTGATATAACCGCGTACGTCGCAATGCTTGTGTAGGGCGTCAATGAGCGCAGCGAATTGCGCCGTATAGAATGCCGCATGCATGCCGTATCAAACAACCGCCCGATTAACCCCGGCGGTTTTGTTTTTTATGCGGCTGCGCCGCGTGGTTTTTGGTGCGCGTTCCGCCGCGCGGGCAGGTTAGGGGATTTGCTTCTGCAAACCCCCTAACAACCCAAAGCAGCCCCCGGTATCTGCGCCGACTTCGTCGGTGCCCTCGTTGCGGACAATCGAGGCGGTTGCGCTCAAAACTCGGCCTGCGGCCTCAAACAA
>NZ_JAJAWG010000025.1 GCF_020531905.1 Deefgea salmonis | reverse complement strand
TGTCATTTTCAGAAGACGACTGCACCAGACAACGCGGTTTGAAGGCTGTTGTGCAGTCGTCTATTGAACGAACAGTATCAGGAGTCCGCTGCACGAATGATGACCTCAAGCCGGTTCTGGTCGCGCTGGCGACCGATCAGCCCCTGGATGTGCGATACCGCGACCACGATCTTTCCGGCGATTGGGCGGGCTACCGCGAATGCCACATCAAGCCCGACCTGCTGCTGATCTACCGCAAGTCCGACGCCGACACCCTGCGACTGGCGCGGCTTGGCTCCCATAGCGAGCTGTTCGGCTGATGCCAGTCGCCTTGTCCGCCAAACGATCATTAGTCGGCCATGCCGGACACTGTCCAGCAAAGTTATTGCACAACGGGTTGTCGGACATTAAGATAGGCGGACGGAATGACGGACAAGAGAGGCGGCAAATGGCACTGATCGGCTATGCGCGGGTATCGACGGCGGAACAGGACACCGCCTTGCAGACGGATGCGCTACGCAAGGCAGGCTGCGAGCGCGTTTTCGAGGACACGGCTTCCGGGGCCAAGGCCGACCGCCCCGGCTTGGCTGATGCGCTGGCCTACCTGCGCGACGGCGACGTGCTGGCCGTCTGGCGGCTGGATCGGCTCGGGCGCTCTATGCCGCACCTAATCGAAACGATAGGCGCGCTGGAAGCGCGAGGCGTCGGCTTCCGTTCTCTGACGGAAGCCATCGACACCACCACGCCAGGCGGGCGGCTCATCTTCCACGTGTTCGGCGCGCTGGGCCAGTTCGAGCGCGACTTGATCCGCGAGCGCACCAAGGCCGGGTTGACTGCCGCCGCCGCTCGTGGGAGGAAGGGCGGGCGAAAGCCGGTTGTCACCGCCGACAAGTTGCAGCGAGCGCGGGAGCACATCGCCAACGGGCTTAATGTCCGAGAGGCCGCTACACGGCTCAAGGTGAGCAAGACGGCCCTGTACACCGCGCTGCAATCCACCAGTGCAGCCGACTCCTGATATTCCGTGCAGTCGTCTTCTGAAAATGACA
>NZ_JAJAWG010000024.1 GCF_020531905.1 Deefgea salmonis | reverse complement strand
AACTGGGCGGCGCCGCCCAGTTACGGACAAGTCAGATTTTCATAGGCCGGAATACATGCAATCGGTGTGGCGGGACGTGGGTTAATTCTTGTGTAGGGCAGGATAGGCTAACGCCGAAAAACATAGGATGTTTCGTACCGACGACACGACAAGGGCGCACTTAGGAGTTGTTCCAACTCGTGCGAACCAGAGAGGCCAGCGGGTTACGTCACGCTGGGCGGTTCTGGTTGCTCATTAGCCAAAGCCTTGCGGTATGACTCCAAGTACGCCTCATTTTCCTTTTGCTCCTTCGCCCTCTTCGCTACTGCCTTCGGGTCGTTGTAGCGTTCGTCCATACGGATTTTGTAAACCTCTCTGAACTGTTCAAAGGTGATCTTGTGTCCAGCCTTATTCAGCAATTCAAAGGTGCGTTTGTCGAGATTGAACATCATTTCTGGATTCTCCTTTGGTGGTGTTTATGTGACTTGTCGTCGGCTTCTTCAGCGCTCGCTGCGCACGCTCGCTTGTGCGTCGCCTCCTCATGTCTGGCTTTGATGCTTTTGATTACGTCATCAAGTGCGTCGGGGTTTTTTTCGGCTACATCGAGAATGATTGGCTCTGATTTGGTTTTGTAGATTGCGCGCCATTCGTCCAGAGTTAATTCGGCCAGTTGAATTGCGCCCTCTTTCTGTTGAGCTGCAATTTCTTCGTCAGTGAGATCCGCTACAGCCAAGAGCTTCTTGAGACCATTCGACCAGACCAACTGGCGGCGACCTTTGTAGGCGTTGTAGTAAACCTGAAAAAGCCGACCTGCTTCTTCGTCACCGTCATACAGATACGCTCTGAGAAGGTCGAAAGGGGTTAGACCTTTGTCGTCACTGCCTGTTTTATGGTGGCCTTTAGTCATCTCGGACTCTAGCCCCCATTTAGAGGCATAAGCAGCAGCTTTGCTTCCATCGTCTACCTTGCAGCCAAAACGATCAGACGGACGCGGCAAGCCCTGTTTTACGCAGCAGGATTGCCAGAGAGGGGCAAAGAGCGCCTGAACGTCTAACGGGCGGATATTCGAATTGATGAACAGCAGAATGTGCAAGTGAGGGTGAAAGCCGTTATTGATGCGTGAACGCAGGCCATGCGTGACCTCAGAGGCGCGGATTGTACCGACTAAGCCAATTGCATCACGAACAGCCTTGCCAGCACGATTACGCTTGATACTTGCCCACGCCTCATTGAGTTTGTCCGTCATATCGGACACGTCATCACCAAGACCGTGTGGAATGGTGAGGGTCAGCATCATGACACTGAGGCCAAGGGCTTTGGCCTGTTTGATTGCGCCTTCAAGTTCGACACGACGACGCTCTGAAATCTTAGCTGCGCAGATCGGGCAACCCCAAACGCTGCCGCAAGTCTGGAGGCCAGCCAAGAAAGCCTTGGTGTGCTCGGTATCCAGTAGAACTTTGACGGATGAATCTTTCTGCCGCCAACGATGACAGCGACACATGCGGGTATCGGGTAACAGTTCGTGAACAGCCGACTTCAAAGCAAAGCGTTCCGCACGAATTTGTTGGGGTGTTTTGTAGACTTTTGCTATCGCCTCGTTGTTGCGATTTACCGACAAAGTAAAGGGGGTAATTTCCCCCGTTTCGGAGTTCGGTTTTGTCCACTTGATATCGTCGGGAAGGCTCTGGAAGCCGCGGTTTTGCTGGATGGCTCGTTTTATCGCAGTATTACCAAGGCGACACCCAAAAATGTGCGCGGTGGTGTCGCCAGTGGCCGCCCCCATCCGCGCCCCTTTTTGGGTGTCGCTATGTGCTTTTGCGGAGGATTCCCCACCGCGAATAACGGCGGGGTTTCCTTTTGATGAATGGTCGTTCAAAATATGGTTACTCCTTGCTTCCTTGCTTGGGGTGCTTTTTTGTTCTTGGTCGTTCAAAAAAGAATTCGCCTAAGACAGTTGGCGCTGTCAAAGGACAAAAAGCCTAGATTCCTGTCTAGGCTTTTTCGTTTCCGGTATTCAATTCGGCTTCAATCTCTTGAGCCATCAAATCAAGACCCATCTGCAAACCGTCGTCCAGTTCTTTGCGTAGCTCTTCCATCGCTTCGATCGCCTCGGCCTCTTTGCCTTCCATCTTGGCGCGTAGTCGTGCCTTAGCCTCTGGAGTCAATTTTTCAGATGCAGCCTTGGCTTGCTCAAGTGCAACGAGTACTCCCTTCAATTGAGGAACGACCTCGTGAATAAGCTCAGCAACGATCTTGGAGAATGATGTGCCTTGAAGTTCTGCTAGACGCTTCACAACCTCGTAGTCTTCGACCTCGAACAAGATTGGAACGCGGGGTTTTTTTGTTGCCATGATATTTGCCTAGTGATTCACTTTTCTGATTATGTACCATAAGGCAAAACCTGAAAACCTGTTTTTAGGCGCGAGTGGCTTTTTTGGTAATCGACGGGAAGCGAACGCGATAGAACATTGTGGGGCGTGACCAGGTGTTTTTATTTCCCTGGGAGAAGATGCAACTGGGCGGCGCCGCCCAGTTACGGACAAGTCAGATTTTCATAGGCCGGAATACATGCAATCGGTGTGGCGGGACGTGGGTTAATTCTTGTGTAGGGC
>NZ_JAJAWG010000023.1 GCF_020531905.1 Deefgea salmonis | reverse complement strand
CATTCGTGCAGCGGACTCCTGATACTGTTCGTTCAATAGACGACTGCACAACAGCCTTCAAACCGCGTTGTCTGGTGCAGTCGTCTTCTGAAAATGACACAGGAGCTTGAGCGCCGGGCTACCAGCATCGTGCAGGCGCTGGATGATGCGACCCTTGAGGCCATCGCAGCGGGCACGCTCGACATGCTGGCCATGTGCCGACAGGTGGCCGACGAGATCCACCAGGCCGCCTAAGCCCTCCCCTGCCCTGCCACCGAACCCCGCCGCGTGCGGGGTTTTTTATGACTTCAAACCCTCAAAAGGTGCATTTACTCAAATCCTCAATATGCTATACTGCGCTTGAGTAATTCCTTTTTTCCTCAAACGCTCAATAGCTCAAGGAGCGCATATGCAAGTCATTGCTGTACTGAACCAGAAGGGCGGGGCGGGTAAAACCACCATCGCCACCCACCTTGCCCGCGCCCTGCAACTCGACGGCGCAGACGTGTTGCTGGTTGATTCTGACCCGCAGGGCAGCGCCCGCGATTGGGCCGCCGTCCGCGAGGATCAAC
Organism: Deefgea salmonis; assembly: GCF_020531905.1. GTDB lineage: Bacteria > Pseudomonadota > Gammaproteobacteria > Burkholderiales > Chitinibacteraceae > Deefgea > Deefgea salmonis. The sequence continues at coordinate 2,790 of NZ_JAJAWG010000023.1, read as the reverse complement.
CCGTGCCCGTGGTTGGCATCGACCGGCCCACCATCGAGCGCGATCTAAAGAGCGTGGCCCGGAAAGACTTTGTTGTGATCGACGGAGCGCCGCAGGCTCATGACTTGGCCGTGTCGGCAATGAAGGCCGCCGATTGTGTGCTGATCCCGGTGCAGCCGTCGCCCTACGACATTTGGGCAACCTCTGACCTCGTGGATTTGGTCAAGCAGCGCATCGAGCTGACCGACGGCAAGCTAAAAGCGGCTTTCGTGGTGTCCCGTGCGATCAAGGGCACCAAGATTGGTGCGGAAGTCTCCGAGGCGCTGGCCGGGTACGGCCTGCCGATCCTGCAAACGCGCATCACGCAGCGCGTCATCTACCCGAGCAGCGCGGCCAGCGGCACCACGGCCATTGACCAAGAGCCGACGAGCGAGGCCGCCGAGGAAATCCGGGCGCTGGCTGAGGAAGTGCGCCGTTTCCTCAATTGCACCATTTGAGTAATTAAGGAGTAGGTGAAAATGAGTAGCGGGAAACTTGGCATGAAAGCAGGCCGCCCGAGCGCCGCGAAGGCTGGCCCTACCTTGTCCGACCTTGCCGACAAGGCCGCCACCGTCCGGGTGAATTTCGACCTCGACCGGGCCGAGCACACGAAGCTGAAGATTTACGCCGCCAAGACCGGGCGCAGCATCACGGACATTCTGCGCGAACTGGTGCGCTCACTTGATGAAAAGAGTGATTGAGTAATCACTTAACCGGCTGGACGGGTCAAAAGCATGGACTATAGTCCATACATTTTTGATTTGGCGAAATTTAATAATGTTGATGAAATACGGCGCGTGGGGTATAAAGTGATGGTTGAAATGGAACCGTTGAGTCTGGAGGTACTGCCGCCCTCTCATTTCAAGGCGTTTGCGAAGAACGCACCGCATGAGATCAAGGGCGCTGTCATCGAGAACACAGAGCGCGGGCTGGTGATCGTGCTGCACGTTGGCAACGAGCGGCGCATTCTCGGCCAGTACCGGGGAGGCATCCGGTTTTTTCGCTCTTTCGATGGCGCGGCGGCAGTGCTGCGGCAGCATGGCGTGCTGCACTGGACGGCGAATGCAAAAGGCTGGATTCCGCGAACTTTGGAAGCGAAGGAGCGGAGTTCAGATGGATGAAAAAGCAAAGCCCCGCGTGGCAGCGGGGCTTGGCAAGAGGTGGGAACCTAGCAGGTGGCACTGTTTGGAACCCCAAGGCGTGACCGATGCAGACGACCAGAAACACCCAAACTATGGTCTGCATTGTAGCGCCCTACCTCTTGCCGCACAAGCGGAAAGAGGGTTATGGGGCAAGCACAGCTACGACTTTTCAGCCCAGCCGATGAGGCGGGTTGCTATCACGACACAGCCCGGCAGGGCTTTTTCTCGTTGCTCATGGCGACGGGCGAGGGCAGCGGCAAGAAGCAGGACAGTTACCGGCTGTCACAGATGCCCGTGGTGCTCTCCATGCTCGACCACAGCCGGGATACCTGGCTGTCTCAGGCTGAGTTCATCAAGCCCAATCGCCGCGTGGTCAACTTGGCCCGCATCGGCTTGCTGTTCGCCGATCTGGACACCTACCGCGAGCCGTGGGCGCAGGGGCGCAGCCCCGAGCAACTGGCCGCCGCTGTCATGTTCCGCTGCTACGACGAAGGCGTGCCGCCGCCGTCGATCCTCGTTTTCTCTGGCCGTGGCGTGCAAGCAAAGTGGCTGCTGGATGGCACCTTGCCGCGTCAGGCGCTGCCACGCTGGAATGCCTGCCAGCGTTACCTGATCGACCGTCTGGCCGGGCTGGGCGCTGATCCAGCGGCCAAGGATGCAAGCCGCGTGCTCCGGCTGGTCAATACGGTGAACAGCAAGAGCGGCGAGGTTTGCCGCGTCATCCACGTTGAGCTAGGCCCGGACGGCGAGCCGATCCGGTACAACTTCGAGTATCTGGCCGAGGCGCTGCTGCCGGTGGCCCGCTGGGACATCGAGGCCGACCGCAAGGCCCGCGCCGACCGTCGCCAGTTCAAGCTGCTGCCGGGCGGCCAAACCGGCAACCTGCGCACGCTCAACGGGCGGCAACTGGCGTGGGATCGCCTGGAGGACTTGCGCACGCTGGCCGCGCTGCGCGGCGGCGTGGCCGAGGGTGAGCGGATGCAGCACCTGTTTTGGCGGCTGAATTTCCTGCTGCTGTCAGGTGCGACGCACACCGGCCAGATGTACCACGAGGCCGCCGCGCTGGCCCGTGAGCTTGACCCACGGTGGAACTACCGCAGCGCCGAGCTTATGACGCTGTACGCCAAGGCCAAGGCCCACGAAGCCGGGGAAAAGGTGGAGTTCGGCGGCAAGCAGTTTGCGCCGCTCTACACGCCCAAGAACGACACGCTTATCAGCCTGTTTCACATCACCGACGACGAGCAGCGCAAGCTGCGCACGCTCATCAGCCGGGACATGGCCGCAGAGCGCCACAGCGAGCGCGAGAAAGCCCGCAGACGTGCCGCTGGGGCTGTCGATCGTGCTTCCTATCTGGAAGCAGCCAGCGCCAAGCAGGCGCAGGCTTTGGCCCTCAAGGCGCAGGGTCTGAGCGTGCGGGCCATTGCTGCACAGATGGGCATTAGCAAGACCGCTGCCGGGCGCTACATCGCAGAGCCGGGAGAGTGTCCCAAGTCCATGCGTATTACTAATGGCGAAGCCTACGCCCGGCGCGTAGCGCCTGCCTTTGAATAGCGCCTGCCTTTGAATAGCGCCTGCCTTTGAATAGCGCCTGCCTTTGAATAGCGCCTGCCTTTGAATAGCGCCTGCCTTT
>NZ_JAJAWG010000022.1 GCF_020531905.1 Deefgea salmonis | reverse complement strand
CGCTGGAAGCCCCGTAGCGACGCGGAGAGGGGCGAGACAAGCCAAGGGCGCAGGCTCGATGCGCAGCACGACATAGCCGGTTCTCGCAAGGACGAGAATTTCCCTGCGGTGCCCCTCAAGTGTCAATGAAAGTTTCCAACGCGAGCCATTCGCGAGAGCCTTGAGTCCACGCTAGATCTATCTCATCTGCGCAAGGCAGAACGTGAAGACGGCCGCCCTGGACCTCGCCCGCGAGCGCCAGGCGCACGAGGCCGGCGCGCGGACCCGCGCCACGGCCCACGAGCGGACGCCGCAGCAGGAGCGCCAGAAGGCCGCCAGAGAGGCCGAGCGCGGCCGTGAGGCTTGGACGCTAGGGCAGGGCATGAAAAAGCCCGTAGCGGGCTGCTACGGGCGTCTGACGCGGTGGAAAGGGGGAGGGGATGTTGTCTACATGGCTCTGCTGTAGTGAGTGGGTTGCGCTCCGGCAGCGGTCCTGATCAATCGTCACCCTTTCTCGGTCCTTCAACGTTCCTGACAACGAGCCTCCTTTTCGCCAATCCATCGACAATCACCGCGAGTCCCTGCTCGAACGCTGCGTCCGGACCGGCTTCGTCGAAGGCGTCTATCGCGGCCCGCAACAGCGGCGAGAGCGGAGCCTGTTCAACGGTGCCGCCGCGCTCGCCGGCATCGCTGTCGCCGGCCTGCTCCTCAAGCACGGCCCCAACAGTGAAGTAGCTGATTGTCATCAGCGCATTGACGGCGTCCCCGGCCGAAAAACCCGCCTCGCAGAGGAAGCGAAGCTGCGCGTCGGCCGTTTCCATCTGCGGTGCGCCCGGTCGCGTGCCGGCATGGATGCGCGCGCCATCGCGGTAGGCGAGCAGCGCCTGCCTGAAGCTGCGGGCATTCCCGATCAGAAATGAGCGCCAGTCGTCGTCGGCTCTCGGCACCGAATGCGTATGATTCTCCGCCAGCATGGCTTCGGCCAGTGCGTCGAGCAGCGCCCGCTTGTTCCTGAAGTGCCAGTAAAGCGCCGGCTGCTGAACCCCCAACCGTTCCGCCAGTTTGCGTGTCGTCAGACCGTCTACGCCGACCTCGTTCAACAGGTCCAGGGCGGCACGGATCACTGTATTCGGCTGCAACTTTGTCATGCTTGACACTTTATCACTGATAAACAATAATATGTCCACCAACTTATCAGTGATAAAGAATCCGCGCGTTCAATCGGACCAGCGGAGGCTGGTCCGGAGGCCAGACGTGAAACCCAACAGACCCCTGATCGTAATTCTGAGCACTGTCGCGCTCGACGCTGTCGGCATCGGCCTGATTATGCCGGTGCTGCCGGGCCTCCTGCGCGATCTGGTTCACTCGAACGACGTCACCGCCCACTATGGCATTCTGCTGGCGCTGTATGCGTTGATGCAATTTGCCTGCGCACCTGTGCTGGGCGCGCTGTCGGATCGTTTCGGGCGGCGGCCGGTCTTGCTCGTCTCGCTGGCCGGCGCTGCTGTCGACTACGCCATCATGGCGACGGCGCCTTTCCTTTGGGTTCTCTATATCGGGCGGATCGTGGCCGGCATCACCGGGGCGACTGGGGCGGTAGCCGGCGCTTATATTGCCGATATCACTGATGGCGATGAGCGCGCGCGGCACTTCGGCTTCATGAGCGCCTGTTTCGGGTTCGGGATGGTCGCGGGACCTGTGCTCGGTGGGCTGATGGGCGGTTTCTCCCCCCACGCTCCGTTCTTCGCCGCGGCAGCCTTGAACGGCCTCAATTTCCTGACGGGCTGTTTCCTTTTGCCGGAGTCGCACAAAGGCGAACGCCGGCCGTTACGCCGGGAGGCTCTCAACCCGCTCGCTTCGTTCCGGTGGGCCCGGGGCATGACCGTCGTCGCCGCCCTGATGGCGGTCTTCTTCATCATGCAACTTGTCGGACAGGTGCCGGCCGCGCTTTGGGTCATTTTCGGCGAGGATCGCTTTCACTGGGACGCGACCACGATCGGCATTTCGCTTGCCGCATTTGGCATTCTGCATTCACTCGCCCAGGCAATGATCACCGGCCCTGTAGCCGCCCGGCTCGGCGAAAGGCGGGCACTCATGCTCGGAATGATTGCCGACGGCACAGGCTACATCCTGCTTGCCTTCGCGACACGGGGATGGATGGCGTTCCCGATCATGGTCCTGCTTGCTTCGGGTGGCATCGGAATGCCGGCGCTGCAAGCAATGTTGTCCAGGCAGGTGGATGAGGAACGTCAGGGGCAGCTGCAAGGCTCACTGGCGGCGCTCACCAGCCTGACCTCGATCGTCGGACCCCTCCTCTTCACGGCGATCTATGCGGCTTCTATAACAACGTGGAACGGGTGGGCATGGATTGCAGGCGCTGCCCTCTACTTGCTCTGCCTGCCGGCGCTGCGTCGCGGGCTTTGGAGCGGCGCAGGGCAACGAGCCGATCGCTGATAGAGGTTTATAGCGGCTTCGTTCCCTTCCGCAACCGTCAGCATGATCTGCTCCACATGCTCGCGGCCATAGTCTATCACCGCCCGCAGCAGCATACCGGCGACCCCTCGGCCTCGCTGTTCGGGCTCCACGAAAACGCCGGACAGATGCGCCTTGTGAGCGTCCTTGGGGCCGTCCTCCTGTTTGAAGACCGACAGCCCAATGATCTCGCCGTCGATGTAGGCGCCGAATGCCACGGCATCTCGCAACCGTTCAGCGAACGCCTCCATGGGCTTTTTCTCCTCGTGCTCGTAAACGGACCCGAACATCTCTGGAGCTTTCTTCAGGGCCGACAATCGGATCTCGCGGAAATCCTGCACGTCGGCCGCTCCAAGCCGTCGAATCTGAGCCTTAATCACAATTGTCAATTTTAATCCTCTGTTTATCGGCAGTTCGTAGAGCGCGCCGTGCGTCCCGAGCGATACTGAGCGAAGCAAGTGCGTCGAGCAGTGCCCGCTTGTTCCTGAAATGCCAGTAAAGCGCTGGCTGCTGAACCCCCAGCCGGAACTGACCCCACAAGGCCCTAGCGTTTGCAATGCACCAGGTCATCATTGACCCAGGCGTGTTCCACCAGGCCGCTGCCTCGCAACTCTTCGCAGGCTTCGCCGACCTGCTCGCGCCACTTCTTCACGCGGGTGGAATCCGATCCGCACATGAGGCGGAAGGTTTCCAGCTTGAGCGGGTACGGCTCCCGGTGCGAGCTGAAATAGTCGAACATCCGTCGGGCCGTCGGCGACAGCTTGCGGTACTTCTCCCATATGAATTTCGTGTAGTGGTCGCCAGCAAACAGCACGACGATTTCCTCGTCGATCAGGACCTGGCAACGGGACGTTTTCTTGCCACGGTCCAGGACGCGGAAGCGGTGCAGCAGCGACACCGATTCCAGGTGCCCAACGCGGTCGGACGTGAAGCCCATCGCCGTCGCCTGTAGGCGCGACAGGCATTCCTCGGCCTTCGTGTAATACCGGCCATTGATCGACCAGCCCAGGTCCTGGCAAAGCTCGTAGAACGTGAAGGTGATCGGCTCGCCGATAGGGGTGCGCTTCGCGTACTCCAACACCTGCTGCCACACCAGTTCGTCATCGTCGGCCCGCAGCTCGACGCCGGTGTAGGTGATCTTCACGTCCTTGTTGACGTGGAAAATGACCTTGT
>NZ_JAJAWG010000021.1 GCF_020531905.1 Deefgea salmonis | reverse complement strand
AGACCGAATTAGCCTTTTCCATTCTGGACAGCTACGCCAACAAACCTAAAATCGAGACACTCAAAAGCGTGACGCATATCAGTTCGAGACTTAGAATCGACAATTTTGTAATACTGGCTTAACCAGTTTTGCGGGGAAGTGTTGTTGAACCGTGTTTTTTGCGCTGGATTGGCTTTTTAAGGGCTTTTTCGCTTTGCAAAGCTTGACCGCACTATGTATCATTTTGCGTATGGTTCGACACATGCTGCCCGCATTGTCGATCTAGTGGTAGTCAGGATTCCAGTCCTTTCTACCGCGTCCAAACAAGATAAAGCCCCGCTTACAGCAATGCAAGCGGGGCTTATTCGTTTGTGGTTATTTTTTCCTACTTTAATACCAGTCTCTTACATCTTGGTCATAAAAAAAGCATTTTCACCGTGAAATATCCTTTTCGTTACTGCTGCTGATATTTTTCGCCTTTGGTTTTTCCTGCTCCACACTGGTAGCTTTTAGCAATTTCTTGACCTGCTCTGGGTCTTTCATCTTTTCATCAAACTGCTTTAAACGCTCCTGCTGCTGCTCTACTGATAAATCCTTATCTCTAACGTGTACCAAAGCCCTGAAATACGCAATTTCACCTAGTGTGTCTCGACTATATTTTGAAAACTCGGGCTTGCTTCGCAACTCCTCGAAGTGCGTCTTTCTCTCCTTATCTACATCAGCCGTCAACTGAGCTAAATCCGTCTGCTTTGCTGCTGGCGGCGCGGCCTGCTGCGATTCCGCATACCTTCGGACAAGGACAGGGTGGATATTTTCAGGCGAAACGCTCTTTGCATAGCCTTGATAAGCCTTGATAGCTTCCTCTCTCGTCATTTCCTCGTATTGCTTCGCCAGCTTTTCAGGTGTGAGGATTTCAAACGATTCAATCTTGGGGCGTACTGGCCTCGATACAGGCACAAACTCAGCAGATAACGGCTCAACCTTGGGCTGTGCTGGCCTCGGTGTCGGCACAGGAACTTCCTTCGGTTGTGCTGGCCTCTGAGTTGGTACAGGCACGTCCTTGGGGCGTACTGGCCTCGATATAGGCACAAACTCAGCAGATAACGGCTCAACCTTGGGCTGTGTCGGTACTGGTACAGGCGCAGCCTGGGGAACAACCACCCCACTTTGTCTACTGGAGTAGACTTCTACCGATGGTTTAAGAGCTTCTTCTGCGGCCTTTTTACGCGCCTGATACATTTCATCGGCGTGTGAAACCTTCGGCTTCGGGGTGAAAACCTCTTTCACCTTGGCGAAAAAACCGACCTTTTCAGGTTCGGCCTGTGGCTTAACTTCGTTGGCCTTTTTCGCTGCGGCTAAGTCGCTCGATAGGTCATTAATCAGGCTGTCCGTTTTCGCTATCTCGCTCTCTAGCTCGCCTAATTGCTTGGCTCTCTCCAAGCGTTCGGCGGCTTGTTTTTGCAGCACGTCCGAATCAGCCCCGCGCCGTAGCATTCCGTCCAGTGCGGGGCCTCGATGCTGAGTAGGTGCGCGGTCGGTAATTCCCTGCGCTTCCAGCGTCCTATGGTCAACTCGCACAGCAACACCGTTACGCTGTAACGCTTCATTGGTAAGGGTCGCCCAGCGTTCGCGCAAATGCTCTATCTCGGTGGGCTGTCCTCGCTTTTCGATGTTCTGATTGTGGGCGACTAGATCCAACTCCCGCACCTTATTACCAAACCCGCGCCCTTCGACTTTGTTGGTACTGGTCAGAATGTGGGCGTGGTGGTTTCGGTGGTCGCCGACTTTGCTCGGTTTATGAATGGCTACATCAGCGGCTATCTGATAACGGTCTGCGATTTCTTTTGCAAAACTGGTCGCCAGCTTTTGGCGTTCTGCGGCGGTTAGTTCGTCGGGCAAGGCCACGACAAATTCACGCGCAACCTGTGCATCTGCGCGCTTATTTTTCTGCTCTACCGCGTTCCATAATTCGGCTCTATCTGGTCGCCAATCTGTACCAGATGGCATCACGATTTCAGCCGATTCAATGCCTTTCTTTTTGGTGTAGTCGTGGACTTCGCCCGTTCGCTCGTCTGTCACTTTTTCACCTGCGCGATAAGCTGCCGCACCAGTCGAGGAACGACTGTTTTTGCGGCTGATTATTTTTGCGCTGAGGTGGAAAATTGCCACGCTTTAAGCCCTTGGGGTTGTTTTTGTCTCGCAGAGACCGCACGCAAACGAAGTTTGCATTAAGTGCGCCCTTGTATTCTACTTCGGGTTTCTGAAAACCGTCCAATTTAGCAATTGGTCGTGGTTTTCAGGTGAGCGAAAATGTGAACAGGTCACAAAAAAAGCTCGATTTATTACCCGAAATGGCTTTATCTTTTCGGGTAATAAATGAGCACATAAACCACAACAGGGGGCAATATGACTGAGGCAATCAACAAACGAATAGAAACGCTAGAGACCAAGCTAAAACAAGCAAAAGCACTCAAGCAAAAGCAGGAGGCGCAAAAACGCGCCCTACTCTCAAAGCAGGAACGCCAAAAAGACACACGTCGCAAAATCCTTGTGGGTGCGGCAATTCTGGCAAAAGTTAACGGTGGTGAATGGCCTAAAGATAAACTACTGGCAATGATGGACGCGACACTAACCCGCAACGATGACCGCACCCTGTTTGACTTACCTGTTTTAGACGAAAAAAAACAAATCAAGGAAGCTAGTTGGAGCTAGGCCAGTAAGTTTGTTGAGTTGCTCGTTCATAGAGTGCGTGCCACATACTTGTTAGGGAGCAAGCACGTCCAATAACGTGAATTAGCTTAGGTCGGTAATCTCCAGCAGATCGAACCATATATAGTCTTGCTACGCGATTTTCAGAGTGGATAATCATAGACAAGAGCTGGTCTGGAGTAAGTCGAGTTGGACGTAGTTTTATCATTCGTAAAGTATAGAAATAAATCTTCGATTTACCATCTATTGAGTCGCTGGCATGTTCGCAAAGACCTACGAGCGAAACAACCAACGACCTACTCAAACCTTGAAAACAATCTCAGAGCAACGGCCTGCAATGCGCTCAACTTCGGAAAAAACCGAATCTAAAGAGGTGAATGTTTTCACCTCTTTTTTCGCGGTCATCAATGTTGAACTCCCGCCCCCAATGGTAAGGACAATCAACATATAGCCGCCTGATACTAACGGGTCACGGATAGAAGAAAAGCCAACGATAAACCCTTGCTCGAAATATTCTTTAGCGTCTTTGAGTTGCATTTTACCATTCCTGTGCTGTTGTTTTGACACTTTCATTGTAACGATTTTATAAAATCGTTGATTTGTTTTTTACAAAACACACAAACAAAAAAGCAAAATTGTGCGTTAGTTCACAGTGAAAAGTTCTTCTCACCACTACCGCGCTGCGCTTGCTTGCTCAAAATAAAGCCCGAAAAGATAAACCCATTTCGGGCTTTATTTTCGAGCGAGACTAGGGAAAAACTCGATTTTTAATTTGAAGGGGAAAGCGCCCTTTAAGAATAAAACCAACCTGTCGGATGGTGGGAGGGGGAGAACTTGCGGCAAGCCCTCCCCTTACCCATTGGCATGGGTTGGGAGGCTTACCGCTTCGCTCTGTCGGACGGAGCCGAGGTGTCGATATGCGGGTGTATTCGCGGTGCTGCAATACACTCAAACAGTTTAGGAAAGCACTTTCCCCTTAGCGTGATCTGCTTGTTACCCTCTCACGGCTGTCTGGCCTAAGCAGCTAACGGAGCGTTCTCTGGTGGCTCAACGTCTCAAGCTTGGCGTGGTCGCCTTGCAAGGTTGAACGCAGACAGATAGACCGAATTAGCCTTTTCCATTCTGGACAGCTACGCCAACAAACCTAAAATCGAGACACTCAAAAGCGTGACGCATATCAGTTCGAGACTTAGAATCG
>NZ_JAJAWG010000020.1 GCF_020531905.1 Deefgea salmonis | reverse complement strand
TTGAATAGCGCCTGCCTTTGAATAGCGCCTGCCTTTGAATAGCGCCTGCCTTTGAATAGCGCCTGCCTTTGAATAGCGCCTGCCTTTGAATAGCGCCTGCCTTTGAATAGCGCCTGAACGGCGCGGCCCCCTCGTCCAGTTCCTCGGGTGGCTGTCATGAGTCGCGCCCGTCGATCCTTTCCGCCCGCGCTGCTGGATTCGTTGCGGGCAATGACGGTGCAGGAAACGCTAGACCGGCTGGGCCTGTACTGGAAACGTGATCCTGGCTTTGTGCCGGTGAAGGACAAGGCTACGGTGCGGCTGAATGTGTCCATTGGTGGCGGCGGTGTTGAGCTACTGGCGACCGGGCCGAAGTGGTACGACACGCGGAAAGAGCAGGGCGGCGGTGCCATCGACCTGGCCATGCACCTGTTCAGATTGTCATTTGTGGATGCGGTCAAACGGCTGTCGCCTTGATCGTGTTTGCAAGATGCCTCCGGCGGCCCTGCCGGGGGCCACTCGCCGCCGTGAGGCTCGGGGGGCAGGGTGGCGGTCTTCGCCCTTCGTCCTGCCCCCACTCGCTCAGGCTGGGGCGCTCCGAGGGCATCAAGCGACTTTCGCGGCATCAACGGTGCCCCCCTACGGGCTACCCCCTTTATTCCACGGTTCGCTTGACCCCCTCTCCACTAGTAGGCGGCCCGTGGCGGCGTTTTCTCGACGTGGCCCTGCCTGCCCCCTTTCTTACCTTCTCAAAACGCGCTGTAGGCCCGTTTCTGGCCGGAGCCGGGCGGCGGGCGGAAAGCTCCGCTTTTCGTTCGACGGCTGGCCGACAACGAGCCGAAGGCGAGGCGTCAGCACGGTGTTTCACCAAAAACGAGCAGCCGACCGGGCAGCGGTACGTTACGAAAACCGCTTGCGTATCGTATCTGTATTGCGTATCATATCTGTATTGATACGATTTACACCGATACGGTACGAAAGGAGCAACGATCATGGCACGTCAGGGCATCACTTTTGAGCAGGTCGCCGCCGTCGCTGATGCGCTGGCAGGCGAGGGTCAGCAGCCGACCATCCGGGCGGTGCGGGAGCGGTTGGGCGACACCGGCAGCCCGAACACCATCCACAAGCATCTGGCCGCGTGGCGTGAGGCTCGCCCGGTGGCCGCCGCCGCTGCGCCGGAACTGCCGCAGGCGCTGACCGCTGCCATTGCCGCCGAGATCGAGCGGGCCGCATCGCGGGCACGCGGCGAGATCGAGGGCCGTCTGGTGCAGGCGCAGGCGGAGGCCGCCGAACTGGCCGCCGCTGGCGAGGTGCTGGAAGACGAACGCGACGAGCTGGCCGAGCAGGTGGCCGTGCTGACCACTGAGCGCGACACGCTGGCAGGCAAAGCCGCCCAGCAGGCCGCCGACTTGGCCGAGGCGCAGCAGCGCATCGAGCGCGAGCAGCAGGCGGCAGAGTCTGCGCGGCTGGAGGTGGCAACCGCCCGGCACAAGATCGAGGCGCAGGCCGAGCGCGTGAGCGAGCAGGCCGCCGAGCTTGTGCGCCTACGCGCCGCATTGGCCGAGGCACAGCAGGGCCGCACCGCCGCCGAACAACAGGCCGCCGTGCTGGCCGCCAAGCTGGAGGCGTGCGCCGACCGTGTGAGCCGCGCAGAGGCCCGCGCCGAGCAGATCGAGCAGCAGGCCGCCAAGGCTGCACAGGCCCACGACACCGCCCGCGCCGCAGCAGCGCAGGAAACCCGGCAGGCGCAGGCCGAGCGTGACGAGGCTCGCAAGGTGGCAGCAGAGGCCCGCGAGCAGGCCGCACGACTTGCCGGGCAGCTTGAGGCGCTGCGGAAGGCAGATCCTGTCCCCGCCGTTTTTCCCCCCGCATCGACTGGCGTATGATGTGGTTATCGGTGGCGTAGTTGGTTAGAAGCAAGCCATGTTTTCGCTTCGCTCAAACGGCTTGGCATGGGCTGCGCCCCTGCACCCCGGCGGCGCTCCCTTCGGTCGGCACCGCCCGCCGCATTCACTCGTTGGAGGCTCGTTCATGACGGCAGAAACAACCCCACCGCGCAAAGGCAGAGGAGGCCGCCCCAAGGGCGACCCCTCCGCCGTGCGCGCCTCGACCATTGGCGTCCGGGTGTCGGCGGAGGAATACGCCGCACTCCGGGCCAAGGCCGATCAGATGGGCATGACCCCGGCACAGTGGCTGCGGGAAGCGGCGCTATCCCGACGCCTACCGTCGCCACCAGTCCCGCCCATCAACCGCGAGCAGTACGCCGAACTGGCGAGACTCGCGGCCAACCTCAACCAGCTAACCCGGCTGGCGAACGAAGGCCGCCCCGTCACCGTTGCCGACGCGCTTTTGCAGCGGCTGGCCGGTGAAGTCGGGCGGCTTCGGCTGGCCCTCATTGGCGCGGGTGGCGGCGAATGATTGCCAAGATGGTCAAGGGCCGCGGCTTCCGTGGGGCGCTGGAATACGACCTCACGAAAGAGAAGGGCCGCGTCATTGATAGCAACATGGCCGGGCAAAACCCGCGAGAACTCGCCGCAGAATTTGGCGAGATTCGCAAGCTTCGCCCGAACTTGGGCAAGGCAGTTATGCATGTTTCGCTATCCGCCGCCCCCGGCGAAAAGCTTACGGATGAGCAGTGGCGGGAAGTCGGGCAGCGTTATTTGCGCGGGATGGGCTTCAAGGACAACCAGTTCGTCATCACCCGGCACACCGACACCGAGCACGAGCACATCCACATCTTGGCGAACCGCATCACCCACGCCGGCGAGGTGGTCAGCGACGGGCAGGACTACAAGCGGCAGGAAACCATCATGCGAGAGATCGAACGGGATTACGGCCTGCAACGGGTGGCCCCGAGCATCGAGGCCGAGCGCAAAGCGCCGACCAAGGGCGAGATCGAGCAGCACGCCCGCACCGGCCAGCCCAGCGCCCGGCAGCAGCTCCAGCAGATTTGTGACGCGTGCGCCAGGGATTGCCGCAGCTTCAGCGAGTACCAGGAGCGACTGGAGGCGGCAGGCGTGGAGGTGGTGCCGGTGGCCCAGCTCAACGGCGCGAAGCTGTCCGGTCTGTCGTACCGGCTGGACGGCGTGACCATGAAGGGCAGCGACTTAGGGAAGGGCTACACCGCCGCAGGCATCCAGAAAAGGGGCATCAGCTATGAGCAAGACAGAGACTTTGCGGCAGTCCGCCGCAGCATCGAACGAGACGCGGCTAGAGCGTTTGGCGAGCCAGATCGAGACAGTGAGGCAGGCCAAGCACCAGAGCGCGGAGGACTTGGCCGCGACGCTGGAGCCGCTGGCCCAAGCAATGGCGGCGCTGGCCGACGAGACCCGGCAGACGCTGGCCGAGATCGACCGCAAGAGCCGGGAGCAGGGCGAGACGTTCACGCGCCAGCTATCGGAGTCGGTGAAGGGCTACAAGGACGCGGTAGCTGCAGCGAGCCAAGCCGCCGAGAGCCTGAACCAAGCCGGGCAGCGGATGGAGTGGAGGCACTACGGCCTAGCCGTGGTAACGGGGTTGGTTACGGCGGCGCTCGTGAGCGGCTTTTGGCTTTGGCTGGCCCCGCCCAAGGTGCAGAACATGCTGGACGCGCAAGCGGTGGCGGAGTACCTGAAACCCGCCGTGATCGAAGCCTTGAAGCCATCCAGAGGCAGGTGACGGCGCTGGACGTGCCGCGCTTCGAGGTGGGCATCCGGGAGGCTAAGACCGGCCAGATGATGAACCGGGAATGGAGCCGCGCCGAGCTGGAGCAGTCCGCCGCGTGGCTCAAGCGGATGAACGCCAAAGGCAACGACGTGTATATCCGCCCGGCTGGCGAGCATGGCCTAGTGCTGGTCGATGACCTCAAGCCGCAGGCTCTGGAGCGCATGAAGGCGGAAGGATTCGCCCCCGCTGCGACCATCGAAACCAGCCCCGGCAACTATCAGGCGTGGGTCAAGCTGTCGGATAAACCGTTATCCGCAGACGTGCGGCGCATCGCGGCGCAGGGGCTGGCGAAGCAGTACGGCGGCGACAGTCGCCACTATGGGCGGCTGGCAGGCTTCACCAACCAGAAGCCGCAGCACGCCCGTGACGGTCGCCAGCCCTACGTACTGGCCCACGACTGCCCCGGCAAGGCCGCCAGATCCGCGCCATCGTACCTAGAACGCATCGAGCAGCACCTAGACAGGGCAGCGGCCCAGCAAGAGCGGGAAAAGCGCCTAGAGGCGCTGGAAACGGCCAAGCCGGGCGGCTATGGCTCGCAATACGACCCGGTGAAGGAGTACCAGCGGCAGGCGCAGCGCCTGATGCAGCGGTACGGCAAGGAAGCCGACTTCTCCCGGCTGGACTGGATGATTGCCACGGACATGGCGAAATCCGGGCGCTTCACGGCGCAGGACATCGAGAAGGGCATCCTGGAATGCTCCCCGCACGTTGAGAGCCGCAAGGCGGGCCACGTCGAGGACTACGCCCGGCGCACGGCGGCCAATGCGTGGGCAGCGCCAGAGGTGCAGGCCCACCGGCAGGAGCAGGAGCAGGAGCGAGAGCGGCAAGCACAGCGCAGCCGCGACCGGGACGGCCCCGGCATGATCCGTTGAGACTTTCCCCCAGCCCAGCAGGGCGTGGGGGCTGTTGTCATTTTCAGAAGACGACTGCACCAGACAACGCGGTTTGAAGGCTGTTGTGCAGTCGTCTATTGAACGAACAGTATCAGGAGTCCGCTGCACGAATG
>NZ_JAJAWG010000001.1 GCF_020531905.1 Deefgea salmonis | reverse complement strand
CGTCGTTTTTGTTGGGGTTTGAGTTCTGAATTGGCTTTTCTCTGGCCTTTGCTTCTTCGGTGATTCATTTTGATGTTTAAGCATCGAAAAGCTGATGCAGAGGCGCAGAGGCGCGGAGTAAACCAACGCAAAATTGGGTTTACCTAAACCATCAGCAAACCACGGATTAAATCGTGGTTTGTTGGGGTTTGAGTTCTGAATTGATTTTCCTCTGCGTCTTTGCGTCTCTGCGTCAAAAAGCTTTTCTGTAGTGAACTCATCGGTTGAATGTCGACGGTTTTAAGCTCCAGCCAAACGATCAAATACATCATATTGATGTATTGCTACGCAGCCCTTTCAGGTAAAGGGCTGCAATTAAATACATCAACATTGTAGGGCGTCAATGAGCGAAGCGAATTGCGCCGAATGATGTGTAACTCATGCGGCGTAATGCCTTCGGCGATTACGCCCTACGCCGTACCTAGGTTAAAGCCTTACGGTAAGTTTTAATTTGCCCACAAATTTTTGAAATTCACCAACAAAAAGCCCTCGTAATGAACGAGGGCTTTTTGTTGGTGGGTGTGGCGAACGCATCGGTTGAATGTCGATGGTGTTGAGTTCCAGCCAAACGATCAACTACAGCATATTGATGTATTGCCACGCAGCCCTTGCAGCTAAAGGGCTGCAATTAAATACATCAATATTTTAGGGCGGATTAGCCGAAGGCGTAACCCGCCACAATACTCCGCCATCACGAATGCAGTTCAGCGCGGGGTGTGACCCGCCCAATACGGCTATATCGTTTTTAAGTATTAATTGAAGTCAAACTGCAAAAACCAACACCTGCTGCCATGAAACTTTTTCGTTTAGTAAAACAAACGTATTATCTCAGCCTAAACATTAATTTAAAGAGCCGTTAATGTCAGAGCACAGCAGTGAAGTTATTTGGGCGCGGAACGGACAAGATTTTATTGACAATAGGTATAGCCGAAAACATTTGCTTCGTTTTGACGGTGGTATCGAGGTGGCAGGCTCTTCATCGCCGCATGTAGTACCAATTCCAATGTCTGATGCCGCTGCGATTGACCCAGAAGAAGCATTTATATCTTCTATTTCTAGCTGTCATATGCTTTGGTTTCTCTCCATTGCCGCGAAACAAAAATTTTGTGTTGACCGTTATTTTGATAAAGCAATTGGCGTAATGGCAAAAAATCTAGACGGTAAAGTGGCCATGTCAGTTGTCACACTTAAACCTGAGGTCGTGTTTTCTGGCGAGACATTACCAACGCAAGATCAAATTAATAAAATGCACCACCAAGCACACGAAGCCTGCTTTATCGCAAACTCGATTAAAACCGAGGTTCGTCTAGAGCCAATATATGCAGACGCTTAGCAAGCACATTATTTGTTGGCTTTGACTAACGTCAGTCGGCGATGAGCAGACAATAGGCTTCAATGAGTGACTCTAAGTCAATAGTTGAGAAAAGATAGTATCGTAACTATTAAATGGAAAAATAAATCAATGATGACCTTTGAAGATAAATGTAATTACGCAATTAAAGAACTTGAAAACGCTGGCATTTGGAAATCAAACTACAACCCACCAATTTTAAAGTTGGCTCGGAAACTGGGATTTAAAGTTCCATTTCCTCATTACAACTCTTTTTTAAATAATGCGCTTTCAGCCGGAATTTATTTTGGTGTTTTCTGGGGGCTATTTATGTATTTGATTTTATGGGGCCAACAAAATATGCCAGCGACTAAAATGCTATCAGCGGCCACACTTGCCGGCGCTTTTTTTGGTTTTTCTATGGCTTCATATTATAAATACAGCTTTAAAAAGAATAAATTAACACCTTGGTGTGAAATTAAAAATAACTAACAAGCAAATTCAACAGAACGGTCCAAGATGCGGCTGCTTTATATTTATAATCAGAGAATCATGATGTTATTCTGAAGTGGTTCGAGAGCCGCCATTGATTGCAATTACAGACTCGCTTCGAGCATGATGTGATTCACGGGCAGTAATCGACGAAATCAAAGGGGTCAGACTCGATTGATTTTACGGAAAACTAGAAATCAATCGAGTCTGACCCCATTGATTATTGATTTCGCTGTCCGATAGCTTGCGGGTTGTCCGCAGGGTTTTACAAGGTTGGACAGCAATATAACGTAAATTGTCGCGCCAAATAACAAAACAGTAAGTTTGTGTGCGCTTTATTGGTTTGGCGTTGTGCTGATCTGCAGAGATTGGTTTTGAGTCGCTTTGCGTGCTGTGGCAGCAGCGGCCTTTTTACGGGTTTGGATGCTGCTGCCAATGTGTGTTTTGCATCGATTCGACAAACTAAAGCGAAATGATGACAGTGTGATCGCACATGGTATGTGCGTTGTTATGTTTGCCGATGTGAAGCGTTAACAGACGCTAAGCAAAATTTAAAATCAACAACAAATCGACTTACATTTCTGGCCAATATCAAGCGCCACTTTTGCCCATCGCACGTTGATACGCTGGCCGCGCTTCTATCATGTCGACGAAACGGCTCAGATTTGGGTAGGTATCACGCCCTGCGAATTTAACTGCCATCTGCGCCACGAAAGAAATTTGCACGTCGGCGCCGCTCAGCTCGTTGCCAACGAAGTAATCGCGGTGGGTTAATTCGGTATTTAAATAGCCAAGATGATTGGCCAGTTCGCTTTGTATGCGTGGCTGCAACGGCGCACCGGCTTCGCCTAGAAATCCTACATATAGTTTTAACATCAGGGGCAGCATCGCCGAGCCTTCGGCGTAGTGCAAAAATTGGATATAGCGGTTGTAGTCTGGCGTGCCCATCGCGGGTGCGAAGCGGCCATTGCCGTATTGTCGCGCCAAGTATTCGATGATGGCACCCGATTCGATCAAGACCTCGCCGTTGTCGCGCAGCACAGGGGCTTTTCCTAGGGGATGAATCTGCATCAGTTCTGGCGGTGCCAATCGGGTTTTGGCGTCGCGTTGATAAGTGATGACGTCATACGGCAAGCCGAGCTCTTCCAGCATCCAAGTGATACGGCGAGAGCGCGATTCGTTTAGGTGATGTACTTCAATCATAGGGAGGCTCGGTTGAGTAAATTATTTGCGGAAATCCATTATGCCCAATTTTTGAGGTGGTGACCGTTTCGCGGGCAGAACTTGATTATTGATGACTATTCAACAGCGACTCGCGCCGCCACCGCGGCCAGAGTGCGTCGACGAACTCACGATGAGATGGATCAAATAGTTGTCGAAGTATTGCCCTGTACAGCATGTAGAATCTGATTTATAGAGCAATACCCAGTAAAATAATCTGTGGATTTCGTTCACGAAGCTGAATCATGCATCTGCGGTCAATGTGGTCAATGTGCGGTCAGGGTTTGCTTAAAGTCGGTGAAGGTATCAGCGAGCAACTGCATGTGCAACCGGCGGTGTTGGCGCATCGGCGTTTGCATCGCGGTCGATTTGTTTGGCCACAATCGAAGAAAAATAAGCGTTAAGGTGGTGGCGCGGCTCAATGGGTGCTTAAAAAAAGCCCTCGTCATGAACGAGGGCTTTTTGCGTGCGGTGCTGGCGGTTTATTCGCCAATCGCTCCTTGTTCAATCAGCCGCAATTCTTCTTGCGCTGTGGGCGTGAATGGATGCAGGTGCGATAAAAACTGCCGACTGGCCGCAGCCCATGAATAGCGCTCAGCAAAGCGGCGCACTTCATTGCGATCAATTCGCAGCGCCGCAATACAGGCTTCGTGCAGGTTTTCGTTTAAAGCGCCCGGGCCATCGCTACCAATTACGTCGATCGGCCCTGTTACGGGGTATGCCGCTACAGGGCAACCGCAGGCCATTGCTTCGAGCAATACCAGACCAAAAGTATCGGTTTTGCTGGGGAATACAAATACATCGGCGCTGCTATACACTTCGGCCAATTCCGCTTGATTGAGTACGCCTAACCAATGGATGTTTTTTTGCTCGCCAAATTTGGATTTGAGTCCTGCAGCGGCAGGGCCATCGCCGACCACCCATTTGCTGCCGGGCAAGTCTAATTCTAAAAAGGCTTCGACATTTTTTTCTACGGCAACGCGGCCAACGTAAACAAAAATCGGCGTGCGCGAATGCAGTTTGTCGCGACGGCCGGGTTTGAATACCTCTAAATCCACGCCGCGCGACCACATGACGACGTTTTTGATGCCGCGCTCGGTGAGGTCTTTCACCACCACTTGCGTGGGGGCCATCACCGCTTGTGCCGAGTTATGAAAACGGCGCAGCCAAGCATACGTTACGCCCAATGGAATGCCAAAACGCAGCTGAACGTATTCCGGAAAACGCGAGTGATACGCCGTGGTGTAAGGCAGTTGATGCTTTAAGCTGTAGGCGCGGGCGGCCATGCCCAGCGGGCCTTCGGTGGCAATATGAATCGCATCGGGGGCAAAATCGCGAATGCGTTGATTGACTTTACTGCCGGGTAAAATCGACAGGCGAATATCGGGATACGTTGGGCAAGGAATGGTTTTAAATTCCAAAGGCGTGAGTAGTTCGACAGTGTGGCCCATTTTTTTGAGCTCGGCGGTGGTTTGTTTTAGGGTACGCACCACGCCATTGACTTGCGGTTCCCAAGCGTCGGTAACAATTAAAATCTTCATGCCTTGATTCCTTATTGAGTAAAAAGATGCGGTTAGTGAGACGTGGTTGGCTTGGCGTTGGCGCTTGGGCATGCCGTGATGAAAGAGTTGGCGCTGTTGCTGGTATATAATTTGCTGATTTCGGCGTGCGCCTCAGCGTATTTTTTTTGCCAATAGATGATTTTGAGTTCGCCATTGGGCATTTCGACTAAGGCGCTCAGGCTCTCGACCCAGTCGCCATCGTTGCAATATTCAATGCCGTCGATAGTGCGAATTTCGGCGTGATGGATATGCCCGCAAATCACGCCATCTAGGCCGCGTTTTTTGGCTTCGTTGGCCAGTGCTTGCTCAAAATTATCGACAAAATGCACCGCTTTTTTGACTTTGTGTTTGAGGTATTGCGATAAAGACCAGTAGCTAAATCCACAGCGCGCGCGTAAATGGTTGAACCAGCGATTGAGCTTGAGGGTGATTTCGTAAGCATGATCGCCCACCATGGCCAGCCAGCGCGCGCATTGAATAACACCATCAAATTGGTCGCCATGAATCACCAAAAAGCGTTTGCCGTTGGCCATGGTATGAATGACTTCGTTTTCGATGCGGATGTCGCCAAATAACAGGCCGATAAATTGCCGTGCACCGGCGTCATGGTTGCCGGGGATGTAGGTGACTTGCGTGCCTTTGCGTGCTTTACGCAAGATTTTTTGAATCACATCATTGTGGCTTTGTTGCCAATACCAGCTGCGCTGCATCGCCCAGCCGTCAATAATGTCGCCGACTAGATATAATTGCTCCGATTCGGTGTGCTTTAAGAAATCTAAGAGATAATCGGCTTGGCAGCCGGCGGTGCCCAAATGCAGGTCGGAAATCCAGATGCTACGAAAACGCAGTTCAGATGCCATGGGGTGCACTCCGCTGAGGGTTCGTGAACCATCATGCGGATCAAATATGACAATAGTGCGACGGAAAAATGAAGCTAATAAGACGATTTGTTTTCATGCGAACGATTCATTTTTTTTGATTTAATTAATTTTCAAGAAAGAGACTGTAATGAATAAGGCAAAAGAGCGCCCCGATACGCCGTGTGTCGCGGTATGCTCAACGGGAATGGGCGATGATGTTTGCCAAGGTTGTCAGCGAACCATGCTCGAAGTGGCGCATTGGGTGATGCTGAGCGACGCTCAAAAAGAGCCGATCTGGCAACGCTTAGAACAATATTGGGCCGATCAAGGGCAGCCGCCGCCGTGGCAGAAACGCGGTAAGTGACGTTTTTTTACGACGCTGGGCCAGCGTCAGGCTAGTTTTACGGCGAGCAAGGTGAGCCTGTCTCTGAGTCGGGATACGATGCGCTCTTGGGTCGTCAACTTAAAATCAAAAAGGCGTTAGCGCCAAAAATAGCGTAAGGGATGCAGGATGCAAAACGGCAAGTTGCGACAATGGAAGAAAGACTTTGGCTTTATTGAGATCGCCAGTGGCGAGCGATATTTTGTACATATCAGCACCCTAAAGCGTGGCGGTATTCATCAGCCACGCATTGGCGATACGATTTATTTTACTTTAGGTAAAGACAAGCAAGGTCGTGCTCGGGCGCAAATGGCGGCCAGCAGTGCGGAGCAATTATTAAAAATCCAAGCTCGACGTGAGGCTAAGGCGATTGAGGGCAAGACCGCGCGCTTTGATTGGGTGGATTATTTGGCGATGGGTTTGCTGCCGATCACGCTGCTTTTGGTGTTGTTGTCGCCACTGCGTTGGGTATTGTTGTCGCTATTTGGCGTGATGAGCGCAACGAGTTTTGCGCTGTATGCCTTAGATAAAAAGCAGGCCACGCGTGGCGCTTGGCGTATTCCTGAGGCGGTGCTGCATTTTATTGCGACACTGGGTGGCTGGCCAGGCGCGTGGGCCGCGCAGCAAGTGTATCGGCACAAAACCCAAAAAGGTATTTTTCGGGTGATGTTTTGCTTGAGTATGTTGATTAATTTATTGGGTTTGGCTGAGCTGCTGTGGTCGGGTCTAGCGCCTGTTTGATCGATTCGCAGTCACCGCTGCTGGAGTCCAGCGGCGCAAGATAGCGGCAATGCACCTTGGTGCTGTGCCGCTATTTTTTTTGGGTATTGATTTGTCGATCAAATGCAGACTTGTTTCGGTGGCTATACCTGAGGATGTTTTGCTTTTAAGAATTGCGGCACTTTGGCGGCGACTTGTTGGTTGATTTGCATGAGTAGTTTTGTGTCGATGTGCTGGCAGCCATGTTGCTGGCGTAGTGTTTTGAGTAGATGTGCGATGAGGGCGACGGTGACTTCGGCGTCGGCTTCGGCGCGGTGGGCGTTGCCGCTAAAGCGAATATTGAGCGCTTTGGCCAGTTCGCCCAGTTTGTGGCTGTGCATTTGCGGCAAGATTCGACGCGACAGCAGGAGCGAGCAAACCAGATGTGAATGGCGCGGTGTGAGGCCAAGGTGTTGGCTTTCGGCGAGTAGGAATTTTTGATCGAAGCTGGCGTTGTGTGCCGCCAGCGCATCGTTGCCGATAAAGTCGATCAGCGCCGGTACGATTTCGCGGGCTTTGGGGGCGGTGTTCACCATGGCCTGTGTGATGCCGGTGATTTGGGTGATCTCACGTGGAATGCGCACGCCGCAATTGACTAGCGACACTAATTTATCCACCACCTTGCCGTTGACCACGCGCAGTGCGGCCACTTCGGTAATACGTGCGCCCATTGCTGGCGATAGGCCGGTGGTTTCAAAGTCTAAAACCACGAGAGGGATATTGAGCATGAAGTCCTTGATCGGTGCTGACTGAATTAATGTGGAATCAATGTGAGGTGAGTGGGTATATGCCTGCGATTTATGATGGGATTAATTTGCAGACATATACCTGCTTATTGGAATAAGCCAAGGTGACGGCGAATGCCGGCAAGGTAGATGGCAGGATCGGGCTGCGTTTGATTGCGCTGTGCTTGCCAGATCATTTCAGCGAGGCAGTCGAGCATGATGTGCAGCGCTTTATGCGCGTCGCCTTGTTGCTGATGCAGTTGTTGGTACAGTTGGCGCACACCGGCCGGTTGATCGATCGAGAGTTGCTCGGCCAGCGCGAGATGTAGGCTCAGATGTAAAAATGGATTGGTGTCGCCATGCTCGGGCGGCCAATCGTGATCAAGATAATCAACGCTTAAATAACTGTGGTATTCCGGGTGAGCCATCAAAACATCCACCAGCACGGCTTCTAAATCAGCGAGTGCGTGGTTTTGTCGGTGTTTTTGCCAGGTTTGAATAAAAAAACGGCGCGCTTCATCGCGGCTGGGATTAAATAACATAGCGTCGATCTGGGTCTTTATGTTTGCAATGGCAAAGCAGGCTTAGCGATACGGCTTAACTGACGGCTGGTCGCTGATGGCCAATTGGCTTGGCCCAATGCTGCTTTGCATTGTGGGTTGGATTTTGCTTAGTCAAAAAGTGCAATGACCACGCTATTGTCAACGATTTGATTGCTTTTGGCGAGCGGTACAATCTGGCCATTGCCATAAAATCCAGCAAACGGTACGCCCGGTAAGGCGCTGCGAATCGCCGACCAATCGGGCTCGTGTAAACCATTGCCGGCAATCACCCGGCGGTGTCCTGAAATAACTAAGGCCCATTTGGGTTGTGGTTTGCCCGCAAGGCGTTGCATCAGTTGCAGCCCTAGGTCATGGCTGGCCGATGGGCTGTCAAAGTGCCCCCAACACAATTGCATCGCGGCTGGTGCGGCATGCGCGAGCATCACCGATTGTTTGTGCTCATCCACCCCAATCACCGGAATCCATGTGGTGTGAGTGCCGTCGTTCAGGCCGGCCATCAAATGGTGTAACGGGTATTGCTTGAGCCAAGGTTTGAGCGTGAGATAAGCGGGTTGCTGCTCAAGACGATCGAGCATCAGGCCGTTGCTGGCGGTGATGGTGTAAAACGGGCTGAGCGCTTGAAAGCCTTGTGAGACGATAATGTCGCAAGGGGTGAGCGGGGTTTGGATAAATCCAGTGTGCGGTCGGCCTTGTTGCCAGATGGCGTAAGCGCCTTGCCCAGTGGCGTCCCCGGCAATGCCGCCAAAGCGCCGACCACCTTGATTGAGCCATTGCGAATTGATGGCGTTGGGCGCGGCCAGTGAAAAATAATCGCTACTGCTCGGGCGCTGCATTTGCGCGGGCAGCACCAGTGCGGCAGCAGCGGGGGCGTCGAGCGACCAATCTTGATCGCTAAATACGCCGGCGGCACTGGCACCAAAAATATCAAAGCTGCCAGTCACTTGCGTGACCGCCCGTAAGCAATTGCTGATATCGTGCTGAAAGTGCATCGATAAAAACAAATAAATTGAACCGGCTTGGCTGAGTCCGCCGCGCGCCATCGCAGCGCTCACAGCGGCAATCGCCACTTGCGGCGTGGGCCGTGGGCCGTGAGCGTAGCCACTGGCGATGTGCATAGGTGGTCCTTGGTGGCGATATGGGTAGAGGCTGAGTTTAAATCCGGCGACAATACACGCAATCAGAATAAACGAGTAAGCCATGCAAAGTATTTATGATTTTTCTGTCACAACGTTGTCAGGTCAAGTGCAGCCGATGGCAGATTTTCGTGGCCAAGTGTTGCTGATTGTGAATGTGGCCAGTGCCTGTGGGTTGACGCCGCAATACGCCGATTTGCAGCAGCTTTATCAGCAGTATCGTGAGCGCGGTTTACAGGTGCTGGGCTTTCCGTGCAATCAGTTTGGCGGCCAAGAGCCCGGTAGTGCCACTGAGATTGCCCAGTTTTGCCAATTGCGCTTTGCGGCCGATTTTCCGATGTTTGCCAAGATTGAGGTGAATGGTGCTCGGGCTGAACCCTTGTTTACTTACTTGAAGCAACAGCAAGCTGGGTTTTTGGGTTTAGGTCGGATTCACTGGAATTTCACCAAGTTTTTAGTCGATCGAGAAGGGCGTGTGGTTGGGCGATTTGCGCCGTATCAAAAAGTCGGCGCTTTGGTGGCGCAAGTTGAAAGTTTACTTTGAATTAAGTGGCTAGCGTACGGATTGGCATTGATGGGAAAGGGTTTTTAGGGTAGAATTCGGCCAATTTTGTATGTGTGAAACGGGGTGGGGCAACCTTATCCCGTTTTTCTACGCCTACGCCACCGATTTTGACTTATTGGGCGCAATGCCCTGGAGCCGCCCCGTGTCTACGACAGTTCCCACGCCCGCCGCTAGCCCTGCCATTTTGGCCCTTGCCGATGGCACTATTTTTCATGGTATTTCTATTGGTTCTGATGGTGAAACCCTTGGTGAGGTGGTATTTAATACCTCAATGACGGGTTATCAAGAAATCTTAACCGATCCTTCTTATACCAAGCAGATTGTGACGCTGACTTATCCGCATGTCGGTAATTATGGTGTCAATCCCGAAGACGCCGAAAGCCGCGCTGTTTTTGCTGAAGGCTTGATTATTCGTGATTTGCCTCTGCTGTATTCTAACTTTCGCGCGACAATGAGCCTTGGGGAGTATCTCAAGCAAAACAACGTCGTGGCTATTGCTGATATCGATACCCGCAAGTTAACGCGTATTTTGCGTGAGAAAGGTGCACAGCCCGGCTGCATTATGACGGGCGAAAACATTGACGAGGCTACGGCCATCGCGAAAGCCAAATCGTTTGGTTCGATGGCCGGTCAAGACTTGGCCAAAGTGGTTTCGTGCGAGAAAGCCTTTGAGTGGACAACCGCCGAGTGGCAATTAGGTGTTGGTTATACCGTGCAATCGAATCCACGTTTTCATGTGGTCGCTTACGATTACGGTGTGAAGTTCAATATTTTGCGTATGTTGGCCGAGCGCGGTTGCAAATTGACCGTTGTACCAGCACAAACGTCGGCTGCTGACGTGTTGGCGCTCAATCCGGATGGTGTGTTTCTGTCGAACGGTCCTGGCGATCCTGAGCCATGTGATTATGCAATTACTGCGATTCAAACGTTGTTGGCTAAAAAAGTACCTCTGTTTGGGATCTGTTTGGGTCATCAGTTGCTGGGTCTGGCTGCTGGCGGTAAAACCAGCAAAATGAAATTCGGCCATCACGGTGCCAACCATCCGGTGCAAGACTTAGATAGCAAGCATGTGATGATCACCAGTCAGAACCATGGCTTTCAAGTGGATGAAACCAGCTTGCCGGGTAACGTGCGCATCACGCATCGCTCATTATTTGATGGTACGGTGCAAGGAATTGAGATGACCGATGCCCCAGCATTTTCATTCCAAGGTCACCCAGAAGCGAGCCCAGGCCCGCACGATGTGGCGTACTTGTTTGATAAGTTCATTGCGCAAATGGCAGAGCATCAGGCCTAAGTTGGCTGTGCTGAATAAGCCTGCTCAATCGAACGGATTAATCCACGTAGTTAATAAAGGAGCGAGGTTTGCGTGAGTCAGCGTTGAGGTGAAAACCACCGTTGAAATCCGCAAACCCGAACAGAATAATGCCAAAACGTACCGACCTAAAAAGCATATTGATTATTGGTGCTGGCCCGATTGTCATCGGCCAAGCGTGTGAATTTGACTACTCTGGCGCGCAGGCGTGTAAAGCGCTGCGTGAAGAGGGTTATAAAGTGATTTTGGTGAACAGCAACCCTGCCACCATCATGACCGACCCGAATATGGCCGATGTGACTTACATCGAGCCAATTACATGGCAAGTTGTGGAAAAAATCATCGACAAAGAGCGCCCAGATGCGATCTTGCCGACGATGGGTGGCCAAACTGCGCTCAACTGTGCGCTCGATTTGTGGCACCACGGCGTGCTCGACAAATACAATGTTGAATTAATTGGCGCAACGCCAGAAGCCATCGACAAGGCTGAAGATCGTCAAAAATTTAAAGTGGCGATGGATAAGATTGGTCTGGGTTCGGCGCGTTCAGGGATTGCGCATAGCTTAGAAGAATCATTGGCGGTGCAAGCGCAAGTGGGCTTTCCGACGATTATTCGTCCATCGTTCACGATGGGTGGCTCGGGCGGTGGTATTGCCTACAATATGCAAGAATTTATCGAGATCTGTACTCGCGGTCTTGACCTCTCGCCAACCAAAGAATTGTTGATTGAAGAATCGCTCTTGGGCTGGAAAGAGTACGAGATGGAAGTGGTTCGTGATAAGAACGACAACTGCATCATCATCTGCTCGATTGAAAACTTAGACCCAATGGGGGTGCATACCGGTGACTCGATCACGGTTGCGCCAGCGCAAACACTGACCGACAAAGAATACCAAATCATGCGGAATGCATCGATTGCGGTATTGCGTGAAATCGGCGTGGATACGGGCGGTTCGAACGTGCAGTTCTCGGTCAATCCTGCCGATGGCCGTTTAATCGTCATCGAAATGAACCCGCGTGTATCGCGCTCAAGCGCGTTGGCGTCAAAAGCCACCGGCTTCCCGATTGCGAAAGTCGCCGCTAAATTGGCCGTGGGTTATACGCTGGACGAGCTTAAAAACGAAATTACTGGCGGCAAAACCCCAGCGTCGTTTGAGCCTTCGATCGATTACGTGGTGACTAAAATCCCACGTTTCGCATTCGAGAAATTCCCGCAAGCCAATGATCGCCTCACGACGCAAATGAAGTCGGTGGGTGAGGTGATGGCGATTGGCCGCACTCAACAAGAGTCATTGCAAAAAGCTCTGCGCGGTCTTGAAACTGGCATGTCGGGCTTTGATGAAATTTGCACGGATCGCGCGAAGATCGAGTCAGAAATCGCAACGCCAGGTCCAGAGCGCCTGTGGTATGTGGCGGATGCCTTCCGTGTTGGTTTGTCGATGACTGAAATTCATGAAATTTCAAAAATTGATCCATGGTTTTTGGTGCAAATCGAAGATTTGCTCAATGATGAAGCCGCCTTGCGTGGTCGTTCGGTGGATAGCCTGACTAAAGCTGAATTCCGCAAATTAAAACGCAAAGGTTTCTCGGATCGTCGTTTGGGTACATTGCTCGGTTGTGATCAAAATGCGGTACGTAAAGCGCGGCATGCATTTGGCGTTCGCCCAGTGTATAAGCGTGTAGATACTTGTGCTGCTGAGTTTGCGAGCGATACGGCGTATATGTATTCGACTTACGAAGAAGAATGCGAAGCGGCTCCGACCAACAATAAAAAAGTCATGATTTTGGGCGGTGGCCCGAACCGGATTGGTCAAGGGATTGAGTTCGATTATTGCTGCGTGCACGCGGCATTGGCTTTGCGCGAAGATGGTTACGAAACCATTATGGTCAATTGCAATCCAGAAACCGTTTCAACCGATTACGATACGTCTGATCGTTTGTATTTCGAGCCATTAACGCTGGAAGACGTGCTTGA
This sequence comes from Deefgea salmonis, assembly GCF_020531905.1. Taxonomy (GTDB): domain Bacteria; phylum Pseudomonadota; class Gammaproteobacteria; order Burkholderiales; family Chitinibacteraceae; genus Deefgea; species Deefgea salmonis. The sequence continues at coordinate 802,285 of NZ_JAJAWG010000001.1, read as the reverse complement.
AATCGTTGCGGTTGAAAAGCCATTTGGCGTGATTGTGCAATACGGTGGTCAAACGCCATTGAAATTGGCGCGCGCTTTAGAAGCGAACGGTGTGCCAATCGTCGGCACGAGCCCAGACATGATCGACGCAGCGGAAGATCGCGAGCGTTTCCAAAAACTATTGCAAGACTTGCAATTGCGTCAACCACCTAACGCGACAGCGCGCACTGAGCAAGATGCCTTGCATTTGGCGCGTGAGTTGGGCTACCCGCTGGTGGTTCGTCCATCGTATGTATTGGGCGGCCGCGCGATGGAAATCGTGCATTCGGATAAAGACCTTGAGCGCTATATGCGCGAAGCGGTGAAAGTATCGAATGATTCTCCGGTGCTGCTTGATCGTTTCTTGAATGATGCGATTGAAGTGGATGTAGATGCGATTTCGGATGGTACTGATGTCATCATCGGCGGCATCATGGAGCACATTGAGCAAGCGGGTGTTCACTCGGGCGATTCGGCGTGCTCATTGCCACCGTATTCACTCTCTAAAGAGTTGCAAGACGAGTTGCGCCGTCAAACGGTGTTGATGGCCAAAGGCTTGAACGTGATTGGCTTGATGAATGTGCAGTTTGCAATTCAAGGCAAAGGCGATGAAGCCAAGGTGTTTGTGCTGGAAGTGAATCCGCGTGCTTCACGTACCGTGCCTTATGTGTCTAAAGCCACCAGCGTGGCCTTGGCGAAAGTCGCTGCACGCTGTATGGTGGGTCAATCTTTGGTGTCGCAAGGCGTGACGGTAGAGGTGATTCCACCCTACTACTCGGTGAAAGAAGCGGTGTTCCCATTCGCAAAATTCCCTGGTGTGGATTCAATTCTCGGCCCAGAAATGAAATCAACCGGCGAAGTCATGGGCGTGGGCACGACTTTTGCCGAAGCATTTGTGAAATCACAATTGGCCGCTGGTGTGGTATTGCCGACACAAGGTAGTGTGTTTATTTCAGTGCGCGAAGGGGATAAACCCGCAGCGATTGAGTGTGCGATGATTTTGGCGCAACTGGGCTTTAAAGTCTTGGCGACCAAGGGCACTGCTGCTGCGATTGCTGCCGCTGGTGTGGCGGTGACTGCGGTGAACAAAGTGACTGAAGGTCGTCCGCATGTGGTGGATATGATTGTCAATGGCCAAATTGGCATGATTTTTAATACTGTGGATGAGCGTCGTCAGGCGATTCAAGATAGCTATTCGATTCGTCATGAAGCACTGAAAGCCAAGTTGCCGGTATTCACGACCATTGCCGGTGCAAAAGCGGCCTGCGTGGGGATTCGTGATATGAAGGAATTGAACGTATATAGTTTGCAAGACTTGCATCTGCAGTTAAATAACTGATAACGTATTGCACTTCAAGTGAAGCCGCCGTTCCAAACAGGGATGGCGGCTCTTGTTTTTATTGGCGGTGGCGTTGTCATTGCTAAGCGGAGAAAAAGTATGGTTAAGGTCCCACTCACAGTGGTTGGTGCTGAAAGACTTAAAGTTGAGTTGGCGCATTTAAAAAGTGTAGAACGTCCTTCCGTGATTGCTGCGATTGCTGAGGCACGCTCGCATGGCGACTTGTCAGAAAATGCTGAATACGATGCGGCAAAAGAAAAGCAAGGTTTTGTTGAGGGTCGAATCGCTGATTTGGAAAGTAAATTGTCAAATGGACAAATTATTAACCCTAAAGATTTGGAAGAAACCGCCGAAGGACGCATTGTGTTTGGCGCGACGATTTTGTTGCAAGATTTGGATACCGAAGTCGAAGTCACTTACCAGATCGTTGGTGAAGATGAGGCCGATATTAAGGCGGGTAAGATCTCGGTATCTAGTCCGATTGCACGTGCTTTGATCGGGAAGTATGCCGAAGATGTTGCCGAAGTGATGGCGCCGGGTGGTATTCGTGAGTATGAAATTTTAGCGGTACAATACATCTAAACTAAGCGGAGATAGGGTGGGTATATGTGTGAGGCTTATTGCACACCGATGCGCCATTCATATACGTTATGGCTAATGGACTAAAGAATGTACTGACCACCCTTTGGATTGGTGGGATGTGGATTATCGGCATGGTCGTTGCGCCCGCCTTATTCACGAGTTTAGATAAAGCGGTTGCCGGAATGGTGGCCGGGAAGTTGTTTTATGTCATTGGCTGGATCGGAATTGTTGCGGGGGTGTTTTTGGCGGTCTGGCAGATTTGGTTTAATGGCTTAAGCGCGTTTAAAAGCCTGCGTTTGTGGCTAATCTTGAGTATGCTGCTGTGTACGCTGATTAATCAGTTTGCAATTTTTCCGTTAATCGCCGAATTAAAGCCTGTTGTAAGTAATGCGGCAGAAGGTATGTTTGGCGGCGGCTTGGCGCAGTGGCATACGATTTCAAGTTTGATTTATTTAATGCAGAGTATTTTTGGGCTGGTGTATATTTGGTCCAGTGAGCATTAAAAAGGGCGGCTAAGCCGCCCCTGTTTTATTTTGCTACCTTTTTTGGCTTAGGCAGTAAGATTTTTGGCTTGTCGGTGTTGTTGGGGCGGAAAATAAGCAGCAGTTTGCCCAAGTGTTGAACTGGGCTGGCGCCAAGATCTGCACAGATTTTTTCCATAAATTGAACCCGCGCTTCGCGATCGTCGCCCAGTACACGAACCTTGATGAGTTCGTGCGCATCTAAATTGACCGCAATTTCGCGCATCACAGCTTCGGTCAAGCCTGAGCTACCAATCATCACGACCGGATTGAGATGGTGCGCTAAGCTACGCAAATGTCGGCATTGATCTGCAGTGAGTTGTAGCATGAGATTAACCTTAAAAACCTTGAAATAACCGGATAGTTTACCTGATGGCTCGTTCTAATTCCAGTAATGTATGGCTACAAGAGCATGTTAATGACCACTATGTACAGATGGCCAAAAAAGATGGCTATCGTGCACGTGCTGCTTATAAGCTCATCGAAATTGATGAGAAAGATAAATTACTTAAGCCTGGGATTTGGGTGGCCGACTTGGGTGCGGCACCAGGCAGCTGGTGTCAAGTGGCAGCAAAAAAAGTCGGACCGCATGGGCGTGTTTTTGCGCTTGATATTTTAGAAATGGATCCGATTCGTGGCGTTGAATTTGTGCAAGGCGATTTTCGTGAAGAAGAAGTTTTGGCTGAGTTTAGTGCTTTACTAAATGGTCGCCAGTTAGACCTTGTCATTTGTGATATTGCCCCCAATATAACGGGTAATGCCGATACGGATCAGGCTCGTAGTATGTATTTGTGCGAGCTCGCTTTGGAATTTGCACGTGAGCAATTAAAACCCGGTGGCCACTTTGTCGTTAAAGTGTTTCAAGGTTATGGATTTACCGAGTATATGAGTGCGATGCGTGAAACTTTTGCGTCGGTTGTGACTCGAAAACCAAAGGCTTCACGTGATCGTAGTCCCGAAGTCTATTTATTGGGTAAACAAAAAAAGTCCTAAACAGGTAAAATGTTTTCATCATCCCTCGTTTTGGGAAACTCAGGAGCAAAGCCTTGAATAATCTCGGCAAGAATATCGCCATTTGGCTCGTCGTTGGCTTAGTGCTGATGACGGTATTTAATCAATTTTCTAAGCATCAAGATGGCTCGACTCAAATACCGTATTCGCAGTTTATGACGGATGTTGAGCAAGGGCGTATTGCAAATGCTGAAATCGAAGGCAATCCTTTACGTGGCCAGTTGATTCGCGGTAAAAAATCCGACGGAGCTGGTTATTCCACACTGGCGCCATTTGACTACCGTTTGGTTGATACGCTCATCAAATATAATGTGAAGTTTTCTGCTAAGGCCGAAGAAGAGCAAGGTCTGTTGATGAGCTTGCTTGTCAATTGGGCGCCGATGTTGTTGCTGATTGGTGTTTGGATCTTCTTTATGAATAAGATGCAAGGCGGCGGTAAAGGCGGTGCATTTAGTTTTGGTAAATCAAAAGCCAAAATGCTGGATGAAAATAATAATTCAGTCACCTTTGCTGATGTCGCTGGTTGTGATGAAGCCAAAGAAGAAGTTTCAGAAATTGTGGATTATTTGCGTGATCCAAGTAAATATCAAAGTTTAGGTGGCCGCATGCCTTGCGGGATCTTACTTGTGGGCTCACCTGGTACGGGTAAAACCTTGCTGGCAAAAGCGATTGCTGGCGAAGCAAAAGTGCCATTTTTCTCGATTTCGGGTTCTGATTTCGTTGAGATGTTTGTCGGTGTCGGTGCGGCGCGCGTTCGCGATATGTTTGAAAACGCTAAGAAAAACGCACCGTGTATCATCTTTATCGATGAAATTGATGCCGTAGGTCGTCAGCGCGGTGCTGGCATGGGCGGCGGCAATGATGAGCGTGAGCAAACATTGAACCAAATGCTAGTTGAAATGGATGGCTTTGAAGGCAATTCCGGCATTATCGTGATTGCAGCAACCAATCGTCCTGATGTGCTTGATCCGGCTTTGTTGCGCCCAGGTCGTTTTGACCGTCAAGTTACCGTGTCATTGCCTGATATTCGCGGCCGTGAACAGATTCTTGCGGTTCATATGCGTAAAGTGCCGATCGCTAATGACGTTGATGCATCGATTATTGCTCGTGGCACACCAGGTATGTCGGGCGCGGACTTGGCTAATTTGGTGAATGAGGCTGCGCTGTTTGCGGCACGACGCGCAAAACGTTTAGTCGATATGGCCGACTTTGAGTCAGCAAAAGACAAAATTTACATGGGTCCTGAGCGTCGTAGCATGGTTATGACTGAAGAAGATCGTCGTGCAACGGCGTATCACGAATCAGGTCATGCCGTAGTGGCTGAAATGCTGCCGGGTACTGATCCAGTGCATAAAGTCACCATCATGCCACGCGGTCGAGCTTTAGGTTTGACTTGGCAATTGCCTGAGCGCGATAGTTTTTCTCTGTATAAAGATCAAATGCTGAATCGTTTGGCGATTTTGTTTGGTGGTCGTGTTGCGGAAGACTTGTTTATTCATCGTATTTCGACGGGTGCGTCTAATGACTTTGAGCGTGCTACCGGTATGGCGCGTGATATGGTGACTCGCTATGGGATGACTGAAAAACTAGGTCCAATGGTTTATGGCGACAATGAAGGTGAAGTATTTTTAGGCCGTTCAGTGACGACACATAAAAATATGTCAGAAGCTACGATGCAGCAGGTTGATGCCGAAATTCGCCGTATTATTGATGAGCAATACGCGGTAGCAGAAAAAATTCTTGAAGAAAATCGCGATAAAGTTGAAGCAATGACCAATGCTTTGATGGAGTGGGAAACCATTGATCGCGAACAGGTGTTGGATATTATGGCTGGTCGTGAGCCTCGCCCACCTAAAGTTTTACCGCCACCCCGCGTGACGGTGGCTGTAGCAGGTGGTGATGCAACGCCGGGTGATCAAGACGTATCTACAGCGCCAGTCACGGAAGCTTAATGCTGAAACTGATTTGATGTGTGATTTTAAAAGGCGGCCTTGGTCGCCTTTTTTTTGTTAATTAGGAATGGTAATGAAATATTTTTCCTGTGGCCGTTTTCGGTTGGCCTTAGATCGACCTTGGGTGATGGGTATTGTGAATGTGACCCCCGATTCATTTGCCGATGGTGGTCAGTATGATACTTTGGTCCATGCGGTGGCGCATGCTGAGCGTCTATTGAAAGACGGTGCCGATATTTTAGATATTGGGGGGGAATCAACGCGGCCGGGGGCTGTGCTGGTTTCTGTTGAAGACGAAATTCGCCGAGTTATTCCGGTCTTGCAAGCGCTGAGCAGTTTGAATGTGCCGCTGTCCATTGATACCCGTAAGCCTGAAGTGATGCGAGCCGCAATTGATGCCGGCGTGGATTTAGTTAACGATATTAGCGCCCTAGAAGGGGATGGCGCGATGGACATCTTGGCAGCAAGCCAGGTTGGTGTGTGTTTAATGCACAAGCAAGGTGAGCCACAGACCATGCAAAATGCGCCGGTTTATCAGGATGTTGTTGCTGAAGTTGGGCTTTATTTACAGCAGCGAATTGCTTTGGCGGTACAAGCGGGGATTGCTGCTGAGCGCATCGTTTTTGATCCCGGTTTTGGTTTTGGTAAGAGCTTGGCGCATAATGTGGCACTTTTCCAGTCGCTAGATGTATTGTGTGCGCAGTTATCACTGCCGTTACTGGTTGGGGTTTCGCGGAAAAAAATGTTGGGCGAAATTACCGGCTATGCTGTTTCTGGTCGTGTACAAGCGAGTGTGGTTGCGGCCTTGCTTGCCGTACAAAAAGGCGCTGCCATTGTGCGTGTGCATGATGTAAGGGAAACGGTGGATGCCTTGAAATTGTGGAAAGCTTTAAAATAATCTCATTACAAAATAGGTGGGTCATTATGGCGCGTAAATTTTTTGGTACTGATGGAGTGCGAGGCTTGGTCGGTGAATATCCGATTACGCCTGATTTTGCGATGAAACTTGGGTTTGCGGCTGGTAAGGTATTTGCCGCAAATAGTGCGCGTAAAAACAGTGAGCATGCCGTCGTCTTGATCGGAAAAGATACGCGCGTTTCTGGTTATATGCTTGAGGCAGCTTTGCAGGCAGGGTTTAATGCGGCAGGCGTTGATGTGTATTTAACAGGGCCCTTGCCAACGCCAGGTATTGCTTATTTAACGCGCGCATTACGCTTGTCGGCAGGGGTGGTTATTTCAGCATCACATAATCCCTATCACGATAATGGGATTAAGTTTTTTGGTGCGAATGGTCAAAAGTTGTCCGATGAAATTGAAATCGCGATTGAGACTGCAATTGAAGAGATCCAGCATTGTGTGCAGTCAAAGCAAATTGGTAAGTCAAAACGAATTGATGATGCCGCAGGCCGTTATATTGAGTTTTGTAAATCAACCTTTCCAAATGAGCTCGATTTGCATGGACTCAGGTTGGTGGTCGATTGCGCACATGGCGCGACTTATCATATTGCGCCGCATGTGTTTCATGAATTGGGCGCTGAAGTGATCAGTATTGGCGTGAAACCGGATGGCTTTAATATTAATGCCGAAGTTGGGGCCACTCATCCTGAAGCATTGCGTTTGAAAGTACTTGCCGAAGGCGCTGATTTTGGTATTGCACTCGATGGTGATGGCGATCGACTGATTATGGTTGATCGAGATGGTACGATCGTCGATGGCGATCAGTTGTTGTATGTTTTGGCGTGCCATCGTCAGCAAAAAGGTACTCTGGGTGCTGGTGTTGTCGGCACCTTGATGACAAATTTAGGCGTTGAAAATGCACTTAAAGCCAAGGGAATCGATTTTGTGCGGGCTAAAGTGGGTGATCGCTACGTGATGGAGCAATTAAAGCGCAATAATTGGCTGGTCGGTGGTGAAGGCTCTGGGCATTTATTGTGTTTGGATAAGCATTCAACGGGTGATGGCATTGTTTCTGCGTTGCAAGTTTTGCAGGCGCTGCAAGAAAGCAATCAAACCTTGGCAGGATTCTGTAAAGATTTGTCGCTGTCCAAACAAGTGTTGAAAAACGTTCGGATTGCGAAAGGTTTTGATTGCCACGCATCACAAAGTATTGCCGAAGCCGTTGCTGTTGCCGAAGCTGAGATGGGCAGTGATGGACGCGTATTGCTGCGCCCATCGGGGACCGAGCCGGTGGTGCGTGTCATGGTTGAGCATATCGACCCCGCGGTGGCGCATGAGTGGGCCGATAAAATCGCTGCAGTCGTTCAGGCTGAAGCGCAAGAGTAATTATTCTCTGTCCGAAATGTGGCCATTGATCGTTCAAGATCGTTGGCCACATCAGCAAGTTCTTTCATTTCCTGTTTGATTGCTTGATTGTCATTGTGCGTGTGATTGAGCCCGCTGCTGATTGTGCTGACTTGTTCGGCAATCGCCTGTGCCGCTGCCGTTTGTTGATCAACCGCGGCTGCAATTGACGCCATCATGTCCGCGACGCCTTCGCTTTCGCTGCGAATTTGCGATAAGGAGCGTGAGACGGTCTGCCCGTGATCATTAAATTGCCCTAAATACACACTCGCCGCACTGATTGCATGGCTTGTGACGCGGGTATTGGTTTGCGTTTTTTTTAGAATGTCTTGGATATTGCGCGTTGATTCGGTGGTGTGCTGCGCTAATTTGCGAACTTCATCGGCAACGACGGCAAATCCGCGACCCGATTCACCGGCACGTGCCGCTTCAATGGCGGCATTGAGTGCCAATAAATTGGTTTGATCGGCAATATCTTTGATCGTGGCGCTGACATCGACTATTTCGGCAAATGAATGTGTGAGTGTCTGCATTTCAGATTCGACCTGTGCAAAGTGTGACGATAGGGCCGATAGGTTTTTGAGTGTAATTTGTCCCGCCTGATCGGCATTGCTCGTTGCTGCCGAAGACGATTGTGCGGTGCTTGCTGCTTGCGCGGCCAACGTGCCAACATGGGCAATTGCACAACTTAATGTCGCGCTGGCGTGGCGGATATCATCCAATTGCAGCGACTGATCGCGTGTGTTTAGGCTAACTGCATTCGATAGATCGCTAATTCGCTGTGTGTCTGCTCGAGTTGCCGTGGCCGCAATGCTCGCTTGCGTGAGGACTTGCTGGAGTTGCTGTAAAAATCGGTTAATGGCAAAGCTTAACTCACCAAGCTCATCACGACTTTCAGGCATGCGCAACGTGATTTCACCTTCGTGCAATCGCTGTGCAATCAATCCCATTTTGTGTAAAGAGGTCTGTAGGCGCTTGGCAAAACCAAGCTGAGAAATAATGATAATGAATCCGGCGCAGCCAATTGGAATTAATACGCCCCAGATGAGTTGCTGAATGTCTTGCTCAATGGTGGTTTCACTGCGCTGTGCGTCACTGGCAATCTGATGCATTAATTGGCTGATTTGTTCAATTAAGGGGGCTAAATCAATGCGATATAATTGTTCTGGAATCGTAATTGCATCTTCGGGACTGGTTTCGGCGATTTTAATCGCGCTGTGAAATTGAGTGATATAGCGTTGCCAATTTTGGCTGAGTGCTTGTTGTAAAGGCTGTTGTTGAGTCGGTGTGAGTGTTGGGGATAATGTTTTGTGTGTGTTGTGGATTTGCTGTTCGGCTTGCTGTAATTGCTGTGCGGCATCGGGCGACATCACGTCGAGACGAGAGAGCGTCAGCATGCTTGATTTCATTTGGGCTAATTGAGCAATGCTGGTTTGTTTTTGTTGGTTTTCTATAAAATGCAATCTAAGAATGTGCAGTTTCCAACTGCAAATCAGTGCCGCAGCGAGCAGTGCGACCAAGGTGATGGTGCTAACATATTTAAGTTGTGTGGCAATCTTCATGTAACGGGCTTCGGTGTTCTGGCGTGAGGGTCCGTAGCATAAGTCGCTTGTGTTACATTGAAATGACAAATGCGTAGCTAATCCATGGGTATTTGCATGTAGCCCTTATATATAAAGTGCTGTATTCATATACCCAATAAAAAAGGCCGCATAAGCGGCCTTTTTTATGAGTAATGATGACTTAACCGAACTTACCTGTAATGTAGTCTTCAGTCGCTTTTACTTTGGGTGCGGTAAAGATCGTATCGGTTTCGCCCATTTCGATCATTTCGCCCAAATACATATACGCGGTGTAGTCAGAAATCCGTGCCGCTTGTTGCATATTGTGCGTCACAATGGCGATGGTGTAGTCTTTTTTGAGCTCATGGATGAGCTCTTCAACGTGCGCAGTTGAGATTGGGTCGAGCGCCGAAGTCGGTTCGTCGAGCAAGAGAATCTCTGGTTTTACGGCAACGGCGCGGGCGATGCACAGACGTTGTTGTTGACCGCCAGAAAGACCTAAACCCGATTGCTTGAGCTTGTCTTTGACTTCATTCCACAATGCAGCTTTCGTGAGTGCCCACTCAATCCGATCATCCATTTCTGATTTGCTCAGTGTTTCATAGAGCTTTACACCGAATGCCACATTGTCATAAATCGACATTGGAAATGGCGTTGGTTTTTGAAAAACCATGCCGACTTTGGCGCGTAGCATGTTCAAGTCAACGCTAGACTCTAAAATATTTTGTCCATTAAGAATGATTTCGCCTTCGGCGCGCAATTTGGGATAAAGGTCATACATCCGGTTGAAAGTACGCAGCAAGGTCGACTTGCCGCAGCCAGAAGGGCCGATAAAGGCGGTTACTTTGCCGGCTAAAATTTCCAGATTGATGTTTTTAAGTGCGTGAAAATTGCCGTAGTAAAAGTTCAAATTTTTGACTGTCAAGCCAGCTTTGTGTTGAGTGCTCATGAATGATTGTCCGTTCAAAGTCTAAATTAGTGTTGTTTGGGTTGGCGAAGCATGACGCGGGCAATAATATTCATGCCGAGAACAAACAAGCCAATTAAGAGTGCGCCTGCCCAAGCTAATTGATGCCATTCTGCGTAAGGGCTCATCGCAAATTGGAAAATCACCACGGGCAAGTTCGCCATGGGTTGATTCATGTTTGAGTAGAACTGATTGTTTAACGCAGTAAATAATAGCGGGGCGGTTTCACCCAAGATGCGAGCAACTGCCAGCAAGATGCCGGTGGCTACGCCCGATTTTGCTGCTTTGAGCGTGACAAATAACACCATTTTCCATTGTGGTGCACCAAGGGCGTAGGCCGCCTCGCGCATGGCAGTCGGCACTAAAAGCAGCATGTTTTCTGTGGTTCGTAGTACGACAGGAATCACCAAAATAGCCAAAGCAAACGAACCGGCCCAGCCTGAAAAATGCCCGACTTGCGTGACGTAAATTTCAAATACAAACAGGCCAATTACAATCGATGGTGCAGACAGCAAGATGTCGTTGATAAAACGAGTTGTTGGTGCTAACCAGCCTTTGTTACCAAATTCGGCCAGATAGGTGCCAGCCAAAATGCCGATTGGCGTACCAATCAACACGCCCACTGCAGACATCTGCAAACTACCCAAAATCGCATTCGCCAAACCACCTTGACTGCCTGGGGCAGGGGTTGTTTGGGTGAATGTTTGTAATGTTAAGCCGGCAATCCCGTTGGAAAACAGCGTGTACATAATCCAAAACAGCCAAAACAAACCAAATGCCATGGCGATCATTGAGAGGATCAGGCTGATGTGGTTGATGAGGCGGCGGCGTAGATAAAGGCTAGGGTTTAAATTGTTCATGACCGATCCTTAAGAATGTGAGCCTTCATTGCGGTTTAGGCGCAAGAGGAGCAGTTTAGAAAGGACCAAAACGACAAAGGTAATAAAGAACAGTAAGAGGCCCAGTTCAATCAGTGACGAGGTGTAAAGCTCGCCGTGTGCTTCGGTGAATTCATTGGCCAGTGTGGCTGAAATCGTGGTGGCAGGGTCAAACAATGAATTCATGTCATTCATTGAGTTGCCAATCACAAAAGTAATCGCCATTGTTTCGCCCAGTGCACGGCCTAGGCCGAGCATAATGCCGCCAATAATCCCGGTTTTGGTATAGGGGACGACGATATTCCAAACGACTTCCCAGGTGGTGCCGCCAAGGCCGTAAGCGGATTCTTTGAGTAGCGGCGGTACCACTTCAAAGACGTCACGCATTACCGAGGTCACAAAGGGGATGACCATAATTGATAAGATTAAGCCACCAGTAAACATACCAATACCCATTGGAGGGCCGTCAAATAAAGGGCCTAAGATAGGAACACCAGCGGTGACCTCGGTAATCCAAGGTTGCACATGATCGGCAAATAAAGGTGCAAAAACAAACAGACCCCACATGCCGTAAATAATCGATGGGACCCCTGCGAGGAGTTCGATGCAAATACCCAGTGGGCGACGCAGCCAAACGGGTGAGAGTTCAGTCAGAAAGATTGCGATACCAAAGCTGATCGGCACAGCAACAACGAGTGCGATCATTGAAGAAATCAGCGTGCCTCGAATCGATGGCCAAGCACCAAATTGATCGGTAACAGGGTTCCAGTCGCTTGAAGAGATAAAGCCAAGGCCAAAGGCTTTGATGCTAGGCAGGGCGCCATAGAGCAAAGAAATAATAATGCCGCTCAATAGAGCAAGCACAAAAAAGGCAAAGAAACGGGTGCTATTGACAAAGAATGCATCTTGCAATCGTTGTGTTTTCATCCGTTGCGACATATTAGACATCAGTAATTCTCCGGTCCTCCAAAACTTAGAAACTAACAAGCACACTACTTATGGGGCAGTGTGCTTGTTTTCTGCGCGCGAATTGTATCTCTGCGCAATTCAATCGGGGAAATTATTTCCAGATTGGATTTTTGCCATCACTCAGTTGTGTTTTCCAGTTGGACTTGATCATTGCAACCACACTGTCTGGCATTGGGATGTAGTCAAGTTCAAGAGCGACTTTGTCTGCGTCAGCGCCATAAGCCCAGTCGAAGAATTTAAGTACTTCTGCGCCTTGAGTTGGTTTGTCTTGTTTTTTGTGCATCAGAATGAACGTTGGGCTGGCAATAGGCCATGCTTCTTTGCCAGGTGCATTGGTCGTAACAAGGAACATGCCCAGTGCGTTTTTCCAGTCTGCGCTAGCTGCTGCCGCTTTGAATGATTCTTCTGACGGTTGAACGAATGCGCCTGAGCTATTGGCCAGCTGAGTATGTGACAGTTTGTTTTGCTTGGCGTAAACAAATTCAACGTAACCGATTGCACCTTTAATACGTTGTACGTAATTGGCTACGCCTTCATTGCCCTTGCCGCCCACACCGGCCGGCCATTGCACTGAGCTATTTGAGCCGACTTTTTCTTTCCACTCTGGCGACACTTGCGACAGATAGTTTGTAAAGAGGAAGGTGGTGCCAGAGCCGTCAGAGCGGCGAACAACAGTGATGTTTTGTGCTGGCAAGACAACGCCAGGATTGAGCGCTGCAACAGCGGGGTCATTCCATTTTTTTACTTTGCCTAAATAGATGTCGCTCAATAAGGCTGCCGATAGTTTGAGTTGACCTGGTGTGATTCCTGTAATGTTGACAACAGGAACCACGCCACCCAAAACGGTTGGGAATTGAATCAATCCATCTTTATCCAGATCTGCTGGTTTAAGCGGCATATCTGAGGCACCAAAATCAACGGTTTTAGCTTGGATTTGTTTAATGCCGCCACCAGAGCCAATGGATTGGTAGTTCATGCCGGTGCCCGTTTTTGCTTTATACATCTCGGCCCATTTTGCATAGAGCGGGTACGGAAAGGTTGCACCTGCGCCAGTGATGTCTGCTGCGATTGCTTGGCTAAAAAGACCCGCAGTCAAACCTGCGGTAACGAGCATTTTGTGAACTAAAGTCATAATCAGTTAAATCCCTTGGGTTTGTCTGAGTGTGTATGTATGTATTGAACAAGGCGCATCGTAATCGTTTAATGTTTCCGAATTATTACAAAAAACAATGTACTGGCGTGTTGCCTTGAATTTGATGTTTGCGGTCGCTTGGCTTTTGCAGTGGCGCTGAAAATACGTGGCAGATTGGGGCTCTGCTATGAGTTTGGGCTGCTGGTTTGAGCGTAGAGGTGTTTGCAAAGTTTATAGAGTTTGGGCTTTAGCGTTTGACGTTGCTCGACTGAGGACGTTACCATTTCTACTGTTGATAGGGATAAAGTAAATATGGCAAAGCAACTTGTAGTGGGTAATTGGAAGCTGCATGGCAGTATTGGTCAGGTTAAATCGGTTTTGGGTGAGATCGCTCAAGCCAAGTTGCAGGCCAATGTGGGGGTTTGTGTGCCGTATCCATATGTGATGCTGGCAAGGCAAATTCTGCACAATACCCATGTGCAGTGTGGCGCTCAAGACGTTAGTCAGTATCACATTGGCGCATATACGGGTGAGGTGTCATCAGGGATGCTCGCCGATATCGGTTGTGAAATGGTGATTGTTGGTCATTCTGAGCGTCGGCGATTATTTGGTGAGACGACAGAGCAAGCAGGTGTTAAAATGCGCGCTGCTCTAGATGCCGGTTTGTTTGGTATTTACTGTGTTGGTGAGTCCGCAGAGCAGCGACGTGAAGGTCGCGCAGAAGAAGTTGTTGCGGCTCAGTTACAGGTATTACAAAATTTACCAGTTGGTTTGTATGCTGTGGCGTATGAGCCATCTTGGGCTGTAGGTAGTGGCATGGTTGCCTCCAGTGAGCAGATTTCTCCGATGCATGCATTGATTAAAAATCAATTAGATGAACGAGTTAAAGTTCTCTATGGCGGCAGCGTGAAGTCGAATAATGCAGAGTCAATTTTGGCTGTGCAGCATGTCGATGGGGTGTTGGTGGGGGGTGCAGCACTCTCCGCCTTCGAATTTGTAGAGATTTGCAAAGCAGCGCGCTGATGGTACAATTCACGCCGCTCTTGAGATGAGAAAATAATGGACTTTATCACTAGTTTAGTGCTTACCGTAAATGTGATTTCTGCTATCGCTGTCATTGTGTTGGTGTTGATGCAGCATGGTAAAGGTGCCGATATGGGGGCTGCATTTGGTAGCGGATCGGCCGGTAGTGTGTTTGGCTCGAGTGGCTCGGCAAATTTTTTAAGCCGTACTACTGGCGTTTGTGCAACAGTTTTTTTTGTGACGTCGATGGCCTTGGTTTTGTTGACAGCACCAAAACAAACTGCCTCAATTATGTCAACGGTTCAACCTACTGCAGTCGCATCTCAAGTTGAAGGGCAAAAAATTCCTGATTAAATCCATGCGATTGCATATGATTTTATCGGTATATCTAAGTATAGTGACCGCATAGCTGTGGATTTGCTGACTTGGAGCTTCAAATACGCTGGGAAATCCCAGCGTTTCTATGTAATAAAAATAACAATAAGCTGTCTAGCATTTTTGTAATACTCTGAACTGGGGATTTTCATGCTGCAAAACTATTTCCCCATCCTGCTTTTTCTGTTGGTTGGTTTACTCGTGGGTGTTGTTCCACTGGTGCTCGGCTACGGGGTGAGTAAGGTTTTGGGAACGGCTCGGCCAGATACGGCAAAAAATTCACCTTACGAATGTGGTTTTGAAGCATTCGAAGATGCACGTATGCAATTTGATGTGCGTTATTACTTGGTGGCCATTTTGTTTATCTTGTTTGATTTGGAAGTTGCATTTTTAGTTCCTTGGGCCGTTGTGCTTAAAGAACTGGGAATGTTCGGCTTTTTGTCGATGATGATTTTCTTGGCCATTCTGGTGGTCGGCTTCGTCTACGAATGGATGAAGGGCGCTCTAGAGTGGGAGTGAGACAAATGGAATCGCAAGAAAAAGGTTTTGTTACCACCACGGTGGATATGGTCATCAATAGTGCTCGTACGGGCTCTTTGTGGCCAATGACATTTGGTTTGGCTTGCTGTGCTGTTGAGATGATGCACGCAGGTGCTGCACGTTATGATTTGGATCGCTTTGGTGTTGTGTTTCGACCTTCTCCACGGCAATCGGACTTAATGATTGTTGCGGGGACCTTGTGTAATAAAATGGCACCTGCTTTACGTAAAGTTTACGATCAGATGCCAGAGCCTCGCTGGGTTATTTCGATGGGGTCCTGTGCCAATGGAGGGGGGTATTACCATTACTCGTATTCTGTTGTGCGTGGTTGTGATCGCATTGTTCCAGTAGATATTTATGTTCCTGGCTGTCCTCCGACAGCTGAAGCGCTCTTGTACGGCATTATTCAGTTGCAAAACAAGATTAAGCGTACCAATACCATTGCGCGCTCGTGAGGTGAACTGTGGCGAATAAGCTAGAAACGCTCATGGATAGTCTGCGGACTGTTTTAGGTGAGGCAAAAATTGCTTCTCTAAAAAACGCCCTGGATGAAGTGACGCTAGAAGTACCGGCAAGCGAGTGGTCTGAGGTGGCTTTATTGCTACGCGATGATGCACTGTTGCAATTTGAGCAATTAATTGATGCCTGTGGTGTTGATTATAGTACGTATAAAGATGGGGTATGGGAGGGCGCTCGCTTTGCGACGGTTTATCATTTTCTTTCTTACAAATACAATGTGCGCTTACGTGTAAGGGTGTTTAGTATTGATGATGCCTTTCCCGTGGTTAATTCCGTGGTTGATGTTTGGCCTGCGATCAATTGGTTTGAGCGTGAGTCGTTCGACTTATACGGCATCATTTATCAAGGCCATCCGGACCTGCGACGCTTGCTGACAGATTACGGCTTTGTTGGTCATCCATTCCGTAAAGATTTTCCACTGTCTGGCTTTGTTGAAATGCGTTATGACGCTGAACAGGCACGTGTAATCTATCAGCCCGTAACCATCGAGCCGCGTGAAATAACACCGCGCATTATCCGCGAGGAGAACTACGGTGGCAGCTGAAATCCGTAATTACACATTAAATTTTGGTCCACAACATCCAGCAGCGCATGGTGTATTGCGTTTGGTGCTCGAGTTGGATGGTGAAGTGGTTGAGCGTGCTGATCCGCACATTGGCCTTTTGCATCGCGGCACAGAAAAATTAGCCGAAAGTAAAACCTATATCCAGTCTCTGCCTTATATGGATCGTCTTGACTATGTGTCAATGATGTCCAATGAGCATGCCTACTGTATGGCGATTGAGAAACTACTCAATTTGGATGTGCCAATTCGGGCTCAATATATTCGCGTTATGTTTGATGAAATTACGCGGATTTTGAATCATTTGTTGTGGATTGGTGCACATGGTATTGATTGTGGCGCAATGACTATTTTCCTTTACGCTTTCCGTGAGCGTGAAGACTTAATGGATTGTTACGAAGCTGTTTCTGGTGCGCGTATGCATGCGGCATATTATCGCCCGGGCGGCGTTTATCGCGACTTGCCAGATGAAATGCCAAAGTATGAAGCTTCAAAAATTCGCAATGCTGCTGCAATCAAGCGTATGAATTCGAATCGTGAAGGCAGCTTGCTTGATTTTATCGAAGACTTTACTAATCGATTCCCGAAATATGTTGATGAGTACGAAACGCTACTAACAGACAATCGTATTTGGAAACAACGTACGGTAGGTATCGGTGTTGTTTCCCCTGAGCGTGCATTGGCATTGGGCTTTACTGGTGCGATGTTGCGTGGTTCCGGTGTGGAATGGGACTTGCGTAAAAAACAACCGTATGAAGTCTACGACAAGATGGATTTTGATATCCCTGTCGGCAAAAACGGTGATTGCTACGATCGTTATTTGGTCCGTGTTGAAGAAATGCGTCAATCAAACCGCATCATTAAGCAGTGCGTGCAATGGTTGAAAGAAAATCCAGGTCCGGTCATTACGACTAATCATAAAGTCGCGCCACCTTCGAGAGAAGGGATGAAGTCGAATATGGAAGACTTGATTCACCACTTTAAATTGTTTACTGAAGGTATGCATGTACCTGAAGGTGAGGCGTATGCCGCCATTGAGCATCCGAAAGGTGAGTTTGGTATTTATATGGTTTCCGATGGCGCAAATAAACCATACCGAATGAAAATTAGAGCGCCTGGTTATGTTCATTTATCTGCTTTAGATGAAATGTCACGCGGGCATATGATTTCTGACGTTGTTGCAATTATTGGTACGCAAGATATCGTATTTGGGGAGATTGATCGCTAATGTCTTTACACAATCTTCTGTCAGTAGATTCAATTGAGCAAATTGATCGTGAAGTGGCTAAATATCCAGCAGAACAATCTCGCTCTGCTGTGATGGGCGCGTTGCGAATTGCTCAAGTTGAAAAGCGCTCTTTATCGAATGAGTTGGTTGAAGCGATTGCGATTTATTTAAATATTGCACCGCTAGCCGCTTATGAAGTCGCTACTTTTTATAATATGTACGACATGAAGCCGGTTGGTAAGTACAAGCTGACGGTTTGTACTAATCTGCCCTGTGCTTTGTCAGGGGGCTATACCACGGCTAATTATTTGAAGCAAAAGCTGGGTATTGGTTTTAACGAAACAACTGCCGATGGAAAATTCACTTTGAAAGAAGGTGAATGCATGGGAGCCTGTGGTTATGCACCTGTAATGTTGGTGAATAACCACAGCATGTGTAATCACATGACGCCAGAGGCCATTGATAAAAAACTGGCGGAGCTCGAATAATGACCGTCTATGTAAAAGGCGTCGTGTTCGAGGGCGTCGAATTTGAAGATCCAAATTGCTGGCATCTTGACGAATATGTTAAGCGTGGCGGTTATGCGGCGTTGAAAAAAATTATTAATGACAAAATCACTCAAGATGAAGTCATTGCTGAGATGAAAACTTCAGGTTTGCGCGGCCGTGGCGGTGCAGGTTTCCCTACGGGGCTGAAGTGGTCTTTCATGCCGCGCAGTTTTCCAGGCCAAAAATATTTGGTATGCAATACCGATGAAGGTGAGCCTGGTACCTTTAAAGATCTCGATATTCAAGTGTATAACCCACATGCTTTGATTGAAGGCATGATTATTGGTGCTTACGCTATGGGTATTTCTGTTGGGTATAACTATATCCATGGCGAAATCTTTGAAGCCTATGAGCGTTTTGAAATCGCACTTGAGCAAGCGCGTGCTGCAGGCTTTTTAGGCGATAACATTTTAGGCTCTGACTTTAGTTTCCAGCTGCATGCGCATCATGGCTATGGTGCCTATATCTGTGGTGAAGAAACTGCATTGCTTGAATCATTAGAAGGCAAAAAAGGACAGCCGCGCTTTAAGCCACCTTTCCCTGCTTCTTATGGTCTCTATGGCAAGCCAACTACGATCAATAATACTGAGACGTTTGCCTCGGTACCTTACATTATCCGCGAAGGCGGTCAGAAATTCCTTGAGCTAGGTAAACCTAATAACGGTGGCACTAAATTATTCTCGGTTTCTGGTCATGTTAATCGTCCGGGTAATTATGAGATCCCACTCGGCACGCCATTTTCTGAATTATTGGAAATGTGTGGCGGCATGCGTGATGGCAAGAAATTGAAAGCGGTGATTCCTGGGGGCTCGTCTGCACCCGTATTACCTGCTGACATCATGATGCAATGTACGATGGATTACGATTCTATTGCTAAAGCAGGCTCGATGCTGGGCTCTGGTGCCGTGATTGTGATGGATGAAACAGTCAGTATGGTGAGCGCACTAGAGCGGTTGTCGTATTTCTATCACGAAGAATCATGTGGTCAATGTACGCCTTGCCGTGAAGGTACTGGTTGGTTGTATCGTGTGGTGCATCGCATCGCGCATGGCGAAGGTCGTATGGAAGACCTCGATTTGCTATCGCGTGTTGGTGATAACATCGCTGGCCGCACAATTTGTGCGTTAGGTGATGCTGCAGTTTTCCCTGTGCGTGGAATGTTGAAACACTTCCGCCATGAATTCGAGGATTTGATTAATCAATCTCAGTCATCCAAGCCTTTGTAATTGGTTCGTCTGAAATTAGTCGAGTTTTCTTTTGAATTATTGCCTTTGAATCGAGTCGAGCATGTTGGAAATCGAAATCGACGGTAAAAAATTGACAGTCCCTGGTGGTAGCACTGTGATGGACGCAGCCAATTCAATTGGTGTGCACATTCCACATTTTTGCTATCACAAGAAACTCTCAATTGCCGCAAGCTGCCGTATGTGTCTAGTCCAGGTTGAAAAAGCACCTAAGCCTTTGCCGGCCTGTGCAACACCTGTTACTGATGGCATGAAAGTTTGGACCCATTCTGATCAAGCGGTTACCGCACAGAAAGGGGTAATGGAATTTTTGCTGATTAATCATCCATTGGATTGTCCAATTTGTGATCAAGGCGGTGAATGCTCTTTGCAAGATCTGGCTGTTGGCTATGGCCAAACGGGCTCTGAGTATGCAGAAGAAAAGCGTGTCGTTGCCAATAAAGATCTTGGGCCTTTGATTTCAACGGATATGACGCGCTGCATTCATTGCAGTCGTTGCGTTCGTTTCACTGAAGAAATCGCCGGTTTCCAAGAATTGGGTATGGCCAATCGTGGAGAATTTACCGAAGTTATGCCATTTATTGGCAAAACAGTGAATTCAGAGATTTCCGGCAATGTGATCGATCTATGTCCGGTTGGTGCTTTAACTAGTAAACCATTCCGTTACACTGCGCGCACATGGGAATTGTCTCGCCGTAAATCTGTGAGTGCACACGATGGCTTGGGTTCTAACTTGATCGTACAAGTTAAGAACAACAAAGTAATGCGTGTTTTGCCGTTGGACAATGAAGCGATCAATGAGTGCTGGTTATCGGATCGCGATCGTTATTCATATGAAGCATTAAATTCTGAAGAGCGCCTGACCAAGCCGATGCTCAAGCAAGGCGGTGTTTGGCAAGAAACCGATTGGCAAACTGCACTTGAATATGTTGCTAATGGCTTAAAGCAAGTGATTGCGGAGCATGGCACAAATAGTGTTGCTGCTGTTGCGTCGCCCAACTCTACAGTTGAAGAGTTATTTGCGTTACGCAAAGTGATGGCTGGTTTGGGCGTGGAGTCGGTGCAGGCGTTTGCACGTAGTGCTGATTTCTCGCTAAAAACGCAAGGTGCTCAATGGTTAGGGCAATCTTTGCTTGAGCTGTCACAAAATGAAGCCATTTTGTTAGTGGGTTCCACATTGCGTAAAGAGCAGCCATTGTTGGCACAACGTTTACGTCAATCGGTGAAAAAAGGTTTGCAGCTGTCGGCTGTCAATGCGCACTCAGATGAAATGTTGACCAAACTGGTTGGCGAAGTTGTTGTCCGCCCTGACCAATTGGTTGAAGGCTTGTTGCAAGTGATTCAAGCATTTGTTGAATTGAAATCGTTGCCAGTACCGAATGATATTGATTTGTCTAGTGTGCAAGTTTCTGATGCGGCACGTGTAATTGCTTTGAGTTTTGATGGCAAAGCCAAAACCGCCATTTTATTGGGTAATGTGGCTCAAACGAATGCGCGTTATGCAGAAATTTATACTGCTGCCACTGCGTTAGCATTGCTGACCGGTGCGACATTAGGTGTTCCAGCGATGGCGGCCAATAGTGTTGGTGCGCAATTGGTGGGTGCGGATCTTGGTGCGGATGTGTTTGGTGCAGGATCATTGGCTGCTGCTAAAAAAGCCTATGTATTTTTAGGTGTTGAGCCTGAATATGATGCACACAACGGTGCTCATGCTTTGGCCGCAGCAAAAAATGCCGAGATGGTGGTTGTGATGTCGCCATTTCAAAGCTGTGCAATGGACTATGCCGATGTGATTTTGCCAATTTCTCCATTTAGCGAAACATCAGGAACGTTCGTGAATATGGAAGGAAAAGCGCAAAGCTTTAATGGTGTAGTGCGTCCATTGGGTGAGACCCGTCCGGCTTGGAAAGTATTCCGTGTCCTAGGTAATTTATTTGGATTCTCTGGTTTTGAATACAATTCATCAGAAGAAATCCGTGATGAAGCCATGGCAGGTGAAATTGCGCCACGTTTAAGTAATGCCGTAGTGAGTAAGCACGCTGTGCGTGCACAAGCTGCACAAGGCTTGGTTCGCTTAGGCGAAGTGCCTTTGTATCAGGTTGATTCTATCGTTCGCCGTGCACCAAGTTTACAAGCCACTCAAGACGCTGTGCTCGCCAGTACTTTACGTGCAAATACTGCGACGCTGGCTAAATTGGGCTTGGCGGTTGATGGTCAAGCCATTGTTCAGCAAGAACAGGGCAGCGCCACATTGTTGGTGGCGCTCGATGATGGCTTACTTGACGATGTAATTCGCGTTGCTGCTTCGCATCCATTAACTCGTAATTTGGGTGATATGGTTGGCGCTGTTGAAGTGCTGAAGGCTTAAGGGGCAAAACATGGAATTTCTACAAAGTTATTTGGGTTATGACATTGCTTTTGTCGTTTGGACGCTACTCAAGATTGTTTTGATTGTGGCGCCCATTATGGGAGCTGTGGCTTATTTAACGCTGGCAGAGCGCAAAGTAATCGGTTTTATGCAAATTCGGATTGGCCCTAATCGGGTTGGTCCTTTCGGTTTGCTGCAACCGGTTGCTGATGGCGTAAAGCTATTGTTAAAAGAAATTATTGCACCTAGCGCTGCTGATAAGAAGCTGTTCTTTTTAGCACCCATCATGGTATTGGTTCCTGCGCTAGGCGCATGGGCGGTTGTACCGTTTTACCCTGGGTATGTATTGGCTGATGTCAACGTAGGTTTGCTCTACGTGATGGCTATTACTTCAATGGGTGTTTACGGTGTGATCTTGGCAGGATGGGCGTCTAATTCGAAATATGCTTTCTTGGGTGGTATGCGTGCAGCTGCTCAAGTGATCTCTTACGAGTTGGCAATGGGTTTTGCGCTGGTTGGCGTGATTATGGTTTCAGGTAGTTTGAACCTCACCGCAATTGTTGAGCAGCAAGGTCAGGGCGTGGCTGGTGGTTCGATTTTATCTTGGAATCTGATCCCGCTGTTACCACTGTTTGTTGTGTATTTCATCGCGGGTGTTGCTGAAACTAACCGTGCACCATTTGACGTGACTGAAGGTGAGTCTGAGATTGTTGCTGGACACATGGTTGAGTATTCAGGCATGGGTTTTGCACTGTTCTTCTTGGCTGAATACGCCAATATGATTTTGATTTCAGCCATGGCTTCGGTGATGTTCTTGGGTGGCTGGTTATCACCATTCCCTGCGTCGATTCCTGTGCTTGGCGCGGCGAGCCCGCTGTGGTGGGTGTTGAAAGTTGCATTCTTGCTGTTCTGCTTCTTGTGGTTCCGCGCAACATTTCCGCGCTATCGTTACGATCAATTAATGCGCCTAGGTTGGAAGATCTTTATTCCAGTAACTTTGGTTTGGATTGTCTTGGTGGGTGCTTGGATGCAGACCCCTTGGTCGATCTGGTAATGGAAAAGGACTTACGCCATGGATAAAATTTTATATTTCTTTAAAACCTTCTTGCTGGTTGAATTGGTGAAGGGCTTGTTGTTAACGGGCCGTCACTTTTTCCAGCGGAAGATTACAGTGCAATTTCCTGAGGAAAAAACACCGTATAGCCCGCGTTTTCGTGGTTTACATGCCCAGCGCCGCTACGCCAATGGCGAAGAGCGTTGTATTGCTTGCAAATTGTGTGAAGCGGTTTGCCCGGCTATGGCGATTACGATTGAATCAGAGGCGCGTCCTGACGATAAAACTCGTCGTACCAGCCGTTATGATATTGACCTGACTAAGTGTATTTTTTGCGGTTTTTGTGAAGAAGCCTGTCCGGTTGATGCGATTGTAGAAACGCATATTTATGAATATCACGGTGAAAAACGTGGCGATTTGTATTACACCAAGCCAATGTTGTTGGCAGTCGGTGATAAATACGAAGCTGAAATCGCTGAACGCAAAGCTGCTGATGCTAAGTATCGCTAGGAATAAAATATGACTTTAGCGCTTTTTTATGTCTTTGCGGCAGTGCTGATTTTTGCCGCATTTCGTGTGATTACAGCTAAGAATCCAGTCCATGCCGTGCTCTATTTGGTCTTGTCGTTCTTTAATAGCGCCGTATTGTGGATGCTGATTAAAGCTGAGTTCTTAGCCGTTTCACTGATTGTGATTTATGTCGGTGCGGTAATGGTGTTGTTCTTGTTTGTGGTGATGATGCTGGATATTAACTTCGAAGCGTTACGCAAGAGCTTTTGGAAGTTTTTACCGGTGGCAGGCACCGTTGCAATCATTATGTTGATTGAAATGGTGATGATTCTGTCACATCGCGCAGCGCAAATTGATGAGTCCCGCTTGCTTGAGCCAAGTTTTAATACGGCTTCAGCTGAAACATTGGGTATGTTAATTTATACCCAGTATTTCTTACCGTTCCAGTTGTCGGCCGTGTTGCTGCTGGTTGGGATGATTGCGGCGATTGCACTGACATTACGCAAGCGCAAGAATACCAAGTATATCAATCCAGGTGAGCAAGTTCGTGTAAAACGCGACGATCGCTTACGGATTGTAAAAATGGCGTCTGAGCCAAAAGATTCGGCAAGTGATGCCCAGTCTACCGATCAACCTGCAGCCTAATTGGCCTAGATAAGAGTTTAGGGAGGATATGTGCTTACACTGACTCATTACCTTGTACTGGGCGCAATTATGTTTGCGACCAGCGTGTTTGGCATTTTCATGAACCGCAAAAATCTAATCGTATTGCTAATGGCAATCGAATTGATGCTGTTGTCCGTGAATATGAATTTCATCGCGTTTTCGCAGTTTTTAGGCGATACCGGTGGCCAGATTTTCGTCTTCTTTATCCTAACCGTTGCTGCAGCCGAATCGGCTATTGGCCTCGCTATCTTGGTGGTGCTCTTCCGTAATTTACGGTCGATCAACGTCGAAGATTTGGATAGCCTGAAGGGTTAAACCGGACAACATAGAATCGGACAAGAATACCAATGGATATGAAATCGATTTATTTGCTTATACCGCTAGCGCCATTATTGGGTTCGCTAATCGCTGGTTTGTTTGGCTGGGCGATTAGCCGTCGAGCGGCACATATTGCAACGATTGCAGGCGTTGCAGCATCGTTTGCTTTGTCGGCCTACACCTTAAATTATTTGCTCAATGGCGGCGACTCGTTTAATGGCAATCTCTACACATGGCTATCAGTCAATGGCGTGGATTTGAATATCGGCTTTTTAGTCGATAACCTCACTGCAATGATGATGTGTGTTGTCACCTTTGTATCGCTGATGGTGCATATCTACACGATTGGCTATATGCAAGATGACCCTGGTTATCAGCGCTTTTTTAGTTATATCTCATTGTTTACCTTCTCGATGTTAATGCTCGTGATGAGTAATAACTTCGTACAGCTGTTTTTTGGCTGGGAAGCGGTGGGCTTGGTGTCGTACTTGTTGATCGGTTTTTGGTTTAAACGCCCAACTGCAACATTTGCAAACTTGAAGGCCTTTTTGGTTAACCGTGTCGGAGACTTAGGTTTCTTGCTTGGGATTGGTTTGGTATTGGCTCATTTTGGTACACTCGATTACGCCGAAGTGTTTGCAAAAGCGCCTGAACTTAAAGATGCGACGATTAGCTTGTTTGCTGGTACGCCATGGTCATTGATGACTGTGACTTGCATCTTGCTGTTTATTGGCGCAATGGGTAAATCAGCGCAATTTCCTTTGCATGTTTGGTTGCCTGATTCAATGGAAGGCCCAACACCAATTTCAGCATTGATCCATGCAGCAACAATGGTGACTGCCGGTATCTTTATGGTTTCACGGATGTCGCCGTTGTTTGAGATGTCAGATACCGCGCTCAATTTTGTGTTGGTGATTGGGGCGATTACCGCGCTATTTATGGGTTTCCTTGGGATTATCCAAAACGACATTAAGCGAGTTGTTGCATATTCGACTTTGTCGCAGCTGGGCTATATGACGGTGGCATTGGGTGTGTCTGCATATTCAGTAGCATTGATGCACTTGATGACGCACGCTTTCTTTAAGGCGTTGCTCTTCCTTGCCGCGGGGTCGGTGATTATGGGGATGCATCATGATCAAAATATCCGCAATATGGGTGGCTTGCGCAAATACATGCCGATTACGTGGATCACGTCGTTGATTGGTTCTTTGGCTTTGATTGGGACTCCATTTTTCTCGGGTTTCTATTCAAAAGATTCAATTATTCTTGCGGTTGAAGCTTCTAAATTACCTGGCGCTGGGTTTGCGTATTTTGCTGTTGTCGCAGGCGTGTTTGTTACGGCATTTTATTCATTCCGGATGTATTTCTTGGTTTTCCACGGCAAAGAGCAGTGGATGCAAAAGAAAGATACGCACCATGGCCATGATGCCCATGATGATCACGACCATCATCATGGCTTGGGACCGAATGACAAGCCGCACGAGTCGCCATGGGTTGTTACGTTGCCATTGATTTTGCTGGCAATTCCTTCGGTACTTGTGGGTTATATCGCAATCAGCCCGATGTTAGCCGGTGAGTTCTTTAAAGATGTGTTGACGGTTAATCTTGAGGCTCATCCAGCAATGGAAGCAGTGGTTCACCATGCGCATGATGCGATGGGTATGGCCACTCATGCGTTTGTCACATTGCCATTTTGGTTGGCTTTTGCTGGTGTTGCCACTGCATGGTTGTTCTATATGAAGGCACCACAACTTCCTGCAGCATGTGATCGATTCTTTACTGCAATTGGTGTTAGAAAACTGCTTGAAGAAAAGTATTACATGGATCATTTGTATATCAATGTATTTACTGCAGGTGCCCGTGCGCTGGGTACGGTGCTTTGGAAAGTGGGTGATACATTGCTGATTGATGGTCTGTTGGTGAATGGAACTGCAAAGCTTGTTGGCGTGTTTTCCGGTCTTATTCGTCGCCTGCAAACTGGATACATCTACCATTACGCTTTTGCAATGATTATTGGCGCCTTGCTGCTGATGACTTGGTGGTTGGGTGGCGTACTCACTTTGCCGTGATTGGTGTTGTTTCGCTTTTTTTGATGACGACAGATTTAATACATAATAAGTAGGTTAAATATGACGGGTAATCTCCTCAGCCTTGCAATCTGGCTGCCCATTGTGGCAGGTTTGATTGTGCTTGCTACGGGTAGCGATAAAAATGCTCCTGCAGCGCGCTGGCTGGCGCTGATGGGCGCTTTGGTTTCTTTTTTGGTTACGATTCCGCTTTACACTGGCTTTGATACGTTTCACGGTGGCATGCAATTCACGGAAATGAAGCCGTGGGTTGAAAGCTTGAATATTAATTATCACCTCGGCGTAGATGGTTTATCTATGCTGTTTGTGATTTTGAATAGTTTTACCACTTTATTGGTGGTATTGGCTGGCTGGCAAGTGATTCAAAAGCGTGTGGCGCAATACATGGCTGCATTTTTGATCATGTCTGGCTTGATCAATGGCGCATTTGCGGCCATGGATGCCATTTTGTTTTACGCCTTCTTTGAGGCCATGCTGATCCCAATGTACTTGATTATTGGTGTCTGGGGTGGTGCTCGTCGTGTGTATGCATCGGTTAAGTTCTTCTTGTATACCTTGCTTGGCTCTTTGTTGACCTTGGTCGCGTTTGTTTATTTGTATTATCAAAGCGGTGGTAGTTTTGAGATTGCTGCATTCCAACGCTTGCCGTTGACAATGGGCGCGCAAACCATGCTGCTGATTGCATTCTTTTTTGCCTTTGCGGTGAAAGTGCCAATGTGGCCAGTGCATACTTGGTTGCCAGATGCTCACGTTGAAGCACCAACAGGTGGTTCGATGGTATTAGCTGCCATTACTTTGAAGCTGGGGGCTTATGGTTTCTTGCGGTTTGTATTGCCGATTCTGCCTGATGCTTCACGGGAGTATGCGTGGCTAATGGTTGCGCTATCACTGGTTGCAGTCGTATACATCGGTATGGTGGCTTTGGTTCAGACTGACATGAAGAAGTTGGTTGCTTACTCATCGATCTCTCATATGGGGTTTGTAACGCTCGGCTTCTTTATGTTTGGTGGAGTAAGTGGTCGTGAATTAAACTCTTGGGCCGTTGAAGGCGCTTTAGTCCAGATGATTTCACACGGCTTTGTTTCTGCTGCGATGTTCTTTTGTATCGGTGTGATGTACGACCGTGTACATAGCCGGAAAATCGCCGATTATGGTGGTGTTGCGAATAAAATGCCAATTTTCGCCTCGTTCATGATGCTGTTTGCTATGGCCAATTCCGGCTTGCCTGCTACATCTGGTTTTGTTGGTGAGTTTATGGTCGTGCTGGGTGCGGTTCAGATTAATTTCTGGTACGCGTTGGCTGGTGCAACGACGCTGATTTTTGGCGCAGCGTACACACTTTGGATGTATAAGCGCGTGATTTTTGGCGAAGTTGCAAATCAAAATGTTGCTGAGCTTAAGGATGTCAATAAACGTGAATTTTTAATTCTAGCGGTGTTAGCCATCGCAGTTTTAGGAATGGGTTTATATCCAGCACCGTTTACCGAGGTGATGCACCAGTCAGTGAATGATCTGATTTGGCAAGCTTCACAGACCAAGCTTAATTAATCCTTATTATAAGAAATAGGCTAGAACCATGACCTGGACCAGTCTTAATGCATGGGTGGCGGCACCAGAAATTTTCCTTCTGTGTGCAACTTGCGCCATTCTTTTGCTTGACCTTTTTATTAGTGATGCTAAACGGCATCTGACTTATGTAATGACCTTGGCTACTTTGGCGATCACTTTCGCTTTGGTGCTCATGGGGCATGAACCGCATTTGCGTTTCGCATTTAATGGCTTGTATTTGGTAGATCCAATTGCAGATTTTGCTAAGTTGGCAATGATTGTCGGTGTGGCTTTAGTGCTGATCTATGGTCGTAGCTATGCAATGGCTCGTGGGTTATTTCGTGGTGAGTTATTTACCCTGACCTTGTTCTCATTATTGGGAATGATGGTGATGGCGTCATCGGTCAATTTCTTGGCGTTGTATGTAGGCCTAGAATTAATGTCTTTGTCGGTGTATGCCTTGGTGGCTTTAAACCGTGAGTCATTTGCCTCGACAGAAGCTGCGATGAAATACTTCGTTTTGGGTGCTTTGGCTTCGGGTATGCTGTTGTATGGTGTATCGATGTTGTATGGCTCTACCGGTTCACTCGATATTTTTGCCGTGTCGCATGCAATTCAAGCAGGTCAAGCAAATAATCTATTGGCTGTTTTTGCCATCGTATTTATTGTTACGGGCTTGGGCTTTAAGTTTGGCGCTGTCCCATTTCATATGTGGGTTCCTGATGTTTATCAAGGGGCGCCAACGCCGATTACGCAACTCATTGCGTCTGCACCAAAAGCGGCTGTGTTTGTGTTTTCTTTGCGTATTTTAGCGCAGGCTTTAGAGGGCTTTGCGCCTGATTGGCGTGGCATGCTGATGGTGTTGGCGGTATTGTCGATGGGCTTAGGTAATATTACGGCCATCTCTCAAACCAACATTAAACGGATGCTTGGTTATTCAACCATTTCGCATATGGGCTTTGTCTTGTTGGGTCTGTTGGTCGCTAACCCTTTAGGTTATTCGGCGTCATTTTTCTATATCGTTTCCTATATATTAATGAGTGCTGCAGCGTTTGGTATCATTATGCTGCTGTCTCGGCAAGGTTTTGAGGCGGATCAAATTGATGATTTAAAAGGCTTAAATCAGCGTAGCCCGTGGTTTGCTGCAATGATGTTGTTTACCATGTTTTCTATGGCTGGCATTCCTATTTTCTTGGGCTTCTTTGCTAAGTTAGCCATCTTGAAAGTTGTTGTGGATATGGGCTTGGTTCCGTTGGCTGTGATTGCGGTGGTATTTTCTCTGATTGGTGCGTTTTATTATCTACGCATTGTTAAAGTAATGTACTTTGATGATGCTGTTGATTCATCGCCATTGATTGCTGGGAATGATGCCAAGCTCGTATTGTCGATCAATTGTTTGTTACTTCTCGTGCTTGGGTTTATGCCTGACGGTTTGATGAACTTACTTTCTGATGCTGTGTCACAATCATTTACTTCGCTACCTCACTAATGTAATGCAAAATTTTTTGTTAATTGTTGGGTTGGCTGCTTTGGCAGCTAACCTGCCTTTTTTTTCTGAAAAAATGTTTTGTTTTTGGAAAATGAAGGCTGCTACTAAGCCCTTTAGCTTGCGTCTATTGGAGCTTGGTGTTCTTTATGCTTTATTGGCTGGCTTTGCTTATTTTTTTGAGTCGCGTATCAGTCCGGTCCATTCGCAAAACTGGCCGTTTTATGTGAGCACCTTTGCGCTGTTTGTGGTTTTTGCTTGGCCGGGCTTTGTTTGGCGCTATTTTTGGCGAAAACCAGGCATTTAGTCATAAATAATATGGTTCTTTGCTTGCCAAAACGTTAAATGATATTTATTATGTTGCTTCTTTAGGCGCGTAGCTCATCTGGTTAGAGCGCTTCCTTGACATGGAAGAGGTAGTTGGTTCGAATCCAATCGTGCCTACCAATAATTCGAGATCAAATCTATGCAGTTAGTTACCACGACACCCTGTTTTATAGTTGGGTAGCCGTACGTAGATTGGATATAAAAGTGCGGCTAGGCCGCACTTTTTTTTTGATTTTTTTGAATGAATATTGTCTCGGCTTGCCGAGTAACTGATTTAGGCGATGAATATGCCAGCGATTACACTTCCCGATGGTTCAGTGCGTCAATATGATGCAGCAGTATCTGTATATGATGTGGCCCATAGCATTTCCCCCGGTTTGGCTCGCGCGGCACTGGCTGGTAAGGTCAATGGTCAATTGGTTGATACGCGTTATGTGATGGCGCAAGACGCGTCGCTCAATATCATTACGGATAAAGACGCAGAAGGGCTTGAGGTCATTCGCCACTCAACTGCGCATTTGTTGGCATATGCTGTGAAGCAGCTTTATCCAACCGCACAAGTTACTATTGGTCCTGTGATTGAAAACGGCTTTTATTATGACTTTGCCTATGAGCGTCCATTTACGTTGGATGATTTGGCTGCAATTGAAAAGAAAATGACCGAGTTGGTCAAAAAAGATATTCAAGTTGAGCGTTATGAGTTAAGTCGCGATGATGCGATTGCTTATTTCAAGGGCATTGGCGAAAACTACAAGGCTGAAATTATTGAATCTATTCCTGCGGATCAAGTGTTGAGCTTGTATCGCGAGGGGGATTTTACTGATCTTTGCCGTGGGCCTCACGTGCCATCAACCGGAAAGCTCAAAGTATTTAAGTTGATGAAAGTGGCCGGTGCTTATTGGCGCGGTGATAGTAAAAATGAAATGCTGACACGGGTATATGGCACAGCCTTTGCTAAGAAGGAAGATCTGGCGCAATACCTCCATATGCTTGAGGAGGCGGAGAAGCGTGATCATCGCAAATTAGGTAAATTGCTTGATTTATTTCATATGCAAGATGAAGCGCCGGGTATGGTATTTTGGCATCCTAAAGGTTGGACGCTTTGGCAAATTATTGAGCAGTACATGCGTGCTAAATTAAATCGCCATGGTTATCAAGAAATTCGTACGCCGATGGTGATGGATCGTACTTTGTGGGAAAAATCAGGGCATTGGGAAAATTATCACGACGGCATGTTTACTACCGAGTCCGAAAAGCGCGACTACGCGATTAAACCGATGAATTGTCCTGGTCACGTACAAGTCTTTAATCAAGGTTTGCGTTCGTACCGTGATTTGCCGTTGCGCTATGCTGAGTTTGGTTCTTGCCATCGCAATGAACCCTCAGGCTCTTTGCATGGCATTATGCGGGTGCGTGGTTTTGTGCAAGATGATGCGCATATTTTCTGTACTGAAGATCAAGTTCAGCAAGAAGCAGCTGCATTTATTGATTTGCTCAAAGAAGTTTATGCTGACTTTGGCTTTGATGATATTTTGGTTAAGCTTTCAACTCGACCTGAAAAACGCATTGGTACTGAGGCGTCTTGGGATCGCGCAGAGGCGGCTTTGGCTGCTGCTTTAGACTCAAAAGGCCTGGCCTTTGAGTACCTGCCTGGTGAAGGCGCATTTTACGGTCCTAAAATTGAATTTACATTAAAGGATTGCTTGGGCCGATTGTGGCAATGTGGTACTTTGCAAATCGACCCCAACTTGCCAGAGCGCTTAGGTGCTGAGTATGTTGGTGAGGATAATGCCAAGCATCACCCGATTATGTTGCATCGCGCTGTGCTGGGCTCTTTAGAGCGTTTTATTGGTATTTTGATCGAAAACCATGCGGGTGCGTTCCCTGCTTGGTTAGCGCCAGTACAGCTGGTGGTGATGAATATTTCTGAGTCTCAACGTGAATATGCGCAAAAAACGGCTGATTTATTGAATCAAAGCGGACTTCGTGCATCAGTGGACTTGAGAAATGAGAAGATTACCTATAAAATCCGCGAACATAGCTTGCAACGTCTTCCTTATCAGCTCATTGTAGGGGATAAGGAACGTGAAGCAGGTTTGGTGGCCGTGCGTAACCGCAGTGGTGAAGACTTAGGGCAAATGACAGTGGAAGCGCTGATTGCGCTGGTAAAAGCTGATTTGCCTAAGGTTTAACGCTTGCAGGTGCACGGTTTTGTTTTTGAATGACTTGGAGTAATAACAATAGCTGCTCAAGATAAAGGCCCGCGTATTAATGGTGAAATCACCGCGCGTGAAATTCGTTTGCAAGGTGTGGAAGGCGAACAACTCGGTATCGTCTCCCTGAATCAAGCCCTTCAACTGGCTGAAGAGGCAGAGGTAGATCTGGTAGAGATCGCGCCGAATGCTCAGCCTCCGGTTTGCCGATTAATGGATTACGGTAAATTCCGGTACGAAGAGGCTAAGAAAAAGCACGCTGCCAAGCTCAAGCAAAAGCAGGTACAGGTTAAAGAAATTAAGCTGCGCCCGAGCACGGATGAAAACGATTACCAAGTTAAATTACGTGGTGCAATTCGCTTCTTAAATGAGGGCGATAAATGCAAATTTACATTACGTTTCCGTGGTCGTGAGATGGCTCACCAAGAGATTGGTATGGCACAGCTCAAACGAGTTGAGGCTGACTTAGCTGAATTGGCTGTAGTTGAGCAATATCCGAAGCTCGAAGGTCGCCAGATGGTGATGATGCTTGGACCTAAGAAAAAAGTATAACGGGTTGGCGACTACACCTGTTAAAGCCAATGTAGTTATTGGCTGGTAGTCGCGGTGGGGTGGCGGGTATTAAGTTCGATTGGCAACAATAGACGCCCTTTTGCCTAATCTAATAAGCTCATTTGAGCTAAGGCTAGTTGGAGTAAGTAATGCCTAAAATGAAAACCAAGAGTAGTGCTAAAAAGCGCTTCAAAGTACTTGGCGGTGGTGGTGTAAAGCGTAGTCACGCTTTCAAACGCCACATCTTGACCAAGAAAACGACTAAAACTAAGCGCCAATTGCGCGGCACTTCTATGGTTGATGCAACCAATATGAAGTCCGTTCGTGCAATGATGCCTTACGCTTAACCCTAGGAGATAAAATATGCCTCGCGTTAAACGTGGTGTCACCGCTCGAGCTCGTCATAAGAAAGTCTTAGCCCTGGCTAAAGGCTATCGTGGTCGTCGTAAAAATGTCTATCGTGTCGCTAAACAAGCGGTAATGAAGGCAGGTCAATATGCATACCGTGATCGTCGTCAGAAAAAACGTCAGTTCCGTCAACTCTGGATTGCACGTATCAACGCTGCTTCCCGTGAGTGTGGTCTGGCATACAGCCGCTTCATGAATGGCTTGAAAAAAGCCGGTATTGAAGTTGACCGTAAAGTTTTGGCCGACATGGCAATCTTTGACAAGCCAGCTTTTGCTGCGTTTGTTGAACAAGCTAAAGCAAGCCTGACTGCTTAATCGGTACTGCCGGTAATGAGGGAGGCTTTCAGCCTCCCTTTTTTATTCACTTGTTTTTTCGTGAAAAATTTAAATTAAATGGGCTGCATCGCTTATTTAATTTAGCTTTTTCTCTCCTCACTACTTATCGGGCCTAAAACATGGTTGCAAATATGCAAGCCTTGCTTGACGCTGGTTTGGCCGCACTTGATGCGACAAATGATCCAGTTGAACTCGAAATTGTCAAAGCGCATTACATCGGAAAGCAAGGTCAGATCACCGCCTTGATGAAACTGCTGGCTGCAATGCCTGCTGATGAAAAAAAAGCGTTTGGCGCTCAAGTCAATCAAACCAAGCAAGCTTTTGAAGCCGCACTGAACGCCAAGCGTGATGGTATTGCTGCAGAAAAATTGGCAGCACAACTCGCCGCCGAAGCTTTGGATGTCTCGTTGCCCGGCCGTGGGCATGCGAAAGGTGGCTTACATCCAGTCACGTTAGTACAGCAACGGATTGAGGCTTTGTTCGGTAGCATGGGTTTTGCGGTTGCAGATGGCCCCGAAATTGAAAATGACTTTCATAATTTCGAAGCACTCAACATTCCAAAAAATCATCCTGCACGCGCGATGCAAGACACTTTTTATATTGAAAGTGAAGGCGAGCCTTTGGTATTGCGCACGCATACCAGCCCGATTCAAGTTCGCTATATGCTGGATAACGAGCCGCCCATTAAAATTATCGCGCCAGGCCGTGTTTATCGTGTCGATTCTGACGCGACCCATTCACCGATGTTCCATCAAATGGAAGGTTTGTGGGTAGAAGAGGGCGTGTCTTTTGCTGATTTAAAAAGTGTCATCGTTGACTTTTTGCGGCGCTTTTTCGAGCGTGATGATTTGGAAGTTCGTTTCCGTCCTTCGTTCTTTCCATTTACTGAGCCATCAGCTGAAATCGACGTGAAATGGTCGAAAGGCTGGATGGAAGTGGGCGGTTGCGGCATGGTGCATCCGAATGTTTTAAAAAGTGTGAATATTGATTCAGAAAAATATACCGGTTTTGCTTTTGGCATTGGTTTGGATCGATTTGCGATGCTGTACTACGGCGTGAATGATTTGCGGTTGTTTTTTGAAAACGACGTGTCTTTCTTGTCCCAATTCAAATAAGCGGAGCATCAATCATGCAATTTTCAGAACAATGGCTGCGTAGCTGGGTTAATCCAGCGCTTAATTCAGATGAACTTGCGCATTTGTTGACAATGGCCGGTTTGGAAGTCGAAGAAAATGAAGCCGCAGCACCTGCATTTTCTGATGTTTTTGTCGCTGAAGTACTAAGTGTTACCAAGCATCCTGATGCCGATCGCTTAAATGTATGTAGCGTCAATGTGGGTGAAGCTGAGCCACTACAAATCGTTTGCGGCGCACCGAATGTGGCCGCAGGCTTAAAAGTGCCGTGTGCTCGTATCGGTGCGGTTTTACCTGGCAACTTTAAAATTAAAAAAGCCAAAGTTCGCGGTATTGAATCATCAGGCATGCTGTGCTCGGGTGACGAGATGGGTATTGCTTCAGACATCGATGGTTTATATGTGCTGCCGAGCAATGCCCCTGTGGGTATGTCGATTCGCGAATTTTTGGCGCTTGATGATCGTTTGTTGACCTTAAAGCTCACGCCTAATCGTACAGATTGCTTATCGATTCGTGGTATTGCACGTGAAGTCGCAGCATTAACCCAATCAAGCTTAAGCCCTGTTGTAATTGAAACAGCAGCGATGAGTACCGATGCTGCAATTGCTGTTGCATTGAACGCACAAACGGCTTGCCCTCGTTATGCGGGCCGTCTTATTCAAGGCATCAACCAGGCTGCGACAACACCCGATTGGATGAAGCAACGGTTGGAGCGTTCGGGTATTCGTTCGATCTCGGCGATTGTGGATATTACAAATTACGTTTTGCTTGAGCTTGGTCAGCCAATGCACGCGTTTGACGCGGCTAAGTTGTCAGGTGGCGTACAAGTGCGTTTTGCTAAAGCGGGTGAGTCCATCACCTTGCTAAATGAAAAAGAATTGATGCTGACTGACGACTTGCTCGTTATTGCCGATGATCATGAAGTGTTGGCTCTGGCCGGCATCATGGGCGGATTGGCGTCGAGCGTAACGGAAAGCACTCAAGATATTTTCTTAGAATCAGCCTTTTTTGCGCCAGACGTCATTGCCGGTAAAGCGCGTCGCTTTGGCTTTTCTTCGGATTCGAGCCACCGTTTTGAGCGTGGCATCGATTTTGGCAATGTGCGCGAAGCGCTGGAGCGTGCTACGCAATTGGTCGTCGAAATTTGTGGCGGTCAAGTTGGCCCAGTGACGGAACAATTAACCACGTTACCAGCTCGCCTACCCGTTGCATTGCGCGTGAGCCGTGTGGCTAAAGTGCTTGGCATTAGCTTGCCTGCCGCTGAAATTATGGCGATGTTACAAGGCCTTGGTTTAGTATGTGAATTGTCTGCAGACGTGATTACTGTAACGCCGCCATCATATCGCTTTGATATTGAAATCGAAGAAGATCTGATCGAAGAAGTAGCGCGTGTTTTTGGGTATGACAATATTCCAGTGAGTCCATCGCTAGCGCGGATGAGCATGTTGCCGCAAGCTGGTGATCGCCGTAGCAAGAATGTTCTAAAATCGATTCTAGCTTCGCGTAATTATCAAGAAACCATTTCTTACGCTTTTGTGGAAGAAAAATGGGAAACAGATTTTGCAGCAAATAGTGCACCCATTCGCTTGATGAATCCAATTGCCAGTCAAATGAGCGTGATGCGCTCAACCTTGATTGGTGGTTTAGTCGCCGGATTGCAACACAATTTAAATCGAAAACAAGACCGTGTTCGTTTGTTTGAAGTCGCTCGCGTCTTTCAAGGCGTTGCGGCACATCAACAACCTGAACGAATTGCTGCGTTAGCATGGGGTAATCGTTTTGCCGAGCAATGGGGTGTAGCCAAAGAACGTGTTGATTTTTATGATATAAAAGCCGATGTTGAAGCGTTACTTTCGCCACGGGTTGCTGAGTATCGTCGAGTCAATCATCCGGCGCTTCATCCTGGTCGTTCCGCTGAAGTGGTGCTAGATGGCGAAGTAATCGGTGTGTTGGGTGAAGTACATCCGCAGTGGGTTCAGTCGTATGGTTTGGCTTTTGCACCGGTTGTTTTTGAACTTTCAGTTGCAGCATTGACGCAAGTGACGAAGTTGCAAGCGGAACCAATCGCTAAATTTCAAATTGTACGTCGTGATTTAGCATTGCTAATGGATGAGTCGCTCGCAGTAGGAAGCTTGCTGTTAGCATTTGAAAGTTTAAAATTACCTATTATTTCATCAGTAGAAGTTTTCGATGTTTATCGCGGTAAGGGTTTGCCAGATGGCAAAAAGAGTCTTGCATTCAAAATCTTGCTGCAAGATACTTTAAAAACTTTGACCGACGAAGAAATCGATATAGCAGTAGCAAAATTACTCCAGAAGGCAGAGGAATGCGGCGCGATCTTGAGAGCATAATGCAGTACGAAACAAGCACATTAACACTGACAAAAGCAGATCTTGCCGATATGTTATTCGACAAGGTGGGTTTGAATAAACGCGAAGCCAAAGATATGGTGGAGTCTTTTTTTGATGAAGTTCGTGCTTCATTATCAGAAGGCGATACCGTCAAATTATCTGGCTTTGGCAATTTTCAACTCCGTGATAAACCGCAACGTCCAGGACGTAACCCTAAAACCGGCGAAGAAATCCCAATTTCTGCGCGCCGCGTGGTTACATTTCATGCAAGTCAAAAGCTGAAGGGAATGGTCGAAATCCACTATGCAAAGCTCCAGCAGCGTTATTCCAACCAGTGATTTGCCATCAATCCCAGCAAAACGCTACTTCACCATTGGTGAAGTTAGCGAATTATGTGGTGTAAAACCCCATGTTTTGCGGTATTGGGAGCAAGAGTTTACGCAACTTAAACCGGTGAAACGGCGTGGTAATCGACGCTACTATCAGCACCATGAGGTGCTGCTAGTTCGACGAATTCGCTCTTTGCTTTATGAGCAAGGATTTACCATTAGTGGGGCGCGTAATCAATTGGGTGTGTCGATGGCTGAAGTTGGCGACTATGGTTGCGGTGAAGTCAGTTTGACCGAAGTTCGTCATGAGTTAGAGGATTTGCTAGCATGGCTTGAACAGTAAGTTTGTTTGAGTTAATATACGGCCTCTCGGAATATAGCGCAGCCTGGTAGCGCACTTGGATGGGGTCCAAGGGGTCGCGAGTTCGAATCCCGCTATTCCGACCAATCAAATCAATGGGTTACAACTTCACTGTTGTAGCCCATTTTTTTTACCTGCTTTTTCTGTGATTCGGCAAAATAGAGCACGTCATTCTGTCATCGGCCCTTGAAGGACGTGTATCGCTTTAACTCGGTATAAAAATTGTATTTATTTAATCTGGAGCCACTTTAAGTGGTCGAGTTGACTTGTGTGTCGTTTTTTAAATACAGCATTGCCGCGCATTCTAGCCCTTGGGTGAGCTGAAGTTTTTGTGGTTTCTTGTCGGTAGGCGTAAGTTTACGTCTGGATTAGTAAGATGCTGTAGAAGTGAAATGTTCTCTATAAAAGATATGAACTGGCTAAATAGGCCAATCTTGCGCTGATTTGCCATTGGCATAATAGAGCGCCCATTGCTTACGTTTAGCTGACTTTTGCCGACTATTGAGTTGGTACTGAGCTGACCTAGGGATAGCCCTAGGCTTGTTAAACATGAGTTTGATTCGTAGCATGAAGTTTGTTTCTCAACGACAGAGCATCGGGCTTTGGGTTGTGGTGAACCATAACAAGACGGGAGATTTAGATGAATATTTCGCTGCCACGGGCTAGTTGTCCACTTGCTGTTTTGCTGCTGACCTCTTTACTCGCCGCATGTGGTGGCGGAGGTGATGTCAGCATCCCACCGGACACCCGCAATATTAAAGAAGTTGTTTCCTTTGGTGATAGCCTCAGTGATGTGGGCACGTATAACCCGACGACAGCCGATGCCGATACGACGAATGATCAGCCACTGGGTCTGCGATTTACCACTAAGCCCATCCTCAAAGTCGACGGTAAGCCAGATCAGCCCACTCCGGGGGTTGTTTGGACTGAAGTGCTGGCAAATGAATATGGTTTATATCTCATTCCAAATCGTTTAGTTAATTTTAGTGGCATTAACCCAGCGACTGGCGCACCTGTCGGCACTGCTGGCTCTATGGGTAAAATTTATGATTTTGGTGGCACCGCTTATGCTGAGGGTGGTGCAAGAATTGAAACTGAGCTCACGGTCAATGCCAAAGGTCAGCCGATTAATAATGGCCTGATTACAGTGGCACCTGGCGTTACATATCAATCGGCAACGGCATTATCAATCAAAGGCCAAATCGCCAAATACAAAGCGGCGCGTACCAGCTTTAATCCGAGCCAGCTGGTATTGATTCAAGGCGGTCCAAATGATTTCTTTGCTTTCTTAGGAGGGGTTGCCGAAGGTAAGATCGACCCCGCGACGGCTCAAACTGAAATTAGCAAGAATGCATTGGCCATGGTCACTCAAGTGAAAACACTGGTTGCGATGGGCGCGACCAAAGTGGTGTATGCCAATATGCCCGATTTGGGGGTAACGCCACAGTTTGCATCGACGCCATTAAAAGGCTTGGCCACTTCGATTTCGACGGCTTACAACCAAGCGGTTGCAGCGGGTTTAGCGAACGAAATCGCCGCGAAGCAAGTGCTGGTTTATAACACCGCAGGACTCGTGGCTACGGCCATTTCTAGCCCGGCAAGTTTTGGTTTGGTCAATACCAGCGCCATGGCGTGTAATAACGATGCAACGCCATCCGCGACGCCTTTACCGCCGAGTGTCGATCCAAGCAAAGTCTCTGCACTGACATGTAATCCTAAAACCTTGGTGGCAGTGAATGCAGATATAAATTATCTGTTTGCCGATGGCGTTCATCCTTCGGTTGCTGGGCACACGGCTTGGGGTAAAGCCGCCGCTGCGACGGCGATGGCTGCTGGGTACGTTAAGTAATTTTTTAGCGTATAAAAAACCGCGTTCGGCTTAAGGCTTGACGCGGTTTTTTTATATTTAGAATGCGGCTCAATCAGCGTTTTGCCTTTACCTTGCTCGGGATAAAAATTAATTTGCCGAAAATCTGCAAGCAGCTTTGTTGGGATGGTAATCATTATTGCGGAGTATTTGGTGGTGCAACTTGCTAAGTATTACGCTGCAATTACGTAGTAATTTTTGTGCTATTCAGGCGTGTTATTTTGTTGGAAATAGCGAGGTAGATGGCGTGAGCATTGATTTTTATCAATGCTGCAGTGCAACATAAAGAGGATCTTGACGAACTTGTCTTTATCTTTTTGGAGTGCATCATGTCACATCACGAACTAGAAAACCTCGCCCTCACGCAACATATTGTGCCGCAGCAACCCCTCTGGATTGAACTTTGGTTGGCGTACGTAGATGGTGAGGTCTAAGGCTGTAATTCGTCTCGACCTCACGTTGCATTAAGATGTGGGGTTGTTGCGAGGACGTCTTGTCCTCGGCGCAAAATCAAAGAAGTATTGATGCCGCCAAAGGCAAAATTATTGCTCATGGCATATTGGCAATTGAGTTCACGCCCAGCCACTGGTAGATAATCGAGTGCACCGCAAGCGGGGTCAACGGTATCTAGGTTGACATTACCTGCGTACCAGCCCCGATTGAGCATTTCGATGGTCATCCATGCCTCTAGTGCGCCGCATGCGCCCAGTGTGTGGCCAAAATATCCCTTGAGTGAACTAAAGGGGATTTGCTCACCAAAAACGCGGTAAGTCGCTTGGCTTTCCGCAATATCACCTTGATCAGTGGCGGTGCCATGTGCATTTACATAGCCGATGTCGCTGGCATTGAGTCCTGCATTGGCCAGCGCTAGTCGCATTGCCACTTCCATGGTGGCGGTTTCAGGCCGAGTCACATGCGCGCCGTCTGAGTTACAGGCAAAACCGACAATCTCGGCATGAATCCGCGCGCCGCGCGCCAGCGCATGTTCGAGTTCTTCTAAAATCAGCGTACCTGCGCCTTCGCCAATGACCAGCCCATCACGATGCGCATCAAACGGGCGCGGCGTGGTGTGTGGCGCATCGTTTTGGGTGCTGGTGGCATAAAGCGTATCAAACACCATGGCCTCGGTGGGGCATAGCGCTTCAGCGCCACCGGCAATCATCATCAGTTGCTGACCATATTTGATCGCCTCATAGGCGTAACCAATGCCTTGGCTGCCCGAAGTGCAGGCGCTCGATGTGGGGATGACACGACCTTTTAATCCAAAATACACCCCAATATTGACCGCCGAAGTATGACTCATCATCCTGAGGTAAGAGTTGGCGCTTAGGCCATTAACATCTTTTTCGATCAGCGCATAACCAAATTCGCGCACCGCATCGGTACTGCCAATGGACGAGCCATAGGCCACGCCCATGCTGCCATTTTGAATCAGCGGATTGCCCAGTAAGCCAGCATCCGCCAGCGCGTATTCGGATGCCAGTACTGACATTTTGGCCACGCGGCCCATTGAACGGGTTTGCTTACGGGTATAGTGCGCTGGCAGCGCAAAATCAGGAATAGGGCCTGCCAACAAGGTGTTAAGATCTTGGTACTGCGCCCAGTCATCCATGCGGCGGATGCCGGTCTTCCCTGCGCGCATCGCAGCGGCAATGGTTGGCCAATCACTGCCCAAAGAAGAGATGCCGGCCATGCCGGTAACAACAACTCGTTTCATTTACGTCTTTACCTAGGTAGTTAAACAAAAGTTTTTGCTACATTAGCCAAAAATACATTAGCCAAAAATACATCTGCCATAAAACTTTTGTATCAACGAATCAACGAATCAACATAATCCGCCATTCACTGCAATCACTTGCCGCGTGGTATACGCTGCACCCTCGCTCATCAAATAACTCACCGCCGCCGCAACTTCTGCGGGCTGGCCCATTCGCCCCATAGGGATCATTTTTTTAATGTCTTCTAGTGCTGGCAAATCTTGAATCATCTCGGTTTCGATCAGTCCTGGGGCGACGCAGTTGACGGTGATTTTTCGGCTGGCCAATTCGAGTGCTAATGCCTTACACGCGCCGATTAAACCGGCTTTAGCGGCGCTGTAATTGACTTGCCCGCGATTGCCAATCATGCCCGATACCGAAGCAATCGCCACAATCCGCCCAGGTTGCCGCCGGCGTATCATGGGCATGGATAGGGGGTGCAGCACATTATAAAAGCCATCCAAATTGGTACTGAGCACCCGATCCCAATCGTCATCTGTCATCGCCGGAAACGCCGTATCCCGCGTAATGCCAGCGTTGATAATCACGCCGTATGGCGCGCCATGTGCGGCCACATCGTCTTCAATTGCCGCTCGGGTTTGCGCGCGATCGGTTACGTCAAAGCAGATCAATCGCGCTTGCCGGCCTAGCGCGATAATCTGTTGTTGCAGCGCAAGCACGCTGCTTTGATTGCGGTGGTAATGCAAAATCAAATCAAAACCATCGCTGGCTAATTTGAGCGCCATGGCGCGGCCAAGGCCACCGCTGGCGCCGGTAATTAAAATTGTATGCATGGTTTTTCGCTTAATTGCTTAAAAAGTCGCTCGGGTTTTCGGGTTGAAAGCCATTAATCCGCGCCGTAACTTCAATGGCTGATTCATCCCTTGCCACGCCGCTCACGGCCGCGGCAAACACGACCATGCCATTATCGCCCTTGATGACTTCGTTGACGTGAACGGTGAGCTGTGTACCGGGTTGAAAGCAGGGCACATTGCTCTCAAAGCGGCGCGTGCCCAACAAAAAACCAATTTTGGGCGCTTGGCCGCTACGCCGCGCATGACAGCCATCAAGGGCGGCAATGGCTTGGGCCATGTATTCAATCGCCACATAGGCCGGCACAGCACCGCCGAGCGCTGGATCATTAAATAGGCCATTGGCTGGCACGGTGAGCGCTGCAGTCAGGCTGTGTGCATCAAATTCAAGGATGCGATCGAGCAAAATCATCGGCGCAGCATGGGGCAAGACCTCATGCGGTAAGTAGTGTGGGTGGGTCATGTCGGAACTCGCTGCAAGATCAGGCTGACATTATTGCCGCCAAAGGCAAAAGAATTACTCATTGCGGTGTGCAGCGGATAGCGTTGTCCCGCTTGCGCCCAGTTGAGTTTGGGTAAGGCGGGGTCAAATCCGTCATCGCAACCGTTATCGTTCAGGGGCGCGGGCAGTTGCTGCAAAGGGTTGAGTGCGGGCTGCAACAGCAGCCAGCAAAATGCCGCTTCAATGGCACCGGCTGCCCCAAGGGTATGTCCTGTGAGCGATTTGGTACTGCTGCTTGGCGGCAAATACCCAGCAAATACATCGTGAACTGCCAGGCTTTCCATTGCGTCATTTAATGGCGTTGCTGTGCCATGTAGATTCAGGTAATCGATGTGTTTGGCCGCCAATGCCGCATCGTTGAGCGCGGCACGCATCGCCGCGACTGCGCCATGTCCTTGCGGATGGGGGGCTGAAATATGATGCGCGTCGCTACTGGCGCCGCAACCGATGAGCTGCACAGGACCGGGTTCTCGGCTCATCAGCATCAGCGCGGCTGCTTCGCCGAT
Organism: Deefgea salmonis; assembly: GCF_020531905.1. Lineage (GTDB taxonomy): Bacteria > Pseudomonadota > Gammaproteobacteria > Burkholderiales > Chitinibacteraceae > Deefgea > Deefgea salmonis. The sequence continues at coordinate 759,523 of NZ_JAJAWG010000001.1, read as the reverse complement.
ATTAATGCCATCGCGCTTAGCATGAAACGGCTGGCATTGCGTTGCACTGATGGACGCTAGTGCTGCAAAACCATTGAGGGTGAGTTGGCACAAGCTATCCACTCCGCCGCAAATCACTACATCGACCAGATTCATTTGAAGCAGTCGGCGCGCGGCCATAAAGGCTCGGCCACTGCTGGAGCAGGCCGTCGAAATCACATACGCTGGGCCTTGAATCTGATACAGCTCGGCCAAAAACCGCGCCGGATCGGCCATTTCTTGGCGTAAATAACTGTAGTTTTCGGGCGCAGCTTCGCCACGCGCAAGCGCGGCCATCGCCGCTTCGCTTTCGGCTACGCCCGAGGTGCTGCTGCCTAAAATAATCGCCACGCGCGCCGCGCCAAAGCGCGTAATGGCAGCGCGAATTTCGGCGTCAATTTGTTGGCTGGCGGCGTAGAGTAGTTGATTGTTGCGACTGTGAAATTGCGCCCATTGCGGCGGCAACTTGGGTAATTGCGCCGTCACCGCGCCAATCATAGTCGGGCGATCAATCAGCGTACTCGGCGCTGGCGTCAAGCCATGTTGACCAGCTAGCAGTGCGGCCATCGTTGCGGCGTGGCCGATACCGAGGGGGGATATCAGCCCAAGGCTGTTTAAATACGTGCTCATTCGGGCAATACCTCAATACTTAACCCATACTCGGGGCGCTTCAGCTCAATTTTACCGGCGCTATGGCTGACCTCGGCGTATTTTTTGCCGCGATACCACCAATGCGTAACGCCGTTTTCACGGTGACGTTGCCAGTGCGCTGGCAGTACCGCATCAAGCGGCGCGTGGGTGATTTCAAAATCACGCCAGACCGCGTCCAGTGGAATTAGTTTGGGCCACCAAGGGCCAGCCTCGGTGATGAGTTGATCGCCAACACGGGTCAGGCTAAATAAGCGTTGTCCGGTTGGGCTAATGGCCACTACGCGCAAGGTTTGGCCGTCACTTTCGACTCGGGCGGTAAAGGCCAATGTGTGCTCGCCGCTGTTGATGGTCAGTAACTCGCTTTGCGCCAGCGGCGTAAATTGCGCCACTGGCAGCAAAGGCGCGTGACTGCACGCCAGTAACAAACTGCAGAGCAAAGCGATGCTCAGCCGATACAACCACGGCATGAACCGAGCGTTTTGGGCTGACGCAGACGGTAGATCACTATTAAACAGCATGCTGCTTCTCACTCTGCAACGGTCGTTCATCCGGATGATTGGCCGCTGGGGCCAGTCTGGCCATTGGCGCAAAAATAAACGCCAGCGTAATGCCGAATAACACCATCATGCCAAACGATTGCGCAGCCGGTAGGCTAGACATGGCCAGCAGCCCAAACGACAGCAAGGTGGTGCTTGAATCGAGCGTGACGCCGAGCATCGCTTGATGCGCTTCTTCGCCGGACTCGCGAAAGAAAATCGCGTAATCAATACCCAGTGCCAGTACGATCAGCAAGGCAAAGGCAGAAAAGATGTTTAAGGCAATACCCAGTATGCCAAACAGCGCCAACGCGCCCAGTGCCGCCAAAACCGACGGTAAAATAATCAGCACTGCCCCGCGCCAGCCATGCCGTGGCGTCATTAACGCCGCCATCAGTAACAAAGACAACGCGGTGAGCAGCAAGGCAATATTGCGGTAACGCGCCATGAGCTCGGATAAATCGTTCACTCGATCGACAAAGCGCACGCCATCGAGTGAAATACCCGCCAGCGCGGCTTTATTTTGGATATTGGACACCAAGAGCAAAGAGGCAAAACCGCGTTCAGTTTGCCCCAGCCAGAGCATCGCATCGGCACGGCCCAAATCGCTCTTAAGCCATTGCTCGATATTGACCGGCTGTGCTTGTGCTAATGCGATTTGATCGGCGGCAATGGCTGCCTCAGATAAGCCCAATTCACGTAGCCAAGCGCTGTATTGCGGTGCCGAAAGCGCCGTTTTTAAAACGTGCAGATGCCGCGCTTGGCTGGCGATATCGGGCAAATGCTGCGACAACGAGCGGGTGGCGCTGATGGTGTTATTGGCCAGCAATGGGCTGAGTTGGGTTAGTAGCGCTTGTTCACGTTGCAAAACTTGGTCTGCGCTGCGGCCTTCAATCAAGAAAAATTGACTCTCGGGCGCATGGCGAAACAAGGTTTTGATGCGCAGCTCCATTTGGCCCAGCGCTGGATCAACGGTGTAAAAACGCTGTAGATGATCATCGGCGCGTAATTGGCTTAAGCCATAGAGCAGGGGAATGAGCAACAGAATAAGGTATTTTTTGCTGGGTATACGCGTATAGGCTTTAAGCAATAAATTAGTCAGACGCATACCCTTGGTATTGGGGCGGTAGTTTTTTAGCAAAGTCGGAAAAGCCAGCACCACGGTTAAATAGGCGGCGATTAATCCACTGGCAGAAAAAACGGCAATTTCTCGCAAGCCCGGAAAAGGCGCGATGGCCAGCGCCAGATAGCCCGTGATGCTGGTTAACATGCCGTAAAACAGCGCTGGGCGTAATTGCTGGACGGCTTGGGCGATGGTCCAATCTTGGTCAGCGCCCAGACTATCGGCAAAGCAATGCGTGCCGTAATCAATGGCCACACCAATCAAGCTGGCACCAAACACCAAGGTCATCACATGCAAGCTGCCCATGATCGACACCGTACTAACAATCGCTACGCCAGTGGCAATCAGTAAGGGCAGTAAGCACAGCGCAATCGCCCAAACGCGCCGAAACGCCAGCCACATCAGCAAAATCGAGCCGATCCATGAACCGACGCCAATGCGGCTGATTTCTGCTTTGGCTTTTTTGCTGGCCAGATCGCTATGCAGCGCCACGCCAGCGGCAATGGCATCCACGCCGCTGGCCATTTTGGCGCTATGGATGGCGGCATTTATCGCTTTCGCGGTTGGCGCTGGGCCGGTTTTTTGTGGCCCGCTTTCATCTGACGCGCTGTCGTCAAAGGCGCGGGTGTTGCTTTTGGCTTGGATCAGTACCCAAAATTTGTTTTCACCGCGCAGCAATACCATGCCGCTGGCCGGGTCAAAATCAACGCCGCCGGCGACTTGGCGGCCGATTAAATCGCCCGCCAAAAACAGCGGATCGCGCGCCAGTAGCGCGCTGCGTAAATTGCCCAGTGGCCCGTAGAGTTGCGCCGCTTGTGCTTGTAAATAAGCGTCCAGCGTACCGTGTTGCAATTGCGCAATGGTGGCTGGGCTCGCCAGTGCGTAGCGAAACGCCGTGGCGCTGGCCAATGCATCATTGCGCGGTTGGCGCAGCACCACGCTGGCAAAAGCCCTCGATTGCGTCAAGCTATTGGCCGCTTGCTCGGCGGCGGCCATGGCCGCTTCGCGGGTAGGCGCGCCGATCAGCAGTACATTGCGCTCGCCCAATTGCTGCTCCAGTTGCTGCACAGCGGCCAGCACCACCGGATCGCTCTCGCCAGCCGGTAGCATCGCCATCAAATTGGTTTGCAAGGGCAAGCCGCGTTGCAACAGGGTTGCTAGCAAAATACCCAGTATCAGTATGCCGCTGCACCATATATAAAATCTTGATTTCTCTGATATACCTAGCTTCATTGGCGTAAGAACTGATTTTCTTCAGCGGCGGACAGCGCGCCAGCGGGGCGCACTTGGCTGAGTGTGTAATGTGTGCTGTCACCGTTTTTTTCGGCAATGTCGATTTGCTGTAGCGCACTCGCGCCAGTGAGCGTCAGCGTTTTGGCAAAGCTGGCAAAAAGTCCGGCTTTGGGTTTGAGCGTCAGCTGCCAGCGCTGGGCATCCACGTAGCCAGTGATGACAAAGTCCGCTTCTAAAGCCGCCCAATCACCAGCCACCAGCGCCATAAAAATACGTGAAACGGCGCTATACGCCGGTTGCGATTTGGCATCGACGCGGACAATGATTTTGCCATTGACGCTTTGAATCAGCGTATCGGCGGTGATGATGCTGTCCGAGGCATAGGGTTTTTCAATTTGCCACAGCAAACCTTGCTGTTTGCGATAAACAAATTGGCCGCTGGCGAGTAAGGGTTTGGCTAAATTGGCGATGCGTTTTTCTTGGCGAAATTCACCGCGCAAGGTGTCTTTAACGCTAACGCGGGCTTTCACGTCGTCGAGTAAAGCGCTGTGCGCAGGCGCAACGATAAACAGTAAGGCCAGAGCGAGTGATTGCAGGTTCATGGTTGGGCTCGCCCTAATTTCTGCAGTCCTAATTTCTCTCTCAGGATCTCTGGCGAAACAAAGCACATTTCACCGCTACTTAGATCAACCGCCACTTGTGTGGTCTCGCCCTTGGTGAGCAATTGGCCGCTGGCCACATCGTGAATGCGATAGCTGATTTTTAAGCGGTTTTCCCATTCGACAATGCTGGCGGTCACGCGCAGCGCTTGCTCAAAGCGGGCTGGGCGCGAATAGCGAACATGCAAATCAATCACCGGCCACGCGTAGCCGGATGCTCGCATGCCGGGATAGTCATAATCAAATTGGCGCAATAGCGCGCTGCGGGCGAGCTCAAAATATTTAATGTAATGGCCGTGCCAAACGACTTCCATCACGTCGATATCATGAAACGCGGGGGTAATTTCAATACTGTGCGAGTGCATGGCGTGCATTAGACGGCTCCGGGAACGCTGAGATTTTGCGCTTGAATTGCCGCAATTACCGCCCGCAAATCGGTGTCAAGTGCCCGATCTTCAACTAAATGCGCCGAGAAAGTGCGAACTTCAGCCATCAAGGCGTTGACCCCCGGCGCGCATTGCGCGGCGCTAAGCTCGCCTTGGGCGATGCGCAGTTCAACGCCTTGGACTGCAGCCAAGGCATGGGCGGCGATGACTTGTTCGGTCAATTGCAATACCCGCAATGCATCGCGCGCGGCAATGGTGCCCATGCTGACTTTGTCTTGGTTGTGGCATTCGGTGGAGCGGCTAAATACGCTGGCCGGCATGGTGAGTTTGAGCGCCTCGGCGGTCCATGCTGAAGCGCCGATTTGTACGGCTTTAAAGCCATGATTAATGGCGCGTCGCTCGCCGCTGGCCCCCGATAGATTGCTCGGCAAGCCATGGTTGTAGCGGGTATCGACTAACAGTGCCAGTTGGCGATCCATTAAGTCGGCTAAGTTGGCGACGCAGTTTTTTAAGCTGTCCATCGCAAAAGCAATATGCCCGCCATAAAAATGTCCGCCATGCAAAACGTGCTCACCTTCGCCGTCGATAATCGGGTTGTCGTTGGCGCTATTGAGCTCGTTTTCGATGAATTGGCGCAACATCGGCAACACGTCAGCCAGTACACCAATGACGTGCGGCGCACAGCGGATTGAATAGCGATCTTGTAGCCGCAGGCCTTCACGCGGCGCTTCACCGGCAAGTAAGTCATCATGAATCCACGCGGCGACTGCGTTTTGCCCCGGATGCGGTTTGACTGAAAACAGCTTGGCGTCAAAATGATAGCTATTGCCATCGGTGGCCAGCGAAGTGAGCGCCGTAAGGCGGGCGCATAATTTCACCAGATATTCCGCGCGGCGATAGGCAATACACGCCAGCGCGGTCATCACTGCCGTGCCATTCATTAACGCCAAGCCTTCTTTGGGGGCTAGCGTGAGTGGGCTGATATTCAGTTCTGCGAATGCTTTTTGAGTGGGGTATGGCTGGCCATTGCGGTAAATATCTCGTTCCCCAGCCAATACCGCAGCTACGTAAGACAGCGGCGTTAAATCGCCACTGGCGCCGACTGAGCCTTCTTCGGGAATCACCGGCACGAGATTTTGGTTAATCAATGTCGCCAGTTGTTCCAGCAAAATCCAGCGCACGCCAGAATAACCTTGCGCCAAAGACAGCAGTCGAACCGCCAAAATCGCGCGGCCGGTAAACTCATCAAAAAACGCCCCTAAACCACAACCGTGATAGGTATACAGTTGGCGCGGTAATTCGGCGACCAAATGCGCGGGAATGGCGACGGTGCATGAATCGCCGTAACCGGTGGTGACGCCATAAATTTCGCCGTGCTCAGCGAGCAACTGCTCGAGAAACTGGCTGCCGGCATGCACGCGGCGGATGAATGCCGCGTCGTTGGCTAATTGCACATTGTGGCCGGCCGCGACAGCGAGGATGTCTTCAATAGTGAGGCGTGTCGCGCCAAATTCGATGCGAGGAGCAGAGCTATGCATGGGGAAGCCAAAAAGAGTAAAAGTTAGACCACTGCAAAGGCGCAAGCTGGCAGTAATAAGCCAGTCGGTCGGCGTAACGCTGTGCCGATTGTTGCAACCACGGTTGCCGCTCTGCTCGGGCAATAGTTTGCGCTTCGCTGAGCGTTTCCAGATAAACATGCAGGCCATCGGCCGCTTTTAGACAAACCGCAAACACCAGCGGGCATTGCATCATCAGTGCCAGCAAATGCGGACCCAGCGGCAATGGGGCGGTCGCGCCCAGAAAATCGACGTTGAGCGTGCGGGCCGCAGTATGTGCGTTGACCGGTACGCGATCGGCGGCAATCACCAGCCATTCCCCGCGTGCCACCCGTTCGGATAAATCAGCGGCCAAGGCGGCGTTGAGATCCTCAACTTGAATTAGCCGCACCGAGCGAGTCCCGGCTTGTGCCGCCAAAATACGGTTAAATTGCTGGGCGTGTTGCGTATGCACCAAGACATTGAGCGTGAGCTCGCTGATGTGTTCTGACAAGGCCTGCATCGCTTCGGTATTACCTAAATGCGCCGTGAGCATAATGCCGCCTTGGCGCTGCGCCAATCGGGCGTGCATCATGGCTTGACCATGCATATGCACTTGGCTTGGATTAAATTGCCCCGACCAAACGCGCAACTTGTCGAGCGTGGTGTCGGCAAAGCTTAAATAATGTTGCCAACTCAATCGTAGCGATGGCGTGAGATCCAGCGCTGGTGCGGCCCGCTTTAATTGCCGCAAATAGTGTAATGAAGCGCGGCGAGCTGACGGGCCAAAGACAAAAAACCAAGCCAGTATCGGGTAAAGCATCAGCGCAAACAGCGGCCGACCGCCAAGACGGTAGGCGGCGAACATGCTTTTCATTCCCCAATAGGCAATACGCCCCCCGCGCTCCCTTTGCGCGCTCCAGCTCGATTTACTCATGCGCGAAACCAAGGGGCGATCAAGTGCTGTACTGGATTCATGCGCGAAACCAACGCGCGATTAAACGCGGACTGCGCCACAGCATGCCAAAAAACAGTTTGGCGTGTAGGCGTGAAATTAATAGATTGTCGCGCCATAGCGCAAAATGCGACACGCCATCGAGTGGATATTGCACTGGCGTGGCCAATTGCACGATGGGCACGTCGGCCCAGTGCAGCCGCACCATCACTTCAATATCAAACTCCATGCGGCGGCCAAGTGCTTCGCGCTCGATAAGGGCACAGCTGGTGGCCAGCGGGTAGACGCGAAAGCCGCACATGGCGTCTTGAATTTGCAATGACAAGGTGTTAATCCACACCCAAATGTGGGTGGCATAGCGTCCATACAAACGCCCTTTGGGCACGGAGGCATCGTAAATCGGTCGCCCCGCAATCAGCGCATTCGGTTGCGTCTGTGCCGCATGGATAAACTGCAAAATATCAGGGGTATGATGCTGACCATCAGCGTCAATCTGGATTGCGTGGCTATACCCAAGCTGCTTAGCCCAGCATAATCCCGCCATAACTGCGCCGCCTTTGCCCAAATTGTGCGGCAAGTGCTGTACTTGCAGCCAATCGGCCTGCTCAGTCGCTAAGGTGCTGAGCGTGTGGCGACAAGCGGCGTTGCTACCGTCGTCAATCAGTAAGCAAGGCAGATTAAACGGACGTAATGCGTCAAGCACCGCGCCAATGGCGTGTTGGTGGTTGTAAACCGGAATCAAAATACACGGCTTAAAATCGCTCATGCGCTAAAAACCAGTCGGCCTGAAGAGTGGCTGCCTTGCTCAGACGTAAAAGCAAACGTCACCCGTTGCCGCGCTTCATCCCAAGTGAGCTGTAGCGTGAGCAATGTATTGGGGCGGATGATTTGCTGAAATTTAATCACTTCCATATGGCTAAATACGCCCTGAATGGCAAAGTATTCGCGTGCAAATTGAGCGGCCCAATGAATTTGCGCTACGCCGGGCAAAATCGGCAGATTGGGGAAGTGCCCAGCAAAATACGCAATATCGGCGGTGATCAGCAGTTGCAATTGGCACTGTTCGCCTTCTTGCTTGAACGCGAGCGTTTGCGGCAGCAAGCTGGGCGACGCAAATAAAGGCTGTAAAGCGGCGGGTGTGGTTTTGCCTTGTGCATTGATCGGTAACGCCGCTGCAAAGCGCCAGTGGCGGGGGATGGCAACGCGCTCGATGTCGCCGATCAGGTGTTGTTTAAGCTGCTTGATGAGCGCGGTTTTTCCCCGTTGCGCCAGTAATGTAATCCCAGCGGCATTGAGTACGACAACGGCATTTAAGCCTTGCCGGCCCTCAGTTTCTGCAGCAAAAACCGCCGCGTCCGTCACTTCGGGCAAATGCTGTAGGGCGTGCTCGACAGTGGCCAGTGCAATGCGTTGTTCTTCGATTTTAGCAATGCGATCGAGCCGTCCAAGTAGGGTGAATGTGCCATCGGCGCTGATATTGGCGGCGTCATCCATCGTGGTCCATTGCTGGGGAAATAAATGCGCTGAGCAAATTTCCAGCGCGCCAGTAGCGTTAATGCGTAGCGCCACATTGGGTAGCGCTTGCCACGCGTTAGGCTGTTGCCGCCAAGCGACGCCGCCGGTTTCGGATGAACCAAAAATCTCGCTGATGGGTATGCCACTCGATTGGGCAATTCGCTGCGCGACTTCGGCATTGAGTACGCCAGCGGATGAAAACAGCGCCGCCAGATGCGGCCGAGTTGCAGCCCACGGTTGTTGTTCAGTGAGTCGCTTGTAATGCGCGGGGCTGGCAATCCAGCTAACTTTGTTCGCCGCCAGACTCATCGCAAACAGTTGCTCAGGGAAAAACGCCGCCTCGGCCGCAAATACACGGCCAAAGCTCACCGGCCAAATGATCCGAAACAATAAACCATACAGATGCTGCTGGCTGACGGTTGCCAGCAGCAGCGAGTCGGCGACTTGTGCGCCAAATAACGATTCTAATGCGCGCACTTCAGTGAGCAGCTGTTGGAGCGTTTTATGAATTGCCTTGGGTTCACCACTGGAGCCCGAGGTGTAAATCACCAACTGACAAGTGTGCGGCGCGTAGGGTTGTAGTGCACGAGGCTTGAGCGCGCTCGGTTCGCACAGTGCCGCAATGACTAAGCCCCATTGCGGCTCGTCGGCCAGACGCAACGTTGCTGGTGTGGCATTGATTCGCGTTTCATCCCCGGGCAGATGGACGATTTTGTCGGTTTGCCATGCGGCATACAGGGCCACGGCAAACCAATACGCGTCACGGCAAAATAGGCTGATTTCGCGCTCGTTTTGCATCGCCAGCGTGTGCGCCAGCGCCGCCACGTGCGCGCTAAATTCGCTGCTGCGGATGAGTCGACCTTGTTGTAACGCAAAGTCATAAGCAGGGGTATTGCAATCAAGCCATTTATTTATCATTGTTTGGTGCGAATACGCTGGCGCAGTATCCATTCTCCAGCCATTAGGGTGCCCATGAGTAGATAGGCAATGCCGCCATTATATAAAGTCCAGTGATCCCAACTGGCAAAGCGCGCCGTCCACAGTGCGATGCTGCCGTTGAGCATAAAAAACCCACACCAGACTTGCGTCACTTTGCGGGTGTACGCCACGCCAGCGGCCGGTAAGTTGGGCTCGCTCAGTCTGGCTAGGCGTTCAATCACGCTCGGTCCGCGCCAAAGGCTGTAGGCAAACACGGTCAACATGGTCAGGTTGATTAAAACGGGGTAATAGCGCAGCCACGCCACATTGCCTTGAATGTAGAGTATACCCGCCAGCGCCAATAAAATAGCGACTTGCAGTGGCATACCTGGCGTCTTAATCGCACTCGCGCCCCGAATCAGCGCCAGTAACACCAAGCCAAACGCCAAGGTGCTGGGTGACACCTGCCCCAATGAAAAATACACCAAGAGCGGGTAAAGCAGCATCAATAGCCCGCTGATGAGGGTGAGGGTTTTTTTCATTGCGCGGTGGAATGAGCACTAGGGTCTGTTGACATTTGGTTTGCGGATCGCGTTTGTGCTGATTTTGGCCTGAAACAAGGCGAAAAATGCGTGGCATAGTCATTCTATGCAAGCGTTTTTCAACGCAGTGTCAGGCCAAAATCAGCCAAACCCTAAGGGCTGGGCGCTTTTCGCGGCATCTCTGCGTTATTTCATGCTCGAATAGCGGGTTATTGGTCGCATAAAATGCCTTGATCTGCCGCGAAAATCGCTCCAGCGCGACCGAAAACCAAACGTCAACAGACCCTAGGCATGCAGCAGTTTATCCACCGTGTCGACAACGTCTTGCACGGTGCGAACTTGCTTGAAATCGGCGGGGCTGATTTTTTTGCCCACCAGCGTTTTGAGTTCTGCCGCCATATCGACGGCATCGATGCTGTCGATTTCTAAGTCGGTATACAACTGGGCATCAGGGGTAATGCGTGCAGGGTTAATTTCAAATAACGTGGCGATAATGTTGACGACCGCGTTGTGAATGGCTGTTTTGTCCATAAAGGTTCTCTGGTTTTAAGTGGCTTAAACTGCGCGTTGTGCGCTCACTAGCTTGGCCAAGGCGCGAATTGAGGCAAAATGCCGGTAGTTTTCGGCTGAATCTTGGTGCAGTTTGATGTGGTAGCGTTTTTGTAAACCCACGCCCAATTCCAGCGCATCAATCGAGTCCAGACCTAAGCCTTCATTAAATAAGGGTGCTTCAGCGTCGATGTCATCGATGCTGATGTCTTCTAAGTTCAGCGTTTCAATAACAAACAGTTTGATTTCGTTAATCAGCGGGTTATCCACGGTTTAATTCCTGCGTGTAAAGGTCGATAAGGTCACGATTGAGGCAACGTGCAGCAATCGGGTCGCTACGGCTGCGGCGATACGCGCTGGGGTCGATGTCGTCGAGTACCCGTAATGTCATGACAAAACGGCGGGGCGGTATCTTGTACCACTTTTCTTGCTTGGTCAAAGTGCTTGGGCTAATGGTAATCACCACCGGGGTTAACACCGCAGCCCCTTTGATGGCAATGGTCGCTGCGCCGCGGTGTAATTGCAGGCTTTGGCCGGGCGTGCTGCGCGTGCCTTCGGGGAAAACAATCAGGCAGTCGCCTTGCGCCAGTGCGGCCACGCTGGCTTGAATCATGTGCTCATTACTGTCGTTGGGTATAAACCCGGCGGCAGCAACGGGGCCAGCCACGCAAGGATTACGCCATAAACTGCCTTTGACCACGCAATTGGGCGCATCGATCTGCGCCATGATAAACACCACGTCGAGCAAAGACGGATGATTGGCAATGATCAGCTGGCCGGGGCGGCCGAGCCGTTCTTGGCCTTCAATCTGCCAGTGCAGAATGCCTAAAAACCGCATCCAACGCATAAAGTAGCTAAAGATGCGATGAATAATTTGGCGCGCGCGCGTCTGCCTTTGCGCTGTGGGCGTGAGTTGATTCAGTACGGGAAACAACAAGCCCAATAGTGCACCGCCAATACCAAAGCAGCTAAAGGCGATTACGGTCGCTATTTGTCGCCAAAGGGTGTTTATTTTTTGCGCCAGACTCATAAGCGAGTCCATAGCCAATTGCATCGGGCTCCGGCGGTAATCAGTTGCGGCGCATGGCTATGCCACCATTGCAAAAAATCTAAATGCGTGGGGTCCGCCGTGAGCGCATGGCTTTGGGGGATGGCGCTTAATTTTAAATTCGCCGCTTGGCCATCGATTAGCATGGCCAGCGCAAAAGGAATCGTGCTTTCTGATGCATCGGGCCGAAAGATCGCAGGCACAGCTTCATCGGTGCACATCAGTAATACGGCGGGGTTGGCCTGATCGGCTAGCAGTGTGGCCGCCTCGAGCACGCCCATCGCTAGCGTATCGATACCGGCGCTGATGGCGCTGCATTCTGCGGTTTGTTGCGCTTGAATGCTCCATAAACCTTGAATGGCATTGTGCACTGAGTGGCTAAAGCGCGCGGGCGACAATAACTCATGGTTGGCTAAGGCTTGCAGCATCTGCGTTGTTTGTGCGATTTCGCCATGGCGTGAGGCAAAAACACAGCGCAGCGCGGTTTGTTCTGGATGGGTGTCGTGTGCCAATTGCAAATTAATTCGCGCTAGCGGCGATAAGCGGCGGCGTTGCAGCGGTGCAATGAAGTCCAGCTTGGGTTTGTCGTTGCGCGTTTCATGCCAACTACTAAGGCGTGAAAGATGGATTTGAATGGACCAGTAGGGCGAGAGCATGACGAGGTAAACCAGAGAATCAAGACTAAAAGTAAGGCGCAGTATGGGATGGGTTTAATGCATGCCGGGGGCGATTTTGCCATAGTTTGCTATGACAAAGTCAATTTTATGCGTTTGGCACAAGGGCTTAATTTCGCTTTGCAGGGTGGTTAGTGGGATTAAGCAGGGGCATTGCAGTGTATGACCCTGCTGCGAAATGGCGTAAAACTTAATTTTTCATTAACCCTAGCGCCTGTAAGCTGTCTTTACTTAATTGAATGCGCTGGCTGAGCGGTGTTTCTTTGGCTTGATCCATATTGAGCGCAAAGCTATAGATTTTACCGTCTTGTTCTAACCAGCCGACAAACCAGCCAATGTCTGCTGGGCTGGCGCGGTAGAGCCCAGTTTTACCGTAGAGCGTCCAGCCTTTGCCCGATTCAAGTTGCATAATGTCGCGCACCGCGATTTGGGCTGATTGAGGTAGCGGGAGCTGGGTTTGTGCCAGACGAGCTAAAAATTGGCTTTGCTCTATCGGGCTGATTTTGAGTGGCCCTTTGAGCCAAAATTGCTCAACTTGTGAACCAATATCGGCATTGCCGTAGTTGAGCTTACCCACGTCACTTTGCATGGCGCTCAGGCCGATTTTTTTGGCCAGTTGTTGGTAGGCTGGCACGTTGGACACGCGCAGCGCTTCGCGTAAACCCATATCGTGCGCCCAACTGGCTAAATACACGGGCTGGCCATCGTAATGGTAAAACACCTCATCCACACTGCTGACCGCTTTGCGACTCAGGCCAATTAAGCTATTGGCGATTTTAAAGGTGGATGCCGGAAAAAAGCGCGTTGCGGCCCGCGCATAATTGTGGCCAATGCGTCGCTGCTGACTGACATCAAAAATGACGATGCTGCCTTGGATTTGCTGTTTGGCAAAGATGGCGGCGATTTGGCTGTTTTCTTCAAAGCCCGATGCTTGTGGCGTGATCAAGGTTTGCGCTTGCGCGAGCCCAGTACACAAAGTCAAAGCCGCCACCAAGGCGGCAAAATGCGCGGCACTTTGGCGGCGTAATTTCACGCCCCAAAGGGTGGCGCGAATAGCTAGGCGGGCAGGCATGTGTGTGAATCCGATTCAGTCAATTTGGCAAGAATCGGCATGGTAGTGCAGCGCATCGGGCATTAAAAGTAATAAAGTCGGCTTGGCGTGCTGGCAGTGCCGAGATGCCGTGGTGCGTGTTTAGTGCTGGCAGTCCGGCCCGCAGTGATGTGGCGTGGGGGCGACGGAGTGGGTTGCCGCTGCGCCTTTAATGTGTACGCCAACGGCGCTGAGTTGCTTTTGATATTCGGTTGCGGCACACGCGGGACATTGGGTGAGCGCGGGGTCGCTGAGTTTTTGTAAGTGTTCACCATAGTGCGCGCAGGCGGCACAGCGATAGGCGTAGATGGGCATGGTTTTCTCTTTGCTTGGCGCGTGTATATCGGTTGACTGGCGGATTTTATCGCCGTCGCTGACAAACTAGCGAGTGTTGTTGGTGTTGCCTAGATCGGGAAAGCTTCAATAGGCACCGCGCATTCAATCCGTTATAAGCAGCAATCTCCCCTTGGTTTTTTACGCCGCCATGCTGACGCAGCAACTTTCTTTGGTTTTGCAATTACTGCAGCAAACTTGCATTTTCATGGTTATCGCTTGGCTATTGGCGCGCACGCCCTTGTTTACGCCTTTGATGCAAGTGACCATTCGCTTGCCGCATAAACTGACGTGTTATTTGGTTTTTTCTGGGTTTTGTGTCCTTGGCACGTATTTGGGACTCAAGGTGGATGACTCGATTGCCAATATTCGCGCCATCGGTGCCGTGTTGGGTGGCTTGTTGGGCGGGCCTTCAGTGGGTTTGGCGGTGGGCTTTACCGGTGGGCTGCATCGCTACTCCCTCGGTGGGCCGACGGATGTAGCTTGTATGATTTCAACGATTTGCGAAGGCTTGTTCGGCGGCTTGGTGCATCGCGCCTTGATCCGTCGTGGGCGAGTGGATTTGTTGTTTCAGCCCATGCTGGTCGGGATTGTGACTTTGCTGGCTGAAATGCTGCAGATGGGGGTGATCCTCGCGGCAACAAGGCCGTATTCGGTGGCGTATGGCGTGGTCAATAGCGTGGCTTTGCCGATGCTGATTGCCAATAGCGTGGGTGCGGCGATGTTTATGCGCTTATTGCTCGATCGGCGGGCGATGGCCGAGCAGTATTCGAGCGCTTTTTCAGCGCGTGCTCTGCGCATTGCGGCCAGAACTGAGGGTTTATTTCGGACCAGCTTTAATGAAGCCAATTCAATGCGCGTGGCGCAGATTATCTCGGAGGAAACCGGCGTGGGCGCGGTGGCGATTACCGATAGAGAAAAATTGCTGGCGTTTACTGGTACCGGCTCTGACCATCATTTGCCCGGCACGCCTATTACTTCCAAACATACGCAAGATGCGATTCGTGATAATCGGGTGGTGTACGCCGATGGCAATGAGGTTGCGTATAAATGCTCGATTCATCCCGAATGCCGCTTAGGCTCGACCTTGGTGATTCCATTGCAAGATGCGGATGATCAAGTCATCGGTACGATTAAGTTGTATGAGCCCAAGGGGCGTTTATTTGCCAAGCTCAATCGAACCTTGGGCGAGGGCATTGCCAAGCTATTGTCGCGGCAGATTCTCACTGGCCGGATCGAGGCGCAGCGCGCTTTGCTGGCGCAGACCGAAATTAAACTACTGCATGCGCAAGTCAATCCGCATTTTTTATTTAATGCCCTCAACACCTTAAATGCAGTGATTCGGATTGACCCAGCGCGCGCGCGAATTTTGGTGCAGCATTTATCGACTTTTTTTCGCAAAAATCTCAAACGCCCCGATGGTACTGCCACATTGGCCGATGAAATCGAACATGTGAATGCCTATCTGCAAATTGAATTGGCGCGCTTTGCCGAGCGTTTGCAGGTTGAGGTCGATATCGCCCCGCAATTTAGTCAAGTGGGCTTGCCGGCGTTTTCATTGCAACCCTTGGTCGAGAATGCGATTAAACACGGCACTTCGCAATTGCTGGGTACCGGGAAAATACGGCTGTATGCTGAACCCGCGAGTAAGAGCAACACCTTGCTGCTACACGTTGAGGACAATGCGGGCCTGTTTAATGCCTTGCGAAAAAGTAGTGATGGCATGGGGATGAGCTTGGTCGATCGGCGCTTAAAAGCGCAGTTTGGTCCAGAGTATGGCTTGAGCGTAGCGCATGAGCCCGAGCAATTTACCCGCATTAGTTTAAGTCTGCCGTGGGTGGTTGAGGAACTGTTGGTGGAGGAGTCGTGATGCAGGCTTTATTGGTGGATGATGAACCGTTGGCGCGCGATGAATTGCGCTGTTTACTTGAGGACGCTGGCATTGATGTGGTGGGTGAGGCGAGTAATGCCATCGAGGCGATGCAAATGATTTATCGTTTGCGCCCGGAGGTGGTGTTTTTGGATATTCAAATGCCGCGGATTTCTGGCTTGGAATTGGTCGGCATGCTCGATCCCGATAAAATACCGCAGATCGTGTTTGTGACGGCGTTTGATGAACATGCCGTGAAAGCATTTGAAGAGCACGCTTTTGATTATTTGCTGAAACCGGTGCTAGCTAGCCGCTTGAATAAAACCTTGGTGCGCTTGAGTAAGCAAAATGGCGCGGTACCCGATTACCAATTAATTGCCCCGCGCCAAGCACTCAGGCAGTTGCCGTGTCATCGGCATGATCGGATTTTATTATTGCCGCTCGATGAGGTTGATTACGTGGTGGCGCGGTTGTCTGGTGTGTATTTGGTGACGCAAGACGGCACAGAGCATTTTACTGAGCTGACGTTGAAAGTGCTGGAAGAAAAAACCGGCTTGCTGCGTTGCCATCGGCAATATCTGGTGCATCCCGAAAAAGTCGCGCAAATTGTGTTGGGCGAAACGGGTGGTGGCGAGGTCATTACGCGTGCCGGACTCAATGTGCCAGTGAGCCGACGGTTTTTAAAACCACTGAAAGCGCAGCTGGGCGTTTTGTTTTAGCTTGAAGACCGGCGGGCGCGGCACGGTATCAATAGCTGTTTTATGGGTATATATCGCTAAGCCTTGATAAACAAAACGCTTGGCGATATACCTCCCAATCCCCAATCCCCAATCCCCAATCCCCAATCCCCAATCCCCATCACCATCACCATCACCATCACCATGCCGCCACTAAAGTAAATATTTACGCCGCTTAATTCTGCCAGTGACCACTCGCTGAGTTTGAGTGCCACTGGCGGTAAGGGCTGTTTTAGCATTGGCGTGTCATAAACCAATTAATGAGATCGAAATGAACTCAATCAAGCAGTGGGGGGTATGGGTGGCGGTTGCGCTGGTGGGCGCATTCTCTTTTGCCATGTTGGCCTTATCACGCGGAGAGCACGTCAACGCAGTTTGGCTGGTGCTGGTCGCTATCTCTTGTTACAGCATTGCCTATCGGTTTTATTCTAAATTCATCGCCGAGCAGGTTTTTGAGTTGGATGATCGTCGTTTAACGCCGGCGGTGCGGCATAACGATGGTTTGGATTATGTGCCAACCAATAAATGGGTGCTGTTTGGTCACCATTTTGCCGCGATCGCGGGCGCGGGGCCTTTGGTGGGGCCTATTTTGGCGGCGCAAATGGGCTTCTTGCCGGGTACGATTTGGATCTTGGTCGGGGTGATGCTGGCGGGTGCAGTGCAAGACTTCTTGATTTTGTTTATTTCAACGCGCCGCGATGGCCGCTCGCTGGGCGAAATGGCGAAGCAAGAGCTGGGTGTAGTGCCAGGCTTTATTGTGATGGTCGGCGCTTTGGGCGTGATGATTATCATCTTGTCGGCTTTGGCCTTGGTGGTGATTAAAGCTCTAGCAGAAAGCCCATGGGGGGTGTTCTCAATCGCGGCAACGATTCCGATCGCCTTGTTTATGGGCGTGTATATGCGCTATCTACGTCCGGGGCGTATTGGTGAGATTTCGGTGGTGGGTTTTGTGTTGATGATGGCGGCGATTGTGTTCGGTGAAAATATTGCCGCGCATGCTTTCTGGGGTCCATTTTTTACCATGACTGGCCCGCAACTGACGGTTGCCTTAGTGATTTATGGTTTTGTGGCGTCGGCATTGCCAGTTTGGTTGCTGTTAGCACCACGCGATTATTTGTCGACGTTCTTAAAAATTGGTGTGATTGCCGGTTTGGCCGTGGGGATTATTTTTGCTGCGCCTGAGCTAAAAATGCCGGCGGTGACTCAGTTTATTGATGGTTCAGGTCCGGTGTTCTCGGGTTCTTTGTTCCCGTTCTTGTTTATTACCATTGCTTGCGGGGCGATTTCGGGTTTTCACGCCTTGGTCGCATCGGGCACGACGCCCAAGTTGATCGAAAAAGAAAGCCATATGCGCGTGATTGGTTATGGCTCAATGTTGTGCGAGTCGTTCGTGGCGATGATGGCGTTGATTTGCGCTTCGGTGCTAGAGCCTGGGGTGTATTTTGCGCTGAATTCACCGGCGGCCTTAATTGGTACGACGGTGGAGTCGGCATCAACGGCGATTAATAGCTGGGGCTTTTTGATTACGCCCGAGGTTTTGACGCAAATCGCCAAAGATGTGGGCGAGCATTCCATCTTGTCACGTGCGGGTGGGGCACCGACGTTTGCGGTTGGGATGGCGCACATTATTTCCGATATTTTTGGCAGTAAAGCCATGATGTCGTTCTGGTATCACTTCGCCATCTTGTTTGAAGCGCTGTTTATTTTGACTGCCGTGGATGCCGGTACGCGGGCTTGTCGTTTTATGGTGCAAGACACCGTTGGCGTGTTTATTCCGGGCGTAGCAAAAAGCAACTCTTGGGTTGGCAATGTGTTGGGTACGGCGGTTGCAGTGTCCGGCTGGGGCTTTTTTGTCTACCAAGGGGTGACGGATCCATTGGGTGGGATTAATACCCTCTGGCCATTGTTTGGGATTGGTAATCAAATGCTCGCGTCGATGGCCTTGTTATTGGGGACAGTGGTGCTGTTTAAGATGAAAAAAGAGCGCTATATCTGGGTGACTTTGCTACCGACAACGTGGTTGTTTATTACGTCGATGACGGCAGGTTGGCAAAAAATATTCCATGAAAACCCAAAAATCGGTTTCTTGGCACAAGCCAACCGCTTTAAAGGGGCGATTGCTGACGGTACCTTATTGGCCCCAGCAAAAAGCATCGCCGATATGGAACGCATTATTTTCAATAACCAAATTAACGCCGGTTTGTGTGCCTTCTTTATGTTGGTGGCGTTGACGATGCTGGTTTCAACGATTATTCACGCTCGCAAAGCACTTGGCCAGGCTAAACCGACGGTGAATGAAATTGGTGCTGATGTTAGTGTCGAGGCCGGTCGTGCTTGACCTCAGTTTTTTATTGCCCAGTGCCAAAACACCGCTGGTGAGTGATGAGGTGCTTCAGGATGAGTATGACCGCTACGTGGCCGAACAGCGGTTAACCAATCCCTACGGTGTGTTGATGTCGGCAGAAGATTTTCGCCGCTTTAGTTTGGGCTCTAACTGGTTGACAGGGTTGAAAGATACCGCACAAAAAGTGGTGCAAACCTGCCGGTTGATGGTAGGGATTCATGATTATGAATATTATTATGATCATATGCGCCGCCAGCATCCGGGGGCTGAACCATTAAGTCGAGACGCTTTTTATCGCTATTGCCTTGATGCGCGTTTTCCGAGTGCGGGCAATGTCAACAAGTGCCCTTGTTGATTGATGTAGCTATATAAGTAAACCAATAGACAGCATTTTAAGTTGGAGTCGCTAGGCTTTGACTTGAAGTGCTGTTTTTTTGTGCGCGGGTTTTATCTCTGCCCGCGTTAATGGCCGTTAAGGGCGTGAGTAATATCGGCTATGTTAAAGCCTACGCGAAATGCGAATCGGGAGGTGGGCGATGGTCTCGGCATTGGATGTGATGTGGGTGGGCTTGGGTGGCGGTTTGGGCTCGCTAGCGCGTTGGCGTGTCGGGCTCTGGGTGGGTGAGCGCTATCACGGCGATTTTCCTTTGGGGACTTTGTTGATTAATGTCAGCGGCGCTTTTGTGATTGCTTACTTGTCGATTTTGTTCTCGATTGATTGGCGTGAGCGTTTTGGTACGCCACTCAATGCGGGGGTGCTGACGGGCGCTTTGGGTGGGTTTACCACGTTCAGTAGCATGCAATTGGATGCGGCGAAGTTGACCGACTCGGGCCGAGGCAAAATGGCGGTTTTTTATTTGATGTTATCGGTATTGGCTGGGTTGTTGGCCGCCATATTGGGCGCTTGGCTGGCGCTGTTGTCCCGCTAGGAGTGTGACCGTGGCCAATTGGATTATTTTGATTTTTGTCGGCGGCGCTTTTGGCGCAATGTGCCGAGAATTTATTATGTTGCTGATCCCGCCGGTCGCTGGCGGCTTTCCTTTAGATATTTTTATCGCCAATATGTTGGCCAGTTTTTTGCTTGGGCTTTCTACTAGTTTTCATCGCCGCGTCATGATTCACCATCACGTACATACCATGGTCGGCACCGGCATTATGGGCGGAATGTCGACGTTTTCTAGCTATATCTATGGCTCAGTCACTATGCTCAAAACGCCGGGAGAGTGGCTGCTGGCCTGCGCGTATTTAGTATTAAGCGTGGTGTTGGGCTTTGCCATGATGCTGCTGGGGCTGTATTTGGCGCAAAAAACGCCAGAAAAGAGCGATTAAGGCGGTTTTATCTGTGCGAAGTAAATCGATTGCTGCGGAAGAACCCGGCGCTAAATCGTGCGTGATGCCGATTGGATGTTGTTGTATTTGAGTCTAAGTGGCTAGAAAACAGCTCAAAAAGCCAATAGTAACTGCTTATTGAGCGTGGTTGTCTCTTTTTGGTGCGCTGAAAAAAAACTTTAAGATTGGTTTTAAGCGGGTGCTGTGGACGGACTTAGTGTGGTGTTTTTGTTGCTTGTTTTTGGCTAAGTCGTTGATTTTATTGGTGCGCCCGACAGGAATCGAACCTGTGACCCTCAGTTTCGGAAACTGATACTCTATCCAACTGAGCTACGGGCGCTTTGATTAGGGGAGCGATGATAACGGCTATTTGCGTTCGCGTCTAGTCAGTTGGTGAATAGTGTTTTGTTGTTTCGATGTTGTCGGTATAATTGTCAGCCATAAAGGCGATACAGCCAATTAATTTAACAATTTCAAGAAAGGGATGACAGCATGAGCGGTTCCAACGCATCTGCGTCTAAAAGCGTTGTCGGAATGATTCTGGCGGCTTTAATTGGCGTACCTCTGTTTGTTTACTTGGTAATCAAGCTGTTTACTTCGGGTATGGCGATGAATATGGCAAGCTCAACGATGACCAATGAGGCTGTTGCCGCACGCTTACAACCTGTCGGCGTTGTCAAGATTGTCGATAGTACGCCGATTGGTTCTCGCTCAGGCAAGGCTGTTTATGAGGCCGTTTGTATTTCCTGTCATGGCGCTGGCTTGGCTGGCGCACCTAAATTTGCAGATGCCGCCGCTTGGTCTACGCGAATTGGTCAAGGTTTTGCGACTTTGGTCAAGCATGCAGTGGGTGGGTTTAATGCCATGCCAGCGAAGGGTGGTGATCCGGCGTTAACCGATGAAGAAGTGGCGCGTGCCGTGGCCTTTATGGCAAATGCTGGTGGCGCTAAGTTTGAAGAACCGAAAGTCGCTGCGGGTGCTGCAGCAACGATTGATCCAAACGTCAAAGGCAAAGAAATTTACGCGAGTGTTTGTATGGCTTGCCATGACACGGGTGTGGCGGGCGCGCCTAAATTTGGCGATAAAGCCGCTTGGGCGCCCCGTTTGAAAGATGGCATTGATAATGCAATTGCCATTGCCACCAAGGGTTTGGGTGCGATGCCACCGAAGGGCGGTTATAGCGGTTCAGATGCTGAATTTAATGCTGCTGCTTTGTATATGATCAATGCGTCAAAATAATTAGCTGAACTCTGCCGATCAAGCCACATCTTTTGATGTGGCTTTTTTTATGCTGTGTTCAATGAGTCCGCATCGTGCTGGTGTAGTAGGCGAGTCCTTGTAAGGCGATGGCGTACAGCAGTGGATTGAGGTGCTTGAGTTTGTCAGGCATTTGGATGGTGTTAAGGCCGCTAATTTTGGCGAGCGGGGCGTCGCTTAAAACAAAAATAGCGCAGTCGTGGTGATGGAACTGACGCAAGTCGGCTAAGGTCTTTTCGGTCAAGGCATCCCAAGGTAGGCAAGTAATGAGGGCGATTTTTTGTTTTGCGAGGTGCTCAATGCCGTGTTTTAACTCGCTGCAAGGGCAGGCCTCGGCAAAGCGATGCGCAATGGCTTTGAATTTAAGCGCGCCTTCGCTGGCAATGGGGCTGTAGATCTGCCGTGCGGTGATGAAAATAGCGGCTTCGGCGTGCAAGCATTGCGCCCATTGTTTGAACTGTGGCGCGAGGTTTAAAATTTGCGCGATTGCGTCAGGCAGCGCGGCAAGCTCGGTGTCGAAATTACTCGGTTGATTTTGCGATTGGGCGAGTGTTTGCGTGATTAAAAATAAGCCCAGTAGCTGAGCGCAAAATGTTTTGGTGGCAATGCGGCCGTGTTGCTCGCCGACATCCAGTACCAGTGGCCATTGGACTCGCTGCATCAGCGTGCTGTCGGCATGGTGGCCAATGGCAATCGAGCGATGCGCCAGTTGCTGTGCGTGTGTGAGCGCGGCTAAGGTGTCGGGGGCTTCGCCCGATTCGGCTAGGATAATCACCAGCGTGTTGGTATGAACGTGTAACGGTTGATGGCAAAATTCGCTGGCTAATTCAACTTGCGCGGGAAGCCTAGCGAGGCTTTCTATCCAAAATCGAGCGACTTGTGCGGCATGAAAACTCGAGCCGCTGGCAATCAGCAAAACCGCTTGGATGTCAGCAAAGCGCTCAGGTTCGTGTAGCCAAGGCGCGAGGGTTTTGGCTTTGGCGCTTGCAATCAGATTGGCGCAGAGCGCGGCTTGATCGTTAATGGCTTGGTAGATCCAGTTGCGCTCAGCGGTGTAGTGGTGAGGCTGATTTAAATCGCGGGTGGTGATCGGCATGGCGTACTTTGTGCGGTACTGGAGTCTTTATCTTAGTGAACGCACCGATCATTGGTGTGTCTTATTGGTGGTGCAGCGCAATCAGTGCTTGGGTGCTGGCGGCATCTGCGGCAAATTTGCGGGCGAATAAGGCGTTGCTGTGCCGAAGTTGGCTGATATTTTCAGGCTTGAGTAGGCGGGGCGACCATGCCCCTTCATCCCATTCTAAATAACGCCGCGCATCGCTAGATAGCTGCTCGGCCAGTGGGCTATTCATCAAAATGGTTTGGAAAAACATCTCGTCAGGGATTAGCGTTTGGCGGAAAAAATCCACCACCTGCGGCTGCTTTGCCACAAAGTCGAGCACGGTTTGGCAGGCGGTATGGCTGAGTGTCCACCATTGCGAACCGGCATAAATTTGCGAAATCGGTGCCGGCAAAGCGCGTTCAATCCCCATTGTGCGAGTCAAACGCTGTAATTTTTGCAGTGCTTTATTGAGCCGCGTGCCGTTGAGGGTTTCAAAGTGCCAAGCGCGATAGCGGTAAGCAATGTCAAACTCTGGCGCCGGCTTGATATCAATCAAGCCAAGGTAGGGGCTACGTGCTAAGGTTTCTTCGATGTATTGATTGCTATGAATTGGGTAGTCTTGCCCAGAGAGCAATACCCCCCAGTCAAAACCGTCTTTGCTGGCAGCCGCCATCAGTTTTAGGCTGGCCTCGACCAATGAAAAGCCCCCCCAGCGGCAGGCTTGGCGTTCAATAAAGTGAATATTCTCTAGCGCCGAGAGTTGGCTTTGCAATGCCGTGAATGTTGCATCTGGGGTATTGGCGTCGATGTGAATATAAAACCGTGAATGCGGGGTGTGGAGCTGCTGAACCAAGCGTGAAATTTGTTCGGGATGGGCGTGGGCCAGAATAAAGTAAGCAATGGTGGTCATTTTTTACGCAAAAACACGGTTTAAAGTGTCTCTATTCTAACAGTCTTGGCCTGTTGGGCGCTGCTGACTGCGGTTTTGCGGCTTTAATGACTGTTTTCAGTGCGATGGCAAGGGTACAATAAGCCCCTTGCGCGAATGGGGCAGAGGGCTGCGCTCATTGGTGTGTTTTTGTGAAGAACTTTTATTTTGGGCGCAAACTTTATGGCAAAAGCAGCAGCGAAATCGGCGAATTTACCCGACAACTTTGAACAAGGCTTGGCCGAGTTAGAGGCTCTCATTGCCCAAATGGAAGCGGGAGGACAAGCGCTGGACGCCAGTTTATTGGCGTTTAGCCGTGGCACTGAATTATTGCGCTTTTGCGAAAGCAAATTAAGCGCGGCAGAGCAGCAAGTTCGCCTCTTAGAAGGTGGCGAGCTCAAGTCGATGCCAAAGATGGGGGCAGAATAATGAGCAAAACGCCAGCGACTGATTTTAAACTCTGGATGGAAGACGTTCAGGCGCAAATGGAGCGCGCGCTATCGCAAGTATTGCCATCGAGCAATCATTTGCCCGAACGCTTACACGACGCGATGCGTTACAGTGTGCTTGACGGCGGCAAGCGGGTGCGGCCTTTATTGGTTTTTGCCGCCGGTTCGCTGGTTGATGCGCCGGCTGAACGTTTGCAGTATGCGGGCTGTGCCTTGGAGTTTATTCATGCATATTCTTTAGTGCATGACGATATGCCGGCAATGGATAACGACGTGTTGCGCCGAGGTAAGCCAACGGTGCACGTGGCTTACGGTGAGGCTACTGCGCTATTGGCGGGCGACGCCTTGCAAGCCGCGGCGTTTGAAGTGTTAGCCAATCATCCCTTGGCCGATAATCCGGCGGATCAGTTACAAATGATTCGAATCTTGGCCAGTGCATCGGGTAGTTTGGGAATGTGTGGTGGGCAAGGGATTGATTTGTATAGTGTTGGCCAAACGTTGACTTTGCCGCAGCTGGAGCTGATGCATATTTTGAAAACCGGCGCTTTGATTCGCGCGGCGGTGTTGTTGGGCGCTTACTGCGGTACGCCATTGACGAGCGAGCAGCGCGAAGCGCTCGATCATTATGCCAAATGCATCGGCTTGGCATTTCAAGTGGTTGACGATATTTTGGATTGTGAAGCGGACTCGGCCACCCTGGGTAAAACCGCAGGGAAAGACGCCGCCAATAATAAGCCCACTTATGTGGCTTTGCTGGGACTAAAAGGCGCAAAAGAAAAAGCCAGTGAGCTCAAAGCTTCGGCCTTGGCCGCATTAGCACCCTTTGGGGAAAGAGCCAATATATTAAGTGCCCTTGCTGGGTATATTGTTGATAGAAAATACTAACAGGGCTTGTAGGGGGATACCCCTGCAAAGCAAGGTACACATGAATTATCCTTTGCTTGATACCATAGAAATACCCGCAGACTTACGCCAACTTGATCGCAAAGAGTTGCCTGCGCTCGCTCAGCAATTGCGCAGCTATTTACTCGATTCGGTTAGCCATACCGGTGGGCATTTTGCATCCAATTTAGGCGCGGTGGAGTTAACCGTTGCGCTGCATTATGTGTTTGACACCCCGCATGATCGTTTGGTGTGGGACGTTGGTCACCAAAGCTATCCGCATAAAATCTTGACTGGGCGCAAAAACCGCATGCTCACCATGCGGCAAAAAGGCGGCTTGGCAGGGTTTCCTAAGCGCGAAGAAAGCGAATACGACACATTTGGTGTTGGGCATTCTTCAACCTCGATTGGTGCTGCGCTGGGCATGGCCGAAGCGGCGTTGATTAAAGGCGAAAAACGCAAAGCGATTGCGGTCATTGGCGACGGTTCGATGACGGCTGGGCAGGCGATTGAGGCCTTGTTTAATGCGGGTCATCGCGACGACGTCGATTTATTGGTGATTTTAAATGACAACGAAATGTCGATTTCACCCAATGTGGGCGCGTTTAATAATTATTTAGCCAAATTATTGTCGGGTAAGTTTTATAACGGCATTCGCAATGCGTCTGGCAAAGTGCTCGATGCCGTGCCGCCGCTGAAAGAATTTGCCAAAAAAGGCGAAGAAAGCGTCAAGGGCTTTTTAACGCCCGGCACTTTATTTGAGGAAATTGGCTTTAATTATATCGGCCCAATTGATGGCCATGATATGGAAACGCTGGTTGCCACCTTGTCCAACATCAAGCAGCTTAAAGGCCCGCAGTTTTTGCATGTGGTGACCAAAAAAGGCAATGGTTACAAATTGGCAGTGGCCGATCCGGTGAAATATCACGCCGTGGCGCCGTTTAATCAGCAAGATGGCGTTTGTAGCAGCAAGGTAAGTCAACCCACGTTTACCCAAGTGTTTGGCGACTGGCTGTGCGATATGGCGGCGCAAGACGAGCAACTGGTGGGGATTACACCGGCAATGCGCGAAGGCTCGGGCATGGTTCGCTTTCATGCTGAGTATCCAAGTCGCTATTTTGATGTGGGTATTGCTGAGCAACACGCCGTTACTTTTGCCGCGGGTTTAGCCTGTGAGGGCTTAAAGCCGGTGGTGGCGATTTATTCGACCTTTTTGCAGCGCGCTTATGATCAATTGATTCATGATGTGGCATTGCAAAATTTAGATGTTACTTTTGCGATTGATCGCGCCGGTTTAGTCGGGGCCGATGGACCAACGCATGCCGGTAGTTTTGATTTGTCATTTATGCGCTGCATTCCAAATCTGGCGATTTTAGCGCCCGGCGATGAAAACGAATGTCGGCAAATGCTCTATACCGCGTATCAATATGCTGGCCCAGCCGCCGTGCGCTATCCGCGCGGCAGTGGTTTGGGGGCGACAATCGCGGCTGAAATGAGCTTGCTGCCTTGGGGTAAGGGCGAAATTCGCTGCACGGCGCGTGAGCCAGTAGTAACGGGTCGCCGAGTGGCCATTTTGGCGTTTGGTGCAGTGCTGCAGCCTGCGCTGGCTGCCGCTGAAGCATTGGATGCAACGGTGGCCAATATGCGCTTTATTAAACCGCTCGATACCGAGTTGCTTCTGGCGCTGGCCGCGTCGCATGATCTGCTGGTAACGGTGGAAGACAATGCCATTATGGGCGGCGCGGGTAGTGCGGTGTTAGAGTGCTTGGCCGCGCAAGGCGTTTCACGTGCCGTATTGCAATTGGGCTTGCCCGATAGCTATGTAGAGCATGGCGAGCAAAAACAAATTCTGGCGGACTGTGGCTTGGATTGTGCTGGTATTTTGGCCAGTATTGAGCGGCGACTGGCTACGCTTTAAGTGCCAAAAGTCGTTGTTTCAATGAATTGCCGCCCGAATGGGCGGCTTTTTTTATGGTGGAAGCGGGCTCTGATTGCTGCTCAAACCGTGAAATTGGTCATGACTGAAAAAAACACTTGGCAGAGGGAAAAATTTTTATGATAATGAGAATAGTTATTGATAAGGTTCTCATTATGATTGTTTGTGTCTGCAACAATGTGAGTGATAAAGCGATTAATCGCGCTGTCGCGCAGCAAGGGGTTCGCACCTTTATCCAATTGCGGCAGGTGACCGATGTCGCTACCTGTTGCGGCAAATGTGCGCGCTGCGCCAAACAAGTGTTAAAAGAAGCACTTGCTGAACAGGCCGAGCAGCAACATGTGCCGTTGTCGGGTTTGGGCTTTGCATAAAGCCATCCCCGTTCAGCAAAGCCACCTTGACTAAACCGAGCTAAAAGCTCGGTTTTTTGTTATCCACGGCGGCCATCGTGGTTTTCCCCATGCTGCTGGGCTCAGCCTGTGTGCTAGCTGTGAGTAAGTGGCTTAGGTGTTTGAAAGCATAGGGAAAATACTGGATGATTAAATTTTAATCAGTCTGGGCTACTCATTCACAGGCTGAATGGATAGTCATGTGCACAGGCTGTGGATAGCGGGTCTAAGTGACTGTTTTGTTGCTGATTTTGTTTGCCGATTAAAAAATAGGCAAAAAAATTCAAATCACAGCTTGAATTCGGCAAATTTTGTTGTATTTAGCACTTATCCCGCTATTTGCCAGTTTATCCCCGTAAAAAAAGCATAGCGTGTGAGTTAGCTGTGGGTAATATCGGCAAGCTACTGATTTGGTTCGTTTATTTAATATTGCCTGTTTTTTGTGCAGCGTATTTGCGGTATAATGCGCGCCTTTCTTAGTTTGAACACACGCCCCCACCATGACCTTAAAAGCACCTGAACTCTTATTGCCCGCCGGTACACTCGAAAAAATGAGTGCCGCTTATGACTTTGGTGCCGACGCGGTCTACGCCGGTCAACCGCGCTACAGCCTGCGCGCGCGCAATAATGATTTTAAATTGGAGCAAATTGGTCAAGGGATTGAAGAAGCCCACGCCCGTGGCAAAAAATTCTTTGTTGCCAGCAATATCTTGCCGCACAACGCCAAAGTAAAAACCTATTTGGCCGACATGGAACCGGTGATTGCGATGAAACCAGATGCGCTGATCATGGCTGATCCGGGCTTGATTATGATGGTGCGTGAAAAATGGCCAGAACAAGTGATTCATTTGTCGGTACAGGCCAATACGGTGAATTACGCCGGCGTGAAATTCTGGAAATCAATGGGCTTAGAGCGCGTGATTTTGTCGCGTGAATTGTCCTTGGATGAAATCGAAGAAATTCGCCAGCTGTGCCCAGATATGGAAATCGAAGTGTTTGTCCACGGCGCGCTGTGTATTGCCTACTCAGGCCGTTGCCTATTGTCGGGGTATTTCAACCACCGCGACCCAAATCAAGGTACCTGTACCAATGCCTGCCGTTGGGACTACAAAACGCACGACACCAATCCAGATGACGCCGGTGATGTTCAGCTGAAAGAACAAGTCATTCAGTTTGATTTTAATAAAGCCATGAACGACGCCAATCAAGTGTTCTCCGCCTGTGGTGGCCAAGAGCGCCATCCATTGGCCGACAAAACCTATTTGATCGAAGAAGCCAATCGTCCGGGCGAGCTAATGCCAATTGTCGAAGACGAACACGGCACGTACATCATGAACAGCAAAGACTTGCGCGCGGTGCAGCATATCGAGCGTCTGGTGAAAATGGGTATCGATTCACTCAAAATCGAAGGCCGTACCAAATCGCTGTATTACGTGGCGCGCACCGCCCAAGTGTATCGTCAAGCGATTGACGACGCGGTGGCTGGCCGGCCATTTAACCCCGCCTTGCTTGCTGATTTGGATGGTTTGGCTAATCGCGGCTATACCGACGGCTTTTACCAGCGTCACACCACGCACGAAGCGCAAAACTACCTAGATGGTCATTCCAAAGCACACCGCAGCCAATACGTCGGCGAAGTGCTCAATATCCAAGACGGCTGGGCTGAGATTGAAGTGAAAAACAAATTCTCAGTTGGCGATTCGCTGGAAATCATTCATCCAAGCGGCAATATCATCGTTAAACTCGAGCAAATCCGTGGTAAAAACGGCGCTTTGGTGGAATCCGCTCTCGGCAGCGGCGCCAAAGCCGCCATCCCGCTCGATGCCAAATACGCCAATGCTTTGCTGGCACGCTTGTTTTAATTGTTGGGATTTTGATTGTTAAAAAGCCGCTGAAAAGCGGCTTTTTTGTTGGTGCGCATTTGCGCACGCGGATAGGTGCGTTGTGATGGCTCGCATCGCGACTCGGTGCGCAAACGCCGGCGGCATTTTCACACCCTACGGGGTATTGCTTTTGGGGTGTTTGATTTTAATTTCTTGATGGAAATACCCCATGCCAAAACGTCGTAGGTGCGATTAGCGCAGCGTAATCGCACTCATGCCATTCCTCCGATTACGCTGGATTACGCCGAGTTAAATCTGCCGTAGGGCGACAATGAGCGTAGCGAATTGCGCCGAATCAGCCGCAAATAAACATCACAGCGGCGCGATTCGCTACGCTCATCAGCACCCTACAGCATTGCGCCGTACGTGGTGAGTCTGCGAAGCCCAACAATCGCGATAAATATTTGGCTGGTGTGTGGGAGGGGGGCTAGCGTTCGCGCCCGAGTTTTGTATTTTCTTTGTGGATTTCTTTAATATATTGCGCGTAAATGTCTGCTAATAGCTCCTGAGTTTGCCCTGGATTGCTCTCGCAGAGTGGATAAAGTTTTGTAAGACGAAGTCGCTCAAGAGAACTAGGAATCTCAACGTAAGCTCCGGGAGTTATCCCTTGGTCCGCGGATTCAATTGCAATAAGGTTTGCGCGGCAACCACCCACCATTGCTCGATGCATGGACTCTGAGGGCTCAGGGGCTTTTTGCGGATGAGTTTGCTCTTGGACTCGCAATGCTTCAGTTTTTCCCATGTTAAATCCAGCCCAGACGCTGACTGTAACAACCAACAGTACTGTTGACGCCATAGCGGTATAACCCATTTTTACTTCGCTCATCTTTATTTCCTTTTCTGGGTTGCCCTCGCTGGCGAGGAATAACGTTGTCAGTAACTCGCAGTTTGCGGTCAAACGAGTGATGGCTCAAATCATTTAGGGGTTTGCCGCTTAAATGTAACGATCAATAACTGATGCCGACAGTAAATGTATCGTGTAATTTTGAAAAAAATATCTCTTATTCAGCGGTTTATGATGTTACGCCTCAGGTAAAATCCGCTCCCAGAATAAAAATCCGGTCCGCCCTTTACGCGGGTGACCACTTGGAGAAAACATGTCGAATCAAACCGAAGGCGCGATTGTTGTTGCGGCGCTGTATCAATTTGTCACGCTCAGCGATTACGTTCAATTGCGCGAGCCACTGTTGCAAACGATGCTCGATTTAAACGTGCACGGTACGCTGCTGCTGGCCGATGAAGGGATTAACGGCACGGTGGCGGGTACGCGCGCGGGGATTGATGGCTTGCTGGCGTGGTTGCGCTCTGATCCGCGCTTGGTGGCTGTGGATCACAAAGAATCGTTCTGCGCTGAGCAGCCCTTTTTGCGTACCAAAGTAAAACTAAAAAAAGAAATCGTCACGTTGGGCGTGCCGGGTGTTGATCCAAACAAAGCCGTCGGCACGTATATTGAGCCCAAAGATTGGAATGCCATTATTTCCGATCCCGAAGTGCTGGTGATTGATACACGTAATGATTACGAAGTGGCGATTGGCACGTTCGAGCGGGCGATTGATCCGAAAACCGAAACATTCCGCGAGTTTCCTGATTACGTGAAAGAGCATTTTGATCCGGCAGTCCATAAAAAAGTGGCGATGTTTTGCACTGGCGGCATTCGCTGCGAGAAAGCATCGAGCTATATGCTGGGTGAGGGTTTTGCAGAGGTATACCACTTAAAAGGTGGGATTTTGAAATACCTCGAAGAAGTACCGCAGGAAGAAACACTATGGAAAGGCGATTGCTTTGTGTTCGACAACCGTGTGACGGTGCGCCACGATTTGAGCGAGGGTGATTTTGAGTTGTGCCACGCTTGCCGTCAGCCGGTGTCGAAAGAAGAGCGCCTATCGCCGCATTATGTGGCTGGCGTGAGCTGCCCACATTGCTTTGATAATCTCAGCGAAAAAACCCGCAGCGGCGCGCAAGAGCGGCAAAAGCAAATTGAGTTGGCAAAAAAACGCAATCAACCCAATCCATTGGGCCGAGTCATTAAAAAGACCCCGTCACGTTAATTGCCATGCGGCGTAAGTCGCTAGCTTGCTGATGAGCGATCTGGCGTAGCAACAGACGGTTAAGCTTGGCGATGTTCAGATTGCGTGTTGTTCATGATGAAAGTTTCGCGGCATTCCCTCTCCCTTGATGGGAGAGGGTTAGGGTGATACTACGGAGTGTATTTTAAGCTCAACACCCCCATCCCAACCTTCCCCCATCAAGGGGGAAGGGGCTGCAGTCGATCTGTTTAAATACGTGCAATTTAAAATATCAACACCAAATCCAAACAAAGCCAAAATTAATGGGTATTGCCACGTAATCAATATTTTATGTTGATTGCGTGGCAATACCCTTATTTTTCGTTCAGCGTTTGTAGTAGTTCACTTTCTAGCTGCAACACAAACTTAGCATCGTTAAGCACGCGGCCGGAGATTAAAAAATTATCTTCGGCGCGCTCGCCCAAGGTCATGATTTTGGCTGATTGAATCTCGATGCGATTGGCCGCCAAAATGCGCGCAATGGTCGAGAGCAGGCCCGGTCGATCACCAGCCACCACCGACAAAATCGAGTATTTGCCTTTTTCATCGGGGCGAATTTGCACATGCGTTTTCACCGGAAAGTGTTTTTGCTGGCGTGAAATCCGGCCGCTCAGTTGAGCCGGCGCGGGCTTGCGTCGGTTGAGCACTTCGCTGAGTTCAAACTCAACATAATTAATTAAATCGCGATACGAAATATGCTGACTATCGGGAATGAACACGTAGAACGTATCAAGTGCATAGCCGTGATGTGTGGTGTGGATTTGTGCGTCAAAAATCGAATAGCCAGCGCGTTCAAAAAAGCTGCAAATATGCACAAATAAATCGGCTTGGTCGGGACCGTAGACCAAGACTTGCAAGCCTTCGCCCGATTCGGAGAGTTTGGCGCGCACTTGAATGTCATCGCAATGCGTTCGCGCAAACAGCATGCGGGTGTGCCAAGCAATATCGCGTGCGTCGTGGCGTAAGAAATACACCGTGTCGAGTAAGCGCCAGAATGGATCGTGCGCGTCATTGCGTAAACCATATAGTCGCAACAGCCGCAATGCTTCTTCTTGCCGCTCGCTGAGCCATGAATGGCCACTTTGCTGGTTTAAAAAGCGCTGCGTGCCTTTAAATAAATCTTCGAGTAATTTGGCTTTCCATGCGTTCCAAACTTTAGGGCTGGTGCCGCGAATATCAGCCACCGTCAGCAAATACAGTGCATTTAGATAGCGCTCGTTGCCGACTAAGGCGGCAAATTCGGTGATCACGTCAGGGTCGTACACGTCTTGTTTTTGCGCGACTGACGACATGGTTAGGTGGTGTCGCACCAGCCACACAATCAAATCGGTGTCGGCGGCGGGCAAGGGGTGGCGCTCGCACCATTCGCGGGTAATGGTTTCGCCCAGTTGCGAATGGTCGCCCCCACGGCCTTTGCCAATATCATGAAATAGCGCGGCTAAATACAGCACTTCAGGGTGGGCAAATTCTTCGATCAGCCGCGAGCACAGCGGGTATTCGTGGGTAAAAGCCGGAACGGCAAAACGGCGCATATTACGCAGCACCATCAAAATATGCTCGTCGACGGTATACACATGAAATAAATCATGTTGCATGCGGCCAACAATATCGCCAAATTCGGGAATATAGCGGCCCAAAACGCCGTATTGATTCATGCGCCGCAGTACGCGGGTTAAGCCGCGCGGTTCTCTAAATAGCGCGATAAATAGTTGCTTATTGTGCGGATTGCACAAAAAATTATCGTTAATCAAGTCGCGTGCATGCCACAGTGCGCGCAAGGTTTCTGGCGCAATATCGCTTGCTTCGCGGCGTTGTTCTAGATGCAAAAATAGCGCCAAAATTGCCGATGGATTTTTGCTAAATAATTCGGGGTCGTAAATCGCCAGCAAGCCATCGCGAATATAAAAATCCGCATTGATCGGCGTGGTATTACTGAGGTAGGAATAGATTCTTTGCCGTAAAGCATGCACCAATACCGGCACTAACTGGGTGATGATGCGGGCCGCCAAATAGTATTCGGCCATAAAGGCTTCGCTGGCGCGCTGAGTGATTCGGCCGGCGGTGGAGACGTCATCAAAGCCAAAGTCTTTGGCCAGCGCATGCTGGTAATCAAATAAAATCCGATCTTCGCGGCGTTTGGCGCGCCAGTGCAGGGCAATGCGATAGGTGCGTAGCACGCGCTCGGCTTCGCATAGTTTGCGGTTTTCTTCAGGCGTGAGCATGCTGAGCGCCGCCAAGGCATGCCAGTCGCGGCCAAGGCGTTGGCTGGCGGCAATCCAGCCAATTAGGTGTAAATCACGCAGGCCGCCAGGGGCTTCTTTGATGTTCGGTTCGAGTTTGTAAGTGGCGTTTTGAAAGCGGCCGTAGCGCGCTTGTTGTTCGATCAGTTTGGCTTCAAAAAATTCTTTTGGGTCGATGTGGCGATGCACCGTATCCATAAAATCATGAAAACGCTGCAGATCGCCTGTGAGTGGCCGAGTTTCAAGTAGGGCGGTTTGTACGGTGATGTCGCGCTCGGCTTCATACAGGCAGTCGGTGGTGGTGCGTACCGAATGGCCGACCTCGATGCCAATATCCCATAGCTCGCCAACCAAGACTTCGAGTTTTTCCAGTAGGCCAGCGCTGGGCTGCTCAGGCAGTAAAATCAATAAATCGATGTCTGAATAAGGGTATAGCTCGCCACGCCCGTAACCACCTACGGCGCAGAGCAATACATCGCTAGTGAATTCATGCCTATCCCACAGTTCGATCAAGGTGGCATCGGTGAGGTTCGATAAGGAATTGAGTAAGGGTGCGGCTTTGCTAGGTTCAGAAAAACGCTCGCGCAGCGCGAGTTTAGCAAGGGCATAAGATTCACGAATCGCACTGACCGAACGCATGACGATAACTCCAAACGACAATAAGCTGTAAGCCTGTGCTCGCCAGACTGCCGTGTTGCGAGGATGGAGCTGGGCGGCGTGA
Organism: Deefgea salmonis; assembly: GCF_020531905.1. Lineage (GTDB taxonomy): Bacteria > Pseudomonadota > Gammaproteobacteria > Burkholderiales > Chitinibacteraceae > Deefgea > Deefgea salmonis. Next base: position 725,625 of record NZ_JAJAWG010000001.1, on the reverse strand, counting down.
CAGGTGGGCGTAGACATTCAAATCCTGCGTACGCTTCGTGTCTTGCCTTAGATTCCAATCTGCATCAGTACGGCGGGCAAGTTCAACGTCAACCGCTGTGGGCCGGTGTTGGCGTTGAATCAGGATGTTTTTTGATTTAAAAACGCCCTCAATCGAGGGCGTTTAGTGTTAAGCGAGTAGGTATTTCTCTGGGCGCGGCGGGGTGCCTGCCGATACGGTCAATACCTCGTAACCGGTTTCGGTAACCAATACGGTGTGTTCCCATTGCGCGGACAAGCTACGATCTTTAGTCACAATCGTCCAGCCATCGCTCATTTGTTTGATTTCACGTTTTCCCGCGTTAATCATCGGTTCGATGGTGAAAATCATACCGGCTTTGAGTTCAACGCCGGTGCCAGCCTTGCCGTAATGCAATACTTGCGGCTCTTCATGAAACACCGCGCCAATGCCGTGGCCACAAAATTCACGTACTACCGAATAACCGGCTTTTTCAGCGTATTTTTGAATCGCCGCGCCAATGTCGCCTAAGCGCGCGCCGGGTTTGACTTGATCAATGCCAATCCACATGCAGTCAAAAGTAATTTGTGACAAACGCTTAGCATGCGTAGCGACATTGTCGCCGACCATATACATGCGGCTATTGTCGCCGTGGTAGCCGTCTTTGATCACGGTAATGTCTAGATTGACCACGTCGCCATTTTTAAGTGGCTTGCTGTTTGGAATGCCGTGGCAGATGACATTATTCACCGAAGTGCAAATTGATTTCGGGTAGGGTATATAGCCAGGCGGGCAGTAATTTAAAGGCGCGGGGATAGTACCCTGCACATTGACCATGTATTCATAGCATAAACGATCAATTTCTTCGGTGGTAACGCCCGGTTGAATAAACGGGGTGATGTAGTCGAGCACTTCGCTGCCAAGACGGCCCGCAATGCGCATTTTTTCTATTTCTTCGGCAGTTTTAATGGTAATTGTCATACAAGCCTTGAGTTGCTGCGCGCCGCTAACGCCGCGCGCGATGAGTTTGATTTAACGCAAGTATAACATTGCCCGCGCCGTAGCGGATTGAAGACCCGCCGTGCCGCGCCGCTCAAGCTCGGCATTGGCGCAGCAAGGATAAAAAAACCCAGCGCAGGCTGGGTTTGATAGGGTGCAGAAAAATACGCTGGGCTTGGTATGGGCTGGCCGTGGACTGCTCGCCGCGTTTTGATCCAAGCCGTTATTTTACTTTGTGCTCAGGCAATACGATGTTCAATTCAAGCACTTCAAAATCATCTTTGCGTTCGAGTTGAATTTGAATGTCTTCTGGATTGATCGCCACGTATTTAGAAATGACTTCTAATAGTTCGCGCTGCAATTGCGGCAAATAATCTGGCGTACTGTTGGTGCTGCTGCGCTCGTGCGCCAGAATAATTTGTAAACGTTCACGGGCAACGCTGGCGGTTTTTTTCTTTTCGCCAAAAAAATAACTCAAAATAGACATCAATTAACCCCCAAACAACCGTTTCCAGAACGGCGCCTTCGGTACTTCAACAAAACGCATCGGCTTGGTTTCACCCAGAAAGCGGGCCACCACGTCTTTATACGCTTCTGATACATCCGAGCCGGTGTTGTGAATCGCTGGCGTGCCCGAGTTGGAAGCTTGTAACACGGTTTCAGATTCTGGCACGATGCCGATTAATGGAATGCGCAATAGATGCTGCACGTCGTCCAGCGACAGCATTTCGCCGCTTTCTACGCGAGCGGGGCTGTAGCGGGTAATCAGTAAATGCGTTTTGACTGAGCCGCCGTCTTCAGCGCGCTTTGATTTGGCATCCAAAATACCAATAATCCGATCCGAGTCACGCACCGAGGATACTTCTGGATTGGTCACCACAATCGCTTCGTCGGCAAAGTACAAGGCCAAAAACGCGCCGGTTTCGATGCCAGCGGGGCTATCGCAAATGATGTAATCAAAACCATCATGCTCGAGTTCTTTGAGGACCTTTTCGACGCCTTCTTTGGAAAGCGCGTCTTTGTCACGCGTTTGTGAAGCGGGTAATACATACAGATTGTCGCAGTTTTTGTCTTTAATCAGCGCTTGGCGCAGATTGGCTTCGCCTTGAACAACGTTAACAAAGTCGTACACCACACGTCGCTCGCAACCCATGATCAGGTCTAGGTTGCGTAAGCCTACATCAAAGTCGATGACAGCGGTTTTAAAACCACGTAAGGCGAGGCCCGAGGCGAAGCTAGCGCTGGTTGTTGTTTTGCCAACGCCACCTTTGCCGGATGTTATTACTACGATTTTTGCCACGGAAATCCCCTGCAAATAAAATAAGTTTAATTGGTTTGAGTGAGTGCTTCGATCGAGAGCTTGTCTTGATCGAGGTAGATTTGGCTCGGTTTGCCTGCAATGGCGTCCGGCAGGTCTGCGTCCAGTGAGCGATAAATACCGGCAATAGAAACCAATTCAGCTTCCATGCAGGTGGTGAAAATTCTCGCCTGCGTGTCGCCTCGCGCACCAGCTAAAGCGCGGCCACGCAGTGGCGCGTAAACATGGATATTGCCATCAGCAATGACCTCCGCGCCGTGAGACACCAAGGCCAATACGATTAAGTCGCAGCCTTTGGCGTACACCTGTTGTCCGGTTCTGACCGGGCGATGAATAATCATTGCTGATGGTGTTGCGATGGGCTCAACAACGGGCGTCGTGTGCGTGATGCTGCTGTCTTGCAGTACGACCAGCCCGGCTTCTTGGGCGGCGACTTGTTGATCGATTGAGCCGCCTTGGGCTGCAATCGGCTTGAGCTGGAATTGGCGTAACACATTGACCAATGCCGCGATCTCTATTGCCGATGGAATCGATTTGAGCTGACTAAAGTCAACGGCGATTTGCTCGTTGGATAGAAAATGTTCGCCGTCACCGAGCTGCTCTTGGAGGGCGAGAATTAATTTTTCTGGCTCGAGCGTGCTGGGCACAAACGCGGTGAGTTTGGTGGTGGTGCTTTTAAACTCAAAGACAGGCGCCGGATCATCGGCGTAAGCAAAACTGGTCATGGTGCTAGGGTCACAACAGCGAAAGATCGCAGTTTACCGTTTCAGTGCAACACAAGGAAGCTCAGTTTGCGACTTCTGTAATCAATGCACCGCAAATTCAGGAAAAAAGCTGATTTTAAGCTGAATCTGAGGTGCATTGATGTGGTTTTAGAAGGTTCGACGCTTGATGCCCGTGCGGTGCATGATGGTGGTTGACAGCTCTTCAATCGACATGCGCGTGGTATTGAGATAGGGAACGCCCACGTGACGCAAGAGTGCTTCGGCTTCGGCGACTTCAAACTGACAAGTTTCAATTGAACAGTAACGACTATCGGGTTTTCTTTCTTCGCGAATCTGTTGTAAGCGTTCTGGCTCAATTGTAAGGCCGAATAATTTGTGTCGATATGGCAACAAAAGGCGCGGCAAAGTGTGTTGGCCGAAGTCTTCTGGTGTGAGTGGATAGTTGGCCGCCTTGATGCCGAACTGTAAGGCCAGATATAGGCAAGTGGGGGTTTTGCCAGAGCGAGAGACGCCAACCAAAATTAAATCGGCTTCGGCTAAGTCGCGCGGCATGATGCCGTCATCGTGATTAATTGAAAAATTAACCGCGTCTATTCGATTTTTATACTCTTCAAAATTGCCGATTGAATGCGAGCGGCCGATGGTGTGGGTGGATTCAATACCCAGCTCTTCTTCGAGTGGGCCGATAAATTGTTCTAAAAAATCAACGGTTAAAGCGTCTTCGACGTGGATTTTTTCGCGTAAGATCGGGTCGACAATGGTGCTAAAAACCAAAGGTCGACAGCCATCAACTACCGCGTGGCGGCGGATGTCCAAGGCCACTTGCTCGGCTTTGGCCATGGTGTCAACAAATGGCAAGGTGATTCGGTTGAAGTCAACATCTTCAAACTGTGATAGCAATGAATGCCCTAAAATTTCGGCAGTAATCCCTGTTCGATCAGAGACAAAAAAAGCTGTTCGGCGCATATACCCCCCTTTGCAGCAGGATAACGTGCAATCATCAGGAAAACCAGTAAAGGTATTTCCTGACTTGGCTTTCGCGACTAAAAAGCTAAACTTGAGGGGATTTTTGCAATGCAGCATTCTTTAATTGTTAAGGGCCACGCCAGATGACTGAAAAATACGTACTCGATTTTGCTCAGCTACGCATGAATGACGTAGAAAAAGTGGGTGGGAAAAACGCCTCGTTGGGCGAAATGATTTCGCAGCTTAGCGAAAAAGGCGTACGCGTTCCCGGCGGGTTTGCCACCTCAGCCGAAGCTTATCGGGTCTTTCTGGCGCAAAACGGTTTGGCTGAACAGATTGATGAAATCCTCAGTACGCTAGACGTGGATGATGTCAAGCAATTGGCCGTGGTGGGTAAGCAAATCCGGGAGTGGATTATGGCGACCCCGTTGCCAGCCCAACTTGAAGCTGAAATGGCCGAGCATTACGCGCGTTTGGGTGACAATGTCACCGTCGCAGTGCGCTCGTCGGCCACGGCCGAAGATTTACCGGATGCGTCTTTTGCCGGTCAGCAAGAAACCTTTTTAAATATCGTCGGCTACCAAAATGTAGTGGATGCGATGAAGCATGTGTTTGCTTCTTTATATAACGATAGAGCGATTGCGTATCGGGTGCATAAAGGCTTTGATCACAAAATTGTGGCGCTATCGGCGGGTATTCAGCGCATGGTGCGCTCGGATAAAGGCGCGGCAGGGGTGCTGTTTACCATTGATACCGAATCGGGTTTTGATCAAGTGGTGTTTGTTACCGCGTCGTATGGTTTGGGTGAAACCGTGGTGCAAGGCGCAGTTAATCCCGATGAGTTTTTTGTGCATAAACCGACCTTAGCGGCTGGTCGCCCGGCGATTGTGCGCCGTCATTTGGGCGGCAAGGCACTCAAAATGGAATTTGATACCGAATCGGTGGCGGGCAAGTCCGTGCGCACTGTGCCGGTATCTAAAGAGCTGCGCCATCAATTCTCAATTACCGATGCCGAAGTGGAAGAATTAGCGCGTTACGCAGTGATAATCGAGCAGCATTACGGTCGGCCAATGGATGTGGAATGGGGCCGTGATGGAATTGATGGCCAGCTGTATATCTTGCAAGCACGTCCAGAGACCGTTAAATCTCAAGAGTCGAGCTCAGATAAGCTCACCAAGTTTCGGATGCTAGAAACCAGCCGCATCATGACCGAGGGTCGGGCTATTGGTCAAAAAATCGGCCAAGGCAAAGTGCGGATTATTCGCGATGTGTCCGAGATGGATCGGGTGCAGGCTGGCGACGTGTTGGTGTCGGATATGACCGATCCGGATTGGGAGCCGGTGATGAAGCGGGCGGCGGCGATTGTGACCAACCGGGGTGGCCGCACTTGCCACGCGGCCATTATTGCGCGTGAGTTGGGTATTCCGGCGGTGGTGGGTTGTGGTGACGCCACGCACATGCTTAAAGAAGGCGATGAAGTGACCGTCTCTTGCTCGGAAGGCGATGCCGGTTTTGTGTATGAAGGCTTATTGAAGTTTGAACGACTAGACGTGGCGCTACAAAGCTTGCCTGAAGCGCCGGTTAAAATCATGATGAATGTGGGTAATCCTGAGCTGGCATTTGATTTTTGCCAGCTGCCAAATGAAGGTGTGGGTTTAGCGCGTTTGGAATTCATTATTAATCGCATGATCGGGATTCATCCCAAAGCGTTGCTGGCTTACCCTAATTTGGCCGAACCGCTGAAATCACAGGTTGAAGAGCGCATCGCAGGCTATCGCTCGGCGATTGATTTTTATATCGATAAGATTGCTGAAGGGATTGCAACTTTAGGTGCGGCGTTTTATCCGAAAAAAGTCATTGTGCGCTTGTCTGATTTTAAATCAAATGAATATGCCAATTTGCTCGGCGGTACTGAGTATGAGCCACACGAAGAAAATCCAATGATTGGCTTTCGCGGTGCAGCCCGTTATGTCGATAAATCGTTCCGTGATTGTTTTGAATTGGAATGCCGCGCGGTGAAAAAAGTCCGCGATGTGATGGGGCTGACCAATGTTGAAGTGATGATTCCATTCGTGCGCACGCTAAACGAAGCCGAGTGTGTGATTGAGTTGCTGGAACGCAATGGTTTGAAACGCGGCGAAAACGGTTTACGCGTGATTATGATGTGTGAAATTCCGGCCAATGCCGTCTTAGCTGAGCAATTTTTGCAGTACTTTGATGGCTTCTCGATTGGTTCTAACGATATGACGCAATTGACCTTAGGGATTGATCGCGATTCAGGTGGCCCAGTTTCAACTAGCTTTGACGAGCGCAATGAGGCGGTGAAAGCGATGTTGTCGATGTCGATTAAAGCTTGCCGTAAATTGGGTAAATACGTTGGGATTTGTGGCCAAGGCCCGTCAGATCATCCTGACTTTGCCCAATGGTTGGTTGAAGAAGGGATTGAAACGATTTCACTTAATCCGGACACCGTGATTGAAACTTGGCTCTTCTTGGCTAATGGCGGTAAAGCTTAGCGTTTTTGTAGTTCTACAGCAGAAAAATACCGGTATAGACTGCCGGTATTTTTTTGTTTTAAGGTTTGCGGAGATTGTTAATTGTTTTGGTGAATTTAATTAAATTACAAGCATTGCTTGAACTAAAATAAATAAGTTTAATTTATTGAAGTGATTTAAGTATGAGCTTATCGATTGCGCCAGCCAAACCGCAGAAAAAAGTGCTGTGTGTTTTTGGCACTCGGCCTGAGGCGATTAAAATGGCGCCGCTGGTTTTGGCTTTGCAGGCTAACGTCGAGATTGAATGCCGAGTGTGTGTGACCGCACAGCATCGTGAAATGCTCGACCAAGTCATGCGTTTGTTTGGCCTGGAGGCCGATTATGATTTGAACTTAATGCAGCCCGGGCAAAATTTGACCGACTTAACCGCGCGGGCCTTGCAGGCCGTGCGCGATGTGTTGGTGGCTTATCAGCCGGATTTAGTGTTGGTGCATGGCGATACCACGACCACATTGGCGGCGGGTCTTGCCGCGTTTTATCAGCATATTCCCGTTGGCCATGTTGAAGCAGGCCTGAGAACGGGTAATTTATATGCGCCGTGGCCTGAAGAGCTCAATCGCTCGGTGGTGGGTTTATTTGCCGCGCTGCATTTTGCGCCGACAGCAACGGCAGCCAATAATTTATTGCGAGCGGGTGTTGCGCCAGAGTCGGTGTTTGTGACCGGCAATACGGTGCTCGATGCTTTGTTGCAAGTGAGTCAGCAGATTGATACTGATGCCGATTTGGCTTTGTCGCTTGCCGCTGCGTTTCCTTTTTTAGACCCAAGCAAAAAACTGATTTTAGTCACCGGCCATCGGCGCGAAAATTTTGGCGATGGTTTTGTACACATCTGCCAAGCATTGCGCCAGTTAGCCATGCGTGATGATGTGCAAATCGTGTATCCAGTGCATTTAAATCCACAGGTGCAAGCGCCGGTGAATGAGATTCTGCAATCATGCACCAACGTGCACTTGATTGCGCCGCAGACCTATTTACCCTTTGTGTATTTATTAAAGCGTTGTTTTTTGGTGCTCACCGATAGTGGTGGCATTCAAGAAGAAGCGCCAACTTTAGGTAAGCCGGTGTTGGTGATGCGTGAAACCACCGAGCGCCCAGAAGCGGTTGCTGCCGGCACTGCCAAACTTGTCGGTACCGATGGCGAGCGTATCGTGCAGGCCGTCAGTCAGTTGCTTGACGATCCTGCGGTGTATCGGGCGATGGCTCAGGCCGGCAATCCGTATGGTGATGGTCATGCGGCCAAGCGGATTGTTGATTTAATTTGTGCTTGGCAGGTGGCGCAGTGAGTTGGCTTGATGTGTTGGCGGCGTATTGGTTTTTGATCTCCTTGCTGTTGAAGTTGGGGATTGTGGTGATTTTTTTGAGCTCGCTCGATGATTTTTTTATTGATTGTCGCTATTGGGTATGGCGCTTTAAGCAAAGAAAATCATGGCGTAGAAGTCAATACCTCCCTGAGTTTGCCGACGATTTGTATCAAGATGAGCAGCAAGCCATTGCCATTATGATTCCAGCTTGGCATGAAGCGCCGGTGATACAGCGGATGGCCGATTATGCGGCGAGTACGTTTGACTACGACAATTATCATATTTTTGTTGGCACCTATCCCAATGATCCAGAGACGCAGGCCGAGGTGGATCGAGTCGCCAAAAAATACCCCAATGTGCATAAAGTCGTTACTCGCGATCCAGGGCCCACGACCAAGGCCGATTGCTTAAATCATGTGGTTGCTTTTATTGCCGCAATGGAACAGCGAGAAGGAATTCACTTCACGTGCTTGGCCTATCACGATGCCGAAGACATGATTCACCCCTTGGAATTGCGCGCGTTTAATCGTTTAGTACCTCAATTTGACTTGGTTCAGTTGCCGGTAATGCCATTGGCGCGCCCTTGGCAAAACGTCGTTGGCAATCATTATGTGGATGAATTTGCTGAATGCCACGGCAAAGATATCTGGGTTCGTGAGCTGCTCACAGGGCAAGTGCCTAGCGCGGGCGTGGGGACTGCATTTAGCCGTAAAGCCTTGGGTTTGCTGTCCGAAATCAATGGCGGGGTGGTGTTTGATACCGGCACGTTAACCGAAGATTATGAGATCGGTTTTCGATTGCATGAAGTGGGTGCGCGGGAAATGATGCTGCATTATCACGTCCAATTTAAAGGCGAAGCGCCTGCGTGGTTTGGTCGTCGTGGTGTGCACGATATGATTTGTGTGCAAGAATTTTTTCCAAATCACTTTTGGCCGGCGGTGCGGCAAAAATCCAGATGGATTGTGGGTATTGTCTTCCAAGGCACAAAAAACTTAGGCTGGAGCGGTAAACCCCTAATGAAATATATGTTGGCGCGAGATCGAAAAAGCGTGGTCGCTTTTCCTTCTTTACTCATGGGCTATGTGATTGTGCTGACGGTTTTGCAAGCATGGCTACACCATGTAGTCAATCCCGAGTGGTGGACTTTTCCTGAGCTGATTGGGGCCAATAGTAGTCTGTGGGTTTTGGTGGCGATTAATTTTGCGTTTATGTTAAATCGCGTAATGCAACGGTTTATTTTTACTCGGCGTTATTTTGGTTTTTGGCAGGGATTGCAATCGGTGCCGCGAATGATTGTCGGTAATGTGATTAATATTTTCGCATTTTTTCGGGCGTTTTCTCAGGTAAGAAATAGTAATAAAACGGGCCGAGCGGTGCAGTGGGATAAAACCAGCCATGACTTTCCTGATTTGCACGCGGGAGAACCGGATGAGAAAAAATAAACCAATCAACTATGTGTCCTTTGTATGCGTGGCATTGGGTTTGAGTTCGCCCGTAAAGGCCAGTTGGCTGGGGGATGAGTGGCGTGAGTTTAGAACGTATCCGCGCATGGAAAAAGCCTATCAGCGCTTAGATAAAGGTGATTACGCGGGTGCTCGGCAATGGCTTGAAGAGGCTTATAACATTGATCCTCGCCAAAGGAAGGCGACGTTGGCATTGGCCGAGGTGTGTTCGCGGCAACAAGATGCGCAGTGCTTGAGTCGTTTGGGGAAAGATTGGCTGCACCGCGCGCCCAATGATGGCATGGGCTACTTATTGCAAGCGTGGAGCGCTTATTTAAGTCACGATGATGCCCGTGTCTTGCAGCTTGCACCTGAAGCCTTAACGCGTTCGGGCTTAACGCCTTTGGCGCGCACTAAAGTGGCGGATGTTTGGATGAATGCCGCGATACGACAAGGTAGCGTGACGCAAATTCAAAAGACTTTGGCCCAAATCGCGCAATATCGAATTGTTTTGCCCCATGCCTTGTTGGCTCAGGTGGAAGCAGTGCTGCAGTCGGCCAAGTCTAATCCGACTTTCTCCGCCAAATTATTACCTTCGGCAATGTCGTCGATCGCTGCAACGATCAAGCCTAAAAAATCGCCGCACGTCGTTCAGCGCGATCTACCGACCCCGTCGAGTGCATTGCAAGCGGTAGTGCTTTTTCCTTACGCAGAATTACCTGCCGCGCAGCGCGAAGCGCAAATCAGTGCTGAATTTTCGGCTTTAATTGCCACGCATCAATACGTGGAACTCCAGCGTAAGCTTGCCCAGTTAAGGCAAGCGAATTTATGGACCCCCGCGCTGGGTGAGCTGGTGAGCAACCTCTTGCAAGGGAAAAACTGTCCTTTGTTAGTGAAAGTGACGCCGGTGTCTGACTTGCCCAGTCAAACGACCGAGCGCAGCCAAATGGCGGCGGCTTATTGCAGCCGAGAAAATTACCAACGCGCTGCGGCTTATTTTGCCGCGGCCAATCAGTTGAGTCAGCGTAAAGGACACGCTTCCGTTCAAGCCTTGCAAGGTGAAGGCGAAGCGTTATTGGCGATGGGGGAAACCGAGCGTGGCATGCAGCGCTTAGACCAAAGGCTGCAGTTGGAAATGGATGAAACACAAGCGCGCGCTTTGGCCAAGCTGGCTTTGCAGCATCTTGATTTGGCGGTCAGTGCGGATGTTGCGGCGCATTATCCTGATTATTTTCCGGCTGGCGAGTTGGCGTTACAAGCGGCACGCAAAGCCAAGCAAGATGGTGATAGCGCAGCGGCGGATACGGCTTATCAGCAAGCCTTAGCCGCAAATTCTAGTGGTTTGTTGTGGTATGAATATGCTGGGTTTTTGCAGCAATTGCAGCGCCATGAACAACAAGGTGCGGCATTGGCGCAAGCGGCCCAACTGGCGCCGAACAACCCGCAGATTTTGGCCGAATATGGTTTTTGGTTGAAAGGTCAAGGCAAAGTTGAGCAAGCTTTGGGCTTGTTTCGTGCGGCTTTAGCGCAGGATGCTAACCGGAAAGAATTAAACCCAGAAATTGCGCAGCTTGAAATGGCTTTGGGGAAAACTGAATTGGCCATTGCCGATTTACGCCTAAGTATTGATCATCAGGCCGAGATTCAAACTCGTTGGGGCTTGGATGCGGCGGCGATGCAAACGCAGCTGTTTGGCTGGCAACGCAATGTGCAAACCTTAGAAGACCGATGGCATTGGTCGTTGAGTAGTCAGGTTCGGTTAAATCAGGGGCCTGATGCTCGTCTACTGAGTAGCCCAGTGCAATTTGCGCAATATGGTGGTGCATTAAACGCAGAGGTGGCCTATCAACTGGATCCCTTGTTGGATATAGCCAGACCAACGACCGTGTTTGCCCGTACTGATGCCAGTTTGCAAGATCAATCGGTCCGCTTGCTAAATCACCATGCTAATTTTGGCGTTGGCGTTCGGCAGCGTTTATTAACCGACTATGTTTTAATGGGCTCGGCGGAGTGGATTTACCGGCAGGGCGCGCCTTATACCCAAGATGTGATGTTGCGATTGTCGGGTTCGCACTCGATCAATACCGATTGGCAACCGGCCAAGTCACAATGGACTTCTGTGACAGTGTATGGTGATGCGGCCGGGTTGATTCGTGCCAATAGCTATTATTTGACCGCTTTGGCCGAGGTGGGTGAGCATTATCGATTGGCCGATGCAGGGAAAACAACTTTAATGCCCTACATCAATAGTATGGTCGCGATGAATACTGATAATGAGCAGCATGCGACGGTGAGTCGATTCGATATCGGCGTTGGCTTGGCTTTGGTGAGTTGGTTGGGGGGAGATCCATGGCGAGCCCCTGATTTACAGCAAAGAATTGCACTTGAGGTTCGGCAGGCTATTGGTGGCAATAGCGATGACCGTTTTTCTGTTTTATTTCATTGGAGCATCTCACATTGAAATGGTCAGTCGCTGGATTAGTTTTTGTCTTGAGCTCAACAGGGCTATTGGCGAGCGTTTGCCAAGAACCGCAGCTTAAAACCATTATTTTGCAACCTTGGCAAAGTCAGTCCGAAGTCACGCCGGCCAATGCCCGCCGAATTAATCGGCAGTTGGATGCGCAGGGTTTTGGGATTGTGCTTTTGCAATGGAGTCGTAATGGTCAGGCTGAGTTTTGGCCTAGTGATGGCTCGGGCTGGTTGCAAAATCGCTTGCTACGAGATGGGCGTCGCAGCTACATCATGGGCTTATACTCCGACCCTGGTTTTTTTAAAGCGCTTCACTTACCCGACAATGAGTTAGATGCTTATTTGTCGGTTTTGCGTGAATTTAGCCTTGCTGAGGCCAAAAAAATCATTACGCAATCGAAGGTGACAATCGTTGGCTGGTATTTGCCCGAAGAAATTGATGATTTAAATTGGCGAACACCCGAAAGACAAGCGATGTTGGTACGGCATTATCAAGCCATTTCGCGTGATTTAAAGGTTTTGCGTCCCGATTTGCCGGTGTATGCGAGTTCTTTTTTTGGCGGATTTAGCACGCCAAAAGAATACGCTGCAATGCTGCGCTCATTGCAGCAGCAAACCGGGATTCAATGGATGGTGCAAGGGGGGCAAGGCGTATTGCGTAAACCGCAACCGGCGACTGCGGCTTATTTAAAGGCGGTGAATGCTGCGCTGCCACGGCAACAGTGGAGCGGTATTTTAGAAGTGTTTACCGAGAAAAATAGCCCTAAAGCGCAGCGTTTTTGTCCTGCGCTCTTGTCTGAAATTCAAAAAAGAAAAGTCGTTTGGTGTGCGGCAACGGGGGCCTCTCCGGCGGTGTATTTTTCGTTGAATCAATTGAGCGAGTCATTGTTTGGCATCCCGAATACGGGGTGCAAAAGTGAGCCATTGCACGGACCCTACCATCGTGATTAAAACGCGAGGCCATTGATGAATGACGCATTCAGTGTGATTGTACTCAGATAAAAACACAGTATTTCTGATTAAGTGTTTACCCCGAATAGGCTGCTGCCATCGTCTTAGTTTATTATCGAGCCATCGTTGATTTGATTTTTAGAGGAAGACTGCTATGGCTTTGACCCGCGCTGCATTTGATCAGTACATGGTGCCCAATTATGCGCCTGCTGCATTTATACCTGTTCGTGGCGAGGCCAGCCGTGTTTGGGATCAATCGGGTAAAGAATACATCGACTTTGCTGGTGGTATTGCCGTGAACTCTTTGGGCCATTGTCACCCGGCATTAGTTGGTGCTTTAACCAAGCAGGCCAATCAACTGTGGCATGTCTCGAACGTGTTTACCAATGAGCCGGCGCTGGCATTGGCGCAAAAATTAGTCGATGCCACATTTGCCGATAAAGTGTTTTTTTGCAATTCGGGTGCCGAGGCCAATGAGGCGGCGCTTAAATTAGCGCGCCGCGCCGCAATTGAGCAATTTGGTGAGCAAAAACATAAAGTGATTTCGGCGCTCAGCAGCTTTCACGGCCGAACCTTTTTTACCGTGTGTGTTGGCGGTCAGCCTAAATATTCGGACGGTTTTGGCCCTAAGCCTGCTGGCATTGAATACTTTGAATACAATAATTTAGAAGCATTCAAAGCCTTGATTGACGACGATACCGCTTGCGTGATTTTAGAGCCAATTCAAGGCGAGGGCGGTGTGGTGCCTGCCGATGCGGCCTTTTTGCAAGGCGTGCGTGATTTATGTACTCAGCACAACGCGTATTTGATTTTTGATGAAGTGCAGTCAGGAATGGGGCGTTCGGGGAGTTTGTTTGCGTATCAAGAATACGGCGTCGTGCCCGATATTTTGAGTAGCGCGAAAAGCTTAGGTGGCGGCTTTCCAATTGGTGCAATGCTGACTACGGCCGAGATTGCCAAATACCTCGTTGCCGGCACACACGGCACCACTTATGGTGGTAATCCATTGGCTTGTGCTGTTGCAGGCGCGGTGATTGATGTAATTAACACGCCTGAAGTCCTCGCTGGCGTTAAAACCAAGCACGCACAGTTTGTTGACGGCATTCACGCGATCAATGCGAAGTACCCCGTGTTTAGTCAAGTGCGTGGTCTTGGCTTATTAATTGGCGCGGTTTTATCTGCCGCCTATCAAGATCGGGCGAAAGAGATTTTGAATATCGCTGCGCAACATGGCGTGATGGTGTTAATGGCAGGGCCGAATGTGATTCGCTTTGCGCCTTCATTGGTGGTGAGTGATGAAGAGATTGCAACCGGCTTGTCTCGACTTGAAATGGCGATTGCACAGTTTGTTGCATAGCACGCCATCGCTAGATCAATACGCAACCGCCCGATGGGCGGTTTTTTTATGCGGATTGATTGTGATTGGTGCTGGGGCTATTGACGATGTATGTCGCTGTAGATCATATGAGTATTGGGCTAGATGAATATACCCCTTAGACGTTGTGAATGCATATCCTATTGAGATGATGACGTCATTAATAACGAATATGTAATAATTTGTAAGTGTGGCGAGCTAGGGAAAACCGCAGTATTCCGCATCACCACAAACAGGTAATTTTCACGTTATCTAAACTGTTACGGTAGAATTTGGTAGTTACTGATACGTAGCATGGATAAATAAAACGGCGAAACAATGGTTTCGTTGTACGAATAGTCTTTTTAGGGACGGGTCTGCAGTGGATATTTTTCTCCAACAAATTATTAATGGGTTGGTGATCGGCAGCATTTATGCGCTGATCGCTTTGGGGTACACCATGGTGTACGGCATCATGCAGTTGATTAATTTCGCGCATGGTGAAGTGGTGATGATCGGCGCAATGGTCACGATCACCTGCATCAATTTCTTATTGGGTCATCATTTTAATTTATCTGGGCCTGCCCTGTTGTTGGTGGGCTTACTCATGGCGATACCGGTGTCGATGGTGCTCGGTTATACCATTGAAAAAGTAGCCTATCGGCCTTTACGCCGTGCCCCCCGTCTGGCGCCGTTGATTACTGCGATTGGTGTGTCGATTGTGTTGCAACAATTGGCGATGCTGATTTGGGGCCGTAATTACCGGCCGTTCCCTGCGATTTTGCCAACCGAGGTGTATAGCATTGGTGGCGCTTCGATTACGCAAGTGCAAGTGGCGATTGTGGTTTTGACGTTGCTGCTGATGGCGGGCATGTATTTTCTGATTGAAAAAACCAAAATGGGCCGCGCGATGCGTGCCACAGCACAAAACCCCGAAGTAGCCAAATTAATGGGGGTGAATGTCAATCATATTATTTCAATGACATTCGTAATTGGTTCGGCTTTGGGCGCAATGGCGGGCGTGATGGTTGCGGCCAATTATGATCAAGCGCATGCGTATATGGGCTTTATGATCGGCTTGAAAGCCTTTACCGCGGCAGTGCTCGGTGGGATTGGTAATTTGGGCGGCGCGGTATTGGGTGGCTTATTGCTGGGTGTGATTGAAAGCTTGGGTGCTGGTTATCTGGGCGATTTAACTGGCGGCGTGCTCGGCAGTAATTACAAAGATATTTTAGCTTTTGTGGTGTTGATTCTCGTCTTGGTGTTCCGTCCTTCGGGTTTGATGGGTGAACGCGTTGCAGAACGTGCTTAAGCCGAGGTGAATATGACAAATACAATAAATAGCGCCGAATTTCGTGCCAATAATTTAAAAACCACGCTGGTGCTGGGCGTTCTGGCCGTGGTGTTAGCCATTTTGCCTTGGGTATTGGGCCACTTTTTTGAAAGTGGCAATTCATGGCTCAGGGCTGTGGACTTTGCTTTGCTCTACATTATGTTGGCTTTAGGGCTCAATATTGTGGTGGGCTACGCTGGCTTACTGGATCTGGGTTATATCGCGTTTTATGCTGTAGGCGCTTATACCTTCGCCTTACTTAATTCACCGCATTTGCAGGCGGTGATCCCAGAATGGCTATTTCAACCTAATTTCTTTGTCATGATGCTGATTGCGGCGTTGGTTGCGGGGATATTTGGCGTGATGTTGGGTTCGCCAACATTGAAATTACGCGGTGATTATTTAGCCATTGTGACTTTGGGTTTTGGTGAGATTATTCGGATTTTCATGAATAACTTAGATCGTCCGATCAATATCACCAATGGCCCACAAGGGATTAATAATATTCCTGCCGTGCAATTTGCCGGTTACGATTTGGGTCGGCCAATTGAATTTTTTGGTATTAGTTTTGAGAAAATTCATTTGTATTACTACCTGATTCTCGCAATGTGCTTTTTTATTATTTTTGTTTCGATGCGTCTGCAGCGCTCGCGTATTGGCCGTGCATGGGTGGCGATTCGTGAAGATGAAATTGCGGCGAATGCGATGGGCATTAATACCCGCAATGTCAAACTCTTGGCGTTTGCCATGGGTGCTAGCTTTGGTGGTGTAGCGGGTGCTTTATTTGCCAGCTTCCAAGGTTTTGTGTCCCCCGAGTCATTTACCTTGATGGAATCGATCATGGTGTTGGCGATGGTGGTATTGGGCGGGATGGGCAATATTCCTGGGGTGATTTTAGGCGCGGTGATTGTTTCGATTACGCCAGAAATTTTGCGTGACGTGATTAATCCATTGCAGCACGCTTTGGTGGGACGCAAGGTGGTTGACCCAGAAAACTTACGGATGTTGATTTTTGGTTTGGCCATGATTGTGATTATGCTGGTGAGACCCGCTGGCCTGTGGCCATCTAAGCAGCGCCGAGCTGAGTTGGCCCCAAAAACGAAAACCATTTCGCAACAAGAAAAAGACAGTTTGCAAGACGCGGAGCGCAATCATGACTGAGGTTTTATTAAGTATCAGTGGCATCAATAAGCGCTTTGGTGGATTGCATGCATTATCTGGCGTTGCTTTGTCGATTAATAAAGGTGAGATTTACGGTTTGATTGGCCCCAATGGCGCGGGTAAAACTACGCTATTTAATGTGCTAACGGGTTTGTATCAGCCTGATGAAGGGCAGTTCACTTTTAACGGCAAGGATTTATTTCGCAAAAAACCCAATGTCGTGGTTGAGGCTGGGATTGCGCGGACTTTCCAGAATATTCGTTTGTTTGCCAATATGACCGCCTTAGAAAACGTTATGGTGGGTCAACATGTTCGAACCCATACCGGCGTGATTGGCGCGGTGTTTCGGCCACCCAAAGCGCGTGCTGAAGAGGCGGCGATTACGCTTAAAGCCGAAACCTTGCTCGCTTATGTTGGTATTGCCGATAGAGCCGAGGAGTTGGCGCGTAATTTGTCGTATGGCGATCAACGTCGATTGGAGATTGCACGCGCCTTGGCGACCAATCCGCAGTTGTTGGCGCTCGATGAGCCAGCGGCGGGGATGAATCCGAAAGAGACCGATGATTTAAAAAAACTCATGGAAAAAATCCGTGATGATGGCGTGACCATTTTATTGATTGAGCATGATGTGAAATTAATGATGGGCTTGTGCGATCGGATTGCGGTGCTCGATTACGGCAAAAAAATTGCTGAGGGGATTCCTGAGTTAGTTAAAAACGATCCAAAAGTGATCGAAGCGTATTTAGGGGTGGCACCAGAATGACAGCGTCAGCGAACACATTATTACAAGTTAAAGATTTAAAGGTCGCTTATGGTGGGATTCATGCGGTTAAAGGCATTAATCTTGAAGTTAAAGAAGGCGAATTGGTGGCTTTAATTGGCGCTAATGGCGCGGGTAAAACCACCACCTTAAAAACTTTAATGGGCATGGTTAAGCCGGCCGCAGGTGAGATTTTATTTAAAAATCAATCGACAGCTAAAATCGAAGCGCATGATTATGTGCGGCATGGCTTGGTGATGGTGCCAGAAGGGCGAGGTATTTTTGGCCGCTTGACGGTTGAAGAAAACCTGTTGATGGGGGCGTATTGGCGCGATGATAAGGCGGAAATAGCCAATGATTTAGCCCGCGTGTATCAATTGTTTCCACGGGTGAAAGAGCGTTATAAGCAGCTGGCAGGCACGCTTTCTGGTGGTGAGCAGCAAATGGTCGCGATGGGGCGCGCTTTAATGAGCCGACCTAAGTTGTTGTTGCTCGATGAGCCGTCGATGGGTTTGGCGCCGATTATTGTGCAAAAGATCTTTGAGATTATTCGCATGGTAGCGGCTGAAGGCGTGACGATGTTGCTGGTGGAACAAAATGCCAAGTTGGCATTGCAAACCGCCAATCGTGGCTATGTGATGGAATCGGGTAAAGTGACTTTTAGCGATGATGCCGCCGCTTTACTCGCCAATGAAAAAGTTCAGCAAGCGTATCTTGGTGAATAATGTGTTGAATGAGTTTTGAATCAATCCCAGCTACGGCTGGGATTTTTTATTGCCAGTAGGTATTGATCGGTAAGCCTTTAATTGATTAGGCTAGAGATCGATACCTATGCTTAGCAGGTCTGGTGTAGCACAGTTGCCGATAGCGAGTGGGCTTGGGGAATGAACGTAAATAGTGTGCTTGGTTAAAACCGAATGTCGCGGTGATGGTAAGCTCGCAGGGTGAGTCGCCAGCAAAAAACTGAATTTAATCTAGCGATCTGTTCGCGCAGCAAAAAAAGGGAATGAGATGAGAATGGGTACGGCATTAACGCCTAGCGCCAGCAAGGTCATGTTATTGGGTGCGGGTGAATTGGGTAAGGAAGTGATTATTGCATTTCAGCGCTTAGGGGTTGAAGTCATTGCGGTGGATCGCTATGCCAATGCACCCGGCATGCAAGTGGCGCATCGCAGTCATGTGATCGATATGACCGATGGCCAAGCGCTGCGTGCCGTGGTGGCGTTAGAGCGGCCGCACTGGATTGTGCCGGAAATCGAAGCGATTGCGACGGACGCTTTGTTGGCGATTGAGGCGGAAGGTTTGGCGACGGTGATTCCAACGGCGCGGGCGACGCATCTGACGATGAATCGCGAAGGCATTCGCCGCTTGGCGGCAGAAGATTTAGGCTTGGCGACGTCGTCATACCGATTTGCCGACAGCTTGGCGCAGTTGCAAATCGCAGTGGCTGAAATTGGCTTTCCTTGCTTGGTTAAACCCGTTATGTCGTCCAGTGGTAAAGGGCAGTCGTTACTCAAAACGCCAGCAGATATCGTGACGGCTTGGGATTATGCCGCCAGTGGGGGGCGAGTTAAAAATGGCCGCGTGATTGTTGAGGGCTTTGTGGACTTTGATTATGAAATTACGCTGTTGACGGTGCGCGCAATCGCCGTTAATGGCGAGATTGAAACGCAGTTTTGCCAGCCGATTGGCCATGTGCAAGTGAGTGGTGATTATGTTGAAAGCTGGCAGCCACAAGCGATGTCGGCTTTGGCGCTGTCTCGAGCGCAAGACATCGCCGAAAAAGTAACCACCGCCTTGGGTGGGCGCGGGGTGTTTGGGGTTGAGCTTTTTGTGAAAGGCGATGCGGTGTGGTTCAGTGAAGTCAGCCCGCGACCGCATGATACCGGCTTAGTGACGTTACAAAGCCAGCAATATTCAGAATTTGAATTGCACGCGCGGGCGATTTTAGGCCTGCCAGTGGATGTGAGTTTGCGCTCGCCAGCCGCGAGTGCCGTGATCTACGGTGGCGTAGATGCGGTTGGCGTTGCGTTTGATGGTGTGGCGCAGGCTATGGCCGTACCGACCGCTGATGTGCGTTTGTTTGGCAAGCCTGAAGCCTTTGTCCGCCGCAGAATGGGCGTGGCGCTGGCCAGTGGCGTGGATGTTGCGCAAGCGCGGCAGCGCGCTAAATTAGCCGCTAGTTGTGTGCAGCCAGTTGAGGTGAATCATGACTGACAGCGCAGCAGTGCAGGCGATGACGCCGTATGAGTTACTTGGTGGTTCGGCAATTTTGCGGCAACTGGTTGATCGGTTTTACGACATTATGGCGAGCGATCCTCGTGCGGCGGGAGTGCATGCGATGCATCATGCCGATACCACGCAGATTCGTGAACGATTTTATGATTTTTTGTCGGGCTGGCTCGGTGGGCCGCAATTATTTATTGAAAAATATGGCCACCCACGTTTGCGTGGGCGGCATATGCCGTTTGCCATTGGTGAGGCCGAGCGCGATCAATGGATGCTGTGTATGTTGCAAGCTTTGGCCGAGGTGCCGATGAGTAACGATTTACGCGAACATTTGGAAGAGGCATTTATGAAAACCGCTGATTTTATGCGTAATCAGTAAGTTTTGCGGGTATTTAACTGCGGCCTTTATTTTATATGCTCTGCAGTTAAATACCCTTGCCTTGTTTATTCGTGGTATCGAATTAAGCGGGCTACTTCATTTTTAGAACCGAGCATCACCGGCACGCGTTGATGCAGCTGGCTCGGTTGCACGTCTAAGGTCAGTTGTTGTCCGGTGCTACTGGCACCACCCGCTTGCTCAACAATCATCGCCATGGGGTTGGCTTCGTAAAGTAGGCGTAGTTTTCCGTTCGGTTTGGCGCTGTCTTTCGGGTATAAAAATACCCCGCCACGAATCAAAATGCGATGCACTTCGGCGGCCATTGAGGCCACCCAGCGCATATTGAAGTTTTCGCCACGCGGCCCTGATTTGCCAGCAACACACTCATCAATATACCGCGCGATGGGCGCTTCCCAAAAACGTGAATTGGAGGCGTTAATGGCAAATTCTCGGGTGTCGTTGGGAATGGTTAATTCAGGATGGGTTAAAACAAACTCGCCAATCTCACGGTCTAAAGTAAACCCTTGCACACCCGTACCTGTGGTAATGACCAGCATGGTGGACGAACCATATAAGGCGTAGCCTGCGGCGATTTGTTGGCGACCCGCTTGCAAAAAATCAGACTCGGTTGGGGTTTGCTCGGGCGCGAGTAAAATAGAGAAAATGCTGCCAACTGAAATATTGACGTCGACATTGGATGAGCCGTCCAGCGGATCAAATACCAGCAAATATCGGCCCTGTGGATTGCATTGCACGATGCTGTCGAGCTCTTCGGAGGCCATGGCGGCAAAATGTCCGCAAGCGCCTGCCCAGTTGAGCATGATGTCATTGCTGATAATGTCGAGTTTTTTTTGTTCTTCCCCTTGGATATTGCCACTGCCCGCATCGCCTTGCGTGCCAGATAAAGCCGCGCGGGCGACCGCATTGCTAATCACTTTACAAGCACTAGCAATATGATCAAGCATCTGGCGCATGTCGCTAGGCTGTGTTTGCAAGCAAGTGGAGAGTGGCACGGTCATGGGGATTCCTTATAAAGTCATTTGTGCTGCGGCACGGCTAGTGAAACTGGCCGCTTGATAAATGCGGACTAAAGAATGAACTTCTAATGAGGCGCTGCCAATTAAGCCGCCGTCAATATCGGGCATGGCAAATAAAGCGGTGGCATTGTCGGCTTTGACGCTGCCACCATACAGTAACATCATTTCATCGGCGGCATCGGCATCGGTTTTGGCGAGGTATTCACGGATAAATTGATGCGCTGCTTGGGCAATCGCCGGGGTGGCGACTTTGCCAGTGCCAATTGCCCAAACCGGCTCATAGGCAATAATGGCTTGTCGCCAGCCTGATGTGGCCAGTAGTGCGTCCAGTTGCTGGCCGAGAATATGCTCGAGTTGCCCAGCGTTGCGCTCGTCCAAGGTTTCACCAATACAGACAATCGGTGTAATGCCCGCATCAATACAGGCTTGAGCTTTTGCCGCAATCAGTAAGTTGTCTTCGCGGTGATGCTGGCGACGCTCGGAGTGGCCGACAATCGCATGATGGCAGCCCAGTTCTGCCAGCATGGTGGCAGACCATTCGCCCGTGCGCGCGCCATTTTGCTGTGCGGCAACGTCTTGTCCGCAGCAATGAATGCCGGTTTGTTGCGCGAGGCGCCCCAGTTCACTTAAATACGGCGCTGGCGGGCTGATAATCAGGTCGGCGCCAGGCTGGACGATGTGATTGAGTTGATTGATGGTTTCTCGACACAGCGCAAGACTGCCATGCATTTTCCAGTTGGCGACGACGAGTTTATTACGGCGCGCAAGGGTTAATTTTTGGCGGTTGTGTGGTGCGGTATTCCAAAGCATATCGGACTCCTTCGGGGCATCAATCAGAGGGATGGGCTCGTCATTGATTGTTTCTGTTATCAGCGACCAATTCGATGCTAGAGGCGTTCAACTGAATGCATCTGCACGGTTAAGCCAATATCGCTAGTCGGGGTAGGGGCCTGAATGTCGAGTTCACCCTTAGGCGATGCAAGAATAGACCCGCGATCCTATTGATGAAAGCTGGGGAAATCCGTATTGGGTACAACAGCACTAGGTAAATCCCCTTGGGCTTAACTCAGATTTAGGGCTAGTGGTATTAGACTTGAGAGGGGGCGACTATTTCGGCCGGTCATTGGTGTGGGGGTGTTTGAGTGGGCTGATTTGGGGTTGCCATGCTGATTTAAAAAGAAAAATGGATTTTTGGTGGGTCAATCAGCGCTTGTCCGCGGTGGTGTCGAATGACGATTCTCGATCGCGAACAAGCCCAGTTCATGCGTGTGCTGTTTTAAGTGGTATTACTTTATGTACCACCCATAAAGTCGTTTTGACGCCATGCTTCATAAATGGTGATTGCCACCGTATTGGATAAATTTAAGCTGCGATTATCAGGCTGCATCGGGACGCGGATGCGCCGATCGGCGGCAAAAGTTTGCAATAAATCGGCGGGCAAGCCCCGCGTTTCTGGTCCAAATACAAACACATCGCCCGGTTCGTACTGTAATAAGTCAAAGCGTTGCGAGCCTTTGGTGGTGGCAGCAAAAAAACGCTGACCCGCTAAGTGCGCGACACAGGCATCCCAGTCTTCATGGACCAACATATTGGCATATTCATGGTAGTCGAGTCCGGCGCGTTTCATTTTGGTGTCATCCAAAGGAAAGCCCAGCGGTTTGACCAGATGCAAAATGCAACCGGTGTTGGCGGCCAATCGAATGACATTGCCCGTATTGGGCGGGATTTCAGGTTGGAATAAAACGATATTGAACATGATGTCGCTGATGAATGAATAACAAAAGTAGCTAGTTTATCACTTGAATCGCGGATGGTTTTGTCGTTTGGTTTTTTCATGCATTCAAAACCCAAGATTGTATTTTGATCTGCTGATTTATTTTGGCTGAGGGCGCTCACCATCGCTGATGTGGGGTATGAAGGTGAAAAGTACGCTTCGCGGCGGATTAAGAGCAATACTTGTAACAGCGCGACTGTTATCTGATGTTGGGTGCTGTTAGAATAAGATTATAACTTTATTCAAGATGATGCCGAATGACTCATACCGCGACACTACTGATCAGTTGCCCAGATCGAAAAGGCTTGTCTGCCGCGATTGCTAATTTTTTGTATACCTATAACGCCAATATCGTTCATTCCGATCAACACCAAGACAATGCCGATAGCTTGTTTTTGATGCGTATCGAATGGGATTTGGCTGATTTTACTTTGGATATGAACGCATTTGCTGCGGCTTTTCAGCCGATTGCGGATCGTTTTCAAATGACATGGAAAGTCTCCTTGTCGAATCGGCCACAAAAAGTCGCTATTTTTGTTTCGAAATATGATCATTGCTTAGTTGATTTATTGCATCGACATAAAAGTGGCGAGTTTAATTGTGAAATTCCGTTAATTATTTCTAATCACGAAGATTGCCGTGCATTGGCCGATTTTTATGGGATTGAATATCACGTTATTACTGTCGGTAAAGACAATAAAGCGGCTGCAGAGGCAGCGCAAACGGCATTGCTGCATGAAAAAGAAATCGATTTGATTGTGTTGGCGCGATATATGCAAGTGTTAAGCCATGAATTTACTGCGCAATTCCCGCAGCGCATTATCAATATTCATCATAGCTTTTTGCCCGCTTTTGATGGCGCTAAGCCTTACCATCGTGCGTTTGCCCGCGGGGTTAAATTAATTGGTGCAACCAGCCATTATGTGACCGAAGTACTCGATGATGGCCCAATTATTGAACAAGATGTGAACCGAATTTCGCATCGAGATGATGTTGAAGCATTGATTCAACAAGGTCGTGATTTAGAGCGCGTGGTCTTGTCGCGTGCAGTGCGTTGGCATTTACAACATCGTGTTTTGGTGTATTCAAATAAAACGGTTATTTTTGATTGATGACTGCATATTGCTTGTGTTTGTTGCTTGTGTTTTAGGCAAAAAAAGTCCCGCATCTAAAAGCGGGACTTTTTTATTGCTGACTACGCCTTGATTCGTCGCGAACATCACGCCCGCGCGGCGGCAAACTCAACGTCAACAGGGCCTAGCTATTTAGTTCTGTTTTTGGCAATACCACATGCACAATTAAGCCATGCGGGTCGGCATCGCGTAATTGCACGCTCCCGGCGTGACGTTCTGCAATTTCACGCACAATGGCCATTCCTAGACCGCAGCCATTACCAGTTTGCTCGCGGCGATAAAAACGCTCAAATACCCGATCTTTATCACTATCCGGAATGCCCGGGCCATTGTCTTCAACGTCGACAATGTAGTTTTTTTCGTCTTCTGTCAGTCGAACGGTCACGCTGCCATCACGAGGAATGTATTTAATGGCGTTTTCAACCAAGTTAATAAACATTTCTCTCAGGAGTGCTGAGTTACCATGCAGTGGCGCATCTTGCACAAAGCAATCGCAACCCAGATCGATCCGCGCTGCTAAAGCCCTTGGCACGAGTTCAGCGGTTAAGTCGCGAATGATTTTGGCCAAATCCATATGTACTTTAGGGATGCTGGTTTGGCTACCCGGTTCAGAGCGGGCCAAGGTCAATAGTTGATTGACCAAATGGATACTTCGCGTGGCACTGGTATGCACCATATTGAGCCGTTCGCGCAGCCCTTCAGGTGAGTTTTCTCGCATGGCCAATTCAGTTTGCGATTTTAGTCCTGCGAGTGGTGTACGTAATTGGTGTGCTGCATCGGCAATAAATCGACGTTGCCGGTCAATACTGGCTTCGGTGGTCGCCAATAAATGATTCAGTGCTGCCGAGAGTGCATTCAGTTCACGAGGTGCATCTTGTAAGGCCAGTGGCGATAAATCTTGTGGCTTACGTAATTCCATCATGGATTGCAATTGGGCTAACGGCCGTAGACCACGCCCTATACCCCACCAAACAAAGAAAATGGTGATGATGATGAGTAAGAGTAAGGGGATTGCGGTAGATAGAAAAATATTGCGGGTGTAAATGTCACGTTCATGCAGATTGAAGGCGATTTGTATGATTTTGTTTGATTGCGCTACGTCACTTTGCATCAATACACGATATTCTTGACCGTCAATTTTTTGGTAATAAAAAAATGGATCGCTTTGCGGTTGATATAGTTGAGGCATAACTAAATCAGCTCTGCCGGCGATTAAGCGCTGATTGTTATCGTGGATAGAAAAAATTTCAAGATCGTCCAGCGAATCAATCGTTGCGATAATTTTGCTGTTGAGTTCTGGGCTAATCTGCGTTTGGTGTTGAACGAGTTTGGAGACGGCATTGGCCGATTTGATTAGACGTTTATCAATGGCATTGTCGGCATAATGCAAAGTAATTGATAAAAAAAGTGCTGCCCCAGCAAGGCAAAAGACCAGCTGGGGCAGTAAAAGCCACAACAATAATTGTTGTCGTAGCGAAGTTTTAGTTAGTCGCATCAGTAGGAATGACTTGCTGCTTTTCAAGTAAATAACCCAAACCACGAATGGTACGAATCACCACGCCTGCTGGATCTAATTTTTTACGTAAGCGATGCACGTACACTTCAATTGCATTCAGGCCAACTTCAGCGTTCTCATTGCCTAATTCGCTGACGATTTGCTCTTTAGTGACAACGCGATCGATGTTTGACATCAAAATTTCGAGTACAGTCAATTCACGAGCCGATAGGTCCAGCGGTGTGTCATTGCACCATGCACGTTGACCGGCGCGGTCAAGACGTAAATTGCCAAGCTGCTGTACTGATTGTGGCAAGATTTGGCTGCGGCGTAACAGGGCACGCAAACGCGCTTCGAGTTCAGAGAATTCAAATGGTTTTGCCAAATAATCATCCGCACCCGCATCCAAACCTGCGACGCGTTCATCCAAACCATCCAATGCGGTTAGAATCAAAATCGGCAAAGAAGGCTTATGCTGACGAACATTACGCAATACAGTCAGGCCGTCCATATTTGGTAGGCCGATATCCAAAACAACGGCATCGTAGTCGTTGTGGAGTAAAATTTGTAATGCTAATGCGCCATCATTGACGCAATCGCATTGAAAGTCTGCTTGCGAAAGACTTGATTTTAGCGCGTCGGCTAAGATCAGGTCGTCTTCAGCTAAGAATAGTTTAGTGGCCATTGGGTATATCCCCTTTTGTAAGATTAAGCTTACCGCAGAGTGTAGCGTTAATTTCTAAAATCCCCAAGTTCAATTTGTTGCGTTTATGGTCTTACATCGATTAAGTGATTGATTTAATTCGTCTATATTTCTTTTTTCAGCTTTGCCGTTTGTCAGCCAGCCTGTCAGCTCGGTACGAACCAATTCTTCGAGCGCAGAAATCCACTTGGCATGGTCGTTCAGGCAAGGAATAAACTGATAGCTTTTTCCGCCAGCTTTTAAGTAATCATGCTGGCCTTCAATGGCAATTTCTTCCAGTGTTTCTAAGCAGTCGGCAACAAAACCGGGGCAGATCACATCCAGCTGTGATAGTTGCTGTTGGCCAAGCTGTTGCAATACCTGACTGGTATAAGGTTTAAGCCATTCAGCTTTGCCAAAGCGAGATTGAAATGAAACGGTATATTGGGCGGGGGTCAGATCAAGCGCTTCGGCCAAAAGACGGCCGGTTTTAAGTGCATGGCAATGATATGGGTCGCCTTTTTCCAGCGTATAACGCGGCACGCCGTGAAAGCTCATCAGTAAGTGCTCGCCTTTGCCATTGGCTTGCCAGTGCTGGCGAACTTGCGCAGCCAAGGCGGCGATATAGTGAGGATGGTCGTAATAAGGTGCCACGGTGCGGATGGCCGGTTGAAAACGTGTTTTTTGTAATACACGGTAAACCTCATCATTCACACTGGCGGTGGTGCTGGCGGCATATTGTGGATACATCGGCACAATAATAATTTTATTGCAATTGAGTGCCTTTAATTGGCTGATTTGACTTTCGATGGAAGGCGAGCCGTAGCGCATGGCATAGTCAACCACCAATTGCCCTGGAAATGCTTCGCCCAGTTGACCCTTAAGGAGCTTGGCTTGTTTGATGGTCCAGACTTTGAGTGGTGAGCCTTCTTTGGTCCAAATGCTGGCGTATTTTTCGGCACTTTTTTTTGGCCGTACCGTCAAAATAATGCCGTTGAGTATGAGCCACCAAATGGCTTTGGGAATCTCAACCACGCGGGGATCAGATAGAAACTGTCTTAAGTAAGGGCGTACCGCTTGGGCGGTGGGTGCTTCTGGTGTGCCTAGGTTGATTAAAAGTACGCCAATTTTGGCTGGATTTTGATGTGCGAATTGCGGTTCAGTTAAATAGCGAGCCATAGTTTTAAATGGAAAAGAGTGAAAGAGGGTTCGGTCATCATAAATCGATCTGTTTGAATTAAGCAAAACGTTTAATGGCGATTTTTAATTGCGCTAATGCACTGCTGTCTTGCGCATAACGTGCCGCCAAATAGAGATTGGTGATCTCAATCATGCTGGCCGCCAATTCGGGGCGCGCTATTTGGCAGCGTGCGGCAAACTGGCTGGCGGTTTCATGCGGTGCTTTATAAAGTTGATAGCGGTGTAATTTTTTGCAATAACGCGCAAATAATTGACTGGCCATGTCGGTGGGCGGCGCGCGATTGTTGCTTAAAAAATAAAGTAAAAATCCACCAAGGATGATGAGTAATCCGCCACCGAAATAGAGCAAAAAGGTCCAAGACAGAAAGTCATTAATGCCTAGGCGCTGGAGTAAATTCAGTTGACGCTGACTATCGTAAGCAATGACCCACTGATTCCAATGATTCACCCACGCATCAAGACGCAGTCGCATGGCTTTGATGAATGTTGCGTTGCGACTCAATAGACTTGGCAGCGCATCATTTTGCCCGCGATAGGCAAAACTATTGTCAAAGCCATTTTCGATGCGTGATGGTGCCACCACAAAGGTCGGATCGACGCGCTGCCAGCCTTGCTCTGGCAGCCAAACCTCAACCCAAGCGTGGGCATCCGCTTGTCGAATCATGTAGTAGTTGCCATTGGGATTGAACTGCCCACCTTGATAGCCAGTCACGATGCGTGCTGGCACGTTGGCGGCGCGCATGAGCACGGCGAACGCACTGGCGTAATGCTCGCAATAGCCTTGTTTTGATTCAAATAAAAATTCATCAATTCGGTCTGGTTTTTGTAGCAAGGGCGGGGTTAGTGTGTAACTGAAATGCTGGGTTTTTAGCCATTGCAAGCCCGATTGAACGCGGTGTGCTGGGGATTGCTGTCGCCAGCTTTGCGCGAGAGAGATTGTTTTTGGGTTCAGTGACGGTGGCAGTTGTAGGTCCGCTGCAATGCCAGTATCCCCCAAGGTTTGCCAGTGCAAGGTGCTGCTGGCGGTGTAACGCAGCCTTTGATTGATCGGGTTGCGATAGATTAATTGCAATTGCGAATTTAGTATCGCCGATTGTGGGAACTGAGTGGGTAGATCCAGTGCCAGTAACCAGTTTTGTTGATGTGGCTCTAAGGTAATGCTGTAGTTGACTTGCGGGCCGCGTGCGATGATTGGCGGTGGGGTGCTTGAGTTTGCCGTGGCAGGTAACCAGGATTGGCCATCGAATTGATTGAACACTGGGCCGCGCCAGTACAGTTGACTTTGCGCTGGCGCGGTGCCGTTAAATTCAGCCCGAAAGGCGATGCGATCATCTTGGATTAATTGATTTAAGCTGCCTGGCGACATTTTGTCCCCAGATAGACCGGTGCGAGCCGCCTTTTCGTTGGGCAAACTCCAGAGTGGGGCCGGTAGTCGAGGGAATAAAACAAACAATAAAATAGCAAGGGGTATTGCTTGCAAGCAAATTATGAATGCTGCCTTGATGGATATACCTAGGGTTAGTACCTTGTGTTCTAAACGCAGTGCAATGCTCACCGTGGCAAGTAATGCCAAGCCCGCCAGCGCCGCTTGCCAAGGCGCTTGTCCGTGTAAAAAGCTGATCCCTGTGGTGAAAAATGCCAGCAATAGCATGGCATGTGCATCGCGAATTGAGCGTGTTTCATACAATTTACTGATGCATAGCGCAATCAATACGGCCACCCCACCTTCGCGCCCGATCAGGGTTTGATAGGCTTGATTCACGAGTAGCAAGCTAAGGATGGCCAGTAATAAACTCAAGTGACGGGGGATTTGCGTGCGCCATTGGGGGCTTAAGCCACAATAAGTTAATAGTAGCAAGCCTAGCAGACCGGATAACCAAGGGGTTTGCATAATCAGATGCGGCAGGCAAACTAAAAGCATCAGCACACCGAGTTGCTGTTGTTCTTGAGGGCTCAGTTGACGGCTCATACTCATTGTGTGGGGCTAAATTGCGCGAGTGCCATCAAGCAGTGTTGCTGATGGATTGCGCCAGATGCTGGGGCAAAGTGTGCATTGGGCAGCTCAAGTCCATAGTCTTGGTCTCGTTCGTGGGCGGCTAAAATCCACGCACACAATCGACTTAAAGCCGGTTCAAGCGCTAAATCTCGCACATCCTCCCAGTGAAAATAAATGCTTTGCCCGGCCGGGGATTGAAACTGTTTCACCAGTAGTTGCTCACCATGTGCGCTGTGTTTCCACGCAATGGCATGTTTGGCGTCGCCGCGTTGAAATAAACGCAAACCATTAAATTCATCTTGGCCGTTGGTGTTAGACAGCGTTGGTCCAATCGATGGATCACGTCCGATGGGGGACGGTGGTGGCGGTGGATTTTGTTCTGGTGCGGGATAAACCCACAGCGATTGCGGGCTGTTTAGGTAGCTCCAGCAACAAAACAAGGCCAGCGGTTGCGTTGATTCCAGCCGTAAACGCGGCAACGTGACTAGGCCGCGCTGCGGGCATGACAGCCGTAAAGTGACGTCTTGTGTCTCCCAAGGTGGCAGGTTGGCCAGCCAAGCGATGGGGCTGTGGCGGCAAGAGACTTGCAATTGGCTGCGCGAGATATTTTTTGTATTTTCAATACGAATTAACACCGCCGCGTGTTCACCGGCAAAAACGGCAGATATTGGAAGTACTTCCAATCGCAGGCCAAGTAGATTGGCGTACGATTTAAACATGACGGTTTGGCCAATGCCAATCAGCAAAAAGGCAAACAGTAAACCTAAGTTTAATTGGTAGTTTAACGCCCCAACGAGCAGTGTCAGCACCATGATGCTGTAAGCGAAGCCATAGCGCGTCGGCAAGATATAGAGTTGCTGATGGCGAATAGCTTGTGGACCGCTGCGTGCCGGGTGGCGGCGATTCATCCAGCGTTGCCATGGCCGATTGATCGTGGACTTAATCAAGGAATGGCGACCTGCGTCAAAATTTGCTGCGCCGCAATAAAGTCATTGCGATGGCTTTGTTTGGAGATTAAACGATGGCCAGCCACGGCGACAAAAACAGATTGCACATCATCGGGTAGCACCATGCTGCGCCCATTGAGCCATGCCCAAGCTTTGCTGGCGTGAACCAAGCCTAAAGCGGCGCGCGGCGATAGACCGTATACAAATTGCGTGTCGCGTCGGGTGTGGGCAATCAGGGCCTGAATATAATCGAGCAGTGCTGATGAAACGGTGACTTGCAGTATTGCGGCTTGTGCGGCGATGAGTTGTTCTGCGTCGAGTAATGCGGTTGTTTGTTGGAGTAAAACTTGTCGGTCAATCCCTTCGAGAAGGGCTCGCTCGGCGGCGGGGCTAGGGTAGCCCAGCTCAATACGTAACAAAAATCGATCGAGTTGCGATTCAGGTAAAGGGAAAGTACCGATTTGCTGTTGTGGATTTTGTGTTGCAATCACAAAGAAAGGCGTGGGGAGTAAATGCGTTTGCCCATCGAGCGTAACTTGGCGTTCGGCCATGGCTTCGAGTAAGGCCGATTGCGTTTTGGCGGTGGCGCGGTTGATTTCATCGGCTAACAAGATTTGAGTAAAAATCGGGCCGGGATGAAAATGAAAGCGCGCTTCATTGCGCTCGTACACTGAGACGCCGAGTAAATCGGCCGGTAGTAAGTCACTGGTAAATTGAATTCGCGCAAATGCCAAGCCCAAAACCTGTGCTAAAGCATGGGCTAATGTGGTTTTCCCTACGCCAGGAATGTCTTCAATTAATAAGTGCCCTTGGGCCAAAATACACGCTAATGCGAGTCGAATCGCTTGGGGTTTGCCAACGATAATTTGATTCAATTGCTGTTCTGCGGCGTGGAGCTGTTGCAACAGGCGGTGCGGTGTTGGTGGCGACATTCTTTCCCTCTTATGCTGTGCAGCGTAAACTTAACAATAAACATGTCTATTGAGCAAGAGGCAATTACTGTGGTCGGTTCCTGTGGTGCAACTGCATATATTAGTCATCCATCGTGTGTGATGCATGAAATGGGGCAAGGTCATCCTGAATGTCCTGAGCGTTTGGCGGCGATTCAAGATCGCTTAATCGCGGCGGGAATTTGGGATTATTTATTGCATGTGACCGCGCAAGCGGCGACGCGTGAGCAGTTGTTGCGGGTGCATCCGGCGGCGTATTTAGATCGTTTAGCCGTAGCCAGCCCAGCGCAAGGCCATGTGCATTTAGAACCCGATACGGTGTTAAATCCCTATACCTTGAACGCCGCTTATCATGGCGCGGGGGCGGGGATTCAGGCGGTTGACTTGGTGATGCAAGGTAAGGCGCAAAATGTATTTTGTGCGATTCGTCCACCGGGACATCATGCAGAAAAAGAAAAAGCCTTTGGGTTTTGCTTTTTAAGTAATGTCGCGATTGCCGCCAAGCATGCAATGGCCGTGTATGGTTTGGAGCGGGTGGCGATTGTGGATTTTGATGTGCACCACGGCAATGGTACTGAAGATTGCTTATGGGATGAGCCTCGCGCTTTGATGGTGAGTATTTTTCAGCATCCGTTTTTTCCGTACTCAGGCGATGTGCCGATGGCGGAGAATATGCACAATATTGCGATGCCAAGAGCGACCAAAAGCGCCGAGTTTCGTGAAGTGGTCTCCCAGCAATGGCTACCTTTGTTGAACGAATTTAAGCCGCAATTGATTTTGATTTCAGCGGGGTTTGATGCGCATCTGGAAGATGAAATGGGCTTGATGGGTTTGGTTGAGGCCGATTATGCATGGGTAACGCAGCAGTTAATGAAAGTCGCCGCGCGCTACAGTGAGCAGCGCATCGTGTCGATGCTCGAAGGTGGCTATGATTTGTCGGCGTTGGCGCGCAGTGTGACCGAGCATGTTCGAGTGCTTGTGGATGATTAAATATGCGATTACTTTGCTGTGTGGTTTTTTAATACTGACTGGGTGTACCTCCACCAAACCAGCAAAAAATAAGCCCGCCAAGCCAATACCCTCGCTGGCTAATATTCAAGTGGAAGGGGCCGGGCGCGAAGTGGTGATGTATGCCTTGGGTTTACTCGAAACACAATACCAGTTTGGCGGCACCAATCCCGAAGCGGGTTTAGATTGCAGCGGATTGGTCTTGCTGGTGTATAAAAATGCTTTAGGCGTTACCTTGCCGCGCACT
Source organism: Deefgea salmonis (assembly GCF_020531905.1). Taxonomy (GTDB): domain Bacteria; phylum Pseudomonadota; class Gammaproteobacteria; order Burkholderiales; family Chitinibacteraceae; genus Deefgea; species Deefgea salmonis. The sequence goes on along the minus strand of NZ_JAJAWG010000001.1, from coordinate 693,217 downwards.
GCCGCGGCAATGGCTGCAGCGGCTAGGCCGGTGAGTCAGTCTGAAATGCGGGCGGGTGATTTGGTGTTTTTTAAAACCACCGACCGCTCGTATTCACACGTTGGTATTTACCTTGGCGATGAAAAATTTATCCATGCGCCATCGAGTAATGGTCGGGTTCGGATTGAATCACTAAAAAATGTTTACTTTGCACCGCGCTTTGAAGGCGCGCGTACCTTGATGTTGGCCAATCAGTGAGTGCTTACTCTGCCTAAGTATTCAATGGGGATAGTACCGATACGCGGTTTTTCTACACTTTGCTACATTGGTTATATTCCATTTTTAGTTGAAGACCATGTTAATACGCCCGATCGTCCCCGCAGATCTAGAGGCGCTCCTTGCTTTGGCAGCGACCGCGGGTGTAGGCGTTACAACGTTACAGCCCAATCCTGAGCGCTTAAGTGCGCGCATTCAAACCAGTAATTTAAGCCTTGATGGCCAACTTGACTTGGCCGATGCCAGCTATTTATTCGTGCTTGAAGACGATGATTGCCAACAAATCGTCGGTATTTGTGGCGTAGAAGCTGCTTTGGGGATGCATGACACTTGGTACAACTACCGAGTAGGGCTTTCGGTGCACGCTTCGCGTGAAATGCAAATCTATAAGCAACTGCCGACGCTATTTTTAACTTCCGATTTAACCGGCTCAAGCGAGCTGTGCTCTTTGTTTTTAAAGCCAAGCTATCGCCGCAATGGTAATGGTGCTTTGCTGTCGAAAAGTCGGTTTTTGTTTATGGCTGAGTTTCCCGATCGATTTTCTGAGCGCGTGATTGCTGAAATGCGCGGAGTTTCGGATGAAACCGGTCGTTCGCCATTTTGGGAAAGCTTAGGTCGGCATTTCTTTACGATGGATTTTGCTAAAGCAGATTTTCTCTCTTACGTCGGTAGTAAATCGTTTATTGCAGAATTGATGCCTAAGCATCCGATCTATACCTGCTTTTTATCCGATGAGGCCAGAGCCGCTTTGGGGCATGTGCACCCGGCCACTGAACCGGCACGCGCTTTGCTGGAGTCGGAAGGCTTTCGTTACCAAGGGTATGTCGATATTTTTGACGCCGGTCCAAGCTTGGAGTGTAGTTTGGCGGATATTCGTGCCATCAAAGACAGCGCGGTGTTTCCCGTTTTGGCCGTCGCTACCGAGCCGGTGGATGGCTCAGTCTGGTTAGTGAGCAATCGAAGCTTGACTGATTTTAGAGTCACTTTAGCGGTGTCTTTGCCCCAAGATGGCGTCTTGCCGCTGACTAGCGAAGTATTAAAACGCTTAAATTTAACGCATGACGCGACTGTTCGTGCTGTGCCTTTGTCCGCAAAGGTTTAAAGGAAAAAGTATGCAATTAATTCATGGGCATTGGCTGTCTGGCCGTGGTGAGGTTTTTTCTTCGCGTAATCCAGTGACACAAGACATTGTTTGGCAAGGTGCAGCTGCCAATGAAGATGACGTGAAGGAGGCGGTTTGTGCCGCTCGTGCCGCGTTTATTGCTTGGCGTGATTTGCAGTTTGCGGAACGCGCGGCGTTGATTCGCAATTTTGCTGAGCTATTAAAAGCCAATCAAGCCAGTTTGGCCGATGTGATTGGCATTGAAACGGGCAAACCGCGTTGGGAAGCGTTGACCGAAGTGGCAACCATGGTCAATAAAATCGAGATTTCGATCAAAAGTTACGAGGAGCGAACCGGCTATAAAGAGGCGCAGCAAGGCGATGCGCAAGCCGTGTTACGCCATCGGCCGCATGGTGTAGTCGCGGTATTTGGTCCGTATAATTTCCCCGGCCATTTACCCAATGGCCACATTGTGCCGGCGTTGCTGGCAGGCAATTGCGTGGTATTTAAACCGTCTGAATTGGCGCCGATGACTGCGCAAAAAACCGCTGAGTTATGGATTGCTGCCGGTTTGCCAGCAGGGGTGCTGAATGTGGTGCAAGGCGGGCGTGAAACGGGCGTTACTCTGGCTGCCAATGCCGATTTAGATGGTTTGTACTTTACCGGCAGTGCAAATACTGGTTATGCCTTGCATCGCCAATTTGCCGGTGCGCCACATAAGATTTTGGCGCTAGAAATGGGCGGCAATAATCCTTTGGTGGTGGAGGAAGTCAGTGACGTTGATGCGGCAATCCACCATGTGATTCAATCGGCGTTTATTTCTGCGGGGCAACGTTGTACTTGCGCGCGGCGTTTGCTATTGCCGGTTGGTGCGTGGGGTGATGCGTTTATTGCGCGCTTGATTACGGTGACCGCTGCTTTACAAGTCGGTACTTGGGATGCGCCAGCCCAGCCCTTTATGGGTGCGGTGATTTCACTGGCGGCGGCCGATGCCATGCTGGCGGCGCAGCAGCGTTTGCAAGCTCAAGGCGCGCACACTTTATTGGCCATGCAGCGACTGATTCCCAATACCGCCTTATTGTCGCCAGGCATTTTGGATGTGACCGGTTTGGCTGATCTACCGGATGAAGAATATTTTGGTCCATTGCTGCAAGTGCAGCGTTATACCGATTTTGATCAAGCGCTGGTGCTGGCCAATCGCACGCAATTTGGTCTGGCCGCGGGTTTATTGTCTGACTCGCGCTCGCAATATGAGTATTTTTGGCGTGCTTCGCGCGCAGGGATTGTGAATTGGAATAAGCCGCTGACCGGCGCATCCAGTGCCGCGCCATTTGGTGGTATTGGCGCGTCGGGCAATCATCGCGCCAGTGCGTATTATGCCGCCGATTATTGCGCCTATCCGGTGGCCTCGATTGAAGCCGAGCAATTGCAATTACCCGCTCAGTTGCCGGTGGGGATGAGTTTATGAGTTCAGTACGGGCATTTGAAGCCAATTTTGATGGTTTGGTGGGGCCAACACACCATTACGGTGGTCACTCGTTTGGCAATGTGGCGTCAACGGGCAATGCCAATCAAGTGGCCAATCCCCGCGAAGCGGCATTGCAGGGCTTAGCCAAGATGAAGGCCTTGGCCGATTTAGGCTATCGCCAAGGCGTATTGCCGCCGCAAGAACGGCCGGCGTTGTGGATGCTGCGCGATCTGGGGTATGCGGGTAGCGACGCCGAAATCATTGCTGCGATGGGCAATACCCCTTCGGGATTTTTATCTTCATTGAGCTCTGCGTCTTCGATGTGGACCGCCAATGCCGCGACGGTCAGTCCATCAGCCGATACGCAAGATGGTCGAGTGCATTTTACGGTGGCGAATTTACAAAATAAATTTCACCGTGCCATCGAGCACAAACAAACCGCCCGCACGCTAAAAAGCATTTTTGCTGATTCGCAGCATTTTATGGTGCACGATGCGTTGCCGATGCTTGCAGCTTTGGGGGATGAAGGTGCGGCCAATCATACTCGGCTGTGTCATGACTATGCCGATCAAGGGGTCGAGTTTTTTGTCTATGGCCGTCAGCATTGGGGCGGCGCAATTGCGCCGCAGCGCTATCCGGCCAGACAAACTCGAGAAGCGAGCGAGGCGGTGATTCGTCGGCATGGTTTAGCCGCTAGTCACACGGTGTTGGCACAGCAAAACCCTGCGGTGATTGATGCTGGGGTATTTCATAATGATGTGATTGCGGTGGGCAATCAAAACGTATTGTTTTGTCATCAAGATGCGTTTTTAGCTGCTGAGCAAGTGTATGCCGAGTTAACGGCCAAAATGGCGGGGCAACTACACATTATTGAAGTGCCGCGCCATGTTGTGAGCGTGGCTGACGCGGTGAAGTCGTATTTGTTTAATAGCCAATTGCTGGCCAAATCCGATGGTAGTCAGCGTTTGGTCATTCCCGAAGAATGTCGCAATACGCCTGCGGTCTGGGCTTATTTGCAAGCATTGCAAGCTGATGGTGGCCCGATTAACGAGTTACTGGTGTATGACTTAAAGCAAAGTATGCAAAATGGCGGCGGCCCCGCTTGTTTGCGCTTACGAGTGGCTTTAAACGACGCTGAGGCCAACGCGGTCAATACGGGTGTATGGATGAACGACGCGCTGTATGCACGGCTGACGCAGTGGGTTGCGCGGCACTATCGTGATCGTTTAGTCGAAGCTGATTTACTTGACCCGGATTTTTTAATTGAAGTGCGTAGCGCATTGGATGAATTGACGCAGATTTTGCAATTAGGCTCGATTTATCCGTTTCAGATGCAAGGCGTGGATGTTTAAGAACGCCCGTGTCATGGGCTGATCCTGCTAAAATTAGCTCACCATTATCGATTTCCCTTGGGTTAAGTGCAAATGAGTCGTTTTTTACAAGAAACATTATCAGGAAATACCGCCATCGCCTTGCCGTACTGCTTGCCAACTGGGGCTGGCGTCCAGGTCATGGATGAGGGCGTGATTCGATTCGAACCGCAAGACATCGATAACACGGCGTTGGATCTGGTTATTTCTTGCGGCATTCACGGCAATGAGACTGCGCCGGTTGAATTGGTCGATCAATTGATTGAGCAAATCATGTTGGGGGCGATTAAGGTGCGCGCGCGGGTGCTGTTTATTTTTGGCAATGTGGCGGCTTTGCGATCTGGTTGTCGGTTTGTTGAAGAAGACATGAATCGACTCTTTTCTCGTACGCCCGAAGTAGAAGATGGCATTGAAAAAAGACGCGCCGCCATGCTCGAAATGCATGTGATGCGGTTTTTTCAAGCTAATGCAGCAGCCAAAAAACCACGCTTTCATTACGATTTACATACCGCAATTCATGGCTCTTTGATTGAAAAATTTGCAATTTATCCGCTACCTAAACCGGGCAATACCTTTTCTACGGTTGAAATCGCGCGTTTGTCATTGGCGGGCGTGGATACGGTGTTATTGCAATCGACGGTATCGAGTACCTTTTCGTTTTTTTCCAGCCGGCATTGTAATGCTGCGGCATTTACCATCGAACTGGGGAGTGCGCGTCCATTTGGTGAAAATCAGCAGATTGATTTATCTAAAATGGCGAGCTATTTACAGCAATTAATTCAAGGCGAATTACCTACGCCAGATCTCGTGCCGGAACAGGTGCAAGTATTCCGTGTTTCGCGTGAAGTGATTAAAAAAACCAATGATTTTAAATTTGCCATTGATGCAAAAACCGATAATTTCACGCCTTTAGCGCAAGGTTTGATTTTGGCGGAAGATCAGGGTGAGCAATTTATTGTTGAAGAAGCTGACGCGCGGATTATTTTCCCGAATCCCGATGTGCCGCCGGGTTTGCGAGCGGGCTTGGTGATTGTGCCTGCTAAAGATTTTGACGCATAAACGCCAAAAAATAAAAAAGCCATTCGTTTTGAATGGCTTTTTTATGGGCGAAATGAATTATTTTTTGTTTTGACTGCTTGTTTTTGGTTTGGCCGTACTGGTTTTAGTCACGGTTTTAGTCGGTGTTTTAGTGGCCGGTTTGCTGGTGGTTTTTTTTGCCGAGGTTGCTTTTTTCGTTGCGGTCACTTTTTTGCTGCTGGGTTTTCGACTGGCAACCGTGCTTTTTTGTGCTTTTGTCGTGCGAACCTGTGCCGTGCTTGGCTTGCTGCTAACCGTTGCGCATTGCGTCACAGTTTTTTTATTTTTACCTTTGCCGGTCACGACTTTTTTACACACTCGCTTGCTGCCACTGCTGACTGCGGTCGTTGCTACGGCGCTGCGTTTGTTTTCATTGCTGCTAGCGGCGAGCATGGCGTTGACGTTTAAGCCGTCGGTATTGCCAGTATCGGCGATTCGACGCGCACCGGTAAAGCGCGTGGTCCAATAGTTAATGCCCATATTGGCCACTTCCACGCTGCGCCCTGCACGGGGTGAATGAATAAATCGATTGTCGCCCAGATAAATGCCAACGTGAGAGAAAGTGCGTCCTAAGGTGTTGAAAAAAACCAAATCGCCCGGTTTTAATTCTGACTTATCAATGGTTTTGCCTTTTTGCGCCATTTCAAAAGCCGTGCGCGGCAAGGTTAAATTCATCGAATTCTGAAAAACATAACGAATAAATCCACTGCAATCGAGCCCAGACTCAGGCGTATTGCCGCCCCAAGTGTATTTCACGCCAATTAAGCTCATTGCCGATAAAAGTAAATCTTGAGCCGGTGTATAGTCAGCTTGTTTTTCTGTCTGTTTGTCAGTGGGTTTTTTGTTGCGCTTCGCTCTACTCGCCGAATTGCCGCTAGGCTTGCTGGCCCAGCTACTTGGGGTCGCAACTTCGCCAATCGGCATTTCCTCGTCGGCATAGACAGATTGCGCGCTCAAGCTTAAAAGTGTGGTTAGAATGATGATCCATTTCATGGGCAGGAACTGTACGGATGTGCAATCGGGCTGTAAAGCATAAAATTGAAAAATTCCGAATTTTATTGGTTTGATTTAAGGAAATAAGACTTAATGCTGAAAGAAACGTTCACTGTTGTTAGAGATTTACCTCGAGTGAGGGAGATTGTAGCGATTTTAATTCGTTATGGTCTTGGCAATTTGGTGCAAAAATTAGGCTTGAACAAAGGCATAGAACGCGCTAGTGATGCTTTGCATTTACCCGGCGAGCATGAAGTTGAGTTGTTAGAACCTGCAGTACGGGTGCGAAAAGCATTAGAGCAATTGGGGCCGACATTCATCAAATTGGGGCAGGTTTTGGCCACTCGGGTGGATATGTTTACCCCAGATTGGATTGCTGAATTTGAAAAATTACAAAGTGAAGTACCGCCTTTGGATTTCGCCGTTTTATTGCCCGAGTTACAGCAATTATTAGGCGATGATCCGTATGTGATTTTTAAAGCTTTAGATCCTATTCCGGTCGGGTCGGCATCGATTGCCCAAGTGCATCGAGCGCAATTGCAAGATGGTACTGAGGTTGTATTAAAAATCCGTCGCCCCGGGATTATCGCCAAAATTGAGGCAGATTTACGTATTTTGCGGCATGTCGCCAGTTTGGCTGAATTTGAATTTCCTGATTTACGTCGCTATCAGCCGGTGCGCATTGTCGATGAATTTGCCAAGTCAATTCGTCGAGAGCTTAATTTGTCGACCGAAGCGCGCAATTTAGAGCGTTTCGTACAAAATTTTGCTGGGCATGACGATATTGAAATTCCGCGCATTTGGTGGCAATGGACAGGCGAGAGCTTGAATGTGCAAAGTTATATTGGCGGTATTGCGGGTAATGATTTAGCTGCGGTCGATGCTGCGGGTATGGATCGAACCGTATTGGCGGCACGTGGCGCAGATGCGGTGCTTAAAATGGTGCTGATTGATGGCTATTTTCATGCGGACCCGCATCCGGGGAATGTGAAGTATTTGCCGGGTAACCGCATTGCCTTTTTAGACTTTGGCATGGTGGGGCGATTGCCACGGCCGCGACGCGATCAAATCGTCGATTTATTGGCGGCATTATCTCAACGGGATGAACACGGTATTTTGAATGTGTTGTTGGAGTGGACGGGCGACACGTTGGTTGATGAAACTCAGTTGGCCAGTGATATTGCCGATTTTATGTTTAATTACGAAAATCTGCCATTAAAAGACGTTCCTTTTGGGCATATGCTCAACGACGTTGCCGTCATTATGCGTGACCATGAAATTACATTGCCTTCGGACTTGACGCTGCTGTTTAAGGCGCTCATTACTTTGGAAGGCTTGGGGCGTCAGCTTGATCCGGATTTTAAAATGGTGCCGCATCTAGCGCCTTTTGTGAAAGAGGTCATTTTTGAGCGATTGAGTCCAACCGCTTGGCTTAAAACCGGCAAAGATAATGTGTTTGAAGCCTTGAGTGTGTTGTCCGGTTTGCCCAGTGATATTGGTAAATTGATCAAACAAGCGAGACGGGGGAGTTTGAAGGTCGATTTGGATTTAAAACGCTTGGATCGTTTTGGCAGTTTACTGGCTAAAAGTGCCAATCGTTTAACGATGGGGATTGTGACTGGTGCCTTGATTATTGGTTCGTCGATTGCAATGACGATTAAAACCGGCCCGACTTTATTTGGTATGCCACTGTTGGGGTTTTTGGGTTTTATTGTGGCTTTGGTGAATGCCATGTGGCTGATGTTTGCGATTTGGGCGTCAGGTAAAGATGAGCGTTAGGTTTTTAAGTGGGGCGCAAGCTCAGTGAGCCAAGTATGACATTTTTGGTTAAAACTCAGGGTATATGCCGGACTACTTGATGGTAAAACGACTTGCTTTATATACCCAGGTATAAGCTTGCTGCCATATTTGGCGGCAGTTTGGCCGTTAAAGGCAACAATCTGCAATTGATCGAGCTCAGTGCACCAAGTATGTAGTGAGTTCAATTGCGGTGCTTGAATCGCCGTATCTAGGCTGCCAACACGGCTCGCTTGTTGCACCACATCCCAGAGTGCAATGCCGTGCTGCTTAATCAGGGTGTAGCGTTCAGCAAAGGGGCGCTGTGTTAAGTCGACGTCAATGAGCTGGCTGATGATGGGCCAAAATGCATTTCTTGGATGGGCGTAGTAATGCCCTGCAGTCAGGGAGGCGTCGCCAGGTAAACTGCCGAGTATCAATAGCCGGCAGTGTGGGTCAAAAACGGCATTAAAGCTGGCTTTTTGCATTGGGGGCGTTGATGCTTAAGGTCGGTAGCGCTTTGAATATTGCTTTTTGGGCGCAGTGCTGCAGTGGTTTTGATTCTCGTGATCGACTTACCTAGCCAACGCCTTCTTCTGATCGTCAATGAGCGAAGGCGTTGGGTCGATGCAATCCGGTCGAGCTCAGAGGCGTGTTGCGTTGAGCTCAGAGGATGTATTTAGTTGCCAAAAGCAAGGGCTAAATCATCTAGCGATAAGTGCCATTTTTTCAGCATGCGGCTAAATACGGCCAGTTCAGCATCGCAAATTTCTTGGTCTGATTTGGCAATATCCAGTGCCAGCGCAGCCAATTGCAGGCGTTTTTGTGGCTCATCAATGGTTTCAAGTAGGTCGTCAATGCGTTGCTTGTCAATTAAGCGAATTTGACCGTTTTCATCGGCTTCATCGCTGATGTCGGCGCAGTAAGCTTGTAGTACTTGGATAAAGCCTTTGCGGGTAATGCCAAGAATTTCATACGCGCGTAAATGCTCTAGTTCTTCGATTTCTTCTGGATCAAAGCTGCCGTCACACATCATTTGCATGACTAAGATTCGTGCCATGGCTTCTGGGCTATTGCTGGGGTACTTTTTCATTTCTATTGTTGCTCCTGGCTTTTTATCGCCTGCCGAAAAAGGACGGGCAGGGCGGTGATTTTTCGTTCGGTATAGCTAAAACAGGCCATGGTTGTTTTTGCTTTAGCAATGGGATGTGTTTGGGTGCTGACATCATAATAAAGTTCAAACCGAGTTTGACTGATTTCGTCAATCCCAAGGCGAATCTGCAACACGTCACCATAAAAGGCTTCGTGTAAAAAAATAACGGCGACATCACTTAAAATTAAACCTGCGCCACCGATGTCAACTTCACTGCGATAACCAAGGTGGGCAAGCCATTGCAGCCTAGCTTCGTGCAGTAAACCCAGTAAGGCATCATGTGCTAAATGCTGACCATAGTTAATATCGGTGATTCGAACCGTAATATTGCACTGAAATAGATTGCACTCTGGTAAGTCGAGTTTAATTCGTGGCATAGTTAGTTTTAAGCATTGATCTTGCTTTGAGTTTAAGCGTGTCAGCGCATTGCTGCAATAAGCTTTACCTTGTAAGGCTAAAGTCGTTATTTTGGAGGAGTTTGCCCTATGTATCAACGTATCTTAGTGCCCGTCGATCACAGTGATACCAGTGCTGCGGCACTACAAGAAGCCAAGCGCCTTGCTGGAGAGCAACGGGCGGTACTTCGGCTGATTCATGTGATTGACCTTGCGCAGTTTGCTTGGAGTGCCAATGAGTTTTTGGATGTGCCGCAATTACAGGCGTCGCTGCGACTTGGTGGACAGGCCTTACTGGATTCAAGAGCCGAAGAGTTGCGAGAGCTCGGCTTAACGGTTGAAGTGAGTTTGCTTGAAATTTGGGGTGGACAGATTGCCCGCACGATTGTCGATGAGGGTGAAAAATGGCATGCCGAATTGCTCGTGATGGGTACGCATGGTTATGGTGGCTTGACGCATCTGTTGCTGGGTAGTGTGGCTGAGGGCGTACTTCGGCATGCTACAACGCCGGTTTTATTGGTGAGAGCGCCTGAGCATGTCGCTTAAAACACAATGGATAGCACCGCTACAGGTGAATGACCATCGGCGAGATATTGCGGGTTTAACGTATGTTTATCCGGTGGTGTCACGCCGTGCTGGTGGGGTTTCGGTCGGGATTAATTTAAATCCAAACAACGCCTGTAATTGGCGTTGTGTGTATTGCCAAGTCCCTGATTTACAAAGAGGCTCTGCACCAGAGATTGCGTTGCCGCAATTGGAGTCGGAGTTGGATTTGATGCTGGCAGAGATTGTCAACGGCGATTTTATGACTCGAGCGGTACCAGACGGTGTGCGCCGACTCAATGACATCGCATTTTCTGGCAATGGTGAGCCGACGACTTCTGCGCAGTTTGCTGAATGTGTGGCCATTGTTGAGCGCGCATTGGATCGCTTTGCGCTGCGTGGACAAATTAAAGTGGTATTAATTACCAACGGCAGTCAGCTCGATAAAGCCCACGTGCAGTTTGCGCTTGAAAAAATGGCGTCATTGCAAGGTGAGGTTTGGTTTAAGGTGGATCGTGCGCCGCAGGATGGTTTTGAATGGGTTAATCAAATTCGTTTAAATCGGCAGCAAATCACGCGCCGTTTGGCGCAAGCGGCTGCTTTGTGCCCAACATGGATTCAGACGTGCATGTTTGCTGTGGATGGGCAGTTGCCCACGGAGGCCGAGTTGCAGGCCTATTTAACGTTTTTGGCGCAGCAAATAGAGGCGGGTGTGAAGCTAAAAGGGGTGTTGCTCTATGGGATTGCGCGTACTTCGATGCAGGCTGAGGCGCCGCAGTTAAGCGCTGCACCCATGGCGTGGATGCAGTGCTTCGCTGAACGAATTATGTCTTTGGGCTTGCCCGTTAAGTTGGCTGCTTAGTGGCTTGCTACTTCATTTTGTTGTGCTTTTTGTAGTAACTCATCCATCAGCTCAGGTCGTTCGCTGCGTAAAAGTTCTAATACTTGAATTTCTTCTTTGCGCAGCTTGGCCAGATCAATGCCTTCGATGTGCACCACACGCAGTAGTTCGGCAACAGGTTTGGGCATGTTGCGGCCACTTTCGTAGCGTGAGCCACCACTTTGCGTTACGCCAATTTGACTCCAGAAGTCTTGCTGGTTCATGCCCAATTGTTTACGGATATCGCGCGGGCTGAATTTCTTGGTCATGTTTGAATCCTTTGTATTGCATGATGATTAGATTTTCTTTCATCATATAAGTCATCAAAGTGAGAAACACGGCACTATTCCATATGATTAATGGTGTCTTATTTACTCGCGTAAAACGATTATTTTTGTTATGCAGATAGATTGATTTGTGAATTGCAGGAATTTCATCAAGTGGGTGATGTATTGCTCTGACTGATCGATGGCGCATGCGCTTGTGAGCAATACGGTCTACTTTGCTTGTCTTGATTTAGGCGAAAAATCTAAATGCAATGTGTGTTTGCTCCGCCGACGTGCCGAGTGTTCATTCTGTTTTGATGCATTCTGTTGTGTAAATCTTACAAAAATAGCGGATCTGTCGTGAATAAGCTGGTTTTTTTTGCTGTTTGAACGGGTTCGTGTTTTCGGCGTAATTTGTCTGCGCGCGCCTTGTTTGTTCTTTGTTAAATTAGTCTTTCGATGCGCTGTCAGTTTTTAGCTGGGTTGATTGGCTTGAAATGACTCAAACCTGCCTTGTTAGCAAGATTGAACGTTGGGTAAATAGGGTATTGCGGCTTGTCGCAATATGCCTTCTGTGCTAACTTCGGGAGTTCCCCGATAGTCTCTTTTGCGATGATTGTTATGGCTCAAACGCTCTACGACAAACTTTGGCAGTCCCACGTTGTGCACGAAGAAGCCGACGGTACTTGCTTAATCTATATTGATCGTCATTTGGTGCATGAAGTGACGAGCCCGCAAGCTTTTGAAGGCTTGAAATTGGCAAGCCGCTTGCCGTGGCGCAACTCATCGGTTGTTGCCACCGCCGATCACAATACGCCCACCAATGAATGGGAAAAAGGGATTCAAGATCCGATTTCTCGCTTACAGGTCGAAACGCTTGACGCCAATATTAAAGAATATGGCGCGTTGGCTTATTTCCCATTTAAAGATTTACGCCAAGGTATTGTGCACGTTGTTGGCCCAGAAAATGGCGCGACGCTGCCGGGCATGACCGTGGTCTGTGGTGATAGCCATACGTCGACGCATGGCGCATTTGCGGCGTTAGCGCACGGTATTGGTACGTCGGAAGTCGAGCATGTGCTCGCTACGCAAACGCTGGTCGCAAAAAAATCCAAAGCCATGTTGGTGCGTGTTGACGGCCAAGTCGGTCGTGGCGTGACCGCCAAAGACGTCGCTTTGGCGATTATTGGCAAAATTGGCACTGCGGGTGGCACGGGTTTTGCGATTGAGTTTGGTGGCGAAGCGATTCGTGCCTTGTCGATCGAAGGCCGCATGACGCTGTGCAATATGGCGATTGAAGCGGGCGCTCGCGCTGGGATGGTGGCGTGCGACCAAAAAACCGTTGATTACCTCAAAGGTCGCCCTTTTGCGCCAACGGCTGAGCAATGGGATGCGGCGGTTGCCAATTGGAAAAACCTTGTTTCTGACGACGACGCGGTGTTTGACGCCACCGTTGTGTTGCAAGCAGCAGATATTGAGCCACAAATCACGTGGGGCACGTCGCCTGAGCAAGTACTGGGCGTATCTGGCTGTGTGCCAGACCCTGCGGTGCAAGCTGATGCCACTAAGCAGGGTAGTTACGCACGAGCCTTGCAGTATATGGGCTTGGCGGCCAATACCCCCCTTACTGATATTAAAATTGATAAAGTATTTATCGGTTCCTGTACCAATAGCCGGATCGAAGACTTACGTGCGGCGGCGGGTGTCGTTGCCGGCAAGAAGAAAGCCGATAGCGTGAAACTGGTGCTGATTGTGCCAGGCTCTGGTTTGGTCAAAGCGCAAGCCGAAGCTGAAGGGCTGGACAAAATCTTTATCGCCGCCGGTTTTGAGTGGCGTGAGCCGGGTTGTTCGATGTGTTTGGCGATGAATGCTGACCGTTTGGAATCAGGCGAGCGTTGCGCGTCAACGTCAAATCGTAACTTTGAAGGTCGTCAAGGGCAGGGCGGACGCACGCATTTGGTCAGTCCAGAGATGGCGGCGGCGGCGGCGATTGCGGGTCATTTTGTTGACATTCGCACTTTCGCCTAAGGAATAATGATGAAATTATTTTCCGTTCTGGTCGTCGCACTGCTGCTGTTAACGGGCTGCAATACGATGGCAGGCTTTGGTAAAGACTTGAAAAAAGTCGGTAATGAAATAGATCAGGCAGCGACAAAATGAAGGCATTTATCTCTTTGGATGGCTTGGTGTGTGCGATGGACCGAGCCAACGTCGATACCGACGCGATCATCCCTAAGCAATTTTTGAAATCAATCAAACGCTCAGGCTTTGGGCCCAATCTGTTTGATGAATGGCGTTATCTCGATCACGGCGAGCCGGGGATGGATAATAGTCAGCGCAAGCTCAATCCTGAGTTTGAATTGAACTTGCCGCGTAACCAAGGCGCGCAAGTGCTGTTGGCGCGCGATAATTTTGGCTGCGGTTCTTCGCGCGAACACGCGCCGTGGGCAATTGAAGATTTTGGTTTCTGTGCGCTGATCGCGCCTAGTTTTGCCGATATTTTCTTTAATAATTGCTTTAAAAATGGTTTGTTGCCGATTGTGCAGCCAGCAGCCGTGATTGATCAATTATTTGCTGAAGCCAAAACTGAAGGTTACCGCTTAAAAATCGACTTGGCTGAGCAAACCATTACGACGCCAAGCGGCGAGGTGTTTGCGTTTGATGTGACCGAGCATCGTAAGCATTGTTTGCTCAATGGCTTGGATGAAATTGGCCTGACATTGGCCCATAGCGACAAAATTAAAGCGTTTGAAGCTCAGCATCAAGCGGCGCAGCCTTGGCTGTTTGTTAAATAAATATTGAACTGTGGCGCGTCGATGATTTTGCGCGCGTTATCGGAATGGGTAATGAATTTCGACTGCGGTATCGACTGTCAGGTCGATCTGGTCAGCGGCCTGCCGTGTCATGATGAGTTAGTCGTAAACGCAATATTACGCAATATTTAATTCGGGCTTGTTGATCGGTATTTTTTTAGACTGAATCAATATTGTTATTCGAATTTTATCGTATCCTTTTAGAGTCAAAATTAATTTTGGAAAGAAAATCAATGATCTTGCATAAATTTAAAAATCAAAGCGATTTAGATCGTGCAGCAGCAGATCTAATTATTGCCATGGTGCGTGCAAAACCAAATGCAGTATTGGGTATGGCCACTGGCGGAACGCCAGTGGGTTTGTATCAAGAAATCGTTAAAACCTATCAATCAGGCTTAGTGAGCTTTGCGCAAGCAAAAACATTTAACTTGGATGAGTATGTTGGTTTGCCAGTCACGCATCAAGAAAGTTATCGCAATTTCATGCAGCGTAATTTGTTTGATCACATTGATATTCAAGTTGCTAACACACATGTGCCTGATGGCAATGCGGCTGATATTGATGCTGAATGTCGTTTGTATGACAAAATGATGTTTGAACAAGGTCCAGTTGATCTGCAATTATTGGGTATCGGTGGTAATGGCCATATTGGTTTTAATGAGCCAGATAGCCAATTGTCACGCGGTACTTATCAAGTCACTTTAAAAGAAGAAACGCGCGAAGCCAATAAGCGTTTCTTTAACCATATCGATGAAGTGCCAACCCAAGCAGTAACGATGGGTATGGGCTCGATTATGCAAGCTAAAGTGATTTTGTTGGTCGTTAAAGGCCAAGAGAAGGCTGAGATCTTAGATCGCACACTCAATGGTCCTATCACCACGCAAGTGCCTGCATCTTTGTTGCAAACGCACCCACGCGTCATTGTCATGACCGACTGCGATGTGAACTACAAAGTATCGTATTAATTGTTTCGAATGAATTAAAAAGAGGGGCTAGCCCCTCTTTTTCTACGTTTAAAAATTAAAAACAAAATACCGCGAGAACAGCATGAAAGTATTGATCCTACCCGGCGATGGCATTGGCCCAGAAATCGTAGCGCAAGCTAAAAAAGTGCTCACTGTTTTAAAAAATGATGGCTTAGATTTGGAATTACAAGAAGCGCCTCTGGGCGGTGCCGCTTATGATCAATACGGTTCACCTTATCCAGAGTTTACGCAAAAATTAGCGCGTGAAGCCGATGCGATCTTGCTTGGCGCGGTGGGCGGCCCGCAATACGACACATTGGATCGTCCATTACGCCCAGAGCGCGGTTTGCTGGCGATTCGCAAAGACCTAAATCTATTTGCCAATTTGCGCCCAGCCATTTTGTATCCAGAGCTGGCCAATGCGTCGACCTTAAAGCCTGAAATCGTTTCGGGTTTGGATATTTTGATTGTGCGTGAATTGACCGGCGATATTTATTTTGGCCAGCCACGCGGTATTCGCGTAAATGAGTCCGGTGAGCGTGAAGGCTTTAACACCATGCTGTACGCTGAAAGCGAAATTCGCCGCATTGGTCATGTCGCGTTTCAAGCGGCGCAAAAACGCGGTAAAAAATTGTGCTCAGTCGATAAAGCCAATGTGCTGGAAACGACTGAATTCTGGAAAGAAATCATCAGTGATATGGCCAAAGAATATCCTGACGTTGAGCTCAGCCATATGCTGGTTGATAACGCAGCGATGCAATTGGTTAAAGCACCGAAGCAATTTGACGTAATCGTCACCGGCAATATTTTTGGTGATATTTTGTCGGATGAAGCCTCGATGTTAACCGGCTCGATTGGGATGTTGCCAAGCGCATCGCTGGATGCCAACAATAAAGGCTTGTACGAGCCAAGCCATGGCTCGGCGCCGGATATCGCGGGCAAAGACGTGGCGAATCCATTGGCGACAATTTTGTCGGTGGCAATGATGCTGCGTTATACATTTAACAATGAAGCAGCGGCGCAGCGCGTCGAAAATGCAGTTAAAAAGGTGTTGGCGCAAGGCCTGCGTACTGGCGATATTTTTGAGGTAGGTACCACACGCGTTTCTTGCTCAGCAATGGGTGATGCGGTTGTGGCTGCTTTGTAATTTGTAATAGTTTGTCGGTTAATAAAAAGCCCCGCCGCAGATTGCGATGGGGCTTTTTATTGCGGATCAATATGTCTAACTAGAGCATTTCTGCTGCGTAATCGGCCAAGCGTGAGCGTTCGCCTCGGGTTAAGGTGATGTGCCCTGAGTGGCCCCAGCCTTTAAAGCGATCAACAACAAAGGTTAAGCCTGACGAGCCTTCGGTGAGGTAGGGCGTATCAATTTGGCTAATATTGCCAAGGCAAATCACTTTGGTGCCGGGCCCCGCGCGGGTGATTAGGGTCTTCATTTGTTTTGAAGTTAGATTTTGTGCCTCGTCGATGATGAGGAATTTTTTAAGGAAAGTTCGGCCACGCATAAAGTTAAGTGATTTCACTTTGATGCGTGAGCGAATTAAATCGCGGGTTGCTGCGCGCCCCCAGTCGCCCGCTTCGGCGTCGGTTTGGTTCAGTACGTCCAGATTGTCCTCAAGCGCCCCCATCCACGGCATCATCTTTTCTTCTTCGGTGCCGGGTAAAAAACCAATGTCTTCACCGACCGGTACCGTTACGCGGGTCATGATGATTTCGGTGTAGATTTTGGACTCAAGGGTTTGTGCTAAGCCTGCAGCCAGCGTGAGTAAGGTTTTCCCGGTGCCGGCTTGTCCGAGTAGAGAAATAAAATCAATATCGGGATTCATTAATAAGTTTAATGCAAAGTTTTGTTCTCGATTACGCGCGGCAATACCCCAAATGGCATTTTTGCTGTGGCCATAATCTTTTAGGCTTTCGAGGACTGCGGTTTTACCTTCGATGCTAATCACTCGCGCCTGCATCGGCGTTTCACCCGATTGAAATAGCAGCTGGTTGACATACAGGTCGACAACATCAGGACCTTTGATTTTCCAGTAACTGCGATTGCCTTCTTGCCAGCTTTGTAAATCTTTGCTGTTGCGCTCCCAAAATGGCTGATCAATTTCGCGCATGCCGTTGTAAAGCAGGTCAGTGTCTTCGAGGACTTTGTCGTTAAAGTAATCTTCTGTTGCTAGCCCTAAGGTGCGGGCTTTGATGCGCATATTGATGTCTTTGGACACCAAGATGACTTGTCGATTGGGGTACATCTGCTGCAGATGGTGCACGACGCCTAAAATTTGATTGTCAGCTTTACCCATCGGTAATTGTGCCGGTAAGACGCTGGTAATGGCCTCGGTTTGTAAAAATAAGCGACCCGTGGCTTGCTCTTTGCTGGTGGCAGTCAGTGAAACACCCTCATGCAAATTGTGTTCCATCCCCGCGACGAGCTCTTCCATAAAACGACTGGCTTGCCGAGCATTTCGGGCGACCTCGGTTAAGCCTTTTTTGTTGGAATCCAGTTCTTCAAGCGTCATCATCGGGACAAAGACATCATGCTCTTGAAAGCGGAAAATCGAGGTGGGGTCATGCATCAACACATTGGTATCTAGTACAAAGAGTTTGCTGTCACTGGGGGCTTTACGTTTACGGGCGGCCATGATGCACTCCTGATCGTGTGAGACTGTGTTTGAGGATGAGTGTTAGAGCGCTTAGTCGTGTTACGTGGGTTGAAAAAAAGCGGCCATAAGGCCGCTGCTGGTATTACGGTGAGGGCAGGCTTTGCACAACAGCCAAAACTTGCGCCGCATGGTTGGGGACTTTTACGCCGCGCCATTCTTGAATGATCTGGCCGTTTTGAATCACAAACGTACTGCGTTCAATGCCGCGAACTTGCTTGCCATACATGTTTTTGAGTTTCATGACGCCAAATGCCTCGCAAGCGATTTCATCGGGATCGGAAATCAGCTCAAAAGGCAGGGCTAATTTGGCTTTGAAGTTTTCGTGGCTTTTTAGGCTGTCACGACTTAGGCCAAAAATAGCGCAATTGGCAACTAAAAATTGTGGGTATAAATCTCGAAAATCGCTGGTTTCGGTGGTGCAGCCGGGGGTGCTATCTTTGGGGTAGAAAAACAATACGAAGCGCTGATTGCTTAGGTTTGCAGTATCAAATACGACATTGCCAGTCCCCGTCAGTGTGAGGGTTGGGCAAGGGCTTAAACTCATGAATTACTCCGCAGGGTTGATGGATGATGCTTACTTTATTGTCGGCAATCTCAGGTATTTGAGCAAGGTTTGTGAGTGCAAAATACAAAAAATGCCGAAGTGGCGCAATTAAGTCGCATTGCTGAGTACAAGCCCTTAGCGGTGCCGCTGAATAACGTTACAATACGGCTAATAATGGTCACATCTGAATGACAGGGCTGTGACAAACCTGCACCAATTACAATGAGTACACACTATGAGCATTAAGTCGGATAAATGGATACGCAAAATGGCACAAGAACACGGCATGATCGAGCCGTTTGTTCCAGGTCAGGTGAAAGAAGTGAATGGCGAGCGCATCGTATCGTACGGCACTTCAAGCTATGGCTACGATATTCGCTGTGCGGATGAGTTTAAAGTGTTTACCAACATCAACTCAACGATTGTTGATCCAAAGAATTTTGACGAAGGTAGCTTTGTTGATGTGTCAGGCAAGGGCTATTGCATTATTCCGCCAAACTCATTTGCGCTGGCGCGGACGGTGGAATATTTCCGTATTCCACGCAATGCACTGACCATTTGCTTGGGTAAATCGACCTATGCACGCTGCGGCATTATTGTGAATGTGACGCCATTTGAGCCGGAATGGGAAGGCTATGTGACGTTAGAATTTTCTAACACCACGCCATTGCCAGCCAAGATTTACGCTAATGAAGGTGTGGCGCAAGTGTTGTTCTTTGAAGCCGATGCCGATGATGTGTGCGAAACCAGCTACGGTGATCGCCAAGGGAAGTATCAAGGGCAGGTTGGCGTGACGTTGCCACGCACCTGATTTGTGTCGGGCGAGCTTAAGGCGAATTTTTATCTTGAATCAAGGCGTCATCGATGAGTCATAGCTATAAACAGTTGGTGCAAGACATCAGCGGAAAACTCCGTGAATTTGCTAAAGAAATCCCCGAAACGCAACAGGGTTTTATGCAGACAGCGAAGGCGACGCATACTGAGGGCGCCTTAAGTAAAAAGCACAAAGAGTTAATGGCGATGAGTATTGCCATTGCGGCGCGTTGCCAAGGTTGCTTGGGTTTTCATGCCCAAGCGTGCGTCAAGCTCGGTGTAACGCGCGCTGAATTTATGGAAATGCTGCAAGTGGCGATTTATATGGGCGGTGGCCCTAGTGTGATGACAGGGGCTGAAGCTTTACTTGCTTTTGAAGAGTATGGCGGTCAAAATTCCGCAATATAAAGTATGCAGAGCAATACCCTCGTGCACTCGATGTAAAAAAACACGATCCATTGAGATGGATCGTGTTTTTTTATGCATTGATAACACGACAAAGATTAATCTTTGGTGCTCGTTTTAAATTCACTCGCCGCCCGCAAAATGCCGCGCATGATGTCGAGTTCTTCACGCTCCATTTGGGCGCGTACAAATAAACGACGTAAGCGCGGCATCAGCCGTTTTGGCGCATTGGGTTTCAAGAAACCTATCGTGAGTAATACTTCTTCGAAATGCTCAAAAAACAGCTCAACCGCTTGATGTGGGGCGCGCTCTCGATTCTCTTCTAGGTAGCGAATGTCGTCGTAGCCTTCATCAAAACAGGCTGTGCGCAATTCATACGCCAAGATTTGCACCGCTTGCGATAGATTCAAACTGGAATAATCAGGGTTAGTTGGAATCGTCACGCGGCGGTTGCATTGTTCGAGCTCGGCAATGGTTAGTCCACTGGTTTCTGCGCCAAAGACCAGTGCCACAGAAGCGCCAGTTCTGGCCGCTTGGACGAGTTCAGGGGTGAGTTGGCGCGGGGTTTGTAGTGGTTGCGATAGCTCGCGACGGCGGGCGGTCATTGCCACTTGTAAGGTTGTACCTTCCAGCGCTTCGGTCATCGACGTGACCACTTTGGCATTGGCCAAAATGTCGCGCGCACTCGAGGCAAGCGCATCGGCCACTTCAGATGGGAACTCTTTGGGGTTAATTAAATAGAGTTGGGTTAAGCCCATGGTTTTCATGGCGCGGGCCGTTGAACCAATATTTCCGGGGTGGCTGGTGTGCGATAAAACAACACGGATGTTGGATAAGCAAGCAGTTTCATTCATTTGATTTGATTCTTTATTCATAATCGGGTTTATACTTTTGCGCGAGACGGGTAGAATGCGTCCTTAATATATCTGATCTTTTTTAATAGTGAGAAGTCATGCATCCAATGCTGAACACTGCGGTGCGCGCTGCGCGTCGCGCCGCCACCGTTATTCAACGTGCGTCGAATAATTTAGACTTAATTACCCCAGAAAAAAAAGGTCATAATGATTTTGTTTCTGAGGTTGATCGTGCAGCAGAACAAGCCATTATTGATACTATTTTAGAGGCGTATCCCAATCACGCGATTTTAGCAGAGGAGTCGGGTAGTCGCGGTAACTCTGAATACGTTTGGATTATCGATCCGCTTGATGGTACTACAAATTTCTTGCATGGCTTCCCACAATACGCCATTTCTATTGCGCTTGAGCACAAAGGCGTGATCACGCAAGCCGTGGTTTACGACCCAAATCGTAACGATTTGTTCACGGCGACTCGTGGCGTTGGCGCATTCTTGAATGATCGCCGTATCCGCGTTTCTAAAGTACGTGAATTGTCAGATGCATTGGTTGGCACTGGCTTTCCGTATACCAAATTCAATAATTTAGAAAACTACCTGAATATTTTCCGCGATATGGCACAAAAAGCCGCTGGCGTGCGCCGTCCGGGCGCTGCTGCGCTTGACTTGGCTTACGTAGCTTGCGGCCGTTTTGATGGTTTCTTTGAGTTTGATTTGAAACTCGTTGATATCGCTGCGGGTACTTTGCTGGTGCAAGAAGCCGGTGGCTTGGTGACCGATCTCAATGGCGAAGAAAAATTCCTCGTTTCTGGAGACGTATTGTGCGGTACGCCCCGCGTATTTGGCCAAATGTTATCGTTGATTCGTGGTCATTTAAAATAAATTAGATCCAGTGTTTATGGCTCTCCGACTCGCCTGGTTATATCGATGGCGACCGGTTGTGGGGATAACACACTGGCACAGGTATTTAGGCGATTGCCAAATCGAAAACGGGTTCTCTTAGGAGGGCCCGTTTTGCTATGGGTATTTGCGTATAGCCCATATCATTCGCTGATTAGATTAAAATACCCTCGTTTAACTAAACTGAGTGAATGTCCTTGAAACTTGATCATGCCACATTGGAGTCTTTACGCCGCTCGCACCCTGCGTGGCGTCTTTTGGTGGCAGTGAACGCGCCCTTGATGGTTAGCTTTTTGCAGCGTGCGTTTGTATTGCCCAATGTGCGCTCGATTTCGCAGCCAGATTTGCTCGAGATGCTCGACGATGAACTGTATGCCCTGCGTGAAGTTTTGGGACGTGATGCTTACCCTAAGTCAGCGCAAGCTTATTTAAATGATTGGGCGGCCAATGATGCGGGGTGGTTACGTAAGTTTTATCCAGCAGGCTCGGACGAGCCGCATTTTGATTTAATGCCAGCCACCGAAAAAGTGATTGCTTGGTTAGTGGGGCTGACTGCGCGTACTTTTGTCGGCACAGAGTCACGGTTGTTGACCTTGTTTGATTTGCTGAAACAAATCTGCGACGGCGCCGAAACAGATCCTAAAGCACGGCTGGCTGAGTTATATAAACAGCGTGCGGCGCTGGATCGAGAAATCGTCCGGATTCAGCGCGGTGATATTCCATTACTTGACGACACGTCAATTCGCGATCGTTTCCAGCAGTTTTCCCACTTGGCGCGTGAATTATTAGCTGATTTTCGTGAGGTTGAGCATAACTTTCGTGACCTTGATCGTCGCGTGCGCGAGCGAATTGCATTGTGGGATGGTAGTAAGGGCGCGCTGCTCGAAGAAATTATGGGCGAGCGCGATCTGATTGCCGACTCTGATCAAGGTAAAAGTTTTCGCGCGTTCTGGGATTTAATGATGTCGCAATCGCGGCAAGATGAATTGACGCAAATGCTGGATAAAGTGCTGCAATTGCCGTCTATCCATCCGCTCAAGCCCGATGTGCGAACGCGGCGCATTCATTATGATTGGCTCGAAGCAGGGGAATATACCCAGCGCACCGTTGCGCAACTTTCGCAGCAATTACGCCGATTTTTGGATGACCAAGCCTATTTAGAGAACCGGCGAATTATGGACATCTTACAAAGTATTGAGCGTCACGCTTTAGCGGTGCGCGATGCTCCGCCGATTGGCGAGGTGATGTTGGTGGCCGAAACCGCCGCCAGTATCACACTGGCGATGGAGCGACCTTTATATCGTCCTGCGTTGAAAATGCGGTTGAATCCGGTGCAATTGTTGGCGGGCGCAGAAGACATCGACGCCGGCGCGCTATTTGGTCAATTTGTGATCGACAAAGCGCGTTTAAGCCGTAATGTGCGCCTGGCTTTGCAAACAACGTCACAAATTACTTTGCATGCCTTGCTCACCAGCTATCCATTAGAACAAGGTTTGGCAGAATTGGTCTCGTATTTGCAATTGGCCGCAGATGATCCCAAAAGCCTCATCGATGAATCAACTTACGATGTATTAGTGTGGCGTGCTTTGGATGGCAGCGGCAAACAAGTGCGACTGCCGAGCGTGATTTTTGTGCGTTAACGGTGGTTATTTTTAAGGCGTAAGGAAAAATGCAAGAACAGATCGTGATGGATGGTGGCAACAATCAATTATCTAAGCTGCTGATCGTGTTGCTCAAAGGGGTGTTGTATCAAGAGCAAGATGCGCTACTGTGGGCTGATTTGCAGCGTATGGTCGCTGCGGTACGTGATTATATTGCGGTATTGGGCTTAGAGCTGGTGCTCGATGAGGCCGAAGGGTATGCGTTTTTACGTTCACGCGTCGCTGAGGATGACGATGATGCCAAACTGGCGCGCTTGATCGCTCGGCGGCCGTTGTCGTTTCCGGTGAGTCTGCTGTTGGCACTGCTACGCAAAAAACTCGCCGAATCGGATGCGGGCGGCGGGGAAACACGGCTGATATTATCCCGGGATCAGATTGTCGAGCTGATTCGTGTGTTTTTACCTGTCGGCAGTCACGACACCAAATTGATTGATCAAGTTGAAACGCATTTAAAGCGCATTGCCGAATTGGACTTTGTTCGCATTTTGCCGCGCGCCCAGCCAGATCAAGCGCAAATGTATGAAGTACGGCGAATCTTGAAAGCCTTTATCGATGCGCAATGGCTAGCTGAATTTGATGCGCGCTTGGCGGTTTATCGTCAGCAATTAGAAGGGCATGCCGATGAATGAGGCGAATTTAGATTTTATTGGCGACGATGCCCTATCGGGTTTTCGTTTGCAGCGCTTAGAAGTCTACAACTGGGGGACATTTACCGATCAGGTTTGGCAGCTGCAGCTGGGTGGACACAATGCGCTGCTGACCGGCGATATTGGCTCGGGTAAATCTACCTTGGTCGACGCGCTCACCACCTTATTGGTTCCTGCGCAGCGTATTGCTTACAATAAAGCGGCGGGGGCCGATAGTAAGGAGCGTTCTTTGCGCTCGTATGTGCTCGGACATTATAAGTCCGAGCGTAATGAAGGTACGGGAGTCGCCAAAGCGGTGGCGCTGCGCGATGCGAGTGCGTATTCGGTGGTTTTAGGCGTTTTTTATAATGCCGGTTATGATCAAACCGTCACCTTAGCACAAGTGTTTTGGCTGAAAGACGCGCAACAACCTGCGCGTTTTTTTCTGGTTGCCGATCAGGACTTGACAATAACGCGTGATTTTTCTGGCTTTGGTCATGATATTAATCAGTTGCGCAAACGCTTGCGGCAAACGGGGGGCGAGTTGTTTGACACATTCCCGCCGTACTGTAGTGCGTTTCGGCGGCGTTTTGGCATTGAAAACGAGCAGGCGCTGGCGTTGTTTCATCAAACCGTATCCATGAAATCGGTCGGTAATCTGACTGATTTTGTTCGTAACCATATGCTCGAGCCGTTTGATGTTGCGCCACGAATTAGTGCCTTGATTCATCACTTTGAGGATTTAAGCCGGGCGCATGCATCGGTTTGCAAAGCGAAGCGGCAAGTTGAGCGTCTAAAGCCCATGGTGGCCGATTGTGACCGATACGCTGAAATTGTCGCCGATGTTGAGCAAACACGGGGTTATCGCGAGGCGCTGAAAGCGTATTTTGCGCAGCTGAAAGCCGATTTGTTGACAAAGCGCAGTGCTGCTTTGCAGTTGGAGCTGCAGCGCGCGCAGCAGCAAATCCAAAAGTTGAGCGCACAAAAAGAGTCGCAATACAGCGACGAGCGTGCCTTGCAGCGCAATATTGCCGATCGCGGTGGTGATCGAATCGCCAGTTTGAGCGATGAAATTCGGCTTAAAGACGCAGAAAAAACGGCGCGTTTTAATCGCGAACAGCGGTATGTCGAGTTGGCGCAGTGCGTTAACGGCACACGGGTTGAAACTGCGGCTGCGTTTTTGGCACAGCAACAGGCCTGGTTGGCCTTGGCTGCTGTGGCGCAACAGCGTGAAGATTTAGTGCAAAATGATTTGATTGAAACCGGCTTTAAGTTGGCTGAGCAAAAGAAAGAACATCAAAAATTATGTGATGAAATCGATAGCTTAAAAGTGCGGCGCAGCAATATTGATTCGCAACAAATTTCTTTACGTATGTCGCTGTGCACGGCTCTGGGTATTGCGGAGAGCGAGATACCCTTTGCAGGTGAATTGATACAAGTTCGCGAAGAAGACAAAGATTGGGAGGGCGCGATCGAGCGGATGTTACGTAGTTTTGGCCTGTCTTTATTGGTGCCGGAGATTTACTACAGCCAAGTCGCGGCGTGGGTTGAGCGCACATCGCTGCGTGGGCGTTTGGTGTATTTTCGTGCGCGGCCATCCGCACGGCGTGAAATGCCCGTGCTGCATGCTGATTCTTTGGTCAAAAAATTGGCGCTTAAGCCTGACTCGGCATTGTACGATTGGTTAGAGCGCGAAGTTGCACAACGTTTTGACGTGGCCTGCTGTGCGACGCAAGCGCAATTTAAGCGCGAGACGCGGGCCATGACCCGTGCCGGGCAAATCAAATCATCGGGCGAGCGGCATGAAAAAGATGACCGTTTTCGGCTGGATGATGCCAGCCGTTTTGTGTTGGGCTGGCGTAATGCGGCCAAAATCACCGCTTTAGCCGGCCAGCAAGCGACACGTGAAGCCCGAATGATTGACTTGGGGCGCAAAATAAGTGCGCTACAGAGCGAGCAAAAAACACTCAAAACACAACTGGATGCGCTGTCAAAGCTGGCAGAATATCGCGATTTTACTTTACTCGATTGGCGAGAGTTGGCGAGCCAAATTGCCATCCTGAGTGAGCAATTAAGCGCGTTGGAAGGGGCTTCGGATGTGATCCGCTTACTGAGCGAGCGCGTGAAAACCCTACAGGTTGAGATTGGCGATACTGAAACCCGCTTGAGCTTAAAAAATAAAGAATTAGGCAGCGTGGAAGAAAAAATCAGCAGCGCGCAGCGGATGTTGGCGGATCTGCAGCTGATTTTTGATTCCGATAATTACGTAGGGTATCAGTCACTATTCGTTGATTTAGAAGCCCTACGCATCAATACCCTGCCAGAGCATGTTTTGTCGGTCGAGTCTTGCGATCAGCGCGAACAAGATTTACGCCAGTGCTTGCAGGCTAAAATTGATACTGAGGACGCTAAAGGTCGTCGATTGTCAGACAAAATCATCAAGATGATGAGCGCGTATAAAACCGAATTTCCGCTGGACACCGATGAGGTGGATGCCAATGTCGCGGCAGCGGATGAGTATCGGCAGATGTTGGCCCAATTAAATGCTGACGATTTGCCGCGTTTTGAGGCAAGGTTTAAGAGTTTGCTCAATGAAAACACCATCCGTGAAGTGGCCAATTTCCAGTCGCAATTGGCGCGTGAGCGCGAAACGATTAAAGAAAAAATCAGTTTTATCAATCAATCGTTAACGCAAATTAATTACAACGAAGGCCGTTATATTGTGCTCGAAGCGGCGCTGACGCCCGATGCCGATGTGCGTGATTTTCAGGCCGAGTTGCGAGCCTGTACCGAGGGTGCGCTGACTGGGTCCAATGATGTGCAGTATTCGGAGCAACAATTTAATAAAGTGAAGCAAATTATCGACCGTTTTCGTGGCCGAGAAGGGGTGGTCGAGCTCGATAAACGCTGGAT
Organism: Deefgea salmonis; assembly: GCF_020531905.1. GTDB lineage: Bacteria > Pseudomonadota > Gammaproteobacteria > Burkholderiales > Chitinibacteraceae > Deefgea > Deefgea salmonis. Next base: position 666,789 of record NZ_JAJAWG010000001.1, on the reverse strand, counting down.
GAGCAAAGTCAGTGATGTGCGAAATTGGTTTGTGTTTTCTGCGAGCGAGCGTTGGCGCGAAGATGATAGCGAGCATGAGCATTATTCTGATTCTGGCGGTAAATCCGGTGGGCAGAAAGAAAAGCTGGCGTATACGATTTTGGCGGCGAGTTTGGCGTATCAATTTGGACTGGAATGGGGTGCCGTTCGTTCGCGCTCGTTCCGCTTTGTGGTGATTGACGAGGCGTTTGGTCGCGGCTCGGATGAGTCGGCGCAGTATGGTCTGAGCTTATTTAAGCAGCTGAACTTACAGTTGTTGATTGTCACGCCGCTACAAAAAATTCATATCATCGAGCCATTTGTCGCTAGCGTTGGTTTTGTGCATAACGACGACGGTAAATCGTCCAAATTGAGAAATTTGAGTATTTCGGCGTATCACGCCGAAAAAGTGCGGCAAAAAACTGAAGTCTAGCGCCGGTTTGCGCATGAGCGCGAATGCAGTCTGGTGGTATTTGCGGTGCAGTTCGTTGCTTGTCGATAATGAATTTGTCATTGATTGAGGTGCGTTTGTGGCGTGGACTGGTGAGCGCGAGATTAAAAATCAGCTGCAAAAAATGTGGGATAAAGGTGCTATTTTGGCGGCCATCGTCAGTCGCGAGTCGCTGTTTCCCTTGCGTATTGCCCTTAAATCGCCCAGTAGTAGCGAACTATCGACGGCATTTGCTGCGGTGCAAGATTGGATTGCCCATTGGCATGCAGTAAGAAAGATCCGAGTCGAAATGCGCGATGTGCAGCATCGGGTGATCGGTAGTAATCAAGTGCCCGTGGCGGTTTGGATTGATTCGCAGGCGGATGCTTTGGCGCTGATTGGTAAGGCACCGGATGCTGGGCGGTTTCAAAGTATATTGGCGATCACACCATTAACATTGCGGCCGTGGTTGCATAAACGACCATTGAAGGCGCTGGCGTTGGTCGCAGATTGGCCGCAGTTACTCTCGATTGTGGCTTGGCTGGATTTGCATCCACGGCCGCAGATTTATCTGCGGCAGATGGATTTGCCGGGGGTTCATAGCAAGTTGATTGAAGCGCATCGTGCTGTATTGGCTGAGCTGTTTGATTTGCAGTTGTCGCCGGCGGTGATTGATGATTCGGCGCATGGCGTGGCGGGTTTTTGTCAGCGGTATGGTTTTTTAGATAAACCGTTGCGCGTGCGTTACCGTGTACCCAGTGGCACGCTGTTTGAGCAAGATGTAATGCTTACTGCGGCGGCGTTTGCCGCACTCGAGTTGGATGTGGATTATGTGTTTATTACGGAAAATGAAATTAATTTTTTGGCTTTTCCGGCGTTGGCACGCAGTGCGGTGATTTTGGGCGCGGGTTATGGTTTTGAGATGTTGGCTGATGCGCGTTGGCTGCAGCAGAAGGCGCTGTATTATTGGGGCGATATTGACAGTCATGGCTTTGCGATTTTAGATCAGTTACGGCTTCGTTTTCCCAGTGTGCGCTCATTGCTGATGAATGAGCCGACCTTGTTTAGGTATCAAGCGCTGTGGGGGCATGAGCCGGTGCCGGTGCGGCATGACTTGCCGCGTTTAGACGCTGCAGAAACGAAGGTGTTTAATTTATTGCGTGATGAGACACTCGGGGCCAATGTGCGCTTGGAACAAGAAAAAATCGCCTATGCGGATTTGCTGGCGGCATTGGCCGAGCTGGGTGATGGTTTTACTTTGAAGGAAGAAACATGAAAAAAATCATCGGATGGGGTGTGGTTTTGTTGGTCGGTTGTAGCCCTAGTCAGCCTGCGCCCAACGTGACGATCGCCGAGCCACAGCGTGAGGCTTTGCAAAAAGCGCACGCTGTGGCCAGTGTGATTGAGCAGCAGGCCGTCGATCAGTTAAATAAAATCGAAGTCGAGTCCAAGTAGTTATTATGGGTATATAGATCTACGGTATATTGGTTATGCCTTGTGTTGATATACCTATTATAGAAGTAGCGCACTGTAGGTTTCTGGTTTAAAACCAACGCTAATTTTTCCCTTGTAATCGAGCACCGGTCGCTTGATGAGCGATGGATTGGCGAGCATTAGGGCGGTGGCGCTGGCGGCGTCGACTAGGCTCGCTTTGCTGGCCTCATCCAGTTTGCGCCAAGTGGTGCCTTGGCGATTGACTAGCACTTCCCAGCCACAATTGGCGATCCAAGATTCAATCAGTGCTGGGTTTAAAACGTTTTTTTTAAAGTCATACCATTCGTAGTCAAAATTATTTTCAGTGAGCCAAACCCGGGCTTTTTTTACCGTGTCGCAGTTTGGAATGCCGTACAGTTTCATGATTTTTTTTCCATAGAAAAAGGCCGCCGCAGCGACCTTGTTGTTGAAGTGCTGCGCTTAGTGTAATGAAATATCAAAGCTCAAATCCGGCTCGTCTGCAGGGTTGCTGGGTGCTTTTTTGCTGGCTTCTTGTTCTTGTACGGATTGCGCGTTATTGACCATCCATGAGAGGTTACTGGCCGAATCGGCGTTGCGTAGTGCTTCGTCTAGCTCGATTTCATGATTGCGATACATGCGATACAGCGATTGCTCAAAGGTTTGCGATCCTTCGGATAAAGATTGTTCCATCGCTTCTTTGATTTCAGAGAGTTCGCCGTTTTTAATCAGTTCGGCAATTCGATTGGTGTTGAGCATGACTTCGACGGCCGGTTTGAGTTTGCCGCTGTCTTTGCAGCGCACCAAACGCTGCGAAACAATCGCCCGCAATGAGGTGGATAAATCGTAGAGCAACGACTCTCGTGCTTCTTGTGGGTAGAAATTAACGATCCGGCTTAAAGAGTGATAGCTATTGTTGGCATGCAATGTAGAAATGCATAAATGACCGGCTTGCGCGTATTGCATGGCGTAAGTCATCGTCGCTTGATCGCGGATTTCACCGATCATTAATACATTGGGTGCTTCACGCATGGCGTTGCGCAGTGCATCGTCATAACTGTGGGTATCGGTCCCCACCTCGCGTTGATTAACCAGTGATTTTTTATGGCTGTAGATGAATTCGATCGGGTCTTCCATGGTGAGGATGTGCCCGCTGTGATGTTCGTTGCGATATTCCAGCATGGCCGAAACGGTGGACGATTTGCCTGATCCCGTTGCGCCCACGACTAAAATAATGCCGCGCTTTTCCATGATGAGCGATTTAAGTACCTCCGGCATAAATAGCTCTTCGAGCGTATCGGCTTTGGGTTTAATAAAGCGGGCAACAAGGGCGACGGTGCCACGGCTTTTAAATACATTAACCCGAAAATTGCCTACGCCAGTGACTGGGTAGGCAAAATTCATCTCGAGTTCACGCTCAAAAATCGCGACTCGGGCCTCGCCCATCAGTTGATAAGCCAGTTGCTTGACGTGTTCGGCGCTCAGCACCTGATTGTTCACCGGGTGGCAGAGCCCTTGAATCTTAATCACAATCGCCGAATCGGCAGCTAAAAACAGATCGGATGCGCTACGTTCAGCCATTAGCTTAAAAAACGGCAATAAATTCATCTTGAAACCCTTGGTTGATTAATCGCGCAGTTCGCGGCGTAAAATTTTACCTACATTTGATTTAGGTAAGCTATCGGTAAATGCAATAATTCGCGGCACTTTGTAATTAGTCAGCTGTCCACGGCAAAACGCAATGATTTCTTCCCGCGTCAAATCAGGGTCTTTTTTGACAATGACCAGCTTGATGGCTTCGCCGGTTTTTTCGTCTGCAACGCCAATGCAGGCGACTTCGAGTACGCCGGGGTGGTTGGCAACGACGTCTTCGACTTCATTGGGGTAAACGTTAAAGCCCGAAACCAAAATCATGTCTTTTTTGCGGTCGACGATCTGGAAAAACCCACTGGGTTTCATGACGGCGATATCGCCGGTGGCCAAAAAGCCGTCCGCGCCCAAGATGTCGGCGGTGTCCTCAGGGCGTTGCCAATAACCTTTCATGACTTGAGGGCCACGGATAAATAGCTCGCCACGCTCGCCCACAGGGACCTCTAGGCCGGCATCGTCACGAATAACGGCGTCCGTCATTGGGATGGGTAGGCCAATCATGCCATTAAATTCCATGGTGTTCATGGGGTTCATCATGGCCGCTGGTGAGGTTTCCGTTAGGCCGTAGGCCTCAATCAAGGGGACTTTGGTGGTTTTTTGCCATTTGTCTGCAACGGCGTGTTGCACTGCCATACCGCCACCGAGGGCGAGTTTCCAGTTGCTAAAGTTAAGTTTGGCAAAATCTGGATTGTTAAGTAAGGCATTAAATAGCGTATTGACGCCAGTAATGCAGGTGACTGGATATTGCGCCAGTGTTTTGATGAAATCAGGAATGTCGCGTGGGTTGGTAATCAGTAGATTAGTGGCGCCAATTTTACTAAATACCATGCAGTTGGCGGTCAGTGAGAAAATATGGTACAGCGGGAGTGCCGTGACAATCATTTCTTGCCCTTCGGTGACAACAGGGCTAATCCATGCGTGAGCTTGCTGCATATTGGCCACGATATTGCCATGGGTCAGCATAGCGCCTTTGGCTACGCCGGTGGTGCCGCCAGTGTATTGCAAAAAAGCGATGTCATCATGGCTCAGTGGAACGGTTTGTAGGGTATTGCTCTGACCTTGTTTGATGGCTTTATTGAAAGTGGTATGCCCAGGCAGGGTATAGCTGGGAACCATTTTTTTTACGTAGCGGACAACGTTGTTGACGATGAATCCTTTTGGGAAGCCCAAGAGGTCGCCCAATTCAGTCACGATGGTTGTTTTGATCGCCGTATTGCCAATGATTTTTTCAAGGGTGTGGGCAAAATTGGCCAAAATTAAAATAGTTTCAGCACCGGAATCATTCAATTGGTGTTGTAATTCACGCGGTGTATAGAGTGGGTTGACGTTAACAACGACATATCCTGCGCGTAAAATGCCAAAAATTGCGACTGGATATTGCAGTAAATTAGGCATCATGACGGCGATACGAGCGCCAAATGGTAGTTTCAATGTTTGTTGTAGATACGTTGCAAAGTGGACGGTAAGTTGCTCTAACTCGCCATAGGTGATCGATTTTCCCATGTTAATAAAGGCGGGACGATCCCGATATTTGAGTACACTTTGCTGCATTACATCGGGAATTGCCGCAAATTCATTCAAGTTTACGCTGTGTGGAACACCGGCTTGATAGCTGGCTAGCCAAGGCTTTGTCATTGTTTGTCTCCGTTATGGCCTTACTCTATGGGCAAAGGCACCGGTGAGACAAGTGCATCTTTGTGTGAGGAGTATTTCGCCAGCTTATCTTTTCTGTTAGAATCAGGAAAATCCCGTAAAAAACGACGGGAGTGCTTTCAAATGGGCGCGCAGGAATTGCAGCCCATTTTTTGTTTGTAGTTTTGAGAAGAAGAGTATGGCGGCCAATCTGCAATCTGTGTTGGACAATACCTTGCCGGGTTTAGGGTACGAATTAGTCGATTTTGAAATGGGCGAAAAAGGCCTGTTGCGTATTTTTATCGACAAAGACGGCGGCGTAACCATTGATGACTGCGTGGCAGTGAGCAATCACTTGTTGCGTTTGTTTATGGTTGAAAATATCCCCCATGAGCGCCTCGAGGTGTCTTCACCGGGATTGGATCGCCTCATAAAAAAACCGGCGGATTTTGAGCGATTTGCCGGAGAGATGGTCAAGGTAAAACTACGGTTGCCTTTGCCTGATCGTCGCCGAAATCTAATCGGCAAGTTATTAGGTTTGGTGGAAGATCAGGTGGTGATTGATGTGGCGGGCGAGGAATTAAAACTCCCCTTGACGTCGATTGATCGCGTTCGGATCGAACCTCAGTTTTAAATTGCGCCACCCATTTGGCAAATACTGTTAATTTGGCTTTTGTTCTATGCCGGAGGACTAATTTATGAATCGTGAAATTCTAGTGCTGGTCGAAGCACTTGCGCACGAAAAAAACGTGGAAAAAGAAGTTGTGTTTGGTGCGCTTGAATTAGCGCTCGCTTCTGCAACAAAAAAACGTTACGAAGAAGAAGTCGAGATTCGCGTTTCGATTGACCGTCACACCGGTGCGTACCGTAGTTTTCGCGTATGGGATGTGGTTGAAGATAACGACCACGAAGAACCATCGCGTCAAATCGCGATTACTGATGCCCCAGATTACAGTGCCGATTTGTCGGTGGGTGATGTATGGGAAGTTGAGTTAGATCCGATTGAGTTTGGTCGTATTGGTGCTCAAGCGGCTAAACAAGTAATTTTGCAAAAAATTCGCGACGCAGAGCGCGAACAAAATTTGAATGATTTTTTGCAGCGTCGTGAACATATCGTTTCAGGTAGCATTAAACGCATTGAGCGTGGCAATGCCATTCTTGAGCTCGGTAAGCTTGAAGCTATTTTGCCGCGCGATCAGATGATTCCAAAAGAAAATTTGCGCGTTGGTGATCGTGTTAAAGCGTTTTTATTGCGTATTGATCGCAATGGCCGTGGCCCGCAATTGGTCTTGTCGCGGATTGCGCCAGAATTTATGGCAAAATTGTTTGAACTTGAAGTGCCTGAGATTGAAAATAATTTGATCGAGCTCAAAGGTGTAGCACGTGATCCTGGGATGCGCGCCAAGATTGCCGTTAAATCGAATGATCAGCGGGTTGATCCACAAGGTACTTGTATCGGTGTGCGTGGTACGCGGGTTAATGCGGTCAGTAATGAATTGGCCGGTGAGCGTGTTGATATTGTTTTATGGTCAGCGGATGCGGCCCAGTTTGCGATTAATGCCTTGTCACCTGCTGAAGTCAGCTCAATTATTTTGGACGAAGACACCCACAGTATGGATGTCGTGGTTGATGAAGATAATTTGGCGATGGCCATTGGTCGTGGTGGTCAAAATGTGAAGTTGGCGGCAGAGTTGACCGGTTGGAAGCTCAATATCATGACCGTTGACGAAGCAGAGCAAAAACACGAAGAAGAATTCACTAAGATTCGCGCTTTGTTTATTCAAGCGTTGGATATTGATGAAGATGTAGCGGATGTCTTGGTACAAGAAGGCTTCAATACATTGGAAGAGGTGGCCTATGTGCCACTGAATGAAATGCTGGAAATCGAAGCGTTTGATGAAGAAACCGTAAACGAACTGCGCTCTCGTGCTCGTGATGCCTTGTTAACTCAAGCTATTGCGCGCGAGGAAAAGCTTGAGCATCAGTCCGAAGACCTGAAGACGCTGGAGGGTATGACCTCGGAATTGGCTACAGTATTGGCCGAGAACGATATACATACCCGTGACGATCTAGCAGATTTGGCGGTCGATGAATTAACCGAAATGACTGGTATCGACGCAGAAACCGCTAAACAACTGATCATGAAAGCGCGCGAACATTTGTTCGCCTAAGGCGCGGGAGAGTAATCAATGAGTGAACCCAAAGTCAGCCAGTTTGCTGCCGAATTAAAAATGCCAACACAAGAGCTTATCGAACAATTGAAAGCAGCTGGCGTGAACAAAAACAATGCCGATGACGTTTTGAGCTCGGATGATAAGCAGTTATTGCTAGGTCATTTGAAGCAAAAACATGGTCAAGCAGGTGATAAGCCTAAAGTGACATTGGCCCGCAAAGAAACAACTGAAATTCGTAAAACTGACGCCACTGGCAAGTCAAAAACGATTCAAGTTGAAGTGCGTAAAAAGCGCGTTGTTGAAACATCTGCAGCGCCTGAAGTGCCAGCGCCAGTTGTAGTGCCTGCTCCAGTGGCGGCACCAGCACCGGTTGCACCTAAAGTCGCGGCTCCTGTTGCTGCGCCAGTATCGGTGATTGATGAGGCTCAGCGCCAACGTCGTGAAGCGGAAGCGAGCCGCCAAAATGAGTTGTATGCTCGCCAAGCGGCCGAAATGCAAGCCAAGCAAAATCGCAATCAAAAGCCTGCCGAAATGGTGGCTCCTGTTGCACCCGTGGCTGAGGTAGCGGTGACACCGGCTGCGGCACCTGCGCCTGCGGTTAAACCACAAGTACAGCAGTCAGCCAAGCACACGGAAAAAGTGCCAGCTAAAGCTGCTGAAGCGGCCAAGCCAGCGGTGAAACCGCACATCAAACCAGGTCATGAAGCGCCACGTGTTGGCGCACGTGTTGATTTCCGTCGTCCGAAAGAAACGCCGATTCATGCGCCAGAAAAAGCCGCGCCGGCAGCGGCTGTGGCAGCAAAACCTGCAGATAAAAAACCGGCAGGCGCAGCACCAAAGAAAGATGAAAAAGGCGGCTGGAATGATGGTCGTCAGAAAAAAGGCATCAAAACGCGTGGTGGCGATGCTGGGAATGATTGGAAGTCTAAAAAAGGCGGCAAGAAGAATCACGCACAACAGCAGGCGGATAATGCCCATGCGTTTGTGGCACCGACTGAGCCAGTAGCGCGTGAAGTGGATGTGCCCGAGACGATTTCAGTGGCCGACTTAGCGCACAAAATGGCGGTTAAGGGTGTTGAAGTGGTTAAGGCCTTGATGAAAATGGGCATGATGGTCACCATTAACCAGGTGCTAGACCAAGAAACAGCAATGATTATTGTTGAAGAAATGGGCCATACCCCTGTTGCTGCGAAGCTGGATGATCCAGATATTTATTTGGATGAAGAGGCTAAAACGGATCATGTATCAACGCCGCGTGCGCCAGTTGTAACGGTCATGGGTCACGTTGATCATGGTAAAACCTCGTTGCTTGATTATATTCGCCGCGCCAAAGTGGCGTCTGGTGAGGCCGGTGGTATTACTCAGCATATTGGTGCGTATCACGTTGAAACGGGCAAGGGAATGATTACCTTCCTTGATACTCCGGGTCACGAAGCATTTACTTCAATGCGTGCCCGTGGTGCTCAATTGACGGATATCGTCGTGTTGGTGGTTGCTGCCGATGACGGCGTGATGCCGCAAACGATTGAAGCGATTCATCATGCAAAAGCCGCCGGTGTACCTATCGTCGTCGCCGTCAATAAAATTGATAAGCCAGAAGCCAACTTTGAACGTATTCGCCAAGAAATGGTAGCGCAAGAAGTCGTGCCGGAAGATTGGGGTGGTGATACTCAATTTATCCATGTCTCTGCCAAAAAAGGCTTAGGGATTGATGAGTTACTAGATGCGATTCTGTTGCAAGCTGAAGTGCTGGAGTTGACGGCGCCGGTGGATGGTCCTGCTAAAGGGATTATCATCGAAGCTCGCCTAGACAAAGGTCGTGGTCCGGTGGCATCGATGTTGGTTCAGTCGGGTACTTTGCGTAAAGGCGATACGGTATTAGCGGGTCAAGTTTATGGTCGTATTCGTGCCATGCTCGATGAAAATGGTAAGCCGATTAATGAGGCTGGTCCTTCAATGCCGGTAGAAATTCTCGGTTTGTCGGAGGTGCCATCTGCAGGTGTTGATGCCATGGTCTTGGCTGATGAGAAAAAAGCTCGCGAAATTGCCATGTTCCGCCAAGGCAAGTACCGTGATGTGAAATTTGCTCGTCAACAAGCGTCTAAGCTCGAAAATATGTTTGCTCAGATGGCTGAAGGCAATGTGCAAAACTTGCCAATCATCATTAAGGCCGACGTGCAGGGGTCTTCAGAGGCCTTGTCACAAAGCTTGCAGAAACTATCTACTAGCGAAGTGCGGGTACAAATCTTGCACAGCGCTGTGGGTGGGATTTCTGAGTCGGATGTGAATCTGGCGCTAGCTTCTAAGGCTGTTATTATCGGCTTTAATACCCGTGCTGATGCAGCTGCGCGTAAATTGGCTGAGGCTGAAGGTGTTGATTTACGTTACTACAACATCATTTATGATGCCGTGGATGATGTGAAGGCGGCCTTGTCGGGCATGTTGGCGCCAGAGCGCCGTGAGTCGATCATTGGTTTGGTTGAAATTCGTCAGGTCTTTGCTGTATCCAAAGTGGGTACGATTGCAGGTTGCTTGGTGATGGAAGGTGTGGTTAAGCGTACGGCGGGTGTTCGTGTCTTGCGTAACAACTTGGTTATCCATCAAGGCGAACTGGAAAACCTAAAACGCTTTAAAGATGAAGCAAAAGAAGTGAAAGCAGGTTTCGAGTGTGGTTTGCAACTGAAAAACTTCAACGATATCCAATTGGGCGACCAATTAGAAGTCTTCGAAGTGGTAGAGATCGCTCGTACGCTGTAATGATATGAGGTGTTCGGAGTGAGGTGTGAGGTGTTCTCACTCCGACACAATAGCGCAAGCCCAAAGTGGTGCTTGCGCTTTTTTGCTTTAAATTAACTAGGTGCTGAGAGGTCGTTCACCTCACTCCTCGCACCGTCCTCCTCACAGAGACTATGGCTAATAAACAATTTACTCGTGCTGACCGTGTTGCTCAGCAAATTCAACGTGATTTGGCAACGGTGATTCGTGCTGAGTTAGATCATCCGTTGGCTTCGTTGATTACCGTGACCGATGTTGAGGTTTCACGTGATTATTCGCATGCCAAAGTCTTTTACACTTTTTTGGGTGATGCGAGCCACCGCCCAGAGATCGCTCGTTTGCTTGAAGGAACTAAGGGCTTTTTACGTGCGCAAATCGCGCGCGGATTTTCTTTGTACAAAATGCCTGAATTGCATTTTGAATATGATGAATCTATTGAGTACGGAATGAATTTAACGCAAAAAATTGATCAGGCAAATGCATTGCCGAAAGCGCCAGAAGAAGATGGCCAAGCGTAAAATTGATGGTGTTTTATTGCTGGACAAGCCGTTTGGGTTTTCGAGTAATGGCGCTTTGCTGAAATGTCGTTGGCTATTGCAGGCAGAAAAAGGTGGGCATACCGGTGTCCTAGATCCTTTTGCCACCGGCTTGTTGCCGCTGTGTTTTGGAGAAGCCACTAAATTTGCTCAGCGTATGCTCGATGCTGATAAGGGTTATCGGGCGACGATACGCTTTGGCCAGATGTCAACAACGCTCGATGGTGAAGGTGAAATTAGCGAGACGGGTGAGGCACCTGCTGATTTGGCGAATATTTTACCGGTTTTGACTCAGTTCACAGGCCCGATAGAGCAAATCCCTCCGATGTATTCGGCGCTCAAAGTAGCGGGCAAGGCGCTGTATGAATATGCCCGAGAGGGGGTTGTGCTAGAGCGAAAATCTCGGCCAATTACGATTTATGAAATTACGGTAGTTTCCTATGAGGCACCCGTTTTGGTTGTCGATGTGCTGTGCTCAAAAGGAACCTATATCCGTGTGTTGGCCGAAGATATCGGTAATGCTCTGGGTTGTGGTGCTTATCTGTCGGGATTGCGGCGAACTTTGACGGGTGGTTTTAAGTTAGAAGATGCTATTACCTTGGATGAATATATTGCGATGGATATGCTGCAGCGTGAGACGGCGCTGCTGCCTGCTGAACAATTAATTATCGAGTTGCCTTGTGTGGTGCTTAATGCGCAGCAAACTGGATTAATGCGCAATGGGATGGCGATTTTAGATTTAATCAATCCACCGCAGGGTGAGTTAAGACTTTACGGATTTAGCGAAAAGTCGGATAATCCTGTGTTTATCGGTTTGGGTGAAGTGGGCGCTGATGGCGTGCTGCGACCCAAACGACTGCTTTCTACCCATGTGGGGTAGGGGGTTAATGGAGCTGGAATGGGTTGTATGACTCAATCTATGCTTGTCTAATCATCGTTAGATGGTTTTTTGGAGAAGTTGAATGTCTGTTTCTGTTGCTCAAAAAGCTGAATTAGTAAAAAAATTCCAACATGCGGAAGGCGATACTGGTTCTTCTGAAGTTCAAGTTGCTTTGTTGACTGCTCGTATCAATGATTTGACTGAACATTTTAAAACACACAAGAAAGATCATCACTCGCGTCGTGGTCTTTTGGCTATGGTTTCTCGTCGTCGTCGTTTGTTGGATTACCTCAAACGCACTAACAACGATAGCTATCGCAGCTTGATCGCTGCATTGGGTCTACGTAAGTAAGACCTAACGACAAAAGTCGCAGTCAACCGATTGCGACTTTTTTCTTTATGCGCTTTAAGTGTTAAAGCTTTATTCTGCCCAATAGCGATTCCGGCTGCAGAGTAGAGTTAAGGTTGTGCCGGAATCGGCGATGTGCAGGCTAAAAGTAGCCGTCGATCCCATCGCAGCGGAAGTTTCTCTCGCCAAGATCGTTGGCAAACATTGTGAAAAGGACAACGAGTGTTCAATAAAATCAGTAAATCTTTTGCTTTTGGCAAAAATACCGTCACCATCGAAACGGGTGAAATTGCACGCCAAGCGACCGGCGCTGTGATGGTTGATATCGATGGTACTTCGGTATTGGTGACTGTCGTTGCAGCTCGCTCGGTTAAACCGGGCCAAGATTTTTTCCCGCTGACCGTGGATTACCAAGAGCGCACGTATGCAGCCGGTAAAATCCCTGGTGGTTTCTTCAAACGCGAAGGTAAGCCATCTGAGAAAGAAGTACTGACGAGCCGTTTGATTGATCGTCCGATTCGTCCCCTGTTTCCAGAAGGTTTCTTTAACGACATCCAAATTATTGCGACGGTGATGTCGATTAACCCTGAAGTTGATTCTGATATTGCCGCAATGATCGGCGCTTCTGCTGCCTTGACTTTATCTGGCGTGCCTTTTGATGGTCCAATTGGCGCTGCGCGCGTGGGTTACATCAACGGTGAGTACGTCTTGTGTCCTGCGATGTCTGAAATGAAAGACAGCCAAATGGACTTGGTCGTAGCGGGCACTAGCCAGGCTGTATTGATGGTTGAGTCTGAAGCTAGCGAATTGTCTGAAAGTATTATGTTGGGCGCGGTTGTGTTCGGTCACGAGCAAATGCAAGTGGCAATCAACGCGATCAATGAATTGGCGGATGAAGTGAATCCAGAGTTGTTTGACTGGACTGCCCCTGTTGCTAACGAAGCTTTGATCGCGCAAGTACGTGCTATCGCTGCTGAAGGCTTGGCACAAGGCTTCAAACTACGTCAAAAACAAGCTCGTACGCAAAAAATCAATGAAACTTGGGCTTTAGTTAAAGATGCGTTGATTACTGAAGAAACGGGCACTTTGGCGGCCAATGAAATCAAGGGTATCTTTAAAGGTTTGGAAGGCGAGATTGTTCGCGGTCAAATTTTGGCCGGTGAGCCTCGTATCGATGGTCGTGATACGCGCACTGTGCGCCCAATCTCGATCCGCACGGGTGTATTGCCACGCGCGCATGGCTCGGTATTGTTTACTCGTGGTGAAACTCAAGCGATTGTTGCGGCTACTTTGGGTACCAAGCTTGACGAGCAAAAAATCGATGCATTGCATGGTGGCTACACTGACAGCTTCATGCTGCATTACAACTTCCCTCCGTACTCGACTGGCGAAACTGGCCGCGTTGGTGTGCCAAAACGTCGTGAAATTGGTCACGGTCGCTTAGCTAAGCGTGCTTTGATTGCGATGCTGCCTGCGAAAGAAGATTTTGCGTACTCGATGCGTGTGGTCTCTGAAATTACTGAATCAAACGGTTCGTCTTCAATGGCTTCGGTTTGCGGTGGTTCGTTGGCTTTGATGGATGCGGGTGTGCCGATGAAAAACCATGTTGCGGGTATCGCAATGGGTTTGATTAAAGAAGGTAATGCCTTTGCGGTTCTATCGGATATTTTGGGCGACGAAGATCATCTCGGCGATATGGACTTTAAAGTTGCGGGTACTGAAAATGGTATCACTGCACTGCAAATGGACATCAAGATTACTGGTATCACCAAAGAAATCATGCGTGTTGCGCTCGACCAAGCTAAAGAGGGTCGTGTTCACATTATCGGCATCATGAAAGGCGCACTCGATGGTGCACGTGAAGAAGTCAGCGAGCACGCACCACGTCTTTACACGATGAAAATCAACCCAGAAAAAATCCGTGATGTGATTGGTAAGGGTGGTTCAGTGATTCGTGCTTTGACTGAAGAAACTGGCACGCAAATCGACATTACTGAAGATGGTACGATCACGATTGCTTCTGTTTCGGCAGAAGGCGCCGCTGAAGCGCGTCGTCGCATCGAAGAAATCACTGCTGAAGTTGAGATTGGTCGTATCTACGAAGGTCCAGTGGTTAAGATCTTGGATAAAAACGTCGGTGCTATCGTTTCAATCATGCCAGGTAAAGATGGCTTGGTGCACATTAGCCAAATCGCGAATGAGCGTATCAATAACGTGGGCGACTACCTAAAAGAAGGCGAGATCGTTCGTGTTAAAGTCATCGAGCAAGATGAAAAAGGCCGTATTCGTTTGTCGATTAAAGCCGTTCTAAATGATGAGGCTGTTGCTGCGGCGCCTGCTGTGGTGGAAGTCGTGACCCAATCAACGCCAGAGTAAAGTTCGGCGTGTAAGTTGTATCAATAAATAAAAACGGGCACTTTAAAGTGCCCGTTTGTTTGTTTGCTATTTGTATGGCCTATTGGGTTGTAGAGCCGGCATTATTGGTTTTTTTGCCTGCGGTTTTGACCGCATCCGCCGTGGCTGTTGATGCCGCTTTTACTGATGCGTCGGCGAAGTCGGCCACTTGTTTGGCGGCTTTAGTCATGCTGTCTACTGCGGCAGCAGTGGCTTGTACTGTTGATTTAACAGCAGCTACGGCAACATCGGTACCTGCAGGTGCTGACTTAACAAAGCGATCTAGGCCGGATACAACATTTTTATTGAAAAACACGCTGCGCTCATCAATTAATTTGCTGAATTCGGTTTGGGCTTGAGACGCAATTTCATATAAATTTTTGCCGTAAGCGAGTGATTGTTCGATCGCCGTTTCGGATAGTTTTTGTTGGCTAGAAAATGCGGTTTGAGCATCTTTAAATGTGCTAAATTGTTTTACATTACGCGCACTTTCTTCAAGGCTGTTTTTTGCGGTTTCAATTTGTAGCTGGACAAGGCGATCGGCGGTGTCAATTGAAATGCGTGCGAAACGCAATACTGTTTCCAGTTGTTCGGTCGCAAAGTCGTTTAGTTGTTGCTGTGCTGTTGTCATGCTAAATTCTCCTGAGTGGTGACGGTCTAAACCAGACGCAATCTGGCAATTGCTGCAGTGCACAATACGTATTCATTTTGGAAGAGCTTTTTATTGTTGTCAATATAATTTTGTGCGGTGCAGCATGTTGCGCGAGTCTCTGCACAGGGCTATTCTCTGTTGATGTGGTGAGTAGTTCAATTTATCGAGGATTGAGTCAATGAGTGTCGAAAAGCGTGTCATTAAGAAGTATCCAAATCGTCGTTTGTACGATACCCATACCAGTAGCTATATCACGCTAGCGGATGTTAAACAGTTGGTGCTAGATGGGACGGATATTTCCATTGCTGACGCGAAGACGAATGAGGATTTAACGCGTAGTGTTTTGCTTCAAATTATTTTGGAGGAAGAGGCGGGTGGTATGCCTATGTTTTCTTATGATGTTCTGACGCAAATCATCCGTTTTTATGGTCATGCAATGCAGGGCTTGATGGGGAATTACCTAGAAAAAAACATGCAGCTATTTGCTGAAATGCAGGGACGATTACAAGAGCAAGCCAAATCAACGACATTGGCGGATAATCCGTTGTTTAGTAATCATAATCTGTGGGGGGAATTTATGAAGTTCCAAGGCCCTGCGATACAAAATATGATGGGAAATTATTTGGAAAGTAGTACAACGATGTTTGTTGATATGCAGCAGCAATTACAAGATCGTGCAAAAAATCTTTTTACAGGTTTTGGTATGCCTGGCGGTCCTCAGCGTGCAGATGTGGATGATTTGCAGCCAACGGCTCCGCCTGAGGTAGTGGAGCCTGCGGTGACGGCGGCTGAGGCAATTAAAAAGGCAGTTGTTCGTCGTAAATCAGTGCCGAAGTCATGAGATTGCTTGGGTGTAAATGCCCATTGTATAGAAAAGTTTAAGGTAAAAATCATTGACGTTTAAATGCAGCCCCGTGTGGGGCTGCTTTGTTTTGAGGAAATGTATTATGGCCATGTCGGAATTGTATCTTCGGCGATTTGCTGGTATTGCGCGTTTGTATGGTGCTAATGGGTTGATGAGGTTTAATTCTGCTCGAGTCTGTGTGATTGGTGTTGGGGGGGTTGGTTCTTGGGCGGCGGAAGCCTTGGCGCGTTCGGGTGTTGGGCAGGTTACTTTGATTGATTTGGATGATGTTTGTATTTCCAATACTAATCGGCAGTTGCCCGCTTTAAGTGGTGAGTTTGGGCGAATGAAGGTTGCCGTTCTGGCTGAGCGAATGTTGGCAATTAATCCAGAAATGGAAATTGTCCAGATTGAGGATTTTATTTCGCCAGAGAATTTTACGGAGTATTTGGCGGGGAAGTTTGAGTATGTTGTTGATTGTATTGATAGTGTTAAAACTAAGGCGGCTTTAATTGCATGGTGTCGGCGAAATAAAGTCAAGCTGATTACTGTTGGTGGGGCGGGTGGTCAAATTGATCCAACTCAAGTTAAAGTGGATGATTTAAGCCGGACACTGCAAGATCCATTGGCGTCCAAGGTCCGGAGTTTATTGCGTCGTGATTATCAGTTTCCGAAACAGGGAAAAAAATTCGGAATTGAGTGTGTGTATTCAACGGAGCAATTGGTGTATCCGCAAGCCGATGGTTCGGTGTGTGCTATTAAGCCTCAGGCGGGTGAGGGTGTTCGTTTGGATTGTGAGGGCGGCTTTGGTGCGGTAATGACCGTAACTGCGACCTTTGGTTTGGTGGCTGTTTCTAGGGTGTTGAAAGGTTTGGCCAAATAAAAAAAAGCCATGGTTAACCATGGCTTTTTAGTATCGTATTGTTGAGGTTAATTAAGCAGCTTCACCAACAACAACTAATTTAACTGTGCTGATAACGTCGTGGTGTAATGCAAGTGCCACTTCGTATTCACCGATGGCCTTGAATGGGCCTTCTGGTAAACGCACTTCAAATTTCTTGATTTCGATGCCCGTTGCAGTGATTGCATCGGCGATATCTTGAGTCGTTACTGAACCGAATAAGCGACCATCAACACCGGCTTTTTGGCCGATAGTGAAGCTTGCGCCTTCTAGCTGAGCTGCACGAGCTTGTGCTTGAGTCAAGATTTCTGCTTGTTTTGCTTCTAGCTCAGCACGACGGGCTTCAAATTCGGCTAAGTTAGCTGCATTTGCGCGTTTTGCTTTGCCTTGTGGGATCAAGAAGTTACGTGCGTAACCGTCTTTCACTTTAACCACGTCGCCCAATGTACCTAGGTTTGCTACTTTTTCGAGTAGGATAATTTGCATGTTAAGTTCTCCTTGCTCGATTAGTGTTGGTCAGTGTACGGCAACAAAGCCAAAAAGCGAGCCAATTTGATGGCGGTCGACAATTGACGTTGGTATTTGGCTTTAGTGCCCGTGATACGTGCAGGAATGATCTTGCCGTTTTCAGAGATAAAGTCTTTAAGCAAGGCAACGTCTTTATAATCAACGTGCAAAATGCCTTCGGCAGAGAAGCGGCAGAATTTCTTCCGCTTGAAAAGATTGCGAGACATGAGATTTCCTCAATTCAAAAGTTCAAATGCATCAATATGCAAAACCAGAGCATGACGAAAGCGTTGGCTTTTAGCTGCGAGAAACCCCTTGCATTTTAGCTTTTGTTCTGGGGCTAGTTTGGCAATTGCTTGCGCGATCTCACCCAGAGCTAAAAAAGGAATTTCACATTCAATATTACGTGCACTGCCAAGCTGTATTTGTAATGATTGATGGAGTATTCGCCCCTCAATCACAGGAATACCTGCAGGTGTGCTACGTAAACATGAATCGCTAACCAAAAAACCTTCGATTAGTACTCGGTTTCGTAAGTTCAATTTAGCCGAATTAAGCGGCTAGGCCTTCGCCGGCAGCTTGTGACAATGATTTAGATTTTTCTTCTTTCATCATTGGTGAAGCTTCGGTTGCGGCAACATCAGTTTTTAGTGTCAAGTGACGTAAAACTGCATCATTGAATTTGAATGCGTGTTCGATTTCATCCAAAGTTGCTTGGCTGCACTCGATATTCATCATTACATAATGAGCTTTGTGAATCTTTTGGATTGGGTAAGCCAATTGACGACGGCCCCAGTCTTCAAGACGGTGAATTGAGCCTGCACCTGCAGTAATCAAGGCTTTGTAGCGCTCGATCATTGCTGGAACTTGTTCGCTTTGATCAGGGTGTACGATAAATACGATTTCATAATGTCGCATGAAGTCTCCTTACGGGTTACAGCCTACCGCTAGCGACCACGGTTAGGCAAGGTTGTAGAACCATAGATAATAGGCTTTTTTTTTTGAAAAGGCAAGTTTTACGTGGCGCTAATTGCTATTAACGTTCAATTTTGTCGATTTTCCCACTGACGTTGGCCCATGCTGCATGATCATCTAGTGGTTCTTTTTTCTCAATGATGGCTGGCCACGTTTTTGCGAGTTCTGCATTGAGTGCGATGAAGTCATGCATCTGTGCCGGCACGTCGTCTTCTGCATAAATCGCCTCGACAGGGCATTCTGCAACGCAAAGCGTGCAATCGATACATTCATCTGGATCAATGACGAGAAAGTTTGGGCCTTCACGAAAGCAGTCTACTGGGCAAACATCAACGCAATCTGTGTATTTGCATTTCACACAGGCATCGGTCACAACGTAAGTCATCGCTTGTCCTTTTTTGTGTCGATTGTAAAAAATGACACTATGTTAGCAGACTGTTGTCTTGGTTGCTGAGTCATGGGCTTTTGTCAAAGCGATTGTTCGGAGTTCGCTATTGCGCCAGATGCGCGGCAGTTTGCACCTGACATGCTTTCGGCATGTGGGCGGCGGACTGTTCTAGGTGGGGTGGGTGTAGGCCGAATTTATTGCTGAGACCCGATAAGGTTGGTCTGTGTCTGGAGTTTGCGCTTTAAATGGCGAGCATCTAATTTTGCATCATTTAGGTTATATAATGCATGGTATAGCTAGAAAGCTCTTATTAAATAAGATCTGGTGGCATATACCCAGTATTGTGTTGCTAAGAAAGTGCGTGGTATTGAAGGTCTTTTTTAACTGAGTATTGTATTGGCTTGATGTGCAAAAAGGAGCGTATCAGACTCTTGGTGTATGACAATAAGCCTGACATAAACTTGTTGCTGGCTGAGCTGCAAGGGTGGCAACGCAATATTTAGGTGTGGATATTCGCGATTTTTGTTCTGTGCGGCCGATTGCTGGACGTAATCGGCCCATCGCTGCCGCCGATTAATGCGAATTTGGCGGTAATGCACGTGATGCGTGGTTCGAACTGCTGAATTTAAATCCGTCTAATGCAATGCAGCTGGGGTTGCTTGGTTGAGCGTTCACTCTGTCGATATTACTCTATCTGCGGGGATAATTTGTGTTAAAGCGCTGCGTCAGCAAAATAAAGTGCAGGACCTGTAAACAGCAAAAGAGACTTT
The DNA here is from genome assembly GCF_020531905.1 of Deefgea salmonis. Taxonomy (GTDB): domain Bacteria; phylum Pseudomonadota; class Gammaproteobacteria; order Burkholderiales; family Chitinibacteraceae; genus Deefgea; species Deefgea salmonis. Next base: position 647,462 of record NZ_JAJAWG010000001.1, on the reverse strand, counting down.
ACAAATTATGGTGATGTCTTGGTTTTGTTGGGTGGCTGCCGCTCATCAAATTGCAATGCAGGATTTAAACCCTTTATGATTTTGGGCTATTTTTACTTGGAATTGGGCGAAAATACCAAAAAAACGTAGCGTGTCTGTTACGCTCGAACAAAAAAATGAATATAAAATTCTGCTCTAGATTGAATTGTTAGTATTATCGAGAAAGTTTTTGTAAATAATTTGCAGTAATACGATAGCTATTGAATTACGCTGTCTTAATTTGAAAGTTTTGTGCTTGATTCGTGTTTGTTATTGGTTGAATATAATCAAGATAAGAATGAAGTAAAATTTAGTATGATCGCGATTGGGAGATTGCTTGTGCTTAAAACGCCACGATTTAAAACATGCGTATTGGCCGTGACGATGGCTGCTTTACCTTGGTTTGCTAACGCAGCGGGTTTGGGTCGACTGAATGTTTTATCCGGCTTGGGGCAGCCTTTTCGTGGAGAGATCGATTTGGTTTCTGTGTTACCCGGAGAGGCCGATTCACTCGTGGTGAGCTTGGCTTCGCCGGAGGCTTTTTCGAATGCGCAAATTACTTACCCATCAGGGGCTTTGGGCTTGCGTTTTAATATTGAGAAGCGAGGTAATGGTCAGCACTATGTTGCAGTGAAGTCATCGCAGGCAATTTCTGAGCCGTACCTTGATTTTTTGTTGGAACTTAATTGGGCGTCCGGTCGTATTCAGCGAGAGTACACCGCTTTGATTGATCCGGCTGGTTATTCGCCGACGGCATCGACTAAGTTTGCGGCGAGTGCTTTGCCTGGCGTGCGTAGTTCGGGTGTGATCAAATCGTCGAAACCGAATCAAGTCCAGTCTGCGTCTTTAAATGAGAGGGTGCGATCGACCGAGTCTTCGGCCGAAGCGCGTGATGCTGAAGCGTCGTATAAAACCAAAGGTGGCGATACGCTATCGGGCGTGGCGAGGGCCGTACAGCCCAGTGGCGTGAGTTTGGATCAGGTGCTGGTTGGTTTGTACCGTAACAATCCAGATGCTTTTGATGGCAATATGAATCGGCTCAAACGAGGCAAAATTTTACGATTGCCGCCAGTCGCAGAAATGCAAGCACTCAGCGCTCAACAGGCCAGCAAAGAAGTCAAAGTGCAGGCTGAAAATTGGAATGAGTACCGGAGTAAGCTGGGTGATCTTGCCGCAAAATCTTCTGCGCGAGATTTAGTGGCTCAATCTGCTGGCGGTAAAATTGCGACGCAGCTTGAAGATCAAGGCGCAGGTGCTGTTGATAAAAATAAAGATGTTTTGAAGTTATCTAAAGCGGTGGATTTAGCGAAAAAATCAGGCGATTTGGCTAAGCTGCAGGCTTTAGAGGAGGAAGTCGCAGCACGACAAAAAGCGCTGAATGAAGCGAATCAGCGCGTCGCAGAATTGCAAAAAAACGTCAATGATATGGAACGTTTGGTTGCGATGAAGGCAAAAGCCAGCGGTGTAACTGCTAGCGCAGAGGCCGTTGCTGCGGCTCCAGTGGCTTCAGTCTCTTCGCAAGTTGAGGTCGCCGCACTGCCGACGGTGGCGAGTGCGGTTGTGGCGAGTCGTGTTGCTAGCGCGCCAGCGGTAAAAACCAAAAAACGCGTTGAAGTTGTGGCCGATGTACCTGAGGAAACCGGCTTTATTGGGAGTTTGTTTGAAAATCCGCTGGCATTGGGCGGAGGCGCTTTAGCCGTTTTGTTGGGTGTTGGTGGACTGTGGATGGTACGACGACGTCAGCGTCCTAATGTGTTTGAAGATAGCATCATTACCGGCGGAGACTTAAAGGCCAATACGGTGTTGGGAAGTACCGGCGGCGGTGTGATTAGCACCCAATCCACTGAAAACTCGTTCCTAACTGATTTTAGTCGGCAAGGCTTGGGGACGATTGACACTGATGAAGTTGATCCGATTGCCGAGGCTGAAGTGTATATGGCGTATGGGCGAGACGCGCAGGCAGAAGAGATTTTAAAAGACGCGTTAAATAAAGACCCATCTCGGCATGAAATTCGGATGAAATTGCTGGATATTTATGCTGCTAGAAAAGACTTAATCTCTTACGAAGAGCATGCCTCTGCGTTGTTCGCCATGCTGGGTGGCAAAGGTGAGCATTGGGAACGAGTAGCGCAAACAGGGCACGAAATCGATCCAGAAAATCCGTTGTATCAGCAAAGTGAAGTGATTGATACTCGGGCTGTCGCTGCCATTGTTATGGGGGGGGCGGCGGTCGCCGCGACGACCGAAGCGGTCAACCACGACTTAGATTTTGAATTGGATTTAGAGTCGCCGTCAGTTGACTTAGCCGAAGCTGATTTTTCTCAATCGCAGGGGCCAGATCTCGATTTGCCTGTTGATGAGCCTAGTTTGGCGTCTGAGTCTACTGACAGCTTGCCAGGGGCGGATGTTGATTTTGCTGAGGACTTGTCTTTTGATCTTGCTGCCAGCGCAACGTTAGCGCCTCTAAAGACTGATGCGGGTATGGATGAGGCGGAAGCGGAAGCGGAAGCGGAAGCGGAAGCGATATCGATTGCATCAACTGTGGGTGAGGGCGAGTTGCCGCTGGCGGGCGAAATGATGGTGCTGGATTTGCCGATGGGTTTGCCTGTAGATGACGCTTCAATGGCGGCGGCGCTGTCTGATCTTGATGAATTGGCTGAATTTGATTTTGGTGGTTCACTTGATGCAGAGGTAGGTGCGGATACCGATGCCGAGTTCGATTTATCAAATTTTGACGCCTTGGCGAACGCTTTGGATTTGGATGCTGATTTAAGCTCGCCGACATCAACTTTTGATTTGGCTTTGCCTGAGGAAAGTCTGCCTGAGTTAGATCTTCCTGAGCCGCTTTCTGAACATATTTCAGAAGTGGGGGCGGCTGAGTCGGCCAATGATATGAGTTTGGATTTCAATTTTGATTTGGCAGTGCCGGTCGGTTCAGAGTTAGAAACGGCATCTGCTGACGAGCAACTTAATTTGAACCGGTCTGAAGATATCGCTTTGGATGATATTAGTCTGAGCTTGGATGAGGCGGCGACCTCAAGTGAAATGGACTTCTCTGCGGATGATCCAGTACAAACAAAAATTGACTTAGCTCGCGCGTATATTGATATGGGGGATGTTGAGGGCGCTCGAGAAATCCTGCAAGAGGCATTGCAAGAAGGAAATGTGCAGCAGCAGGGCTTAGCGCAGTCGCTTCTGGCTGATTTGTAAACGGTTAGCCTCTGGAATTAATTCTGAATTTACATCCGGTGAATTTTTTGGCGCTTTGGTTGTGGTTGCTCTTGTTGCTGCCATGGCTTGAGCGCCATTATCTTTGGGCTTTGGCCTTAGTCGTCGTGCTCGTTGCTGCGCAGTATGCTCGGCAACGATTGCTACGGAGTTTGTCAAAATTAAAGTGGCTCTTACTCGCTACCGTGCTGATCTATGGCTGGAGTACACCTGGGCGCTATATTTGGTTGGGGGTGTTATCGCCTACGGATGTTGGCTTAAGGTTGGGGTTTGATCAAGTTGGGAGGTTGCTAGTTGTTGCCGCTAGCTTGCAAATTCTACTTAAAAGACTGACTAGTAACGAGGTTTTCTCCTCTTTTTACCTGTTTTTATCTCCTTTGCAGTACTTTTCTAATGTACGAGCGCGATTTGCGGTTCGTTTTGCTTTAACATTGCAGGTGGCTGAGTCCTTACTGGAGTCCAAATTGGGATTCAAGGCTTTATTGGCGCTGATTTTGCAGCCGCAACCTCCGGTAGATCACGCCTTAGTGTTGTCGTATATTCCGATCAATCGACTGCAATTGAGTCTGCTGTTTGGACAATGTGCGCTGATTGTATATTCTATTTTTTTGGGGATGGGTGGGTTTTGGCGTTGAAACGATTTGCCTTAGCGATTGAATACGATGGTCGTGATTTTAGTGGTTGGCAGGTGCAGCCTCAGATGGACACAATCCAAGGCGAGATGGAACGCGCAATTGGTAGGATGGCTGGGCATCCAGTTCGGATGCATGCGGCAGGACGTACCGATGCTGGCGTCCATGCTACTCGGCAAATCGCCCATTTTGACAGTGACGCACCGCGCCCGATTACCGCATGGGTGCGAGGCGTAAATAGTTTTTTACCCGCAGGGATTTCGGTGCTTTGGGCGCAAGAAGTGCCGCAGCATTTTCATGCTCGATTTGTCGCGACCGCACGCCATTACCGCTATCTCTTGTTGCGTCACCCCATACGCCCGAGTTTGCAAGCTGGACGGGTCGGTTGGGTGCATTACGACCTTGATGTCGCCCAGATGCGTGTTGCCGCGCAGTTGTTGTTAGGCGAACATGATTTTAGTAGTTTTCGTGCTGCCGAATGTCAGGCGCTCTCTCCAATCAAGCAATTGCAAAAAATTCAAATTACCGAGCATGGCAACATGCTATGCGTTGATTTTTCTGCGACCGCATTTTTGCATCACATGGTCCGCAATATCATGGGTGCGTTATTGCACGTTGGTAAAGGTAAGGCTTCAGCGGAGTGGATGGGCTGGTTATTGGCGCAAAAAAATAGAACTTCCGCGCCCCCCACGTTTATGCCAGACGGTCTTTATTTAACGGGTGTGAGCTATCCTCCTGAGTTCGAATTGATCTCTTTGCCAGAGTATCGCTACGGATTAATTTAATTAGCTATAAGGGTTTCTGATGCGAACTCGAATAAAAATTTGCGGATTGCGCGATGCAGCTACGGCACGTCAGGTGGCGCTATTGGGGGCTGACGCCATCGGTTTGGTATTTTATCCGCCAAGCCCGCGGCATGTTTCGGTCGCGCTGGCGGCTGAAATCGTTGCGGCATTGCCCGTCTTTGTTGCTTCTGTTGGGCTGTTTGTGAATGCGTCGGTAGAGAATGTCAGCGCGGTGTTAGAAAAAGTACCGCTAGACTTGCTGCAATTTCATGGCGATGAAGATCTGGCTTTTTGTTCGCAGTTTGGTCGTCCATTTATCAAAGCACTGAGGGTAAAACCGGGCATAAATTTGTTAGAATACGCGGCGAGTTTTGTTTCTCCTTTGTGTCGGGGCATTTTACTTGATGCTTGGGTGGATGGCGTTCCTGGTGGCACTGGTGAAAGTTTTGATTGGCAAGCCTTACCGAATGAGTGGCCGTTGCCATTGATCTTGTCAGGCGGTTTGCACCCAGAGAATGTCGCTGCTGCGATTGCCTGCGTGCAGCCTTGGGCGGTGGATGTGTCTAGTGGTGTGGAGCAGTGTAAGGGTATTAAAGATTTAGTTTTGGTTGAGTCATTTGTTCGCGCCGTTATTTAATTAATCTGCTTTAAAGTTTATGTGAGAGAGTCATGAGCGAAATTTATCAGCAGCCCGATGTCCGTGGTCACTTTGGTCCTCATGGTGGCATTTATGTCGCTGAAACCTTGATGCCAGCTTTAGATGAGCTGCGTATTGAGTTTGAAAAAGCCATCAAAGACCCGGCTTTTATGGATGAATATCGCTATGTGCTAAAGCACTACGTGGGCCGGCCGAGCCCGGTTTATCATGCGAAACGCTGGTCGAGTGCATTAGGTGGCGCACAAATTTACTTAAAACGCGAAGATTTAAACCATACCGGTGCGCACAAGGTCAATAACACCATTGGTCAGGCTTTGTTGGCCAAACGCATGGGTAAAAAACGCGTGATTGCTGAAACGGGTGCCGGCCAACATGGCGTCGCATCGGCAACGGTGGCGGCACGTTATGGCATGGAATGCGTGGTGTATATGGGCGCAGAAGACGTGGTTCGCCAAGCGCCGAACGTATATCGAATGAAATTGCTGGGTGCGACGGTAGTGCCTGTTACATCGGGAACCAAAACCTTAAAAGACGCAATGAATGAAGCGATGCGCGATTGGGTGACTAATGTCGATTCGACGTATTACATCATTGGCACGGCTGCGGGCCCGCATCCTTATCCGCAATTGGTGCGTGATTTTCAAGTGGTGATCGGCGAAGAATGCAAAGTACAAATGCAAGAAATGATTGGCCGTCAGCCTGACGCAGTTTTGGCTTGTGTGGGCGGAGGCTCGAATGCGATTGGTATTTTTTATCCCTACATTGATGTGCCGAATGTACGCTTAATTGGTGTTGAAGCGGGCGGCGATGGTGTGGAAACGGGACGGCATGCTGCACCACTGACATCGAATGCAAAAAATGGCGTGTTGCATGGGCAGCGCTCATATCTAATGCAAGATGTCGATGGCCAGATTAGTGAAACGCATTCGATTTCTGCGGGTTTGGATTATCCAGGCGTTGGGCCTGAGCATAGTCATTTAAAAGATATCGGTCGCGCCGAATATGTTGCGATTAATGATGATGAAGCATTGGCGGCGTTTCATGATTTGTGCCGTTACGAGGGGATTATCCCTGCTTTAGAGTCGAGTCATGCCTTGGCGCAAGCTGCGAAAATGGCCAAAACCATGCGCAAAGATGAGGTGCTTTTAGTGAATCTCTCGGGGCGTGGCGATAAAGATATTCCGACGATTGCTAAAATGAGCGGCATTCAACTGTAAATTTGTTTGGCGGGGTATATCTCGCCAGCTATTGTCAATCAATGAAGCGGTAAAGATACCTATGTCTCGTATTCAAAGTGTAATGCAACAATTGGCGGCGCAGAATCGATCTGCGCTGATTCCATTTATTACCGCTGGCGACCCACGCCCAGAGGTGACCGTTGAATTAATGCACGCCTTAGTCGATGGCGGCGCCGATGTGATTGAACTGGGTGTGCCTTTTTCTGACCCGATGGCCGATGGTCCTGTCATTCAGCGCGCCTCAGAGCGTGCACTCTTGCATAAAGTGTCTTTACGGCGCGTGCTTGAGTTGGTCGCCGATTTTCGCCAAGACAATACCACAACGCCTGTCGTGCTGATGGGCTATGCCAATCCGGTTGAAGCCATGGGGTATGATGTGTTTGCGCAAGCGGCCGTTGAGGCTGGGGTTGACGGTGTTTTAACCGTAGATATGCCGCCTGAAGAGGCATTAGAGTCGGCCAAAATATTTAAAGCGCGGGGGCTGGATCCGATTTTCTTGCTGGCACCCACCACGCCAGCGTCGCGGATGAAAGCGGTGGCCGAATTGGCCAGCGGTTATGTGTATTATGTCTCGCTCAAAGGCGTGACCGGCTCGGCCAACTTAGATGTAGCGGATGTCGCCGCGAAGCTGGCGGTATTAAAACAATTTATCTCTATCCCTATTGGGGTGGGTTTTGGTATTCGTGACGCCCTCACTGCGCAAGCTGTGGCACAGATTGCAGATGCGGTGGTGATTGGTTCACGGTTGGTTCAAGAAGTTGAATTAGGCGAAGCGGGTTTGGCTGAGCGTTTGCGTGCGTTTTTGTCTGAAGTACGTATTGCAATGGATGGCGCGCGTCGCTAAGTAGGTTTAAGGAGTGTTTCAATGAGTTGGTTGCAAAAATTATTACCGCCGAAAATTCAAAGCCGCACCACAGCGAGCAAATCGGCGGTGCCTGAGGGTTTGTGGAGTAAATGTAATGCGTGTAATGCCGTGTTATATCGCACTGATCTAGCCAATAATTTAGAAGTCTGTCCTAAATGCGGTTTTCATAATGCAGTGCCTGCCCGTGCGCGACTGAATCAGTTGCTCGATACGGAGGGGCGGTTTGAAATTGGTGCAGAAGTAAAACCGGTTGATATCTTAAAATTTAAAGATGGCAAACGCTATCCGGATCGCTTGATCGCCGCGCAAGCTGCAACTGGTGAAGATGATGCGATGGTCGTCATGCAGGGGTCCATTTTGACCGTGCCGGTGGTGGTCGCTGCGTTTGAATTTAAGTTTATTGGTGGCTCAATGGGCTCGGTGGTGGGGGAGCGTTTTGTTCGTGGTGTGAAAGCGGCGATTGAAAATGACATGCCTTTTATCTGCGTATCCGCATCCGGCGGCGCTCGAATGCAAGAAGGTTTGAGCTCATTGATGCAAATGGCGAAAACCAGCGCCATTTTGACCAAATTAGCCGATAAAAAACTGCCGTTTATTTCTTTGTTGACCGATCCAACCATGGGTGGTGTTTCCGCCTCGTTTGCCTTTTTGGGCGATGTAGTTATGGCGGAACCTGGTGCTTTGATTGGTTTTGCTGGTCCGCGTGTGATCGAGCAAACGGTACGTGAGACTTTGCCAGAAGGCTTTCAGCGCTCTGAATTTTTGCTAGAAAAAGGCGCGATTGACATGATTGTTGATCGCCGCGAATTGCGTCAACGCTTGGCGGATGTGATTACCTTACTTAACCGTCAACCTGCGGCGAATTAAATGGCAGTTTTTAATGCAGATGACTTACCGACATGGTTAAGCTATTTGGAATCCTTGCATCCTGTGGCCATTGATATGGGGCTGGGCCGTGTGACACAAGTGCGAGATCAAATGCGCTTGCAGCCACGGTTTCCGGTGTTAACCATAGGGGGTACCAATGGCAAGGGCTCAGTCTGCGCGATGTTGACGCAGATACTGGTGATTGCTGGGTACAAGGTGGGGACTTATACCTCACCGCATCTCTTGCATTACAACGAGCGGATTGCGATTAATGGTCAACCGGTCGCTGATGATGAGATTGTGGCAAGTTTTCGTGCCATTGAATCTGCGCGCGGTAGTACGAGTCTCTCTTACTTTGAATTCGGCACCTTGGCTGCGATGCATCAATTTATTGCGCAAGACGTTGATGTGGCGATTATGGAAGTAGGATTGGGCGGTCGGCTAGACGCGGTTAATATTTTTGAGCCAACCGTTGCTGCCGTGGTGAGTGTTGGCATTGATCATCAAAGTTATTTGGGAGACACCCGTGAAAAAATCGCGTTGGAAAAGGCGGGCATCTACCGTTCAGGCTTGCCTGCGTTATGCGCAGATCCTCAGCCGCCGCAGACATTGCTGGATGTCGCAGCAGAAATCGGCGCCGATCTCGGATTAATTGGTCGCGACTTTGGCTATCAAATGCAAATTGAAGGGCAGCAATGGTCGTGGTGGCATCGTAATGGGCTGCGTCGCCATGCTTTGCCTTTACCGGCGCTGCGGGGGCAATATCAATTAAATAATGCGTGTTTGGCGTTGGCGGTCTTGGACGAGTGTCACACGCAATTGCCCGTGACGTTGGGCGATATTAAGCGCGGTTTGCTTGAAGTTGAATGGCCAGCACGTTTTCAGGTATTGCCCGGTAGGCCAACGGTGGTGCTGGATGTAGCGCATAACCCCCATGCCGCCTTAGTGTTAAAATCATGCTTAGATAGTATGAGTTTTCACCCTAAAACGCATGCCGTGCTGGGCATGATGCAAGATAAAGACATGGTTGGCGTGGTGCGTATTTTGGCTGATCGGGTTGATTGTTGGTATTTGGCCGCGCCTGATTTATCACGCGCTACGCCAGCAGGCACTTTGGCTAAGATTATTTTACAAATTGATCCGCAAGCACAAATTCAAACGTATGATGCTGTCGCTGATGCCTATCAATCGGCCTGCAAGAGTGCGCTTGAAGCTGATAGAATCTTGGTCTTTGGATCTTTCTTTACCGTGGCTGAGGTCATGGTGGCGCGTGGGCAAGCAAAGTAATGGCAAATGTGAGTGATGAACTGCAGCAACTGAGAAAACGCGCTCGTCGGCGTTTGGTCGGGGCGATCGCCTTGGTGGTGTTTGCCTTGATTTTTTTGTGGACGGTGTTAGATGGTGAGCCACCAAAAAATTTAATCGACAATCATCCGGTTGAAATCATCTCCAGTGCGCCGGCGCTCTCGTCGATTGTGCAAACCGCACCGCTCAATGCGCTACCTGCTTCAGCGGTGGTTACTGAGGCTGCCTTGCCGCAATTGGACGCCTCGCAAGTGGCTGCGGTGACTTTACCTGGCAAATTAGTCAATCATCAAGTCGCAGTTGATGCGGCGGTACCGACACCAACACCAAACGCAACCCCCGTAGCCACACCGGCACCCAGTGTATCGCCGGTGCTGACGACGCCACCGTCACCCGTCGTGATTAAAGCAACGCCCAAACCGGTGGTTAAAAAGCCGTTGCCAGAGAAAAAACCAGAAGTTGCTGCGGCCATTGAGGCTGATCCTGCGGCCATCTTGTCGGGGAAAACCAGTCATTCGCTGCCGACAGAAAAAAAACTAGATAAAAAGACCTATTTTATTCAGGTTGGCGCTTATGCCGATGCTGATAAAGCCGCGCAAATGGTGGCGAAACTGAAATCGGCGGGTGTTCGTGTCAGCAGCGAGCAAATTAATACCAGTAAGGGCGCGCTAACTCGTGTTCGAGTGGGCCCGACTGAGGATGAGGCGAAAGCCAAAGCATGGTTGAAAATCATGCGTGATATGGGTGTATCGGGCTCTTTGGTGGCTAAGGCCGCGCCATGACCGCGTTTGACTATATTGCTTTGACCATCGTCGGGCTGTCTATTTTGCTGTCTGTGATGCGTGGCTTAACGCAAGAATTATTGGCTTTGTTGGCTTGGATTTTCGCTTTTTGGATTGCGATGCATTACGCAACGATGGTCGCGCTCTGGATGCCAGAAAGTATTCCAACTGATGCAATACGTTATTTGGCGGCCTTTATTGCGCTGTTTTTTGTGACGTGGTTGTTTTCTGCCATCGTACGAATCACTCTGAACCAATTTGTAAAAGCCACCGGATTTAAGCCGATTGATCGGGTTTTGGGTGCGGGTTTTGGGGTGATGCGTGGGTTTTTATTGATGCTGACTTTGGTGATGCTGGCCGGCTTGACCAGTTTGCCCAAAGAGCCGATGTGGCGAAATGCAATGTTTAGTCCCTTATTTGAGCAAAGTGCCTTCGTGGTAAAACCATGGCTGCCGCTTGCTTTTGCTAGTCGAATTAATTTCGAATGATTTTTTAATGTGTTGTAGACGCAAGGAATCTTGACCAATGTGTGGCATTGTAGGTGTGGTCGCTAAAACTCCGGTAAATCAAATGTTGTACGACGGGCTGCTGGTTCTGCAGCACCGTGGGCAAGATGCTGCCGGTATTGTCACTGCTGAACAGCAAGTGCTTCATATGCATAAAGGCCAAGGCCTGGTTCGCGACGTGTTTCGCACGCGCAATATGCGTTCTTTAATGGGGAATGTCGGCATCGGCCACGTTCGCTATCCAACTGCGGGTTCGGCTTCGAGCTTGGCCGAAGCACAGCCGTTTTACGTCAACAGTCCTTTTGGGATTGTATTGGCGCATAACGGTAATCTGACCAACGATAAGCAGCTAAAAGAAGATATGTACCGCACTGATCTGCGGCACATTAATACCAATTCGGATTCGGAAGCGCTGTGCAATGTGTTTGCACATGAATTGTCGCGCCGTGTGTCTGGGCCGCAACTGGATGCTGATACTGTATTTGATGCGATTACTGCGGTGCATAAGCGAGTCAAAGGTGCGTATGCGGTAGTCGCGATTATCGCCGGCTTTGGCATGGTGGCATTTCGTGATCCACATGGTATTCGTCCGCTGTCTTTAGGTTGCCACGAAACGCCAGAAGGCATGGAGTACATTGTGGCCAGTGAGTCGGTGGCGCTGGATGTGCTGGGCTTTAAGTTTATGCGTGACGTTGCGCCGGGCGAAGCGATTTATGTGACTTTTGATGGCCAATTGTCTAGCCGCCAATGTCATCCTAATCCGGTATTGGTGCCGTGCATTTTTGAGCATGTTTACTTTGCCCGGCCGGACTCGGTGATTGATGGCATTTCGGTGCATGAGTCTCGCTTGAAAATGGGCGAACAACTGGCCGACAAAGTACGTAAGCTAGTCCCCGCTCTGGATATTGATGTGGTGATCCCGATTCCGGACACCAGCCGTGATGCAGCGTTGCAACTAGCGGATGCTTTGGGCTTGCCGTATCGTGAAGGCTTCATGAAAAACCGCTATATCGGCCGTACTTTTATTATGCCGGGGCAGGCGAGTCGCAAAAAATCAGTGCGCCAAAAGCTGAACCCAATTGCGGTTGAGTTCCGCGGCAAGAATGTTTTGCTGGTGGATGATTCGATTGTGCGTGGAACGACGTCAAAAGAAATCGTGCAAATGGTGCGTGATGTCGGCGCGAATAAAGTCTATTTGGCTTCGGCTGCGCCACCGGTTAAGTTTCCACATGTGTATGGCATTGATATGCCAACGCGTGCTGAGTTGATTGCGACTGATCGTGATGCCGTGCAAATTGCCCAAGAAATCGGTGCGGATGTGGTGATTTACCAAGAACTGGATGCGTTGATTCAAGCCTGTACCGATGCCAGTGGCGGCAAAATTACCGACTTTGAAACCTCCTGCTTTGATGGTAAATACATTACTGGCGATATTACCGATGCCTATTTGGATGAATTAGAGGCAAAACGAATTTCGCCATTGTCGACCAAGGCGGCTGATGGTGATGCCGATAGCCGTATTTTGGATATGAATATTGGTGTTGCAGAGCAAAATTTAATTTAATTGCACGCACCCAATAAAAACGGGAGCGATGGCTCCCGTTTTTATTGGGTCGTTTTTATTGGCTCGTTTTATTGGATTAAGTCAATCATCATGCTGAATTTAAATGATCTTCACCCCGAAACATTAGCCGTTCGCGCCGGAACGATGCGCTCTGAGTTTGGTGAGCATTCCGATGCTTTATATCTGACTTCTAGTTTTGTGGTGGGCTCAGCCGAAGAAGCTGCGCTGAAGTTTACTGGTCAAATGCCGGGGTATATTTATTCGCGTTTCACTAATCCGACAGTGGCGGCCTTTGAGCAGCGTTTGGCCGCCTTGGAGTGTGGTGAGCGTGCGGTGGCTACGGCTTCTGGAATGAGTGCGATTTTGGCTTTGTGCATGGCCCATCTGAAGTCGGGCGATCATATCGTGGCGTCTAGCGGCTTATTTGGCGCAACCATTCAATTATTCAATACTTATTTGGCTAAATTCGGCGTGACGGTGAGCTATGCCGCGCAAACGGATTTAAGCGCGTGGGAAGCTGCCGCGCAAACCAATACCAAGTTGTTCTTTTTAGAAACCCCCAATAATCCACTGACTGAGATTGCTGATATTGCGGCGATTGCCGAAATTGCGCATCGGCATGGCGCGCTGTTGGCGGTTGATAATTGCTTTTGCTCACCAGCTTTACAGCAGCCCTTAAAACTCGGGGCAGATTTGGTGGTGCATTCGGCGACCAAATTTATTGATGGCCAAGGCCGAGTTTTAGGTGGGGCGGTCGTCGGTAGTCATATTTTGATTGAGCCGATTTATCTCTTTTTACGCACGGCAGGGCCGACGTTGTCGGCGTTTAACGCTTGGGTGTTGCTCAAAGGCTTGGAAACTTTGGGTTTACGGATGAAGGCGCATTGTGAAAATGCGCTTAAATTGGCGCAGTGGTTAGAGGTGCAGCCACAAATTGCGCGGGTTTATTACCCCGGCTTGCCGTCGCACCCACAATACGACTTGGCGCAACGTCAGCAAACTGGGGCGGGTGGCGTGTTGTCGTTTGAATTAAAAGGCGGTAAGGCGGCCGCTTGGGCGTTGATTGATGCGGTGCAGCTCATGAGTCGAACCGCCAATCTGGGCGATACACGCACTACCATCACTCATCCAGCAACCACGTCGCATGGCCGTTTAACGCCTGAAGCGCGTGCTGCTGCGGGGATCTCGGATGGGATGGTGCGTATTTCTGTCGGTTTAGAGTATACCGATGATTTGATTCAAGACTTACTGACGGGCCTATAGGGTATTGCGCGCTATGGTTTATGCACTATATGTTGCAGGGTAATACCCAATAAAAAACCCGCATTGCGGGTTTTTTATTGGGCGTGAGTTACGTGCGATTTAGGCCAGTATCAGACAAATATTTTGCTAGCGAGCCAGAAAAGTCCGGCAGACATACAGATCGTCACCGGTAAGGTTAGCACCCAAGCGATCGCGATGTTTTTCACGGTGCTCGACTGTAAACCGCTCTTATTGGCCACCATGGTGCCGGCAACCGCCGATGACAAAATATGCGTCGTTGAAACCGGCATGCCCGTCCAGCTGGCAATCCCAATGGCCAGCGCAGCGGTAATTTGCGCCGCATTGCCTTGGGAATAGGTCATGCCTTTATTGCCGATCTTTTCACCAACGGTGTAGACAATTCGTTTCCAGCCTACCATCGTGCCCAAGCCCAGCGCTAAAGCGACCGCGACAATCACCCATTGCGGCGCGTATTCAGTGGTGGTGGTGAGGTCTTTACGAAATTGATCTAGGCTATGTTTTTCGTGCGAAGTCCAAATCGGCAATTTGCTGACTTTCTTGGCGGTATCATCGACACAAAGTAAGATTCGACGGGTGCTAATGCGCTGTTCCGCACTCAGGTCATTGTATGATTTGACCTTGTTGAGCATGCCATCGAGTGCATTGATTGCGGCATAGGTAACTTCAGGTTTGCATTCAAATTGCGCAGGCAAATCGGTGCTCATCGGGCCTAGATGTAGCGATTGATTGATTTTGTCGGCATGACCCGCATAAAAATCTTTGATATGAATCGCCGCATCACGCGTGCGCTCAATATCATAAATGCTGCTGGTGCGATCGAGCACAAAGTTACCTGGCGCTAAACCTACTAAAACCAACATCACTAAGCCGATGCCTTTTTGTCCATCATTGGAGCCGTGCGCAAAGCTCAAACCCATGGCTGAGGCAATGAGTGTGACGCGAGTCCAAAACGGTGGGTGCTTTTTGCCGTCGATGGCTTTACGCTCGTCGGGGGTGAGGTGCATGTGTGACTGGCTAAAATAGCGTTTGAGTGCGATTAGCAAAATACCGGCCAGAATCATGCCCAGCGCGGGTGAAATCAGCAATGACAGTAAAATGTCGATGGCTTTTTGGGTGTTAATCCCGTGTAACCAATGATTGCCATTCAGCATGGCATGCATAATGCCAACGCCTAAAATCGAGCCAATCAGCGTGTGTGAGCTCGAGGCAGGAATGCCCAGATACCACGTGCCTAAGTTCCAGATAATGGCGGCCGAGAGCAAAGAAAACACCATGATCAAGCCATGGCTGCTATTGACGTTCAGCAGTAGCTCAACGGGTAGCAAATGGATGATGGCGTAAGCGACGCCAAGTCCACCGAGTAATACGCCCAAAAAGTTGAAACAACCGGAAGCAACAACCGCTAAATTCGCCGGCATCGCCTTGGTGTAAATAACCGTCGCTACTGCATTGGCGGTGTCGTGAAAACCATTAATGAATTCGTAAGCCAAAACAAAAAGCAGTGCTAAGGCTAAACTAATGGCCGTAATGGTGTCTAAACCAGTGAATATTTCGGGCATGGTTCAATTGTTACAAAAAGATGATGCGGCGAATTATCGCAGAATATGCTGTATTCCGTTGGCTTGTTTGTGGTGCTAGATCAGAATGATCTCAAAAAAAGGGGCTTTAGCGGCGGATCGTAGGGTGTAGTAAGCGGAGATAGTATGACTATGCATCGCTAACTACGCCTTGATTCACCGCGAAAATCGATTCAGCATGGCGCGAAACCAAACTTCAACCGACCCTAAGAAGAGCAGCTCACTGAAAGCGTACTGGCCCAATCAGGCGGGAGATGGGCGTAATGCTCATTTTCAATTTGTTCATCAAAAGGCTGCGCTAAACACGCGCGTAGGCGCTCGATTTCACTCATGTCGCCTTGATCTTCAGCCTGACGAATGGCGATTTCGGCCAAATGATTTCTTAGAATAAATTTGGGGTTGCAGTTGAGCATTGCGCGGCTGCGCGCAAGGTTTGACTGCGGATCTAGTGCTAAACGCGTGCGATAACGCGTCAGCCAAGCGGCAAAGCCGGTGCGATCCAAAATAAGATCGTGCAATGGTGCGTCATTTTGCTGTGCCATCCAGTGCGACAAGGTGCGCCAAAAATACGTCCAATCGGTTTGCGCGCCTTGCAGCAATTCAAATAAATCGGTGACCAGCGTCCAATCTTCCTCGTGCCAGAGCGTGAGGCCGAGTTTTTGCCGCAGTTGCTCAGCAAAAGCGGTTTCAAACTGAGCTTGGTATTGGCTGAGTGCCGCCAGTAAGTCAGTTTTTGCTATCAGCGGTAATAATGCCTGTCCAAGGCAATGTAAGTTCCATAGCCCGATTTGTGGCTGCTGTTGATACGCGTAGCGACCGGTGTCGTCGGAATGATTGCAAATGTGGCCCGGATTAAACCCGTCGAGAAAGCCGAACGGGCCATAATCTAGCGTGAGGCCAAGGATGGACATATTGTCCGAGTTCATTACGCCATGACAAAACCCTACCGCTTGCCACTGCGCGATGGTGTGCGCGGTTTTTTCGATGATCTGAGCAAACATCGCCAGATAGGGTTGTGCGGCGGCTTGGCATTCTGGGTAGTGGTATTGCAAAGTCCAATCGGCCAGTTGCTGCAACGCTTCGATGTTATTGCGGTAGTACTGATGTTCAAAATGACCAAAACGAACAAAGGTCGGTGCCAGTCGAGTCAATACTGCGGCAGTTTCGCGGGTTTCTCGCCAAATGGATTGCGGTGAGCCACCAATACCCAGTGCCCGAGTTGTTGGTATACCCAGGCCATGCATTGCCTCGCAGCACAAGTATTCACGGATGGTTGAGCGCAATACCGCCCGACCATCGCCGCGACGCGAGTACGGCGTGGGGCCCGCGCCTTTGAGTTGAACTTCCCAAACCCGCTGCTGTGGATCGGTGAGCTCGGCGGTGATGACGGCGCGGCCATCACCCAGTTGACCTGCGTTAATGCCAAATTGGTGGCCAGCATACACGCTGGCAATCGGGGTGGTGTCTTGCGGTGTTTGATTGCCCACTAGATAATCAGCCAGATGTACTTGCTCTTTTTGTGCGGACAAACCAAGCGTCGCTGCTAATGGCGCATTCCATGCCACAACGTTGGCGTTTGCCATGGGCGTGGTGGGTGTTGCACAATAAAAAGACGTTCCTAACGCTTGAAAACGTCGTGCAGGAGGGAGCTGGCCAAGTTGTGTGGGCATGGTTGTATTGTTGAGTAATTTAGTCGGATATTATGCCGCAAAATAAGAAGGTGGATGAGGCAATGAGTGAAAAAATTTCAGTGACCAATGCCATTCGTGTGCTGCGAGCGCATCAGATTACCTATACCGAGCATCTTTATGCGTATGAAGACAAAGGCGGGACTGCGGTGTCGGCGCGAGAGCTTGGCGTGCCAGAGCATTGCGTGATTAAGACATTGATCATGGAAAACGAGAAAAAGCAGCCCGCTGTGGTTTTGATGCATGGCGATTGCGAGGTTTCAACCAAAAATTTGGCGCGAATTTTAGGCTGTAAAACCATGAGCCCTTGTGCGCCAGACGTGGCCAATAAACACAGCGGTTTTATTGTCGGTGGCACTTCGCCATTTGGTACCAAGAAGACAATGCCGGTTTATATGCAAGCTTCAATCGCCGATCTCGATAAAATTTATATCAACGGTGGTCGTCGTGGATTTTTGGTCGGAATGCGTCCTGCCGATTGTGCGCGGGTTTTGCAGCCGCAATGGGTGGACGTGGCCATTGATGCCTATTAATGGTCAAAAAGTTGCTGTAGATCTTGACTCAGACTGTGCTGAGTGCCTGCATCGATTAGGCCGCGTAAGCGATCAATCATGCCGCTGGCGACGCTAATTAAGGCGTAGCGTTCTTTTTTATCGATGTCGGGTTGGGTCTTCAGGTATTTCACAATCGCGTGGCTGGTCGAGAGCATGAGGCGGTTATTGCAGGTGTTTTGTGCTGCTGGCAGCAGTAAATCAATGGCCTCGGTGAACGCCGATTTAAGCATCAACTGTACGCCGGTATTGTTGAGTTCATTCACTTCTTGCCCGACTTGCAAAATATATTCTTTCCACGTTGGCCGCATATTGGCGGCGCTTTCCAGTAGACCTGAAATATGCCGAGTGGTAATAAAACGTTGGCTAATCTGCCGTAGCCATTTATAAGGCGGCGCGTCGCCCGTTGGGGTTTCGCCTTCAACTGTGGCTGGACAAATTAAATCGGCCGCCATAATAAAGCTGGTGGCGATTTCTTGCGTCATCTCCGCGTCACTTAAATGCACTTCGATTTGATTGAGTAATTGCGGTTTGCCTTCGTAAATCGCGGTTGCGATCAGGTCGATGATTCTGTTTTTAACGCTATGGTCTTTTTTGGCGATTTCTTTGACCAAGCGTAGGTATTTTTCTGCGTCGGATGAATTGTTTTCTCGACGGGCGGCGAGTGCCAGCTGCAGTACCGTGTCGGCGCTGAGCGCCGCTGAATTACCGCCACATTTAACGGCTTGCTCAAGTAGTTTTTTCGCCTTGCCGGAGTCGCCGAGCATATTGGCCAAATTGCCGGCTTTTTGCAGTCGGCTGACATTATTGGGCGTCATTGCGAGGCATTTTTCAAATACCGCCATCGCTTGGTCAAGCCGGCCATCGGCCATATACATCGAGGCCAGTTCTTCATACGCGTCGACATATTGCGCGTGCTCAACAATCGCTGCTTGCAAAGTGCCTTCTGCTTGATTTTTTTTGCCTTGCCGTACTAGTGCTTTGGCGAGTCCAAGCTTGGCCCACGGAATCATTCTTTGGCTGAGAATTTCTTCAAACAGCAATCGTGCTTGCTCAAGTTGCCCGGCTTCAAGCAATAAACTAGACAGCAGCCGCATTAAGTCGCTGCGAAAGCCTTCGGCTTTGGGGATGAGTTCTTTGGCGGCAGCAATGGCGCCACTGACGTCATCTTCATTGATTTTGTCGTAGATCGGCTTTAAAAAACGTTTGCGCTTCCACGCTAGCGAGAGGCGTTGAGTTAGTCGTGCACTGGTGAAAGGTTTGATGAGGTAGTCATCCGGGCCAATTTCGGCAACGGCGACGACTTTTTCATACGCCGCTTCAGCGGTGATCATGATCCAAATGGTGTAGAGCGGTAATTCACTGCTTTGGCGTAGTTCTTCCAGTAGCTCTTGGCCATTCATGCCTTCGCCAAAATGGTAGTCACATAACACCACATCGTATTGCGCGTTGCGTAAGCGGCGACGTGTTTCGCCAATGCTGCTGGCGGCATCCACCCGATTGATACCGCATTGAGCGAGGGTCATCCGCAGTGATTGCCGGACGGTGGGCGCATCGTCCGCAATCAATACATGTGCTTGAGAGAAATCATCGGCCATTTCGATCTGACTTTTTAGCTGTAGTAGGCTTACTATCGGCTATTTTGGCCCAAGCTCAAGGCTTGCTGGTGTTTCTGGCAATGAAGTGCACATTGCTGGCTTGGGGGATGGCTAGAAATTAGTCAGCGCTGACAACAGAAAAACGCTTTCGTAACCAGCGAATCGGTGCGCCGATGATGGGGAGTTTTTGCAGTAACTCTTCGGCGGCATCCCAATAGTCGCGATGCAGCGTCACCAAACCAGCCTCATCAAACACTAAATGCGAGCCGCCGACGATTTGATACGGTTTGCCCTTCAGGCTGAATTCAAAAGTCCATGTGACAAATGCTTGCTGATTTTGTGCGATGGTCTCGCCGATGATAAAACGCGGGTTGTCGGTGGTGGCGAACATGTGTTTAAAAATACTTTCAATGGCTGGCACGCCGGTTACTTCATTAAACGGGTCTTTGAATTTGGCGTTTGGCGCGTAAAACTGTTTGGCAAATTGCACCGTCTGTGGCGTGAGTGTGCTGTACCAGTTCAGGAGTGGGATTAAGGTGTTCATGGGGTTTTGACCAAATGAGAGAGCAGCGCAAATCGGCAGCGGTACGGGAGGAGTTGCAATAATTTAAGCACTTGGGTAAAGCGTCGTGGAAAGTGAATTTCAAATTTACCGGCGCTGATGCCACGCCAAATCGCTGTTGCCGCTTGTTCTGGCGTTTGCAGTGCCGGCATCGTGAAGTCGTTTTTGTCGGTCAGATGCGTTTTGACAAAGCCCGGATTTATTAAATACACATTCAAACCTTTGGGGTGTAAATCGCCATATAAAATCTCGGCTAAATTGATCAATGCCGCTTTGGTCGGTCCATATACGCTGGCGTTGGGCAAGCCCATGTAGCCCGCCACACTGGCGATTAAGCCAATGCCGCCACTGCCGCGCGCCATGAGCTCGGGTAATATGGTCGCCAATCCGGCGTACACACTGCCCAAATTAGTTTGCAACGTTTGTGCTGCCGTGGCGGGATTGACTTCCCAGCTGCGCTCAGACCGATAATCGGCGGCGCAAAATACAATGAGATCCACCCCGCCGATTTGCTGCACGATCTGGGTGTAACTGCTTTGCCATGCCGCCGTGTCAAGCACATCAAATGGCACAATCAGCGCTTTAGGATGACTGTTGGCGACTTGCTCAAGCTGTGGTTGGCGTCTCGCCGAGACAATGGCCGTTGCCCCAGCCGCAAGAGCCTGCTGCGCCAACGCCGCGCCAATCCCGCTGGAAGCGCCGATCAACCAGACGCGTTGCCCAGTCCAATTTTGAATCGGACGATTGAGTGGGGCCCACATGATTAGTCTCTTTTCTTAAAAAACAGCGTTACTTGGCCAAGTTCAAAGCCAAATTTTTGCATGCTGGCGCGATTGAGCATGGCTTTGTCGTCAATGAGGAACATCCAGTCGTCAAATTGCACTTCGTAGCTTGTGCCATCCACCGGTAAAAACATCGTGTAGCGCCAATTGAGCGCGTTGCCAGCAACCTTGCCGATCGCTTCGCCTTTCACATCATCCGCCGTGCCGCGCCAAGAACCATCGGCGGCTTGGCTTAGCGTCCAAATTCGCTGCTGCGTCGTGCCATCGTCGTATTTAAATTGCTCGTCGAGCACCAGTTTGCCGTTGTGGTGCGTGCCGGTGATTTCCACATGAAAACGCTTGACCACCTCGCCGCTGCGTTTTTGAAACATCCCCCAAGCATCGGTTTTGCCGACAAAGTAATGCACTAAATCGAGTTTGGGTTCGGCCTTTTGGTATTGCGCGACATCGGGCGACGCGCAGGCAGTCAACAAACCACACAATGCGGCGATGATGGATTTTTTCATGATGAAACTCCTGCGGGGTCAGTTTTGATTCGAGTGAGCAGCCAAAAAGCCGCCAATTTAAATGCACACGGCACACCAGCATAAACCCAAGCCAGTGCTGATCCTGCGGGCGAGCCGGGTTGATAATCCAGTGCCGCCAAGGCGGGAAGGGCTAAGCCCGATAAGGCCAGCGCTAATTTGCCGAGTAAAGTCCAAACGCCAAAATAACTGGCGGGGGAGCTGTCTTGGCGGATTAGTTGGGCCAACAGCACCGGTGGCAAGGCCAAATCCGCACCCAGCGCCAGTCCTGCCGCAATGCAAACCATGAAATACGCAACGATATCGCCCGCGCCCAAAGTGGCCGCACCGCAAAATGCCAAAATCGCCAACACCATGCCCCAGCGCCAAGCGCACAGCACGCCGATTTTCTTGGCCGCCATCACCCATAACGGCAAGCCAATCGCAGCGGCAATAAAGTAGCTGGCTAAAAATGCACCCGCATACGCCGGCGCTTGCAAGCGGTCGTTAATGAAAAACAGCGCCAACGTCGATGGGATGGCGACGGAAATGGCATTCAAAAAATAGGGCAGTAAGAGTTGGCGAAAGCCTTGATGTGCCTGCATTAAAGCCCACGTGGCGTGCCAACTTGGCGCTGTTGCACTTGCTTTGGCGCGTTGCCATGCTGGAGCAAATTTCAGTAATACCAACACCGCCAGCAGTAAGATGGCAGCAAAAGCCAGGCTGTAGCCGGTTAAGTCGCGGCTCATCGTTGCGACGGGGCGGCTCATCAGCCAGCTTGGAATCACGCTGGCTAAAATCACGCCCAACAAGCCTGCGCCTTCGCGCCATGCCGCCGCGCCGAGTGGCCCTTGCTCGTTACTTGCGGAACCGGCATCAATGCGTGCGCCCCACGTTAAATAGGCGATATTGAGCATGCTGTGCGCGGTATAGGCTGCAATCAGCATTGCAGCAAGCCATAGCGACAGATACATCGTATTGGTAGTGGGCACTGGCGGTAGCCATAAGCCGAGAAATGCCAAAGCTAAAACCGCTGCGCTACCCCAAAACCACGTACTGATATTGCCATTGAGTCGGTCAATCCAACGCCCAAGCAGTGGGTCTTGAAAGGTGTCGACTAAACGCGCCAAAAATAACACCCAGCCGGTTAACCCCAAGGCCAAACCCAATTGCCCACTGTAATACGCCGGGATTTGTACATAGACCGGCAAGGCGGCCATCGCGAGGGGCAGACCAAGTAGACCGTAACTGGCATAAGCGACTGGGCGGATGGCGTTCATGGCGAATTGCCTAAAAGCTGTGCACGTAAATCTTTGTCTTTGCTGCGCGCATCAAACCAAATGGCAAAAAACGCTTTGGCAAACTCGGGGTCGCGAATCTCGGCCAGCAATTGATTCTGATTATAAAAACGCGCGCCTTGATTGGGGATGAAGACGCCAATCAATTGATCACCCGCTTTGACGTCGGTAAACGCGCGGCCCATTTCGCCTTGCCAGCGTTTGAGCGTTTCGGCGCTGTAGCGCGAGCCAGATAGGCGTTCAATTTCATCCAAGCTGGTTTCAACAAATTGCGCGCGGCTGATATTGCGGTGATACGTCAGCTCCAAAGCAAACGGCGCATTGAGGTCAAACGGCTTTTTTTCGCTCCACAGTTTGGCGGTGTAAATCCGCAGTCCGAACCAGCGCAAATCGCCGCTGCCGATGGTTTGCGCTTGCGGTAGATGATCGCGCCATGTGGCAGCTTGTGCGGGTATTGCCATGCAAAGCAACATAGTCATGGCACACAATGATATACCCACAAATAAATGCGGCTTAGTCTTTGTGTAATAAGAATTGTACGACATCGGTTTTCCCCCCATCAAAACCCGCTTCACAATAGGCAAAATACAATCGCCAAATCCGCATAAATCGTTCATCAAAGCCTTGCGCATGGATGGCGGGTTTCTCTTGCTCCCAAGCGGCGCGCCAACGGCGCAAGGTTTCGGCGTAATCGCGGCCAAAGTGATATTGATCAAGGGTGGCAAGGCCAGCTTGACTGGCTTTTTGGTTAAAGCGCTCTGGGCTAGGTAACATGCCGCCGGGGAAAATATATTGCTGGATAAAATCGGTACTGCTGCGATAGCGCTCAAACGCCGATTCGGCAATGGTGATGGTTTGGATTAAGGCTTTGCCGCCCGATTTGAGGCGTGCGGCGACGGTTTTGAAATATTCGGGCCAGAATCGTTCGCCAACGGCTTCAAACATTTCGATTGACACAATCGCGTCGTATTCGCCTTGCAAGTCGCGGTAGTCGCAGATTTCCAGTTGTGCCAGTTCAGCCAAATCTTGCTGGGCAATTCGCGCTTGGGCGATGGCCAGTTGCGCCGGTGAAATCGTCACGCCGTGGACATGAATACCCAGTCGCGCCGCATGTTCGGCAAAACCGCCCCAGCCACAACCGATTTCCAGTACGCGGCTACCAGCGCGCAACCCGAGCACGTCGATAATGCGTTGGTATTTGGCGGTTTGTGCGCTGTGCAGCGATTGCGCGTAATCGCCGTGAAAAATCGCACTCGAATAAGTCCAGCTTGGATCAAGCCAGCGTTGGTAAAAATCATTGCCAATATCGTAGTGCGCATGGATATTGCGGCGGCTGCCTTCGCGAGTATTGGGGCGTAGCCAATGCTTGATGCGGTACCACAAAGTGGCGAGTTTGCCGCCAAACACCATTTGATCCAGCGCCGCTTCGTTGCGTAGCGCCAAATTGAGCACCGCAGTCAGGTCTGGGCTATCAATCCAACCGGCTTCGTAGCTCTCGGCAAAGCCAATGTCACCCGCCCGCAAGATGCGGCTGCACGCGCGCCAGTCGTTCACTTGCAAGGTGGCCGATGGCGGCTGATGCAAGTTGCCGAACATCAGATGCGTGCCTTCGGGCGTAATGAGCTGCAAATGGCCATGCTGCAATCGGCCAAGTAGATTTAAAAACAGTTTGGCCGCGGTCGGGGCGCTGCGCGAAATAGTTTGAATAACTTGAGTTTGATTCATGATGTCAGCTCCGATGCTTGCGCGGCGACTTTGTTGGCGATGGGGTGGATTGAAGTGCTCAATTCAATAGTCGGCGGGGCGGGTTTGCTAAAAAACGGCACCCGTTTGCGCCATAAATGCAGTGCTTGCCAGTGAATTCGAGCGAATACGCCCAGTGTTAATAAGGGCTGCGCCAATAGGGCGCGCCACAGTGTTTGGCGATTGAGGTCGGCGCGTTGGCCGCCGACGGCGGTTTTAATCAGTAGACCGTCGCCATCAAAATAATCAATGCCGACCCAAGCGGTTTTTGCCGTGTCACGAAAGCCAAATTGATAGTGGCCTTGCACTTCGCAAAACGGTGATACGTGCATCATCTTGATACATTCAAGGCGGGTATCGGCTGCTATGCATTGCTCATCATGGGCTGCAATTAAATACTGGTGCGTTTCACCAAAGGTGTTGTTGACTTCAGCAAGCACCGCGCGCAAACCGCCTTCGCGGTCGTAGCAATACCAAAAACTCACTGGATTAAATACAAAACCCAAAACGCGTGGAAACGTGTGTAGCCAGATTTCGCCGTCCGCCGTGATGCCGTTTTTCGCCAGCACATCCCGCATCCAGTGTTCTAAATCGCTGCCATCTTTGGGGCCGTAATCTTGGGTGTAAATCGCCACGGGCCGCCAGCGATTTAGGCCAAAACCACTTACGTTAATATCGCCCAAGCGCGCTAAATTCAGGCGCAGGCAAAACACCGGATACACAAAGCGGTTTTGGGCTGGGCGGAAACGCTGGTGCATCACTTGCCCGCGAATGATCTGCGCGGGTGCGTTCATGGCAAACTCGTCCAAGTTGGGGCGAGGTCAAAATCGCGGGCTACGCGCAATGCTGATTTCAAGCCGTCTTCATGAAAGCCATAGCCGGTCCACGCGCCAGCAAACCAAGTGCGGTTTTGGCCTTGGATGGTCTGCAGCTGCGCTTGCGCGGCAATCGCCGCGTGATCAAATCCTGGGTGTTGATATTCAAACTGCGCCAATACCGTGTCTGGCGCTGGTGGCGTAAAGGGATTAAGGGTGACGACCACCGGAGTGGTAAAAGGCAGGTTTTGCAATTGATTGAGTAAATAGCTGACGCAGACTGGGCGTTGCCCGTCAATATTGGCGCCGCCAAGGTAATTCCACGCTGACCAGACTTTTTTAAGTTTGGGTAATTGCTGCGGGTCGGTGTGCAAGACGGCTGTATTGGCTTGGTAACGCACCGCTGACAGTAGCGTGGTTTCAGCTTCGCTGGCGTCACTCAATATGGCGAGGGTGTCGGGGGCGTGGGTGGCAAACACCACCGCGTCAAATTGTTCTGCGCCCATGCTGGTGTGTACCATCACGCCGTCGGCGAGGCGCTCGACGTGCAATACCGGCGTTTGCAGGCGGATGTCGGTCAAAGTGGCGGCGATTTTGCGCACATATTCTCGCGCACCACCTTGCACGGTTTGCCATTGCGGCCGATCGTTTACTTGTAGTAGCGCGTGATTAAGGCAAAAGCGCAAAAAGGTCGAGGCAGGAAATTCTAAAATATCGTTGGGTGAGCTTGACCAAATCGCTGCTGCCATCGGCAGTAAATACGCATCGCGAAAGGTTTCGCCGTAATTGCCACTGGCAAGTAGCTGACCTAAGGTGGCTTGACTTTGTAAACAGGCGGCTAAGTTTTCATGGGCAGCGGCGTTAAAGCGAAAAATATCGCGTAGCATGCCAATAAATGATGGCGAGAGCAGTCGGCGGCGCTGTGCAAATACGGTATCAAGGTTGGTGCCCGCCCATTCCAGCTCACCGCCATCCAGTGAAACACCAAATGACATATCCGTGCCGTAGGTATTGACCCCCAGCTCAGCAAACAAGGCGATTAGATTCGGATACGTCGCTTGGTTGAACACCAAAAATCCCGTATCCACTGGATGCGTTAGGCCTTCGACTGTGATGTCGACCGTATTGGTGTGCCCGCCAAGGTATTGCCCAGCTTCAAACAGCACCACATCGTGGGCGCGACTTAAAAAGTAGGCGCTGGCCAAGCCAGAGATGCCGGAGCCAATCACTGCAATGCGTTGCCGCGCTGAATTCATTATTTACCCTGCCGTTCGTCATCATGAATGGTGTATGTTTTTCTACTTAGATGTTAAGATTACTACTAACTTAAAATAATATCTACTAATTAGTAGCGGAAATTTACCGATGAGTATCTTTAGCAAATTAAGCTTCAAAGACCAAGCCTTTAAATTGCGTGAAAACGCGATTTTAGATGCGACAACGACCATTCTTGGCACCAAGGGCTACGATTTGATGACGATGGACGATGTGGCCAATGCAGTCGGTATTTCTAAGCCGAGTTTATATAAGCATTTCAAATCAAAAGAAGATTTAGTCGGGGAAGCTTTGATCCGTTTGATCGACGGTGCAGTCGATTTTTTGGCGCAATTAGATAGCGCGCTAAAGCCGATTGAGCAATTAACGGCCTTGCTGGAGTGGGCACTGCGGGTTCGTTTGGAGGGGGGGATGCCGTTTTTGCCGTCAACGAGCGCGCATGTGCGAGAAATGCTGATGCGTAATTTGAAATATATTACGCGCGTGCTCAAGCTGAACGGTCAAATCGAAAAGCTGGTGCTGGCGGCACAAAAAAGTGGCGATCTCAATCCTGAGTTGCCTAGCGATGTGATTTTATTTAGTTTTTATTCGCGCACTTGTGATCCAGCGGTCGAGTATCTGCAAAAATTTAGCAAAATGGATAACGAAGCCATCGTCATGCATATATTGCAAGTGGCTTTAGGTGGGCTGCGCCCTACAGTGGCGGCGTAAATACAAAAAACCCCATAAACCTAAGTTTTATGGGGTTTTGCATCTTGCTGTTTTTACTGATGGTGCCCAAGAGAAGACTCGAACTTCCACACCCTTGCGGGCGCTAGGACCTGAACCTAGTGCGTCTACCAATTCCGCCACCTGGGCATTTCTGATACAGTGTGTAAAGAAGTTGAAAAGTTGGTGCCCAAGAGAAGACTCGAACTTCCACACCCTTGCGGGCGCTAGGACCTGAACCTAGTGCGTCTACCAATTCCGCCACCTGGGCTCTTCAACTGCGCTACAATAACGCGGCGCCACTTACAGAAGGGCGCAATAATATTCAAACCTAGAAATGGTGTCAATAAAAAACTATGAAAAAAACGGTTCCGATGGATAAATTTCAAAATGATCAAAATGAGAAATCCCCAGCGAAGAAACCTGTGCGAGCCAAAAAACTAAAAGGTTTGCGAGCACAAGATCCTTATTTGGCGCGTGAACGCGAGCGCTATGAAAACCCATTGCCGTCGCGCGAATTTATTTTGCAAGTGTTAGAGCAGCATGGCGCGCCGATGTCGGCGTTTGATTTGGCGAAGCAATTAGATATTTTATTGGTTGAAGAGGTCGCATTTGAGCGACGTCTACAGGCAATGGGCCGTGAAGGCCAATTACTGATTAATCGGGCCGGCGCTTTATGCTTGCCAGAAAAAGTAGATTTAATTCCCGGTAAAGTACAAGGCCACCCGGATGGTTTTGGCTTTTTGATTCCGGATGATGGCAGCGATGATTTATTTCTTGGCCCTAAAGAAATGGACAAAGTACTGCATGGCGATCGCGTACTGGCGCGCAAAATTGGCGTTGATCGTCGTGGTCGTCCCGAAGGGGCGATTGCTGAAGTGCTTGAGCATGTTAATTTACGTCTGGTCGGCCGCTTGCATTGCGAGCGTGGCGTGTTTTTTGTAACAGCTGAAGACAAGCGAATTAGCCGTGATATTCAAATCGAACCATCAGGCTGTGGTGCTGCGCAAGTGGGGCAGGTGGTGATGATTGAGATGCTGACTCAGCCATCGCGTTATACCCAGCCAGTGGCACGCGTGACCGAAGTGCTTGGTAATTATGATGATCCGGGTATGGAAATTGAAATTGCCCTGCGTAAACATAATTTACCGCATGTGTTTTCGGCTGAGGCGGAAGCATTAGCGCGCAAAATGCCAAAAAAAGTCCGCAAACTGGATTGGAAGCCAGAAAACGGGGTTGAGCGGATTGATTTACGCGATATGCCGTTGGTGACTATCGACGGTGAAACGGCCAAAGACTTTGACGACGCGGTGTATGCCGAGAAGAGCGGCAAGGGCTGGCGTTTGGTGGTGGCGATTGCCGATGTGAGTCATTACGTGCGTCCGGATGATGCTTTGGATTTAACCGCGATTGAGCGCGGCAATTCGATTTATTTTCCGCGCCGTGTGATTCCGATGTTGCCCGAGCAAATCTCAAACGGCCTTTGTTCGCTCAATCCAGATGTTGAACGCCTGTGTATGGTGTGTGACATGAAAGTGAGCGCAAAAGGTGCGATTAAGGGCTATCAATTTTATCCGGCGGTGATGCTCTCTAAGGCACGATTTACCTATACCAAGGTATGGGATATCTTGCAAAACCCCGCTGGTGAAGTCGCGCAGCAATATACCCAGCAAATACCGCATTTGCAGACGCTATACGCGCTGTTTCAAGCGTTTGCCAAAGCCCGTGCCGAGCGCGGGGCGATTGACTTTGAAACCACTGAAACTGAAATGCGTTTTGATGACAAAGGCAAAATCAGCGAAATCGTCCCCGTGGTGCGAAATGACGCACATAAATTGATCGAAGAATGCATGTTGGCGGCCAATGTCTGCGCGGCCGATATTTTACTGAAAAAAGAACATCCCGCTTTATACCGCGTGCACGAAGGCCCAACGCCCGAGAAGCTGAAAAATCTGCGTGAATATTTGAAAACTGTGGGCTTGAGTTTGGGCGGCGAAGAAGACCCAACCGCCAGCGACTATGCCAAATTACTCAATTCATTCAAAGATCGTTTGGATGCGCCGCTCTTGCAAACGATGCTACTGCGTAGTTTGTCGCAGGCGGTGTATAGCCCAGATAATGCGGGCCATTTTGGATTGAGTTATGAGGCTTACGCGCATTTTACTTCGCCAATTCGCCGTTATCCGGATTTATTGGTGCATCGGGCGATCAAGGCGATATTGGCTGGCAAGAAATATAAGCCAGCAATGAAGTGGGAAGCTTTGGGGGTGCAGTGCTCAATGACTGAGCGCCGTGCTGATGAGGCAAGTCGTGACGTACAAAACTGGCTCAAATGCTACTTTATGCAAGATAAAGTCGGTGAAGAGTTTGAAGGCTCAGTATCGGCGGTAACCGGTTTTGGGATGTTTGTTTTGCTCGATAAGGTGTATGTCGAGGGCTTGGTGCATGTTTCTGAGCTCGGTACTGATTACTTTCATTATGATGAAAAACGCCGCGAGTTAAAGGGTGAGCACAGCGGTAAGGTGTATCGCTTAACCGATCGCGTTAAGGTGCGTGTGGCGCGGGTTGATTTAGAGACCAGTAAAATTGATTTTGTGCTGGTGCTGGATGCTGCGGAGCGAGAGCGTCAATCTAAACCCGGTGCGCCAAGATCGAATCGAGCGCGTGGTGGCGATAAAACGCCGGCGCGAAGTGGTACACGTTCGGCACTTAGGTCGCCTGCTGTGGCTAAGCCAGAAAACCAAGCCAAATCGGCGGCTGCGCCAGTTGCAACGGGTAAGCCCGCTGCACGTCGGCGTCGCCGCTAATTCAAATAGCCAGTCCTTTAGGGGCTGGCTATTGGCTATTGGCTATTTTGTATTGACTTGATTTTGCCGGCAGTGCCTTGCCACTATCCAGTATTGACGCAGCAGATATCGTGTTTTAGCTGCTGGTGAGTTTGTTGAGTAGCTGCTGCTGCTGGTGATTTAATGCCAGTAATTGAAATTGGTGGCGAAAAACACTGATATGACCAATTAGGGCGCTATTAATAAATTTCCCTGTTAAATCAAGTGTGTTTTTGGTGCTTTCCATTCCAAGGTATTCGTGAACTTCAAGCATTAAACGTGCTTCACAGCCGGCTTTGAATTCGGTTGCTGAAATTAAAGTTAATATATCGGCATTGGCTTCGGTGATTTTTCCTTCGAAGGCTTGTGTGTGATGCTTAGGTATAATTGCAGCACGCCAACGAACGAATTTGCGTTTAGAATTGGATGGATTGATTGCATTTTGCGGCATGAATTAAATGATTACCAAAATAAATAATGACATAAGAACTGAGCTAGTCTAAAGCCAATAGGTCTGATTTGGCTTGTTATTATTGAAATTGGGATTAAAACTGACTTATTTTGGAGTAATGTATGTTTATTGTGGACCGTTCTGCTGCGATTATTCGCCCTAAGCTGGCATTTTTGAATTGGTTAAATCAATTGCCAGATAATGATGTGGTGTTAACGCTCGATGAAATTAGAACGGATTGTACTGTACTGATGGTGCCAGAAGCTGCCGAGCCAGAAGATGCTATTGCGTATATTGATGAAATCGCCGATAAAATTTTTGCGATGGAATTGGCGTCGTGGGTCATTGATGAGGCTTTGTGGCCAGAAAAACGAAATTTAAAATTGTTTTGGGAATGGTTTGATGTAGAAATTCATCTTGGCGTGATGGATGCGGTTGCTGAAGAAATTCATAATACACCGGCAGATCATAGCTATCATTAATTGCAGTGACTTTTATATGAGGTTTCATGATGCATAAATTGGGTTTGATGTGTGCTTTGTTGGCGGGCTCAGTTTGGGCTGCAGAGGTGCCGCAGCGTAATCTGGTTAATTTTGAGGCGGTGGCCAGTCGTGAAGTGGGTAATGATTTGGCAACGGCCACTTTGTTTGTTGAGCTGAGCGACACCAATCCTGCGCGCTTGGCCGAAAAAGTGAACTTGGCTTTGTCGGATGCACTGAAGGCATTAAAGCAATATCCTGCAGTACAATCGGCGGGAACCACGTATGCGACTTACCCGGTTTATGGTAATAAAAATAATAAGCAAGAAGGTTGGCGCAGTCGGGGTGAGTTGCAGTTAACGTCTCAAGATTTTTCGGCGTTGTCGCAATTGATTGGTGATTTGCAGGGCTCATCTGGATTGCAACTGGCTGGGGTGCGTTATAGCGTCTCTGATGCGGCCAAAAGTAAGGCCGAAGCACTGTTGATCGAAGAAGGTATTACCGCATTTAAACGTCGGGCCACGCTGATTCAGCGCAGTATGTCTGCCAAGGATTGGAAGCTGGTGAATATGAATATTAATACCGGTTATCGTCCAGAGCCTCGTCCAATGATGATGCGCAGTGCGCCAGTCATGGATGCGGCAATGGCGGCTGCACCAGCGCCAATCGAAAGTGGTGAAAGTCGTGTGCAAGTGAATGTGAATGGCAGTATTCAGTTGGGTGATTGATGTTGCCGATTGATTTGCAAATTAACCCCGCGTCTTTTTGGCGGCGGGGTTTTTTATTGTTGATTTTTTTGTTGGCAATTGCGGCTTGTTTGGTGCTGCAGGCTGGCTGGTCTATGGTCTTTGCGTTGTTTTTATTGGGGATCTTCCCTTTTTACTGGGTGCATATCGAAACGATTGTGCTTATTCGCGTGTGCTCGGAGGGCGGTTTTCAGTTGTTTGATGCGCAGGGTGGCGAACTGTCTGCGCACTTATTGCCAAGTAGTGTGGTGACGCCGCTGTTGATTGTTTTGCATTTTGAAGATGAGTTCAAGCATAAAATTAATTTGGTTTTGTGGCCAGACAGCGCGCCAGCTGAGTCGTTGCGGCAATGGCGGGTCTGGTTGCGCTGGGTGTGGTCAGAGCGGCGCTTGTAGTTGACGCAGCATGCAAACGGCATCTTCGCCATAAGCGGCTGGTAGTCGTGTGGAGAGTGGCTGGAAGTGATGTTTTTGCCAAAAACGATCTGCGCCCAAAACTGCAACGAGCATCACTTGCGAGAAATTGGCGCTGATTGCCCATTCTATGGCGTGTTGTATGAGTTGCTCGGCCAGCTTGTTGCCTCGGGCGTTAGGTGAAATGGCGAGATCATGAATATAAAATCGATCAGCCATTTCGGGTAAATGGCTCAGTTGTGTGTTGAGCGCCGGTGGTTTGTCGCCTAGCCAAGGATGGCAGAATAAATAGCCACTGACTTGCTCGTTGAGGGTAATGACCCAGGATGAGTAAGGGGAGAGTTGTTGCTTTTGTTGTAGTGTTTTGGCAGTTTCGATGAACGCTTGTGGGTAGCAGTCTGCTTGCAGTGTGAGGATGGCTGTAAAGTCATCTGAATGCATAAGTCGAATTTTTCGGCTAGTCATGGGTATTGTCTTGTATGCATTGGTGCTAAACGTCTTTGGTGATATACCTAAATAAAAAGGCAGCCTAGGCTGCCTTTTTATTTTAAGCTAAAACTTTATTCGAAGCGACCACCGCCACGATTACCGCTCGGCTTACCTTGGTAGCCGCCACCTGTGCTAGTGCGACGTTGGCCGTCACCACCACGGCCGGCATAGCCGCCACCGGTGTTGCTGCCGCCTTCGCGGTTGCCTTGGTAACCGCCGCCTGAGCGCGGTGCTGCTGCGCCATCACGATTGCCTTGATAGCCACCGGTGCGTGGTGCAGCGCCTTCACGGTTGCCTTGATAGCCGCCTGAACGAGGTGCTGCTGCGCCATCACGATTACCTTGGTAGCCGCCGGTGCGTGGTGCGCCATCACGGTCACGAGTTTGGCCAGTGCCGAATGAACGTTGTTCGCGTGGTTGGCCTTGGTAACCGCCATCACGGGGCGCTGAGTCGCTTGGGCGATGATGGCCTTGGTAACCCGCTTCGCCGCGTGGGTGAGTGCCTTCACTACGGCCGCCGTTGTAACCTTCGCTACGACCTGCGTCACGATCACGATTGCCTTGGTAGCCGCCGCCATCACGGTTGCCAGCGTAACCACCACTGCTGCGACCACCACTGCCGCCAGCAGGGCGACCACGGCCACCACCACTCGGACGACCACGGTCATGACCGCCGCCAGTGCCTGCACGACCAGGTTGGAAGCGTGCTTCCAAGCCTTCGATGACCTGAACGTTAAAGTCTAGATTGTATTGGCGGCGAATACGCGTCAATAAAGTAAAGTCATTTTTGGTTACCAATGATACCGCTTCACCAGTGCGACCCGCACGGCCAGTACGACCGATACGGTGAATGTAATCTTCGCAGAAGCGTGGCAAGTCAAAGTTCAGTACCAAGGTAATGCCGGCAACGTCAATACCGCGTGCGGCAACGTCAGTGGCAACCAATACATCGATATCGCCTTTGCGCAAACGATCTAAAGTGCGACGACGATCGCGCTGTGCCAAGTCACCGTGCATTGCTGCTGCGCGGAAGCCTTCCATTTTCAACCATTCTGATAATTCATCAGCGCTGATTTTGGTTGCTGTGAAGACGATGGCTTGTTGGCCGTCGTTTTTCTTGAGCAAAGCTGCGGTTAATTTTTGTTTGTGCTCGTAACCATCGGCGTAATGTACCGATTGTTCGATTTGCGCTTGCATGGTGGCTTGAGCGGCCATTTCAACCAATTTCGGTGCTTTGAGCATTGGCACGGCGAAACGTTGAACTGACTCAGTCAAGGTGGCAGAGAATAGAGCGGTTTGACGCTCTTTTGGTAGTGCATCAACAATGGCTTCAACTTCGTCAATGAAGCCCATGTCGAGCATACGATCTGCTTCGTCAAGTACAAGCATTTCAAGGCGTTTGAAGTCAATGCGGCCACTGCGCATCAAATCAGTCAAGCGACCTGGCGTTGCAACCAATACTTCGTAAGGTTGCGACAATAATTTATTTTGTACTGGGTAAGGTACGCCACCGACAACCGTCACGACTTTGCAGCGTGGAATGTTGCGGCACAAATCAGTTGCTACTTTTGATACTTGCTCAGCGAGTTCGCGAGTCGGTGTCAAAACGAGGATACGTGGGCCACGGGCAGTGTGTTTTGCTTCTTTAGTCAGGCGGTGCAGCGCAGGCAGCAAGAAGGCGGCTGTTTTACCAGTACCGGTTTGCGCTGAAGCCATCACGTCGTTACCAGCGAGTAATTCTGGAATCGATGCCGCTTGAATCGGAGTCGGCGTATTAAAGCCTTGTGCGGCTAAAATGTCAGTCAGTTGCGAGGCAAGGCCTAGTTCTACAAAAGCATTAGGCGTGGTTGTTTCAGGCGCAGTGGTGTGCGGCATTGAGTTGTCCTTGTAAGGTATCGGGCTGGAAAATCCAGCGCAGCATCGACGCCAACCAGGAACAACCGCTTTATCAATAGCACGCGGGAATAAGGTTAGAGGCGATGACGGGGCTAACGAGTATCGTGCGCTAAAACTAGAGGCACGGATGAAGGAGGCGAATTATGCCGACTTATTGCCAATTATGCAACATATTTGTTTTGATTGTTTGAATACTCACACAATAACTGTTAGGCAGTGGGATAAATGGGTACTTTTCTCAGGAAATCTCGCAAAACACGTTGTTCAATTTGTGCGCGCAAGCCCAGTGGCGCTGGCAGTTGTAGCTGTAGTCCGATGAATTCGATTTCATCGAGAATCAGGCGAACACGTGGCTCTTGCAGTGGGGTGTCCATCACATAGTCGCTTGAAATCTCTTTGGCGTGTTGTGCCAATTGGTCCATGTACTCCGAAATAATCTCACGGCCACACTTTAACAACACGGTTTCAGCCAGTTCCCAGTCGGCATCTCGCGTTACATTGATATGAATGGTTTGTATTGCAAAATTACCCATCATGGTTTCATTGTAAACGGGGTTGCCAAACAGCATCGAATTAGGAATTTTAATGCCGCGCCCAACTGTGCCTTTGTGGTGATCGGCACGGCTTGATTCGACCAGCGTGGTGGAGATTAAATTGATATCGAGTACTTGCCCTTTAATGCCGGCAATTTCAATGCGATCACCCACTTCGTAGACATGGCTACTGGTGCGATAAATAGAGCCGAGCATGCATAGAATCACTTCTTTAGTGGCCAGCACAAAGGCGGCAGCAACGGCAATTAAGGAAACGGCAAAGGCTTGAATTTCATTGCCCCAGATTAAAATAATGCCGAGAACAAAAAAGCCCAGTGCAATATTGCGCAAGCTAACCAGCCAACGACGCTTAATTTCTACCGACAGATCGTTGCGATGCAAAATGGTGGAGCGAATTGCGGCGCGCATTGAAACGATGCCGATCAGTAAAAACAGCGTGAATAGCGCATCGCGCAATGTTGAGCGATCAAGTAAAAATGGCAGTGAGTGCTCAATGAATTGATTCATGGGTATATCTATGGCCCCCTTTGTGCAAATAATCTTGATGGCTATACCATACGATATTCTTGAAGTTGCGAGCAATGCATTGTTACCATTTGCTTGCCGGTTTAGATGGATTGCGCTTAGTTGGTGTAGGTATGGCGTAAATAAAGGTACGCCAATAAGGAGCCGATTGCCGCGCCAATCGTATTGGCCAGCATGTCGTACACATCAAAGCTGCGCCACGTTGTGCAAGCTTGAGCAAATTCAACGGCAACGCCCATTAAACTGGCAAGCAGCCAAGCTCGTCGTGGTTGCTGCCAAATCAGTTGGGCTAAACCAGCCAGAATGGCGTAGCCAATAAAGTGCTCTATTTTATCGCCATGATTGCCACTGCTTGGTGGTCCGAGCGGAATTAAAGAGCCGATCCAGATGCACGCCATCCACAGATAAAAGGCAATGCGTAAATACGCTTTATCGCTAGAGAGTTTCATTGTTGGCCTGATTTTATAAGGATTAAGACCGCGCCAGCGCTGCCTTGAAATGGATTGGCTTGGGCAAAAGCCAATACTTCGGGCATTTGGACCAGCCAATTTTTGAGTTTGAGCTTAAGTACCGGAATCCCATCGACTGAGCTGATGCCTTTGCCGTGGATGATGCGCGCACAGCGGAGTCGTCGTTGCTGGCAATGAGACAAAAATTGTGCCACTTGGCTGCGTGCTGAATCGATGTTTTCGCCATGCAAATCAAGCTCGGCTTCGACGCGCCAATCGCCGCGTTTGAGTTTACGCAGGGTGTCGAGTTTTTGACCCGGTTTCATATGCATGAGTTCTTCGCCCGCTTCGAGCTCATCCCACGGCCAAAAATCGCTCATTGTGTCATTTAAAATCGGGCTGGCAACGTGTAAGCCTTTGGGCCAAGGACTCGGCATTGGGCGTGTATGTTGCACTGTTGCTGGGCTGGGTAAAGCTTGTACGCCTTTCATCGCCGCTAAAAATAGCGCGTGATCTGTTTCTGGTACGGGCTTTGTCTTTGCTGCGATTTGTAAATGGGGCGTTTTTTTTGCCTCACGTAGTTTTTTACGTAAGTGCTTTAGCTGTTGCGTTGTTGCTTTATCCATATCGGCACTTCGAATCATCGTAGAATGTCATTTTGTATTTTAACTGTGTTTAATCATGCTAGAAAAAATTCGCTTAGATAAGTGGTTGTGGGCCGCGCGATTTTTTAAAACCCGCTCATGCGCCGCGCGTGCGATTGAAGCCGGACATGTACATCACCAAGGTCAGCGCGCTAAATGCGCTTTACCACTTAAAATCGGTGATTTGATCAAAGTGCAGGCTGCGCACGGGGTGTTTGAAGTGCATATCGTGCAATTGAGTCAGCAGCGCGGATCGGCGGAAACAGCGCGAACTTTATATCAAGAAACACCAGAAAGTAGCGTTCGGCGTGAACGAGATCGGTACGCACAGCAATTACAACCGCATTTTAACCATCCTGACATCAAGGGCCGCCCAAGTAAAAAATGGCGGCGTCAATTGCAGCAAGCGATGGATCGCCAAGAACCATAGTTAATGCGCGGTGCTGGGGAGGGTGTGTGCAACTTTGGACGCCAGTGTGACTAGCGCTTGGTTGTGCGCAACAATCAGCGCATCGATGCTGTCATCACTTGCCAGTTCATGGATGATCTCGTGCTGGGTGCTAATGCTTTTAAAATCTCGATCCAAAAAAGTCCATTGCACTTCAAGTGTAATGCCTTGATTGGGTACGGATTCAAAGCGAAGCACTTGCATCGATATCGTGAGCTCGGTGTTTTTAGCCGGCAGTTGCGGCCAAGTATTGATGCTGGGGTTTTGGCTGAGGCGCGTTAGATTGAGCGCCAGCACACTGAGGATTTGATCTTTAAGAGGCGACGCCCAGAGGCGTTGCTCAAGCAATGTCACTTGTTGTGGCGTTTTTTGGATAACAATGGGCGGCCGATCGACGCTGGCAGGGATATGGATTGGGTTGATGTAAATGTTTCTGGCGGTTTGCCATTGCACATTGGGCTTTGCTGCTGCGCTCAGCGTGTAAAAATATTCTTTCGGACTGCTGCAGCCCGTCAGTGAAAGCAAGAATGCGGCGATAAAAAAGATGTAGCGCGATGGTTTTATTGTCATGGTTGATCTGCCTTACGACCTTGAATGAGTGCCTCTGGATGACGAGTTAGATAGTCCGATAGCGCACGCAATGATTGTGCTGCCTTGCTGAGCTCTTGCAGTGTTTGATCTAAATTTTGCTGTACTGGTGATTCTGGTTGCAAGGTGGTTTGTACTTGTTTAAATGCCCCTTGTGCACTGCTTAACGTGCCTTTGGCTTCGGGTACTAGCTCTTGATCAATTTTTTGAATTAATGTATTGCTTGATGCGAGCGTTTGTTGCAGCATTTTAAGTGTTTGATCTGCATTTTGGCCCATCGATTGCAGTGGGATTTGATCCATCTTTTTCACGATGGATGCAATTCGCTCCTGAATTTCATTCAAGCTGCTGTTTACGCTTGGCATTTGCGGCGGATTGCTGGCCCAATTAATTTTCGCTTTTTTGGCATTTGGCGCGTAATCCAGTGCGATATAAAGCTGCCCAGTGATTAGGTTGCTAGTTCGCATTTGAGCACGCATGCCGTTTTCGACTAAGCGATTAATGATTTTTTTCTGATCGGCCAAGCTGAGCACTTGATTGTCATCGGTTTGCAAATTACGGAAACGTTCTGGGTAAATGGCAATGGTAATGGGCAGCTCAATATCGGATTTGTTTTTAGCCAAAACTAATTTAATCGATTGTACTTCGCCCACTTGGATGCCGCGAAAATCAACTGCAGCGCCGACTGAAAGACCGCGGACCGAGTCTTTAAAGTGAATCACAAAGGGAAGCTTGTAGCTATCACTGCTTTTCATTGCCGCAGCTTTATTATCGGCCAATAAAAAGCTGCTGCGTGCTTTGGCAACTTCACCAGGGTCTTCGCCTGGTGGCGATTGGAATGCTAAGCCACCGATAACAACGGATGCTAATGATTGTGTTTCAATGCTCAGTCCGTTGCTATTGAGTGCGACGTCAAAACCGCTGGCATGCCAGAAACGGCTATTCTCAGTTACAAATTGATCGTAAGGCGCGTGGACAAAAATCGAAACGGAAATAAACTCGCCGCTTGGGTCAAGCTTAAATGATGTGACTTCACCGACTTGTAAACGACGAAAGAAAATCGGCGTGCCATTACTAATTGAGCCCATATTTTGAGCTTTAAGGGTGAATTCTCTGCCCGGCTGATTGGAGGTAATGACCGGTTGAGTTTCTAAACCGGTAAAAAATCGTTTGCTATCGGGTTTGCGGGTGGGGTCCAGTGCAATATATGAGCCAGAAAGCAAGGTGCCTAAGCCAGAGACCGTACCACCTGAGATTAAGGGGCGAACAACCCAAAATCGTGATTGCTCACCTAATAAACTATCGCTGCCATGGGTCATTTCGGCCGTTACTTTCACACGCTGATGATCTTGGCTTAATGCCACGCTGCTAACCGTACCAATCACTACATCTTTATATTTGACCTTGGTTTTTCCCGATTCCAGACCATCTGCACTATTAAATTCAATGGTGATGGTCGGCCCTTTGTGCAAAAGCGCTTGGACACCAATCCAACCGGCCGCCAGAGCGGCAATGAAAGGGATGAGCCAAATTAAGGTGGGGCGTATCCGTTTGGGCTTGATTTTGGCCTGTGCGAACGGGCTATTATTGGTGTCGCTGGTTGCTAGCGTAGGATCTGAATCAGTCATTGTCTTTGTCTTGTTCGTTCGATGGTAAATCCCAGATCAATCTAGGATCAAATGAAAGTGCTGCCAACATGGTGCAAATCACCACTAAAGCAAAAGCGATCGCGCCAGGGCCCGCGGTGACAGAGGCAATTGAGCCAAAACGTACCAGTCCGACCATGAGTGCGGTGACAAAAATATCCAGCATCGACCAGCGACCAATCAACTCAACAATCCGAAATAGCCGTGCTCTTTCTAGATTTCGCCATTGTTTTTTGCGGCCAGCCGTCCACGCTAGCAAGGTTAAGATCAGCAATTTAAGAACGGGGATGGTAATGCTGGCAGCAAACACCAAAATGGCCAGCGGCCAAGAGCCCGAAGTCCATAAATAAAAGACGCCACTTAAAATCGTGTCTTTTTCATTACTAAGAATAGAACTGGTATTCATTACCGGCAGTAAATTAGCCGGAATATATAAAATATACGCGGCAATAATAAATGCCCAAGTTCGCTGTAGGCTATTGGGTTTGCGATCATGAAGCCGTGTTTGGCAGCGTGGGCAAAATTGAACAGGGCTAATCTGTTTTGAGAGTAGGCCGCATTGTTGGCAGTTCAATAGGCGCAGCGCGCTGGCGGTAATTGATTTAGTCATTATTGGGGGGCGGACTTAATAGCTGCCAAATTTTCTTTGGATTGAAGGTAGATAATGTGGCTGTTAATAGCAGCATGAGTATCGCAATCGACCAGAGCGCAATATCGGGCTCAATGCGAGCCATGCCCATGAGTTTACTGAGCGAAATCAAAATGCCGAGCATAAAGACTTCGATCATGCTCCATGGGTGTAGGGTATTGAATACTTTCATCGGCAAAATAATAAACTGAGGACGTTTGCCCCGTGCAATCGGCAGCAATAAGTACATCAAGATCAGTAACTGCAATGCTGGGGTGAGGATGGTGGTGACGATGATAATGACAGATAAATACCACATGCCTTGCTGATAGAGCGTATTGGCCGCACCAAAAATGGAACACGAAATACTTTCGCTACCAATTTGTAGCGTTAAGATCGGAAAGGCATTGGCGAGCAACAACATGACAAAAGCGGCAATGGCTAAAGCTAAGGTGCGTGAAACGCTGTGATTGATTTGTTTAAATAAGACGGCCTGGCAGCGCGGGCAAAGTGCCGTGCTGTTGGTGTTGTCTGCTTGTTGAAGTTGCGGTGCTTGAATGAGCAAGTCGCATTCTGTGCAAGCAATAAGTGCTTGAGTATCGTAATTCAAGGGAGTCTTTGTTTCCGCCGAGATGACTTTAGATACTAATAGAGCGATTGCCGTGTTGCAAGGTACTTTCTGGCAATTAAAATCCCATTTTTACCCGGTTTTTTTGATTTTTAATACAGCATGGCGTGCAAAAAATAGATAGAAATCAATAAAAAAACGGTGCAATTGATGCACCGTTTTTTTATTTAAATGCAGCGTAATTATTTGCCGAAATATTTATTTTGTATTTTTTGATAACTGCCATCGGCTTTAATGCCTGCTAGGCCGGCATTAATTTCGTTAAGTAATTGGGTGTTGCCTTTACGTACGGCGATGCCGTAGTGCTCAACTTCAAAGCTGGTGTCGTCGATTAAACGAAACTTTTGCTTTGGATTGTTGACTAGGTAGTTTCTCACAACGGCGTTATCGGCAACGACCGCGTTCACGCCACTATTACTTAATTCAGACAGCGCTAAAGTGATGTTTTCATAGCGGCGAATATCAGGGTTGGTTTTGCCAAATTGTTTTTGCACCACGGTATCACCGGTAGTGCCATTTTGTACGCCGACTTTTTTGCCTTTCAGGTCGCTAAATTGTTTGATTGGGCTGTTTTCTTTCACCACAATCAATTGCTTGGCGTCAAAATAAGGTGCTGAAAAATCCATGCTTTTTTGGCGTTCAGGGGTGATGGTCACCGCCGCAATTACAATGTCGCGCTCGCCATTGTTAAGGCTAACAAATAGGCCTTCCCATGGTGTGTTGTTCATTTTAACTTTGAAGCCTTGCTTGGCGGCGATGGCTTTAATGATGTCAGCGTCAAAACCAACGATTTCGCGGTTTTTGCTTAGCGATTCAAATGGCGCAAAAGTGGCGTCGGTGGCAACGGTATAGGTTTTTTCAGCCACAGCTGGCATCGCGATGATGGCGGCAGATAGTCCGATACAGCTAATGATTGTTTTTAGTTTAAGCATGGTGTCTCCCTGAGTTGGCTTACCTTCGAATGCACCGATTTAAACAACAGTTCGGCGCAAGAAAGGCGTCATTATGTCATCGAAATTGCGCGCTGTTTGATCTTTGTCACTATTGCCGCTAGGCCATTGCCACGGCTGGCCGATAAAAATCGATGCAGACCAAGTTGATTGAGCCAAGCGTTAAAGTCAAATTGCTGAATTTCTTCAGCACTGCGGCCATGATAAGCCGCCAAAATCAAGGTAAGCAGCCCTTTGATGATTTTCGAATCGCTGTCGGCGGCGATGTCATAGCGGCCATTGCGAAGCGCAATCAGCAACCAAACTTGGCTTTCACAGCCGGTAACTCGGTACTGGTCGCTGCGAAGCTCAGTAGGAAATTCAGGCAATGCTTTGGCCAGCTGCACCAGTAAACGACTTTTACCTTCCCAGCCCTGTGCATGAGAGAGGCGGTGGCTTAAATCATCAAGGCTGATGGCGTTGTCTTGCAGGCTAATGCCAAATGGGTGTTGCGGAAAAATCATGATTCACTCAATACATCTAAAGTCTGCTGCAGGCTATTTAAAAAAACGCTCACATCGTGGGTCGTGTTATAGGCGGCAAATGAAGCGCGCAAAGTGCCGCTTAAGCCCAGCGATTGCAGTAAAGGTTGCGCGCAATGATGACCAACTCGAACGGCGATGTGCTGGTGATCGAGAAACTGGGCGACGTCATACGGATGCGCATCGATAAAAGTCATCGATGTGATGGCCGCTTTATTGGCGCTTTGGCCGTGTACCTTGACTGCAGGCATCTGGGCTAGCCCCGCTTCAAGTTGCTGGCGCAGCGCGATTTCATGGGCGGCGAGCGCAATGCGGTCGTGTTGATTGAGCCAATTGAGCGCGGCAGCGAGGCCGACCGCTTGTGCAATCGGCGGCGTACCCGCTTCAAAGCGATAGGGTGCTGCGGCATACGTGGTTTGCGCAAATGACACGGTTGCAATCATTTCTCCGCCGCCTTGCCAAGGGGGTATCTCATTCAAGAGCTTAGCATGCGCCCAGAGTACGCCAATACCCGTAGGGCCATAGATTTTGTGACCCGAAAACACATAAAAGTCAGCGCCGATTGCTTGCACATCGATCACGCTATGGGCGATGGCTTGTGCGCCATCAACCAGCACTTTTGCGCCATATTGATGGGCTTGCTGGCAAATCCATTGCACTGGCTGAATGCTGCCGATGGCATTGGACACTTGGCTGACTGCGACTAACTTGGTTTTGTTCGATAGCAAGCTTAAAAAATGTGTTAAATCCAGCGCGCCTTGCGCATCAAGCTGGATGATTTTTAACGTCAGACCACGGCGCTCCGCCAGCATTTGCCACGGCACAATATTGGCGTGATGCTCGAGTGTCGATAGGATGATCTCATCGCCTGCGGCCAATGTGTTGCCCCAAGTATTGGCGACCAAATTGATGGCTTCGGTGCTGCCACGCGTAAACACAATTTCATCGTCACTGGCGGCATGGATAAATTGCGCAACGGTATGCCGAGCGCTTTCAAAAGCTTCGGTGGCCGCAGTGGCTAAGCGATGCGCGCCGCGATGTACATTGGCATTGTGATGCTCATAATAAAAACGCTCCGCATCGAGCACCGCCAGCGGTTTTTGCTGTGTTGCGGCATTGTCTAAATAGATCAGTTCGGGATAGTGATTAAAAATCGGGAACTGTTTTTTGAAGGTAAGTGCGTCAAACATGGTGTTTGCCTGAAGAACAGCTGGCAGCTTGGACTGGCAATTGTATAATGCGCCATGCCCTATAAACAGCCTATTTCTATATTACTTGTCATTCATACGCCGGATTTGCAGATTTTATTGCTCGAGCGCTGTGATTTTGCTGGCGCTTGGCAATCGGTAACCGGCAGCTGCGAAGCCAATGAATCCCTGATTGATACTGCCGTGCGTGAACTGTTTGAAGAGACCGGTTTGCAAGTCAGTGCCGATGCAGTGCGCGATTGGCAACACGCCAGTGAGTTTGAAATCTTTGCGCGCTGGCGGCATCGTTATGCGCCGGGGGTCACGCACAATACCGAGCATGTTTTTAGTGTTGCGGTGCCCAGCGGCAGTCCGGTAACGCTTTCCCCGCGTGAACACACCCAATATCGTTGGGTGGGCTTGGATGAAGCCATCGAGATGGTGTTTTCTCCTTCTAATGCCGATGCATTGCAGCAGTTACCAAGTCGGCTTAAGTCTTAGTCAGACTGTTATTGGCAATTCAAATTGCGGCCATCTGCTTTTGTTGCGCGAGATTTAATCCTGCGCTTCTTGCTCGTCAATTCAGTGCCAATTTATGGCCTGACTTAAACTGTTAGTCGTTTTGTGTTCAGTAATGCCCCGTACAAGAGATGGGTTTACTTGCTGATTGCTGACAAAGCTGCGATATTGCATCAACTTGTTGTGTTGCATCATGGCGCGTACTGTGGGTTGTTGGTTTGATTGGCGCGGCTTTGATTTTGTCGATTTGAGCATGAGGAAGAGGGTATGGGTCTAGGATCGTTTATTTATAATCAGTTCATCGACATACTGCAGTGGAATGAAGATGAAGATGGCGTATTGGCTTACCGCTTCCCGCAGGCCAATTGTGAAATCCAATATGGCGCTAGTCTCACGGTGCGCGAATCACAAATGGCGGTGTTTTTAAATGAAGGCCAATTTGCGGATGTATTTGGCCCTGGTCGATATACGCTGACCACGCGCACTTTGCCGCTGCTGACGGCGCTTAAAAACTGGGACAAATTATTTCAGTCGCCATTTAAGTCTGATGTGTATTTTATGAGTACGCGTTTGCAACTAGGCCGCAAGTGGGGCACGCCGCAGCCGATTACTTTGCGAGACGCTGATTTTGGCATGATTCGCATGCGCGCTTTTGGCGTTTATGCCTATCAAATTGTCGACCCGCAGCTGTTTTTTAGTCAAATTAGCGGCACACGCGATGTTTATACTTGCGATGATGTAGAGCTGCAGTTGCGTAATGATGTGGTTGCAACAATGACGCAGGTTTTAGCTAGTTCCGACGTGCCTTTTTTGGATATGGCGAGTCATCAAGGCTTAATGGCCGAGCGCATTGGCGCTGCACTGCGTTCGCAATTTGCGCAATACGGACTGCTGCTCGATACCTTTACGCTAGAAAACATCTCTTTACCCGATGAATTACAAAAAGCCCTAGATAACAAAATCGCAATGCAGATGATTGGGGATTTAGGCGCATTTAGCCAATATCAAGCCGCGCAATCAATGGTGCTCGCCGCGCAAAACGACAGTGGCTTGGCTGGGTTGGGCGTGGGTTTAGGCGCGGGTGTTGCGGCTGGCCAAGTGATGGCATCGGCGCTCAATTCTGCGCTGGCGCCAACTGCGCAGCCCAATCGGGCGGCTGAACTGGCTGATGGCGCCAGCCATACCGATGTTGCAAATTCATCCCCCCAAATGAGCGCGCCGCAATTGCAGTTGCAACAATTAAAATCCTTGCTGGCGCAAGACTTGATTACCGTGGCCGATTACGATGCTGCTAAAGCGGCGGTGCTTAAAAAACTGATTGCCGGTGATGAGGGTTGAGATCGCTG
The DNA here is from genome assembly GCF_020531905.1 of Deefgea salmonis. Classification (GTDB taxonomy): domain Bacteria; phylum Pseudomonadota; class Gammaproteobacteria; order Burkholderiales; family Chitinibacteraceae; genus Deefgea; species Deefgea salmonis. The sequence continues at coordinate 602,699 of NZ_JAJAWG010000001.1, read as the reverse complement.
GTGCTGTGATTGGGTGACTGATAAAGGGGAATGTATATGGGCTTACAAGGATCTTGTGCGTGTAAAACAGTGCGGTATGCAGTCGATGAGTTGGCGACGCCGATTTCGCACTGCCATTGCCAAACTTGCCGTAAAACGCATGCGGCGGCATTTAATTCAGCGGCAGGCGTGCGCCCTGAGCAATTTCGTTGGCTCGCTGGCGAGGCAGCGCTAAGTCAATATGCTTCGTCAGCGGATAAAGTGCGTTATTTTTGCTCGCAATGCGGCAGCCATCTATTGGCGAAAAAAATCGGTAAGCCAATGTGGGTGCTACGCGTGGCCACTTTAGATGACGATCCAAGTTTGCGTGCTAACCAGCATATTTGGACATCGCACGATGTGCCTTGGCTGAATTTTGTCGATTTGCCCGAGTACGCGCAATGGGCCGAGCCTCGTTAAAGTGACAGACAATAAAAAACCGGCATTGCCGGTTTTTTATTGTGCTTAGCGCATTGCATCGCATTATTTTTCAGTGTGCTGAATATGATGCACGGTGCGTTGCGGATAAGGAATTGAGATCTTGGCCGCATCAAAGGCTTTTTTGATATTTTCTGTCGTATCAAAAAACACCGGCCAGTAATGTTCGCTATTGGTCCAAATTCGAACCGTGAAGTTGACCGAGCTGTCGCCTAGCGATGAAACCACCACCAGCGGCGCAGGGTCTTCATGAATGCGCGAATCTTGCTTGAGTACCGATAAAATCACAGTGCGGGTGTGATCGATATCGTCGTCATAACCCACACCAAAAACAAAATCGACGCGGCGGGTGGACATAGCGGAGTAATTAGTCAGGTTGCCATTGGCTAATGGCCCGTTGGGGATGACGATGAGTTTGTTGTCGGGTGTGCGTAAACGTGTAGTAAAAATTTGAATGCCTTCAACCGTGCCGGCTTGACCTTGCGCCTCAATATAGTCACCAGCTTTAAAGGGTTTAAACATCAAAATCAGTACGCCACCGGCAAAATTACTCAAACTACCTTGCAGTGCCAAACCAATGGCTAAACCAGCAGCGCCTAAAATCGCAATAAATGACGTGGTTTCAATGCCGATCATTGATGCGGCACTAATGAGTAGTAGTGCTTTTAATGCAACATTGGCCAGACTGCCCAAAAAATGCTTGAGTGTGGCTTCGACATTGCTGCGCGTTAGCATTGTTTCTAATAATTGAGTGGCAATACCAATCAGTTTCCAGCCAATAAATAGCGCAATCAGTGCCGATATTAATTTAGGTGCATAGCTAATTGCTTGTGTTTGCAATAGATCAATCCAATTCATTCGGTGGGCTTTTATTTAAAGTGAATCATGTATTTGAGTGTCGCAGAAATAAATCAATAACCGAAGCGGATAAATTACCCTTTATAAGGGCAATAATGCACATGAGCGATGGCGTCGATATTATTAAATTGACGGCGTAAATATTACGCCGTCATCAATAAAGCACACGATATCGTGTGCTTTAATTTTAATTTCGATTCATTATTTCACTTCATCCCAAGCAGAAGACCAGTCTGAACCAACACCGGGCTCGTAGTGCGTGGCGCTAGTTGACCATTGTGAGCAGTAACCACTGTATGGGAACGGCTTGCAGCGATAGGTTTTGCCGTTTTTGTTTTGTTTTACCAAAGTGCCCGCTTGATAAGACTTGATCGACGCAGGGAATACAAAATCATATTGCCCACCCGCCGTGGCGTCGTTAAACATCATGTCGAGCGTTTGTTGCACATAAGCGCCGCCATTTTTTGGGGTGCCTTTCACCACCAGTTGATGATGGCCAGCTTTTACATTACTTAACGCCATGGTAAAGGTTTTGTTGCTGTTGTTCAGGCTGGCTTCGCTTTGGCCTTGGGCAACGCCACCGTGGTTGTAAACCGTATTGATGACGTTTAAATCGCCTTGCGCTGCGACATTAAAAGTAAGACTGACTTTGCCATCTTGGATGGTGTATTCGCTCGCGAGATTGCTCACTTGAACGCTATTGACCAAAGGGGGTTGTTTTTGCTCAATCTGAATCTCAACCCGGCTTAAGCCACTACTGGTTTTAAGGTAAATCGGGTTTAAGCCATACACAGGACCAAATTGACCATCGCTGGCTTTTTGTCCAGCACGAATGTGCTGTTGTTCTTGATTGATTTTGCTCGCTAGCGCGTGCGCCCAATTATTGCGCAGGCCTTGGGTGCTATTGGCAATGGTGAGTGCGGTTTGCAATTGAGGGCGTTCGCCGTTTTGGTCAAAAACCCGCGTCATCACCCGGTCACCCGATTTTAGATCCACTGAGGGGTGGATGCTGCCGCCTTGACGCCAGTCGGGAGCGGGTTGTCCGCCATTGTCGTCAAACATCACGTCGACCACATTGTAAAAACTATTGACGGTGTCGCCAACTTCCCATACGCCCAAAATCACTTGATAGCCGGTGCGCTGCGGTACGGTGCAAAGGTGGCTGGTTTGTGGGTTCGGCTTTTGCATGCCGCCGTCGACCTCACAAAAAGGCTTAAGGTCAAATGCCGCGCGAGTCAGTGGCTGATTCGGGTTCCAGTCTTGTTGGGTGATGTAGTAGCGCCAATTGCGCGTGGTGTGATTGGCGGTAAAGAACCAGCTCATGTTTTGTGGACCAGCTTTGATGTCGCGCTTGGTCCAGCGATCGCTGGTTTGTGCATCTAATTCCGAGAACTGAATATGGCCGGCGCTGGCAATTTTGCCGTCGGCGGGGCCCTGGGCTGGAAATCCAGACGGGGCTTCGATGCTTTGTGGCTCCCATTGCACGGCCCCGCATTGGCTATTGCCGCCAATTTTGCAGAGATAGCCGCGTGAGGTGGGCTCAGTCATGTAACCGTGAGCGAATGCGCCGGTGCTGGCCGATAGCAAGCAGGTCGTGGTAAGGAGGTGCAAAGTAAAATTGCGAGTCATTCAGAGGAAACCTTTGATGAGAGGGGAGGTGTTAAGTCAAGGATGTAGCCGATGGTTTGATCGGCTTAAAATTGTTCAATAACTGGGGGAAGGCCGTTATCTTGATGGGCGCTGCTGGGGTGTGCGCTGTGCTTGCGGTTGCCCATCTCTCCCGCGACGGGGTTGGCGACGACGGGGGTCGGGGTGCTCTCTGTCGTGGATGGTGCGGAGTCTTCGCCACTTGAGCAGGCGCTGAGTATGGTCAGCGCCAATAGCGGAATGAGTGGCTTTAATTGCATTGAATGCCCTGTAAAAATGAGTCGAATGTATGAAGTGTTGTTCGTCCTGTGTTGGTGCTCAAGGATCGAAGTGCTGGGGGGATTGTAAGGGAGTGCTTGTAAGTGTTGGTGTTAATATTTACCGCAAATAAAAGAATTGACGTGAGTTTTTTGCTGTAAGTAAGTCGATGATGCTTGTTTTTGCTGGTGTTTATTAAAGCTTGGAATTTATAGGCTTTAAATTAATGTGCTTTCTATAATTTGACGGGGCTGATCTTGTTGATACGGATCAATATTGCCGTTTGATGATTCAGTTATTTTTTAATAAGTAGCTGCAAATTTGCGTTTTATTTGTCTGGAATTATTGTATTTGGCAAGGTCGCTAATTTGATTGGTTTGATTTTTATTCTGGTATTGCCGATATTTGTCGATAGAAAATTGGCAAGGCAAGTTTATCTATTTGTTTGCAGATAAAAATATACACAAAAATTGATCGGTAAAAGTTAACTGAAATATTTTATTGTGGCGAGGATAATTAATCCTAATGGTTTTGCTGCGTATTTTTCGTTAGCATTAATTTGAAATTCATTCGTTGAAATGGTTGTAAAAAATGACAGAAGTAACAACAGAAAAAAGTTGCAAAAGTGAGTGGAAGAAACTACTGCTATTGGCTTTTGTAGGTTTGCCGATTGCGATGTTGGGTGCGATTGCAAGCTATGGTTTGATTGTGCGCTTATTGCAGATTTTTTTAATCGGCTTGCCGGGCGCGTAAAGCGAGATTGTTATCTCGCTTTTTTGTTTTGATGAATTGGATTTGTTTATGAAAAAAATGTGGATCTGGCTACGGAATTTGTTTTGTAAGCCAGCAGCCAAGATTGGTCTTGGTGTTTTGGTAACGGTGGGTTTTATCGCCGGTATTTTAGCGTGGCAAGGCTTTAACGCCGGTATGGCGGCGACCAATACGGAAGAATTCTGTGTTAGCTGCCACACCATGCATCAGAACCAAGAAGAACTTAAAGAAACCGTGCATTGGAGTAATCGTTCTGGCGTTCGTGCCAAGTGTTCTGATTGCCATGTGCCGCATGACTTTACCGATAAAATGGCACGCAAGATTCAAGCCAGTGTTGAGGTTTGGTCGCATCTGACTGGCAAAATCGATACACCAGAAAAATTTGAAGCTAATCGTGCTCGCTTAGCGCAAAACGAGTGGGATCGCTTTAAGGCCAATGGCTCAAAAGAATGCCGTACTTGCCATGATTACAACAGCATGGACTTTGAAAAAATGCGCGAAACGTCGCGTGAAGCGATGCGCGGTGCGGCAGAGCGGAATCAAAGTTGTGTCGATTGCCATCAAGGAATTGCGCACAAAAAACCAGCAAAAACCGACACCCGTAATCCAGCATTTGATGGCTTGATTCAAGCTGCAGGCAATGAGAGCGTAAAAGTCGGTGGCACTTACTTTAATGTCTATCCGCGTGAATTGTACTTGGATGAAGCCATGAGCAAAGTGGCGGGTAAGTTGGAAGTTGGTGCGCCAGTTAAGGTGCTGCAAGAGAAGGGCGACGCGCAGCAAGTGGAAGTTTCGGCTTGGCGTAAGAGCAAAGGCTTTGGCCGAGTTTGGTATGGCCATTTTGCTAAAAACATTACCGTTGCCACGCTAGAAAAAACCGTTGCGCAAGACAAGCAATTGGTGAAAGTGCAAGAAAGTAAAGAAGATCCAAATACCGGTTTGATTTGGCAAAAATCGTCCGCCACATTCTGGATTAAGAAAGGCGAAGTGGTGGCCAGCACCGATCCTATCTGGTCAGTGGCCAAAGACAGTTACAAAAATAGCTGCAGTGTTTGCCATAAGCAGCCGGACGAAGCGCATTTTGATGCAAATACCTGGCCGGGGTTATTTGGTGGGATGGTCGGTTTTACTAGCATGGATAAAGATACCCAAGGCTTAGTACTGAAGTACCTACAAAATAATTCGTCTGATTTTAAAAAACCTAGCCACTAAGAATAAGCTCATGACTCAGAACTCACGCCGTGTATTTTTAAAGGGTTTGTCGCTAGCCTCAGTGGCTGCGTTAGTAAGCCCTAGTTTATTACTCTCTCGCCAAAGCGAGGCCAAAGCGGCTGCCGTTACCGGCAGTGGTCCCGATTGGAAAATCACCGGTTCACACTGGGGCGCAATCCGTGCCCGGGTTGCCGGTGGCAAAGTGGTTGAAGTCAAAGCCTTTGAATTTGACAAATACCCGACCGAAATGATTCAAGGCATTATTGGTTTGATTTACAGCCCATCGCGGATTCGTTATCCAATGGTGCGTTTAGATTGGCTCAAAAAGGGTCATAAAAGTGACACCACCCAACGCGGTGACAATCGCTTTGTCCGTGTGACTTGGGACCAAGCTTTAGATCTGTTTTATTCGGAATTAGAGCGGGTGCAAACCAGCTATGGTCCGTGGGCGATGCACACCGGTTTGGTCGGTTGGCGTCAGACTGGGCAATTTCATACCTGCGGCAATCACATGTTGCGGGCGATGAATATGCACGGGCATACGATTTCCACCGCTGGGGATTATTCGACCGGTGCTGGGCAGGTGATCTTGCCGTACGTATTGGGCTCGACTGAAGTGTATTCACAAGGCACTTCGTGGGAAATCATTCTTAAAGAAAGTAAAACCGTTATCTTTTGGGCCAGCGATCCGGTTAAAAACTTGCAAGTGGGTTGGAATTGCGAAACGCATGAATCGTTCGCCTACCTTGAGCAATTGAAAAACAAGATCGCCAAAAAAGAAATTCGCGTGATTAGCATTGATCCGGTGAAGAGCAAAACGCAAAACTATCTAGGCTGCGAAAAGCAATACGTCAATCCATTGACGGATGTGGCCTTGATGATGGGTTTGGCGCATACGCTGTATACCGAGAAACTCCATGACCAGCAATTCCTTGATGCGTATACCCTCGGTTTTGAGAAATTCTTGCCTTATTTATTGGGTCAAGGCGCAGACAAAACCGCCAAAACCCCTGAATGGGCCGAGAAGATTTGCGGCGTAAAAGCGCAGCAAATCCGTGAATTGGCGCGCTTGATGGCCAGCGGTCGCACGCAGCTGATTTTTGGCTGGGCGGTGCAGCGTCAGCAGCATGGTGAGCAACCGTATTGGATGGGTGCGGTATTAGCGGCGATGTTGGGACAAATTGGTTTGCCAGGTGGCGGGATTAGTTATGCCCATCACTATAGCTCGATTGGCGTACCGTCTTCGGGCGCTGCGATGCCAGGTTCTTTCCCTTTGAATTTAGATCCGGGTAAAAAACCGAAATACACCAACACCGATTATAAAGGCTATAGCCCAATGATTCCGTGCGCTCGAGCGATCGACGCATTGCTAGAACCTGGTAAGGTGATTGATTACAACGGCCAGAAAGTTAAATTGCCACCGTATAAAATGGCGGTGTATAGCGGTTGCAATCAATGGCACCGTCAGCAAGACCGTAACAAGATGAAAAAAGCTTTCCATCGCCTCGAGACCGTGGTGGCGGTTGATTACACCTGGACGGCAACCTGTCGTTTTGCCGATATCGTATTGCCGGCGTGTACGCAGTTCGAGCGTAATGATATTGACGCGTATGGTTCATACAGCGGTCGTGGTGTGATTGCGATGCAAAAACTGGTTGATCCACTGTTTAGTTCAAAAACGGACTTTGAAATTTTCCGTGGCTTAACGCAGCGTTTTGGTCGCGATAAAGAATACAGCCGCAGTATGGATGAAATGCAATGGCTGGCATTCTTGTACGAAAACTGTCGAAAAGAAAACGGTAGTAAATTCCCAATGCCACCGTTTAAAGAATTCTGGGCGAAAGGATTTGTATTATTTCCGGCGGGTAAACCGTGGGTGCGCCATGCGGATTTCCGTGAAGACGCCGAACTCAACGCCTTGGGTACGCCATCGGGCTTTATTGAAATCTTTAGCCGCAAAATCGCCAGCTACAATTACGCCGATTGCCCGGGGCATCCGGTGTGGATGGAAAAAAGCGAGCGCTCGCACGGTGGTCCGAATTCAAAACGCTACCCATTGTGGATGCAATCGGTTCACCCGGATAAACGCTTGCATTCGCAAATGTGTGACTCGGAACCGATGCGGGCAACGTATGCCATTCAAGGCCGCGAGCCTTTGTTTATGAGTCCAGAAGACGCACGTCAACGTGGTATTAAACATGGCGATTTGGTTCGGGTGTTTAACGATCGTGGTCAAGCCTTGGTGGGCGCGCATGTGTCTAATGACTACCCGAAAGGCGTGGTGCGTTTGCAAGAAGGGGCATGGTATGGCCCAACCGGCCCAGAAATCGGTGCGCTCGATACCTATGGCGATCCCAATACCATGACGCAAGATATTGGTACGTCGAGCTTGGCACAAGCGATTAGTGCCAATACCTGCGTGGTCGAAGTTGAAAAATACAAAGGTAAAGCCCCCGCAGTGACTGCGTTTGGTGGCCCAGCTGAGGTGATGCCGAAATGAATGCAAGCACAGTAACATCGGAACAAACAGCAGCGGCACCCGCCGATCAACGTGCGGCTTTATATGCTTGGTTTGCCACGCTCTATGCCCGTGAATTGACTGAAGCGCAGCTACAAATTTGGTTTTCCGGTGCTGCTGAGCCGCTATTTGATGTGTTGGCGCAGGCGGGATTTGCGGTTGAAGTGACGCAGCTGCAAGGGTCGATCAATGCTTTACGTGATCTGCCCGATGCCCAACTTGAATTGGCGGCGGATTACACCATGTGTTTTTTGTTAGACGTTAAAAGCAGTGCTTTGCCATATGCTTCTTGTTATGTTGGTGAGCATAAAACGCTGTTTGGTCCAGAAGAAAAAGCCATGCGTGAAAAGCTTGAGTTCTATGGCCTTGGCTTAGATAGTGCCTATCCTGAAGCGGCCGATCATTTGGCGATTCAACTGGAGTTGTTGTCATGGCTGGCCATGGCGGGCAAAGCGCAGGACGAGCAAGAGATGGTGGCGTCTTTGCTGCGCTGGGTGCCGATGTTTAGCGAGAAATGCCAAACGATACATACGCAAGTGGCGTTTTATCCGGCATTGAGCCGTTTGCTATGCGGCATCTTGCAAGCGGAGGCGGGTACATCCTTGGAGTAAGGTAAGGATGGTGGCTGTACTAAAAATAAAAGGGGTCAGTTCAGATGGCCCTTTTTTTTGCTGACGATGCGCAGTGGCAATCTCGTTGCCGCGCATAAGGCTGTGCTAAGCTGGCTCGATTCAATGTTGACATTGGGATTTTGAGAGGATGTGGCAATGCCATTGAAAAGCAAAAATATATTGCGAGTGGCTTCTTACAATATTCATAAAGGCATGTCGCCGCTCAATCAGAATTTTGTACTGCATGGCGTGCGACATGCTTTAAAAACGCTCGATCCAGATATTGTTTTTTTGCAGGAAGTACAGGGCCTGCACCATGATTTAGCCAAGAAAATCCATACTTGGCCGCTGGATGCTCAGCATGAGTATTTGGCTGGCGATGCGCTATTTTCTGCTTACGGAAGTAATGCCCATTATTTACTCGGGCATCACGGCAATGCCTTGTTGTCGCGGTTTCCGATTTTGCATCGCAGTAATCACGATTTAACCTTGCACCGATTTGAGCAACGGGGTTTGCTGTACTGTCAGTTAGATTTACCGCGCTGGACGCAGCCCTTGCATGCTTTTTGTGTGCATTTGAACTTACGTGCCTCAGATCGGCGTAAGCAATTGCAGTTAATGATTCGTTCTATTGCTGAACAAGTGCCTGAAGATGCGCCGCTGGTGCTGGCGGGGGATTTTAATGATTGGCGCGGTGAAGTTAGCCAAGTGCTGCAATCTGAATTGGGTATGGACGAAGTTTTTCAGTCTTTGCACGGGGCGCATGCGCGTAGTTTCCCGGCCAGAATGCCGTTTTTCTCTTTAGATCGTATCTATACCCGTGGCTTTAGCATTGAATCGGCCGAGGTCTTGCATGGTGCGCCTTGGCGTAGTTTGTCGGACCACGCTCCCTTATTGGCCACGTTATCCCGTAGTTTAAATCAGGTATGACGCCGCCTTGCTATGAAGGGCATCAACTGACCTTATTGCGCGATGGTGCGGCGTTTTTTCCTGCGCTGCTGTCGGCGATTGACGCGGCTCAGTTTGAAATCCGGCTTGAAACGTATATTTTTTCGAGCGATGACATCGGCCTTGCGGTGACCCGCGCGTTGATGTGCGCCGCTCAGCGTGGCGTTCGAGTTGGGCTCTTGCTCGATGGTTTTGGCGCATCGGCTTTTCCGGTAAAACTGCGTCAAGCGCTGCAGGATGCTGGGGTGCAGCTGTTGTTTTTTCGCCCCGAGGTGAGCCGTTTCGCGCTCAGGCGCTCACGCCTACGCCGCTTGCATCGCAAATTATCTTGTTTTGATGGTCAATTGGCATTTGTCGGCGGGATCAATATCATTAGCGACGATGATGGGCCCGGTATGGCACCGCGCTATGATTATGCCGTTGCCGTTAAAGGGCCGGTGGTGTTTGACATTGAGCAGGCCCTTGCCCGGCAATGGCGTTACACCGCGTGGATGCAATTTAAAAAATCAAATTTTGTACGTGTGCATTGGCCATTGTCTAGGGAAGTAGGGCGTGCCAAAGCACGCCTTGTGGTGCGCGATAATGCGCGCAATCGACATGCGATCGAAAAAGCCTATTTGCAAGCGATTGAAGCGGCGCAATCCGAAATCATGATTGCCAATGCTTATTTTTTGCCCGGGCTACGTTTACGCCAAGCTTTAATGCGCGCTGCTAAGCGCGGGGTGAAAGTGGTATTGCTACTGCAAGACGAGCGCGATCATGCTTTGTTGCAATACGCTAGCTGGGCGTATTACCGTGATTTATTACACGCCGGCGTTGAAATTTATCAATATAAGAGCGGCTTTATGCACGCCAAAGTGGCGGTGATTGATCAAGCTTGGGCCACCGTTGGGTCAAGTAATATTGATCCATTTAGTTTGTTGCTGGCGCGAGAAGCGAATCTGGTGATTGAGGATGCGTCTTTTGCGCAGCAGCTGCGATCTGATTTGCAATGCCGCTTGCAGCGTGATGCGGTGCTCATTTTGCCCGAGCATGTGCATCAAGCCAGTTATTTACGCCGCGCTGTGGTGTGGACGTGTTACGGCCTAGTTCGACTCTTGCTGGGGGTTTCGGGCTACGGTGGACGAAAATACCTCGAATAATTTCGTTTTTTTGGGCGTAAAAGCGCCAATCAATGTGCCGCGCTTGGGTTGCTGGCGCTGCCTTATTGATGGTTTGGCTGACATACAAGTCGAGCTGGTACACATCGATGCTGGCGTAATGTGATGCGTGTGAATTGTTGATCACATCGTGATAAAGCGCCGGTGAAGTTTGAATTTTTCAGTAAACAGCGTTGGGCGTACTCGGTAGCTTTGGTAGAATGACGGACTAAATCCAATTACGAGCCCTTTATGATCACTTTGTACAATACCTTGGCCCGCGAGAAGCAGGAATTTAAACCGATGACGCCCGGCATTGTGAACATGTATGTTTGCGGCATGACGGTTTACGATTATTGCCATATTGGCCATGCGCGGATGGTGGTGGTGTTTGACGTCATCACGCGTTGGTTTCGTGAGTCGGGTTACCAAGTGAATTATGTGCGTAATATCACTGATATTGATGACAAAATCATTCGCCGTGCCGCTGAAAATGGTGAGTCGATTCATTCGCTTACCGAGCGCTTTATTGCCGCAATGAATGAAGACTTTGCTGCGCTGGGCATTATTCGCCCAGATCATGAGCCACGTGCTACTGAGCATATTCATGGCATGCAGTCGATTATTGGGCAGTTGTTTGATCGTGGTTTAGCGTATTCGGCCCCTAATGGCGATGTGTATTATTCGGTGCGTAAATTTCAAGGTTACGGCAAATTATCGCGTAAAAATTTAGATGATCAGCGTGCCGGTGAGCGCGTTGATATTGACGAAAATAAGCAAGATCCGGCGGATTTTGTGTTGTGGAAAAGCGCCAAGTCTGACGAACCTAATGAAGTGAAGTGGGCTTCACCGTGGGGTAGTGGTCGTCCCGGCTGGCATATTGAATGCTCGGCAATGAGTTGCCACCATTTGGGCGAGCAGTTTGATATTCATGGTGGTGGTGAGGATTTACAGTTTCCGCATCATGAAAATGAAATCGCCCAATCGGAGGGCGCGCACGGCCATCCGTATGTGAATTACTGGCTGCATAATGGCTTTATCAATGTTGATAATGAAAAAATGTCGAAAAGCCTCGGTAATTTTTTTATTATTCGTGATGTTTTAGCGCAATACGACGCTGAAGTTCTGCGCTTCTTTATTTTGCGCGCGCATTATCGCAGCCCACTCAATTACAGCGATGCGCATTTGGACGATGCTAAAAATGCCTTAACGCGGTTATACACCACGCTAAAATCCATCCCAGCACAAACAATATCTATCGATTGGTCGCACCCGATGGCGGCGCGTTTTAAAGCGGCGATGGATGATGATTTTGCCACCACCGAAGCGGTGGCGGTGTTGTTTGAATTGGCCTTGCAAGCCAATAAACACGGCGCTACTGAGCAAGGGATTGCTGCCGCGAGTTTGTTAAAAGCGTTAGGCAATGTGTTGGGTTTATTACAGCGCGATCCAGAAGCGTATTTGCAAGCCGGTAGCAGCGATAGTGCTTGGCAAGCGGAGCAAATCGAAGCGGCAATCGCTGCGCGCAAAGCAGCGCGGGCAGCCAAAAATTGGGCCGAATCGGATCGAATTCGGGATGAATTGGCCGCCGCTGGGATTGTGCTGGAAGATACGGCGCAAGGCACTGGCTGGCGTCGAGAATAAAGTTTGCTATGGGCTGGCGCGGTGACATGATCGAATCAGCCCATCAACAGATATAAAGTGATTGATCGCTAGGTAGCACTTGGCGATCATTTTTTTTGCGAAGGTTTTTTCAAGAAATCGCGGCTAGGCGGCCTGTTCATCGATCGGTGAGTGCGGGGCCTGCCGGATGGCGGACTTGAATCAATGACGCAACACCCATTTTGAGGACTCTATTGATCATGAGCATCCAATACAAAATTACGCCCCACCATATTGCCGCGCATTTGTTTGCGGTTGAGCTGACGATTGAGCAGCCTGATGCGGCAGGGCAGATCGTGCATTTGCCAAGTTGGATTCCAGGGAGTTATTTGCTACGCGAATTTGCCAAGCATATTGTTAGTATTGAAGCCGAATCAGCCGGCGTGCGCGTGCCGCTCACGAAGTTAGACAAGTCGAGCTGGCAAGCCGCCGCGGTTGCAGCGCCGTTGCGGGTGACTTATCAAGTGTATGCCTTTGATTTATCGGTGCGCGGTGCGTATTTGGATCATGAGCGCGGGTTTTTTAATGGCACCAGCGTTTTCTTGGCGGTGGCCGGCCAAGAAGATCAACCTTGCGGTTTAACCATTGTTCCGAGCCAGAACAACGCTTGGAAAGTGGCTACCAGTATGCCAGCGCAGCAGGTCGATGCCGCTGGTTTTGGTCAGTATCTGGCGCAAAACTATGATGATCTCATTGATCATCCGGTTGAAATGAGCGATTTTTCTCAAGTTGAGTTTATGGCGGCGGGGGTGCCGCATCGCATCATCATTGCCGGTCGCCATCAAGCCGATTTGCCCCGGTTGGCGCACGATTTGCAAAAAATCTGTGAGTATCAAATTCAGTTTTTTGCTACGCCTGCGCCATTTAAAGATTATCTATTTCTGACTCTGGCAGTGGGTGAGGGTTATGGTGGTTTGGAGCATCGTGCGTCAACGGCTTTAATTTGCAATCGCAGCGACTTGCCTTGGGCGCATGAAACCGAAATCAAAGACGGCTATCGTCAGTTTTTGGGTTTGTGTAGCCACGAATACTTCCATAGCTGGAATGTGAAGCGGATTAAGCCCGCGGCGTATGCGCCGTATGATTTAAGCCAAGAGAATTATTCGCGGCTGTTGTGGGCATTTGAAGGCATTACGTCATATTACGATGATTTATGCTTGCTGCGTGCTGGCTTGATTACGCCACAATCGTATTTGGACTTATTATCGCAAACGATTACTAGTGTAGAGCGGGGGTATGGCCGTCTAGTGCAGAATCTAGAAGACGCCAGCTTCGATACCTGGATTAAGTATTATCGACCAGATGAAAATAGTCCCAATGCGCTGGTGAGTTATTACACCAAAGGCGCGCTATTTGCCCTGTGTTTGGATTTGACGATACGCCAAGCCACCCAGCAGCAAAAATCGTTGGATGATGTGATGCGTGCATTGTGGCAAGAGTATGGGCTGAACTTCGAGACCGCTGGGCGCGGTATTGCCGAGTCTGAGTGGGAGACCTTGGCGCAGCGAGTGACGGGTGTTGATCTGTCAGATTTATTTGAACTAGGCTTACGCTCAACTGCGCCGCTGCCACTGCAAGATTTGCTCGCCGATTTAGATGTCGTATGGCAACAAAGGGCGGCTGATTCGGCGCAAGACCGTGGGGGCTGGCGCGCCAACCCTGCGCCATCCAAGTTGACGCTGGCCGCGAAAACGGCGAGTGACCCGCTGGGGGTGAAGTTAGTCAATGTGATGGCGGCCGGCGCGGCCGAAGTGGCAGGACTTGCTGCGGGGGATGTGTTGGTGGCGATTGAAGGCTTGCGCGTGACTGCCAGCAATTTGGATGTGCTGCTAGCCAGTGCACAGGGTGTTGATCGGTCGGCTCGTGCATTGCGCGTCCACGCATTTCGCCGCGATGAGCTGTTTGAGTGCCAAGTCACGCCAATTTCGGCCGTTTTGGATACGGTTGGGTTAAAAATGCAAGCTGAATTTTTTAATGATTCGAAAGCCACAAGAAAGTGGTTAGATGTTTAGGTTTCGTATAACTTTCTTTGCGCGCTGCAGCAAACCAGTCTATTAATTAAACTCAATCAATGGATCTTGAGTTTGAGGCGCTATTTTGGACTTGCGGACGAAGTTAATCAATCAGTTTAGAGGCGCAAGAACCAAGGTTTTATTGGTTTTGTTGCTGCTGAACTTATTAATTTCGATGGCTTTGTCTGCTGCGCTGTATCTCTTTTTAAATACCGCCTTAATTGCCGAGTTGGATGGCCGATTGTTGACTGCTGCGCGGGCGATCCCTTTTGTGTTGCCTGAGCAATATCTAGATCGCGCCCTTAGTGGTCGCTCGATTCCCAGTGCCGATTATGAGCGCAATGTACTGCAATTGAATCGTTATGCCGAGCAAGTGGGGGTGCGTTATTTATATGTATTGGCGATGGAACAAGGGCAGGTGCGTTATTTGGCCGACAGTGCCAGTCCCGCCGAAGTGAAAGGCGGTCGCTACGGGCATTATTTGCAGCCGTATGCCGATCAGGAGTTGCGATTTAAGGCCGCGTTAGACAGTGGCAAAACTTATTTTGGCGAGTTGAGGGATGAGTATGGCGTTTTTCGCTCCACCGCGATGGCCGTACCAAGATCGGGCGGAGGATTTTATGTGCTGGGTGCTGATCTCTCAATGCAAGCGGTATTGCAGCAGCAAGCGCAACTTAAAATGCAGGCGGCGCTGTGCTGCTTGATTTTGTTTTTGATTGGCGCAGGGGTAGCCTGGGTTTTAGCCACCAAAATGACCGCACCATTGCGGCGGTTTTCTTTGGCGGTGCGCCGCTTTGCGGCCGGTGAATTTGATGTTCGCATGCCGATTCATCGGCATGATGAATTGGGTAGCTTGGCTTCGGCTTTTAATGCGATGGGCGACGCCATTTCGGCGCGTGAACATTTGCTGCGGCAATTGGCGTTTAGTGATCGTTTGACCGGTTTGCCCAATCGGGTCAAATTTGCTGAAGCCCTCACGGTGGTTTTAAGTAAATCACCGCCTTGGTTGGCAGTGGCGACGGTTGATCTCGCTGATTTTCGCTATATCAATGACGCGTTTGGCTTTGAGGCTGGCGATCGCGTTTTATGCATTATTGCGGACCGACTTTCTCTATTGCAAAGTGAGCCTGTTCGCTTGGCGGGCCGTATATCGGGCAATGCGTTTACCTTGCTGCTGTCAGCGGAAAACGAGGCGCAGGTTCAGTTACAAATGCGGCAAATTGAAGAGATCTTATCGGCATCTCTGTTGTTGGGTGAGCAAAAAATCAATATTGCGATTCGATCAGGTATCGCAATATATCCGCAGCATGCCAATACGGCAGAAGGCTTATTACGCCACGCGGAGGTCGCCATGTTTTTCGCAAAATTAAATCGCGAAAGCTGCGTGTTATATGATCCTTCGCGAGAGGAGAGTCGTTTAAATCAATTTACCTTGATGGGGGATTTGCGCGAAGCATTGCAAGAAGATCAATTGGTAGTGTATTACCAGCCAAAAATTAATGTGGCCTCTGGACTAGTGAATGCGGCGGAAGCCTTAGTGCGTTGGCAACATCCGAATCGAGGCTGGATTTCTCCAAGCTTATTTATTCCATTTGCGGAAAAAACCGGAAAATTACGCGGCATTACTGAATGGGTGCTGCATGAAGTGCTGCGTCAGCAAGTGGCGTGGCAACAAACCGGATTGCGGCTGCTGATTTCAGTGAATGTGGGGGTGAGTGATGTGGAGGATGTGCTATTTGTCGACTTTGTCGAAGCGCAGCTGAGCAAGGCGGGGGATGCGGCTAATCTTTGCTTGGAAATCACTGAAACCGGCGTTATGCATAAGCCCGATGTGATGCTGCAAAATCTCGCGCGCTTGCGCTGCCTTGGCGTGCGGTTATCGATTGATGATTTTGGTACCGGTTATTCGTCCTTTGCCTATTTGGCCAAAATGCCGGTGAATGAATTAAAAATCGACCAAGTGTTTGTGATGTCGATGAATAGCACGTTTGAAAGTGTATCCATCGTTCGCTCAATGATTGAAATCGGCCATATATTGGGGTTGAAAGTCGTTGCCGAAGGCGTAGAGACCGTTGCGATTTGGCAGGCGCTGGCAGTGATGGGCTGCGATGAAGTGCAAGGTTATTTGATTGCCGAGCCCATGAGCAGCGCTGCTTTAGTGGCATGGTTGGATCAAACATCGCACTTGCCCGCAGAGTTAACACCACCGAGCATGTCAAATTTTTAAACACGATGTAAAGTCAGCTGTTTTGATCGCTATTCATGGTTTTTATTGAAATGCGATGCTTATAGAAGTCACTTTTCCTGTGTTCATTGAGCGCGCTATTTGTTGCAAAAATAGATGCCCGTAATGGCGATGATGCCGCCGAGCAACATGGAAATACTGAACTGCTCGCCAAGAATTAAAAAACTAAGGATCACGGCAGATAGCGGATTGAGCGCAATAAATCCGCCGGCCTTTGTCGCACCAATATTTTGTATTCCGTCGTAATACAAAATATAAGCTAAAGCCGATCCAATAATGCCAAGATAGACCAGACTCCATATTTGTTTTTGCGTGATTAAGGTCATCGCTGAAATACTATCTCCGCCTTGAAAAATAAGCGCCATAAATAACATGCTCGTACCTGCAATCACAGAATAAGTCACTGTATGAATTGGGCCAATTTCCAAAACTATTTTTTTTGCAAATACTGTATAGATTACCCAGCTGATTACGCAGCCTAAAATGAGTAAGTCACCTTTCCATAATTCGCTACTTGAGTGAGTAATGGTGCTTTTGCTGAGAATAACGGTAATCGCGCCGATTACACAGGCCATTATTCCGATTAGATTAGTGCGAGATATTTTTTCTTTTTCAACAAAAAAAGCGGTTAGTGCAATTAATGCAGGATTGAGCGCAACAATCAGAGAGGCTCGTGAAGCATCGGTATAGTGCAGTCCATAAAAAAAGAAAACGTTATACAAAAATACACCGAAGAACCCAAGTGTAATTAATCTCAATATTTGTGATTTTGATAATTCAATAATTAAATTATTTTTGATGCTAATGAAGATGATTAATGTCATGCTTGCTAAGAAAAATCGCAGGCAAGCGGATAATAATGGTGGCACATCTGCAGATAGATAGCGACCGGCAACAAAGGTGCCACCCCAGATCAATGAAACCAAAGCTAGCTTGGCATAGGTGGCATAATTGGGCATGGTTTGTATTCCTGCTGCTCTGCTTTTTTAGCGTTATTTATGTCATTTCGCGTGAGCTGAAAAAAATAATATATGAGAAATTATTTTTAAATGAATTGGCTGGTTTTTATTTTTTAGCTATTTTGCCTTAATTTTTTGTTATTTAATTAATAAGTTGGTGACTAGATTAGTTTTACGTCAATTACGCGACACGCAAATTAGGTATTCGTGTTGGTCTAGGGTTTTATTACGATCACAAGCACTGAAATTGCTGTCGCTGTAAAAAACGAGCCGTCACCACGCCGGCATCCCAAGTCATTTGGCTAAGATCGTTGATCGCTTGTGCTGGCGACATACGATAAAAAGCGGCGACTTCGCCGTCTTGATTGTGCGGTATAAAATCGGCTGGCAATGCCAAATCAAAGCAATACAGTAGCTCGCGGTGAGTGCCATCGATTTCATTGCGTTGCATTAGGATGGTTTCTTGCAATACCAGCGCAGTGCTGAATTGGGATTTAAAACCCGCTTCTTCAAATAATTCGCGGATTGCACAATCTCTAGGATCTTCACCATGGGGTATGCCGCCAGCGGCCATGTTGTCTAATCGGTCTGGGTCAATACTCTTGGTTTTCGCTCGCCTTGCAATGCATAAGCTGCCATCGGGGTAGTAGCCGTTGATGTGTACTGCGCGGCTGAGTAGGCCAAAGCGGCGAAAAGCGGCGCGCTCTAATGCCAATAGAGGCTGAGTAAAATCGGCGGCGCTATTCGAGTTGGGGGCATAGACCCCGTACTGCTCATTACGCCAACCTTGGATTAAGCCTTGCTGCTGCAGCATTTTGGCTGCCGTGTGCATGGCCTGCTCTGGCTGCAGGCTGTCAAGATAGAGTGTTTGCTGATTTATTTTCCAGTCTTGAGTCTGACTACATAATATCGATGCGATTTCCGGCTCAACCCAGCCAAGCTGATTACTGCCGAAATAAAACGGCAGTAATCCCGTAGGATTAAACACTGGTTGTTGCGCAAGGTAGTGGGCGATCGTTGGCATCATGAGCTCTAAAAATTAAATTTAACGATGTAGGTGAAATATCTAGCAGACCGATGATCGGTAGTGCCGCAGGATACGCTACAATTTGGGCGTAAAACTGGACCCCACGGAGCATATAATGAGTAAGATTCGCCAAGACGATCTCATCACCAGCATTGCAGATAGCTTGCAATACATCAGCTACTATCACCCAAAGGATTATATCCAAGCTTTGGGTCGGGCTTATGAATTAGAAGAAAGCCCCGCTGCCAAAGATGCCATCGCGCAAATTTTAACCAATAGCCGCATGTGCGCCGAAGGGCATCGCCCCATTTGCCAAGATACTGGCATTGTGACGGTGTTCGTTCGCGTTGGGATGGACGTGCAGTGGGACGGCGCGACGATGGGCGTGACGGACATGATTAACGAAGGCGTACGCCGTGCTTACTTGCACCCCGACAATAAATTGCGCGCGTCGATTTTGATGGATCCAGCAGGCTTACGTAAAAACACCAAGGACAACACGCCAGCGGTGATTCACTATGAAATCGTGCCGGGCTGTACGGTGGAGATTGATATCGCAGCCAAGGGCGGCGGCTCGGAAAACAAAACCAAATTTGTCATGCTCAATCCTTCAGACTCGATCGTTGATTGGGTGCTGAAAACCGTACCCTTGATGGGCGCAGGCTGGTGCCCGCCGGGCATGCTGGGGATTGGCATTGGCGGCACGGCCGAAAAAGCCATGGTGATGGCCAAAGAAGCGTTGATGGAAGAAATCGACATTCACGAATTGATCGCCCGTGGCCCGCAAAATCGTGTTGAAGAATTGCGTGTTGAGTTGTACGAAAAAGTCAACGCGCTAGGCATTGGCGCGCAAGGCTTGGGTGGTTTGGCGACGGTACTTGACGTGAAGATCAAAGACTACCCAACGCACGCCGCTAGCTTGCCAGTGGCGATGATTCCTAACTGCGCGGCAACGCGCCATGTGCACTTCACGCTCGATGGCTCAGGCCCTGCGGTATTGGAAGTGCCTAAATTGGAAGACTGGCCCGATGTCACTTGGACGCCGTCCAGCGCCGCCACCCGCGTTGATTTGAATTCGGTAACACGCGAAGAAGTTGCAACCTGGAAACCCGGCCAAACGCTGCTACTCAATGGCAAAATGCTGACTGGGCGCGACGCAGCACATAAGCGCATGGTCGATATGCTCAATAAAGGCGAGAAGCTGCCAGTGGATTTTGCTGGGCGCTTTATATATTACGTTGGCCCAGTCGATGCCGTGCGTGATGAAATCATCGGGCCGGCCGGCCCAACCACCGCCACGCGAATGGATAAATTTACCGAGCAAGTGCTGGCAGAAACTGGCTTGCTGGGCATGATCGGTAAAGCCGAGCGCGGCCCGGCTGGGATTGATGCCATCAAAAAACACCAGTCGGTGTATTTAATGGCCGTTGGCGGCGCTGCGTACTTAGTGTCGAAAGCGATCAAGGCCAGCCGCGTAGTGGGCTTTGCCGATTTGGGCATGGAAGGGATTTACGAATTTGACGTTGTCGATATGCCTGTTACCGTCGCCGTGGATTCCAATGGCACATCCGTGCATGCCACGGCACCAAAAGAGTGGCAAGCCAAAATTGGTAAAATCCCAGTCACTGAAGTTTGATTAGGCTGAGCGAGCACCGGATTTGAATTAATCCCGCGCCGCGCTTGCCATTCAGGGGTGTCTTCGGTATGATTCGGCCTCTCTTGCGGAGAGATGTATGAGTGGTTTAAGTTAGTCGCCTGGAAAGCGGCCACAGGTTAATTCCTGTCGGGGGTTCGAATCCCCCTCTCTCCGCCACAAATTAAAACTAAAGCCCTGATTATTCAGGGCTTTTTTGTTGTCTGTCGATCCTGCCCCCACATTTAGCCCCATATTACTGGCGAAAACCTCGTGCTACTCGGTTTTAACGCGTGTTTAAATTTTTTTTTGTTAGATTTTCACCGAACTTGCTACGTAGCACAGCTTAGTTGAAATCGATTCTCAATTTGTGTATATTTTGAATTTAATAAAAATGATTCTCAATACTGAATTTCTGGTTATGAATAAAATTAAATGTGTAAGTGCATCGAATATTTCAAGTTCAATTCTTCTGCCTTGATGCCGATGCCTTTACCTTCTGCTTTTAAAGCGAAGCTTGTCATTGCTTGGTGGGTTAATAGCATAAAAATATCGGACAAAGTTAAATGAAAAAATTAGTAATTTCTTGCTTGTTGAGTACGTGTTCTCTGTGGATATCTGCTGCTGAATTAACCCAAGAAGAGGTTGTGAAGCACTACGCCGTAATTGTTTCCGTTAGCTACCAAGATAGTTTAGCGAGTGCTAAAAATTTGCAAAGCACAGTGGATGTATTTCTAGCTCAGCCCAGTGCCGAAAGTTTAAAGGCCGCGCAAGTGGCATGGCTCGAGGCACGGGAATGGTATGGGCAAACTGAAGCCTTCCGTTTTTATGCTGGGCCAATTGATGATGAAGCAGGTTTAGAAGGTTTTATTAATGCTTGGCCGTTAGATGAAGTGTATATCGACTACGTGAAAGGTAAGGCGAAAGGCGGGATGATTAATAATCCAAAAATCGCCATTACTGAGCAAAAGTTACGTAGCTTGAACGAACGCGGCGGCGAGCAAAATATCGCTACGGGTTGGCACGCGATTGAGTTTTTGCTGTGGGGGCAAGATTTTAATAAAGATGGCCCAGGTCAACGTGCGTATACCGATTTCACGACCGCACCTAATGCCGCGCGCCGCGCACAATATTTGAAATTGGTAACGAAAATGGTGGTCGACGATTTGCAAAAAGTGGCGCAGCAATGGCAGCCGGATGCAAAGAATTATCGCGCCAAATTTGTGTTGGGCGAAAAGGATAGCATCAAGAAAATATTTACCGGCATGGGCACCCTAAGCCGTGGCGAATTGGCAGGCCAGCGTATGGAAGTCGCGCTGGATACGCAAAATCAAGAAGATGAACATTCTTGTTTCTCTGATAATACGCACCGCGATATTGTGGCCGACGCGAAGGGGATTCAAAATGCTTGGGAAGGCCGCTATGTTCGCCGTAGTGGTGAAGTAATTGAAGGTGCAAGCTTAAAAGCGCTGGTAGCGCAAAAAAATAGCGAAGTCGCCGAGGCAACCAGCAAGCAAATCGCCAGTAGTGTGAAGCTAGCTGAAGCAATTCATGCGCCGTTTGATCAAGAAATTATTGGTAAAAAAGATGCACCAGGCCGTCAGCGAGTACAGGCGACGGTTGAATCATTGAAAACGCAGTCGAAATATTTGGTTGATGCGGCAAAAGAACTCGGCATCAAGCGTCTAAATACGGGTGTATAAGCCGAGCTTTTTAGTGTTTTGCTGAGTAAGGTAGACGTAGATTTAGTTTCGAAAAACCCCGGTCGTCAGGCTGGGGTTTTAGCTTTTTAAAAAACGATGGAATGAATTGATGTTGAACCGTTTTTCTTTGACTTTTCTGGGCTGTTTATTGGCGGGCAGCGTGCTTGCTTATGAAAGCAGTGCGATTTTGGCTTTGTTTGAGCCGAACGAAGAATTCCCCGGAGGAGAAATGGGCACGACCGATGATCATGGCAAAAATGCGTTTTCCTTGCCTGCGCCGGGTTTGACTGATGATCAAGTTACCGATTTTGAAATCGGCAATGCGTTTTTTACCAAGCCTTGGGTTGAAGCACCATCGTCGACGGCTGCACGTGATGGCCTGGGTCCGCACTTTATTGCACAGTCTTGTGGCGCTTGCCATACGCTGGATGGCCGTGGCGCGCCGCCAGATTTTGCCAATCGTGTTCAGCAAGAGCAGCCGATGGCTTTATTGATTCGTTTATCGATTCCAGGACAGCCTGAACCGAAGCCCGATCCAGTGTATGGCGGACAATTTAATAATCGCGCGATTCCGAGTGTGAAGCCCGAAGGCCAAGTGCAAATCAAATATCAGGAAATCAGCGGCCAATTTGCCGACGGTACGCCGTATAGCCTGCAAAGCCCGCACTACAAATTAACCAAGCTGGCTTACGGCCCCTTGCATAAAGACATTATGCTCTCCCCCCGTATTGCCCCGCAGATGATCGGCCTTGGGCTGTTGGAGGCTATACCCGAAGCAGATATTCTGGCGAATGCTGAGCGGCAAAAGCAAGAAGGCAAAGGCATCGCCGGCATGCCCAATTATGTGTTTGATGCGTTTGCGAAGAAAGAAATGCTGGGTCGTTTTGGTTGGAAAGCCAATGTGGCGAGTATTGCGCATCAAAGCGCCGGTGCGTTTCTCGGTGATATTGGGATTACATCCAGCGTGAATCCGCATGAAGAATGCATGCCCAAGCAGAAAGATTGCTTGAGAGCGCCATCGGGCGGCACGCCTGAAGTGTCGGATAAAATCTTGAATCAGGTTATTTTATATTCACGGACTTTAGCTGTGCCATCGCGCCGTGATGCAGATGCTAGCGACGTGCTGCGCGGCAAGCAAGTGTTCAAAGACGCCAACTGCGTCAGTTGCCATACGCCAAGTTATAAAACCGGCGAGTTTGCCGCCGTGCCGCAGTTATCGAATCAAACCATTTATCCGTATACCGATTTGCTCTTGCACGATATGGGCGAAGGTTTGGCCGATCATCGTCCAGACGGTAAAGCCAATGGCAAGCAGTGGAAAACGCCGCCATTGTGGGGCTTGGGGCTAGTGAAAACAGTCAATGGCCATACGCGCTACCTGCATGATGGCCGCGCGCGCAATATGCTCGAGGCGGTGCTGTGGCATGGTGGTGAAGCGAAAGCCAGTAAACAAGCGGTGCTTAAATTGAGTGCGAGTGATCGCGAAAATTTGTGGGTATTTTTGAATTCCTTATAAGCCAGAAGATCAGCGTCCACGCTTGCTAAATTCATGTCGTATATTTTTCAAATAAATGGAATAAGAGAGATGAAAAAATACGATTGGCAGTATTGATGTTGTCAGCGAGTTTGGTTAGGGCTGCGGATGTGGTCAAACTGAAGATGACATCAACCGATGGCAAATTAGGGCCATTAAGGTTGGAAGCAGCTGCCGGCAAAGCGCTTGAGATCATGGTGGTGAGTGCGGGTAAAACGTTGATGGAATTTGAGAGCAAACCTCTGATATTTGAACAAAATATTGCCGCTGGTAAAACCAAAGTCATTCAAGTGAAGGCGTTGGCAGCGGGTGAATACACACTCGTTGACGAACTCAATGAAGAGAAAGCCAGTGCGCAAGGCGTACTCGTCGTTAAATAAACGGCTTCGGCATCGTTCGCGATGCCAAGTTTGAAAAATGGAGTCTGCAATTGAAACGATATTTCCTTGGCTTATCGATTGCCTGCGCGAGCGTTGTGGCGCAAGCCGAACCATCAGTTCCTGATGCAGTATGGTCGCAAGCTTGGTTGGATGCAGCCTATCTGCCACGTCATACCGTGTTAACTCAGTCTGCTGATGCATTAATGAGGTCGGTCGATCTAGTGTGTGCGCAAACGAACGCCCACAACTTGGAGCAGGCACGGCAAACATGGTTGGCGACCAGTAAGGCATGGCGTGCACTGGATGCCGCGCCAGCAGGGCCGATGGTGCTGGAACGAATCGGGCGAAAAATTGATTTCCGTCCTACTCGCCCTGATGATATTGAAGTCGCCATTCAAACTGGTGACGTCAGCAACGCCGCTACCCGTGGTTTGCCAGCGATTGAATATTTGTTGTGGGGTAATGCCCAACCCAAAGCGCAGTTGGCCAAACTGAAGCAGCCAGCGCGTTGTGCTTATTTGAGCAAAACGGCGCAACAAGTGGCGAGTCATGCCCATTTCTTGGATCAGCCGTGGCAAACTTATCGAATCGAACTCGGGGCAGAAAATCCATTTTTCCGCGAAAATTTATTGTCCGAGCACATCAACCTGTTGCTTTCGAGCATGGGCAGTTTGCAAAAACGGATGCCAACCGCAGACGGCGTGAAGCCAGAGCAATTTGCTGAATGGCGTAGCGGCAGTAGTCACGCACAATTTATGGCGCAAGTGGGCGGCATGAATTTGGCACTGCAAGCAGTGGTGCAGCGGTTACGCGCGGAAGGTAGTGCTCAATTGGCCGATCAAGTTAGCGTAGAGATGCAGCAAGTACAAAAACGTTGCGAAAGTTTGCCGCAGAATCTAGCCCAAAGCGCCGCTAAGGCGCGGATGGCTTGTCATCAAGCGATTACTGATTTAAGAGCACGAGTGCAAGTTCAAGTGGGGGAAAAACTCGATTTGACGCTGGGCTTTACCGAAGGCGATGGCGATTGATGTTGACTCGGCGGCAGTTTGTATTGCAATTGGCCGCGATGGCCTTGCCGTTGCCGACGTGGGCGGCGAGTCGGAGTGTGGGTGACATTGAGCGAGTGCTGTTGAGTGCGAGTTGGGACGCTGATACCCGCGGCGAGGTGCAAGGTGTTTTCCGTTCGCTGACCAGCAAGGGTGCGCCGTCGATGACTTTGCCGGGACGTGGCCACGGGATTGTACCTTTAAGTGATGGCCAAGCGATGATTGTGAGTCGACGTTTGGGGTCTTGGCTGGCCAAGGTCGATTGGCAACAGGGCAAAGTGCTGCAATTGATCGATGCTGAATTTGATCGACAGTTTTTTGGCCACGCAATTCTGACGCCCGATGGCAAAACACTGATTACAACTGAGAATAATGGCGAAACGGGGCAAGGTGTATTGGGCCTGTATTCGACCGATACGTTGAAACGCCTTGGCGAGATACCTAGCCATGGTATTGGCCCGCATGAATTGATTTGGTTAAAACAGGGCAATATACTGGCCATTGCTAATGGTGGCATATTAACGCTGCCAGAGACTGGACGGCGTAAACTGAATGTTGATGCGATGCATTCCAAGCTCTCATTGCTAGCTTGGCCATCAGGCGCGTTGCTCAATGAATATGTGCTGCCCGATCCTGCTCTCAGTATTCGCCATCTTGCCCTCGCCGCCGATGGCAGTTTGGGTATCGCTTTGCAAGCCGAATATCGAGATGCGGCTGCCCACGTGAATGCGCCACTGCTGGCTGTTTTGCGCCAAGGGCAATTGCAAGTGGCGGCGCAGCCAGATGGCTTGCAAGGTTATGGTGCGAGTATTGCTGCCGTGGGAGATACTTTTTTAATCTCGGCATTGAAAGGCAATGCGCTGGCGCGTTGGCGAAGTGATGGTACGCCCTTAGCTCCGATTGCGATGTCTCGTCCTGCGGGCATTGCCAGTGATGGTGCTCAAGCTTGGATTAGCAGCGAAAGTGGTTTTTTAGCCCATTTCGAGCCTAACACTGCCACACTGACGAAGCTTCAACAGGCGGCTGGGCCGCGCTGGGATAATCATCTGGTGATCGGGTATGTAGGGCGCAATACAGATACTAAATCTTAAAATTAACTCAATTAGAAAATTATGGACTGTCCCTGGTCTGGTTGATAATTACAAATTGCTCTCCGAAAATGTCTGCAAAGACCGATGTGTCGATGCCGAAGATAGATAAATAAGAGGCCGCTCGCCATCAAATTGCGGCCTTCATTCTTTAATGGAATAGCCGAAGTTATTCGATGTATGTGGTCTTAGCGGGTCTTTGTTGGGTTGGGCGTTGCTAGCTTCATTAATACTTGAAAGCGTGTGCAAGCCAAATGATTTGGCGCTGGACAATCGGCCACGTGGCGCAGCAATTCGCCCAAATTGGCTAAGCGGGCAATTTGTTCATTAATATCGTCCGCACGTTTGAGTAAAGCATCGCGTGGCAATTGCACTTCGCCGTCTGGTGAAAATATTTGCTTCACTTCATCCAGCGTAAAACCTGCCGACTTGCCCATATGAATCAAAGACAATCTAGTCAGCGTTTCGGGTTGATATTGCCGCCGCAGCCCGTGCCGAGCATGAGCGCGGATCAAGCCTTTTTCTTCGTAATAGCGCAGCGTCGCAACGGACACGCCGCTGAGCTTAGACAATTCCCCGACATCAATTAGATCCATAGTGCTTGACCTCAAGTTAGCTTTAGGTTGCATAGTAGTGCCATTCGCCACTTATGCATAGGTCTAACATGCCCAACACGAGACAAACTTCAGTTCCCCATGCGCTGCTTTTTACGCTGGCAGCGTCCATTTTGCTGGCTTCGCTCGGTATCAGTATTGTCGCCGTCGCACTGCCAACATTGATACAGCACTTTGCCGTGCCGGTATCCACGGCGCAGTGGTTTATTCTGGCCTATCTAATCGCCATTACTGCCGGCGCCATGTCGGCTGCTCGCCTTGGCGACCGTTACGGTCAGCGCAAAATGCTCATCATCGGGCTTGGTCTATTTACGTTGATGTCGCTGCTGTGCGCCCTCGCTATCCATCCCTTGCTATTGATTGCTGGCCGCGCTGTTCAGGGCTTGGCGGCGGCGCTGTTGATGGTATTGCCTTTGTCGCTTGCGCGCCAAATCAGTCATCAAAATCGGCTGGGCGCAATGATGGGCTTGCTCGGCACGATGTCGGCGATAGGAACGGCGCTCGGGCCAAGCTTAGGTGGCATTTTGATTGGCCAGTTTGGCTGGCCGTCGATTTTTGTGCTGCTCTTTGCGCTTGGCATGTTCGTTTTGCTGGTTGCGATGCAATCGAAGGCCATTCCCGCACAGGCAGGTGCAGCGCCCAACCATGACATCTGGGGGGCATTATCACTCGCGCTGGCCTTAGTGCTGTATGCGCTAGCCACGGTGGGGCAATCAGCGGGGATTGCTCTGTCACCGGCTGCGCTTTTTGCGCTGGCCGCGCTCGCTTTGGCGCTGTTTTGTACGATTGAATTACGCAGCGCTACACCCTTAGTGCCGATTCGGGCACTGGCCGAGCGCGCCTTGGCTGGTGCTTTGCTCGCCAATATGCTGGTCACCACGGTGATGATGTCGACACTGGTCGTAGGACCGCTGTATTTAAGTTTTGCACTGGGGCTGAGCGTGACCCAGATGGGCTTGGTGATGGCGGTGGGCCCAATTGTGGCGGCACTATCGGGTGTACCCGCAGGGAAAATGTGTGATCGGCTGGGCTTTCGTGTGACGCAACGCTTGGGCTTAGCGCAGATGGTGTTGGCGCTGATCGCGCTGGCTAGCCTGCCGCGCGTTTTTGGCGTTGCGGGATATTTGCTTGCGTTGTTGCTGCTCACGCCTGCGTTTCAGCTGTTTCTGGCGGCTAATAATAGCGGTGTGATGCTCGACGCCAGTCCAGCGCAGCGTGGTATGCGCTCGGGCTTGCTCACCTTAACGCGCAATTTGGGTTTTATGAGCGGCGCGGCTGTGATGCCGTTTTTCTTTAATCTGTACTTGCCAGCGCGCCCGCTCAATCAAATCAGCCCTGAGCTGCTTACCCAAGCATTTAGCCGAACTTTTGTACTGGCCACTGCGTTGGCTGCTTTATCTTTGTTGTTGAGTTTTTTGGCTCACCGGCCAAATACCTCGACTGTGATTAGAAACTAACGGACACCTCGTATCGTGGCCACAACAAAACAGACCGCAGTTTAAGATGGTTTCTGCCATGAAAAGGTAGGCCGAGATGAGTGAGAAAAATCGTAAAATTTTGACGGGAGCGCAAAAAGCGAAGGTGGGGGATTACCCTTTCTTTCGTTCGGCTACCGGCGAACGAGCGCAATACCTGCTGGTCAGTACTAGATTTAGCAACACCGTGATTACGGCCGCGCGCATGTGTGTTTGCAAACTGCGACCACCCTCACGCCAGCCACCATCGGCAAGGTACTCGATGCGCTCGAAAACCTCTGCATCGTGCGCGAAGTGACCGGTCAAGCACGCAACCGTATTTGCGCTTATAGCGGCTATCTCACAATGCTAAATCAGAAAACACCATGAATAACAACGACATCGTCCAAAAACGCTGGAATCTTTGTGACGTATTGCGTGCGCGGCGATGGTATTTCCTGTGCGGCGCACGGACTCTTGCTTTGGGGCTTTGGCATGACAATCAATGCGCTGGGGCAGATTTAGTGCGGGGTTTCGGCGAGGTTGGCGAGTAAAGCGAAGGCGCGCCGATGTTGTTGGATGAGGGTGGTTGTTAGCGTATTGTTCACACGGTCGGTCTGTGTTTTAAGGGCTTTAAACCCCTGCTCGAGCAAAGAAAGTTCAGGTGAACCTTGGCTAAATTGGCTCAAAAATACGCCGATGCGCGCTAATTGCTGCTGATGTTTCGCAATTAAATCGGGTGGTAAATTTTCGCGCTTTAGCGTGGCTTCGGCGCGAAGTAAGAGCGCTAAATTGGGGGAGAGGATTTGTAGTGTGGATAGTTGGTGCTGTTGTTGGGCGATTTTTTGACGTTGGGCAGGGGGGCTAAAAACGGCTTCAAAACTTTGTAAGTTAGCGAGATCGCTCGCTTGTTCTAAATCTGCTTGTAATGCGATACCGCGCTGGCCGAGCGTGCCTTGTTGCAATACTTGAGCGACATTTTTTAAATAGTGTTGCAGGTGTTTATATAGCTGTGTTTGCGCATAAACGGGCCACAGAGATGAGAAAACCAAGGCCATCATGGCGTTACCCAGCAAAATCCCAAATAAACGATCGCGAATGATTTCAAAGTCGGTTGCAGGGCCAAAGCCTTGTAGCACACACATAAAGAAGGCCAGTCCGATTTGTAAGCCGGCATAGGCAATTCGCTCGCTACCTAAAGAAACCCAGG
The DNA here is from genome assembly GCF_020531905.1 of Deefgea salmonis. Classification (GTDB taxonomy): domain Bacteria; phylum Pseudomonadota; class Gammaproteobacteria; order Burkholderiales; family Chitinibacteraceae; genus Deefgea; species Deefgea salmonis. The sequence goes on along the minus strand of NZ_JAJAWG010000001.1, from coordinate 573,714 downwards.
CGGCAATGGCCGTGCCTGCGGCCACAACGATCACTAGACCAACAATGCTTTGTAGGTGTGGAAAAATAAACACCACTGTGACGATGCCCATTATCCCGCCAATGATGGCACCGGCGATGCGCAGTGTGCCCCGATGTACTGTGGCACCGTTGCTCGATAAAGCAATGATGGTGCAGGTGATCATGCAGGTATGAATGCCTTGCCAATCAAATAAGTTGTACAGCACATAGCACAACATGGCCGCCAAGGTGACTTTGAAGGCAAATTGCGGATATTCAGGATTACTGAATGCATCGGCAAGCCATAAGGCGGGTTTGGGTTTAGGTTCGAGCGGATCAGCCACAGCATTTAAATGGCTTAAATGGTTTAGAACAAGGCTTAAATCACTAAGCAAAAGATCCACATCACCATTGGGTGTTTGTTCTGCTGCTGTGGTTGTACTGCTCGGTAGAGGCTTATTGTCTTGGAGCTCGGCGATTAAATGACGTAACTGAGCATGGGCTTCGCGCAAGATATGCAGTTGTTCTGCGGTGCGTGGACTTGGGGATGAGGTGATCAATTGTTGGCTTAAGAGAATGAGCCGGAATAGTAGTGTGAGCGAGTCATTGGCTCGCCAGCGACTTGGGATGGCGGTGCTTTTTTGGGATAAACGCTGTAGGTTGGATAAAGCGTGAATGTGATTGGCCAGCCAATAAGCCGGTTCGGCCGCGTTAGGCTTGAGTGCGAGCGCCCCTATTTGATTGGATAGCGCCGTGTCGCAACTGAGTAGGCGTTCGAGCAGTTGTGCGCGAAAACGCTGTGGAGGGCTAAATTGTGGTGCGAGCACAAATGACAACATCGTGAGCACAATCGGAAAAGCAATCACGACCCATAGCCACAAGTGAGCACGAACGATGAGTTCTGGGCTAGGAATAAAATCGGCTAACGTCATGGTCATCATTATGACAAAACTAATCGCGAAGGCTAAGGGGCCGATTAAAAAGGTGCGCACTAGCCACATGCCGGCAAAAATCGCCAGCATCATTGTGGTGATACGTGCCATAGGCATGTCGACGAAAGCCATATTGAGCAAAAGCCCCAGGGCTATACCTACTGTTAATCCCAGTATTAGTAATAGGCCTGATTGCAGGGTGGTGTACGACTCCTCTTTGCTGATAAAGAGCACCATGTAAGCCGCAAGCGCGGCCTCGGGTATTTCGAGTGTCATGGCAATAATGACCACCAAAACAGTGGTGATCACGATGCGTAAAGTGGCACTGGCACGTCCCGAAGTCGGGCGTAACTCGACACGTAAGAGATCAATTAAAGCATTCATTGGTGGCTAGGGTCGATCAATACCGAAGCGGAAAGACCGATGCGAAATGCCGTAGCGGGCTCTGGGTTATCCAGCAACAGTCTGACTGGAAAGCGCTGGGCAACATGGACCCAGTTCAGTTTACGGGACACATAAGGCATGCCTGCAATATGGGCACTGTCCTCAGCATGAACCCCAAAGCCAATGCCATGTACTTTGGCGCTATAGACGCGCTTGGGGTCATTCATTAGTCGAATTTTGGCCACATCGCCGTCACGAATTTTTTGCAGTTCGGTTTCGCGAAAATTGGCTACGACGTACCAATGCCGTGTATCGATCAAGGTAAAGATCGGTTTGGAGGGCGAAGAAAATTCGCCTGCAGCCGTGGTGAGATTGATCACGCGGCCATTGAAGGGGGCGCGAACTTCGGTATGCGCCAGATCATATTTGGCGCTAGCAACTGCCGCTTGTGCGCCGACCAATTGCGCTTGTAGCGCGTCGGTGCCACTAATGCTGGCCGTGGCTTGTTGTGCTGCGGTACGGGCCCGTTGCACCGCGATACCCGCTTCAATTTTTTTTGTGTTGGCAACATCGAGCTGATCGCTAGTGACGTACTCTTTGGCGTGAAGCGGCTCGAGTCGGGCGACGGTTGCAGTGGCTAGTTTTAATTGCGCCTCTGCCGCAGCAACCCCTTCATTGACGCCTTGGGCGCCAAAGCGCTGAGCATTGACTCCGCGCTGAGTCAGGATGATTTGCTGTTCTAATGATGCAAGCTGAGCTTGAGCTTGTGCTAATCGCAAGCGGTAAGGTTCAGGATCAATCACAAATAACACATCGCCAGCTTTGACCGATTGATTGTCTTGCACATTCATTTTTGCAATCTTTCCTTGAACTTGGGATACGACGTCAATGCGATTGGCATCAACGTAAGCATCTTCAGTTTGCGGTGTTTGCTCATTCAAGTTCACCACATACACAAGCAACAATACGGCACTGAGCAAAATCACCGCACTGATGATTTTTCCCTTGAACGACGATGTTTGATCTGACATTTTAAGGTTCTTATAAGTGATTTTAAGTCAATGCAGCCAGCCAAACCAAGGCACAAACTATTGCATAAAAAGCCAGATAAATTAAGCCGCGTGGCTGCAAAAAGCGGACTAAGTTCAGCCTTGCCAAGGCGGCAACAAGGAGCAATGTCATGGGTAAGGCGATGATCATGGCCGCCAGCCAAGCCGGGAAAAATGCACCCATAAATAGAATAGGGGCAGCGGCGTAGGCCATGCTAGAAAACAATAAAATAAATACGACGGCAACGTTGGGCAATGCAAAACTCCTGTGCCAACGACAGTTAGCGAGCGATTTAAAGCGAAGTGCAAATTATCGCACCTGAATGTTTACATCTCAAGCATGGCTTTTAGTAACTTTAAAATAAGCTTGCTGATTGAATCTTATCGCATTAGTTTACAATGCAAAGCATAATCATGCTGCGATCTGATATTTGTCACTCTGTCTTGCTTGGATTTTAATTTATGCCTCGGTTGTTCTCTTGTACTTTGCTGGCCTTACTTTTTTCGAGTACCTTGGTCTTTGCTGAGGAGCTTGCTGCGCCACCTATAGTGCCTCAATGGGGTGCTGAGTTTGGTGGCGGCGCGGTAGATGATGGGCGAGTGTGGTCATTGAGTGATTTAATTGATTTGGCGGCTACGCATAATATTGAGACTCGAGTTGCTTGGGAGAAAGCCAAGCAGGCGGCAGCAGGGCTTGGCATTGCTCAGAGTACATTCAAGCCACATATTGCGGCCGCGGTGTTGGCTGGGTTTCAGCACGTTTCATTTCCTTTGCCACAAACGGTGTTAACGCCTAAAGGGTATTTCACCGCAGACATAGGCGCTGTTGCGCCTATGCTCACGTTAAAGTGGCTGTTACTCGATGGTGGTCAGCGCCAAGCGAGTGTCAATATTGCGCAACAAAGGATGGTGGCGGCGCAAGTTGGATTCACGGGTCAGCATCAAAAATTGGTTTTTGAAGTGATTCGTCACTATCACTCGCTCAATAGCTTACGCGCTAAGATCAAAATCTTTGAAGCGGCTGAGTCACAAAGTCAGCTGTTGTTGGCGGCCACGTTAGCAAGAAAAAAATCAGGTATGGCGACTAAGCCCGATGTATTGCAAGCACAGCAGCAATTGGCACAATCGCATTATCAATTGACTGAGGTTCGTGCGGCAGAAAGTGAACTTTATCTGCGTTTTTTGGATATTGTGGGGCTGGCGCCTTCTAGTCAGTTGAACATCGCAGCGGAACAGCCAGAGATCCAATCTGCGCTGTTTTTGCAGTCGATTGATGTCTTGGTGAAACAAGCCTTAGAGCATCGTCCCGATCTAAAAATGCGTGAAGCCGAGCTCAACGCTCGGACCGAAGAAATTGAACAAGCACGGGCAGAAGAGCGGCCTAAGCTGGGTTTGTCGGTGAATGCCGGTTACACCTTAAACAGTATTGGTATTGAAGAAAGCAAAACATTGCGTACCACTCAGCCGCAGTACGGCATCATGCTGTCTTTGGATGTGCCTATTTTTGATGGTGGCTATGGCCATTCCAAAGTCACCTTGGCGCAATCGCGCCGCCAAGAGGCGCAATACGAGCTTAAGCAGGCTCGTGATCAAGCGGTTCGCGAGGTATGGAAAACCCATAATGCCCTGAAAGTGGCCATGAATAAACGCGCCGCAGCCTTGGCGTTTAAAACGGCAGCGAGCGCGGCTTATCAAGCCGTGTTTGATTCTTACCGTTATGGTGTTGCCAGTCTGATTGAGGTGACCAATGCGCACACGGATTTAATTCGTGCCCAGGCCAGCGATGAAGAGAGCATCGGCTTAGTGCAAACCGCTTCGGCAGCATTGGCTTTAGCAACGAGTCTGCTCGACGTACCTCCTGCGGAAAAATTCATTCAGTAGTGATGTTTATTGCCTTGGTATTGACCAAATCATGACTTTTTAGGATCCGCATGCGCATAAAAATCGCTTCTCATGCTTTGGTTTTGATCTACGCCATACTCTTGAGTGCTTGCGCTACTCGATCGATTAATCCACCCATTAGTCAGGTGGACGTGAGTGAGGGGTATCGATTTTTTCATGGCTCAGAATTAAAGGCGCAAGATCCGGCAACTGTGTTTATGCTGGCTTTTTCTGGCGGAGGGACGCGTGCTGCGGCCTTCTCTTATGGGGTATTAGAAGCGTTACGTGCCACCCCGATTCATGGCAGGGCTGGGGCAAACAACTTACTCGAAGAAGTCGATTACATTACTGGGGTTTCGGGCGGTAGTTTTACCGCATTGGCCTATGGCTTGTATGGGGAACGTTTATTTGAAGAATATGAAGCCCGCTTTTTAAAGCGAAATGTGCAAGGCACACTATTTAATAAATGGATCAATCCCATCAACTGGCCCAATATGTGGCAGCCGACCTATAGCCGTTCCGATATGAGTCAGGCGTATTACGATGAAATATTATTTAATAATGCCACTTTTGGTGATTTACTCGATAAAAAAGGCCCACGAATTCTCGTTTCAGCAACCGAAGCGGCATCGAGTTTTCGCTTTACGTTTTCGCAAGATTTTTTTGATCTAATTTGTTCTGATTTATCTGCAGTGAAGTTGTCCAGAGCGGCGACGGCTTCATCAGCCGTACCTATCTTATTTACGCCAATTACATTTAATAATTACGGTCTTCATTGTGGCGCTAATATTCCAGCGTGGGTCGATGAGGCACTTCAATTGGCTAAAAATAAAAATGATTTGCCGATTCGTACCTTGCAAAGAATTCGCGAACTTAAATCGATACAAAATAGTGATAAAAGGCCTTTTCTACATCTTGCCGATGGCGGTATATCGGACAATTTGGGCGCGCGGTTAATTTTAGAGTTGCTTGAGGCTCTGCCACTGATTCAAGAGAAACGAGAGGCCAATGGCGAAGCGGCAATTAAAAATATTGCATTTATCATTGTGAATGCCTCGTCGAGCCCAACCCTGACCTGGGGTACATCCGCTCAGCCGCCTAACGAGTTTGAGGTCGCTTTGCGGGCCATTGGCACACCGATCGATCAATATTCTTATGAGACCATTTCTTTGATCGAGGATATGGCCAAAGCACTGAATCGATCACGACGTTTACAAGGGCAGCTCAATGGTAAGGCCGACTTACCCATCACCGTTACGCCGATTGTGTTGAGTTTTGCACAAATCGAAGACGACGCTGAGCGAGCGTATTTTGATAATCTACCCACGAGCTTTGTGCTTGCGCCGGAGCAAGTCGATCGTTTGCGGCAACTAAGCCATGCGTTATTAAAAAAATCACCGCAATATCAAGATTTAATTCAACGGCTTCAACTTGCCGTTGATCGCCATTAATCGGGCTTGGGCAAACGTGCTTATTCGATTGAGCGCTGGAGCTGCTTGGCATGATAAGCCACGTGATCTTCGATCCAGCTGGCGATAAAATAGTAGCTATGGTCATATCCTGCGTGGTAGCGAATTTGCGCGTCGATATGCATCTGTTGGCAGGCGTTTTCGATGTTTTGGGTGCACAGCTGTTCGGCGTAGAACGGATCGTCCAGTCCTTGGTCGACCAAAAATGCCTTTTTGTCGTGGCCTTGCAAAATTAACGCAACGGCATCGTATTGTTGCCACGCCGCGCGATCATCCCCAAGGTAGGCGGTAAAGGCTTTTTGTCCCCAGCCCACTTGGCTTGGCGAAACAATCGGCGAGAACGCCGAGACGCTGACATAGTCATTGGGGTTTCTAAGCCCCAGCACCAGTGCGCCATGGCCGCCCATTGAGTGGCCGCTGATCGACTTTCTTTCGTTGGCGGCAAAGTGCGTGGTGATCAGGCGAGGTAGCTCGTGCAGAATGTAATCATACATTTGGTAGTGATTGCACCACGGCGACTGTGTGGCATTTAAGTAAAAGCTCGCACCCTGACCCAAGTCATAAGCGGCGTCATCGGCAACGGATTCACCTCTTGGGCTGGTGTCTGGCGCGACAATCATGATGCCGTGTTCTGCGGCGTAGCGTTGGATGCCGGATTTGGTGATGACATTTTGCTCGGTGCACGTCAGGCCAGAAAGCCAATAGAGTACCGGTACTTTGCGCTCTTTAGCTTGTGGCGGCAGGTAAACTGCAAAGCGCATTGGGCAGTTCAGTAAGTGGGACTCATGCGTCCAAACTTCTTGCCAGCCGCCAAAGCAGGCGTGTTTTTCGATTTGTTGCATCGATGGTCCCTGAAAAATACGGATGATGCTTGCCGTTGAGCGGCAAGCTTGGGGTGTTGTTATCGGTTATTGCGATTGGCAAGGCTAGATTCCCCGCGAAAATCATCACCGCGCGGCCAATAGACCTTAGAAGTGAATGACGGTTCGGATCGACTTGCCGTCATGCATCAATTCAAATGCGGTGTTAATTTGATCGAGCGCCATGGTGTGGGTCACAAAAGGAGCGAGTTCAATATCGCCTTTCATGGCGTCTTCAACCATATTGGGTAATTGGCTGCGGCCTTTTACGCCGCCAAATGCCGAGCCCATCCATGTTCGCCCAGTGACCAGTTGGAAAGGGCGGGTTGAAATTTCTTGGCCGGATCCGGCAACACCAATCACAATCGATTGCCCCCAGCCGCGATGCGCGCTTTCGAGCGCTGCGCGCATCACGTTGACATTGCCGATGCATTCAAAAGTATGGTCAAAGCCCCATTTATTGATATCAAGCAGCACATCTTTGATCGGCTTGTCGTGATCTTTGGGGTTGATGCAATCGGTCGCGCCAAATTGTTGGGCGAGTTCAAATTTGCTTGGGTTGGTGTCGATGGCGATGATGCGTCCGGCTTTGGCTTGACGCGCTCCTTGCACCACGGCCAAACCAATGGCGCCTAAACCGAAAACCACGACCGAGTCACCCGCTTGAACTTTGGCGGTGTTATGCACCGCGCCAATGCCGGTGGTGACGCCGCAACCCAATAGGCAAACATGCTCATGGTTGGCGTGTGGATTGATTTTGGCTAAAGACACTTCAGCCACGACGGTGTATTCGCTGAATGTTGAGCAGCCCATATAGTGGTAGATCGGCTGGCCGTTGTAGGAAAAACGCGTCGTACCGTCGGGCATCAGTCCTTTGCCTTGTGTTTCGCGAACCGCAACGCAAAGGTTGGTTTTGCCCGACTGACAAAATTCACAGACCCCGCATTCTGCGGTATACAGCGGAATCACATGGTCGCCCGGTTTGACGCTGGTCACTCCTTCGCCGACTTCAATCACAATGCCTGCGCCTTCGTGTCCGAGTACAACAGGAAAAACGCCTTCTGGGTCGTCACCCGACAGCGTAAATGCATCGGTATGGCAAACGCCGGTGTGGGTGTTTCTAATTAAAACTTCGCCTTTTTGCGGTGGGGCGACGTCAATTTCGATGATTTCTAATGGTTTTCCTGGCGCAAAAGCGACGGCGGCACGTGATTTCATGGGTTTGATTTCCTGATTGCGTATTCGTTTGATTACTTAAGATAGGCGCGGACTAATTCAATGGTGTTATTAATTGAGGCATTGTGTTCACTGCTACCGCCTTCGGTGGCGTCAAATGTTTCTCGGATATGGCTTTCAAGCACTTCGGCCATTAGCCCATTGGTCGCGCCGCGTACTGCGGATACTTGTTGCAAAATGGCGCGGCATTCGGCGCCGGTTTCTAGGGCTTTTTCTAAAGCATCAATTTGCCCGCGAATGCGACGAATTCGAGTAAGGACTTTCTTTTTTTCTGCTGGGCTGCTGGGCATCGACGTTGGCTTGTTCTTGATTAGACGGCTTTTATACTATACCCCAGTATACTAAAATGCAACGGATACTCTATGGTAGTATGCAGTATCTATGTGTACTTTGCGTACTGCTCCGTGGGATGCAGGGCATCATGGTTTTGCCTGTTTAATCGAGCTGACGAAGGAGTTTGATTTTGGAATGGATTCGCTGGTTTTTATTGTTTGCTTTAACGGCGTTGGCTGAAATTGTCGGCTGCTATTGGGTGTGGCGGGTGGTTAAGCAAGGCGCGAGTGCGTGGTATTTGCTTCCGGCGGCGGTGTCATTGGCGCTGTTTGCCTATTGGCTAACGCTGCATCCAAATGCTGCGGGGCGAACTTATGCGGCCTACGGTGGAATGTATATTGCGGTGGCCTTAGTGTGGTTGCGCGTGGTGGACGGGGTGGCTTTAACGCGGTGGGATGTGTTGGGTGCGGCTTTGGCTTTGCTGGGTATGGCGCTGATTGCTTTTCAGCCGGGCTTAGATTGAGCGGTTTTAATTTTAATTCACGCCGCTTTTCGGTGATGCGTGTGTTCCGTGTAAAATCAGCATAATGAACTATGAACTGATTATTCCCGATTCCGTCTGGCGTGACGAAGACTTACGCCCTTTAATGAACCGCGATTTAACCTTGCCGGCCTTGGCCATTCTGTATGGCAAGGGGCAGCACCAGCGCAGCCCGATGGGCCCATGCGCTACAGCCGCCGATTATTTGGCGCACCAGCTCTATGACACGCCGCCTTCATTGACCGCACTCACTTTGGCGCAAGATTGCCCCGACGTGCAATCTGGCTATTGGTTGTGCTGCGATCCAATCCATTTACGCATTGATCGTGATCGACTCACGATACTGGGTGTGCCCTTATTGCAAATTAGCCAAGCCGAGGCCGACGCTTTGGTGGCGGCACTCAATCAGCAGTTTGCTGAAGATGGCTTTTTCTTTGTCGCGGCCACACCGAGCCGGTGGTATTTACGTTTACCTGCCGATCCACAACTGCAATTCACGTCGCTTGCCCAAGCTTTGGGTGGCAATCTGCAAGATTATTTGCCGCAAGGCGAGCAGGCTTTGCAGTGGAATGCGGTGCTCAATGAAATCCAAATGGTGATGTATGGTCATCGCGTGAATGATGAGCGCGACGCGGCTGGGATTGCAATGATCAATAGCGTGCATTTATCTGGCGGTGTGGACTATCGCGCTGGCGCTATTGCGCCCGCCAAAGCTGCGGTTTTCGGTGGCGACCATCAGGTTGCGGCCTTGGTGGGTCAGCGCGGTGTGGCCAGTGTCGCTACAGTGGCAGACTTACCAGAGCATGACAGCATCGTGGTGCTCGATCAATTGAGTGTGGACGCGATTTATGGTCATGCTTACGAGTGGCGCAGTCAATGGTCGTGGCTAGAGACGGTTTGGTTTGCACCGCTGTTGGCGCAATTACAGTGTGGCCAGTTGCAATCGCTGACGCTGACATTCCTCAGTGCTGGCACGCAAGTGCGGATTACTCGCTTGGATTTGTATCGTTTTTGGCGTCGCCCTCGACTGCCATTTTAAAATGGTCGCGATTTATGCTTTGTAGTGCTGAGTCAACGTGCTGTTGAGGTTTGTTTTCTGGTCGCGCTAGCGCGATTTCCGTCAACATCAACAGCGCCTTGGCTGGGTCTAGTTTTTTTGATTAAGGGTTGCTGTGCTCACCATTCGTTCTCGTTCCGTTCCTGCTCATTTGGAGCAAACCTTATTACACGCTGGATTTTCACCACTGCATGCGCGGCTTTACGCGGCGCGAGGCGTGGTGCAGCCGCAAGAATTAGAGCATCAACTGAAACATTTATTGCCGTTTAGTCAGCTTAAAAATGCCACCGAAATGGGCGTGCGTTTAGCCGATGCCATTGCCGCTGGGCAACGGATGTTGATTGTCGGTGATTACGATTGCGACGGTGCTACTGCGACCGCATTGGGGATGAAAGGCTTGGCGGCATTTGGCGCAGTCGTGGATTTTATTGTACCCAATCGCTTTGAATACGGTTACGGTTTAACGCCGGAAATTGTCGCTTTGGCGGCCGAGCGTCAGCCCGATATTATTATTACCGTCGACAATGGCATCGCCAGTCATGCTGGGGTTGAGGCTGCACGAGCACTGGGTATTGAGGTGTTGATTACCGACCATCATTTGCCGGCCGATACGCTGCCCGATGCGTTGATTGTGAACCCCAATCAGCCCGATTGTGGATTCCCCAGTAAAAATCTGGCCGGTGTGGGCGTGATGTTTTATGTGTTGATGGCATTGCGCGCCGCACTGCGCGAGCGCGGCGCTTTTGCTGAGCAAACCGAGCCTAATTTGGCGCAATGGCTCGATATTGTCGCCTTAGGCACGGTGGCCGACGTGGTTAAACTCGATGCAAATAATCGGATTTTGGTGGAGCAAGGTTTAAAACGGATGCGCGCCGGTCGCGCTGCGCCCGGGATTATGGCTTTGTTTAATGCTGCGGGGCGTTTTCATGCCCGAGCCAGTTGCTTTGACTTAGGCTTTGCTTTGGGGCCGCGCCTGAATGCCGCCGGGCGGCTGGACGATATGAGCTTTGGGATTAACACTTTGCTGGCTGCCAGTGAAGAGGCGGCGTTGCCTTTGGCGCGTGAGCTCGATCAATTAAATCGAGCGCGCCGCGAGATTGAACACGGCATGCGCGCCGAGGCCGAGTTGGCATTGGCCAGTGTGGCGGTGGACGATAGCTTTAGTATTGCGCTTTACAATCCCGAATGGCATCAAGGCGTAGTGGGGATTGTGGCGTCGCGAATGAAAGATCGGTTTCATCGGCCAACCATTGTTTTTGCCAATGGCAATGGTGATGAGATCAAAGGCTCGGGGCGCTCAATTGCTGGTTTGCATTTGCGCGACGCGCTCGATTTAGTCTCCAAACGCCATCCGCATTTGATTGCTAAATTTGGCGGGCATGCGATGGCGGCGGGTTTGTCGTTAAATGTGGTCGATTTTGCCGAATTTAAAAGCGCTTTTGAGGCGGTATGTCGAGAATTACTCAATGAAGGCGATTTAAGTCGCGTGATCGAAACCGATGGCGAGTTGCCGCCAGACGCTTTTGTATTGGCTACGGCCGAAGGGTTAGAGCGCCAAGTTTGGGGGCAAGGTTTTCCGGCTCCGGTATTTCAAGGCCAGTTTCGAGTGCTGGAGCAGCGCATTGTGGGTGAAAAACACAGCAAGCTTAAGCTGGAGACGCCATTGGGTATTGTGCTAGAGGCCATGCAGTTTAATTACTGCGAGCCAATACCCCGACATATCTCGGCGGTTTATAAAATCAGCGTCAATGAATTTAGAGGCGAGCGGATATTGCAATTGCAGCTGGAACATACCCAAGCCTGCGCAAAACCGGACGAGGCAAAATAATGGCTCAACCGCGCTGGCTTCAACCGATCTCACGTTCGATGAAATTATGCTTACGCTTGGCTGCGGTGTATGGCTTATTGGGCGGATTGGGCGTGGCTCAGGCAGGCTTTTTATTACCCAGCGCCGAGATGGCGTCGCGCTCGCAATTGGCGTGTCAGCCATCGTTGATTATGGGCTTAATGGAATGCGAAACCTTACCCGAGCCCGCGCCGCCAGTGCAAAATGATCCGGCCATTGTGCCGGCAGAATTTGTTCGCCCGAGCGAGCAAATTGCAACGCTAGGGGCGGTGATTGATGATACGCCGCAGCAACCGTTTTTAGATGTTGTGCCGACGCAAGTGAAGGCTGGCCGATTTAGTTTGAGCTGGCAAAATGGCTTTGGCGCGGTCGGGCAGTGGTGGGAAGTTTGGGATAATCAGCAACTGCGTTATCGCGGCAAAGACTTTATTTCTCGACCGTTACGCCCCAATGCGGCCAATTCGCTGGATTCGATCCAGAGTCATGATGTGAAAGAGGTCTCATTAAAAGACGTGCAAGGTGGCGTTTTTACCATCGAGCAACTTGAGCCGGGTCTGCATCAGTGGCAAGTGAGCTTGTGTCGTGGCACATTGGCCGCGCCGCAGTGCAGTCATGCCTACGCACAAACTTGGGCTGAGACTGCTGGGGATGCGGCCGCGGTCATCAAAAAACCCGCGCCGCCTGAATTGGCATGGACTGCGCCGGTGATCACCGACGGCAAAGCGTTGCTCAAATGGGATGTGTACTGGGGTAATGTGGGGACGCAATGGGAAGTGTTGCAGGCGGGCAAAGCGATTTATCGTTCCAGTCAATTTACCGAAACCACAGAAAACAGCCAATCGGCGCAAGTTGAGTTGCCGCTAGTCAATGGGGTTTATTCACTGTCGATTCGGTTATGTAATGCCAATTTGTGCAGTGAATCTGCGCCAGTAACAGTCGAAGCCATGTTGGGGCCTAATTGGGCGCCCAGTCAGCCGAGCGTTAAAGTCTATACCGATGCCGATCCAGAGCTGGGTAATGGCTTACCGGTAGGGCAGGTGATTGTGAGCTGGCAAACCACCGGCCCCAGTGTGGCACCCGATCATTGGTTATTGCTTGATGCGGATCGGCGACAGGTGATGTTTAGTCAAAAAATCAGTCAACCCTGCCAAGCAGGCGTGTGGTGTGGTAGCTGGCAGGGCACTCCGGCAACGCGGCTAGCCAATTGGCTGGTGAAATTATGCCGTGCTAAACAGTGTATTGATGCGGTGCCGGTGACTGTGCCAGCGTTGCCGCGTTAACTGCTGCATCTTGCTGGTCTTGCTTTGGATCGGTTGACGTTTGTTGGCCATCAAAGTCGATCCCGCAGCGGGTAAAACCAACAGCAACAAACTAAGCCAAAGCAATGATGAGTTGCTGCTCTAGCAATAAAGAGAGACTGCTTGCGGGATCAAATCCCTCATTGACAGCGGCCCCAGCCAATAATGCATCTTCGAAAGTGAGCTGCTGCATCAGCGCGAGAAAAAATGCAGCTTGTGCCGCGTCAATGATTTGGTATTGATCGCGCCAAACCAAAACACTTTCGCTGTGATATAAATCTTGTGGTTTTTCGCCGCCGTGGTGCATGGCAAATAGGCTGGCAATCGGCCATTTAGATTCAATGAGCTGCAGCGCGGGATGCAGCAGCAATTTAAGCTGTGCCAGCGATTGAAGCTGTTCGGCCAAGGTCGCCGCGCTAACTCCCACGTGATCGTCGGCGTAGTGCGCTTGATGCATCGCCCAGTCTAATTGCGCCACGTCACTTAAATAAGGGTAGGCTTGTGTCGGCACAAATTGGGCAATAAATTCAGCCAGCAAATGTCCTTCTTGATGCAAATTGGCCGATGTGCTGGCGGTGCTGTGGGTATACACATCGGCCATCGCCATAAAAAATTCTTCGCCCAATAAAGCCAGCACCGTGGGGTAGGCCAGTTTGAGCGCATTGGCGCGATTGAGCCGGATATTGTTGCGATACACCGTCATATTGGCTTGGGTGGCCGGACTAATAGCCGTGTTCGTGCTGTTAGGCTCGTCAATGGCGCGGGCAAATTCGGTGAGGGCGTGTAGGTAGTTCATGGCGTTGCGCCTTGCCAAATCGCGGTGCAATGCGTATTTAAGTGTTGGTAGTCCAGCATCAAGTCATTGAGCGCCGGAATATGATTGTCGCGTTCAAGCAGCACTGGGATCGGCCCGGTTTGCTGGATAACAATGTCGAGCAATTGCCACACCGCAGGGGTTGGCGCTGCGCCATGGGTATCGATGGCAACACCATCAAACAGCTCAAAACCGGCGATGTGAATTTCTCCTACTGATGCCAGTGGCAGGTGCGCCAGTTCAAGATAAGGGTCAATGCCCAGATTGATCTGACTGACGATGAGATTGTTGACATCCAGAATCAGCCCACAACCGGTTTGCGCCACCAGTTGCGCCAGAACTTCACTTTCGAGATACATTTCATCTGCAAATTGGATATAGCTGGAAACGTTTTCGATCAAGATGGGCCGCTGTAAATAATCTTGCACGACGTGAATTCGCTCACTGAGTTGCTCAATCACGCCCTCAAGGCGCGGCACGGGCAATAAGTCGGCGTAAGCGCGGTGATTGAGCCGATTCCACGCTAAATGCTCGGACACCGCTGCCGGTTCGATGCGATCGACCAGTGTCTTTAGCTGTTTTAGATGCAATGTGTCTAGTGCCGGGTTACCTAAGCCCATGGCGACGCCGTGTAAGCTGATGGGGTAATTGGCGCGGATTTTTTCAAGTGCCGCAATGGGTGCGCCGCCACCAAAATAATTCTCACTGTGTACTTCCCACCAAGCGACGGGGGGCTGATCTTGAATCACGGCTTGGATATGCGGGCTTCTAAGCCCTAGGCCGGCACAAAGCGGCAGTGAAGTGAGCATCTTTATCTACTTAGCGTGAGCAGGGAGAGTGCGGCAGGGAGAAGCTGTTTCTGGCCTGCCGCCGTGCGGTTTACATGGGTTTGAGCATGCCTTTCATTTCGGTGCAAGTGCCTTTGGCGACGTATTTCCATTCTTTGGGATCCATGCTGGCACTGGCTTGACCGGCGCAAGCGTGGCCGTTACTGGCGCAGTCATTCGCGCCGGCTTTAGCCACGCCAAAGCATTTTTCTTTGGCGGCATCGGCGGCTAAAGCCGGTTGTGCGGCGGCGGCTAAGACGGCCACCATGGCTGAGGCGAGTAAGATTGATTTATTGTTCATTTTCATTCTCCAGCGGATTGAATCAAGTAAGAAAAATCGCGTCTGTCGGTATCGACACAATGGTAGTCGTAGCGACTGCTTTGTTATTACACCAGTAAGAGAAAAAAATGAATGTTTTTTTATTTCCGTAGTGATTGGTATGGGTATATTGCTAGAGACTATTTATGTGTTGGCTTGTGGCAATATACCAATACAGTAGATTGAATTTATTGCGGGGAATAAACATCGTTCAGATGCAAGCTAGCATTTGAACGGTGTTTTTTTGTTGGCTTGAACGTATTTGGCTGTAAGTTGTTAACGAAAATTAGTTGAAATAGTTTAAGACGCCATCCAGCCCAGCGTAATTAATTTTATACGGCGCTTGTGCTTGCACCTTGGGTTTGGCATGGCAGGCGACGCCAAAACCAGCGGCGTGCAGCATCAGCAAGTCATTCGCGCCATCGCCCATCGCCACCACTTGCTCGTGGCGTAAACCGAGTTCATCGCGCATAGCGATCAATTCGTCGCGTTTTGTTTCGGCATTGACGATGTCGCCAACAATGCGGCCAGTCAGTTTGCCGTTTTCGATTTCCAGCTCATTGGCGATGGTGCGCGTCAAGCCAAGGCGGGCTTGGAGTTTCTCGGTGAAAAAAGTAAACCCACCCGAAATCAACAGGGTTTTCGCTCCTGCCGCTTGAAAACCAGCGAGCATTTTTTCTGCGCCGGCCATCAGTTGCAAACGCTCAGTGTAAACACGCTCTAGCGCCGATTCGTCGAGCCCCGCCAATAAGGCCACGCGCTGCGTGAGGCTGGCGTTAAAATCGAGCTCGCCGCGCATGGCGGCTGCAGTAATCGCAGCCACTTGCGCTTTGATGCCGATCATATCGGCGATTTCGTCGATGCATTCGATGGTGATCAGCGTGGAGTCCATGTCCATCACCACTAAACCGATGTCTTTTACGCTCAGGTCTTCTGGGATAAAGGCAAAGTCAAACTGATTGGATTCACAAAAATCAGCGACCGACTCGAGATTCTCGATTTCAGCGCCGTGCAGTTTAAACGCCTGCTGGTTAATCGCTTCAATGGTGTGCGCGCCCGAAAGACGGGCCAGTTGTTTTAGGTTTTGGGTGGCCAATTCGGGCGCTTGTATGACTAAGCGGTACATTATTGCTTTCCTATTACTGGTTTTAAACTATGGAAAATCATCGCAAAAACCCCTGCGATGCTGGCGCCTAAGACGGTTTCATAAATCCGATTTTCGGCTGAAATTTCGGCGGCATGGCCATGAATCCCCAGTAGCGCCAAAATCAGATACACAATAAAAGTAATTATCGCTGCGACATACATTAAGCCATTGGCAAAGGCCACCGGAATCAGCGCGCCCGATAGCGCGGCTAAAATAACCAGTTCGACACTGGAATTGATTTGAAACACAAACAGCCACGCCACGGCCGAGGCGAGCAAAACGCCGACAAAGCGTAGCCAGATCGTTGGATAGGTTCGGTCGGGCTCGGGGCGAAACACCACCACAGTGCAAATGGCGGCCACATTGGGCGCTGTGAGGTTGAGATAACGGGCAGCAAAAAAACTAAACGCACAGGCAATGGCCAACAAAATGCCAAAGGTGGCCCCAGCAAATTGGCCTTTGCGCAGTTGCTGGTAGTCGCTACGCCAATGCGGCTGGATTTGTAAACCGATGGGGTTGTTCATTCTGGGCGCAAAGCTCACACTGAGCGCAATCGTCATTGCCGCCGCAATCAGGTAATACGGCAAAATGGCGCTCGACACAAACGTGCCGGGGTAGCCAATCAAGTAGGCTGACGCCAATAGCCGCAGTAATAAATCCAGAGCAAAACCGGCGGATAAACTCGCGCCGATTAAGGTCATTAAAAGTAAAATTCCGCCCAGCCAAATCAATATATTGTGATTAATGCTCAGGCTAATGCTGGCGGTCAGCAGCATCAGGATATTGCCAAGCACCATGCTTTCGAGGCGTTTTCTGCGCGTGCCGCCAATGTCGAGCATGAGCGTGGCCAAAATGGCAAAGCCCATCATGCCCGCGGCTTGGTTGTGATCGTGGTAAACCTGCCAGCCCATCAAAATAGCAAAAACCATTACCCCCAACAGCATGCGCGAAAGGGGGAATGGCCCACGATTAGGGCGAAGTAGCGTGAGCCACTTGGGCATTAATTATGCACCGTGACACTTTTTGAATTTCTTGCCTGAACCGCAAGGGCAAGGATCATTGCGGCCGACTTTAGGTTCGTCGCGTTTGACTTGCTCAACATGGCCAAATTTTTCTTCCAGCACAAAGTACATAATGTCTTCAACATGCCAAGGCAACTCGGCAACACGATCGGCACGCTCTTTGGTGGTGAGGAGCTTGATCGGCTCGGCACCGACTTCATCACTTGGGCTGGTGTCGGCTTCGTCGCCCGCGCTGGCCGCCAGTGCCAGAATGTTTTCGACGGCGGTATCGAGTTCTTCATTGGCTTCCAGCAGTACATCCCACGCTTCACCGCGCGCTTCAATCCCAGCATAAAACCCTGAGGCCCAATACACGCCAGAGGTTTCTTGCCATTGCTCGTCTTGATCTTCGTCCGACAAAATCACCGGCACATACAGTGGGTTTTCACCGGGATTGTCACGGCGATTAACTGAAAACGCCGCTTTAATGCTGGCTGCGTGTTGGCGAATCAGGCCGAAAATCTGTTCGGCTTCTGCGTGATCGTCAAATTCCGGTGGGGTGCCAGCAAAAATCGCGGGTAGCCATTCATCTTCCGGCACTTCTTCTGGGCCAACGGCCAGCGCCACCAAAAAGCCATCGAGCATTTCGATGTCCATGGTTTCGGCTGGCGTGCGCGGTGACATTAAAAAGCTGTCGAGTTGCTCAAGTTGTGCGTCGCTAAGGAGTTTGCTCATACTGATTTCCATTGATTTAGTGCTGCTGAAGTGGTTTTTCTAACCACTCAGCAAAGTCAGGGCGCGTCGGGATAAAACCCTGCCCACGAAAAAAGCCACGGGCGCTGTGCGTTGTAGCCAGCATTATATGGCTTAAGCCTTGCTCGCGGGCGCTCAATTGGACTGCCGCGAGTAAAGCGCGGCCTAAATTTTGCCCGCTATGCAGTGGCGAGACATAAAAATGCAAGATTTCGCCATGCCTATCCATCACCGCAACGCCGCAGAGCACGTGCTGTTGTACCGCGAGCCAAACGGTATCGCCATCGGCAATCGATTCGGCAATATCGTCAGCATTAACGGCAAGGCATAAGTCGCTGAGCGTTTGCGCGCAATGCTGATGATCTAATACCCCCAGTTGCGTGATCGATTGCACGATAAGGGCGTGAATGGCTTTTGCGTCATTTTGCTCGGCTGGCCGAAAGTCATAGTTTTGCATCGTTATACCGCCGATTTAAGCAGTTGCAACAAGGCATCAGCGCCGAGTTTGCCACTGCTGTCGCCGCCTTCAAGCAGGCTATCGGCCAAGTCGCGTTTATTGTGATGCAGCGCGACGATTTGCTCTTCAATCGTGCCCTCCGCAACCAGGCGATAAATGGTCACTGGGCGTTGTTGTCCCATACGATGCGCCCGGTCTGACGCTTGGTCTTCTACCGCCGGATTCCACCAAGGATCAAGGTGAATCACGTAGTCGGCGGCGGTTAAATTGAGTCCTGAGCCACCGGCTTTTAGGCTGATCAAAAAGATGTCGCCTTCACCGGCTTGAAAGGCATTGACCGCTTCAAGCCGTTTTTTCGGTGGCGTGCTGCCATCCAGATATTGGTAGGCAATGCCTTGTTGGTCTAGCCATTCACGCACAATCGCTAAATGATCGACAAACTGGCTAAACACCAGTGCTTTATGTTTGTTTTCCAGTAGTTCGGTAGTGACTTCCGCAAACGCAGTCAGCTTGCTGCCAATGAGTTGGCTGTCTTTCATCACCAGCTTAGGATTGCAGCAAAAGCGGCGTAATTTGGTGATTTCGGCTAACACTTGCATTGGTTTTTTGGCCGCTTCATCAATGCTATCGAGTCGTTCTACCGCCTGCTGGCGTAGCGCTTCGTATAAATGCTGCTCGTCACTGCTGAGTGGCACGCGCAGCGTGATTTCGGTGCGTGAGGGTAGCTCGGCCAGCACTTGGGTTTTGGTTCGGCGTAGCATAAACGGCTGAATGAGTTTTTTGAGCGCCTGTTTGGCCGCTTTATCTCCGCCTTCAATTGGGTTGGCGTATTTGGCGGTGAATTTCTCTTTGGAGCCCAGTAGCGCTGGATTGATAAAGCGAAATAGATTCCACAATTCACCCAAATGATTTTCCATCGGCGTGCCGGTGGCGATCATTTTAAAATCGGCTTGCAGCGCCATGGCCGCTTGGCTGCGTTTGGTGGTGGCGTTTTTAATCGCTTGCGCTTCATCGAGCACCACCGTATGCCAATGCACGGCGGCAAATTGCTCGGCATCTTGTTGCAATAAGCCATAGCTGGTGATGATGACGTCAAATGCGCCCAGCGCCTCAAGCTTGCGGTTTTGTCCATACGCTTGAATCTTCAGCGTCGGGGCAAATTTGCAGCTTTCGGCTTCCCAGTTCAGAGCCACCGACGTCGGTGCGACGACTAAACACGGGCCTTGCGGTGCACGCTCGAGCATTAAGGCCAAGGTTTGTACGGTTTTGCCCAAGCCCATATCGTCGGCCAAGCAAGCGCCAACGCCCCAATGCGCTAAGCGCGACAGCCATTGAAAGCCGTCTTGTTGATAGTCGCGCAGTGTTGCTTGCAAGGTGGATGGCACTTTGGGCTGGTGCTGCGCCAGTTGTTCGAGCTTGGCGATGTGATTGCGCCACGCGGCATCGGCTTCGAGCTCGCCCACTTCTTGGCTCAGTTCAAGCAGTGCATTGCTGGCCAGTAGGTTGACCTTGAAACCGTCTTTGCCGCTGGGCTCCGCGACCGCGTAGAGCTCTTCGAGGCGTTTTCTAAAGGAGTCAGTCAGCGCCAGATAATCGTTGTCACCCAGCTTTAAAAAGCGACCGGGTGAAGCGTCAAGTAACTCAAGCAATTGGCGCAATTGCAACACTTTGCCATCGTCGAGTTTGACCTCGCCATTCACGACAAACCAATCGCCTTGCTGCTTAAGGCCGAGTTTCATATTGGCCAGCGATTTGGTGGCTTTAAGGCGAAAGCGCTCGCCTTCGGGCCAAACTAGCTCGATTTGCTCAGCGGGTAGTCGGCGCAATTGCATTAATAGTTCGAGGCAATCATCGGGCGCATCCATTTGCCATTCTTGCCCGTCGGATTCGGCGTTGGCCAAGGCGGTGCAATGGTTGAGGACTTGATTGAGATTGGCTTTTTCTTGTTTTAAATCGCGCTCAACTTGCACGGTTTTACCGTCTTGCTCGCCCAAAATATTGGCCGCGCCTTTGCCGGGGGTGAACCAGCTGCCTTCGAGAATCGGACGCACCAAAAACTGCAAACGTAAGCCTTCGTTCAGTGGCAATAAATGCGCGTACAGCAGCGTGTTGCCCGGTATCGCATTGATGTGCGCCGCCAGCTCAGGCAGGTCTGAATGAATCGCGATATGCGGTGCAATGGCGGTGATCGCACCAACCAGCTGCGGTTTGGCTTGGGCGGGTACCAATAAGCCGCTGCCAATAATGCCGGCGATTTGGCGGATGTCGGGCTTGATGCGGTACACCATCAGGCGGGTTGGCGTTTCTTTTTGCCAAACAACGTCGTCGCCAGCAGTGATTTTGGGTTTGAGCTTGAGTGAAATCTGGCCTTTGCTTTCTTTGAGTTGCAGCGCAATTTCGCCTTCCGCAATATCAATGCGCACATCAGGCGCATCGGCCCAATATACTTGCGGGTGGCCGATTAGCTCGAACAGTGCCGACTCATGATCGAGGGTATAGCCCGATTCGCCATAGTAGTTGTGCTCTGGACGCGCATACTTCACGATACGCTGATCTTGTTCGCTTAAATAAGCCAAGGCGGGGTCGTTGCCAATCGCTAGGCGTTTGAGTGCCACGGCGCGGCCTTTACTCCAGACACCTTTGGCGCTGAGTTTTTGCTCTCTGGGCTCTAGCGTAATGCCGCCGTATTGTGCGTTAACGAGCCAAGCCAGCCGAATATGGCTGGTCGTGACTTCATTGGGTTTGGTATTGAGCTGGCTTAACGCCGTCAGCGCCCGCGACCAAGCCGCTTCGCGTGGTAATAAATCCACCCAAGCGGTGAGTTGACGATCGGCATGCCAATTCGGTTGCAGTAAATCATCACTAAAAGCGCGCGCCATAAATACGTCTAGTTCTTGCGTTACCCATTCGTATTCTTGCCATGCGTGGTGTAGTTTTTCGCACTGGGTGCGCCAATTGGCATCAAATGGATAGTCGCGCCAATACAAAATCAGCAACTCAATTAGCCCCGTAAAGCCATAACTGGCGGTGACGGGTTGCACGGCATTGCTGTGGCAGGCCAAGCCTGTGGCGAGGTAATAAATCCAGTCAATATGCTCGTCATACAAGCTATTGAGTTTGTCTTTTTTACCGACTTCAAATTGCACCACCAAGCGCTTTAAGTCGTCTTCGCTGCGCTCGGCGATTAAGGCCAAGCTGTAAAGCAGGCCATTGATGCCAGTAATGCCGACCTTGCGCTTATTGCTGTGTTTTTTTATTTGCTCGATCAGCAGGCCAAAACGATGAATCGCGCTGGCAAAATCGCCGCGACTGAGGCGGTTGGCCGTGTCCGCTTCGGATAAGATATTGGGGTTAAGTAAGCTTGCCAGATGGGCAAAAGCGTCTTGATCACCGCGTAAATGCGCTTGCCACGCCAGCACCGACACAAAATTGGGCAGCACCCCTTTCAGGACGGCGCAATGATTGAGTGCGTAATCGTATTGCGCTTTGGCTGGGGCTAATAAATTGCTGGCAAAATACAAGAAATTCACCAGCAGCAAGGCCTGAACTTCGACGCTGAGCGTGGCAAAGTGGCGCACGCCCAGTGGGTGGCTAAAGAAAAAATGCACCGGATGCTGCTCGAGCGCGGCTAACGACATGCCGCTGGTGCTAAATGCTTCTAAATCGCTAGTCAGTAGCGATTCGTCGCCCATCAACGCCGAAAAAACGCACAGCGTGGCATAACTTTGTCGGGACGTGCTTTCCCAATATTGCACCACGGGTTTGGTTTGTGCTGCGGTACTCACCCAATCGAGTAGATTTTCACGCTCGTTGAGTTGCGCCAATAGCGGCCATTGCAAACCTTCGTTGAGCTCAAAACCGACGACATCGTTTTTAATCCATTGGCTGATCAGTAAACGCCCCAAGGTGGCTTTGACCGATGGAATATCCAGTGCAATCGCTGGCTCAAATGGCGTAATTAAGGACAGCCGTTTGAGTAACTCAATGATCCGAGTTTGCCCCAGCCCTTTGCCATACACGGCAAAGGCATATAAAAAAGGCAGATCTTGTGGGGGTATATCGCTGAGTGATTTATTCTTCAAAAGAGCCAAGGCAATACCTATCTATTGTATGAATGAGGAGTGAGGCGCGATGCGGCAAGGGCCAAGCCATGCCGCGGGAGTTACACCAGCTCGCGAATCAGTTCGATAATTCGGGTGGTGCGTAAGGTGCTGGTCGGCCAATCGCCTTCAATGCGCAACTTGTCTTGCCCTTGCAGTTTGTAGTTCTTTTTGTTTTGAATCAGTTTGATGATTTTCATCGGCTCGACGACCGTGTTCTGCGTGAAATGAATAATGATCGCGGTATCTGCGGCATCAATTTTGCTAATGCCCAGTGGCTTGGCGAGCATACGCAAGCGATGGCAGTCGAGCAGCACTTTGGCTGCGTCAGGCAGTAAGCCAAAGCGATCCACCAGTTCTTGGTGGATGTCATTGAGCTCGTCTTTTTCATCGCTACTTGCCAAGCGTTTGTAGAGCGACAAACGCTCGTTCACATCGGGGCAATAGTCTTCCGGCAGTAGTGCGGGCGAATGCAGATTGATTTCGGTGGTGACGCCCAGCGGTTGCGACAAATCAGGCTCTTTACCAGCTTTGAGCGCTTTTACCGCTTCTTTGAGCATTTGCGAATACAGCGCAAAGCCAATTTCATGCATTTCACCCGATTGCGAATCGCCCAGCACTTCACCCGCGCCGCGAATTTCTAAATCGTGCATCGCCAGATAAAAGCCAGAGCCGAGTTCTTCCATCATTTGAATCGCTTCAAGGCGTTTTTTGGCGTCGCTGCTAATGCTTTCCACATCAGGAATCAGCAAATAGGCATACGCTTGATGGTGTGATCGGCCAACACGGCCACGCATTTGGTGTAGTTGCGCCAAGCCAAATTTATCGGCGCGATTCATCAAAATCGTATTGGCGTTTGGAATGTCGATGCCGTTTTCGATAATGGTTGAGCACAGCAAGAGGTTAAAACGCTGCTGGGTAAAATCGCGCATCACGTGTTCTAGCTCGCGGCCACGCATTTGGCCATGCGCTACGCCGATGCGCGCTTCGGGCAATAGTGCGGCGAGTTTTTCGCGCATGTTTTCAATGGTGTCGACTTCATTGTGTAAGAAAAACACTTGGCCGCCGCGCTTGAGTTCGCGCAGCACGGCTTCACGAATAATGCCGTCAGAAAACTTAGACACAAAGGTTTTAACCGCGAGGCGTTTATTGGGCGCGGTGGCAATCACCGAAAAATCACGCAAGCCTTCTAAGCTCATCGCCAGGGTGCGCGGAATCGGCGTAGCGGTCAGGGTGAGTACGTCGACATTGGCGCGTAGCGCTTTGAGTTGCTCTTTTTGTCTGACGCCAAAACGATGCTCTTCGTCGATGATCACTAAGCCCAACTGTTTAAATACCACGTCAGGCTGCACCAATTTGTGCGTGCCAATGACGATGTCGACACTGCCATCGGCCAGACCGGCAATCGCCGCTGCGGTTTCTTTGCCTGAGCGAAAGCGAGATAGCTCGGCGACTTTAATCGGCCAATCCGAAAAACGATCAACAAAGGTTTGAAAGTGTTGCTCGGCCAAGAGGGTGGTTGGGACTAAAACGGCAACTTGCTTACCACCGGCCACCGCAGCAAAAGCGGCGCGTAGCGCCACTTCGGTTTTGCCAAAGCCGACATCGCCACACACCAAGCGATCCATCGGTTGCTTGACGCGCATGTCGACCAAAACCGCTTCAATCGCGCCAGCTTGATCAGGGGTTTCTTCAAAGCCAAAACCGGCGGCAAATGCTTCGTAATCGTGCGGACTCCATTCAAACGCATGGCCTTCGCGTAGCGCGCGGCGCGCGTACAGATTGAGGAGTTCAGCCGCCGTATCGCGCACTTGTTCAGCCGCTTTGCGTTTGGTTTTTTCCCATGATCCTGAGCCGAGTTTATGCATCGGCGCGGTATCGGATGCGCCGCCCGAATAACGGGAAATCACATGCAATTGGCTGACCGGCACATACAGTTTGTCATTGCCGGTGTATTCAATGAGCAGCAACTCGGTCGGCCCGTCACCCAAGTCCATCGACGTGAGGCCCATATAGCGGCCAATACCGTGCGCTTCATGGACGACCGGATCGCCGATTTTGAGTTCGGACAAATCGCGCAGCATGGCGTCGGTATTGCTGCGTTTTTGTTGTTTTTTGCCGCGACTTTGGATCACGGATGGATAGAGATCGGCCTCGGTGATGATGGCGATGGATTCACTGCGCCATTCAAAACCACGAAACAGCGGTGAGGCGAGCAAAATCGCGTGCGCTTTGCTGTCTAAAGCGGCTTGCCAGTTGTCAACCAAGGTGGGTTTAAAGCCGTATTCAGCAAAAAACTGCAGCATGGTCTCGCGCCGACCTAGGCTTTCGGCGCTCAGCACAATTTTGCCCGGATAGTGGTCAACAAAATCGTTCAGTCGGCGGATTGGATTGTCGTTGCGTCGATCCACATCGAGCGCCGGTAGCGGTTGGGTAAGGCTGGTTTCGCCATCGCCCAGTTCAATCCGGCGATAGTTTTTAATATGGCCAAATAACAGATCCGGCGCGACAAATAGCGTACGTGGCGCTAGAAGTGGGCGATCTTTATCGCCATAGCTGAGCTTGTGGCGTTCAGCAATATCTTGCCAGTATTGCTCTGCAGCGCCCATTAATGCACCGTGCAAGACCAATACACTGTCTTTAGGCAGGTAGTCAAACACGGTGGCGGTGTGTTCAAAAAACAGCGGTAAGTAATATTCGATGCCGGCAGGAATGACACCGTTTGAGATGTCTTTGTAAAGCCGCGCTTTAGAGGGGTCGCCTTCAAACGCCTCGCGAAAGTTTTGGCGGAATGTTTTGCGGCCTTGCTCGTCAGTGGGGAATTCGCGGGCGGGGAGTAAACGAATTTCTGGAACGGGATAGAGGCTACGCTGGGTGTCAACGTCAAAAGTGCGAATCGATTCGATTTCATTGTCGAATAAATCAATTCGAAACGGCAGCGTGCTGCCCATAGGAAATAAATCAATTAAACCGCCGCGAATCGAAAACTCACCGGGGCCATACACTTGGGTAACGTGGTTGTAGCCGGCAAAAGCCATGTCGGCGCGCAACTGATCGGCGTCAAACGCATCGCCTTTTTTGATGAAAAAAGTCGTTGCGGTTAAAAATTCAACCGGCGGTAACACGCCCATCGCCGTTTGTAGCGGCACGATGAGTACGTCAATGGCGTTTTGCCTTGCTTGCCATAGCGTGGCGAGCCGCTCGCTAATCAGGTCGGAATGGGGGGAGAAATGATCGTAAGGCAGCGTTTCCCAGTCGGGTAGCTGCAAGACGGTTTTTTCTGGCAAAAAGAAGCTGAGCTCGTCTTTGAGTCGGCCGGCTTCTTGTGCATTGGCCGTTAAAATCACTAAGGGGCGCGCGACGTGGGCGTAGTCGGCCAAGAGCATGGCATCGGCAGAGCCGTGGGGTTGTGCGAGTTTGAGGCGCTCATTGGCGCGAGGCAGTTGAGGCAATTGCGACATAGTGTAAGAACGCGCTCTAGCTAGACAATCCTAGATTATACCAGCCGCAGCGCGCCCTCAATACGGCAAACTTGCAGATTACGGCAGTGTTAATGCCGCCGAAATCTGTGAAGCCCATTCTTTGCGTAAGCTCCAAGTGTTTTTCATGTCCGATAGTTCGGCGTACCAGCGATTGGCCGCAACCGGATGTGCAAATTCGCCGTTGTAAATAATGCCGTCGTTAGAGCTTAGCGGCACTTCTTGATCGCGTCCGCTCAGCGTAGGGTGAATGATTTTGAGCTTGATGGGGCCTAAATCATTGCGATTCAAAATAATGCGGACGGTTTTTTGATTGTCGCCGAGTAAAATTTGCGCGGTAATGCCTTTGGCCACGGCCGCTTGATCTTGCTCTAGGCGTTGGTTGACTTGATTGCCTTCTTTATAATAATTGTCGCTGACCAAGCTGTCGGTCGAGGTTGAAACCAAATACAGCATATGAAAACCGCCCATAATGGCCAGCACTGGAAAAGTGATTAATAGCCAAACATGCGGATGTTTGTACCAAGGTTTTTGTTCTTCAGTCATGTTAACGTCCAATAAAAGTGGCTTTTTCGACTACGGTTTGTGCCGGGTCATCTTTGGCGGTGACGATAAATTCAATTTCGTGGCTGCCCATTTTGGCAAATTGCGGCGGCACTTGAATGCGGACGGCCACATCACTCATTGCCGTGGGTGCCAATTGGATTTGATTTTCGCCAACAAGTTTCATTTCAGGCAAACCTTTGGCTTGAATGGTGTAGGTGTGCGTTTGTTCGCTGGCATTTTGGATGAGTAAACGGTAGCTGTTTTCCAATAAGCCATCTTCTACTTCGCGCACCAGCGCCACGCGATCGCGTTCAATATTGACTTTCACCGGTTGGCGCATCATTAACGACACGACGGTGACGCCAAGCGTAATGCTAATGACCACGGCGTACATAATGACCCGAGGACGGGTGATTTTTTTGATAATGTCACGCTCTGGGTATTTGTGCTCTAAAGCGTTTTCAGTGGTATAGCGAACCAGCCCGCGCGGGTAGTTCATTTTGTCCATGATTTCATCGCAAGCATCAATACACGCCGCACAGCCGATGCATTCATATTGCAGGCCGTTACGAATATCAATGCCGACCGGGCACACTTGTACGCACATGGTGCAGTCGATACAGTCACCCAGTCCTGCGGCTTGATAGTCACTGCCTTTTTTACGGCTGCCGCGACTTTCACCGCGTTCTTGGTCGTAGCTGATAATTAGTGTGTCAGCGTCAAACATCGCGCTTTGAAAGCGCGCATAAGGGCACATGTATTTGCACACTTGTTCGCGCATCCAGCCGGCATTGCCATAAGTGGCAAAAGCATAAAACAGCACCCAAAACAGCGCGTAACCGGAGAGGGAAAAAGTCAGTAGGTCCGTCCAGAGCGCGCGAATGGGCGTGAAATAACCGACAAATGTAAAGCCGGTCCAAAGTGCAAACAGCACCCACAGGCTGTGTTTGATGAACTTTAATCGTAGTTTTTTGCCGTTTAGTGGCGCATTGTCGAGCTTAATCCGAGCGGCGCGGTCGCCCTCGACCCATTTTTCTATCCATAAAAAGATTTCGGTATACACCGTTTGCGGACAGGCGTAACCACACCACAATCGGCCGCCAATGGTGGTCCAAGCGAATAAACCAAATGCACTGAGCAAAAGCAGTGCGGTCAGGTAAATAAAGTCTTGCGGCAGAAAAACCAGACCAAAAACGTAGAATTTGCGGTGCAGTAAATCAAACAATAAAGCTTGTCGATCGTTAATTAAAATCCACGGCATGCCATAGAAAAATAGCTGAGTTACAAAAACAAAAAACACCCGCCAATTATTCCAAAATCCAGTGATCCAGCGTGGGTAGATTTTTTTGTGCGCGGCGTACAGCATGACTTCTTCGAGCTGGCCGTCGTCTTTGACGTTGACGACATTGATTGGGATTTCGTGTAGTTTTTTGCTCATGATGGACTCCGAGAAAAACAATACTAAAAACAAGCGTAATCTTGTCTTGAGTATTGTTTTTTTTGCTTCAAAAATTGACTTGATATCGATTTGCCAAATCTTGAATGAAAAACGGGCGGAGTGATCCGCCCGCAGTGATGCAAGTCTGTCTTATTTCTTTTCGTGGCTTAGACCATATACATAGGCCGAAAGCAGATGTATTTTGCCGTTGCCCAGGAAGTCTTGCCAAGCTGGCATGACGTTATTGCGACCGTTGGTAACGGTTTCAACAATGGTCGCTTCTGAGCCGCCATATAACCACACTTTATCGGTGAGATTCGGTGCGCCCAGTGCTTGATTGCCTTTGCCGTTAGTGCCGTGGCAGGCCACGCACACTTGGGCGTATGTATTGGCCCCGCGTTCTGCACGCATGTTGTTGTAAGCTGGGTTGCCCGATAACTTCATCACGTAATTGGCAACGTCGCGTACTTTTTCTTCACCAAAAACCGCACCAAAGGCTGGCATTTGACCGTGACGACCGACTTTGATGGTGTGCTCAATGTCTGCTGGCGTGCCACCGTAGAGCCAATCGTTGTCCGTTAGGTTAGGAAAGCCTTTTGCGCCGCGACCATCTGCGCCGTGGCATTGCACGCAGTAAGTCTGAAACAAATGCTTACCCATTTGCGTTGCTTCAGGCAACTTGGCCACTTCAGCGATCGGCATGGCCATGTATTTGGCGTATAGCGCATCGGTTTGTTGGTCTGCTTTAACAATCTCGGCTTTATATTGTCCGGCAGACGACCAACCTTTGGCATTACCAAAAGCGACTAAGCCAGGATAAAGGAATAAATAAACCAAAGCGAAAACAATCGTCGCGATGAACATCCCTACCCACCAACCGGGGAGTGGGTTGTTATATTCCTCTAAGTCACCGTCCCACACGTGGCCGGTAACTTGGGCTTTTTCACCTTTTTTTAGTTTGAATTTCATCTGCGTAGCAAGAATGTAGGCGCAATAAAAAATCCCGCCTAAAGACACTGCCGCGATGAAATAACCCCAAAAACTGCTCGTAAAATCATTCATATTTTATTCTCCGAACGCATTAGGTCTGCTTGTCTGATGACGGTAGGTCATCGTCAAGAAATACGCGCTGCGCTTCTTGGTCAAAGCTGGCTTTGTTGTGACGACTAAACGCCCAAAAGCAAATCCCAAGGAACAAGATAAATCCAAGAACGGTGACCACAATGCGTGCTTCAGTTTGCAGATCCATGGTGCTTACCTCTTGTTTTTCAGTGCGAGACCGAGGCCTTGTAGATAGGCAATCAGTGCATCCATTTCTGTTTTGCCTTTCACCGCTTCGGCAGCACCAGCAATTTCAGCGTCGGTGTAGGGTTCACCTAAATCCTGCAGTGTTTGTAGTTTTTTGGTCATCAATTCGCCATTAACTGGCTTGGTGGCTAAAAACGCAAACGCAGGCATATTTGATTCAGGCACTACATCGCGTGGATTCATCAAGTGAGCACGATGCCATTCGTCTGAGTAGCGCGCGCCGACCCGAGCTAAATCCGGACCGGTGCGTTTTGAACCCCATTGAAATGGACGGTCATACACCGATTCACCGGCAACAGAGTAATGGCCATAGCGTTCGGTTTCTGAACGAAATGGTCGAATCATCTGTGAGTGACAAGCGTAGCAGCCTTCACGAACATAAACGTCGCGGCCCGCGAGCTGCAATGAGCTGTAGGGCTTAACGCCAGCGATGGGTTGAGTCACACTTTTGCTAAACATCAGCGGCAAAATTTCGACAAACATTGCGATGCTGAGCGTAAAAAAAGTCAGGATGATCAGATAAAACACGTTTTCTTCAACGATTTTCTGAATTTTATTCATTTCAATATATTCCTTACGCGATCAAGCGTGCGCCGCAACGGCTGGGATAGTGGCATCCACCGCTTTGCCTTCAGAGATGGTGCGCATCACGTTGTAGAACATCAACAACATACCCGATAAGAACATCACGCCACCCAAGAAACGGATGAAGTAGTAAGGGTACGACGCTTTAACTGCCTCAATAAATGAGTAAGCCAAAGTGCCATCGCTATTGAGGGCGCTCCACATCAAGCCTTGAGTTACACCGGCAATCCACATCGAGGCGATGTACAGCACGGTGCCTAAAGTAGCCATCCAGAAATGCACTTCGATTAATTTAACCGAGAACATTTGGTCGCGACCAAATAGACGTGGAATCAAGTAATAGATCGAACCAATGGTAATCATCGCCACCCAGCCCAAAGCGCCAGAGTGAACGTGACCTACAGTCCAGTCGGTGTAGTGGCTCAATGCATTGACTGATTTGATCGCCATCATTGGGCCTTCAAAGGTCGACATGCCGTAGAACGACAATGCAGTCACTAAGAATTTCAAGATTGGATCAGTGCGTAGTTTGTGCCATGCGCCAGACAAAGTCATAATCCCGTTGATCATGCCGCCCCAGCTTGGTGCTAACAGAATCAATGAGAACACCATACCTAAAGACTGAGTCCAGTCAGGTAGGGCGGTGTAATGCAAGTGGTGAGGACCGGCCCACATATACGTGAACGACAATGCCCAAAAATGCACTACTGATAGACGATAAGAATAAATCGGACGACCTGCTTGTTTTGGCACGAAGTAATACATCATGCCCAAAAAGCCTGCCGTCAAGAAGAAGCCCACGGCATTGTGGCCATACCACCATTGCACCATGGCATCGACCGCGCCAGAGTAAATTGGGTATGAATCCATGGTGCCCCAAACTGGCAGAACCAAGCTATTGACAATGTGCAGCAAGGCTACGGCAAGAATGAATGCGCCGTAGAACCAGTTGGCGACATAAATATGCTTTACTTTGCGCTTGGCAATCGTGCCAAAAAACACGATGGCATAACACACCCAAACCACAGTGATTAAGATGTCAATCGGCCATGCGAGCTCGGCATATTCTTTACCTTGGGTGTAACCCAAAGGCAAAGTAATCGCTGCCAATAGAATCACCAGCTGCCAACCCCAAAAATGGAAGGCGGCGAGTTTATCGCTAATAAGGCGCACATTACAGGTGCGCTGAACTACGTAGTACGACGTTGCGAATAGACCACAGCCACCGAATGCAAAAATCACTGCGTTGGTGTGAAGTGGACGTAAACGACCAAAATGAAAGTACGGGCCGACATTGAGTTCAGGCCAGAACATTTGGGCGGCGATGATGACGCCGACCAACATTCCGACAATCCCCCAAACGACCGTCATGATGGCAAACTGCCGAACCACTTTGTAATTGTATGTGGCTTGGTTTTCCATTAGAGCGCTCCGATTGATCTCCAACTGCTTGGAATTTAGTTAAAAACTTATTTTTGATTTGTGCTGAGTGGTATGTGTTTTTGGGAGGGCCCAATCACGGTGGTCTAGCGATGTCTTTTTTCCCGTTGATCAGGGGCGAAAGACTCTATGGACTATACGCAACTCAATGCTGAGCAAACTTGATATTAATCAAGTGTACATAGTAACAAACGGCCTGATTTTACCTGTTTGTAACGCGTTCAGTCAGGATTTTTTTGCTTTTCTACTTCGTTTGAGTCGGTTTTCTGTGTGGACTTGTCATCGTCATGCAAAATTCGCCAGCTTGGGCCTTCAAGGTCGTCCATCTGACCGCTACGCAGCGTCCACCAAAAAATAAAGCCAATGACAAAAGCCAGTAAGATTGACAGCGGGATTAACAGGTAAAGACTTTCCAATTTAATGCCTCCTTTGGCGTGAAAGTAGGCGTAAGGCGTTGACGACAACCAATAAAGAACTGAGCGCCATGCCAAGGCTGGCCAGCCAAGGCGTGATCAATCCTGCCGCCGCCAATGGTAAGGCCGCGAGGTTGTAGAGTAAGGCCCATAGCAAGTTTTGCTTGATAATGATTTGGGTTTTCTTTGCTAGCGCAAAGGCGGCTGGCAGGCAAGACAGATTGTTGTTTAATAGCACCATATCACCAGCGGCATGCGCAATGTCAACGCCCGCGCCCATCGCAATCGACACATTGGCCAGCGCCAGCACCGGCGCGTCATTCACGCCATCGCCAATCATGAGTACGGTTTTGCCTTGCTGCTGCAAAGACTGCATATAACTGACTTTACTTTCTGGTGTGGCATTGGCCACGGCGTGTTGCAAATTGAGTTGTTGAGCCACCGCTTGCACCGTGGATGTTTGATCGCCAGACAGCAAGTGAAGCTCAAATCCTGCGGCTTTGAGTTGCGCTACGGTGGTGATCGCGTCATGGCGTAAATGATCGGCCAAAACAAAGCCAGCCAGCCAGGTATAGCCATCAGACAAAGCCACCATGCTGCCTTCATTAAGATACGGTTCAAATTCGCTGGGTAGGGCTTGCTGGATGTGTTCGGCAATAAAAGCGATTGAACCTAAAAGGTAATACTGATTGTCGATATACGCCGAAAGTCCACCTTGCGCGTGTTTTTGCACTTGCTGGGCCGCCGATACGGGCGCTGGATTGGCTTCGATCAAAAAAGCTTTGGCAATCGGGTGTTCCGATTGTTGTTCCAAGCTGTGTGCAATAGCCAAAGCGGTCTCGCTGCTGATGTTGAGAGCGATGGTTCGGGTGATTCTCGGCTCGCCATAGGTGAGCGTGCCGGTTTTATCCAGCACGATGTCGCTCACTTTGGCCAAGGTTTCTAATAAATTAGCGCGAGTGACCAATAAGCCCAGTTGTGCCAAATGTCCGGTAGATGCAGTGAGCGCCGTTGGCGTGGCCAGCGATAGTGCGCAAGGGCAAGACACCACCAAGAGCGCCACGGTAATGGGGAGCGCATGTATAGGATCATGTAAATGCCAGTACCAGTAAGTTGCGGCGGCGGCGATCAGTAATGCAAAAATAAACCCGGCGGCAATTTGATCGGCGATGGCGGCCAATCGCGGTTTTTGGCTGAGCGCTTGATCCAAAATCCGCACCATGGCGGCAATGCGCGTCTCATTGCCGGTGTGTTTGACTTCAATGGTGAGCGGCGACAATAAATTGGCGGTGCCAGCCGTAACGTGCGCGCCACGGGTTTTGGCTACGGGCAGCGATTCGCCAGTGAGCATGGCTTCATTCACGTCGCTAGATCCGCCTAGCACCACGCCATCAATCGGGATGATTTCACCGGCTTTGACCACAATGCGATCGTTTACATTGAGTCGGCTGACCGCAACTTCATGTAAGCTGTGTTCGGCATCGAGCTGATGGGCAAAAGTGGGAACCAGTTTGACGAGTTTTTCCGCCGCCGCGCCAGCGGTGCGCCTTGCTTTAAGCTCTAAATAACGGCCACTTAACAATAAGAAAACAAACATCGATACCGCGTCGAAATAGATCTCGCCATGATCGGTAATCAATGCGTATAGGCTGGCAAAAAAAGCGATTAACACCCCAATGCTGACCGGCAAATCCATATTGGCGCGTCCGTGGCGTAAATCACGCCAGCTGTTGCGGTAAAACGGCCAGCAAGAATAAAGCACCACCGGCAGCGTGAGTAAAGCGCTACCCCAGTGCATCATGGACAGCCAATTGGCTTCTATCTCGCCCGCTGGGGCCAGATAGATCGGCACCACAAACATCATGACTTGCATCATCGATAGGCCGGCGACCCACAGACGAAACAGTGCCGTTTTTCTTTGTTTTTGCCAGTTTTGTTCGTCACGGGCGTGATCATAAGGCAGGGCGCGATAACCGATGCTGGCGATGTGTTGCAAAATGGCCGACAGCTGAATTTGGCTGTCGTCCCAAGCAATGCGTGCGCGGTGGGTTGAATAATTGATTGAAACCGACGTAACGCCTTTGAGCTTGGCAATGTGTTGTTCGTTGAGCCAAATACACGCCGCGCAGCTAATGCCTTCTAGAATCAGCGCGGCTTCTTTTTCATTGCCATTGGTGGTGTGAACAAAATCTTGCTGTAAGCTAGGGTCGTCATACAGCGCCAGTTGTTCCAGTAGCTCAGCGGGCAGTGGGGTATTGCGATCGGCTGGCTGTTGCCGCTGCGTATAATATTGGTCTAAGCCGCTACTGATAATGGTTTCTGCCACGGCTTGGCAGCCGGCGCAACAGGCCGGATGCAGCACTTGGCGGTAGTTGATTTGAAATTCACTGTGGGCGGGGCACGGTTCGGCGCAGTGAAAGCATAACGTTGAGTCGGTATTCATCAGCGCATTTTAACGAAAACCGTCGTCGCTTGGGAAAGCAATTTTGAAAAGAGCCAGTCTCGATGCGCTTTGGATTGAAATGCGTTCGAGATTTGCGTGCAAAAGGCTTTTGTTTTTATCGCTTGGAAATTATTTTCTAGATTTAAAACAGTGATTTAGCGTCGAAAAAGGCCCTCGATGTGTTTGAGCGGATGCAGATTTAGCGACAAAACCAATCGATCAAGGTAATTGATTGGTCTATTCAGCGCGGTTTGCGCGCAGTAAAGTGCCGATATTGGCAAATTCTGAATTGGATTGCGTATGTTGTATGGATTATCAATTGTTTTTTTAGCCTTAGTCAGTGGTGAGTTTTTGCGGCAATTATTTCATTTGCCCATTCCAGCTGTGGTCATCGGTATGTTGTTACTCACCGCATGGTGCATCGTGCGTGGCGGCGTCGAATCACGAGTGGCGTATGCATCAGAAGGCTTGCTGCGTTATTTGGGGATTTTATTTGTCCCTGCCGGCGTGGGTCTGATTGAGTTGGGTGATAAATTAAAATCGCAAGGGATTGCGATGCTGGTTACGATTTTAATTTCTACGCTGGTGACGCTATTGGTGACTGGCGTGGTGTTGCAATTTTTATTGCTAAGACGGAAAGAAAAATTAAATCAGCGGGCGGAAAAATGAATGAGTTTTTAAAATTAGCCCAATATCCGGCGACATGGATTGCAGTCACTGGCGTGGTTTATTTATTGGCCGATAAATTGTATCGGCTATCACGTTATTTTCCTTTATTCAATCCAGTCTTGGTTTCGGTCTTATTATTGATTGCCATCTTAAAAATAACGGGCGTTTCGTATGCGACTTATTTTGCTGGCGCGAAACCGATTCATTTATTGCTTGGCCCTGCGACGGTGGCATTGGCGATTCCTTTGTATCTGAATTTAGCTAAAATGAAGCAGTATTTTATTCCGGTCAGCATTGCATTACTGGTTGGGGCTAGCGTTGGCATTGTTTCGGTGTTTATTTTGGGGCAGTGGTTTGGTTTAAGTCCGATGACGATCTTATCTTTTGCGCCTAAATCGTGTACCACGCCGATTGCCATGGCTTTGTCGCAAGAGCACGGTGGGCTACCCGCCTTAACCGCCAATGCGGTGATTGTCGCGGGTATTGCCGGGGCGGCGATGGCCGTGCCTTTATTTCGCTTGTGTCGCATTCAGCATGAAGTGGCGCAAGGTTTTGCGCTGGGTTTGGCCTCGCATGGCGTAGGCACTGCGCGGGCGTTTCAGATTTCTGATACTGCGGGTGCTTTTGCTGGCTTGGCGATGGGCTTTAATGGCGTGGTCACCGCGTTGATTTTTCCGATTTTGCTGGCGACGTGGTATTGGTAATGCCAAATTAAGGCACCTTGTGCTTGGGTTTAGTCAGGACAAGGCAAGGATCGATATCGGTCGATCAAAGGACAAAAAATGAATTGGCAAACGTTTTATCGGCAAACGCTGCGCGATATGGTGTTATGGCTGCCGCTGGCGGGGGTGATTGGCCTTTGTGCCGGGCTGACTTCGGCACTGCTCTTGGTGTCTTTAGATTGGGCAACGGCAACGCGGGTCGCTCATCCTATCTTGATTGTATTTTTGCCCTTTGCCGGTTTATTGGTGGGCTGGGTGTATTACGAATGGGGCCGAGCTATTGAGTCAGGCAATAATTTACTCATTGACGAAATTCATCAACCGCGCGCGGTGACCCAATTGCGCATGATGCCATTGATTTTTATTGGCACGGTGTTTTCGCATTTGTTTGGCGCATCAGTTGGGCGTGAAGGTACGGCGGTGCAAATGTCGGGTGCCTTGGCGGATCAAATTGCTTTGATCACCAAGCGCAAAGTGCAGGACCGACGGGTGATTTTAATGGCGGCGATGAGCGCCGGTTTTGCGGGGGTGTTTGGTACGCCGCTGGCGGGCGCGGTGTTTGGTCTTGAAGTGCAAGCCTTGG
The DNA here is from genome assembly GCF_020531905.1 of Deefgea salmonis. Taxonomy (GTDB): domain Bacteria; phylum Pseudomonadota; class Gammaproteobacteria; order Burkholderiales; family Chitinibacteraceae; genus Deefgea; species Deefgea salmonis. The sequence goes on along the minus strand of NZ_JAJAWG010000001.1, from coordinate 537,845 downwards.
GAAAAATGCGCAATAACGCCTTGTTTCCTTGTTTGATTGCCAGTTTGGTGAGTGATTGGCTGGTGCGATCATTGGGCGTGCATCACACGCATTATGTGATTCCGAGCATTCCTTCGGTCACGATGCTGGGGTTGCTGGCGGTACTATTTGCTGGGGCTTTGTTTGGTTTAGCGGGTAAATCGTTTGCTGAATTAACGCATTGGGTGGCCGGCCACTTTAAACGCATTAAATATCCACCGCTACGGCCCTTTGTGGGCGGGTTGTGCGTGGCCAGTTTGGTGCTGATTTTTGGTGCTGAGCGTTATATCGGCCTGGGGGTTCCCAGTATTGTTGAATCGTTTAATCAGCCCATTCCATTTTGGGATGCACCGATTAAATTATTTTTTACCACTTTGTCATTGGGCGCTGGATTTAAAGGCGGCGAAGTGACGCCGCTGTTTTATATTGGCGCGACGATGGGCAATGCTTTAGCCCCGTTATTAAATATGCCGTTTCCTTTGTTGGCGGGTTTGGGCTTTGTAGCCGTGTTTGCGGGTGCGGCCAATACGCCGTTAACGTGTACTTTGATGGCGATTGAGCTGTTTGGTGCCGCGATTGGCCCGTATGCTTTATTGGCTTGCGTGGTGGCTTTTTTGTTTTCGGGGCACAGCAGTATTTATATGGCGCAGCGCTGGGGCTCAGGCAAGGGGCGGCCGATTACAGACGATAAAGCAGGGGTTCGTTTGTCTGATTTAACGAATATCAAATAGGCGCAGTCCGTGATTAAATACCCGCTGCATCGCTGTTTTGTTTTGTTGTACGCGCGTGCTGGTTGCGACTTTAGTGCTGCGCTAGCAAATTTTGCACGAAGAGCATCGCGATAAAAATGGCCAGCGAAATCGCTGGCCATTTTTAATGGTTGTGATGGTTTAACACCATTTTAATTTGTCATGCAATTGCACCACGTCACCAATAATCAGCAAGGCGGGCGGTTTGATGCCTTCTTGTTCGATGCGTTTGGCCAGCTCAATCAAGGTGGTGGTGACGACTCTTTGTTGGGCGGTGGTGGCGCGCTCAATAATGGCGACCAGGGTATGTTCGTCTCGGCCATGCCCAATCAGCTGTTCAGCAATATACCCAGCTTGCGCGACGCCCATATACACCACAACGGTTTCGCTGGGGTTGACCAAGCGTGGCCAATCCAAATCGACTTCACCATCCTTTCTGTGACCAGTTACAAAAGTGACCGATTGCGCGTAATCGCGGTGTGTGAGTGGGATGCCGGCGTAACACGATGCGCCTGCGGCTGAAGTAATGCCGGGCACCACTTCAAACGCAATGCCGTGCTGGGCCAGCTCTTCGATTTCTTCGCCGCCACGGCCAAAAATAAACGGGTCGCCCCCTTTGAGTCGCAATACTTTTTTGCCCTCGAGTGCTAAACGCACCAGCAATTGATTGATTTCTTCTTGCGGCAGGGCGTGGTTATTGGATTTTTTGCCCACATAAATGCGCTCAGCGTCGCGGCGCACCATCTCCATGATTTCGGGCGAAACCAGATTGTCGTACAGCACCACGTCAGCTTGCTGCATTAGGCGTAATGCGCGAAACGTCAGCAAATCCGGGTTGCCCGGGCCACTACCGACTAAATACACTGCGCCACAGGGCGTGGTTTCGGGGTGATCGATAGCCGCGATCAGTTGTGCGCGGGCGTGCTCGATTTGCCCAGAAAACACTTGGTCGGGAATCGGTCCGGCTAAAACGGACTCCCAAAAGCTGCGGCGTTGGGCTGGGTCGGGCATTTTTTCTTTGCAATATGGGCGTAATTCACTACCCAATTGCGCTAGATTACCCCAGCCGTGGGGAATCAACGCTTCCAGCTGAGCGCGTAAATGTCGGGCCAATACCGGCACGCCGCCACCGGTTGAGATGGCGATGGTGAGTGGCGTTCGATCAATGATTGCCGGGGTAATAAAGCGGCTATGGCTTGGGTCGTCCACCGCATTGACCAAAATGCCGGCGGCTTCGCACGCCGAAAAAACCGCTTGGTTGACGACCGGCTGATCTGTCGCTGCGATCACCAAGCGCTGGCCGGTGATTTGTGTAATAGAAAACTGCGCCGGTTGCCAGCGCACTTCGCCGGACCGGACTAAATCATGCATCTCGTCACACAGTTCGGGCGAGACCACGGTGACATCGGCACCGGCTGAGCGCAATAAACGCAGTTTACGAACGGCAATTTCACCACCGCCCACAATGAGACAGGCTTGTTGTTTTAAATTCAAAAATAAAGGAAAGTAATCCATGATTTAGGCCATTGGGTTCGGGCAGAGGGCTATTGTCGCGGTTTTTGGCGAAGTTGGCGTAAAAATTTCAAAGATTGAGCGCAGTTTTGATGTTTGGCAGGATGTGGTGCATTATTTTTATGCATTATGCCGATTAGACTGCGTTTTTAAGGTGGAGCAATCGGTCTAGCAAAGTAAGATAAGGTGAAGTGTGAATGTCGTCGGTGAGATTGCTTGACGGGTCAATCGTAATATAAGGGTTTGAATTATGAAAATTATTCCTTGGGCGGTCTTGAGTTTGGCCTTACTACAAGGAGCGGCAATCGCCGCACCGGTTGAGGCGATGTTAAAGTCAAAAAACTGTATGGCTTGTCATTCAGTCGACAATAAAATCGTGGGACCCGCATTTAAAGCGATTGCGGCCAAATATAAAGCGGATAAAAACGCCGTGACTTTGCTGGCCGGTAAGATTCAAAAAGGCAGTGTTGGCGTTTGGGGTCCGGTGCCGATGGGGCCGAATATGGTGACGGGTGAAGAAGCCAAGCAATTGGCGACATGGATTTTGGCGCAAAAATAAGAATCCACTGAAAAAGACCGTAAAGTGAAAACTTTACGGTCTTTTTTGTTTGCGGCCTGTCAGAATACTTGCCTTGGTACGACAAAGTAACAAACCACCCTCATGCATTGTGCGGGCATTCAATACCGCCTTTTTGGAGAACTCGTTATGCTTATTCGTCACCCGAGCGATATTTTGCCGTCAGAAATTACGCCGCAATCGGTATTTTTAAATCGCCGTCAGTTTATGCTCGCTGGGACCAGCGCCTTATTGCTCACGGGCGAGGCGATGGCCGGTTTAAATGCCAAACCGAGTGCGTTGTCGGCCAAAGAGTCGCCCAATAGTTTGAAGCAAATTACTTCTTACAATAATTACTATGAATTTGGCACGGATAAAGGCGATCCTGCGCTGTATGCGGGGCAATTAAAAACCAAGCCGTGGCAAATTGTAGTGAATGGTGAAGTGGGCCAGTCGCGCACGTATAGTATTGATGATTTATTAAAGGTGGCGGCTTTAGAGGAGCGTATCTACCGCTTACGCTGCGTGGAAGGCTGGTCCATGGTGATACCTTGGGTGGGTATTCCACTGGCCAGCGTGTTAAAACAAGTGAGCCCCACCTCAAAAGGCAAATTTGTTGCTTTTGAAACTTTAAATGATCCCAAGCAAATGCCCGGTCAGCGCAGCCGCGTGCTTGAGTGGCCTTACCGTGAAGGCTTACGGATTGACGAGGCGATGCATCCATTGACCATTTTGGCGGTGGGTTTGTACGGCGAGGTGTTGCCCAATCAAAATGGCGCGCCGGTGCGCTTGGTGGTGCCATGGAAATATGGCTTTAAAAGTATTAAATCCGTGGTGGGGATTCGCTTGCAAGAGCAGCAGCCCACAACCAGTTGGCAGCAAAGTGCGCCCAATGAATATGGCTTTTATTCCAACGTGAATCCCGATGTGCCGCACCCGCGTTGGAGTCAAGCCAAAGAGCGGCGAATCGGTGAGTTTTTAAAGCGCGATACGCTGCCGTTTAATGGCTATGGCCCGCAAGTGGCGGCAATGTATCAAGGGATGGATTTGCGGAAGTTTTTTTAAACGCGGCTGCTCGATCATCTGCACTGCACATCATTTGAACAACACCTTTCACTGCAGGGTATATTCATGCAACGCATTATGAATGATGGCTTAAAGCCGATACCTACATTGTTGCGAGACAAACTGAAAAGGATCTTGCCGCGCCCAACTAAAGCGCTGCTGTTGATTGTGGGGCTGCTGCCTTTGGCGCGTGCGCTGGTGCTGAGTTTGGAAGCGGTCAATCCGATTGAGTTTTTTACTCGCTCGACCGGTACATGGGCGTTGGTGGCGCTGCTGCTGACTTTAAGCATCACGCCACTGCGGCAGTTGACGGGCTATTCGCGTTTGATTGACTACCGCCGCATGTTGGGGCTATTTACCTTTTTTTATGCGTTTTTGCATTTCATGACGTATCTGTGGCTCGATCAGTTTTTTGATTGGTCGGCGATCGGACTGGATATTTTAAAACGTCCTTTTATTACCGTTGGTTTTGCGGCTTTTGTGTTGTTAATTCCGCTGGCGGTGACGTCAAACAAGGGCTGGATGCGGCGTTTAAAGCGCAATTGGTCGCGCTTACATCGCTTGGTGTATGTGATTGCGATGCTCGCCGTGGTGCATTATCTCTGGCTGGTGAAGGCTGATCTGACTACGCCCGCGATGTATGCCGCCGTGTTGGCGGTGTTATTGGGCTGGCGCGTGCTGCGGTATTGGCGCGATCAAGCGCACGCAAACGGCTAAGCCAGTTGTTTTTGCTGGTGCTCGATGATGGCGCGGTGGGTGAGTTGAACCTCGCTATCGAGCTCGATCAGTTGCGTGCTTTGGTAGTGTGCTGGGTTTTGTTCAATTAGAGCGAGGCATTGTGCGACACGGTCGGCACCGATTTGCAGTGCAATGCCTTTGCCGCTGTGCGCTAAACGACAGGACTCTTGTGGGTCTTGCAATTGCGACAATTGCTGAATGATTTCATGAATCCGGTTTAAGCCTTTTTCGCTGATGTTAAAAAAACGCTCAGCACTAAACCCGAGTCGCGATTGCGCTTGCGGGTTGAAATACGCCAATGCGGCATGTACTGGCGCTGGCTCGTGGCGGGTTTCAATAAACGACGCGCTTAAACTTTGAGTGATGCTGGCAATGGCCTGAATCAGGTCTTTGGCCGAAAAAGGTTTGCCAAGCCAGCCGTTAAGACCAATGCGTTGAATTTCGGCCTCGCTCGGCCGTAGCCCCGCGCTGACCATGAGTGCGGGTAAAAAATTACCGCGCTGGCGCAGGGTTTCAAGTGTGGCGATGCCGTCTAATTCAGGCATATTGCGATCAATGACCAGCATATTAATGTGGGGGTTTTGATTGAGTATCGTGAGGGCGTGTTGTCCATTGCAAGCTTCGATCACGCTGGCGTTGGCCAGGCATAAAATTTGCCGCATCAGGTCACGATTCACTTCTTGATCCTCAACCAACAAAATGCATAAGCCTTGCAAGGAGTTTTGCGGTGCTGGCGTTTGGGCGCAAAAAGCTTGAATTTCGGCTTGTACGGTACAGGTGAAGATGCTGCCAAGCTGTGTTTGGCTGGTGAAGCTTAAGTCTCCCGCCATATTCAGGGCGTATTGTTTGCTGAGCGCCAAACCAAGGCCGGTGCCGCCTTTAAAGCGACCACTGGCGGTTTGTTCAAACGGGCGAAACACCGCGCGGGCTTCGGCTGCGCTTATGCCCATGCCTTGGTCAGTAACAACCGCTTTGAGTGTGGTGCTTTGTTCGGTCAGTGCATGGGCGCTGATATGGCAGCCAATGGTGCCGTGATCTGAAAATTTAATCGCGTTAGACAATAAGTTAATTAAGATTTGCCGCCACTTGCCGGTGTCGAGCCAAAGATTGTCGGCAACCGAGTCTGCGCTGATCTGGAGTGTGAGCCCTTTGGTCTGCGCCATCGGCTGAAAAATACCGTTTAGTTCGTTAATCAGCGCAGGCAGATCGAGTGGATTGGGGTTGAGGGAAAAATGACCCGCTTCGATTTTACTCATGTCAAGCACATTGCCCAGCAGGGTTTGTAAATGCCGACTGGCTTGAATGATGTGCTGTAAATACGCTGGGTTACTGCTATTTGGATTGGCTTGGGCTTGGGCTAATTCGGCGTAGCCCAAAATCGTCGTGAGCGGCGTGCGCATTTCGTGGCTGATTGAGGCTAAAAAATGGCTTTTGGCTTGGTTCGCCGCTTGGGCGTTTTGTTCTGCGGTTTTGAGTTGGGCGAGGGTTTGTTGATTGCGCCATAAAGTGCGTAGCGCAAAATAAGCAAAGCCACTCATTAGCGCCAATAGCAAAACGATCAAACTCAATCGATAGCGACTAAAGCTGGTGAAGGTGTTTTTTTTGGCCTCAAGATTGGCATTGTATTGCGCGTCAAGCGAGGCCACCACAATGCGTAAATGGGGCGCTATTTGCTTCATGCTGCCAGCTAGCGCTGGCAGTTGGGATGGATTGAGCTCGGCCAGTGTTTGCTGTGTGGTCTTGGCCCATTGCGCCAGTGGTGCAATGTGTTCAGTAAAGCTGGAGTTTTGATTGGAGTATTCGTAAAACTGACCGTTGTCATAACGCTGGATCAGCGTCGCAAAATCAGCAAAAGTCGCTTTAACGGTATTGAGCGCCGCTGGCGTTGGTCGCTTAATGGCTTCGTCGGTGGCGCGCTCTAAAAAACTAAATCGGCGATTGCCAGAGCGGGCTTCTTTGATGAGTCTTTGCTGCTGCGGCGAATTAAACTCATTGAGTAATTTTTGCGCTTTAAATTCATAACTGAGAACCAAAATTGAGACCAAGCTCAATACGCCGATCACCATGCAAAAAATCGTGCGAAATTTGAAGTGATTCAAGCGAGGACCCTAAGTCAAAAAATCAATCTTGGCAGTATATCCTTTTGCAATTCTTACGTGTTGATTGCGGTAAACCCTAGTCTTTTACTGTTGCTTTGTTTACACCTTGAGTAACGCTTCGCGCCCCGGTAACCAGCGGTCTAAATGCGGCTGAGCCAGATTGGCGTGGTGCTGCAATATGGTTTCGGCGCTGTCTCTGGCTAATTCAAGTAAATCAGCATCGGTTTCTAAATCGGCAAAACGCAGCATCGGCACGCCAGATTGCTTAATGCCGGCCATATCGCCCGGCCCACGGATGTGCAAATCTTGACGGGCGATTTCAAAACCATCGGTGTGCTCAAAAATCACTTTTAATCGCGCCTTGGCGGTCTCACTGAGTGGCGTGGTGTAGAGCAAGATGCACAAACTGGCGTGCGCGCCACGGCCAACGCGGCCGCGTAATTGATGCAATTGCGATAAACCCATGCGCTCGGCGTGCTCTATCACCATTAAGCTGGCGTTCGGCACATCAACGCCGACCTCGATCACCGTGGTGGCGATTAAAACTTGAATTTCATTGCGAGAAAACGCGGCCATCGTCGCGGCTTTTTCTTCGGGTTTCATTTTGCCGTGTAATAAGCCAACGGCAATCCCTTCGAGCTCTTCGCTGAGCTGGGCATGGGTGTCGACCGCGGTTTGCAATTGCAATGTTTCTGATTCTTCGATTAAGGGGCATACCCAATACACTTGCCGACCTTCGAGCACTTTGGCGGCAATGCGCTCGATGACCTCATCGCGGCGTGCGTCGGAAATCAGCTTGGTAATAATCGGCGTGCGTCCCGGCGGTAATTCGTCAATCACGCTGACATCCAGATCAGCATAAAAACTCATCGCCAAAGTGCGCGGAATCGGCGTGGCACTCATCATCAGTTGATGTGGGCTTTGGCCTTTTTCGCGTAGCGCCAATCGCTGCTGCACGCCAAAGCGATGTTGCTCGTCGACAATGGCCAAGCCAAGGTTTTGAAACGCCACGCTGGCTTGAAAAATTGCGTGGGTGCCAACGAGTAGTTGCGCGCTGCCATCACTCGCGGCGGCAATCGCTTCGCGCTTGGCTTTGGCTCTTAAACTGCCAGTGAGCCACACCACGTTAACGCCCAGCGGGGTTAACCATGCCGATAGTTTTTGAAAATGCTGTTCGGCCAAAATCTCGGTAGGGGCCAGCATCGCCACTTGAAAACCGGCTTCAATCGCGTGGCAGGCGGCCACGGCGGCGACAATGGTTTTACCCGCGCCCACATCGCCTTGCAGCAAGCGTTGCATGGGATGCGCTTGCGCTAAATCTTGGGTGATTTCCAGTAAGACGCGTTTTTGTGCGGCGGTCAGATCAAACGGCAGGTTGGCAATCAGCTGCGCGCCGAGTCGACCGTCGGGATTGATCTTGGGGGCGGTTTTTTCGCGGCGCACGGCGCGCGCTAAGCGCAGCGACAATTGCTGGGCGAGTAATTCGTCAAACTTAAGCCTTTGCCACGCCGGATGCGTGCGGGCGGTGAGTTGGATTTTGGGAATGTCGGGGGTGGGTGCATGTAATAAGCGCACGCTACTGGCAAAGTCTGGTAATTGCAGTGGCGCTAAAATGGCGTCGCTCAGGGTGTCGGGCATGGGCGTATTGGCCAAGGCTTTGGCTATCCATGTGGCCAGTTGCGCTTGTGATAAACCGGCTGTGGTGGGGTAGATTGGGCTTAAGGCTTCTTGCAGACTGACTTCGCCGCCAACGCGAATTTTAGGATGGACCATTTCGGTGCCAAAGTAGCCGTGGCGTAAATCGCCATACAGTCGCACACGCTTGCCAACGGCCAATTGCTGCACTTGGCTGGGGTAAAAATTCATCAGTCGCACCACTAATGAACCGCTGGCGTCTTTGACGCGGGCATTGAGTTGTTTGCGCGGCTTGTAATTGACTTCGCACGACAAGACTTCACCTTCCACCAAGACAGGGCTGCCCATCGGCGCGTCGGCAATGGGGTATAGATGCGTTTCGTCTTCGTAGCGCAGCGGCAAATGCAAGATCAAATCGAATTCGCGCTGTATCCCCAATTTATGGAGGCGCTGCTGTTGGGCGGGTGTGAGTGAGCTCATTGGGCGGCTTGAACAATCGTTCTATTGACCTTACTGTACCGTATTTGCGCCATTTGAGCTAGCGGCGGTTGACATCGGCGGGTCGAGCGCCTTCCGTGAGCTGGCTGCAGTTGACTGCGGGTTTGATTTTAAAAATCCGACGCAGAGGCGCAGAGGCGCAGAGGAAAACATTGGCAAGTCGCGGTATAAATTGTTGCGTTTGGTTAGGGTCTTGGCCGGTTTGAATCATCGAAAATTTGACGCAGAGGCGCAGAGGAAAATATTAGCAAGTTGCAATTTAAACCGTTGCGTTTGGTTAGGGTCTTGGCCGGTTTGAATCATCGAAAAGCCAACGCAGAGGCGCAGAGGAAAAACATCAGTATGTTGCAGTTCAAATTGTTGCGTTTGTTGGTGGTTTGAACGGTTTAAATTCTGATTATTCTGATTTGGCTTTTCTCCGCGCCTCTGCGTCTCTGCGTCAAAAGTTTTTTCGGTGTGCAGAATTTATCGGCTGCGTTGCGCTAAGAAGCGATCCAGTGCTTTGGCAAAAGCTTGTTTGTCGCTTTGGCTAAATGCGGCTGGGCCGCCCGATTGCAGGCCGGCGCCGCGCAGTTCTTCCATGAAGTCACGCATATTGAGCCGTTCACGGATGTTTTCTGGAGAATAAAACTCGCCGCGAGGATTGAGCGCGTGCGCGTGTTTGTCAATAATGCGCGCCGCCAGCGGAATGTCGGCGGTGATGACTAAATCGCCCGCTTGGGCTTGCGCAACAATCCAATGGTCTGCTTCGTCAAAACCATGGGCGACTTGAATCGCGCGAATGTGCGCCGACGGCGGCACGCGCACCAGTTGATTGGCGACTAAAGTCAGCGGCAGCGCTAAACGCTCGGCCACCCGAAACATGATTTCTTTAATGGCCACCGGGCAGGCGTCGGCATCAACCCAAAGATGGCATTTTCTTGGGGTATTGGCATCAAGATTTTGCTGTGTATGCATTGCTGGTAAATACCCCGTTAATTTTTGTAATGTTCAGAATTGATGCTGTGCCGCGCTCGACGATCGAGGGCACAGCGGAGCTGGGCGAGATCAAAATCGCTTTTCTTTCCCCCTCTTTCTTTGGCGAGTCAAAGAAAGAGGGGGGGGCGCCACTGACTGCGACTGTAAACAGCCGTGCCGCAGGCACTTAAAACCATCAACACGTAATCTGAACAAAGCCTTAATTTTTGCTGCGCTCAGCGAGTTTTTGTTTGATCAAGGGTAGCATCGCTAACGCGGCTTTTTCGCCTTCTAAAATGGCGACGTTTTTCATGTCAAAATCGCTGGCACCAATTTTGCCGACTTTAGGGCGAATGACGATGTCGGCGCGAGCCAGCTCTTGCTCGCCCAGTTTTTGCCCCATGATCACAATCGCTTGGTTCATCACGCCCAGTGTGCTGGTGCTGGCGGCTTGGCCGCTGGCTTTGCTGGAGATGTCCACCGCAATCACAAAATTAGCGCCCAAATCGCGTGCCGCATCAACCGGTACCGGACTGACTACGCCGCCATCGACGTATTTTTTATTGGCAATGCTCACCGGCATAAAAATCCCCGGAATGCTGCTCGAAGCACGCACCGCTTGTCCGGCGTTGCCGCGGCTAAAGGCGATTTTTTTGCCGGTATCTAGCTCAGTGGCTACCGCAGCAAACGGTTTGGGGAATTGATTGATGGCTTTGTTACCGACCAATTGGTTGACGTAATCTTGTAGTTTTTGTCCTTTGATTAAACCGCCGCCGAGTAAATTAACGTCGCGAATTTGGCTTTCATCCAGGCTGAATGCACGCTCTTGCAGTGTAAACGCATCCATGCCGCTGGCGTACAGTGCGCCAACAACGCTGCCGGCGCTGGTGCCCGCAACGATTTCGGCTTGAATGCCGTTGGCTTCAAGCATTTTAATCACGCCAATATGGGCAAAGCCTTTGGCTGCGCCGCCGCCGAGCGCGAGGCCGATTTTAACTTTGGGCGTCGGGGTCAGCAATGGTGCGACGGGTGGCGTGCTGCACGCAGCCAATAGGCTGCTGGTGATGACGATAATCAGCGTGCTAAGTTGTGTGCGAATCTGTTTAAGTGGGCGTTGAAGTCGGTTCATCGTGGTTCCATTGAGAGGACCAAGGCGGTTTGACCATCGCATCGCCATTGGATTTCGTAATGATAAAGTTTAATGCCGTAGCTGCGGTATGGGTCGCTAGCATAAGCGGGGCGTGGGTCTTGGGCTAATACCTCGCAGATTAAGGCATGCAGTGCGCTTGAGTCTGCTGCGGGCAGTTGCGCTAATTGGTTTTGAGCGCTGGGGCTAAATGCAACGTTTAGCGTTGGCGGCGCGCCGCTGACAAAGCCGCCTTGCGCGTCGTTTTGGCATTCAATAAACGGAATATAAGGTTTGATATCGACAATCGGCGTCTGGTCGACTAAATCCACGCCAGAAAAGCGCAAGGTCACGCCGTTTTGGGTGTCGATATCCAATAAACGCACCAAAGACAAACCCAATGAATTGGGGCGAAACGGGCTGCGGCTGGCAAAAACGCCGACTTTTTCATTGCCACCCAAGCGCGGCGGGCGCACCGTGGATGACCAGCGACCGAGCGTTTCATGGAAAATAAAACTCAGCCAAAGGTGCGAAAATCCGTCCAGTCCGCGCACGCAATCGGCGTGATTAAATGGCGCAACCAGTTTGAGCGTGCCAATCGCGTGCGGCGCTAAACTCGGTTGGCGCGGAATGCCGAATTTGTCGACAAAAGGTGTGCGAATCAAGCCAATGGGCTCGATGGTGTATTGATTTGGATTCACAGCGTTTGGATTCACAGAATTTGGCTTCACAGGGTTTGCAGGCGTCAGCATAAAGCGGCCATAAAAAAGCAGCGAGCGCTGGATATTACCGCACTCGCTGCTCTTTATTGGGCTTGACGGCTTGATTTGCTGAACAATTACAAGTTATGCGCCCAAATCACGCAAATCACAATCGGTGCTACTACGGCGCAAATAAAGCGAAACGCCGGCAAAATGCGTGCAGCATCTTGCGCAACGAGCGACGCTTGCACACGCGGCCAAATCGCCCAGCCAGCAAACAATGCCGCCAATAAACCACCGGCAGGCATCATCACATTGGAGGCGGCGTAGTCCATCAGGTCAAATGGATTTTTGCCAAAAATATGAAAATCAGCCAATACGCCAAACGACAGTGCCGCTGGAATACTTAAGGCAAATACCGCAACACACGTCATTAAAGTGGCTTTTTGGCGTTGGATATTAAATTCATCAATCAAAAACGCCACAATCGGTTCGAGTAAAGACACCGATGATGTAATGGCGGCAAAAATCAGTAGCAAAAAGAACATCACGGCAAAAAATTGACCGAATGGCATTTGCGAGAAAATCGCCGGCATGGTGATAAACGTCAAGCCCGGACCCGCTGATGGGTCAATGCCAAAAGCAAATACCGCAGGCAACACCATTAAACCGGCCATCACACAAGCGAGGGTCGCGAGTAGTGAAATCCACAGTGTTGCACCGGGGAGTTTGGTTTTTTCATCAACGTATGAGCCGTAGGCAATCAAAATACCGCAGCCCACCGAGAGCGAAAACATCGCCAAGCCCACCGCTTCAATCATCATGGCCGCGTTGATTTTCGAAAAATCAGGCGTAATGAAATACATCACACCGTCCATTGCGTGCGGTAAAGTCAATACCCGCGCGATAATGATCAGCATCAAGATAAACAAGGCTGGCATTAACACTTTACTGGTGCGCTCAATGCCTTTTTGTACGCCGCCCATGACGATGCCGACCGTGGCCAGCAAAAATAGACCAGTGTAAAAAATACTTTGGCTTGGGCTGGCAATAAAGCCATTAAATAAGTCGCTGAGTGCCTTGGTGTCTTGCGTCATCACTTCGCCAGTCAGCGAGAGCCACAGGTAGGCAAAACTCCAGCCGCCCACGACGCAGTAAAACGACAGCAAGATAAAAATACACAACACCGATAAACGACCCGCCCAAGGCCATAAACCACCTTTGAGATTGCGATACGCGGTGGTCGCTGATTTTTTGGCCATATGGCCGATGCTCATTTCAGCGAGCACCATTGAAATGCCAATCGTCAGTACGCAGGCCAGATACACCAATAGAAATACACCGCCGCCGTTTTTTCCGGCAACGTAAGGAAACTTCCAAATTGCACCAAGACCGACTGCTGAGCCTGAGGTGGCAAGAATAAAGCCAAGTTTTGAGCCCCAATTGGCGCGTGAAGTCATAGAAAACACTCTTGTAAATTTGTCACCACGGGAGTTTTGCTTTTTCAAGCCCCTCGAACAAGGGTAATAGTTGGCTAGTCGCGTTGTGATTTGTGTGGTTTGTGAGTTTTTACTGGCCTTGCTTGGGAGCGACTTGGGCTTGACTAATGGCCGCTTGCCATTGCGCTAGATTGAATTCTTTCAAAATTGTTTTTTCAATAATCAGGATCGGGGGACGAGCCTGTAAGGTATTGGCGGCGTTAAAAAAAGCCAGCATGCTGTCTTCTTGGCTTGGATTGGCTGTTTTTAGCGCGTAGCGCAATTTGCTTTGTTCGAGCAGTGCCTGCGCTGCTTCACAGTTTGGTCCGCATTGCGGCGTAATCCATAGCACAATGTCGGCGGGTTTGTCGGTGACGGGCGCAGGCAAGCTGCTGCGTATGGTTCTTTCTTTGGCCACAGTATGTGTGGGCGCGCGATCGGAATAAAACACATTGCCCTCATTGTCGCGCCATTGATAGACCTTGCTGGCAAAGCCCATGCCAGAAGCCGCTAGTAAAGTAAGTAGTAGCCAGAGTCGCATAACAGCCTTTAAATCTACAGTTGCGAAGTACGATCAATCCTGTTTGTGTTCAAGCATTCAAATTAAAAACACCACCGCTTAAACAGCGGCCCCAGTGATGAGGCCTGCCATGTTTAAGATTTGCCGTGGGATGTGGTTTGAATGCGAACTTCAACTTGCTCTAGCTGCAAAGACAGTAGCCAGTCTTGGCGTTTTTGGCTGCAAATTGGCAGCGCTGTTTCGGCTTGCCATTGATCTTTGCCGATGTCTTGCATTTTGTAGCGATTGCTACCCATGTCCATATCGACCATTTGCCAATTTAAATACACCGATTTGGCAGGGCCAGTTAGCGTTAGGGTGACGGGCTGATCGGTGCTCACTGGCGCGGCGCTTTTGATTTGGTAGCTTTGTTCGTTGATTTTAAACTGACAGCCTTGCTGCAAGTCTGGACAAGAAATATGGATCACTTGATCTACTTTTGCTTGTTGCCAGCCTTTAAATAAACCCATTTTATAAGCAAATAAACTGGCACCGAGCAGTAGCGCAAGGATCAAAACGCTTTTTCTCGCCCATGTTTTGTTGTTGAAGATGTTTTTCATACTGTTTGACTCCATGCGGCGCGCAGTAGGGCTACGCCATGTCCGCCGTGTGCTTGGGCGGTGTGAAGGGTGGATAACGTTTGTCCGCCAATGGCAAAAACGGGAAAGCACCAGCCCAATTGCAATAATTGACTGAATTGCTCCCAGCCTAAAGGCGTTTGCCCCGGATGGCTTGGTGTTGGCGCAATGTGACCTAAAAAAGCAAAATCAACGCCGATACGCGCCGCAGCTTCAAGATCACTCTGCTGGTGCGTGGATGCGCTCACCCAATCAATGCCGCGAGGTCTGGCGCTCAGTTGCTTGAGTTGGCTGGCGGTAAAATGAATGCCGTCGGCGTTCAGTGCTTGGGCCAAAGCCAAGTCGCGGTGAATAATCAGCTTGCCGCCGTGGGGCCGAGGCAGGCTTTGCACCGCTTGGGCGAGGTCTTGGTAATCACTGGCCGATAGCTGCGGTTCTCTGAGCAGTAAGCAAGTTGGCCCCGCAGCCCATTTGGCACTGAGTTGCGCCATCAACGCTTCACGGCCTAATTCGGCCATATTCGAGATTTCAATCACTTCAGGTAAGGCCAAGCCACGCAAAATCGGGCCATTGGCGGGCAAAATGGGGGAGACATTCAACTGGCCGACAGTTTGCCAAGCGAGCTCTTGTCCTTCGTGGCCGTGCAAAGTGCCGTTCCAGCCACGCACTTTAAAAAATCGCAACTCCACATTGGCGTGCGGATAATTAAAGCGCTGTGTGAGCCACGGTGTGGCTGCTGTTACGGCGATGCCCATTTCTTCTTGCAGCTCGCGGCATAAAGCGTCGTGCGCGGTTTCGCCGGCTTCAAGTTTGCCGCCCGGAAATTCCCAGTAATGCGCGTAAGGCTTACCAGCGGGGCGGCTGCCCATTAAAAACTGCCCTTGCGCATTGATTAACACGCCTGCGGCAACGACGGTGGTTTTCTTGGGACTGATGGGATTTTGCTGGTCTGGTGGCATTGACGGACTCGGAAAAAAGAAAAATACCAAGTAAGTCACCGTGTTAGTGACTTACTTGGCTTGGGCGATTTAGCTGCGATAATCGGCGTTGATTTTGACGTAGTCGTATGAGAAGTCGCAAGTCCATACCGTGGCGCGGTACTCGCCGCGGTTGAGTTGGATGTTAATGCTGATTTCAGCTTGGTTCATCACGGCTTGGCCTTGGCTTTCTTGGTACTCTGGATTGCGCCCGCCATGGATTGCCACTAATACGTCGTCAAGCCGCACTTCGATTTGGTCAACGTCTAAATCGCTAATGCCGGCGTAGCCAATCGCGGCCAAAATACGGCCTAGGTTAGGGTCTGAAGCAAAAAACGCGGTTTTAACCAGGGGCGAGCGGCCAATGGCGTAGCCAACGGCTTTGCATTCGGCGTATGTCGCGCCGCCAGCCACGTTGATGGTGATGAATTTGGTGGCGCCTTCGCCGTCGCGCACAATCGCTTGCGCCAAAAAGTGCGAAACCTGCTCAATCGCCGCGCGCAAAGTGGCGTAGTCGCTGCTGCTGGCGTCGGTGATTTCGGTGTTGCCGGCCAACCCTGTGGCAATGGCGATATAGCTGTCGTTGGTACTGGTGTCGCCGTCAACGGTGATGCTATTAAACGAAGCATCGGTCGCGGCCAGTAGCATCTCTTGTAATAAGGCTTGGCTAATGGCGGCGTCGGTAGCGACAAAACCGAGCATGGTGGCCATATTCGGGTGAATCATGCCCGAGCCTTTGGCAATGCCGGTCACGGTGACGGTTTTACCGTCCAAAACGATTTGCGTGCTGGTCGCTTTGGGCGCGATGTCGGTGGTCATAATCGCGTTAGCGGCTGTCGCCCAGTTGCTGGCCGATAAATTGGCTTTGGCAGCCGGCAAAACGGCGATGATTTTTTCGGATGGCAAGGGCTCTAAAATCACGCCGGTTGAAAAAGGCAGCACTTGTGCGGCAGTGCAGCCCAATTCACTGGCGGTTGCGGCGCAAATTTGCTCGGCGCGCGCGAGGCCGTCTAAGCCAGTTCCGGCATTGGCATTGCCAGTATTGATCACCAGCGCACGAATTGATTGGCCTGTAGCCAGATACTGCTGAAGATTTTTTTGGCAAATCCGCACTGGTGCGGCGCAAAAACGATTTAAGGTAAACACCCCCGCAACGCGGGCGCCATCAGCGATTTGGATTAAGGTGGTGTCTTGGCGGCCGACTTTTTTAATGCCTGCAGAGGCAATACCAATTTCAACCCCGGCAACCGGGAATAATAAAGCAGGATCAATGGGGGCGAGATTAACCGGCATGCAAGGCTCCAAATGGTTGCAAATTTTAAAAAGTAAGCAGATTGTAACGTGATGCACCAAGCCGACGAAAGGCTTTTGCTGGGTGCGATGTATGGTGGATCGGTCAGTCACGCTACAAACAGCGGTGATGTTGGCGGGTAGATCGCCGTTGTTCGTCTTGATTTTGAAGTGCGTGACGTCAACAAGATTGTCGCAGATTCTGCGGCTAGCCGTGTTCGCGTTCAAAAACACCTTATTCATCGCTCAGAACACGGTGTTGTTGTGCCGCGTTTACATATCCCAATACGGCGGGTCGATTTCATCGTCAATACGGATGTAGCCGGTAGACTCATTACTCCACAGTGGCGGCAAATGCATGATTTCAATTTGTTCGCGCAGCTCGGCAATCCGGTCTTGCCAATAGGTGGCGGTATTAAACCACGGGAACGCCGCCGGAAAGGCCGGATCATCCCAGCGCCGAGCCAGCCATGCGCTGTAATGCATCAGGCGGAGTGTTCGCAGTGCTTCAATTAAATGCAGCTCGCGCCGATCAAACTCACAAAAATCTTCGTAGCCGGCCAAAATATCCGCCAGTTGATTTTGTTGCTCGTCTCGATCACCAGACAGCAACATCCATAAGTCTTGAATCGCCGGACCGGTGCGCGCGTCGTCAAAGTCAACAAAATGCGGTCCAGCCGGCGTCCATAAAATATTGCTCGGGTGGCAGTCGCCATGTAGACGGATCAGTGAGATGTCGCCAGCGCGTTGATAACATTCGGCGACGCCAGCGAGCGCCGCTGCTGCCACCGCTTGGTAGCTAGCCGCCAAATCCAGTGGAATGACTTTGTTGTTGATTAAATAATCGAGCGAATCTTGGCCAAAGGTTTGCGGGGTGAGTTGTGCGCGATGGGTAAACGGGCTGAGTTGACCTACGGCGTGAATACGGCCTAAAAATCGACCAATCCATTCGCGGGTTTCGGCTTGATCGAGCTCGGGCGCGCGCCCGCCACGACGAGGGAATACCGCAAAACGAAAGTCGCCAAAGCGATGCAGCGTTTGGCCGTTGAGTGTTAGCGGCGCAACCACCGGGATTTCGCGCTCGGCCAGTGCTTGCGTGAATTGGTGTTCTTCTAAGATCGCCGCGTCGCTCCAGCGCTCGGGGCGATAAAATTTAGCAATCACTGGATCGCCATCATCGATGCCGACTTGGTAAACGCGGTTTTCGTAACTATTGAGCGCGAGTAAATGCCCTGAGCAAGCAAGGCCAAGCGATTCAAGGGCGTCTAAGGTCAGATCGGGCGTGAGTGCGGAGTATGGGGCTGGTTTCATATCGGCCATTTTACGCCGTTTGACCTTGGGCTAGGCGGTCAATTTGTGGCTTTTGCTGTTTTCTTTTTGCGCGCTTTCGGCGGGGTTCAGGGTGGTTTCAAATTGTCGCTAGTTTGTGCGCTTTATCTGGTGCTGCTGTGATGCGCTTATTGAAAGAGAACGAAGTGCTTTATGATCGATCTTGAGGTTTAGCTGATCTGCTGAAGTGCTTGCTGAGGTTTGCTGATTATTGTTGAGGATTGCTGATGAGATGGATGACTGAATTGCCGTTCACATGCACGTTAAAAACCCCGCCGTCGTGGCATCAAGCAAAGCGCAATCAAGACGAAGTGTTTGACGAAATGCTTTTATCCAGTCCAATTGAATGGGCTGGTTGTTCTCCGCGCCTCCGCGCCTCCGCGCCTCTGCGTCGAAAGGTTTTATGTGCACGGCGGCGGTTTGGATGGTTTTACATCACGCTAAAATAGCCAAGTGATTCGTGTTAACGAGGTTTTGATGGATTTAGTTGATTTGGGGTGTCAGCACTATGGTTAATTTATTGACCGTGTCGAATTTATCGCTGCGATTTGCCGGTGCCAACGAGCCGGTGGTGCGTGAGGTGAGTCTGCATTTAAAAGCCGGTGAAAAATTGGCCTTAGTGGGCGAATCAGGCTCGGGCAAAAGCGTTTTGGCGCGCAGTCTATTGCGACTCGATCGCGAGGTGATGGCTCAGGGCGAGATTGAATTTGCCGGTCAGTCCTTGTTGTCCTTGCCAGAATCAGCGCTGCGTTTAATTCGTGGTCGGCGCATTGCGATGATTTTTCAAGAGCCGATGACCGCGCTCAATCCTTTGCAAGCTGTCGGTACGCAGATTGCGGAGGTGCTGGTGGGGTATAGCGCTGCGGCGTCTAGAAATAAGGCGTGTGAGCTATTACTGCGTATGGGTATTGTCGACGCTACAGAGAAGCTCAATGCATTTCCACATCAATTGTCGGGTGGGCAGCGCCAGCGGGTGATGATTGCCATGGCGGTTGCCACTGAGCCCGAGATTTTGATCGCCGACGAGCCTACGACGGCGCTGGATGTGACGGTGCAAGCGCAAATTTTAGAGCTATTGAGTCAATTGCAGGCCGAGCAAGGGATGGCGGTGCTGTTGATTTCGCATGATTTAAATTTGGTACGCCGGTTTGCCGACCGAGTGGCGGTGATGCAAGCTGGGCGTATTGTTGAAACCGCGCCAACGCAGCAACTATTTACGATGCCAGCGCATCCGTATACTCAGGCTTTATTGGCGGCGCGGCCGATTCGGGTGGCGGTGGCGGTGCCATTGCATTCACCTTGCGTGTTGCAAGTGCGGCAATTGACGCATGCTTATCCTGCATCACGGTCGTGGTTTCGCAGCCAACTTAAAAAAACGGTTTTAGCCAAGCTCGATTTTGATTTGCATCGCGGGCAAACCTTGGCGGTGGTCGGTGAGTCAGGCAGTGGCAAAACGACGTTGGCCTTGTCTTTGCTGCGCTTATTGCGTGTGGGTCAAGGTGGCGGTAGCGTGCAGTTAACGTTGGATGGATCGCCCGCGCTGCAATTGAGCGCATTGCAGGGCAAGGCGTTGCGGCAGGCGCGCCAGCATATTCAGATTGTTTTTCAAGATCCATTTGCCGCTTTGTCGCCACGATTAACGATTTTTGATCTGGTGGGTGAGGGCTTGTTGGTGCATCGCCCCGAATGCAGTGCGGCTGAGCGCCGTGCGCGGGTGATGGCGGTGTTGCAAGAGGTCGGCTTAGGGAGTCAGGCCGATATGGACGATATTTTGTCGCGCTACCCGCACGAGTTTTCTGGTGGGCAACGGCAAAGAATCGCCATTGCGCGGGTATTGATTATGCAGCCGCAAGTGATCGTGCTGGACGAACCGACGTCGGCGCTCGATGCGACGGTGCAGCAGCAGATTTTGCAATTATTGTCGCAGTTGCAGCTTAAGTTTGGTTTGAGTTTTTTGTTGATTAGCCATGATTTGGCGGTGGTGCGTGCGTTGGCGCATCGGGTATTAGTGCTTAAAAACGGTGAGGTGCTTGAAACGGGCGAGGTTGAGCGGGTGCTGTCTCAACCACAGCATCCGTATACCCAGCAATTGTTGGCGGCGAGTTTTTGATGGGTTGGGGCGTGGTGGAATGCGCTGCGCTTATTCGCACCCTACGGCGTTTTTTCGCGCTGTGCCTCGGTCTTGCAGGCGTCGGGCCAGTATTTGAGCGCGGCGTGCAAGGTGGTAAAAATATGGTCTGCGCCGATTTTTTCGCTAATACGATGGCGGTTTAAATCGTCGATTAACGCCGCATCGCAACGGGCAAATAACAGCGCAATGCCTTGTTCCTGCAATTGATCGTCCAGTTGACGCAGCGATTGGGCGGCAGAGTAGTCGATGTGGGTCATGGCGGAAGCGTCAATAATCAAGCAATCCACTGGCGTAGCGGCTTGACCAATCAACGCGTGAATGTCGGCGCAAAAGCGGTGCTCGTTGGCATAAAATAAATCCGCGCCAAAATGATAAATAATTAATCCCGGTAGCGTTGTTGCGCCAGGCTTAATCGCTTGGGTCATTAAATTGCCCTCCATATTGGCTTGCAAAATGGCGCAATGCGGATTGTAGCTGTGGCTAACGTGGTGCAGTAAAGACAGTAGCGCGGCAAAGAGTAGCCCTTGCTCAACGCCGACTAAGGCGACGGTCATTGCGGTAATGATGGCTAACTTAAATTCGCCAGGGCTTTCTTGATAGATGGCTTTGAGTGCTGACCCATGAATCATGCCGATGGCGATGCTAAACACAATCGCGGCGAGGACGGTGTGGGGTAAGTAGGCAAGCCAATCGGTCAAAAAAACCAAAGCAATCGCGACAATCCCCGCAAACACCAGTTGCGCCACTTGGCTGCGTGCGCCAGCTTGTACGGCCATTGCGGTTTGCGTAGGGCTGCCATTAACGACAAACGCCCCGCTGACGGCGGCAGCGGCATTGGCGGCGGCAAGCCCTAGGATATTGGCGTTTTCGTCTTCGGTTTCTTGAAATTGCAAAGCATAGATTCGCGCCGTGGCCGCGCTTTGCGCAATGATAATCACCGCACAAGACAGTGCCAATGGGATTAGCGTGAGCGTGCCGCGCCATGTGATGTCGGGCCAAGATAGTTGTGGTAGACCGCCCGGTACCGGGCCGATTAAGGCAATGCCCCAATTTGAAATGGCGAGATATTTGCCGGCTAAAATGCTGGTCAGTACGGCCATCATCGCAATGGGAGCGCGAGGACAGAAACGCTTGCCGATTAAAATGGCGCTGATGACGAGGATGCCCAGAGCCAAGGTGGCCCAGTTGATGTTGGTGAAGTGCGTAATGGCGTAGTCGAGTTGTGTCCAAGTGCGATGCGCCTGATGGTCAAGGCCCAAGAGTGGCGCTAGCATGGCGATACTCACTTGCAAGCCAACGCCGGCTAAAAAGCCCGTCAAGATGGTTCGTGATAAGAAATCAGCGACAAAGCCGAGTTTAAGCCAGCGGGCAATGAGTAAGATGCCTGCCGTGAGTAGCGCGACAACGGCGACTAAATTCATGTATTGAGCGCTGGCGGGGATGGCCATGCCGGATAAGCCGTTGGCAAAGATGGCCGCGGTGGCTGAATCGGCCGCAACAACTAAATGCCGTGAAGCGCCAAATAGAGCAAAGCCCAATAAGGGGAGTAATACCGTGTAGAGCCCGGTCACAATGGGGGTGCCGGCAATACTGGTGTAACCTAAAACTTGCGGGATATTGACTGAGGCGAGGGCGACGCCGGCTTTGGCGTCATTGATGACCCCTTGGCGGGTATTGGGTAAGACGCCGCGCGCAAGGGGAATGTTCGGCCAGCGACATTTGCGATAGAGCTTGAGTACAGTCTGAGTGATCGTCATTCGGGTTTAGATGGTTTTGAGTGGGTAGATGAATTCTACGCCGCAAATGCGCTTTCGCCTTGCTGTGTTGTGGATTTATTAAATTGAAAGTAAGCTGGTGCTGGTGTTTAATCTGAGCGGTGTTTATTGGATCTCAATTTAATTCGGTCGTGCCTTACTTGGGTTGCGGCTGTAGGAGCGTCATTATGGGTTTGTCTATTTATCATTGGATTTTAATTGTTGCCTTTGTGGCGATTGTGATTTGGGTATTTGGTAAAAAACAAAAAAAACGCTTTGAAGAAGACGCCAAGCTGCCGTTTGATAGTGAAAAGATCGACAAAAAAGATAAAAACGTCGATTAAATTTTAAGCGCTGCGCCGATTGGTCTGTTCGTGAGTTCTTTGACGGCGTGACTGAGTCGCGATTGCGTGTCTTTTTTAATGCTTTAAAAACAACTGTTTGTTGGTTTTTTATGTTGTTTGTCGATATTTTTGTTTGATAGTGCTTGACCATTCGTTCGGTGGTCTATAATATTCGGGTCCTGTTCGGGGCGTAGCGCAGCCCGGTAGCGCACCTGGTTTGGGACCAGGTGGTCGTGAGTTCGAATCCCACCGCCCCGACCAGACTTCTTGCTTTGCCTCATCTCAGTTTCACCCCTGCATTACCAATCTAAATCTTAGTTCTCGTTGTAAATCCCTTAGAATGCTTGTAGTGCAATGGATTGATTTAAGCCGCTTAGCTTAATCGATTTGCGATGCGATTTTTAAGTTTTCGCGCTGCAAATGCCTTTGCCTTATTGGCTTGCTTTCTATACCTATTGGATTTGCTATGACTAAAACGCCGTTTTCCGCCCTCAATTTACCTGTAGAAATGCTCGACAATTTGGCTTCGCTTGGCTTTGAGGCGATGACGCCGATTCAAGCTGCGAGTTTGCCGATTGTGCTCGAAGGCGGCGATATTATTGCTAAAGCCAAAACCGGTAGTGGTAAAACGGCTGCGTTTGGTATTCCGCTACTGCAAAAACTCAATATTAATTTGCACCGCGTACAAGCCTTGGTGCTGTGCCCAACGCGAGAACTTGCCGACCAGGTGAGTAAAGATCTGCGCCGTTTGGGGCGGCATTTACCCAATTTAAAAATTCTGACTTTGTGCGGCGGTACCCCTTTGACGCCACAAGCGGCCTCGCTTGCGCATGGTGCACACGTGGTGGTCGGTACGCCAGGTCGTATTCAAGACCATTTGCATAAAAACACCCTGATCGTAAAACAAGTCAGCACGCTGGTGCTGGACGAAGCCGATCGTATGCTCGACATGGGTTTTGGCGGTGAAGTGCAAGACGTCATCGATTTTCTGCCACGCTGGCGTCAAACCTTGCTGTTTTCAGCAACGTATCCTGAAGGCATTCGTAAACTCAGTGCCTCGATTCAACGCGCGCCGACTGAAGTCACGGTGGAGTCTTTGCACGATCAAGTGTTTATTGAACAGCAATTGTATTTGGTCAAAGACAACGCGGAAAAAGCCGATTTACTCAAACGCATTTTTGCGCATTACCAACCAGCGTCGAGCGTGGTGTTTTGTAATACCCGCCAAGACTGCATGGATTTGGCGCGCAGTTTACAAAAAGACGGCTTTGATGCGATTGAATTACACGGCGAGCTTGAGCAGCGTGATCGTGATTTAACCTTGGTGCAGTTTGCCAATGGTAGCTGCCCAATTCTGGTTGCCACCGATATGGCTGCTCGTGGTTTGGATATTAAAGATTTGGCCGCGGTGGTAAATTACGAATTGCCGTATGACCCTGAAATCTACGTGCATCGAATTGGTCGTACTGGCCGCGCCGGCAAGAAAGGCTTGGCGTTTAGCTTGGTGTCACCATCGCAAGTAAAACGTCAGCGCAGTATTGAAGAATACCTTGAGTTCCCGATTCCAGAAGGGCAAGAGGCCGATCTCAAAATCAACGGTGATTACGCATTGCCAGCCAAAATGGCAACGATTTGCTTTGATGCCGGCCGCAAACAAAAAGTGCGCCCCGGTGATGTGGTGGGGGCGTTAACTGGCGACGGTGCGATTCCGAATGACGCCATTGGTAAAATTGATTTATTTGAATTTAGAACTTATGTCGCGGTGCAATTGCAATACGCCAACCAAGTCATTGCCCGCTTGGGCAATGACAAAGGTAAGCTCAAAGGCAAACCGGTTAAAGTACAAATTATTAAATAATGCCGTTGTGTGGTGACAATGCCCAGCTGATGCTGGGCATTATTGTATCTGCGGCGCATTGCATCTAACGTAGCGTTCTTGTGTGCTTTTAGGTGTTATCACCCTTGTACTTGAAATACAAAGAAATGTGAGCGTAACATCTTGGTTTACGCACAGACAGATCAACGCTAGAGCATTGTTTTATTATGCGCTGATATTTTTCGTTGGTTAATTTAACGTTAGGCATTGCATGAACCAGTACAGCAGATACATGAGTTTAAAGTCAGTTGTTGAGCAGTTATTTGGTTCCGAATCTTGGTATGCATTGAAGGAATCAAATCATCTTCCTACTTGGAAAAAGCAGTTGCAGAAAGTTGTCGCAGCCATACATACATCCATTTTAACTACAGTAAAAGTCTATGATGAAAAGTGGCTTGATCAAATAAATGATGTTGTTAAGTATGGTAAAGAAAACATAAATAAAGCTGCAGATATAGAAGAGGCTATATCTGCAATGGCTGCAACATTTATAGAAATTTCTTTTTTGCAGGTTGGTTTGATGCCAATGAGAGGAAGTCAAACAGTAAAAATATCTCTAAAGAAAGAAAATTGGCATTTAGATAGATATCGAACGGTTATGTATCTTCAAACTCAAGAGCAAAAGGAATCCGTATTTTGGTCAAAGCAGCAAAAAGAACTTGGTGTTGAAAATCAAATGCAAGTAAGGAGAAAGTACAGAATTTCAGGAAGTAAAATGAGTTATTTAAAATGGTGCTCAGAAAATAAAGACTTAATAAATCAATGAATCTTCACTTTTTTAATGTTTTATTTTCAATAATACTTGATTTTTGTATTGTTATTTCAATGTGATATTCATATTAAATAACTGTTCAAAATTTGCATATTCAGCGATCAATTACTCGTTTTTAATGTTCTTTTCAATGAGGGCCTATGGCTATTAATCAGGTTTCGCGCCAGCCGGCGGCGCGTTCTTTTGATGTTAAAGCGCAGCGTTTACGGCTGCTTAAGCGTAATGCGACCTTATTGCTGGTGCTGATGGCATTGGTGATGTTGCTGGCAACGTATTTTCGCGGCGCGCATCCGAGTTTGCCTTACGTTGCGGCTTTTGCTGAAGCGGCCTTGGTGGGTGGTTTGGCCGATTGGTTTGCCGTAACGGCGCTGTTTCGGCATCCGCTCAATCTACCAATTCCGCATACCGCCATTATTCCCAAAAACAAACACCGCATCGCCGATAGTTTGGGTGAGTTTATTGAAACGCACTTTTTGTCTAGCGAGCGGATGATGGCCAAGGTGAGCGAATTTAATCCGGCGCACCGCTTAGCGAGCTGGTTGCAAGTCGACGCGAATGCCAAGGCGGGCGCAGATCAAGTCGCGCGGCTGATGGATTTTATTTTACAAAGTTTAACTGAACCGGCGATGGCGCTGCGTTTGCGTGGTTTATTACTACAGCAATTAGCGCAAATTGATTTGGTCAAACCGGCGGGTGAGATTTTGGCGGTGATACGGCAAAGTGGCCAACATCAAGTGATGCTCGATGCCGTGCTGGCGCATTTGGATCAAGAGCTGCAAAAGCCTGAATTACAACAACATTTAGCAGAAATAATTGCCACTGAATTTGATTATTTGCGCTGGATTTCGCTCGATGCCGCCGGTGGGCGCTATATGGCGAAAAAACTGGTGCATGCAGCAGGGCGTGAAGTGCAAAACATGCGCGAATCGAGCGAGCATCCGCTGCGCGCGCATTTTGATCAAGCCTTGGCTGAGCTGCAGCAAAATTTAAAACATGATGCAGCACTACAAGCAGCGCTGCAATTGAGTCAGCAGCACTTATTGGCGCAGCCGAGTTTGCTGAACGCCATCGACAATATGTGGTTGCGGCTGGTGGCTTGGTTGGCAGATGATTTGGCGGCACAAGACTCGGTGCTGCGCGCTAAATTGGCACTCAGTTTGCAGCAATTGGGGGTGCGCTTGACCGATGACGTGGTGCTGGCCGACTGGCTAAATCGCCATGCCCGCGTGGCTGCCGGGGTGTTGGTCAAAAAATATCGCCGCCAAATTGGCCAATTTATCGCCGAACAACTCAAAGCTTGGGATGATGAAGTGATGGTTGAGCGGCTGGAAGTCAGTGTTGGCGTTGATCTGCAGTTTGTTCGCCTGAATGGCACGCTGGTGGGCGGGCTGATTGGTTTGGCTTTGTATGCTGGACACCAATTGTTGCGTTAAAGCCTTGGGTTTAGCTGGCTTGGTGTTGTGTCATTAAACGCTGACAATTTAGCAGTGCGCAGCGGGTCTTAGCGTAAAACCTGCGCTGATGCGCAGGGGGCTAAATCAAACATTGACTGAATTTGGACTTTTTTGCTGGATTGACGTTGATAAATGAAGTGGTATTGACTTGCCATCTTGACAGGATAGTAAAGCCAGGCGAACTACATTCGCTTGGCTTTTTGTTTTTTGTGGCAAGGATTAGGGTAAAAATCCTGTTTTGTGGCTTGCCAATTGGCAAGCTTCCCGTGATAATCCGCCGGTACAGCAGGAGAGTGTGATTTTTACCATTTGTTGGATTTAAATCACCACCGAAGGCGCAAATGCACCCGCAAATCGCTCAGGTATCAGGGACTGCTGGCAAAAGTAAAACTCTGGAGAGCGGTGCTCGGTGTTTACACCCGCAGCATCCACCGAAGGGCTCAACGGCAAAAATTCGTTTAATCGCGGTGTCTCTTGTGATCACAGGGCGCGGCATTAAATAGGATTTTTTCAACAGATGCTAATCTGTGGCCGGAAAATCTCAGGTGTCAGGACAGAGGGGTGTTGCCCGTCGCGCTATAGGCCGTCGGACTTAGAGGGCTATACCCTAAGGAACCCCATGACAACCAAAACCACACCATTGTATGAATCTCACCTTGCAGCGAACGCCAAAATGGTCGATTTCGCCGGCTGGTTGATGCCGATTCATTACGGATCACAACTTAAAGAACACGAAATTGTACGCACCGACGCAGGTATGTTTGATGTGTCGCATATGTGCGTGCTCGATATTGTCGGCAGTGAAGCTAAAGCGTTTTTGCGTTTTCTGATTGCCAATGATGTCGAAAAACTCAGTACCGAAGGTAAAGCTTTGTACTCGGGAATGTTAACGCCTGAAGGTACGGTGATCGACGATTTAATCGTTTACCTAACGCATTACGGTTACCGCATAGTGGTCAACGCGGGAACGGCGGACAAAGACATCGCATGGATGCTCAAGCAAGCGGCCAAATTTGACGTGCAAATCCATGTGCGCCGCGAATTGGCGATGATTGCGATTCAAGGCCCCAACGCCATCGCCAAAGTATGTAAAGTCATCCACGAAGATTGGGAAGACGCAGTGAAAGCGCTGAATGTGTTTCAAGGCTTTCCTTTTGGCCCGGTTGAAGACGGCTGGTTTATTGCCCGCACCGGTTACACCGGCGAAGATGGTTTAGAGATTATGTTGCCAAGCGACGAAGCGGCCACCTTTTGGCAAGCGTTGCTCAGCGTGGGTATTGCACCTATCGGCTTGGGCGCGCGCGACACTTTGCGCCTTGAAGCGGGCATGAATCTATACGGCCACGATATGGACGAAAGCATTTCACCGTTGGCGGCCGGCATGGGCTGGACTATTGCTTGGCAACCGGCTGAGCGTGATTTTATCGGCCGCGCCGCACTCGAAGCAGAGCGCGCCGTAGGCGTGGCGTTTAAGCAAGTGGGTTTAGTGCTCGAAGGGCGTGGCGTATTGCGCGAAGGGCAAGTTGTTGAAGTGGCCGGCGTAGGGCAAGGCGTGATTACCAGCGGTACGTTTTCACCCACGCTCAAGCATTCTGTGGCCATCGCCCGCGTTCCAGCGGCGACTAAAGACACCGACACGGTGCAAGTGGACCTGCGCGGTACGCTGACTGACGTTCGCATGGTGAAAATGCCGTTTGTTCGCAATGGCAAAAAAGTGTTTGCATAAATAATTCGGGGAGTGGGGAGTGGGGAATGGGGAGTAAACCCTGTTTTATCCTTGCTTCCAAATCCCAGCTCCCAAATCTCAAATCCCTAAGGAAAAATCATGAGCCATATTCCAGCCGAACTCAAATATGTTAACAGCCACGAATGGTTGCGTTTAGAAGCCGACGGCACGGTGACTATTGGCATTACCGATCACGCGCAAGAATTGTTGGGCGATATTGTGTTTGTTGAATTGCCACAAGTGGGTGATGAATTAGCCGCCGATGCCACCGCAGGCGTGGTCGAGTCAGTAAAAGCGGCGTCTGATGTGTACGCACCGATTGCGGGTGAAGTGGTTGCCGTTAACGACGCTTTGGTGGATGCGCCAGAATTGGCCAATACCGAACCCTACGGCGCAGCCTGGTTTTTCCGCGTTAAACCAGCCGATGCATCAGTGCTCGATGGCTTGATGACCGCAGAACAATACGCCAAAGAAATCGGCGTTTAAAAAAACAACACCTGACGCAGAGGCACAGAGGCGCAGAGAAAGTCTAAAGGTCTTGATGGTGTTTTTTTGCAAAGACGCCGCTTAGGGTCGACAAACTTGGTCGATTTAAGATGCTGCTTGAAAGCGACCCTAAACTGAGACCTTAGTTTTAAGATTTTCTCTGCGTCTTTGCGCCTCTGCGTTGAAAGGTTTTAAATTTTCAACCATTCTAGGTGCTTCATGTCGCTCTCTACACTGTTTAACCACGAAGAATTTATTGCACGGCATATTGGCCCCAATGCTGTCGATCAAGCGGCGATGCTGGCGCAAATTGGCGCCGACTCGATTGAAGACTTGGTCGCGCAAACCATTCCGGACGACATTCGCTTTAAGCAAAAATTGCCTTTGCCGGACGCCGTATCCGAAGTGGACGCATTGGCCAAAATTCGCGCTATCGCGGCGAAAAACATCGTCAATAAAAGCTTTATTGGCTTGGGCTACTACCCCAACATCACGCCGAATGTGATTTTGCGTAATGTGCTAGAAAACCCAGGTTGGTACACCGCCTACACGCCATATCAAGCTGAAATCGCGCAAGGTCGTTTAGAAGCTTTGCTCAATTACCAGCAAATGATTATCGATATGACGGGGCTGGATTTAGCCAATGCGTCGCTTCTCGATGAAGCGACGGCAGCGGCTGAAGCGATGGCGATGGCGCGGCGGATTTCGAAAGTCAAAGCCGAGAAATTCTTCGTAGATGAACAGGTATTGCCACAGACACTAGATGTAGTAAAGACGCGCGCGCAATACTTCGGCTTTGAGCTGGTGATCGGCGC
This sequence comes from Deefgea salmonis, assembly GCF_020531905.1. GTDB lineage: Bacteria > Pseudomonadota > Gammaproteobacteria > Burkholderiales > Chitinibacteraceae > Deefgea > Deefgea salmonis. Next base: position 508,622 of record NZ_JAJAWG010000001.1, on the reverse strand, counting down.
GGCTACGGCCGCCGGTGATGATGATTATTTTGGTGCTTTGCTGCAGTATCCGGGTGCTGATGGTGCGGTGCGGGATTTAACTGCGCCGATTGCAGCGCTTAAAGCGCGTGGTGGTGTAGCAATTGTGGCGGCGGATTTATTGGCTTTGGCGCTACTGAAATCACCGGCTGAAATGGGTGCGGATGTGGCGATTGGCAGCAGCCAGCGTTTTGGCATTCCAATGGGCTTTGGCGGTCCACACGCGGCGTATTTTGCTTTTAAAGATGAAATGAAACGCTCGGCACCGGGCCGGATTATTGGCGTGTCGATTGATGCCAAAGGTAAAACCGCGCTGCGTATGGCTTTGCAAACCCGCGAGCAACATATTCGCCGTGAAAAAGCCAATTCAAATATTTGCACTTCGCAAGTCTTGCTCGCCAATATGGCGGGAATGTACGCCGTGTATCACGGCCCAGCGGGGATTAAACGCATTGCCGAGCGCACGCATCGCTTGGCGAGTATTTTCGCGCAAGGCGTTCGGTTCGCCAACGGTTCGGGCGGGACGATTGTTCACGACGCGTTTTTTGATACGGTACAAGTCAATACTGGCGCGCAAACTGCGAGTATTTATGCCGCAGCCTTGGCGGCGGGTTACAACTTGCTGCAAGTATCTGATTCAGTCTTGAGCGTGGCTTTTCATGAAGCCGCGACGCAAAAAGATTTGGGCACTTTGATTCAATTGTTTACTGGTCAATCTGCTGATTTGGCCGCTTTGGATGCGGCAACGACGGCGGTGATTCCCGCTGCACTGCAACGCACCTCAAACTATTTGACGCATCCAGTATTTAATCGCTACCACACCGAACACGAAATGCTGCGTTATCTTAAACGCCTCGAAAATCGTGATTTGGCGATGAATCATTCGATGATTTCATTGGGTAGTTGCACCATGAAACTCAATGCCACCAGCGAAATGATTCCAGTTACTTGGGCTGAATTTGGCAATATCCATCCGTTTGCCCCGCAAGCGCAAACGCTGGGTTACTTTGAAATGATTAATGGCTTGGCCGATCAGCTCAAAGCGATTACGGGGTTTGACGCGATTTGTATGCAGCCCAATTCCGGCGCGCAGGGCGAATACGCCGGTTTGTTGGCGATTCGTCGATATCACGACAGTCGCAATGAAGCGCATCGCGATATTTGCTTAATTCCAAAATCTGCGCACGGCACCAATCCGGCAACGGCACAGATGATGGGCTTGAAAGTCGTAGTGGTCGATTGCGATGACAGCGGCAACGTTGATCTGTCTGATCTGAAAGCCAAGGCTGAATTACACGGTGCGAATTTGGCGGCGTTGATGCTGACTTATCCATCAACGCATGGCGTGTTTGAAACGGCAGTCAAAGCCATCTGCGCCACAGTGCATCAGTTTGGCGGCCAAGTGTATATGGATGGCGCAAACTTAAACGCGCAAGTGGGCCTAACGCGCCCAGCCGATATCGGCGCTGATGTGAGCCATATGAATTTGCACAAAACCTTCTGCATTCCACACGGCGGCGGCGGCCCGGGCATGGGGCCGATTGGCATGAAAGCGCATTTGGCACCGTTTATGTCCAATCACGCGGTGGCCAATATCGATCAAGGCGACGCCAGCGTCGCGCAAGGTCAATCGGCCGTCTCGGCGGCACCATTTGGTTCGGCGTCGATTTTGCCAATTTCGTGGATGTATATCACGATGATGGGCGCGGGCGGCGTGAAACACGCCACTGAAATCGCGCTACTGAACGCCAATTACATGATGCAGCAACTCGCTGCGCATTATCCGGTGCTGTATACCGGCGCGAATGGTCGCGTGGCGCATGAATGCATTATTGATATTCGCCCACTGAAAGCAGCAAGTGGCATTACCGAAGTCGATATCGCCAAACGCCTGATGGATTATGGCTTTCACGCGCCGACGATGAGTTTTCCGGTGGCGGGTACCTTGATGATTGAGCCTACGGAGTCTGAATCCAAAGCTGAACTCGATCGTTTTATCGCGGCGATGATTTCGATTCGCCAAGAAATCGATCAAGTGCAAGCCGGGGTTTGGCCCGCGGAAAATAATCCGCTGAAAAACGCACCGCACAGCAAAAACGACATCGCCGCTGATTGGGATCGTCCGTATTCGCGTGAAGTGGCGTTCTTCCCATTGCCTTACGTGCTCGACAACAAGTTTTGGCCGTCAGTGAATCGGATTGACGATGTATATGGCGATCGCAATTTGATTTGCGCTTGCCCGAGCATGGATCAATATGATGAATCGGCATAATTAACGGCTTGCTTGAGGTGTTGATGGTTTTTAGTGCTATGGCACAGTAAACCAGCCTCGATCTCACCGCTTTATTCAGCCCCGCCAAAGCTTGGCGGGGTATTTTTATGTCTTCAAACTGACAATTAGACGTTGACGCGACACCGCGGATAAATAAATCGCGTTGCGCAAAAGGTGTCGCTAAACTCGCGAGCAAATTCTTACTTTTAATCGATTCATTGAATGAAAAAAACCTTAATCACAGCACTTTTGGCTTTGTTGCCATGGTGCGCGGTCGCGAGCGAAGCGACGTTTAATTACAGCGTCACGCCAGTGGTAATGCCCAATGTTGATTTAGAGGCTGGCGGTGAAGTCAGTAGCGAATGGCTGATGGCGTCGCTGAGTGTGAATCAGCAAATTGATGCACAGCACAGCCTTGGTTTGGCGCTGAGCGCCAGTCAACAGCAATGGCATTTTGATGCGCCAGTGGCTTGGGGTGGAAAAACGCCGTGGCAAGATTTAAATCGGCTGGAACTCTCGATGCCATATCGTTTTGTGACTGCCGATGGCTGGATTTTTGGCCTAACGCCGGGCGTGCAATATGCGGCTGAAGCGGGGGCCGATCAGGGCGAGAGTATCAATTGGGGTGGTAATGCCTATGTGGCGCATTATTTTTCGCCGCGCTTAATGCTGGGTTTAGGGGTGAGCGCATGGCAGAGTTTTGATGAAAACGTGGTGTTTCCGTTTGTATTACTTAATTGGCAAATTAGCGATCAACTCAGCTTAAAAAACCCCTTTGTCGCCGGGCCTGTTGGCCCCGCAGGGTTGGAGTTATCGTGGAAAGCGTCCAGTGTTTGGGACTTTGCCGCCGGTGGCACATGGCGCAGTTACCAAACTCGTTTGGCCAGTGATAACCCTATCGCGGCTAATGGCATTTTAGAAAACAACTCAGTACCGTTATTTGTTCGTGCTGGTTATCAATTTGCCCCGAGCACACGCCTAGATTTTTATGCTGGCGCGGCACTGAACGGCGAATTTAAAATCCGCAATCAACAAGGCGAAGCTTTGATCAGTGAAAGCTACGCGACGATGCCATTTTTGGGGCTGAGTCTGTCGGGGCAGTTTTAATTAATACTTTATCGATTATATCTTGCATTGATAAAGGTAATGATCTTGTAGGGTCGGCTTTAGCCGACGGTCTAAATAATGCGCTCGTTTGCAAGCGACCCTAAAAAATCAACTGAAGTAGAAAAGATAAGCAAGAAAATTTGAGCTAGGTATATTACGGCAGCGCTTATTTAATGTGCTTTATAGCCCAATACCTATAGCTAAGCGGTTTGCTTAATGAGGCCCATGGAATCTAGATTGGCACTAGTGGATTGATTGGTTTTTTCGCTTACCGATTGCTGCAAATTTTGCTTTTAAGTCAAAGCGCCATCATCAAGATGGCGCTTTTTTTATGCGCTGTGTACCGGCGTGAGCAGATTAAATTTGGTTTGCTCGGTGGCTACGCAGCCTAATTTTCGGTAGAAAGCATGCGCTTCTGGGCGATGGTTGCCACTGATGATTTCGATTCTGGGCGCTTGATGCTCAGTGGCAAAATCAATTGCCGCTTGCATCAGCGCAGATCCAACACCTTGGCCGCGATAGTTTGCATCAACGACCAGCCCGGTGATTTTGCCAAGTAGGGCGCTGCAGTGCAGCATGGGCAATAGATGGATACCAACTAGGCCGAGCGGGGTGTCGTTCTGTGCTGTGCAAGCAACAAATAGCGCATTCAATGGCGTTGCCATATAGGCAATACGCTGCGTGGCTTGATCTTGGCTGGCGGGGTAGCCCAGTTGGGTGAGTAACAGGGCAATATGGCTTGCATCACTGGCGGTGGCGCGGCGGATTAGGTGTTGATTCATCGTCGAAGGTGGTGAAGATAAAACCACTATCTTACATGCAAAACAAGCAACTGGAAATCATACGAACGGAAATGGCCCGCCGCCCGCCCGCAACGCTGGTTTAGGTGTTAGTGGCGAAGCTGGAAAATTTTTTTGGGGTTTCGCCTGCGGCGAAGATGGCTGCGCCATCAAGGGAAAAAGTCAAAAGCTGACATTAATATCATGCTGTTGTTGGGTTTTTTCGCGCCACGGCCCGCCGCGCCGCCCGCGCAACCTTGGTTTAGGTTTGAGTGGCGAAGCTAGAAAATTTTTTTTGAGTTTTTCGCCTTTGGCGAAAAAAAACAGCAAAACAAAAAATAAGGAAAAACTATTTCTCCTGCGGAGAACCCATTGTTTCGCCTACGGCGAAGGTGCTCGGCTACGCCTGCGCCTAGGTTTTTAGTTTAGAAGCGCGGTGCATTAACGGGCTGAGTTAAATCGGGGCCTCAAAGTGATCATCAACCGATTGATGTCGAGATTGATAGCTGGATTGATTTGGAGGATGGATAGGGCGTAAAAAAAGCCATCCCGCAGGATGGCTTAAACAAGTGAACATATCGCGGTGCTTTAGTCGTAACTAAGCTCGCTCGCTTTGCCCCAAAATACAAAGTAAGAATAAATTGTGTAGCCAATAATCGTCGGTAACACAATCGCTGCACCGCAAAACATAATCAGTAAGGCTTCAGGGCTGCTCGCCGCTTGCCAGATGGTGAGTTGATCGATGACCAAATGCGGGAAAATACTAAACACCAAGCCAAAGAACGAGAGTAAAACGATACCCACCGTGGCAGCAAAGGGGATCCAGCAAAAATTATCATTGCCGTTTCTTTGTCGCTGCGCCAAGCGCGGTAGCGCAAAGCCAATCACAGCAAATAAAATCGCCGTCATTAATGGCACTGGCGCGAGCAAAAATACGTTCGGCACTGAAAACCACAACGCAAATACCCGTGGGCTAATCCACGGCGTAGCCACTGACACTAACACCGTTGCCAAAATAGCAATCCATAAACTGCCTTGCGCCCAAACAATCGCCCGCTGCTGCAACGCGCCAGTTGATTTCATCAACAACCAACCCGCGCCCAATAGCGCATACGCTGCGGCCAAACTCACGCCGACCAACAGCGCAAAGCCCCAAGCACCCCAGCCGGGCGCAAAACCGGTGATGTAGCGACCGAGCATCACGCCTTGCGAAACGGTGGCCAGTAATGAGCCAACAAAAAACAGTCGATTCCATAGCGGCTGATGATGCGCGCGCGCTTTAACGCGAAAATCAAACGCCACACCGCGTAAAATCAGGCCTAACAACATCAACGCCACCGGCAAATACAGCGCGGTGAGAATAATGCCGTGTGCTAAAGGAAAGGCGACCAGCAATAGACCAACCCCCAACACCAGCCAAGTTTCATTGGCATCCCAAAATGGGCCAATCGAGGCGATCATTTGGTCTTTTTCTTTGGTATCGGGTTCTAGCTCAAGCAAAATGCCGACGCCAAGGTCATACCCATCCAAAACAACATAGGCGAACATCGACACCACCATCAAGCCAGCAAAAATCACCGGCAGCCAGTAGGCCAAATCAATTGTGCTCAACATGATTATTGCTCCTGAGCAGGGCGGCCTGCTTTGTTGGCGAGGTAAAACACCACCGAAATATAAGAAACGAGTAAGAAGGCATACAGCGTGAGGTACATGATTAAGGTGCTTAAAATCATGCCGCCGCCGACATTGGACGCCGCATCGCTGGTTTTAAGTACGCCGTAAACCAACCAAGGTTGACGCCCAATTTCAGTCACATACCAGCCAGCAACGGTGGCAACCCAGCCACTAAACGTCATGCCGATCAAGAGTTTGCACACCATCGGTGACAAAGTTTTGCCGCCGCGCAATTGCCATGCCGCCAGCCAGCTCACCAAGAGCATTAGCATGCCCATGCCGACCATCACGCGAAAACTCCAAAACACTTTGGCCACCGGAGGGTGATCAGCAAAAGCGTTAATGCCTTGCAACTCACCATTTATATCGTGCGTTAAAATCAAGCTAGCGAGTTTTGGGATCGCAATCGCGTATTCATTGGTTTGCGTTGCTGCATTGGGTAGGGCAAACAACGTTAGCGGTGCGCCGCGCTCGGTATGCCAAATCCCTTCAATCGCGGCAATTTTGGCCGGTTGATGTTTGAGCGTATTAATGCCGTGTAAATCACCCAAGAAAATTTGCAATGGAATCAAGGCTGCAGCAAGGAAAACACCGGTTTTAAGCGAGGCCATAATGCTGGCGTCACGTTGGCCTTTGAGCCAGCGAAATGCCGATACACCCGCCAGTAAAAACGCCACCGTTAAGCCTGAAGCCAGCAGCATATGGCTTAAGTGATAGGGCATCGAAGGGTTGAAAATAATCGCTAACCAATCGGTGGCATGCGCTTGGCCGTTAATCATTTCAAAGCCAACCGGCGTTTGCATCCAAGAATTGAGCGCAATAATCCAAAATGCCGATAACGTAGTGCCACCAGCGACTAACACCGTCGCCAGCGTATGAATCCGATTGCTGACTTTTTTCTGGCCAAACAACATAATGCCCAAGAAAGTCGCCTCAAGGAAAAACGCCGTGAGCACTTCGTATGCCAGCAATGGTCCGGCGATGTTGCCGACGGTTTTCATAAAGCCCGGCCAATTGGTGCCAAATTGAAAACTCATCGTAATGCCGGTCACCACGCCCAGCGCAAAAGTCAGCGCAAAAATCTTGACCCAAAAGCCATACGCATCCAGCCATTTTTGCTCGCCGGTGGCATTAAAGCGCAGTTTAAAAAACAGCAATGCCCAGCCCATGGCGATGCTAATCGTTGGGAATAAAATATGAAAAGTGATATTGGCGGCAAATTGAATTCGCGCTAATACAATCGGGTCGAGTAGACCGGTGGCTTCGGGGAGCATATTGATTCCTTACTCTTTCTCGCTTGAGCGAGGGAATGATAATTTTTGTTTGAACTCTAAAAACTTTTGTACTTGAGCGCCCAGCGTCATGAGCTTTTTCAGTGTTTCAACGTCTAATTTTTGAATGTCACTAAACCAGCTGGTAGTTAGGTCAATCAAATCGTGCATTTGGCCCATTCGGGCCTGCGCATGGCGCTCGGCTTCGTTGGCGGGCGTTTCCATCAGTGCTTCGCGCAGCATCGACAGCGTTGGTTCTACTTCACGTTTTTTTCTTTCATCGGCCAGCGTTTTAAAAATCGCCCACACATCCTCGGGCGTTGAATAGTATTCGCGGCGATCCCCAGGGAAATGCTGCAATTTCACCAATCGCCAAGACTCCAACTCTTTGAGCCCCATGCTGACGTTCGAGCGGGAAAAGCCCAGCGCTTCGGCCATTTCATCGGCGTTAAGTGGCTTTTCGCTAACAAACAGCAGAGCGTACATTTGGCCAACGGTGCGATTGATGCCCCAGCGGCTACCCATCTCGCCAAAGTGCAGCACAAACGATTGAATCAAAGGAGTGAGGTTCATGAATGTTTTGAATTTTCAGTAATTTGTGAAATTTGATATGGATCATATTCTTTGCAGAAAAATATTGCAATCTAGAAAATCAGTTTGCTGAACTTGTTACGCACTAAGTGCTTGTTTTTTCGACAGAAGGCGGCCGATACGATTTTGTAATTAAGCGATAGTCATATTCCAGAAAGGTGGTGCTATAGCGTTTACGTTACAATGCCCGCCATTCAAGGTGATTGATCGTGTAAGCGATTAATTTAAACGGGAAACAGGTTTAAACCCTGTGCTGCCCCTGCAACGGTATTTCAGTGTGGATCCATCACAAAACACAGCGCAGCAACGATGCGCTTTGCTTTAGCCACTGCCTCAATGTTTAGCGTTTATTGGCCGTTATCGGCCATTCAAGCGCTGCAGTAGGTGGGAAGGCGATGTATTTTTCTGATTAGCCCGGAGACCGGCCTTGTTGCTCGCAATTGAGCGAGATTGACGCACTGGCAGGGACGCCGTGGCGGAATGGTCTTTGTCGTTGATGCGATGGTGATGTGTTCTGCGCGGTTTCCTGTTTTTAATATGCAATATGCAACGGGCGTATTGCCGGAGACCTAAATGAACACCAGCATCAGCAAAACCTACCTATTGATTTTGTCGGCCTTGGCGACCTTGCCAGCGATGGCCGAAGTCACCCAGCTTGACGACGTAGTTGTCACCGCCACGCGTATTGCGCAGCCACTGCGCGAAGTGGTCGGTGATGTCACCGTACTCGATCGTGAGGCCATCGCCGCACAAGGCAACTCCAGCTTACAAGAAGTACTGTCGCGCCAGCCTGGCATCCAAATTAGTAATTTGGGCGGTCCGGGTAAATCGACTTCGGTTTACTTACGCGGCGCGAATAACTCGCAAACCTTGGTGTTGATCGACGGCGTTAATTTTGGCTCGGCCACGCTGGGCGGTGCATCGCTGCAAAATATTCCATTAGATCAAATTGAGCGGGTTGAGATTTTGCGCGGCCCAGCCGCCAGCTTATATGGCAGCGGCGCCATTGGCGGCGTGATTCAGATTTTTACTCGTCAAGGCGATGCTAAATCGAGCGCCGAAATCGGTTATGGCAATCACAATACCGTCGATGCCAAAGCCACGCTAGCCGGTGGTGATGCATCAACGCGCTATTCAATCACCGCCGCGCATTTTAAAACCGATGGTATTAACGCCATCGTGAATCCAAAAAACAGCAATTACAATCCTGATCAAGACGGTTATGAAAATAACAGTCTGTCGCTCGCAGCCCAGCATAAAATCAACGCTCAGCATGCTTTTGGCGTAAGCGCTTTGGGTGCGTGGGGTGAAAATCATTACGACAGTTCAATCAGTAATTCTGCGTTTAAGCCAGTAGCGCAAAGCTACGATTATCGCGACAAGTCATTCAATGGTAGCGCCAATGTTTGGTCAAAAAATCAATGGAATGACATCTGGACTAGCCATTTAAAGGCCGGTACCAGTATTGACGAAGGCAAAAATTACACCCCATTGTCAGCGAATGATTATCGCGATCAAGTCAACAAAATCAAAACCCAGCAAAGCTTATTGTCGTGGGTGAATGACTTGTCGATTTTGGGTGGCACAGTGCAAGTGGGCGCGGAAACGCTAGGGCAAAAAGTAACGAGTGACACTGATTACAGTGTTGACCATCGCCGAATTAATAGCGTTTTGGCGGCGTATTTGGTGACGGTGTCGGACGTGACGCTGCAATTAAATGGTCGAAGCGACGACAATTCGCAATACGGCCGCAATAACACCGGCACGCTGGGCTTGGCTTGGCAAGCCAATGATGATTGGTCGCTTGGCACCACCATGGGCACCGCATTTAAAGCGCCAAGCTTTAATGATTTGTATTGGCCAGGTTCAGGTAATCCAAACGTTAAGCCTGAAGAATCCAATAGTAAGGAAGTGTTTGTTCGCTTTGCCACTAATCGCTTCCAAAGCTCGCTCACGGTGTATGAAAATAAAGTCACCAATTTGATTGAATGGGCACCAACGCCGTCAGGTCTGTGGCAGCCGAGCAATATCGGCACCGCTAAATTAGGTGGCGCAACGCTGACTGCTGATTGGCAATCTGCGGGGTATATCGCTGGCGCGAGCTACGACTATCTCGATGCGAGAGATACCTCCTCGGGTGCGAATAAAGACCGCCAATTGGCGCGCCGCGCTAAGCACGCTGGCGTAGCGTATGTGGGTTTACAAACGCCAGTTTGGATGGCGCGTGTTGAAATGCAGGCGCAAGGCCAGCGTTTTGATGATGCCGCCAATAAGAAAGTCTTGGCTGGCTACGCGCTGACTAATTTGGCAGCGAGCTATCAGCTGGATAAAGATTGGTCATTGCATGCTCGCGTGAATAATCTATTTAATCGTGATTATCAATTGGCCAAAGATTACGGTAGTTTGGGTGTGAATGGGATTGTCAGTGTGCGCTGGCAGCCTAAGTAAGTATGATGTGGCTTAACCCCACCGGACTATTGGCGGCGCTGTGCGTTGCGCTGCTGCTCGAATGCTGCTGGGGAGAGCCACGTCGCTACCATCCTTTAGTTGGCTTTGGCCGACTTGCCAACACGCTAGCGCAGCGATTCAATCGCGGTGCTGGCTTGGTGCTTCGCGGTGGCTTGGCTTGGCTGATTTTAGTCGGCGGTGCGCTGGGCGTGTTTATTGGGCTGCGCTGGCAAGTCATGCAATATTCGCCGCTATGGGCGTATGCGCTCGATGCTTGGGCGTTGTGGTTTTCGCTGGGCGCAAAAAGTTTATTAGCGCATGTGGCGGCAATTGGTGCGCCGTTATTGGCTGGCGATTTACCCTTGGCGCGCACGCAATTGCAAAAAATTGTCAGCCGTGATTGCCAAGCGCTCGATGCATCCCAAGTCGCCGCTGGTGCGGTGGAATCGTGTTTAGAGAATGGCGCGGATGCGATTTTTGCCAGTTTGTTTTATTTCATGCTATTGGGTGGCGCGGGCGCGCTCGTACATCGCTTGGCCAATACCTTGGATGCGATGTGGGGCTACAAAACGCAAAAATGGCTGCGCTTTGGCCGTTGTGCGGCGCGCATGGATGATGTGCTCAATTGGGTGCCAGCGCGATTGTGTGCGGTATCTTACGCTTTGCTTGGGCAAACTCGATTGGCGTTCATGGCATGGCGACAGCAAGCGCCGCTGTGGGATAGCCCCAATGCCGGCCCGGTGATGGCCGCGGGCGCTGGCGCGCTGGGGATTCGCTTGGGCGGTGCGGCGCCTTATCATGGTCAAATTGAGCTGCGGCCTGAATTAGGCTTTGGCCCGTTGGCTAGTGCGCCAGATATCGCGCGTAGCATTCAGCTCATTCAAACTACGCTGGCATGTTGGCTGGGCGGGATGGTTTTGGTTTTATTCTTTGCGATGGTGATTCATAGTGGCTGATTTTAAACAGGGCAGGCCATGTCATGCAGCGCCACGGCATGGTGGCAATTTATTGGCAGTACAAGCGCGTTTTGGTGGCGGTGACGCCGATTGGCTCGATTGCTCAACGGGGATTTCGCCTTACAGCTACCCTTTGCCGGCGATGCCCGAATCGGTCGCGCAGCGTTTGCCGCAAATCAGCGCTGAGTTTGGGGTGGTGCTGAAACAATATTACGGCAGTGCCCAGTGTTTGCCGGTGGCGGGATCGCAAGCGGCAATTGTGGCTTTGCCGCAGTTGCGCGCGCCTTGCCGCGTCGGCGTTTTACGCTTGTCGTATGCCGAGCATGCATGGCGTTGGCAGTTGGCAGGGCATGTGATGTGTGTACTGGCGCGAGACGAGATCGATGCCGCGCTCGATACGCTGGACGTGCTGATTTTAGTCAATCCCAATAATCCTGATGGGCACTGTTGGACGGCGCAGCAGCTATTGGCCATGCACGCCAGATTGGCCGCGCGTGGTGCTTGGTTAATTGTTGATGAAGCCTTTATTGATGTTGATGCCGCTGAGAGTGTGTGCCAAGCCGCGAGTCAGCCTCATCGCTCTGGCTTGATTGTTTTGCGTGGTATTGGCAAGTTTTTTGGTTTGGCAGGGCTGCGTTTGGGGCTTGTTTTTACTGATCAAGCCATATTGGCGGCTTTGGCGCAAATCATCGGCCCATGGTCGGTGAGTGGCCCCGCATTATGGGCTGGACAATTGGCCTTAGCGGATGTGGCGTGGCAGCAATTGCAAAAAACGTGTTTGCAGCAAGCAGGCCAAGCGATGCGCGCGCAATTAATGACGCACGGTTTAATCCCAAGCAGCGAGCATCCACTGATGCAGTTTTGTGTGGTCGATCAGATTGATCAATGGGGGTATGCGCTGGCAGCCAATGGCATATATGCTCGGGTGTTCAATACCCAAGATGTTGGTGTTAATGCGCTGCGTTTTGGCGCGTTAACGCTGCAGCAACAAGCGCAGTTTGCGCAGCGTTTAGCGCGCGCTGCAGCGCAAGCTCAATCGACTTAGGAGTCAGCATGCACGGCCCGCAAAGAATTGCTTGTTTAAGTAGCGAAACCGTCGAAGTGCTGTATGCCTTGGGGCAACAGCAGCGCATTGTGGGTATCTCGGCCTTTTCGCGCCACCCTGCTGGCGTGACTAAAAATCATCCGATTATTTGCGGGTTTTCGAGTGCCAAAGTCGAAAAAATATTGGCAGTTGAACCCGATTTGATTTTGGCGTATTCAAGCTTACAAGGCGAGATGGTTAAAGAGTGTGTTTTGGCGGGCTATGAAGTGCTGTTTTTTAATCAGCGCAGCATCGCCGGTATCTTTAATATGATTCGCACCTTGGGTTTATTGCTCGACTGTACTGAGCGCGCCAATGCCTTAATTGCCGAGTTAAGCGCGCAGATTGCTGCCGCCAAATTCGCTGCGACGCACTTTGTATGGCGACCCAAAGTGTATTTCGAGGAATGGCATACGCCGCTGTATACCGGTATTTGCTGGGTGTCGGAGCTGATCGCGATTGCCGGTGGCGACGATATTTTTGCCGAGATTGCGCCTAAAGTGCGTGCCAAAGATCGCACAGTGACGCCAGAGCAAGTGATTGCGGGCGCACCAGATTTAATTCTTGGTAGTTGGTGTGGGCAAGCTTTTGCGCCGGAAACCGTAACCGCGAGGGCGGGCTGGGACGTCATTGCTGCAGTAAAAAATCAGCAGGTGTTTGAAATCAAAAGTGAAGATTTACTCGTTCCCGGCATTACGGCCATCACCCGTGGTTTGCCACAGATTCAAGCGCATATTCGCCAGCTGTGCGAGCAGTAAAATCGACTATTTATTTTAATTTCGGAGTTGTCAGCATGAGTCAAGACCAAGCTAAAAACGAGCGCCACGCCGCGCGCATGGCGCGCAAAAAAGCCATTATCGACGCGCATATCGCCGAAGCCAATATCGACACCGGCATCATGATTTTGCTCACCGGCAACGGCAAAGGTAAATCATCGTCCGCTTTTGGTATGGTCGCGCGCGCCATTGGTCATGGGCTTAAAGTGGGCGTAGTGCAATTTATTAAAAACCGCACCGACACTGGCGAAGAAGCCTTTTTGGGTCAGCACTGCGAATGGCATGTGATGGGGGATGGATTTACGTGGGAAACGCAAAACTTTGACGCCGACAAAGCCCGCTCAGAAACCGCTTGGGCGATGGCGGCCAAAATGCTGAACGATCCAAGCTACGACGTGGTGGTGCTTGACGAGCTGACGTATTGCTTATCTTACAAATACCTCGATAAAGACATCATATTGCGCGATTTAGAATCACGCCCCGAGATGCAACACGTCGTCGTCACCGGCCGCGCCGCGATTACTCAATTGCATGAAATTGCCGATACCGTCACCGTGTTGGCGGATGAAAAACATGCTTACAAATCGGGTATCAAAGCGCAAAAGGGCTTGGAGTGGTAATTGCCCCTGCGATGGGTGTTTAAGGCTAGGCTGCTCATGTTTTCTTGATGTCAAAAAAAACAAGGTAGGGTGTCAATGAGCAACGCGAATTGCACCGTTGCACCGTATGAGGCTGCGCCCAAAGCGTAATTGCTTCGCGGCGCAATTCGCTGCGCTCATTGGCACCCTACGATGATTTCGGTTTACGCGTACCAATATTGGAATCTGTCATGAGTGAGTTAGCTCCGCTACTAGAAAAAACGCTACACGAAAAAATCCCGTTAACGCGTGAAATTGGTATACAGGTTGTTCATGCTACGACTCAGCGAGTGCAACTTAGTGCGCCACTCTCGCCGAACATCAATCATAAATGCACCGCATTTGGCGGTAGCTTGTATGCCGTTGCGGTGTTGGCTGGCTGGAGTATGGTGTTTGCACAATTGCATGCTGCAGGCATTCACGCGCATATCGTGATTCAAGACGCCAAGATTGATTATTTATTGCCCGTAGTTGAAACAATTCACGCCGAATGCAATGTAATTAGCGATACCGATTTTGCGCATTGCTTGAAATTATTTGCCCGTAAAGGGCGAGGGCGGATTGCGCTGCCCGTGCAAATCATCACCGCGCAGGGCATTGCAGTGCGGTTTGTTGGCAACTATGTGATTCACACCTAGGTATTCACTTTTTATGAGTTCATCTGCTGTTTTATTGATCGCCGCCCCATCCTCAGGCTCAGGCAAAACCACCATCACCGCTGGCTTGGCTTGGCTGTATCGGCGGCAAGGTTTGCGCGTTAAGGTTTTCAAATGCGGGCCTGATTTTTTGGATCCCTTGCTGCTGGGTTTTGCCAGCGCTGCGCCGGTGGATAATCTGGATTTATGGCTGGTCGGTGAGGATTTGTGCCGGCAAATGCTGGCGCAAGCGGCGCGCGATTTTGATGTGATTTTGATCGAATCGGTGATGGGTTTGTTTGACGGTGAACCAAGTACCGCCGATTTGGCGGTGAAGTTTGGTTTGCCGGTGTTGGCGGTGATCGACGCGGGCGCAATGGCGCAGACCTTTGGTGCGCTGGCGTTTGGCTTGGCGCATTACCGCGCAGATTTGCCGTTTTTTGGTGTATTGGCTAATAAAGTGGCGGGCGAGCGCCATGCGCAGATGTTGCAAGAGTCGGCAAGGGCGGCGCATTGGCAAGGTTGGCTTGGGCGCGTTGCGCCGCTACCTGAGCGGCATTTGGGTTTGGCGCTGCCAGCAGAAATTCCCGATTTAGCCGAGAGACTCGATGCACTGGCCGATGTGCTAGCGGCGCAGCCCATTGGTAACGCGAAAAACTTGCCAACCATTGAATTTGCCGCGCCGATTGCCAGCGAAATCGCGCCGTTGCTGGTGGGTCAACGGATTGCGATTGCTCGCGATGCGGCATTTTGTTTTATTTATCCGGCCAATTTGGCGTGTTTGACGGCTTTGGGCGCGGAGCTCAAGTTTTTCTCCCCGCTGGCGCACGAGGCTTTGCCCGCTTGTGATGCGGTGTGGTTGCCCGGCGGTTACCCCGAGTTGCACGCGGCACAACTGGCCGCGCATCCGACGATACGCGCTGCGCTGGCGCAGCATGTGGCCGAGGACAAACCCATCTGGGCTGAATGCGGCGGGATGATTGCAATATGCAAATCGCTGACTTTGCTCGATGGTGCCGAGCAGGCGATGTGGGGCGTGTTGCCTGCACAGGTGAGCATGCAAACCCGCTTAGCCGCGCTTGGGCCGCAAAGTTTTGACTTAGGGTCGGGGGCGCTGCGTGGGCATACGTTTCATTATTCAACATTGCAGACGCAGCTTGCGCCTATAGGGTATGGTTCGCCATGCCGCTTAGGCTCTAGTGCTGAGGCGATATACCGGCAAGGTAGTTTGCAGACTTCGTATTTGCATGCGTGGTTTATGAGTAGTCCAATCGCGACGGCGGCATTGTTTGGCGCGGTTTGATGATTGGTTTGATCGATGGTTTGGGTGATGGTCAGCGTGGGTCAACTGGCGCTGATCGTTGGCGCTTTGACGTCAGCATGACGTCGCGCCGCGGTATTACAAATTGGCATCATGATTGGAAGATTGGAATTAAATATGAGTTTTAAATTTAAACTGGCCGTGATGGTGGTGACTGCTTCGTTAGCGACTGCTGTAGTGAGCGCGGCAGTCAGTGTGCAAGATGATTTGGGCGTGACGGTCACGCTAGCCAAACCCGCCGCGCGCATTATTAGTTTAGCGCCGCATGCGACTGAGGATTTGTTTGCCATTGGCGCGGGCGACTTGATTGTCGGCGCGGTTAATTACAGTGATTATCCGGCCAAGGCCAAAGAAATTGAGCGCATTGGCGGGTATAACGGTTTTGATTTAGAGCGCATTCGGGCGCTAAAGCCCGATTTAATTATTGCTTGGGGTAGCGGCAATCCACAGCGCCAGCTTGATCAAATTAAGCAGTTGGGGATTCCGGTGTTT
Organism: Deefgea salmonis; assembly: GCF_020531905.1. Classification (GTDB taxonomy): domain Bacteria; phylum Pseudomonadota; class Gammaproteobacteria; order Burkholderiales; family Chitinibacteraceae; genus Deefgea; species Deefgea salmonis. Next base: position 492,560 of record NZ_JAJAWG010000001.1, on the reverse strand, counting down.
ACGACTTTTTCTAAAAAAATGACCGATGTGCCAACGGTGCTGGAGCGCTTGGGGGTATTAACCCAGCAAACAGCGGGCGCGGCCAAGGCGGCCAAACACTATCGCGAGCAATTGGCGCGGTTAGAAAAAACCTATTCTGGCCGAACGCCAGTGCGGGTGTTTTATCAGATTTGGGATCGGCCTTTAATGACGATCAATAACACGCAAATTATTTCGGATGTGATGCGCTTGTGTGGTGCGGTGAATGTGTTTGGCCATTTGCCAGAGCTCACGCCCAAAGTGGATGTCGAGGCGGTGTTGGTGGCCAATCCAGATGCGATTATGACCAGCGGCGAGCCGGGGGTGAAGGGCGACGTTTTGGCCAGTTGGCAGCGTTGGAAAAACCTCAGCGCGAGCAAGAATAATCAGTTTTATGTGCTGCCTAAAGACATCATCAGCCGCATGGGGCCGCGCTTAGTTGATGGCGCGCAAGCGATGTGCGAAGCGGTAGAGCAAGTTCGACAAGTTAAATAATGCGCGGTCATACCGACGTTGCTGGGGAATAAAAAGATGAATTTGGCGCGGTTAACGCCACAAAAAATGCTGCTGACGCTGAGCGTGTTATTGCTTGTGCTGTTACTGAGCGTGGCCATCAGTGTGTCGGTGGGCAGTACATCGCTGCGGCCATGGCAGTTTTGGTATGACAACGCCGAATCAGCGTTGGCGCGCGACGTGGTGCTTGAGCTGCGATTGCCGCGCACGGTGTCGGCTTTGGTGGTTGGCGGCTTGTTGGCTTTGGCGGGGACTTTGCAGCAAGTGCTGCTGCGTAACCCTTTGGCAGACCCTTATATACTGGGTACCTCGGGCGGGGCCAGTGTCGGCGCGCTGTTGGCGTTATTACTCGGGGTGGGTACTTTGGGCGTCAATGCTGCCGCCGGTACGGGCGCTTTATTGAGTATTTTGATTGTTTTTTTGCTGGCTGGGCGCGATCGCTCGAGTACGCAAACCCGATTATTGTTGACCGGGGTGGCGTTGGCGGCATTTTGTGGCGCTTTGTCGTCTTTATTGCTGAGCATGGCGCCCGATGGTTTATTGCGCGGCATGGTGTTTTGGTTAATGGGTGATTTGGCGGGCGCGCATTGGCAATCGGGGGCGGCGGTGTTGTGTGTTTTATTGTTGCTGGTTTGGCCCTTGGCGCGTGAGCTCAATATTATGGGCATGGCGGCCGAATCGGCGCATGCCTTGGGTTTAAATCATCAACGGTTGCGCTGGGTGCTGTATTTTGCTGCCGCTTTAGCCAGCGCTTTGGCGGTCACTACCGCTGGGATGATCGGCTTTGTCGGCTTGATTGTGCCGCATGCGCTGCGATTGATGATTGGCCAAGATTTGCGACTGTTATTGCCAGCGGCGACGTTGGCCGGCGGCATTGTTTTGCTGTGGGCCGATATCATTGCCCGCACTTTGATTGCGCCGCAGCAGTTGCCGGTGGGTGTGGTCATGGCGCTGTTGGGTGTGCCGGCGTTTTTGTATTTATTAAATCGGCGGGCGGTGCGATGAGCGTTCAACCGATCTCCATGCAGTTGCAGCAAGTGAGCATTGCCCAAGCGGATCGCTGCTTGATTAACGATTTGTCATTGCACATTCAGCCGGGTGAAGTGTGGCTGGTGTTGGGCGAAAATGGCTGCGGTAAAAGTACTTTATTATCCGCAATGGCCGGCTGGCACGCGCTGGCCGCTGGTGAGATTGCGCTGCAAGGGCGGCCTTGGATGGATTGGCCGCATGGTGAGCGCGCTAAAATGCTGGCGTGGCAAACGCAGCAAGATGAATGCCCATTCCCCCTCACGGTACTGGAAAAAGTCCTCACCGGCCGCCACCCGCATTTATCGCGTTTTGCTTGGGAAGGCGCCGCCGACGTGGCTTTGGCGCAAGCGCAGTTGGCGCGGTTGGATTTGTCCTTGCTGGTTGCGCGTGATTTGGCGACTTTATCCGGTGGTGAGCGCCGCCGCGTAGCATTGGCCACCGCCTTAACGCAAGACGCGCCGTTGTTATTGCTCGATGAGCCTTTATCGCAACTTGATTTACGGCATCAACAACAAGCGCTGCAGGTGCTCAGCGAAGAGCAAGCCAAGGGGCGCGCCATTGTGATGGTGACGCATGACCCAAATCACGCGCATTTTTTTGCCGCTGAGCATTGCCGTGTATTGTTGTTGTTTGGTGATGGTCGCTGGTTGGCGGGGCCGCGCGCTGAGGTGTTAACCGCGGATCATCTGACTGCGCTATACCATCATCCGATTGTTGAAATCACGACGCCCGATCGGGCGTGGTTTATTCCGCGTTAAGATTTTTTGAATTTCTCTTTTAAATAAACCGTGTTGCATACTCCGTTTGGCTAAGCTGGATGGCTCGCTAGCCAAGCGTGCGGGGGGCCGTGCGGTTTTGCTTTTTGTGGATGAATTTTATGCCGACTTTAATGATTCAAGGTTGTACCTCCGACGCCGGTAAATCAACGCTCACCGCCGCGCTGTGCCGCTTGTTGCTGCGCCGAGGCATCTCGGTGGCCCCGTTTAAACCGCAAAATATGGCGCTTAATTCGGCAGTGACGCCCGATGGCGGTGAAATCGGCCGTGCGCAGGCAGTGCAGGCGTTTGCTTGTGGTTTGGCACCGCATACCGATATGAATCCGGTGCTACTCAAACCCTCGAGTGACTGCCGCGCGCAGGTGATTATTCAAGGCAAATCGATTGGTAACCTCGATGCGGTGGATTATCACGCGTATAAAACCACCGCGCGCGCCGCGGTGTTTGAGTCTTGGCAGCGGTTAGCGGCGCAATACGACTGGGTGTTGGTTGAAGGCGCAGGCAGTCCGGCGGAAGTGAATTTACGCGCTGGCGACATTGCCAATATGGGCTTTGCCGAAGAGGCCGATTGCCCGGTGTGGCTGGTGGCCGATATTGATCGCGGCGGGGTGTTTGCGCATTTTGTGGGGACTTTGGCGTGTCTGTCAGAATCAGAGCAGGCGCGCATTCAGGGTTTTATTATTAATCGCTTTCGCGGCGATATTGCGCTGTTGCAGCCTGGTTGTGATTGGCTAGAAGCCCAAACCGGTAAGCCAGTATTGGCGGTGGTGCCGTATTTGCATGGTTTGGATATTGCGGCAGAAGACGCTGTGCCGCGCACCGCCAGCGGCGTTGATGGCGATTTTAAAATCGTCATTGCCACCTTGCCACACATATCTAATCACACCGATTTTGATCCACTGCGCCGAATTGCTGGGATTAACTGCCAATTTGCCAATCCCAATCAGCCCTTGCCGGCGTGCGATTTATTGATTTTGCCTGGGAGTAAAAATACGCAGGGCGATTTGGCGTGGTTGCGCCAGCAAGGCTGGGATCAACAGATTGCCACCCATTTACGCTACGGCGGTAAATTGATCGGGGTGTGTGGTGGTTATCAAATGTTGGGTGAGCTCATTATTGATGAGGTGGGTATTGAATCGCGGCAAGCATCAAGCAAGGGCTTGGGCTATATACCCATGAATACGTATTTGGAGGCGGAGAAGCAATTACGCTTGGTGACGGGGCAGTTGATCGCCAAGGGGCTGACGGGGGCAGTGGCCGGATATGAGATCCATGTCGGGCAAAGTACTTTGCACGGTGACGGCTGGGAGGGTTTGTTGCAATTGGATGATGGTCGCACCGAAGGGTTGATTTCAAGCGATGGGCAAATCATCGGCACGTATTTGCATGGATTGTTCGATCAATTATCAGCGTTGACGGCGTTATTGGCTTGGGCCGGTTGGTGCGGATCGGTCGATCTGTTGCCCGATGCCGATGCACAACTGAATGCTGAGATCGATAGGCTGGCTGATGCGCTGGATTTTGCGATGGATTGGCAAAAAGCGCAACAAGTGGGTCTGTTGCCTTTGTAAGATGATGATTGCACTGGCTTGGTCTGCTGTTGCGCTCGATGTTTGTGTGGATGGGATGGTGTCGCTGCGCAGTTTGGCGTGCGGTGTTTTGAGCCTGTCTTTTGAGGGAAAGAAAATATTTTGATATTTTTTCAAAAAAGAACTTGCGCAAGTGGCGATCGTTAGATATTATGCACGCCTGTTGCCGATGTAGCTCAGTTGGTAGAGCACCTGACTTGTAATCAGGGGGTCGCGAGTTCGATTCCTGCCGTCGGCACCAAAGAAATCTAAGGGTTGTAGCTTTTATGAGCTACAACCCTTTTTTCGTTACTGCGGCGAAGTATTTCGTCTGTTTTTTTGTTAAGTCGTGTGATTTTTATACTTATATCAGCAAGATCGGGTCTGGGTCTGATAAAATCTGCCACTAAGAGTGTTTCTATCGTTTTAAGGAAGTTTGATGACTACCGCTGATTCGCAGCCTGCTTCACCGATTAGTGCTCCGGCATTGTTGAGAGAATTACAAAAAAATAGCCCTGTATTTCGGGACTGCTTGCCGCTGGCCATTGGCGTCGACAAACAACTATTTGCCGCTCGGCCAGAGTTGAGTCATCGTGTGTTGCGCCAAGCATTGGCGATGCATACACGCTCGCTGCGCTACCTTAAGGCGATGCAGGTGGCCAAAGTGCGTTTTAATTTGGATGGCAGCCAGGCTGATGAGGTAACGGAAGATCAGCGCGTATTTGCGGCAAATAGCTTGCACGAATACTTCAAAAAAGCGGCAACTCAACGCAAAGAAAAAGAAGCAGCTGAAGCCGCTAAAGTGGCTGAAGCGCAAAAATTAGAAAAACTCAATCAATTGGCCGCAAAGTTTGCGCGTGATTGATTTGAGTTGAATGAAAGTATGTAAAAAAGCCCACTGCATTGCAGTGGGCTTTTTTTTAACTCGATTTTAATGGGTGCGTTTAAGCGAGTAGATGCTTGACTGCGTCGCGCTCTTCTGAGAGCTCTTTGGCGCTGGCGTCCATGCGGGTGCGGCTAAATTCACTGATTTCAAGACCAGTGATAATTTCGTATTTGCCGTCTTTGCAGGTAACAGGGTAGCCGTAGATTAAATCGCTGTAGCCGTATTCACCATTGGCAGGTACGCCCATTGTGACCCAGTCGCCTTCTGGTGTGCCTAAAACCCAGTTCCGGATGTGATCAATGGCTGCGTTGGCGGCTGATGCGGCAGAAGATAGGCCGCGTGCTTTGATGATGGCTGCGCCACGCTGTTGTACGGTAGGAATGAATTCGCTTTCTAGCCATTTTTGATCGTTGATCAAAGTGGCTGCATTTGCGCCTTTCACTTCTGCGTGGAAAATATCCGGGTACTGGGTGGCAGAGTGATTGCCCCAGATGATCATTTTTTTCACGTCGCCAATCGTAGTGCCGGTTTTTTGTGCGACTTGGGTCATGGCGCGGTTGTGGTCTAAACGCATCATGGCGGTGAAGTTGGCTGGATTAAGGTCCGGTGCGTTTTTCATGGCGATATAGGCATTGGTGTTGGCTGGATTGCCGACTACCAGAACTTTAACGTCACGGCTTGCAACTTCGTTCAGTGCACGGCCTTGAGCTGTAAAGATTGCGCCGTTAGCTTCGAGTAAGTCTTTGCGTTCCATGCCGGGGCCGCGTGGGCGGGCGCCAACGAGTAAGGCAATATCAGCATCTTTAAATGCCACTTTTGGATCGTCGCTTTGTACGATTCCTTGTAGTAAAGGAAATGCACAATCATCCAATTCCATGACAACGCCATTGAGTGCCGGTAGCGAAGGTGTAATGTCGAGTAATTGCAAAATTACAGGCTGGTCTGCGCCAAGCATGGCACCAGAGGCGATGCGGAACAAAAGGCTGTAACCAATTTGACCTGCAGCGCCAGTAACAGCAACGCGAATAGGTTGTTTCATCGAGCATACTCCAAGTAAGTGGCGGTTGATCGCCATCAAGTAAATAAGCATTTGGTCGCTTTGATTGTGGCTACAAAGCGAGATCTTTGATACGTAGCAAGTAATCTTAACACGATGATGATTGGGTGCGTAGTCAGTTTAAAAAAAACAAAAATCGAGTGTTATATCTTTTGTCTTATATAAGACTGTAGTAGACTCAGCATCGACAACATGATAAAAGATAAAGTTGGAATGAAAAAACTAGCGGCGCAACCTCTTTACAAGCAAGTGATACGCGAAGTTATGACTGCGGTTGAGGCAGGTGAATGGCAGGAAGATGAAAGCTTGCCGAGTGAGATCGAGCTAGGTGTGCGATTTGGTGTAAGTCAAGGCACGGTACGTAAGGCGCTCGATTCCTTGGTGGCCGAGGGTGTGTTATATCGGCGTCAGGGTGTTGGTACTTTTGTGGCAGGAATGAATGATTTTCTAGCAAGAGGGCATTTTTTACCCTTGGCTGGGGCGGACGGTGTAGCGCCCAAAATTGAACTACTTGGTTGTGTGCGGATTCATGCTGGCGAGCAGTTGGCAGATATTTTAGGTTTGCGAAGGGGAGCTGCACTATGGCAAGTTCGTCGCTTACTTAGGGTTTCGGGTGTTGTTATTGGGTTAGAAGAAATGTTGTTGCCAGAAGCCGGATTCCCCAACCTCGATATTCGGCGGATTCGTGAGTTAAAAGGTAATTTGCGTGAATTGTGTTGGCGCGATTTTGGGGTTCGTTTGCGTGATGGCGAGGTACGGTACCGCGCCGTAGCGGCAGGACAAAATGAGGCGCGCTTACTGATGGTGGATTTGAATGAGCCGCTACTGCAGCTGGTTCGTTTGGCGAGAGATTTTGAAGGCAAACCGCAAGTTTGGAGTGTTGCTTGGCTTAAAACCGAGACACTTGCTTTTGAACCTGCGCCGTTTGCATAGATTTTTATACTGATAACAGCTCCTTTAAGGACTAAATCAGGCAACCTGAGCTCTTAGAGCTTTATTTGTAACTTAGAGAGGAAAGAGCGTATGCAAAAAACACGCCCAAAACACCTCGCGCTTTGGCAGATTCGTTTGCCATTGCCGGGGATTGTGTCCATCTTGCACCGCATTAGCGGTTTGTTGATGTTCGCAGCCATCCCATTGATGTTATATGCGCTAGAAGGCTCTTTGGCGTCCAATGAGCGTTTTGCGGCATTTAAAGACTGCATCAGCAATCCATTGGTGAAGTTGTTTTTATTGGCTGTTTTGTGGGCCTATTTGCATCACGCTTGTGCTGGTTTGCGCTTCTTGTGTTTGGATATTCATAAAGGCTTGGATTTAAAAACAGCACGCCTTACTTCGTATGTGGTGCTGGCCGTGAGCTTGTCATTGACGGTCATTATTGGAGCGATCACATGGTAAATCGTCATGTTGTTGGCGCGCATTATGGTTTGCGTGATTGGCTGGTACAGCGCGTAACGGCCGTGATTATGTTGGCATACACCGTGGGTGTGATTGCCTTTATTTTGTTTGCTAATGGCGCGTCGTTTGAAGCTTGGCAAGCGTTGTTCGCCTGTACCTGGGTAAAAATTGTCACGACGATTACGATCATTGCATTGCTATGGCATGCCTGGGTTGGCGTTCGCGACATCTGGATGGATTACATTCAGCATATTGGCGTAAAGCTCACAATGCATGTGCTGACGCTGCTGTGGTTGCTGGCGAGCTTGATTTATATGGTTAAAGTTGTGTGGGGTGTTTTATGAGCCAAGAGTCTACCAAGCGTCCAATTCCTGTTCGCAAGTTTGACGCGCTGATCGTTGGTGCGGGTGGTGCGGGTTTACGTGCCGCACTGCAATTGTCTGAAGCAGGGGTTAAAACCGCTGTTCTATCTAAAGTATTCCCAACACGCTCGCACACCGTGGCAGCGCAAGGCGGTGTTTCGGCTTCACTGGGCAATTCTGAGCCAGATCATTGGACTTGGCATATGTACGACACCGTAAAAGGGTCGGACTGGCTAGGGGATCAAGACGCAATTGAATTTATGTGCCGTGAAGCACCAAAAGTGGTGATTGAGCTTGAGCACTTTGGTATGCCGTTCGATCGCAATGCTGATGGCACAATTTACCAGCGGCCATTTGGCGGCCATATGAGCAACTTTGGCGAAAAACCAGTTCGCCGCGCCTGTGCGGCGGCTGACCGTACCGGTCACGCGATGTTACACGCGCTTTATCAGCGTAATGTTCGCGCCAATACGCAGTTTTTTGTTGAGTGGATGGCACTTGACATGATTCGTGACGAGAACGGCGTGGTGCAAGGCGTAGTCGCGATGGAGATGGAAACCTCTGAAATCGTGATTTTCCAAGCCAAAGCTACTTTGTTTGCCACTGGCGGCGCAGGCCGGATTTATTCTTCTTCCACCAATGCCTTTATTAATACCGGTGATGGTTTGGGGATGGCAGCGCGTGCGGGTGTGCCGTTAGAAGACATGGAATTCTGGCAATTTCACCCCACTGGCGTTGCTGGTGCGGGGGTGTTGATTACTGAAGGTGTGCGCGGTGAGGGTGGTATTTTACGCAACTCTAACGGCGAACGCTTTATGGAACGCTACGCACCAAATGCCAAAGATTTAGCTTCGCGTGACGTAGTTTCGCGGGCAATGGTGACTGAAATTAACGAAGGCCGTGGTTGTGGCCCAAATAAAGATCACGTTTTGCTGGATATTACGCATTTAGACCCAGAAGTGATTATGTCTAAATTGCCGGGCATTCGCGAAATATCGATCAAATTTGCCGGTGTTGACCCGATTAAAGCACCAATCCCAGTCGTACCAACGTGCCACTACCAAATGGGCGGTATTCCGACCAATTACAAGGGCGAAGTGGTGATGGGCGACGAAACGGTCAAAGGTTTCTACGCCGCCGGTGAATGCGCTTGTGCTTCAGTGCACGGCGCTAATCGCTTGGGTACCAATTCATTGCTCGATTTGCTGGTGTTTGGTAAGTCGTCTGGCAATTCAATGATCGACTACATCAAATCGCATCACGAATCCTTCCCTGAAGTCGCGATGAAAGACGTTGAGCGCACTGTGGCGCGCGTTGCCCGTTTGGACAATCAAACCACAGGCACCAACGTCAATGAAGCGCGCTTGGCGATGCAACGCACAATGCAAGCGCATGCCGGTGTGTTCCGCTTTAAAGACATGTTGGCTGAAGGTGTGGCGAAGATTCTCGAAGTCGAAAAAATGATTAAAACCACGGTCATTGCCGACAAATCGAAAACCTTTAATACCGCGCGTCTTGAAGCGTTGGAATTAGAAAACCTGATCGAAGTGGCGAAAGCGACGATGATTTCGGCCAATGCGCGCACTGAATCACGCGGCGCGCACGTGCGTGACGATGCCATTGATAGTCCAGAGCAACCGAATGGTCGTGACGATAAAAACTGGCTAAAACACAGTCTGTGGTTTAGCTCAGACAATCGCCTTGAATATAAACCCGTCAATTTAACGCCGCTGACGGTGGATTCTGTCGCGTTGAAGACGCGTTCGTATTAATTAATTTACGCCTTTTGGGCGTCTACATTCCCCCTCTCTTTTTGGGAGAGGGCAAGGGGTGAGGGTAAAAAATGACTACACAATCCGTAAAATTTCGCGTTTATCGTTACGATCCAGATAAAGACGCCAAGCCGTACATGCAAGACATCAGCGTTGATGTTGACACCACCACTGAGCGTAAATTGCTCGATGCCTTAGTCAAACTCAAAGTGGTCGATGAGTCGTTGTCGTTCCGCCGTTCATGCCGCGAGGGTGTGTGTGGCTCGGACGCAATGAACATCAACGGCAAAAATGGTCTGGCCTGTATTACCGATATCGATACGCTCAAACAGCCAATCGAAGTCCGTCCATTGCCCGGTCTGCCCGTGATTCGTGATTTGATCGTCGATATGACGCAGTTTTTTAAGCAATATCATTCGATCAAACCGTATGTGATTAACGACAGCCCAGCGCCCGATCGTGAACGCTTGCAAAGCCAAGAAGATCGTAAAGAACTCGATGGCTTGTACGAGTGTATTTTGTGCGCTTGCTGTTCAACAGCATGCCCATCGTTCTGGTGGAATCCGGACAAATTCGTCGGTCCGGCGGGCTTACTTGCTGCGTATCGATTTATTGCCGATACCCGTGACGAAGCCACCAGCGCACGTTTGGATAATCTAGAAGATCCTTATCGTTTGTTCCGTTGCCACAGCATTATGAATTGCGTTGATGTTTGCCCGAAAGAGCTCAATCCAACGAAAGCCATCGGCAAGATTAAAGATTTAATGGTGAAGCGTATTTCTTGATGATAAGTGGGTATATCCTTCTAGACTTTTTGTGATAAAGCCTGCATGGTTATACCCATAGGGGGTCTGGATGGATGAAGTCGAGTTCAAACGAATTGTGTGGCGCTCTCGCCGCGGATTGCTGGAATTGGATTTGCAATTGGAGCGCTTCGTTTCCGATGTTTTACCTACGTTATCTGAGTCTGAATTGGCTGTGTATGAGCAAGTTTTAATGCTGCCCGATTGGGATTTTTTAGAGTACGTCAATGGCAAGTCGGTGTGTCCTGACGCACCGATGGCCGTGATGATAGCGCGCATCAGCGCCGCACAACAGTAACGTACAGCTTAGGCTGTTTAACAGGAGTCTATAGATGGATAAGAAAGTCACGCTAACGTATAACGACGGACAAAGCACACTCGATTTCCCAGTGTTGCCGAGCACGCTGGGTCCTGATGTTGTAGATATCCGTAAATTTTCGCAAACGGGGATGTTTACCTTCGACCCAGGTTTTTTAGCGACATCCAGTTGCGAATCCAAAATCACTTTCATCGATGGTGATTTAGGGCAGTTGTACTATCGTGGCTATCCTATCGAGCAGTTGGCAGAAGATTCCGATTACCTCGAAGTCTGCTACTTGTTGATCAACGGTGAGTTACCAACCGCGGCTGAAAAAACTGTTTTTGAAAAAACCGTCATGAGTCACACCATGATTCACGACCAATTGACGCGCTTTTTTAACGGTTTCCGCCGTGACGCGCATCCAATGGCGATGATGGTCGGTGTGGTCGGCGCATTGTCCGCATTTTATCAAGACAGTTTGGATATCAATAACGAAGAGCATCGTAAAGTGGCGATGTTCCGTTTGATTTCAAAAATCCCAACCGTTGCCGCCATGTGTTATCGCTACAACCAAGGCTTGCCATTCGTTTATCCACGCAACGATTTGAGCTACACCGCCAACTTCATGCACATGATGTTCTCAACGCCGTGCGAGCCGTATGTGCCAAACCCAGTATTGGTGCGCGCGCTGGATGTGATTTTCACCTTGCACGCCGATCACGAACAAAATGCATCAACGTCGACCGTGCGTTTGGCCGGCTCGTCTGGTGCGAATCCATTTGCCTGTATCGCTGCAGGTATCGCTTGCTTGTGGGGCCCGTCGCACGGCGGCGCCAACGAAGCGGTCTTGGTAATGCTGGACGAAATCGGCTCAGTAGAAAACGTACCGGCCTTTATGGATGGTGTGAAAGCCAAGACGCATAAATTGATGGGCTTTGGTCACCGTGTTTACAAAAACACCGACCCACGCGCTAATGTGATGCGCCGTATTTGCCACGAAGTCTTGGCTGAAATGGGCTTGCAAGACGATCCGAAATTCAAATTGGCAATGGAATTGGAAAAAATCGCGCTGGAAGATCCGTATTTCATCGAGCGTAAACTCTATCCAAACGTTGATTTTTACTCAGGCATTGTTCAATCGGCCTTGGGTATTCCAGTGCCGATGTTTACGGTGATTTTTGCCTTGGCACGCACTGTAGGTTGGATTAGCCACTGGAATGAAATGATTTCTGATCCAGGGATGAAAATCGGTCGTCCACGTCAGCAATACACTGGCGCGGAAAAACGTGATTTTGTACCTATTGATCAACGCGGCTAAGACCCCGTTCCTGCGCCCTTATGTACCCCATGAGGGCGTAGCAGCATTGACCGGCCTAAGCGCACAAATGCAAGTCTTAGGCGGATAAAACTGGATACACGGCAATGATGAAAGAACTTGAAACAAATTCTCAGCTTTTTGGCGGCAACGCGCCCTTCGTAGAAGATCTTTACGAGCAGTATTTATTTGACCCGACTTCGGTAGACGCACAATGGCGGGCGTATTTTGACAAGCTGCAACTCAGTAGCGGCAATACCACGCGTGATATTGCGCGTGCACCGATTGAAGAATCGTTTCGGCAATTAGCCAAGCAGCCAATCCGTGCCGCTGGCGTGGCTGATGAAGGCGCAATTGAACGTCAAGTGAATTTACTGCGTTTGATTTCAGCGTACCGCATTATGGGCAGCCGTGGCGCGAGCTTAGATCCACTGGAAAGAATGGATAAAGTGGCGATGCCACAATTGGACCCTAAAACTTACAACCTATCTGATAGTGATATGGCGGTGAAGTTGGGGACCAATATTGCTGGCTTAGAGCGCGCAACGCCCACTGAAGTCTTAGGTTTTTTAAAGCAAACGTATTGCGGCAATATTGGCTTGGAATACATGCACATTACCGATGCGGAAGAGCGCAATTGGGTGCAAGAGTTCTTTGAGTCAAGCCGTTCGCAGCCGAGCTTTAATGTTGAACAAAAAAAACGCATTCTTAAGCAAGTCACTGCCGCAGAAACGCTTGAGCAGTATTTGCATAAAAAATATGTGGGTCAAAAACGCTTCTCGCTTGAGGGCGGCGATTCAATGATTCCAGCGGTGGACTATTTAGCCCAAGCGGCCGGTGCGAGTGGCGTGCAAGAAATCGTCATTGGCATGGCCCATCGTGGTCGTTTGAATATGCTGGTCAATATCTTGGGCAAGCAACCGCGCGATTTATTTGGTGAGTTTGAAGGCCGCTACGATACGTCGTTGGCGTCGGGCGATGTGAAATACCATATGGGCTTTAGCTCGGACATCCCTACTGCGGGTGGTCCATTGCATTTGACCTTGGCGTTTAACCCATCGCATCTAGAGATTGTTAACCCTGTGGTCGAGGGTTCGGTTCGCGCGCGTCAGCATCGTCGTCGTGATGCGATTGGTGATCAAGTTTTGCCGTTATTGATTCATGGTGACTCGGCTTTTATCGGTCTTGGCACCAATCAAGGTACGTTCAATCTATCGCAAACCCGCGGTTACGGTACCGGCGGCACGGTGCATTTGGTGATCAATAATCAAGTGGGTTTTACCACTTCGGATGTCCGTGATAATCGTTCGACGATTTACAGTACCGATATTGCCAAGATGGTTGAAGCACCGATTTTCCATGTGAACGGTGATGATCCAGAGGCGGTTTGCTTGGTGACCGATGCGGCGTTGAAATACCGTCAAAAATTCCATAAAGACGTGGTGATTGATCTGGTTTGCTACCGCAAACACGGCCACAACGAAGCGGACGATCCGTTTGTAACGCAACCGATGATGTACCGCCAAGTGGCTAAGCACCCGGGCGCACGACGTAAATACGCTGATCGTTTGATCGCTGAAGGAGTGGTGACTGCGGCTGAAGCCGATGGCATGATCCAAGCGTATCGCGATGCACTCGATCGCGGTGAACATGTTGAAAAAACCACGCTGACAGATTACAAGCGTTCACACGCCATTGACTGGTCAAAATACCTCGGTACGCACTGGCGTCAGCCGGTGGTAACGGCGGTACCCCAAGCCGATTTGATTCGCTTGACCGAAAAATTCACTGCGGTGCCAGAAGGCTTTAAGCTGCGCGCCAACGTAGAAAAAATCATTAACGAACGTAAAGCCATGGTCGCGGGGGACTCGCCAGTTGACTTTGGTATGGCCGAGCATTTGGCTTACGCCACTTTGTTGACCGAAGGTCATGGCGTGCGTTTATCCGGTGAAGACTCAGGCCGTGGTACGTTCAATCATCGGCATGCTGTTTTGCACGATCAAAATCGTGAAAAATGGGATCACGGCGTGCATGTGCCGCTGCAAAATCTATCGGAAAACCAAGCGCCGTTCAGTGTGATTGATTCGATCTTGAACGAAGAAGCCGTTTTGGCGTTTGAATATGGCTATGCCTGCTCAGAACCAAATGAATTAGTCATTTGGGAAGCGCAGTTCGGTGATTTTGCCAACGGCGCGCAGGTGGTTATCGACCAATTTATTACTTCGGGCGAAACCAAGTGGGGCCGTTTGTGTGGCCTGACGATGATTTTGCCGCATGGTTACGATGGTCAAGGTCCAGAGCATTCTTCTGCGCGCGTTGAGCGTTATTTGCAGCTGTGTGCCGAGCACAATATCCAAGTGGTGATGTTGTCTGAAGCGGCGCAAATGTATCACGTGCTGCGTCGTCAAATGTTGCGTCCTTATCGTAAGCCGTTGATTGTCATCATGAGCAAAAAACTCTTGAAGGCCAAAAATGCCGCCAGCCCAATTGAGCATTTTACCAGCGGTGAATTTCGCGCTGTGATCGGTGAGGCGCAAGAGCTCGATGGTAAAAAAGTCAAACGCGTGGTGTGCTGCTCGGGTCAAGTGTATTTCGATCTGCTAGCCGGTCGCAGTGAGCGCGAGATTAAAGATATTGCCATTGTGCGGATTGAGCAACTGTATCCATTCCCGGCCGATGAGCTCAAAGCAGAACTCAGCAAGTATCCGAACGCCAAAGAAATCATGTGGGCGCAAGAAGAGCCGCGCAATCAAGGGGCATGGCATCAATTGCGTCATCGCCTTGAAGACGTGTTAGAGCCAAAACAAGTATTGCAATACGCGGGTCGTCCATCGTCGGCATCGCCTGCAGTGGGTTATATGAGTAAGCACAATGCACAGCTCAAAACCCTTGTTGATGATGCAATGAAACTGTAAATCCAACGCCACGCCGAGCGTGGCGCGGCTGAACTGGCCAAAACTCTGGAGATGAAAAATGATTGTAGATGTCTTAGTGCCACAATTGCCTGAATCAGTATCAGAAGCGACTTTAGTGTCTTGGAAGAAAAAAGTCGGCGAAGCGGTTGCTCGCGATGAAAATCTGATCGACCTTGAAACCGATAAAGTCGTGCTAGAAATTCCAGCACAACAAGCTGGCGTATTGGTTGAGTTGCTTGAAGTGGATGGCGCAACAGTGGGTAGCTTGCAACTCATTGCACGGATCGATACCACGGCCGTAGCCCAAGCCACTCCCGCTGCTGCCGCGCCAGTAGCCGCAGTCGCTGATGCGAATGTTGTCGGTATGCCGGCGGCTAAAAAACTTGCCGCCGACGCGGGCGTGAATCTGGCGGATGTGGCCGGTACCGGTCGTGACGGCCGCATTTTGAAAGAAGACGTGCAAAACCATTTGAGCAAGCCGACTGCGCCAGTCGCGGCCGCGCCGGTGGTAGCAACTGCGACCGATGGCCGTGCTGAACAACGGGTGCCAATGAGTCGTTTACGTGCTCGCGTTGCTGAGCGTTTACTGCAATCGCAACAAACTAACGCCATCCTGACGACGTTCAACGAAGTGAACATGAAGCCGGTGATGGATTTACGCAACAAATACAAAGATAAATTCGAGAAAGAACACGGCGTGAAGCTCGGCTTTATGGGCTTTTTTGTGAAGGCCGTTGTTGCTGCGCTGAAAAAATACCCGATTGTGAATGCCTCGGTCGACGGCAGTGACATCGTGTATCACGGTTACTTTGACATTGGTGTTGCCGTCGGTAGCCCACGTGGTTTGGTGGTGCCGATTATTCGCAATGCCGATCAATTGTCTTTGGCGGACATCGAAAAAACCATCGCTGACTTTGGTAAGCGCGCGCAAGAAGGCAAGCTCGGTGTTGAAGAGCTCACTGGCGGCACGTACACCATTTCCAATGGCGGTACTTTTGGCTCGATGATGTCAACGCCGATCATTAACCCACCACAATCAGCGATCTTGGGCATGCACGCCACCAAAGAGCGCGCCATGGTCGTTAATGGTCAAATCGTTGCTTTGCCAATGATGTATCTGGCGCAATCTTACGATCACCGCATTATTGATGGTCGTGAAGCCGTATTGGCCTTGGTGGCGATTAAAGACGCGATTGAAGATCCTGCGCGTTTATTGCTTGATTTGTAATTTCTAAGGGTATGCCGCTACTTGCGGCATATCTTAATGTTTGCATTAATATACCCATGCGGGTTATGGATGGAATTCAAAATGTCGAAATCTTTTGACGTTGTGGTAATCGGTGCGGGTCCTGGCGGATATATTGCGGCGATTCGTGCGGCGCAGCTGGGCTTTAAGACCGCTTGCGTCGATGAATTTAAAAACAAAGAAGGCAAAGCGTCATTGGGCGGCACCTGCTTAAACGTCGGTTGTATCCCGTCGAAAGCATTGCTTGAATCTTCAGAAAATGTTGAACGCATCGAGCATAAATTTGCTGCGCACGGCATTACTGTGGAAGGTATGAAGTTTGACGTTGGCACCATGCTGGCACGTAAAAATGGCATTGTGAGCAAGCTCACGCAAGGCATCGGTTATTTATTCAAAAAAAATAAAGTTGATAGCTTGCATGGCCACGGCAAGATTTTGGGCCGCGTTGGCGACAAATGGCAGCTTGAAGTGAGTGATGCCGGTCAAACCGAAGTGGTTGAAGCGACGCACATCATCATTGCGACCGGCTCTACGCCACGTCAATTGCCGCAAGCGCCGGTTGATAACGTTTTAGTGCTGGATAACGACGGGGCGCTGTCGATTCCGGCCGTGCCAAAACGTTTGGGCGTGATTGGTGCGGGTGTTATCGGTCTAGAAATGGGCTCGGTGTGGAAGCGTTTGGGTTCTGACGTAACGATTTTAGAAGGCGCGCCGGGCTTTTTGTTGGCTGCTGACGAAGCGATTGCTAAAGAAGCGCATAAGATTTTCACCAAAGATTTGGGCCTGAAAATCAATACCAGCGTCAAAATCGGCGACATCCATAAAGGCACCGACTCAGTGACGGTGAATTATGTGGACGCTGACGGTGCGGCGCACAGTGAAGAATTCGATAAATTAATCGTTTCTATTGGTCGTCTGCCCAATACCTGGAATCTCGCTAGCGATGCCGTTGGCTTGTCGCTCGATGAGCGTGGTTATGTGATTGTTGATGGCGATTGCCGTACCAGTTTGCCCAATGTTTGGGCGGTGGGGGATGTGGTTCGCGGCCCAATGCTGGCGCATAAAGCGTCAGAAGAAGGCGTCGCCGTGGCTGAGCGGATTGCTGGCCAACATCCACACATTGATTTTAACAATGTGCCTTGGGTGATTTACACCAGTCCAGAAATGGCTTGGGTCGGTAAAACCGAACAAACCCTCAAAGCCGAAGGCATTGAATACAAGAAAGGCCAGTTCCCATTTGGCCCGAATGGTCGTGCACTCGGCTTGGGTGAAACCGCTGGCTTTGTCAAAATGCTCGCTTGCGCCAAAACCGATCGTATTTTGGGCGTGCATATCATTGGCCCATTCGCATCTGAGTTGATTACTGAAGCGGTGGTGGCGATGGAATTTAATGCATCAAGTGAAGATATCGCTCGTATTGTTCACGCCCATCCGTCATTGTCAGAAGCTTTGCATGAAGCGGCATTGGGTGTAGATAAACGCGGTTTGCATTCGTAATTGATGCGAAAAATTTGTTGACGGGTGATGACACCCGTCGGTGGTACCTCTGGAGGGTTGTGTTGACCCTCACAATAACACGCTCCTCAAAAAGGATTAATCGAGATGAATCTGCACGAATACCAAGCCAAGGCATTGTTGGCTAAGTACGGTTTGCCAGTACAACGCGGCATTTTGGCGACAACAGGCGAAGAAGCAGCTGCAGCGTACGATGCGCTCGGCGGCAAATTTGCGGTGGTTAAAGCCCAAGTTCACGCCGGTGGCCGTGGTAAAGCCGGTGGCGTTGTGGTGGTAAAAAGCCGCGAAGAAGCGGCTGCTGAAGCCACGCGTTTGATCGGTACGAACTTAGTGACCTATCAAACTGATGCCGAAGGCCAGCCAGTGCATAGCGTTCTGGTGTGTGAAGACATGTACCCGGTGACGCGTGAACTTTACCTTGGCGCTGTGGTTGATCGCAGCTCACAACGTATTGTGTTCATGGTTTCAACCGAAGGTGGTGTTGAAATCGAGAAAGTGGCAGAAGAAACGCCAGAAAAAATCATCAAAGTGACGGTTGATCCGCTGGTTGGCATGCAGCCATTCCAGGCACGTGAATGTGCCTTTGCGCTTGGCCTTGAAGGTAAGCAAGTTACGCATTTCACTAAAATGATGTTGGGCGCGGCTGAAGCGTTTATCGCTAATGATTTCGCTTTGTTCGAAATCAACCCATTGGCATTGCGTGAAAACGGCGAATTGTGCTGCGTTGACGCGAAAATCGGTTTGGATTCAAACGCTTTGTACCGTCACCCAGAATTGCTCGCTCAACGCGACAAGTCACAAGAGAACGAGCGCGAAGTGAAAGCGTCTGAATTCGAACTGAACTATGTGGCACTCGAAGGCAATATCGGTTGTATGGTTAACGGCGCAGGTTTGGCGATGGCCACCATGGACATCATCAAACTCAAAGGTGGCCAGCCAGCTAACTTCTTGGACGTGGGCGGCGGCGCAACCAAAGAGCGCGTGATTGAAGCCTTCAAATTGATCTTGGCTGACACATCAGTACGCGGCGTTTTGATTAATATTTTCGGTGGTATCGTGCGTTGCGACATGATTGCTGAAGCGATTATCGCGGCAGTGAAAGAAGTGAACGTCACTGTGCCGGTGGTGGTTCGTCTGGAAGGCAATAACGCTGAATTGGGCGCGAAAATCTTGGATGAATCTGGCTTGAAACTGGTTTCAGCCCAAGGCTTGAACGACGCCGCTGAGAAGATCGTTGCTGCTGTTGCAGCCTTGTAATCACCGCACGAATAAGAGGATATAGACCATGAGCGTTTTGGTTAATAAAGATACAAAAGTGCTGGTGCAAGGTTTCACCGGTAAAAACGGTACTTTCCACGCAGAACAAGCGTTGAAAGTAGGTACTAAAGTCGTTGGTGGTGTAACACCAGGTAAAGGTGGTTCTGAGCACCTTGGCTTGCCAGTGTTTAACACCATGCGCGACGCTGTAGCGCAAACTCAAGCTGATACTTCAGTGATCTACGTACCTGCAGCTTTCGCTAAAGATTCGATTCTGGAAGCGGTAAACGCCGGCGTGAAGTTGATTGTTTGTATTACTGAAGGCGTGCCAACAATTGACATGCTGTACGTGAAAAAAGCGGTTGATGAAGCGGGTATCCGTTTAATCGGTCCTAACTGCCCAGGTATTATCACGCCGGGTGAGTGCAAGATCGGTATTATGCCGTGGCACATCCACAATCCAGGTCGTATCGGTATCGTTTCTCGTTCTGGAACTTTGACTTACGAAGCAGTTGCACAAACGACTGCACTCGGTTTGGGTCAATCAACTTGTATCGGTATCGGTGGCGATCCTATCCCTGGTTTGAGCCATATCGACGCATTGAAATTGTTCCAAGATGATCCTGATACTGACGCCATCATCATGATCGGTGAGATCGGTGGTTCTGCCGAAGAAGAAGCGGCTGAATTTGCGAAGTCCTACGTGACTAAGCCAGTGGTCGGTTACATCGCGGGTGTAACTGCGCCGAAAGGCAAACGTATGGGCCATGCTGGCGCGATCATTTCTGGCGGCAAAGGCACTGCAGAAGAAAAATTCAAAGCGTTTGAACAAGCTGGCATTGCCTACACCCGTAGCCCAGCTGAAATCGGTAAAACGATGTTTGAATTACTGAAATCAAAAGGCATGATTTAAGTTTTTTGATTTGTTGTTTTGAATTTAAAAGCCACCTTGTTCGAGGTGGCTTTTTTATATTGATCTCGCACCGGTGTGAAATAACGTAATGCTTGTGTTTCTAAAGCAAGTGGATAGTTTACGGTCAATGACTTGATGCTGACTGTTTATATTACCTGTGCAAGCAAAGCTCGGCCTGCTATTCTTGTAGTTCTAATTTGCTTATTTAATTTAAAGGGGCGTTTTATGTCTGAAGCCAGTGAATCTATGCTAATTGATGAAACTAAAGATGTATTGCAAGAAACTGCCGATTTGATGAATGAAGCGGCCAACGCTAGTCCTGAAGAATCAAAAAAGATCTATGCAAAAATCGCAGCTAATTTATGTGATGCAAAACATCGCTTGGCTGAAATTGAAGCGGTTGCAGTCAATAAAGCCAAAGTGGCCGCGCAACAAACTGATCAATATGTACATGCACATCCGTGGCAAGCCGTTGGTGTTGGTGCCGCAGTGGGCTTGTTGATTGGCTTTTTGGCAGCTCGGCGCTAAATGAATCGGCGCGCAACTTGGCGTGATACGGTGGGCGGCTTAGTGGCTGCCCGTTTTTCATTGTTTGGTCTTGAATTGCGCGATGAGTTTGATCGACTGGCGCAAATGATTGGTTTTGCCATCGCAGCGGCTTTTTTATTGATTATGGCGCTGACTTTTGTCGGTCTGGGTTTGCTATTTGGCTTTTGGGAATATCGCGTTATTATTTGTGCTGCTTTTGGCGGCTTGTTTTTATTGTGTGGCTTGTTTGCATTGAAACAATTACGTCAATTAATGCACGATTTAATTACGCCATTTCCATTAACCAGCGAAGAATTTGCGCAAGATAAAAAGCTCATTGATGCCGCTTTTCATGCGGTAACTCCGGCCAAGGAGGGTGCATGATGGCCAATCAGCAACGTGAGCTTAAAAAACAGCAGTTAGTCTTTCGTTCGCAATTGTGTCGATTGCAGCTGGAAACTCGGCTGCTTGAATCTCGTCGCCCAATGGCGCTGGCCAATTCGCTGTTGGGTCGTACGGATTCATTGAGTCTACTTGGCAGGTTGGCACAAATTTTAGCGAAGTCGCATCCATCGATGGCACGGTTATCCAATGGCATTAAGCTGGTGGGCGTGTTGCTGGCGGTGGTGAAACTGTTGCGTAACAAATAAACCAGACTCCACGGGCTTGCGTATAATCATGCGACCCATGGAGTGATATATGTTCAAGTATCTAGAAGATTTTGTCGGCAATACGCCACTCGTCAAACTCAAGCGTATCCCTGGCGATACGACTAACACGATTTTAGTCAAGCTCGAAGGCAATAATCCGGCGGGTTCAGTGAAAGATCGACCGGCATTGTCGATGATTCGCCGAGCACAAATGCGCGGCGACATTCAGGTTGGTGATACCTTGATTGAAGCCACCAGTGGCAATACTGGTATTGCACTGGCCATGGCCGCCGCAGTGATGGGTTATCGCATGGTGTTATTGCTACCCAAAAATTCCAGCATTGAACGAATTCAAACCATGAAAGCTTACGGTGCTGAAGTGATTTTGACCGAAGGCATGGAGGCGGCTCGAGATCAGGCTTTGCACATGTCGCAAGCAGGGCAGGGTTTGATTTTAGATCAGTTTGCCAATGCCGATAATCCACTGGCGCATTTTGAAAGCACCGGCCCAGAAATATGGCGCGATACCGCTGGCACGATTACGCATTTTGTCTCTAGCATGGGGACGACCGGCACGATTATGGGGACGCAACGCTTTTTAAAAGCACAAAATTCGGCGGTGCAAGTTATTGGGGTGCAACCTTGTGATGGCGCGCAAATTCCGGGCATCCGCAAGTGGACGCCAGAATATGTGCCGACGATTTGTCATTTTGATTTGATTGATCGCTTGATGGAAGTGAATCAAGCCGATGCCGAAGAAATGACTCGCCGCCTTGCGCGTGAAGAAGGTATTTTTGCCGGTATCTCATCGGGCGGCGCTTTGTGCGCAGCACTGGCTTTGTCGCAAGAGCTAGAAAACGCCGTGATTGTGAGTATTGTTTGCGATCGTGGTGATCGATACCTGTCTACTGGGGTGTTCCCTGCGTAAGTGAAGCCAAGGCTGTGTTTGATCTTTGGCATAAACAGCATTCATGCTTGCCATTAATTTACTTACCGACTGTTTCAAATCAAGAGAAAACAATGACGCCAGTTGATTTACATTGCCATTCTAATATTTCAGATGGCTTACTGCCGCCCGATGAAGTAGTACGTCGTGCGCATTCACGGGGCTGTCAATTATTTGCGCTCACCGATCATGATGACATCCGTGGCTTGGCGTTAGCGCGGCAAACTGCGGATGAGCTAGGCATGCAGTTTATCAGCGGCGTAGAGATCTCCGTGAGTTGGGGCAAGCACACTTTGCATATTGTGGGCTTAGGCTTTGATGAGAATGACCCGACGCTGCTAGCTGGGCTAGCCAGTGTGCGAGAAGGGCGTGCCGAGCGTGCCGAGCGGATGGCCAAAGGCCTAGAAAAACTCGGTATTGAAGGTGTATTGGCGGGGGCGCAAAAGTTTGCCGAGAACCCAGAAATGATTAGCCGCACGCATTTCGCCCGTTTTTTGGTTGAATCTGGCCGCTGCAAAGATACTAAATCGGTATTTAAAAAGTATTTAGTGCGCGGCAAGCCGGGCTATGTCGAGCATGAATGGGCGCGTTTGCACGATGCGATTGATTGGATTCGGGGTGCGGGCGGCGTTGCGGTGTTGGCGCATCCGGGGCGTTATGATTTAGGCAATGAAACCTTGCGCGTGCTCTTGATCGAGTTTCACCGCATGGGGGGCGAGGCGATCGAAGTGGTTTCCGGCACGCATAGCATTGCCGATGCGGCGCGTTTTGGCCGTTTGGCCAATGACTTTAATTATCAATGCTCGAGCGGTACCGATTATCACGCCACGGGCGAGGGCTCAAGAGAGCCCGGTTTAAATGCCGACCTTCCATTTGGCTGCACGCCAGTGTGGGAACGCTGGTTAAAACAACCTTTGCAAGATGTATCCCGCGCTAGCTAATGATTTAAATAGTGTGTAGCGATATACCTGCATAATTTGGATATTTATGTCACAGTTCTTTTCTATTCACGCTGAAAACCCGCAGCCGCGCCTGATTAAACAGGCGGTGGATATTTTGCGTAAAGGCGGGATTATTATTTACCCGACCGATTCGTGTTATGCCATGGGTTGCGCTTTAGATAATAAAGACGCAATTGAGCGGATTCGGCGGATTCGCCAGTTGGATGATAAGCATCACTTTACTTTGGCATGCCGTGATTTGTCTCAGCTTGGCAACTATGCGCGAGTGGATAATCAAGCTTTTCGCCTGCTCAAGGCGGCAACGCCAGGCAGTTATACCTTTATCCTGATGGCGACCAAAGAAGTGCCGCGCCGGGTGTCGCACCCTAAAAAACTCACCATTGGCTTGCGGGTGCCGGATCATCCGGTGGCGCTGGCTTTGCTCGAAGAGCTGGGTGAACCGATGTTGTCGAGCTCTTTATTGTTGCCCAATGAAGAATACCCAATGACCGACGCGTGGGAAATTCGTGATCGCTTAGAGCATGACGTCGATTTGGTGATTGAAGGCGGTTACTGTGGTACGGAGCCGACCACGGTGATTGATCTTTCTGGCGATATGCCGACGCTGATTCGGCAAGGTAAAGGCGATGTGACGCCGTTTTCACTGTAAAGCACAAAGGTTGATATGGAACTCAATATAATTCAGACCATTGCAGTTTGGGCTTTGCCCGTGCTGTTTGCCATTACCGCCCATGAGGCGGCGCATGCGTATGCGGCCAAACGGCTGGGTGATCCGACGGCTTTTTTGCAAGGTCGAATGACGTTTAACCCGCTCAAACACATAGATCCGATTGGCACGGTGTTATTGCCTTTATTGTGCGTTTTATTACCGGGTGGTTTTTTATTTGGTTACGCCAAACCCGTTCCGGTTGATTTTCATGCATTAAATAATCCCAAGCGTGATATGCGCTGGGTGGCTGCAGCGGGGCCGTTGGCCAATTTAGTGATGGCTTTTATCTGGGCTTTGTTATTTCGTTTTGCCGCTGGCAGTTTAGAGGGTAGCTCGTTCCAATTGCCTTTGGCCTTAATGAGTCAAGCAGGGATTCAAATTAACGTGATTTTAATGGTGCTGAATTTATTACCCATTCCGCCATTAGATGGTGGACGAATTATGATTTCGATTTTGCCGCCTAATTTAGCAAGAACGTTAATGAAAATTGAGCCGTATGGTTTTTTTATCTTAATCGCTTTATTAGTCACCGGTATTTTGGGCCACATCTTGATGCCATTAATGGCGATGGTGATGCGTTTAATTCAGATTGTTTTGTAGGTGCGCGTGATGCGAGGAATTGTTTTTCCTGTGGTATTGATAGTGATTGGCGCTGGCTGGCTCATGAATTCGCTTAATTTTTTCCCCAGTGTGAGCTGGATTATCATTATCGGATTAATGAGTGCTGGGATTGCCATTTTGGCCATTGATGGCATCAATAAATCAACCGTTGTCCTCGGCCCAATGCTGATTGCCGGTGCAATCACCACGTTTTTACGCCAGCAATATCAATTGCCACTCTCAATTCAATGGCCAGTATTGCTCATGTTGTGCGGCGTACTCATGCTATTGGCGCGTTCACGATGGATTGCGGTTGCTCCGCCTAAACCGTGGGAAAAACAGTCGTTACCCCCGCGTCAACCCGAATGAATGCGGCCGATTTACCGATCACGCCACGGGCATTGGCGCATGTATTTGGTGAGCCGGTGCATGCGTTTCCGCACGATTTATATATTCCCCCTGAAGCCTTGCAGGTGTTACTCACCGAATTTGAAGGCCCGCTCGATTTATTGCTGTATTTAATTCGCAAACAAAATATTGACATTCTCAATATCCCAATGTCACAAGTGACCACGCAATACATGGCATATGTTGAGGCGATGGAGGCGTGTCATATTGAATTGGCGGCAGAATATTTGTTAATGGCCGCGATGCTGATTGAAATCAAATCGCGTTTGTTAGTGCCTAAACCCAGCGTTGAAATTGATTTTGATGCCGACATTGAAGATCCGCGCGCTGAATTAATGCGGCGATTATTAGAATACGAACAAATGAAATTGGCCGCGCAAGCCTTGGATGCGCTGCCGCAAGCTGAACGCGACTTTAGCTGGGTTTGTGTCGCGTTTGAACCGGAACATATTGAATTATTACCCGATGTCAATCTGGTCGATTTAAAGCTCGCGTGGCTGGGATTATTGGCACGCAATCGGCAAATTCAACATCATGTCGTCGCCAGCGAGCAGTTGTCGGTGCGCGCGCAAATGGCGCATATTTTGCGAGTTATTGCCAATGGTCGATATTATGAATTGAATGAACTGTTTGATATGCAGCAGGGCGTGCCATTATTGGTGGTGACTTTTATTGCGATTTTAGAATTAGTTAAAGAGCGTTTGATTTCAGTCACGCAATATGCGGTATTAACGCCAGTGTATGTTCAGTTAATTGCTGCAAAATCGAGTGAAGCATAAAAATGCAAAGTAAATTGTGAAGTCAGCCTTTACTGCGCTATTGCATGGCGTTGGCGTTGGCGTTGAGTCATTTGCTTATGACCGTTGGATGTATGCATCATAAGCCTAGCAATACAATAATGGCACGACAGATCGATCCATTATTGACTATTTAAGTGAGTTTTAAATGGATCAAATTCAAGCAATTAAAATCATTGAAACGGTGTTATTAACGAGCCAAGAAGCATTGCGCGTACCGCAAATTAAAAAAATATTGAATGATGAATTAAGTTCGGCAGTGATTTTGCAATGCTTGCATGAAATTACTTTAGCGTGGCAAGGTCGTGGTA
Source organism: Deefgea salmonis (assembly GCF_020531905.1). GTDB lineage: Bacteria > Pseudomonadota > Gammaproteobacteria > Burkholderiales > Chitinibacteraceae > Deefgea > Deefgea salmonis. The sequence goes on along the minus strand of NZ_JAJAWG010000001.1, from coordinate 467,005 downwards.
TTCAATTGTTAGAACTCGCCAATGGTTGGCGCTTTCGTGCGCAGCCTGAAATGCAAGTGTATTTAAATCGCTTAAATCCAGAAAAGCCACCGCGCTACAGTCGTGCGGTAATGGAAACGCTGGCGATTATTGCGTATAAACAACCGATTACGCGCGGCGAAATTGAAGAGATTCGCGGAGTAGTAGTCTCTAGCCAGATTATTCAAACCTTAAAAGAGCGTGGCTGGTTAGAAGTGATCGGGCATAAAGAAGTACCGGGGCGGCCAGAATTATTGGCAACCAATGCCGCATTTCTTGCTGATTTGGGTTTAAAGCAACTCAGTGAATTGCCTGCGGTTGCTTTTGATGCCGAAATATTGCGCCAGCAAGATTAGGGTCTGTTGACGTTTGGTTGGTCAGTTGCGCTGGTTTTTCTTGTTGTTGAACGGGCAGGCAGGATAGCAATTATTTCACATTGCTGACTTCATCCTGTTGGTAGTCTGATGGCTGCAACTACATTTTGTAGACATTTCAAGTAGAAAAAGCTTATGTTGATCGTCGTGTCCTTTCGAAGATCTTTTGCTACCGATGTCGCAATCTTACAGAAAATATTATGTATTGGCATTGACCTATCTTTTAGCGGGCTTAATCGATTACAGCTTGCTGCCAAAAGGGACTTGGTTTAGCCCATTAAATCTTCAGCTGGGTATTGCTGTGGCGGGCTTATTGCTGATGGGCCCGAAGGCGATACTCTCGTGCATTCCTGGTGCAATCGCATATGGGCTAGAGCTCGATCCGACTTTGTGGGTCGCCGCCAGCATGGCGGCGCTCAATTTAACGCAAGCTTTATGTGTGTTTAGTTTATTGCCGCTGTTTGTTGCCGATGGCGAATTTAAAATCAACGATAGCCATCGATTGTTATTATCCGGGCCTATTTATAGCAATATTTTATTTGCCAGTATTTTAATTTCATTCGTTCAATTTGTGGCACCTCAACCGTTGCTAATGCAAAACTGGCTGATGCTTTGGTTGGCGCAATCCTTGAGTTTGTTAATTATTATTCCTGCTGTTTTTGCGGTAATGAATGATAAAGAGTTATTGACGCCAAATTGGATTATTGAATTAACACTGCTCATTACGGTGGTGGCCGGCGGTAGTATTTTATTGTTTCAAGGGCATAATATGTATGCTTTGGAAGCGGCCTATTTAATGTTCCCTTTATTTATTTGGTCGTCGCTTCGCTTGGGGCAAATTGCCAATAGCGCCATTGCCTTAGTGATTTTGCTGTCGGTGAGTAGTCAATATATTAGCGAAACCAATTCAATTGTTCATACCGTCAGATTATTGTTTTTATTGGCGATTGCGCTGCAAACGGCGATTTTTTTAACCGCGTCTCATCGTGAAAATCAGCGGGCAATGAATGCCGCACGCTTGGCAGGCAAAATCTTTCAACATGCCAGTGAAGGTATTTTGCTGACCGATGCCAATGCTAAAATCATTGCCACCAACCCCGCGTTTGAAAAAATAACCGGATTTCAAACGCGCGATGCGATTGGCAAAACATCGCGTATTTTTGGCCGTCAGCAAGGTCAACTCAGCGTATTACAGGCGGATCAATTAACGCGTTTGCATTAGATTGGCCACTGGGAGGGGGAGGTGCAAGATTGGCGTAAAGGCGGTGGCGCTTATCCGGCTTGGTTGTCGATGAGCGCAGTGCGCGATGAGTACCATCAAATTACCAATTATGTCGCGGTTTTTTCTGATTACACCGCCCGCAAAGAAACCGAGCAAAAAATGCGCCATCTGGCGCAGCATGACGCACTCACGGGCTTACTCAATCGCAGTGGCTTACACGAGGCGCTTGGGCAAATCTTGACGCGGGCCAGTACCAAATGCCGCGCTTTTGCTTTGCTATTTATTGATTTGGATCGCTTTAAAACCATTAACGATACGTTGGGGCACGATGTTGGGGATGAGTTACTTAAAGTGGTCGCGCAGCGCTTGCAAGGCAATGTCAAGCAGCATGATACGGTGGCGCGCTTGGGCGGGGATGAGTTTACCGTGCTATTGGAAAACGTCATTCATAACGAGCAAATTATTCAAGTTGTTGAACGGATTTTATTGGCGCTGGGCGAAGTGTATCAAGTGGGAGAACACGAGCTTTTTGTGACCGGTTCGATCGGGATTAGCCTTTATCCACACGACGCGGGGCAAGCGGCGCAATTGATGAAAAACGCCGATATTGCGATGTATCGCGCCAAAGAATTAGGCAAAAACACCTATCAGTTCTATTCGGTGGATATGAATATGGCGCATCAAATGTCGCATTTAAATTTAGAAAATGCACTGCGTTTTGCGCTAGAACGCCAGCAATTACAATTATGGTATCAACCACAGTTTGATTTGATGACGGGGCAATTGGCTGGGTTGGAATGTTTAATTCGCTGGCAGCACCCGCAATTGGGTCTAATTTCACCGAGCGAATTTATTCCGATTGCTGAAGAAAATGGTTTGATTGTGCCGATTGGTGATTGGGTGCTCAATGAAGCGTGTCAACGCGTGCAACGTTGGCGGCAACAGGGGTTTGCCGTGCCTCGCATAGCGGTGAACTTATCCGTGCGGCAATTTAGGCCTGATCTTTTGCTCAATCAGGTCACCAAAGCGTTGCAAAATAGTGGGCTGCCGGCTGAAGTATTAGAGCTTGAAGTCACTGAAAGCTTGATTATGACGCGGATTAATGAAGCGGTTGCCATATTGCATCAGCTCAAACAACTGGGCGTTAAAGTAGCGATTGATGATTTTGGTACCGGATATTCGTCCTTGTCACAACTTAAAAACTTACCGCTGGATACTTTAAAAATCGATCGATCTTTTATTGAAGGCATTCCCGAGCAGGCCGATGATGTGGTGATTGCGGAAACCATCGTGATTTTGGCCAAAAAACTGGGCTTAAATGTCGTTGCCGAAGGGGTTGAGACGCAAGCACAAATGCAGATTTTGCGTGATATGGGTTGTGCTTGTGCACAGGGTTATTTCTATAGCAAGCCATTATCAGCGCTCGACTTGGAGGCGCACCTGGTCCATTCTGCCAAACAACTTTCTGGGGTATATTGAGCTAATCTTTATCTAGGCTAAAGTTGCAGGCTATACCTTAGCTCGGTATGGCTTGGCGTTGTTGCCAGCAAGCCGCGCGCCGTGCATGCCAGCTCACGCTGGCATGTGGTTAAAGTCGTGCTGAGCTTATTGGGTGGATTTTTTACTGTTGCTGCTGGCGGGCTTGGCCGATTTGGCGAGGTCATCACCACGTTGATACGCCGCTTTGATTTCATCGGCAAGCTGTAAGACTGCTGTGGCGTACAAGGTGCTCTTGTTGTAGCGAGTGATGACGTAAAAATTATTAAAGCCTAAAAAGTGCTGGGTGAAACCGGGTTCAGTTTCCAGTGCGTAGAGTACTGCGGGCTGCTGGGTGTTGATTTCGGCAATCGGTGCCACGCCTTTGGCGATTAATTCATCCACAGTGAAATGAATGTTAAATTTATCGGCTAATAAGGGCGCAGGGTCTTGATTCATATTGACGGCGGTAAAGGTGTCGCCTTGATCCACCCAGCCGTGTTGATTTAAGTAATTGGCAACTGAGGCCAGTGCGTCGCCGGGGTTATTCCAAATGTCGTGGCGACCATCGCCATCCCAATCTTGGGCGTATTGCCTGAAAGACGACGGCATAAACTGCGGCCAGCCCATTGCACCGGCGTAACTGCCTTTAAATGACGCGGCGTCTTGTTTTTCCTCTTGCGCTAATAAGAAAAACTCAGTGAGCTCTTTTTGAAAATACGCGGCACGGCGTGGGTAATTAAACGCGATGGTACTTAAAGCGTCGACAATCCGAAACGAGCCGGTATAACTGCCGTAATTGGTTTCTGCGCCCAAAATGGCCAACATCACTTCGGGGGCCACTTTGTATTGCTTGGCAATGGCATTCATTAAATCGGCATGATTGCGCCAAAATTTGGCGCCATTATTGATGCGCGTTTTATTCACAAAATTGGCTTGAAACTCATGCCAAGGTCGGCTGGTTGAAGGGCGATCCAAAATCGTAATGATATTGTTTTTGGTTTGCGCGTCTTGCAGCACACTCGTTAGGTAGTCTTCACTCAAGCCATGCGTGGCGGCGGTTTGGCGAATGTAGTCTTGCACTTCTGGGCGACTAATTAATTCATCATCGGCAAAAGAAGGGGCCGATACAGCGAGGGTTGCCAAGATGGCGAGAGTGATTTTTTTCATCAATAAGGTCGATTTAATGAGACAGCGCGCTAGAAAGTAGCTGCGCTGTAATGTTAACAATGGGAATCACGCGATCATACGCCATTCGAGTCGGGCCAATCACGCCTAAAGTGCCGACGATTTCGCCATCCACGCGATACGGTGCGGCAATCACCGAGCATTCATCCAGTGGTGCAATGCCTGATTCTTGGCCGATATAAATTTGGATGCCTTGGGCGCTTTGCCCCAGTTGCATGAGTTTAAGTAGGGTGCTTTTTTGCTCAAAAAGTTCAAACAACTGCCGCATTTGCCGCATATTGCCGGTGAAATCATTCAGCCCGAGTAATTGATGCTCGCCAGCAATAATCATCTGGTCATTGCCTAAATCTTGCCCCATTTGCATCGCGGCATTCATCAGTTCGAGTAATTCACGTTTTACTTGGCCTAAGTCTTGTTGCAATACCTGCATTAAATGGCCAATGGTTTTGCCAGCACAATGCCGATTTAAAAAATGCGCGGCGTCATTGAGCTCATTCACGCCTAAAACCCGCTCAGTCTGCACAATGCGATTTTGTACCTCACCATCTTGCGTGACCAAAATCAGCAACACACGTTTATCCGATAGTGGCAAAAATTCAATTTGTTTGAGCAACACTTCGCTACGGCGTGGCGGCGTCACCACACCAGCAAAATGCGTCAGCTGAGATAACAGCTGCGAAGCAGCGGCAATGCTGTGCTGTGGATGATCGTTGGGTAATTCAGTGCTGAGTAACTCGGGTAAAGCGGTGTTGGCGCTATGGTTTTGTGTGATCAGCAAGCGGTCAACAAACAGCCGATAGCCTTGCGCGGTGGGAATGCGGCCGGCAGACGTGTGTGGGCTGGTAATGAGACCGAGGTTTTCTAGGTCGGCCATTACATTGCGTATCGTGGCCGAGCTGACATCCAGCCCAGAATAGTGCGATAGCGCTTTTGAGCCAACAGGGTGGCCATCGGCGATATAGCGCTCAACCAGTGTCTTGAGCAGGCGGTGAGATCGATCATTGAGCATCATAGCGCTGGATTTTAACCTGTCTGGCGTGTTATTAATGCGTTCTGTGATTTTTTTCACGAACAAAACCCAAACTATTGGTGTAAAACCACACGTCATGCATAGCTTATTTAAAACCATCGCCCTTGTTGGCCGCTTAAATACCCCCGCGCTTGGGGATCCGATTGCTCGTTTGGCCGCCATGCTAGAGGCTGGCGGGATTAAAGTATTGGTCGAGCAAGACATCGCCCAAGAGCATGGCATTATTGAATACCAAAAAGTATCGCGCGATCACATCGGCAAATTGGCTGATTTGGTTGTGGTATTAGGGGGGGACGGTACCATGCTGTCGGTGGCGCGGTTGTTGGCTCCCTATCGCATACCCTTAGTGGGGATTAATCAAGGCCGTCTCGGCTTTATGACTGATATTCCATTGCATGAGATGGAAGTCACGATCAGTAATATGATTGCCGGGCAGTTTGTTCCCGAAGAGCGCATTTTGCTAGAGACGACGATTTTGCGCGATGGCCAGCCCATTAGCACCTCATTGGCGTTTAATGATGTGGTGTTTAGCCGTGGCTCAATTGGTTCGATGATTGAGTTTGAGATTTTTGTCGACAATCAATTTGTCTACAGCCAACGCTCCGACGGTTTAGTGGTGTCCACGCCAACCGGCTCTACCGCCTATGCATTGGCCTCCGGTGGGCCGATTTTGCATCCTGCACTACCCGCAATCACCTTGGTGCCCATTTGCCCGCAATCTTTATCCAATCGCCCGATTGTGGTGTCAGATAACGCCCAAGTGGCATTTTTATTAACGCGCGGGCAGGGCGCTCGTGTGCATTTTGATAATCAATCTGATTTTGAATTGCATGAAATGGATCGCGTCATGATTCGCCGTTACACCAATTCACTGCGTATTTTGCATCCGCATGGTTATAGCTATTACGATATGCTGCGCGCCAAATTGCGTTGGGGTGAAAAATTATTGTAAGCCGTATGGACTGCGTTCTGGCGTGATCACGCCCATTTCATCGTTTAGCGCCGCCCTTGGGTCTAAAAAAGGCATAACACGCGAAAACGCCAGCGCGAAAGGCCTAAAGTCGCGCGGTTTTTGCGGGATTTACGTGCGTTAGCGATGAATTTTAATGCCCAGCGCTCGCCATTTTTATAGAACGAATGTACACTTTGATCTTGTTCTGAGCTTTTAACTTAGGTGAGACCATGCTGGCAGCGCTGCATTTACGTGATTTTGTCATTGTTCGTGAACTGGATTTAGACTTTCAAGCGGGCTTAACCGTACTCACCGGCGAAACCGGCGCGGGTAAATCTATTTTGATTGACGCGCTGGGTTTATTGCTCGGCGATCGCTCAGATGCTGGCGTGGTTCGTCACGGCGCTGAGCGCGCTGAATTATCGGCTGAATTTATGTGTGAAGCCCTCAGCGGCGTCACTGCGTGGCTGATTGAACAAGGCTTAAGCGAAGATTGCGCGCCATTGATTATTCGTCGAGTGATTGATGCTAATGGCAAATCCAGATCATTTATCAATGGCAGCCCCGTTACACTGAGCCAGCTTAAAGGCGTCGGTGAATTCTTGGTCGACATCCACGGCCAACACGCCCACCAATCGTTATTACGCCATGACGCGCAGCGTGATTTGCTCGATGCTTACGCTGGCACCACCCAAGTCGCGCGCGATACCGCCAAAAAATATCAAATTTGGCATACGCTAGCGCAGCAACTTAATGATGCCGAACAAAATGCCGAGCGCTTTGAAACCGAGCGTGAGCGCTTACAATGGCAGATTGATGAGGTTGCTGCACTGAATATGCAAGAGGGCGAATGGCCTGAGTTGCAGCTCGATCACAAGCGCTTGCACCATGCCGCAGGCTTAATCGATGGGGTACAAGAAGGGCTGATGGCGCTCAGCGACGGCGATGACAATTGCCAAAGCTGGCTCGCCACGGCGGCGCATCGCTTAAGCCAATTGGCTGATTTTGATCCGTCGATTAACGATACCTTAGAGCTCATTGCTGGCGCCGAAGCGCAATTGGCCGAATCAGTGAGTGCATTACGTTTATATGCCGACCGCTTAGAGCTCGATCCTGAGCGCTTAAGCGAAGTTGAAAGTCGCCTTGATGCGATTTATAAAATGGGCCGTAAATATCGCATCGACCCGTCGCAGCTGCTATCGCAATTGCAAGAATGGCAAGCGCGGTTGGCCGAATTGGGCGGCGCAGAGGGTTTGGATGCCTTGCGAAAACAAGTCTTAACCGCAGAAAGCGCTTATCGCAAATTGGCCACATCTTTAAGTAAATCCCGCACTAGCGCGGCGCAGAAATTATCACAATTGGTCACAGAGCAAATGCAAGTCTTGGCTTTGTCGGGCAGCCGCTGTGAAGTGGTTTTGCAGCCTTTAACGCATCCTGCGGCTTATGGTTTAGAGCAAGTTGAATTACAAGTGGCCAATCATCCCGCTTCGCCATTGCGCCCAATGGCCAAAGTCGCCTCCGGTGGTGAGTTGTCGCGAATTAGCTTGGCCTTGCAAGTGGTCACCAGCCAAGTGGCGAATGTACCGACGCTGATTTTTGACGAGGTGGACGTTGGGATTGGCGGGCGCGTTGCCGAAATCGTTGGGCGCTTATTGTCAGAATTAGGCCAGTCGCGGCAAGTTTTGTGCATTACGCATCTACCGCAAGTAGCCGCCTGTGGCGTACAGCATTTGCAAGTAGCCAAACAGCAAGGTAAAGAAGGCGTGATCAGCTCGATTGAATTATTAAGCCACGAGGCCAGAATCGAAGAAATCGCCCGCATGCTCGGTGGTTTAGACATTACCGAAACCACGCGCCAGCATGCGGCGGAAATGTTGGCTTAGAGATTTTACCGTTGCGTTTGTGTTTATTCGATGCGTTTTGCAAGGGCTTGTCTGAGGCTAGCCACGACGTACCGCGTTGTCAATTCACGCCAAGCTTTGCTCTGTAGCATCCAGTCGAATGTCAAAGAACGAGGTATTGCTTTCTACAATACATTAATAATGGATTGCAATCGTATACCCCATGAAGGATTTTGAGTTGAGTTACACCGATTTGGATTTTATGCAGGCGGCTTTGCAAGAGGCCGAGCTGGCTTTGGCTTTGGGTGAAGTGCCCGTCGGCGCGGTCGTGGTCCATCAAGGGCAAATCATCGGCCGTGGCCATAATCAACCAATTCATCGTCACGACCCGAGTGCGCATGCCGAGATGCTGGCGATTCGGCAAGCGGCCCAACATTTAGGCAATTACCGCTTACCCGAGTGCGAGCTATTTATTACGCTTGAGCCATGTTTAATGTGTAGCGGCGTTATTTTGCAATCGCGCATGGCGCGCGTGGTGTATGCGCTGGCTGAACCCAAAACCGGGGCGGCAGGCAGTGTGTGCAATCCGTATTTAGAACCACGCTTAAATCACCATACCCAGATTGAACAAGGTGCTGGTGGTGAGCAGGCCAAACTATTACTGCAAACTTTTTTTGCCCAAAAACGTCAAGCATCAAGCCCTGTACCACCATTGCAGATCACGGGGCTGGCTAATTTTCGTGATTTAGGCGGCATAAAAACGGCAGCAGGAAAAACCATCCGCTCGCGGATGTTGTTTCGATCGGATCAATTGGCCGGTTTGCAAGATCAGCAAGCCTTTGCTGCATTGGCGATTCGCAGCATTTGGGATTTTCGCACTCCCGCTGAGATCGCTCGCGATCCAGATCCGCAGTGGCCAGCCGTGCAGTGCCGCACCGCGGATGTATTAGCCCAATCGCAGTTGCCATCGGCTCTGAGTTTAGACGCATTGCTGGCCGATCCTGCGCAATTGAATCTGCATTTAGGACAAGGGCGTGCGGCCTTGCTGATGGCCGACATATACCGCGAAATGGTTCGTAACACGCATGCACAAGGGGTAATGCGCCAATGGCTGCATTCACTCTGTAGTCGCGAGCTATACCCCGTCTTGTGGCATTGCACTGCGGGTAAAGATCGCACCGGCTGGGCGACAGTTTTATTGTTAACGATCTTAGGTGTGCCGCATGAGCGGATTTTGCGTGACTATTTGGCGAGCAATGCCCATGTTTTGCTCAAATACCAGCCCATGATTGCGCAGTGCGTTGCCAAAGGTGCGGATGTGGCTATTTTGAATGCTATTTTTGGCGTAGAAGCCGCCTATCTAAAAGCGGCACTCCATGAAGTCAAAAAAATATCCGGCACGCTACCGCGCTATATTGAGCATGTTTTGGGCATCAGTCAGCAGCAGCAAGCCGCAATACGTTCACATCTACTCGATTCGCTGTGAACGGCCAAATGGATGCAATCATTGGTTTGATTTATTGATAAATCGGATCAAATAAATCGCTTAAGCCTTGCCCCGGTGAGGCTTGGCGCATAAAGGCTTCGCCGACCAAATAAGTGTGGACGTCATGATCATGCATCAATTGCACATCACTTGACGCATGAATACCACTTTCACACACGGCGATTCGGTTGCCGCCAGCGTCAATAATCCGTGGTAATAAGTCGATCGTCGTTTGTAAGCTGACTTCAAATGTACGCAAATTACGATTATTGACCCCCACCAGCGGCGTAGTTAATTGCAGCGCGGCGTCGAGTTCTTGGCCGTTATGCACCTCAACCAACACCGCCATACCAAGGCTATGCGCTAGCGCTTCAAAATCGCGCATTTGCGCTAAATCGAGCTCGGCGGCAATCAATAAAATGCAGTCGGCACCCCAAGCGCGCGCTTCAAAAAACTGATACTCGTCAACCATAAAGTCTTTACGCAGCGCCGGTAAAGCGCAGGCCGCTCGCGCCGCTTTAAGGTAATCAGCATGACCTTGAAAATATTGCACATCGGTCAGTACCGACAAACACGCTGCGCCATTGGCCGCATAATCGGCGGCGATTTCCGCAGGTACAAACGGATCGCGCATCACGCCTTTGCTTGGGCTGGCGCGTTTGATCTCCGCAATCACTCCGGCTTTGCCTGCCGCGTGTTTAGCACGAATCGCCGCAACAAAATCACGGTGATCTTGATTGGCTTCAGCTTGGGCGCGGATTTCGGCGAGTGGCAGGTGTTTTTTAGCCGCAGCGACTTCTTCAAACTTCGTCGCCCAGATTTTTTTTAGGATGTCGGACATGGCTTCACTCGTAGGGCGGGTTAGCCACAGGCGTAACCCGCCAATATTTTAAATTTTTAGGATGGTGGCTTACGCCGCAGCGCGGCCACCCTACGTCAATCTATCGGCTTAGGCCAGCGCCTGTGTAAAACGAATTAACGCGGCAAGCTTGGCTTTCGCCGCGCCATTGGCAATCACTTCATGCGCTGCATTAATGCCATCTTCGAGTGTGACGGCTAAGTTGGCGGCGTAGATGGCAGCACCAGCGTTCAGTAAGACGATGTCGCGGCAAGGGCCGACTTCGCCGTTGAGTACCGACTCGATCTTGGCTTTGGACTCGGCGGCATTGCTGGCGTGTAGTGCTTTAATGTCGGCGAGCTCAAATCCCAGCTGGCGTGGGTCAAATTCGTATTCGGTGATTTGTCCGTCTTTGAGTTCGGCAATCATCGTTGGGCCGCTGATCGAGATTTCGTCCATGCCGTCTTTGCCATGGACGATGAGTATGTGCTTGGAACCCAGCTTTTGTAATACCCGCACTTGAATACCCACTAGATCTGGGTGAAACACGCCCATCACTTGATTGTCAGCACCAGCAGGGTTTGTCAGTGGGCCAAGGATGTTGAAAATCGTGCGCACGCCAAGTTCTTTACGTACTGGCGCGACGTATTTCATGGCGCTGTGATGGTTGGGGGCAAACATAAAGCCCAAACCGACTTCGTCAATACACTGGCCAACTTGTTCGGCAGTCAGGTTGAGATTCACGCCAAAGCTTTCGAGCACATCGGCCGAGCCAGAGCTCGATGACACTGATCGGCCGCCGTGTTTGGCGACTTTGGCGCCTGCTGCCGCGGCGACAAAAGCCGCGCAGGTAGAGATATTAAACGTATGCGCGCCATCGCCGCCGGTGCCGCAGGTGTCAACAAGGTGCCGTTGATCTTGTACTGCCACTTTGGTCGAAAATTCGCGCATCACAGTGGCCGCAGCGGCAATTTCGGAAACGGTTTCGACTTTGGTGCGCAGACCAATCAAGAGTGCAGCGATTTGCGCTGGCGTCATTTCACCCGACATGATTTGCCGCATTAAATACAGCATTTCATCGTAAAACAATTCGTTGTTGTCGATCAGGCGATTGAGCGCGGCTTGTACGGTAATCATGGTGTTTCCACAGAAAACCTGACGCAGAGACGCAAAGGCGCAGAGAAATTCAAATCTTAAATGACATCGTTAGTGAATTGATTGTGATGAAAAAATCACCCCAATAAGACTGAATAGCGACTGACTAACGATTAATGATTGATCTCTGTGCCTCTGCGTCTCTGCGTTGAAGGCTTGTTAAGAAAATTCGCGTAAGAAATTGGCCAGCATTTGATGGCCATGCTCGGTCAAGATCGATTCGGGGTGAAATTGCACGCCTTCGATGGCTAAAGTTTTATGGCGCACCCCCATAATTTCGCCGTCGGTGGTCCATGCGGTGACTTCAAGGCAATCGGGGAGCGAATCGCGCTCAATGGCCAATGAATGGTAGCGGGTGACGGTAACCGGAGAGGGTATATCTTTGAACATCCCGATATCGTTATGGATAACGGGCGATACCTTGCCATGCATTAGGGTTTTGGCGTGCAACACCACGCCGCCAAAGGCTTCACCAATCGCTTGATGCCCCAAGCACACGCCCATAATCGGCAGCTTGCCAGCAAAATGCTTAATCGCCGCCACCGAAATACCCGCCTCGCTTGGCGAGCAAGGGCCGGGTGAAATCACCAGATATTTTGGCGCTAAAGCTTCGATTTGCTCGATGCTGATTTCATCGTTGCGATGCACTTGGACGTCTTGGCCGAGCTCGCCAAAATATTGCACCAAGTTGTAAGTAAAGCTATCGTAGTTGTCGATCATCAGTAACATAGTAAAACCCTTTCAACGCAGAGACGCAGAGACGCAGAGAAAATCACAGGTGATTTACAATTCTATGCGTGCCTTCTATCAATCGTGCGCTGTTGAAATTAATGAGTAGCCCTAATGGTTTTTGAGCTAAACGTAAATAACTTAATAATTGTGCTTTGTGTACCGGTAGAATGATTTCTACCGCTTTTATTTCGACAATTAGCTTGTTTTCAATCAGTAAATCAATACGAAATGAAGTGGCCAGATCTTTTCCTTTGTAATGCAAAGGCAGTGCTAATTGGCTTTGTGTGTTTAGTTTTCGCAAACTTAATTCATGCAGTATTGCGGATTCATAAACAGCTTCAAGAAGTCCTGGGCCTAAATGCCGATGCACTTCAATCGCGGCGCCAATCACTTGCTCGCTGAGCTCATTGTATTGCATCGCTTATTCTCCGTGCCTCTGCGTCTCTGCGTCAGGTGTTAAGCGTCCAACCCCTGTTCGGCTAATTCAGCCGCGCGTAGTACCGCGCGGGCTTTGTTGAGCGTTTCTTGCCATTCGCTTTGCGGTACAGAGTCGGCCACAATGCCGGCGCCGGCTTGCATATAGAGTGTTTGGTTTTTAACCACTGCAGTGCGCAGCGCAATGGCCACGTCCATATCGCCGTTAAAGCCCAAATAACCGACTGCGCCAGAATATATGCCGCGTTTAGTCGGCTCCAACTCGTCAATGATTTCCATGGCGCGCACTTTGGGCGCGCCGGAGACCGTGCCAGCGGGGAAGGTGGCTTTGAGCACGTCAATCGCGCTGAGTTTGGGTTTGAGCTTGGCTTCTACACTGGAAACAATGTGCATCACGTGGGAGTAGCGCTCAACAATCATTTTGTCGACGAGTTTAACTGAGCCAGTTTGTGCCACGCGACCGGCGTCATTGCGGCCCAAATCAATCAGCATCACGTGTTCGGCGATTTCTTTCTCGTCAGCGAGTAATTCTTGCTCGAGCGCCAGATCCTCTGCGCGATCTTTACCGCGAGTTCGGGTGCCAGCAATTGGGCGCACGGTGACGGTGTCGTCTTCGAGCCGCACCAAAATTTCTGGCGATGCGCCAACAATTTGCATGTCACCAAAGTCGTAATAAAACATATACGGCGAAGGGTTAATGCTGCGTAACGATCGATATAAGGACATCGCCGAGGCGTGCATCGGCGCACTCATGCGTTGCGCCAGCACCACCTGCATCACGTCGCCCTCTTTGATGTAATCTTTGGCTTTGAGTACCGCCGCCTTAAATGGCGCTTCGCCAAATTCAGACACCGGCACGCCCACATTGCCGGTTGGTAACGAGAGCGCCATATTGGCCGGCTCACGTAATTTCATTCGTAATGCATGAATGCGCGTACTGGCGGTGTCAAATGCGTCGATTTCATGCGGGTTGGCGTACACCACTAAATACAGCTTACCGCTTAGATTATCGACCACGACGATTTCTTCGGAGAGTAATAGCTGGATATCGGGCGCGCCAATTGGATCGGCTTTCTGGCATTGCGCGAGTTTACGCTCGATATAACGAATGGTTTCGTAACCAAAATAGCCGACCAAACCACCCATAAAGCGCGGCAAGCCTTTACTGGGAGGGGCTTTAAAGCGGGCTTGGTAGCTTTCGATAAAATCCAGTGGATTGCCTTCATGGCTTTCAATGATCTGATCGTCATGAATCAGCTCAGTGCGCGTGCCGCAAACTTTGATTCGGGTGCGCGCTGGTAAACCAATAAATGAATAGCGGCCAAAGCGCTCGCCACCGACGACCGATTCTAATAAATACGAATACGGACAATTGGCGAGTTTAAGGTAGACCGAGAGCGGGGTATCTAAATCAGCAAATAATGCTTGGATTAGCGGAATGCGGTTAAAGCCTTGGCTGGCCAAGGCGTCAAATTCGATGCGGGAAATCATGGTGTTACTCCAAATAGAATAGAAGAAGGACGTCTGCGCGCGAGATCAGCGACGCCATCGCCATTCAAAAATTGCGTATTGCTGCTGTGCGGAGTAAAAAGCCATGTGGATTGATATCTATTTAAATCGAGAAGTAAGCCCCAATTGTGCGTGAACTGAACAAGACCGTCAAATTCACGCGCAATCGGTGTGACATTGCTTGCGAAGAAATAGATTTGTTCGCAAGCAATAAGCGTTAAATCGGCTATTGCTGCCCAATCACGCGGTCAGCTGGAACCATAGTCAGCGATTTGATTTGTGCATCACCTTCAATGTTCAAACTTAAATTCGCTGACGTTAATGACGTGGCTTTAGCCTGCCCAAGCGTTGTGTTTAAGCGAGATCGAGAAAGTCACATAAATCAGCAAAGCTATGAATTACCGCATCGGCATTGAGTGATTCAACGTCGCTGCCATAACCATAACTGACTGTCAGTACAGGGCAGCCCGCCGCCCTTGCTGACAATACATCGTTGATTGAGTCACCGACCATCAGCAACTGACTGGTGGGTACGTTTAATCGGCTGGCGGCATACAGGAGCGGATCAGCAGAGGGTTTTTTATTGCTGACAGTGTCGCCAGCGACCACCACCTCAAAATGCGTGTCGATACCCAACTCGCGTAGCAAAGGCAGGGTGAAGCGTTCTGGTTTATTGGTAACCAGTGCTAATGGAACTTGCCGCTCGCGCAGTAGATGTAAGGTGGCGAGTACTTTAGGGTAAAAGCGCGTTGCGATATGCAGGCCTGCAAGGTAGTGCGCATTAAAGCTCAGCATACCCTCACGCTGTATATCACTGCCGGTATATTCTGCATCATGGCTGTCAGCCAATACCCTTGCGACTAAACTGGCGGCGCCATCACCAACAAAGCTGGCAACGCGATCACTTTCCAGTGGGGACAGTCTCGCGTCGGCGCGCGCTAAATTGGCGGCACGGGCTAAATCATGGATTGAATCGACTAAAGTGCCGTCAAGGTCAAATGCACAAGCAATAATACTCATTGAAGCCTCATTCATGTCTGCAAAAATCTAAGTCAAAAAACGCCATTGATCGTATCGATTTACAAAATAGTCAGTAAGCGTGTAAAAGGGCGGCCGATTGCTGCTTTGCCTTGGTGAATTAAAACCGGCCGCTCGATCAACTGGGGGTGCGCAGCGAGGTGCTCGATAATCTGCGCTGCGCTTAATACTCGCCCTTGGCATAACTCAGCCCAAAGCGGTTCTTTTTGCCGCACTAAATCCAGCGCGGCGATGTCGAGCATCGCCAGTAAAGCCGTGATTTCATCGGCGCTCAGCGCGTTCTCAAGGTAAAGACGAACCTCTGGCGAATGCCCTAAGGCGTTCAGTTCGCTCAGGGCCTCGCGGCTTTTGCTACAGCGTGGATTGTGCAGCAGCTGCATTACGCCACCTTGGCCAGTTCGGCGCGCATTTGGTCAATGACGGTTTTGTAATCGGGTTGGCCATAAATAGCGGAACCCGCAACAAAGGTATCGACGCCCGCCGCCGCACACGCGGCAATATTGTCGACTTTGACCCCGCCATCGATTTCCAGCCAGATTTCACGGCCAGTTTTGGCGGTATAAGCATCGATTAAAGCGCGCGCTTGCCGTGCTTTGACTAAAGTTTCGGCAATAAAGGATTGGCCGCCATAACCGGGATTGACTGACATCAGCAAAATCATGTCAATTTTGTCCATCACGTAGTCAAGGTAATGCAGTGGTGTGGCCGGATTAAAGACTAAACCCGCTTTACAGCCCGATTCTTTAATTAAACCTAAAGAGCGATCAATATGCTCAGAGGCTTCGGGGTGGAAAGTAATGATGTTGGCGCCCGCTTTGGCAAAGTCGGGGATAATACGATCAACCGGTTTTACCATTAAATGCACATCAATCGGCGCGTCGGTCCATGGCCGGATGGCATCGCAAACCAAAGGACCTATGGTGAGATTAGGCACATAATGGTTATCCATGACATCAAAGTGAATGATGTCGGCGCCAGCAGCGATAACGTTTTTTACTTCTTCACCCAAACGGGCAAAGTCAGCCGATAAAATACTTGGGGCGATGCGATAAGTCATGAATCCGGCTCCTAAGAAGGCAAGAATAGGCACTAGTAGGCTCTAGTGTGCCAGTTTAACGCGAAAACAAGATGACTTTGCTCAATATGCGTTCGCCACGCTGGTAAACTGCCACATCGCCCTGATCTACCACAGGACATACGGAGAATTTTAAATTGGAAGCCACTTATAAAATTAGCGTGACGGCTCGGCCGTTTTATCTTGCCGAGCAATCCAATGAAAGTGCCGAGCAATACACTTTTGCCTATCAAATTACCATTACCAATGAAGGCAACGTGCCCGCTAAGTTGATGGCACGGCACTGGGTGATTGAAGATGGCCAAGGCCAAAAACAAGAAGTGCGCGGTTTGGGGGTGGTGGGTGAACATCCTGAGATTGCACCGGGTGAGTCTTTTGAATATACCAGCGGCGTGACGCTCAATGCGCCGGTTGGCACCATGTATGGTAGCTACCAAATGATGGCGGCCGATGGTACTGAATTTGAAGCCACGATTGCGCCATTTATTCTTTCTATGCCTCGGACATTGCATTAATGACATCAACAGTAGAAAACAAATCAAAGCCACCGCGTAAAGATTGGCAAACCTTATCCACCTTATTGCCTTACTTGATGCAATATAAGTTTCGAGTTTTTGCTGCGCTTAGTTTGCTGATTGCCGCCAAACTCGCCAATGTGTCGGTGCCCTTGGTACTCAAAGACATCGTTGATCATCTGGACGTGCAAAATCAGGCTTTAGTGCTGCCACTGACGTTAATTTTGGCCTATGGCGCACTGCGTCTGAGCTCGGCGGTGTTTGGTGAGATGCGCGATGCGGTGTTTGCCAAAGTCACGCAAGGTGCTATTCGCCGGGTGGCCTTGCAGGTGTTTGAGCATTTGCATCGTTTGTCGTTGCGCTTTCATCTGGAGCGCCAAACTGGCGGCATGAGTCGCGATATTGATCGCGGCACCAAAGGGATTGCGTTTTTATTGAACTTTATGTTGTTCAATATTTTGCCGACCTTGGTTGAAATTGCTTTAGTGGCGGTGATTTTGCTTAAAAAATATGACTGGTGGTTTGCCGCAGTCACATTTGCAACCGTCGCAGTTTATATCGCATTTACGCTGGGCGTTACCGAGTGGCGGATGCGCTATCGGCGTGAAATGAATGTTTTAGATTCCAATGCCAATACCCGGGCTATTGATAGTTTAATTAATTATGAAACCGTGAAGTATTTCGGCAACGAGCGCTGGGAAGCCGAACGTTACGACGCCAGTATGCAGCAATGGGAAGGCGCAGCAGTGCGCAATCAAGTGTCTTTGTCATTTTTAAATGCCGGCCAGGCCATTATTATTGCCGTCGGGGTCACGCTGTTGGTGGGGATGGCGGCCGATGGCGTGGTGAAAGGCACGATGACGTTGGGTGATTTGGTATTGGTGAATGCGTTCTTATTACAACTGTATGCGCCACTGAATTTTTTGGGCTTTGTTTACCGTGAAATTAAAAACTCTTTAGCCGATATGGAAAAAATGTTTGGCTTAATGAGTAAGGGCGCAGAAATCAAAGACAAGACGAATGCGCAAGCTTTGCAAACGAGCAGTGCGGCCATTACGTTCTCGCAGGTTGATTTTGCGTATGAGCCCAATCGGCAGATTCTGCACGATGTGAGCTTTAGCATCCCTGCAGGCAAAACGGTGGCGGTGGTTGGTGCCAGTGGCGCGGGCAAATCGACCTTGTCGCGCTTGTTGTATCGCTTTTACGATGTGAACTCAGGCTCAATTTGTATTAATGGCGTTGATTTGCGTGATTTAACGCAAGCCAGTTTGCGCTCGCACATTGGGATTGTTCCGCAAGATACGGTTTTGTTTAACGACACAATTTACTACAACATTGCTTACGGAAAACCAAGCGCCAGTCGTGATGAAGTGATTGAGGCGGCAAAATCAGCGCATATCTATGATTTTATTATGAGTCTGCCTGATGGTTTTGAAACCACTGTTGGTGAGCGTGGTTTGAAACTGTCAGGAGGCGAAAAGCAAAGGGTAGCGATTGCGCGTACCGTCTTGAAAAACCCGCCAATTTTGATTTTTGATGAGGCCACCAGTGCGCTTGACTCTCATACGGAAAAAGCCATTCAAGCTGAATTAAAAGCGATTTCTCTAAATCGAACAACTTTGGTTGTGGCGCATCGCTTGTCGACGATATCGGATGCCGATGAAATCTTGGTGATGCGCGACGGCTGCATTGTTGAGCGCGGCAGCCACCGACAATTGTTGGCTTTGGATGGCGTTTACGCCCAAATGTGGGCGTTGCAGTTGAGTGCCGAGTAAGTAATTCGGGTTTTATTTTAAAAATATATACAGTAAAGCCCTAGCTTTTTTAGGTTTATTGTTAAAAATCAAACGCCAATCAGAATGTAAGGTTTTTGTGTAAATTTGTCACAGTTTTATTTATGCAGATCGCGTGTAATAGCGCCCACATCGACTACATACTGTACGTCAGTGTGTGGCGCTATTATTTTAGGGGTTGGCATATGTCGTTAGATCGTAAAGATTGGGAATGGGTATTGACGTGCTTCGGAACAGCGGTGGGGGCTGGGATCTTATACCTCCCTATTCGTGCTGGTTTGGGTGGAATTTGGCCGATGTTGATTTTAACGGCAATTATTTTCCCAATTACGTTTGTTGCCCATCGTGGGATTACACGGGTTGTTGCATCTTGCCCTCAGCCGACAGACATTATCGGCGCA
This sequence comes from Deefgea salmonis, assembly GCF_020531905.1. Classification (GTDB taxonomy): domain Bacteria; phylum Pseudomonadota; class Gammaproteobacteria; order Burkholderiales; family Chitinibacteraceae; genus Deefgea; species Deefgea salmonis. The sequence continues at coordinate 447,927 of NZ_JAJAWG010000001.1, read as the reverse complement.
GTTGAATATGACCTTGGCCGTAATGTGGGTTTTGCCGTTTCTATTTTGTACTTCTTGTCGATTGTGACCATTTGCGTGGGTTACGCCACCGGTGTGACCAATATTGTTGAGTCTTTCTTACATAATCAAATGGGCGTGGAAGGTACTTCGCGCACCGTGTTGACGTTCTTGCTCTTGGCCGGTTTAACGGGAGTGATTTTGGCGGGTGAAAAATTCATGGTCCGCGTTACTTCCATGATGACTTTTCCGTTGATTATTATGCTGGCCGGGTTGTCAATTTATATGATCCCGCAATGGAACACCGCGATTTTAAGCGCACCATTTGAAGTCGGTGATGTGTTTAAAAACATGCTGTTATTGTTTCCTGTGCTCGTTTTTGCGATGAATTTCTCTCCAGTATGCTCGACGTTAGCGGCATCTTACCGCTCGCAATATTCTGCTGAAGAAGCGGTGCAACGTACCGATGGCATTATCAAGTGGACTTCGTTGATTTTGTTGGTGTTTGTGATGTTTTTCGTTTTCTCGATGGTACTGGCCACTTCGCCTGAAGTGTTGGCGATGTCGCAAGCGAAAAACGTTGATATTTTGACGACGGTTTCTTTGATTGTGTCGCAACCATTCTTGCAATATCTGATTCCGCTGATCGCCTTTCTTGCGATTGCCAGCTCGTATTTTGGTCACTTTGTCGGCACTCGTGAGGGTTTGGTTGGCATTACGACTCGGGTGATGACTTGGAACAATCCAGCGGCGGAAGCGAAATTAAATCGCAAAAAAATCAATATGATTGTGACGCTGGTGATGATGATTGGTTTGTGGTTCTTGGCCGTATATAACCCGCCAATTTTGAAAATCATCGGGGCGTTGTCTGCGCCGATTATTGCGATTTATGCTTACTTAATGCCGGTGATGTTGATGAAACGAATTCCGCGCTTGTTTATTTATCAATCAAAAATGGCTGGTTTTATCTTTGTAATGGGTTTGATCGGGATTGTGGGTGACTTTGTCGGCAGTTATTTGTAATTTGCACCGATACTTAATGAGTTGGTTTTGATTTGCTGGATCAGTCGGGCTCATCGCTCGTCTGATCCATTTTATTTAGCAGTTGGCGGTGATCCTGCTGACGGGAGTGAATGATGTTAAGTGTTTTTGATTTATTTAAAATTGGTATTGGCCCATCAAGTTCTCATACAGTGGGGCCGATGGTGGCCGCAAAAACGTTTGTTGACGATTTAATGGCCCAAGGCCAATTGCTGCAAATTCGCCGTGTCTCGGTTGATTTTTATGGTTCACTGGCATTGACTGGTGAGGGGCATGGCTCTGTTAGCGCTGCTTTGGTTGGTCTAGAGGGCGATACCCCTAAGTTTGTTGCGCCTGAACGGGTGGACTTACGTCTAAAACAACTCAAGGCGCCAGACGCACAATTATTGCTTGCCGGCACACATCCGATTGCTTTTGATTTCCACCAAGATGTTCAGTTGCATAAGCATTTATTTTTAAAGCAACATTCAAATGGTCTGCGCTTTCGCGCTTTTGATGTTGAGGGTGTTGAATTAGCCAACGATGTGTTCTTCTCGATTGGTGGCGGATTTGTGGTGAGTGAGGCTGAATTTGGCCAAACGCGTGAATCCACACCGGTGCCGTTTCCATTTCAAAATGCGGCTGATTTATTAGCGCATTGCCGTACAGAGGGTAAAACAATCGCTCAGATTATGTTGGCCAATGAGCTGGCCACGCAATCGGAAGTGACTGTGCGTGCGCAGTTATTGGAAATCGCCAATGTGATGCAGCAGTGCATTCATAATGGCTGTACCCGTGAAGGTGAGTTGCCCGGTGGCTATCATGTAAAACGTCGAGCGCCGGGGATTTTCCGCAAAATGGTCGGTATGCAACTGACTGGGCGCGCTGATTTCATGTTGTGGCCGATGATTTATGCGATTGCCGTTTCAGAAGAAAATGCCAGTGGTGGCCGCATTGTCACTGCACCGACCAATGGTGCGGCGGGGATTATCCCAGCTGTTTTGCAGTACTATCGCAATTTTACCCCCAACGCTAATGATGCTGGCGTGGTGGACTTTTTGCTAACGGCTGCCGCGATTGGCATGTTGTATAAAATGAATGCGTCTATTTCTGGCGCTGAAGTCGGCTGTCAAGGTGAAGTGGGCGTGGCGTGTTCCATGGCGGCGGGTGCGTATTGTGCGGTACTCGGCGGGACATTAGAGCAAGTTGAAAATGCGGCTGAAATCGGCATGGAACATCATCTTGGCTTAACGTGTGATCCTGTTGGTGGCTTGGTGCAAATTCCGTGTGTAGAACGCAATGGTGTTGCTGCTGAAAAAGCGATTAAAGTCGCGCAATTGGCGTTAATGGAAAACGGCGAGCACAAGGTGAGCCTAGACGAAGTCATTGCGACGATGTACCGCACGGGCATGGATATGCATAATATCTATAAGGAAACATCCTTAGGTGGTTTGGCGCTGACGGTGGGTGTGCCGGCGTGTTAACCCAATAAACGGGAGGCAAGTAGATGCAAAAAGTGCTGATGGTTTGTACTGGCAATATTTGTCGCAGCCCGACGGCCGATGGTGTGTTGCGACATCAAGTGCTGGCGCAGCATTTAGCGGGGCACATTGAAGTTGATTCTGCCGGAACGCAAAGCTATCACGTGGGTGAGGCACCCGATCGACGGGCGCAAAAGCATGCCTTGCGCCGAGGCTATGATTTATCGGCTTTACGGGCTAGGCAAGTGAGTGCGATGGATTTTGCTGAGTATGACTTGATTCTGGCGATGGATAACAGTCACCTAGCTTACTTGAAACAGCATTGCCCTGCGGCCCATCAGCACAAATTGCGTTTATTTATGAGTTTTGCGACGCAATCGAGCGAGCGTGAAGTGCCAGATCCTTATTATGGTGGTGATGCCGGTTTTGAGTTAGTGCTCGATTTGATCGAAGATGCATGCGATGGCATTTTGCAAGCTTTACGTTAGCGGGTAAACCCCGATTTGCACTTAGGCCATAAAAAGCATTAAAATGCCGCCTTACCCTTCGGGGGAGTAGTCGCCTGCCTTGATGTTGGGCCCAAAACCCAGCGATTTGAGTAGGATCTATGTCAACATATTTGCAAATTAACGCATGGCATAGATAGCGAGCTGTTGCTTCGCCTGACGAGACCTGAAGTTGTTGTCGTGTATTCCTGGATGGGCTACGCGCAATGACTTCTTGTTTCTGCCCATCCGGAGTGCTGTTTATGTTTGACACGTTGTTAGTTTCAACTGGCGTAGTGGCTATTGCCGAGATGGGTGATAAAACACAATTGCTTTCGTTGATTCTTGCTGCCCGTTTTCGTCGGCCGTTGCCGATTGTGGCGGGCATTTTTGTTGCAACTGTTTTGAATCACTTTGCTGCCGCATGGATCGGGCAGCAGGTGGCCGGTTTGATTTCTGCTGATATTTTGCGCTGGATTGTTGGGCTTGGCTTTTTGGCGATTGCAGCGTGGGCTTTAGTGCCAGATAAAATTAGCGAAGAAGAATCACAGGTTAAGCCTTACGGGGCGTTTGTTGCGACAACCATTGCGTTCTTTTTTGCTGAAATCGGTGATAAAACGCAAATTGCAACGGTCGCTTTGGCTTTAAAGTACACCCCATTGTGGCAGGTGGTTATGGGAACAACGATAGGCATGATGCTCGCCAATGTACCTGCAGTGTATTTAGGACGTTGGATCGCAGAACGAATGCATTTATTGCAAATGATTCGCTTTGTCGCGGCGGGTATTTTTGCCATTCTTGGTCTCTTGGCTCTGACGGGGGCTGCAGGTTAAAAAAGTAGTTGAAAGAGAAGGCGAGCCTTGTGCTCGCTTTTGTTATTCGTTAATTAAAAAAACATCTCAGGGAGTAGGTATGCTGGAGTCTTTCTTTAAGCTAAAAGAAAACGGTACCGATGTAAGAACCGAAGTTATTGCAGGGTTTACTACGTTTTTAACGATGGCTTACATCGTCTTTGTTAATCCGTCGATCTTAGCTAAAACTGGGATGGATTTTAATTCAGTGTTTGTGGCGACTTGTTTGGCCGCTGCATTGGGTACTGCGATTATGGCCTTAGTGGCCAATTACCCTATCGCACTCGCACCAGGCATGGGTTTGAACGCCTATTTTACCTATACCGTTGTTTTGGGTATGGGGGTGTCTTGGCAAGTGGCGCTGGGTGCCGTATTTATCTCTGGAGTGATTTTTCTTTGCGTCTCGCTCTTTAAAGTTCGTGAAGCGATTGTGAATGCGATTCCGCACTCACTAAAATTAGCGATTTCAGCCGGTGTTGGGATGTTTTTGGCGATTGTTGCGCTTAAAAATGCCGGCGTCGTTACCGGATCTCCTGCGACGCTAGTGACTTTGGGTGATATCCACGCACCACAAACATTGTTGGCGATTTTTGGCTTCTTTTTGATCGTTGCTTTGGAGTACCGCAAGGTACATGGCTCGATTATTATTTCAATTTTGGCAGTAACTTTAATGTCAATTGGCATGGGGCTGTCTGAATTTAAGGGCGTATTTTCTGCTCCGCCGTCAATGGCACCAACCTTCATGCAAATGGATTTAATGGGTGCATTGGATGTGGCCTTATTGGGCGTTGTTTTTGTTTTATTCTTTGTTGATTTATTTGATACCACCGGCACTTTGGTCGGTGTTTCGCACCGCGCAGGTTTGCTCGATAAAGATGGCAAACTGCCGCGTTTGAAGAAAGCCTTGCTGGCCGATTCAGTTGCCATCACTGCCGGCGCTGTTATGGGTACCTCATCCAGTACCGCCTATGTTGAATCGGCGGCAGGTACTGCAGTCGGTGGCCGTACAGGTTTGACTTCTTTAGTGGTTGCGATTCTATTTTTATTGGCGCTTTGGTTCTCGCCATTGGCCGCTACGGTACCCGCCTATGCAACAGCCCCAGCACTGTGTTATGTCGCCGTTTTAATGACGCGCGGTTTGGCTGAGATTGAATGGGATGATTTGACAGAGTCGGCGCCAGCAGTAATGACTGCACTGGCCATGCCATTTACCTTCTCAATTGCGGATGGTATTGCATTTGGCTTTATCAGCTATGCTGTGATTAAGCTTTTAGCTGGCCGTTTTAAAGACCTCAGCGCCGCAGTTTTAATTATTGCTGCGTTGTGGATTGTTAAATTTGCCTTTTTCCATTAAGCGAGCGTTCGGATGACTGAATCCATTAGCAATGACGCATTACCTAATGCGAACTATATTCGTGATCGAATTCGCACTGTTGCCGATTGGCCGCAAGCTGGGGTTATGTTTCGCGATATCACGCCCTTATTGCAAGACAAAAAGACGTTTCGCCTATTAGTCGATATTTTTGTTCATCGCTATATGGATCAAAAGCTGGATGTCGTCGCAGGAATCGATGCCCGTGGATTTATTTTAGGCGCGGTTGTCGCTTACGAACTCAATCTTGGTTTTGTTCCTATTCGTAAAAAGGGCAAATTGCCATTTAATACGATTGCTGAAGAGTACGAGCTGGAGTACGGTTCTGCCACCGTAGAGCTGCATGCAGATGCTTGTAAAGCAGGTGACCGTGTTTTGTTGATTGATGATTTAGTGGCCACCGGTGGCACCATGATTGCAGCAGCAAATCTGCTAAAACGCTTGGGTGCTGAGGTGGTCGAGGCGGCGGCCATTGTTGATCTGCCTGAGTTAGGCGGCTCAAAATTGGTGAGAGATCAGCAGATTGAATTATTTACAGTCTGCAACTTCGCTGGACATTAATAAAGGCATTCACATCATTCATCCGCAATGGTGCTGAGCAATTCATTTTAATCGCTGGTTGAAGATGAGTTGACAGCACCGCTTCGGATATTTTGGTTTGCTGCTGTAAGTGAAATGAAATAAACAAAGGATTTATCGTGACGATGCAATTACCTGAAGCTAGAACTATTCTTGATAATGCAGACTGCTTGCATAGTGAAGTTGAGGTTCAAGCTGCGTTAGACCAAATGGGTGAGGCAATGTGTGCCACATTGGCCCATACCAATCCCATTGTCTATACCGTACTCAATGGCGGCTTAATTGTGTCGGGACATTTATTGCCTCGTCTACGTTTTCCGCTTGAAATTTCATACATGCATGCCACGCGTTATCGCAACGAAACGAGCGGTGGCGAGCTCGATTGGAAAGTAAAACCTCGCGAAGATTTGCGTGGGCGTACGGTGATTATTGTTGATGATATTCTCGATGAGGGTCATACCTTGGCTGCCATCGTTGAGTATTGTAAGCAACAAGGTGCCAGTGCGGTGCACGTTGCGGTGTTGATTGATAAAAAACACGATCGCAAAGCACCGGGGATTAAAGCTGACTTTGTCGGTCTTGAGGTAGAAGACCGGTTCTTGTTTGGTTGTGGTATGGATTATCAGGGTTACTGGCGTAATACATTGGCGATTTATGCGGTAAAAGGGCTGTAATCACACTTTGGTGCGGGTTGCAGCCATGGAGACATCATGGGCAACAGCACCGATATCGTTGTGAAGCATTATCGACAGATTCTGATTTGGCCGTTGCAATTAATGCCTTTGCCCGAAGTGAGGGGGCGAAGTCGTGCGATGGGGCGTCACTGGGAGGTGATGTCGGCGTTATCGACAGCGGGCTCGCCTTGGCAGCCTAGGCCAACGGAATTTGATGGCGACCCAGCCGAATTCAAAGAGCGACACTATCGAGAATTTGTCACTTTTTTGCCGTATGTGCAGCGTTTTTTGTACGGAGAAGGGCGTAGTGAAGCCGGTGATGCCGCAAATTATGGCCACTCACCCATGCACGTTTTTCGTCGTAAAGACATTCAACAGGTCTTAATGGTCTTTAAAGATGGTAAAACACACCATTTTAAAGTGATCCATTTAGACCTGTATTTTTTTTACGATCTGGATGTCGTTATTTTTGCGCTGGAATTGGGTGGTGACAATTTATCGCTCAGACGCGTGCAAGACGCCATGTTTCGTTTTGGTCGTACCTTTCCTGCGCAGTGGGATGAAAACGAAACGGCAACCAGTTGCCTGCGTAAAGTCGCTTGGCTTGATGCGGCGGGTGAAGTCATTGCTTCGAGCGATTACGAAGATCGAGCGGGCTATTTGCAGCATATGGGACAATTTTGTGCGCCCAAGATGGCGTCCCACTGGGAGTATTTGCTCAGTCCTTTGGTGATGCATCATTCTAATGCGGTGGGAGATTTGCGTTATCGGCAAATCGAATATCATCGCATGCCCATGCTGGCCTACTTGTCATTTGAAGATCCCTTTGTACTGTCGGACGAAGATTTTTACCGTTTAGGGACGGTGAGTCGACCCAGTGATATGGATGCGCTGCCTTTTTCTAAAAAGGTATTTGCGGCTTTTGAGTCTAATTGTTGCTACGATCGATTTTGGATTCCTGAAAATAACAGTCCCATGGCCTCAACACGGTTGATGTGTAATGGTCACGCATTTGTCATGGTGGGCATGGCGGGCAACCCCTTCTTTGTTGATCCTTATACCGGTTCTTTAGGCCAATTTCGGCATCAATATTTTTTGCTGACACTGATCGCTCACTTTCACAAAGCTTCGCTATTGATGTTCTCTGATCGTCTGGCTGTGGCGTTAGCTAAACTCAATGTGCAAGATGAAACCTCAATTCGCAATTTTAAGCGTGAAACGCGGCTGCTTCAGGCCGCTTTTTTACGCTTTACGCAGCGTTATTGGTTTCGCGAAGTTTCCAATCAAGCCATTAGTAGTCAATTGTTTTTGATGTTGAAACGCCATTTAGATACCGAGACCTTGTATTCTGACGTGCGAGAGTCGGTACAGGCAATGAGCCAATATCTAGAAAATGAAGATTTACGTCGGCAGGCCGATACCGTTGTTCGATTGACGGTGGTGACGATTTTGGGTTTGGTCGGAACGACAATTACTGGTTTTTTGGGGATGAATTTATTTGCTTTGGCCGAAGAAACCGGCTGGAATAAGTTGTGGTATTTTATTGGTGTCAGTATTCCAATTACGATTTTGATTCTATACACCGTTGCCAAATCAAAAAATCTGTCTGAGTTTTTAGATGTACTTTCTGATGATCGAATTCTTTGGGTGAGTAAAATTAAGCAGTGTTTACATATAAAAAGCAAACTATGAAAATGATGCATGCTGATGTGAGCAGATGTTTTGTCGATCGGACCGCTGTAAGTTGCTCATGTCGTGGTAGAATTGCGCATCTTTTAACGATGAATACGGATGCGTTAACTCATGTTCTCTAAGTCTCAAACCATTGCCCAGTATGATCCTGATCTCGCCGCTGCCATGGCAGCAGAAGTTGTTCGTCAACACGAACACATCGAGTTGATTGCGTCGGAAAACTACACTAGCCCAGCAGTGATGGAGGCTCAAGGCTCGCAACTGACCAACAAATACGCTGAAGGCTATCCAGGTAAGCGTTTTTATGGTGGCTGTGAATACGTTGACGTCATCGAGCAATTGGCGATTGATCGTGTCAAAGCATTGTTTGGCGCTGAATACGCCAATGTGCAGCCGCATTCGGGCTCGCAAGCCAACCAAGCCGTGTATTTTTCTATCTTGAAGCCGGGCGATACCATTATGGGTATGAATCTGGGTCATGGTGGTCATTTAACGCATGGTTCTCCAGCCAATTTATCGGGTAAATTATTCAATATCGTGGCTTACGGTTTGAATGAAAACGAAGAAATCGATTACGACGATATGGAGCGTGTTGCGCTGGAAACCAAGCCAAAGTTGTTGATTGGCGGCGCTTCTGCTTATGCCTTGCGTTTTGACTGGGCGCGCATGCGTGAAATCGCCGACAAAGTGGGCGCTTACTTCATGGTTGATATGGCGCATTACGCCGGTTTGATTGCTGCCGGTGTTTATCCAAACCCAGTTCCACACGCTCATTTTGTGACCTCAACCACGCATAAAACACTGCGTGGCCCACGTGGCGGTATTATCTTGGCGAAAGCTGAGTTTGAAAAATCAATCAATTCCAATGTGTTCCCAACACTGCAAGGCGGCCCGCTAATGCATGTGATCGCCGGTAAAGCGATTGCATTTAAAGAGGCGGCAACAGAAGAATTCAAAACCTATCAAAAACAAGTGTTGCTCAATGCGCAAGCCATGGCAGCAACCTTGGCTGAGCGTGGTCTGCGGATTATTTCTGGCCGTACTGAATCGCACGTATTCTTGGTTGACTTGCGTCCTAAAGGTTTGACTGGTAAAGCGGCCGATGCGGTTTTGGGTAAAGCACACATTACCGTGAATAAAAATGCGATCCCAAATGATCCAGAAAGCCCGTTTGTAACTTCAGGTATCCGTATTGGCGCACCTGCCATTACCACTCGTGGCTTTAAAGAGGCTGAAGCGATTCAAGTCGCGCATTTAATTGCTGACGTATTAGACAACCCGAATGATGAAGCTAATTTGGCTGCTGTTGCCGAAAAAGTAAAAGCATTAACGGCGCGTTTCCCAGTTTACGAAGTATAATTTCACGCCATTAAAAAAAGGTGGTGCACCTGCACCACCTTTTTGCATTTTGTCGTATAAAACAGAGGTATATTAATCCAAGGCAGCTGTCAGTTGACTTGGATTAATATACCAAGCGTATTACTACCAATGTACCTTGGCTTGACTGTTCAATATGAAATGAACAGCTTAAGATGCTCTTTATTCGTTCTTTTTAGGTTTTCGTGCTATGAAATGCCCATTTTGCGGTTCACCCGACACTCAAGTCGTGGATTCTCGCGTTTCTGACGAAGGGGATACGGTACGTCGTCGTCGTCGTTGTGCGATTTGCGATAAGCGTTTCACCACCTTTGAAACGGCTGAAGTGCGTATGCCGCAAGTGGTGAAGCAAACCGGGCAGCGTGTTGAATTTGAAAGAGAAAAAATTCGCACCAGTTTTATGCGCGCCTTACACAAGCGCCCGGTGCCGACCCCTTTGGTTGATGAAGCCATTTCCCGAATTATTCAAAAAGTACTGACTGTTGGCGAGCGAGAAATTATGTCGCGACAGATTGGTGAAATGGTGATTGCCGAGCTGGCCAAGCTCGATAAAGTCGCCTATATCCGCTTTGCCTCAGTGTATCGCTCATTTCAAGACGTTGAAGATTTTCGCGACGTCATTCGTGAAGTCAGCAAGGAATAAGCATGGCTTGGCGTTCGATCGACTACTTTATGATGGCCCAGGCGTTGCATCAGGCGAAATTGGGCCAAAACAACACCTCGCCCAATCCAAGTGTTGGCTGTGTTTTGACTCAAAATGATCAAATATTAAGCATGGGGCATACCCAAGCTGCAGGTGGCGCGCATGCCGAAGTGATGGCGCTGCGTGCTGCGGGTTCGGCCGCGCAAGGGGCCACTGCGTATGTCACTTTGGAGCCATGTAGTCACTTTGGCAAAACGCCGCCGTGCGCGAACGCGCTGATTGCCGCTGGCGTGACTCGAGTGGTGGCTGCATTATTAGATCCTAATCCACTCGTGTCAGGGCAAGGCTTACAACGGCTGGCGCAGCATGGCATTGTGGTTGAACATGGTTTAATGGCCGCCGAAGCATTGATGCACCATCAAGGTTTTTTTAGCCGGATGATTCGCCGGCGACCCTGGCTGCGTTGCAAAGTTGCGGCCAGTCTGGATGGACAGATTGCACTGAGTAATGGTCAGTCAAAATGGATTACGGGGCCTGCGGCCCGTGCCGATGTACAGCGAGTTCGTGCGCGCTCATGCGCGATGATCACCGGTATTTCAACGATTTTGCACGATGATCCACAACTGAATGTGCGTGATTTTTCGGTTGAACGTCAGCCGATTAAGGTGATTTTAGATAGTCAAATGCGCACGCCCATCTCGGCCAAAATTTTACAGCAGGGCTCTGTTTTGATTGTCGCGGCGCAAGAGACTGAGCGGCGTTTTGCTTTGGAAGCAGTGGGTGCAGAAGTGATTTTATGCCCGGATCAATCCGGCGCTCGGATTGATTTGCCCGCATTATGTGCCGTATTGGCGGCACGCGGCTGCAATGAAGTCACGCTTGAGGCCGGCGGCACTTTAGTTGGCGCTTTTTTTGCTGCAGGCTTGATTGATGAGTTATGGCTGTATCAAGCGCCAGTGCTGCTCGGCCAGGGACAAGCGATGGCACAGTTTTCCCTCGGCGAGTTAAGTGAAAAACAAATCCCAACGCACATTGCTCGACGTATGGTGGGGAATGATCAGCGCATGATTCTGCGGTTTACTGATCCAGTCACCGATTGGCTAGGAAAATAAAAATGAAATCAAAATCGATCATTGTTTGCCCTGATTGCGGCAAGGAAATTGAAGTGTTAAAAGCGTGTGGCGCTAGTAATTTTTTTTGCAACCATTGCAATGAATTGAAGTCGTCACAGCGCGTCAAGGCAGCCAACCCGATTGTCTTTCCCGCTCAACCGGAAAAATAAGGACGTTTATGTTTACAGGCATTATTCAAGCGATCGGCCAGATTGAAGCCGTTACGCCTTTTGATGGCGGGGTCCGCTTAACCATCGATGCAGGTGATTTAGATTTATCTAATGTTGGTTTAGGCGACAGTATTGCCCACAATGGCGCATGTATGACCGTTGTCGAGCAAATACCCAGTGGGAAATATTTAATCGACGTATCCAATGAATCTTTGCGTTGCACCGCAGGATTAGATGCTGTTGGCCCTGTTAATTTAGAAAAAGCCATGCGCTTGGGCGATATGCTCGGTGGTCATTTGGTTTCAGGACATGTCGATGGCGTTGGGCTGGTTCGTAGCTTTGATTCAGTCGGGGATAATCGCGAATTAATTATTCTGGCGCCAGCGAGTTTAGCTAAATATTTAGCCGTAAAGGGCTCGGTGGTGGTTAATGGCGTTTCTTTAACCACCAATTGGATTCGTGACGTGATCGACGGTTGTGAGTTTTCGATCAACTTAATCCCCCATACGCTGTCAGTCACGACGCTAGGGGCGATTGAGCCGGATCAGCGCGTTAATTTAGAAATTGATTTAATCGCCCGCTATGTTGAACGTATGGTTTCTTTGGAGTCAAAATCATGAGCCAGATCGCACCTGTTAATGAAATTATTGCTGAATTAAAAGCCGGTCGCATGGTGGTTTTGGTCGATGAAGAAGATCGCGAAAACGAAGGTGATTTGGTGTTGGCCGCCGATTTTGTGACGCCTGAAGCTATTAATTTTATGGCGAAATTTGGCCGTGGCTTAATTTGCTTAACGCTGGATCAAGCGCGTTGCCAGCAGCTTAATTTGCCGACGATGGTAAAAAACAATGGCTCGTCGTTTGGCACTAACTTTACCGCTTCAATCGAAGCGGCTGAAGGGGTCACCACCGGCATTTCAGCGCATGATCGTGCGCTAACGATTCAAAAAGCCGTTGCTTTTGGCGCTAAAGCCAGTGACTTAGTTTCACCTGGTCATGTATTTCCGATTATGGCGCAACCGGGCGGTGTTTTAGTGCGTGCCGGACACACCGAGGCCGGTTGTGATTTGGCAATGATGGCGGGTTTAACGCCAGCGTCGGTGATTTGCGAAATTATGAACGAAGACGGCACAATGGCCCGTTTGCCAGAACTGCTTGAATTTGCGAAAACACATCAACTGAAGATTGGTACTATTGCCGACCTCATTCACTACCGTAGCCAAACAGAATCACTGGTTGAATGTGTGGGTCGGCGTATGATTCGCACCTTGGCCGGCGAGTTTGAATTGGCGGTTTATCGCGACAAATTAACCACCGCCACGCACTTGGCATTAATCAAAGGTCAGCCTGCAGTGGACCGCGAGACGCTGGTTCGGGTGCATGAGCCATTGTCGGTGATGGACTGGATTGATTTGGATTCTTCCGCGCATTCTTGGTCGATTGAAGCGACGTTAAATGCCATCGCTACGGCAGGAGAAGGCGTGGTGATTTTATTGCATCGCACCGAACTGGGCTCCGATTTACTAGGTCGAGCGCTACCTGAGTTGAAGTTAAATCCACCGCAAAAGTGGGATTTACGTACCTATGGGATTGGCGCGCAGATGTTAAAAGACTTGGGCGTTGGGCGTATGCGCCTGATGTCACCAGAGCGTAAAATTCCGAGCATGATGGGATTTGGATTAGAAATTACGGGCTTTGTTGCCCCAGAAGGAAAATGAGAATGTCAAAAAATATTCCAACGATTGCACCAGTTTTGTCTGGCGCTGGATTGCGGATTGGCGTGGTAATGAGCCGATTTAATACCCCGGTTTGTGAAGGCCTACGTGATGTTTGCCTGACTGAGTTATTAACCCTTGGCGTGGCAGAGCAAGATATTGTGCTGTGCTCGGTAGCCGGTGCATTAGAAATCCCTGTGGTATTGCAAACCATGGCAGAAAGCGATCGTTTTGATGGCTTAATTGCGCTTGGCGCGGTGATTCGAGGTGATACTTATCATTTTGAGCTGGTGGCTAATGAGTCAGGCGCGGGCGTGACGCGCGTCGGCTTGGACTTTGGTATCGCCATCGCCAATGCCATCTTAACCACCGACACCGATGAACAAGCAGAAATTCGTATCAAAGAAAAGGGCCGTGATGCGGCTCGCACTGTCGTGGAAACGGCTAATTTAATTAAGGCATTACAAGTATGACTGAAGCCATCGTAGCACCTCGTCCAAAACCAAAATCGGCTCGTCGCCGTGCGCGTGAATTTGCCGTTCAAGGGACTTACCAATGGCTAATGACGCGGGATACGGTCAATAATATTGATCTTTTTATTCACAACAGCACTTCTTATTTTAACAAGTGCGATGAAGCCTTATACCGTGGCATTTTGTTTGGCGTGATTAAAGACGCCGGCGCTTTAACCAAAGCACTTGAGCCACACGTTGAGCGGCCACTCGATGAAGTCAGCATCGTTGAAATGGCGATTTTGTATACCGGCGCGTTCGAAATTATTTCAATGCCAGAAACACCGTACCCCGTGATTATCAATGAGTCGATTGAATTGGCCAAAACATTCGGTGGTTCAGATGGTCATCGTTTTGTGAATGGTGTACTCGATAAATTGGCCGCTTTGGTGCGTGCCGATGAGTTTGCCGCTGCTGCAGCCAAGCGTCGTTAATTTAAATTCCCTTAACTGCCCAGTTGCTTGGGCAGGGTCAAATTGTGTGAATGAATTCGATTTAATCGCTAAATATTTTACCCGCCCAGCGGTCAATGCCGATTTAGGCATTGGGGATGATGCCGCATTAATGTCGATCAGCGCTCAGCATCAATTGGCCATTTCGGTGGATATGCTGGTTGCGGGTCGGCATTTTTTTGCCGATGCCGACCCTGAACGGTTAGGGCATAAATGTTTGGCGGTTAATTTATCCGACATGGCTGCAATGGGCGCAAAGCCGACTTGGTTTACGCTGTCGCTGGCCTTGCCCGCCATGGACGAAGCTTGGTTGGCGGCATTTAGTCGTGGATTATTTACCTTAGCCGATCAGCATGCGGTGTCTTTGGTCGGCGGCGACACGACCAAAGGACCATTAACCATTTCAATTCAAATTGCCGGCGAAATTCCAAACGGACAAGCTTTGCTGCGTAGCGGCGCTCAAATCGGCGACGACGTTTGGGTGTCTGGCCCTTTAGGTGCCGCCGCTGCCGCGGTCATGCATCGTACCGGTCGCGTCGCCTTGCCTCCCGATATCGCTCAGCGCTGTGATTTACGCTTAGATCAGCCTACGCCACGGCTGGCTTTGGGTATGGCATTACGTGGTATCGCAAGCGCCGCATTGGATTTGTCGGATGGTATTCTGGGCGATTTAGCGCATATTTGTGAGCAATCAAAATGTGCTGCACGGCTTGAACTCGATTTGATGCCTTACGCTACTGAACTCAAAGACCTTCCGTCCGCACTGGCTTTAGAGGCCGTACTGGCAGGGGGCGATGATTATGAGCTGTGCTTTACGGCATCACCTTTGCAGCGGCAGCATATTTTAGCCCTTGGCCAAACCTTAGCGACGCCATTATTTCGGGTCGGTGAAATGGTCGCGCATCAAGCTCAATCCCCCTTAGTGCAAGTGTTTGATGCATCAGGACTTGTCGTACCAACCCCGTTTACTGGCTTTGATCACTTTAAATGAAAAAACAACCACAAATTGCGGTCGATCTGCGCTTTCTATTGGCGCATCCAGCGCATTTTATTGCACTGGGTTTTGGGAGTGGTTTAGCTAAAGTGGCGCCTGGCACGTGGGGCACTTTAGCGGCATTGCCTTTATTTGCGCTCTTGCAGTATTTTTTTACGCCGCTAGCCATTGCAGCGTTATGTGTTCCGGCGTTTGCCATCGGAACATGGGCTGCCGAGCTGACGGGTCGAAACTTGGGTGTCAGCGATTATGGTGGCATTGTGATCGATGAAATTGTCGCCATGTGGTTGGTGCTGTGCATTGCGCCGCCGACTGTGCTGGGGTGGGTGTTGGCTTTTGTCTTATTTCGTGTGTTTGATATTCTCAAGCCGTGGCCAATTCGCTGGCTGGATCAGTATGTGAAAGGCGGATTTGGCGTCATGATTGACGATATTTTGGCCGCCGTGTTTGCCATGATTCCGCTGTATTTACTTCGTGCTTATTTATGATCGATTCGCCCGCTGAATCGCCCGAATTGAATGCGGCGCAACTGCAAAGAGCGGCTTTAATCGATGCCGTCCGACTTTTACCCGATTTGCCCGGCGTTTATCGATATATTGCTGCCGATGGCACGGTGTTATATGTCGGTAAAGCCAAAAGTTTAAAAAAGCGGGTGTCGTCTTATTTTCAAAAAAACGATCAAAGCCCGCGTATTCGCTTGATGTTGGCGCAGGTGGCAACGGTTGAAACGACGGTGGTGCGGTCTGAAGCTGAAGCCTTGGTGCTAGAAAACAATTTAATTAAAGCCTTAAGCCCTCGCTACAATATTTTATTTCGGGACGACAAGTCTTATCCCTATGTGATGCTCAGCGGCCATGCTAGTCCGCGTTTGGCGTATTACCGTGGCAGTTTAGATAAAAAAAATACTTATTTTGGCCCGTTTCCCAACGGCTATGTGGTCAAAGAAAGCATCCAGTTATTGCAAAAGGTTTTTTTGCTGCGCACC
Organism: Deefgea salmonis; assembly: GCF_020531905.1. Classification (GTDB taxonomy): domain Bacteria; phylum Pseudomonadota; class Gammaproteobacteria; order Burkholderiales; family Chitinibacteraceae; genus Deefgea; species Deefgea salmonis. The sequence continues at coordinate 431,817 of NZ_JAJAWG010000001.1, read as the reverse complement.
TGCGAAGACTCTGTTTTTGCCAATCGCTCTCGGCCTTGTTTGTTGCACCAAATCAAACGCTGCTCAGCCCCTTGTGTCGGTTTGATTACGCCTGAAGCGTATCGACAAGACGTGCATAACGCGGTGTTGTTTTTGTCGGGCAAAGAAAACGAAGTCCTCAATACCCTCGAAGAAAAAATGCAACTGCTGGCAACAGAATGGCAATTTGAAGCCGCTGCTGCGGTGCGCGATCAAATCCAAGCGTTGTCGCAAGTACAAGAGCGGCAGTTTGTTTCGTCCAATACCAGTGAAATGGACGTCGATATTGTCGCCTGTGTTGAAAGCGAGGGGATGCTGTGCGTTAATTTGGCAATGGTCAGAGGCGGGCGGCATGTTGGGGACAAGAATTTATTTCCTAGCCATGCTGATGATTACACGCCGTCGGCAGCGATTCATGCTTTTTTAGCCCAGCATTATTTAGACCGAATTACCCCCACGATGATTTTATGCTCGCCAGAGCCCGATGAGTGCGAGGTGTTGGCTGAATTGCTTAGTGCGCAGGCCGCGAGAAAAGTCTTACTCAATGTCAACCCCAATGGGGAGCGACGTATCTGGCTGGAGATGGCTAAACGCAACGCTGAGCTGGCTATACTGCAGAAAAAAGGCCAGCAAGCCGATCAGGCAAGTCGCTTGGCGGCCTTGGTTGAAGCGCTGGGTTTGCCGGAGGAAACGCAGCGTTTAGAGTGCTTTGATATTTCGCATACCTTGGGCGAAGCCACTGTGGCATCGTGTGTGGTCTATGATCGACAAGCCATGCAACCCAAAGAGTATCGGCGCTACAATATTGGCACTGATAACTCCGGCACAGCCAAAGATGGCTTTGCTTTAATCACGCCGGGTGATGATTATGCGGCAATGCGGCAGGTCTTGTTGCGCCGTTATGAGAAAGTCGCTGCGGGCGAGGGCGTGATGCCGGATGTGATTTTGATTGATGGCGGAAAAGGGCAGTTGAGCATCGCCATCGAGGTGATGAATGAAATCGGTTTGACCACGCCTTGGTTGGTTGGCGTAGCTAAAGGCGAGACGCGTAAAGCCGGTTTAGAGCAATTGATCGTGCCCAAATCAGGAAACACGGTACAATTACGCCGCGACCATCCTGGCTTACACCTGATTCAGCAGATTAGGGATGAAGCACATCGCTTTGCCATTACCGGACATCGCGCCCGACGTGGCAAGGCCAGACTTGCTTCAACGCTTGAAGAGGTTGAGGGCGTTGGCCCCAAACGGCGGCAAAAATTGCTGGCTCGTTTTGGTGGTTTGCAAGGAGTAAAAGCTGCAAGTGTGGATGAGTTAGTGCAAGTTGATGGCATTAACCAAGCACTTGCTGAGAAAATTCACGCTGCTTTGCGCGGCTAATAAAGTGTCCTAATGCCATTTAATCTACCTATTTTTCTGACTTGGTTGCGCGTTGCGCTGATTCCCGTTTTTGTTGGGGTTTTTTCTTTGCCGCACGCTGAATATCCTTTGGCTTGGCAAAATATGATGGGCGCTAGCCTGTTTATGCTGGCGGCGGTGACCGATTGGTTTGATGGCTTTTTAGCGCGGCGTTGGAATCAAACCTCACAGTTTGGCGCTTTTTTGGATCCTGTGGCCGATAAACTGATGGTGGCTGCGGCGTTAATCTTGTTGGTGCAATTAGATCGCACCGAAAGTTGGCTGGCGGTAATTATTATTGGCCGCGAAATCACCATTTCGGCGTTACGTGAATGGATGGCGCAGCTGGGTAAGGCTAAAAGTGTGGCGGTGAGTTTGATTGGCAAGCTCAAAACAACGGCGCAAATGATTGCAATTGTGTTGTTGCTGTGGTCTGAACCGCTGGTGCCTGGTATCTCGACGCAGCTTTTAGGCACGTTGGCACTCTATATTGCTGCGGTCTTAACCATTTGGTCGATGTTTTATTATTTACGCGTTGCCGCAGAGCAATTTCGCGAACAAGGTTGAGTCTCTAGGCGTTGACGCAGATGCCTGCGTTGAACGCCTTATTGCTGCGGCTTCATGGGTATTGATCTGCGGCCTTGTGTATTTCTACTCTCTATTCATATACCCTCTCTAAGACATGCAAAAGCCAAAAGCATTACTGCTGATCGCCGGGTTTTATTTTTGCTACTTCGCGTTTAATGGTTTGTTCTCGCCATATTGGGGCTTGTATCTGGCCGAATTGTCGTTTCCTGCTTGGCAAATTGGCATTCTGACTTCGCTAACGCAAATTAATCGCATCTATGCGCCCGCATTATGGGGCTGGTTGGCCGATCGCAGTGGTCAACGACAAAAAATCTTACGGCTGGCTGGCGTGATGGGATTCATCTTTTTTCTGCCGTTGTTGTTGACGCATTCTTTTTGGCCCTTATTGATTTCGGTCTGGATCGCCAGTTTTTTCTGGAGCTCGGCGCTGCCCTTGGTTGAGGCGACCAGCATGACGTTGCTCGCCGGTAATAGCGGGGCGTATGCTCGACTACGCGTGTGGGGTTCAATTGGTTTTGTGTTTGCCGCTTTGCTGGCAGGCTATTTGATCGAGGCTTTCGGTGTTGGCGTATTGCCAATGGCCGTCGTTTCCGTGATGGCGGGTCTGGCGATTTATTCTTTTTACGTGCCCGAAGCGCCTGTAGTGGCTAAAAACCAGCTAGCCTGCGTGAAGTTTTTTGATGTTTTAGCCAAAACAGAAGTCAGAGCCTTGCTATTGACGTGTTTTTTAATGGCGCTGGCCCATGGGGCATATTACAGTTTTTATTCGATTTATATGGTCGAGCTAGGGTATAGCAAGCGCGTTGTTGCTTGGCTGTGGGCTTTGGGGGTGATTGCTGAGATTGCGGTTTTTTGGTTGATGCCGTCGATTACCCAGCGCTTCACCCTTAAAAAAATATTTTTATGGGGTTTGTTGCTGGCGGTGGTGCGCTTTATGCTGATTGGCGTGGCCGCTGACTTTATTGTGCTGTTAATTGTGGCGCAATTGGCGCATGGTTTTACTTTTGGTAGTCATCATGCTGTGACGATGAGTTATATTCATCGTCATTTTTCTGGTGCGCATCAAGCGAAAGGTCAGGCGTTAAATATTGCCGTTTCATTCGGTCTGGGTGGTAGCTTAGGCGGTATTTTGGCGGGCGTGCTGTGGCCGCAAGGCGGGGCGATGGTGTTTATGCTCTCGGCAGGCATGGCTTTGCTTGGGTTGGGCGTGGCTTGGCTCGGCATCAATAAAAATGATCTTTAATTTGTGCTTTAGGGTTGCTTGGCTTGGGTTTCACTCAACGCCGAGGCTGTGAATTTTCAATATTAGCGTTGAATTGGGTGCTCTATTTTAATACATAGGGGTATTGCCAGCAAAGTATTGCTGAATATGCTCTTGCTTTAAATACATCAGTGTGAGGCTTGCATGATTATTGTGATGAAGTTCAATGCCACTGAGGCTGAGGTTGCGGCAGTGATTGCTTATATTCGCAACGCCGGTTTAACTGAGCATGTTTCGCGCGGTGCGGAACTGGTGATTATTGGTGCGATCGGTGATGAGGATGCGCTCAATCTTGCGCGTTTTGAGATGCTGCCCGGCGTAGATCGGGTGTCCCGCGTGACGAAGCAATACCGGATTGTTGCACGCGATACGCACCCAGCCGGCTCGGTGGTGAAAATTCGTGGCATTGCTTTGGGCGGATCGCAGGTTCAAGTCTTTGCTGGGACTAGCTCCATCGAAAGTGCGTCGCAAATGAGCGCTTTGGCGCAAGGCATTATGGCGGTGGGTTGTTCATTTTTATGGGGCGATATTGCCCAAACCCAAGACGGTCCTTATCAATTACAAGGCAATGAACACGATAATTTGTCTTTGTTGCAGTCGGTGGCCAGCCAGTACAAATTACCGTTTGCAGCTGAATTGCTGGATTTGCAAATGCTCGACGACTTGATGGCGCACGATGTGGATTTGATTCAAGTGGGGGCCGGTCAAATGCAAAATCGGATTTTACTCAAAGAATTGGGACGGATTAATAAGCCGATTTTATTGCGACGCGGGCACGCCGCGACGCTGGCAGAATGGCTGATGGCAGCCGAATATATTGCGGCGGGTGGCAATCATCATATTGTTTTTTGTGAGCACGGTGCGCGCGCTTTGGGGAGTGAAGGGCGCAATGTATTAGACGTTGCAAGTATTGCATGGTTAAAGCAAGAGACGCATTTACCGGTGGTGGTGGACGCCAGTAATGCGGCGGGTAAGTCTTGGCTAGTGCCATCTTTGGCGCAGACGGCTTTGGCCGCAGGTGCTGATGGTATCTGGTTGGATGTGCATCCGAATCCGAATGCCGCTTGGCGCAATGCAGATCAGTCGCTTGATTTGGGCCAATTAACGGCTTTGATGTCGACCTTGCGCGCAATCGCTCCCGCGCTCAATCGTACGATTTAAACTTTGGCGTTTTTATATTATGCAGGCAGTAAAAAAATTGGTTTTACTGGGGACGGGCTTGATTTCTGGCTCGTTTGCCTTGGCATTAAAACGCGCCCGTTTGGTTGAACAGGTGGTGGGTGTTGGCCGAAATTTAGACAATCTTCAGCGTGCGCTCGATTTGAATGTGGTTGATTCAATCAGTGACGATGCAGCTCACGCGGTTGTTGGCGCTGATTTGGTTTTTATTGGCACGCCAGTTGGACAAATGGGCGCTTTAATGCAAAAAATTGCACCGCATTTATCTGCCGATTGTATCGTCACTGATGGTGGCTCGACCAAGCAAGATGTCGCTGCTTTATATCAAGCCTATTTGCCGCAGCAATTGGCATACTGTGTGCCGGGTCATCCGATTGCAGGGTCAGATTTATCGGGCGCTGCAGCGGCGCAATTTGGTTTGTATGAGGGACGTCGCGTCGTTTTAACGCCATTGCCTGAGTCTGAAGCGAAAGTGGTTGAACAGATTCGCGACTGGTGGCAAGCATGTGGTGCTCAGGTGTACCAAATGAGTCCTTTAGCGCATGATGAGATTTTTTCTTCAGTCAGTCATGTGCCGCATTTACTGTCTTTTGCCTATATGAATTCGGTGCTAGATCGCTACAATGCAGCCGAATGCTTGGATTTTGCGGCCAGTGGGTTTCGCGACTTTACGCGCATTGCTGGCTCGCACCCGGATATGTGGCGTGATATTGCGCTGGCCAATCAAAGCGCCATTTTGAATGACCTGCGCGCCAATCAGCAGCAATTGCAGGCTTTAATCGACTTGGTTGAATCGAGCGATGGTGTCGCTTTAACCAATTACATTCAACGTGCAAGCTCGGCTCGAATTGAGTGGGGTAAGCCGTTAAAGGGTAAAAAATGACTTATCAAGCTGCAGAGAATCGTTACGCCTCAATGCCTTATCGCCGCTGCGGCCAGAGTGGCCTGAAGTTACCGGCTATTTCTTTGGGATTGTGGCATAACTTTGGCGACAATAAACCCTATGACAATAGTCGAGCGATGTTGTTGCGCGCTTTTGATTTGGGGATTACGCATTTTGATTTGGCCAACAATTACGGCCCACGCCCCGGTGCCGCAGAAGAAACCTTTGGCCGAGTTTTAAAGCAAGATCTTCGCGCTTACCGCGATGAAATGATTGTGAGTACCAAAGCCGGCTGGGAGATGTGGCCTGGGCCGTATGGTGAATGGGGTAGTCGCAAATATTTGATGGCAAGTTTGGATCAGAGTTTGCAGCGGATGGGCTTGGAGTATGTCGATATTTTTTATTCGCACCGACCCGACCCCGAAACGCCTATGGCGGAAACCATGGGTGCGCTCGATGCCATCGTGCGTCAAGGCAAGGCGCTTTATGTTGGCATTTCATCTTATTCGCCTGCGCAAACTTTAGAGGCGGCCAGTATTTTAAAAGCACTCGGCACACCATGCTTGATTCATCAGCCTAAGTATTCCATGTTTGAGCGTGAAATTGAGCAAGGCCTAACGCAAGTACTCACTGAAACAGGAATGGGCAGTATTGCATTTTGTCCTTTAGCCCAAGGCTTGTTAACCAGCCGATACTTGAATGACATGCCTGCTGATTCTAGGGCTGCTGCGCAGGACAATCATTTTTTAAATGGCGATGCGGTCACGCCGCGACTTGCCCAGTTGCGCCAGTTGAATGCCTTGGCTTTGCAGCGCGGGCAAACCTTGGCGCAAATGGCTTTGGCGTGGGCATTACTCACGGTGACTTCGGTCATTATTGGTGCAAGTCGTGTTTCGCAGTTAGAAGAAAACGTCGGTGCGATTACGAATTTAGCTTTTTCAGCGGCAGAGTTGCAGGAAATCGAGCGCATTTTAGCGTCGACGTAAGGTGTGGCGAGTCCGTATAATTAAAAAACCAGCGTGTTCATCGCTGGTTTTTTAATTTAAGGAACAATATGAATCATTTTCCAGTGATTGCAATTGACGGCCCATCCGCGTCAGGCAAGGGTACGGTCGCGCAAAAGGTCGCCAATCAACTTGGTTTTGCTTATCTCGATTCAGGTGCTTTGTATCGACTAACGGCATTGGCCGCACAACGTGCGGGGCAAGTGTGGACTGATGAGGCGGCAGTCGCTGAGTTGGCGATGAAACTGGATGTGGTCTTTGTTGGCGAGTCTATTTTATTGGCTGGCGACGACGTTACGGTGGATATTCGCTCAGAATTCATTGGCTCTGGTGCTTCTCAGGTCGCGGCCTTGCCTGCAGTCCGCCTGGCCTTATTGCAAAGACAGCGCGCTTTCTCTAGAGAAGAGGGGCTGGTTGCCGATGGGCGGGATATGGCCTCGGTTATTTTTCCTGACGCACAATTAAAAATCTTTTTATCCGCAACGCCTGAAGTTCGTGCAGAGCGCCGCTTTAAACAATTGCTTGCGCGTGGCGAGGCCGCTGATTTGGCGATGATCACTGCCGACTTGCAAGCAAGGGATGAACGAGATCGCTTACGTAGTGTTGCCCCTTTAGCTCAAGCGGCGGATGCTTACTTGCTAGAAACATCGTATTTATCGATTGAGGCGGCGGTAAATCAAGTCTTGCTTTGGTGGTATGATAAATCGACTAAAACGCTCTAAGCACTTGATAGAGCAAGAAGATTTCCGTATAATCACCAGATTCCTTTTTGGCTTGTGCCGATTTTGAATACTCGCTCCATGTTTATGGGGCGGGATTGATTAACTAACCTGCTGGTGTATTCCACACTAGCTAATGGAATTTTCCACTAAATATGACTATTGATACTATGGAAAGCTTTGCCGCCCTATTTGAGGAAAGCTTAACCCGTCAAGAAATGCGTTCGGGTGAAGTGATTACTGCTGAAGTGGTCGGTATCGACAACAACTTCGTAACTGTGAATGCAGGTTTGAAGTCTGAATCGCTGATCCCGTTGGAAGAGTTCAAAAACGACAACGGCGAAATCGACGTTAAGATCGGTGATTTTGTTCCTGTTGCGATCGACAGCCTTGAAAATGGTTACGGCGAAACTAAGCTTTCTCGCGAAAAGGCCAAGCGCCTCGCGTCTTGGATCGAGTTGGAAGACTGCCTCGAACGCGGCGAGATCATGTCTGGCGTTATTTCTGGCAAAGTAAAAGGCGGTTTGACTGTTATGGTCAACGGCTTGCGCGCTTTCTTGCCAGGTTCATTGGTTGACATTCGTCCGGTTAAAGACACTACCCCGTACGAAGGCAAAATGGTTGAGTTTAAAGTTATTAAACTTGATCGCAAACGCAACAACGTCGTTGTTTCACGTCGTGCAGTCCTTGAAGACTCACTGGGTGAAGAGCGTCAGAAATTGCTAGAAACCTTGAAAGAAGGTTCGATTGTTAAGGGTATCGTTAAAAATATCACTGACTACGGCGCGTTCGTTGATCTTGGCGGTATTGATGGCTTGCTCCACATTACTGACTTGGCATGGCGTCGTGTTAAACACCCATCTGAAGTATTGGCAGTGGGTGATGAACTTGAAGCTAAGGTTCTTAAGTTTGACCAAGACAAAAACCGTGTTTCTCTTGGCTTGAAACAATTGGGCGAAGATCCATGGGTGGGTCTGTCACGTCGTTACCCATCGGGCACTCGCATGTTCGGTAAAGTAACTAACTTGACTGACTATGGTTCATTCGTTGAAATCGAACAAGGCATTGAAGGTCTGGTTCACGTTTCTGAAATGGATTGGACTAACAAGAACGTTCACCCATCTAAAGTTGTTTCTTTAGGTGATGAAGTTGAAGTGATGATCTTGGATATCGACGAAGACAAACGTCGTATCAGCCTCGGCATGAAACAATGCATGGCTAATCCATGGGATGATTTCGCAGAAAACTTCAAGAAAGGCGACAAACTGAAAGGCGCGATCAAATCGATCACTGACTTCGGTGTGTTTGTTGGCTTGGCTGGTGGTATCGACGGTCTGGTTCACTTGTCTGACTTGTCTTGGCACGTTGCTGGTGAAGAAGCGGTTCGCAACTTCAAGAAAGGCGACGAAGTTGAAGCCATGGTTCTTTCTATTGATGTTGAAAAAGAGCGCATCAGCCTCGGCATCAAACAAATGGAAGGCGATCCATTCAACAACTACGTTTCTACGTCAGACAAAGGCGCGATCGTTAAGGGTACTGTTAAATCACTCGACGCTAAAGGTGCAACAATTGCATTGTCGGATGATGTAGAAGGCTACTTGCGTTCGACTGAAGTTTCGCGTGACCGTGTTGAAGATATCCGCACCGTTCTGAAAGAAGGCGACGAAGTTGAAGCTGTCATCATCAATGTTGACCGCAAAAACCGTTCGATCAACTTGTCGATCAAAGCGAAAGATCAAGCCGAGCAAAGCGAAGCAATGAGCAAAATTTCGGCAGCGGATGACAGTGCCGGCATGACAAGTCTTGGCGCATTGTTGAAAGCAAAATTGTCAGGCTCTGCTGAGTAAAGGTATTTGCTAGAATGACCAAATCAGAACTCATTGCGAAACTTGCTGCTCGTTATCCGCAGTTAGTAGCAAAAGACGCAGAGTTAGCCGTAAAAACGATACTTGATGCGATGGCACGCAGCCTTTCGCAAGGCCAACGTATCGAAATTCGTGGATTTGGCAGCTTTGACCTGAACTATCGCCCGCCAAGGACTGGACGAAACCCAAAATCGGGCACGAAAGTGTCCGTTCCGGAGAAGTTTGTTCCGCACTTTAAAGCGGGCAAAGAGTTACGAGAGCGCGTTGATATTGATGCGTAATTCCTAATTCATTGCGACATAAAAAAGGCGACACTTTCGAGTGTCGCCTTTTTGTTAGGTACTTAAACCAAAAAAACAATGCGTAATTAAGCTACAATGTCGAAAACAGGAGGGTTAATATAATGAGATATTTATTATGGGCAGTTAAATTTACAGCCTTTGTGATGCTATTTGGATTTGCAATGCATAATGCAAATCCAGTGACATTGAATTTTTTCTTTAATTATGTTTGGCATGCGCCACTGGCATTGATTTTATTAGTCTTTTTTGTTTCTGGCGCTGTAATTGGTCTTTTAGCCAGCTTAGGTCAGGTTATTCGCTTGCGACGCGAGTTAGTCGCGATACGTAAAGAAAAACGTCAGCCTATAAATAGCAGCACTGTCTTATCTCCTTCAGTTGCAATTGAACCGCCACGTGATGCCCTTTAATTTTTAAAGTGTTTATAAATGATTGAAATCCAATTTTGGTGGTTAGCCATCCTACCTATTTTCTTTGGTGCAGGGTGGTTAGCCGCTCGCGTCGACATTAAGCACGTTATTGCCGAAAGTCACTCTTTGCCGATCGCTTATTTCAAAGCGGTTAATCATTTATTAGCCGGAGAAATGAATAAAGCCATTGATATCTATATAGAGATCGCAAAGAATCATTCAGAAACAATTGAGCTCCAAGTTACATTAGGCCAGTTATTTCGTCGACGCGGAGAACTTGAACGCGCAATTCGCATGCACCAAAAAATCTTAGCTCGTCGGGATTTAAGTGCATCACAAAGACAGCAATCTCAACTTGACTTAGCGATTGATTTTATTAAATCAGGATTGTTTGATCGGGCAGAAAAAATTCTGCATGATTTATCAAATACGGACTCTGCACGTTTAGCACGCGTAGAATTATTAGCGATTTATCAGCAAGAGCATGAATGGCAAAAAGCCATTGCAACGGCGGAGTTACTCCGTGATGAAAGCAATAGTTTTCAGCATGAAATTGCCCAGTTTTATTGTGAACTGGCATCAGAAAGTTTGATTCGAAATCAGCATGCAAAAGCGATTGACGAACTGAATCTTGCATTGAAAGAGCACCGGCATAGCGCTCGAGCACGCTTAATGCTGGGTGAAATTGCGCTTTCAGAAGCGCGGCCAGATGAAGCAATTGAACATTGGCTCAAAATGCCAGCGCAAGACATTCATTATTTGGCTCTAGCTGCAAGACATCTTATTGCCGCATACCATAGTAAAAATCAACTTGATGATGGTATTGCCTTATTAATTCGCTACGTTCAGCAGTACCCCGAATTAGACGTAGTCGATCTGATCTATGAGCAATTATTAGCGACTGTAGGTATTGATGCGGCCTATGATTTTGTTCGCGAACGTTTACGTGAACATCCAAGTATGCCAGGCCTAAAAAAATTATTAGATGCTCATTTATTGGTGGCACCAGCAGACCAGAAATCAGAACTTGAGGTCATCGGCAAGCTGCTGCACGATAACACCCGAAGCTATAGCATGTATTACTGCAGTGAATGTGGCTTTAAAACACGACAATTTTTTTGGCATTGCCCTGGTTGTAATCAGTGGGAAACATACGCCCCCGTGCGAGGGAAAAGTCGTTCAGTTGTGTAATTGGTTGTATTGGTACTTATTAGATATAAAGCTTGATAGGAATAATTATGAATTTTGATCCACGTGTTATTGTCGCTCTCGATTTTTCAAGTGCTGCTGCAGCCTTAGCTTTTGCTGATCGCGTCAATCCAAGCTTGTGCCGACTCAAAGTCGGCAAGGAATTGTTTACCGCATCGGGGCCAGCCTTAGTTGAACAGCTGGTTGCTCGTGGGTTCGATGTATTTTTAGATTTGAAATTTCACGACATTCCACACACGGTTGCTCAGGCCTGCAAAGTTGCCGCAAGTTTAGGTGTATGGATGGTCAATGTACATGCATCTGGCGGTCGTAAAATGTTAGAAACGACAAGAGATGCACTTGAGGCGCTACCACAACGGCCACTATTAATTGCCGTCACGGTTTTGACCAGCATGGGCGCTGAAGAATTAGCTGAAATGGGCTTGCCAGCGCCAGCCACACAAGTTGAACGCCTTGCTAAGTTAGCACAGTCCTGCGGTCTAGATGGTGTGGTGTGTTCGGCACAAGAGGCTCGCCAGCTAAAACAAATTTGTGGCACTGACTTTAAGCTGGTTACGCCCGGCATTCGCCCTGTGGGTAGTGATAGTCATGACCAAACACGGATCATGACCCCAAAATCAGCGATGCAAGCAGGCTCAGACTACTTAGTGATTGGGCGTCCAATTACTCAAAGTACGGATCCGATTCTGACTTTGCAGCAAATTAACGCAGAGTTGGCTTAATGTATGCAAACGTTGATTGAACGAATTAAAGCAGCCAAGGTGCTAGTCGTTGGCGATGTCATGCTAGATCGTTATTGGTTCGGTGATGTTGAACGAATATCACCAGAAGCGCCAGTGCCCGTTGCGCGCATCACCAAAACGGATGAACGAGCTGGTGGTGCGGCGAATGTCGCGCGCAATGTTGTCGCGCTAGGCGGAAAAGCAAAATTACTATCGGTCGTTGGGGATGATGAGGCAGGAACTAGTCTTGAACGACTATTGATTGCACAAGGCGTGGAAACCGTATTGCATCGTGATACTGAAATCTCGACCACGGTTAAATTGCGTGTATTGGCCAGACAGCAGCAATTACTTCGCATCGACTTTGAAAACAGTCCTAGCCATCAAGTTTTAGCGGCTAAACTCGATGATTTTAAAGCTTCATTGCTTGACTGCGACGTCGTTATTTTATCGGACTACGGCAAAGGCAGTTTGGTGCATGTGCAGCAAATGATTTTAGCTGCGAGAGCGATGAATAAGCCCGTGTTAGTAGACCCTAAAGGGGATGAATATGAGGCATATCGTGGCGCGACACTACTGACACCCAATCGCAGTGAGTTCAAACAAGTCGCGGGAAAGTGGAGTAGTGAAACCGATTTGATCGAAAAAGCCAATCAATTGCGAATGACATTTGATCTCGATGCTTTGCTAGTGACGCGCAGTGAAGAGGGAATGACTTTATTTCGTGAAGGGCAAGTAGTGCATAAACCAACTCAGGCACGAGAGGTATTTGATGTTTCTGGCGCTGGCGACACCGTGATTGCCACGATGGGACTCATGTTGGCGGCGGGTTTGGATTTGCCCGAAGCAATGGATTGGTCAAACCGTGCAGCAGGGATTGTTGTTGCCAAATTAGGAACGGCCGTCGCGACGCACGCAGAGTTATTTAGTTAGTTATGTCTAGGTATTGCTTGCAATGCTTTAACCCTAAAGCGCTTGCAAGCAATACCTCTATTTAGTCCATCGTTTCTACCCGATTTTTCCCTGATTTCTTTGCGATGTACATTGCTTGATCGGCTCGCTCAATAACCGCATCACGAGTATCTTCTGCATGAAACAGCGCCACGCCAGCACTAAAAGTAATTAATACTTTTTCATTGTTATGCGTAAAAAAGCGTCGAGTTAATTCACGCTGCACTCTTTGCATGACTTGCACCCCTGCCTCTAAGTCGGTATCAGGCATCAGCACAATAAATTCTTCACCACCATAACGAGCCACGCTATCGGTTGGGCGCACTAAATCTTTAACGACTTGTACTAAATGCACGAGGGCTCTATCGCCGACGGCATGGCCTTGTGTGTCATTGAGTTTTTTGAAATTGTCGATATCTAATAGAGCGATAGTCAAGGGAGATGCATTACGTACTGCTCTGGCGGCCTCTACTTCATAAGCCTCTTCTAAACCGCGACGATTTAAAGCGCCAGTGAGCTGATCAGAGCGTACTTTATCGCTCAGTGAGCTAAGTTCTTGTTCTAATTCAACTACTCGACTATGGGCTTCATCGGCTTGTTTTCTAGCATTAAATAAATCATCTCGTGAGCGCTGCACATCCAATTGCATGCTACGAGTATCCAGCAACAAGTCTTCCATGACGTGCCGAATACTGGTTAAATCATTTGCGGAGTCTATTTTTTCAGCATATTGATTGATTTTGTCGTGATATTTATCCGTACTTTCTGACATCACGCCCAGTCGATCAATAAAAGAAGTCAGCATGGTTTTAAGTACCGTCTGTGCTTCTACTAGACTGTGCTTGACTTGACTTTGTTTAAATAAGACTTCCTTAAGCCCCATTTCTGCTTCATAGATCACCCGCATATCCAATGGCTGGGCCATGATGTGCTGTACAACTGCAATTTGCCCTCGAACCCAGTCATCATCAACGACAATTGATGCGATATTGTCAGTCAGTAGCCTGAGCAAACCCATTAACCCATCGCATAAACGCTGCTCATTGTCGTTTTCTAACTCAAGTTTTAACCAAAATTTTCTTAGCCGAGGCAGCCATTTTTCCATCGATGCAGGATTATCTACGGCCTTGGCTTCTTGAGCGATGGCACTGGTTTCTGATTGTAATTCAGGATTATGTAGCAAGCGTGCCGATAGTCCGAACTCTAAGGCTTGTGCCAATGCATCGCGCCATTCTTGCCAACGAATGTCGGTATTATCAACGCTGCTGGCGGTATTTTCTACATTTGTAGCCGGTTCGATCATCGAGCCGAGACCCGCAACACCGGTCTCCGCCCAAGAATTAATTAAACCGCTGAGTTTCTCATTTAATACACTGCTGTCGTGTTTAAAATTAAGCAGCACTTTTTCAAGGGCATCTTTTTTTCTACTTGGCGGATATGTAGGATTGCGTAAATCCCACTGTAAAATTAATTCTCGAATCAAGTCAGACCAAGTTTTAGTCAATTCAGTTTGGCCATTCTGACTATGAATCACTCTAAAAATTTGCTCTGGCAGCTCGCCCCATTTTTCAGCGCTAATCGAAGTGCGAATTTGGCTAATTTGCCGACTGAGTGTCGGGGATTGCATGGGCAGCGCCTCAAATGCGGTCACTAGTTCTTTAAATCCTGGGTGTAAGCGAGTATCGTCTGGCGTTTGCGCTATTTCGTGATAAATCGCTTCGTAGTGATCTGGCGAAGGCAAAATACGCCGAATTGCCAGCTGTTTTAGTGTTTCACGAGCGATTTCTGTTGGATTGGTGAGCTTGGTCATTGGTCAATTCTAGCCACGAGAGGTGGAGCTATTATAGTTGACTCACGATGATGCTCTGCAATTAAAACAAGAAAACGCCACGAAAATCGTGGCGTTTTGCATTGCGAGTCCCCATTCAGCTTAAGACAATAAGCCTTTTGGCAAAGAGAAAATCACATTCTCCTCAATCCCATCCATGGCAACGACTGAATCTGCACCAAAGCTTTTGATCTTGGCAATAACCTGTTGCACCAAAACGTCGGGGGCGGAGGCTCCTGCGGTAATGCCCACTCTCATTTTTTGATCAAACCAAGCGGCATTGAGTTCAGTTTCATTGTCCACCATGTAAGCATCAATCCCTAGACTGGTACCCACTTCGCGCAGACGATTCGAGTTTGAGCTATTGGGCGAGCCAACGACAATTAAAATATCCACATCACGTGCTAGTTGCTTGACTGCATCTTGGCGGTTTTGTGTTGCATAGCAAATATCGTCTTTTTTAGGGCCAACAATCTCAGCAAAACGTGCTCGTAATGCTTCAATCACCACTTGAGCATCATCGACTGATAAGGTGGTTTGAGTGACATAGGCCAACTTGCTGGCATCGCTTACTTCTAAATGAGCGACATCGCTAGGCTCTTCGACTAAATACATTCCCGATTGTGCCTGACCCATCGTACCTTCAACTTCTGGGTGACCTTTATGGCCAATCATCACGATTTCAAAACCTTGCTCGCGCAAACGTTTCACTTCCAAATGGACTTTGGTCACTAAAGGGCAGGTTGCATCATAAATATTTAAACCGCGCTCAGCCGCTTCAGCGCGCACCGCTTGCGAAACGCCATGTGCGGAAAAAATAAGCGTATTGCCGCTAGGCACATCACATAAATCTTCGATAAAGATCGCGCCTTTGGCTTTGAGATCTTCAATCACAAATTTATTGTGTACCACCTCATGGCGCACATAAATCGGTGCGCCATATTTTTCTAGTGCTTTCTCAACAATGGCAATCGCACGATCAACGCCAGCGCAAAAACCACGGGGCTGCGCCAAAATGATATTCATACTCATAAGGTTTTCTCAGGTTTTTTAAAGCTATCAATCACCATTAAGACGGCACCGATACAGATTGCGGAGTCTGCGAGATTAAATGCGGGGTAATACCACTGGTTTTTCCAATGAAACAGCAAAAAATCAATCACATGACCAAACACCATACGGTCAATGGCATTCCCTAAAGCGCCGCCCAGAATCAATGCCAAGGCCAGAGCATACCGTGTTTCGGCGTGATGTTTTTTGATTAAAAAAACCAAAACCACCGACACAATCAGTGCTAAGCCAGTAAAAAAGTAGCGCTGCCAGCCGCCAGCATCCGCCAAAAATGAAAAGGCGGCACCGGGGTTATATCTCAGCGTTAAGTCAAAAAAGCCCGGAATGACCGTCAAGATTTCAGCGTACTGAAATGCCGCTTCGGCAGCATGTTTGGTGATTTGATCTAAGGATAAAACCACCAAAGCCAGCAGTATAAATTGCATAAAATGCTTAGGCATGTTGACGCGTCTCTCCGGCACCATGCAAATTGCAATCGCAACGAGTACACAGTGTTGGATGTGCTGCAATCGTACCTACGCTTGGGTGGTAGTGCCAGCAGCGTTCACATTTTTCTGCGGTCGCAGCAGCCACTTCAATCGCCGGCGTGCCGGGCTGAATGTGAGCTTGCGAGGTGATCATGATGAATTTCAGCTCATCGCCCAAAGCGTCAAGGGCTTGAAACACTTCACCTTGTGCATGAATGGTCACTTCAGCTTGTAAGCTTGAGCCAAGAACGCCTTCAGCACGCTGCAATTCGATATCTTTTTGCGCGTTAGCACGCACTTCTCGAATCAAAGCAAAAGCGGCCTGTAAGGTATCGGCTTCATGAATTTCTGGCAATGCTAACCATTCACCCACAAAGACATTACCTTCGTTTTTCAGTGCATCCCACGCCTCATGGGCGGTAAATGACAAGATCGGCGAGAGTAAACGCACCAAAGCTTGTGTGATATACCATAGGGTGGTTTGTGCTGAGCGGCGGCCATGCGAGCCAGCTGCCATCGTATACAGTCGATCTTTAATAATATCGAGGTAGAAAGCACCCAATTCATCGGCGCAATAGCGATGAATTTCTTGCACGCCAAGATGAAACTCATACTTGTCATAAAATGATGTCAAATTGTGCTGGAATTTGGCCAACTCAACTAAAGCGTAACGATCTAATGTCAGTAGTTCACTGACTGGCAAACGATCTTGCGGTGTAAAGTCAGATAAATTAGCCAACAAGAAACGCAAGGTATTGCGAACACGGCGATATGAGTCGGTGGTGCGTTTTAAAATCTCATCTGAAATCGACACTTCACCGGAATAATCCGTACTCGCAGTCCATAGGCGCAACATATCGGCGCCCATTTGATTAATCACTTGCTGCGGTGCAACCACATTGCCTTTGGATTTTGACATTTTCATGCCTTTGCCATCGACCACAAAACCATGCGTCAGCAATTGTTTATACGGCGCGTGACCCACTGTGGCACAAGCAGTTTTTAATGACGACTGGAACCAACCACGGTGCTGATCTGAGCCTTCTAAATACAAATCAGCAGCAGGGCGATTTGCGTCGCCATGGTTGAGCTCTTCACGTTGCTCAATTACGGCAAAGTGCGTTGAACCCGAGTCAAACCAAACATCGATGGTGTCTTTGAGTTTTTCATAATGCGCGGCATCATCACCTAGCAATTCAGTCGCATCAAGCTTAAACCAAGCTTCAATGCCTTCTTGTTCAATGCGTTTGGCAACTTCTTCGAGCAACTCAGTCGAGCGTGGATGTAATTCGGCGGTTTCTTTATGAATAAAGAACGTCATCGGCACGCCCCACGTGCGTTGACGTGATACACACCAGTCTGGACTGTTTTTAATCATCGCCTCGAGGCGTGCTCGACCCCAAGCAGGGAAGAACTCGGTGGCATCCACTGCACGATTGGCTTTGTCGCGCAAGGTTTCATTGCCGACTTTTTTATCCATGCCAATAAACCATTGCGTCGTCGCACGGAAAATCAGCGGTGTTTTGTGACGCCAGCAATGCGGATAGCTATGCTCGAGTTTTTTGTTAGCCAGCAGTGCGCCGCGCTCTTCGAGCAAAGCAACCACCTTAGGATTGGCCTTCCACACGGTTTCACCCGCAAAGAATTCTGTTGTAGAGACATAACGACCATCGTTTGCCACTGGATTGTCGACCGCTAATTTATATTTAAGACCGACTTGGTAGTCTTCTAGGCCGTGCGCTGGCGCAGTATGTACTAGGCCCGTACCGGCATCAGCGGTTACATGCTCACCGCAGATGATCGGCACTTGGCGGGCTAAAAATGGATGCTGCAATAACAGGCCATTGAGCGCATCACCTTTGGCTTGCGCAATGACTTCATTGGCGTCAATGTCGTAGCGTTTTAATGCAGCTTCTGCCAACTCACGCACTAAGATCAGCAAGCCTTTTTCAGTGGCAATCAAATCGTAAGTGAATTCTGGGTGCACCGAAACGGCTTGATTGGCTGGCAAAGTCCACGGCGTTGTGGTCCAAATCACGGCGCTCGCGGTTTGTTCGCCCACATTGACGCCACCAAAGGCAGCAGACAGGGCCGCCATATCGACCACTTGGAAGGCCACATCAATCGCTGCTGAAACTTTGTCTTCGTATTCAACTTCAGCTTCAGCCAAGGCCGAGCCGCAGTCGACACACCAATGCACAGGCTTTTGGCCTTTGACCAAATAACCATTGTGATGAATTTTGCCCATTGTGCGCACAATGTCGGCTTCAGTTTTGAAATTCATCGTCAGATACGGATTTTGCCAATCAGCAAGCACGCCCAAACGGATAAAATCAACTTTTTGTCGTTCAATTTGAATGGCCGCATATTCACGGCACAATTCGCGAATAAACGAGCTTGGCAAATGGATTTCTTTTTCATCCAAGCCATTGGCTTTACGATACGCCACAATTTGCGCATGAATTGCCGGATTGGCTTTAATGGCTTCTTTATCCGAT
Source organism: Deefgea salmonis (assembly GCF_020531905.1). Taxonomy (GTDB): domain Bacteria; phylum Pseudomonadota; class Gammaproteobacteria; order Burkholderiales; family Chitinibacteraceae; genus Deefgea; species Deefgea salmonis. Next base: position 413,450 of record NZ_JAJAWG010000001.1, on the reverse strand, counting down.
TTTACCAATTTTTCAATTTGATGCTCAATTGGCATGCCATGGCAATCCCAACCCGGAACGTAAGGCGTATCAAAACCGCTGAGTGATTTGGATTTTAAAATAATATCTTTTAAGATTTTATTCATTGCATGGCCAATATGAATATCGCCATTGGCGTAGGGCGGGCCATCATGCAAAATAAATTTCGGACGGTTTTGTTCTTTCGCCGCTAAACGCAGCTGCTGGTAGATTTTGGCATCTTCCCATTGTTTTAAAAAGCCGGGTTCGCGTTTAGCTAAATCGCCACGCATTGGAAACGGCGTATCCAATAAATTAACTGGATATTTGTTAGCAGGTTTATTGCTCATAGTCGTCTCTTTGTACTCAATGGGTTAACGCGCGGCGAACCAGGCGCGGGCTTGATCGCAATCTTTTTGAATCTGAGCGATCAGCGTATCAAAATCAGGGTATTTTTCTTCGTCGCGCAATTTGGCAAGGAAGTTAACACGTAAATGCTGGCGGTAAATGTCGCGATTAAAGTCAAACAAATGGACTTCTAGTTTGGGTTTGATATCACCGCCATGAATCGTTGGCCGAAACCCAAGGCTGGCAACGCCTTGATAGGTGCGCTCTAAGCCTAAAACTTCAACGATAAAAATACCGAACAATGGCGGTTTATTGTGCTTGAGTTGGATATTGGCCGTTGGAAAGCCAAATTCACGACCTAAACGATCGCCGCCCACCACTCGGCCCGCAATCGAATACGGTCGTCCAAGCAGTTTGGCGGCATGCGTCATCTCTCCCGAATGGAGTGCCCGACGAACGGCCGTTGATGACACGCGTTCGCCATCTTGCTTCAGTGTTGGCAAGCTATACGTTTCAAAATCGCTCGACGCTGCGAGTAAATTAAAATCACCGCTGCGTTTAGCGCCAAATTGAAAATCATCCCCCACTAAAACCACTTGTGCATTGAGCTGTCGGGCAACGATGCTGTCACGAAAAGTGAGGGCGTCGATACTGGCAAAGGCGCGATTAAAATGCTGCACAATCAGGTAATCAATCCCTGCTTCGCGTAGGAGCTCGATTTTTTCGCGCAAACTGGTTAAACGCGCCGGTGCAGCGTCCGGCGTAAATAACTCACGCGGGTGCGGTTCGAACGTCATGACTGCACTCACCAGATGGCGCGCTTGTGCCTCAGCTTTTAGCCGCGCCAACATGGCACTATGTCCACAATGCAGGCCGTCAAAATTGCCAATCGTGAGTGCAGAACGAGGAAGTGGGGTGTGCGGTGTGCCGCGTAATACTTGCATTGAGCGTATCGTGGCCGCGCTGGGCGGCAAATCATCAAACCTAAGATTCTAACGCCTCGCGTGAAAATTGTCAGAATAACCTTTGGCTTACTGGCCCATTATCACGATCGCGCCTTGCTGTGCAGTGCCACTGATGATTTTGTTTTTATCCAGACGTATTCGCACCGGTTGCCCTTCAGCTGCCGCATTCATCGCAATACCCTCATTGGTGATCTCAATGCCGTCTTGCCGATAAATAATCTTTACTTTTTGATTTTGCAACACAACCATCGAAGCCCGAAGTTGCTCTTGGCGCAGCGCTTGTCCCGCCGAAACCGGACTATTGAGTGTTCGCCCTAAAATCGACGTTGGGTCCAAAAACACCGAGCCCGGCAATACGCCAAGATCACCTTGTTGCATCGCAATATCACCGACATCCAGGATTTGATTGGCCGCTAACGGTCGAGCTGCGACCGCATAGCTAACAGTAATGCTAATTTTGGTTGGTAAATTAAAGCTCCAATTGGCGCCATCTACACATTTAACCCGCAGCATGGTATTACCCAGCAAGCGATAACCGGCAGGCAGGCTGATCTCACGGCGCTCGCATGCCGCCAATTTGAGCCGTGCATCGACTGGGCGTACTTCAAACGAAGCCATGCCGGGGCTATTGGCTAATTCAGCATTGAGCCATTGATTGACTTCATGAGTAATGACTTTCAAGTCTTGGCCACTGGTAGCCGCCAAGAGCGGCGCAACCAGACCCGAAAGCAGAGCAAAGCTAGAGATTAAGATTTTTCGCATTCGCAAATTATAGTCGCATCGTATGCCTTAGCCTACAATCGTTGTTTTCTTGGGATTGGGACGCGCCACATTATGCTTGAACTGTTGTTTGGAGTGACAACCCTGGTGGTTTTATTGGCGGGTATTTTGGTGGTGAGTCGCTTACATCAACTGGCAAACGCCCAGCGTGAGGTACTCGACACCTTAAGCCAAGATTTAGAGCACAAGCACCGTGAGATGCTCAATGACTTACATCAAGGGATGAGTAAACAAACCGAATCAATGCAACAAGGACTGATTCAGCACGGTAGCTTACTCAATGAAACCGTCAATCGTTCTAGCGAGCGCTTACGTGACAGCATGAGTGAGTCATTTGAGCGTTTGCGTAACGGCGTTAATCATGAAATGAAAGACAGCCGTGAAACCATTGTGCGAATGCAAACGGTGCAAAGCGAAGCGTTATCCACCTTGCGACTGACCTTGGTGGCCAGCCTTGGCGAATCTCGAGAACAAATGCTCAAGCAACTCAGTGATATTTCGGCGGCATTGCAAGGCAAGCAAGATGCCTTACGCGAAGACATGCTGCTCAAACTGTCCAGCATGCTGGCCGAACAATCCAAACGCGAAATGGAACAACTGCAGGCGGCCCTGCTGCAATCGAGCCAAACACTGACCGCCAGCGTAGGAGAACTCACCAAGGCGACCGATTTACGCTTGGCTGAAATTTCAGGCAAAGTCACTGAGCGCCTAGATGAAGGCTTTAAAAAAACCAATGAAACTTTTGCCAATGTAATGGCGCGCCTGGCAACGATTGATGAGGCGCAAAAGAAAATCGATGGCTTGACCACCAATGTAGTGAGCTTGCAAGAACTACTGGGCGACAAACGCTCGCGTGGCGCTTTTGGTGAGGTTCAGCTGGATCATTTGGTCAGCAATGTCCTGCCGGCACAAACCTATGAACTACAAGCCACACTGCCGGGCGGTGTTCGAGTGGATTGCCTATTAAAACTACCCGAACCCACCGGAACGATTGCGGTGGATTCTAAATTTCCATTAGAAAACTATCACCGGATGTTTGGCAGCGACATGGACAAGTTAACCGCAACGCGGTTTTTTAAAGCGGACGTTAAAAAACATGTGGATGACATTGCCAATAAATACATCATTCCAAACGTGACTGCCGACGGCGCAGTGATGTTTATTCCGGCAGAGGCGGTGTTTGCTGAAATTCACGCTTACCACCCTGAATTGGTCGAGTATGCGATGAAGCGCCGCGTGTGGATTGTATCGCCAACCACGTTGATGGCCGTGCTCAATACCGCGCGCGCGGTGATCAAAGATGTTGAAACGCGCAAACAAGTACACATCATTAAAGACGCGCTAGGCAAGCTGGGGCAAGAGTTTGGCCGCTTTGATAAACGGATGAAAAACCTCGCCACGCATATTCGTCAAGCCCATGAAGACGCGCTTGAAGTGAGCATTACCAGTGAAAAAATCTCCCGCCAGTTTGTCAATATTGAGCAAGTGCGCCTTGAAGGCGAGGGCGCACCCGTGCTGGCTGCGGTTGAAGCGGAATGAACCATTGGGCGGTAGTCTCACGGCAGAAATCACACAAATTGTCACTTTGCGTGTTTCTTTCTTGATGAGAAACCGTTTTGTTGGGGAATATCCCGAGGCGCGTTGCTTGCTGCGCTCAAAAACTGCAAAGCATGCTTTATTTTGCCAAGGGTCGTTTTAATGGCGTTTATTTATAAATCAAATAATATTTGATGGGTATATGCATGTGGCGCTTAATATACAAAGTTTAGCTGTATATACCCCTTATATTTAACTGTGTTTTTGTCCGCAAATTTGCACCAAACTCACGCGCTATCTATTTGATTCCACTCAAAGTGTTACTCAGATTTTTCATCCAGTTATAAATATTCATCAGCTGGCCAATGCTTCGCTGTAAATGTAGTCGGCCCAAATTGCCTACTGATTGGTTCACAGCACGCAGGACAACAGGTAAAATGATTCGGATTTGTTTTTGATCAAGTTTTCCTCCCCTTAAAATTCAAAAAAAGGTATCGCCGTGCTAGTAGCCTACCGTCAACATGTTGCTGAGCGTGCCGCGCAAGGCATTGCGCCATTGCCATTGTCTGTTCAGCAAACCGCCGATTTAATTGCTTTGCTACAAAACCCACCAGCAGGCGAAGAAGCCTTTTTGCTTGATTTGATTACACATCGTGTACCTGCAGGGGTGGATGACGCGGCCAAAATTAAAGCGGCTTTTTTAGCGGCTGTCGCACAAGGCCGCGAAAGCTGTGGTTTAATTTCTCGCGCTAAAGCGACTCAATTGCTCGGCACAATGCTGGGTGGCTTTAACATCAAACCGCAAATTGATTTATTGGGTGACGCTGAAGTGGGCGAAATCGCCGCAGCAGGCCTAAAAAACACCTTGCTGATGTTCGACTACTTTCATGATGTTAAAGAACTTGCCGATGCTGGCAATGCCAACGCCAAATCGGTATTGCAATCATGGGCTGATGCCGAATGGTTCACTGGCCGTCCAGAAGTACCGGCCAAAGTGACACTGACTGTATTTAAAGTCACCGGCGAAACAAATACCGATGATTTGTCGCCAGCACCCGATGCTTGGTCGCGCCCCGATATTCCATTGCACGCCTTGGCGATGCTAAAAAATCCACGCGAAGGCATCAATCCTGACGTAGTAGGTGCAGTCGGTCCAATGAAGCAAATCGTGGCTTTACAACAAAAAGGCCACCCGATTGCTTACGTGGGTGACGTGGTCGGCACGGGTTCAAGCCGCAAATCAGCGACAAACTCGGTATTGTGGTGGACCGGTGAAGACATTCCATTCGTTCCAAACAAACGTTTTGGCGGCTATTGCATCGGCGGTAAAATTGCGCCGATTTTCTTCAACACCATGGAAGATGCCGGTGCATTGCCGATCGAATTTGATGTAACGAATTTGAATATGGGCGACGTGATCACGATTTACCCATTTGAAGGTAAAGTCGAAAAAGACGGCCAAGTGATCACTACATTCGCGCTAAAAACCGACGTATTGCTCGATGAAGTTCGCGCCGGCGGCCGGATTAACTTGATTATTGGTCGTGGCTTAACGTCAAAAGCGCGCGAAGCATTGGGCTTGCCAGCGTCAACGATTTTCCGTCTACCGCAAGATCCAGTAGCGTCAAACAAAGGCTTTACACAAGCACAAAAAATGGTTGGCCGTGCCTGTGGTTTACCAGAAGGCAAGGGCGTTCGCCCTGGCACTTACTGCGAACCCAAAATGACTTCGGTTGGCTCGCAAGACACCACCGGCCCGATGACGCGTGATGAGCTAAAAGACTTGGCCTGCTTAGGTTTCTCGGCTGATTTGGTGATGCAATCGTTCTGCCACACTGCGGCCTATCCAAAACCTGTTGACGTTAAAACGCACCACACACTGCCTGAGTTTATTCGCAATCGCGGCGGCGTTTCATTGCGCCCAGGCGATGGCGTGATTCACTCTTGGCTTAACCGGATGTTGTTGCCAGATACCGTCGGTACCGGCGGCGATTCACACACCCGTTTCCCAATCGGTATTTCATTCCCAGCGGGATCCGGTTTGGTGGCGTTTGCGGCAGCAACGGGCGTGATGCCACTGGATATGCCTGAATCAGTACTGGTTCGCTTTAAAGGTGAGTTGCAACCGGGCATTACCCTGCGTGATTTGGTGAACGCAATTCCTTTGTACGCCATCAAAGCTGGTTTGTTGACTGTAGCGAAAGCGGGTAAGAAAAACATTTTCTCGGGCCGCATCCTTGAGATTGAAGGCTTGCCAAATCTGAAGGTTGAGCAAGCATTTGAATTGACGGACGCCTCAGCAGAGCGCTCAGCCGCAGGTTGTTCGGTTCGCCTGAACGAAGAGCCTATTGCTGAATACCTCAAATCGAACATCGTGCTACTTAAATCGATGATCGCTAACGGTTATGGCGACGCAAAAACCTTGGCGCGCCGTGTGGCAAGCATGGAAAGTTGGTTGGCCAATCCAAGCTTGATCGAACCCGATGCAGATGCTGAATATGCTGCAGTGATCGAAATTGATTTGGCCGATGTAAAAGAGCCAATCTTGGCATGCCCGAATGATCCTGATGATGTGAAGATCTTGTCTGAAGTGGCCGGCACTAAGATTGATGAAGTGTTTATCGGCTCTTGCATGACCAATATCGGTCACTTCCGTGCGGCGGGTAAATTACTCGAAGGTAAGCGCGATTTGCCAACCAAGTTGTGGATTGCACCACCGACTAAAATGGACGCAGAGCAACTGACTGAAGAAGGCTACTACGGCACTTTCGGTGCGGCAGGCGCGCGAACTGAAATGCCGGGTTGCTCATTGTGCATGGGCAATCAAGCTCAGGTGCGTGAGGGTGCAACGGTGGTTTCAACTTCAACGCGTAATTTCCCAAATCGTTTAGGCAAAAATACCAACGTGTTTTTGTCTTCTGCAGAATTGGCGGCGATTGCATCACGCTTGGGTCGTATTCCAACCGTGGCTGAATATATGGCCGACGTGGCTATTTTGGCACCAAAATCAGCAGAAGTTTATAAATACCTCAACTTTAATCAAATCGAGTCGTATCAAGCCGAAGCGGATCAAGTTAAGGTTTAATTCGCCCACACGCCAAAAGACCCGCAATGCGGGTCTTTTTTTTGCTAAGCACTTCATTGCACACTGTTTTTTCTTGCTTGGGCCTTGAAATTCGGGCAAAATTAGCGCCTTTTTTCGCATCAAACTCATGGGTTTGATTTTTCTCATTTGATGGCTTGCCCACCCATCGGGCGTCGGTAATCTTGACGAACAAAGTGGCAAGACCTTCTAGCCCAGGGGGTATTGGACATGTCCAATCTGGCTACAGTAACCACGCCACAAGAATCAAGTTCAGTACTTGATTTAACGACACCACTACCAGTGGCGGCCTATTTTGACGAAGCACTCTATCAGCAAGAAATCAAACAACTTTTCAATCCAGGTCCACGTTATATCGGCCATGCACTGATGGTGCCTGCTGCTGGCGATTATCATGTCCTTGAGTCAAGTCAGGGCGCGCGGTATTTAAAACGCACCGATGATGGGGTTAAGCTGTTCTCCAATATTTGCCGTCATCGCCAAGCCACCATGCTCGAAGGTCGCGGCAATGCGACGCATACCGTTTGCCCTTTGCATCGCTGGACTTATGATCAGCACGGCCAATTATTAGGTGCGCCGCACTTTAGTGAAAAACCCTGCTTGCACTTGCCTGAAACTGAGCTGCAATCTTGGAATGGTATGCTATTTGAGTCTGGACGGGACATTGAACGCGACTTAAAAAATCTGGGCGTGCGAGAAGACTTGGATTTTTCACAGTATGTTTTTCATAGTGTGACCATTGATGAATACCAAGGCAACTGGAAGACTTTCATCGAGGTTTATCTCGAAGACTATCACGTTGTGCCGTTTCACCCTGGCTTGGGGCGCTTTGTCGATTGCAATCAGCTCAAATGGGAGTTTGGCGACTGGTATTCAGTGCAAACCGTTGGCGTGCATCATGACTTGGCCCGACCCGGTTCTAAGGTGTACCAAGATTGGCATCGCCAAGTGAAACGCTACTCACAAGACAAAACACCCAAGTATGGTGCAATTTGGCTGACTTATTACCCCAACATTACGGTTGAATGGTATCCGCATACACTGGTGATTTCGACCATCATTCCAACAGGGCCGCGTAGTTACAAAAACGTTGTCGAGTTTTATTACCCAGAAGATGTTGCGTATTTCGAGCCTGAATTGATTGCGGCCGAGCAAGCCGCTTACGCAGAAACGGCAGTTGAAGACGTAGAAATCATCAATCGAATGGAAGCTGGACGACAGGCGCTGCATGCACAAGGGCGCAATGAAGTCGGCCCTTATCAAAGCCCGATGGAAGATGGAATGCGACATTTTCATCAATTTTTACGGCGTGAGCTCGCTGGATATATGCCAGCGCACGATAAGAAATAAGCTCAAGGCTGCTTCGGCGGCCTTTGTTTTTATTCAACAGTATTTTGATTTGAGCTGCTGTATACTTTGCTAGCCTTTTAAAATCATAGCTTACATCGACATACCCAAGGATTTATGCAGAAAATAATTGCCTATTGTCGTGAGTCGGGCTCATTTTGGATGATACTGGCCAGCCTCTCTTTTGCCGCCATGGGCGTATTCGTTAAGCTGGGTTCGGTGCATTTTAGTACTGCGGAATTGGTTTTTTATCGCTGCGCCGCAGGGTTGATTTTTATTGCTTTAATGATTTTGCCGCAAGGCAAAACACTCAAAGTGAGCTATCTCGCATTTAAAATGCATCTGTCACGTAGCTTGGCTGGATTTATTGCGTTGATGCTGTATTTTTATGCGATTAGTCAGCTCACACTATCCATGGCAGTAACACTCAATTACACTTCTCCGCTGTTTTTTGTATTAATCACGATGATTCGTCAAAAGCAATGGCCGCATTGGCAATTATTGGGCAGTATTGCATTGGGCTTTATTGGTGTTGTCAGCTTATTGCAGCCTACGATGGCTGCCGAGCAGTGGTTGGGTGGTTTAATGGGGCTACTATCTGGCCTACTGGCAAGCGTGGCGTATATGAATGTCAGCGAGCTAGGAAAAATCGGCGAGCCTGAGTGGCGAACTGTATTTTACTTTTCATTGATTTCCACCTTGGGTGCTGGTTTTTTTATGCTGCTACAAGCCGAACCCTTACTCCGTCCCAGTGTGCACGATGGATTGATTATTTTTGGCATGGGTAGTTGTGCCACACTCGCGCAACTGGCGATGACACGTGCTTACCGCAAAGGGCGCTCTTTGGTGATGGTTAGCTTGTCGTATTTAACGGTACTGTTTTCTACCTTGCTCAGTTGGATGGTTTGGGGCGACGCCCCAACGTCACTCGCACTCGTCGCCATGTTGATGATTGTGCTTGCAGGGATCGGCGCCAGATCAAGCCGAAATTCATAATAAAGTCGTTGTTTTCTTGTAAGCTAAAAAGCAATTAAATATCCCCAGCAAAGGCCGCTAAATATGCGTTTTTTAATCAGCAATGATGATGGTTATTTCTCTCCTGGGCTTGCAGCCTTAGCCATGTCCCTCGGTGGGCTGGGCGATACATTTGTCTGCGCACCTGAGCGCGATCGAAGCGGCTCAAGCAACTCGCTAACACTGGATCGACCACTGTCGGTCAAGCAATCTGCTGCTGGCTTTTTTTATATTAATGGCACGCCCACCGACTGCGTACACTTGGCCGCAACCGGCTTAATGCCTGAATTGCCGGATATGGTGGTTGCTGGCATTAATCATGGCCCGAATATGGGTGACGACACGATTTATTCCGGCACCGTCGCCGCCGCAACGGAAGGTTTTTTGCTGGGCATTCCTGCAATTGCAATTTCTTTGGCATCACATAATCCAGTACATTTTGAAACTGCGGCGCGAGTGGCAAACGACTTAGTGCAGCGTTTTATTCGAAATCCATTTCGTGGCGCCGTACTGTTGAATGTGAACGTCCCAGACGTCGCTTACGAGGCATTATCTGGCACCAAAATCACGCGACTAGGTCGACGCCATAAATCTGCCCCGGTTATTCGCGATGAAAACCCTCGCGGTGAGCCGATTTGGTGGGTTGGCCCCATCGGTAAAGTCGCCGATGCCAGCAGTGGCACTGATTTTGACGCTGTTGCGAATGGTTACGTGTCAATTACACCGCTGTCTATTGATTTAACAGCCCATCAACAAATTGATTTTATGACTCAGTGGGTAAATGCATAATGCTGCAGCAAGGTAGTGGCATGACCTCCATTCGCACCCGAACACGGATGATAGAACGCCTACGTGCTCAAGGGATTTGCAACGAAAGCATCCTCACCATCATGGGACAAATCCCGAGGCACGCTTTTGTCGACGAGGCCTTAGCACACAAAGCTTATGATGATTTCTCTTTACCAATTGGCTTTGCGCAAACGATTTCTCAGCCCTATATCGTTGCCAGAATGTCAGAACTGCTCTTTGCCGTACCTGAGCACAATAAAGTATTGGAAATCGGCACTGGTTGCGGCTATCAAACTGCCATTCTGGCTAAAATCTTCAAAACAGTGCATAGCATTGAGCGAATTGCTGGCCTAGTGCGTAATACCCGCGATCGACTTAATACGCTGGGCGTGCATAATGCGCGTTTGCGTCATGCCGATGGCAGTAACGGTCTGCCCGAACTTGGACCGTTTGACGCCATTATTATTACTGCCGCAGCGCCCATTGTGCCAGAACACCTCATGGACCAACTCAATATTGGGGGGCGTTTAGTATTCCCCGTTGGCGATATTGATCAAGAATTAAGAATGATTGAGCGACTCGACGAAGGCTTTACAGAAACTCGACTGGAAAAAGTTAAATTTGTCCCATTGCTATCCGGAATTTCGTAATCAATCGCCCAAATTTACCCAAACAAAAGGAGAACGCGCGTGAGTGCAATTCGATTTAGCGCTGTTTTTTCAACCCTCGTCTTATGTGCCTGCTCTAGCACGCCCAATCCACCCGCGCCGATTGTTGATCGCAGTCATACGCCGGTTGCTGTGCCAAGCCCTGTCGTGATACCTAGCCCAAACGCCATCAACACTTATACCGTCAAAGCGGGTGATGGTCTTTATCGCATCGCACTTGAAAATGGAGTTACTTACAAAGATCTAGTCGCATGGAATCAAATTGAAGATGTAAATGGTCTTCGGATTGGCCAGGTTTTACGTCTTGGCCCTGCCAATTCGACAGTCACCTCATCGGGCGTTGAGGTCAGACCTTTGCTCGCCGATGGCACGACAACCAGTGCCTTACCAATCAAATCAGCCAGTACTCAGCAATACCCTCGCGCCATTAAAGAGCCATATTCTAACCAAACCGCAAGTGCCATTGCCATACGCGCTGAGGGTCAAGCTGTTGTTGCAAAACAACAAAATATTCCAAGCCCAAGCAAACCAGCAACGACCAAACCAGCCAGTACACCTTCGTCGGCCTCAAAGGCAGCAAACGTAGAGAAATCAGGTGCTGCAGTGGACTTAAATTCGAGCGAAAGTAACACCACTAGCGGCATCTGGGCACCACCTACGGCGGGCAAGGTAAGCTCAAGCTTTACCGCAGAAAGCAAAGGCATTGATATCAAGGGGCAAATGGGGCAATCTATAGTTGCGTCAGGGAGTGGCAAGGTTGTTTACGCCGGCTCTGGATTGAAGGGCTACGGCAAAATGCTCATTATTCAGCACAGTGATGGCTTTTTGTCTGCCTACGCACATAACAGCAAACTACTCGTCAAAGAAAATGATCTAGTAAAAAAAGGCGAAAAAATCGCCGAAATGGGGAACAGCGATAGCGATCAGGTCAAGCTGCACTTCGAATTACGCAAGTTTGGTAAGTCGGTCGATCCGAGCAACTACATCAAGTTGAATTAGAGGCTGTATGAGCGATCAAATCGATATTTTAGAAGAAGATCTTGCTGACGAAGATGATGAACTCATCGAGGCAGATTCCGATGATGCTGAAGTCGATACCGAAGCCAAAGAAGAAACCGACCGTTACACCGCCGAAAGCACGGGTGATGTAACGCAAATCTATCTCAACGAGATCGGGCAAAGTAAATTACTCACCCCTGACGAAGAGCGCGCGCTATCACGCCGCGTCGTACAGGGTGATTTCTCTGCGCGACAGAAAATGATCGAACACAACTTACGCTTGGTCGTGAATATCGCCAAGCACTACATCAACCGTGGTATGACTTTGCTGGACTTGATCGAGGAAGGCAATATTGGATTGATGCACGCTTTAGAAAAATTCGATCCAGAGCGTGGATTTCGTTTCTCTACCTACGCGACATGGTGGATTCGTCAGAGCATCGAGCGATCGATCATGAATCAATCGCGCACCATTCGACTACCGGTGCATGTAATTAAAGAATTGAATGTTTATTTACGTGCGCAGCGACATCTTGAAGCCAGTTTAGGCCACGAACCAGCCATTGAAGACATTGCGCATTTAGTCGGCAAAAATGTCGAAGAAGTGCGCCGAGTCATGAGTTTAAATGAACGTGTTGCCTCATTAGACGCACCACTGGATATCGATCCCATGCTTTCGATTGGCGAATCGATCCCTGATGAGCAACATGATGGGCCTGAAGCCATCTTGCAAAATGCCGAAGTCGAGCGTTACGTCAAAGAGTGGCTCAAGCAACTCAACGACAAGCAGCGGATGGTGATCGAGCGTCGCTACGGACTCAATGGCTATGAAATCTGCACCTTAGAAGATTTGGCTGCCAATCTTAACTTAACGCGAGAGCGCGTTCGGCAAATTCAAATCGAAGCACTCGATCAATTGCGCCGTATTTTGCGCCGCTATGGCGTAGCCCGTGATGTTGTCCTCTAAATAATCACGCCAATTCATTTCAAGTCAAACGATCCAAACCATACCTCGCATTGAGTTCAATAAAAAATCCCCGAACAGCGCCGCTGAATCGGGGATTTTTATTCACAACAAACCAAATTAGATGCCGCGCAACAACTCGTTAATCCCCACTTTTGAGCGTGTTTTAGCATCGACTTTCTTGACAATCACCGCGCAATACAAGCTGTATTTACCATCGGCAGACGGTAAATTACCCGAAACCACCACCGAACCCGCAGGGATGCGGCCATAAGTGACTTCGCCAGTTTCACGATCGTAAATGCGCGTTGATTGCCCAATGTAAACGCCCATTGAAATAACCGAGCCTTCTTCAACGATCACGCCTTCAACCACTTCTGAGCGCGCACCGATAAAGCAATTGTCTTCGATAATAGTCGGGCCCGCTTGCAATGGCTCAAGCACACCACCAATACCTACGCCGCCAGAAAGATGAACGTTTTTACCAATCTGCGCGCACGAACCCACCGTTGCCCAAGTGTCCACCATGGTGCCTTCGTCAACAAAAGCACCAATATTGACGTAAGACGGCATCAGTACGACGTTTTTGCCAATGTAAGCGCCTTTGCGAGCAATGGCATTCGGTACGACGCGAAAACCGCCCGCACGAAAATCTTCTTCGGTATAGTCGGCAAATTTACTCGGCACTTTATCAAAAAACTGCGTGCACCCACCGTCTAAAACCACGTTGTCGTTAATGCGAAATGAAAGCAAAACTGCTTTTTTAATCCATTGATGGGTCAGCCAATGCCCGTCAATTTTTTCTGCCACACGAAGCTGTCCTTGATCTAAAGCGGCGATCACTTCATTGACTGCAACACGCAAATCAGTAGAGACATTGCTCGGCGTAATATCAGCACGGTTTTCGAATGCAGTTTCAATAATGGCTTGCAAATGATTCATCTTGAGTATTCCTCGGGTTGGCAGATCAATAGAAATGTATCTTAAATTTACGCAGCAAACACCACAGAACGAAGGGCGTCAGGGCGTAGATTACTTTAATGTCTTACAGTAATTCACAATACGATTCGCAGCAGTAATGCACTCATCTAGCGGGGCGACCAGTGCAATTCGAATGTAACCGAGTCCCGGATTCACACCATGCGCTTCACGTGCCAAATAAGAGCCCGGCAAAACAGTGACATGCTGCTGCTCATACAAACCGGCAGCAAAAGCTTCATCATCCATTGGCACCTTAGCCCACAGATAGAAGGCCGCATCCGGCAGAGTCAGGTCGAGCACTGTTTGCAAAATGCCGGTTACAGCGGCAAATTTTTCGGCATACAGTTGACGATTTTCGATTACATGCGTTTCATCACGCCAAGCCGCAGCACTGGCGGCCATAACCATTGGGCTCATGGCACAGCCGTGATACGTTCGATACAATAAAAATTGCGCCAAAATTTTAGCGTCGCCAGCAACAAAGCCTGAGCGCATACCCGGCACATTTGAGCGTTTGGATAAAGAAGAAAAAACAACGAGCCGCGTGTAATCTCGGCCTAGTAAACGAGCTGCTTCAAGTCCGCCGAGCGGCTTGTTATTGCCGAAATAAATTTCTGAATAGCATTCGTCAGACGCAATCACAAAACCATATTGATCGGACAAAGCAAATAAACGCTGCCAATCATTCAGTGATGCTACTGCTCCGGTTGGGTTGCCCGGAGAGCAAGTAAATACCACCTGTGTTCGAGCCCACACTGTTTCTGGAACACTCCCCCAATCAGGCTGAAATCGCTGCGATGCGGTGCAATTGACAAACCAAGGTTCCGCGCCAGCCAACAATGCGGCGCCTTCATAAATTTGATAAAACGGATTGGGCGACAGCACGACAGGGCGCTCACGCGTGGGATCAACAACAGCCTGAACAAAAGCAAACAATGCCTCACGACTGCCATTTACTGGCAAAACCTCAGTCAGTGGATTGGGCGCAGCGATACCATATCGACGCGCAAGCCACTCACTAATACTGCTGCGCAAATCATCTGAGCCCAAGGTCGCTGGGTAGCTCGACAGACCGGACAGATTGTCAATTAGCGCCGTTTTAATCAATTCTGGCGCGGCATGTTTAGGCTCACCAATGGACAAATTGATCGGCTTTAAATCCTGATTTGGCGTCAAAGCAGCAAAGCGTTGACGTAATTTTTGGAACGGGTAGGGCTGAAGTAAGTTTAGTCGCGGCGACATTGCGCGGCTCTTAGGCAGTTAGGGAAGACGGTAATTATAACCTCTTACGCAGCGCCTGCGCCACGCAAGAAGCAGTAAAAACAAGGCTTAGCGCACTTTCTCTACAAAATCGCGCATAAACTTCTTTAGCTTGGGCTCGATAATTGCCCGACAATACGGCTGGTTTGAGTGCAAGCGATAATAATTATGGTGATCTATCTCGGCAGGCCAAAATTCAGCAGCCATCAGGACCTGCGTCACAATAGCGTCAGCACTTTGCTGCGCAAGCGCAGCAATTTTGTTTTCTGCTGCAATCAGTTGCTCTGGATTGCTCGCAAAAATAGCCGAGCGGTACTGAGTGCCGACATCATTGCCTTGGCGATTAAGCGTGTACGGATCATGGATGGCAAAAAAGATGTCGAGCAATTCGGCAGTAGTAATCACACTCGAATCAAACACAATCTGCACAACTTCTGCATGACCAGTATGCCCTTCACAAACTTGCCCATATTCAGGTTGATCGACATACCCCCCCATATAGCCTGAAACGACAGACTCAACGCCGCGCACTTGCTGAAACACCGCCTCTAAACACCAAAAGCACCCACCAGCCAAAGTGATTGTTTCACGCATAACCGCCCCTTATTGACGCGCCGTTCTCGCATTGCTGGGTTGAGCGGCATTAAAATTGGTTCTAAATGGATTAATATCCAAACCACCACGTCGCGTATAGCGGGCATAAACTGCCAATTTCAGCGGTGCACAATCGCGCATGATATCAACAAAAATCCGCTCTACACATTGCTCGTGAAATTCATTGTGATTACGAAACGAGATTAAATAGCGCAACAAACTTTCGCGATTAATTGCCCGGCCAGTATATTGAATTTGCACGCTAGCCCAGTCAGGTTGACCCGTAACGAGGCAATTTGACTTTAACAAGTCCGAAGTCAGCGTTTCAGTGGTCGTGGCATGTGTATTTTCACAGTGCAAAATGCCCGGTTGCGGAGCGTACAGCGCAACATCTAGATCTAAATTATCAATATTGTAGCCGCTGAGCTCGGCCATTTTTTGCTGTGCAAATAAGGCCGGTTCAATTAACTTCACCTGAATTGGGGCGCCAACACCCGCCGAAATGTCTTTTTGCAGCAATTCGCTCAATTGAGTAAAGCCATCAACTTTCGTCTGATTAAAGCTATTTAAATACAATTTAAACGATTTAGATTCAATAATATTTGGGCTGTTGGCTGGAATATAAAAACTGGCAATCGCCACCTGTGGCTTACCCTTGGCATTTAGCCAAGAGAGCTCATAGGCATTCCAAATATCAGTACCAAAGAAAGGCAGGTCTGCAGCAATACCGATTTCTAAGCGTTTTTGTTCTCGAGCAATCGGAAATAATAAACTCGAGTCGTACTCTGTAATGTATTCGCTGGCTTTGCCTAGCGGTGAAAGTTGCACATCACTCATTGCTTTGCATCCAAGATAGGTTAAATGGTCTTTGTCACTAACTGATCTGAAGCGGCATTTTATCGGTATTTACGCACCAAACCGACCATCACCCCAAAAATTTCCAAACTCGCTTCTGGGCGAATGATGCTGTAATCGGCATTGTGCGGAATCAAGAAGTAACCCGATTTGTCTTTGCCCAGTTCTTTTAGCGTGTATTCATTATCAACAATGGCCACAACAATATCACCCACTAAGGCGGCATGGCGCTTTTCGACCACGGCAATATCACCATCAAAAATGCCGGCCTCCATCATTGAGTCGCCTTTGATTTTCACCAAAATGGACGACGCCGGGCGGGGCATCAAAAATTCATCCAGTGAAATAGCTTCGCTCATCGCGTCATTGGCCGCAGCGGGCAAACCAGCTGGCAAGTTAAAATCCGCTAATTCGCGCTCAAAAAAACGCTTAGTGGGCGCCAAGCGCTTGTCTGGCGTAACCTCAATAAAGCCCGCCAACGTCAAGCGCTTAACCAATGCGGACACTGCCGATTTTGAGGCCATGCCTAATAGCTCGCCAATGGCCGAATACGAGGGGATATTGCGATAATCCGCGTAATAGTCTTGCAGTTTACCCAGATATTCTGCATCACGATTGGGGTTGGCCATCGGGCACCTCTTAGTTTCGATATATCCCTATAGCGTATTGAACGTTCGTTCTAATGTCAAGCCAGAAGGGCGTGTAACTAGCGTACACAAGCAGGGCGGCAGTCGATTACAATGGCACTTTATTTTATTGCTTGAGTTTGCCGTGCGGATTTTATTAGCGCCCATGGAAGGGCTGTTGGACTGTGTACTACGCGACGTTTTGACTCGCGCTGGCGGGATCGATCTCTGCGTCACTGAGTTCGTTCGTGTTAGTGGCAGCGTATTGCCGCACCGTACCTTTCAAAGAATTGCCCCCGAACTCAGCACCCAGAGCCATACCCACAGCGGCGTACCGGTGCGTGTGCAACTTTTGGGCTCAGACGCACAATGCCTAGCAGAAAATGCCGCCAAGCTGGCGGAACTCAAGCCATACGGTATTGATTTAAATTTCGGCTGCCCAGCCAAAACCGTCAACCGGCATCGCGGCGGCGCTATTTTATTAAAAGAACCGGAAGTGATATATCAAATTGTGAATGCGGTTCGCCAAGCTACGCCGGGGTATATTCCTGTAACCGCCAAAATGCGCCTTGGCTATGAAGATACATCCCAAGCGATTGATTGTGCTCAAGCGATTGCCAGCGCCGGTGCCGCCGAAGTTGTGGTTCATGCCCGTACAAAAACCGATGGCTATAAACCGCCTGCTTACTGGGAATGGATTGCAGCCATCAAAGCAAATGTCGCCATCCCTGTCGTAGCGAATGGCGAAATATGGACGTTGGCAGACTTTAAACGTTGTCAACAAGTCTCAGGGTGCGACGACATCATGCTGGGGCGGGGCATTGTCGCCAATCCAGGTCTGGCTTTAGAAGCCAAACTGGGGCGCGCACTAAGCTGGCTAGAATTGCAGCCGTTGTTTTTGGTGTTCTGGCAGCAAGTTTTAACGCATTGCTACCCAAAATATCAGGCCGGCAGGGTCAAGCAGTGGCTCAACTATCTACGTAAGCATTACCCAGAAGCTGAGGCTTTATTTCAGCAAATTCGCACTTTGAATTTACCCGAAGAGCTCGAGCAGGCCTGCCCGGCGCTCGTGCGAATTGTCGACTAAACCTCGGGCAAAGTTTGAATTAATTGCTCTAAAGCTTCGATCTGCGTCATGCAATTGGCTTCGCAATATCGTTTTAGACGTTGATGCAAACTCGCGTCAATTTCGACCGAGAGCGCTTTAGGCAAACGCTGATTGTGATCGCGCGTAGCGCGGCCGACCTGCATCGAGCGCGAGCGGCGCTTTCGCTCGGCGGCACTCATCGGCTTACCATGGATTGCTGGACGACCGCGTTTCTTTAACAAAGGAATTTCAGGGAGTTCAAGCGTATGCTGATCGCTAGGGTGCTTCATAGTGTGACATGTCGCGAATTTATGGCGCTCTATTATCCTGCAGAACGTACATTCAGACAATAGGTGACGACCTTAGATTGGCTTTAACTAAAAAATTACCACCTGCAACACCAACTCCTAACGCATCACTTTTAAAATCACAAACTTTGCATTTTGTGCCATGACGCTCACTCGGCGAAACTGCTTTTTTAGATCCGCCTGATAATCCAAGTGGCGATTCGCGACCACCCATAATTCAGTGTCGGCATGCATGCATCGCTTGGCTTGCGTAAACATACTGACTGCGATGTCGGTGGTAATGGTATTTTGCTGATGAAAAGGGGGGTTAATTAAAATCAAATCAAATGACTGCGTCACATTCGCCAAACCATCACCATGCACAATTTGCACCACAGCCTGCGGGCAATTGCGCTCAAAACTCAATCTTGCTGACTCAATAGCCGCCTTGGATTCATCGTATAAATACAAGGCAGCATCCGGATGGCGTCGATGATAAGCCAAAGACAGCAGACCATTGCCGCAACCGACATCGGCCACTGTTTTGACTGAGGGCAGCTGCGAAAAATGCTCAATAAAAAATCGCGATCCAATATCTATCTTTTGCTCAGCAAAAACACCCGCCACATTCTGCAACACCAAGCCAAGCTCAGATACCTGCTGACTATAAGGCAATAGCTTCTCCTTGCTGGGTCGCAGACAAGCCCGATACATACGGGCCTTGCGCACCGTTGGCAAGTATTCAACATCGTCACAGTATTTTTTAATGAGTGCTAAATGCCCATTACTAACGTGCTTTTGCATACCAGAGAAGTAAATCGTTATCGGCGCAACCAAGCCATTGGCCAACTGTAGCAGCTGCGCCTCAAGCATCGACAGCGACTTGGGCAGCTTCACCATGGCGCAAGTCACGCTTTGGTCGACATAATCAATCCAATCTGCGCGGGTGTTGTGTTCGATCGCATGCCGCGAACACCACGAATCATTAATATGAAAAACAGCAGCAACCCCACACTGAATCGCCATCGCGTGTAACGCGCCAAAACCATCATTAAGCAACACCAGTGCAGCGTCTTTTTCCAGAAAGCCCGCCAAATAAGAATCCGCCGCATCCCACGCCTGTAAGTCTTTCGCGTGTTTAGCAGGGTAGCGTTGTAAATTGAGCGCATCAAACGACGCGAAAGACAGTAAATCAGTAGACATTAAGTTTTCTTTTAAAAGCTATAAATCAAACGATCTTGTTCGAGGTGCAATTCTAACAGCTCAACATAAAACCTGCCGCATCGCTGCGCCACAACCCACCAACCCTTTGATTGGCGGTGGCCATCCCTGCGTATTTATGTAAGGC
Organism: Deefgea salmonis; assembly: GCF_020531905.1. Taxonomy (GTDB): domain Bacteria; phylum Pseudomonadota; class Gammaproteobacteria; order Burkholderiales; family Chitinibacteraceae; genus Deefgea; species Deefgea salmonis. Next base: position 393,902 of record NZ_JAJAWG010000001.1, on the reverse strand, counting down.
TATGGCGAAATCGCATTTCTCTTTGATAGGCAAACCAACAATGAACTACACCGATGACAGAATGGATGACGAGGCAATCAAACCCAGTCGAACTTTACCGCTGGCTGTATTTTTCTGCATATTGAGTGCGGTGTTGTTTGGTGCTTATCGCGCGGGTGCTTTGCCGCACTACACATTTTTAATCGACGGCAATAAGATTGAGTTCATTCGTGACGACGCAAAATATCTGGCCGAGCAAGCACAAAAGGGCGAGGCAATTGATGACGCTAACCGTAAAATCATCGCCGCCAATCGCAAAGCCTTAAATGCTTACACTGAAAATACACAAGATTCAGACTCGACATTGGAAATTCAGTACGCGAATCCATCTGATCGCACAATAGTGACCAACGGTTACCCGTCAGAATCCGCAAACTCGGCGCAAGTGGTGAAATGTCTTTCTGCCGAAGGCCGCATTGTTTATCAAGCAAGTAATTGTTCAGATGACGGCTTAACGCCGATCAAGGTCTTAACCCAAGCTCAATTGCAGCATTCTAGCGCCGACGCATTTCAAGCCAGCGCAGACAATACATCGCCCGAACCCTACAGCCCAGCGATTGCGCGAATCAATCACGAATCAAAGCGCGACTCACCGCACTGTAAAAATATTGCAGCTACTCGCGAACGAATTCGCGAACAGCAACGCGCGAATTCAACGCAATACTTGCGCGATGAATATAGACACCTAAGCCAAATCTGGCACAACGATTGTTTTGATGCTTAATTTGCCCACGAAGGGGAGTTGAGTGAGCAATTACAAGGTACGTACCAACAAAGGAATACACGACAAAAAACAACAAACCCAACGCTTATGCGACTCTGGATAGTCATCACTACTTTACTTTACATAATATACATTATGCGAATATAAGCAGAGGCAAAGCAGAAAACATGACATATATCAAATATGTGCTGCCAATAGGCGTTTACTCTAGCGGCATAGATATTCCTGCCGCAGCAAGCTATATGTTGTTTTGTTGAGTTGGTTTAGTTGCTCGATATACAAAATTAATGCGGCAAAGCTTTACTGCCTGGTAATTAAAATCAGTGCATAATTTATAGAAATACCAACACTCACTGAAATATACGGAGATCCTCATGACAGTTACTAATGTACAAGAACTTGATGCACTGGTCGCTCGGGTTAAAAAAGCTCAGCAACTTTTTGCCACGTACTCACAAGAGCAAGTCGACGAAATCTTCCGTGTCGCTGCCTTGGCTGCTGCAGATGCGCGTTTGCCACTGTCTAAAATGGCCGTTGCAGAAACTGGCATGGGGATTGTTGAAGACAAAGTAATCAAGAATCACTTTGCCTCTGAATATATTTACAATGCCTACAAAGACGAAAAGACTTGCGGCATCCTGTCTACCGACGATGCTTTCGGCACCATGACGATTGCCGAGCCAATCGGTATTATTTGCGGCATCGTACCAACGACCAATCCAACGTCTACCGCGATTTTCAAAGCTTTGATTTCTTTGAAAACCCGCAACGGTATCGTATTTAGCCCACACCCACGCGCACGTAAATCGACTTGCGCTGCCGCACGCATCGTGCTCGAAGCGGCTGTTGCCGCTGGTGCGCCGCGTGACATTATTGGCTGGATCGACGAACCTACGGTTGAATTGTCAAACCACCTAATGAAACACCCAGATCTGAACTTAATCTTGGCGACCGGCGGCCCCGGCATGGTGAAAGCAGCGTATAGCTCTGGCAAGCCCGCCATTGGTGTCGGTGCGGGCAATACCCCAGTGGTTATTGATGAAACTGCCGACATCAAACGTGCAGTAGCTTCCATCTTAATGTCAAAAACATTCGACAACGGTGTGGTTTGTGCTTCAGAACAGTCAGTCATTGTTGTAGACAGCATCTACGAACAAGTTAAAGAACGCTTTAACCAAAACGGCGGCTACATCTTAAGCAAAAAAGAAACCGAAGCGGTTCGCAAAGTGATCTTGGTGAATGGCGGCTTAAACGCCAACATCGTGGGTCAATCCGCCATCAAAATTGCGGACATGGCCGGCATTAAAGTACCTGCATACACCAAAGTATTGATCGGTGAAGTGACTTCGGTTGGCGAGGAAGAAGAATTCGCACACGAGAAGCTCTCCCCTACTTTGGCCATGTATCGCGCCAAAGACTTTTTTGACGCAGTATCCAAAGCCGAAGCTTTGGTGGCTTTGGGCGGCATTGGTCACACTTCATCGCTCTATACCGATCAAGATTTGCAAACTGAACGCATCGCTTATTTTGGCGACAAAATGAAAACCGCCCGCATCTTGATCAACACGCCTTCATCACAAGGCGGTATTGGTGACCTGTACAACTTTAAATTAGCGCCATCGCTGACTTTGGGTTGTGGCTCATGGGGCGGCAATTCGATCTCAGAAAACGTGGGACCAAAACATTTACTCAACAAGAAAACTGTTGCGAAGCGAGCTGAAAACATGTTGTGGCACAAACTTCCAAAAAGCATTTACTTCCGTCGTGGCAGCTTGTCGATTGCACTGAAAGAATTGGGCGGCAGCAAAAAACGCGCAGCCATCGTTACCGATCATTTCTTGTTCAATAACGGCATGTGTGATGAAACCATCCGCGTACTAAAACAACAAGGCCTCGAAGTTGAAGTATTCCACGAAGTAGAGGCCGACCCAACCTTGGCCGTTGTTCGCAAAGGCGTGGCGATGCTCAATAACTTCAAACCGGATGTCATTATTGCACTCGGTGGCGGCTCGCCAATGGATGCAGCAAAAATCATGTGGGTCATGTACGAGCACCCAGAAGTTCATTTTGAAGATTTGGCGCTGCGCTTTATGGACATCCGTAAACGCATTTACACCTTCCCAAAAATGGGCATTAAAGCTGAATTGATTGCCATCCCAACCACTTCAGGCACTGGCTCAGAAGTAACGCCATTTGCAGTGGTAACCGATGAAGTAACTGGCATGAAATACCCAATCGCCGATTACGAACTCACGCCAAACATGGCCATCATCGATTCAAACTTGGTGATGAATATGCCAAAATCGTTGACTGCTTTTGGTGGTATTGATGCGGTAACGCATGCACTGGAAGCGTACGTATCGGTATTGGCCAACGAGTTCTCTGATCCGCATGCCCTGCAAGCGCTCAAATTACTCAAGCAATACCTGCCATCGTCATACATCAATGGCGCGAACGACCCTAAGGCGCGTGAGCAAGTTCACAATGCGGCAACGATCGCCGGCATGTCATTTGCCAATGCTTTCTTGGGTGTTTGTCACTCAATGGCGCACAAATTGGGTGCTGAATTCCACCTGGCGCACGGTTTAGCCAACGCTTTGTTGATCAGCAACGTGATTCGTTACAATGCGGTGGACATTCCGACGAAACAAACTGCATTTAGCCAATACGATCGTCCGCAAGCCAAGTGCCGTTATGCTGATATCGCTGAGCATTTGGGTCTTGCTGGCAAAAATGATGACCAAAAATTGGAAAACTTGATTGCTTGGGTGGATGAACTCAAACAAGTGTTGAACATTCCAATGTCGATCAAAGAGGCAGGCGTGAACGAAGCTGACTTTATGGCGCGCGTTGACCGTATTGCGGAAGAAGCGTTTGATGACCAATGTACCGGCGCTAACCCACGCTTCCCATTGATTAGCGAACTCAAGCAAGTTCTTATCGACAGCTTCTATGGCCGCGCTTACAAAGAAACATATGGCGTAGTTGCCGAAGTCAAAGCCAGCAAATAAAAAATAATTTGCTCTAACCTTAAAAAGCCCGCAAAAGCGGGCTTTTTGCTGTCGGAGGATTATGCATCCACATGGTAAACTGCCCACCCACACCAAAAAACCGGTCGCTTGTGCATGTATGAATTATTAATTGGCCTTCGCTACACCCGCGCCAAGCGGCGCAATGGCTTCATTTCGTTTATATCGTTGGTCTCAATTCTAGGGATTGCCCTTGGCGTTGCGGCATTGATTATTGTGTTGTCGGTCATGAACGGGTTTCAAGAAGAGGTCCGTAATCGCATGCTTGGCATGACTTCGCACATCACCATCTCTAGTCCCGACAATAGTCTGCAAGACTGGCACGCGGCAGCACAGATCAGCGCTCAAAACTCGCACGTCAAAGGCGCTGCGCCCTACGTAATGGGGCAAGGCTTATTTACCAACGGCAGCCAAGTCAAAGGCGTATTGGTGCGCGGCATCAGCCCAGAGCTCGAGCCTAAAGTCAGCGAATTGGCCGACAAAATCGTTAGTGGCCGACTAGATACCTTGCAACAAGGTCGATTTAATGTGGTGCTGGGCTGGGCCTTAGCGCAAGAGCTTGGCGTGGGCGTGGGCGACAAAGTCACCCTGATTACCCCGCAAGGACAAGTCACCCCCGCTGGCCTACTCCCGCGCATGCGGCAATTTACCGTTGGCGGCATTTTCAAAGCTGACTACTACCCGTACGACGCCAATTTGGCGATGATTCACTTGGTTGACGCGCAAAAACTGTATCGCACCGGCGATGCAGTCAGTGGTGTACGACTTAAAATCGACGACTTATTTAAAGCCCGTGAAGTGGCTCGAGAAATCAATCGTACCTTACCTGAGCTGATTATTGCCGACTGGAGTCAAGAAAATCCAACGTATTTTCGCGCCGTTGAAATCGAAAAACGCATGATGTTTATTATCTTGACGTTGATTGTCGCCGTTGCCGCATTTAACCTCGTTTCGACCTTGGTGATGCTGGTCACCGACAAACAAGCAGACATTGCCATCTTGCGCACACTGGGTGCGTCCCCTGCTTCGATTATGAAAATATTTTTGGTTAACGGTGCGATCTCGGGATTTATTGGCACTGCGGCGGGCGTCGCGGGTGGCGTATTGGTCGCCGCCAATATTGGCACCATCGTCCCCTTTATTGAAAAAATCATTGGCGCGCAGATTCTGTCGGCTGACGTGTATTTAATTACCGAGTTGCCATCCAAAATCATCGCCAACGATGTAATTAGCATCGGTGTCATTTCATTATTACTGGCACTACTGGCAACGCTTTACCCAAGCTGGCGTGCATCGCGTGTTAATCCGGCGGAGGCGCTACGCTATGAGTAACATCATTCTTTCAGCAAAAAATCTCAGCAAAACCTATCTTTCTGGCCAACTGCAAACGCCGGTATTAAGCGCGGTAAATTTCGAGCTCAGTCGCGGCGAAATCGTGGCGATTGTTGGCGCTTCGGGCTCGGGCAAATCCACCCTACTACACTGCCTTGGCGCGCTTGACTCACCCACTAGCGGCGAAGTTCGCCTGCTAGAGCAAGATCCATTTTTGCTCAACGAAACCGAGCGTGGATTGTTGCGGAATCATCAGCTGGGCTTTGTGTATCAGTTCCACCATTTGCTGCCCGAATTTACCGCTGCAGAAAACGTCGCGATGCCATTACTGATTCGCCGAATGAATAAAGCTACCGCCTTAGCGCAAGCACAAGCCATGCTCGACAAAGTCGGCCTAGGTCATCGCAGCCAGCACAAACCGAGCGAATTATCGGGCGGCGAGCGTCAACGCGCTGCCATTGCGCGGGCGCTGGTCACGAACCCAGCCTGCGTATTGGCGGATGAGCCGACCGGCAATTTGGATCGTAAAAATGCCGACGTGGTGTTTGACTTAATGCTGGAACTGGCTCGCGACAGTGGCACTGGCTTTGTGATCGTGACGCACGACACTGATTTGGCCGCGCGCTGTGATCGCGCGCTGCGTTTAGACTTTGGGGTATTGAGCTAGCAACAGTGAAAGACAATGCTTTGCAGTACATACCCATTATTATTGTGATTAAGAAGGAAAACAAATGACTCAATTTGATTTATTGGCTGACTTAGAACAGCGCGGCCTCATCGCCCAACAAACCGACGCCGCTGCACTTGGCAAACTCATGAGTGAACAAGCCATCACCCTGTATTGCGGCTTTGACCCGACCGCAGACAGTCTGCACATCGGTAGCTTGGTGCCTATTTTGGTACTAAAGCGTTTCCAACAAGCTGGTCACAAACCCATCGCCTTGGTTGGCGGCGCTACCGGCATGATTGGCGACCCATCGTTTAAAGCCGCCGAGCGCAAGCTCAATACACTGGACGTCATCGAAGGCTGGGTAGGCAAAATCCGCAGCCAAGTTTCACCGTTTTTAAATTTCGAAGGCAATAACGCCGCCATCATGGCCAACAATCATGACTGGTACGCCAAGATGGACATCTTGGCGTTCTTGCGCGACATCGGCAAACACTTCTCTGTTAACAATATGATTAACAAAGAATCAGTAAAACAACGAATTAACCGCGACGGCGACGGCATTTCGTTTACCGAATTCACCTACAGCCTGCTGCAAGGTTACGATTTTGTCGTGCTCAATGAACAATACGGCTGCCAATTGCAAATCGGCGGCTCAGATCAATGGGGCAATATCACGGCCGGCACTGATTTAACGCGCCGTATGCGCCAACAATCCGTACATGGCCTGACCATGCCTTTGGTGACCAAGTCTGACGGCACCAAATTTGGCAAAACCGAAAGCGGCACCATTTGGCTCGATCGCAAAAAAACCTCACCGTACAAGTTCTACCAATTCTGGCTTTCGACTGCAGATGCCGACGCATACAAATTCCTGCGCTACTTCACTTTCCTAAGCGTGGATGAAATCGCGGCGATTGAAGCGACCGATTTAGCGTCCGGCAAAAAACCCGAAGCCCAACGCATCTTGGCCGAACAAGTGACTGAACTCGTTCACGGCAAAGACGCGGTGATCGCTGCTGAGCGCATTAGCCAAAGTCTGTTTGCTGAAGACCAAAACGCCCTCACCGAGCTTGATTTTGAGCAACTGGCACTCGATGGCTTACCAACATTCGAGCTGGCGCGCGACGCCAATGGTTTGATTGATGTCTTGGCCGCGACTGAGCTCGCAACGTCAAAAAGCCAAGCTCGTGGCTTTATTGAAAGCGGCGCAGCGATTGTCAACGGCGCAAAAATCACTGATTTAACCGCGACAATTACCGAAGCCGATTACAAATTCGGCCATTACACCCTCCTTCGTCGTGGCAAGAAAAATCATGCACTAGTGGTTTGGCTGTAATTGCTGGGTATTGCCATGTAGACGGCATTTTACAAGCGCTGCATGGCAATACATATTGATTTTCTGATTACGAAGATGCGAAGTTTAAATGAGAGATTTTGCCCTGAAGTCAGCGCGAGAGAGCACCCCTAGAGTCTGTTGCCGCTTGGTTTTACATCGCGGCTCACGCTCTGTTCGTGGCGATTCAAGGCGTAATATTTTTGTTGGTTAGGGTGCGCAACGCTTCGCGCGACACACTCGTGTTTATGGGGTTTAGGGAGCAATGGAACCAAAAACCAACGTAAGCCCTAATTGGCTTTATTTACAGGTCGTCAGCTGGATTTCTGAGTGGTCGAAGCTCGCCTCTGGCGACTTCATCCGGCACCAAAAATGAATACCGCCCCAGCATATTGATATGCTCCCAGCCCAGCGGCGATAGCCGTGCGACGTCTGCATCCAGAATCGGGTAGCCTTGTCCTTTGAGCTGCTTCAGCGCTGCCGTCATGTAAATCGTATTCCACAACACAATCATATTGACCACCAAACCCAGCGTACTCAGTTGATCTTCTTGGCCTTCACGATAACGCTGGCGCAGTTCACCCCGTTTCCCATGAAAAACAGCACGCGCCAAACTATGTCGGCTTTCTCCTCGATTAAGTTGGGTTAACGTTGCGCGGCGTTTTGATTCATCATCAATGTAGGTCAGCATGTGCAGCGTTTTTTCCAGCCGGCCAAATTCGGCCAGAGCTTGCGCCAGGCGGGTTGGCCTATCCCCAGTTTGCAAGGTGCGCATAATGCCAGTGGCCGGAATGCGGCCAAGCTTTAACGAACCGGCTAACCGTAGCAAATCATCCCAATGCTCGGTAATTAACTCCAGTTTGACCGACTGTTTAGCCAGCCCGTTCAGTTGGCCATAATCGGCATCCGGCCTTGAGCGCCAGAATCGGGTACCGCCGACATCGGCCAACCGTGGGCTGAAGTGGTAGCCCAGCAAGCGAAACAAACCAAAAACCACATCGCTATAAGCGCCGGTGTCGGTCATAATTTGGGTGGGCTGTAATTCGGTTTGCTGTTCTAGCACCACGGCCAGCAGTACCAAACTGTCGCGTAGCGTACCTGGCACTGTGATGGCGTTCAGCCCTGAAAACTGATCTGAAATCATGTTGTACCAAGTCACGCCTCGACCAGAACCAAAATATTTTGGATTGGGGCCTGAATGAACGGTGCGCACCGGTACGACAAAGCGCATGCCATCGGCAGAAGCGACTTCACCACCACCCCACGCTTGCGCCAATTCAAGTTGGCTTTGCATTGAAACCAAAATGGCATTGGCAGCAGCCAAGGTGTCGTCACGAATGTAGTTTTGGCTTACCCAAGACAGCCGATCACGCCGTAAGGCCGGTATGTCTGCTCGAATCAAGGGCTCCAGCCCGGTATTACAAGCATCGCCCAATAATACCGCGCATAAGCTGGTGGCAAAGTTATCGGCACGGGCATTACGTTCAGAAACATGCGCAAAGGCACTGGTAAAACCTGTTCGTGCAGCAACCTCCAGCAAAATCTCCGGCAGATCGACACGCGGCATCAAATCAGCGACTGCGGCACGCAGTTGCAATAAAGACGGTGGTTCGTCCAGCTTGTCTAACGCCCCAAGTGATAATTCGGTTTTTCCTTCCTCGGTTTCGGTCAGCTGAATGGCCGAATTTTCTGGCAAGCGTTTTGCAACCGTCAGCCAAGTTGCATCCAGTTCTGCGGTGAGTGCATCCAACGTGGGCTTGGCCTCGATGGTCAACCCTAGTGATCGGCACACAATGGGGCGTGCTGCCAACCATTCCGCACCGTCGAGCAAACCAAGGCGTGGGTCGGCGTAGCGCCAACTTGGCGAGACATACACATCCCGACGGCGCAAGGCCGTGCGTAGCTCATCCAGTACACAAAATACATAGGCGCGCATATCCAGTTCACCATCTTTACCAAATATGTGCTTTTTCCAAGACTTAGCCACTACATCTTGTGGTGCATCGCTTTCGGCTTGTTTGCGCTTCAGGTTTTTATGCAGCCATTCCAGACCGGCAACGACGGCTTCGCCTGTTGGATTGGCACCGAAATGTAATCGTGCCAATAAATCCGGCAAGAAACGGCGAACACCACGATACCGTTCTTCCAACGCATGAAGAAAAACATCATTCGCAGGGCGAATCAGCGCGTTGACTTCTTCCAAGGCTTTTTCTAATTCCGCTCGGGGCAGGCTGGCGAATAATTCATTTCGCAATGTACCGTCAGCGATGGAGGCATCCAGTACCATTTTGCAGGCAGCGGCCAGCGTGGCTGCTGATCGATCCAAATCTTTCAGCGTGCGCAGACGTGCTTTTTTATCCGCTTTTTCAGCATTGCTGAAAATGTCGCGCAGCAAGGCTTCCAGTACTTCCAGTGCATCGTCGTGGGCGGTCGCTTCAAGGCAAACGGCGAAAGCCACCAGTGTGGCCAACTGCCTTGCCGGGGGTAATCGGTTAATGGCCGTCACTTTGGCTGTATTGGCAAAGCGAGCCAAAGCCGCAATTCGGCTCGGCGGAATATGTGCTGCGGCTGGCAGAGTAATACCGAAACCACGGACATCATCGAGCCGGAGTAGCGCTTTCACCAGCGAAGGGCCGCTAACCATGACAGGGCCGGAACGTAGCTGATCTAATCGTGAGCCGCGATTACCCTCCTCAACAGCCAGCAGTTTTAATAGCAGCTGGCGTTGTTGTTCGGTCACGCTACGCCCCAGCGTGTGCCAAAGACGTTCCTCAACCCGACTACGAAGTTGGGCAACGAACCGCTCAAGCTGGGAAACACCTGGCAAAAGTACTTTGTGGGTTAGCAGCCAGGTTGTTGCTCGCTCAAACAGCACACTGGGACGATCGGTCCCTGTCCAGCAGAGCGCATATAACCATCGGCTCAAACGAAAACCAACGTTATGGTCGGTAAAGTGGCTATAGCCGTAACGTTGTTGAATGTCGGAAGCATGTATCCAGCGGCGATGATCGCTATAGCGCAGTAGGCAGTCAGGTTCTGCAATTGATAGTTGACGCATCAAAACATGCTGAACTTCTAGTGGAACCGTCATGGGTTTGTCGGGAAAACCGCCAATAAAACGCACGGTGCTCAACAAAATGGCATAGCCTAATCTTGAGTGATCACCCCGTAATTTTTGGATGACTTCACGATCTTCATCGCTCAGATAAAAATAACGCTCCAACTCTTCGCGACTGGGTGAGCCGACATACTGGCCAAAGCCATCGCGTTGTTCTTGAGTTAGAAAACCAACGGGCATCGCTTACTGCCTCTGTGCAATAAAGGTGAAGGGATACACGTCCGTTTTACTTGAGTGCGTTAAAGTAATCCGCCGCCGCGCATAATGGTGATGCCGGTAATTGTCAAACTAGTTGTCGCCTCAATCGTTAAATCCTATGCCATCTTTTGCGCCATTTTTTCCCTTACAAGTAAGACCTCTGTATCGGATAGCTTTTCTGGATTCAAATGCACAATTTTCGTCCTTTCCCAGTTGCGCGTTTTGCTTGACCACCGCCGTGGATTCTTAGCTCGCGCCGCTTCATAAACGGCAATTCGTTGCGCCAACAACGCCTGATCTTCGCCAGCATGGCGCTCGGTCGGCGTGACGTATTTTATGCTGCTATGACGATGCTCTTCGTTGTACCAATGCACCACTTGCGTCGCCCATTGCCGTGCCGCCAGTAAATCTTCAAATGGCTTGGGCAACTGCATGGGGCGGTATTTCAGCGTTTTAAATAAAGACTCGGAGTATGGGTTGTCATTGCTCACTGCCGGTCGGCTAAATGACGCCGCTACGCCTAAATATTGCAGCGTTGCCAGCATCGTCGAGCCCTTCATTGAGCTGCCATTATCCGAGTGCAATACCACCTGATCGCGAGTGATGCGTTCACGTCGGCAAATGTCTTGCATCATGTCGCTGGCGTTTTGACTGCTTTCTTCTGCGTATACCTGCCAGCCGATGATTTTTCGGCTGAATATATCGAGAAATATATACAGGTAAAAATACTTTCCCTGAATCGTGCTCGCCAAGTAAGTGATGTCCCAGCTATACAATTGATTCGGTGCGATGGCGCACAAGGCCTTCGGTTTACTGCGCACTTGCGCCGGACGCTCGGCGCGACGATGTTGGAGTTGATCCGCTGCGCGCAGCACCCGATAGAACGTTGATTCTGAAGCAATATAACGTTGCTGATCGGCTAATCGAGGGACTATCTGGCTCGGTGGTAAATGCGCAAATTCGGCGGAATTAGCCACCGCCAAAACAGTCGCTCGCTCGGCTAAAGTCAACTTGTGGACGGGCACTGTCTTCTGCAATGGACGCTGATCAATCATCACCGTATCACCGTCAGTCCAGCGCTGAATCGTGCGGATATTGAAGCCGAGAATAGCGCAAGCCAACGTCTGTCGAGCCCCTGCCAAAATGGCCTCTTGCAGCAAATCAAGGCAAAGCTGGCGCTCGGCCAGCGCCGTCATTCGTCCGCGCCCTCCAGGTAGGCATTGAACTTTTTTTGCAAAATCAGCAGCGCCGCAGCCTCCGCCAATGCCTTGTCTTTGCGGTTCAATTCACGCTGCAACTGTTGATTGGCTTTCTTCAGCTCACGCATCGACTGAGCATCGACTTTACTGTTTTGAATGGCTGGCGGAGTACAAAATTCCGCTCGCCACTGACTTAAATGATGGGGAAACAAACCCTGCTGACGGCACCACGCATTGAGCTCAATTTCAGGTAAGCCATGACTCTGTTGCAGAGCCAAAAGGCGTTCCTCAATCGACCAATCTTCAGGTCGTTTCGCGCGCTCAATCGGCGTTGGAATTTGTGTTTTCTTAGCGGCAGCCATCCAGCCCTTCAGGGTAAATTTAGAAAGATTAAGTTCCTGAGTTACCGGTTCAATCGTGCGACCTTGGCGTTGATAAACTTTGCTCAAAGCCTGCTGTTTAAAGTCGTCAGAATACGTGATTTTTTGCATGTTGAAGCCTCTGTTTTTTCAAGCCAATGAAAATTCAGAGGCGACAACTAGTCTGACATAGGGGGATGCGGAACGCGTAACACATTACCGTTACAGCCAAATTATGCACGTCTCATTTGAGAGAAAACTTGTATACATTGCCAGCCTCAACAAAGGATGCCTTTCGCTCGTTTCCTACTTGCACGAAGCCATTCCCTTGGATCGCATACTCAGTAAAGGCAATACCAGTGGGCGTATCACTCCCTTCTTGATAAAGATACTCTGCCTTATCAAATGTGATTGCATCCATATTCTTGCGGATGTTGGAGCAGGAGGCAAAGAGGCTGGCTAATTTCCAAGCCTTAGGATGCTGCTTGTCGAGTTGTATCAGGTAAACAGATTTATGTCTTACCGCCGTACCAGACGCCGACGGAGCTACACCCTCCAAGCATGCCCAGCCCTTTGCAAAAAAAACGCTTGAGCCGCGACCAAGGTCACCTGCATCCACAACTTCGCCAGGAAAAGCCTTCACTGATCGATTTTTCAAGAACTTACCATCAACTTTAATACGACCACCCCTAAGTGTCGCACTATGCTGCGCCCCAGCCTCACTGCCTTGCCAGGCATAGGCTAAGTCATTGCTCTCCGTAATACTATCAAGCTGTAAATCATGCCTTTCACCCAGAAACAAGCGCGCTGGCAATGTGCTGTAATAGGCTTCATATCCATGAAAAACATCTTCAGCCTGTACAACCAGTGGCAAACATATAGCGACTATAGGTAAGATTTTCATCGGTACGCCTTTCCTCCTGTAGCGATAAGATAATCTGCGTCATGCGTCCAGAAAATTGTCTTCCCGTAAGCTGCGGTTGACACCCACACAAATTGAAATGAGCCACGAACCTTCGAGTTCACTTCTTTCCCAGTTTTCTTATCCCTGACCTTCCAGTAAATCGTTGTAGGATGGCTCACATCTTTTACATCAAAAATGTTGTGACTTGGATCCGCAATATGGAAGCCATCCTTCACTTTGGGGTGATTATCGAAGTTGGTCTTAAAATCCAAACCATCCCACCAGAACGCACCGTTTGATGGGTCCTTGCTCGCATTGGCCAAAGCGCTCTTTGCGCAATCGACAGCCAGTGACATGCCTTTGTCAGCGGAGATTGCATCCTCGCTGGCCTTCATGAGTTTGGCGTATCGCTGATTACCGTCTTTGACTGCGTAGGTATAGTTAGGGTCAGCGGCTAACAGCCCATCAATTGTTTTTCCGCCCCAAGCTCTCGCCCGGTTCGCTACAGCCCAAGCAATACCGCCAATTTCATTCGGATCATTGGCGCCAGATGCTTCCCCGTAGGCGATTGCTGCCAGTTTTCTTGTTTGTGCGTCGAGACTCATATCATTGGAATCCAGAAAGTTGGTTCACCGGAGTTATCCATCGGGAATGCTGCCGTATTGCCCTCTCCGCAAATTTCACCTTCATGGAGCTTTTCATCACCGTTGTCCACACGATAGGCCAGCTTGATCGGCGAGCCATCATCACGCTCGACCGTATAGAAATATTCATAGTCGTCGTTGGCCACTGATGTTGATGCCGCCACGGCAGCTGTGGCCATGCCTGCGGCGACTACACTGCTCGAGCCGCCCGGAGTGTTATCAACCGTAGCCTGCCCTTGCGTGGCAATCAATACTGCACCACATGAAGTCAACATCCCTTCAACCGCGACATTTTTGCCCATGAAGGCGTAATTGCTCGCCCCAGCGATGATGGTGAAGGTCGTTTTGCATTTAGGGCAATGCCCTTTATGACCAATGCCTGCGGCGTTTTTGCCGTAAACATTAAGTGTCGAAAAACCTTCCAACACGGTGCCGCCATGTGAGGTTGGGTCACCAATGCGAATAATTGCGCGCTCAGCCACGGTTTTCGCCTTGATATGGTTTAGGTGCAAAGGTCGGGTCAAGTAGACCTTCGATTGGCGGCTCATCGGCATATTGAATAATCATCGCGTCGTTATGGATTGGCCCCGTGATGGTGTCGCCATTGGCGAGCAAGCTGCCAACTACAGCGGCAGATTGGACACCGAATACCATGGCAACACCTGCGCCACTGATGATTCGTGTTTCTCTGCCATCCGGATAACGTACCGTGTCACCGACCAAACCAATGCGGGTTTCTCGTAGAAACATCCCGCTGGTAGCGATAATCTTGCCACCACGTTCGGTTGTCGAGTGATCTGTAGCTAGTGGGTAACGTGCTTTAACGGGCTTGGCAGCCAGCTTCGCAAGGAATTCATCTGCCATGCGTTGTCCTTCATCTACATTTTCTTGCATTGCACTTCCTTCTAAACGCTTGGATTGCAGCTCAAGGGTTGCAGCGATATCAACCAAGGCATCAAGAGAAAAACGATCCGTGTTACCACGACACAAATCGCTGATACGGGGTTGGCTCAGCCCACAAAAATGGGCGGCCTCTTGCTGGGTCCAAGTATTAGTTGCCAGCAGGGCCCTAATCTTGCTGATTACGGCCGTACGAACTCGCTCACTCGGCGTGTCGTAAGTGGGTTTTTCGGTTATTTGTGTAGGGGGCTTTCTTTTCATCTAATCACTATGCCATAAAACGCATAGATCTAGTGTGGTGGCCGACACAAAACACTTTTCGCAAAGTGTCACATAAATAGGGAATTTATGCTTTTGTAAGACATAGTTTATATAACCGGATATGTTACATTTTTTGACCATCAAAAAATCCTAGCGCACACTGTCACATAATCGACCATCTATGTGACAAGGATTTGGATATACTGATTGGCTATATGCGGGCATCTAAGGATGATGGCTCTCAAGCGACTGACCTGCAACGCGATGCGCTCACCGTCGCGGGCGTAGATGCCACGCAACTGTATGAAGACCATGTTTCTGGCAAAAAGGAAGATCGTCCTGGTTTAACTGCTTGCCTGAAAGCCTTGCGGAATGGCGATACGCTGATGGTGTGGAAACTCGACTGATTGGGACGCAATCTGCATCACCTGGTTAACACCGTGCATGATCTGAATCAGCGTGGCATCGGTTTCAAGGTACTGACTGGCCACGGCGCTGATATTGATACCACCACGGCCAGCGGAAAATTAGTGTTTGGTATTTTTGCTGCGCTGGCTGAGTTTGAACGGGAGCTTATTTCAGAGCGCACCAAGGCGGGCTTAGCTTCTGCCCGAGCCCGTGGCCGTAAAGGCGGCGCCAAATATAAAATGACAGCCGCAAAACTACGTTTAGCCATGGCTGCCATGGGTCAACCAGAAACCAAGGTAAACGACTTGTGTAAAGAACTAGGAATTACACGTCAGACACTGTACCGGCATGTATCACCTCTGGGTGAGCTGCGTGAAGATGGGAAGAAATTATTGTCTATTTGCTAATGATTTAGACTTACGTTGGTTTTTGGTTCCATTACTCCCTAAACCCCTTTATCTAAAATCAAGCGCATAGGTTTGAATCGCACGCTCTAATTCAGCTGTCGTGCGTGTGGTTTTTGAGCAAAACACCGCCATTCGCCCCACTAGGCAATCTAACTCGGCAAATTCTGCAATCACTTCATACTCAGGTCGACCAACGTAGTCATCGACGACTAAAGTCCAGCTTGATTGCGCCTGCAAAGCTCGAATCGCCTTGAGCGCGCAGGCCACTCGAAATCGACCATCGATCAGAATTAAATCAGGCTGGCGATGGTTGCTGAGTGATTCAACAGGAAAGTCGGAATATCGAGCAAATTGCGCTTGGCGCGCCTTGCCGATGCCGCGCCATAGCACGGGCCGGCTCCACTCGCGACTAAAGCCTATTTGCCTCGGCAAATAAGTCTGCTCAGCAGGATTGAACAAGCCATCTGCGGTGATTTTTTGCCGAACTGCTTTAAGAAAAAAACGATCCGAGTCGATACACACAAAGGATTTATTTAGCTTGGCAGCCAAGTACGTCGAGCCACCCGAGCCAAACTCTAGATAATGTGTGGCGGCGATTAATTTTTGCTCAAACCATGCGCTGGATGCGTCGTTATCAAAATGGGGCGAATTGGGCACAGCGAAACCAGTGATGCGTTGGGTGTATAAAAATCGAATCAAATCCAGCATTGAACGCCCTTTGCGGCATGGAATAATGGGCAGCGCCGCAAAAGACGCAGACCATCGACTGAGTTCGGGCTGATAAGCGACTGCAACTCACTCGATCAACCCATCGTCATTAAGTAGCGTTGCGCCACACCTTAGTACAAAAATCGCCCCGTCATATCGCCTAAATTGGTTTCGGCTAAAATCTGTGCGATTTTTTCTCGGGCTGCTTTGCGCGGAGCGTCTTTGCTTTGGCTGGCAATGATCAACTCGTTTTTCATCGAGTGTTCCCAGCCGACCAGTTCCGTCACGGTGACTTGATAGCCGTTGGCTTGTAGCTGCAAGCAGCGCAGTACATTGGTTAGCTGACTGCCAAATTCGCGAGTATGGATGGGGTGACGCCACATTTCCGCCAGCGGTGTGCTGGCCAAGGCTTTGCTTTTGTGTTTGCGCAGCACGCTAGCGACTTCAGCTTGGCAGCAAGGCACCAGCACCATGTGGCGGGCGTTTTTTTCTAGGCCGAATTTAATGGCGTCATCGGTAGCGGTATCACAAGCATGTAGCGCGGTGACGATGTCGATTTGTGCTGGCATTTCTTTGGCGGCAGCGGCTTGTTCAACCAGCATATCCAAGAACGTCATGCGTTCAAAGCCGCACAAAGTCGCCAATTCACGGGATTTTTGCACCAGCTCAGAACGAAATTCCGTGCCGTAAATATGCCCTGCCGGCTTATCTTTAAAAAACAAATCATAAATAATAAAGCCCAAGTAAGACTTGCCCGCGCCATGGTCAACCAAGGTGACATTTTCATGATCGGCCAGCGTTGACTTGAGCAAGGGCTCAATAAAGTTAAACAAGTGGTAAACCTGTTTGAGCTTACGTCGACTGTCTTGGTTGAGTTTGCCATCGCGCGTGAGAATATGCAGCGCTTTTAATAGCTCAATCGATTGGCCAGCGCGAATTTCTGGAATGGCGTTCATATTAAATCCTATCTAAATAATGCTTTGGGTATTGCGCTACAAGCAAACCATCTTGCTCGGTAGCGTCTGATACGTATCAATTTAATTCAAGTGGCCGCGTGACTATTTACACTCGCAAGAAGTGCCAATGGCCGAAATGGGTTTCAATGCTACAGTAGCGAACTAAAAATTGACCTCGCAGTCTATTTGGTGGCGTGATTTTTTTTGACTTAAAAATCACCGTCAATCGCAACCCATTCTGGCTTGCGCCTTGTGGCGCAATGACGTGTTACTTCAATCATGATCGGCGTGTTTTAGCACGCATGCGGTTTGGATTAGGAATTTTATGCAACGGATTTTACCGCAATCATTCACCAAGGTGCGCGCCACTCGTGCGCTTTCGACGCAAGCATCTTGGCAAAAAAGACATTTAGCCTGGTTGACCGCAGCGGTGTTTTTACCGCTGAGCTTAATGGTAACCGCCTACGGCGTAGTTGAATACGGCCCGCGTGAGCAGGTCAATGTGCGCCAAGTCACGCAACAACTCGCCACCCCCACCCTCATTTCAGCGCAGAGCGACACCCCATTCTGGCGAGAAGAAATCATTCAGACCGGTGACGGGCTGGGTAAATTATTTAATAAATTGTCGATTAACGACAGCCAAGCGTGGGAGTTTATCCGCACCGACCCGGCCGCGCGCGTACTGTATGAATTGTCGGCTGGCCGCTTAATTCGCGCACAAACCACCGCTGATGGGCGCTTATTGCAAATGAGTTACCTCAACAAAGCCGGTGAGTTAATCCAATTGATTCGAGATGGCGAGCAACTGCGCACTCAAATTGCACCGGCAATCGCAGAGAAATACACGCAGCAAAAATCCGGCACCATCAGCAGCTCTTTTTACGGGGCGACCGACGCCATTGGCTTACCCGATGAAATTGCGCAGCAACTGATTGAGGCTTTTGATCAAAAAATCGATTTCCACAATAGTCTTAAAGCTGGCGATCATTTTTCGGTAATTTATGAGGTAGAAAAAAGCGGCGGTGAAGATTTACGCACCGGTCGAATTTTAGCCGCGCAATTTACCAATAACGGCCAAACACACGAGGTCTTTTGGTTTGCGGGCGCAGGCATTGAAGGCGCTTATTTTGATCAAAACGGCGAAACTTCGGGGCAAAGTTTTTTAGCTAACCCAGTCAAGTTTTCGCGTATTAGCTCAGGATTTTCCCGCCGCTTTCATCCGGTATTGTTTAAGTGGAAGTCGCACAAAGGCGTTGATTACGCAGCACCGACAGGCACGCCGGTGTATAGCGCGGCGGATGGCATAGTGAGCCGAGTCACACAAGATGGCGGCTACGGTAAGTTTATTGAAATCAAGCATGGCGACCAATACAGCACGCTGTACGCGCATTTATCGGCATTTGCCAAAGACCTAAAAGCCGGACAAAACATTAAAAAGGGCGATGTGATTGGCGCAGTGGGTCGCACCGGCCGCGTAACTGGGCCGCATTTGCATTATGAATTTAAAGTTAAAGGCACGCAGGTCGACCCATTAACCTTAAATCTACCCAATAGCAAACCGCTCAATGCCACGCAATTGGCCCAATTTAAACCGCATGTCTTGCGCACAAAGCAACAACTGGCGCTACTGAGCAAGGTAGAATTAGCCAAATTGGATTAATTGACAGGAAATAGCAATGGCGCAGCGTCACCTTTACATTGGGCTTATGACAGGAACCAGCTTGGACGGCATTGATGCCGTCTTAGTGGATATGGCGTCCAGCCCACCGCAACTGTTGGCCAGCTTGGGCGCGCCATTGCCCTCGGTATTGCGGGCGCAATTATTGCAATTACAAAGCCCTGCACACGATGAAATTCATTTGGCGCAACTCGCTGCCAATGCGCACAGCCTAGCGTGCGCCGAGGTGGTCAAAGCTTTATTGCAAACCACACCGTATCAAGCCAGTGACATCCAAGCGATTGGCAATCACGGCCAAACCATTCGTCATCGACCCGAGCTGGGGTATACGCTACAAATCGGCAACCATGCTTTGCTGGCTGAACATACTGGCATCACCGTGGTCGGTGATTTTCGTTCTCGGGATGTCGCGGCGGGCGGGCAAGGTGCGCCGTTGGTGCCGGCTTTTCATCATGCTTTATTTGCCAGTCCAAATCAAAATCGAGTGATCCTCAATATTGGTGGCATTGCCAATTTAAGTTGGCTAGGCCAACACCAACCGGTTAGCGGCTTTGATAGCGGCCCGGGCAATGTATTGATGGATGGGTGGATTCATCAGCATTTAGGCGCGCATTACGACGCCGATGGCGCTTGGGCTGCCAGCGGTCAAATTTTGCCCGATCTACTGGCAGACATGCTCACCGAGCCATTTTTTGCACTTAGCGCCCCCAAAAGCACGGGCCGTGATTTATTTCATCAGGCATGGCTAGATCAGCACTTGGCAGGCCGCAATGACAAACCTGCAGACGTGCAAGCGACTTTATGCGCCCTGACCGCCAACAGCATCAGCCAAGCGATTTTAAGCCAAGGCACGCCAGATGAAGTATTAGTCTGTGGTGGCGGCGCGCATAATCAGCAGTTGATGCGTTTACTGGCCGAGCAACTCCCCTGCCCGGTCAGCAGCTCCGCCAGCGTGGGTATTCATCCCGATTGGGTTGAAGCATTTGCTTTTGCATGGTTAGCCGAGCGTTGCATCACCGGTCAGAGCGCCAATTTGCCCGCAGTCACCGGCGCACAAGGCCCGCGCATTTTGGGGGCCATCTGGCCAAATTAAGTTCAGCGAAATCAAAACACTGACACGACCAATCAACTCAAATACACCACAGCATATGAGCATTAAAATCGATAAATCGCTACAGCCACAATTACAGCAAGCCATCCAACGCTACTGCCGAGAAGAGATCGACACCGACATTGGCGAGCTACAAGCGGCATTCATGCTGGACTTTGTGCTGCGCGAGATCGGCCCGCACATCTATAACCAAGCGATTCGTGATGCGCAAAACCATCTTGCGCAGCAAGTAGAAGCACTGCCTGAGTATTGCTTTGAAGTTACAACGAGCTACTGGCACAAGAAAAAGTAATCTTAGTGGGTATATCAACCTAAGCTATATCAAACATAGCTTAGGTTGATATACCCATGAAGAAAGCCTAATCCATCAGTTGTTGGCGTAAAAACACCAAGGCGCGACTGAGCGCTTGAGCGGTGTCGCTCGCAGAGTAACCGTATCGGTGCCCGCCTTGCCCCGACTCAAAAAACCACGCGTCATGTCCTAGATCGAGCAATTTGGCGGCCATTTTTCTTGCGTGCGCCGGATGAACACGATCATCATGGCTGGCGCAGGTCAACAATACGGCGGGATAACGCTGTAAGCTGGCGGGTGCAATATGCTGGTACGGCGAATACGCCGCCAAAACGGCACGCTCCTCGGCCATCGCCGGATCACCATATTCAGTCAGCCAACTCGCCCCTGCGCCCAGCTCGGTGTAGCGCATCATATCGAGCAACGGCGCTTCACAAATCACGGCTTGAAATAATTCAGGGCGCTGCGTCAAACAAGCGCCGACCAGCAGACCGCCATGGCTACCACCTTGAATCGCCAGTCGGCGCGAAGAGGTAAATCCTTGCGCAATCAAGTCGTCAGCAACGGCCATAAAGTCATCAAAACTCACTTGCCGCGCAGCGCCTTGCGCCGCTTGATGCCAAGCCGGGCCAAACTCGCCGCCGCCACGAATATTGGCCACTACAAACGCCCCGCCTTTAGCCAACCATTGCGGCCCAAGATGGTCAACGTAGTACGGCAGCAAAGACTGCTCAAAGCCGCCGTAACCATACAACAAAGTCGGCGTCTGTCCGTCCAAGACGATGGACTGATGGTGCACAATAAAGTAAGGAATCGGCGTGCCGTCTTTGGCGCTAGCAAAGCGTTGCTGTTGCACGAAAGGCTGGGTATCAAAAGCGGGACATTGCTGGCGCAATAATTCTGGCGCTTGCCGGCACATTAAGTCGTAACGATACAGCGAGGCTGGGTGCAAAAAATTGCTGTAGTTGTAATACACCACATCGGTTTGCCACGGTTGATCGACCAACTCAATCACGCCATCACATGGCAAAGGATGGTGTTGCTGCAGCCACTGTCCTTGCTGCCAAACCAAGCCAATCATCCGACTTTTAACGCAATCGAGCATCAACACCATGAGGCCATTTAAAGTCGCCTCAATGCTTTGAATGCTTTGCTGCGCCGTGGGTGCAATCAGTAGCTGAATTCGCCCCAGTCTTGCGGTTTTTGCATCGCACGCCACCGCCAGCAATGCGCCCACGGGGTAATCCTGCCCTTGTCGCGACCAATGGCTGGCTAATTTAACGATGAGGTCACCATGGCTATACGCCAAAATTTCGCAACGCAACGGCAGTGGCAAGTGCTGCAATTGCAAGTCATCATCCAAATGGTAATAGGCTTTTTGATCGAGGCTGTGCGCGGCTTCGATCACATCAAATGCGGTCAGGTCACCATCTAAAAATCGCCATGCTTGCGCTCTGAGTGATGTTTCTGGTAGCACCACTAAGTTATCGGCGTCATCCCAATCTTGCCCGCGCTGCAGTAGCCACACCTCACACGGCAAGCCCGCTTGCGTCAGTTGGCTCTCATCCCATGCGGGAGCCACAAAAACACTATTGGCGTCACGCCAATGGATCACATTTTTACCAAACGGCAATTGAAAGCCATTTTCAACAAAACACTGTTGTTCAACATCGTATTCACGGCAAACATGCCCGTCTGAGCCGCTGATGCTCAAGCTAATAAGGCACAAATTGGCTTGTAAAATGCAGTGCGAAATCCCTGCTAGCTGCCATTCAACCCCTTCATGCGCAGCCAATTGGTCTAAGTCAAACACAATGTGCCATTGCGGGTCGGGGCTTTGGTACGACGCCAATGTCGTTCGACGATAAACGCCGCGCGGCTGGGTGCTGCATTGGTAAAAATGATATAGCCAGTCACCATGCTGGGCAAAATACGGGATTTGCTGCTGGCTTTGGCTCAATTGCAAGATTTGCTCAGTCATGACAGTAAATCTTGGATCGGCATCGATGGCCGCGCGGCAGCGTTGGTTTTGCGCCGCAATCCAGCTTTGCGCTTGATCGTGGTCTTCAAGAAATTCAAAAGGATCTGAGTGTGGCATAGGCGGCAACTTGACGTGAAGCGCGTCAATATACGCCAATGGCGCTAGCTTTCAACGCAAAAAAGCCACGAGCAGGCTCGTGGCTTTTTTGCGTACCAACTAATTACTTGGCTTTGAAGGTGTACAGCACTGTTTTGCCTGCCTCAACCGAACCGCTCGCCACACTTTCTAGTGCTTGGAACTGATCGGCGTTGGACAAAATCACTGGACTAATGATCGACGCAGCATGGGCTGCTAAATAATCAAGATCCAATTCCAAAACAGGGTCGCCCGCTTTAACACGTGCGCCTTGCTGTGCGAGACGGGTAAAACCTTGTCCGCCTAACTTCACTGTTTCGATCCCAATATGCACGATCAATTCAGCGCCTGAATCCGTTACCAAAGCAAAGGCGTGATTGGTATTAAAAATCTTCACCAATTCACCATCACAAGGCGCTACGACGATATTGCCTGTAGGACGGATGGCAACACCTTCGCCCACCGCTTTACTGGCAAATGCCGCATCAGGTACTGCTTCGATCGCAATCACTTCACCGGACATCGGTGCCAATAGGATCGTTTCATTGCGATTGACTACGGGTGTTACGCTCGCCGCTGCAGGTGCAGCAGCAGGCGCAACTTCCATTACTTTTTTGTTGATGACGCCAACTGAATCCGCAAAGCATCGGCAATCAATTCAGCTTTAGGGCCAACAATGATTTGCACACTTTGTTTGTTCAATTTAATCACGCCACTGGCGCCTAATTTCTTTGCAGCCGCTTCATTGACCAAATCAGCGTCAACCACTGACAAACGCAAGCGCGTGATGCAGGCATCTACGTTAGTTACATTGCTTGCGCCGCCAACCACAGTCACATACGCCATGGCCAATTCGGCCGTGCTACCCGAAGCAACAGCAGCAGAGGCCGCAGCAGATTCTGGGGTTGCGATTTCTTCGATAATGTCGTCTTCACGACCTGGTGTTTTCAAATTCATGGCCGTGATCGCTGCGCGGAAAGCGAAGTAATACACTGCAAAGAAGACTGCACCTTGACCTAGCAACATGTACCAGTCTTTGGCCAATGGATTGCGCGAAGACAAGACCATATCTACCAAACCGGCACTAAAGCCAAAACCGGCAATCCATTGCATGCTTGCGGCGATGTAAACCGATACACCCGTCAAGAACGCGTGCAATACATACAATACAGGTGCTACGAACATGAATGAGAATTCAAGCGGTTCAGTTACACCAGTAAAGAATGAAGCAAAACCAGCGGCGATCATGATTGATGCAACGCGAGCTTTGTTTTCAGGTTTGGCAGTGTGGTAAATCGCCAATGCCGCGCCTGGCAAGCCAAACATCATGATTGGGAAGAAACCCGCTTGGTAGATACCCGTCACACCGATAACCGCTTTGCCTTCAGCGATAGATTTAGCACCGCCCAAGAAGTTAGGGATATCGTTAATGCCGGCAACGTCAAACCAAAACACTGAGTTCAGGGCGTGATGCAAGCCAACTGGAATCAATAAACGGTTAAAGAAGGCATAGATACCAGCACCTGTTGGGCCCATATCTTTAATGCTCATACCGAAGTTAACCAAGCCGTTGTAAATCACTGGCCAAATCGCCATCAAGATAAAGGCAACAACAATCATCACAAACGAAGTGATGATTGGCACGCAGCGACGGCCACTGAAGAAGGCCAATGCTTTGTGCAACTCAACTTGGCTAAAGCGGTTGTAAATTTCAGCCGCGATCACACCCGTTAAGATACCGATAAATTGGTTATTGATTTTACCAAAAGCGGCAGGCACGTCTTTGAGTGCAATGCCTTCGATTTGCGATACCGCGCCTGGCGACAACAGGGTTGTCAAAACGTAGTAACCGACCAAACCGGCCAGTGCCGCAGCACCGTCTTTATCTTTTGACATCCCGTATGCAACACCGACTGCGAACAAGATCGACATATTGTCGATAATCGCAGCACCGGCCTTGATCAAAAAGGCTGCAGTGGCGCTATCCGCGCCCCAGCCGTTTGGATCAAGCCAGTAGCCGATACCCATCATAATTGCGGCGGCTGGCAAAGTAGCCACCGGCACCATCAGCGCACGGCCGATTTTTTGTAAATAACCTAAAATATTCACGACGCATCCCCTTTTATACATGTTCACCAAAATGGTGATCTGCACCATAAACTGCATGCAGTGTTATTCGCTCGTAGAAGAAACAAGTTGAACTTATTCATACGCCGATGTATTTACCAATCAAAAAATTGACTAAAAAATACACTGCACCGAGTCAATTTCAATCGCAAACTAAATTCGTTTTGTGTCAATACGAAGGACATTAGACGACTTACCCTGCCATTGATTCGGCATAATCGCATGAATGGTTTCGATCTTTGTCGATACTTTTTCCATAACAACCAAAACCCAAACTCATTCTCTGCTACAAGTTTTGCCATATTGTTGAGTTTGCTCAACAAGCTCAATGGCATTTGCAACTTCTTTAACATTTGTTACAAATATTTACATATAAAGAGGTAAGTTAAGGCAAATAAAATTCCATCCGCATCAAAAACACCAACATTTCATGCCTTGAATGGAATAAGTCGGTTTCGTGAGTGAATTGCTTCGGTTAGAATGATCCCCTTTTGCTCACTGGTAAAATTTGCTCATGCTCACAGGAAGCCTAGTTGCATTAGTCACTCCGATGGATGCGGATGGTCAAATCAATTTTTCAGCGCTTAGAAAGCTGGTCGATTGGCATATTGAACAAGGCACTGACGGTTTGGTTGCCGTTGGCACAACAGGAGAGTCACCCACGGTCTCAGTGGATGAACATATTGAGATTGTTAAAGTGGTCGTCGAGCAAGCGGCGGGTCGGGTCCCAGTCATTGCCGGCACCGGAGCGAATTCAACCCGCGAAGCCATTCACCTCTCGCAACGCGCTTTGTCAGTGGGTGCTAATTACGGCTTAAGTGTCGTCCCCTATTACAACAAGCCATCGCAGCATGGATTGTATTTGCACTTCAAAGCCATCGCAGAAAATACCGCCTTGCCAACCTTGCTGTATAACGTGCCAGGGCGCACCGTGTGTGACTTATCGAACGATACGGCATTGCAATTGGCTCTGTTACCCAATATCGTCGGCATTAAAGATGCGACCGGCAATATGGAACGCGCCGCCGATTTAATGCTGCGCGCCCCCAAAGATTTTGCTTTTTATAGTGGCGACGATGCATCAACCTTGCCGTTTATTTTGCTCGGCGGACACGGCACCATTTCAGTGACTGCCAATGTGGCCCCTAAAGCGATGCATGAGCTGTGCGCGGCGGCATTAGTCGGCGATATTAAAACTGCCAAAGACATCAATGATCGCCTGCAAGGCCTGCATAAACATTTATTTGTCGAAGCCAATCCAATCCCAGTCAAATGGGCGCTGGAAACAATGGGGCGAGTGCCAGAAGGGATTCGTTTGCCATTAACTCGCCTTACAGAGAGCGCTCAGAGTATAGTGCGCCAAGCGCTGGTTCAGGCGGGTGCTTTATAACTTTGTGTCGTCCACATTTACGGATACAAACATGCAGCAAAAGAAATTAGCTCTATATCTATCAAGCGCATTCATGATTGGGAGCCTAATGGGCTGCTCTACAGATCAACTGCTGATGCAAAGCAAAGTTGATTATCGTGGTGGCAGCGACAATTTAGCCAAAAACTCACTCGAAGTACCGCCGGATTTAACCGCGGTGAATGTGAATAACAACTATGTCGTGCCAAAGAGCGCAGTACTGGCCAATGAAGCGCAAAGCCACAAAACCAGTAGCGATACGGCTAGTGTTCTGCCGATCTATGAAAACGCCAAAATCATGCAAGCCAATGGCGCACGCTGGTTAGTCGTCAAAGGTGATCCCGCGAAAGTTTGGCCGGAATTACGTGAGTTTTGGCTTAGCCATGGCTTTTTGCTCACGCAAGACAATGAGCAAACTGGCGTTATGGAGACCGATTGGCTAGAAAATCGTGCGGCCTTACCGGGCGACTTTGTGACTAACTTGTTACGTAAAGTTGCAGATAGCTTTATCTCGACCGGCGAGCTTGATCGCTATCGTACCCGCATCGAGCGCGGCATTGAGCCGGGCACGGTTGAAATCTACGTGACACACCGTGGCATGCGTGAAGTGTTTGCTGATGGTTCAGAAGAGGCCAAAGTCTCTGCCGCAGGCGGCGGTGGCAAAACCATCTGGACGCCAAGACCTTCAGACCCTGAACTTGATACTGAAATGCTGAAGTTGATGCTACAGCAATTTGGCATGAGCAAAGAGCAAGCGGTAACGGCGATGCAAACGGCGACCACGCTTCCATCACGAGCAACACTCAACCCTGCTGGCAATCAGCTCGAACTTAAAGACACTTATGATCGAGCATGGCGCCGTGTGGGTTTGGCCTTTGATCGAATTGGTTACACCGTTGAAGATCGTAATCGCAACGACGGTACATTTATTGTGCAACGTGCTGCTGCGAATATTTCGAAAGAAAAAGGAAGCGATTATTTAGGTAGCTTGGCATTTTGGCGCAGCAAAGAAAATCCAAAAGAAACGCCGATGCAGCAATATCAAGTTCAACTTAAACAAGAGCTTGATCGCACGCGCATCATCGCCAAGCCCCTCAATGGCGGCGAGAGCGATGCCAATAGCAAACAAATCTTGCAAGATTTATTGCAGCAATTGAAATAAAGAGTTCGGTATATTGGCAATACGGGCCATTGCGCTCATGTTGCCAATACATCGCCGAAGCAATCAGCATAAAAAAATCGACCCGAAGGTCGATTTTTTTTATGCCTAAAACAAGATTACTTCGCAGCGTGAGCCACTGTTTTAGCGCTGGTTTCTACAGCAGCAACCGTGGCATCAGTAAGGTTAGTCACAATGCGTTGGCTGGTTTTATTGATGGCATCGTAAGCGCTAGTTGCGCTTTCAACTGCTTTTTTCATTGCAGCAACGGCTGGACTTGCTGCAGGCGTTTGTGCCACAGCTTTGTCCAAGCTTGTTACGAGGTTTTTATTGAATTCAAGCACTTGCTCTTCAACCAATTTATTCAATTCAGCTTGCGTGCTGCTCGCAGCTTCATACACGGTACGCGCAACAGCGATGCTTTTCTCAACATTCGGTTGCGCCAAGCCTTTTTGTAGTTCAACCAATTCTTGAATTGATTTAACACCCGACAAAGCTTTTGCCGTATTTGCGTTTTCAGTCAACAAATCACGTGCAATACCCATTTGCAATTGAAACAAACGCTCAGCGCCACTTAAAGCGATATTAGTTAAACGTAAAGATTTTTCTAGTTGAGCTTGGCCAAGGTCAGCAAACTGTTGTTGAGCATTAAACATGTAGATTCTCCAGATGGTTAAATTGTGCACTGCATCAATTGACATTTTTAGCTGGCAGCCACTGAATGTCAAGTTTTATTTGTGCAGTGCAGCATTAGCCACTGAGTTGCTTTTGTTTGATAGCCAACACCGCTTGATTGCGCAGCGTTTTTAACAAATTTAATTGCTCAGGCGTAATCACCAACGATTGCGCCTCACGCTGATCACCGTAAAATAAACCAATGGTTTTTTTATCTAGCACCAAAGGAAATACAATCAAAGTTTGAGCGGGTAATAGCGCCCGATACCAAGGCGGAATGCGTTCAGCAATGTTTTTTGCATTAATGTCTTCGACTAACACATCCGCTTGCTGCGCCAAAACCCACTGAAAGAGATCGATGGCTGGCTCTAATTTAAATTGAAATTGCGGCAAAATCTGATCAATATCAGCGCCAAAACCAAATCGCGCTACCATCGCAGCTAACTTGCTGTCTCGGGTACAAAACAAAACACGCTCAAAGCCCACGCTGCGGTACATGGTTTCTAATATCATGCGCAGCACATCGTTTAATTTAAATTCGCCCACCAAAGTATTGGTGATATCTTGCACTCCTGCGGCCAAGTTTGCGGCCATACTCAGCGCCGGTGCTGTCGCTTGCAGGCGATTCGCTGCCGCTTGCATCCCCTCTATTTCTGCGTCTTCTGCAGGTATATCGCTGTGAGCCACAAGTTTCTTAATGCTGCGGGCAAATACACTACCTTGGATATCGACCCCCAGAATCGACAAATAAGACAAGTATTGCTGAGCGGCCGAGCGCAACACCTCATGATAAGCGCTGTCTTTCCATGCTACGGCTCCCGCATAGCGCTGAATGATTTGCCGTAAATACGTCGTTGACGCCTTCCCCGTCAAGCCCACTAAGGGCAATAAATCGACCGATAGATTAGCAAATACTCGCAAACGCTCCGCTTGCGTTTGCGGCGCATACCGCGCATTGGGCAATGGATGCAGGCTTTGCGTGATCCGCTCGGGGAAATGCCAAAACTGCATCACTGCCGCGGCCAGTTCTTGAAATGTAATCCCCAGTACCGCTTCTGCCGCCACGGACTCACTTTCTTGATACTGCGCTTCGCGCTTATTGATTTCCAAACTTTCTTCATGAAAATAATACAAGGTGAGTAATCGGCCTAAATGCTGAAACACGCCACAAATCAGCAACTCCTCAACATCTCGCCACGCACTTTTTAAGCCCAGTTCGCGTGCTAAAATACCACCAAAAAAGCTTTGCAATACCGCCTCACGCAAACGTTCGGCCTGCCCTTTGTTTTGCATGTGCTCAAACAACAATAAAGTAATCGCCAAGTGACGTACTGTATCAAAGCCTAAAATCACAATCGCTCGAGAAATCGTACTAATTGAGCCACCAAATTGAGCATAATTGGCAGAATTGACCATCTTGAGTAATTTATTGGTTAAAGAAAAATCCTGCAAAATCACACTGGACAGATTTTGCAATCGCTCACCTTCAACATCGTTGAGCTTATTAATGGCACTAATGGTTTGCGATAGTGATGGAAAGTCGGCGGTATGCCGCATGCGTCGTAGCAAAAAGTCCAAGGTGCTATTGCGCTGTGCGGCAGGCTGATGCTCGCTACTGAGTAGCCATGCGGTGAGTGCCGCGTGCAAGGCCGCTACATCGGCAAACGCCGGCGTTTCACCCTCGCATAGCGCCATCATCAATAAATGATCTAATTGCGGATCAATCGCAGCATTGTACGTTGACGGCACCACACCGCGATCAATGCTCGCCACTAACTCAGGCATTGCGTCTTGGCTTAAGCCTTGAGCACATAACATTTGATACAACATCAGGCCATAAGCAAAAACCAGCGTTGTTGGCCCCTCAGCACGGCGAGCTGTCATTTCAGCGCGCAAAGCCGCCTCAGCATAAAAAACACCGGGACTAATGGCAAAATCCATTAACTTCACTTGGCCATTGGTGGTTAAAAATACGTTATGTAACGCACTGGCGGCGGCATTTACGCCCTGCTGTGCCGCGGCAATCACACCACCTAGCAGCTGTGACAGCCATTGCACAGCAACAACGGGCGCGACAGGACCCGTCGATTGCACATACGCAACCATCGTCTGGCCTTCTACATATTCAAAAACAGCACAAGGATGGCCTTGGTCTTCCACGATTTCGTACAGATTTACTCGATTGGGGTGCTTGAATTGACATAAGACTTGGGCCGCTTGCAGCTGATCAATTGCGTGACTATGCAGCACCTTCAGTGCAACACGTCGCTGCTGCTGGGTATCGTTGACCAAATAAACTAAGCCGTGCTGGCCCTGCCCTAATTTTTTTTCAACGATAAAGCGGCCACTGGCAAAGCTTTTCATTTCTGGCTTCCTTTTTTTCTCTATTCAATATAGTCTGCGGCCTAAAAAACGCTGCGCTCGGGTGCTCGTCTGTTGATTTTCAGTATTTCGCACTGTAATGAGCAAAACAATGTTTTAAATCCTGGCCGCGCCACTTCCTGCACCACGCATTCACGACGCAATGCATTAACCGGTAAATTGAATGAGTACGATTGAAATTATTGGCTTTGTAATTAGTTTATTGGCCATTTATTTAGCTACACGCCAGCACCGTTTAACATGGCCTTTGCAAATGATCGCCAGTTTGCTGTATGTGTATTTATTTTTAAACGCCAATTTATATGGCGAAAGCTTACTGCAATTGGTCTACGCCGGTATTGCCGCCTATGGTTTTTATCATTGGCGGAGCCAAACCCATCATGATGACTTTAAAGTCGAGCGTTTAAGTGGCAAAGAATGGCTTTACATCAATATCATTGGTATTGCCCTGCTATTGCTGGTGGCGCAATTTCAAGTGCAATTTTTGCCCACTGACGTGCCTTATTTGGATTCCAGTATTTTTATTTTTGGATTAATTGCACAGTGGATGCAAGCCCGTAAAAAAATCGAAAACTGGCTGTATTGGATTGTGCTCGACATCATTTCAGCCGGCATTTATTGGTATAAAGATTTGCATCTTACGGCGGTGCTGTATCTTATCTTGACCGTTTTAGCCATCACCGGCTGGCTTAATTGGCACAAAAAAGCATGATGCGCATTGCCATTGTTGGCCCTGAATCTTGTGGCAAATCGACGCTCGGCAAAGCCTTGGCAGATTATTTTCAATGCGGCTATGTCGCTGAATATGCTCGAGAATATTTCGCAATACACCCGCATCAACATTACGACATCCACGATGTGATCAGCATCGCGCAAACGCAATACCAGCAAGAAAACGCGATGGCTACCGAGTATGCGCATTTAATTTGCGACACTTCACCTTTGGTGTGCCGGATTTGGGCGCAAGTGAAATTTGGCCACTGCCCGATAGAGATCGCGCAATTGGAATCGAGTGTGAGCTATCACGGCATATTGCTGTGCGCGCCCGATTTGCCGTGGCAACCCGATCCATTGCGGGAAAACCCAGAAAATCGCGCCGCGTTATTTGACATTTACTTACAGCACTTAAGCGCGGGTAGCACCCCGTTTCGGATCGTGACTGGTCATGGCAAGCAAAGACTCGCCTGTGCACGACAACAATTAAGCACGATGGGTATTGTTCTGTAGCCTTTGAGGCATAAAAGCCACCGGAATATACTGCAATATACAGTTGGTATTTTGCACAGAATGCCAAAGGGCTTTGTTGACGATGCGCGGCAATCACGACACACGCTCTTTTTTAGCCCCAAAACAGCAACTTCCAGTGAACTTTATGACCCAGCGCAGAACTTTGTTACCCCAGCTTAGTCATGATGAATGCCGCCTATAAAATGCAGAGCGGTGGATTTTAGCGGCGACACCCGCTAGAATAGTCCGCCTTTGTTTGGCTTACACACTGGAACCCATATGTTGATTGCACCTGCTTTCGCTAATGCTGCTGCGCCAGGCGCAGAAGCAAGCTTTATGTCATTTTTGCCAATGATCGCTATTTTTGCGATTTTCTGGTTTTTAATGATTCGCCCACAACAGAAAAAAGCAAAAGAACTTCGTGCCATGCTCGAAGCACTGCAAAAAAATGACGAAGTCATCACCACCGGTGGTGTCGTTGGTAAGATCGTTAAATTAAACGACCAATTTGTTACGCTTGAATTGTCAGACAATGTTGAGATCTTAGTTCAGCGTGCGGCCATCGGTCAGCGCCTGGAAAAAGGCACCCTAAAAAACAATAAATAATCAATGATACGGCAGCCTTGCTGCCGTATTTGTTGGGGCCCAAGCATGAACCGCTATCCTCTTTGGAAGTACCTTCTTATTGTTGCGTCGATTCTGATTGCAGCGATTTACACGATTCCTAATTTCTACGGTGAAAGCCCTGCGCTACAAATCTCTAGCGCCCGTGCAACGATTAAAGTCAGCAATACCATGGTGGCACGTGCCGACACCATCTTAAAAGCGATCAATGTCACGCCAGTTGACAGCTATTTCGAAGGCACCTCAGTTAAAGTTCGCTTTAAAGATACCGACGCTCAACTCAAAGCCAAAGATGCGATCCAAGCGGCCTTGGGCGACGACTATATCGTGGCGTTAAATTTAATTTCAGACACGCCAGTTTGGCTGACTAAGCTACACGCCAAGCCGATGGTACTGGGTCTGGATTTACGCGGCGGCGTACACTTCTTACTCGAAGTGGACATGAAAGCGGCGGTAGATAAAGCCCTAGAAAAAACCGCAGGCGACGTTCGCCGCGAACTCAAAGACAAAAAAATCCGTTACGGCAAAGTGAGCCGCGAACGTGATCGCGTTGAAGTGCAACTGCGCGACGAAGCGACACTTAAAGCCGCCAATTTGGCGGTGCGTAAAATCTTGGGCAATCTAAAAGTTCAAGATATTGCCGAAAATGGCAGTTACAAACTCGTCATCACCTATCCAACGGCAGAGATTACCAAGCTTAAAAATGACGCCGTATTACAAAACATCACCACGCTACACAATCGGGTGAATGAATTGGGCGTCGCAGAACCCGTGATTCAACAGCAAGGTGAAGGCCGCATTGTCGTGCAATTGCCTGGCGTGCAAGACACCGCCAAAGCCAAAGACATTCTTGGCCGCACTGCCACCCTCGAAGTACGCATGGTGGCAGACGATCAAGCACTGCTGACCGAAGCCATTAATGGCAACGTGCCAGCGGGTTACGAGCTGATGAGTGAGCGCCGTGCTGATGGTCGTAATGTGCCGATCTTGTTGAAAAAAGAAGTTGAACTCACCGGTGAAAACATCAACGACGCGCAAGCGGGTTTTGATGACAAAAACGAGCCTGCAGTGCATCTGGGCTTAGATTCAACCGGCGCAGCGATTTTCAAAGTATTAACCCGCGACAACATTGGCAAACGCGTCGCAATGATCTTGGTTGAAAAAGGCAAAGGCGAAGTGGTTACCGCACCAGTCGTTCGTGGTGAGATTGGTGGCGGTCGCGTGCAGATTTCGGGCTCGATGGGCGTTGCTGAAGCCAATGACACCGCATTGCTACTGCGCGCCGGTTCGTTAGCAGCACCGATGAATATCGTTGAAGAGCGCACCATCGGTCCTTCATTGGGTAAAGAAAACATCAGCAAGGGTTTTAACTCAACGCTATATGGTTTCCTTGCGATTGCCGTATTTATGATGTTCTATTACCGCGTATTTGGGGTGGTCTCTACCCTGTCGCTGGGCGCCAACCTGTTGTTCTTACTCGCCTTGCTGTCCTTACTTGGCGTAACACTGACATTACCGGGGATTGCGGCGATTGCCTTGACCTTGGGGATGGCGATTGATGCCAACGTCTTGATTAATGAGCGGGTGCGTGAAGAGTTACGCAATGGCGCAACACCACAATTGGCGATCAAAAACGGTTATGACCATGCGTTTGCGACGATTTTGGATTCAAACATCACCACCTTGATCGCTGGTTTAGCGCTATTGATTTTTGGTTCGGGTGCGATTCGTGGTTTTGCTTGGGTGCATTGCATCGGGATTTTGACTTCAATGTATAGCGCAGTCTTTGTATCACGCGCCATGATCAACCTCATCTACGGCAACCGTCGTGTGAACACGTTAGCAGTCTAAGGCGGGAGCGAAAAATGATTGAATTTTTTCATGTAAAACGTGACATCCCATTTATGAGCTACGGCAAGCTCACGACGGCGATTTCACTGGCGACCTTTGTATTGGCGGTATTTTTCTTGGTCGCTAAAGGCTTAAATTTTGGTATCGAATTTACTGGCGGTACCGTCATGGAATTACGCTACCAAAAAGCCGCCAATCTCAGCGAGATTCGCCATCAAGTGGATGCTTTAAAGTACGGCGAAGCGCAAGTGCAATCGATGGGCACCACCACCGATGTCATGCTGCGCTTACCGAACATTAAAGACAAAAACAGCGCTCAGCTTTCTAATGAAGTACTCACCGCGCTACAAAAAAGTCGTAGTGATGTGGAATTGCGTAAGGTCGAATTTATCGGACCATCCGTTGGCGACGAGCTATTTACGCATGGTTTAACTGCGCTTATTTTGGTGTGCTTGGGGATTATTTCTTACTTGGCGATGCGTTTTGAATGGCGTTTTGCAGTATCGGCCGTGATCGCCAACATGCATGACGTGGTGATTATTCTGGGCTGCTTTGCGCTGTTTCAGTGGGAGTTTAACCTCACGGTATTGGCCGGGATCTTGGCGGTATTAGGCTATTCGGTAAATGAATCGGTGGTGGTGTTTGACCGGATTCGTGAAAACTTCCGCCAACCGGCTTTGCGTGGCAAGTCAGTACCTGCTGTCATCGACAACGCCATTACCGCCACGATTAGCCGTACCATCATTACCCACGGCTCAACCGAGTGCATGGTGTTGTCCATGCTGTTGTTTGGTGGCGCGGCGCTGCATGGCTTTGCCATGGCCCTTACCATCGGTATCGTGTTTGGGATTTATTCATCAGTCCTTGTGGCATCGCCACTGTTGCTGATGTTTGGCATCACCCGCGACAATATGATCAAACCGGTCAAAGTGAAAGAAGAAGCCGTAGTTTAAGCGCCTTCAATCGCATACAATCAGCGCCGACGAAGCTTCGTCGGCGTTTTTCTTGCGCCATTGGCCGCTTTATTGCGTCGTTGTGTCGCTTTACCGTATCGTCACTGGATCCGTACTTGCTACGACTTGTATCGACATTGACTACGACTTACCCCGGAGCCCTGCATGGACTTTAATCTCATCAATATTTTCTTGCATCTGGATGTCTATCTGGCGCAATGGGTCGCCCTGTATGGTGTTTGGATTTATGCCATTTTATTTGCGGTGATTTTTTGTGAAACCGGTTTGGTTGTCACGCCATTTTTACCCGGTGATTCCTTACTCTTTGTTGCTGGAATGATTGCTGCGAGTGGCACAATGAATGTCCATCTCTTAGTTGCGCTGCTGTTTATTGCTGCGGTGCTAGGGGATGCGACCAATTACACCATTGGTAAATACTTTGGCCATCGCCTATTTGCCAATCCCAATTCAAAAATATTCCGCCCAGAGTACCTCAGCAAAACGCATGATTTTTTTGAAAAATACGGTGGAAAAACCATCATCATTGCGCGCTTTGTACCCATTGTGCGCACCTTTGCACCGTTTGTTGCTGGCATGGCGGCAATGACGTACCGGAAATTTTTTGCCTATAACGTGATCGGCGCCGCCGCTTGGGTTGGCTCACTGCTCTACGCCGGTTACTTATTAGGCGGCATAGAAATCATTCAAAAAAACCTCAGCGCAATTATCTTAGGGATTATTTTTGTTTCAATCTTGCCGGGCATGATTGAAATCGTGAAACACAAAATGGCGAAGGCGCCGACATGAACGAAACGTTTTACAATCAGAAAGACCGAATTCGCAGCGCATTTGATAAAGCCGCCAGCAGCTACGATGCGGCGGCGGTATTGCAAAGAGAAGTCGTTGAGCGTTTATTTGATCGCCTTGCCGTCATTAATCTGGCCCCCAAAGTCATTCTTGATGCCGGCAGCGGCACCGGTCATGCTCGCTCATTCTTACGCCAGCGTTTTAGTGATGCCCAGTATATTGAACTTGATTTAGCGCTCAATATGCTCAAAGCGTCGCAAGCCAAAACCAGCACCCTCAAGCAATGGCTATCGGTCTTTGACAAAAACAAAACCAACTCGATTTGCGCTGATATTGAACACATTCCGCTGGCCGATGAGTCTGTCGATTTGATTTGGTCGAGCTTAACGTTGCAATGGTGCAATACGCCCGATGCCGCGTTTAAAGAATTTAATCGCATCTTAAAGCCCGGCGGCGTGATTATTTTTGCCACCCTAGGGCCAGACACGCTCAAAGAATTACGTAGTGCATTTGCTGGCATTGATGGTCATCAGCATGTGAATCAGTTTATCGATATGCATGATTTAGGCGATGCGCTGGTCAAACATGGTTTGACGATGCCGGTAATGGACATGGAGTACATCACCATGACCTATGCCAAAGTCAAAGACGTGATGCAAGATTTAAAGCACATTGGCGCCAGCAACAAAATGGATGGCCGGCCCAATGGCTTACTGGGCAAAGCGGCATGGCTAAAAATCCAAGCGCAATACGAAGCATTTCGCCGTGATGGCGTACTACCGTGCACCTATGAAGTCGTGTATGGCCATGCGTTTAAACCCACGCCAAAAAACAATGCGCGGCCAGATGGCAGCCAAATTATCAATTTTCGTCCAAGAACGCCTTTAACATGAGCGGCAAACTATTTTTTGTTACCGGCACCGACACCGACGTTGGCAAAACCGTTGCCAGCGCGCAACTGATTCGCGGCTTTGTAAACGCTGGTTTTAAAACCGTGGGTATGAAGCCAGCGGCCTCAGGCTGCATCAGGTCTGGCGATATACTCATCAATACGGATGTAGCAATGCATCGAGCCGCCAGCAATATCCAAGCGCCTGCGGCACTGTGTAGCCCGTATTTGTTTGAGCCGGCGATCTCACCCCACATTGCCGCCCAAGAGGCAGGTGTTGTCATTGACTTACAACACCTTAAAAATTGTGCGCAGCAGCTGACAAACATTGCCGATCGCGTCATTATCGAAGGCGCAGGCGGATGGTTTGCGCCGCTCTCAGCCAAAGAAACTATTTCTGACTTGGCGGGGCTGCTCAACGCCCCCGTCATCATGGTCGTTGGCATGCGCCTTGGCTGCTTAAATCATGCCATGTTGACGGCAAACGCCATTATGCAACAAGGATTAAGTCTTGCCGGTTGGATCGCCAATCCGGTTGATCCGCAATTTGCGCGTTATGACGACAATTTGGCCTATTTAAAGCAGCACCTTGCTGCGCCGTTATTGGCTGAACTAACCTATTGCCCAGAAGCATTCAATGCGGCGATTTCGCCAGCCGCAATCGCGCAGCTTGAACCAATTAATTCACGCCCCGATTTAATTAAACGCCGATAAAAAGTCGCCATGAAAAAAATAATGCTGATGACCTTGTTGTTAATCTTACTGGGTGGCTGTAGCAAACCCGAATTTAAGGGCGCCGACATCAGTAATGGTCCAATTGGCGGCGACTTTACACTTATCGACCACCACGGCAAATCACGGTCATTGCCAGATTTCAAAGGCAAAGTCACCGTGTTATTTTTTGGCTTCACCCAATGCCCAGAAGTCTGTCCCACCACACTGTCTGAATTAAAATCCGCAATGCACATGCTGGGCGACAAATCCGATCGGGTTCAAGTTTTATTTGTTACGGTCGATCCAGCAAGAGACAGCCAACAAGTTCTTGCTGCTTATGTACCGGCATTTGATACTCGATTCTTGGGCTTGCGTGGTAATGCCGCGCAATTGGCCGACATTGCACAAAAATATCGGATCATTTATCAAAAGCAAACGCAAGGCGATAGCTATACTATGGATCATACCGCAGGTAGTTATTTAATCGACTCACAAGGAAATACCCGAGTGATGGTTAATTATGGCGCAGGCGCAGCTGTATTTGCCCATGATTTAGATTTACTATTGGCAGAATAAAAAAATCAATACAGGATATACGATGTCAGATGAAGTTAATGGCGGCATTGCCCCAATTGCTGAGCAAGAAGATATAGCGCCCTTTCGTATTACGGCCATTATGGAAATTGCTTTTGTATTACGCAGCTTAGCGCAAAGCAATGCCAATTTAGCGCTATATTTTAATGCTGGACGAGACATGATGTTGTCTCGGGTACTCAATGTAGACACCAAAGCACAGCAATTTATTATTGATGTTGGTGGGCATGAACCCAGTAATACCGCACTGACTCAAGTCACCAAAATCTTGTTTGTTACCGCACTCGATAACGTCAAAATTCAATTTTCAGTTGGTCATGCCAAACGCTGTCA
Organism: Deefgea salmonis; assembly: GCF_020531905.1. Taxonomy (GTDB): domain Bacteria; phylum Pseudomonadota; class Gammaproteobacteria; order Burkholderiales; family Chitinibacteraceae; genus Deefgea; species Deefgea salmonis. The sequence goes on along the minus strand of NZ_JAJAWG010000001.1, from coordinate 355,773 downwards.
ATTTGAAGGCAAACCTGCATTTACGATTCAATTCCCCAGCGATTTGATTAAATTGCAGCGCCGAGAATTCTTCCGCCTACTCACCCCCATCACCAATCCATTAAGTTGCGAATTAAATTTACCTACCGCGCAAAAAATGCACCTTGAGCTACATGACATTTCTTTAGGTGGCGCGGGTATTTGGCTTAAAGATGAGCCCAAGGATGGATTTCCATCGGGTTTAGTTTTACATCAAGTCAATTTTGATTTAGCCAGCGCAGGTTTTGCAAAAGTAGACGTTGAGATTCGCTCTACGCACGCGGTGACGATGGCCGATGGTAAAGTACGCTGGCTATTGGGCGTTCGTTTTGTTGATTTGCCACGCCCCATCGAAAACAGCTTGCAGCGTTTACTCGCCAATTTAGAGCGCGAACGTAAAGCATTGATTGGCTAGCTTTAGCCGATTTAAGTTGTTTTTTATTACCCGCTAATTGAGCCGGCCCTTGCACAATTTGGTTCTTGCTTATTGCCAAAGCCGACGCGCATCTCGCCTTAATCGATTGCGCATTGCAATCAATTTTTTTGTTGTCTTTTGTGGATCATCATGCACAAGCCCAATCAGTTTGACTTAATGAGTCAGAAGCGTTTTCTTCCCTTATTTCTTACTCAGTTTACCGGCGCATTTAATGATAATTTATTTAAAAATGCATTTTTGGTTCTAATTGCATTTTATGGACTATCCACTGCGGGGCTCAATAGTGCGGTGCTAATTAATATGGCCGCTGGGATTTTTATCTTACCTTTCTTTCTGTTCTCGACGTTGGCCGGTCAACTGGCAGAGAAATATGACAAGGCACTATTAGCCCGTTGGATTAAAGGCTTAGAAATTATCATCATGCTGCTCGCTGGCCTAGGATTTATTTGGCATAACGCAGCGATTTTGATGGGCTGTTTATTTTTAATGGGCATTCATTCGGCTTTTTTTGGGCCATTAAAATATTCGGTCTTGCCACAATATTTAAAACAAAACGAAATTTTAGGCGGTAATGGTCTGATCGAAATGGGCACTTTTGTAGCTATTTTACTTGGACAAATTGCGGGTACCTTGATTATTCAGCAGCAGCCTTACGGTGAAATTTATATTATTGTCGCCTGTCTTGGCTTTGCCATTATGGGCTACTTTTGCAGCCGCGCCATGCCTGCGGCTCCACCCACCGCGCCCGATTTAAAAATTGGCTGGAATATATTTACTGAAACGGCAAAAATCATTTCACATACCCGCAAAAATAAAACCGTTTTTAATAGTTTGCTGGGCATCTCTTGGTTTTGGTTTTTTGGCTCTATTTATTTAACGCAATTTCCTAATTTCGCCAAAGAAACCTTACATGGCGATGCCTCGGTATATACATTATTAATGACGCTATTTTCACTCGGTGTTGCCATGGGTTCGCTACTGTGTGAAAAACTATCCGATTCAGCGGTGGAGCTTGGATTAGTTCCATTTGGTTCAATTGGCCTCTCGGTATTTGCCATTGATTTATTTTTTGCCAGCCAAAATCTCACCCCTGCCACGTATACCGCCTACAGCTTTTTAACTGGGCTGTCGAGCTGGCGAATTATTATTGATATTTTATTAATTGGTGTTTTTGGCGGATTTTTTATTGTGCCTTTATATGCACTGATTCAAATTCGTACCGAGCATGAATTTACCTCGCGCGCAATTGCAGCCAATAATATTTTAAATTCATTATTTATGGTCGTTGCAGCAGCAATGAGTATTGCCCTGCTTGAAGCCGGTTTGAGTGTGTCGCAATTATTATTACTGGCGGGTATTTTAAATATCTTTGTCGCGATATATATTTACACTTTAATCCCCGAGTTTTTAATGCGTTTTATGGTGTGGATTTTGACCCATACCTTATATCGAATCAAAAAAACGGGCATGGAAAACATTCCCGAGCAGGGTGCCGTGGTTTTAACCTGCAATCACGTTAGTTTCATGGATGCGATGATTCTCGCTGGCGCAATTCGGCGTCCGGTTCGTTTTGTGATGGATCATCGAATTTATAATTTACCGATTATGAATTTCATTTGCCGCACCGCCAATGCCATTCCCATTGCGCCCAGCAAAGAAAGCACCCAAATGAAAGACATTGCGTTCACTCAAATTGCCCAAGCACTGGCCGATGGCGAAATTGTTGCCATTTTTCCCGAAGGCCGAATTACCAGCAATGGCAAAATTAATCGCTTTATGCCCGGCATTGAGCAAATCATTAAAACTACACCCGTGCCGGTGATTCCAATGGCGCTACAAGGTTTATGGGGCAGTTTTTTTAGTCGTAAAGACGGCGCAGCCATGCTCAAAATGCCACGCGGCATTTTCTCTAAAATCGGATTAGTCGTTGGCCAACCCATTGCACCAGAGTCGGTTACCCGACTCAATCTCGAGCAAGAAACCCATGTATTGCGTGGTGATTGGCAATAAGCACGCAGTATTGTTCGGTCTAAATTCCGAGCATCACGGCCCGCAGTAAACGAAACAATTTACCTTGATAAAATAAAAAATAGGCCGCTATCTCAGCGGCCTATTTTTTATTCACGATCCATCAATTTTAATTGATCAGTTTTAAATGCATTTGCTGGTCTTGCGTGCGAATGTCAAAGTGTCGAATAATATTCATCCCCAGTAAGACTTCATCGCCTAAATTGGGCAGCACTCCGACTCGAACGTTTTCAAAGCGATACGGACCAAAACTTAATTCGTTCAACCTAGATTCGTAACCTGCCACTTCGCCATTGGCGGTGCGCGCAATAAACGATTCGCCGCGTGGCAAATTAAGCCGTGTCGCCAAGCGCTCACTCAGCGTAATCGATGTCGCACCGGTATCGAGCAATAGCGTGACCGCCGCACCATTGATCTGGCCGTTGATGCGAAAATGGCCGTCTCTGGCTCGCTGCAAAGTGAGCTCAGCGGCATTGCCAGTTTGGATAATCTGCATTTTTGGCTGATATTGCTGAGCGATAAAGCCACTAAATACCCAATAAATCAACGCCAATACCAGCGCCCAAACCCAGAAAATAGCCCAATTCGATCGCATAATACCTTTGGATATTGCCCGCTAGACCAACAAGAAATTAGTCTAGCGGGCAATACATCATCACACTGACAGATTGTCGATTTCTTCGCTCACACTCACCCAAGCGAGCTCTCGCTCGGCGAGTTTCTCTTTGAGCTTGATTTCGCTGGCCAATATTTTTTGCAACGCGTCTTTACGCTCAGGCAAATACAAGGTTTCATCGGCCAAAGTACTGGTGATGGTGGCTTGCTCGGCGCTAATTCTGGCCATTTCAGCTTCAATTCGCGCCAAATCTTTTTCTAGCGGTTTGCGCGCATTGGCTAATTTTTGCCGTGCTTCAGCTTCGAGGCGTTTTTGCTCTTTGCGATTCACCGTTGGCGCAGTGCTATTGCTGGTTGCACTCGCTGCTGCCACCACGGCGGATTTGTCACTGCTGCGTTTTTCTTGGCTGTAACGCGTGTAATCGTCCAAATCGCCATCAAAAGGCTGAACTTTACCGTCTTCAATCAACCAAAAATCATCAACTGTGGCGCGCAAGATGTGTCGATCATGCGAAACGACAATCAAAGCGCCGTCAAAATCTTGCAGCGCAAACGTCAGCGCCTCACGCATTTCGATGTCCAAGTGATTGGTTGGCTCATCGAGCAGCAATAGATTCGGTTTTTGCCAAATCAGCAAAGCCAAGGCCAAACGCGCTTTTTCACCGCCAGAGAAGGGTGCAATCGGATTAAGCGCCATCGCGCCGTGGAAATTAAACCCGCCCAAGAAATTGCGATGCTCTTGTTCACGCGTATTCGGGTCGATTTTTTGCATATGCCACAGCGGCGACTCGTCGATGCGCAGATATTCCAGCTGATGCTGGGCAAAGTAACCAATTTTCAGTCCTTTGCCTTCGGTACGAATCCCCGACAGCAAGTCTTGCTCACCCGCCAGAGATCGGATAAAGGTTGATTTACCCGCACCATTCACCCCGAGTAAACCCAAGCGCGCTGAGTTATCGACGCTCAGATTAATGCCCGATAAGATCGGATGCTCGGCGCTGTAACCTGCCGACGCCATTTCGAGATGCACCAAAGGATTTGGGCTTGAATCGGGCTCGCGGAACGAGAAATTAAACGGCGAATCCACATGCGCAGCAGCGATTTTTTCCATCTTTTCCAAGGCTTTTACCCGACTTTGCGCCTGCTTGGCTTTACTGGCCTTGGCTTTAAAGCGGGTAATAAAGCTTTCTAAATGGGCGATTTGCCGTTGTTGCTTGTCAAAAGCTTGTGATTGCTGCGCTAAGCGCTCAGCACATTGATTTTCAAAATCTTCGTAAGTACCGGTGTAAACCGTGAGTTGCGCGTTATCAACGTGCAAAATTTGCTTGATGGTGCTGTCTAAGAAATCTCGGTCATGCGAAATAATCAACAGCATGCCTGGGTAGGTTTTGAGCCATTCTTCCAGCCAAACCACGGTTTCTAAATCCAAGTGATTGGTGGGTTCATCGAGCAGCAACAGGTCTGAGCGACACATTAACGCTTGTGCCAAATTCAAACGCATCCGCCAACCACCAGAAAAACTCGATACTGGGCGTGAATTTTCTTCTAAAGAAAAACCCAAACCGGCCAATAATTTGGCCGCGCGCGCTTGCGCGGTATAGCCGTCAATGGCTTCAAGGCGAGCAAATAGCTCACCATGCGCCATGCCGTCATCATCGGCGTCGTAAGTAATCGCGGCAATTTCGGCTTCGATTTTACGCAGTTCAATATCGCCATCCAGCACGTAATCAAGCGCCGAGCAGGGCAAAGCTGGGGTTTCTTGCGCCACATGCGCAATCGCCACCCGAGGTGGCATTTCTAAATCGCCTTCATCGGCATGAATTTCATCACGCAATAAGGCAAAAAAACTGGATTTACCCGCGCCATTGGCTCCAACTACCCCGGTTTTTGAGCCCGGTTGTAGTGTGAGTTCGACACGATTAAGGAGCACCTTGGTGCCGCGACGGAGTGTGAGTGTTTTAAGTCTGATCATGGGGCAAGATTCTAACAGAGCTAGCCGCCTTGATTGCCTTTGCGACCAGGAAAATTACCCAGTTTACTGAAAAATAATGCCACTTGAATGCATCTGACGCGAAGATCGCCGCAATCGATGCCTGTCAACACGGCAAATCAGCGTACTGGACAATAAATAACCGCCACCTCAGGGTGACGTAAGTGACTGCAATCATACCGTACCGCCCTAGCGGGCGCATAAAGCAAACACGCCACCGCAAAACAACAAAGCGTCAAAATCGCCAGCTCGGTGGACGTTGGCTTTCCCGCCGCTGGCGCGCTTTTACCGCACAAACAACCGATCCTGCGAGCGTAATTTAGTCGAGCGACATTATTTAAATTGCTGCTTTAAATTCATTCAAAGCTTGATCCATCAAACTATTGCCCGTTTGGATACGGCGAATTCGGCCACTACTGAGCGCCTCAAGCAACTCGGCGTGTAAAAAAGCCTGACTATTGCCGCCATGCCGATTGGTAAACAAATACCGTGTCGCCTTCGGGCTAATCCACGACAACCGTAAACGTAAAACCACGTCTTGCTCGCCAAGCCATTCCACCCACTCACCCCGAACCGGAAAGGCACTGTGCGGCGGTAAAGACGCACACGGCAAGGCCGCTTTATTTTCTTTGGCGGCCTCATTATCGATCGACGGCAAAATCAGCTCGGGAGGCGTAGCAACGGGCGCCACGGCTGGGCGCAAACCATTACGAATCGCTGCGGCATGGCAATGCACTAATTCGGCAAAAAAATCCTTGGCTGCGGCATCGCTCATGCCCTGCTCGCGAGCGATGTCTTCTAACGACTTAAGCATGCTGGGCAACACATTGACCAAGGCAAAACGCTCATCTGCCCCTTGCTTGGCTTGAACACTCCAAATCAAATCGTCCATGGTTTTTAGCGCCGCGATAAACTCTGGCGCACTTTCACCGACAATACCAAAGCGCCCCGCCAAAGCGAGGGACCAGTATTGCGCTAAAAAATCACGCACCAAGGTCGGCACCTCTGGCTGGCTTAGCCGCGACTGCACCAAGGCCTCACTGGTGGCGGTGGCCAGTTCGGCCATCTCGTTTTGCAGTAAAGCTTGCGCATTGCTTTGCAGAGCAACCTCAAGTGCTGCCGCTTCAGCATCTTGCAATGCGCTTAGTGCGGCAAGCGCTTGATCAAAAACGACAACATCATCAGTAAATTGCTGGCCAATTTGCGTCACGATCACCGCAATTTGATCATAACGCGCATCGCCAGCCCGCATATCGGGCTCGTCGAGCGTAATCTCGGCCAAGGTATCGAGCAAAACCCGCGCACTGTGTTTTTTATTGGCAAAAAAACCAGCGTCCAGCATCGCCACTTTTAAAATTGGAATTTGCAGCCGCGCAATCAAGCCCTTTACCGAGACCGACAGTCGCGCATCATCGAACATGCGTTCAAACAATAAAGCGATGAGCTCTAGTGTCATGGCATCCATTTGCGCTAGGTTTTTGGCCCAAGCAGAATGCCGCAATACGCCTAACAGATTACGCTCAAAGACTGCTTCATCGGCACCATTGAAGGCACTGGCCACCGGCGGCTTGTGTTGCAGTACATCCAAAACCGACATCCAACTCGGCGCGGCATCTGCCTCGCTATGTTGTACCGCTGTTTGTGCCGACGGTGCCAAGTGTGCCGTCAACGACACTGGCGCAGCTACGCTCGAGGTGATGGCACTCGCTACGTCGACATTGGCTTGCGGCCCAATTGCCGATGCTGCATGGGTTTGACGCTTGATCGAGTTTGGCATGACTCGATCAACATTTTGCGTAATTAAGTATTGATTGACATGCCGATACACGTCGGCCACTTGGCTCGATAGTTCATTTTCAAAGGCTTTGAGCGCCACTAAGCGCGCGTCAATCCCCGTTTCAAGCTGTTTGCACGCCTGCATAAACGCGTCGCAAATGGCCTCTGGCGACAGCGGATTAATCGCACCATCCGCCTGCGTAGGCATTAAACCGGCAAATCGCTGTTCAAGTTCGGTGAGCGCCGCGCCGCCGGTATGTTTAAACGCCTTTACGACCAAATCGGCGGAGAGGTTTTCTTCGTACTCTTCATTGGCCACCAAACTCAATTGATCCAAATTGGCTTGAACCCGATAAAAAGGGCTTCTCGTTTCTGACGTATCAAGACGCGATGTTGTGCGCATCCGATCATTAAAGCCCGACAAAAAATGATGCTTAAATTGCGCCGCCAGCACATCGCGCTTCTGGTGCGTTGCTTCTCGGGCGGCGAAATAGTCATCGCGCAACTTGCGATCAAACGTGGTGTCGGCCAGTTCAAAATAAGTCTCTTCTAGTCGCTCAAAAAAACCATCCATGGACTGGCTCAACATGTTGAGCGCCAGATCACGGCACATGAGCAGCATGGGGTCGACCTCGACCGATGCGGTCATGCCCGCTGCGATTGGATTAGCAAGAATAGAGCAAGCTTGGCTCATAACTACGGCCTCTGAGTTGGCGGCGAACAATGCACACATTAGAATTCTATGATATAGAACTATTACCCGTCAGTCATTTTAATTGCGTCTTTTATTCAAACGTTCATTACTTCAACACCTTAGATCTCTGTCACCAAAGCAATTAAGCCATTAAATAGGTGGTAACCCTTGTTGGAAGGATCATCAACAGCGTCTACAGTGGAGGCCTGCATCCAGTCGATAGGCCCCAGTCAAAATGAGCACAATCACGCCTTTGCAAGCCCTCCAAACATGGGCTACCGAACACACCGCAGGCGATATTGCCGTGGCGCTACAGCAATATTATGCCAACGTACCTGAAGATGATTTACAAGCCCGTGCGACCGAAGATTTAGGCGGCGCACTACTGGCCCACTGGCGTATGGCTGCGGTGCGCTTGCCACAGCAACGCCTCGTCCGCGTTTACAATCCCAACTTAAGCGAGCATGGCTGGCAATGCCCGCACACCGTCATTGAAATCGTTCAAGACGACATGCCGTTTTTGGTTGATTCGGTAGGTATTGTTCTGACCCGCTTAAAATACACCGCGCACAGCGTTATACATCCGGTTTTTAAAGTTTTGCGCGACGCAGAGGGCCGAATCAGCCGGCTCGACCCACAAGGCTGCGCCGAATCATGGATGCACTTTGAAATCAACCGCATCAGCGATGCGGCCGACATGGCGCATATCGAACAAGAGATCAACCAAGCGCTCGATAGTATCGCCACCTCCGTTGCCGACTGGCCCGCCATGACCGATCGTGTGATGGCGGCGCTCGAACAGTTGCGCAGCGATCCACCGCCACTGCCTCGCGCTGTTGTGACTGAAACCGTTGCTTATCTGGAATGGCTACTGTCCGGGCACTTTGTTTTCTTAGGTTTGCGCGACTACCAATTTAATGACGAGTCACTCAATGTGGTTCCGCATTCGGGCAAAGGCCTGCTGCGCGACAACGGACTGGCCGCCCCGTCCCACGTTTGGACCGGGCTTTCGCCCGATTTACGCCAAATCGCTTACGCCCCCGAGCGATTATTAATGCTCACCAAGTCGGACCATCGCTCCATCGTCCATCGTCCGGTGTATTTAGATACGGTATTGCTGCGCAACGTGAACGCTGCGGGGCAATTAATCGGTGAATTACGCATTGTGGGCCTGTATTCGGCCAGCGCCTATACCGCACCGCCGCGTCAAATCCCAATTTTGCGGCAAAAAATCGATCGTGCCATGGCGCTTTGCGGTGCCGAGCTGACCGGCTATCGCGGCAAAGCCTTGCTCAATGTGCTCGACACCTATCCGCGCGACGAACTCATCGAAATTGAGGCCGCTGAATTGGCGCGTATCGCCAATGGCGTGGTGAATTTGCACGAAAGAAATCGCGTGCGGGCGTTTTTTAGAGATGACATATATCGACGTTACGTCTCGGTCATGGTCTTTGTGCCGCGCGACAATTACAGCACCGACGTTCGCATTAAAATCGGCAATCTCTTAATGCAACACCTCAACGGCAGTGCGACTGAATTTAATGTGTTATTGAGCGACAACCCGCTAGCTCGAATTCATTACATTGTTCGCCGCTCAGCCACCAGCGATACTCAGTACGACGCCAAAGCCATTGAAGTCGAAATCGAACACCTCGCACAGCGCTGGCAAGATGGTCTGCATCAGCAATTAATCCAAAGCTTTGGCGAAGAAAAAGGCGGCACGCTGCTGCAGAAATACTTAAATGCATTTCCTGCCGCTTACTGCGCTGATTTTTCGGCCCGAGTTGCAATCCACGACGTGGAAGCCCTCGAGCGAGCACTGCAAACCCAGCAACTGGTCGCCACACTCACCCCAGGTAGCGCGCTGGACGAAATGGTCTGGCGCTTAAAACTCTATCAACATCAAGCCATTGAATTGTCAGACTTTTTGCCGTTACTCGAAAGTCTTGGTGTGCGCATTCTCGATGAGCGCCCCTACACCATTCACTTTGAAGCGCAGGCGGCATGGATTGTCGATATCGGCATTCGTCTGCCCGCACAAGCGTCGCTTGAATCGGCCGAGCAACGGCTACGGTTTTTGGCTGCATTTATCGCCCTATCCAAAGGCGCGGCCGAAAACGACAAACTCAATCAACTGATTCTGCATAACGGCTTAGCTTGGCGCGACGTACTGATTTTGCGCGCTTATTCGCGCTTTTTAAAACAAGTTGCGCTCAAGTACGACATGGATACGATTGCCGATTGTTTATTGCGCTACGGCACACAAGCCCGACAATTGGTACACGCTTTTGAATTATTACACCACCCACAACAGGCCGAGCCCGCTGTGGCTGACATCGTAATCGAAGAAATCGCGCAAGCGGCGCGCGCCATGCCCAATATTGATGATGAAAAAATCATTAGCGGCCTACTATCGGCCATTCAAGCCACGTTGCGGACTAATTTTTATCAAGACAACGGCAACAAAGCTTACTTATCGCTCAAAATTGCCTCTGGCCAAATGCCGATGATGCCGCAGCCGGTGCCACTGTATGAGATTTTTGTGTACTCACCGCAAGTTGAAGGCGTGCATCTACGCGGCGGTAAAGTAGCACGTGGCGGTTTGCGCTGGTCAGATCGTCGCGAAGACTTCCGCACTGAAGTGCTCGGCCTAGTAAAAGCACAAATGGTAAAAAACACCGTGATTGTGCCAGTGGGCTCCAAAGGGGGTTTTATCGTTAAAAACCCACCCCTTGAGCGCGAAGCTTTGCTCGCTAGCGGCGTGGCCTGCTATCAAACCTTTATCCGTGGCTTGCTGGATTTAACTGATAACTTTATTAACGGACAAGTTATTCCACCGGCCGATGTCTTGCGCCGCGATGGCGACGATCCTTACTTGGTGGTGGCTGCCGACAAAGGTACGGCCACTTTTTCAGACATCGCCAACGCCATCTCGCAAGAATATAACTTCTGGCTGGACGACGCGTTTGCCTCCGGCGGCTCGGTCGGTTACGACCATAAAAAAATGGGCATTACCGCCCGAGGCGCATGGATTTCTGTCGAGCGCAGCTTCCGCGAAATGGGCATCGACACCAATACAGACCCGTTCACCGCCGTTGGTATTGGCGACATGTCGGGCGATGTATTTGGCAATGGCTTGCTGCGCACACCCACGATCCAGTTAATTGCCGCCTTTGATCACCGCCATATTTTCCTCGACCCGCAACCCAATACCGCGATCGCGTTTGCCGAGCGCGCACGCATGTATGCACTGCCGCGCTCTTCATGGGCTGATTACAATCCGGCATTAATTTCAGAGGGTGGCGGGGTATATGCGCGCAGCCTGAAAAAAATCAAGGTCTCTGAGCAAATACGTCACCTACTGCAGATTGAAGACAGCGAACTTGAGCCCGATCAACTGATTCAAGCGCTACTCAAAGCGCCGGTCGATTTGCTCTACAACGGCGGCATCGGCACTTATGTAAAATCGAGCGCGCAAACCCACGCTGACGTGAACGACAAAAACAACGACGCCGTCCGCGTCGATGGCCGCGACTTACGTTGCAAGGTGATTGCCGAAGGTGGGAACCTTGGCTTTACGCAACTGGGCCGCATTGAATACGCCCTCAATGGTGGACGAATTCATACCGACGCCATTGATAACTCTGCGGGTGTGGATTGCTCTGACCATGAAGTAAATATCAAGATCCTGTTGGGCCGCATCGTTGCTGATGGTGATTTAACACTCAAGCAGCGCAATGAAGTGCTCGCCAGCATGACTGACGAAGTCGGTCATATGGTATTGCGTGACAATGAATTGCAAACCCTCGCCATCTCGCTGGAGTTTTCGCAATCGCTGTCGTTGGCTTCAGTTCATCTGCGCTTAATGCAGTCGATGGAGGCGGCGGGCAAGCTCTCACGCCGCATTGAATATCTACCGAGCAACAATCAACTGATTGAGCGGCAAACACTCGGGCTTGGACTCTCTCGCCCTGAAATTGCAGTATTAATGGCCTATGCCAAGATTGTCATTAAACAAAACCTGCTCGACGAGTCATTAATTGACGCCAGCAAATGGGATCAGTTACTCAGCCAATACTTCCCAAGTCGTTTGCGTGATTCTTTTACGGCACAATTGTCTTTGCATCCTTTACGGCGTGAAATTATTGCCACTGTGCTGACCAATCACATTGTCAATCGCTTTGGCACCAACTCGGTTTATCGCTTGCAAGAAGAAACTGAGCGCAGTTGCAGCGATATTGTCGACGCTTTAATCGCCGCCGAAAGCTTGCTCGACAGTGAGGCGCTGGCACTTGAAATCGAACAAAACGCCGATCAATGCAGCAGCGAAGGTCAAAACACCCTGCTACTCCAAGTTCGCCGTCAAACCGAACGCGTGGCGCGCTGGCTACTACAGCAAACCTTAAGCAAACCGGCGGTCGATCACATGCGAACTTGCGCGGCATTGGCCCTACCCCAGCTGCCACTTTGGTTGGCCAGCAGTCCAAGCCACCAAACGCAAGCACTGCAGTGGCAAACCACGGGCGTGAGCACCGGATTGGCGATGAAGGTGCTGGCGATCCAAGAGGCGCAATCTTTGCTTGAACTCAGTCAGTGCAGCAATGACTCCGGGCAATTGGCCGAGCACATGCGCATGTATTTGGCACTCGGCGAAGCGCTCGAGCTCAAATGGTTGGCGCTCGCCATCGAGCAATTGCCACGCGAAAGTCGCTGGCAAACACTGGCTCGCTTGGCGGTGCGGGATGATTTGCAACGCCTACACAAAGAGCTATTTATGCAAGCATGGCAACAAAGCCCCGACAATCTGAGCGATTGGCTAGCGCAAAACAGTAACGCCCGAGAACGAGTTGGCGCTATGTTTACCGAACTACGGGCCGCCACCCCCGATTTGGCGATGATTTCAGCGGCACTGCGCGAGCTACGCCACCGATTAATCGTTAAAACTGCACTTAGCGAGGTTTAGTTATGCATTTCCGCTACTGCGAAGGCGCACAGACTGATATAATTCACGGTTTTGCAATAGCAAACGCGGATTCTATCGCATGGAAGCGGAACAGCTTAATCAGATTGAAAACCAGCTCAAAGAGCTAGGCGTACGCGCAGACGAACTTAAGCGCTATCTTGACTACCCCGGCAAAGTCGATCGACTCGAAGAAGTCGTTCGACTTTCTGAGGCGCCAGAAACCTGGAATGACCCTAAAAAATCCCAAGAAGTCGGCCGAGAACGAAAAGCCCTAGAGGACATCGTTCTGGTTTTGGATCGTGTCGCCGATGGTGTCAACGATTCGCTTGAGCTGTTTGAAATGGCCAAAGAAGAAAGCGACTTTGGCACCGCCGAAGTGATCGCGCAAGAATACGCCTTACTTGAGGCCGAAGTCGCCAAGCTCGAGTTTCGCCGGATGTTCAATAACCCAATGGATCCAAATCCTTGCTTTATTGATATTCAATCTGGCGCTGGCGGCACCGAAGCGCAAGACTGGGCTGGCATGCTATTGCGGATGTATGTTCGCTATGGCGAGCGCAAAGGCTTTACCGTTGAAGTGATGGAGCAGTCCGATGGCGACATCGTCGGCATCAGCCAAGCCACCATCAAACTGACGGGCGATTATGCCTATGGCTTTTTACGCACCGAAACCGGCGTACATCGTCTGGTTCGCTGCTCGCCATACGACTCAAACAACCGTCGCCACACCTCATTTGCCTCGGTATTTGTATACCCAGAAGTGGATGACAGTTTTGAAATTGACATCAACCCGTCTGACGTGCGCACCGACACCTATCGCGCCTCAGGCGCTGGCGGTCAGCATATTAACAAAACCGATTCGGCCGTTCGTTTAACGCACATCCCGACCAATACCGTCGTGCAATGCCAAAACGATCGATCACAGCATAAAAACCGTGATGAGGCGTGGAAAATGTTACGGGCCAAGTTGTTTGAGCTTGAGCTACGTAAACGCATGGAAGCACAGCAATCACTCGAGGCGACCAAATCTGACATCGGCTGGGGGCATCAAATTCGTTCTTACGTGTTTGATCAAAGCCGCATCAAAGATTTACGCACCAGCTTCGAAGTGGGCAATATCAAAGGCGTCATGGACGGTGATCTTGACAACTTTATTGCAGCCAGCCTCAAACAAGGCGTTTAATTTTTAGTACCCAAGCAGGGAGCGATCATTCGCTCCCTGATGTCATTAAGTGTATTGAGTGGAAAAACGATGAGTGAAAATCAAGTTACAAGCCAAGCCGTCGAAGTGGCGGTCGATGAAAATCAAATTATCCTAGAACGCCGCGCCAAGCTGGCCGCCATTCGCGCCAAAGGTATTGCTTTTCCCAACGATTTTAAGCGCGAACACCTCTCTGGCCCGCTGCACGACCAATACAATGCACTCGAAAAAGCCGACCTTGAGTCACAAGCCGTGATGGTTGCCGTAGCTGGCCGTATGATGCTCAAGCGGGTAATGGGCAAAGCCAGTTTTGCCACCATTCAAGACAGCACTGGTCGCATCCAGTTTTACATCAGCAAAGAAAGCGTCGGCGAAGCCGTGTATGACGACTTCAAAACTTGGGATTTGGGCGACATCGTTGCTGCACGCGGCACACTGATGAAAACCAAAACCGGCGAGCTATCGGTCCACGTGACTGAATTGCGCCTATTGACTAAATCATTGCGCCCACTGCCAGACAAACACCACGGCATGGCCGATCAAGAACAAATTTATCGCCAGCGCCATCTTGATCTGATTACCAACGATCATAGCCGCAGCACATTCATCAAACGCTCAAAAATCATCCAGCGCTTGCGTGAATTCATGGTACACGAGGACTACCTCGAAGTCGAAACGCCAATGATGCATTCGATTCCTGGTGGCGCAACGGCCAAGCCATTTGTGACGCATCATAATGCGCTAGATATGCCTTTATATTTGCGTATCGCACCCGAGCTCTACCTCAAACGCCTGGTTGTTGGCGGCTTAGATCGGGTATTTGAAATCAACCGCTCGTTCCGCAATGAAGGCATGAGCACACGCCACAATCCAGAATTCACCATGATCGAATTCTACGAAGCGTACGCCGACTACCAACGTATGATGGAAATGGCCGAAGGCATCATTCGCGCCTGCGCCAAAGAAGTCTGTGGCGGCACGATGATTGAATACCAAGGCAAACCGGTTGATTTATCCAAACCATTTACCCGCTTTACCATTGCCCAAGCCATCCAGCACTACAACCCAGAATACACTGACGCACAATTGAATGACGCGGACTTCCTCAAAACCGAAATTGCGCGTCTTGGCGGCAAACCGGTACTGACGGCGGGCATTGGCGGCTTGCAATTGAGTTTGTTTGAAGAAAACACCGAAAGCAAACTGTGGGAGCCGACCTTTATCGTTGACTACCCTGCTGAAGTTTCGCCGCTGGCGCGCGCATCAGACACGCAAGCGGGACTGACTGAGCGCTTTGAATTATTCATCGTTGGCCGTGAACACGCCAACGGTTACTCAGAGTTGAACGACCCTGAAGACCAAGCCGCACGCTTCCAAGCTCAAGTTGACCTCAAAGACAAGGGTGACGACGAAGCGATGCACTACGACGCCGATTATGTTCGCGCGCTGGAGCATGGCTTAGCCCCAACAGGCGGCTGCGGGATTGGCATTGACCGCCTGGTTATGTTGCTAACCAATGCGCCAAGTATTCGCGATGTGATTTTGTTTCCACAGATGCGCCGCGAAGACTAAGCCAATAGACCGTATTGCCCGCCAGCCCTTTTAAATTAAAGTCTAGCGGGCAATACTGACAAAATAAAACCGGCCATGGCCGGTTTTATTTTTTAAAAATTTTATTTTAAAGTGATTTTTCTTGCGCCTGATCTTGCTGGGCTACAGCGTCTTTAAGCGCTTTTGCTGCGGTAAATTTAAGCACCCGCTTCGCTGGAATCTGCACCGCTTCACCGGTACGCGGGTTACGCCCGACCCGTGCATCGCGCGATTTTAACGCGACTTTAGCCACGTTAGGCAAAACCACTTCGCCACCACCACTGACAGTCGCCAAAATAACCTCAGACAAAGTCTCGATTGTGGCTGCAACCGCTTTTTTTGAAACTTCAGGATGATCAATCGCTACTAAGTTATGGACAATCGCAATCAATTCAGTTTTATTCATAAAAGACCTTTTAATGGGCGCAGCGCATAGAATAGATCAGCCATTATGCCGCAGCCCAAGAAAATATGCTTTAGCTTTGCGCATAGAATTCCATTTATGCAAAATGCACTATTCACCTCGCTTTTAAATAACAATTCGAGGAAAATGCGAATGTCACACAGAGAGATGACATGAGCACAAGCAGCAACCCGCCAATTCGTAGCATCACGCTATTAACGCTTTTATTTCCACTTGCCTTAGTCTTGTTTGAATTCGCAACCTACATTTCAAACGATATGATTTTGCCGGCAATGCCCATCATCGTTAAATCATTTGCAATTGATCCAATTCATATTCCATCGGCAATGTCGATTTGCCTATTAGGCGGTGCTAGCCTGCAATGGCTACTGGGCCCACTTTCAGATCGAATTGGCCGCCGTCCAGTGATGTTGGCTGGAGTACTGCTATTTATCGCGGCCTGCATCGCGATTGTCTTTTCAGAGTCTTACAGTTGGTTCTTGTTTTGCCGCTTTTTACAAGGCACTGGCATGTGCTTTATTGGCGCAGTCGGCTATGCCGCAATCCAAGAAAGCTTCGCTGAGGCGACGGCCATTCGCGTCACCGCTTTAATGGCCAATGTGGCGCTGATTGCACCACTGATCGGCCCTTTAGCGGGTGCGCTGGTATTGCAAGTGGCCAGTTGGTATTGGATTTTTATTTTTGTTGCCATCGTCGCCAGCTTTTCAGCAATGGGCCTCTGGCGCTTTATGCCAGAAACCTCGCCCAAAATTGACTCGCCATTGCGTATTGATCGCCTGCGGCAAGACTACGCGGCAGTGCTGAGCAATCGTCGCTTCTTGGCGGGCGCAATCTCTATCGGCTGCACCTCTGCGCCTTTGTTAGCTTGGATCGCTTTAGCGCCGGTAATTTTGATGCAAGACGCACAATTACCCACCATTGCCTATGGCTACTGGCAAACACCGGTGTTTGCTGGCTTGATTTTAGGCAATCTTATTTTGGCCAAAGTTGTGACCAGCTTACCGATTTACCGCATTATCAAGTTAGGCTCCATACCGCTAATGGTCGGCCTAACGATGCTGCTGTGGTTATTTAAATCGCCAATGGATTGGCAATGGCTGATTGCGTCACTCTCTATCGCTGCCATTGGGATTGGTATTATCAATGCAGCACAATTTAGATTGGCCTTGTTTGCCAGCGACCAAAGCAAAGGCACGGTTTCTGCCATGCTGGGCATTATTATGATGGTGATTTTCTCTATCGCGATTGAGGCCGCCAAAATCGGCCATGAGCTGTGGGGTAATCGAGGATTTATCGTCGTCTGCTTAATCATGGGCACTTGTGCGATTAGCGCCAGACGCTATTTTTTACGTGGCCCGCTTGGCGAACAAGCGGATTAATTGAGTACATCAATGCAAGAAGGCGCATATTTTATTAAGGCAAGCCCTGAATGGCAATCTAAATTTCAGTCCTCGCTACACCAAGCGCAGGCGGCATTACTTCGTAATCTTGCCATTCAGACCCCGGCGAAGCGATCTATTCTCTGCCTCGATTGGGCGCAAGCTGCCGTATTCTTGGCCACGTGTCAGCACTGGATAAACACGCGCCCGACCACCGAACGACTGCACTTTTTAAGCTTGATCCCCTGCGAATTTCAAGTCGATCAGCTACAGGCCATCGCCCAGCAATACCCCGAATTTGCTGCATTGATTGATCAATTACAGGCAATCTGGCCGCGCTGGCAAACGGGATTTCATCGACTGCATTTAGCACAAGGGCAAATCAGCCTCACCCTTGTATTTGGCGATTATGCGCAGCTCAGCGAAATCAGCGGGCCAATCGATCTGATTTACCTAAATTTAGCGACACCCGCGTCGCTAACACTAATGCACTGCAAGCAATTGCGCCGTCTAGTCACCGCTCATAGCGTGCTGATCGGACAATGCAATCACCCGCCACACCGCCAGCATTTAGCGCAAGCTGGCTTTATATTGCCACCACCATCCATGGACGATTTTTGGGTGGCCACAACGCGTCAACATCGCCAATCAAGCCACGCAACACCCGTCGAGCCAGAAGCCATCATCATTGGTGCCGGCATGGCGGGCTGCGCCATGGCCAACCAGCTCGCTGCACGCGGCTGGCAAGTCAAACTGATCGACGCACAAGCGGACATTGCCAGTCAAGCTTCAGGCAATCATATTGGTCTTTGTCATCCGACATTAAGCCGCGATGATAACTTCCAAGCCCGCCTGTCACGCGCGGGCTTTGCCACGACACAACAAAAACTAATGCAACTGAGCCAGCAAGGTCTAAGGATTGATTTTGGCGTCGATGGGCACCTGCAATTGGCCAAAGATCAGGCTGCGGCAACGTTGATGCAATTGATTAGCACCGAGCAACCGCAACACCATCAGATGGTTCGCTGGCTAGATCGGCAGCAATGCCTAACCCAACTCGCGATCGACTGCGAATTTGGCGGCTGGTGGTTTCCTGAAGGAATGTGGGCTAATCCCTACAGTATTTGCAATGGGTATATTAATCAATACCCTGATTTCATTGAGCTTCAGCTCAATACCCATGTAAATCAAATTAGATTAATTGATCAATGCTGGCATCTTTACGATGCGGAGCAGCAACTGATCGCCTCGAGTAAAACATTAATTTTAGCCAACGCAACGGATGCGATTCGCCTGATTCCTGACGCCCAATTGCCGCTCACTGCGAGCTTGCGCAGCGTCTCCAAAGTGTGGCGCGACGATCTTCCCGTGAATACGTTCAGTCTATCAGGGCAAAGTTATTTAACCCCCGCATTGGCCGGTTGGCGGTGCGCTGGCGCCAGCTTGGTTGACGCGCAGCATCCACAGCAGGCTGAACAACAAAACATCGACGATTTAAGTCGGCTTATCGGTGCCCCGGTCATGACCAGTAAACCGGTTGAAACTCGGCTATGTTTTCGCCCCAACTCATCGGATCGTCTGCCTTTGGCAGGGCAAATCCCACAGCGAAACAACATCCTGCATTCCGTTGACCAGCTATTTCAAATTCCACGTCAACCCGGCTTATACGGCCTATTGGGTCTGGGCGCGCGCGGCATAACATGGCATGTTTTGATCGCCGAGATGTTGGCCTGCCAACTCAATCAAGAACCGTTAGCGATTGAGCGCAGCCTGGTCGCGGCGATCGATCCAGCACGATTTGCTGTGCGTGAGCTACGTAAAAAGGCACACGACTCAGCGAAAGAATGCAGAAAGCCCTCAAATCGAGCATAACAGTCGCAAAATCATCGCAATTGAATGCTCAACTTGCAGACAGTTTGCCTCTGAGCAGCGGAGTGAAATCGACGTATAGTGGATCTCATCCCAAACCGTTTTGAGGGCTTCATCATGCCAACCATGCCACTAAGTCGCACCCAAGTCAGCGCCTTCCAAGCCAAACACAGTTGGATACATTGCGAGGCCGGTCAGCTTTGGCTTAGCCATGATGGGCAAGATGTCGTGCTCGAACGGGGGCAAAAATATTTTGTGCATAGCGGTGATTTAATCGTGATCGAAGCGTTACAAGATTGCCGTTATCGAGTGCAGTCCAAGGCCACAGCCAGCACGAGCCAAGTCACCAACAAGGCGATGCCGACAGCCGCTCTCGTTCAGTAAGCGATAGAATTAACCGTTAATCTGCCATTCTGAACGCTTAAGAAACCTAAGATTGCCAATCAAAGATCAGCCTGCCGATAGTGAAGACAGGCTGATCGTTGCACTTCAATCGAAGCGCCGTCCGCCACGGGAGGTGGGCTATGCGCGGAAAATGGCTTCTGATGACACTGCTGTTCGGATTCACATCCGTCAGCAGTCATGCACAAATCATTGACAATATTCTCGATGTTAACCGCATTCTGGCCACAGCCTGTGGTGAGCGATCTACTGTGCTTTGGGTTGATGAAAGCCAGCAAATCGAGCCCTGTTTAATGGCCTATTCTGCGCGCTGCATCGAAGTTCAATCCAATGAAGCACAAAGCTGCCTCAATGTGATGCAAAAACATGAAGCCGCAGAAAACAAAGTCAATGACGCCTCAGTACAAATGACTGCGTACTAATACGTCAACCTAACCATGCACTAAACAGACTGATTGATATAACCTTGAGCCATCTGACCTAGCCGTTCGATGGCTTTTTCATGCTTCACTGTCCAAGGTTCGCCACAGCAAATACGCAAGCAATGCCGATAACTTCGGCTCGGCGAAAACATCACCCCCGGTGTAAAACTAATGCCTTCAGGTAATGCCTGCTGCAATAATTGCAACGTATCTACTTTTTCATTGAGCTCCAGCCATAAAACATATCCGCCTTGCGGTACATGCAAACGCGTATCGGTAGGAAAAAACCGTTGAATGGCATCGACCGCATCGTTAACCTGCTCAGCACAATGTTTACGCAAGCGTCTTAAATGATGATCATAACCACCACTTTCTAAAAAATGAGCGATCGTTCTTTGCAATACCAATGACGTTGAGTAGGTATTAATGAATTTCAGTTGCTCAATTTGTTTTTGCCAACGGCCACCAAATACCCAACCAATGCGAAAAGCAGGCGCTAGTAATTTAGTAAATGACGCAATCAGCATCACATTGCCAGTTTGGTCATAGGCTTTTGCAGGGCGTGGGCGATCGCCTTGGTAGCAAAATTCACCATAAATATCATCTTCAATTAAAGGGATATTTCTTTGCTCTAATAACTCAACCAATCTTTTTTTATTTTCATCGGGCATTAAACTGCCACAAGGATTGGAGTAATTTGGCAATAAAACACATGCCGTCACGGCCCCATTTCTTGAGGCCAATTCTAAGGCCTCAATTGAAATCCCTGTTTTTGGATGCGTCGGAATTTCCAACGCTTTTAATTTAAAACTTTCTAGAATTTGCAATAAACCAAAGTACGCCGGCGACTCAATCGCGACCACGTCACCGGGCTTGGTAACCGCACGCAGGCACAGATTTAGCCCTTCAATTGCGCCATGGGTAATCAAGACATCATCCGCTTCAATTTGCCCACCCCATGTTAAAGAGCGGCGTGCAATTTGTCGCCGTAACTGAATATCACCCAATGGCTCGCCATAATCTGCAATCATATCGGGGTCATTACGCGTCACTTGTGACAAAATGCGCTGAATTTGCTGATTTGGGAATAATTTGGGCGATAAAATGGCCAAACCAAAGTCGACTTTCAAGGTATTAATTCGCGCCAAAACGCTAGGGGTTAACAGCGGATCAATGACAACATGCGAGGGACGCTGCGGTGGTTTAGTCAGCTCGGGAGATGCGAGATGGCGAATGGCACGAACATAAAAGCCAGACTGTGGCCGCGCCTCAACCAAACCACGATCTTCTAGCTCTCGATAAGCTTCCATAATGGTTGAAAGACTTAAATGACGCTCTGAAGATAACTTTCGAATGGAAGGTAGTTTTTCACCGGCTCGCAATAAACCAGCATGAATCGCTTGTGCTAGCTCTTCGGCCAATTGAAAGTACAGTGTTTCTGATTTTTTACGCTGCGATTGATCCAGCAATGTCAGGTCATTCATCTCGGCCCCCTATGGTCAAGACACTATAGCTGAGCGCTTAGAATAAAAACAGTTTTACATTTTTTGCTGTATCAAAAATAGTGTACCGGATCAATAGGCTTTAGTTGACGACTTCGATGCGGCTGTATTGCTGATAGAGGGTTTGATTGCGCTGATATTAACGGGCGACTGATCGAGTACCTGGAAAAAGACTTCGCCCTGCCGAATCATCCCCAATTCATTACGAGCACGCTCTTCAATCGCATCAGTGCCATTTTTTAAATCCTGCACTTCGGCCTCAAGCGCTTCATTGCGCTCTTTCAGTTTGGTATTGCTTTCTCGATGCTGGCTTAACTGAGAATCCAGCTGCCAAACTCGCAACCAGCTTCCTTTGCCAACCCACAGCGGCCACTGTAAAGCAGCGATAACAATCGCAAAAAAAATTGCCAGTATGCGCATACAAACCTTCGTGACAAAATAAAACCGGAGCTAGGCTCCGGTTTTACATCTTACTACAGACGTTAATTTACGTCGAAATAATTACCAATATAAAGGCTTAACCTTTCAACTGATAAAATGCACCGATACCTGGGTACACAGCTGCATCACCCAACTCTTCTTCAATACGCAAGATTTGGTTGTATTTGGCAACACGATCAGAACGGCTTAATGAGCCGGTTTTAATTTGCATGCAGTTCGTTGCAACCGCCAAATCAGCAATCGTTGCATCTTCTGTTTCGCCTGAACGATGGCTCATAACTGAGGTGTAGCCATGACGTTTCGCCAAATCAACTGCAGCCAAGGTCTCAGTCAAAGAACCGATTTGGTTTACTTTAATCAAGATTGAATTGCAAATGCCGCGCTTGATGCCTTCTGCCAAAATTTTGGTATTGGTAACAAAAAGATCATCACCAACCAATTGAACGCGTTGGCCCAAACGATCCGTCAATACTTTCCAGCCGTCCCAATCGCGCTCGCCCATACCATCTTCGATCGAAATGATTGGGTATTTGTTAACGAGGCTTTCAAGGTAGTCAACCATTTCCACCGAAGTGAAAGTGCGATTGCCTGATTTTTTGAATACATAATTGCCAGTGGCTTTATCAAAGTATTCAGAAGCAGCGCAATCCAAAGCGATACGGAAATCAGTACCAGCTTTGTAACCTGCTTTTTCAATCGCTGCCATCAACATGTCTAGCGCTTCTTCAGGGCCTGCAACGTCAGGTGCAAAACCACCTTCGTCACCGACTTGAGTTGGCATGCCTTTGTCGTGCAAGATTTTTTTCAAGTTATGGAAAACTTCTGCACCGTAACGCATTGCCTCACGGAATGTTGGCGCGCCAACAGGAACAATCATCAATTCTTGGAAATCCAAGCTGTTTGATGCGTGCTCACCACCGTTAATCACGTTCATCATTGGTACTGGCAAAGCCATCGGGCCTGAACCACCGATGTAACGATACAACGGCAAACCGGCTTCTTCTGCTGCGGCTTTTGCAACTGCCATAGAAACGGCCAAGATTGCATTTGCACCTAAATTACGCTTGTCTTCAGTGCCGTCCAAATCGATCATGGTTTTGTCGATAAAGGCTTGATCTGCAGCATCAAGGCCGATGATGGCTTCGCAGATTTCAGTATTGATGTTTTCAACAGCTTTCAATACGCCTTTACCTAAGTAACGTGCTTTATCGCCATCGCGTAACTCAAGCGCTTCACGCTCCCCCGTTGACGCACCAGACGGCACTGCGGCACGGCCCATTACACCTGATTCTAGAAGTACATCGGCTTCTACGGTTGGATTGCCACGTGAATCTAAGATTTCACGTGCGATCACTTCAACGATTGCGCTCATCGGTTCTATACCCCTTAAAACGGTTGAATTAATACTGCGAAAAAATTACACAACATTTTACAATGTATGCTCAATAAAGGAGTGTGCCTTAACTGCACGGTCAATGTCTTTGAGGACGATCAGCAATTCCTTCATTCTCGCGATTGGCATGACATTCGGACCATCGGACATGGCTTTACATGGGTCAGGATGCGTTTCCATAAAGACACCGGCCACACCAGAGGCGATTGCCGCGCGGGCCAATACCGGAACAAATTCACGTTGACCGCCAGATTTATCACCCAAACCACCGGGTTGCTGCACCGAATGGGTGGCATCAAACACCACTGGGCATTGCGTATCGCGCATAATGGCTAGGCCGCGCATATCACTCACCAAGGTGTTATAGCCAAAAGAAGTGCCGCGATCACAAACCATAATATTGTCGAGGCCGCCATTGGCTTCTTTGGCTTTTTCGACCACGTTTTTCATATCCCAAGGGGCCATAAACTGCCCCTTTTTGATATTTACTGGTTTGCCAGTGGCGCACACCGCATGAATAAAGTCAGTTTGGCGCGCTAAAAAAGCAGGCGTTTGCAATACATCCACTACTTGCGCCGCAATGGCAGCTTCAGCTTCGGTATGAATATCAGTCAGAACAGGCACGCCTAGCTGACGCTTCACTTCCGAAAGAATTCGCAAACCTTCTTCAATCCCCAAACCCCGAAACGATTTACCAGATGAACGATTGGCTTTGTCGAAGCTAGATTTATAGATAAATGGGATGTTTAACTCAGTAGTGAGTTCTTTTAAATAACCGGCAGTATCGATTGCAAGTTGTTCACTTTCAATCACACAAGGACCGGCAATGAGAAAAAAAGGATGCTCAATACCCACATCAAAGCCACATAACTTCACGCCAACCTCCTCGGGTATACCGCTCTAAATATGATTTAATATAGGCTAGCAGCCAATACCCATTAGAGCAATACACAAATACACATCAAATATTTGGAAGCACCTCGACCCATTCACAATCAATCGAGGCCTTCCAAACGACAACACGAGCAGCATTACAAATACTTATTTGCTTATTTGCAGCTCAAGCCTTCACGTCCATTTTCTTTGGCATAGGCAATTGCCGCTTGCACATAAGAAATAAACAGTGGGTGACCATCACGCGGCGTCGAAGTAAATTCTGGGTGGAACTGGCAAGCAAAGAACCAACGGTGATTTGGCAGTTCGATGGTTTCAACCAAGGCTTCAGCCCCCATTGACTTACCACTGATTTTTAAGCCAGCCGCTTCCAAACGCGCCAAATAGTAATTATTGACTTCGTAACGATGACGGTGACGTTCAATCGCTGAAGATCCGCCATAAATTCTTGCCGCCAAAGTACCCTCTTCAAGACGGCATTCTTGCGAGCCCAGTCGCATCGTGCCACCCATGTCCGAGTTTTCATCACGCTTTTCTACTTGGCCATCATGATTAACCCACTCATCAATTAAAGCCACCACGGGGTATTGCGTTGCCAAATCAAACTCAGTGGAATTGGCACCCGCCATGCCTGCTACATCGCGAGCATATTCAATCAGCGCAATTTGCATCCCCAAACAAATCCCCATATATGGGATATTGTTTTCGCGCGCAAAACGAACGGCAACAATTTTGCCTTCTACACCACGCTTGCCAAAGCCACCAGGCACCAAAATGGCATCCATGTCACGCAAGCACTCAGCGCCTTCTGTTTCTAGCGATTCAGAATCTACAAAGTGGATTTTGACTTCTGAGTGGGTATGCAAACCAGCATGCCGTAATGCTTCGATCAGCGACTTATACGACTCGGTTAAATCAACATACTTACCAACCATGGCGATATTAACGGTCTGCTGTGGGCTTTGAACTGCAGCGACAATCTTATCCCAAACTGACAAATCAGCGGCAGGCAACTGCAGATTGAATTGCTTGCAGATGATTTCATCAATACCTTGCTCAGACAAAACACGCGGTATTTTGTAAATAGAATCCACATCAGGACAAGAAATAACCGCTTTTTCTTGAACGTTCGTAAACAAAGCAATTTTACGGCGCTCTTCGTCTGGCACCATCCGGTCAGCACGGCAAATTAACACATCCGGCATAATGCCGATTTCGCGCAATTCTTTAACACTATGTTGGGTTGGCTTGGTTTTGATTTCACCCGCAGCGGCGATATAAGGTACGTAAGACAAATGTACGAAACAGGTATTGTCTTTACCCAGCAAAACGCCCATCTGACGAATCGCCTCAAGAAATGGCAGCGACTCAATGTCGCCGACCGTTCCACCCACTTCAATCACCGCGATTTCAGCACCTTCTGCGCCTAGGCTAATAAAATGGCGAATTTCATCGGTAATATGTGGAATAACTTGGACGGTTTTACCAAGGTATTCACCGCGACGCTCTTTTTTAATCACCGAGTCATAAATTTGACCCGTGGTAAAATTATTGCGCTTTTTCATTTTAGCGGTAATAAAACGCTCGTAGTGACCCAAGTCTAAGTCAGTTTCTGCGCCGTCTTCGGTAACAAAGACTTCGCCATGCTGCATTGGGCTCATCGTGCCAGGATCCACATTGATATATGGATCAAGCTTCATCATGGTGACATTAAGACCGCGTGATTCTAAAATCGACGCGAGAGATGCGGCGGCGATGCCCTTACCTAAGGAAGAAACAACGCCACCGGTTACGAATATGTACTTGGTCATGTTGGTGCGCACAAGTTTGAATCCCCTATTCTACCTGAACAACAGCGCCCCCTCAATTCTGGACAAGAACAAAAAAACCTGAACGCGACTATTTTTGCTATTTAAAAGCTTGGTCAAAGCCGACCAAGCACGTAAAAAACAGAGCAAAAATGCGCTTTAATGGGCCTACAGGGCACTTCAACGGACGCAATAAAAAAATCTTCGCAGCCATCGCTTAAAACCCCTACTACAAGCAGTGTAATTTCAAAAGCATAAATCCATCGTCTTTACACCATCATTTCACCACACACAGCCCTAACTTTTTTATCATGCCCCCATTGAGCACCGGTAAATCAACCCACCAACAGCATGACGACGGCACAGCACATCAGCCTACTCTCGCCGCAGCCTAAAAAAAGACACTGCAATCGACCGTGTTCGCTTTGCCAGACGGGCGCTGTCTCAAAATTGTCATTATTTCAAATGAGTACCAGCTTTTGCTTACGAATAATTAACATTACATGATAACCTTTGAAAGGTGGCAAGCAAAACAATGACCACCCACACAAGAATCCAAGCACATCACTCTCTAGGAAATATTTGCGTATGACAAAGGTTGCACTAGTAACAGGCGGTATGGGTGGCATTGGCACGGCAATTTGTCGAAAACTCGCCGATGACGGCTTTCATGTGGTAACGACCTATTCAAAACCAGGCAAAGAAGCAAGTTGGCTATCGGACAATCAGGCTGCTGGCTATCATTTTCACGCCTATGAGTGCGACGTCACTGATTATGCGGCATGCACCGCCCTGGCAGAAAAAATCACCCATGAATTGGGCCAAGTCGACGTTCTAGTGAATAATGCGGGCATTACACGGGATGCCTCTTTTAAAAAACTAAGTAAAACGGACTGGGACATGGTAATCGGCACCAATCTCAACTCTGTATTTAATATTTCCAAACAGTTTGTTGACGGCATGGCCGATCGTGGCTGGGGACGTGTCATCAATATCTCATCAATTAATGGCCAAAAAGGTCAGTTTGGACAAACCAATTACTCGGCAGCTAAAGCGGGGATGCACGGTTTTAGCATGGCACTAGCACAAGAAGTGGCAAAAAAAGGCGTCACCGTCAACACCGTCTCACCCGGTTACATTGCCACTGAAATGGTGATGGCCGTGCCGGAGGATGTTCGAAACAAAATTATCGCCAATATTCCTGTTTGCCGCCTGGGTCTTCCTGAAGAAATTGCCGGTTTAATTAGCTACCTAGCATCTGATCTTGCTGGATTTATGACCGGCGCCAACCTTGCAATCAATGGCGGGCAGCACACCTGTTAAATATCATATTTATGATTGATTTTTTCGATTTCAAACCGGTCATTGCATGACCGGTTTTTTGTTTATTTATTGCGCACATTTCTAAACGCAAAGGTGTCGGCGATATAGGTGAGGCATCCGCAATTGTGTACAATTACAAAATTTTAAGGGCTCATCAGCTTCACCTAAGCTGTTAAACTACGCGACATTTTGCGCAAGTTGATCTCTTCATACAATCAAATAGATGCAATATTTCTTTTAATCCCCAGACAATTTAAATTCATTTGGAGTGCTTTGCATGCACCACACCACGACGACATTTCGAAGAATATCGGTCAGCCTACTCATCGTTTCGGCATTAGCGGCGTGCGACAAAGCGCCAGAAAAAAAAGAACGCCCACCCGCCCCAGTTTCTGTCATTGAAGCAAAGCCATCTAATGTCCCATTGACTTCAGAGATGGTAGGAGAAACGGCAGGCTATCGCGATGTGGATGTGCGCGCGCGCGTGAATGGCATTTTATTAAAAAGAACGTATGTTGAAGGACAAATTGTTCAAGCTGGCCAAGTTTTGTTTGAAATTGACCCAGAACCTTACAAAGCAGAGTTAGACCAAGCCAAAGGTATCTTATCGCAAGAAGTTGCTAAACTTGAAAAGGCACGCGCAGACCGTGACCGCATTGTCCCTCTGTTTAAAGAAAACGCAGTGAGCCGCAAAGACTTTGACGATGCTAATGCCGCCTACAATACTGCCGTAGCCAGCAATAGCGCCGCGCAAGCTCGTGTTAGACAAGCCGAGCTTAATCTAGGCTACACCAAAGTTACCGCACCAATTTCAGGAACAACCAGCAAATTGGTTCAATCGGAAGGTAGCTTAATTACCGCCACAGGCGATTCAGGCAAGCTCACGACCATTTCGCAGCTTGATCCGCTGTATGTCAATTTTTCGTACTCCGAGCAAGACAAACAAGAACTTAGCGCAGCCCAACACAGCGGCTCGGTTGACCTAAAACCCGGCAAAGAAGTCTTTGCAAAATTAAAGCTCGCTGATGGCAGCCAATATAGCCAAGTCGGCAAAATCAACTTTTCCGACAATCGAGTTGACCCTAAAACCGGCACAATTCGCGCCCGCGCTATTTTTAGCAACCCTAAAGGCGAGCTACTGCCTGGTCAATTCGTTCGCGTAACACTCGACCTTGGGACGCGTAAAAATGCAATTTTGGTGCCAGAACGCGCCGTAATGCAGTCTCAAGCTGACCACATCGTAATGACCGTGGATAAAGACAATAAAGTCGTGCCTAAACCGGTCACACTGGGCTCTATCTACCAAGGTCAAGTGGTCATCAAAACGGGTTTAAATCCTGGCGACAAAGTGATTGTCGAAGGTCACATGAAAGCGCCTCCTGGCTCTATTGTGAAGCCTATTGCTGCTAGTTCACCTGCTACGATCAGCAAATAATCGGAGTCCGCATGTTTTCTAAATTTTTTATTGAACGCCCCATTTTTGCCAGCGTGATATCGATCATCATCGTGATCCTTGGCCTTGCTGGGATGAAATCGTTACCGATTGAGCAATACCCTGGTATTACACCACCAGTTGTTTCAGTGACTGCGTTTTTCCCGGGCGCGACGCCTGAGGTCATTGCACAAACAGTCGCAGCACCACTGGAGCAACAAATCAATGGTGTAGAAAAAATGCTTTATGTGCAGTCTGGCTCCGCCTCAAACGGCCAGATGAATATGAACGTTTACTTCGCGATTGGTACTGATCCTGACCAAGCCACCATTAACGTGAACAATCGCGTTTCTGCTGCCATGGCGCAATTACCTGAAGAGGTAAAGCGCCAAGGTGTGACGGTGAAAAAAAAATCAACGTCGATCTTGAACGTCATTGCAATCAACTCACCGAACGGTCGATACGATACAACGTATTTATCGAATTACGCGCTACTCAATATTGTTGATGAGTTAAAACGTATCCCTGGCGTTGGCGATTTAACCATGTTTGGCGGCACCGATTATGCAATGCGTGTCTGGTTGCGTCCCGATCGTTTAGCCCAGCTCAGCTTAACGCCAAACGATGTAATCGGCGCGATCCGAGAACAAAACGCGCAATTTTCAGCCGGTAAAATTGGTGCACAACCAACCACAGAAGCCATTGACTTTACTTATACTGTCAACGCGCAAGGTCGGCTTAAATCAGTCGAAGAGTTCAACAACATCATTGTTCGCTCAACAGCAGATGGTGCAACAATACGACTGAAAGACGTTGCTCGGGTTGAAATCGGCGGCAAAGATTACGATCTAAAAGCCCGCATTAATGGTAAAGCCGCAGTTGCAATGGGGATTTACCTACAACCGGGCGCCAATGCAATTGGGGTTGCTGATGCCATCACCAAGAAAATGGATGAGATTAAAAAACGTTTCCCCGAAGGCATTGAATACTCAATCCCATACGACACCACAACATTCGTCAAAATCTCGATTGAAGAAGTTGTCCATACGCTAGCTGAAGCCATCGTATTGGTGTTTTTGGTGGTGTATCTATTTTTACAAAACTTTAGAGCAACACTCATTCCGTGTATTGCCGTGCCAATCTCATTGATTGGTACTTTTGCCGGGATGCTAGCTTTTGGTTTCTCGATCAACTTATTGACGCTCTTTGGTTTGGTGCTAGCCATTGGTATTGTGGTTGACGATGCGATTGTGGTACTGGAAAACGTCGAACGGATCATGAGCGAAACCAAGTGCTCAGCCAAAGAAGCCTCAATCAAAGCCATGGAAGAAGTATCTGGCCCCGTTGTGGCGATTGTTTTGGTGTTGTGTGCCGTATTCTTACCGGTCGCCTTTATGGGTGGTATGACGGGCGTGATGTATCAGCAGTTTGCCGTCACCATTGCGATTTCAGTCGTGATCTCCGGCATCGTGGCCCTTACACTCACGCCAGCACTGTGCGCGATCATGCTCAAAAATACGCACCACGAGCCGAATCGATTCTTTAAAGCCTTTAATCGACACTTCGACCAAGTCACCAATGGGTATGTTAGCGGTGTGTCATTTCTAAATCGCCGAGTTGGCATTGCCTTTTTAATCTTCGCTGGCATTTTGGTTTCAATGTTTGTTTTACTCAAACACGTGCCAAGTTCTTTAGTACCCGATGAAGACCAAGGCTATTTGCTTAGCGCGGTGATGCTGCCTGATGCCGCCTCACTCAATCGCACCGAAGCCACCAGCGCCAGCTTTGACAAAATGCTGATGAGCAATAAAAACGTCGAGAATGTCGTTTCATTTGCTGGTTTCGACCTGCTCTCTGGTGCCGTCATTAGCAGCGGTGGTGTTTCTTTCGTTACCCTCAAAGACTGGTCGCAACGACAAGGCAAAGGCGATAGCTCATTTGATCTAGCCAACACCTTCCAAGGTATGGCGTATATGGGCATTAAAGACGGCTTTGCAGCCACCTTTAATCCCCCTCCAATTAGCGGCATGTCAACGACTGGCGGTATTGAGGGTTACTATCAAAATCGTGGTACTGGTGACATTGCCACCTTCTCGGCTGCAGTGAATGAATTTGTGGCGCAAGCTAAAAAACGCCCCGAATTTGCGAGTGTTTCAACCACATTCCGTGCCAATGTACCGCAAATTTATCTTGATCTTGATCGAGAAAAAGCCAAAGCACTTGGCGTAAACGTCAACCAAGTTTTTGATGCGATGTCGGCCACTTTTGGTCAGGTTTATGTCAATGACTTTAACCAGTTTGGCCGTACTTACCGCGTTCAATTGCAATCAGAGGCCGATTTCCGTGCTCGCCCAGACGACATTCGTAACGTCTATGTGCGTTCGGACAAAGGCACAATGATCCCGCTAACGAGTTTGGTTCACGTTAAAACATCAATGGGTCCTGAATTGGTTGAACGCTTTAATGTATTCCAAGCGGCAAAAATCATGGCAACACCAGCGCAAGGTGTGAGCTCTGGCCAAGCGATTAAAGCGCTAGAAGAAGTGGAAGCTGAAATGGGCACCACGGACTACAAACTAGAATGGACCGGCTCGGCCTATCAAGAGCAAGCATCAAGTGGCACTGCAGCCACAGCCTTCTTAATGGGTATTTTGATGGTGTTCTTGATTCTAGCTGCGCAATACGAACGTTGGAGCTTGCCATTTGCGGTCATTACCGCCGTGCCATTTGCTTTGTTTGGTGCTCTGTTGGCGGTCTATCTAACCGGTCAAACCAATAACGTCTACTTCCAAGTGGGCTTAATCACCTTGGTGGGTTTGGCGGCGAAAAATGCGATCCTGATCGTTGAATTTGCCATCATGAAATACGAAGAAGGTGAAACGCTACTCAATGCGGCACTAGAGGCAGCTCGTCTGCGATTTAGGCCGATTGTGATGACCTCACTGGCCTTTATCTTAGGTTGCGTACCACTGGTAACATCCAGCGGTGCAGGTTCAGGCAGTCGTTTTGCATTGGGTGTACCGGTGATTGGTGGTATGTTAGCGGCCACATTTATTGCCATTTTCTTTATCCCACTCTTTTTCCGTCTCATCATGCAAATGACCGAGAAAAAATCAAAACCAGAAGGAGAGAATCATGCTTAAAACCATTCTTTCCCTCAGCGTCGCCCTCGCCTTTACCGGCTGCGCGTTCACGCCAGACAATGTACTACCAAAAACTGAGCTACCTACCGCAATGGAAGCCAAGGTGACCGTAGAAAAAAACTGGTGGACTCAATTTAATGATCCAGTTTTAAATCAATTGGTCACGACAGCGCTAGAAAATAGCCAAAACTTGGCTTTAGTCACCGCTAAAGTTGATGAAGCCCGGGCTCGGCTCGGGATTGCAGATTCAGCCAAATTGCCACGAATCGACCTGAGTGGTCGCGGCGCACGGTCACAAGCATCGCAAAACAGCAGCACCCTTGATTTGCCACCTAGCAACAACTTCCAGCTTGCAGGCCAAGCCTCTTGGGAAATTGACTTCTGGGGACGGGTACGAAACACCGCCACTGCAGCGCAACAAGACCTGATGGCGTTTGAGTACAATCGTGATGCCGCTATCTTGGCGCTCACCACCGAAGTGACGCAAAACTACTTCAATCTGCGCGCATTAGATGCTCAGCTAGAAATCACTAAGCACACGGTACAGTCACGCTTTGAAGCGTATGACTTGCAACAAAAACGCTATCGTGGCGGCGTCACATCAGAGTTAGATGTGAAACAAGCAGAAGTTGAGCTCGCCAATGCGCGAAGTAACTTGCCTGACTTTAAAGAGGCCATCGCTCGACTAGAAAGCGCACTCAGCGTCTTGGTCGGGCAGTCCCCTCGCGCCATGATGGATCAAGGCATTGAACGTGGCAAATCAATCTCTGAACTGCAAATTGATAATGAGATTCCAGATCAATTGAGTTCAGAGTTATTATTGCAACGCCCAGACATCGCCCAAGCAGAAGCTAATTTGTTAGCGACACGCGCCCGAGTACAAGTGGCACGTGCAGCTTACTTCCCACGTATCTCGCTCACGGGCTTGCTTGGCGTACAAAGTAACAGCCTAGACACCTTATTTAATCAAGGTACTCGAGGCTGGTCTTTTGCGGGTGATTTAGCCATGCCACTATTTAATGGCGGCCTAACCGCAGCGCAAATTGATCAAGCGAAAGCACAAGAAAAACAAGCCGTAGCGCAATATCAATTGGCGATTCAAACTGCATTTGCTGAAACCCGATCTAGCTTAATTGTGAATCAAACAGTACAAGCTAAAACAGGTTTTGAACAAACTCAGGTCAGCGCATTAAAACAGCAGCTTAAATTAGCCACATTGCGATACGACAATGGTTATTCAAGCTATCTGGAAGTCCTTGATGCGCAACGTAGTTTATTCAACACGCAATTGAATTTGGTGAAGGCACAACGCAATCAAATCAATGCCCGAGTTGAGCTGTATAAAGCGCTTGGTGGTGGCTGGTCAAAAACACAAGCAGCGAAGTAATTAGAAAACCAGTAAAAGCCAATCGCAATGATTGGCTTTTACTGCAAATAAATATGACTCGTTTCCACGCCTTTCTTTATGAATAAAAATACTGAAATTCATTCACATTTGAAATGCAGTTTCTGATATAATTAAACAATTCTGCGGGCGTCGTATAATGGTAATACCCTAGCTTCCCAAGCTAGAGCCGTGAGTTCGATTCTCATCGCCCGCTCCATATGTAATAAAAAAGCCAAAGCGCATTTGCACTTTGGCTTTTTTATTACATTTCAAAATCACGACAGCGTCGTGCGAAGTCGACAATGAAACCCTTAAAATATCTAACTGCATATCCTGAGCATATTCAGCAACGCGTCATTACCCTGATTGCTGAGCAACAACTCGGCACACTACTCGCTCAGCGTTATCCGCATCGGCATTCCATTCAAACTGATAAAATGCTGTATGACTATACACTTTCAATTAAAAATGAATATTTAAAAAATGCGCCTGCCATTTCGAAAGTCATTTTCGATAGCAAAATCAAAGACATTCAACATGCACTGGGCACGCACACACAAATCTCTCGCATTCAGGGAAATAAACTCAAAGCCAAGCATGAAATTCGCATTGCAAATCTATTTAAAAATACACCGCCAGAATTTTTAAAAATGATTACAACGCATGAGTTGGCACATCTTAAAATCAAAGAACATAACAAAGCCTTTTATCAGCTATGCCAACATATTGAGCCACAATATATGCAGCTTGAATTTGATTTGCGCCTTTACCTTACGCACCTAGAGCATCAAGCATCACTCGCAGACCCCATCGACGCCTGAATAAATTCATCCATAGAAATACCTGCGGCGGCCAACTGCGCTTGTAAAGATTCCATTAACTCACGCTTCTTTCTTTGGCGAGCAATGCGCTGACTATTCGAGCGCTCTTGTTCTTGCTTCAGAATATGCCAAGTCTCAGTGTTGAATAAATCTGCTGCTGAATTCAATTTTTAAATCCACTCCTGTACTTTAAAAATAGCGGTTAAATTAATAACCACGTTTTTGTTTACGGCGCTTAGCCTTGCTATTGGGCACATTGAGCTCAACCGATTTTGGCAAGCTATCAGCAAGAAGCTGAGCTTCGCTGTCTTTTAATTTAGACTTTTTTGAAAAAAGATGGGTAATACTTTTAATTAAATTCATTTTAAACTCAAAAATAAAACAACAATCATAAAAACACACCAGTTGGCATTAGCGACAGTTCTTTTCAATAAAAACTGTTTTTTCGGCGATCTCTTGCTCTTTTTGTTTGTAAGGCAAGTATTCCATATCCCCATTTTGGTTACTCACTTGCTTAAATAGCTTGGCCCCTTTCAAAAAAGCCAATCGCTTTTCTGCTGCAGCGCAAGCCTGCTCGTCTTTTGCCGGCTTAGTCGTAACGGGCGATGGCAAAACCGCTGATGCCGACGCTTTGATCGCTACGGCAGATGCAGGGACCGGCTTAACCACTTCAGTAATCACAATCGTCTCTTTAAACCCCAATGGCTGGACCTTGGCTTTCGATGCCGGTGGCGGCTGATCCGAATAAACCACCTTACCTGAATCATCCTTCCATTTATAAACTTCAGCCTGAGCCCCAAGACTTAAAACGCACAATAACAGCACCACACCACGCATTATTTAACCTCAACTCATTATGACGCGATCAAAGCGACAAAGGACTCAAACCACCCATTACATTGGGCCAAACCTGCACAATTAAAACCTAGCGCACACATTATGTGCGTTTTATTCGCCTAACAAACAATTTAAGTCCGCAACAATGCTTGTATATAGCGACGCACACCTTCTTGCACGGTTAAAAATTTCTCAGCATAGCCAGCTTCACGCAGCAAGGTTAAATCTGCCTCAGTAAAACACTGATATTTCCCTTTTAATGCATCAGGAAATTCGGTGTACTCCAAGATGCTCTGCGCCAACAATTCTTCCAAACTCAGCACAGGCAAGCCAGCAAGCTCACGGCAAGTATTGACCGCCGTAATCGCGATATCATTAAATGGCTGTGAATGCCCGGTGCCGACATTGTAAATGCCGCACACTTCTGGATTATCTAAAAACCAGAGGTTCACTTTAACCACATCTTCAACAGAAACAAAATCACGGGTATGCCCGCCAGCAGGATAACCGCCGTACTCACCAAATAACTTCACCTTTCCAGTTGCCTGATACTGATTAAAATGATGAAAAGCCACGGAGGCCATTCTTTCTTTATGCCATTCTCGTGAACCATACACATTAAAATAACGGAAACCGGCAACTTGCGCGGTTATTTCACCATTGGCAATACGCTCACGCAATACTTGATCAAACAGCAATTTTGAATAGCCATAAACATTGAGTGGACTTTCACAGTCAGGCGTTTCAATAAAACCATTATCCCCATTGCCATAAGTTGCAGCAGATGAAGCATAAAGAAATTGCACTTGCTCTGATTGGCACCAGTCAAACAATGCCAAAGTATATTGATAGTTATTATCCATCATATACTTTCCGTTATGTTCCATTGTGTCCGAACATGCACCTTGATGAATAATGGCACTAATGGCACCATCAAAAGCGCCTGCGGCCAATTCTTCGATAAAGTCATTTTTATCTAAATAATGGGCAATTTTTAAATCAACTAAGTTTTTAAATTTATCGCCACGCGTTAAATTATCAACGGCAATAATATCGAATTCACCACGCTCATTGAGCGCTTTAATAATATTCGAACCAATAAAGCCTGCAGCACCCGTCACAACAATACTCATTTCACACCTCTTTTGATTCGTTTTTCACTCGGCAGCACAGCGCCAAAAACAGCCAGGCCCCATGCGGCATCCATTGCTCGGTCCAGCGCCAGCTATTGGCCATGGTGGCCACTTCTGCCGTTTTAAAGTCGATATCGGCCTCGTCGTCAAAGCCACTGGTAATCCCATTACACACACCACCCGGCGCATTATAAAACCCGGGTTCATAACGCGGATTATTGCGGCCCCAACCTTGCAACATACATGCATCATAAGGATTGGCCCCTAAAATCCAATCGAGCGCTGACTGTCCATATTTAGCAATTTGCGCAGCAAATACCGCATCATCAGCAAACAAACATTGCGCCTGAGCCGCTGCGGCAATGATTGAAGCCAACCGTGCGTTCTCACCCTGCCACCAATACCCTGATTCATTTTGGTGCGGAATAAAGAACTGGGTATTGCCCGCTAAGCCATTATGTTTAACATATTGACGCGGATACCCAAATGGATTATTTACGTCTGCATAAGTAATTTTAATCTCAAACGCATACGCCAAGCGCAACGCAACGCGGATTGAGTCGAGCCATGTTGACTCTGGCGCAACTTCAATAAAACGCAACAAGGCGATATACAGCAAGCCCGCTTCAGCCGCATGAAAATAACTTCGCACACCGAGTTCATCGGCTCGGAACCAACCTTCTGGCTGCTGCCGTGCCAAAATTTGCTGCACACGGCGCTCGGCTGCAGCCAAATACACCCCATCGGCGGTCACATCCCACAATTCAGATGCGGCCAATAATGCACAATAATCATCAATGATGTTTTCGGTTTGATCGTCTAAATAGGCTAAGTTATTCGCTTCTAAGTGTGCAAAACCACGACTCGCGGCGAGTAAATAATCCGCCCGGCCAAAGCTCTCGCCATCCCGAGACAATTGTGACGCACGGGCCAATGCCGCAATTGCCATGCCGCCACCTTGTCGGAAAGCGGCTTGATAACTGGCGTATTTATCCCCTTTCTGGGTTTTGTACTCACAAATATCACGCCGATTTTCGTCTTTGCTCCACTGATCAAACACCGTCATATAGAAGTAACCGGCGGGATCTTGCATACGAACTAAAAAGTCAGCGCCATGCAACGCTTCATCGACCATTCGCTCGTCAAACCATTTCAACTGCGCGGGCAAGCGTGAGTAACCATCAATCAAATTCCACACCACTTGTGGCGTTTGCTGAGGATTCATATATTGCGAAAAAGCCAAATGCGATAAATATTTTGAACAATCACCTGAGGCATCATACCAACCGCCACTGACATCACGACGCTCTTCCGAGCCCCACTTAGGGCGAGACAAATCCGCTTGATTGTAAATCCCAGTGCAGCGCTGCCCTTTGATGTAGTGAACCAAATCGGATAACATTTGCCCTGCGAATAAACCCTCGGCAATGGCAAAACGATGCGAAACCAACGGCGGATGCACATCATCAACCACCACAAAGTACTCACCAACGGTGGTTAACGCTGAGAAATCAGCCGACCAAAAATGCCAGCCTTTCCACTTTGCTACAGTGCCTTGCGCTGTAATTGCACCACGCAACACCGCATGACGGGTATTGGCATCAAACACGGTAAATGTTTTGCCAGCCAGCTGATCCACCGGTGCTTCAATCAAAGCAATTTTATCGGCGCTGGGGGCAAACCCAAGATGATTAAATAAAAAATTCACAATACAATCCTTTGGCTTTTTAATATTTATTGGTTTGCAACCAGTTTCGAGCCGCGCCAATCATGCCCGCATGATTGCCAGCGCTAGCCAAGACCACTTCGGTCATCCCCTGAAAATCAGGCAATAATTGCGCATTGATTGCCGCATTCAATTCGTCAAGAAAAACTGCCCCACGGGCACTCACTCCACCGCCAATCACCACGCGCTCGGGATTGAGCGCATAAATTAAATTCGCAATGCCTCGCGCCAACAACTTAAACCAATCTTGTACCACAGGCACTATGAGTGGCACTTGGGCGTCGTAGGCTGCAAAAACAGCACGCCCATCGGTAAATGCGTTAGGGTCTACGGCATTGGCGGCAGCCAACAAGCCGCGCATCGACGCGTGATCTTCCCAAATCAGGCCGTCGATTTTCATATAACCCCATTCACCCGCCGCCGCGCGATGCCCGCGATAAATTTGATGGTTCAGCACAATGCCACCGCCAATTCCCGTTCCAATGGCCACCGCAATATAATGCGCAACCCCTTGAGCCGCACCGCGCCAGCCTTCGGCCAAAGCGACGCAATTGACATCGTTATCAATACTGACTGGCAGGCCAAATTCTTGACTTAAAGCCGCCTTAGGCGACACGCCCGCGTAACCTGGCACCGCTTCGGCCGCCCCCAAGATTAGCCCACTATCAACATCAACCAAGCCAAAAGTGCTGATTGCAATCCCTTCGATTTGATGTTGCTGCTGCATATGCCGAACTAATTCACACAAGCATTCGATTAAGCCGGCACCACCGGCTTGTTTTGGCGTATCAACCACGACGGCGGTTAAAACCTCGCCATCTTGCGTCACAATGCCGTATTTAATTTGCGTGCCGCCCACATCAAACGACAATATATTCATTCTGCCTGACTCCAATCAATTTCACCCTTGCCCTGACTCAACAAATACGCGTTGGCACTTGAAAAATGCCCGCAGCCAATAAATCCGCGATAAGCCGACAATGGCGACGGATGGGCCGCACTTAAAATGCAATGCGAATCGCCAATCAGATGACGTTTTTTTTGCGCATGCGCACCCCAAAGCACAAAAACCAAACCAGTTTGCGTTTGCGCCAAGTGCGAAATCACCGCATCAGTCAACGCCTCCCAACCTTTTTTAGCGTGTGACCCTGCGCGATCGGCCTCTACGGTTAACGACGTATTGAGCAGCAACACGCCTTGCTTGGCCCAGCCAGTTAGATTGCCATGCTGTGCTGGGGTAATTCCTAAATCTCTCGCTAGTTCTTGCCAGATATTGCGTAAAGATGGCGGCGTTTTTACACCAAAAGGAACCGAAAACGCCAACCCATGCGCTTCACCATGACCGTGATAAGGGTCTTGCCCCAAAATCACCACTTTGACCTGCTCTGGCGCCAGCAAGGCCAAAGCGCGAAACCAATCGGCTTGCGCGGGATAAATCAGTTTATCCTGCGCCATTTCTTGCGTTAAAAATTGCGTTAATTGCTCAATTTGAGCGCTTTGACAAATTCCCGATAATGCCAACTGCCAAGGCACTGGAATGGCTGAATCCAAATTCATTGTTGTTGCTCACGTATTTGTTGAATATACCGCCGATGATAACGAAATACCGTTTTCTCAAAGCTATCCAACAAAACACCCCGCATTGGCAACCAATCGGCATAAATAACATAGCTAAACGATTGAAAAATACATTGTTTAATTTGCGCTTTAAATTTTAATAACATCGGAAAATCTTTTGATAAACAAAATGTAACGACCCCCTGCTGCCCAATTGGCAAAGGTACATCACTACACCAAGCGACCGACTCTAAACCCATCACCACCTCAACGTCACTAGGCAGCGGCGTTTTCAACGTTCTAGCCAGCCACAGCAAGGTTAAATCAGCCTTTACTGCTTGTAGTGTTTGCGTATCATCGAGTACATCACGCGGTAATTCAAAGTCAGCCAACACCTGTAAATAACGACTCATTTCCCAATCGTTGCCCGCATCCCCCGGCACAGACCAAGCCAAGGGCATCGTCTCGCATAACAAACAAGGGCCATCAAATGGAGATAATCGCATGCGCCACTTTGATACAATCAATAATCAGGCGATTATAGCGTGAACTATGCCAATGAATACCAAACAGCGCAAAACAAACGCAAGCTTTGTATGCTAATAAAAATATAGCCATTGCATTTAATATCGAAATCAAAATACTTCTATCGTTAAATCGCCTGATTGTACTTAATGAACCAACAGCCAATGCGACACCGTCCATCCATTTTTGTATAAAAAAATCTAAATATCTGGAGCACTGCAATGTTGAGAAGAACAAATACCCTCGCCATCGCCTTGGCCTTCGTAGTATTGACCGCCAATGTGACACCCGCCAATGAGAAGCCCCACAAAGCCAAACACGATCCATCACACTGGAGTTACGAAGGTGAAACAGGCCCGAGTCACTGGGGCGATATGAAATCGGAATTTAATTTATGCCGCGATGGTAAACAGCAATCGCCGATTAACATTAGCGAAGTGTATAGCCATGAATTAGAACCATTGCAATTTCAGTACCGCGATTCAAAAACCAATATTCAAAATAACGGCCACACCATCCAACTCAATTATGACCCGGGTAGTTTTTTAGTCATTGGCAATGACCGCTACCAATTACTGCAATTTCATTTTCACACCCCCAGCGAAGAAGCCGTTGGCGGTCAACGCTACCCGATGGTGGCGCATTTAGTCCATAAAAATGAGGCTGGGCAGTTAGCGGTCATCGCCGTACTGCTCAATCAAGGCAGCAACGCCCAAGCCATGCTGGCGCAATTTTGGGATAAATTCCCCCAAAACCCCAATGAAACGCGCAGCTACGACGACATTCGCTATAACATCAACGACTTACTCCCCAGCAATCGTCAATACTGGACCTTTATGGGCTCGCTCACGACACCACCATGCAGCGAAGGGGTTCGTTGGTTAGTATTAAAAACACCGCAAACGCTCTCTGCCGCACAAATCGCCCGCTTTGAGCGTGAGTTCCCCATGAACGCGCGGCCAATTCAATCGCTACAACAACGCGCGATTCTAGAAAGCAATTAATCCGAATAATGACAATCGTAACGATTGAGCGCAAAGAGCACACCAACGCTCAATCGAGCCCTAAGTATTAGCGCTCGCGCAAACGTTGTATTTCAAGACGCTGCAGCCTTAAGCCATACCCCGAGCATGACAAGGCAAAACATCAAGGCAAGAACGCTTTTGCTTCGTCACGGAGTGATGAAACTATGTGAAAATACCGCACCCTTCACGCTCAACAGATTATTTAGGAATCGCCTTACAATGAAAATTGCAACTTGGAACGTCAATTCACTCAAGGTTCGCTTGCCGCAGGTTTTAGACTGGCTCACAGCAAATCCTGACGTTACTGCACTTTGCTTGCAAGAAACCAAAATGGATGATCCGGTTTTTCCCAAAGAAGAAATCGAAAGCGCGGGATTCTTTGTCGAATTTGCCGGGCAAAAAACCTATAACGGCGTGGCCATCATCGCGCGCGAACCGATTACCGACATCATCATTAACCTTCCCGAATACCCCGACGCGCAAAAACGCGTTATTACGGCGACGGTAGCGGGCGTCCGCCTCATCGGCGCCTACATTCCCAACGGGCAAGCTTTAGATTCGGAAAAATTCCCTTACAAAATGGCATGGCTCGCCGCAATGAAAGCATTTTTAATTGAGCAAATGGCACTGCATCCCAAATTGGCCCTACTGGGAGACTACAATATCGCCCCTGAAGATCGCGACGTACACGACATCACCAAGTGGCAAGGTGGCAATTTGGTATCCCCGCAAGAGCGCGATATGTTCGCGCAATGGCTGCAACTGGGTTTGGTCGACAGTTTTCGGCTATTTGATCAGCCTGAAAAAACATTTAGCTGGTGGGATTACCGCGGATTTTCATTCAAAAAAAATGCCGGGCTGCGTATTGACCATATTTTGCTCTCGCCAGCGCTCGCGGCCCAGTGCACCGCCTGTGAAATCGACATTGAACCGCGCAAAAATGAGCGGCCATC
Source organism: Deefgea salmonis (assembly GCF_020531905.1). Lineage (GTDB taxonomy): Bacteria > Pseudomonadota > Gammaproteobacteria > Burkholderiales > Chitinibacteraceae > Deefgea > Deefgea salmonis. The sequence goes on along the minus strand of NZ_JAJAWG010000001.1, from coordinate 314,066 downwards.
GGACCATACGCCGGTTATTGCCACACTCAGCTAAGAGATCATCATGAACAAAGCCAAATTACTATCCGGCAGCAGCTTATTTTGTGAGCTCACGCCGACTGAGCTGGATAATTTAGCGCAGCAAGCCCAAACCCGACACGTTAAAGCCAAACAAATCATCGTCGCCCAAGGCGTTTGCGGCGATGAAATGTTTGCCGTGATTCACGGCCGCTTAAAAGTCACCCGCAGCAATGAAGAAGGCCGTGAAATCACGCTGGCGATTTTAGAAGGCGGCGAAGTCTTTGGCGAGCTCGCCATGCTCGATGGTGCGCCGCGCAATGCCAGCGTCGAAGCGCTAGAAGATGGTGAACTTTTAGTCCTGCAGCGCAGCGCAGTCGATCAATACCTTGATCACCACCCGCATGTGATGCGCTCATTGATCACCACACTGTGCGAACGACTCAGAAGCGCCAACGATTTAGTACAAGACACGCTCTTTCTGCCTTTGCCCCTGCGACTAGCGAAAATACTACGTCAATTGGCGCATAACTACGGCCAAGCCAATGCTGATGGCGTACGGATTGATTTAAAAATGACCCAACAAGATTTAGCCAATTTTGTCGGCGCATCACGAGAAAGCGTCAATAAGCAACTCAGTCACTGGGAAGAAGCTGGGTTTCTTAAAATGAAAAGCGGCTTTATCCAAATCATTCAAATCGATCAATTGCCCCACTCGCATTAAGGGGCGCTCGATTGTTTTTGGCTTGCCCAGACCGCCATTGTGGCTAACCACCAGCCACACACTTTTACGGAACGAAAAAAAGCGGCGTCATCATGACGCCGCTTTTTTAATTCAAACTCATTTATTTTTGCGCCACCAGACCATTGCTTGGGATTTGCCAGTCATAGCCATTCTTCCACGCGCCATGCACTAAATTAGGATATTCCGCTTTACCTAAACTGCCGTTATAACGGCCCAAGGCACGGAAATAATCACCGTTTTCTCGATCCAAATAATGCCGCAAAATGGTACAGCCGTAACGCAAATTGGTATTCATATCAAACAGATTATGCTCGGCACTGCCAATGCTGCGCTGCCAAAATGGCATTACTTGCATTAAGCCACGCGCCCCCACCACACTCACCGCATAACGATTAAAGCCGCTCTCAACATGAATCAAACCCATCACCAACTGCGGATCAAGCCCCGCACGCGTAGCTTCATAGTGAATCGCTGTCAATAATTTGCGGCGAACAAACTCATCTGGAATTCGCTTTTTGAGTCGTTCCGACATGGCTGACAGCCAAACTTCGGCGTCTGCAGGGTTAGCAAAAATTAAGCGCGGTTCCATTCGGTCGCTAATTGAGCGTTGCAATGTCGTTTGCACTGATGACGACAAAGTCTCTTCTCTTTGCGCGCCAGCCCACGCCAGTAAAGGCCAACAGAGCAAACCAGTCACCAGCAATGCGCCGTACTTCACGTGCAACCCCTTCACCGAAAAATAAAAATAATGGGTATATGCATGTAGAGCAATTAATACATAGCCTACAGACACATACCCAACAAGTCAGCATTCACAGCCAACTTGATGGCCAAGCATCCAATCTCAAGTCAGTGCATTAAATAAGCCATGCGAGACAAGGAGATTAGACAACAAGAACTGCAAATTAAAATAAGCCATACCAAAGGCCGGCCAAACTGCCGGCCGCACAGCAATCGCCGCTTAGATTTTCGTCTGCGCTTGAATCCACGCCAGCGCTTCGCTCAGTGCGATTTTTTTCATTTCACCTTCGCGGCGTGCCACGTATTCAACCATGCCTTCAGCCAAGGCTTTATCGCCAATGGTGACGCGATGTGGAATACCAATCAACTCCATATCGGCAAACATCGAACCCGGCCGCTCATTGCGATCATCCAGCAAGACATCGACCCCAGCCGCAACCAGCTGTGCGTACAACTGATCCGCAGCCGCTTTCACCGCTTCTGACTTGTGATAACCCACCGCCACGACCGCCACACTAAATGGTGCCATCGCCGCCGGCCAAATAATGCCTTTGGCATCGTGGTTTTGTTCAATCGCTGCAGCAACAATGCGCGATACGCCGATACCATAGCAACCCATTTCCATCGCTTGCTGGGTATTTTGTTCGGTCACAAACACGCAATTCATGGCTTCTGAATACTTCGTGCGCAATTGGAAAATATGCCCCACTTCAATACCACGGCACAATTCCAGCACGCCGCCCTTGCCATCTGGACACACGTCGCCATTCACCACATTGCGAATATCAGCCACGATGTGCGGTTCTGGCAAATCACGGCCAAAGTTCACGCCGGACAAGTGAAATTTTGGCTTGTTTGCGCCGCAAATAAAGTCGCTCATTGCTGCAACCGTCAAATCGGCGATCACGCGGATATCGGCATTGATACCAACTGGGCCGATAAACCCCGGTGGGCACAATAGCGCAGCGCGGATTTCATCATCAGAAGCAAATCGGAAATCTGCCATACCTTCGAGCTTGGCGATTTTCACTTCATTCAGATTGTGGTCACCACGCAGCAGTGCCAATACAAATTCACCGGCAACGGTCACCAGCGCGATGGCTTTTACGGTGCGCTCTACGCCAACACCGAGCAAGGCGGCCACATCGGCACACGCAGTTTGCTTTGGTGTATCCACATCCGTCATCGCCTGCGTCGCGGCGGCGCGTAATGCACTCGGCGAATCGGGCATAATGGCTTCAGCCAACTCAACGTTCGCCGCATAATCGGACGTTGGGCAGTACGCTAGCAAATCTTCGCCGGCATCGGCCAGCACATGAAACTCGTGCGAGCCCGAGCCACCAATGGCACCGGTATCCGCCGCAACCGCACGGAACTGCAGGCCCAAACGGGTAAACACCTTAGAGTAAGCGCCGTACATCACGTCATACGTTTGTTGCAACGATTCAAAAGACGCATGGAATGAATACGCATCTTTCATCATAAATTCACGCGCCCGCATCACGCCAAAACGTGGGCGGATCTCATCACGGAACTTGGTTTGCACTTGATAAAAATTAGCCGGTAATTGCTTGTACGAGCGCAACTCGCTGCGGGCGATGTCGGTAATCACTTCTTCGTGCGTTGGGCCAAAACAAAATTGGCGCTCGTGGCGATCGGTGATCTTGAGCATTTGTGGACCAAACACGTCCCAACGACCGGTTTCTTCCCACAGCTCTTTTGGCTGCACCGCAGGCATCAACAGCTCTTGTGCGCCAGCGGCATTCATTTCTGAACGAACCACCGCTTCAACCTTACGCAATACGCGCAAACCCAGCGGCATCCACGTATATAACCCCGAGCCCAAACGCTTAATTAAACCCGCGCGCAACATCAATTTGTGCGAAAGCAATTCGGCTTCAGCGGGCGCTTCTTTTTTGGTAGAAATAAACAGTTGCGAAGTACGCATAAGAAAATAATTCCGAAAAATAAATCAAATAAAATTGGCCGCGAAGGTCCGCGATCCCAATCCATAGCGCGGCATCCTCGCCGCAAATCCCCGTTAAGCCTCGGCTTGCTCGCTAGCCCTTGCCGCTTCTAATTGCGCAATCTCGGCCGCCTTCATTTCGGCACGCTTAAGCGCCAACTTAGGACGCAACACATTCATCATGATGGCATCACGTGCCCACATCAGTAGCAACAGCCAGCCGACTAAAATCGCTGCATAAAACAGATTATCGGCACGAATCGTGGGCGCGTATTGCTCAAGCAATGGATTAATCACAAATTGCACACTACCTAACACCGCCATCAACAAAACGATGGTCGACATCGCACGCTCTTTAATAAACGTGCCGCGCAGTAACACCCGCTGATCCCAGCGCGTTAGACCTTGCAACTCAGGCACATCATCTGGGCGAAAATAAAAGCTCATGCTTTGCATCCATCAATCAATTCATTAAACAAGTCGCAGATTATACAAGCCATCACCGTTTCGTCAGTAAAAAAAGCAACATTGCCAAAGCGCGCCACCGATTAAAGTTCAGCAACACATCAAACTGACTGACAATAAGAGCCGCCTTGTGATATCAATGCGCCATAAAAAGGAGGTTGACCATGAAAAAATACGCTTTGCTCTTGATTTGTACATGGCTGGGTAGCGCGCTGGCGGCAAATACGCCGACAACAACGAGGGTGACGGCACCCGAATTGACGCTGTCAATCATGCAAAATGTCATCACACCACACATTGCGCAGCTACAAACTGCGAGCGGTGAGTTAAACCAAGCGATGACTGCGCTGTGCCAACAGGTCAGCGACACTAATTTACAACGAGCACAACAAGCCTACCTCAACACCTTCAGCGCTTGGCAGCAAATTAGCATTGCCCCTCTGGGGCCTAGCAAACAACCGCCGACGATGCGGCTATTTGAAATACCCGCCCAAAGCACCACCGAGCTCGCCCGGCAAAGCCAAACCATGCCCAGCCACCCGATGACTGACGGTGAAGCGCATTATTATGGCTCGCAGCTCCCCGACGGCAACTTAGGACTGCCGGTCATTGCGAGCGTCCTATTTAGCGATACACCGCTGACTTTGCTACAACAAGATTCAATGTGCGCTTACACCAACTGGCAAGCAAAAACCATATCGAGACAAGTCACTATATTACAGTACGAATGGCAGGGTTTGATTCGGGGTGCGGCTTACGATATCTCTTACCCTGGGCAATTGATGAACGAATATTTGAACGCGCTTGAAGCTGGCAGTCAGCGCTTGGCAAGCTTCAAACTACCCAATAGCGCCAACTCACATATCGCCCAAGAAGTGAACGCCAATATTGCCGGACTTAGCGCACTCATCACCGGCGCAAATGGCATCGGCCTCGATGATTATTTATTGTCGCGCCAACATCAAAGCCAATGGTTAAAAACACAAAAGCAGCTCAGCATATTGCAGCAAGCGGGCCAACAATTGACTCGGCATGCCAGCGAGCGCAACGCCAAGCAAATTAGGGTTGCCGCTCAATTATTGAATAACACCTTACGCAGCGACGTGGCCACAGCACTGCGTCGCAACTAAACAATTGGGCCAGCATATTGCTGGCCCAATTGTCATACCAACCGGTGTCGAGTTTGAATCAATCAAAACGATTCGGCTCAACCCCTTCACTGGCAAACCAATACAGCAATAAAATCCAGCCAATAATCGGCAAGAACCAAATCAATTGCCACCAGCCACTGCGATTAATGTCATGCAATCGGCGAGCACCGACGGCCAAAGTTGGCAGCAGTGTCAGCAAGGAAAAAATCCCGGAAATGGTTTCACCCGCCATGCTCAGCACCGCGCCCGCCAAGACCGTAAACAACAGCCACCACCAATATTCAGAACGGACCGCACGCCCTTTAAAGTCTGCGTACTTACTAAAACAGACGCGAATTGAATCTTCAAATCTCATGATTTTCCCCTCAATGTAAAACAGCAACACAAAACACGATCTAGTTTAAAAGGTCGGAGTGAATCAGCTACTCCGCCAAAGGTGGCGCTAAAACCGTCCGGTTGCCGCTGGTCTCCATGGCACTCACCAAACCCGCCGCTTCCATTTGCTCGATTAAGCGTGCGGCACGGTTGTAGCCAATTCGCATTTGTCGTTGCACGCCAGAAATCGAAGCACGGCGACTTTTTAGCACCAAGGCAACCGCCTCGTCGTATAAAGGATCGGCCTCTTCGCCCTCTGCGCCGCTAGACCAGCCACTCACGCCATTGTCTTCTCCGGCTACTGGATGCAATACGCCTTCAACATAATTGGGTTCGCCAAGTTGCTTTAAGTATTCAACGACACAATGCACTTCGGCATCATCGACAAAAGCGCCATGAATCCGCGTTGGATAGCCGCTACCGGGCGGCAAGAACAACATGTCGCCCTGCCCCAGCAAGGCTTCTGCGCCCATTTGATCGAGAATGGTTCGACTGTCGATTTTGCTCGACACCTGAAACGCCAAGCGCGTTGGAATATTGGCTTTAATTAAGCCGGTAATCACATCGACCGATGGGCGTTGCGTCGCCAAAATCAAATGAATCCCCGCTGCGCGGGCTTTTTGCGCCAAACGGGCGATTAATTCTTCGATTTTCTTACCTGCCACCATCATCAAGTCGGCAAATTCATCCACCACCACCACAATCAAAGGTAGATGTTCCAGCGGCTCGGGATCGTCCGGCGTTAATGAAAATGGATTGGTCAGTTTGCGACCCTTGGCGGCGGCATCTGCGACTTTCTGATTAAAGCCCGCCAAATTACGCACGCCGAGTGCACTCAACAGCCGGTAACGTTTTTCCATCTCGCCCACACACCAATTGAGTGCATTGGCGGCCAGTTTCATATCGGTCACCACCGGTGCCAGCAAATGCGGAATGCCTTCATAAATCGACAATTCCAGCATTTTGGGGTCGATCATAATAAAGCGCACTTCATCGGGCGTGGCTTTAAATAAAATCGACAAAATCATCGCATTCACACCGACCGATTTACCCGAGCCGGTGGTTCCCGCCACCAGCATATGCGGCGTTTTGGCCAGATCGGTCGCAACGGGTAAACCGGCAATGTCTTTACCCAGCGCAATGGTAATCGGCGACACTTGCTGATGGTACTCGGGCGCCGACAAAATCTCGGACAAGCGAATCATTTGCCGGGTTGGGTTCGGCAATTCCAAACCCATACAGGTTTTACCCGGAATCGTCTCGACCACCCGCACGGCGGCTACGCCCAATGAGCGCGCCAAATCTTTGGCCAAATTGACCACTTGCGCGCCGCGCACGCCCATCGCGGGCTCGACCTCAAAACGGGTAATCACCGGGCCCGCATACGCATCAAGCACGCTGACTTTGACTTTAAATTCGGTGAGTTTTTCTTCAATCAAAATGCTGCGTTCAAGCAAATCGTCTTGCGTTACGGTTTGGGCACTGACCAACGGCGGGCGCAACAAATCCAGCGGCAAGCACAACCCATTTTCGCACGCGCCCCACGCGGCATTGGGCTTAGGCGCAACTTGGGCGGCACCAAACTCATCGGGGCGCAAAAAGTGCGTGGGCCGCACCACCGGCGGCACGACCACTGGATTGGGCGGCGCAGTCACAGCGGGCGTAGCCGCAATCAATACCGGCGCTGCCGGTGGCAATTCAGGCGCGTCGCTAGGCACAGGTACTTGCGCGCGGCTAAAGCGGTGATCCACCGGCGGCAAAATCGGGGCGGCAAGTAACGACGCATCGAGTACCGGCTCAGGCGTTAACGCTAGCGCGCTTGTCTCGACACGAATGCTGCTTTTCGCTGCGGATGTAGATATAGATGCCGAGGGTATATCAACCTTGGGCTTATTAGACAAAGGCTGCGCCTCAATACCCTCAGCTCTTCGTAACAAGGTCGGCGGTGCTAACGGAGGCTTACTCTTGGTTGGCGCTAAACTTGACTGGCCGCCGCCGTCTTTATCTAACTTAGCCACGCGGCTGATACTCTGACGTCGAGCGGGTGCCGCCGGTTCAGGTTTGGCATGGATTTCTTGCAAGCGGCTACGGATTTCAGCGACATCAATAATCGGCAGTACTTCAGGCGCTGTTTTGCTGGGCATCTTCGCCCCTTCAGCCGCTAATTTGCGCTGACTTAACGCTAAGTTATGCTGAATTTGTTCCAAACCGATGGTCGGCAACTCTTTCCGGCGTGGCATTGGCGAGAGTTGAGCAGGCTGCGAAGCCATCGCTTGAGCCACGGGTGATGCCGTAGATTGAAGCGCCGCGATGGGCACAGACTTCGTCGTCGACTGAAGTGTCGGGGCAACGGCCGATTGCGGCGCCGGTGATCGAGCCCCAGTGGCAGCAACGTGCTCGGGGGATGACGTGTAACGCGACTCGGCCACTGCGCGTGACGCGGCAACCGGCTCCGCCCGATTCAGCCGCGTAGGCGCTACATGAACTGAACTCAATAAAGGATCAAGCGCTGGCTCTGTGCGTTCCGCCAATGAGTGAACCTCGGATTCATCCGCCTCTCGATGCGCCAAACCTTTGATTTTGCTGACGGCACTGCGCAGCCCTGCGATGCCTTTGCTGGCGACATTCACCACCGGCGACAGCGGCAATTCAAACAATCGATCCATGCCCGGCCTGTCAGCCTCGTCCTGCTCGGGCTCAGCGCGCGCCCGCGCTATCGCCGCTTGCCGCGCTGCATCATCCATATCACCATCAAGTTGATTATTTAAACGGGTAAACAAATTTTTAATTTTTTTCATTTTTTCTAAACAACAACCGAACGGTCTAAAACAACAAAATATTTACGCACAGGATGGATTACCTCAAAACGCCCGACAAACCCCGCCGGAATCACCGCAGCCTCGCCCGCTTTAACAACCACACCCTGATCGTTCTGATCCCACAAACATACTTCGCCTTCAATCACGCAAAAAAACTCTTCTTTGTCTGCCGCAAAAGCAATTCGCCACGAGCCGACATCACACGCCCAAATACCACAGGACAATTGACGGTCGGCACTGGTGTAGTGCGACCAAGTGGTGCGCTGCGGATTGCCCGTTAACAAGCGATCCGCCCTTGGCTGATCAAACGTCGGCAGTACCGGCACATTAAAATGAGTAATCAACACCCGCTCCCCAAACTCAGTAAAACACATACATCACAGCAAAACGGCAGTACCAAACACTGCGATATGCAACAAATCTGCCATAGCGGCATCAAACCCGTGTCGCAGCAAACAGTTATTCCAAATTGTTATTCCAAATCGCTCGACCAACCATCCGGCCGCATCAGCGCATTATCAAAGCGTGAATGCATCCCTTGGAATACCAGTGGAATTTTGCCAGTTGGGCCATTGCGGTGTTTACCCAAAATGCATTCCGCAATGCCTTTAAATTGACTATCTGGGTTGTAATATTCGTCGCGATACAAAAACATAATCAAGTCAGCATCTTGCTCAATCGCGCCCGATTCACGCAAATCGGACATCATTGGGCGTTTGTCAGTCCGTTGCTCCACCGAACGGCTTAACTGCGACAGCGCAATAATCGGACATTTAAGCTCGCGCGCCAGACCTTTGAGCGACCGTGAAATCTCGCCGAGCTCGGTCGCACGGTTTTGATCTTTTGCCCCCGAACGCCCTGCCATCAATTGCAAATAGTCAATCACAATCAGCCCTAGCTGGCCGCCGCATTGCCGCGCTAAGCGCCGTGATTTGGTGCGAATATCCAGCGCTGTTAGCGCGCCGGTTTCTTCAATAAAAATTGGCGCTTCAGAGAGTTTACCAACGGCATGCGTAAGACGCAGCCAATCGTCGTCTTCAAACTTACCGGTTTTGAGCTTATGCATGTCGATCTTGCCGACCGAGCCGACCATCCGCATCCCCAATTGCGCCGCGCCCATTTCCATCGAGAAAATCGCCACTGGCAATTTACTATCAATGGCGACGTTTTCCGCAATATTGATCGAAAACGCGGTTTTACCCATCGACGGACGACCGGCAACAATAATCAAATCACCACCTTGCAGGCCGGAGGTCATTTTATCCAGATCGATAAAGCCGGTCGCCGTGCCGGTGATTTCAGATGGATTGTCTTGTTGATATAAGTAATCGATGCGCTCGACGATTTCTTTCAAAATCGGTGGCATCGCAAAAAAGCCTTGACTGCCTTTTTGTGATTGCTCGGCAATCATAAACACACGCGACTCGGCCTCGTCCAGCAATTGCTTGGCGTCCCGCCCATTGGGGAAAAACGTCGCATCGGCGATTTCGGTCGCGACGCTGGCCAACTGGCGCATCACTGACTTTTCGCGCACGATTTCGGCGTAACGACGAATATTGGCGGCCGAGGGGGTATTTTGTACCAAGGAGCCTAGATAGGCGAGTCCACCGACATACGTCAAATCATTGGTGGTATCGAGCGACTCTTTCACCGTAATCACATCGGCTGGGCGATTGTGCTCAACCAATTTAATAATGGCTTGATAGATGCGGCGATGGTCTTCGCGGTAGAAATCTTGATCGCCAATAATATCGGCGATTTTATCAAACGCCTGATTGTCGAGCATCAAACCACCGAGCACCGATTGCTCCGCTTCAACCGAGTGTGGCGGAATCCGATATACCGCAGTTTCATCATCAGCATGCGAATTAGCGCGATAGCTCGCTTGCATCTCGTTCACTTGGTCAGGATAATCAGTCATTTCTCAATCACAGGGTAGATTAGTTCGCTATTTTACCCCTTCAAAGCCATGCAGTGTTTACGCAAATCAGTTCTTGTCTCCCATTCCGCCCAAGAAATGTTCGATTTAGTCGATCGTGTGGAAGATTACCCACGATTTTTGCCGTGGTGCGGCGGCGTGGAAGTGCACGAACGCTCAGCCGAAATCTTAGATGTCACCATCAAAATCGAATTTTTAAAAGTCAGTACGTTTTTTCGCACCCGTGACACCAAAACCGAAAACCAAATCGTGATGCATTTTGTCGACGGACCATTTAAGGCGCTCACCGGTGTTTGGCGCTTTACGCCGCTGATGGAAGACGCCTGCAAAATCGAATTTTCTCTCGATTATGAGTTTTCCAATCGGGCTTTGGACGCCATCATCGGCCCAGTTTTTGGCAAAATCACCTCAACCTTTGTTGATGCTTTTGTTAAAGAGGCCGATCGAAAATATGGTTAATCCAGAGGTATTTGCTGCTAAAGCGCTCACAGCCTAAGCCCGAGCGCAATACCCATTAGACACTAACGTGCAGGGCAATCGCCTTAACCTGTATTTAGAACACAACACAAAGACAGCCATGAGTGAACTCATCACCGTTGAAGTGGTTTATGCCACGGCAAAAAAACAAAAACTACTCAGCATTAAAGTACCCGTTGGCTGCACCGCACAGCAGGCCATCGAACAATCAGGTTTATTGCTTGAGTTTCCCGAAATCGATTTAAGCCAACAAAAAATCGGCATTTTTGCTAAAGCCGTCAAGCTCGACACCGTGCTGCGGCATAAAGATCGTGTTGAAATCTATCGCCCACTGATTGCCGACCCGAAAGAAGTCCGCCGGCAACGGGCGCAAGCAGGCAAGGTTATGAAAAAAGGCGGCGGCGACGCTGAATCACTCGTGCAATAAGCCCAAAACGAGCGCACACGATTGAATCAAGGTGTCGCAACTGCGCTGCAGTTTTTACTTAAACATGGGCAGGCCAGTGCGGTGAGCGCAAGTGAAACCGAGTTGAATGCAATGGGCTAAAAACCGAATAAAGTCGCGCATTGGCAGCCGTTTTCTCGCCAAAATCCAAGTCACACCAAGCTGACTATCCTTGCCAGTTAAGGGCTGAGCGGTGGCGATATACCCCTTGCGGGTATGTCATATCCAGCCTACTATACCCCCATGAGTCAAGCCCTGAACCCAATAGCCAGCAACACTTCCATCGATATACCCATCGAGGGCATGACTTGCTCTGCCTGCGCTCAGCGGATTGAAAAGGTACTCAATCGCTTAGAAGGACTTCAAGCGAGCGTCAACTTTGCCAGCGAAACGGCGCAAATTAATAGCAGCAATCCCAGCATTCAAATCGCCCCCATTATTCAAGCGATTGAACACGCTGGCTACCAAGTGCCGCGCCAGCAAGTTGAACTCCCCATCGAAGGAATGACGTGTAGCGCTTGCGCGCTGCGGCTAGAGAAAGTTCTCAATCGACTGCCCAATTTAAGCGCCCAAGTTAATTTTGCCAATGAAACCGCCCAAATCAGCGCCCCACGTGGCCTGATTGATTTAACTATGGTCAAAGCGGCGATTGAAAAAGCGGGGTTTTCCAGCCCAAGCACATCCATCAATACCGCAACTCCGACCGAAACACCTTGGCTGTTTATCATTGCCATCGTCTGCACCCTGCCCTTTTTAATTGAAATGGGCGGCATGCTGTTTGGCCAGCACGGCATCTTGCCTTTTGCGGTGCAATTTGTGCTCGCCAGCATGGTGCAATTTATTCCTGGGCTGCGGTTTTATCGCGGCGCTTATTTTGCGCTGCGCGGTGGTGCCGCCAATATGGATGTGTTGGTCGCGCTCGGCACGTCGATGGCGTGGCTGTATAGCTGCTGGGCTTGGTATGCCGGGCGACATGATCTGTATTTTGAAGCCAGCGCGGCAATTATTACTTTAGTGATGCTGGGGAAATGGCTGGAAAGCCGCGCCAAACACAAAACCGCCAGCGCCATTAGCGAACTGCTGGCGCTGCAGCCGCAAACCGCCAAAGTTGAGCGCGACGGGCAATGGCAAGAACTACCGATATCGAGCATTCAACGTGGCGACACCTTAATGGTGCGCGATGGTGAAAGCATTGCCGTCGATGGCGTGATTCTGAGTGGCAGCATTGCGGTTGATGAAGCCATGCTGACCGGAGAATCCATCCCTGCCAGCAAAACCATTGGTGACACAGTGTTTGCGGGTACGCGCAGCAGCCAAGGCAGCATTACGATTCAGGCCAACAGCATTGGGGCTGAAACCCAGTTGGCCGCCATTATTCGTATGGTGCGCCAAGCCCAAGGCAGTAAAGCGCCGATTCAACGTTTGGCCGATCAAATCGCCGCTATTTTTGTGCCGGTGGTACTGGGTATTGCCCTGCTCACTTTTGTTGCCACTTGGCTGGTATTACACGACTCCAGTACGGCCTTAATTCACGCCATTGCGGTATTAGTCATTGCCTGCCCGTGCGCGCTGGGTTTAGCAACCCCAACCGCGATTATGGTCGGCGTCGGGCTGGGCGCCAAAAATGGCTTATTGTTTCGCAATGCCAGTGCCTTGGAGTTGGCTAGCCAGATCGACACCTTGATCGTCGACAAAACCGGCACACTCACCGAAGGCAAGCCCAAGGTCAGTCAAATCCATTTATTCAATGGCACTGAATCGGATTTGATTTTACAAGCGGCCAGCATTGAAGCCCATTCGCAACATCCTTTGGCGCACGCCCTTATCAGCGAAGCGCAAACTCGGCAACTGCCTTTACTGACCGCCAGCGAGATTCACACCGAAGTCGGCCTTGGCATGTCGGCGCAGATCAACAACGATCAAGTTAAAGTCGGTCGCCCAGACTGGGTCACGCCACTCAATAACGCGCAAAAAACGCAACTTGAGGCCATGACGCAAGCCGGACAAACCGTGATCGCACTGGCTAAAAATGATCAATTGCAAGGCTTTATCGGCCTAAAAGACACGCCACGCGCTGATGCAAAAGCCGCCGTCAAATCCTTACAACTTGCCGGCATCAACATTATTATGTTAACGGGTGACAACCCGGCCACGGCGGCAGCGATTGCCAACGAGCTCGGCATCACAACGTTTCAAGCACAGATGAGCCCCAAAGACAAAGCGGCACTGATCACACAGTTGCAAGCCCAAGGCCGGCATGTGGCCATGGCGGGTGATGGTATTAATGATGCACCTGCTTTAGCAGCAGCGAATGTGAGTTTTGCGATGCAAAGCGGTGCTAGCGTGGCGATTGAAACCGCTGATATCACCCTGATGCATAACGACATTGCGCATATTGCGGCGGCCATTAGCTTATCGAAAGCCACGATCCGAAAAATCAGACAAAATTTATTTTTTGCCTTTATTTACAATGCCTTAGGTATTCCTGTTGCCGCCTTAGGGCTACTCAACCCCATCGTTGCCGGTGCCGCAATGGCGATGTCGTCGATTTCGGTGGTCAGTAATGCATTGTTATTAAAACGCTGGAAAAGCTAAGGAGTTGCGATGGAAATCATTGATATTCAAATTGACGGCATGACGTGCGGCGGCTGCACTGCTGGCGTAACGCGTGTTCTGCAAGCCGTGACAGGGGTGCAGTCGGCCAATGTCACACTCAACCCAGGCGCGGCACATATTGTGTTCGACGCCCAACAAACCAGTCGCGCCGCACTGGAATCAGCCATCGAGGAAGCCGGATATGACATCAAGCATTAAAAAGACGCAAGACAAAACCCAGTTGCCGCGCCCTAATCGCGACTTACTGATCAAGCGACTTAACCGCATCGTCGGCCAAGTTTCGGGCATCACCCGCATGGTCGAAGAAGAAAAATACAGCGGCGACATCCTCAACCAAGTGGCAGCAGCCCGCTCGGCACTGGATGCTTTAGGTCTGATTTTGCTTGAACAACAAACCCAAGACTGCATCGCCCAAGCGCTGAAAAGCGGTCAAGGTGACGAAGCTGCGGCGCAATTGATGCAAGTGGTCAAAAAGGTGCGCGGTTAAACACTAGAGTCGATCTCGCCGCAATCACGGTGGCGCTAGAGTCTGTAGACGTTTGGTTTGCCAGCCGCGTTTGCGCGGCGGAGAACCAAACGTCAACAGACCTAAGTAATAAGGGTATTGCTTTGTAGTGCATGAATGATCATGACTACCAAGCAATACCCTTTATTTTTTTGCGGCGCAACTCAGCGCCGCAACCTAGAGGCCACTTACAGCGGCTGCAGATTTAGTTTACGGAACAAGGTTCGATCGCCTTCGACATCGGGATTACCGGTGGTTAACAGTTTATCGCCGTAAAAAATCGAATTCGCACCGGCCAAAAAGCACAGTGCTTGCATGGCTTCTGGCATTTGCTGACGACCGGCCGACAAACGCACATACGCCTTAGGCATCGTAATGCGCGCTACGGCAATGGTACGAACAAACTCAGTCCAATCCACTGGTTCTGAGCCATCAAGTGGCGTGCCATCAATTTGCACCAGATTATTGATTGGCACTGAATCGGGCTGCGGATCAAGATTAGCCAATTGCGCCACCAAACCGGCACGATCCAATCGCGTTTCGCCCAAGCCAACAATCCCGCCTGAGCACACATTCAAACCGGCTTGACGCGCTTTACCCAAGGTATCTAAACGATCGGCATAGCTGTGGGTGGTGACGATTTCGCCATATTTGGCTTCTGAGGTATCCAGATTGTGATTGTAATAATCCAAACCCGCCTCGCGTAACTGCTCTGCTTGACCGTCTTTAAGCATGCCAAACGTGGCACAGGTTTCTAAACCGAGCGCTTTCACGCCGGCGATCATTTTTTTAACTTCAGCCAAATCTTTGTTTTTCGGGCCACGCCATGCTGCGCCCATGCAAAACCGCGACGAACCATTTTCTTTGGCAATCGCCGCTTTGGCGATCACTTCATCGGCGTCCATCAGTTTTTCGGTTTCTAATCCGGTATCGTGGCGCGCCGATTGTGAGCAATAGCCACAATCTTCTGAGCAACCGCCGGTTTTAACCGACAACAACGTCGATAACTGCACCCGATTAGCGTCAAAATTTTGTCGGTGTACCGTTTGTGCTTGAAACAGCAAATCATTAAACGGCAACGCAAACAATTGAGCGACGGCGTCCTCTGACCATAACGCTTGCTCCGGATGCGGTGTGGCGCGCTTAAATTCGATGGTTTGTGTTGCTGAGCTGGAACAATTCATTCGCTATTTATCCAAATAATTTTAATACTGATAGTGCCACGGCTAAAAGCCACCGTCGGCCAACGACATCAATTGCATTGTCCAAACGAGGCGCTGAGTTGTCAAATTTATTCGAACATTTTTTGAACTACATCAGCCCAACGCAGTGCCTACTGTGCGCAGCAAGTAGTCAAGACGCGGTATGCCTAGCTTGTTTTGCCTCCTTAGTCCGCCCACAACCAGCACAAAGTTGCCCGTGCTGCGCGCGGCAATCCACCCAAGGGCTGCTTTGCGGCGCATGCAGCAAAACACCGCCCGAATTTGATGCCACCATCGCCGCCTTTTTATACGCCGATCCAATTGCCAGCTTGATTCAGGCGGCCAAGTTTGCCGGACGTTGGTCGTTACTGCCGCCACTGGGTGACGCTCTGGCCACTGCACTTGTCCATACCCAGCGCCCAGACCTGATTATCCCACTCCCTTTGCATCCGGAACGACTCAAAGAACGCGGATTTAACCAAGCGCTTGAAATCGCCAGACCCATTGCCAAACGCTTACAACTGCCACTCGATATCGGGCATTTATGCCGCAATAAAAACACCGAACATCAAGCACGCTTAAGCGCCAACGCGCGCTGGCGCAATATGCGCAACGCCTTTGTTTGCCACACCCCGATGCATGGTCTTCGTATCGCGCTAATTGACGATGTGATGACCAGCGGAGCCAGCATGCATGCCGCCGCCAAAGCCCTCAAAACTGCCGGTGCCAGTGAAGTGTTCGCTTGGGTGGTGGCTCGCACCCCTTAATAAGCGATTTCGCTAATCTGTTTCGCCACTAGTGCTTACCCCATCAGCATTTGTCACAATACCGTAACCAGCGGTTTATCCGAGATGATCTGCACTCAACGCCAATCTCAGCCACACACAAAAACGGCGCAGTCAACACCACCGGAGAAACCCATGAATATTGCAATAAAAGCCACAACCTTGCTCGCGCTCAGCGGCTTAATCGCCGCGACGGCCATCGCTGCCGAAAAACCCAAAGTCGTGATTCTGGCTACGGGCGGCACCATTGCCGGTACGGGCAATACCAGCACCACCACAGTGGGCTATACCGCAGCCAAGATTGGCGTTGACGCGTTGATTGCTGCGGTGCCTGAACTGAGCAAAGTGGCCGATGTAAGTGGCGAGCAGGTGTTTCAAATTGCCAGCGAAAGCATGACCAATGATCATTGGTTAAAACTAGCCAAAAAGGTCAATGAAACCCTCAAACGCAAAGACGTTGATGGTGTGGTGATTACCCACGGCACCGACACCATTGAAGAAACGGCATACTTTTTAAATCTGGTGGTTAAAAGCAATAAACCGGTGGTGATCGTCGGTGCCATGCGCCCAGCAACGGCCATCAGCGCTGATGGCCCGATCAATCTATACAATGCCGTGGCACTCGCTGGCAGCAAAGAAGCCATCGGCCAAGGGGTATTGGTTGCGCTCAATGATGAAATCCAAGGCGCACGCGACGTCGTGAAAACCAATACGATGACCACCAATACCTTCCGCTCGCCTGAACTGGGCAGCTTGGGTTATATCGTGTCTGGCAAACCTAATTTTTACCGTACCAGCACCCGTAAACACACGAGCAATACCGAGTTTGATGTTTCAAAACTTGATAGTCTGCCAGCGGTGAATATCGCTTATGGTTCCGCCAACGCCAATACTTTGGCGATTGATGCCTTTGCCGCTGCGGGGGATGTGGGGATTGTTTACGCCGGCACCGGCAATGGCAGCTTAGCCGCCCCCGTTCGAGCGCGACTCACTGAGCTACGCCAAAAAGGCATCCACATCAATCGTTCATCCCGCATTAGCAATGGCCCGACGATTCGCAATGGTGAAAATGATGACGATAAAACCGATTTTACCGTCGCCGATACACTCTCACCGCAAAAAGCGCGTATTTTGTTAATGCTGGCGCTCACCAAAACCAAAGACAGTCAAGAAATTCAACGCATGTTCTACACCTACTAATACCAAAGGCACGGCAAAAAGCCGTGCCTATTTTAAGTCATGCAACATCCTGTTAATCACTCAATCAAACTGCCATGTGTAATCGACATTGAGCGAGCTCTCATCCACCCCGATGCGTGAGACCACGGCCCAATTTCTGGATAACTGCCAAGTAAACCGTACCGCATCACGCAAGCCATTAAAGCTTTTATCCAGCGACACGCGTAAATTTTTGGCCAATTGCTTACTCACCGAAACCACTTGTGTAGTACTGCCGTCTTTTTCGCGCACCGTGTTGTAACCCACTTCATCAATCCCCACGGCACCAAACAATTGATCGGTTAAGCCTTGACCATTGTTATTACTGGCCATGGCATTTAAAACTTGCAAAATCAAAGCCCCATCGGCTTTTTCCATGTTTTCAGAGCCATGACCAAAGAGCAGCCACGAGAGTTTTTCCGAGTCCGGCACATTTGGGTCAGAATACAAAGTCACCCGTGGCGAATACGCTGAACCTTGCACTTTCACCCCAGCTTCAACCGCGAGATTGGTTCGCACCGCCAAAATATCTAAGCCTGGATTATCCAGCGGCCCAATAAATGACAACACCCCGCGCTCAATCTCAAGTTTTTGTCCGTATGCCTTATATTCACCTTCTTCAACACTCACCGTACCATGCGCGCTCAAGGCTTGATTGCCGCTGGCTTTAAGACGCAGTTGCCCAATCAACTCAGCGTCGAGCCCATAACCGCGAAAGCGAAAGTTCTTACCCAAATCAACGCCAATTTCAACACTGGCCGACATCGCTTTTTGGACTTTTTTCGGCGTAGCGCCCAAGACCACCACGTCCGACGACAAATGCGGCACATCATTAGAAACAAACTGAATGTCGCCTTCATCAGCAACAAACTGCCCGTTGACAGCCAAAGCGCCGTCGTGCATCGCCAAGGTACCTTGTCCTGAAATCACCAACAGCATATCGGCCTTGCTAATTAAAGTGAATTTCTTGGCCGCCAATTGAATGGTGATATCAGGTTGCGCACTGTCTTTTAAATCCACCCGGCCCGAGCCTTCAATCAGCCCACTGCCACTGCCGTTAAACTTCATGGTTTTTAGCGTAATTTGCTGGCCATCCAAACCGATATCCACCACGCCCTCGCGTAAATGTACCCCCAAACCGGCATCTTTATACAGCAAACCCGTGCCTTTAATTTGCCCCGCCAAGCTCACTTTATCCCCCAACGCGACGCGAGTTACATCCAAATGCGCCCGACCACCCAACACCACGCCATCCCCCACAAACGGCGAAAAGACTTTCAAATCTGGCAAATCGCCGACCAACGCGACTTTCATCGCTTGCAACTCAGAAACCTGCCACTGCGCCGCGTCAAGCAAGCCGCTGGCGGTCAATCCCACCTTGCCATAACGAGGACTGCTTAACTGGCCATTCACATTCAATTGATTTTGATTGATCGCCCCTTTGAGCGCCAAAGCATCTAACAAAAAGGGCCGCAGGCCATCATGACCTCGCCAAACTACATCTCCTTGCTGACGAGCTAGCTCAAAGCGGCCATTCACCGGCGCCGCAGGTGCCGACTGTGTTAAATCCCATTGCCCCGCCAAAATCAAATCGCTTTGTATTGCCGTATTGTCGAGTAAATTTAGCAAATCGCTCACCTGCAGCTGCTTAATCTGGCCTTGGGTATTGATCGCACCATTGCGCCAATCAAAGCGGCCAATATCAATCACACTGCGCCCTACTTGCAAATTTGCGCCAGATAAACGCAATTGATCGCTCGCCAGCGATAAAGACGCGGCGTTTTGCAACTGAAAAGGCAGCCAAGCCATCCCGTTCAAACGCTCAATTTGTCCTTGCCAGACTCGACTGGCATTCAAGCCACCTTTGAGTAACACATCCAAAGCCAGCTCATGCTGATCTTTGTTGCCTTTGGCCGTCAGCGTTACCGTGTGCTGGTCTTGACGCCCGTTGATTAACACATTGGCGTTGGCAATTTGTAGTCCTGGCATCGCCAACTGATTGATGGCCAAACGCAGCTCAATCGGCCCTTTTAAGTCGGACTGCACATTGGCGAACAAATCAGCACTGCCGACTTCCAGCGCCCACGGCGTATTGAGCTGCTTCACATTCAGTGTGCCTTGCACATTGGCTTGCTGCATTGAACCGGAGAGCTGACCTTTACCAGTCACCACGCCAGAGAAACCCTTACCTAACACCTGTAGTTCAGGAAAATCAATTTGATAATTGAGCTGGTCGTTATTCTTTCCGAGTACACCATTCAAATCGAGGCGATTTTTGCCTAAGGCCAACCACAGTTGCGGGATTTTCAAACGATCGTTATCCAGTTTGAGCTGACCCGATCCGGACAAAGCCTGCTGATTGTAAAGGCTATTTAACAGCTGATAGTCAACATCCAGACGCAGCGTTGGCTCAATCTGGCCACTGGCTTTAATTTGGCTATTAATTCGCCCGGCTGGCGATGCCGCAATATATTCGGCCGGATTAAATTGCTGCAATTGCGCCGTTAAAGCAAAATCAAACGGTGCTTGTAAATTTAACTCCCCTTTGGCGGCCAATTGACTGCTACCACGCTGCAAATCCAATTGGCGCACGGCAATTCGCCGCTGCTCAGCTGGCTTTATCCAGCCTAAATCGAGCTTGAGCGCGGTTTTTAAGCGCTGATCTTTGATTTCGCCTTGCACATTAGGCGCGCGCCACGGGCCTTGGACGTGAATTTGCCCACTCATTTTGCTGGCCGCTTGCGGTGACCAAAATTGCGCCGGATCGATGTCTTGCAATGCCAGATTCAGATCGAGCACTTCATTGAGAATACCGCCTGTGGCGCTCAATCGCCCTTGCCCGCCAAATGCCATCGCCAACTGCTTGACCTGCAAATCATTGCCCGTCAACTGCAATTGCGCCGTCAATGACGCCAACGGCAAACCGTGCAGATCTAAAGTGCCGAGCTGATGGTTTTTGAACTGCAAATTCATCGCCACGCCGCCCCCGCTCGATTCAACGTGTAAATCTGCGTCGATTTTGGCTTGAGGGGCGGCCGAACTCCACGCGGCCGGATTAAATTGCTTTAGCTCAATTTGGCCATGCTGCAAAATTTGATACGCATGCGCCGCAAACACATCGAGTTTAACGTCGACATTCGCGCGCACTGCCGCCGACTTTAAATCCGCCTTCACCGCCAACGCACGCAAATCACCCAGCACTTGTCCAACGGCGGTCAGCTCTTGCGCTTCAAGCTGTCCGGCTAAAACAAAAGAACCCGCAGTACGAAATGGCGACTTGCCTGATACATTCAGCGCCGCGCTCAGCGTGCCTTGCGGGGCATGCAATTGGCTGATCGTAATGCGATGCTCTTTGCCATTGCTGTCAAATCCCGCTTGAATTTGGCGCAATGTTGGCGCGCCGCTGATTTGCAACTGGGCAATCTGCAGTTCAAGGATTTGTAAACTGAGCGGTAAAGTAAAGCTTTCTGGCACCGGGCTGGGCTTGGCCATTGGTGGGGATGGTTTGGTTTCTACCTGCAAAGTACCTAGGCGTAATTCATTGATGTATAGCTTTCTAAGCAATAATGAATAAGGGCTCCAGTCCAATACCCCATGATCCAGCTGAATTAACGCGCTGGTAGTGTCCACCTTTAAATGATTCACTTCCAATCGCGACCAAAATGAGCCTTGCAAAGACTGGATTGACACCATGCCGCTGCGATTGATCATCTCTACCAAACGCGCTCGACCATAATCGGAATCCAGCGCAAACAGCAGCCCAGCGCATAGTGCGACCAGCAGCGTCATACTGCCCAGCACGCTCCAAAAAACGCCGCGAACCACACGCCGAAATACACTTTTGACCGGTTTAGCTGCAGCCACCGGCGCCGCCGTCGGCACTTCTTCAGGGATTAAATCGGGATTCAAAACGCAAGACCCATCGCAAATTGAAAGCGAAGTTGAGATTTATCGATACCATAGGCAATATCCGCGCCGATTTGGCCAACTGGACTGAGCCAGCGCGCACCAATTCCCGTGCCACGGACTGGATTCAAAGTGCCCCAATCGGCGCCGGCGCCACCATAATCATAAAAAATAGCCGCGCGCCAATCTTTGTAAACCAAATGTTGATATTCAATCGACGACGTCGCCAAAACACGCCCTGGGGCAACCGCGCCATCAATATCCACCCCTAAAGATTGATAATCATAACCGCGCACTGAGCCCATGCCGCCAGCGCGAAACAGCCACTCGGTCGGTACGCCAACCGCACTACGGGTAAACGTTTGCCCCAGCTCCAAACGTAAAGCCAAAATGCCTTCTTGGCCAATCTTGTTGTAGTGAATGGCGTTGCCATAAGCGCGCACAAAGCTCACGTCACTCATAACCCGCTCAGAAGCCCCACCGATTTCGGTGTGCAATAAATAACCATTGCGTGGATCTTTTAAGCTATCTAAATCTCGAATAATTGACTTGTAATTTAAGGTCAATGAATGCGGACGATCGCTACTGCCATTGCTAATTTGTCGATGCTCCGCCAAATATTGCAATGAAATATAATGCTCTTGCTTACGCTCAATCCAATTACGCGATACGCCAATTCGATAATTATCGGACTGCAAGCCTTCAATGTCGGAGCTGGCATAATTGATATAACCGTTATGCTCCCAGCCACTGGGCATTTTGGGAATGGCCACGGCAATATCAAACAGCTGCTCTTTTTGTTTGATTTCCAGCTTGGAATTAAAAATCCAGCCCCGATCAAACAGATTTAAATAGCGATAATCCACCCCAGCTTGCGCGCCCGTATTGGTGCTGTACCCCAAATTAGTGATGACTTTATTCAGTGGCGACTCTTGCACGTCAATCTGCACAGGTGCGATATACGGCGGGCTCGACGGCAGCGAGACATCCACCAGCGCCGAGGCAAAATGCGGTAAATTTTGCAGTTCAGTTTGCAAATTGAGCAGCTGATTACGTCGATACGGCGCGCCTGCTTGCAAATCGACTAAATCACGAACCAGTTTTTCGGGGTAACGGCTCAGGCCGTGAATCTGTACTGGGCCATAAACATACGCTGGTCCACTGTCCATCGAGATATTCAATTGCGCCGTTTTTAATTCCGGATCAATGATGGCCTCACTCAAGCTCATCACCGATGCCGGATAGTCGCGGGCCATAAACGACGCTAACGTGCGTTTTTTTAAATCGTCCCACTCATTTTGCGTAAATTTCTCACCGATTAATTCATCGCTACGGGTTTCAAAGCGTGACTTTAGCATGTCTAAACGCGGTAAATTCTCCAGCACTTCACCGGTGACGTTGAGTTTTGCATCATGAATAATCACCGGCTTGCCCAAATCGACCGTGATATAAACCACGGTTCTACCCTGCTCCACTTTCATTTCTGACACCGTTTTGGTGTTGAAATAACCTTCAGTGGCCAGCAGATCGGCGACCGACTTGGGTAAGAATTCCAAAGAGCGGCTCAATTGCTCGGACGAATTACGTGGACTGTCTTTTAGCTTGAAGATCTCTAGATATTGCTCCAGCAGACTGGCGACACGAGCATCCGCATTGAGCACCACACGATAAGTAAACGGCGCTTCTGCGGCAATCAGTAAGGAAGAAAAAGCCATTAAACCAGCGCCAAGCGCATAGAGGGGAGATGAATTGAACAAGACAAAACCATGATTCACGCAAAATGCTACTTTACCCAAACTCAAGCAAGTTAGCTGCATTATCGTGCGATAAACAAAAAAATCCCGACTTGTCCTGTGTAATAAAACACAAGTCAAAGCCGGGCACAGGAGGATGGAGTCGATAACGCAACTTTCGCTGCGGGTACTACGGTTACTACATGAAATCGGTGCTTAGCGCTGAGTCAATTTCCAGCCGTAAGACTTAACCAGCAATTGTTGCTGAAATTCAAAGTTTTTGATCATTTTGAGTAAGCCACGCATGGTGTTTCTCCTTAAGTTATCCGGTTGCACCAACCGGCCTTGCTGTGTTTCTTTCGATGTACGTACTTTAACAAAACTACCCAGACCATGCAAGTGTTTTTGTACTTTAATTACGTACTTATCGAACAATTAAAACAACTACAAGTACAAAAATAAGATCATACTCCATAATTATCAATAACTTAGCCTGTAACAAACAAACAAATAGCAACAACTAAAATGTAGCATTACTACATTTATCTTTGAAAAAATATTACAAACAACTAAAAACAAAGTAAGCCTGAAGAAAAAACCCCAACCTAAATCCGGTCGGGGCTGCGTACTCAATACTGGTTCCGTTGTGATCACAAACGCCGCCGATTGCCCTCTTTTGTTCAGCAAAGCAATACAACGCGGCTCAACAACACAGCCAGCTTTTTATGCTTTTAATAAGGCGGCCTTTAAACTCTCACTGACCGGTGATTTACCCAACCAGATCGACAGCATCGCGCTGGCAATCGCATCACCCGCAACCATCCCCGCCACCTGCCCACGCACCAATACCTTGACACCTTTGCCCGGCAAAAAATCCAACACAATCACGTCGCCCTTATTGGCGACCTTGATTTCGGTAAAGATTTTCTCTAGCTCAGCGACCTTGGGCGCGAGCGCTTTCAATTGAGCCGCACTGAGGTTGTCTTGCAAGCCTTCGAGCAAAGCATTGTATAAAGCCGCTGACTCCACATTACGCAACATATCCAACTGAATCCGTCTTGGCGTAGCCGCATTAATAATGGCATTGGCGTCATTGCTTTTGGCTGCGGTATATAAAGCGGCCACATACACGTCAAAAACCATTTTTTTGCGGATCCCCGCGCCGTTTAACACCAAGGGCGTTTCGGCCACACTGACTTTCTCTGGCAAGTTCACGCCCGCCATTTCCAGTGCATACGCCGGATGAGCTAAGCACACCGCCAAAGCCATTACTGAGATTTGTTTTTTCATAACGTTCTCCAAAAAAAAGCCCGCTTTCAACTCAGCGGGCTTTAGATGCATTGAATTTCAAAATGAAACGCTTATAAAACTTGCAAAATACCAGCAGCACCCATACCAGTGCCGATACACATCGTCACCATGGCATAGCCTGATTTGCCTTGACCGCGCAAACCATGAATCGCCGTTGCGGCACGAATCGCACCCGTTGCGCCCAAAGGATGGCCCAAAGCAATAGCACCACCATGTGGATTGACAATCGACATATCCAAACTCAAATCACGGCTCACGGCCAGCGCTTGCGCGGCAAATGCTTCATTGAGTTCAATCCAAGCCAAATCAGACAAATTCAAACCGGCTTGTTTTAAAGCGGCAGGAATCGCCTCTTTCGGACCAATCCCCATAATCGCGGGTGGCACGCCTTTCACCGCAAACGAAACGTACTTAGCCAATGGCGTGAGATTAAATTCTTTGAGGATTTTTTCTGACACCAAAATCAACGCCGCAGCACCGTCGGACATTTGCGAGCTATTACCGGCAGTCACACTGCCTTTGGCGGCAAAGACGGTTTTCAGTTTAGCCAGACCTTCCAAGCTAGTGTCAGCGCGCGGGCCTTCGTCATTGAGCAAGGTTTTGTTGATCAATTCCACTTCACCGGTCGCCAAATTCGGAATGCGATACGTCACCTCAATCGGTGCGATTTCGGCGCTAAATTTACCCTCAGCAATCGCCGCCAAAGCACGGCGGTGCGATTCAACGGCAAAAGCGTCTTGATCTTCACGACTCACCTGCCATTGCTGCGCCACTTTTTCCGCAGTCAAACCCATGCCATACGCAATGGCGACGTTTTCATCGGTGTCAAAAATACTCGCGCCCAAAGATAATTTATTGCCACCCATTGGCACCATCGACATCGATTCCGTACCCGCCGCAATCATCACATCGGCTTCGCCCAAACGAATTTTGTCGGCCGCCAACGCCACGGCATTAATACCCGACGAGCAAAAACGATTAATCGTAATGCCGCCCACGGTATTCGGCAGACCAGCCAGTAGCGCACCAATCCGCGCCACATTCATCCCTTGCTCGCCTTCTGGCATGGCGCAACCGGCCACCACATCGGACACCAAAGCCGGATCGAGCGACGGTACTTGCGCCATCGCCGCTTTCAATACATGCGCCAATAAATCATCCGGGCGAACGCCCTTAAGCATGCCGCGCGGCGCTTTGCCCACTGGCGTGCGCACTGCGGCAACAATATAAGCTTCTTGAATCTGTTTGCTCATTTTGAATTCCTAAAATTTGGCAAAACCTGCATCCACCACCGGCATAACCGCTCTTTTGACCGTGGATTCAAGTTTGGTTTTTTAATTTGCGATCAGTTGGCCAACGGCCAGTCGTGAACCGTTCACGAACGGCGATCGCCTTGTCGTACCGGCACATGCGCTGTGCACGGTACGACAACGATCAATTTCTCAGTGGTTTATTAAATTCAATCATGTGCATGATTCGTTCTTGGGTTTTGCCTTTTTGCAGCAAGCCCATAAAGCGTTCACGCTCTAATTTCAAGATCCAATCTTCGTCGACCAAAGTGCCGGCATCGACGTCGCCACCGCAGACGATTTCGGCAATTTGTACGCCAATATGGAAGTCATACTTACTAATAAAGCCGCCTTCAAGCATATTGACCAATTGCGCACGAATGGTTGCTGCGCCTGAGCGACCGGCAACCGCGAAGGCTTTCGGACGTACTGGCGGACGGTAGCCGGTGGCCGCCATCGCAGTGACTTGCGCTTGCGCCACAAACAGCAACTCGTTGGCATTCATCACAATCACGTCAGATTCTTTTAGGTAGCCAATTTGCTGGCCTTCTTCAGCACTGGTACCGACTTTGGCCATGGCCATTGCGAGGTAATAATCTTTGAGCACTTCCAAAATATTGCCGTTACGGGCTAAACGCGAAGCGCGCAGTGCAAACTCTTTACAACCACCACCGGCTGGCAACAGACCGACACCAACTTCAACCAAGCCAATATAGGTTTCAACATGCGCGACAACACGAGCGCAATGCATTAAGAATTCACAACCGCCACCAAAAGCGTAACCTTGCGCAGCGCCCACTACCGGCACTTTGGCGTATTTAATCGCTTGCGAGGTTTTTTGAAATTCAAACACCATCCGTTCGAGTGCAGCAAAATCGCCACTCATAAACGCTGGGCCCATACTCATCAAATCTGCGCCGACTGAAAACGGTGCTGTAGCGTGCCAAATCACCAAACCGGGGTGGTATTGCTCGGCAATCTTGATGGACTCTTGGATACCGGCCAATACATTGGCACCCACGCAATGCGCCTTGGTTTTAAAGCTCAATACTGGCACGCCAGCCGTGGTTAGATTGCTCGGTGGCATCCACATCCGCACACTGTCGTTTTCGTAAATGGTGTCGCCAAAATTAGGTTCAGCTTCGCCCAACACGGTCGGTGGATACAATTGACGCTCGTACACCGGCAAGGTTGAACGACCAACCAACTCTTGCGTTACCGCATTGAGTGAACCTGCTGGTGTATGTACGCCATCGCGCGCCATCACCCAAGCTGGCAATGGCGTGCTCGACAAGGTTTTGCCCGCAGCGATGTCTTCATTAATCGCGGCAGCAATGGTTTGCCAACCTGCAGCTTGCCACATTTCGAACGGACCTTGTTCCCAGCCAAAGCCCCAACGAATAGCAAAATCAACATCGCGGGCATTGTCGGCAATGTGTTCCAGTTGCACAGCGATGTAATGCCAAACGTCCCGCAGGCAAGCCCACAAAAATTGTGCTTCTGGCAAGTTAGACGCGCGCAGTGACGCCACTTTGGCGGCAAAATCAGTATTTTTCAGCAACGCCTTCACTTCATCGGACGCTTTTTGACCACCCGCGATGTATTGACCCGTGCTCGGATCCAGCATCAACACGTCTTTACCGACCTTCTTAAAAATACCTTGACGGGTTTTTTGCCCTAAAGCGCCAGCTGCGATCAGTTGCTCTAGCCATTCGGGTGATTTGAACAAGGCATGCCATGGATCGGCTTGCAATGTATCGGTCATGGTTTTAACCACGTGAGCAAAGGTATCTAAGCCCACCACGTCGGCGGTGCGGAATGTCGCTGATTTTGGCCGACCCAAGCGTGGCCCGGTTAAATCATCGACCACGTCAAAACGAATGCCGAAGTTTTTAGCGTGCTCAATCGTTGCTAGCATCGAGAACACACCAATTCGGTTGGCGATAAAATTCGGGCTATCTTTGGCGCGAACCACGCCTTTACCTAAGCGCAGCGTGAGGAATGTTTCGAGTGCATCTAGGGTATCGGGCTGGCAGCCTTTCGTGGCAATGAGTTCAACCAGATACATATAGCGTGGCGGATTAAAGAAATGAATGCCGCAAAAACGCGATTGCAGCGCAGCAGGTACATTCGCCGCCAAAGCTTCAATCGATAAACCTGAGGTATTACTGGCTAAAATCGCATGCGCGGCCAAATGCGGTGCGATTTTGGCGTATAAATCGGCCTTCCAATCCAAACGCTCAGCAATGGCTTCAATCACCAAGTCGCAATCGGCCAATAAAGCCAAATCGCTGCCGTAATTGGCTGGCACAATGCCATCAATCCGGCTGGCAGACATCAATGGCGCTGGTTTTAATTTTTTAAGATTATCTAAAGCTTTGAGTGATATCGCATTGGGATTGCCAGTAGCTGCTGGCAAATCAAACAAGACGGTATCAATACCAGCATTGGAGAGATGCGCTGCAATTTGCGCGCCCATCACGCCTGCCCCTAAAACTGCCACTTTGCGAATTGGCATTGTCAAACTTACACTCATAATCACTCTCTTCGCAGGCCAGCCCTGCAGCTATTCGGTTAGATTTTCTTCTTGCGCCCAAAACTCACGCTTTGGGCGCAATCTGACTTAGAAACGATAGTTATATTGCATACCCAAGGTCACTGAATTAACGCTGTAATTGCCGTTCATTGAGCCACCCGAGGCTTCACTTGGATCTAAAGCTTTACGATTGATGGTTGAGCTTTTTAGATGAACATAAATTGCCGCAAGGTCAATCGCGTTATTTTTGTCAATATTGTAACGAGCACCCAAGGCATACCAAATTCGGTCGCTATCGGGAATACTGGCAATGCGCTCGGCATCATTGGCTTCAGGTGATTGGTCATACGCTAAACCGGCACGGAAAGTCCAAGTTTGATTCGGCGTATAAATCCCCCCGACTGAATAACGGCTGGTATCGCGCCAGCGCGTTACCGTGACCGAATCGGCATTACCCGGTGATTTGATGCGGATTTCGTCAAAGCGAGAATGCCCAGTCCAGGTGTAATCAGCCGTCATCGCCCACTCAGGGTTAAATTGGTGAAAGCCATTGATCGAGAATGATTCTGGCGTTTCTACCGCTAACGTCGCGTCGCGATTTTGTAACGCTGCTGATTTACCCACCGTCGATTGCAGCGCGCTCGGTACGGTGAAGGTTAAATCGCCATCCAAGGTATGTTTGATTTTTGAGCGATACGCCATGCCCACTCGAGTGTCTTGACTGATATTAAACAAAGCACCCAAGTTAAAGCCGTAGCCAATGTCATTGCCTTTCACTTCAGACTTGCCATCAAACGCCGAATTACCAAAAAACGCTGGGTTTCTCGTTGCCGTACCTAAATCTAAAGCCTTGCTAATTTGACCATTAATATACTGCACACTGACACCAGCACCCAGAGCGACCGTGTCGTTCACTTTGTACGAGATCGATGGATTGACATTGATCGTTTCAATTTTGCTCTCTAAAGCTTGATAGCGACCTACCCAGCCGGCTTCGTAATCAGTGTGCGAGCCAAACGGTACAAACACCCCAACCCCGACATTGACCTTGTCATTGACTTGGTAGGTGGCATACAGATGCGGCACTGCGGTGGTTTGACCAAAACTACCGCCATTGCCACCCGTTACCGGTTTGCCGGTGATGGTTGTAGTTTTGGTATTGGTGTACTCACCCTTAGGAATCACCACATTGAGCACACCCGTCACTTGCGTGCCCTCAAGACGGCTCATACCGGCTGGATTGTAGAAAATGGTTGAAGCGTCCATGACTTCGGCGGCGCCAGAATTGGCCACCCCCTGATTACTCGCACTTTGGGTACCGAAGTGGTAGCCCGAAGCCAAAACTGAGGCAGAGCTGAGAAACAAACTAGTTGCACCGATCACTTTTATTGAACGCACAAGCATCTTCATTTTTATATCTCCAAGGGTTTTATTGCACCACATACAATGTAAGCTTTTATTAGCTTACTCTTATATTACACAATCACTCGGTGAATGGCCTCAGAATCTGCATGCATTAACTGTGCATCAAAATCATCCACCATAATCACTTCCCGCTTGAGACGACGAGCACGCACCACGGCAGCGTGTTCTTCTGCAGTAATCAATCCTTGATTCAAGGCCTCTTGTAAGCGAGCCTGAGCCACAATTGCTTTTAACTTCCCTTCGCGCTGAGCACGGCGCAATTTGTTCTCGACGGCTTCGGTCGCAATCACCGCTTTCAATGCATGCTCCAAAACGCCAATCGAATCGGTTTCGTCGCTAGAGCGATACATAAATTGCACCAAGCGATCACGCGATGCAGAAGGCTCCATCAAGCTACGGGCAATGTCAGTACCAACCGTGTCTGCAGGCTGGCGCATGGTCATGCCGCAAGGGAACACTAACTTACGCACGCACCATGACAAGGCCCGATTCGGGTGATTCGCCAAGAAGCCATTCATTGCTTCCTGACAATCGTAGAGCGCAGTTTCCACCGCCCAACGTACCAAAGGACGATCTTCTACTGGCTGGCCATCATCGTTAAATTTCTTCAATGCGGCAGTGGCGATGTATAAATTTGACAACATATCGCCCAAACGCGCCGATAGTTTCTCTTTAAATTTGAGGCTACCACCCAACGTTGCCATCCCCATATCGGCCAAGAAAGCAAATGCCGATGAGAAACGAACGATGTCGCGATAATGCTGAGCAGTTGGACCTGACACCGGCACGCTGACAAAACGCGCACCAGTTAAACCCAGCCAGCAGCTACGCACCAAATTAGATATTGCAAAACCAATGTGGCTGATTACGGCGTCATCAAAAGCAGGTAAATCCTTATTCATTGCCGCTTTGAGTTCACGCAGTACAAACGGATGGCTACGGATTGCACCTTGACCAAAGATAATCATGCTGCGCGTCAGAATATTGGCGCCTTCAACCGTAATGGCAACCGGTATAGCGTGATAACCCAGAGCCAGATAGTTACGTGGCCCAATACATACCGCTTTACCCGCATGCACATCCATCGCGTCATTCAGCGTTTTGCGCATTTTTTCAGTATTGTGGTATTTCAAGATTCCGGAAATCACCGATGGTTTTTCGCCCGAATCGAGCCCCGTCAACGCCAAACGTTGCGCGGCATCCATCTGATAGGTAAAGCCACCAATACGGCCCAGTGCTTCATCCACCCCTTCAAAGCGACCAATTGACAAGCCAAACTGGCTACGAATACGAGCGTAAGCGCCAGTGGTATACGACGACAACATACCAGTGGCAACCGACATCGCTGGCAATGAAATGCAGCGGCCGACTGACAAACACTCAACCAACATCTTCCAGCCTTTACCAACGTAATCTTGGCCACCGATCACCCAATCCATCGGGATAAACACGTCCTTACCCCAGTTCGGGCCATTTTGGAACGCGCTAGTACCTGGATAATGGCGACGACCGATTTCAACGCCTTTGTGCTCGGTTGGAATCAAAGCGCAAGTAATGCCTATGTCTTCTTTGCTGCCCAATAAATGATCAGGATCGTAAAGCTTGAACGCCAAACCCAAGATGGTCGCAACTGGCCCCAAGGTGATATAGCGTTTTTCCCATGTCAAGCGAATACCAAGCACGTTGTCATGAGCGACGCCAGTGCGCGGATCGGTGTAGCTGCCGCGAGTCACGATACCAAAGTCAGGAATGCCACCAGCGTCAGAGCCGGCTTCTGGGCTAGTCAAGGCAAAGCAGGGAATCTCTTCACCGACGGCCAAGCGTGGCAAGTAATAATTCTTTTGGGCTTCAGTTCCATAATGCTGCAGCAACTCACCCGGGCCGAGTGAATTAGGCACCATCACCGTTACTGCGGCCGAACCGGAACGGGTCGCGATTTTAGTCACCACGCGAGCATGCGCATAATTACTAAATTCTTTACCGCCGAATTTCTTTTTAATGATCATGCCCAAAAAGCCGTTTTTCTTAATGAAATCCCAAGCTTCTGGCGACAAATCTTTGTCTTTTTGCGTGATTTCCCAATCATTGAGCATCGCGCACAAGGTTTCAGTTGGGCCGTTTAAAAACGCCTCTTCTTCAGCCGTTAATGTCGGTTTGGCATACTGATGCAATTTGTCAAAATCAGGCTTACCCGAGAACAAATCGCGATCCCACCAGACCGTACCGGCATCAACCGCTTCTTGCTCGGTCTGTGACATCGGCGGAGTGATTTTGCGGAAAATACCAAACAATGGCCCAGTAATTAAAGCGCGACGTATTGGCTTGAAGTTCACGATAATCAACAGCGCGATCAAGATACCCAGCACGATCGGGTTTAAATTTTGCTGATAAAAAGCATAGCCTGCCCCAATCAAAATCAGCAAAGAACTCCACCATAGTGGCGCGCGGGAATAAGCAAGTACCCCGAGTAAAGCCACAACTGCAAAAATGCAGATAACAATTGACATGATTAACTCCAAGTGGCGACTAAACGGCTGCAGGGCTATTTAAGCCTGCAGCAATAAAAGGCAATAACATCTGTGCAACTAACTGCGGATCACGGGCATTGACCAAAGACTGGGACATAAATAAGCGCATCACATTATTGCCAGCGAATGCGTTGAACATGGCGCTGGTCATAAAGTGAAAACGCCAACTCACTTCTTGACTAGATAAATGCGGCAAAGCCTGCCCCAACGCATCAAGATAACGACGCGTTAGCTCGCCATAGCGTTGTGGCAATTTTTCTTTTAAGACTGGATTGGGTTCAACATAACTACGCGCCAGCAGCTTGACGAAAATCAGCCCGCCATGCGCTGGATTACTGCCCATTTCCATCGCCGCCGACACAAAGGCTTCGGCAACTTCGGTGGCGGTAAAGTTATTTTTACTGCTGGTGAGTTGATTGATTTTGTCGAGAGAAAGGCGAGCAAAAGGCTCGGCTCGGCGTTCAAAAACGGCTTGAAACAAGCCTTCTTTAGAGCCGAAATAATAATTCACTGCAGCAATATTGACCTGTGCCGTGCCAGTGATTTGCCGCATCGACGTGCCAGAAAAACCATGCTCAACAAACAAGATTTCTGCAGCATTTAAGATGCGTAATGATGTTTCTAGTGCCTTCCCCGTTTCCATGCCAGACCCCATGTAATAACTTGACTTGCATCAACTTCAAACAACTGTTTGAAAATTAAATCGAGCCACTACATCTGTCAAGCCTGTCACAGCAATCTAGGGAAGATACCTAGTTGTTTTGCAAAATTCGCCACACTCCTTGCTGCAAATCAGCAAATGTCGTCTGCGTCGCACTCGCAGAATCAACACATCTTTTTTGCCAGTGCAGCAAGTCAAGCCGCACATCGTCATGGTCATCTGGCCAATCGATTCGCGCCAATAGTTCAGCCAATAAATGGCCAAAAGCACGGATTTCAATCTGCTCTAGCGCCGCTGCCCACGCTGCATCTGGCGGATAAAACGATGCCGCGCCAAAGTCGCCCAAATAAGTTCGGCCATCGGGGTGATACAAAATATTATGCGCATATAAATCACCGTGCAAAATGCCACGCTGGTGTAAATGCCGCGCCGCATCGGCAATGCCATGCGCTAACAACAAAGCTGCGCGCCAAGTCAGGCGTAAATCGCTGGCATACACATCGGCAATGCACGTACTTAAACTCGGTGGCGCGGCCAACACACTCAACTCGGCTGAAATCAAAGGCATGATCAAGCTCAGTCCCGCTGCATGCCCGTTCAATTGCGCCAAAGCCCCAATCAAATGCGGGTGTTCACCGGCAGCGCGGCACACTGCCATTTCAGTGTGCGGCCAACCGTCGCTGGTGACTGCACCTTTAAAAATCTTAACGGCGACTGCACGCGGCTCTGCGAGATGCCATTGCGCTTGATAGATGGTGCCCGACGCCCCTGCGCCGAGCTGCCGCCCTAGCGTCACGTCGGCCGCATTCACGCTCACCACATCAGCGATCTCGTTCAGTTCGAACGCGGCATTGAATGGATTACCCCCAATCGCCAACCACGCCAAGCGCGGTAACTGCAATAGGCATTCGGGAAACGCCGTCAGTTGATTGGCCGCCAGCCGAATCAATGCCAATTGCTGGCATTGCGCCAGCGCAGCGGGCAGTGCGGACAAGCGATTGCCTGCCAACATTAATTTTTCAAGTTGCTGACAGCGCCCAATCGAGCTAGGCAGTTCAGTAATTTGATTGTCCGTTAGAGTCAACCAGCGCAAATGCGGCGGAAATGCTTCGGCGGCGACATGTGCAATTTGATTGGATTTAAAGCCAATCATTGTCAGCGACGGGCATTGCCCCAATACCGCAGGGAGCTCAGTAAAGCAATTTTCAGAACAAAAAATCACTGCTAAATGCCGCAGCCGTGGCAAATCATCCGGCAAGCTCGAGAGCTGATTACCCGATAGATTGAGGATTTTAAGACTATCGGCCAGAGCAAAAATCTCGCGCGGAAACTCCGTCAAACCACAGCTAAGATCTAAGCGGGTACAGCCTTGCAAAGCACCGGCCTTTAATTGCGCCAAGGTATTCAATCCCGCGAACATTAAATCACTTCACCATCAAGGTAAAACCAGCGCCCATCTTCGCGAACAAAACGGCTGTGCTCGCTCAAGCGGTACGCCACCGTGCCGACTTTGTAGCGAGCGACAAAGCTCACTTCGCCCTCATCGCCTTGCTCAGCAGCAAAACTCACTTTTAAACTTTGCCACTTTACCGCCGCATCTTCAGCCAGACCCAAATCATCCGGACGGGTTGAAGCATGCCACGTGGCATTTAAATAATCTGCCAATTCAAGCACATAGGCGCTATAGCGCGAACGCATCAAGCTTTCTGGCGTTGGCGCAGCAAGGCCAGCATGATAGCGGCCACAGCAACGGCCATAGGTTGCAGGTAAGCCACAAGGGCAAATCGATTGGGCGGAAACGGTCATTTTCAGAGTCATAAATCAATTCAAGGCGAGTAAACTGGCGTATTGTTGAAATAAATCGAAAATAAGGCAATGAAAATAAACACCAACCCCAATAAAATTGCGGCGGCCATCTTTGATATGGACGGTTTATTGATTGACAGTGAGCGGATGGCCTTAAGCTGCTGGCATGATGCTGCCGAACAATTAGGCCACTCCATTGCCGCCGAGATCCCGCTGGGCATGATTGGCATGCATTCATCGAAAACCGAAGCGTATTTGCACGCTGCACTCGGGCCGCATTTTCCAGTCGCTCAATTGCGCGCGGCAACGCATGAAATCTACCTTGCCCGCAGTCATGAAACGATCAATTTGCGGCCCGGCGTGATCGAATTACTCGATTTTTTAAAACAACACGCTATTGTCTGCGCGGTTGCCACCTCAACGAAACGCGCCATGGCGAATCATCACCTCTCCATTAGCGGTTTATGGCCTTACTTTCAATTTGCCGTTTGCGGCGATGAAATCACCCACCCCAAACCCGCCCCTGACATTTACCTCAAAGTGATCGCCCAACTGGGCGTACCAGTTGCCAATTGCGTGGTGTTTGAAGATTCTAATTTTGGCGCACAAGCCGGCCACGCCGCCGGATGCCGTGTAATCATGGTGCCCGATCTACTCCCAGCCAGCGCGCAAACCCAAGCACTGGGCATTGAAATGGTGGATTCACTACTGACCGCCAAGCAAATACTCGAACAAAGCCAAGCCCAGCGATAAAGCAAAAAAAATCGCACCGAAACCACGGTGCGATTTTTAAAATGGGTATTGGCTTCAAAGCCATTTTAAATATACGCTATAGCGACATACCCAACCATAGCCACCCTTAAGTTCAGCGGTGCTTAATGCTTGCCGGTACTACCAAAGCCGCCTTCGCCGCGATCACTGACAGCAAATTCATCGACGATATTAAAGCCCACTTGCACCACGGGCACGATGACCAATTGCGCGATGCGCTCTAAAGGTTGGATCGTAAATGTGGTATTGCCTCGATTCCAAACCGACACAAAAATTTGCCCTTGGTAATCAGAGTCAATCAGACCCACCAAATTACCCAACACGATGCCATGCTTATGCCCCAAGCCTGAGCGCGGCAAAATCATCGCCGCTAAACCGGCATCATCCAAATGCAAAGCCATGCCCGTCGGCACCAAGGTGGTTGCGCCGGGAGCTAATTCGATCGGCGCAGTCAAACAAGCGCGCAAATCCAATCCTGCGGCACCTGCTGTGGCATAGGCCGGCAAATTATCTTTTAAGCGTTCGTCTAAAATTTTTACATCGATCGTGGTCATAGTATTTCCTAAAAACATTTAAATTAAATAATGACCTAGGGTCTGTTGGCATCTGCCTGAGCAAAGCCAGCAAACCCTGAGTCGATTGAGCCAAATCGGTGACAAGCTCCCAACTGAGTCAATTTTAAGCCGGTAAAACCCGGTTTTATTTTTCTAATTGCGCTGCGTCGTACAAACGGGCGATATGCGCAATCAGTTTGCGCGCAATATCGATTTTAGGGGCGCGCGCTAACCGCGTTTCACCGCTGTCATCCAGCAGCACAATTTCATTATCATCTTGCCCCATCGCCGTCTGCACTAAATTGGCCGCCAATAACGGCAGTTTTTTACGTTTACGTTTGGCTTCGGCGTATTCCAATAGATTTTCTGATTCAGCGGCAAAACCGACGCAAAATGGCGGATTGGCTTTGGCGGTCATATTGGCCAAGATGTCCGGATTGGGCGCGAGCTCTAGCGTTAAAATATGCGCGTCTTTTTTAATTTTTTGCTCCGACGGATTGAGCACGTAATAATCGGCCACAGCGGCAACGGCAATAAAGATATCCGCCGCAGCCACCTCAGCCTCAACCGCAGTGAGCATTTGCTGCGCGCTCAACACATTAATGCGCCGCGTACCGATCGGTGTTGGCAACGCCGTTTCACCCGACACCAGCACCACTTCAGCACCCGCCTCATACGCTGCACGCGCAATCGCGTAGCCCATTTTGCCTGAGCTGCTATTGGTAATGCCGCGCACCGCGTCAATGCGCTCAAAAGTTGGCCCTGCGGTGAGGAGCACCCGTTTTCCGAGTAAACGTTTCGGCTGCAGACTGGCTTCGAGTAATTCAAAAATTTGCGCCGCTTCCAGCATCCGGCCATCACCGACCTCGCCGCACGCTTGCTCACCGGCGCCTGGGCCCAAAATCGCCACGCCATCGGCACGCAATTGCGCCACATTGCGCTGATTGGGGGCGTTTTCCCACATTTGCTTATTCATTGCTGGCGCAACGAGCAAGGGGCAAGTCCGCGCAGCAACCAAGGTCGACAATAAATCATCACAATGCCCTTGCGCGATTTTGGCCAACATATCGGCCGATGCCGGCGCAATCAACACCGCCGCCGCGCCACGGGTTAAATCAATGTGCGCCATATTATTGGGCATCCTCGCATCCCACTGATCCACAAACACCGGATGGCCTGACAATGCTTGAAACGTCACTGCGCCAACAAAATGCGTTGCCGCCTCGGTCATCACCACGTGGACTTGATATCCCGCCTTCACCAACAGCCGGGTTAATTCAGCCGATTTATACGCGGCAACGCCGCCGGTAATGCCCAATACAATTTTTTTATGACTCACAATGTAAGCCTCTGCTATAGCGAATATCCGAAGTTTACCAAGAAACGCCGATGTCTATCACCGATTGGCCCGCAGATTCTCGTCCACGGGAAAAATTACTCCGCCATGGCGCAGTGGCACTCAATGACGCTGAATTACTGGCGATTTTTTTACGCGTCGGGATTGCCGGCAAAAGCGCCGTCGATTTAGCGCGTGATTTGCTGCAGCATTTCGGCTCATTACAAGCTTTATTTCAAGCCAAGCTCGATGATTTTGCGCACATTAACGGCATTGGCGACGCCAAATATGCTCAATTGCAAGCGGTACTCGAAATGAGCCGCCGCGCGCTGTGCGAAGAGCTCAAAGCGCGCGATACGCTGAGCAGCCCCAGTGCGGTGCGGGATTTTTTAAAGCTGCGACTGCGTGGCCTCAATCATGAAGAATTTCATGGCTTATTTTTAGACAACAGCCACAAGCTGATTGCCGCCGAGACTTTATTTAAAGGCACGCTCAGCGAAACCCGCGTTTACCCCAGAGAGCTGGCGCGGCGGGCGTTAGAACTCAATGCCGCTGCGCTGATCGTCGCGCACAATCACCCTTCAGGCCACGCCGAACCCTCACCTGCTGATATTTTACTCACCAGCCAATTGCAACATGCTTTAGCGCTGCTGGATATCAAACTACTCGATCACTTTATCGTCGCCGCCCACCGCGTGGTGTCCTTGGCCGAGCTCGGCCATTTATAAGCACCCACCGCCGCAGAACAACGCCCTTTCTGCCGCGTTCGTAGCAAAAATGCAACATACTTTCAAACAGTCATTTTAAAAAATCAGCGCGCCTATTGGCAAAAACAGCAAGCAGTTGCGATTTTAAATCGACACCGACGAGCCACCGCCAAAGCCACGCACCGCCGTACATCTGGCCGATTGCGGTCAATGGCGCAGCCATCGGCCCGACCCAAGCCACACCAAACAAACTGTCATGTTGATTTTTAGTAAGAACTGTTGCGGTCTAGATACAGGAAAACACTGATTTCTAGTCGCTGATTGCGAAAGCAAGATTGATTGCCTTTAAATGGCAATAGTACCCAAACAACCGTAATTAATAACAACGCCCAATCTCGGAGATTCACGATGACCATCGCTCGCCTCAGCCTCATCGCTGCCGCCATTTTGTCGATTACTGCCTGCGGCAAACAACAACCGGCCGACACGGCCAGCGCCCCAGCATCTGCACCTGTTACGGTTGAAGTGGTGACCGACATCATCAAAATTGGCCAAGCCTCGCCAATGACCGGCAATATCGCCCACTTGGGTAAAGACAACGAACATGGCGTGCAAATGGCCATCGACGAAATCAACGCCGCTGGCGGCGTGGACATTGCTGGCAAAAAAATGAAGCTCGAATTGGTATCCGAAGATGACCAAGCCGACCCAAAAACCGCCACCACCGTCGCGCAACGCTTTGTTGACCAAAAAGTCAGCGGCGTGATCGGTCACTTGAACTCAGGCACGACCATTCCAGCGTCAAAAATTTATAACGATGCTGGCATTGTACAAATCTCGCCATCATCCACAGCCGTTGCTTACACCGCACAAGGCTTCCCAACCGCATTTCGCGTAATGGCCAATGATGCACAGCAAGGCGTGGTACTCGGTGACTTTGCGGTTAAAAAACTCAAAGCCAAAAAAATCGCCATCATTGACGATCGCACCGCCTACGGCCAAGGCTTAGCCGACGAATTTGAAAAAGCGGCTAAAGCCGCTGGCGCTGAAATCGTGAAACGTGAATTCACCACTAACCAAGAAACAGACTTCAACGCCATTCTGACCAATATCAAAGGCGCGAAACCTGATTTGATTTTCTACGGTGGCATGGACGCACAAGCCGCACCGTTGAAAAAACAAAGCAAAAAACTCGGCATCCCAGCCACCGTAATGAGTGCTGACGGCACCCAAACTGGCGAATTTATCAAATTGGCCGGT
This sequence comes from Deefgea salmonis, assembly GCF_020531905.1. Taxonomy (GTDB): domain Bacteria; phylum Pseudomonadota; class Gammaproteobacteria; order Burkholderiales; family Chitinibacteraceae; genus Deefgea; species Deefgea salmonis. The sequence continues at coordinate 274,797 of NZ_JAJAWG010000001.1, read as the reverse complement.
ACCGATGCCGAAGGCACTTACGCCTCTAGCCCAGGCAAATCTTTGGAAGACATGCCAGGCGGTAAAGAATTTAAAGAAAAATTCAAAAATAAATTTGGCGTAGAAGTTCAGCTTTACGCGCCATATTGCTATGACGCCACCAAAATGATGGTCGCTGCTATGCAAAAAGCCGGCTCTGCCAACCCAGCGAAATACTTGCCAGTTTTAAAAACCATGGAATACCCAGGTTTGACGAGCACTATCACTTTTGACGAAAAAGGCGACGTTAAAAATGGTGCCATCGGGGTTTATGTGGTTAAAAATGGCAAGTGGGAAATCGTTGAAGTCGTCGGCGGCGGTGCTCCAGCAGCAGCGGCATCCGCCACGGCATCGGCGCCAGCACCTGCTAAATAATTAGCCTTACTTAAAAAAAGGGAAGCATCTGCTTCCCTTTTTTATTGTTCACCCCAAATAAAAACCGCCATCGCCAAATATGGACGACTACGTTAAGCGCATTCATTTAGCCCTGCAATACATTCACAGCCACTTCGATCAACACATCGTCCTCGCTGATTTAGCCCAAGCCGCGCATTTTTCACCCTATCATTTTCACCGTGTTTTTACCGCGATTCAGCAAGAGACCCCCAACAACTATCTACGCCGGATCCGCATTGAGCGCGCCGCCAATTTGCTGCTGATTAATCCCCCCTTTCCCATGCAGCAAATTGCACTTGATTGTGGCTTTAAGTCGCAAGCCTTGTTTTCCCGCGCATTTCGCACGCACTTTGGCATGACCGCCAGCGACTGGCGTAAAGGCGAGCAATGGACTTTAGACGGTTTAAGCTATAACTGGCGTCAGCAATCTCACAAGAATAATGAAAATATCTTGCAAGATAGCAAGAATTGCAAAGTATCCCATACAGATAAACCCATAGAATCAATACCCGATACACAGCTTCAAGTCGCACTGGAAGCGGCCAGAAACGGCGAATTGCCAAGGCAAATTTCAGCGCTTAAATTCGAAAAAATGCCGAGTTATCGTTGGGTGTATTTTTGGCAAAATGGCGTTGCGCTCGAACAAATGTTTACGCTTTGGCAACGCGTAGCGCAATGGGGGCAAGCACACGGCTTAACGAATGCGAACAGCCGCTTGGTTTCACGGATGATGGACAACCCCAACGTCACCGACCATCGGCGCTGCGAATACGCCGTCGGCTTGCTGGTTGATGCCAACTTTAAAGCGGAACGCAACATCCTCGTCGCCGACATTGCAGCGGGGCACTATCTAGTCGTCGACTTTTGCGGCACCGTCGCCGATTCGATGATTCTGGCCGAGTACGTGTTTGGCTACCACTTGCCACGCAGCAAATGGGAATTGGACGAAAAACGCCCCGGCCATACGCTTGGGCCAATTAAAGACCCACAAGAGACACTGCTTGCAACGACAAAATTTACTTATCAGCTCTGTATCCCCGTAAAGCAACGGCAAGCGAAATAACACGACGTATTTAACTGTAAACCTTAATCAATAACTGGCTCAAGCCAATACCCAAGGATAATTATGCAATATCGTATGATTAGCATCGCCATCGCGCTGAGCCTTGGCTTGAGTCAAGCCGCAAGCAGCGACTTACTCACTCCACAAGTGCTAGAACCTACTTTAGCGCAATTTAAAACGGCGACGCCAGAATCGGTCGGACTCGACTCAGCCCAGCTCACCAAAATGCTCAACTACTTGCAAACACCCGGCTTTGATATGGAAAGCATCATTATCGCGCGCCATGGCAAGGTGGTGCTCGAAGCCTATGTTGCGCCCTTTCATGCCGACATCCCGCATCAAGTGAATTCAGTCACCAAAAGCTTTATGGCGACCTTGATTGGCATGTTGATTAACGACGGCAAGCTCAAACTAACCGACACCGTCGCCGATATCTTGCCGCAATACGCCGACTTGCCAAATGCCAAACTGATTACTGTTGAGCAATTGCTGGGTATGAAGTCAGGATTGTTGTGGCAAGAGTGGCGTAGTGATAATTTTGGTGATTTTGGTGAGCTAAAACGACAACCCGATATCGATATCGTGAAGTTTGTACTCAATCGCTCTCTTGAGCCTGATCAGGTCAATAATTTTAACTACAACAGCGGTGGATCAGATTTGCTCGGCGTTTTGGGTGAAGCTGCGCTCGGTAGTTCATTGGCCGATTACGCAGAACAACGTTTGTTTAAACCACTCGGCATTAGCAATACGCGCTGGATCAATAGTGACCAACAAGGCCATCTTGGTGGTGGGCGCGGGCTTTATATCATGCCGCTCGATATGCTGAAACTCGGTGAACTGTATCGGCAAAATGGCGTTTGGCAAGGGGCGCAAATCTTGCCCGCTAGCTGGGTGCAATACGCCACAGCGCCAATGTTAAATATCACTTCAGGCTCTCATTACTATGGCGCGCAATGGTGGGTAGGACAAAATCGCGAATGGTATAGCGCCCAAGGTTATGGCGGGCAAATTATTGCCGTTTTTCCACAAGACGATATCACGATGGTCATGACTTCTCGCAACAATGGCAACAATTTCAGCTTTGGATTTAGTGCACTGCGCGAATACTATTTGAAACTTAAAGATCAGCGCGCTGAAAACCCAATCGCTTTAGCTGCATTACAAGAAAAAATCACGCAGCTCGCCACCCCAACGCCGACGTCAAAGCTGCGTTCGCCACTAGAAAAAATCATCCATAACCGCAAAATCGATATCAATAACCCAAGTCACTATCTCAGCCAACTGCAGTTTGAATTTAATCAGGATGTCGTTGCAATCCGCATGTCACCACGCAAATGGAGTGAGTCGCCCTTCAAAGTTCAAGCCCGTCTAGGAGCCGCTTGGCACAGCGAACCACGACCCCACGTTGATGATCCATTGCAAAAATCCAGTACAGAATCAATGCGTGCCACACGTGCGCAATGGCTGGACAAGCAGACGTTACAAGTAGAGTCGATAGATTTAGATGAAACATGGGGATTGAGTTTCAAAATCAAATTCAAGGGCAATAAAGCCACCCTACTGAACATGAATGACTCAATCGCTAGCCAAGGTAATATTCGTTAAGCGTTTCGACCAATCAGATCAATGAGTCCTATTCGGAGACCCAGAATGCGTGAGTTTTTCCTTAATTACAGCTTGCCGTTTCTAGTCGTTGGCACACTGGGCGGTGGTTTTCTTTACCTGCTGTGCAGCCATGCGCTGTATACCTATTTGAAAGAAAACTACGGCGACGCCCTACCGCCTCGACTTGAGCTGTATATGCACGATCAAGAAGCTATGGGGGGCTTTATGCATGGGGTTAGGTATGCGGCCAAACATGGCGGCTGGAAACGTATAGAGAGCAATACATGGCGAAAATTTTTCATCTTTAACCATGCGCTCGGCTATTTTGTGGGTTTTTGCTGCATCGCACTGTGTGCGGCATTTATTTTCTGGCCAACTTAGATCGCTGACTAAAATCGACAAACTAGGTCTGCTTGAGCCCAATTCTTTTCCATACCTGTATCAAAATGCCATTCGCCAGAATAGGCTTACCCGCGAGGTCCCTGTTGGTAGCAACAGGGACTGCAGACTGACAGTGCTTTCGCAGCGAAGCGACACCGTCCAATCGGCAGCGGTTTTTATCATGCGCTGCCGTGTAGCAATGCGCGCCGCAGGGAAGCTCATGGATCTGGGCGCTAGCGCCACCGTGTTGGCCGAGGTTTCAGTTGTAGTGATTTTTTGAGTTGGCTTAAATCATAAAAAATGGCACCCAAGGTGCCATTTTCATGCTGCTTAAATCAATCAAATTAAGCTTGTTTAGCTTTACGACGCCGCGCCGCCATCAAACCCAACAAACCCATCCCCATCAAAGCGTAAGTTTCTGGCTCTGGGACTGGGGCGACATTGGCTTGCAATGTATTCACGGCAAATAACCAGCTATTAGAGCCGGTTGTGCCATTGTTGAATTGAAGTCCAGCAATGCCAGTCGAGGCGAGCGAAAAGCTACCACCGGCACCCACAAATCCAGTTTCAATTGCTGCGCCTAATTGATTGAATGCGGTGTAAAACGTATGGCCTCGACCTGAAGAAGACGAACCATAGTTGTTAAATTTAAAATTGACGTTATTCGCTAAGCCATCAAATTTGATATCCAAAATTGATGCCGTAGGGTATTCGCCAGAGGCGCTGTTGCTTAAACCTTTTCCTGGCCAAGATAAGCTGTTAATCACGGGAGAGCCAGCCGTTGAACCTGTACCTTGTAAGCTAAACGTTACATATGGAATCTGCGTGCTAAATGCAGTGCCATTGGCATAACTCGTAAAATCAATATCAACGATGGCTGCTTGTGCGCTTGATACGGCTAATGCTGCAGTGATTGCAAATGCTAAGTGCTTGAGTTTCATTATTATCCCTATGTTTTGTTTTGAATGCCTTTCGGCAAGTAAATTCTACTAGGGAAAATGCTGCACACATACTTTAACTTATGCTTGTGTTTGTTATTTGTATTTTTATGGAAAGAATTTGTTATTTTAATGAAAGATTGTCATGGTTTAAATTTAATTGGATGGCATGGTGATGGACTTTGTCGCGACAACTAGTAAGGTTTTCTGGCCAACTTAGATCGACGACTTACATCAACATACTGGGCCTGCTTTAGGCCCATTCTTTTTCATAGCCACATCCAAACGGCATCCACCACCGAGGGCTGGCCGGCGAAATCTCTGTTGACCGCAGCAGGGACTGCAGACCAACAATGCTTTCGCAACCAGCCGGCAGCGACCAATCAGCAGCGGTTTTAATCATGCGCAGGCGCTCAAGTTCGCATCCAAGCGCGGATGCCGATCAATAAACGCGCCGTTTTACCACCACTGATGAAAATGATGCACCGGACCAATGCCGTGGCCGACTTCGAGGCGTTCGGCTTGTGCAATCGCCAGCAACAACCATGACTTGGCTTTAGCAACTGTTTCCGGCCAATCAGCACATTGCGGGCGCAGCGCGGTAAGCGCCGCTGACAAGGTGCAGCCGGTACCATGGGTATGCCGTGTGGCAATGCGCGCTGCGGGGAAGCAGACTTCATCATTGGGGGTAATCAACCAATCGGGGCAAGATTCACCGCCTAAGTGCCCGCCCTTCATCAACACCGCTTGCGCACCAGCCGCGATTAATGCGTGGCCTTGTGATCGCATTTGCGCTTCTGATTGCGCTTCAGCACAGCCGAGCAATGCCGCCGCTTCGGGTAAATTCGGCGTAATAATGCTGGCCATCGGCAACAATTGCTCGCGCAGCGCATTTACTGCTGCAGGATCAAGCAGCGCATGACCGCCTTTTGCAATCATCACCGTATCGAGCACCATAATGGGTGGTTGGTAATGCGCCAAGCGTTCGGCCACCACGGCAATCGTCGCCGCATTGGCGAGCATGCCCATTTTGACGGCATCAACGCGAATATCGCTGAACACCGCATCGCATTGCGCGGCGATAAACTCCGGGGAGACCACCTGTACGCCGTGCACGCCTTGGGTGTTTTGGGCGGTGAGCGCGGTAATCACGCTCATGCCGTAAGTGCCGAGCGCGGAAAAAGTCTTTAAATCGGCCTGTATCCCTGCGCCGCCGCCAGAGTCTGAGCCGGCAATGGTTAAAGTATGAATGGTCATTTCGTGCCTCCCTTTGCGGCATGAATTTCAGCCAAGAGGCCTTGCGTTGCGCCAGCGACATCGGCTTGGCCGCAAATCGCCGAGACCACGGCAACGCCATCAAAGCCCTGCGCCATCAAGTGGGCCACTTTCCCTGCCTGAATGCCGCCAATGGCGACCGCTGGTAAAATGCGGTTTTGCAGCATGGCGGCGATTTCGTCCACCGCGATCACCGGCGACGCATCTTTTTTCGTTCCTGTAGGGTATACCGGCCCAACCCCAACATAATCAATGATGCCAGCCTGATACATCGCTTCGGCCTCATGAAATTGCGCCAAGCCATTGGTTGATAAACCAACGATTTTATTTGGCCCCAATAATCGCCGTACTTCACTAGCGGGCAGATCTTGTTGGCCAACATGCACCCCATCGGCATCCATCGCCAGCGCAATATCGAGCTGATCGTTAATAATCAGTGGCACATTGTAGGGGGCCAGCGCGGCTTTTAAATCCTGAGCGGCCAACAACCACTGGCGTTTTTTCCATTGCGGCGCGCGCAATTGCACTACGGTGGCGCCGTTTTGCGCGGCGATTTTCGCTGTGCTGACCATTTCGTCCAATCCACCACACAAATCCGGGTCGAGCACTAAATACAAACTTAAATCGATGGGATTCGCTGTCGTCGTCATTGGCTATAGCTCCGTAATTGCACTGGATGAATTACGTGTAAAGCGTCTAAAAATGGCGCAACAAATGTCCCCGGACCATCAGAGCACTCTACCGCTCGCTCGCCAGCAATCGCCATCACCGCGCAGGCTGCGGCCACGGCATTGAGTCGATTGGGCGCGTCGGCCAAAAAGGCCGCCACCACGGCCGACAACGCACAACCCGTTCCCACCACGCGCGTCATCATTGGGTGGCCCCACGGCACCGCCCATGTTTGCTCGCCATCGGTGATGTAATCGGTCGCACCCGTCACGGCAACAATCGCGCCAGTGGCGCGCGCCAATTGCTGCGCGGCGCTGAGTGCTGACATTGAGCTCATCGTGCTATCAACGCCTTTCCCGCCCGTCGTCGCCTCAGCATTTAAAGCCAATGCGGCGGCCAAAGCCAAAATCTCTGAGCCATTGCCGCGAATTGCCGCTGGTTTTTTAGCCAACATCGCAAGCGCTGCATCGCGGCGGTATTGCAATACGCCAACCGCCACCGGATCGAGCACCCACGGCGTGGCTGCGGCGTTAGCGGCATCAATCGCTAAGTTCATCGCTTGGAGTCGGGCTGGGTAAACGGTGCCGATATTGATCAGCAGCGCATCGGCAATCGCCGCAAAATCAGCGACCTCTGCTTCGGCCACAATCATCGCTGGCGAAGCGCCAATGGCAAGTAGGGTATTGGCAGTAAAGCATTGTACAACCTCGTTGGTCAGCACATGCACTAGGGGGGTATTAGCGCGTAAGCGTTCTAGCTCATCGGCAACTAAATGAAATGGCAGTTCAGCAATTGTAAGATCAACTTGAGACATCGCGATTTCCTTGTAAAGCGCAGGAAGTCGCCAAGTCGCAGCAGACATCCCTACGCCAGTATGATCTGGATCAGGTACAACGGGTTTCTCTCAGCCGGTCTCGACCTGCTGACGTTGGATTTCCCTGTTAGCAAACCAAACATCAACAGACCCTCACGGCACCCCGAGTCTGTGGCTATTGTACCGTCTCAGCGCAGGCGCGGTGCGGCACTAGATCAAACTTTTTGACTCACCAATCGGTCTGAAATGGCTGACCGTCAACCCAAGTCCGCTATCCGTGCCAAGTCCAATCTCGGCTCAAAAATCCCGCAAGATCTGCGCTAAGCGCGCAATTCCGGCGTCAATTTGCTCGGGATTGGCATGACTAAAATTGAGGCGAATCGCCCCATCATCTTGATTTGACGCCATAAATGCCACGCCCGGCATAATCGCCAATTTTTGCGCTAAAGCGGCGCGCATCAGCGCTAAAGTGTCATCGACTGTGTTGAGTTTCACCCAAAAAAACAAACCGCCACTCGGTAAGGACCACGTGGCATAAGGGCTTAAATGCGTTGCCAACGCCTTGGCCATCGCATCACGGCGTTGTCGATACAGCGGCAATACGGCGGCTAAATGCGGATCGAGCTGATCATTCGCCAATATCTGCGTCACAATCAATTGACTTAAACGATTGCTATGCAAATCAGCCGCTTGCTTTAAGCGCACTAAATGCGGCATTAAATCTGGATGTGCAATCAAATAGCCCAAGCGTAAGCCCGGCGCTAAGGTTTTGCTGAACGAGCCTTGATACACCCAAGGCGCCGATGTTAAATGACTCACCAAGGGCGCGGGTGCAGGGGTATCGTACGCTAGCTCGCGATAGGGGTCGTCCTCAAACAAACACGTACCATGGGTATCGAGCAGCTCCGCTACCGCTTTCCGTTCCGTTTGGCTATAGCAATAGCCCGACGGATTTTGAAACGTCGGCGTTAAATACGCCATGGTCACTTCTGGCAAGCGCTCGGCCAACGCTGCCAAATCAACGCCATCGGCAATCGGCAAAGTGCGTAAGTCCGCCCCCAATAAACGGAAGGACTGTAAAGCGGCCAAATACGCTGGCTCTTCGACCAAGACCAGCGTGCCTTCGTCGATCATTAATTTGCTAACAAGATCAATCCCTTGTTGCGAGCCATTTAGAATCAAAACTTGCTCGGCGCGGCAATCCAAACCGATAGCTTGCATTCGCTGAGCGATCAACTCACGCAACTGCGGCTCGCCTTCACTCGGGCCATATTGCAAGGCACTCTTGACCACATCGGCAGGCAATGCGGCTAAATCCAGCGACAACAAGGCTTCGCTGGCCGGCAAGCCACCGGCAAATGAAATCACCCCAGGCTGTTGCGCGACCGCTAAAATATCGCGAACCAATGACGAAGTTAAACGTTCAATTCTTCTAGCTAGCATAAGATACGCCATATAGGTCAATTAAGTAGACCTAAATCATGCCCATCAAGGAAAATTAAGTCAATATGATTGACCAAAAAATTGAAGCCGATATTGAACTCTTGTTTTATGGCTACCGTGCCTTTACCGCGCAAGCGGACGCATTGCTTGCCGAACGGCAATGGGGACGCGTTCATCACCGAGTGTTGTATTTTGTCGCCAGACATCCTGGCGTAGCCATTCATCAATTACTAAGCAAATTAGGTGTAAGCAAACAAGCCTTGCACGGCCCACTCAAAGCCTTACAAACGGCGCAATTGATTACCAGTCAAAGTGGCGACCATGACAAACGCGTAAAAAACCTATATTTGACCCCACTTGGCCAGCAATTAGAACATGAGCTCACCAGCCCGCAACGCGAACTACTGTTACGCATTGAATCAGAGCTCGGTGCCGAGGTGACAACGGCATGGCGGCAAATGATGTCAACGCTAAGCCAACAAATTACATCAAAATCTTAAAACAAGCTTTTGTTGATTAGGCTCACATTCCCCTTGCGTTCTAGCCGCTAAGATGAATTTAATCGTCTTTAGGGAGCCATTCTCATGCCCAATTTAGCTACAACATTTTTAGATTTACCCTTGAACAACCCTTTGATGAATGCCTCAGGGGTTTGGTGCAGCGTGGGTTCACAACTCGAAGCATTGCAAGAATCCGAAGCGGGTGCCATGGTGACCAAAAGCTGCACCTTACAGCCGCGCGATGGCAATCCCGAGCCGCGTTACCGCGTTCTCAACGGGGATAAGCCGTGGGGCAGTATTAATTCGATGGGTCTACCCAACGAAGGCTTTGCTTATTATTTGCGCTATACCGAGCGCCATGATTATGAGAGCAAGCCTTTATTTATTTCGATTTCCGGTCTCACGCTCGATGACAATTTAGCGATGATCGACGGCCTAAAAGACGCGGTGACACCGGCGATTTTAGAAATCAATTTATCGTGCCCGAATGTACCGGGTAAAGCACAGCTGGGTTATGATTTTGATGCCATGGATACTTTATTGGCCGAAGTGACCTCTGGCTACGGACAGCGCTCTTTAGGTGTTAAATTGCCACCGTATTTTGACATCGCGCATTTTGACGAAGCGGCCGCGATTTTAAATCGCTACCCAACCGTTGCTTTTGTGACTTGTATTAATTCAATTGGGAATGCGCTGGCGATTGATATTGACAGTGAATCGGTCATCATCAAACCCAAAGATGGCTTTGGTGGCTTGGGTGGCGACTATGTGCTGCCGACGGCACTGGCCAATGTGAATGCGTTTTATCGCCGCTGCCCAGAAAAAGCCATTATCGGTTGTGGTGGTGTGAAATCTGGTCAAGAAGCTTTTATGCACATTTTGGCGGGTGCGACTTTAGTGCAAATGGGCACGGCGCTATACGAAGAAGGCCCTGGTATTTTTGCCCGAGTGAAAGCTGAGCTTAGCGAAATCATGGAAAAGAAAGGCTATTCAAGCTTGTCACAGTTTCATGGCAAGCTCAAAACCTTGTAATTAATCGTTCTCTCTGAGCCGTTCTGCATTTTCAGTGGTGCGTTTATGCACTGGATGCAGAATGGCATGTGCCATATCGGCGCTGGCTTGTGTAAATGGCTCTGGGTTTAATAATTGGTTTGAATACTGTTGCTGCGCCGCCAACGCCGCCTGCGGTGAAGCCATACTGGCCGTCAACATCGCGATGGCGGCTTGATTTTGCTGCAAAGCCCTCGACCATAAAGCCTGCTGCATCACACCAATCTGCTGCCATGCCGCCAAAGACGACTCACCGACTGCCTCAAGCTTTTCTACCCCCATTTGCGTGATTTCAGCTTGGTCGGCCGCGCTCGGATTCATCCCCACTTGCGCGAGCATTTGTGTGCGCTGTGAAAATACAAAGGCCGAATCTAGCCACATCTCTTGGGTTTTTTGCGCCAACTCATGCCATGTAGCAAAAGGGTCTTGCGTTAATTGGGACATATCGTTTCTTATCAAAGAAAAGCATTAATACTCAACCGGCACAGGATCTAAACTGCGCCACAGATACCACGTTGCCACACTACACCACGGCTGCCACGCGGCGGCAAGCTCAATCAGCGCCGCACGCGGCAAACGCTCACCTGCGTGATAATGCAGTGCAATGGCTTTAATCAAACCGATATCGGCCAGCGGCAACACATTAGGGCGCAATAAATAAAACAATAAAAACATTTCGGCCGACCAGCGCCCTATTCCGCGAATGGCGATCAATGCTTGAATAATCGCCTCATCCTCCCAATCGAGCCACACAGTCGGGTCTAAGCGCCCAGCTTGATGATGCACGGCCAAATCACTCAGATACTCGACCTTTCTGGCGGACAAGCCACAGGCGCGTAGTGCGTCTCGATCTTGCCGCAACACGGCGGCGCTGGACACATCCCCCAACGCCGCAGTGAGTCTGGCCCAGACTGTATCAGCGGCTTTAACCGAGATTTGCTGCCCAACAATCGCTCTGGCCAAGGTATGAAAAACATCACCTCGGCTTTGCAGGCTCACCGCCGGATACGCCGCAATCAGCTTAGCCATCACCGGATCTTGCGCCGCTAAATGCCCGCAAGCTTGTTGCCAGTAAGTGGGAAGCTGCGAGGTCATTCACCGGCCACGGTCATTTTTTCGATCAAAATCGAGCCAACATGGCGACTACTCGAGCGCAAGCCATCATCGCCTACCGCAATAATTTGCTGATACATCTCGCGCAAATTACCCGCAATAGTGATTTCTTCGACCGGATATTGAATCACGCCATTTTCAACCCAAAATCCAGCTGCGCCGCGCGAATAATCCCCAGTCACCATATTGGTGCCATGACCGAGCAATTCGGTGACCAATAAGCCCGTTCCCATCAAGCCCAATAAACTGGCCGCATCGATGGTGGGCGCTACCAATAGATTATGTGGGCCACCGGCATTACCGGTGGTATTCATCCCTAGCTTACGCGCTGAGTAGCTCCCAAGGAAATACCCCTGCTGCACACCCGCATCCACCACAGTGCGCGCCACGGTAGCCACGCCTTCGGCATCAAAAGCACCACTGGCAAAGCCGCGCTTTAAAAATGGATCTTCAGTAATCGTTACGCACGGCGAAAACACCGATTTGCCTAGGCTATCGACTAAAAAGCTCGATTTTCGATACAAACTTGCGCCGCTCACCGCAGCAATCCAATGTCCGATCAAAGAGCTGGCCACAGGCGCTTCAAACAACACTGGATACTCGCCAGTTTTTAGCCGCCGCGCACCCAAGCGACGAATCGTGCGCTCACCGGCGCGTTGACCAATTCGTTTGGCCGAATCTAAATCGGCCTCAGCGCGCGCCGAGCTATACCAATAATCGCGCTGCATGCCGCTTTCATCTTCGGCAATCACTGCCGCAGAAATACTGTAGCGCGTACTGGTACCCGTGCCCATAAAACCCAAGGAATTGGCATACACCCAGCGCGAACCCGAAGTCGACACCGTGGCGCCATCGGAGTTATTAATTCGTGCATCCACGCCCCGCGCCGCAGCTTCACACTCGCGCGCCAACTCAATAGCGCCTTCAACCGCCAAAGGCCAAGGATGGTATAAATCCAAATCGGGAAAGTGGGTACACAAGCGCGCCGGATCAGCCTGACCGGCAAATTCATCCGCAGCGGTGTATTTGGCAATACTTAATGCTTTGTTGACAGTTTCAGCTAAGGCGGCACTCGAAAAGTCGCTACTACTGGCATGCGCTTTTTGCTGCCCCAGATAAACGGTAACATTCACACCTTTATCTCGGTTGTATTCAATCGTCTCGATTTCGTCCAAACGCGTTGACACATTTTGGCCTGCGCCTTCGGAAACCTCGACGTCGCACGCCGTTGCGCCTTGTTTTTGCGCTTCTTGTAGCACTTGTGCGGCTAAATCACGCAGGTTTTGTTCACTAAAACTAAATTCAGACACAGAAGTTTTCCCAGAAGAACAATCAGTAACAGGGTTTCGTTTGGTATCATACTGCTTTTGCATAAGCTCTTGACACCATGACCAACCTAAATCAATACGACAGCGATGAACCCGTTGGCATCATCAGCAAGTCGCAAGCCAAGCGTGACGCTCTCGCGTTGCAAGAATTGGGCGCGACTTTGCTGGAATATACGCCAAAACAACTCGCCCCTTTGAACCTGCCTGAAACCATTTTGGATGCAGTCAAAGAAGGTCGAAAAATCACGGCCAATGGTGCCACTGCTCGCCAGAAGCAGTATATCGGCAAATTGATGCGAAATATCGATCCAGCGCCAATTTATGCGTTTCTGGATGCGCAAAAAGGCATTTCAAACACGCACAATATTTGGCTACACCAAATTGAACGTTTACGTGAAAAAATGCTCACCGATGTAAAAGCCGTTGAAGGCTTTATCGCCGATTATCCTGAAGTTGATATTCAGCACCTGCGACAACTGATTCGTAATTCACAAAAAGAGCGCCAACAGCAAGAAGCGGGCAAACACGTACCACCTAAAGCATTTCGAGAATTATTTCAATTAATGAAATCATTTATTAAAGAACCAGCCACTGGCTACCAAGATCCAGAAGAAGCCCCTGCAGCCCCCAACGAGGATTAAATTTATGTCAGTCGACTCAGCCCCAACGCTTTCTGCCCAAGGTTTTCTATTTGATATGGATGGCACCTTGATTGATTCGACGCTTTGCATTGAAAAAATCTGGCGCAACTGGGCTGATCGTCAACAAATTGATTTTTCGGCCATTCTAAAAGTAATGCATGGCCGTCGTGGCGAAGAAACCATTGCGCTGGTTGCACCGCATTTAGACGCCAAAGCTGAAACAGCGCGACTCATTGCCGAAGAATTGCAAAGCCTTGAGGGCAACGTTGCCATTGCGGGGGCGAAAGCTTTTCTCGAAGCTTTAAACCCTGAACAATGGGCCGTAGTGACATCTGCACCGCGCCAACTTGCACTGGCCAAGCTCGCCTTTGTCGGTTTGCCTACGCCAAAGCATTTAATTGGCGCCGAAGACGTCACACTCGGCAAGCCCAACCCTGACCCTTACTTGCAAGGCGCGAGCTTATTGCAATTGCCAGCAACAGATTGCATCGCCTTTGAAGATGCCGCAGCAGGGATTCGTTCCGCGCATTGTGCTGGCGCAACGGTGATTGCGATCACCCACGCGGCAGGCGCAGACTCAACCGGTTTAGCGCAATACCAAACCTGCGACTTTACGCGCATCAAAGTAGATCACATGCCATCTGGCCTGACTGTGCGTATTCAAGCATGAGCATCGACTTCAAAATCGGATTGGTTTCCATTTCTGACCGTGCAAGCCGCGGCGTCTATGAAGATCAAGGCATTCCAGCACTGGGTGAGTGGTTGGCGCAAGCACTCACCACCCCTTTTACTTTAGAAACACGACTCATCGCCGATGAACAAGCGCACATCGAGCAGACCTTAATTGAGCTGGTTGATTTAGCCCAATGCCAACTGGTACTCACCACGGGCGGCACGGGCCCTGCCAAACGCGATGTCACACCCGAAGCAACCCGCGCAGTGATGGATAAGGAAATGCCCGGATTTGGCGAGCAAATGCGACAAATCAGCCTGCAGTTTGTTCCTACTGCAATTTTATCGCGACAAACTGCAGTGATTCGTGGCAACAGCTTAATATTAAATTTGCCCGGGCAACCCAAATCGATCAAAGAAACACTCGAAGGCTTAAAAGACGAGCATGGGCAGTCATTGGTTTCTGGTATTTTTTCCGCCATCCCTTATTGCATACAATTGCTCAACGGACCGTATATAGAAACCGACCCCAAAGTCGTCAAATCATTTCGACCTAAATCGGCAATTCGTAGTTAATTCAAATCGATTTAAATGCAAAAATGGCGTGAAATTCACGCCATTTTTTATTCTGCTGTTAATTATTTATGCTTGTCGCAATACATTCACCGTAACCCAAGCCCAATCCACTCCTTTTTCCAAAACTGCACCGAGGCTTACCGAGAACTTTTTATCGCGTGCATTCACTTGATACACTTTATCTAAACCATAATCGGCCAAATTCATAATCAAAGTATTAACACTACTGCCATTCACTTGATGAGACACATACAGTGCAGTACGAACATTGGGTAATTCAAGTCCTGCAGTAAAATTTAAATCGGCAACGGTAATGGTTTCAACTCGGTCTTTTTGCTCTGACTTCATGCCGACCATCACCGGTGTTACACTAATAATTTGCACGCCGACCGAAACTTCATCATCGCTCAATCGGGCAATGCGCCGCAAAATACCGATTCGCCAATTGGCTTCGTTACTTTCTCGTGAAGCCAATAATAAGCTAGGCCGTATCCATTCATTTTCAGAAAAACGCAAAGTAGCGCCAAAGCCATCAGCACTTTCATTATCAATTGCCCAACTATGCCAATCTATTTCTTGTTTGGCATTACTCGTAAAGCTATACGGATTTGCAGCTAATTTTTCTTTCGTTCTTGACGAAACAAATCCATACAAACGCATATCCATGATTTCATCATAATCTACCGTTCCTTTAGACTCAGCCCCCTGACGATTAAATTTATCATTATCTAATTTTACATATCGACAAATACGATCCAAACCATAAATCACGTCGGCCGATTTGGTTACTTTTTGTCTGGCACTGCGTTTTACCTGACTATTACGCATGCACATGGTCCAAAATACATCCAGATGCTTGAGTAAATCACTCACCGTAGCGCCACGCGAATCGGAATTTAAACCCAAAGAAGCGTAACTAGAGCCCGTCATAAGCTTGCCGAGCGTTTCTTGAATATGTCCAATTAAATCATTCAATCCCCAATAGCGATAAGGCTCACCCAATAAATCGTTATTTATTTTTTGTGGGCCTTGCGCCTCTTGTAGATTAACGCAAAAATGATGTTGCGTATCTTGATATTTTCGCCCGATTTGAATGAATTTAGACCATCGTTCAAGCCAAGCGTCAATCATATCGATTTGGCGAACCGATAAGTTATTATTCGACAAGGTATTGAGCATGAGCATTTGAATATATTCATCAGCGCAGGATGAAACCTCATCCTTGCTAGTTGGATATAGAGAGAATGAATTACAATCAAAGCCGCCAATTTCAGATAAGCGATACATCTGATGGGCTTGCAGCCACAATTTAGGCGGTACTTTTTCAAAGCGGAAATAATGCCATTTCGCTTGAATCGCGAGATAACGCAAACTGCGCGCCAGAACAATCGGCATCAACAAATCAAATGACTGCTGTTGACTTTCACTGCCATCAGCCTGAACAAATCGCTGATATGAATCCACCATATCCGTCGCAAAACTCACCACCGACTTCCACAGCTGCTGCTCCATCTCTTTAGACATGCGCGGATTAGAAACGTACTGATAACACACCGCATCAAATGCTTCTTGGACTTGCTCATCGATCAACATCAAAGCTTGCAAACGCTCAAGCGACACCTTATCCGCAGCCGCAATAAAATCTGTGACCAATTCATGCACTTTATTGCAACGAGACGCAGGATCTAATTGCAAGATTTGCTTACACCATTGCTGCGCCATTTTTTGGTTAGCTAACGGTGATTTGTCACGCGAAAAAAGAGAGCTAATTCGATCAAGCATATTTATATCCAAACTGCAGTTTTGTCGTACAGATTAAATACGACATTTAAGCGGCAATATTAATATATTCAAGCCACTGCTGTGCACTCGCAATATCTGCAAATACTTTTATTTCAGACTCAGAAATAGCTTGATTCAACCACACGGACCACACCACCCACTGATCATCACTCACCACGGCCACTCGATCGAAGTTTTGTCGGTTTTTCTTTGAAAACCGAATTTCTTCAAGTGCCATATCGATGGTGTAGCCATCCATTAATCTCAAATCGAGTAAAAGTCGAGCTGCTCCATGAAAACGAATGTCATACAAGACATTATCTTCGAACTCTTTATAGTCTTGCAGCGTAAATTGTTCAAATACCACTGCATGCGTATATTTAGCTTCGTGTGAAATACTAATCATGGCTATCCCCTCGAGGATGAATAACAAAGGTAAAACAGGTCACCTAAAAATTCAGCTAGGCATTTTCAAGCTCACGATTGGCCGCAACGTGCAGCTTGCATTAACGCCTTCATTTCAACAATTGCAGTCTTTAAACCCACAAAAATTGAATGTGAAATTAAAGCATGGCCAATATTAAGCTCTTCAATTTCGGCAATAGCAGCAATAGCTTGGACATTGTGATAATGCAGACCGTGTCCAGCATTGACCACCAAGCCTAAAGAAGCGGCATAAGCAGCAGCTTCTTTAACACGCACTAACTCACGCTGCTGCTCAACTCTATTTCTAGCATCGGCATAACGGCCGGTATGAATTTCTACCACAGGGGCACCCAACTCATGCGCCAGTTTAATTTGCGCGTGATCCGGATCAATAAAAATTGAAGTGCGAATCCCTGCATCTTGTAAAGACTGAATGTATCGGCCGCAATGCACTGGATTGGCTATCAAATCCAGACCACCTTCGGTGGTCACCTCAGCTCGATGCTCAGGCACCAAGCAAACGTCTTGTGGCTGAATATCTAAAGCATGCGCCAACATTTCTTCTGTTAATGCCATTTCTAAATTCATGCGTGTTTGCAATACCGCACGAACTAGACGCACGTCTTCATCACGAATGTGGCGGCGGTCTTCACGTAAATGTAAGGTAATTAAATCAGCACCCGCCTGTTCGGCCAGCTGTGCAGCCAAAACAGGCTGTGGATAAAGCGTACCACGTGCATTGCGTACCGTTGCAACATGGTCAATATTAACGCCGAGTAAAATAGAATGAGACATGTGCAAATTAATCCTGTTATTAAGGTATAAGTCAGCAACATAGCAATAGTATGCGCTAGTAAAGCATACCCCATTATAACTTCTGCAAATCAATCAGCAATTGTCGTGTGTGCAATACGGAATCACCCAGTACTGCAGCAATCGATTGACGCATCCACATTTTTGCCCATGGTAAAACGTGCGGGTCAGAAAAATCCCCCGCAGCGAATGCCAAAACAAGCGAAGCGGGACAAGCTATGTCACTTTGGCTTGGCACTAAACCAACGCCATAATGAAACTCATAACACTCACGCAAATTGAGTGGTTGATCCGATCGAGCGATATGCTGCCAATCAATACCATATCCCAAATTATCAAGTAATTGCCGTTCAAACAAACGTAAAATGGGTTCAACAGTAAGGCGATCGCTACCGAGTTGAGCTAAAGCTTGAATCGCAGAAAAATAGGCGGTAAATAAGGCGGGATTGGCCTCTTCTTTAGGACATAAACGCTGCAATAGCTCGTTCATATAAAAACCGCACAATAGTGGCAAGCCACTCAACTGGGGCAAACCCGGCTGCCATTGCGCGGCATGCAGTGTTTTTAACTCCCCGCCACCAAACCACGACAATAACAGCGGTTGAAAACCAAGCAAAACACTGCGAATTTGCGACCCCGGTCGTTGTACGCCACGTGCATAGAGCGTTAAACGACCATGATCGCGAGTAAACACATCCAGTAAGCGGCTCGTTTCACGGTACGCATACTGGTGAAGCACAACAGCAGGCTGCAAATTAACCCGCAGCTTGCTTGACGATCGCGTCATGCTTTATTCGTAGCCAAATTGACGTACCAAGCGAGTGTCATCAGCCCAACCACTTTTTACTTTAACCCAAACTTCCAAATGCACTTTGGCATCAAACAATTTTTCCATATCAATACGGGCATCGGTGGCGATTTTCTTTAATTTAGCGCCATTTTTACCAATTAAAATTGGTTTTTGATTTTCTCTATCCACCAAAATTGCCGCATAAATTCGACGCAGTTCACGGCCATCAGCCAGCGTTTCTTCTTCGAATTTTTCGATTTCTACCGCCATCACATAAGGTAACTCTTCGCCCATCATACGGAAAATTTTCTCACGAATAATTTCCGAAGCTAAAAATCGCTCGTTTCGGTCAGTAATCTGATCTTCACCAAACATCGGCACAGATTCTGGCAACAGTGGTTCGATCGCCGATACTAAGACATCTAATTTCAAGCCTTTTTGCGCTGAAACCGGCACAATCGCGGCAAAATTAAAGCTCTGAGCGACCTCTTCAATAAACGGGAATAACGCCGACTTATTCGGCAACATATCGACTTTATTAATCACCAAAATGACTGGGCGATCTTTCGGCAATAACTCAAGCACAGCTTGATCTGCCGGTCCAAATCGCCCAGCTTCAACTACAAACAAAATCGCATCAACATCAGCGAGCGTCGTCGTCACACTGCGATTCATCGCTTGATTGAGCGCATTTCTAAACCGTTTTTGAAATCCAGGCGTATCTACAAAGACAAACTGCGCGGTTTCAGAGGTTAAAATTCCCGTGATTCGGTGGCGTGTCGTTTGTGCTTTACGTGAAGTAATACTTAATTTCTGACCAATCAAATGGTTCATTAGCGTCGACTTGCCGACGTTAGGCTGCCCCACAATGGCAACAAAACCACAACGAAAACCATCCACTGCGGTACTCTCTTCATGCTTTAAAATATTCATTTTCGTACAACCTTTTTGCCTGGAAATTGCTCACGCAATTGATGAAGTACTTCGCCAGCAGCAAGCTGCTCTGCGGCTCGCCGGCTCGTCCCCTCTGCTTTTGCGCTGACTTTTAATTCAGCAATGGTGCAACTGACTTCAAAAATCTGGTCAGGCGAATCACCCTGTTGCCGCTCAATCACATAGCTAGGCAATTCCACTTTGCGAGCTTGCAACCACTCTTGCAATGAAGTTTTTGGATCTTTCATTGCTTCTTCAGGATTGACTGCAGCAATACGCGCAGCAAACAACTGATTCAACACGGCTTCTACCGCCTGAAATCCGCCATCGAGCCAAATCGCGCCCAAGATCGCCTCAAGGGCATCGGCTAGAATACTTGGCCGACGATGCCCGCCACTTTTGAGTTCACCTTCACCAAGAGAAAGGTAATCACCCAATTGCAACTCACTGGCAATGACCGCCAGCGATTCTTGCCGAACAAAATGCGCACGTAATCGCGACAAATCGCCCTCACTCAATTGTGGGAATGCAAAATACAGGCTGCGAGCCACAATAGAGTTCAAAATACCATCACCAACAAACTCAAGCCGCTCATTGTGTTTCGATGAGAAACTACGATGCGTCAATG
The DNA here is from genome assembly GCF_020531905.1 of Deefgea salmonis. Taxonomy (GTDB): domain Bacteria; phylum Pseudomonadota; class Gammaproteobacteria; order Burkholderiales; family Chitinibacteraceae; genus Deefgea; species Deefgea salmonis. The sequence goes on along the minus strand of NZ_JAJAWG010000001.1, from coordinate 254,943 downwards.
CTTGCTTAAGTAGTTTAGGTTCAGAAAAAACATAACCGAGCGTTTTTTGTAAACGCTCGGCGGGTAAGACGACTGACAAATTAAATATCCCTCAAATTATTGAACACTCGTGCCGGAAGACTGCTCAATTTGAAAATCAAACAAAAGACTCACATTAGCGACTAAGGGTACAACCTTTTCATAATTAGCTGCGATTGTCGTTACACCACCCACTTGGGTAATCGACAAATCTTTACCGGTCACATCAGAGATATAACCGATTGCGGCATCTTTATCAAAAGACTCACGAATCGCATCTGGACTTTGTCCGGCACTATTTTTTGCTAATTTTTGGACCGTATTTTGTATCGAGAAAAATTGGGTATACGTTGGCACCACTTTAAAGCCAACAATCAATGCCATGGCTACCGCCATCGCGACAATAATAAAACCAAAAAAAGACAGCCCTGATTGCTTTTTCATTGCCACACCCCTATTTAATAGCAGTACCAATACGATCAAAATGTTTAAAATTCATCCAAACAAAAAAAGCTTTACCTACAATGTGATCACTCGGAACAAAACCCCAGTAACGACTGTCGGCGCTGTGATCTCGATTATCGCCCATTGTAAAGTATTGCCCCTCAGGCACGGTGCACTTAAATCCTGACTCATCATAGCTACAATTTTCTCTAAATGGGAAGTCACCCACTTCACGTAAATTGAGCGCTGGCACCTCAGCCATATTTAATGTTTTATATTGCTTGCCGCCTTGTTGCTCAATAAATTGTTGGTTATTGACTAAATAAACGCCATTTTCAACGTATTGATGCTCACCATCAGCCGTCGTTTTTACGACTTGCCCATTAACCGTTAATTTCTTTCCTTGATACTCAACAACATCGCCCGGCAAACCAATAACACGCTTAATGTATTGAATTTTTGGATTATTTGGATAGTCAAAAACCATCACATCCCCGTGTTGAGGTTCACCGACAGGCACGACCACTTTATTCAAAATAGGCAGTCGCAGTCCGTAAGCAAATTTATTCACTAAAATAAAATCTCCAACAACCAAACCCGGACGCATTGAAGACGATGGAATTTGAAACGGTTCAACAATAAATGAGCGCAATACAAACACTGCCAAAATAACTGGGAAAAATCCACGCGCATATTCCACCCAATCTGCAACTTGTTGATCGCCACGGGTTTTGCCCCAAACCAATTTATCCATTGCCCAGACCACTCCGGTCAGCACAACAAAAATCAACATAGCGGCACTAATACTAAAAAATTGCACTAGCAAAATGAACAAGCCAACAACAGCCAATAAATAGCCGTATTGCACCAGCTGAGGTGGTTCATTATTTTTTCGTTCGTGCTTGGCCCCTGCCAAAATCAACACAGGGCCTAACACTAAAGAAAGAATACCAATTACGAGCCAATTCATTGACTGTTCCTTTTACACGAAGTGGATGGTTTATTTGTCGCTAACTTGTAAAATCGCTAAGAACGCTTCTTGCGGAATTTCAACGTTCCCCACTTGCTTCATGCGTTTTTTACCGGCTTTTTGTTTATCTAGCAATTTGCGTTTTCGTGACACATCGCCACCATAGCATTTTGCCAATACGTCTTTTCGTACCGCTTTAACCGTTTCACGGGCAATAATATGACTACCAATTGCGGCTTGAATTGCGATATCAAACATTTGTCGTGGAATCAGTTCGCGCATTTTGGAAACCAATTCACGACCGCGATATTGGCTCGTGCTGCGGTGAACAATCAAACTGAGTGCATCGACGCGCTCGCTATTGACCAGCACATCCAACTTCACTAAATCTCCAACGCGGAATTCTTTAAAATCATAATCCAGCGAGGCATAGCCACGACTGACCGATTTCAATTTATCAAAGAAATCCATCACCACTTCGGCCATTGGCATTTCATAGGTCAACATCACTTGCCGGCCCATATACTGCATATTGATTTGCATGCCGCGCTTTTGATTACACAAAGTCATTACCGGACCCACGTAATCTTGTGGCACTAAAATCGTTGCGGTAATAATCGGCTCACGCACTTCATCAAATTTTGATGGATCAGGCAGTTTGGATGGATTTTCGATTTGTACCACTTCGCCGCCTTTGAGTACCAACTCAAAGACCACGCTCGGCGCAGTCGTAATCAAATCCATATCAAATTCACGCTCTAAGCGTTCTTGCACAATTTCTAAATGCAAGAGACCCAAGAAACCACAACGAAAACCAAAGCCCAAAGCTTGTGAAACCTCGGGTTCATAATGCAAAGAGGCATCATTGAGCTGCAGTTTTTCTAAGCTATCGCGCAGTTTTTCATAATCATGGCTTTCTACTGGATAAAGTCCGGCAAAAACTTGTGATTTGACATCCTTAAACCCGGGCAAAGCGACCGTCGCTGGATTTTTAACGGTGGTGATGGTGTCACCCACTTTGGCACTGGCAATTTCTTTAATCCCAGCGATGATAAAACCAACTTCACCGGCGCGAAGTGCATTACGCTGCACTGATTTAGGTGTAAATACGCCAACTTGTTCACACAAGTGCTGCGCTTTAGTCGACATAAATAAAATTTTGTCTTTCGGACGAATTTCGCCATCAATCACGCGAACCAGCATGATCACGCCAACATAATTATCAAACCATGAGTCAATAATCAGCGCTTTTAATGGACCATCAGGATCGCCTTTCGGGCAGGGTATCTTGTTGACGACCTCTTCCAGAATGTCTTCGATACCAATACCTGACTTGGCCGAAGCATGAACTGCGTTCACCGCCTCAATGCCAATAATATCTTCGACTTCTTGCGCTACTCGATCTGGATCGGCGGCAGGCAAGTCAATTTTATTGAGCACCGTACGTACTTCCACACCGAGTTCAAGCGCGGTATAGCAGTTCGCTACGGTTTGTGCCTCAACGCCTTGAGAAGCGTCGACCACGAGCAGAGCACCTTCACAGGCGGCCAAAGAGCGACTCACTTCATAGCTAAAGTCAACGTGACCCGGGGTATCAATCAAATTGAGATTGTATATTTTGCCGTCACGTGCCTTGTAATTCAAAGAGGCAGTTTGCGCTTTAATGGTAATGCCACGCTCTTTTTCAATATCCATGGAATCAAGCACTTGGGCGCTCATCTCACGCATTTCCAAGCCACCACAAAATTGAATAAAACGATCGGCCAAGGTACTTTTACCGTGATCGATGTGCGCGATAATAGAGAAATTACGAATGTGATCCATGAGTCCCGCAGCCACTAAGCTGTTACACAATTTGCGAATAGAAAAAGGCACGCTGCGCGTGCCCATACTAGCGATAACCGCTTATTTTAACTGATTTTTGCCAGGCTGGCATCCAAAGCCTGTTGATCAAGGTGGTAATGGCAGATTTCAACGCCCTCCGAATCGAGCAATACTGGCACCCACTCACCGTATTTTTCCTCCAATTCATCCACATCATCGATATCGACCCATTCCAATTCAAATCGTCCCGCAGCTTGCGCCAACAATTGCGCCTGCATCTGCGTACACAGACCGCAATAAGCGCGGCCATATAATTTTAATTTCATAAACCCTTACGCGCGCCACTGCGCCAAATTCAAATAATAAACAATAAACAATGAAAAACGACGGTCACTGACGTCCCGCACACATCGTCGAGCCCGATGTGGCAGACAGAATCTCGATCACTCGCGGTTGAAATGCATGCATTTTGGCATTGCGCCAACGCAACACGCCAAAAGCCAGGATAAAACCCAGTACAGCTCCCAACAAAGAGGCGAGCTCTGACCAAGCCGCCGGCGCGATCACCACAGCCAATGCGGCGCTCAATAGCAACAGCATTAATGGCAAACCATAGCCCCAAAGCGCACTTTGCAGCAGCACACCATCATCCACCGCCACCCTCACCCAGTCACTGGCCTTTGCGCCCAATTGATTTTGCACAGGGTAACTCTCTTGCCCCTGACCAAACAAACGCGTAATTGCTACCGATTTGCAGCCATATTTTGGATCACAGTTGCCACAAGGACTGCGGGGGCGAATTTTGACCCATGCCTGCCCACCTTCACAGCGCTCAACTTGTGCTTCAGTGATGATCATGCGGAGATTTCAACCTTATTCTCAAATCAACGTAACGTATACGCTTTGGCAAAACGCTCCACCGTTGCGGCAGGCACCTCACCCAAGCAACTCAATAAATACTGATCGACTTGGCGCGCATACAAATGAATCGCACCTTGATGCGCCAAACCCAGCGGAATATTGGCATTCATCGGCTCAACAAACACCGACAAAGTCACCGCACCATCGCTATACAAATAATGAACAACTTCTCGCGACTTATGCGGCAAGCTTCGAGTGCTCTTTTTAACCAGCTTAAAGCCAGGCACAATGGGCTTGATCCGCCATTTTTTATCCTCCGCAACATCGAGCACGGCACCGTCATTCACTTGAACGCTACGCAAAGGATGAATCGGCTTTAGCAATTTACGTTCAATTTTTCCGCCCACCTGAATTTGGGTAAAACTAAACGACTGCACCATTTCTTGGCGCATCCCCATCATCAGCCATTTTAAAATCAAACCACTTTCATCGTCGACCCAAAAACGTTGTGGATAGCGATAAGCATCCAATGGATCAAGCTGATAAATCGTCGCTTCTCGGCCAACCACGCGCTCACGCCCCACTTTCGATACGCCATAAGAATGGAGCAACTCACCCACATCATCCGGCAAGTGATTTGGAAATAATTTAGAGGTATAGCGACGATCCAATTGCACCGCATAGTCCTGAGCCGGATACATGCTAACTTTGTCCCCGATTCGCAAATACTCACGCGGCTCACCATCTAATAATTCACGGTGTTCTGCTGCCACACCATTTTCGACAATATGGCTGATTTTATAATTAGCAATATTCTCACCGGATTGATAAATATAATTTCCCGCGTAAACCACTGCCTCAGCCGCCGATGCTGAGCGCGCCAACACACGCTGCGCCTCGCCCTTATCCAAAGGCATAGCTTGCGCGCTAAAGGCACACAAACACCCCAATAAAACCATTACTCGGCAATACACTTTCGCCACCATCAATGCTGCTCTCCAACTTCAAAATGGGCCTGCGCAAATTGCTCAGAGGCCAAAGGATTTGAAAAGCCATCCCGATGCGCCGCCAAATAAGGACTAATCTCAGCAGACTTTAATTCAATGGTTTTTTGTTGTGCCAATAGATCCGCAGGCAACACCGTGGGTAATGCATACTGCCAGGCCACCAAGCCGACAAAAACCACAGAAGCAACTGCAGCCAACGGCAACCAACGAGATTGAGGCACACGCAAGCGCCGAGGTGCAATCACTACCGGCTCTTGCGCCAACTTGGCGGAAAATTTTTGCATAAAATCAGGCGACACGGCCAAATGCGGCTGCCCAATCGCATCTCGTGCCAAATGCCAACGATGCCACTGCGCTTGCTGCTCCGCCGAAGCGAGCAATGCATCAACGACGGCCACCACATCTTGCGGTGCAACTTCGCAATCCATTAAGGCTGAAATTTTTTCACTCATACCACTAACCCCTGTCTCTAACCGCCGCTGTACGCCACGCCCGATATGGCTACCAGCGCTTATCTTTACCCACATCGCCCAGCAAAGGACGCAAGCGATTGGCAATTGCTTCACGCGCTCGAAAAATACGCGAACGCACAGTCCCTATCGGACAATCCATCGCCAAAGCGATTTCGTCATAACTCATCCCATCCATCTCGCGCAAAGTAATCGCCTCGCGCAATTCATCAGGCAAAGCATCGACCGCCTCATTGACTGTAGAGACAATCTGCTTATTGGATAGTTCAGTCTCTGGCGTATGAAAGTCTGGTACTAATGCAGCCGCATCAACCGTATCGCCGTCCTCATCTTCATATTCAGCCGACAAAATCGGCCGGCGACCCAAGGTCGATAGGTAATTTTTTGCGGTATTAATCGCAATGCGATACAGCCAAGTATAAAACGCACTTTCGCCGCGAAAAGACGGCAAGGCACGATAGGCTTTAATAAAAGCCTCTTGGGTCACGTCTTCAATTTCATTTTGATCACGAATCATTCTCGACAAGAGTCGCACAATGCGTCGCTGATACTTGACAACCAACAGTTCAAAAGCACGCTGGTCGCCATTTTGCGCCCGCAAGACCAATTCATGATCTAAATCGCGCTCACTGATTTTAAGCAAGGGTAAAAACTCCCACAGTTAATTGCATTTATTACAGGTCAATTTTCTAATATTGGGTTCGGTTTGAAAATTACAAGCAGGATGACTGTAAGCCACACCAGAGATCGTTTGCTCTGTTAATATTTGCCCATCCATTTTTCTAAATTAAATCACCATGCGCACATTTGATGTATTGATTCTGGGTAGCGGGCTGGGCGGGATGACCATCGCACTTCAACTCGCCGACCAACTAAAAGTGGGACTCATCACCAAACGTGCTTTGCGCGATGGCGGCAGCGGCTGGGCACAAGGTGGCATCGCTGCCGTGCTCGATGGCTCTGATAGTAGCGAGCTACACATCAACGACACCCAAGTGGCAGGTGCCGGCTTGTGCGATCTTGACGCCACTCGATTCATCATCGAAAACTCCAAAGAAGCCATCGACTGGCTCATCGAAATGGGCGTTCCCTTCACCAAAGATGACGAAGGCCAAATCAGCTACCATGGCTTTCACCTCACCAGAGAAGGCGGACATAGTCACCGCCGAATCATTCATGCCGCCGACGCGACAGGTGCAGCAGTGATTGATACCTTGGCCATCAAAGTAGCTGCACACCCCAATATTACCGTCCTTGAAGAACATATCGCCGTCGATTTAATCACGGACAAATCAGCAGAAAATCGCTGCATTGGCGCTTACGTTTACAACAAAATCGCCGACCAAGTGGAAACCATCCTCGCGCAGCACACCGTCCTTGCCACGGGCGGCGCTGGCAAAGTTTATCTGTACACCACCAACCCCGATGTCGCCACGGGTGACGGCATCGCCATGGGCTGGCGCGCTGGTTGCCGCGTAGCCAACATGGAATTCATTCAATTTCACCCAACCTGCTTGTACCACCCCCACGCCAAATCATTTTTGATCACCGAAGCCGTGCGCGGAGAAGGCGGCATCTTGCGCCTACCGGATGGCACGCGATTTATGCCCAATCATGATGAACGTGCGGAACTAGCACCTCGAGACATCGTGGCGCGCGCCATTGACTTTGAAATGAAAAAAGGCGGTTTTGACTGCGTTTATTTAGACATTTCCTATAAGCCCGCCGCATTTGTTAAAGAGCACTTCCCGAATATCTATCTACGCTGCCTTGAGCTGGGCATCGACATCACCAAAGCACCCATCCCCGTCGTCCCCGCCGCGCACTACACGTGCGGCGGTTTGGTCACCAACCTTGATGGCCAGACTGACGTAGCCGGTCTTTATGGCGTCGGCGAGGTCGCCTGCACTGGGCTACATGGCGCCAATCGATTGGCATCCAACTCACTACTCGAGTGCATGGTGCTGGGCAAATCGGCGGCGGCGCATATTTTAAAACAAACACCACGCACACTACCCCACGTGGCCGAATGGGATGAAAGTCGGGTCACCGACCCTGACGAAGAAGTGGTCATTTCGCACAATTGGGACGAACTGCGGCGCTTTATGTGGGATTACGTTGGCATCGTACGCACCACCAAACGACTTGAGCGCGCGCTTCACCGGATTGAACTACTCAAGAGCGAAATTCACGAGTTTTATCGCAATTTTCGCGTTTCAAACGACTTAATTGAGTTACGCAATCTGGTCATTACCGCCGAACTCATCGTTCGCTGCGCAATGGCCCGAAAAGAAAGTCGCGGCCTTCATTACAGTCGCGACTACCCGAACATGAGCCTGCAAGCCAAACCGACCATACTTACCCCCAAGCCCATCAAAAAATAAAAAAAAAGCGCCGCACTCACTGCGGCGCTCTTTTTTAAACCCAAAACTCAAATCAAACTCAATAGTCGATACACCCCAAAGCCCATAATCACCATACCAAAGCTGGGGCGAACACCGGGATAATTTAATATTCGCAAAAAGCGCGCAGCAAACAAGCCCATCAACAACAAATTGGGCAGTGTCCCCAAGCCAAATGCCAACATCACCGCCCCGCCCTTGAGTGCCGATGCCGTTGATAGTGCGGCCAAGCTGGCGGTATAAACTAAACCACAAGGAATCCAGCCCCATAAAAAGCCAATTAAGGGGGTGTGCCAGACTGAACGAATGGGTAAAAAACGCCGTAAAATCGGTTGAATCACCCGCCAAAGCGGCCGGCCTATTTTCTCAACCCGAGTGAGCCACAATGACCAACCTGCAATATATAAACCCAAAACAATGAGCAATATATTGGCCAATATAAACAATATCGATTTTAATAATTGCAGCTGACCAAGGGCAGTAAAGCTCGCAACGCCACCCAATATGGCACCTACAGCGACATACCCTGCTAAACGGCCAAAATTAAAGCCCAAGTCGTACATCCACCTTGGGCCTTTGGGTAAATTGGCACTAAACGCGGCGACAATGCCACCGCACATCCCCGCACAATGACCGCCACCGAGTAAACCTGCTAAAAACAAAGCCAGCCAATCTAATTCAAGCATACCGCGTCACACACGATTAAATCAGCTGAGAATACCTTGCTTTAGTCGCTTTTGTCCGTAAATACGCATCAAACACCATCGCAATCGAACGAATCAACATCCGCCCTTTCGGCGTCACCACGATAGAGTCTGCCTCCAACACCAACAAGCCATCAGCGATTAAAGGCTTCAGTAATTCAAGCTCTTCGGCAAAGTAGTCGACAAAATCAATCATATAACTGGCTTCAAACGTCTGAAAGAACAGCTCAAACTGACACATCAAAGCCTGAATCACCGCGCGGCGCAGTGCATCATCCCGATTCATGGTTAGGCCACGCTCAATCGGAAATTCATTTACTGACAACTTGGCGTAATATGCTTCTAATGTTTTTACATTCTGGTAATAGCTTGCACCGACTTTACCAATCGAAGACACGCCAAACGCCAGCAAATCACAATCGGCATGCGTTGAATAACCTTGGAAATTACGCTGCAAGCGGCCACGACGCTGCGCAACAGCCAGATCGTCATTCGGCAGCGCAAAGTGATCCATACCAATTAGAACATACCCAGCCTGCGTTAATTGCTCGATGGAATTTTGCAAAATATCGAGTTTTACTTCTGCCGACGGCAACTCATCGGCATTGATGCGGCGCTGCGGCATAAATCGTTCAGGCAAATGCGCGTAATTATAAAGCGCAATACGATCAGGCTTGAGCAGCAATACCCGATCAATTGTTTCGGCCAGCGATGCCGCCGTTTGTTTAGGCAAACCATAAATCAAATCCACACTCACCGAGCGAAAGCCATACTGTCTCGCCGCTTCAATCACCGTGCGCGTTTCGGCCTCAGACTGAACGCGATTGACCGCAACCTGCACCTCGGGATTGAAATCTTGGATGCCGACACTCATTCGATTAAAGCCCAGATTGGCCAAGTGTTGAATCGTCGCTTCACCAACTTTGCGCGGGTCAATCTCGATTGAATACTCACCGTTTTCTAGCAAAGTAAAATGGGTACTAACCACATCCATTAAGCGCTGCAACTGCGCATGAGACAAAAACGTCGGCGTGCCGCCACCTAAATGCAACTGACTTACCTTGGGCCGATTCGGCAATAAATCACCATACATCTTTACCTCTTGCGTGAGATAATCGAGATATTCATCCGCTTTAGACTGGTCTTTGGTGATTATTTTATTGCAACCGCAGTAGTAACATATCGTATTACAGAACGGCAAATGGAAGTACAATGACAAAGGCATGGACAAAGCACCGGGCATGCGCTGACTTAAGCAAGTCGAATGCACCTCTTGACTCAGTCCAGCCACAAATCGGTCCGCCGTCGGATAAGAAGTATATCGAGGACCTTTGCCATCGTAGCGCACAATTAACTCACGATCGAAATCAATAGCTGGCGCAATAATGTTTATTTTTTTCGAGATCATGACTTTCCCAGTAACATTGCTTTAGTCGCAGGATAAGATGGACTTGTAGAATAAAGATTGATCTAGATCAGATAAAATATAACATCCCTCTTTATAGATAGCTGCTTTTGCTTTACAACAGCGGCTGAAATTATCATTCAAGCGTACATCGAGCCTTATATGATTCAAAACATTCAAATCCGCGAACTGACTCCTCGCCACCTTCGCCAATCATGCTCTAACTGCAGCTTGCGTGAACTTTGCCTCCCAATCGGACTGAACCCCGAAGAAATGCAAGAGCTCGATGCCATTATCACGCAAGCTCGACCCATCAAACGCGGCGAAGCCCTTTATCGTGCTGGCGAACCGTTTAAATCACTGTTTGCCATCCGCGTGGGCTTTTTTAAAGCCAGCGTCATCTCTGAAGACGGCCGCGAACAAGTCACGGGTTTTCATATGTCGGGCGAATTAATGGGGATGGATGCCATTAGTTCTGATTTTCATACTTGCGACGCGATTGCTCTCGAAGACAGTGAAGTGTGTGAACTCCCCTTTGGCGAAATTGAAGAATTAGCTGGTGATGTACCACTCTTACAGCGCCACTTATATAAAGTAATGAGCCGAGAAATCGTTCGCGACCATGGCGTGATGTTGTTACTGGGCAATATGAAAGCAGAAGAGCGCCTGGCCGCATTTTTGCTCAATCTATCGCAACGCTTTGCCATTCGTGGTTACTCATCGACCAGCTTTCATCTACGGATGACACGCGAAGAAATCGGCAGCTATCTAGGACTCAAACTGGAAACGGTCAGCCGGACCTTATCTAAATTCCAAGATCAAGGGTTTATCAAAGTTCAAAATCGCTTAATTGAAATTATCGACGGCGATAGCTTGAAAAAACTGCTGAGCAATTGCCAAGGCGAATAAGTGAATACGGGCTGTCCAACCAATTACGGCAGCCCAATGGAGCCGCAATGAATTACACCATCGTCGCGCCTCAACCACTGCAAGCCCTGATTGCTCATCGGCTGAGTCATTCAGGCATTCGCTACCAACTGAACCACGGCAGCGACCACCACCCTACATCGCTGGCTATTATCACCACGAGTACCGCCGATCCGTCAGCAGCAACGACCGGCATAGAATGTCTGGCACTACCGACACCACAAGCACCAGAACATGGTTTTATTTTAGCGGCCGCAGGCTCAATCAGCGCCCTGCAGCGCAGCGCCCCTTTGCTCGATACACTCGCACCAACCGCACAGGGTTGGCTCCATATCGGCGACGTCGGTGCAGCCTACTTTGCCGCTCAAGTCTGGCAAATACTGCTTGGCTCAAGCACCGAGTCACATGATTTTCTACCCTTTTGGCAAAACACCCAGCGCCACTTCACGCAGCAACAACTCACCCATGCCGAATTGATCGCCAATCTGGCCAAACAAACGCAAGCACAAGCGCAGCAATGCCAACAGATGCGACAGCTCGCAACTGCATTTTTGCAACGCCATCCAGAGCAAACGTTTACGCCCTACCATCCACAGCAACGCCAATACTTTGGGCCGTGGAGCGAAACCCGTCTCTCACCGGCACATCAACTGGCCAAACTCATCATGCTGCTGCCTTTTCAACCTGAAGACACCATCGCGCCAATCAAAAAATAAAATGGGTATTGCAATGTAGTGCTTATTAAATCAAGCCTGCATTGCAATACCCATAAAATCATTCGCGGTAACCGCCAACAATCCAATCGCGACGATTATTTTTCCATTACGCGCTGACGACGGCTTTCAGACAATACAATCCCTGCGGCCACCGAGACATTCAAACTTTCGACCGAACCATACATTGGAATCGAGACCAAGCTATCGCACAACTCACGCGTCAAGCGGCGCATGCCTTCGCCCTCATTGCCCAACACCCAAGCAATCGGGCCAGTTTGGCCGTAATGGAACAAATCGCATTGGCCATCGGCTGCTGTACCGACAATCCAAATCCCACGCTCTTTTAAATCACGAATCGTTCGCGCCAAATTCGTCACCATCACATACGGCACGACTTCAGCTGCGCCACACGCCACCTTAGACACCGTCGCCGTGACACCAACGCACTTGTCTTTGGGGGCAATCACCGCATGTATGCCCATGGCATCGGCCACACGAAGACAAGCACCCAAATTATGCGGATCGGTAATGCCATCTAAAATCAATAAAAATGGCGGCTCATCCAAATCATCCAACACATCTTCAATCGACAAATAGCTTTTTTCAGTATCAATCAGTGCCGCAACACCTTGGTGACGCACATGACCGGCAATCCCATCCAAACGCGCGCCATCAACCTGAACCAACTTCACTTCTTGCAATTTCACGGTCTTCAGCAAATCTTTCATCCGTGGATCGCTGCGCTCACTATTAACGTAAACTTCAAGCACCGAATCCGGAAAACGCCGCAAGCGCGAAGTGACGGCATGAAACCCATGAATTATTTTATTTTGCGACATACGCACTCCTTAAAAAGCGACAATCCGCGATTTTACGGTGTTTACATAAAAAAGACTGTAAATAAGCCATTATTCGCGTGAGAAAGCGCTTATTTTTTTAGCAACAAAGACTTTATTCAGTTAAATACCTACTATTCTTAAGCAACCACCACAACCACATAGTTTCAGCATGCCATGACCATGACAGCCACTGAAAACAAATCGAGCACCGAGCTCAGAGACCAATACCTCGCAATGCTAGAGGACATCGCCAAAGAACTCGATGGCAATACAATTTTTCCAGTTTGCTTTGACGCTTCAATCCAAATTGGCGCGGCGATGAAAGACCCCAACGCCTCGATCCAAAAAATTGCGCACGAAGTAGAAAAAGACCCCCTCATCACCACCAAGCTACTCAAGCTGGCCAACTCTGTGAGCTACAATCCATCGGGACGGACCATTGTAAACATTGAAAACGCAGTCACTCGGCTTGGTTTGGGGGTTGCACGCTCCGCAGCACTGGCCTGCGCAATGGATCAACTTTCACGCTCGGCGCAACTAGCCCCTTTTGAAGCGCAATCAAAACTGTGGTGGCAACACAGCCTAAAAACCGCCGTCATTGCACGAGTACTGTGCAAACAACTCGCGCCGCGCCTCAATCCAGATCTCGCTTTTTTAGCCGGTTTAGTCCACGACCTAGGCGCTTTTTTTATGCTCGATCGCGCAGGCAGAAACCCAGAACTACTCGAAAGGCCCAAAACTGTCGAATATTTAGTCGCACAATGGCACGACAGCATCGGCACCGTACTGCTTGACACCTTATCGCTACCCGAAGACATCATCGACGCAGTCAGAGACAACGACTTACCACGCCCTCCGACCACCCAATTAAGACGACTGACCGATGTAATCTATGTCGCCAATTTATTTGCCGGCGGGCTCGATGAAATCAACAAACAAGACCTACCCGAGCCCTTTATACCGACCGAGCTCAATGACCCGCAATACACCGATTTAAGCCATGAAATGAACGAAGCTTACCAAGAGATGTTGGGGGTATTTTAAACCGAACCAACGGCACAAGGATGATTGATTGTCGAATCACCATAACTTCTCAACACCTGCGAAATAATAACTTGGTAACCTGACAACCATTCGGAATACCTCGCCTTTGCCGCCAAATGCAAAGGGTGCTGCATCAACGCTTTCAGGCCTGCGTCTGAAGCCCAGTAATACACATTGCAAATCCGCCCACCTTCCGCACTTTGCCAAACCTCCTCGCCCAAATAGCCTTCTGTTTCTTTGGCCGCCTGAGCAATCTGCTGGTCGAGCTGATGAAATTCAGCGTCAAATTGTTTGGTATCAAAAATAAAAGTGGCTGAGTAGATCAAAACTTCATCCTTTTTGCATCGGTACAAAACGAATCCCAGACGGGCTAACTTGGTCGGCGCCGCAGGGCATAAAGCCGTAGCGCATATACGCCATCACACTATTGACGCTGGCACTCACTGTTTGCAGTGGTGCCTCTTGCTCGGCCGCTTTCAGTAAAGCGCGGCCAACACCGCGACTTTGCATTTCTGGCAGCACAAACAGCATGGCAATATGCTGCAATGATCGAACTTGCAATACGCCGATAATCACCTCTTGAATCAAAGCGACATACGTCACCGAGTGCCGCGCATCACGACTGGCAATTTCATCAGCAGTCGACAAGCGGGCAAACGTCGCCACCCCAGCAGGCGGCTGATAGTGCACGGCCAAATGCGCAAAAGTCGTTTGCACCACCGCAGCGGCCAGCGAGTACTCGCTGGCCAAGATTTTTCTAACCACTAACGCCATTTAGCCCGTACCACCCACCGTTAAGCCGCCATCAATTCGCATCGTGGGTTGTCCCACGCCGACGGGGACGCTTTGCCCATCTTTACCACACGTCCCCACACCGGGATCGAGCGACAAATCGTTACCCAACATCGATACTTTAGTCAGTACATCTGGGCCATTACCAATCAGCGTGGCGCCCTTCACCGGATACAGCATTTTGCCGTCTTCCACCCACCACGCTTCAGCCGCAGAAAACACAAATTTGCCGCTGGTGATATCCACCTGACCACCACCGAAGTTCACCGCATACAAACCACGTTTAATCGACGCAATAATTTCTTGCGGATCTTTATCGCCGTTTTCCATCAAGGTATTAGTCATGCGGGGCATGGTGATGTGCGCGTAGCTTTCACGACGGCCATTACCGGTCACCGGCTGACCCATCAAACGCGCATTGAGACTGTCTTGTAGATAGCCCTGTAAAATACCGTCTTCAATTAACACCGTGCGCTGGGTTGGATTGCCTTCATCATCGACATTGAGCGAACCACGGCGATCACCAATCGTGCCGTCATCCACCACCGTTACGCCTGGCGCTGCAACGCGCTGACCGATTTTGCCCGCAAAGGCCGAGCTGCCTTTGCGATTAAAGTCGCCCTCTAAACCATGGCCAATCGCTTCGTGCAGCAAAATACCCGGCCAGCCATTGCCTAACACCACCGTCATTTCACCCGCCGGAGCCGGTCTAGCATCCAAATTGAGCACCGCTTGATCCACCGCTTTTTTGGCGTAATCGAGCAACACCATATCGGTAAAATAGCCGTAATCAAAACGACCACCACCACCAGCGCTACCTTGTTCACGCTTGCCATTGGCTTCGACAATGACATTGATCGACAAGCGCACCATTGGGCGCACATCCGCCGCACGATGGCCATCGTGACGCGCGACATACACCAACTCGTATTCACTGGCCAAGCTCGCCATCACCTGCACCACGCGCGGATCAAGACTGCGCGCCAATTGCTCGAGTTTTTCCAACATCGCCACTTTGGCCGCTTCGTTCAAACTAGCAATAGGATCTGTTGGGGTATAGAGCTGACGCGCTTTATGTTTTGTGACATGGCGAGCAATACCCTCACCTCCTTGCCGCCCAATAGCCCGAGTGGCGTACGCCGCTTGCGTCAGTGCCGGCAAACTGATGTCGTCAGAATACGCAAACGCCGTTTTTTCGCCTTGAATCGCCCGCACGCCCACACCTTGGTCAATGCTAAAGCTGCCTGACTTCACAATCCCTTCATCCAAACTCCACGCTTCAGAGCGGCTGTACTGAAAGTACAAATCGGCGTAATCAATATTGTGCGTCATGATGTCGCTAAAAACTTGGCTGAGCGCCGCCTCATCCAAATTAAATGGGGTTAGTAATTGCTGTTCAGCTAAGGCAAAAACGGTCATTGGATTTCACTTTTAATTAGGGTGTTTAAGTTGTATGGAGCAGCAAGTCGGCAAGGCCTTGCAATCAAAATTAACCCTGCACATTTTTACAACATTGAGTTGCCGCGATTGTCCATCAAAGACCAAAAAAAGTACGAACAATTTCATTGTTTCCGATCGGCAATTCAAACCAAAGAAAAAACATGCCCATCGAGTGCCGGTTAATCGCTTGCCGGCAATGACAATACTCGATGCGACAAAGCCGGCAAGCTACTGCGAACCCGCTGCATTTGGCTGGCCTTTAATTCGCCCAGCACCAGCCCTTCACCACTGGGTAGGCAGTTGAGCACCTGCCCCCAAGGATCAATAATCATGCTATGCCCATAGGTCACTCGACCATTTGGATGTTCGCCACCTTGATCGGCCGCAATCACAAAGCATTGATTTTCAATCGCCCGCGCGCGCAGCAACACCTCCCAATGCGCGCGGCCGGTGGTTGCCGTAAACGCCGCTGGCAATAGCCAAATATCGACGTCGGACACTTGGCGAAACAACTCTGGAAAGCGTAAATCATAACAAACTGCCAAACCGACGCGACCAAATGGCGTGTCAAACGCCACCACTGCATCGCCAGCGCTAATGGTATTGCTTTCACAAAACTGCTCAATGCCACTATCAAAACCAAACAAATGAATTTTGTCGTAGCGTGCAATACACTGCCCGAGCGGATCAAACACCAGACAGCTATTTTTAACCTTTGCCGCCTGCTCTGAGCGCAATGCCATCGTGCCGGCCACGAGATAAATACCGTGTTCACGCGCGGTACTGGCCAGAAAATCTTGAATCGGCCCCGCGCCAAAGGTTTCTTGTATTGCCAATTTGTCTTGATCGGTTTGCCCCATCATCGCAAAATATTCGGGCAACAGCACCAGCTGTGCGCCGGCCTCTGAGGCCTTGGCGATCAGCAGTTTGGCACGCTGTAAATTGTCCGTCACCACGGGGCCGGAAATCATTTGAATTGCACCAACCTGAACCGACTTCATCGACACCTCCGTATTGTTTTTCATAGGTATTGCCATAAAAGACAGGCTGAACGTTGTCTACCAAGACATACCCATTAATTTAATTTTTTCACCTGCGGATCACGCATCGAGCCGCTGATTTGATATTCAAAGGCGACCAATTCGCCTAGTGGATTTTGATCAAACAAGCGCTGCGCGGCAAAGGTCGCCAAACCGGCAATCGGATTAATCGCTGCCACGCCCAAAGCCACCGCATCACCCACGGCCGGCACAATACGCACCACAATATCTTGCGTCCCAGCGACAAAATTGGCGTCGCCTTTAAACCGCACTTTGGCCGATGGCGCATCAATCGTCAGGTTTTTAGTTTTGGCCACGCCCTGATTCATCGTGGCGTCCCCGGTGATTCGATCAAAGCCAAAGCCTTGTGAAATTAAATCTTCAAAATCGAGTTTTAAACGCCGCGGAATCGCCTGCAAATTCAGTACCGTTAAAAACCGTCCTGCGCCCGGATCAATTTTTAAAAACTGCCCCGCGCCAACGTCAATTTTAAACTGCCCTTGCATTGAATTGAGTTTGGGCGACCAAGGCGGGCCTTGCCATTGAACATTGCCGCCAAAATTGAGCGGGGCCATCGTCATCGCTTCCGGGTAACCAAAGCGCGTCAATAAACGGCCTAGATTCGACGAAGTCAGTTGCACCTGCCCTTGCGTGACGTTCTTACCGTCTTTTTGCGACCAAACCCCGTTTAAATTCAAATCACCGTCGTTATTTTTGAGTTGTAATTGTTCAATATTGAGTGCCGCGCCTTGCGGTGCAGCCATCACACTTAAATGACCGAGTTCGATTTTTTCATAGCGTAAGTCGGCAACGTCTAAATTAAGCTGCGGCCAAGCATTGGGCGCATCCACCGTACTATTGCTTTGAACCGGCGCCAGCAGCGGACGATGAGTGACTTGCTCCGTCGCAAAAGGCAGCCATAATTTGCTCAATTTTGCATTAAGCTGGCGATTAGCCGCGTGCCAGTTGATTTTTCCGGCCAGCTCTTTACTCTCCAAATCCAATTGCCAACTCTGCGCCACAGGCTTAGCACTGAGGGTCACGCCATTCAACAAACGACCCCATGCATTCACTTGTTTAAAGCTTAAATCTTTCACCACCAACGGCGGCAAACCATTACTGCCTGCGCCACGAGCAGTCACATGCGCTGAGGACGGCATTTTTTCAACAAAGTCCAACCATTCCTCCACGCCAATTTTCGGCCAACTGCCCGTGACCACGACACCGCTTTCGGGCAGTGGGCGAACTTCATTGCCTAAACCAATCACCATCTGCACTTTAGGCTCGCTCGCCACATCGGCTTGCTGACTTTGCATTTTGCCAAATAACAAATTACCCAAAGAAAAAGTCAATTGATGATTTAACGCGCCGCCACTGGCCTTGACCGACAGCGCGCGGGTTTGCGCGGCATTTTTCCCCAAGGGCGCAGGCAGATTCACTTTAGCGCCCTGTAAATCGCTACTGACCGACAAATCAAATTGCTGAGGTGCGACTCTAAGCTGCGCTTGATACTGACTTTGCCCCGAAATCTGCGTTTGCAGCGCCGGTAAATAGGCCGTCGCAATCTGCCCCATTGCTGCGTCACCGGTTAAATTCAGCACCAACGCGCCATTGACATCGTTCGAGCCCAATAATTTAACCGTACCGCCCAGCGCTTTGGCCTGCGCATACGGCACTTTAATCGCCGACTCAGAAAACTCAACCTCGCCAGTGGCGGCATTGAGTACCGGAATCGCGCCGCCAAAGCGCAATTGATTGTGCTTAAACCGATAACGACCACTCACCTTCGTGTCGTCAATCTGCATCATGGGCATATCGAGCTTTAAATCCAGCGTGCCATCGCCCTCGGCTTCCAAGGTATCTAAAAAACCTTGGGTACTGTCTTTTACCGGACTATTGGCGACAAAAGACAAAAAGTCATGCGTACGCCCGCTCGCCTGACCGCTGACCAAAATATGCTGGTCTTGCTCCAGATTCGGAATTTCAACGCTCACACCACTTAAACGAGTTTTTGAAATTTCGCCAGCCGATGCGTTAATGGTCATGGCCAAGCCTTCAAACGCCAAATCACCATTGATATGCTCAATCACCGGCCAACCTGGCACATAGTTCAGCGTAACATCCGCCGCTTTGGCATCAATGGCAAACTTTCCTCTTGCCTCATCGGCCGAGCCTTTATGATATGGGAACCCCGCCACATCACCCTGCCAAACAATTCGGCCTTGACTGGCGTCACCCGCCAACAATGACTGCCGCAGCCAATCCAGCACATCGTCGCCCAAAATGCGCGGCAAATAGCGATACGCTTGATTGGCGGCAAGATGCGCAATTTCACCCGACAGATTCACCGACCCCAAGCCAGAACTAGGCCCTTGGTAGCGAGCATTTAATTTCAACTGAATCGCCGGATTCATGATTGAAAAATCCTGCACGTCAAAACGCCAGTTTTGCGCCGTTTTTTGCCACTCTATACGAGTACTGAGCTCGTTGAGCACCATCGGATCGACAAACTGCGCCGGATAATTAAATTCAGTATTTCGCCCCTGCACATCAAGCCGCCCGCCTTGGTCTTGCCACTGCCCGATCAGATTAAGCGGACCAAGATTCAAATCCGCATGGCGCAGCACCAGCGCTTGCACATCAAAACGCCCGGCCAATGCCTTTGGCGTAGGCAATGAGCCTTGCCAACTCAATTGCGCCGCTTGAATGAGCCCGTCGACTTGAGCGGCTTGCTCACCCCATTGCGGCACTCCCCATTGCGCCCAATAGGGTTTTAATAAGGGCAAATACGCATTTAAACCCGCCAACTGCCATTGCTTTAACTGCAAAGCAGACTCGGCCTTGGTTTGGCTATAGGTCAAATTACACGCGGTACAGAGCACCCCAGACGGCGAGACAATTTGCCGACCATTGATTTTTAAAGTTTTGCCCTTGGGGGTATCTGACCAGAAGACAACGGCATCAAGCTTTGGCAGCTGATACAGAGTCCCCGTATCTAGATCGCGCATTTGCCAATCGCGCGCGCCCAAATCGGCCTCGACCGACTGCAACTGGCCTTGCGCCAAATCGACGCGCAAATTTAAATGCCCTACGCCACGCTGAAGTTGCAAGGCTTTAGGCATTAAGGCATTCAGCCACGGCATAAACTGGATGAGATTACTTTCAGGCAATTGCAATTTGAGCCAACCAGACCATTGCTGCCACTGCCCCACATCAGCGCCTTTCAAGCGTCCTTGCAATTGAATGCGTGGTCCCACGCTGGCCGGCGGTGTTAAAGCCAAATCAAAGCGATGCGTCCCTAAAAATTGATCGGTAGAAAAATCCACCTGACTCAGCAGTAAACTGGGATATTGACCCAGCGCATCGCTAAAGCGGAGTTGCCCTTGTTCAATCACAATTTCATTTTGCGCCAATAGCCAATTGAGCATACTCGCGTCGTTCGATGCTTCACTATGTTGGCTTAATACCACACCCCCCATCCACCAACGCCCATCCACAGAGCGACTAATATCGAGCAAGGGCGATTGCAGCACAATTTTTTGAAATTGAATTCGCCCTAAAAACAAAGAACGCATCGACAAAATGGCACTGAGCGCCGCGAAGTGCAGATCGGGCACTTGGCGATTTTTACCCACAGCAAAATCACGCACCATCAATTGAGGACGCCCGGCTTGCCAGCTGCCACTGACTTGACCGATAGACACCGGCACACCCGTGGCCTGCGTCAACTGGGTCATCAACCAAGGCCGATACTCATTCAGTCGTGGCATAAACCAAAACTGCCAAGCACTCGCCACAATCAGCAACAACAACAAGAAAGCCAACGCAAGACGCTTTAGCCATCGAAAGAGGCTATGCGAAAGAGAAAATAAAGCAAGTTTGATGCGGCGCACTAAAAAACGTCCAAATTCAAAAAGGGGAAAGCGCCCAAACAGGCTCGGCTATGCTAGGGTTACGCACAAGAACGCTATTTTACCCTGATTCCAAAGCGGCATTTCGCTTCGCTCGGCATTTCTCGTAAAGATTTGCCGCCGTCTATGCCCCGCATCACACTAGACGCAGCCTTAAGTCGCCCATATCAAGCAATAAGCCCATAGCGCCCGATACAAATTTGCGAATTTGCCTAAAAGTGATCCTATGACCGATACCACCTCCATTCATCCCGCCATTGTCGCCGCACGCCAACATAGCCGTTACCTCACCAATCTGTTTGTTCGCCATCCGCAACTCATCGAGATCACCACGCTACACCTCGATCAGCCCTTTAGCCGCCAAGCGATGCTCGATCAACTGCCCGCACCGCAAACAGAAGAGCAGCTCAGCCAACAATTACGCAGCTTGCGCCAAGCGGTCATGGCCCGTTTGATCACCCGCGAAATCAACCATCTCTCCGACTTAAATGAAGTGGTCATCACCACCAGCGACTTAGCCGAAGTGGCGCTCAGCCATGCTTTGCAATTTGTCAGCCAAGCCACCGAGCGCATTGGCCTGCCGATTGGCGAAGACAGCGGCACGGTGCAAGAACTGATTATTGTCGGCATGGGTAAATTGGGTGGTCGTGAGCTCAATGTCTCTTCCGACATTGATTTAATCTTTGTCTATCCCGAAGACGGCCAAACCAATGGCACTAAGCCCATCAGTAATCACGAGTACTTCGCGCAAATTGGCAAAAAACTGATTCGCATTATTGGCGACACCACAGCAGATGGGTTTGTATTTCGAGTCGACATGCGTTTGCGCCCCTTTGGCGACTCAGGCCCCTTGGCCACTAGCTTTGCGGCTTTAGAAAACTACTTACTCACCCAAGGGCGTGAGTGGGAGCGATACGCGTGGATTAAAGGCCGCGCTTTAAGTGGCGACGCCGCCGGCTTAATGAGCTTAGTCACGCCGTTTATTTATCGAAAATACCTCGATTACGGCGCGTATCACTCTATGCGAGAGCTGCACAGCCAAATCCGCCGTGAAGTAGCGCGTAAAGATCGTTTTGAAAACGTCAAATTGGGCCCCGGCGGCATTCGCGAAATTGAATTTATCGGCCAAGTATTCCAGCTGATCCGCGGCGGGCGTACCAAGGCATTACAACAAAGACCAACGCAAGTCATCCTCAACGAGCTGGAACAGCAAGGCACGCTACCTGCGGACATCGTCAGCCAGCTACAAGCGGCGTATGTGTTTTTACGCAATGTCGAGCATCGAATTATGTATTTAGACGATGCGCAGACCCAAATGCTGCCCACACAAAGCGACGACCAAGCGCGACTGGCACTGAGCATGGGATTTGCCAAGCAAGGCGTTGGCGATTGGGTACAGTTCAAAACCACGCTCGACATGCACCGCGCGCAAGTCACGGCGCAATTTGAACAAATTTTTGCGCTACCTGAGCACAGCGCACTCAATAGTAACGACACCGAAACACACATCGACCAATACCTAGACGAAGACACCAGCCGATTGAGCGCGCTGGGCTTTGCAAAACCGCTCGAAATCCAACGTCGACTCAATGCTTTACACGACAGCAGCAAATACCGGCAAATGCCCGATCGCTGCCGACAACGGCTAGACGCGATCTTACCGTCACTCATTACCATCTCCGCCCAAGTGAGCAATCCCGACATTACCCTCACGCGCTTACTTGACTTACTCGAAGCCATTGGTCGTAGAGAATCTTATTTGGCGCTACTGGCAGAGCATCCACAGGCGTTAAAACGGCTTGCATCACTATATAGCGCCAGCCCTTGGGTGTCTGAATACCTCACTCGCCACCCGATCTTGCTCGATGAACTACTCGATTCGCGCTTACTACATCAAGTCCCCGACTGGGGCAAATTGGGCGAACAGCTCAGGCAAGAGATTCGCCAACTCAAAGACGACACCGAAGCCAAGATGGATTGCTTACGGCACTTTCAACACACGCAGATTTTTCGCTTAGTCTCGCAAGACTTGGCCGACTTATTGCCGTTAGAAACGCTATCGGATCATTTGTCTGATTTAGCCGACCTAATTTTATCGGTGGCCATCGAAGAAGTCTGGCGCGAAATGCCCAATACCCACCGCGACACACCGCAATTTGCCATCATTGGCTACGGCAAATTAGGGGGTAAAGAATTGGGCTACGCGTCGGACTTAGATCTGGTGTTTTTATACGAGGACGAGCACCCCAACGCGGGCGAGATCTACGCGCGCTTTGCCAAACGGGTGGTCAACTGGCTCACCAGCATGACCTCGGCCGGTCAGCTCTACGATATTGACTTACGCTTACGCCCCAATGGCACATCGGGACTACTGGTTTCCAGTATTGATGCTTTCGAGCAATATCAGCGCAATTCAGCGTGGGTTTGGGAGCATCAAGCCCTCACCCGCGCCCGCTATTGCGCTGGGGATGTCGCAATCGGCCAAAAATTCACGCTGATTCGCAATGCGGTGATTTGCCTTGAACGTGACATTGATTCGCTCAAAGCCGAAGTCAAAAAAATGCGTGAAAAAATCCTTGAAACCCATCCGGCCAGCGCCGTGGACGTCAAGCATTTACGTGGCGGGATTGTGGATGTTGAATTCATTATGCAATTTTTGATTTTGGCGTATTCAGCCACCATTCCGGCGCTCACCGCCAATCTGGGCAATATCGCCTTACTCGACACCGCCGCCCAGCATGGTTTAATCAGCAGTCACGCGGCTGAGCACGCCCGCATCGCCTACCGCGCACTACGCCGCTTGCAGCACATCAACCGCCTAAATGGTACGCCGCTCACGGCAGCAATGATTGCGCCACTTGAACCTGACCTGCAATCGGTGCAAGCCACTTGGCATAATCTATTTGCTTAATGGTTTGGACGGATGATGGTTTGCAATCAGCGCGAACCCAAAAGCCAGCCTAAAACAATAAAGCCCAAACACACGTTGGGGCTTTATTGTTATTACGCTAATAACGACCAGACCAATAACGATTAAGCCGAGCCGACAAAATCAGCAAAATGAATCGCGCGCACGCCTTGCGGCAAATACGTTTCTAGCCAGCGCATTTCTTGCTTTAAATGCCGGAGTAAAGCCACGACGTGCATGGGCTCAGTGTCATTATCAAACCAGTATTCTTTACGCCAAACCGCATTTGGCACGTCAAAAATGTCACCACCGGGGTGCAACTCATCCATCGACGCGGCACGCTGCACATAACCGGTGAGCGACAAAACACCGTCTAAAGGCTGGCTTACCTCGCTCACTTCAATCACAAAGGCGGCCATGCTGGGTGATAATTGCTGTAAATTCACGTAAACTTGTGGGTTCAAATCTAAAGTTTGTACGCTTTGCGCGCAACAGTGCGGACAAGGCAACGTCATTGCCGACCAACACAAAGTTTGCGAATGATCATCGGCTTGCTGATACGCCTCAAGCGGATGATGATGACCACAAATATAATGCGGCAATTGCTGAACCATCGACATAAACGCACCTAAACCACAAACAGACATCCATTACATTAGCATATACTGACGTCGTTCGTCATAAACGTCGACTCTTTTCCCACTCCTCGTTACAAAGCAACGCCATGCTCCCCATTTTGTACCAAGACGAACAGCTCGTTGCCATTCACAAACCGAGTGATTTATTGGTTCACCGCAGCAGCTTAGACGCTTACGAAACGCGCTTTGCGGTGCAACTTTTGCGCGATCAAATTGGCCAGCATGTTTTCCCGGCACATCGCTTGGACAAAGCCACCTCGGGGGTTTTATTGTTTGGCCTCAATTCAGACAGCGCCCGCGCGCTGTCGATGCAGTTTGCCGAACGGCAAGTAACAAAAAATTATTTAGCCGTGGTGCGCGGCTGGCCGGACGAGCAAGGCCAAATCGATCATCCGCTAGAAATCCGTAAAGACGACGCTGAAGTGTTTGGCGGGATCGTTGAAAAAGCCGCGCAAGCCAGCCAAACCGACTATCGGCGCATTGCCAGTGTCGAGCTGCCATGGACCGTGGACAAATACCCCAGCAGCCGTTATGCCGTCGTCACGCTCGAGCCAATCACAGGCCGTCGGCATCAAATTCGCCGTCACCTCAAACACCTAAGCCACCCGATTATTGGCGACACCACTTATGGTAAAGGACGGCACAATCGGGCCTTTGCCCAAGCCTTTGGGGTAAATCGCCTGCTATTGGCATGCACTCAAATGCAGTTTAAACACCCGCTAAGTGGCGAAACCCTGCGCATTACTGCGCCCGTCGCCGCCGAGATGAGCTGGGTAATTCAAGAAATAGGCTGCTTAGCGGCTTTAGACGCACATCAAATCGACTACCAAACACCGCAAGCGAGCACCACATCACATCGGCAAATTTTTGTTTAATTGTTTAATTGGTAATTTGATGATTCGTGCCCAACGCCGCAATAGTCAATTAAGTCAGCAAGCGCTGCGCCAAACCCGATTGCCGCGTAATGCCTTTGCGGCTGGCGCTAGTAATGATGCTTTCCTCACCCCACAAACTCACTTGCTGGCGCGCGCGCGTAATGGCGGTGTAAACCAGCTCCCGACTTAAAACACGGTTGCCGCCATCATTTGGACTGGGCAACAGCAATAATACGTGCGCAAACTCTGAACCTTGCGATTTATGCACCGTCATCGCAAATGCGGTTTCCACCGCTGGCAAGCGCGCAGGGGCAACTTTGCGCGTACCGCCATCACTCGCGGGGAAATGCACCCAAAGCTTGCCGTGTTCATCCGCCAACGTCAGGCCAATATCGCCGTTATACAACGCTAAGTCGTAAAGATTTTGCGGCACCAGCACCGGCCGACCGGCATACCAGACTTGGTCATTCATTCTTAAACCTTGTTTGACCAACTGCGCTTCAATTAAATGATTCACCCTTGCCACACTGGCTGCACCTTGGCGCACCGGGCTTAGCACACGAAACGCGTCAAACGCAGCAAACACATCACTTGGTGACGCCTTGGCAGCTACCGCAGCAAAAAATGGCGCATAGCCCGCCAGCAATGGCGCGGATAAGTCTTGGCCGCTCGCCGCTGGATTACTCGGATACCAAATCAAGGCCTCATCCCCTGCGGGCGTCGCCGGCTGGCGAGTTGCAGGCAACAACAACGCACTAATTTTACGTAAATCGCCGGCATTGATCGCCCGCGCCAATTCGCCAATCACACCGGAAAAACGATAGCTTTTATGCAAAGTCAGCACATGTTCGCCAATGGCCGACGCCGAAAAGCTCGGTTCAACCACCTGCCCCGTTAAACGCGACAATTTAGCGGCAAAGTCCGGTGAAAAGCCACTTTCCTCGCATAAATCCCCCATCACGGCACCGGCTTCAACCGAAGCGAGTTGATCTTTATCACCCAATAAAATCAAGCGAGCCTGCGGCGGCAAAGCATCGACTAATTTACTCATCAGCGCCAAATCAATCATCGACGCTTCGTCCAGCACCAGCACATCCAGCACCAAGGGGCGCGCAGCATGATGGCGAAACTGCACCGAATTAAATTGGCTACCCAGCAAGCGATGCAAAGTCGTGGCTTGATCAGGGATTTGCGCCGCCAACGCCGCACTCAACAAGCCTTTTTTGGCTAAATCTTGCTTACCCTGACTAATTGCCGCTTGCATGCGCATCGCCGCCTTACCGGTTGGCGCGGCCAGCGCAATATTGAGCACGCGATCGCTACTGATTTGCAGCAAGGTCAATAACTTAATCAAGGTGGTGGTTTTACCCGTACCCGGACCGCCGCTGACAATACTTAAACGCTGATGCAGCGCGGCGGTGACGGCGATTTTTTGCCAATCGGGGTTTTCATGGCTTTCGGCAAAAAATGTCTGTACATGCGCAGCCAATGCCGCTTCATCAGGAGCGGGTGGTGCATCGAGTGCCATGGCACGCAATTGCGCCGCTAATCGCGACTCATACGCATGATACCGCGCTAAATACAGCCGCTGATGCGAGGCAATCAGGGGCATAAAATCACCCGCCTCACCCACCAAACCACTGGCCAACCATGCGGCTAAGTCTGTTTGCGCTGGAATATCAACGCAGACATCGCCGCGCTCACTGGCCTTGGCCAATTGCGTGACCAGTCCCAGTAAGTCGACAGGGGCGTTAGGATTCTTGCGGCGGAGTAAATCCAGCAGTGCGCTAGAAAAATCAATTTTTTCAACGTCGATTTTTTCACCGGTGTTGGTCTCGTTGGCGATTGGCGGCAGTGTCGTTGTGAAGGTATTGATCATTGCGCCACTCCTTCACCTAAAGCGCGATTGAGTGCCTCAATCAGTTTTAAAGGGGGTTTATCCCGCCAGACTCCACAATCATTTGCTTCTAACGACATACCCCGAATGAACAAATACAACACCCCACCAAAATCACGCTCATAATCATAGCCATCCCCCAAGCGCGCCAACATATGCCGGTGCCAAGCGCAGCTATACAGCAAATACTGCAAGTAATAATGCGAGTCGCTCATCACCTCGCGCAAAGCGCCTTGATCGTAATCGCTCAAGCGGTCACCCAAAAAGTTGGATTTATAATCGGCAATAAAATACTGCCCTTGCCAAAAGAAAATCAAATCAACAAAACCATTTAAATAACCAACGAATTTCTCGGGTTTTAAGCGCTGCGCGGCGGCAATAAAGCGCGGTTCAACGCCAAACTCGGCTTGCGCCAATACACGGCAAAAAGCCGCAATATCGACCGACTTACACCCCAATAAAAAAGACCATTCATTTAAACGCTGGCGCTGGGCCAATTGATTTAAGCGCAGCACACCCTTCTCAAGCGTGATGGGCGCGGCCAATACCTCCAATAACCAAGCGGCGACTTGCGGTGCAGCATCATCGCGAATCGGCAGACCTGATTTTTGCATCGCTTGCGTTACGGCTTGTGCCAACTCAGCGGCATTGGCGCGGCTAAAATCGGTATGCTCCAACACCGCATGCAAGGTAGTCCCCGCGCGACTACCGCGCGCAAAACAAAAGCGCATTTGCGTCGTCAACGCCTCACTTTCAAAGCGCTGCACTTGCACACCATCGGCGTCGTAATCGGTGCCGATTTCGGCCAGCGCCTCGCTCGCGTGGCTGCGCGTCAGCGAAGTAAAACTCGCCAAGCGCCACGGCGCGGCCAAACTCCACGGTGCAAAATCAAATCGTTTGGAGCGCGGCGTCAGCTGCAAATCAGGCAAGGCATAATCAACGCCGCTGTAGCGCGTCGGCTCAGGCAAGTCACTCACCGTCACCGCCCCCAAACGAGCAAAGGCGCTACTCAGCAGCGATGGCGTGAGCGATTTAAGCTGTTGACCGATCGGCTCGCCCGTTTCAGTGCGCAATAAATGCGTCAGCGGTGCGTTTTTCAGCCCCGCTAGCGACTGCCAAGCCAGTTTTTCAAACGCCGGATACGCCAAATACAAGCGATGCTTGGCGCGAGTGACGGCCACATACAATAAACGAATTTGCTCGGCATACGCCTCATGCTCGGCTTGCGCCAGATGTTCTTCCAGTTGCGCGGTGCCGACGTCAATTTGCAGCGCATGTCCGGCATTGGGCTGGTGGAACGACACCCACTGTGGATTACGCACCAATTCCCCCTTGCCTTTCCATGCAAACGGGCAAAACACAATCGGATATTCCAAACCTTTAGACGCATGAATCGTCACCAAACGCACGCGATCGGCGTCGCTTTCTAAGCGCATCTGCTGGCTTTCGGCGCCCTGATTGGGCTCAGCAATTTGTCGCTCAAGCCACGCCAGCAATAAAGCCGGATTGGGGCGTGATCTGGATTCATGCTGCACCAACTCCGCCACATGCAATAAATTGGTCAAGCGCCGCTCGCCACCGTCTTGCTTTAAGACACGGCTGGTAATATCGGCCTCGACCAACCAGCGCCGAAACATCGGCATAAAGCCAAATTTGCGCCATTCATCACGCCAGCTTTGCAGGTTTTCCACCTCGGACTGCCAAGCGGCATCATCCAATTGCAAGGCCATTAATTGCGCCACGCTCAAACCCATGACCGAGCTGACCAAAGCATGGCGCAACAAGCTGGTTTGCGCCGGCGCTTCAATCGCTGCCAGCATCGCGCACAAGCCTTGCGCCTCACTCGAAGCAAACACGCTTTCTCGGGTTTGCATCACCGACGCCACGCCGCGCGCGGCCAAAGCGTGCCGCATGGCGTGCGCTTGTCGATGACTTGGCACCAACACCGCGATATCTTTTGGACTTAAAGCGCCGCCACTTAGCGTGGCCTTGCCTTGGCTCGCGGCATTGAGTAAGCCCGCGATTTCATCGGCGGTTGCCGCCAACAGCATTTTTTCGGCGGTGTCCGGATTTAATCCATCAAACACAAACGCATGCACCGCGCCGCGATCATCAGCGCATTGCCATTTGGAATCGCCACTTTGCTTGGCGGCAATGGTCGGATGACTAATTTGTTGCTCAACAAAAGCATCTTTGGGCGCAAATAGCGCGTTCACAAATTCAACAATCGGCGCGTCAGAGCGAAAATTAGTCTCAATCGAATAACACGCTTTAGCCTGCCCACGCGCGCCCAAATAGGCGTACACGTCGGCGCCGCGAAAAGCGTAAATGGCTTGCTTCGGATCGCCCACCATAAAAAACGGCGGCGTACTGCCGTCGCTTAACGCTTGGCCAAACAAGCGATCAATAATTTTAAATTGCAAAGGATCGGTATCTTGAAACTCATCAACCAAGGCCGCACGGTATTTTTGGCTGACCTTTGCAACCAAGTTTTGGGCCCGAATCGGATCATCGAGCGCCGCAGCTAAGCAAGTAATACTGTCGTCAAACGACATTTTACCGCTGTGCGCTTTGCGTAACGCCAATTGCTCACGCACATAACGGGCAAAATCCAAGCGCCAGTATTTCAGTTGCAAAGCCAAATCAGCCGCCATACTGTCGGCATTGGCCAATAAAGCCTCGGCGGCGGCAAAAAACTCATGCTGCGGCGCAACGGGTTTAAATTCTTTTTTAGTCATTTTTAGTAAATGACTTTGACTAAATTTTTCCCAATCTTTAAATAACGCCACGCTCGGCGTGGTGCTTTGCAGCAATCGATGCGTGGCCGCCAGCCAGCCTTGCCACTTTTCATCACTGAGCTTGTACGTACCAGAAAAAACCCCACCCGCTTGGGCATTCAGTAGCAATGCGGCAATTTCGCCTTGATCCCACCAATGCTGGCATTGCTGCCATTGCACGGCATATTGCGCGGCGCGCTCGTCCCGATACGTGGCCGACGGCAAAGCAGGCAAAGGCAAGAAATACGCCGGATCTAGGCTTTTGACTTGGCCAGCCAATTGCTCTAAATACGGCACGTCGATTTTTTGCTCGCGTAAATACGCCACCCACGCCGCATCAGCGGCATACACCTGACTACGCCAAAAATCATGGGCAATCTCGGCGAGTAATTCGCTTTCGTCTTCTAATAATTGCCGATCAAAATCAAAGCCCGCCTCAAACGCTTGCTCAGTCAATAAACGCTGGCAAAAACTATGAATCGTTGAAATCGCCGCGCAATCGAGCGTCGCCAGCGCCAAGCGCAATTGCCGCAATAAAGGATCGGGATCTAAACCTTCGGCCATCACCCGCGCCCACACCTCAGCACAAAAAGGCTCTGGTGCGTCGCCCACCATCACCGGCATCTGCTCCACAAAGGTCTGCGTTAATTGCGCCAAACGTAAACGAATCCGATCTTTGAGCTCGGCCGTTGCCGCCTTGGTAAACGTCACCACCAAGATACGCTCAGGGAGTAATCCCTTGGCTGCGT
This sequence comes from Deefgea salmonis, assembly GCF_020531905.1. Taxonomy (GTDB): domain Bacteria; phylum Pseudomonadota; class Gammaproteobacteria; order Burkholderiales; family Chitinibacteraceae; genus Deefgea; species Deefgea salmonis. Next base: position 224,285 of record NZ_JAJAWG010000001.1, on the reverse strand, counting down.
TATAGGCCGGTTCGTCTGGCGATATACCCGCCCCTAAAATCAAGCGGGCATACAGGCCAGTGATATTAAAAGTTTTGCCGGTACCGGCCGACGCTTCAATCAGCACTCGCCCCCCCAGCGGCACATCGTGCACCATTAAGGGAGAAAAAATCGGCGACACACTCGCTGCCTTGGCGGGGACATTGGGCGATAACACAAGGTTGTCATTACTCGCGGGCATCATGCTGGGTCTCCTGTGAGCAAACTGGCAAAATCGAGGTGCAAGCTGCGGTCTTTCACTACCGCCAACATCGGCAAAACAATACGCTCCGCCCAATGGATACATTGCGCCGCTGTGGCGCTCGACATTTGCAAAGGATCTTGCGGCCAAAGCAATTGATTTTGCACTTCTTGCCACTCGCCATCGGCATTAAAACTCGGCAACCAACGTTTAATCAGCGCCGCCCAACGTATAGCCTGCGTGGCGTCATCGTCCGCCGCATCACTGTCCGCCGCCTTACCCCAAGCCAAGGCGCTATGCGGGAAAAACACCAAAGGCGCATGCATTGCCGCTTGATACAAAGCCAACACCTCGCTCAAATGCAGCATCGCCTGCGCTGGCGCAATCGCCGCGAAGTACAACACCCGCTCCGGTGACAACCACCGCGTCACCGTTTGCATGCCACTGGGCTGCATGGCGCACAATGCCAAATGCTCCACCCAAGCGCGAAACACATCGCGCGGATAAATTTGGCTTTTTAAAACGATCCGCCCCTCGGCATAACAGGCATCCAACCAGCCGGTGATTTGCACCGCAGGACAAGCGGTTAATGGGATATTGAGCTGCACCATTTGCGGCGGCAATACCGGGCTACTTTGATAGCGTGGCAAGGCTTCGAGCAGCGCGCAAGCGGCAAACAATTGCTCATCAACCAAGAGATTGCCCGGCGCACCCAACGGGGTATTGCCCCGAGCAAATACTAAATCATGCGCTTCAAGCCCATACCTCAAGCCCAATTCGCGCACGGCGTAATCACGAAAATCTTTTAAGTCAAAAGCTTCATCGTCTTCAAGGTGGCCATCATTGGCGTCATTTTGAAAAAACAAATGCGCGCGGTGCCGCAAAAAATACGCCGCGGGCTTGGCCAAGCATTGCGCCAATTCATCCCAACGTAAACTGGTGGGCATCTCAAAGGGCGGATAGGCCTCGCTCACGGTGCCATCACTCGCGGCGGTCTCGTTCGCGCCAGAGTCGCCTTCCGCCAGCCCTACAGAATGGCGCGCCGCTCGGGCAATTTGCTCGGCGGCGCTGCGCCACAGCGGATTAAATGACGCCATGGCGTTCGCTGCTTGATCCGGGGTATGGCCAGCAAAGTTTTGCAGACTAAAGGGTTGCAGCGGATACTCACGGGTTAAATGCTGCAATAGCTGCGCGCGGCGTTGCTCAATACTGGCGTGGACATCGCCTTCCAGAAAAAACCCCTGCGCCACACAATCGAGCACATCGCTCACTAAGACCGAAGGCGGAAAATGCGCGTCGTCTTTTAAGCTGCGCCCAACCCACGACAAATAGAGTTTTTCTCGTGCCGCCAATATCAAATCTAAAAATAAATACCGATCATCCAGTCGACGCGAGCGATCGCCTAAACGCGGATGTTGGGCAATTAAATCAAACCCCGCCGTGGGCGGATTACGCGGAAAATCATTTTCATTCAAACCCAACACCGCCACCACGCGAAACGGCAAACCGCGCATCGGCACCATGGTACAAAACGTCACCCCACGCGACATAAAGCCCGAGCCTCGGCTGCTGTTTTCAAACCGATGTTGCAGCCAATCGGCAACCACCTCGCGCGGCACAGCATCGACCAAACCGGCCAATTGCGATTCTTGCGCCAAATCGGCCAAGGTCGAACGAATCGCATCGGCCAGCTTGAGCTCAGCTTCGTCGTGCTCGTCAAATACAATAAATTCCTCAAGCAGCAATAAAATATCATCTCGCCATTCAAGCAGCGTGCGCGGTGCGGCCAGTGCGCTGCGCCATTGGGCGATGGCGGCGACAAAGCGCGTTAATTTAGCCAATAAGCTCGCTTGCGAGCCTTCTAAATCATCCCACGGCGCTAGCGCGGTCCATTCAGACAATCCCTCTTCAGACAATTCCTCTCCAGAAGAGACCTCAGCAAACGAAGCCTCACCCCATAGCGGCACCGCGTCGCCAGCTAAAGCATTGGGCAAAGTCAGTCCCAATAGCAATCGATCCAAACCCAGCTGCCAGGTATTGGCTGCACCCATATCGGACAAATCAAACTCAGCGCGATGCGCCGCATCTAAGCCCCAGCGGATGCCGACGGCCGCAATCCAATGCCGAATCGTTAGCAATTGATCGCTACTGATGTCAAAGCGCGCCGCCACTTGCGGCGTTTCCAGTAAGCCATACATTTCATCGGCTTTGCAGCGGCTTTCCGGCAATTGCAATAACTGCATTAATACATCGACCGCTGGGCATTCTTGCTGCGTGGTTAAGTCGGCGATATTAAACGGAATATTGGGCGCGCCCGAGGCTTTAGCACCGCCAAAAACCGCCTCGATCAGCGGCGCATACGGCCCCATGTCGGGCAGCAACACAGCAATTTCGGAGGCCAATAAACTGTCGTCATTGACCAGCATGGCGGTGATTTCATCGTGCAAGATTTCCACTTCACGCATCGCGCTATGTGCGTTATGAAACGTCAGTGAACGATCGTTCTTTGCCACCACTTGGGCGTTATGCGTGTCGCGATTGAATAGATTGAGCACGTCCGATTGCAGCGTTTGCAATAAGCTGGGGGTGGCAATGTGCTCGAGCGGGTCGTAAAACAACCACTGCTCACCACCACCGCTCCACGGAAAAGCCTCCGTTACCGCGCGATAAAAATCACGCCCGGCTTTGCCCATAGACGCCAACAGCGGATGACCAATGTCGAGATACAAATCTTCTTGATCGCGTTCTAATTGGCGGCGCGCAATCACTTGGGCGCTGACAATCGCCCCCCATTCTTCGCGGCAGGGATTAAGTAGAAATAAATTCACGTCGATGTGTTCGGCCAACGCACCCAGCACGTCGATATACGCCGGCGGCATGCCGGCCACGCCAAACACGGTAATGCGCTCAGGCAACCGGCTCGGACCCTCGTTTTGCCACGCATTAAATAGCTGCACAAACATATCGGCACGATGCGGCATTACGCCAAAATCGGCGTCGATACTGGCTTTGACTTCACGCCACAACGTCGCCTGCCACGCTTCATCGGGGCCCAAGCCCACCAACTGCCCCGCTTCCCACGCCGCAATCCAATGACTGCGAAACACCAAATACTGATCGAACACATCGGCCAATTTACCCGCCAACGCCATTTGCCGCCGCGCATCGCCTTCATCCAAATACGCCGCCACAATCGGGCTAGCGGCGCGGGCGCCCGATGTTGGCAATACGCCAAATAAGCGCCAAGCCAGCGGGCTAGCGCTATATGGCGAATCAGCTTGTAAATGCGGCAATGCGTCTTTGAGCAAAGACCAGACAAAACTGGCCGGCAGCTGAAAGTCGATCCCGGCGCAAATCCCGACGCGATCGGCCAATTTAAACCGCAGCCAACGCTCCATGCCTTTACTGGAGACAATGATTTTTTCGCTAGCAAACGGATCGCTCAAGGCGACGCCATACAGCGCTTGTAATAATTCGAACAGATTTTCAAGGCGATTGGACTGGTAGATATGCAAGCGGCTGGACATGCGGGCACCGAAGTAAGAAGCAAGGCTTATTCTACCTTGTTAAGCTGACTTCAGTTGCCAGAAAAGGTCGCAAAGTAGGTCTTAACCGCAATCGGCACGTCACGCTGCGCCAATACTAAGGCCAGCACCAGCGAGACTACCCATGCTTGGGATTGGGATTGGATTTGGGTTTGGGCCATTGCCATGTTTGGGTTGATTTAAGCCATTGCCATGTTTGGCAATGCAGCTTCGGTACTGGCCACTTGCTCGGCCGAGGCCAGTAATTGGTTCATGGCTCGATCAAACAGCGGCGCTTGCTCTAAAAAGCGCACGCGATCACGCGCAAATAACCGGCGAAACGCCCGCAAACTCAATACCGCTGGTGCGGATTGGTCGGGCCAAGTCAACACAATCGCATCGGAATGCTGCGCTTGCCAACTCAATTGCGCGATCCGCGCGCTGCCATCAAAATTAATCTCAACGCCCACGCCATGGCTTAAACAGGCCATCAAATCAACATCATCAACCACAACTTCGGCCGATGTTTGCGGCCCTAATTCCGCCTCAATCAATTGATCAATTAAATTGAGTTTTTCTTCCAAAGCATCAATCTCGGCTTGAACAAACAGCGGATTTAACACCACCGCTTCAAGCTCTGAGGCCGTATGGGTCTGCACCGCGTCAACAAACGGTGCAAAAGCCTCATGCATCACCGATAAAGGCGGCGGTGCCGCATTCAACAACTGACTCGGGCTAGAACCAACACGCATCGCCAAGCGATGCGCATCCACCAAATGCAAGTTTAATTCTTGCAATTGTTCGGCAGTCCAATTGAGCGTTAACACCCCTTCGCGCAAGGTAGTAATCATGGTTGGAATCAAACCCAATAAAATCTTGCATTCATCGCGATCAACTTTAGGCGCCAAGCTCCAAATCAAATCGGGCACCAATAAACGATACTGTGTTGCTTTATGCGGCGCTTCGCGCCCAGCCAATTCAATCACCCGCGCCCATGTCGTCACCAAAAAATCATATAAATACGGCTCGATGGTGTAAGGCGACAAGGCGTCGGAGATCATCGCGGTAATGCGGGCAAAATGTAATGTGCGCTGTTTGGCAGAATCGAGTACTTGCGACGCACTGCTGGCCATTTTTTCGCAATGCGCCAATTCATTGGCCACCCACGCATCCAGCGTGTCGAGCATTTGTACAAACAAGCCCAAATCTTCGCTTTCATCGGCCAAAATAATCGCCACAATCCGGCAAATTTCGGCATTCACCCGAGCAGCGCTTTCACTGTTTTGCTGCATCCCCAGAGAAATCGAGCCAATCCGATTGACCAACATGCGCGCTGGGTGGTTTTTTCTGGCAAATAGATTTGGATCTTGCAGCGCAATTTTTAACACCAAAAACTGCAAACGACCCAGCTGGGCACGCACTTCGGCCGGTACTTTTTCATCCCGCAAAATAAATTCAAACAACATGGCGACCACATCAATGGTCATCGCCTCATTGACGTCGCTGGTGCTGGCACCCAATTGTTGGCGCTGCTCTAAAATCAAATTACGCAATTGGCCGTCGCCACGCCACATGGCGTCGGCCGTTGGGGTGGCAACTGCAATCAAACTTTGTAGTGATTGGCTCAGCGGCGCACTCACCGAACGTAATTCCAGCGATGCGGCGTCGTCCCACACCGGGCCTTGCCCCTGCGCGCCTTGATGCAGGCTGTGGCCACTAAAAAATTGCTGAATACTTCGACCCACTTGCCCAATATGACTCAGCCATGACGGTGCCCGCGCCATGCTGGCGCGGGCCTCTGCACTGGACGCCATGAACGGCGCCGCCGCCAAATCCACCATGCCAGAGCCGCCAGAATCACCAGACCCCATACCCGCCATAGCATTGGGTGCACTCGCTGGCGCAGCACCTTGCGATAAAGCCTGCGAAGCAGACGGTCTAGATTGCACAAAGTCCAAAAATTGATCTTCCGAGCGCGCGCCCCAAGGCGCTGCGCCTACCGGACCTGCTGATGAACCGACTGATGAAGCCGCCGATGAACGAGCCGGTGACGCGGCACGCGGCGGCTCACGGCCTCCCGATGCGGCTGCGCTGTGTTGCGCGTCGGGCGTGAATACCGAGGGCGATTCATCCGGTAGATCCAGCAGATTGTCCGCAGCGAATGCCGCTGGCTCACTTTGTTTTCTGACCTTCAATTGCAATTGCGCCGCAATGCCATGCTGGGCCAGCAGCTCATTTAATGCCGCATACAACGGCGCAATATGCGGGCACATTGACGTGGTGAGTTGCGCCAACAACACGGGAATTAATTCATTGTCGCTCCCCGTTTCGGCCACCGTTTCTTCTAAAGCACTGGCAAAACTGCGCGAAATAATATAAGTGCGAAATGGATTTTCTCGCTCTTTAATCACGTCTTGCTCTAGCAATAAAGCAATTCGAATATTTAAATCACGAATAGCTTCTTCGGCCTCTTGCCGAAAACGCAGAGTAATTTGATCAATATGTAATTCTTCTTCAAACGACGCCGACTCCACCAAAGACAAAGTGGCATTGAGTCCCTCGGTAAACGACGGTCGAAAATGGCTATACGCGGTTTGAAAGCTGCGATGCAATAATTGCTCAATCTGACGCGATAATTGCTGCTCAAGTTTTTGATCGTGGCTCATGATCAATTGCCGTGCCGCCAACAAACGCCGCTGCTCCAGCATTGAGCTGGCTCGATCGGCCTGATTAAATAATTGCCCAATCGAATGGGCCAGCACCATCGGCACTCTTTGATTAAATTGGGCCAAAAATACCGAGCGTGTCGCAATGAGTAAATCATTTCTATCCATCTGGCACACCCTCATACAACGAATTGAATCGGCTTGGCCGAAATAACTGGGCATCTGTGGCGCAACATCCTTCCACTCAAACCGCATAAAAAAGGCATGATAACTGACAATAGCCCGCGCTGCTTGCGTCAGATTCGGTACAATCTATTAATCCGAATGTCAGCAAGGCTAACTCTCAGTGTTTCGACTTTTTGAAAATATAGTTCACCCCTACCCAGAACAGCAAAACAAAACCTTACCCCATAATTTCAAATCATTTATATGGCGCTGTACAAAAGGGCTACGGCCACTGATTTTTGGCATGATGCTGTGCACCGCGATCATTGGCTCTTTTGAAGCCATTTTGTATAGTTTGCTGGGGCATATTGTTGATTGGTTGGCGCATGTCGAACCGAGTCAACTCTGGGTGCAAGAGCATTTTCGTCTGAGCCTGATTGCGGGCGTGTTATTACTGAGCCCGCTGCTGGTTGGCCTGCAAACATTACTGAAACATCAAGCCTTAGCCGGCAATTTCCCGATGCTGCTGCGCTGGAACTTTCACCGGCAAATGCTCAGTCAAAGTATGCGGTTTTATCAGGATGAATTTGCCGGGCGCGTTTCGGCCAAAGTCATGCAAACCGCATTAGCGGTGCGCGAAACGGTGTTTATCGTCACCGACATTATGGTGTTTGTGGCGATTTATTTTTTCACCATGCTGGCTGTCGCTGGCAGTTTTGATCTGTGGTTATTAGTGCCGCTGCTGTCGTGGATGCTGCTGTATATTGGCGCGATGTTTTATTTTGTTCCGCGCTTAGGTAAGGCGGCACAAAACCAAGCCGATGCTCGCTCGCTCATGACCGGCCGCATTACTGATGCCTACACCAATATTGCAACGGTGAAGCTGTTTTCGCACGGTCGCCGCGAAGCAGCGTTTGCCCGCAGCGCGATGCAAGAATTTATGCACACCGTGCATGGTCAAATGCGTTTAGTCAGTTGTTTTGAGGTGGTCAATCACACCTTAAGCGTGTGTTTGATTATTGCCAGCGCCGGCACTGCTTTGTATTTATGGAGCCATGGTCAAGTGAGCGCGGGCGCGGTGGCGGCCTCATTGGCGATGGCACTGCGCTTAAACGGCATGTCGCAATGGATTATGTGGGAAATCGCCGCGCTATTTGAGCATATTGGCACGGTACAAGACGGCATCAACACGCTAACCACGCCGCACGAAGTCAACGACGCAGCTAACGCTACCCAGCTGACTGTATCACGCGGTGAAATCCAATTTGCCCACGTTGATTTTGGCTACGACGAGCATCGCTTGCTACTCAAGCAGCTATCGCTACAAATTCGCGCCGGCGAAAAAATTGGCTTAGTCGGTCGTTCAGGGGCAGGCAAATCGACGATAGTGAATCTATTACTGCGCTTTTACGACCTTCAGTCTGGACACATTACGATTGACGGCCAAAACATCGCCAAGGTAGCGCAAGACAGCTTACGTGCGCACATTGGCATGGTGACGCAAGACACGTCGCTCCTACATCGCTCGGTGCGCGAGAATATCTTATACGGCCGCCCAGACGCGACAGATGACGAGATGATTGCCGCCGCCAAACGCGCCGAAGCGCATGAATTTATTCTGAACTTAAGCGATCCAGCCGGCCGTACCGGCTATGACGCGCATGTGGGCGAGCGCGGCGTCAAACTCTCGGGTGGGCAGCGCCAAAGAATTGCCATTGCCCGCGTAATGCTTAAAGACGCGCCGATTTTATTGCTCGATGAAGCCACCAGCGCGCTCGACTCTGAAGTGGAAGCGGCGATCCAAACCAGCTTATACCGCTTAATGGAAGGCAAAACGGTGGTGGCGATTGCCCATCGTTTATCCACCATTGCGGCGATGGATCGCTTGATCGTACTCGACCAAGGGCGAATTGTTGAGCAAGGCGACCATCAAAGCCTGCTAGAACAAGGTGGCCTGTATGCGCGACTGTGGTCACATCAAAGCGGCGGATTTTTAGGCGAAGAAGCCGATTAAACCTGCATCGTCAGTGGTACAACACGCACTGAATATGACATATCACTGACGATTTCCCTGATTAACACTTCGAGGCAATGACGGCACCATGACAACTGAAAACCAGCACCCCAGCTATGCCAATACGCCAAAACCACCTTACTACGCCGTGATTTTCACCTCATCGCGCACCGAGGACGAGCAAGGCTACGCTGAAATGGCGGAAAAAATGCTGGCATTAGCTCAAGACCAGCCGGGGTTCTTAGGGGTTGAATCTGCCCGAGCGAGCATTGGTATCACGGTGTCGTACTGGGCTGATTTAGCATCAATCCAAAACTGGAAAGCCCATAGCGAGCATCAACTAGCCCAAAAAACGGGCCGCGCGCAGTGGTATAGCCAGTACAAAACCCGCATCGCTAAAGTTGAGCGTGATTATGCGTTTTAATCTGTGATCAACGCGCGGCATGGTGGTTTAACTCGTTTAACTCAATAACAAACCGATGGATGACTATGTCGCCCCTAGTAAAAAAACTTGCCTTTGCCATCCTTGCTCGGCCGCGCTTGGCTGCTGCGCTCTTAAAAATCGGCTTTAACTATTACCCTGCGATCCGCCGCACCGGTTGCAAAGTCAGCCAAATCAGCGCTGATGTGCGACAAATTACGGTGAAATTACCGCTGAACTGGAAAACGCGCAACCTCAATGGCAGCCTATTTGGCGGCAGTATGTTTGCCGCCACCGACCCTTTTTATATGAGCATGCTGTATTTTAATTTGGGCGAAAATTATGTGGTTTGGGATAAAGGCGGCACCATCCGCTTTAAACGTCCAGCGCTTAGCACGCTGACGGCCGAATTTCGACTGGATGCAGCAGAACTGACTGAAATCCATCAATTACTCGCCATCACCCCAGAAATCACCCGTACCTATGCCGTGCCGCTGGTGAACGCCAAGGGCGACGTCTGCGCCGAAGTCGACCGCGTATTGTATATCGCCCACAAATCGGCTTACGACGCCAAACAACTGGAACGCCGCCAGCGACTAGCGCAAGCAGCCAGTGGCGAATCAACACTCAATTCATCAACGCCAAATTGAAAAAACAGACCCAGCCAAATGCCACGCCATTTGCTGATCACAGCAAACTCGATCAACACGACATTTTTTGATTTTAGTTTTAGGGACTCAAATGAAAACCATCGGACTTATCGGCGGAATGAGCTGGGAATCGACCATTCCCTATTATCGACACATCAATCAGGCCATCAAACATCGCCTTGGTGGGCTGCATTCAGCGAAAATTATTTTATACAGCATTGATTTTCACGAGATTAAAACCTTACAAAGCAGTGGGCAATGGGAGCAAGCGGGTGAATTGCTTGCTCAAGCAGCACGCTCTCTCGAAATAGCGGGGGCGGAGTGCATCGCCATTTGTACTAACACCATGCATAAAGTCGCCCCTACCGTTAGCCAAGCCGTTCGCATTCCGTTGATTCATATCGCTGACGCCACCGGCGAAGCCATTCGTGAGCGCCATTTCAATAAAATTGGTTTATTGGGTACCCAATTCACCATGGAACAAGCATTTTATCGCGATCGACTGATCGAACAGTTTGGCCTCACGGTACTCACACCCAACAAAGCCGACCGCTCTAGCGTGCACCGCATCATTTATGACGAGCTCTGCTTGGGACAAATTCGTCCTGAATCACAATTAATCTATCGCGACATCATGACCCAGCTGGTCGCCCAAGGTGCTGAAGGTATTATTTTAGGCTGCACCGAAATTGCACTGCTTGTTAAACCAGAAGATGCCAGCGTGCCGCTCTTTGACACGGCGCAACTCCACGCACAAGCCATTGCTCAATTCGCTTTATCATAAACATAAGGGTATATGTTCATAATCATTTATAAACATAAGTTACAGACGTATACCCTTTAATTATTCGCAAGCGCATTGGCATTTAACTTGCCGCGAAGGCCAAACAAATACGACGCGGATAAGCCAAACATCACCATGCCCACGCAAGATTCAAATGCGCCGCTTAAGCGGCCAATGGGCCCAGCGGGGCCTTCGGCATAAAAGCCGACGGTGGAGTAACTAGAAATCGAATAGAAAAATGCATCGCTAAAATTATGCATAGCGCCAATCTGGACGTATACAAAAGCCCAAAGAAAGATCGATACCAAATGCACCACCATCAATAAGTACGTCACGATGGCAAATAAAATTGCCTCAACCATGACCGAGCTGGCAAATTGCTGGATTAAGAATTTTTCAACATAAGTAATCAAAAAAATGCCCAACACATGAATCAATACCGTGGCGACAACCAGTAAAAACCCACAGATCAAATAAATCATCTCTACCCCCAAAAAACGACAAATTACAATCGGCTTTCACTTAGTCTACATGAGACTGCCGCGCCTCCGCGATTCTTGCGCTAGGCGCAATGGATTAACTCAACAAACACCCAATAAAAAGGCAGTATTCAGATTTGGTGTTGATGCTGTGCCGCGCTCGTCGAGCTGGGGCTTAAAAACCCGTTTAAGCTCACCGAGTGAGGAGCGAGACAAACAGCCATATCGTTTGGCTCACGACGATCGAGGGCATCGGGGACCGATGCGCGCTCGGGGCGCCTTTCTTTCCCCCTCTTTCTTTGGCGAGTCAAAGAAAGAGGGGGCCGCCACTGACTGCGACTGTAAACAGCCGTGCCGCAGGCACTTAAAACTATCAACACGTAATCTGAACATTGCCTAAACAAAAAGGGTATTGGCTTGTATGCTTTATATATAAAAGCACACAGCGCAATACCCTAATAATCAATACTTTTGAGTTAACTCATTTGGTCACAAGACTACCAGCGATTTGTTAAATGCTGCACCACCAAGCTGGTGCTGGCGACACTCACCCACACTAATAAACCCAAAGCCACTGGACGCCAGCCAGTTTGACGCATCCGGCCCAAATCAGTCGATAAACCAATCGCCACCAAAGCCATCGTAATCATCACTGGGGCAATGAATTGGGCGGTTTTAATCATCCATTCTGGCAACATACTGCCAAACAAAGAAGCCAATAAGAACCACAAAATAAACCACGGCACGGCTTTCCATACTGACTCGGTTTCTTCACTGATGGTTTCTTTACGACGGGTCATGCCAAACAAGAAAGCAAAAATCAGCGTTACCGGAATAATCAACATCGCACGAGTCAGCTTGACAATCGTAGCGTAGTCACCGGCATTATCACTCCAAGAATACGCGGCGGCGACCACCGACGAAGTATCATTAATCGCGGTGCCGGCCCACATGCCAAAGCCACTATCGCTCATCCCCAGCATATGGCCAATCGCAGGAAATACCAGCACGGCGACAATATTAAATAAGAAAATCGTTGATAAAGCGAACGCGGTATCGTGCTCATCGGGCTTGACGACGGGGGTAATCGCAGCAATCGCCGAACCACCACAAATCGCGGTCCCCGTACCGATTAATACACACAGTTTGAGTGGGATTTTTAATAAGCGGCCAAAAATAATCGCACTGAGTACCGCAGCAGTAATGGTAGCAAAGGTGATTTCTAACGAGCTCATGCCGGTTTTAATCACGTCGGCAATCGGCAAGCTAAAGCCCAAACCAACAATTGACCACTGCAAGATTTGCTTGGATGAGAACTGAATTCCAGCATTAAATTGCGGTGCAATCGTCGTGCGGCTGCGAATAATAATCCCCAGCAAAATACCAACCACTGCGCCACCCATCAGCGGAAAAGCATTCCCAACAATCGTTGAGATAATCGTTAAGCCCAGAACAATAGCTAAGCCTGGGGTACAGGATTTGATTTGATTGGTCAGCGTCATATGAGATCCAGTAGTGTTTTTATTTGAATACAACACCACTTTACCCCTGCCCTTTCATCATTAAAAACCAGTTTTTCAGGCTATAATCATCGGAAAAACCGATATAGAAAAGATTATGCTAAAAATCACCCTGAGAGAACTCGAAGTGTTTGTCGCCATCAGCCAAGCGGGGCAAGTTACCGCAGCGGGCGCGGCATTGGGATTGTCGCAATCGGCAATGAGTGGCGCGATTGGCGAATTAGAGCGCCGTTTAGGCGTGACTTTGTTTGATCGCATTGGCCGCCGAGTCACGCTTAATGAGCACGGTCGCTATTTATTGCCGCGTGCACTCAATATGTTGCAACAAGCCACCGATTTAGAAACCGTTTACCAGCAAGGCGCGCCAAGTCGACTTAAAATCGCCGCCAGTCTCACCATCGGCAACTATGTGCTACCGGCGCTGCTCGCGCCTTTAATGCAAGTGGCCAATACCCGCTACGAAGTTGAAATCGGCAATTCACCCGCAGTGATGAAAATGCTGCTCGATTGCAAAGCCGATATTGGCCTGATCGAAGCGCCACTGACCCACAGTAATTTAATGTGTGAGCTCTGGCTTAAAGACGAAATGGTTATTTTTTGCCATCCTGATCATCCCTTGGCGGGAACGACCCCCAGCCCAACTGAACTCGCGCAATGCGCGTGGATTTTGCGCGAGTCCGGCTCTGGCGTTCGGCAAAGCTTAGAAACCATGCTGTTGCCGCATCTGGGGGCGATCAATGTGGTGCTTGAATTAGGCAGTGGCGAAGCGATTCGAGAAGCAATACGACTGAATATGGGCATTAGTTGCGGCTCGCGCCGGGCGATCACGCGCGAATTGGCGACAGGCACTTTCGCCACCATTCACTTAAAAAACCATGCTTTGGAGCGGCGATTTTTTATTGTGTGGCACGCCGAAAAACAACTCACCGCTGGCGCGGAGCGCTTACGTTTGGCGTGCCACCAATGGTTTGACCAAGAACAAGAGGCAGCAACACACGCCACTTGATGCAAGCTGACGAACATTGACAAGTGCATGTTATGATCGCAGTCATCAACGTGACGCCCTTTCTTGACTCGGTAATCGACAATGCAACTGGCTCGGCTTCAAATCACCAATTTTCGCGGTATTAGCCAAATTGATTTAGCGCTCAATGCCAGTGCCACCGCGCTGTTTGGTGAAAACAACTGGGGGAAAACCAGTCTGATTAGCGCCCTGTGTCGTTGCCTCTCTAGTCCCGCCCCGATTGCGACTTTATTTACCCACGATGATTTTCATCGCATCGCCAATTCACGCGCCAGCATTGCGCGGCGGCTGCATATTACCTTGTTTTTTCAAGCCCACACGATGCCCGAGCAGTGGCAAGCACTGTCATGGCTGGATGCCAACGGCAAACCCACCTTGGCGCTGCGCTTTGCGGCTGAGCGCTTTGGCCACACCGAGATTCGCGCACGACGCAGCTTTATGGCTGCCGATGGCAACGAGATTGAGCACCCCAATAGCGACGCGCTCGCCACTGAGATCATTGAGTTGCATCCTGTACTCCGTTTTCGCGATATGCAACTCACTGATTGGCTAACGCATCCGCGCTTAGCCAGCCAAGCGCACGATGACGACCCGCTGTTACCGGCCAGCGCCGCAGTGCGGGCGGTATTTGAGCGAATTTTAACGCTGCCGCATCAACTACACCCACAAGAGTTGTCCGCTGGCTTGGCCGCAATGCAAGCGTTATTTCACGAACAAGCGCAGTTATTGCAAGGCAAAGAGCCGCCACAACGGCTGGCCGAACAAATTGCCGCCGCGCCGCTTAATTTTCGTGACGACGACACTTTAATTGAAATCGCCAATCGTTCCGGCTCGAGCTCGCGCCGCGTTACCTTGCTGATTTTGCTCGGCGCACTATTGGCCGCGCGCGGAGAAAACCCGCTGCATGCTGACGCCGAGCCGATTTTGGTGATGGAAGACCCCGAAACCCATTTGCACCCGATTCAATTGGCGATGATTTGGGGTTTAATCGAACAACTCACCTTACAAAAAATCATCACCACCAACAATGGCGACTTACTTGGCAGCTTTGCCCTGCACGCACTGCGCCGCTTAGTACGGCGCAGCAACCACGTTCACGTCTATCAATTGGCCGATCAGGCGCTATCGCTGTCCGACGCGAGAAAAGTCGCTTTTCATATTCGCAGCAATCGCGCCAGCAGCATGTTTGCCCGAGTTTGGCTGTTAGTTGAAGGGGAAACCGAGTTTTGGCTGCTACCTGAACTGGCGCGAATTTGCGGCGTGAATTTTCCCCTCGAAGGCATCCGCTGCGTTGAATTTGCCCAAGCGGGCTTAGCGCCGTTAATTAAATTTGCCGACCATTTGGGGATTCATTGGCATGTGATTTGCGACGGCGACGACGCCGGCATCAAATACCAAAAACGCGCCCGCAGTCTGCTGGGGAGTCGCCCAGAAGATCAGCACATCACCATGCTCGATTGCCGCGATATTGAGCATTTTTTGTGGGATAACGGCTTTGCCGACACCTATCGCCAAGCCGCCGCACCGCGCGGCGAAATGAATCACTATTATCGCGCCGCACTGGCTCAGCAACCGCCACTCAGCGACGAAGACACCATCAGCCGCGCGCTGCGCCATCACTCAAAGCCGGGTATGGCGCTCGAAATCGCCGAAGCCGCTGAGATCCAAGGCCGCCAAGCCATACCGGCTGCTTTTCAAAGCATGTTTCAAATCCTACAAACTTTAAGCGAAGAAAGCAGTTAATCGCAATGTATATCCATGCAGCGCACACAATACAAAAGCCACATGGACATACCCATCAGACAACTATTTATGGATACGACACAATGGCGCAATTTACTGTATTGATTATTGGTGATGAGATTTTAAGCGGTCGGCGAGTCGATCAACACTTTGCGGCGATTTTGCAGCGGCTGCAGGCGCGCGGTCACACCTTAAGTAGCGTGCATTATTTGCCGGATGATCCGGCGACGTTGATCGCCCACTTTCAACGCACCTTGGCCGAACAGCGCCATGTGATTAGCTGCGGCGGCATCGGCGCTACGCCCGACGATCATACGCGCGCGGCATTGGCCAGCGCGCTGAACGTGCCATTACAACTGCAACCGCAAGCGGCGGCACTGATTGAACAACGCTTTGGGGTCGATGCGTATCCGCATCGAATTAAAATGGCGCTGTTCCCAGAAGGCGCAACCCTCATTCCCAATCCCGTCAACCAAGTGGCGGGCGCAGCGATTGCCCAGCATTATTTACTGCCCGGTTTTCCGACGATGGCTTGGCCGATGGTGGAATGGCTGCTCGATCAGTACTACACCGCAGGCACCATGCCCACGCGCCGCAGCTTGACCGTGCTCGACGCTAAAGAAGGCGATTTGATTGATATCATGCAAGCCGTTGTTGAGCAATGGCCGCAACTGACTTTTTCTAGCTTGCCTAGCTTTGGCAACCACCATTGCAGCCAAGCCCATATTGAGTTTAGCGTGCAAGGTGATGCCCACGATGGCCAAACAGCGATTGAATTTTTACATCAGCAACTGAGTCAACTGGGCTATGTATTTTTAGCCCCGATCAGCCAATAAGCCCACGCGGGCGCTCATGCTAAACGGCCAAGACGCGAGAGATTCAATGCGCAAGTGATTGACGACTCAATCAATTGCTCAATCAATGACTTAGTAAATTGGCCAGCGCATCAATCGACTCAGCCCATTCCGCGTCTTGCTCGAGTGCCTCGCGCAAAAAAGCCGCTTGGCTGGCACTCCAAAACGCCGCTTGCGCGATGGGTACTCCCAGCGGCAATGGGTGCGCAGCCAAAAACTGCTCAATTTCTTGCGGCGCAGTGGGCAAACCCAATTGCGCAAACAACACCGCCAAAGTATGTGTATTGGTATCCATTATGTTTCTCCGCTAAATCAAACAGTCAAAACAACAGTACTCGTTGTAGTTCATTTTGAGTCGGTACAAATCAAACACTGCGGCATATAAATTGGTCTCTGTTTCGCCCTTTGCAGTAAGCTAGGCGCTGGCTTTTTGCCTTACTGAGGGGGAAATAATGCAAAAAAAAACTATTACCATTACTGCTTCTGTCCGCATTGGCCCATGCCGAAACGCCGGTGATGGAAGACCTATTCAACCAAGATTTAAGCCAATGGATTGGCTTGGGCGGAGAAGAAACCTCGCCAATATACACCTCAATTGAGCCTGACCCCCTCAATGCCGAAAACAAAGCCGCACGCTTTAATCAGCCGGTGAATATTGGCGATATTTTTAGCCGTAAGCAGTTTCCAGCCGGCCAATACAAAATAGTTTTTGATTATTTGGGGATGTGCGGCAGCAATTGCGGCGCAACGCTCGGTTTGGATGAAGGCAAACCCGGTCGCAAAGAGCAATGGATTGCCAGCACCGCCAATGGCTTTCCCAATCGCCTGAAAGACAGCAAAACATGGGAGCATTATGAGATCGAATTTAAAGCTAAATTTGATTTCCATCTGAAGTGGGAGCAATGGGATTCGGCCAAAGGTGAAGGCAAAGATGCCTTTATTGACAACCTCAAACTCATTCGCCTTGATGCCGACAATACTGCAGCCAGTGCTAGCAGCGCAGTCAAAGCAAATACTAGCGGCGTTGCTGGGCCAAGCAGCCCACAGTCGGTGATGTATTTTACCTCTTGGGGTAAACACAGCAGCGATTTTAACGTCAAGAATCTTGAAACCAGCGGCGCAGCCGGCAAAATCACCGTCCTTGAATACGCCTTTGGTAATGTGAAAAACAATCGCTGTGTGGTCGGCGTTGATCAAGCTGGCGAAGGCACGGCCGGTGACGATTATTGGTTACCGTTAGCGGCAGATAAAACACTCAATGGCTTAGCCGATCAAGGCGACAAAGGCTTATACGGTCATTGGAACCAGCTCAAGCAATTAAAGAAAAAATACCCGAATTTAAAAGTGGTGATCAGCTTAGGCGGCTGGACGTGGTCGAAACATTTTTCAGATGCGGCGCTACCGGCCAATCGCGAAGCGTTTGTGAAGTCTTGCGTTGACGCCTACATCAAAGGCAATGTGCCAGATCAAACCGGCAAAGTGGTACCTGGCCTTGCCGCAGGGGTATTTGATGGCTTTGATATCGATTGGGAATACCCCGCCTCAGCGGGCAACGATGGCAATATCGTTCGCGAAGAAGACACCCCCAACTACACGGCATTACTCGCTGAGTTCCGTAAACAAATCGACGCCGTTCGCCCCGGTCTGCTACTCACCATTGCCACGCCTGCGGCCAGCTCAAAATCAGAAAAAATCGAGCTAGAAAAAATCATTCCGTCATTAAACTGGATCAACCTCATGACGTATGATTTTACCGGTCCTTGGTCGGCCACCACCGGACACCATGCCACCTTAATCGGCGGGGCAAAAGATCGCGTTTCAGTGGATAGTACCGTTGATGAATACCTCAGCCGCGGTGTACCCTCAAACAAAATCGTGTTGGGCGTGCCATTTTATGGCTATGGCTGGACCGTCAATAGTTTAGAGAACAACGGCCTGTATCAACCGGCGATCGCCAAAGCCAAAGGGCCACTCGAAGCAGGATCCGCCCCCTACTCCTACTTAAAAACCTTGCCCGGCACAGTGCATCGAGACGAAAAAACGCGTGCGGTGTGGAAAGTGAATGGTAAAGACGTTTGGGTGTATGACGACGTGCAATTATTAAAAGAAAAAATAGCTTTCGTGAAAAAGAAAAAACTCGGCGGCATTATGGCGTGGGAAATTTCTCAAGACAGCGCGGAGGCGGAATTGGTCGACACCATTTACCAAGGGCTAATTAAAAAATAAGCCAGCGTTTTTCAGTTAAACCAACGGTTTCACTGATTTAAATACGGCGCTACATTGTTATCCGCGATGTAGCGCCGCTTCGCATGGTATTCAAACAAGGTTTAGATCAGCGCGATCTAGCTGGCTCGATTCTGCCGTTTAATTTCATACAAACAAATCGCTGCTGCATGGCCAACGTTGAGCGATTCAATTCCCGCTTGCATCGGAATTTTAATTCTAAGCGTAGCGAGATCGGCCAACGCATCGGTCACGCCCGCCCCTTCCGAGCCTAAAACCAAAGCCAAATCACCTTGCAGTGGCGCGTCATACAAATCAATAGCGCCGTCGAGCAAAGTTGCGGCAATGGGGCCTTTAAACTGGCTGGCAAGCTGGCAAAGATCGGCGTTTTCAATCATCGGCAAGGCCAATTGCGCCCCCATACCCGCCCTGAGTACCTTTGGCGACCAGACATCAGCACAGGCACTAGAGAGCCATACCTGCTCAACACCTGCAGCTTGTGCAGTACGTAAAATCGCCCCGACATTACCTGGGTCTTGTACGCCATCCAGCAATAACACCAAACCAGCACACTGCGCTTGTGGTGCGCTAGGGATGCCGACCAAGGTTAATACTCCGGTTGCGCTGGGCAGCTCGGTCAGTTGGCTAAATAGCGCATTGGCCAAACAAAGCACATTACACGCACTGCGGGCCAACAAGCTTTGCACTTCTGCGCGCTGATAACCTGACTCAGAAACAATAATTTTTTCAACCACATGCCCAGCATCGAGCCATGCGGCCAATAAATGAGTGCCATCCAAAAGTGTTTGCTGGGTTTTATTGCGCTCCCGTCGATTTTGCGAGAGCTTTAAGGCGTGCTTGAAATGACTGTTTTGCGACGAAGTAATAATTTCCATTGGTTTCACACTGAAGAGCGGCGCGCATTATGCGCTAAGGCCTTGCTCGCTAAAATACATATTTGTTTAAAGTGCGTGTAATGAAATTCATTCACCGTGCCCTCTAAACCTGAATCGGCATAAATCAAACCCACCGGCTGCGTACCGACAAAAATCGACATCGCACAAAAGCTTTTCGCGCCAATTTGCTCGACCAACTCAGACGGCAAATGCGGCGCAAACTGGGCGTAATTATCTGCATTGAGCCAAAAGCTCTGCGGCTTTTGTAATAATTTGGTAAAAACATGCTGTTTTTCTAAAGCAATACGCAAAGTATGCAAAGGATCCGTTGGCGCAACCCCTTGTACATAGCGCGCGCGCAATGCGTTCTCGGCGGCCATCAATAAAGTAAATGCAATCCGCTGCAGGCCTAAGCCATCGGCCAAAGCCCGTACCGCCAAAGCCATCACTTGATTGGTCGGCACGCCTTGCACGGCGGCCAAATGCAAAGCTTGCATCCTTTCGGCCAGAATGTCTTTGCTTGGCAGCGCGGCGGCACTCACCACCGCTTTTGCCGTATTTACTGGCGCAGGCCAATCCCCTGGCAGCATCACTAAATATCGAGCCGGCGAATATAACTGCTGACTTTTACCCTCTTTGCGCGCAAAAGCCAGCAACTGCGCTGTTAGCACATGCCAAACTTGTTCCAAAGAAAAATTTAATACCCCTGCGATGGTGACTAAACGCTGCTGAATCTCATCTTGCCACCAGCCGCGCTCGAGCTGTCGAGACAACGGCACTACGGCATGCTGCAACACACTGCGCGTCGCCGGTTCAGCGTCAACACGGATCAAATCAAGAATCGGCGGCGGCATTTGCCACAACTGCAATAAAGACAACACATCGAAACAAGCCGCGGGTGCTTGTTCATCCAGATGCGGCGCAATCAAGGCTAGGGATTCGCATAAATTGGCTAATATAGCGGCAGCTTGAATTTCACCGAGTTTGGCATCAAAGCGTTTATTGGCAAACACCGTCGCCAAACGCCGCGCCAAACGCGCTTCAAAAATCCGTTTTAATAGTTGACCATATTCGGCCTGATGCGCGGGCAGCATCACAGCCTCTACCGTTTGCGCGCGAGAAAACCGGTCTAAAAATGGCGTTACCCCAATCAGCAAAATCGCAGCTTCAATTGCTACCACATCCGCTGACATCGTGCTTTTTTGCCGTTGATTCATCATCCGGAGCACTTGCGCAGTCAGCAAAGGATCACGCGCGACGATTTCAGCGACCTCGCTCGGCCGGATCAAATCCGCGCGACGGATCATTCCCATGAGTTGATTGCGTGATTCTTGCAAAATAGGAATGGCGCGCCGTTCCCAAAATTGCAGCCACGCAGGACTTGCAGATTTTACATTCGCCATAGGAAAAGCTTACCGTCTTTCCAATCATTTAAATCGATCACTTGATCCGCAGGAATTTCTGGAACCACAAAAGTATTGCTAATAAACAAAGTGCCGGGGCGCATTTGCTGTACGGCTTGCTGCCATAAATCAGGCATCGCCGCTGAGGACAAAAAAGCATAGACACACTCAAAAGCGCCTAAGTCGACATTTTTGTAATCCACATTGAGCCATGCAACCTTGGCAGGCAACCGTATTTTTCCCAACAGCCAAGGCCCTTTTGCATACTCCACACCACTTAAGTTTAAATCGGCTCGATGCTGGGCCAAATAATGCAAAACAGTGCCAGTACCTGCGCCAATATCTAAGAAATTGGCCTGCTCTGGCACGATACCCTGCAACTGCTGCAAAGCGGCGCGGTTACTTAAATACAAAGGCACGCGTGAAATCATCACTCGGCCAAAAATAAACCAGCACAACAACAAGGCCAGCAAATACCAATACGATTGAATGTCAAATTGAGAACAAACAATCAACAGCGGTAAAAAGCATAAATGCATCCATTTCCACCAGAAACGGTCATGCAAGACATACGCAGCGATAAACGCCGTCAATGGAATAACCATCGTCGCGGCCAAAGGACTAAAAAAATGGCTGAGCGGGAAAAGTAATAGCAAAGAGACTAATGTAATTAGCAAAAAAATAGCACTTTGTGGCCAAGTTCTGACTGACATACTACTGCGTAGGTTTTTTTATTGGATTGATAAAGCCTTCTTTCACCGCTGCAGCAGGCTCAGCAGCATCTTCATTTTGCCCTGCCTGACGACGAATATCGGTTTCCGCATCGCGATTGAGTACCACGATACTAATTCGACGGTTGACTGGGTTATAGACATTGCCTTTATCCAGTGGAATGACATCGCCAAACCCATTCACTCGCAACACCTTTTCTGGATCTAAGCCACCAAGAATCAATTCGCGACGCGATGAATTTGCCCGCTCTGACGACAATTCCCAATTGGTAAACCCTGCAGCCCCGCCCGCAAATTGCGTACCGTCGGTGTGACCGGCTAAAGAAACCGTATTGGGCACTTCATTGAGTAATTGCGCGATTTCTTGCAAAACACCATGCGCATACTCTTCAAGCTCAGAGCTACCCGATTTAAACATCGGTCGATTTTGTTCATCAACAATCTGAATACGTAAGCCTTCGGCAACCATATCCAATTTAATCTGATTTTTATACTGACCTAGATTGGTGTTTTGTTTCATTTTGTCGTTCATTAAAGCTTCAAATCTTTGCTTTAATTCACTGAGTCTTTTTTTATCTTTTGCCGCTTCGGTTTGCGTCGGTGGGGCACCTTTATTCACTTGCCCCGCTTGCTTGGTAATGTCATTGCCACCGCCTTGAATCAAAGAGTCGGCATCACCCGATCCAGAGCCACCCGCATTGGCGACTTTTAACGGGTTATTAAAATAATCAGAAATGCCTTTTAAATTACCTTTAGAGACCGAGCCCAATAACCACATCAATAAAAAAAACGCCATCATTGCCGTCACAAAGTCAGCATAGGCAATTTTCCATGCTCCACCATGATGGCCGCCGCCACCTTTTTTAATTTTCTTTACAACAATCGGGCGCTGAGAATCATCGCTCATTATTTATCAACCCTGAAGGACTGCGTTATTTAGATTTGGCGTTTTTTACAAATTCTTCTAACTCTTTAAACGAAGGACGCTCAGTTGAATCTAATACTTTACGCCCAAATTCAACGGCAACTTGCGGAGCATAACCATTCAAACTCGCAATTAATGTCACTTTAATGGTTAAGAACACTTGATGACCTTCAGCCATTTTGGTTTCTAATACATTGGCTAATGGCCCAACAAAACCATAAGCCAACCAAATCCCCATAAAGGTACCCACCAATGCCGCACCAATTAATTTACCTAATTCAGACGGCGGCAAATGCAAAGAACCCATTACATGCACCACCCCCATCACCGCAGCAACAATACCAAATGCAGGCAAACCATCGCCCAATTTAGCCATCATGCCTGCGGCCACATGGGCCTCGTTATGATGCGCTTCGATTTCAATATCCATTAAATTTTCGATTTCAAACGCATTTAAATTCCCGCCTACCATTAAGCGCAAATAGTCACAGATAAAATCGGTAACATGATGATCGTGGGCAATTTTTGGATATTTAGAAAAAATAGGACTGGCGTGTGGATCTTCAACATCGCCTTCAATCGACATCAAGCCTTCTTTGCGTACTTTGGCGAGTAATTCAAAAAGACAAGCAAATAAATCCATATAAAATGCTTTATTAAATGGCGAGCCTTTGAAAATCGTCGGCAGGGCTTTAGTAAATAATTTCAGTCCTTTCGCGCTTGACCCCGCAATCATGCCGCCAATTGCACCACCGAAAATAATAATAATTTCCGAGGGCTGCCAAAATACTGCCAAATGACCACCATGCCAGACATATGCTCCCAAAATACAGACGCACATAAAAATGTAGCCAATAATGACAAACATAAGCCAGCTTCCTAGTTAGCGGTCACAATAAATTACTTCAATACATCATAGAAGTTACAGCAGATCACGACAACGTTTAAAATAGCTGACGTTGCGCGTATGCAGCTCGAACGGGGGCAAATGAACTACGGTGTTCAGAAATAGGGCCAAATTGAGCCAGTGCCGCCAAATGTTTTGCCGTTCCGTAGCCCTTATGCTGAGCAAAACCGTATTGCGGATACAGCAAATCCAAAGCATACGCTTCGGCATCTCGGCTCACTTTTGCCAAAATTGAAGCAGCGGAGATACACGCTTCAGTTGCATCACCTTTAATAATCGCCCGACTAGGCAGCATGAAAATAGGGGATCGATTACCATCGACCAAGACTTCACTGGGCGTAATAGACAAAGCACTCACTGCACGCTGCATCGCTAGCATAGTGGCTTGTAAAATATTAATATCATCCACCTCAGCCGCAGTTGCACTGGCCACCGCCCAAGCAATGGCTTGCTCCTTAATGCAAATAGCTAAACGATCACGCTGCTTTTCTGATAGTTTTTTTGAATCAGTCAGGCCTTTAATCGTATGCTCAGTGGGCAGTATGACGGCACCTGCAAAGACCGACCCCACCAATGGGCCCCGCCCAGCCTCATCCACACCGCAAATCAGCATACTAATACACTTTTAGGTAATAACAGCGCCACAGCTGCCGCAGCCCGAACCGCAGCGTTGCATTGCAAGGTTTGGTGCTGCTGAGTAAATACATCAGCCAACTCACAGGATAAGGTTTTATCCAGTAGATAATTATTTAATGCCTGCGCTAAATTATCGGGCTCAGCTTCATCTTGCAAAAACTCAGGGACAATAAAACGACCCGCAATAATATTGGGTAAGCTGACATAGGGCAATAAGAACTTTCTTTTGACTATTTTATAAGTCAAAGGGCTGATTTTATATGCAACCACCACTGGCTTTTTAGCCAGCATAGCCTCCAATGCCGCCGTGCCTGATGCCAATAAAATAGCATCCGATGCAATCATCGCTTCATGCGAATGACCAAACATCAAACGCCAATCAAGTAACTGTGCATTTTGTAGCCAAATTTCACTTTCAAATATTTGCCGCGTTTCGCGCGTAATAAAAGGCACTAAAAAAACCATGTCGGTTTGCATTTCAGACAATCGCAATGCGGTTTTTACAAAAATCGCCGCCATCACTTTCACTTCGCGCTGGCGACTACCCGGCAAAACTGCGATTACTTTTTTAGTTGATCCAATATTTAATATTTCACGCATTTTAATTTGTTCATCGACTAAAGGCATTAAATCTGCCAAAGGATGACCAACATAAGTAGCAGGAATATTGGCTTGCTGATAAATCGTTTTTTCAAATGGCAAAATAAGCAGCATATGCGATACCGCTTTGCCAATTGCTTTAATGCGCTCTGGACGCCAAGCCCATACCGAAGGGCTCACATAATGAACGGTTGGAATACCACAGCGTTTTACTTTACGCGCCAATCCAATATTAAAATCAGGCGCATCGATTGTAATTAACAAATCAGGCCGTTCATTTTTAATCGAACGGACTAAGCGGCGTCTCAATTTCAGCAGGTTTGGTAAATGCCGAATCACCTCAACAATCCCACCCACAGACAATGTTTCCATTGGTTCTATCGTTTTGGCACCGGCAGCCAACATTTTAGGACCCGCAACGCCAGAAAATTGTGCCGTTGGAAAAAGATGAAGTAATGCTTGAATTAAAGCCGCGCCCAATAAGTCACCAGAAGCTTCTCCAGCAACAATTGCAATACGCGGCCCTTTTGTGGCGGTAAACAGTTGATCGTTCATAAGTATTAACGAACAATCCCACGTTTGGCTTGATCAAAGAAATCGACAAAACAATCTAAAGCCGGTTCATTTTTTGCCATTTCACGAATTTGAATGATTGCATCGCTATAAGCAATGCCTTCACGATACAAAATTTTATACGCTTTTTTTACCGCCAAAATCGCTTCAGGATTAAACCCTCGACGTTTTAAACCTTCAATATTAATACTACGAGCACTGGCCCGATTGCCTTCACACATCACAAAAGGCGGTAAATCTTGCACAATAATAGAGCCACCACCTGCCATCGCATGCGCACCAATGACACAGAATTGATGAACCGCGGTTAATCCACCCAAAATAACAAAATCACCGATAGAAACATGACCTGCCAAGGTTGCATTATTGGCCAAAATCACGTTATTGCCCACAATACAATCATGCGCAATATGCGCATAAGCCATAACCCAATTGTCATTACCAACAATGGTATGACCACGATCTTGCGATGTTCCCACTGAAATCGTCACATTTTGAAAAAATGTATTGCGATCCCCTATCGTTAATTGGGTGGGCTCGCCGTTATATTTTTTATCTTGTGGCACACAGCCAACAGAGCAAAAAGAATGAAATAGATTATTTTCACCAATTTGAGTGTGACCTTCAATCACGCAATGCGCTTCAACTACAGTGCCTGCAGACAATTTAACATTGGGCCCAATAATAGAATATGGACCAATCATCACGTCATCAGCTAGAACAGCATTTGAATCGACCAGCGCAGTAGGATGAATTCTTGGCATATATTTCTTAAGTATTAGGTGTAACTTCGCGCTGAGCGCACATTAAATCAGCTTCACAAGCTAATTCATCGCCAACATAGGCTTTAGCAACGTACTTCCAAATGCCACGTTTACTGGCCACAATTTCAGCTTTTAAAATCAGTTGATCGCCAGGAACCACTTGACGCTTAAAACGCGCATTATCAATGCCAGCGTAAAACAAAATCGTATCTTCTGACGGGGCTGGTTCAATGCTTTTAAACGTTAAAATACCTGCGGCTTGTGCTAGTGCTTCTAAAATTAACACACCCGGCATTACTGGATATTTAGGAAAATGACCTTGAAAAAATGGCTCATTCATTGATACATTTTTCAATGCAACAACCGATTTTCCTTTTTCTAATTCCAAAACACGATCCACTAATAAAAATGGGTAGCGATGTGGCAAATGCTTCATGATGCCAACAATATCAATAGGTTCCATGTGTTTCTCCTTACTGCTCAGATTCATTCACTAAGCATTGTTTCTCGATTTTTTTAACACGCTTAGTCATTTCATCTAAACGCCGAAACTGCAATACATTCCTCGCCCATGATGCATAGGGCATTACGGGCACGCCACTGGCATAAACCCCCGCTTCAGTTAATGAAGACGGTACGCCATTACCCGCTAATAAAGTAATCCGATCCGCAATATTAATATGACCGGCAATCAACACGCCACCACCAATTAAGCAATTAGCGCCAATGTTTGTTGAGCCGGCAATGCCAGTGCATGCAGCAATGGCGGTATGCGCACCGATGGTGACGTTATGCGCCACTTGGATTTGGTTATCTAAACGCACACCATCCGCGATCACGGTATTGTCCAAAGCCCCACGATCTATCGTCGTATTTGCACCAATTTCTACGTGCGAGCCAATCTGAACTTTACCAATTTGAGGTATTTTTTCCCAGCCCTGTCCTGCCCAAGCATTGCCAAAGCCATCAGAACCAATCACTGCACCACTGTGAATCTCAACGTAATCGGCAATTTCGGTATCGGCATAAACCACAACGCGCGCATGCAATAAGCAATGCGAGCCAATTTTAACATTTGGACCAATGACCGATCCGGCTTGAATAATCGTATTACCACCAATACAGGCCCCCGATTCAATCACCACCAAAGGACCAATTTCAGCGCTTGGCTCAATCAAGACATCATCCGCAATCACAGCAGAAGGATGAATTTTCCCATTAGATTTGGGGGCAGGATGCAATAAAGACAAAGCTCGAGCAATAAATAACTGCGGGTCTTTAATAATAATTTGTGAGCACTGCAATTGAGGTTCGAATTTCTTCAGCACTAAAGCTGAAGCTTGACACGTTTGCGCTTGCTTTAAAAATTTATTCCCTAAACAAAACGACAAACAACCTTTAGCTGCCGAATCTAACGATGAAATAGCGGAAATTTCTACATCATCGCCATGTAACTCACCACCCAAAGCATTAATTAATACAGATAATTTATACAATTTAATTGTTTCAACCACGATTATTTATCTACCAACAATTTCAAGACTTTATCAGTAACATCAATTTTTGGATTACGATAAACCGCATCTTGAACCACCAAATCAAGTTTTTCACCTTCGGCGACCGTACGAATCGCTAAATTAACGCGTTCTTGTAAACCCGCTAATTCTTCATTACGGCGAGCATTTAAATCCTCATTGATTTCACGCTGCATACGCTGAAAATCTTGATTCAACTTAATCAATTCACGCTCTTTAATACGACGATCACTTTCTGGAATATTATTTTTATCCAAAATCTGTTGCAATGATTTGCCTTGAGCAG
The DNA here is from genome assembly GCF_020531905.1 of Deefgea salmonis. GTDB lineage: Bacteria > Pseudomonadota > Gammaproteobacteria > Burkholderiales > Chitinibacteraceae > Deefgea > Deefgea salmonis. Next base: position 196,742 of record NZ_JAJAWG010000001.1, on the reverse strand, counting down.
AGACTCTTTGCATTTCAGCGCGTCGCGGCTCAAATTCTTTTTCTAGTTTTTTTGCAGCGCGAACTGCTGGTGATGCTTCGCGTAGAATTCGTTGCGTATCAACAAATCCTATTTTGGTATCAGCAAAAACACTTGCTGCAGCGAACAACAAAAATATTGGCCATAATTTTATTAACTTCATGGTTATCATCTCTTTAAAATAGCTGGCCAATTTGGAACTGAATAGATTCAGTTTTTGCGGTCGCTGATGGATTAATCGGATGTGCATAAATGAGTTTCAGTGGGCCAATTGGCGAAATCCAAGTAAAGCCAACACCAACTGAATGTTGAATTGAGCTAAAAGTAATGTCTTGATCATAACCCCAAACATTACCGGCATCATAAAAAGCACTCAAACGCATTGATTTATCATCTTTCATCCCAGGAACAGGTGCAAAGATTTCAAAATTATTTACAAAACGCGTCGAGCCACCCATGCTGTTATCAGTATTATCAATCGGCCCTAAACTACCTGATTTATAACCACGTACCGAGTTAACACCACCGGCATAAAAGTTTTTATAAAATGGATATTCACTCGAGCCACCATAAGAACCACCGTAACCCATTTCCATATTCCACATAAATGTAAATGGTTTTTTCGTGGGCAATGAGTAAAAATACTGGCTCTGTAAGTTTAATTTATAGTAATTAATATCTGAAGGTGGAATACCTAACTCAGCAGAGCTTTTAAATAAGAAGCCTTTGGTTGGGAAAACCGCAGAATCACGAGAATCGGTAGCCCAATTCGCATTTAAAGAATAAATCGCGGCGCTTTTACCGTATTCTTTAATATAGTCAAGTACATAGTCAGGCGACTCTTCAGTAACTTGAAAATTCATAATCTCAGCATTAATACCCAGACCAATCGAATTATATTCAGTCGTTGGCATCCCAAAATTAAAGCCAACCCCTTTAGATTCAGTTCGATATTGTCCTAAGTCCATTACACCTGGATCGGTATCACGCAAATAAGCCGTCCACCCAAAAGAAACACCATCCGGTGTGGCGTAGGGATTATTCATCCCAAATGCCAATACTTTAGAAGCTTGACTGGTATTGACTTCAGCAGAGAATCGTTTACCAGTGCCCAAGAAGTTAGCCTGAGAAACAGAAGCCTGAAATAACGCCCCTTCGCCCTGCCCGTAACCAACACCAAAATTCAAATTACCGGTTTTCTTCTCAACCACATTAATATTCATATCCACCAAGTCCGAACTTTCCGGTACGACGGGGGTATCAATATTCACTTCGCTAAAGAAATCGAGCTGTTGCAAACGCTCTTTGGTTCGCTTGATGTCGGCCAAATTATATTCAGCAGACTCCATTTGGCGTACTTCACGGCGCAGCACTTCGTCTTTGGTTAAATTATTCCCATAAATATTAACGCGTCGAACCGATGTTTTCTTGCCTGGATCAACAAAGAAAGTAAATGCAACTGTTTTTTTCGTTTCATCGATCGTTGGTACGGCATTTACATTCGGAAATGCATGTCCTTCTTTACCAAGGCGATCAGAAATTGCTGCCGTTGTTTTATTAATGGTGTCGCGAGAAAAGATTTCACCGGTTTCTGCCGCAACTAAAGCTTTTAATTCTGCCTCTGGCAAATCAAAATTACCGGCAAAACTAATATCACCCGTACGATATAAATCACCTTCACGCAAATTAATCGTTAAAAACACATCCGCTTTATCTTCAGACAAAGCCACCTGTGTTGATTCAATCGCAAAATTTAAATAGCCGTTATCCAGATAGAGTGACTTGATCGCCTCTAAATCAGCACCAAATTTTGGTTTTGAATATTGATCGGTTTTGGTATACCACGTCATCCATGTTGGCGTAGTCAGTGACATTTGGCTAATTAAATCATCTTGCGAGTAAACTTTATTGCCGACAAAATTAATTGATTTAATTTTAGCAACATCACCTTCGGAAATATCAACTTGCACCCCGACACGATTACGATCTAATTTTGTCACCGTGGTTTTCACATCGACCGAGTAACGGCCTCGGGCATAATACTGCTGCTTTAATTCATTGACCGCAGCATCTAACACCTCTTGCTGAAAAATCCGTCCTTCGGCCAGATTTTGGCCTTTAAATGCCGCTTTTACTTGTTCTTTTTCTAAGAGCTTGGCGCCATTGACATTAATTTGTGCCACTGTCGGGCGCTCTTCAACCGTAATGACGATTACATTTTTATCGACTTCGATACGAACATCATCAAAAAAACCAGTGGCAAATAAAGCGCGAATGGCTTCACTGGCCTGAGTTTCATCAAATTTATCACCCACTTTAACCGTGAGGTAATTAAATACAGTCCCAGGGTCGGTTCTTTGTAAACCTTCAACTCGGATATCCTGAACTGTAATAGGGCTAAAAGCTTGAGCAGCAAGGCTGATGCTGGCAAACGCCGCTGCGACCAGCACGTACATAGGTTTAAATTTCATCGGTCGATTCGTCAACAGGTTAGAGATTAGCCTAAGCCAAACAAGAAGCGTTGAGCGTCATTAAATAACGCCAACGCCATTAACATGAGCAATAAGAAAATGCCAATTTTTTGCAAAATCACCGTAAGCCAAACAGCAATAGTGCGCCCAGTGAGCAATTCGTAGCCATGATACAGCAAATGACCGCCATCCAAAATCGGTACTGGCATCAAATTAAGAACGCCCAAGCTGACACTGATTAAGGCCAAACACTGCAGATAAGCCACCCAGCCCATTGCCGCACTCTGACCAGCAAATTCAGCGATCCCCAATGGGCCACTAATTTGTTTCGGCGAAATGGCACCGACTAGCATTTTGCCAAACATTTTCACCGTCAAAATCGACAAATCATAGGTTTTTTCAACCCCTGCCAACAAGGCTTGCACTGGCGACAATCGAATGGTTTGCTGCATGCTTTGATACCAAGCGGCATCATTGGTGGGACTGACGCCGATTCGCCCAATTTTTTTTCCGTCTTTATCAACAACATCCGGTGTGATGGTTAAGTTCTTTGTTTGTGTGCCACGCCGAATTTGCAACTCAAACGGCTGGCTTGGATTTTGCGCAATATAGCGCTGAAATTCTAACCATGAGCTCAATGGCTGCTGATTGAGCATCAACACCATATCCCCCACCTGAAGGCCAGCACGCGCTGCCGCGCTTTTTTCCTGCACATAGGCAATTTGATTGGTCGTGGCATACGGCGACACACCCAAACGACTTAAAATATGCTGATCAAAATCTTCACTACTTAATGAGCGCAAATCCAAAGTCATCGATCGTTCGCCCTGTGGCGTGTCGACATCCAGTTTAAGTTCACTCTGGCTAGCGGCACCAAATACACTCACCTGCGCCTGATCCCAGCTTTGCACCGCATCACCGTTAACCCGCTGTAGCACATCACCGGCGCGTAAACCCGCTTTCGCGGCAATGCTCTCTATGGCTACAGTGCCGACCATTGGCTTTAATGTCACGACACCGTAAGCATAAAGTCCGGCATAAATTAGCGAGGCCAATAATAAATTGGCAAAAGGGCCAGCAAAGGCGATGGCCATTTTTTTTGCTGGATGCTGGGTATTAAATGCAAATTGACGTAGCTCTGGCGCAACCTCACCTTCGGACTCATCAAGCATTTTGACATAGCCACCCAAGGGAATTAACGCGATTTGCCAAGTGGTTAGACCACGCTTCCACTGATAAATTGGCCGACCAAATCCAATGGAAAAAGTCAATACCCCTACCCCGCATCGCCTTGCAGCCCAGTAGTGACCGAACTCGTGGATAAATACCAGTAGACCAATCGCAACAATAAATGCAAATAAAGTTAGCATGCACGGCCCATCTGTAAGACCACTTCTTGCGCAACACAACGCGACTGAGCATCAACATCAAGTAATTCTTCAATATTACCGGCCGGCCGCTGCGCCAATTGGCTCAGTGTGCTTTCAATCACATGTGGAATTTGGGTGAATAAAATCGTCGACTCTAAAAAGGCCGCCACCGCAATCTCATTAGCAGCATTGAGCACAGCAGGCGCAGCACCACCGGTTTTAAGCGCCTCATAAGCCAAATTTAGACAAGGAAAACGCGCAAAGTCCGGCGCAGAAAAATCCAAACGGCCGACTGAAAACAAATCTAAAGCCTTCACACCCGCAGCAATACGCTCGGGATAAGCCAAGCCATAAGCAATTGGCGTGCGCATATCGGGCGAACCCAATTGCGCCATCACCGATCCATCGCGGTATTGCACCATGGAATGGACCACACTTTGTGGATGAACCACCACTTCGATTTGTTCTGCTGGGGCATTAAATAACCAGCGCGCCTCAATCACTTCGAGGCCTTTATTCATCATGCTGGCCGAATCAACTGAAATTTTGCGCCCCATGGACCAATTTGGGTGTTTGACCGCTTCTGCGGCGGTAATTTGCGAAAAGGTATCGAGCTCACGAGTCCGAAACGGGCCACCGGATGCAGTCAGCAGAATTTTTTCAATCCCTGCGTCTGCCAAGGTATAGGCATAAGGATTTTCTCGATAAAAAGGAGGGAGCGATTGAAAAATCGCATTGTGCTCACTGTCAATCGGCAACAACACGCTGCCGGAGCGTGCCGCGGCGTCCATAAATAACTGACCCGCTAAAACCAAGGTTTCTTTATTGGCCAGCAAGACCCGCTTGCCTGCTTGTGCCGCAGCCAGCGTTGCCGACATGCCCGCCGCGCCAACAATGGCCGCCATCACGGTTGTGACTTCGTTTGCGGTTGAAATTTGCACCAACGCCTGAGGACCATAACTGACTTCAGTGCTTAAACCACGCGCAATTAAACCCTTTTTTAAGCGTTCGGCACTGGGCTCATCCAGCACAACTGCATGCAAGGGACGATGTGTTTCACACGCAGCAAGTAACTTATCAATTTGCGTCGCTGCGCTCAGCGCAAAAACACGATAACGCTCAGGATGACGGCCAATGACGTCCAATGTGCTGCTACCGATACTGCCAGTCGCTCCGAGAATAGTGACAATTTGTTGCTGCATGTTTATCCAATCGCTTTTTTACAAAGGCATAAGGTGGAGTAAGTAAATCGCCGCAGAAATGGGTAAGATCGCCAATAAACTATCTACACGATCCAAAATGCCGCCATGTCCTGGCAATAAATGACTGCTGTCTTTTATGCCGCGCTGCCGCTTTAATAGTGACTCAAGCAAATCCCCCATCACGCTCGCAGCAGTCAGAACCAGTGCAAAAATAGCCCACACAAACATTTGTGCAGTTTGGCTTTGCAAAACAACAAAACTTGGCAGCAATAAGAATGGCTTGGGTATTAACAGGCAATAGCATACAACAGCTAGTGCGCCGCCATATACCCCCTCCCAACTTTTACCAGGGCTAATATTGGGCGCCAACTTTTTTTTGCCGAATTTCTTACCAGAAAAATACGCGAATGAATCTGCAACCCAGGCAATCGCCATTACGCACAGCAATGGCCAGCCATTGCCCCGCAAGACAACCATAGAAAGCCCAGCCGGGATCAGTAATGCCCAGCCGCTAAAGGCATTTAGGTTACCAACTGGATTTAAAGGCCATTTAAATTTCAGCCAAAATGGCACTAAAAACAGCCAAAAAAGCATGGATGCTAACAACAAACCATAAATAAAATGAATCGGCGCAAAACGCACGCAGAGCAAAAACAAAACCGACGTCAACAAGGGATAACATGAAGCGAAACGACCGTGCATGCCGACTAGGTTTTTCCATTCCCAAGCGGCCAAACCCATTAGGAGGGCGCAAAACACAGTCCAAGCCATTGGTGGCAATAAAAACAGCGCTGCTAAAACCAGCGGCAACAACAGTAACGTAGTTAAAACACGGGTTTTCAGCATATATAATTATTTATTTTGATTCATCAAGTTGTTCACTGATACGCCCAAAGCGTCGTTCTCGCCCTTGATACCATGCAATGGCATCTAGCAAAGGCTCACGACCAAAGTCGGGCCAAGGCAAATCAGTAAAATAAAGTTCGGTGTAGGCCAATTGCCACAGCAAGAAATTACTTATTCTTTGCTCACCACCAGTACGGATAAATAGGTCAGGATCAGGCGCGTAAGCCATCGCCAGATAAGGCTTCAAGTCTTCTTCGCAAAACGTGCAAGCTCGCTCAGGATGCTCAGTCAGCAAGCGGTGCGTTGCTTGCAGTACATCCCAATGCCCACCGTAGTCAGCCGCAATGGTCAGCATTAAACCATCATTGCCTGCCGTTTTAGCTTCTGCATTTTCAATCATCTTTAATAATTCAGCCGAAAAATGACTGCGATTACCAATGATTTTTAATTGAATATTGTTGCGATACATTCGCTCAATTTCAGTTTGCAAGACTTGCAAAAACAGCCCCATCAAAAACGTGACTTCTTCCTCAGGGCGACGCCAGTTCTCGCTTGAAAAAGCAAAAACCGTCAGGCATTGCACGCCCAACTCTTTGCAAGTGCTAATCACCTCACGCAAAGAATCAACCCCTTTTTTATGGCCATACACACGGGGCATCAAACGCTGTTTAGCCCAGCGCCCGTTACCATCCATAATGACCGCAATATGTTGAGGAATTTTACCCGCTAAAACCTTGGGTTCTTCGCGTTCGCGAGAGAATAAAGCCACGTTTCTTACCGCCTAATCAAATCGACTTTTATACCGTCAAAAGTTCTTTTTCTTTATCTGCAAGCTGCTTATCGAGCTCTGCAATATATTTGTCAGTCAGTTTTTGTACATCATCCTGACCGCGGCGCTCGTCATCTTCAGAAATGTCTTTATCTTTGAGTGCGCGCTTCATTTGATCATTGGCGTCGCGGCGTACATTACGCATTGCAACCCGTGCCTCTTCGGTTTCGTTGCGCACGACTTTAATTAAATCTTTACGACGCTCTTCAGTCAGCATCGGCATCGGCACGCGAATCAAATCACCTTGAGAGGCTGGGTTTAAGCCCAAATCACAATCACGAATGGCCTTTTCAACCTTAGCCACCATCGGTTTTTCCCACGGCTGCACACCAATCGTACGAGAATCAATCAGTGTCACATTTGCAACCTGACTCACTGGCACCATACTGCCCCAGTAATCCACTTGTACATGATCTAGCAAGCCCGTATGAGCACGCCCAGTACGAACCTTAGCCAAGTCCGTGCGTAGTTTTTCAGCCGTTTTTTGCATTTTGGCTTCGGTGGTTTTCTTTAGATCTGCAATCATCATTTACCTCTTGCTGCAATAAAAAACAGGCGGAACATCGCTCCGCCCGTCGCCCTGCGAATCAATACGCTTAGCAGTGTACCAGCGTACCCTCATCTTCCCCAAGTACCATACGCTTTAATGCGCCGGCTTTAAAGATGCTTAATACGCAAATATTCATTTTTTGATCGCGGCACAAAGCAAATGCCGTCGCATCCATGACCTTTAAATTACGACCAATGACTTCATCAAACGTCACGGTTTGATAACGAACGGCATCCGGATTCTTTTTAGGATCATCGGTATAAACGCCATCCACTTTGGTCGCCTTGATGACGATATCCGCCCCCATTTCCATACCGCGCAACGCAGCTGCAGTATCGGTAGTAAAAAATGGATTACCCGTACCGGCGCCAAAAATAACGACTTTATTTTCTTCTAGATATTGAATAGCCTTACCGCGAACATACGGCTCAGCAACCTGAGCAATAGTCAGCGCGGATTGAACACGTGAAATAATGCCGGCACGTTTCATCGCATCTTGCAATGCCAATGCATTCATGACGGTGGCCAGCATCCCCATGTAATCAGCAGTAGCGCGATCCATGCCCGATGCTGCAGGCGCAACGCCGCGAAAAATATTACCACCACCGATGACGATGGCCACTTGAACGCCCAAATCAACAACGCTTTTCACTTCCTGCACAATCCGGTCGATCGTCGCTCGGTTAATGCCGTAGCTATCATCACCCATTAAGGCTTCACCGGAGAGCTTCAACAAAATGCGTTTGTATTTTGTGGTTTGACTCATGTATTTATCCTTTTACAGTGCGTGGTCGTGGTCGTACAAACGCCGCACGTCACCGTGCGGCGTCATTTCAAAGCCTAAGACTAGACTTAAAGCTGTGCAGCTGCTGCAACTTCAGCAGCGTAATCTACCACTTTTTTCTCAATGCCTTCACCAACAACAAACATAGTGAAGCCAGCTACTGTGGCTGATTTAGATTTCAGCAATTGCTCAATGGTTTGTTTGCCATCATCGGCTTTAATAAACACTTGGTTGACTAAAGTAATGTCTTTCAAGAATTTGTTCACAGTACCATCAGCAATCTTAGTGAGCATTTCTTCTGGCTTGTTATCGGCTTTCGCACGTTCGATCGCAACACGGCGTTCAGTTTCGATCAACTCAGGATCAACACCGCTCGCATCCAACGCTTTTGGTTTTGCCGCTGCGATATGCATCGCGATGTCTTTACCCAAAGCTTCGTCGCCACCGATCAAGTTCACCAACACACCGATTTTTGCGCCGTGCAAGTACGTTGACAACTCACCTTCAGTTTCGTAGCGCGCAAAACGACGCACAGTCATGTTTTCGCCTAGTTTAGCGATCAATGCTTTACGTGCTTCTTCAACGGTTTCGCCTGTTGCCAATTGAACGGCAGACAAAGTTTCAACATCAGCGGCATTTGATTCTGCGGCAGCTTGAGCAATGGCTTTCGCAAAGGCAACAAAACCATCGTCTTTCGCAACAAAGTCAGTTTCGCAGTTAACTTCAACCACCGCGCCTACTTTTTTGTCTGCAGAGATGAACGATGTGATAACACCTTCAGCAGCAGTGCGGCCAGCCATTTTTGAGGCTTTATTCCCTGACTTAATACGCAATAGTTCTTCTGCTTTTTTGATGTCGCCCTCAACTTCAACCAAAGCTTTCTTACATTCCATCATGCCAAGGCCGGTTAATTCACGTAGCTCAGCAACCATTTTTGCAGTAATAGACATTATGTATTCTCCTGAATAGGGATTTCAGTTTATTCGGTAAACATTACAAAAAAGGGGCAGACGCCCCTTTTTCTTGGTTTCAGCGATGAGTGACTTACTCAGCAGCTGCTTCGGCAACCGCAGCAGCCAAAGCTTGTGTTGCTTGGTTACGACCTTCAAGTACTGCATCAGCAGCAGCACGAGCGTACAAACGAATTGCACGTGAAGAATCATCGTTACCAGGAATCACAAAGTCAATACCTTCTGGGCTGTTGTTGGTATCAACAACACCAATTACAGGGATACCCAATTTAATGGCTTCAACAATCGCGCCTTTTTGATAGCCAGTGTCGATCACGAAAATCGCATCAGGCAAACCGCCCATCTCTTTAATACCGCCTAATGAGCGCTCTAGTTTTTCAACATCACGTTTCATCATCAACAATTCTTTCTTGCCGTAGCCACTGCCTTCAGCATTTTCCAGAACCGCTTTCATTTCAGTCAGGCGTTTGATTGATTGCTTAACTGTTTTAAAGTTAGTCAACATACCACCCAACCAGCGGTGATCAACGAAAGGAGCGCCAGCACGAGCTGCTTCTTCAGCGATGATTTCGCGAGCAGCACGTTTTGTACCAACAAACATTACATTGCCTTTGTTTGCAGACAATTGACGGATGTATTTCATCGCGTCTTCAAACAATGGCAGTGTTTTTTCTAAGTTGATAATGTGAATCTTGTTGCGTGCACCGAAGATGTACTTACCCATTTTTGGGTTCCAGTAACGAGTTTGGTGACCGAAATGGACACCGGCTTCGAGCATATCGCGCATACTTACAGACATTTAATTCTCCAATGTGTCTTAGGGTTAGGTCTTCCATTCGCACGGGACACTTCAAACCATTTGAAGCGCACCCTTGACAGGGCGAACGGGATTTTAGCTGTGTTTACGATGACAATTCTAAAACAACACAAACATAGCAAGCCAAAGATTATATAGGAAATCCAAGGTTGACTCAAGGCGAACATTCAATTGCCGCACACAAAGAATCTAAATGCGCCTGCGCCTGCTTTTGCAATGCAATATCGCCGTTTTCCTTGCCTATCCGTAATAGCAATCGGTAATCATCCAGCAACCAGATAGGTTCAGCACTTTGACGATCTAAATCAATCGCTTGCAGCAACTGATGCTCAGCATCACGCCAGCGCCCCTGCAGCAAGGCCACCTCCGCCAATAAGCGCCGCGAAAATGCGCGCTCAGTAGGGCTCTCTTTTGCTAAATCAAGCGCTTGCGCGGCAAACTGCGCCGCAGCAGACGTATCACCTCGCGCAAGTGCAAGCTGTGCCGCTAAATTGTCCATCTGCACCGCTAGAAAACACGGTGCAGTGCAATTTAAGCGCGCCTGAGCCAATAACTGCTCAGCACGAGGTAAATCTTGCCGCCAGACCAGTTGCGCCAACTGTAAAGCAGCCTGCGCTTGCTGATCAGGTAAAAAACCGTTTTCTTGGAGCATCGGCATCAAAATCTGCTCAGCCTGAACACCGCGCCCCACGCGCTGATTCACCTGCGCCAAACCCAATCGCGCCATACCCTGCCCACGCCAATCATCGATGGCTTGATATCCGCGCAACGCTTTTCGCCACTCATCCCCAGCACTTTCAATACGCCCATCCTGTATCGACTGCAAAGCCATACGATGCGAGCGCTCAGCGGCTATACGTGCCGGTGAAGTCACGACAGGGACTGTACCGCAAGCGGTAAGCGCCATGCAAAACAAAAACATCCAAACTCGATTCATCGCCGACTCTCCGGCGCAGGCGCTTGCAACGGTACAGGCTTCAACATGGTATTAACCGGCCAACTTTGATTGATCGCTTCCAGAGTTTGCCGACCACCATACAGCAGCTCATCGGAATGACGCACCAACCCAGGCAAGCCAGGCGCAGATAATTCAATCGCCTGTCGCATCACAGCCGCAGTCGCACTCGCATCTTTGGCTGCCGCATCAACACTAACCACAATCGACGCCGCTCCAATCAGCACGGGCGACAATTTCGTATTTAACTCTGCGGCCACCCCATCCACCCGCGTCAACAAGCGATCCGCACTATTTAAGGTGCTGCGCGCCTCAACATCTACCACGCCATCAACCCGAGTCAATAATTGATCGAGTCGTTTGCGCGTTTCACGCATTTCGACACTCAGCTGCCGCACATTGGCCAGCGCCAAACGAATATCGCCCTTAGGGTCATTCAGGTAATCAAAGGTTTGCTGCATCGAGTCAATCATTGGCAAAGTTCGGTTACTCAAATTTTGTGCAATATCCGCAATTCCGAGCGCCGGCGCAAACACCAATACCCCGCCCTCAACCAAACGCGGGGCGGCCGCCGAACCGCCCGCAATCTCAATATAATGATCCCCAATCAAGCCTTCTTGCTGCAAAATCGCAATCGAATCGGCCTTCACCCATTGCATATATTGCTGCTCAATCAATAAAGTCACATCGACCTTCGCCTGCGCATTCAAGCTCACTTTATCGGTCACCCCAATGCGAAAACCAGACAAACGCACCTGCATACCCGGCGTCAAACCACTGCCATTTTCAGCGACAAAATGGACTTTTTCCTTACTACTAAAAAAACCTTGCCGCTGCCCCAAAACCACCAACAGCACGGCAAAAGCAATAAACACCCACGTCGCCAACAGCAATACACGCCAAGTTAGCCAACGAAATCGAGGGTCATCATCTTTTAATAACTGCACTTTATTCTTCATTATCCCGACTCTTTACCAAGGTAACGCTTTCAAACCCCGCAGGCGCGCTCTGCGTTGAGACCACCAGTAACACCCGAGGCAAGGGCAGTTGCAAAAAAATCTTCACTAAAGGCCAGTCAGCGCAATGTGGATCATGCCACCACGCCCACCATTCAGCCTCAACCAGCCAAATTGGCGCACCCTGCAAAGCCAAGCGTAGTAAAGCCACCAACCTACGTTGCATCACATCCAATCGATCAGGCAGCATCGCCAGCATGGCCGACTGCGCGGCAACATCTAACTCTGCCCGCTGCAAAATGGCCTGCAACGCCAATTCGGCGTCCGTCAAATCGCCCGCACCATGATACCAACACGGCAAAACGATATTTTCCCACACCCGCAAATTATTAATTAAAACCGGCCTCGCCTCCAAAACCCCACAAGCACTCAACACCGAACGATTCAAATCTGCCGTGATACGATCAATCGCCAAGGAAAAATCGTCACGCTCAGCCAATGTCAGCCAGAAACGCCCTGATGCAAGGCTTAAATCAACGCTTAAAACTGCTTGCGTCATAACACCAACGCCCAACAAAAATCCAATACAAACAAAGCCAACAACCCCCGTAGCACCGCCCGCGATGCGGCTTTGGGAATTTCAGACACCTGCAGCGGCACCGAAAACCCAGCATAAATCGACACCACACCGGCCACCAAACCAAAACTAGCCGCTTTGAATAAGCAAATCAGCACCTCATGCCAGCGCAGCATGCGCTCCAAAGCAAAAATCTGGTAACTGGCATCCCAACCCGTCGCAAATAATACGCCACCCAACACCGACGTGAGCGCCATCACCCCCGCCAAAACCACCGCCGCCAGCGTCATACCCAACACTCGCGGCAGCAATAAATAAGATTCAATCGAAATCCCCATGCGCCGCAATGCGGCAACCTCACCCGAAATTCGCATCGAAGCCAGCTCAATCGCCATCGCCGAAGCCGAGCGCGCCACCATCATCAAGCACGCCAATAGGGGCGACAACTCAACAAAACTCAAAGAACCCAAAAGCCGCAACGCCGCATCGCGACTTTGCCCATATTCTTCATGCAACTGCACCACCACCGTGGCACCCAAAGCAAAACCCGTAATCGCCACCAACCAGACCGCCTCATTGGCAGTAAAATAAATCTGTTTTAACAACACCCGCCGCACTGGCGCGCGCGCCAAAGCACGAAAATGGCTTAAAAAACGCCTCAAGATGATCAGCAACGTGCCTTCCTTTTTTGCATGATCCATGCACCATCAGAAAATTGAATCGCAATTGTAAACAATTTCATCCTCTGACTCATCTATTAACCTCAGCGACAGCAACACTTGATATTACCCAGCATCGCCCCCAACATTAAAAAACAAGCCTTACGCTATGGCGCCGATTTAAAAGCTAGATTAGAAGCTTTCTTAAAAAACCATTACACTCAAGCCCATTGAGCCGCATTATTTAGACCAACCGCAAGGAATCGACATGGCAAGCCAACATCACCGTTTACTCATTTTGGGTTCAGGCCCTGCAGGCTACACTGCCGCCGTCTATGCCGCACGTGCCAATTTAAAACCTGTATTAATTACCGGCATGGCGCAAGGCGGTCAACTCATGACCACCACGGAAGTCGACAACTGGCCCGCCGACTTTGACGGCGTGCAAGGCCCAGAATTGATGACGCGCTTTCAAAAGCACGCCGAACGTTTTGGCACCGAAATGCTATTTGATCATATTCACACGACACACTTAACTGAAAAACCCATCCGTTTGGTGGGCGATTCCGGCGAATACACCTGCGACGCACTAATTATCGCCACAGGCGCATCAGCCCAATATTTAGGCCTACCTTCTGAAGAAGCATTTTCTGGTCGCGGCGTTTCGGCCTGCGCCACGTGCGATGGCTTCTTCTATCGCGGCCAAGACGTAGCTGTAGTGGGCGGCGGCAACACTGCCGTTGAAGAAGCGCTCTACTTATCCAACATCGCCAAGCACGTGACTTTAGTTCACCGCCGTGACACCTTCCGCTCAGAAAAAATCCTGATTGACCATCTAATGGAAAAAGTGGCTGAAGGAAAAATCACCCTTGAAACCAATCAGACCCTCGACGAAGTTTTGGGCGACGCAACAGGCGTCACCGGTGCGCGCTTGAAATCGACCGTCGATGGTTCGACTAAAGATCTAACCCTGATGGGCGTGTTTATTGCCATCGGCCACAAACCGAACACGGACATCTTCAAAGGTCAGCTCGAGATGGACAACACGGGCTACATCATCACCCAAGGCGGCCGTAACGGCGGCGCGACAGCGACTAGCATTGCTGGCGTATTTGCTGCCGGTGATGTGCAAGACCATATTTATCGCCAAGCGGTGACATCGGCAGCAAGCGGCTGCCAAGCGGCATTAGATGCTGATAAATACTTAGAATCACTGCGATAAAATACAGGGTATTTAGCCACAAACCTTTATATACAAAGCCTAGAGCAATATACCCACAAAAACGCCACTCTTTCGAGTGGCTTTTTTTAACCCCATCAACACCGCTCAAAGCCCAGCCATACAAAATCTGCCACGAGCAAACACTGGACATAAAAAAAACGCCAATCAATCGATTGGCGTTTTTGTTGGCGTTTAAAGCCGCGAATTAGGCTACTTTATTACGACGACGTTCGTTATCAGTCAAGAAGCGCTTACGGATACGAATGGTTTTTGGTGTGATTTCAACCAATTCATCATCATCAATAAACTCAACCGCTGATTCCAAAGTCATTTTAACTGGCGTTGTCAAACGAACGGCTTCATCAGTACCTGAAGAGCGAACGTTAGTCAGTTGCTTACCTTTAATTGGGTTCACAACCAAATCATTGTCACGACTATGGATACCGATCACCATACCTTCGTACAGTTTGTCGCCTGGGCTCACAAACATACGACCGCGATCTTCCAATTTCCACAATGCGTAAGCCACTGCTTCGCCGTTGTCTTGAGAAATCAATACGCCGTTATGACGACCTGGCATATCTGGCTTAGCCGGTGCGTAATCATCAAACACATGACTCATCAAACCAGTACCGCGAGTCAAGGTCATGAAGTCACCTTGGAAACCGATCAAACCACGCGCAGGAACGTGATATTCCAAACGAGTGCGGCCTTGACCATCAGAAACCATGTTGGTCAATTCGCCACGGCGACGACCGATTTCTTCCATCACGCCACCTTGATGCTCATCTTCTAAGTCGATGGTCAAGTTTTCGTATGGCTCACATTTTTCACCGTTGATGTCTTTGTAAACGACACGTGGTTTTGCCACTGCCAATTCAAAGCCTTCACGGCGCATGTTTTCGAGCAAAATGGTCAAATGCAATTCGCCACGACCTGAAACGCGGAAGATATCCGTGTTGTCAGTATCTTCAACGCGCAATGCCACGTTCACCAACAATTCTTTAGTCAGACGCTCACGGATTTGACGGCTCGTTACAAACTTGCCTTCAGTCCCTGCGAGTGGTGATGTATTCACCATAAAGTCCATGGTCAACGTTGGCTCATCAACGCCAAGTACTGGCAAGCCAACAGGTTGATCGCGGTCACAAATGGTAACGCCAATACCGATTTCATCCAAACCAGAGATGATAATGATATCGCCCGCTTCAGCTTCTTCAACTGGCACGCGCTCAAGGCCTTTAAAGCCCAAAACTTGATTAATACGGCCGCTAGACACTTGGTCGTCGTGATTCATCACCACTACTTGTTGACCTGGCTTGATGCGGCCATTCAATACTTTACCTACGCCAAGGCGACCGGTAAATGTAGAGTAATCCAACGCCGAAATTTGCAATTGCAACGGCGCATCAGGGTTACCCGGAGGGCTAGGAACAGTCGCCACCAACAGGTCCAGCAATGGACGCATATTGTCTGATTCTTCTTCCAAAGTCAGTTTGGCAAAGCCATTCAGACCTGAAGCGTAAATCATTTTAAAGTCGAGTTGTTCGTCAGTTGCGCCGAGTTTATCGAACAAGTCAAAAACTTGGTCGTGAACCCAATCCGGACGTGCGCCTGGACGATCTACCTTGTTAATAACAACAATCGGCTTCAGACCCAAAGCCAAAGCTTTTTTAGTCACGAAACGCGTTTGTGGCATCGGGCCTTCAACGGCATCAACCAGCAGCAATACGCCGTCAACCATACCCAATACACGTTCAACTTCACCACCGAAGTCCGCGTGACCTGGGGTATCAACGATATTGATATGCGTGCCTTCGTATTCGATGGCTGTGTTTTTCGCCAAAATGGTAATCCCACGCTCTTTTTCAAGATCGTTAGAATCCATTACGCGTTCAACAACCGCTTGGTTAGCACGGAAAGTACCGGCTTGTTGTAAAAGCTGGTCTACCAGCGTGGTTTTACCATGATCGACGTGAGCGATAATGGCGACGTTACGAAGTGCACGGGTCATGTTTGGACTGTGGGCTATTTGCGAAAGTGGCGGATTGTATCACGCCTTAATGAAAAAACTGTGAACTCGTCAATGACTTTGGCGAGTAAAGCTGATTTTTATTGGGAAAATACCGATTAACGGCAGACTAATTTGCATACGCATGCGAATGTATGAGCCCTACCAATACCCGCCTTACACAAAAAACACCTCGTCCTGCGAGCCGGCACAAGCCAGATGGCGTGCGACAGCCACCCTACAAATCAATTGTCATATCCTTGGGTATGCCTTCCAACATCAATTCCAGCGCGAAGTTGAGCAATATACCTGCTGTAGCACCCCAAACCACCCGCTGATTTACCTCTAGAAAATGTGTCGCTCCACGCACACCTTGTCGAGTCACCCAGCGCTTTTCATACAAAGCGCGATTTAGCAACGTGGCCAAGGGCAACTCAAAAACGTCGGCCACTTCATTCGGATCAGGACAAATAGAAAAACCCGGTTGCAAAACGCCCACGACGGGTGTCACGCAATAACCACTAATAGTGTGATACTCCCCCAAACAAGCGAGCACCTGCACCTGATCACCCGGCAAACCAATTTCTTCGGCCGTTTCACGCAATGCCGTCGCGACAGGATCTGGGTCACTGGACTCAGTTGCGCCACCAGGGAAGCTCACTTGCCCAGCATGTTGCGACAAATGATCGGCTCTCACGGTAAACAACACAGTGGCCCCATCAGGATGCAACACAATCGGAATCAAAACGGCGGCAGTTCGCCGAGAGTGATGCTGATAGTCATAACCACTGACCCGTGACGAGCTTGCTAACTGCTGACTCAGCCAGTGCGGTAATTGCGCAACATCTGGCAACATATTGATTCATTCCTAACTTAATGGCTATTGAGCCTATCATTCATGGCCCCAGCAAAACAAGCTCTCCAGCACCACACTTAAACCCGCAATTGCTTCGACAAACCCAACCCCAAAGACTGCACCAACGCAAACTGCGTCATTGCCGACCCAAAATCATTATTTTTGGCGGCCATTTCAATCGCTTTGCAATAAGTCGCCATTTTTGTAGCCCCCAACTGCGCGGCAGCGCCTTTCAGTTTATGCGCCAAGCTCACCATTTGAACTGAATCGCCGACCACAATGGCAGGCGACAAACCGCTGATACATTCATCCAAAGTCGGAAAAAATAAAGCCAACAACTCTTCTTTCATATCCATACCAACTGCTTGTTTTAGTTCATTAAACATTCGATCAATATCGAGCAACTCTTGTTGCAATTCCAAACTAATGCCAACGTCCATATCATCCTCCGGCTCTTGTTGCTGCGGATCGAGGCGCGCCAAGCGCCCTGACTTGGCCAAACCACGCTGTAGAGCCAATGAGATCTCAGTCATATGAATCGGCTTGGCAACAAAATCATCCATCCCCACAGCATAACAATGATCAACATCCGATTGAAATGCATTCGCGGTTAACGCAACAATATAAACACCCGCTTGCTCGGGCGGCAACGCACGAATCGTTTGCGTGGCCACAAAGCCATCCATTTCAGGCATTTGACAATCCATCAACACCATGTCATAACGGCGCTGCTCAACGGCTGCGACCGCCAATGCGCCGTTTTCAACTACATCGACTCGACAGCCAAATTTTTCCAGCATCAACACCGCCACCTTCTGATTAATGGGATTGTCTTCGGCCAATAATAAGTAAGGCCTGCTTGCCGCGATTTGTTCGGCCAAATGATGCGCCGTCACCAGATGCTGCGTTCCACGAGGAAATTGCCGCATTTTCAACGCCTCTTCAATAACATGGAGCAATTGCGTTTGTCGGACTGGCTTGGTTAAAAATGCAGAATACCCTGCCGCTTTTGCTTCTGCGGCGAGTCCTGGCACCGCCATCGAGGTCAACAACACCAAAGGCAATGGCGTTTCGCCCACAATAGCCTGAATTTGCCGCGCCAATTGCAAACCATCCAGATCGGGCAACTGCAAATCAATCAAAGCCAATGAAAAATACGTTGGTGCTTGCGCCAAAACAGCCAGCGCCTCATGGGGTGAATGAAAACACTCGGACAGCATACCAAAAGACGTTAGCTGCAAAGCAATCAGCTCACGATTGGCCGCAAAATCATCAACAACCAGCACCCGCAAACCCTGTAAGGCCAGCGAAGTACTCGGTGGCGGGGCTTCTATTTTGGCCACAGGCAAAACCACCTCAAACCAAAACTCTGACCCCTCGCCCAACACACTGACGACACCCACCTCGCCCGCCATCGCTTCGATTAAGCGCTTGCAAATTGACAAACCCAGCCCTGTCCCGCCAAACCGGCGCGTCGTCGACGCATCCGCCTGACAAAACGGCCGAAACAAAGAAACCTGCGCCGACTCACTCATGCCAATGCCAGTATCTTTAACGCTAAACCGTAAAACACAGCGCGCAGCGCTTGAATTTGGCATGGCGACCAAACGGGCCACCACCTCACCTTGCGCAGTAAATTTAATGGCATTATTGAGTAAATTAAGCACCACCTGCCGCAAACGACTCGGATCGCCAATCAGTCGCAAAGGCACATTCGGATTGATAATACAGGCCAAATCAAGTGCTTGTTTGGCGGCTTTTTCCGCCACAATATCTAAAGCTCCTTCTAGCAAATAGCGCACATCAAATTCAATTTGTTCTAGCTGCAAGTGCCCTGCTTCAATCTTGGAAAAATCCAAAATATCGTTAATTAAACTTAACAAAGCATCACCTGATTGCTGAATCGCACCAACAAATTCTAGTTGCACTGCGTTCAAAGGGGTGTCCGCAAGCAAGGTTGAAAAGCCAATCACCGCATTCATCGGCGTGCGAATCTCGTGACTCATATTGGCCAAAAAATCACTTTTGGCTTGACTGGCGGCCACCGCCTGATCAATCGCCAATTCTAAAGCGGCATTAATGTGTTTTTGCTCGGTCACATCGGTGGCAACGCCTAAATAGCCAATCAATCCCCCCGCATCATCGTAGCGAGCAGTGACGATTAAATTAACCGTCAAACGCGATCCGTTTTGGCACACATAGGTCCATTCATGGGTGTCACTGCCGCCCTGTCTTGCCATATACACCAGCACATCAAAACCACTCACACTTTGCCCGGTTTGCGCGGCAATACTTTGCGCTCGACTCGCCAGCTCGCCCGCATCATGAAACACCTCGGGCGTCAAAATACCCATCACCGATTCAGCAGAATAACCAAGCATTTTTTCTGCACCAACATTAAACAGCTGAATCTCTCCGGCAATATCGGTGGCGATAATGCAAATTTCGGTGGCAGAATTCACCACGCTGCGCAGCTGCTGCTGCAAATGCGTCAACGCCGTATCTTGTTCAATCAACATCAATTCATTGTGCTTACGCGCATCAATATCCAGATGAATCCCGGCAATTTTAATCGGCGCGCCCTGCTCGTCGCGTTCATACACCCGACCAATCGCATGCACCCATTTCCAAGTGCCTTGCGCAGTTTTCATCCTTAATTCACAACTATAAATCACCGATTGTCCCGCCAAATGAGCGGTCAACGAAGCTTCGGCCAATGGCAAATCATCGGGATGCAATAAGCTTCTCCAAGTTTCTACGCTGGGTATCAACTCCTGAGTAACAAAACCCAACATCTCGCCCCACATACCCCCAAAAAATGACTCTCCGGTGCGTAAATCTAAATCCCAAATCCCCAAGCCTGACGCCTCAACAATCATCGACAACTGTCGCTGATTGGCACGCAAGGCCTGCTCACTCGCCAAACGTTTACTCACATCTCGAATTTGCGCCACCAAAAACGTAGCTTCATCGATGTGAAATTGATTCAGATTGACCTCAATGGGAATTAAATGACCATCTGCATGTTTGGCCCACAATTCGCGGCCCTTGCCCATGACCGAAGCGCCATTTTGATAATGATATTGCGCCACAAAATCATCATGCTTGAGCGCCAAATCTGCTGGCATAAAGATCTTAATGTTTTTTCCCACCACCTCATCAGCAGCAAAACCAAACATCGCAGTGACTGAGCGATTCACCCCCAAAATCGTCCCTTGCTGATCCGCGGTCACAATGACATCGGGCGTGCTATCAATCACCGCATCAAGCTGAATTTCGCGTTGCCGCGCATGCAAAGACATCGCCTCAGCCAAAGACTGCGCCTTCTCTTTTAACCGAGCGGCATTGAGCAAAGTGGCGGCAATCAGCGCAGTAATGGCCAAGCCAAACAGCAACAATCCCAAGGGCAACCAGCTCTCTAAGCGCGCAGCAAAGCTATCGTTTGAGCTCATCACCACCGTCCACGTCTGACCACCGAGCGCCAGCTCGACCTGTCGCCGCAGATTACGATACTCGGGTTGACTGGCACCTAACTCATGGTGTGAATCGTCGTCATACAATAAAAACTCCGGCTTGAGCTCCTTACCCGAATACACCTCAAAATTGATGGTTTTTTTCTGATAATCATTTAAACCGGCAACCAACTTAGACATCAGCACCGGCGCATACACCCAACCGATGAGTGAGTCAGCACGACGCTTTACCGCAGCAGTCTCATACCCCGTCATCGATGGCAAATAATAAGGCAACAAAATCAAAAATCCTGGCGATTTCTTACCCGCTTGCACCAATTGAATCGGCGCAGTCATCGCCATTTCGGCCGAATTCATCGCATTGACAGCGGCAGCCTTACGAATCGGCTCACTGGCAATATCCAAGCCAATCGCGACCTCATTGCCTTGGAGTGGTTCAATAAATTGAATGACATACTTTGTTCCCGCATTCGGGCCTTTGGCGCGCAATTGATACTCAGGTCGGTAGTGCTGCTGATCGAGCACAAAGGCCGCCACATCCTGCAGCTCAACGCGGCGAATAAAACCAACCCCCAGCGCCCCTGGAAATACATCATCTAAATTTAACTGCGCCACATACTGCTTAAAGTGCTGCGGTTTTAATTCGCCATGCGCCATTAAAGGCACGGTGCGTGCGCCATACAGACCCAAAGCCAAACTTTGTACCCGCAGTTTTAAAGCGTTGACCAAGGGCTCAGATTGCCGCTCAAATTGAATATCGGTCTGCTGTTTGAGCTTAATTGCAGCAAATTGCCAAACAAAAATCGACAGCACCACGCCAACGATCACCACCGCCAGTAAGCGAAAATCATTCAAATGCTGAATTTTTTGCTTGATTGTTGACATTGGTTGACAAGTTTTTGTATGGATATTGAAAATACTATAGTCGAGGCCTTTCTATTTTTCTGTCAAACCGTCATTGCTGACTCTGCGTTATAATCGAGGTCATTTTCTTGCATATTTTGGCCGACCATGACCCGAAAAATTCTCGTTACCTCTGCCCTGCCTTACGCCAATGGCGCGATTCACCTTGGTCACTTGGTTGAATACATCCAAACCGACATCTGGGTTCGCTTTCAAAAATCTCGCGGTCACCAGTGCCATTATGTTTGTGCAGACGATACACACGGCACACCCATCATGCTGCGCGCAGAAAAAGAAGGCATTACACCCGAGGCGCTAATTGCCCGCGTGCACGGTGAACATTTACGTGATTTCACCGGTTTTCACGTTGCGTTTGATAATTACTACAGCACCAATAGTCCAGAAAACCGCGACTTTGCTTACGACATTTACGCCAAGCTCAAAGCCAACAACAAAATTGCCAAAAAAACCATTTCGCAATTATTTGACCCAGAAAAACAGATGTTCTTGCCCGATCGCTTTGTGAAAGGCGAATGCCCAAAGTGCGGCGCAAAAGATCAGTACGGCGACAACTGTGAGGTATGCAGCGCAACATATGCGCCAACCGAGCTTAAAAACCCATACTCTGCCGTATCAGGCGCAACACCGGTACTGCGTGACTCAGAACACTTCTTCTTCAAGCTGGGCGAATGCGAAGACTTTTTAAAGTCATGGACCACCACGCCGGGCAAGTTGCAGCAAGAAGCCGCCAATAAAATGCAGGAATGGTTTGAATCAGGCCTGACTGACTGGGATATTTCCCGCGACGCACCGTATTTCGGCTTTGAAATCCCTGATGCACCGGGCAAGTATTTTTACGTTTGGCTCGATGCGCCGGTCGGCTATATGGCCAGCCACAAAAACTTATGTGATCGCTTAGGCTTGGATTTTGATAGCTACTGGCGCAAAGACTCTGACGCCGAGCTGTATCATTTTATTGGCAAAGATATTTTGTATTTCCACTCGCTATTTTGGCCAGCAATGCTCGAATACTCGGGCTACCGCACGCCAACCGCCATTTACAGCCACGGCTTTTTGACCGTAGACGGCGCAAAAATGAGCAAATCGCGTGGCACGTTTATCACCGCCGAATCGTACTTAGACCACCTGAACCCAGAGTGGTTGCGCTATTACTACGCGGCCAAACTCTCTAACACCGCCGAAGACATTGACTTAAACCTCGAAGACTTTACTGCGCGGGTGAACTCAGACCTGATCGGTAAATACGTCAATATCGCCAGCCGCGCCGCAGGCTTTATCAGTAAACGCTTTGCCGGCCGCTTGCACAGCGGTGTGTTTGAAGCAGAAACCTATGCCTTGATGCCAGCCATTGTCGCGCTACAAAAGAAACTACAAGGCGCGAGCGACAGCATTGCCAGCCTGTTTGAAGCACGAGAATACAGCCGCGCCATCCGTGAAATCATGGCGTTGACCGACGAAGTTAATCAATACGTCGATACTGTTAAACCATGGGAAATGGCCAAGCATCCAGAGCAAAGTGGCAATTTGCATGCGGTATGTAGCTTCTTGATCAATGCCTTCCGCATTTTGACGATTTATCTATCGCCTGTATTGCCAAAGCTAGCCAATGACGTTGAAGCGTTCTTGAATATCGCGCCACTGCAATGGTCGGATGCTCAGCATTTATTGCTCGATCACACCATTAACAGCTATAGCCATTTGATGGTGCGAATCGACCCGAAAAACATTGCCGCCATGATCGAAGCCAATGTCCAAGTGCTCGACACACCAGCACCGACAGCGCCCGCTTACGAAATCCCCGCCATCAGCGAAACCATTAGCATTGATGATTTTATGAAGGTGGACTTACGCATTGCCCGCATCGCTGACGCGCAGCACGTTGCCGGCGCAGAAAAACTCCTGCAACTGACGCTCGATCTAGGTAATGAAACACGCAATGTATTTGCAGGGATTAAATCGGCGTACAACCCCGAAGATTTGATCGGCAAGCACACGGTGATGGTGGCCAATTTAGCGGCGAGAAAAATGAAGTTTGGCTTGTCAGAAGGCATGGTATTGGCGGCTGGCGGTGATGGCGGTCTGTATATCTTAGAGCCGCACGAAGGCGCAAAACCGGGCATGCGCGTGAAATAAGCGAGCAGCACCCGCATCAACAGCCGCGCCCAATGGCGCGGCTTTTTTGTGCCGCGCCAACGTTAATGTCAACAGCGACCGAAGACCAACCGAGCTTAAGCCAGCAACACCACATCCAAAACGACACGACGAGCCGACCAAAACATCTGCATCAAACCAATAGGTATAGCGCGGTAAACTATATTAAATATAAGCCAGCGAGCTATACCTCAAACCTTGAACGCATCCAAGCCAGATATTCAACTGCGCCAGCTTCACCCTCGGCCGGCGCCCAAGGTGCGCGTTCATGACTGGCCACCGGAATATACGGTCCGGCTTTAGCCTCAAAAAACACCGTCGGCGCTAACGCCACCAAACTGTGAAACACCCCCGGCGCAATATCAATCCCAAGGCAATCACCGCCTGCCGCGATCACCTTTTGCGCAATCACACCCCCTTCAGCATTAAAAATCAGCACCCCCATTCGGCCGCTCAGCACCACCATGGTTTCAGCTTTATCCGCCGACAAATGACAATGCGGCTGCACATACGTATTGGGTTGCAGTGCATTGAGTAAGCGATGACAACTGGCATCGTCAGTAGTGTGAAAATTAAAATTTTTGCGTTGCCGTGGACTTTGCTCGGCAGCACACAGCAATTCGGACAATAAGCTCTGATCGATAAAACGAGTTGGCATAACAAGTACTCAGCAAGAAAGTACCGCATCATGCAATAAAACCATAACGGACACCAAGTGCCATGCCATCAAGCCCCATGGCAAGAGACGAAAAATGCCGTCACTCAACAACACGCGCGATCGCATGCGGCACTAAAACCCCAGCAAACCATAGCTTTAGGCGAGTTTTGTAAAATCCCGCGCGCCGAATCAGCGCCGACCGCGCTGCGATGCCGACAGATTGCAATCAGATGGGTATAATTGCCGTTTTGGTTTCACTTAGCGCCTGCCATGAACCTGCCTGATCCTCGTCTATACCCTCGCGTCAACCCGCAAAATCCAATTATTCGTCAGCTGATGTCATTACTGACTGAGCGCGATGCCGCACAAGTGGCGCAAAAACGCCTCGGTTTGCAACAACTGATGGCCGAATTACTCATGGCCAAAGATCATTACGCCCTCAATGGCGCCTTGACCCAAGCCCCATCGCAAGATGCATGGATGACGCTATGGCATGCGCTGCGTCAAGAAGTAGAAAGCCCGAGCCAGCACGCCCAACAATCAGCGACCTTGTTTGCGATTCCGGTGATTTTGGTCGCAGGTTGCAAAGGTGACACTACGCTGCCAAGCGAAATCGATGGCGACGCAGCGCTGGCCATTTTGCGCGAACACGGCGTGATTGCGGCCGATGCCGATGCTTGGTTGTCAGGTGCATTGCTGGGGCCGGATATTTTGGCGGCCATCAGCCCAGCGCAATTGGCCGAATGGCGCGCAACACTCAGTGTCGCCCGCGACTTCCCGATTGATTCGGCCGGCAGTGCAATCAAATTTAAAGACGAAGCGGTTGCTTTACGTTATCTGATTGGCGTCGCCATTGAACGCACGGGCGCGCCCGCTGCGATTACATTAGGCGGCCAAGTTGGCAGCTGGGGCATGCCACTGGCCAATCTGATTGGCGAGACGCTCAAAACCGATGGCGTCACGTTGTTCCCAATTCCACGCACGCCGCTGCCTTGGCTTAGCGCACAAGATGTGGGCCGCGTCACGCAACTCGAAACGCGCCTGCAAGTGATGACCAGCAATGCACTCCGTAGCATTCGCAGCAAAGGTCGCACCCCAGTGGTTACCGTTGCCGCCCATGAAAACAATGAAATTCGCATCACCTTTGCCAGTAAAGAAGACCCAGAACGCTGGGAAGGCTATGTGTGGCCGCTTTTGCCGTCTGATCATGTCGAGCAGATTGCGCAATACATTCAAGAATTAATGCTCGAATGCCGGATGACGGATTTGGTGTTGATTGACGGGGTACAAGCGGTACTCGATACCGATGGTTTGCCGTTGTTTATCACGCCGCACACCAAAGCACCGGCATTGCAATAAAAGGAGCTGGGAATGAGTCATTATCAATACCATGTGTTTTTCTGCCTGAACCAGCGCGAACCCGGCGAGCGACAATCGTGCAATAGCTGCGGCGCCGATCAACTTTGGGCCTACGCCAAAGAGCGCGTTAAAGCGCTCAAACTCAATGGCGATGGCCAAGTGCGGATTAACAAAGCCGGCTGCCTTGAGCGCTGCGAAGAAGGGCCGGTCATTGTGATTTATCCCGAAGAAACTTGGTATACCTATATCGACAAAGACGACATTGATGAAATCGTCAACGAGCATTTATTGCATGGCCGTATTGTTGAGCGACTACTGATCCCGCCGCGCAGCCAAACTGCCGAGTAATGAGCTACGGTGAAGGCATGCGGAATTACACATGTCTTCACCCTTTGCCACCATTGACCGTCATCCTTTGATCTACGCTGCAATTGACATCGACTTTAGCGGCAAAACAACGCCGCCTTTGCGAGCAATCAGTAAAAATAATTGATGTATCTACCTCAAGACCAACCTCAATAAGCGCCCCATGACCATACCCAGTAAAGCACCTAGTTTCGAACCCATCAATATCGCGGGCCCAGCGGGTCGCCTTGAATGTTTACGCCTTGATGCCGCCACCGAAACGCCGAGGGGCATCGTCTTGGTAGCGCACCCCAACCCCACTGAAGGCGGCACCTTTAATAATAAAATCGTGCATACGTTGGCCAAAACACTGTCGCGACTAGGATATATTGCCTACTGCCCAAATTTACGCGGCGTGGGTGAATCCGAAGGCAGTCATAGCTACGGGGAGTTTGAACCGGACGATATGGCCGCTGTGCTGGCTTTTGCCCGCAGCCAGCACCCTGAATTAACACGCATTACCTTGGCTGGCTTTTCATTTGGGACGTATGTGCAAAGCTGCTTACGCGCGCGCCTCAGTGATGACGAAATCGAAGGGATGATTTTGATTGGCCCAGCAGTCAGTCGCTACGCCTTCCCCAATGTACCCAAAGGCACTTTAGTGATTCACGGCGAGCAAGATGAAGTCATTGCGCTCGAAGCGGTCTTGAACTGGGCACGTCCACAACAGCTACCGATTATTGTTGCGCCGGGGGTTGGGCATTTTTTCCATGGCCGCCTCACGCAACTGGCCGACTTAGTCCACGCCGCTTGGCGTTAGTTAAATCAAGCCATATGTTAGCCAGTGAATTTATCCCGCCCAGCTTACTTATAAGTAGTAATTTAGTGGCGCTCTGGTTATTGCAACGCGCAGCGCGGCAAGTGGCTTGGTCGGCGCTCACACCAGTTGAGATTCGCAGCTGGCTGGCTTACACCATTGCCGTTTTAATCGCTTGGCAGCTGCAAGTGAGCGTCAATCCGGGCATTGAGTTTCATTTATCCGGTGCAACTTTACTGACCTTGATCGCTGGGCCATGGCGAGCGCTCTTGGGCATGGCGGCATTATTGATCATGACTGCGGCTTTTTCACCACAAACTCAAGACGCATTCAGTGGCCTGGGCCTCAATTTATTGCTCAACGCAGCGCTGCCTATTGCGTGCACGCAAGGCTTATTACGCCTAGCTCAAAGCCGATTGCCGCATAATTACTTTATTTTCATTTTTATCAATAGCTTTGCAGCGGCCGGGCTGAGCATGCTGATACTGGGAATCAGCCAATGCGTTTTACTCGTCACCTTGACGATTTACTCCAGCGATTTTGTGCTCAATGCAGCGCTCCCTTTTTACTTTTTAATGGCATGGCCAGAAGCTTTCATCACCGGATTGACCATTAGCTTACTCGTTGTGTGGGCTCCAGGCACAGTGAGCAGCTTTAACGACCGGCAATACCTGCGCAAACCGTAATCTTCTGCTAAATTGGTTGCAAGCAACCAGCAAAAGTACTCGTTGACATGCGCCAAATCCGCACTGATCTAAATTTAATTTTTATCGCGATCGTGACCATCGTGCTTACGGTGTCAGGGGCGTTTTCCTATTACCGAACGCAAGCACAATTAGAGCATGAGCTCAGTGAATTTAAGCAATCACTGACCATTCAATTGCAAAATGTACTTCCCGGTGTGATGTGGAACTTTGATGACCAGCAATTGGCACTCATTTTAAATGCGGAAATGCGCTCCCCCGACATTCACAGCATTGAAATATTCAGCACCGATGCGTTTGTTACAGGGCGAATTCGAGAAAACAATAAAATCACCACCCTCAACGCGCCCATCACTCAACTCGGGCCCGAAACAGACACCACTGAAATTTATTATGAAAAGAAAGCCATCGGCAAATTAGTCGTCACGATTTCTCGGCAAAGAATAGACCAACTACTTAGACAAATGGTGCTAGAAAAAATACTCGAGATTGTCCTGCTTGATGCTTTACTCATGCTGACACTCACGACAGTTTTGCAGCATTTTGTCATTAGTCCCCTTTCGTTACTGGGCAAAAAGCTGAGTCAAGCGGCCAATTCGGATAAAGATTTAGAATCAATCGAATTGCCGAACAATCCGTATAAAGAATTTTCGGTTTTAACCGATGGCTTTGGCCGGATCATCAAACGTCTCAAAGAAGATGTGGCCATTCGCAGCCAAGCCGAGCAACAAATGCGCACCGCCAAAGAAGATGCCGAAACAGCATTAGATCAACTCAAAGACGCGCAAACCAGCTTAATTCAATCCGAAAAAATGGCATCATTAGGCGGCTTAGTCGCTGGCATTGCGCATGAAATTAACACCCCGGTCGGTATTATTCTCACCAGCGCCTCAGTTTTGCATGATGATTCGGTTTTATTCTCGGCCAAAGTCGAATCTGGCAATATGAAAAAGTCCGAGGTAGTCAGTTACAGCCAAACGGCAGAACAATCCTCGGCACTGATTATTAGCAATGCCGTTCGTGCCGCCGAATTAATCCAAAGCTTTAAACGCGTCGCGGTTGATCAAACCTCCGAAGCGCGGCGTGATTTTGAACTTAGCCAATACCTACACGAAACCGTCACCAGCATTAGTCCAGCGCTCAAGCACTCGCAGATTTCAATCTTGATTGATTGCCCAAACGAAATCGATATGGAGGGCTACCCTGGCGCGATTTCGCAAATCATCAGCAACCTCATAAACAATGCGGCACTGCATGCGTTTTCAGGTATTCCCAATTCGGGCGAAATTAAAAAACAAGTGCATATTATTGCCGAGCAACACCAACAAAACGTCTCACTCAAAGTCAAAGACAATGGTCAGGGCATTGATGGCAGCGTGATTGGCAAAATATTTGACCCTTTTTATACGACCAAACGCGCCAATGGCGGTAGTGGCTTAGGACTGAATATTGTATTTAATTTGGTCACGCAAACCTTAGGGGGCCATATCAACGTCGAGTCCATTGTTGACCAAGGCACGATATTTAGCATGACCTTCCCCCTGATTGCCCCAAAACATAAAGAAACCAATGAGGCAAACGCCTAAACAACACCCCACCTCATCCTGACTTATGCAGGCAAAAACACCAGCGGCATTGGTGAAACCGTTAATTTTGGGTATGCTTGCGCCTTTTGCAACGAGTTCACCCCATGACTGCCACTCAAACCGGACTGCCCTACGCCCTTCTTGCCTACTGTCGACCCGGTTTTGAGCCAGAATGTGCCGAAGAGATTGCTGACCGCGCACTGGCACCAGGCCAATTTGAACGCGGCGATGGCTGGGTGGTTTTTACCCCAACAGAAAAAAGTGGCTGCCAAAAAGTTTTGCGCGACTTACTCGCGCTAAATTTGATTTTTTCACGACAAACACTGCAAGTTCATCAGCGCCTGAGTTTAGGCAGCAAAGATCGTTTAACGCCGATTGTCGACGCGTTAAAAATCCAAAACACCACCTTTAGCGATGTTTGGTTAGAGCACCCCGATAGCAACGAAGGCAAATCGTTGTCTGGATTTACCCGCAAATTTGGTGACTATGTTGCCAAAGCCATGACGGCCAATGCTTGGTTGCAACCACAAACATCTCGTCAACGTTTGCATTTATTTTTCCCAGCGCAAAATGAAGTCATGGTTGCTTCACGCCCTGTTCGCGCCACCGATTGGCTCAATGGCATTCCACGCTTACGGATGCCGTCTGACGCCCCTAGCCGCTCAACACTTAAAATGCTCGAAGCTATTTTAGTGTTGGTGGATGAGCCAGAACGCAAGTTTCGTGAAGGCATGACCGCAGTTGATCTGGGCGCAGCGCCGGGTGGTTGGACCTATCAACTGGTTGCGCGCGGTTTGAAAGTATTCGCAGTGGACAATGGCCCAATGAAAGGCAGCATGGACGGTCACCATCAAGTCAAACATGTACGTGATGATGGCTTTAAATATCGCCCGAAAAACCCCGTCGATTGGCTGGTTTGCGATATGGTTGAGCAACCGATTCGCATCGCCGATCTCATTGCCAAATGGGTGGCTTCTGGCAATGCCCGCCGCGCTATTTTTAATTTGAAACTGCCGATGAAAAAGCGCCATCTCGAAGTTGAAAAATGCTTTGCATTGATTGATCAAAAATTAAAAAAAGCCGATATCTCTTACAAATTAACGGCCAAGCAATTATTTCATGATCGCGAAGAAATCACTTGCTACCTGACTGCGGTTAAAGACTAAGCTAAGCTGACACGCCACAGCCTTGGACGACAGAATGTACTCTTACGCCAAGCTGTGGTACAACTTCCATTTTTTAGGGGTCAGTCTATGTTTAAAGAATTTCGTGAATTTGCCATGCGTGGCAATGTCATTGATTTGGCGATTGGTGTTGTGATTGGCGCCGCTTTTGGCAAGATTGTCGATTCATTGGTCAAAGACATCATCATGCCGCCGCTTGGCTTTTTGATGGGCAAGGTGGATTTCACTAATTTATTTGTCACCTTAGCTGATGGCAAAGTCGCAGGACCTTACCTCACGCTCAAAGCCGCGCAAGATGCTGGTGCGGTAACGATGAATTTAGGTCTGTTTTTTAACTCGCTTCTTAGCTTCATCATTGTGGCGTTTGCTATTTTTATGTTGGTTAAAGCCATTAACAAAATGAACCGCAGCAAGCCAGCGCCTGAGGCGACACCCGCCGTAACGCCAGAAGATATTATGCTATTGCGTGAAATTCGTGACGCGCTAAAAAAATAGGTATTTACAGCCAGCCCTTATTCACAAAGGCCTAGCGATAAATACCCATTATTAAAAAAACGCTGCAGCCAATTACTGCAGCGTTTTTTTAACGTTCAACGCACAGTGCAACACCCATACCACCGCCAATACACAGCGTAGCCAAACCGCGTTTTGCATCACGGCGAACCATTTCATGCAGCAAAGTCACCAACACACGGCAACCGGATGCACCGACCGGATGGCCCAGGGCAATCGCACCGCCATTGACATTGACTTTACTCATATCCCATTTCATTTCACGCGCCACACCCAAAGCTTGCGCTGCAAAGGCTTCATTGGCTTCAATCAAATCCACGCTATCTAAATCCCAACCGGCACGCTTAAGTGCAGTTTGGCTGGCCAAAACCGGCCCCATTCCCATAATCGTTGGATCAACACCGGTACTGGCCGAGGCACGAATTGCTGCCATTGGTTTTAAACCCAAGGCATCAGCCCGCTCACGCGTCATCAACAATACGGCTGCTGCGCCATCATTAATGCCCGATGCATTGCCAGCGGTTACCGTACCGGCTTTATCAAAAGCGGCACGCAATTTAGCCAAAGACTCGGCCGTGGTAGCTGGTTTAATAAACTCATCTTGATCAAAAATAACTGGGTCGCCCTTGCGCTGCGGGATACTCACCGGCAAGATTTCATCGGCAAATCGCCCAGCCGCTTGCGCTGCAGCCGCGCGTTGCTGCGAAGTCAACGCCAAAGCGTCTTGCTCTTCACGGCTAATTGCGTATTTTTTAGCAATATTTTCAGCCGTTACGCCCATATGGTATTGGTTGTAAACATCGGTCAAACCGTCATACACCATGCTATCAATTAGGTTGGCATTCCCCATCCGAAAGCCATCGCGGCTACCATTGAGTAAATGCGGTGTTGCGCTCATATTCTCTTGACCACCGGCGATCACAATCTCGCTATCGCCAGCCAAAATCGCTTGCACGCCCAATGCTACGGCCTTCAAACCAGAGCCGCACACCTGATTAATCGTCAAACCAGGTACCGCATCGGGCAAGCCGGCAAGTCGAACCGACTGACGCGCTGGATTTTGTCCCAAGCCTGCGGTTAATACATTACCTAAAATCACTTCACTGACTTGCTCGGCGGCCAAACCCGTTTTAGCCAGCAAGCCACGAATCACCGTAGCACCCAATTCAGGTGCCGAAACTTTGGCCAAAGCGCCAGAAAAATTGCCTAGCGCAGTACGATATGCGGCAACAATAACAACCTCTGTCATACAAAACCTCGTTAATTTAAATAATTTGCAAGTAAGTTTGTAAGTCAATACATAAGAAAGAAGCAAGGCCAATCGCCTTGCTTCTTAGAAAAATCAAATTTAAACCACACGTGCCTTCACGTAGCGGCCAGGTGCGGCCTCAATCATTTTAAATTGCGCATTGCCGAGTTTTTTGGCCGCAGCGATTTGCGAACCCGATTGCGGCGCAAGCCAAGCACTCCAATCTTGCCACCAGCTACCTGGATGAGACTCGGCTTGTTCTAACCAAGTATCGGCGTCTTGATCGGTATTTTCATTGACCCAATAATTACGTTTATTGGTCGAAACAGGGTTAATCGCACCGGCAATATGCCCAGACGCGCCCAAAACAAACCGTTTTGGGCCTTGCAAAATTCGATTACTTAAATATGCCGAATGCCAAGGCACGATATGATCTTCTCGTGCGGCAAAAATATATGCGGGGACTTTAATTGACGTTAAATCAATCGGTGTACCACACAAACTAAATGAATTAGGTTTAGTTAGATTGTTTTCTAAATACATATTGCGTAAAAAGAAAGTATGCATCGGCAGTGACAAATTAGCCGAATCACTATTCCAATACAACAAATCAAATGGCGGTGGATTTTTACCTTTAAGATAATTATTCACCACGTAATTCCAAATTAAATCATTTG
Source organism: Deefgea salmonis (assembly GCF_020531905.1). Lineage (GTDB taxonomy): Bacteria > Pseudomonadota > Gammaproteobacteria > Burkholderiales > Chitinibacteraceae > Deefgea > Deefgea salmonis. Next base: position 164,008 of record NZ_JAJAWG010000001.1, on the reverse strand, counting down.
AGCGCAGTGCAGAGAATGTTTTAGCCAATTCTTTGCCGTCAATCACCCCTTCCACTTGAGACTCACGTTGACGGATTAAATTCCAATCAATGAAATGCTTAATTTCACCCGGATCAGTATGGTCAAGCATCACCGTCATCAACGTAATCGACTCAAACCAATCCAAGCCACGTGCTTGCAAGACTGGCATCGCCGTGGTCAATAATTCGCCGCCAATACAAAAAGACAAGGCATTGATTTTTTCAGCTTTACTAATTGCTCGAACCACTTCAGTGGCTTTAATCACGCCCGACTCAATATAGTCATCCCATTGCAAATGGCCTTGATTAGCTTCAATTGATTTCCACGACATTAAAAAGGTGCTGTAGCCTTGGCTTACAACATAAGCGACCATTGAATTGGCCGGCTGTAAATCCATAATGTAATATTTATTTACACAAGGCGGGATAATCAATAAAGGTCGGCTATACACTTTAGCGGTGGTTGGCGTGTATTGAATGAGTTGAAATAATTCATTTTCAAAAATCACTTCACCCGGCGTCATCGCCAAATTCTCACCAATGGCAAATTGGCTTTCATCGGTCATCGTAATCGCGCCCTTTTGCATATCGGCCATGAGTTTTTTCATGCCTTCTTGCAAACTTTCGCCTTTCGTTTCTAGCGCTAATTTCATTACTTCTGGATTAGTAAATGCAAAATTAGTCGGACTCATGGCATCTAAATACTGCCGCGTAAAAAATGCAGCCTTTTCTTTACTGGCCTCGTCGCTATTGGCAGCGCCAACCATGTCAAGCAACCATTTAGACGTGACTAAATAATTTTGGCGAATATAGTCAAACAGTGGTGCATCCCATTCTGGCGAATTAAATCGACGATCATTTTTTTCTGTCTCAGCCACTTTAGCCGCAGGCTTAGCACCAATCAGGCCCAGCCATAAATCGAGTTGCTGCTGATAAAACTGCGATTGCGACCCCAGCCATGCGCAATGCACTGGGCTCATTTTTTGTGCCAAATCATTCATCGCATGCATCGAATCAACTGACTCAGCATTGGGCTGCGAATTCACCCAGTTTTGGGTCCACTGGCGATGCGCTTCAGTAATTTGCTGAAAAAAATTGTCCATAGCGGGGTTATTTAACACAGTGTATTGCTCCGATTTTATTCTGCAGATTAATTGACACGGTCTATTTTATTGCAATGCAACATTATCCCAGTCTAACAAAGTTTGCAAGCTTTGCTACTCCTCAGTTGTTGCTTTGAAAAAACACCACTACTACTTGATTTAACATGACATTTTTCAATCTATTCAGTAAAATAAATTACCGATTACTAATGCACAGCCCGAATAGGTTGGGGAAGATTGATGTCTAAGCTTATAAATTCATTATGTGTGCTGATTAGTGCCAGTGTGATTGCCTACACCCCGCTTGCTTACAGCGCAGAAAAAACCAAAGAAACGCCGTCAAACAGCGCAAAAAAGTCCACAACAAAACCCAAAAAAACCACCACTACCACGCAAAAAAAAGCATTAAAAACAACAGACTCTAACAAAAAAACCACTAAAAACAGCAGTGTCAAAAATAGCAAATCGAATCAATCCAAAGTCACCTATACCAGCCGTAAATCTAACGTTTCAAAATTGGCGATTGCCAATGCACGGCAAGATGTTCAAGTGACGCGCACCATTGCCGCGCGCATGGATGCCAATAATCCCGGCGTACAATCGAGTGGTGTATTGGTATTAAACCAACAATCGGGCGAAGTTTTATACGAAAAAAATGCCGATAGCATTATTCCAATTGCATCCATTACCAAATTAATGACGGCGATGGTCGTGCTTGATGCACATTTACCACTCAATGAATTAATTAGCATTACCGAAGCGGATATCGATACGCTTAAAAATACCAGTTCCAGATTGTCTGTTGGTACCACTTTAACGCGAGGTGAGATGCTCCTTTTAGCGTTAATGTCATCCGAGAACCGAGCTGCATCGACACTAAGCCATCACTTTCCTGGCGGCAAAGACGCATTTGTTCGTAAGATGAACGAAAAAGCGCAACAATTGGGCATGCGTAATTCACGTTTTTATGACGCGACCGGCTTAACGCCGAGCAATGTATCTTCAGCGCGTGAATTGGCCTTAATGGTCAAAGCGGCGCAGCGTTATCCTGAAATTCATCAATTCTCAACGTCAAGCGAATATACCTTTGCCTCCAATAAAAATGGCAGCATGCTGACTTTTCGCAATACCAATCCTTTAGTGAAAGATAGCGATTGGGATATTGGCGTTTCAAAAACGGGTTTTATTAATGAAGCGGGTCGCTGCATTGTGATGCAAGCCATGATTAACAATAAGCCGGTCATTATTGTACTGATGGATTCGAGTGGTAAATACACCCGTATTGGCGATGCACAGCGCATTCGAAAATGGATGGAAACCAGTCCGCTGGCTAAATTACGCGCCGGTTAATTTTTATTTCAAAAAAAAGCACCAATTTTATATTGGTGCTTTTTTACTTTGTAACACAACAATAAATCAAAAGACTAACACCGAGCGACCGATCATTTCTGCTTTAACGGGCAGGTATTCAAGCCCAATAGTCGATACAAAGGGCAATAGCGAAATATCCCCGTCGCTAAAGGCACAATGCCAATCCAGCCCCAAACACCAATCCAGCCCAATAGCGCCGCCAAGATTAATCCGCCACCAACGAGCACCCGCAAAGTACGGTCCAAACCACCGACATTCATGATCCTTCTCCTTCAGTTTATAAAAACTGCTGCAACCACGCTTTAAATTGTCCTGCCGACAAAGCACCCGACATTCGTTCCAATTCCGCGCCCTTTTCGATGACCAACAGCGTAGGAATACTGCGCACTCGATATTGCTGCCCTAAAGCAGGCTGCGCCTCAGTATCGACTTTCACAAATAACAATTGCCCTGCCATGGCTGCTGCCGTTGCCGCAAACGTAGGGCCAAAGGTTTGGCAAGGGCCGCACCAAGGCGCCCAAAAATCAATCACTACCGGCCAAGGACTGTGTTTTAAAATGAGCGACAAATTCTCATTCGTAGCCGAAATCGGTGCGCCGGACAGCAAGGATTGATGGCAAGCACCGCATTGCGGCTGCTCACTCAAGCGCTCAACCGCGAGCTTGTTTTTGGTTTGGCAATGCGGGCAGGCCAGAATTAAACTCATTTTTATTCCTTAAATTATGTTTAACGGAATTTTTAAAAATTGTCGTCCCAGCTCGTCCGCTGGCGGCAAACGCCCAGCGCGAATATTGACTTGAATCGAAGGCAAAATTAAGCTTGGCACAGCCAGCGTGGCATCCCGCGCTTGGCGTAATGCCACAAACTCGTCGCAACTTCGCGCCAATGGCAAATGGATATTTTGCGCTTTTTGTTCGGCAATACTGCTTTGCCACTGATATTGGTCTCGCTCAGCGGGCAGATAATCATGACAAACAAACACCCGTGTCGCATCAGGCAATTGATACAATTTTTGCACCGAATGGTAGAGCGTTGCCGCGTCGCCGCCGGGAAAATCACAGCGCGCGGTGCCCACGTCGGGCATAAAAATCGTATCCCCAACAAAAACCGCATCGCCAATTAAATACGCCATATCAGCAGGGGTATGTCCAGGAACAGATAATGCCTTTGCGCTCAAGCGGCCTATACCCCATTCTTCATCGGCGGCGAACAAATAATCAAACTGGCGACCATCGGTTTCAAACTCAGATTCTAAAGCAAAAATAGGTTTGAATATTTGCTGTACCTGTTCAATCCCCTGCCCAATAGCGATCTTTCCCCCAACTTGTTGTTGCAGCCAACCCGCCGCCGACAAATGATCGGCATGCGCATGCGTTTCCACAATCCAATCCACGGTGAGATTAAGCGATCGCGCTGCGTCGACCATTTTTTGCGCCAAGCGGGTGGCCGTTCGACCCGATTGGAGGTCAAAATCGAGTACCGGATCAATGATTGCGGCGTGACCACCGGCAAGATCGTAAACCAGATAACTAAATGTGCAGCTCGCCGAATCAAAAAAAGGCCGAACCTGCGGAATCATGCGTGACATGGCCACCCCAATAAAATAGTTTTACATATAATATGTTTTTATATATTATAAAGTCAAATCTTCTTTAATGGCGCACCACAATGGATCCACACGCAATGAATGCCATGCGCATTGCGGTTTCGCAAGCAACGCAAACCCTCAAAATCTTAGGCAACGAAGACCGGCTGTTATTGCTGTGCCAGATGGTCACCGGCGAAAAATGCGTCTCGGACTTTGAAAATTTACTCGATATTCGCCAACCCACCCTGTCACAACAGCTGAGCGTGCTGCGTAATGCTGGATTGGTGAATACACGCCGTGACGGCAAACGAATTTATTACTCGCTCGCCAGCCAAGAAGTTCAGCACCTCATTAAAGTTTTGTACGAGCTGTATTGTCCTATCGACCTTGGCCACACCCCTTCGGAGCCTTCGCATGCAGATTGATTATGCAAACTTTACTCCGTTGGCCTCATTGGCTGGCGGCGCTTTAATTGGCTTATCGGCAGGCTTACTGATCTTGCTCGCGGGCAAAATCGCTGGCATTGCGGGTATTTTGGGCGGCTTAGTGAATCGATCTCCCGATCGCACTTGGCGAGCCTTATTTGTATTGGGCTTACTGATTTCGCCATGGCTTTGGCAGCTGTTTGCGCCGCTACCGTCTTTAACCATGGTCACCTCAATACCCGGTTTGATCATCGCCGGCCTGCTGGTCGGCATCGGCACCCGCTACGCTAATGGCTGCACTAGCGGGCACGGTATTTGTGGACTATCACGGTTTTCATTGCGCTCGCTAATCGCGGTACTGACCTTTATGAGTAGCGGCTTTATCAGCGTTTACCTGATCAAACACCTTCTTTAGGCGAATTATTCATCATGAAATTAAATCTCCTTGGCCTCATCACCGGCCTTATATTTGGACTGGGGCTGTTATTAGCGGGCATGGCCAGCCCAAGCAAAGTACAAGGCTTTCTCGACATCACCGGTTTATGGGATCCGAGCTTGGCCTTTGTCATGATCGGCGGCATTAGCGTGGCAGTGATTTTTTTTACGCTGGCCAAAAAACGTCAAACTACCCTCCTCACGCATGAAGCAATGAAACTACCCAACAACCAGACCATTGACGCTCGACTCATTCTGGGCAGCGTCGCCTTTGGCGCGGGCTGGGGCATTGCAGGTATCTGCCCCGGCCCCGCTTTAGTGGCCGTCGGTGCGGGCTCAATCGGCGGGATTATTTTCTTTATCGCCATGTGGGCAGGTATGAATTTATTTGAACGGTTGCAAACACGATGAAATGGCCCATTTTAACTTGGCTGCCCAACTATCGCCGTGAGCAAGCCTATGGCGATTTTGGCGCCAGCATTATTGTGGCTTTACTACTGATCCCGCAAGGTTTGGCCTATGCGCAACTCGCCGGTTTACCCGCGCTAGCGGGTATTTATGCCAGCATTGCCCCCGTCTTGATCTATGCCTTATTGGGCAGCAGCATGACCCAATCAGTCGGGCCGATGGCGATCACATCGGCGATGGCCGCGACGGCATTGATGCCGCTCGCGCCGGTCGGCAGCGCCAGTTATATCGCATTGGCGGGCACTTTAACCTTGATTTCGGGTTTATTTATGCTGTCTTTTGGCAGTTTTAAACTTGGAAAACTCACGCGAATTTTATCGATCCCGGTGATTCAAGGCTTTAGTGCCGGCACGGCGCTCTTGATCGCGTTAACACAAATCGGCGCGCTACTGAGCGTGTCATGGCATAGCAGCAACCTGATTGATTGGCTTATCGCGGCTCCAGCGGCATTGCAACAACTGAACATCATCCCAACGCTTTTTGGCCTTGGTGGTTTAGCCCTATTGTGGGCCACTGGCGCACCAACAATCTCATTGCTACAGCGCCGGGGCACCTCATTAAAAACCGCGCAACTGATTAGCCGAGTTTTGCCTTTATTCGTGCTTATTTTTGCTGGCTTAGTGCTGCAATTTGGCCTGTCTGACCAGCCGCAAATCCATATTATTGGTGCGCTACCGAACGCGGGTTTTAGTGTCATTACACCGCAAATCACCGTCAATGCGCTTGAGCAGCTTTGGTTGCCTGCGCTGTTAATTGGTTTGGCTGGATTTTTACAAAGCATCACCATCGCACAAACCATTGCCGCTGAGCGCAATGAAAAAATCTCAGTCGATCAGGAATTTATCGCGCTCGGTGGCGGCAATGTGGCGGCCGCATTTGTTGGCGGCATGCCCGTCAGTGGCGGTTTTTCTCGCACCGCAGTCAATGCCAGTGCGGGCGCGCACACCCCGCTGGCCGGCGTAATGACGGCAGCGTGGATGTTATTGGGGCTGTTTTTTCTCAAAGACGTGATCGGTCTATTACCGCTGCCTTTATTGGCGGCGACCATTGTCTTGGCCACTTTAAAAATGCTCAGCCCTGCTTCTTTACGCGCAGCGTGGCGGATTGATCGCCGTGATGGCGCCGCTTGGCTACTGACCTTTTGCTGCGTCTTACTGGTCGGCCCCATCAATGGTATCGCCATTGGCGTGGGGGTTTCTTTATTGCTGTTTATTTTACGTACCAGCAAACCTCACCTTGCCGTCATTGGCCGCATTGCCGGCAGCGAGCACTTTCGTAATATGCGCTTTTTTAAAGTGGAAATGCCGGCTCGCATTGTGGCGATTCGAATTGATGAGAGTCTTTACTTTGGCAATTGCAATCAGGTGGTTGAGCAATGTGAGCGCTATTTATTGGATTACCCACGCGCCAAAGACTTGATTTTGGTACTCTCGGCGGTGAACGCCATCGACGTCAGCGCCATCGAAGCTTTACGTGATTTTCGTAAGGCGCTGGCGCAAAAAGGCATCACCTTGCATTTGGCCGAAGTCAAACGTCACGTCCAAAACACCCTGCAACACAGCGCCTTACTCAATGAATTAGCCCGACCGATTTTCCTATCCACCCATATCGCGGTTAAAACACTCAGCGAGCCAGCAGAGGAGGATTTCAGTATTTAATTGGGGCTTTATTTAAATAAGACGCGAATGGCATTCTGTCGCTGCGGCATGACATCAACAGCCAGTCAGATGTCTAAGCATTATTAACAATGTTCAGATTTGGTGTGGATGCTGTGCCGCGCTCGTCGAGCTGGGGCTTAAAATCCCGTTTAAGCGCACCGAGTGAGTCAGAGACAAACGGTTTTATCGTTTGGCTCACGACAATCGAGGGCACAGCGGAGCTGGGCGAGATCAAAATCGCCTTTCTTTTCCCCCATTTTCTTTGGCGAGTCAAAGAAAGAGGGTCCCCGTCGCGGACTGCGACTGTAAACAGCCGTGCCGCAGGCACTTAAAACCATCAACACGTAATCTAAACATTGCCATTATTAATTGGGTATTTAACTGCAGAGCACGCCAATAAATACCCATAGAGATATACCCAGCAATTTCAACGTAGTAAACAAAAAAAGCCGTTCAAGTTCTGAACGGCTTTTTTGTGCTAAGCATCGACAACTTACCATCGAGACTAGAGCTTAAATCCAGCGACTATGGTTTTAAGGTGCAAGGCCATTTGTTCCAAGCCTTTTACCGAAGCGCCCACCTCAGACATGGCATCACTATTGCGCTGTGACATATTGCTGATGGTTTCGATATTTTGCGCGATGTCGGTGCTCGCCGCAGCTTGCTCACGGGTAGCGTTGGCAATGTCGCCAATATTAACCAGCAACTGCTCCGTCCCCACTCGCACCGTATTCATTGATTCAGCGGCTTGACGCGACAACTGCACGCTCGCACCCACTTGCTGCTGCGTTACTTGCATATGATCTCCCGCTTTATGAATCTCGCCTTGAATTGCATTCACGATTTTAGAAATCTCAATCGTCGCCTCACCTGAGCGGCCCGCCAGTTTTCGCACTTCATCAGCCACTACCGCAAAACCCCGTCCCATGTCCCCCGCCCGCGCCGCTTCAATGGCCGCATTCAGTGCTAACAAATTGGTTTGATCGGCGATGTCTTTAATCGTTTGCACAATCTGATTCACTTGCAACGATTGGGTATTCAAGCTTTGCATCGACGCGACCAAGTGCGCCATTGTTGCGTGAATTTGCGCGATTTCTTTCGCCACTTCATCGACTTTAAACTGGCTGGCCAAGGTTTCTTTGCCGGTCTCACGCGCTGTTTGTTCAAAATCATGCGCCGAATCGGCAATGTGCTGAATGCTGACAGTGACTTCCTCAACGCTCGCTGCGGTTGAGGTGGCGGCCTCGGCCTGATGAATTGACGAGGTTTTCACCGTTTCAGCAGGGCCGGCCAATTGCTGACTGGCCTGACTCACCGCTTCGCTTTGCGAGCGAACGTCTAAAAACATAGCGCGTAGCGTGACCACAAATTGATTAAACGCTTGGGCGGTGCGGCCTATTTCATCTTGGCCATGAATCGGCAATTGCCGCGTTAAATCGCCCTGACCACTGGAGACTTCTTCCATCGCTAGGGCTAAACGGCGCAGTGGTGCAATCAAGATATTCAATACCACCCCAAGCACGGCGACAATCAGCACAATGGCGATCAAACCGACCAAGATCGCCCAATTGCGCACGCTGACCGCCTCAGCCACCACCACCGACTCTGGCACTGCAACACCCACCGCCCACGGCTGCTGGCTATTGCCCATTTTAATCGGCTGGTATTCATACAACAGGCCATCACGCTCAAAACGCAGTGCTTTACCGGCGCTTAAATCAGCCATAAAGCCAGCCGGAAAATCGGCAGCATTGACTTTTTTACCAATTTTCTCAGCGTCTGGCGCAACCACATACAAGCCCGCATTCGAAATCAAACTCACATGCCCAACACCAAAAGGCTTGGCCTGACCGATGCTGGCCTGCAATGACGCCAAAGGCAAATCCACTGCGGCCACGCCCAAAAATTGCCCGGCCGCATTTTTAATCGCCACCACCAAAGAAGACATCAACACTTGCTGACCATTCACATCGTACGTCGCCGGCTCAGTCACCGAGTCTTGCTGGCGCTGCTTGGGGATAAAGTAAAAATCGCCCCAACCCGCGCTTTCGTAAGGCGCCTGATATTGCTGAGGATTGGCTCGAAATGGCTCGGCGGCGGTTTTTTGTGCCGATCCAAGTAACGTATCTTGGATGATTTTACCTTCACTACGAACAATATAGGGGGTATATCGCCCGGTAGGATCATGCTTGGGCCAGTCCTGCCGATACCCATCATCTTTACCATCGAGCGCATTGGGTTCCCACACCATATACAAACCCGAAGCCAGAGGCTGGGAAGCCAACATGCTCATCATCAGGCTATCGAGCACTTTGCGCTCAGGCACACCGCTGGCCTGCATCCCCGTCATCGCCAGCGCCAGATTGATAGGCAATTGGTAAGCGGCAGTAAACTGCCCTTCAACTTGATTGGCATACGAGCGCGCTTGTTCTTGCAAACGCAATAAGCCTTGTGCTTTAGCCGATTGATACGCATTGCTGGCAATGATTAAAATCATCGCCGAAAAACCAATCACAATGGCGGTAGTGGTGAACAGTAGGATTTTTGTTCTTAGACTCATCCGGCTTAAGTGCAGCATTCGAGATCCCGTTTAGCTATCAATTAATTATATTAATAATAACTAATGCAGCACTATTTGCCTAGACAAATCGCCACCAACCAGCAATCGCGCGCTATTCAACTTTAAAATAAATCACATGCTCGCATTCAACCTCAATACCAATGGCTTCGCCAATCGCATGATTGTGATGACTCGGCACCAAAGACAGCACTTTATGCCCGGAAGGCAGCGCCAAGGTGTACAAAAAATGCGCACCACGAAATACCTTGGCCACCACTTCGGCTTTGAGCGGGCTGTGATCGACATGCACAATATCGTCCGGGCGGATCAGCACTTCCATTTCGCTGCCAATTCCGCATTCAATGGGCACCGTGCGGCAAATTTCACCCAATTCAAATGCAATACAATTGGGGCCACTCAAGCGCGCGGGCAGCATCACCCCTTCGCCAATAAAATTAGCGACAAACCGATCCGCCGGTTCATGATAAAGATCATACGGCGCGGCCCATTGCCGCAATGCGCCCTCATGCATGACGCCCACACGATCGGCCATTGCAAATGCTTCGCGCTGATCATGCGTGACTAAAATCGCCGTCGTGCCACTGGCTTTTAAAATCGCCCTGACCTCTTGCCCCAAACGCTCACGCAACTCAACGTCTAAATTTGAAAACGGCTCATCGAGCAATAATAAACGCGGCTTGGGCGCTAATGCGCGGGCTAAAGCCACCCGCTGCTGCTGACCACCGGACAATTGATGTGGATAACGATCTTCCACATGACTTAAGCCAACCAGCTCCAGCAGCTCGGCTATTTTTTTGCTGTCTTTATTGGGCAAACCAAACGCAATATTGGCCGAAACGGTCAAATGCGGAAACAAGGCGTAATCTTGAAACACCATGCCGATACCGCGCTCTTGTACCGGCGTTTGCAATTGGGGCGAGCCCACTTGTCGCCCCGCCAAAACGATGCTCCCCGCCGTCAAAGGCTCAAAGCCAGCAATGGCGCGCAAAACCGTGGTTTTACCGCAGCCTGAAGCGCCAAGCAAACAAGCAATCTCGCCTTCAAGCAAGTCAAACGACAAATTTTCAACGACCTTACGCCCGGCAAATGAAACCGCTAACGCATCAACTTGTAGCAAAGCCATTATTCACTCTCTGATTTTCTAACCAATAAAATCACTGGCAATAAGCCACTGATTACAATTAACAAGCTCGGCAATGCGGCGTTTTGCCACATGCCTTCGGACGTCATTTCAAATACCCGCACTGCCAAGGTATCCCAGCCAAACGGGCGCGTCATCAAGGTAATTGGCATTTCTTTCATCACATCGACAAACACCATCAACACCGCCGTCATCACCCCACCTTGCAGTAGCGGTAAATGCAAACGCCACAACAAACCGCGCTCGCTCACCCCTAAGGTACGAGCGGCATCTTCTTGATTGCGACTAATCCTTTGCATCGCACTATCAATCGGCTGAAAGCCCACCGCCATAAAGCGCGCCGCCAAAGCCAGCAGCATCACCGCGACCGAGCCTTTTAAAATCTGAAACGTGGTAAAGCCCAAAGCATGGGCAATAGGCAGCAATTGGTTGTCTAACCACGCAATCGGTATAAACACCCCGACTGCCAGCACCGTGCCCGGCACGGCATAGCCGACGGTGGCGATTCGCACCAAGACCGAGGTGATTTTTGCTGGGTAGCGGCGTTGCACATACACCATCAACAAGGCCAATACCGTGACAATCAACGCCGCCAATAAAGAGATGCCAATCGAGCGCAAAATAAACCCTGGATAGCGTGAATCAAAATCTTCACGCCATACTTCAGCACACCAAACCAGCAATTGCGCCATTGGAATTAAAAACGCCAGCAACAACACCAACGTACACGCCGCTGTGGCCCAACGGCCTTGCGAAGGCGTCAGAATAATCCGTTCACGCGCCACAATGCGGCCATGATAGCGGCGCGCCCCCCGCCCCCAACGCTCAAGCCCGAGCATCAGCAGCACCAACAACACCAGTAAAGACGCCAATTGCGACGCGGCAGTCAGATTAAATAATGAAAACCACGATTTATAAATTGCGGTGGTAAAGGTATCAAAATTAAAAATCGACACCGTCCCAAAGTCAGCCAATGTTTCCATCAGCGCCAACGTCACCCCAGCAATGAGCCAAGGGCGCGCCATGGGCAAAGCCACAGCAAAAAACGCCCGTGGTCGTGACATGCCCAACATCTGCGCCGCCTCGAGTGCACGTTTGCCTTGGGTTAAAAATGCATTTCTGGCGAGCAAATACACATAGGGATAAAACGCCAGCGACATCACCAAGATCACGCCACCGGTACTGCGAATGCGCGGAAACCACGCTGATGAGCCCGTCCATTCACGCAATAACGTTTGCACCGGCCCAGTAAAATCTAAAAAGCCGACCATGACAAAAGCCAGCACATAGGCTGGCATAGCCAAAGGCAGCATTAAAGCCCAAGCAAAAAACTGTCGTCCGGGGAACTGGCATACGGCGGTGAGCCAAGCGAGCGGCACCCCCAAGAGCAATACCCCCACCCCCACCCCCACGATTAAGATCAGGGTATTTTTGAGCACATCGGGCAACACATATTCAGATAAATGTTGCCAAATTTCGGGCTCGGGCTGCAAAAAAGAGCCCATCACCACCAACAGCGGAATCAGTGTCAGCAAGGCTATTGGCAATAGCAATACCGCACCGCGAGGAGACATAAAACGCATAGCGATCCAAAAATATGAAAAAGGCAGCCGATTAACGGCTGCCTATCGATTGTAATCGGGCGCGGGCGATATGCCACGTTTTGATTACAATAAAATGATAGCGAAGTACGGCATCCCCATTTTAGCCAACAACATCAAAACACCCTAAAACGAAAACCACACCGTGTTTTGCTGCCAAAGGGCGCGCACTGCCGCTGAGATTATTTATACCCAGCGCGATCCATCAATTTAACCGCTTGCGACTGCAATTCACCGGCCTTACTCATATTGATTAGGTTTTGCTTAAATGGTCCCCAAGAAGCCACCAATTGATCCGGTTTAACTGCAGGATTAACCGGGAATTCCATGTCTTTATCGGCGTAGATATTTTGCGCTTTTGGCGACGACAACCATTCGATTAATTTCAACGCACCGGCTTCGTTTTTAGCGTAGCGCGTCACGCCCGCACCGGAGACATTCACATGCACGCCTTCAGCTTTTTGATTCGCCCAGAAGAGCTTGGCGTTAAATTTTGGATTTTTTTCTACAATTCGGCCGAAATAGTAAGTATTGGCAATCCCAACACCGCACTGACCTGCCGCAATGGCTTCGAGCAATTTCGTATCATCCGGGAATACATTGGTCGCTAAATTGGCCACCCAACCGCGAACAATTTTTTCGGTTTTGGCTTCGCCGTATTGCTCAATCATCATCGCAACCAAAGATTGGTTGTAGACTTTTTTACTGGTGCGTAAGCACAATTTACCTTTCCACTTTGGATCAGCCAAGTCTTCATACGTCGACAGTTGATCGGCGTTAACTAACTCTGGATTGTAAAACATAGTGCGCGCGCGCACTGACAAGCCATACCATTGCCCTTTTTGATCACGCAAATGCACTGGAATATTGGCATCGAGTACTTTTGAGCTCACGGTTTTAAGTAAGCCTAAATTGGATGCCTGCCAAAGATTGCCGGCATCGACTGTAATCAACATGTCCGCTGGTGTATTGCTGCCTTCAGCTTGTAAACGCGCCATCAGTGGACCTTCTTTATCGGTCAACACTTTGACTTCAACGCCAGTTTGCTGCGTATACGCATCAAACAAAGGCTTAATCAATTGCTCGTTGCGGGCACTATATACAGTAACCGTTTCCGCCTGAGCAAAGCCCGACATCAAAGACAAGGTCAGCACAGAGAATGCGATGCGTTTCATCATGAGTCATTCCAAAATAAAGAAGATAAAGTGCGGCCACTGTAGCACACAATAGCAATCATTCTCAATAACACATACAAAGCAAACCGACTCTTTCACGCTTAACCTTTGCGTCTGCCGCCAGCAGCGCTACAATCGGCCACCCAGATAAAGGAAAGCCCCATGCTTTGGTTTCGTAACTTACAAATTTATCGCCTGAGCGCCGATCACGCACTCACCAGCGAATCCATCGGCACCGAATTGGCTAAACGTCCATTTGTGCCTTGCGGCAATATGGATATGCAAAGTTGTGGCTGGGTTGCACCCGCCCGTCATGCGCCAGAAGAATTCGCCTTCGTACGCCAAGATGCCGTGTTGATTAGCCTCAAAACCGAAGAAAAAGTGCTGCCTGCCGCCGTGATTAAAGACGAGCTCGATCAGCGCGTTTTACACATTGAGCAAGAAGAAAACCGCAAAGTCGGCCGTAAAGAACAGCGAGAAATGAAAGAACGCATTACCGATGAGCTGTTGCCACGCGCCTTTACCCGCAGCCGCACCAATCGCGCCCTGCTCGATTTAGCCAATGGCTTAGTGATTGTCGATGCCGCGTCCGCTGCCAAGGCTGAATATCTACTCTCAACCCTTCGCGAAACACTGGGCAGCTTGCCAACGCGCTTGATTGATACCGAAACCAGCCCTGCGATGGCCATGACCGACTGGCTAACGAGCGAACCACCCGCGGCCTTCAGCATCGGCCAAGATGCCGAGCTTAAAGTGCCGGGCGACGAAGGCTCGATTGCCCGCTTTAAGCGCCAAGTGATGGACTGCGAAGAAGTTCGCCAGCATTTAGAAGCCGGTAAAATTGCCACGCGTTTGGCTTTGGCTTTTGGCGAACGCTTGACGTTTACACTCACCGAAGCGCTCGAAATCAAATCACTGGCGATGCTTGACGTGCTCAAAGACGAAGTCAAAGACATGGACGCCGAAACGCAAGACGCGCTCTTCGAATCGCAAATGGCGCTCTTAATTGGCGAGCTACGCGGATTTATTCCTGAATTGGTTGTAGCGCTGGGCGGCGAAACACAAAAAACCTAAGCTATTTAGTCGCCGACACCACCAAGTCAAACATTGAAAAGCCAACGCAGAGGCGCTGAGACGCAGAGAAAACCAGTGCAAAACATCAGCAAACAACGACTTAAATCGTGATTTTTACTGGGGTTTAAGTTCCAACTTGGCTTTTCTCTGCGCCTCTGCGTCTCTGCGTCAAAAGGTTTTTTATAGAGTGAACGGCATGACGCTAACGAGGCTGTTTTTTATACGGCAAACCGATAACTACAACGTCAAAGCGAGTTTAAAACCCTGCTCAATCGCCCGCTTAGCATCGAGTTCGCCCGCCTCCAGCGCGCCGCCAATCAAATACACCGACTGCTGCAAAGCTTGCAGCTGAGTGAATAAATCACTGACCGACTCTTGCCCAGCGCACACAATGATTTGCTCGACTGGCAAGCATTTTTCAACGCCATCATGACGGACATGCAAACCGGCATCATCGATTTTTAGATATTCAACGCCACCCCATAAATGCACGCCGCTGCGCTGTAAACCGATGCGGTGAATCCAACCGGTGGTGCGGCCTGGCCCTGCACCAGGTTTACCTTTACTGCGTTTAAGTAACCAAACTTCACGCCCGCTATCGTGTACTTGTGGTGCAACTAAACCGCCTTGGTGGCTTAAGGTGGTATCCACACCCCACTCGGCCAAATACTCCCGCTCGGTATGCATGCCATTGACTAAGAAATCTGCGACATCGACGCCAATACCCCCTGCACCAATGACGGCGATTTTTTGTTTTGGCCGCACTTTGCCAGAGATTAAATCCGGATAACTCACCACACTGGCGTGATCAATGCCTTCGATTTGCGCCACGCGCGGCACCACCCCCGTTGCAACAATCACCTCAGCAAACTTACCTGCCAATTGCGCAGCGGTGACCCGCTGATTGAGTTGAATTTCAACGTTAAACTTAGCCAACATCACCGTAAAGTAGCGCAAGGTTTCGCTAAACTCGGCCTTGGCTGGAATATTTTGTGCCAAACCAAACTGCCCACCAATCGCCGGCCCAGCTTCAAATAGCGTTACATAATGCCCAGCTTGCGCGGCGGTCAAGGCCGCCATCAATCCCGCCGGCCCGGCCCCCACCACGGCGACGGTTTTCGGCTGCTGGCTCGTTACGACATTGAGTTCGGTCTCATTACACGCGCGTGGATTGACTAAGCACGATGCAGGTTTTCCTTCAAACACATGATCCAAACAAGCTTGATTACAGGCTATGCAGGTATTGATCTCTAGCGCACGGCCAGCTTGGGCTTTAAGCAGATACTCTGGGTCGGCCAATAAAGGCCGCGCCAACGACACCATATCGGCATCGCCACGCGCCAGAATATCTTCGGCGATTTCTGGCGTACTTATCCGATTCACCGCAATCAAGGGAATGCCCACATGCGGTTTTAGCGCCCGCGTTACCCAGCTATACGCCCCACGCGGTACGGTTGCGGCGATGGTTGGAATTCGGGCTTCGTGCCAACCAATCCCAGTATTGAGCAAGGTCACCCCAGCCAATTCCAACGCTTGCGCCAATTCAATCGCCTCGGCCAAAGTGCCGCCTTGCTCGACCAAATCGAGTAAAGAAATTCGGAAAATGACGATTGAATTGGGGCCCAAAGCCGCGCGCACCGCCTTGGCGATTTCAATCGCAAACCGCTGCCGATTGGCGATACTGCCACCCCATGCGTCTTGGCGAACATTACTGCGTTCCACCAAAAATTGATTAATTAGATAGCCTTCAGAGCCCATGATCTCGACGCCATCATAGCCAGCGCGCTGCGCCAAACTGGCGGTATTGGCAAAGTCGGCGATGGTTTGTTCGATTTCAGCGGCGCTGAGTTCGCGCGGGGTAAAAGCAGAAATGGGCGAAGCAATCGCCGAAGGCGCAACCGCATCCGCATGATAGCCATAGCGACCGGTATGCAATATTTGCAGGGCGATCTTACCGCCATTGGCATGCACTGCGCTGGTGATTGGAATATGCCGTGCCAGTTGACTGGCGTCATTGAGCATGGATGAGCCCACATACATACAGCCCGCCGGATTGGGCGAAATGCCACCAGTGACAATCAAAGCCACGCCAGCCGCTGCCCGTTCAGCATAAAAAGCCGCCAAACGTTCTGGCGCATCGGCATGCTCTTCTAAACCGGTATGCATCGAGCCCATTAAAGCGCGGTTTTTTAGTGTGGTAAAACCAAGATCAAGCGGGGTAAATAAATGCGGATATAAAGGCACTGCCGTCTCCAAACGATCGTTTGAATGACATTAGCCTAGTTCACCCTCGCTAGACTATTAGGGTTAATCACTCAGTCTCGATTAAACGACACTTTTAACCCCAAGCACACCCAACAGCGCGCACAATCAGCTAACACCGTATGTATTAGCAGCAAAGGAATATCCTGATTAGATGACCATCTCTGTCAGCAAGAAATTGCACTTATCGGCGCTGGCTTGTCGGCGAAAGCGCGGTCAACTGGGGTGATTCACGCCTATATCGGCATTGCTTTCGCGGGCAAGCCCGCTCCTACAGAATGTTGCTGACTTGGCTGCTCATCAGAATGCGTATTGAGCACTACGATGCAGCACTGTTGTGTGCTGCACCCTTCCCCCCCATCAGCGCCAATCAACCCGCCGAGTGCACCAAGCAATCAATGTGGCCGCCAGCGCAATCACCGCCATGCCCCACGCCAAATTACTCGCATGGGCAATAAAGCCAATCAACGGTGGCCCCATCAGCGCCCCAATCGAACCCATGGTCGTCACTGCCGCCAACGCCACTGCGCCATGCTTGGCGGCTGCGGCATACACACACGGCGACACCGCCGCCACACCCAAACCGACCAAAGCAAAGCCGATTAAAGCCGGTACCACGCCACCGATCACCAGTGCCATCGCTAAACCAACGCCAGCTAATAAACCACCGCCGGTTAACATTCGCTCAGCGCCCCAGCGCGTGCGCCAACCATCGCCCAACCAACGGGCAATCAGCATCGTACCGGAAACACAGGCAATCCCCAGTGGGGCCAACTGCGCCGAAGCGCCAGCCATTTCTTTTAAATACAAAGCCGACCAATCGGACATCGAGCCTTCAACCACCGTGCCGCACAGCGCAATCAAACCCAACCACAGTGCAATACCCTTAGGCATCACAAAACGTTTGCCATTGGACTGCTCGGCGTCTTTTATCTGCTCGGGCAGCAAGCCTTTACGCGCAAAAGCCACGCCAAGCCACAACAAACCAGCGGCAGAAACAAAATGAATCCATAAAGAATCCGTCAGCAGCGTCAGCCCAGAAGCAAACAACGCTGCCAATAAACCACCCAAACTAAACACCGCATGTAAGCGCGACATAATCGCCTGCTTACCCGCCAGCTCAACCTCAACCCCTTGCGAATTCATCGCGACATTCAGGCACGCCACAGCGATACCTTCCAGCGCCATCACCGCCATCGCTAAAGGAAAAGTCGGCGCCAAAGACAGCGCGATCAAAATCAATGGAATCGCTGAACCTGCCAGCAAGCAGAGTTTTCTAGAGCCCAATTTATGCAGCAAAGTGGCGGTAATCGGAAAGGAAAATACCGCACCCAATCCACTGGCCAATAATAAAATCCCCACCTCGGCGGCGCTTAAATCCAATTGCATTTTTAAGGTGGGAATGCGAGAAGCCCAAGTGCCAAAATTAAAACCTAACACCAGAAATAAAGCGGCCACCGCCAGCTGACTGCGGCGTAAAGAGACTGAAGAAATAATCACAAGGAGTCCGTCGGATCAACAACTAAAGGCGCAGCCTGCGGCTCGCTTAAAGCAGATAAATGACTAAAATCAGGCGCGGTGACGGTATCACCCCGCTCGAGCATATAAATAAACGCCAGCAATTCTGCCACAGCGCGATACAGCTGCGCTGGAATCTGGCTATCTAAATCAACTTGCATCAGTAAAGACACCATTTCTGGCGAATCATGCACAAAGATACCGGCTTCTTTGGCTTTTTCAATAATGCGTTCGGCCAGCAAACCCTGCCCTTTGGCCACCACGCGCGGCGCACTGCTGCCCTCGCGATAAGCCAGCGCCACCGCGCGTGATAACGGTTTATGTCTCATTGCTGACCTGATATTGCACGACATTGAGGCCGGCTGCCGCAAAACGCTCAAGCAAACTTGCTTGCTGCTGCTTGAGTAAATCAGCGGTATCGGCGTTCAGCGCGTTAAAGCGCAAATGAAACTGCCCGTGTTGCAAGCTAGCAACAACGCCCAACTCACCCAGCTTAGGCAAAGTCAAATCTAGTTTGGTTTGCCATTGCTGCTGCGCGGGGTTGAGCTCGCTATGCGCCTCGCCCTGGTTTTTTAACTCTAATTCCCAACGCAAAGACTGATCGGGCCACGCCACCCCTTGCCAAATCAAAGGCCGCTGCTCAAGTAAATCGACTTGCTGGCGAACCAATTGCCGCATCGCTTGCTCGGGCGGTATATCCTCATTTTTTTTATGCAACAACAAGGCATCCGCCGCCATGGTCGTGGTTTGACGCGCTAAAGGCAGATCACTCTTTAGTGTTTGTTCGGCACCTGCGGCAAGATTAAATTGCGCCTGTGGCTCTTTTAATAAGGTTTGTAAAGGCCGCTGTCCACTCACCCATTCGGCTTGATGCGACTCATAAAACAAGCCACTTTCTGCTAAACGCCCAGCCAATTGGCCAGCCAATTGCGCCGAATTTGGTGAAGCCATAAACAAAGGCTGAGCTTGCTGTAATACCGCTGTTTTGCCATCCGTTGGCGCGTTTAATACAGCGCTAAGCATCGCTGCGCCTTGACTTAATGCCACATTTGGCGCTGGTGCTATAGTTGGCTTGGCTTCAGCTTGAGCCAGACTAAAGGTGAGCGTTGGCGTTTTAGCCAACACTGTTAAATCGAGTTTTTCACCGGGTTGAGTATTGCGGGGTAAGTTAAGATCGAGCAATTGATCTTTAATCAGCACCGCAAAGCGGCCATTGGGTAACAGATTGGTGACTGTTGCTTGAACTTTCTCGCCCACAGTCAGGCGAATATCATCAGGGGAGAGTTTGACCGCCTCTAAAACACCTTGCTGACCGCGCAAATATTGCGTTAGCAAGGTGCTGGCCATATTACCCGGCAGCATTAGTTGCGTTCCGCGCTACGATAAATCGCCACAATCAAATCGGCCTCGCCACGAGAAATCCCACAAGCCGCCGCCACTTCCGGCGCATCTGCCCCGGTTTGCGCTAGCCGAATCGCGTGGGAGTAAGGGGATTCTGGATCTTGAACAAGCGCAGAGGATACTGATAATGCGTTTAATGAATTATGTTCAAAGTCCGAAGACGGCAATTGCACAGCAATTGCAGCAAGGCGCACACGTGTATTGGCCAATTCATTACGTAAATCATCAATTTGCAGTTGCAGATTTACAGTTAAATCTGTCGCTTTATTCTTTCGACCATGTCGCAGCCAAAAAAACACCAACTCTGCAGCGTAAAAAATGAGAAGTAAAATACCCACGTAGAGTAATTGTAGCCAAGTTAGATAGACGCCCGCGTTATGCACAATACCCCCATTAATATACCCTAGCGATAGCTGATACTCAGCTTGCGAGACTGAACAATAGTTTGCAGCAAGTCTTGCAACTCGGTCCGCCAAGCCGATGATGCAGCAATTAAGGACACATGCACCGTTTCAATTTCAAGCAGTATTTTTTTTAATTCTATTTGATCATTCTTTGAAAAATCGAGCCAATTGATATTAGATCGACGAGAAATCAATTCATCATACGCCGGCCACGCAAGAAAAAAATCATCCCAAGCTTCATTCTTCGCCATGCCCAGCAAGCTTTCGGACAGAATCAGTAACTGCTGCATTTCATTTAAAATAGCCATTCAATCAAGCTCGGCCAAAACTTAAATTATTCAACTCTGGCAATTTTTCAGAACTCTGAGGGCTTATTTGCAATCGAGGATCGATACTTTCCCATGATAATTTAAGCTGATTTAATAACAATAAAACCTCATCGAGTAACTCGACCCGATTATGCAAATTAGCTAACATTAACTGATAAGCTGCATATTCATATAAAGAATCTAAATTATTAACGATTTCACCGCCAATCTGTTTATCCAAAGAAAGTCGTAGACCCTCCTCAATAATGGCTATCGCCTTGCTAATACTTTCACCTTTTGCTGCGATATTACCTTGCTGTAGATGAAATTTTGCCAAATTAATTGATTTAATCGCACCATCAAACAACATCACGATCAAACGATGGGGGCTAGCCGTTGCAACTTGCTCATCAATTGTGGCTGCCCCATATGCTTTCATTGCACCTTTATGCATAACGCCTACCCCTTAGGCAAATTTGCCAATTGCTGGCTTAACCAGCCTGAAGTTTGCTGCATTTTGGCAACATTAATATCTAACATTGTAAATTGCTCTCTATATCGTTTCTCTACCGAATCAAAGCGTCGCGTCAATAATTCTCGCTGCTGCCCAATATTTTTTACTGAGCTTTTTAAACCGTCCACTTTAGAATCAAAAGTACCTTTTGTATCAACCAATCGCTTTAGGATTTGATCAAACTGATAAGCAATGCCTGTTTTTGCAGTTTCTGGCACAATCGTTGAATTTGCCACTTTATCATAAGCACCAAAAAATTTAGCCACATTCGCTGGATCAGCAGCAATTGATTTTTCTAATTTACTTTTATCAAACTTTAATGAACCATCTCTTTGTACCGAAACACCAATACCCATCATGGTTTGTAAATCGCCAGTACCTTCAATAGAAATTCCTAGCAAATTTCTAATCGCCGTTTGCGCACTACGAATAGTACTATCGCCATTTAAAATAGCAGTTTGCTTGGTTTCTGCATTATATGCCGAGGCATCGTTAAGCATTTTATTCGTATCGTTATAAGCCTTAACTAAAGCATCAACCATACTTGAAACAGAAGCACTATCGGATTTAACTTCCAAATTAATTGCCGCTGTCGTTTTTTTATTCAGCGTAATCGTGGCATTACTCACCACATCGGCAATCGTGTTGCTGGAGCGCTGAATCGATACGCCATTCAGTATAAAAGTAGCATCTTTTGCTTCATTGCCCGCTAGCACTTCAAAACCTGCGGTCAATGCATCGGGATCATACGTTAATTTATTTAAATCGGTCGCCACACCAGGTGCCGCTACGTCTATTTTAATGCCATTGGCCTTGCCCGTATCTTTACTTAGCAAACTCAAACGCACATCACCATTGGCCGCTTGAATTAAACTCGCGGTAACACCCACATCTTTGGCATTAATTTGATCTCGAACTTCTGCCAAAGTTAAATTACCATCGCTACCGGGATCTAAATCAATATTGACCGGTGTTTTAGTCGTATTAGGAATAAACGCACTCGTTCCATTGGCATCACCAAATGTAATCGTGATTTTCCCTTTACCGCCCAATGCGGCCGAGGTCGCCAGAATCTGGCTATCGGCGGTAAATACCCCACTCTTGCTGGTTAACTTTTGGCTATTGGCCAGCTCTTGCACCTCAAGACTATAAGCGCCTGCTGCGGCACCGGCAGTCACACTTAAACTGGCAAAGCTGGAGTCAGAACTACTGGCTTTTAAACCAACAAATTTGCTCATGTCTTGCAAAGCCACCATGGCCGTGCGTAGCGCTGAAATGCTGCCTTTTACCGTACCAAGTGCTGAGATTTTGGCTTGAATACCTGCTTCTTTAGTATCTAATTTACCCAATGGCGCACGCTCAACCTTCATTAATGAAGAGACAATCCCCGCCACATCCAAACCAGATCCCAAGCCAGACGAAGTCAGAGCCATATCGATACTCCCTTAATTAATCCTAGCTAGACAACCAAAGGCAATTAAGCCTTATCAACCACCATCATCCCTTGGAGTTTTTTCATTGCACGCGCAATGTCGACAATTTCTTCAGAAGGAAATTGGCGAATTGTTTCTTTAGTCGAAATATCGATTAATTTTACCAGACGAATATCAGTATCATCGTCAATTGAAAACTGCAAAGACTCATTATTTGACTTTACAATCTGATTGAGCATTTCAACTGCAGCCTTACGCTCTTCCCCGCTCGAATCACGCCCCCCCGCACTGGCACTTTTTTCCCCCGCGCCAACCCCGACAATCTGTTGCTGCGCAGCCAAACTGGCGGCTAGAACTGTTGTTGGTGCCGATCCAACATCGGTTGAGTTATTATTTTTGCTTGTTTTTGACTGCCCATCATTCATTGGTACCGAGCTTACATGAGCAATTGAATTAATTTGCATCATACACCTCCAATTAGAAAAACGCCCCGACTGCAAACACAGCCGAGGCATTAGTTAGACTATCAATTTACTACCTGGTTAACCACGAAGCAAGCTAAGCACTTGGTTTGGGAGTGCATTGGCTTGACCCAACATTGCGTTACCTGCCTGTTGCAAGACTTGATTACGCGTCAAACTTGCGGTTTCTGATGCAAAGTCCGCATCACGAATCCGACTACGAGATGCAGACAGATTTTCAGAAGTTGTCGACAAATTACCGATTGCCACTTCAAAACGCGATTGTAAAGCACCAAACTTAGCGCGCTGATTGTTGACTGAAGCGAGCGCAGAATCAATCGTTTTAATTGCATCTTGCGCATTAGCAAAGGAGGTAACATCCAAACCCGCGACTGAGTTTAACTTTGATGCCGTATTAGTGCCTTGCAAACCAGATGTATCAGTCACTTTAAAACTATTTTCCGAATCAAATGTTACTGTACCATTGACTATCGCAACCGCGGCAGCACCCTTTCCGTCATACGCAGCAGTAAGCGTTCCTGTGGTTGTATAACTTTGAACATCAAATTTAGTATTTGCTGTTGCTCCATTTGTAATCTTAATATCATTACCTGTTGAATTTGTTAATTTAATACTCGAATTTACTTTATCAAACTCAGCGACCACACCTGTTTTCGACGATTGAGCATTAATATTATTAATTGCTGAAGCATATCCACTTGCATCAGCTGTTGCCCCCGTTGAAAATGCAATAGTTACTGGAGAGGCGGCCGGATTATCGGAAACAATACTAAATGAATAAGCTTCATTTTGACCCAACTTCAATGAGCTAAGTGTTTTAGCCGTCGCGGTAACTCCAG
The DNA here is from genome assembly GCF_020531905.1 of Deefgea salmonis. Lineage (GTDB taxonomy): Bacteria > Pseudomonadota > Gammaproteobacteria > Burkholderiales > Chitinibacteraceae > Deefgea > Deefgea salmonis. Next base: position 140,207 of record NZ_JAJAWG010000001.1, on the reverse strand, counting down.
TGTCTGACGTTGCCTGATTGACATTTTGAGCAATCGATTTAGCAGTATCTCCTAACACTGTTGTGACACTTTTAGACCCTAGATAACCAGCAACTACAACAGCACCTGCAGCAACGCTAGAACCAGACGCAACTGCTTTCTGATCGTTCGTTACTTGATTATTGCCGTAATTTGTTGTTCGAAAGTTAGCACCAGAGGCTGAAATCAATTCGTTCGCATTGGCACCAACCTGAAAATTCAAAGTACCGGCACTACCATCGAGCAATTTTGTACCGTTAAATGCAGTTTGCGTTGAGATCCGATCCAAATCTTGCGTCAGTTGATTCACCTCTGCCTGAATCGCTTGGCGATCAGACGAGCTATTACTTGAATTTGACGACTGAACGGCCAATTCACGCACCCGTTGCAAAATATCACCAGAGGATGACAGCGCGCCCTCTGCGGTTTGCGACATTGAGACACCGTCATTTGAATTGCGTTTTGCTTGATCCAAACCACGCACTTGACTCGTCATCCGTTCTGAAATCGCCAAACCTGCCGCATCATCTTTTGCACTATTAATGCGTAGACCAGAAGACAAACGTTGCAATGATGTAGAAAGCGCAGATTGAGATTTAGACAGATTATTCTGTGCGGTTAACGAAGGTACATTGGTGTTAATAACGGCGGCCATGATGCTGCTCCTTGAAGATTGATTTACGCTTCAGCGGTTCGCATCATTGCGCCGCCTACAACTGTTTTTTCGGTTGTAAAAAACAAAACTTTAGGACATCACTCCAGATTATTTTTTTTATGACCATAAAAACATACAAAACCCATCTCTGTTGAGCCATACAACTCATGCTTTCACTATGCAAGTATGCCGATCTAAGGTATCCACGCATCACGCCAAGCTTCAAGTCGTACACCATCCAAAAGATAACTTTCAACTATTTTCGCCTGCAACTGTAAACCCTCTGCACGCAACGCTTCCCGCTGACCAAGCTTCGCTTCGATCGCCTGCAACCAATGATCTTCACTAGTTTTAACCAAAGTAACGGGTAAATCACAGCGATAAGGCTCCTGATCACTCGCAAGCACGGGGTAACCACAAATGCCATATTCTAATAATCGAAGATTACTTTTACAGCGATTAAACAAGTTGATTTCTAATGGCGCCAATGCCAAATCTAAGTCCAATTTGGCCAACCGAGCTGGGTAAGACTCAATGCTTATCGGTGAATGATACTCAACCCATTCAGGCGGCATCCATTCTGGGAGCATACCCATAAATACCCATTGCACTCGATCCCCCAGTACTCGAACAGCCTTTTGCAATAGACGAAGGTCTCCCGTATGACTTACGCCGCCTGCCCAACCAATACGTAAGCGTTCATCCTGCCGCTCTTTTTTAATCGGCGTCACATCCCACCAATCGGGACATAAATAATTGTGTGCAACCACAATATTAGAATGGAACTTACTCAAAGCATCAGCTAATGAATCAGTTGACACTAATAATCGATCACAAACCGACAAACCTGCCCGTATACGTTTGGTAATATCTTTGGAAATTTGCCCACGATGCAAGCTGGAGCTTGGTACAGCAGGCAGATAATCATCCAATTCAAAAACAGACCACAATTCACGGCATCGACGTAGTTGACGTAAACGTTCAATATCAGGCCCATATACCAAACGCTGCACTACAATCGAGTCTGGTTGACTTTGTGCCAACTCGGCAGGTAAAGGTAGGCGACTAGCCGTAATCACATTCAGCAAACCTGATTTTTGCAAAGCTGCCGCAGGTTTTCGAACACGATACTGACCGCAGCCATAACTGTCTGCAGGCAGCGCGATGACTCGTAACAAATCTGCGTTAACTGCCTTTTTGGAAAACTGCTCGCCAAACTCGAACTGATGAAAATGAATGCCACTAACATCCTCTGACAAGTAACGGCTAAAATAGATATCCCGCTCTAATGCGGAAAAATTACGCTCACAAAAAGATTGCGCTGCTGGCTCACGAAGCCCGAGCTCAGACAATTCAACCGAATATTTATGGTTATCCCCCGCCCATTGTAATGGCGCATAGGGCGACCAATAGCAACGCCCCCCCTGCCCAGCAAGGCTCAAAGCAACATCAGTCGCAGCATAAAAATCCCAAATATCCTCAGGTATATTATCCAAGTCTTTAAATAGTTTAGTTCGTATGGCGATACCCCTAAAATCAAGAGCAGAAACCATACGACCAGTCTGACTTTGCCGCTGCGGAGCAACATCTAAAGTACTGCCGTGCAATAGATGATCGACGCCCCCTGCGCGCCCCAGAATCAAACCCGCACTGATGATTGCACCAGAAGGCGCAAGCAACAAACCACCACTTGCAGCAAGCTCGTCAAAGACGGACAGAGGGCCAATCAATGCACTCAACCAGCTCTTATGTAGCGCGCACAAATCAGCAGCCCAAAGCACGGCAAAATCAGCGGTTGCCGCTTGTATCATTGTTCTAGGTGAAGTTGGTGTGGCATCAACACGGCAAACAGACAAACGACCGGGTGCAATTTGGGTGATTTGATCAAGCAATGCCTCTGATTGTTCATCCATGCGAGTTGCAAGCAGCACAAGCTCCCAATTTGGATAGTCAGTCGTCGCCAATAAATTCTCGATCACCGGCAAAAGCAATGAGATCGGTCGATCAACGGGTAAAAGTACCTGAACCGCAGGCAAATTCTGATCGCCACAAACTAAATGGGTACTACCCGCCCACAAACCAGGGTGTATGTTCAATTTGATTGAGCAGTCATCTAACTCGTTTTGACAAATTGCCATCGCGGCGGAAAAGTCGACCTGTAAGTGCCCAATTGTCTTACTAACTAAAAATTGTGATAAATGAATCCCCGTACTAGTTCGTGATGCTGCAAGTACAAGGCGTAATAAAAACAATTCATCAAAACCTGTACATTCGGCAGAATCAACAGTCGCAAGAAGTTCTGCAGCAATCAACGCATGCCGTCCCTGAATGGGCATTGCAAACCAATCTAAGCGCTCTGCTGATGAGCGCAAAATAGCGCCATTGGCAACTCCATCCTCTTGAATTGAAAGTTCATCGCCATAGATTAATCGAACATATTCTCCAAAAGGCCAAGCGGCAAGTACTTGCAACCAGTCATCTTGAATTAATCGGTCACCCGCTTTTAATGGAAAAAACCATTGTCCTGCATGAATCAAGGCGATTTCATGCCAAAAGCCTTTAGGGACACAATTTGTTTGTAACCAAATAATTTGTGATGATGATTGAGTCGTTGAATGTGGCGTTAAAATTATTATTTTCGCAGCCAACATTGATAATATTGGCACAATACTTTTTAACGTATCACTAATAAGTTCCAATGAAGCATCTAAGCCATCAATAACAAAAACAATATTGGGCAGATTTTTATCAGAGAGCGCAGCATGAATATTTAAACGTTGTCGGTCATCAAGCGAAAAAGCCTTGAGCCAATCATTAAAAACACTATTCGCCGGCAATTTTTTCGGACTTGAAGAATACAAAGCATCACGTGTCGCCTCTAAGTAGGCGTAGCCGTATTTCTGATCGGGCTCGAGATGACAACCTTCTGCCCATTCATTCCAAGCATTCACAAAAATAATTCGTTCATCCCCCTCTTTCTCAACAAGCGTATGAGCAATCGTTGTCTCTAGCCATTTTCGATAGCAATCCGGTGTGCTATCGACAAAAACGGAAGCTCCACCCTTACGTCTGCGACTGGCATTATCCCAAGCAGGCATCACCGTTCGGAACCGTGTATATGCTGGCGTTTCACGCCCTGCCCAAGCACGGCTGCTTGCTGGATAGCTAGCAAGATTAATCAAAGGGTCAATGCGACTAAACTCTGGATACTCAGGACGAATTGAGCTTAATGAGACAATTTGAGGGGGAAACTCCACCGCAGCATCAAATCCAATTTCACGAGGATCATCCATCGAAAAACTCTGTACATTTGCTAGAAAAACCTCACCAACACCACTTTGACGCCAAACCTCACGCCAGCCAGCAGTAGCTGACTCAATATCAGGAATTAAATCTGGACGGTATATTAAAACAAGGGGTTTTTCATTAATTTTTATGTAACGAACATCAAGCAAATAAGGCAATAAATCTGCAGCAAAACGTTTATCACTTTCTTGACTATGGCACTGAGCAATTAAAACTTCTTCATTCCCACCATCCCAACGACGAGTCCAATTTTCATTGGCCCAACACAAGCAAAATGGCAAATCAATCTCAGGGTGAGCTAGTAAAATATCAACCGGTTTTTCTAATAGTCTTTTGCCATCAAACCAATAATGATAAAAACAAAACCCATTTATTCCATATTTTTTTGCCATGACCGCTTGACGGGAAAGGGCACTAGAATCAAGTAAATTGTAATACCCAACATCAGCATGCGGCACATGCGGCTGGTAATGCCCATCAAACAAAGGTTGTGCCGCTCGAACATTTGTCCACTCAGTAAAGCCTTCACCCCACCATTTGTTATTTTCTGTAATTTCATGAAATTGAGGTAAATAAAAAGCAATTAAACTAACTAATGGCTTAGGCTCAACAATTAATTTAGTTTCTTCTACTTTATTTTTTCTATAGGATGACTCATTCCAACGGCCCAAGCCATACACCGTTTCAAATAAATGATTATTAAACTGATCTACAACACTAAACAACTTTAAATCAAACTTATCACGTACAGGAGAAATCAATTTCTCGCAAAACAAAAACAAAGAATCCGCTGAAAAATATTTACGAACCCCTTCAATATAGTACAATGACACTACACCGCGAACAACTAAGAAATCAAATGTAAATTTATCTTTAGCTTGCCATTCTGTATCAATAATACTAAGCTCATCTTCAGCATAAATAAAATTTCCTGGCACCGCATCTATAAAACCAGGAAGGCTAAAACTATTAATTTCATTTTTTCTTAGAGAAAGCCAATCAATCCAAAGCAATAATAATCTATAAAATTCATCAACAGCCCCTCTATTCAATTCATAGACCATCAAACGACACAGATTACGTCCACTACGATACGCTTCTTTTAATCTCCCTATCGATAGAAATTCATTTTGAACAAATACTTTATCATCAACTGCCCTCTTACAAACAACAATATCAAAATTGTTACGTTTAAACTCTGTAATTAAATTATACCCGGGAGATCTATTGTATCCATACTTTCGTGCCAAAATATTTTTACTAACAAGAGAGGAAGAGTCATCAAATCCAGAAATAATTAAAAATGAATTCGATAAATCACCCAGCATACCCTCCTCTGCCAAACCATCAATAACAGCAGAAATATTAAATACTGAAGTTCCAACGCTAGAATAATCACGACACTCTAAATCAGCCACCAAATCAGCAACATTAAAGCTAGATTCTTGCATCCCACTTTCAGAAACAATAACCTCTGGAAGCTTATAATCCGGAAAAGGATAATGAAACTCCGTCCAAGAAAAACCAGCCTCACCTAACTTTCCAGTCAACCCTTTTTTACCTAAAGTAGTCACTTGATTACTTTTGTACCGACTTTCAATCCCATAAAATGGAATTGCAAGATGATCCTCAGACATACCAGAAAAATATTTAATTCCAAATTTATTTTCAATTGCTACAACTAGAACCCCTCCAGGTTTTAATGCTTTCTTTGCCATTTGAAGGCAACCAACAAAAGGATCAGGATAATCAAGATACTGCGGGGAATACTCCAAAACTCCGATCAATGTCACGACATCATAAATTGGCTCAAACTCAATATCTTGAAAATTAGAGCAATACACTTTAACGTTCTGGCAATACTCAGTCCGAGCCGCGGCCACCCTCGCGCGATCAATGGCACCCTCTACAGCATCAACCACACACCCTATCTTTGCCAAAGCAGCAGTAACAGCACCACAACCGCACCCCAACTCAAGCACTTTAGTTCCGACCTTCAGTCCGTCAAGATATTTAATTATATTGGCTCGCCTCCGGGAAAAATGATACTCAGTTGGCCAGTCACGGATATATGCAACCAAATCATCTTCATTACCACCACGACCATAAACTTCACGGACAGTTTTATAGATAAAATCCTCTGTTGCCTTTCCATCTGAATAAGAAAAATTCTTATTCACAGTGGAAAACCAAACCCTTAGTTCCGGGTCAAAGCAAAAATCAGATAATTTTTTCATACAAAGAAAAACCTCATTACTGTTTCAGTTGGACTGCATTTAATATTACGCTTGGCGTCTACTTTAAGTAGTCCGTTGCACCTGCATGGAAAAACTTCGAACCATTGTTGTAGCACAGCAAAGGTGCAAACGTCACCTAGACAAGAATAGTAAAATATTTCCATTTGATTACGTGTCACTACTTCATTAGATTTTATATGTAACGATCACAGTCTACTGCCTGACAACAAAGAAACCCATAGAGCTACAAAATTAATTACGTTTGCCTCACGCTGCTTGAATGATGGATCCGCAGGCCATTGATTTAAATAGACTTGTTTTTTTACATTCAAACCATCTGGAGCAGTCTCACCTATAATGATGGTTTAGCAAACCGATCAAATAAAATAAGATATATCAGGATTAATTTTGTTATTTATTTTTCAATCAAATAATATACACTCCCTCTGTCTTCCAGCCGAGAATTTCCTTCTAGTACATTAAAATAACAAACAATCACCTTATCAAAAAGCCTTCTTATCATGCAATCAAACGATTCAACACTATACCGGCTACCCCAATTCCAGCCAGGTGCAGGGGATTCAAAATAATTTTCATCAGTTGTTGCTAAGGACACTACATTTTGTACAATAAGGAATTTATTAGCTTTTTCAAAAGAAAGTTTTAGTATCTCTTCAGGATTGCTGACATGATATAAACCGCCCAAATTTGCGATAATATCAGCCTTTGGAAGTTCCATATCTGGAGTTATTTTCCTGTTAATAAAATCTACATTGTGGATACCGAGTAAATCTGCAATCTCTTCCGCATTTTTAAAAAAACCTTGGCTATCATCATCAATACCAATGCATTGGTTACAGCCAAGTCTAGATGCCATCATTGCATAATATCCATCCGCACAAAACATTTCCATAAATGAAACAGAATCTGTTGCTGCTTTTCTTGAGTGAGCAATTGCAAGGGCTATATATGCGGAAATAATAGGAGATTTTGATTTCTGATTTAATTCAAAAATACCCGGTAGTTGCTCATTATTCACCCCAAAAAATGAGTACTCGTGGTATAGCGGCCCAAGCTTTTTAAGAACATTTGATTCGTCATAGGTAATTTCATTGATATTAGACATACTATAGATGGTCCCCAGAAGCTGACATTAAATGAGACTCTTGTAAAACGAGTTAATTCTATCGTGAAAACTTATTATCACTGATTCCTATCTAAACACTACTTTCTCACTAGCTTTACTACGGCAATAATTTGTATTTTTTATTCCGTTGCAACGGACTACCTAAGCAATTTAGATATTCAAGACCCTCACGATTATGCAATTTTAAGCAATGCATTCACCCTGACAAACTTCAAGGTCTTTGTTTGTTTTTCTAAACTTATGGTGGTTTTTAAACCATTTTTTTACGAACAACCAGTAATTACGACACATTGCACCCCAACTGAAACGCTAGATTTTTGCCCCCCCATAATCTAGTAAAATTCATCCTTACCATAAAGACAATCAATACAAGAGCCAAAAAAATGAAACACCAATCAATTTTTATTATCAGTTTATCTGCACCTTGCTCCTAGAGAAAATACATTTAAAGACCCTTAACAAACATAACAATTTCAAAAGCCTTCAACAAATATAAATAATATATTTGTTGAACTATTATTCGCCCCACAAAAAAGAAGCAAGAGCATAATTTTTATAAATGGCGTTTAAAACGATAGCACTGACCGTGAGCCCCTCCTAACCTCTATAAATTTTATTTCTTACCTCGCTTTCAATTGCTGATTTAAATAGTTTTTTACATATCTATCTTAATAAAAACAAAAGGGCACTACCAGAAGTAGCGCCCTTTTGTTTCATTCATTACTCACATTTACTTTGCTTGGCAAAAATCTTTCAAATAAGCCGTAAATTCCTCACCCACCTCGTGGTGTTTCATCCCCAACTCAACCGTCGCTTTCAAAAAGCCGATTTTGCTACCGCAATCGTAGCGGGTGCCTTCGAGTTTGTGGGCGAGGATGTGTTGCTCTTGCATTAAGGCAAAGATGCCGTCAGTAAGCTGGATTTCGCCGCCTTTACCCGGCTGCACGTGCTGCAAGTGATGGAAAATCCGCGGGGTAAGGATATATCGGCCAACAACGGCCAAATTTGACGGGGCTTCTTCCGGTTTTGGTTTTTCAACGATATTACCAATACGCAAACGGCCAGCGTGCTCAGACACTTCAACAATGCCGTAGCTGCCGGTTTCTTCCATCGCTACTTTTTCCACCCCGAGTACCGAGCAATGCGTATCGTCAAATACGTCGACCATGCGTTTCATTTCTGAGACGCCATTGCCGTCGATTAAATCGTCGGCCAAAATCACTGCAAATGGCTCATCACCCACCACTGGCTTCGCGCACAATACCGCGTGTCCCAAACCCAAGGCTTCAGGCTGACGAATATAAATACACGTCACCGATTTAGGAATAATTCCGCGCAAGATTTCGAGCAATTTGGTTTTTTGTTTGGCTTCTAAATCCGCCTCTAACTCACCGGCTTTATCAAAGTGATCTTCAATACTGCGTTTATGCCGACCGGTGATAAAAATCATTTCGGTAATACCCGCTGCCAATGCTTCTTCTACCGCGTATTGAATCAACGGTTTATCGACGATCGACATCATTTCTTTGGGGCTGGCCTTGGTGGCAGGCAAGAAACGCGTCCCCATGCCGGCGACAGGGAACACGGCTTTGCGGATTTTTTGCATGGAACTTCCTTGTTGAACAGGTGACGCGATCAAGCCTAGGCGCAAAGCGGCGCCCATCACTTGATCGGATTGTTTTTGATTGAGTTCATCCGGCCACTGCGAAACCGCAGAACGCCCCAAGCCCAAGGCTTCGGCGAGACGGGTTTGTGAACCAAATAATTGTAGAACATCAGACTTACGCATGGCGTTATGTTTAATCATTTAAACAGCAAAGTCAACACTTACCATGACTTAAAACTTGTTTATTTTTTTAAACAAAATGTACATAGCACTTGCTGCTTGTCGTGAGGCCAATGATAAACCGGCTGCTGATCGTATTTTTGCTTCAGAAACCGACAAAAAGCGTGGTATTTATAGTCGCAGCCTCGCCCGCGAAGGAGAACCAAACAAGAAAAACCTGCGCGAACAAGCCCGCTCCTACGCGCTTCTGATGCCAAGGCCGCAACAGGAAACGACTTATCTCTGACTCCCGCGCTTAAACAGATTTTAAGCGCCAGCTCAACCAGCACAGCATCAACCCGCGATCTGAACAAAGCCAAAAATCATCAGGTATATCACTGCAGTCTTTACCAACAAACAGCCACCGTCAGATACCCTAGCTCAACATCTCAATCAGATCAGTCTCACTCAACACTGTCACGCCTAATTCTTCGGCTTTTTGCAATTTACTGCCCGCCGCCTCACCCGCCACGACAAAGTCGGTTTTTTTCGACACACTGCCCGAGACTTTGCCGCCTGCGGCTTCGACCATGGCTTTAGCTTCATCGCGGCTTAATGTCGGCAATGTACCGGTGAGCACGACCGTTTTTCCAGTCAACACGCCTTGCGCCACGGCATCTGCCTCAGGCAGCGCAGCCAATAATTCGGCGCGCAGGGTATCGAGCTGCGCCAGCACCTGCGCCGCCGGCGTTGCCAGCCAAGCCATTAAAGACTGGGCGACATCGAGCGGCAAACCCACGTCTTGCAAACGACCAAGGCTAAATCCGGGCAAATCGGCCAAGTTTGTGAACGATTGAGCCAGCGCATTACACCGCGCTGCGGTTAATTTAGGGATTTCCAATGCCGCCAACATCGCCGCTGGCGTGAGTTTTTCGCGCAAAGCCGGATGCGGCGCATGCTCGCCTTGCGGCGCTACGCCCAAAGCCAAAAAGTCATCCATCACTTGCTGGTTATGCGGCTCGGCCAAAAATTCGGCCAAAGCGGCGGCGACGGTGCTGCCAATATCGGGCAATACGCGCAACAAAGGCGCAGGGGCGTGGCGAATTCGCGCTAGGCTGCCCAACCAATCGGCCAGCGTTTTGGCGGTGGACTCACCCACATGGCGAATGCCGAGCGCAAAAATAAACCGCGCCAACGGCGGGCGTTTACTGGCTGCGATGCCCGCCAATAAGTTTTCGGCCCATTTACTGGTGACTTGCCCGGCTTTAACGCTTTCTGGCGTGACGCCATCGCGCTCATCGGCGCGGCGCTTCATCGCCAAAAAGTCGTCCAGCGTTAAACGATACAAATCGGCCAAGCTGGTGACATAGCCCAAATCCACCAAATTATCGATATAGCGCTCGCCGAGGCCGTCGATATCCATCATGCGGCGCGAAGCAAAATGCCGCACCGCTTCTTTACGCTGCGCCGCACAAATCAGCCCACCGGTGCAGCGCGTGACTGCCTCACCGACCTCGCGCACCGCGTGCGAGCCGCAAACCGGGCATTGCTCAGGCAGTCGATACGCAGGGTATTGCGCTGCAAGCTGCGTATCAAAAAGATCTGCGCCCGATACCTCAACCATCGGCCGGCGCTCGATCACTACCGACACCACTTCAGGAATCACATCACCCGCGCGGCGCACGATGACGGTATCGCCAAGGCGAACGTCCTTACGATCAATTTCATCTTGATTGTGCAGCGTGGCATTGGTGACTGTGACGCCACCAACAAACACCGGAACCAAGCGTGCCACTGGCGTTAAAGCGCCGGTACGACCCACTTGCACATCAATCGCCTCGACGACGGTGAGTGCTTCTTGCGCTGGGTATTTATGCGCCACCGCCCAACGCGGCTCGCGGGTGCGAAAGCCCAACTGGCGCTGCAACTCTAATGAGTTAACTTTGTAAACCACACCGTCGATATCAAACGGCAGCGTGTCCCGCAGTTGTGCAACGCGCTGATGGTAGGTCACCAAACCCTGACCGCCGTGCAGTACTTCACGAATATCGCACACCGGAAAGCCAAATCCAGCCAACGCATCCAGCACCCCACTATGGGTATTGGGCTGCAGATCCCAGCCTTCAACCGCGCCCAGCCCATACCCATAAAATGATAATGGACGCTCGGCGGCAATTTTAGGGTCTAACTGGCGCACCGCACCGGCGGCGGTATTGCGTGGATTGACAAAGGTTTTTTCGCCCAACTCGCTTTGACGCGCATTGAGTTTTTCAAAATCATCGCGCCGCATATACACTTCACCGCGCACTTCGAGCACTTTGGGCCAGTGCGGCAAAGATTGAGCGCCTTGGCTGGCGCGCAGGCGCAATGGGATTTGCTGAATCGTGCGAATATTTTGCGTTACGTCCTCACCCGTTGCACCATCACCACGGGTTGCTGCTTGCACCAAGACGCCGTCTTCATAGCGCAAACTAATCGCCAGACCGTCAAACTTTAATTCGGCGGCGTATTCAATCGCGGGCTCGCTCGCGTTTAAATCCAATTCTTTACGCACACTGGCGTCAAACGCCAACGCGCCTTGCGCCGTGACATCGGTTTCGGTGCGAATCGACAGCATCGGTATTACATGCGTTACCGGCAAAAACTGCGGCAACACCGCCCCACCCACGCGCTGCGTGGGCGAGTCGGCAGTTTTTAATTCGGGGTGTGCGATTTCTAGCGCCTGCAAGGCCTGAAACAAACGGTCGTACTCGGCGTCTGGCACCGTTGGCTGATCGAGCACATAATAAGCATGCGCATACCGATTAAGTTCTTCGCGCAATTGCTCGGCGCGTTGTGCAGTTTCAAGCATGATTCAATTTCCAAATGAAGGACTTCAATAGCAAACGCCGCTTCAACCGAAGCGGCGTTATTCACTCTATACCGAATAAATCAGCAAGGCCAACAGCGTGGCCGGCATTAACCGTTCAGGGTCTGTTGACGCTTGGTTTCCCGCCGCGCGGGATCGATTTTCGCGGCGAATCAAGGCGCAGTAAGCGATACATAGTCATTCTATGTAAGCTTGCTACAACGCAGAGTCACCGCGAAAGCGCCCAGCCTAAGCAAACAAGCGCAGTGCCGCCATCGAGCCGGGCGCAATGCCGCGATCATCCATGCTGGCATACAGGCCACTCAGTTGCTTACGGATATTGGCTAAGCTGGCCGCATTCAGCGGCTTTTGATTGTCATCGACCAAATCGCAGTGCAAGGCCGTCGCCAAGTTTTGTGCAAAATCGGCCAGATAATCAAACACCGCCAAACCACCCGCCACGCGCGGCACGTCAAACAGCAAAGTTAGCCCTTGCGAAGTCGACATCAACGGCGTTTGGTCTTGATTGGCTAAAACAAACAAGGTTTTGCCCGAATCACTGCGATATTGGAACGTGCCATCGGCCTGATGACGCACCAAGCCGGCTTGCTCCGCCAAAATGCGGACTTTTTCCATCGGCAATGGCCGACTGCCAGCGGGAATATTCAAGCCGATCAACACATCGACCGACGCACAAAACTCGTCGAGCTCTGCCGCCAAATTGAGCTTGGCGGCGCGCTGCGGAAAGGTCACCGAAGCATCGAGCGCATCAGCAAATTGCTGTACGCCCATGCAAAAGGCATTCAGTGATTCTTGGCTTAACGCGCCTTGCCGATCAGCCATTTGCAAACCCACGCGCAACTCTTTAAAGCGGCCCCGCGTAGTGCTATTGAGCATTTCCCACTGCTTGTTTTGGTTTAAACCCAAAACTTGAATCCGTTTATTCGCTGGAAACGGCGGCACTTCAGACGCAGAAATCGCATCGGGCGCATGCACTTCGGCAATAAAATCCAACGCTGGATCGAGCAAACTACCGGCTAATACCACTTCATCCACCACCTCGTGCTGCATGGTCAGCGCGGCGGCTACGACCGGTGCAATCGGTGGCGGCGACGAAAAAGTTGGCTCAGTATAGGCTGGCGCAATAGATTCTACCGAGGCTGGCGGCGTATACATCGAGCGATAGGCTGGGGGCATTTCAGGAATGTCATCGGGCATATCGTCGTTTAAGGTCGATTTGCTCGCATTACTCAACTGCGCATCACTCAATTGCGCTTCAGTTAAATCCGGCACATCGTACTCAGCCTGATCTAAGCGATTTTCATCATAAAGTGGCGCGGATTCAGCTGCCAGCGTGGGCTCTAAAATCGGCTCAAGACGCTGGCCATCCCCCTTACGCACCACGTTTTTTGGCGTATTGAGCAACACATCGGGCTGATTGCGCGCAAACGCTTTATTGGCTTGCTGGCGAAAGCGGTATTCTTGCCACCAATTAAATCCGTACACTGCGGCGACAATCCCACCGGCACCGACTAAGGAATAAATCTGCAACTCAGTCATTGTTTTATTTAGGTCTCAACTTAGGCGTAATCAATTTACGCGTTAATTATATTTTGCACCAAGGCAAAGTACCGATCTAGCTCAAATCAATCCCGCACATCAGGCGGTATCATCAGGATTGAGCACCCACTACAAAGGCGATAAATCTAGCCTTCGCTTAGTTAAATTCAGGCTCACGCATTTTTAGCGCGGCTTCAATATCGACTGCCACAATCCGCGACACCCCTTGCTCTTGCATCGTCACGCCGACCAATTGCTGCGCCATTTCCATGGTTAATTTATTGTGGCTAATGTACAAAAATTGCGTGTGCTGTGCCATTTTTTTCACTAATTCGCAAAAACGCAAGGTATTGGCGTCGTCCAGCGGTGCATCTACCTCATCCAATAGGCAAAAAGGCGCTGGATTGAGCTTGAAGAGAGAGAATACCAGACTTAATGCTGTCAGTGCTTTTTCACCACCTGACAACAAATGAATGGTTGCATTTTTCTTACCCGGCGGCTGCGCCATCAAACTCATCCCTGAGTCTAATATTTCATCCCCCGTCAACGTTAGCTCAGCATGCCCGCCGCCAAACAGCGCCGGGAATAACTCTTGCAAATTGACATTGACACTGTCGTAAGTCGACTGCAATAGCGTGCGAGTTTCTTTATCAATGCGGGTAATCGCCGCACTTAACGTGGCCATCGCCTGCTCCAAATCGCGCGATTGTTCGGCCAAATAGCTTTGTCGCTCTTCATTGGCGGCCAATTCTTGCATCGCCGCCAAGTTCACCGCCCCCAATTGGCTCAATTGGCCATTCAAGCGACTAATTTCAGCCGCGTAGGCTTTGACACTGCGCCCCAATAAAGGCCGTAAAGCCGCCTCATCAACCGCCAACTCCAGCACTTCATCGGCGTATCGCGCCAAATTGAGGCGGGTTTCTTGCTCCGTCAAGCGCATTTGCCCCAAGGCATCGCGCTGGGTGGCGGCGGCTTTTTCGGCGCTTTGCTTACTTACTTCTTGCTCACGCAATGTCGTCGCATATTGATTGAGCGCTTCTTTGGCTTGCGTCAATACCCGCTCTTGCTCTGCACGTTGCGCGAGCAAGACTTGAAACTGCGCGTCAATTTCATCGATTTGGATGGCTTGCGCTTCTTGCTCTAGCGCCTGTTTACGCTGAATTTGCTGCTCACGCTGGCGATCAAGGTCAATTTGGCGCTGTTGCAAACCACGGATCTGTTGCGCCTTGTTCACCACCGAAAATTGCGCACTTTGCGCCGATCGCTCTAGCTCCCGCAGCTGCAAACTATGCTGGCTTTGCGACGCCTGAAATCCTTCCTTACTCGCACGAGCTTGCTGCTCTTGCGTTTGCAATTGCAATACAGACCCGGCAAGCCGCTCAATCTCGGCGTCTAACGCCACCGAATGAGTCGTTTCTTCGCTCAATTGCTGGCTGATTTGCGCCAACGTTTGCTGCACTTGATCAAGGCGTGATTGCCGCTGCGCCTGCTGCTCTTGCTGACGACGCCATTCATTTTCTAATGCCGGCAAGGTTTGGGCGCGCTGGGCATATTGCGCTTGGCTTTGCTGCTGCGCTTGCAGTAAGGCGGCGTGTTCGAGCTGCGTTTGCGCCAAGATCGGCCCAAAGCTTTGCTGTGTTTGCTGCACCATATCGAGCGCAGTCGACACTTTGCGTAATTCGGCTTGCCGCAGCAAGCGCCCAGTTTCCGCCGATTGTCCGGCAAAAAAATCAAGGGTATATCGGGTGGCGATATGGCCATCAACCGATACCCAGCTATACCCTTCTGGAATCTCTGATTGCTGCGTCCAAAGCTGCGCCGTATGTTCAACGCAAAGCACCGTACCCAGTAGCGCTTGCAAGCCCGCGTGCAAGCGCGCGTCACTGTTTGCCACATGCTGCCACAGACTCTGCGGATGAACCGGCCCCGTCATTGGCGCGGGGCTTAATACAAACAAGGCACTGGGCGGCGCCGAATCAACGCAACCGAGCCGCCCTTGCATTTTTTGCCCCAACACCGCTTCAACGGCCAGCTCCCAACCGGCCGCTACCCGCAATAATTCACTCAACTGCGGCGCGCCTTGCAACTGACTTTGCGCCAACCACGGCGACAACGCCGCGCTGGTGGTGACGGTCAATACTTCACGTAAGGCTTGCTCACGCGCAGCCAGCTGCGTGACATCGTCTTGCAACTGCTGCGCAGTACTAAGCTGCTGCGCCAACTGCGCGTCCAATACCAAGCGCGACTCAGCGTGCGCGGCGAGCGTTAATTCTAATTCGGCTAATTCATAGCGATAATCGTCAATTTGCTCGGGCAAATCCTCAGTCAACGCCACCGGCGCTAACTGATTTAATTCAGTCTGCAGTTGCTGTTGTTGGGTTTGAAATTGACTGATCTGGCGCTGGACAAATTGCCGCTCTTGCAATTGCAATTGCTGGGCGCTGTGCTCAGCCGCCAATTGCGCTTGGAGCGCTTGCCATGCTTGCTCGGCGAAATGGCGCTCTTGCTCTTGATCTGGCAGGCTTAAACTGGCTTCGGCCAAGGCCATGGCGGCAGTTTCAGATGCCAGTTGCAAATCTGCTTGCTGATCAGTGCAATGCAATAAGGCCACTTGGATGTCGCTGGCCGCTTGCTGCTGCGCCTGCTCATCCCGCTCGCATTGCGCAATTTGCTGCGCCAGCCGCTCGCGATTTTGCTTTAAATGCAGCAAGGTTTGCTCGATTCGTGCCACTTCGGCATTAGCGGCATATAGGTTCGCCTGCGCCGCTTGCAACACATCACTGGCAACAAAATGACTTTCACGCAAACATTCAAGCTGCGCCTCTGCCGCAGTCACCTGCGCCACTGCGGCCTCTAATTGCGTTTGCGCTTGCAGCAAAGCCATATGCGCGGCATCAGCGGCCACCGCCGCGTCGATTTTTCTTTGCAAAGCCTGCAATTGCTCGGCCTGCGATATTTGTTGGCTCAAGGTTTGATATTGCTGGGCGACGCCAGCTTGGCGGCTCAAGGTGTCGATTTGCCGTTGCAATTCAAGTTGAATATCGGCCACCCGCGCTAAATTATCCCGCGTATCGGCGATGCGGCTTTCAGTCTCGCGGCGACGCTCTTTGTATTTAGAGACCCCGGCTGCTTCTTCCAGATATTGCCGCAATTCATCGGGCTTGGCCTCGATAATGCGGTTAATCATCCCTTGCTCAATAATCGCGTAGCCGGACTTACCTACGCCGGTGCCCATAAAGAGCTCAGTAATATCGCGGCGGCGCACCGCTTGATGATTAATAAAATACGATGAATCACCTTGCCGAGTCAGCACCCGCTTAATGCTGATTTCGGCATACGCCTGCCAAGCGCCTGTGAGCAGGCCAGCACTATTGTCAAACACCAGCTCCACTGCCGCCCGACTGACCGCCTTACGCGTGGTCGAGCCATTAAAAATCACGTCTTGCATCGATTCGCCGCGCAATTGCTTGGCCGATGAGTCGCCCAGCACCCAGCGCACAGCATCAATCACATTGGATTTGCCGCACCCATTGGGGCCACACACCGCCACCAACTGCCCCGGAACAGGGATGGTCGTTGGATCAACGAAGGACTTAAAACCAGATAATTTAATATGAGTCAGGCGCACGATAGCTTCAAACAACAGAATGGGCGCATTTTACCTCAGCCATCCAATGCTTGAAGCAAAAGATCCAACTCAAATCCATTCAAGTCGCCTCAAACAGCTCATCACCCCAAAATTACCAACAAACTACCGCCGCACAACAAAACGCCCCAACACATTGTTGGGGCGAAATCTGAACTTAAGCGTCACTCGTACTCACGGTTTACAAGCCTTTTGGTTTACAAACCCTTTACAAACACCCAGGCAATCAAAGCGGGCGCTACCACGGCGCTGGTCAAGCGAAACAGCGGCAACCACGGTGCACGAGCGCCCTGCTGCGTAATCTCGGCACTACTGCGCTGCCAAATCACCCAGCCAACACAAATGGCACTGGCCATACCGCCCAAGGGCAGCAATAAATTGGAAGCCAGATAATCCATCAACTCAAACGTCGTGCGATTAAATAATTTGGCATCTGACCAAATCCCGAATGACAACGCCGCCGGAATCGCCGCCAAAATCACCGCGCACAGGCTGGCAATGACTGCGGTTTTGCGTGACCAATCAAATTCATCAATCAAAAAGCTCACGATCGGCTCGAGCATTGAAATCGACGAAGTCAGTGCCGCTACCAGTAATAAGCAGAAAAAAGCCACCGCAAAAAACTGCCCACCGGGCATGCTCGCAAACACCGCTGGCATGGTGATAAACGTCAAGCCTGGCCCAGCAGCAGGGTCCATGCCAAAAGCAAACACTGCTGGCAACACCATCAAACCGGCCAACAAACACGCCACCACCGCCAATGCCGCCACCCAGACTGCGGCGCTACCGAGCTGAATATCGCGTCCCAAATACGAGCCGTAAGCAATCATCGTGCCGCAGCCCACCGACAAAGAAAAACACGCCAAACCCAAAGCATCAATAAACATACTGTCATTAACCTTGCTCCAATCGGGCGTCACAAACCACATCACGCCTTCCATTGCGCCGGGCAATGTCAGCGCCCGAGCAATCAGCACCAGCATTAATACAAACAATAAAGGCATCAATACCTTACTGACCGATTCAATGCCTTTTTGCACCCCGCCCACTACAATCGCGGCGGTAATGCCAACAAAAGCCATTAAATACGCGATGGAATTCACTGGATCGGCAATCAAGGCCGTAAAGTGCTGGCCTAAATAAGCAGTATCTTTCGCTAGCGCAGCGCCAGTAAGGGCTTCACCGATATACATCAAGGTCCAGCCGCCAATCACACTATAAAAAGAAAAGATCGTAAAAATACACAACAAGCCCATCCGACCAACCCAAGCCCAAGCTGGCCCGGCTAAAGTTCGAAACGCGCCGACCGCCGACAGCCCTGCGGCGCGGCCGATGACCATTTCCGCCAATAGCATCGCAATACCGATCGAAAAAGTAATCGCCAAATACACCAATAAAAATGCCCCACCGCCATTTTGTCCGGCCACGTAAGGAAACTTCCAAATCGCCCCCAAACCGACTGCCGAACCGGATGCAGCAAGAATAAAACCGATTTTTGAACCCCATTCACTTCTTGCCATTGCCCGCTCCATTTAATTATCCGCGCCACATTGGCATACTTACTAGGCTTCGCCTAGGCGTAAAACGTCTGCTTTACAAACCAAGGGCACTACGTTAGACGCATAAAAAAACCCAGGACGGACCTGGGTTTATGTACTGATACATCGGTAATGGTTTAGGTATTTTGAATCACAATCTTCGGGAACTTACTGGAAAAATCCTGCGACTTGGCGGCGATTTTCACTGCCACTTTCCGCGCAATCGCCTTATACAAACCGGCAATTTCGCCATCCGGATCGGCCACCACACTAGGGCGACCAGCGTCGGCATTTAAACGAATCGACAAATCCAAAGGCAATTGACCCAACACATCAATACCATACTCTGTGCCCATTTTTTGGCCGCCGCCTTCGCCAAAAATTGCTTCCATATGGCCGCACTGACTACAAATATGCATGCTCATATTTTCCACCACCCCCAAAATCGGCACGCCGACTTTCTCAAACATTTTTAAGCCTTTGCGTGCATCCAGCAAAGCAATGTCTTGTGGCGTCGTCACAATCACCGCACCGGTCACCGGCACTTTTTGCGACAGCGTCAGCTGGATGTCGCCGGTACCCGGCGGCAAATCGATGACCAAATAATCCAAAGCGTCCCACCGCGTATCATTGAGTAGCTGTGTTAACGCCTGCGTTACCATTGGCCCGCGCCACACCATCGGCTGCTCAGGATCAATCAAAAAGCCAATCGACATGGTTTGTACGCCGTAATGCAAAATCGGCTGGATGTATTTATTGTCGATGGTTTCCGGATGTTGATCGGCCACGCCCATCATCGTTGGCAAACTTGGGCCATAAATGTCGGCGTCCAGTAAGCCCACTCGCGCGCCTTCAGCCGCCAGTGCCAAGGCCAAATTCACCGCCGTGGTCGATTTGCCCACACCGCCTTTACCCGACGCCACCGCGATAATGTTTTTAATGCCTTGCTGCAAGGGCAAACCGCGCGCCACCGCATGCGCGGCAATCACACTACTGACATTCACATTCACCGCATCAACGTCGGCCAATGGCAATAATGCGGCGCTAATTTGCGCCTGCCGCGCAGCGAATTGACTTTGCGCCGGATAGCCCAATACCAAGTCCAAGCTGACGACACCGGCCTGCCATTGCAAGTTTTTAACGCACTTACTGGCAATATAATCTTTGCCGGTATCCGGATCGATTAGCGTGGCCAGCGTTTGGCGTAAAATTTCAAGATTTGCTTCACTCACAACAGGATTTCCTTGGCTAGACACTGCGGCTGTTTGGCCGAGCAATCGATCAAATATCATTTTTTTTAAACTCAAAACATCACCATAAAGTGTGGCGTGATGGCCACTTTTCAAGTAACCCGGCCGCCTTACACATTAAAACTGCTTACCCAACATCATATAAAACCGCGCCTGACGATTGTCACCATACGCAGCGCCAAAATACAAGGGCCCTAAAAAGCTATCGTAAGCCAGATACAGCGAGGCCGAATAATGTAACGTATCGTCCACTCTTTTATCTTGCGTATCAAACACCCCACCAACCTCAAGCGCACCACCAATATAACTGCCAGATAAAAATGAGGTGGCATGTAAATACTGTAAAGAGCCATACACAAATCGATCACCGACCAATTCTTGATAGTTATAACTGGATAAATTCAAAAATCCGCCCAACCATTTCACATCAGCAAACGCCGGTTGCTCGCCATAAGTGGCTTGCCCCTTTAATGTGAAATAAATAGCATCATTTTCAACCGGCAATACTTTGCGATAAACAAAACCATAACGGGCATAATCCTCTTGCTGTTTGCCCGCGCCGAAAGCGTAATAGCCGTAGGCATTAAAATAAGTGCCATTTTTTGGAAAGAAATAATGGTCTAAATTATCATAAAAAGCATTAAATCGAATGCCGTAATCATAATTAGACGACTCTGGAAATACCAACGACCCCACCGAACGATTGCCACGATATTCATTAAATACCGGGCCGATTCTTAATTCGGTATGCGTTGATAATACCGAGCCAAAATCCAAACCCACCGATGACTTGCTGTACTCATATTCGGCCAATTGCTGATCGCCCTGCCAAATCGACAGTGGCCCAGTAAAATAGCGATAATACGTCGCTAAAAACATCGTTTCATCCAGTTGCAAAGGCTGGTACAACTCGGTATGCAACATACTTGAACTACCAATTTGCGCAATGGTTTTCCACTCTGCGCCCAAATCATTGAGCCATGTACGGCGATATTGCGCGCTAATATTCCACGGCTGAGAACCACTAAAATCAGTCGCAAAACTTAAACCAAATTTAAGGTAATTGGGGCCCCAGCTTTTTTCAATCGGCAAAATAGACACCGATTCACCATCGCTGGTTTGGCGCAATTCATAATCTAATTGACTGTGATCGCCTTTAGCGTAAACCTGCATTAAATGACTATGAAATTCATTGGATGCCAATGGCTGATTGATATCAATATTCAGCGCGTTTTTAAGCACCTCAGGATTGACCACATTGGTCGGCGCAACATCGATTCTTTGCACCGGTTTCGGCTGTAAGCGCAACGCCTCTCTTTGTGCTTGCCACGCGGCATATTCATCCACCGAGACCGCATAACGCTGCAACTGCGTTAAAACCCGATTTGCCGCGACTTCACCAGCGTCAATGAGTTCCACCCCTCTTTTAAAGTCACTCGCCGAAATACCGCCAAACTCAGGCGTAATTAACACGTCTTGATCGCTTAAGCTTTTTAATTGTGGCGCGACGTTTTGAATCATCATCAAGCGGGTGTATTGATCGGCCACACTAAACACGTCTTTGATTTGATCGCGTTTTAAAGGGGGAGAGCCGACATCAACCGCAATCACCACGTCGGCACAGGTATTTCGAGCCACATCCACTGGCAAATTACGCACCAAGCCGCCATCGACCAGCATGCGGTTGTCGGTATTGACCGCCGGAAAAATCCCCGGCACCGCCATACTGGCGCGCATGGCCGTCACCAAATCGCCACGATCTTGCACCACCATACTGCCATCTTCCATATTGGTGGCAATCGCCCGATAAGGAATGCCCAGTTGGTCAAAATCTTTGACCGTGCCAGCAAAGGTCAGATCACGTAGAAAAAATTCGATTTTTTGCGTGCTAATGGCCGCACTCGGTAGCTTAATATCGCCGCCATCGCTCAGACCAAACTCCACATTGATCAATGAATACAAATCGTCTTGTTTACGGCGAAAGGTATTGAGTTGACGTGGCAAGGTTGAGCTAATTAAGTCATCCCAATTGGCGCGCACAATCCGTGTTTGCATCTCATTTGGATTGCGCCCAGCCGCATACGCCGCGCCAACCAAAGAACCAATACTGGTACCAATCACGCAATCGACCGGAATGCGGTTTTGCTCTAATACTTTGATGACGCCCACATGCGCAAAGCCGCGCGCGCCACCACCGCCCAGCACTAAGCCAATCCGTGGCCGTTCAGCCAACGCCGGCATGCTCGACAGCAAAAAGGCCAAGCACAATAAAGCCGGTTTAAGGCTGGCGTAGCGCAATTGACGTGTCATTTTCTTCCTATAATTTAAAATTATTGCACCCTCTCTCGAGCCATCATCATGCATCTACTCGCGCATCGCGGCTGTACACAGCAACACCCCGAAAACACCCTCGCCGCTTTTGCCAGCGCGCTGGCTTTAGGCTTTACCGGCATTGAAACCGATGTACGCTGGTCTTTAGATGGCGAGGCGATTTTATATCACGACCGGCTTAGCCCACGCGGCCAAGCTGTCGCAGCACTGACTCGCAAAGAATTATCGCATCAAGCAGGCTTTATCGTCCCCAGCTTAAACGAAGCGCTAGACGCTTTTCCCGATGCTTTTTGGAATATTGAGCTTAAAACGCCAGATGGTTTGGCGTCTATCTTGGCCACTTTAGGCAAAATACAGCATAAAACGCCGATTCTACTCTCTTCATTTTACCACCCACTAATCCAAGAGGCTGCAAATACCCTTGATACGTATCTGGGTCTGCTCTTTGCTAGCCGCCCTTTATCAGTCAATACCCTACTAGAAATCAACTATGCCTCCAGCAAAATTAACACCTTAATCTGGGACTTTGATGTTCTTGACTCCCTCTACCTAGATGAAGCTCGTCGACTGGGCTTTGCCCATTTTGTTTATGGCGCCTCCAATGAAATTGAACATGAATGGTGTCGTAAATTGGCCCTAGCGGGCATCATCACCGATTACCCCGAATGGGTCGGCTTGACGAGCGTGCCCCGCCTGCAATAAACCAAATTGGCCGTCTTGCGCAAAAAATTGACTAATATTTCAAGCCTCTAAGCAATTGAGACTCAAGCAGCAGATAAAATCGTCGATAGCATCAGTGAACCAACCCAAATCATATCTGCCTTATGCTTGCCCATGCTTACGCTGCGATGCCACTAACGTCCGCCCACACCGCCCACCCAGACCCAAGCAAACCCAGCTTGGTTGCGGTGCTGTGTGGTTTACATCAAAAACAAATCAATATGCCTCGATCAAATGATCATCACCGCAGCGTGGCGCAGCACCTCAATCACAACAAGTAATTCAATCGTCAGCGCAGTGCCCGCCTTCATACCGAAACAATGAAGGCCAGCAGCAAACCGCGGTTCAAGCCATGACCGAACCCATCATCGAGTAGGCTTGAGTTTGAGTGCTGCCAATTGCTCGGCCAGCGCGCCTTGCGGCGCTGTAAGTGGCGCTTTAACAGCCTTTCTTTGCTGCGCCGTCAGCGCTGGTGCGCCCGGTGTTGCTGCCGCCTCGCGTGGCGCATCATTTAAGCGCATGGTCAGCGCGATGCGTTTACGCGCCACATCAATTTCGGTTACTTTGACTTTCACCACGTCGCCCGCCTTCACCACCTCGCGCGGGTCTTTGACAAAACGCCCAGCCAAACAAGAGATATGCACCAAGCCATCTTGATGCACGCCAATATCCACAAAAGCGCCAAAATTAGTCACATTGCTCACCACGCCTTCGAGCACCATATCGACTTTTAAATCTTGAATCCGCTCAACGCCATCAGCAAACGTCGCGGTTTTAAACTCTGGCCGCGGATCACGCCCAGGTTTTTCTAGCTCCGCCAACACGTCGTTCACCGTGGGCAGACCAAATTGGGCATCCACCAAGCTCGCCGCATCTAATTGCTGCAAAGCACTGCGATCACCAATCAACTGGCGAATGTTTTTATCCACTCGTGCCAAGATTTTCTCAACCAATGGATACGCTTCAGGGTGAACCGCTGAGGCATCCAAAGGATGGTCGCCTTGCATAATTCGCAAAAACCCAGCGGACAATTCAAACGCTTTATCACCCAAACGCGGCACTTTGAGCAAAGCTTTGCGATTGGCAAATACGCCATGGCTATCACGGTAGGTGACGATGTTGCTTGCAATGGTTGCGCTCAGGCCCGATACCCTTGCTAACAGCGCCGCCGAGGCGATGTTCACATCCACGCCGACGGCATTCACGCAATCCTCCACCACCGCGTCGAGCATGCGCGCCAATTCATGCTGATTCACATCATGCTGATACTGGCCAACGCCAATCGCTTTGGGGTCGATTTTCACCAATTCCGCCAATGGGTCTTGCAAACGCCGCGCAATGGACACCGCGCCGCGAATCGACACATCCAAATCTGGAAACTCTTTGGCCGCCAATTCCGACGCCGAATACACTGAAGCCCCCGCTTCTGAAACGACGATTTTCGCAGGTTTTCGCCCCGTCAATCGGGCAATCAATTCAGTGGCCAATTTATCGGTTTCACGGCTGGCCGTGCCATTACCAATGGCAATCAATTCAATTTGATGTGCCATACATAAGCGCTCTAGCACGGCAAGCGAACCAGCCCAATCTCGGCGCGGCTCGTGCGGATAAATCGTTTCGTGGGCGACAAATTTACCGGTCGCATCCACCACCGCCACTTTCACACCGGTGCGTAAACCCGGATCCAAGCCCAAAGTGGCGCGTGGGCCAGCGGGCGCGGCCAGCAGCAAGTCTTTTAAGTTCAAAGCAAACACCCGAATCGCTTCTAAATCGGCGCGCTCGCGGGCGGCGCTGAGTAATTCGTTTTCTAAAGACAAGCCGATTTTCGCCCGCCACGCCAACCGCACCGTGTCGTTCAGCCATTTATCCGCCGCGCGATTTTGCGCTGCAATCCCAACATGGCGCGCAATCAATACTTCACAACGATTGGCTTCGCCCATGCGGCCACCGGCGGCGATTTCTTCGGGCAATAATAAATGAATCGCCAAAATACCTTCGTTGCGCGCCCGCAAAATCGCCAACAAGCGATGCGACGGCATTGCCATTAATCGTTCAGAAAAATCAAAATAATCGCTAAATTTGGCACCCGCGCTTTCTTGCCCGACGATGACGCTGGTTTTGAGTTGCCCTTCTTGCTGCAAATGCGCGCGCAAAGCGCCCAATAAAGTGGCGTTTTCGCTCCAGGTTTCGAGCAAAATCGCCCGCGCACCGTCCAGCGCCGCTTTCACGTCATTCACGCCATGCTCAGCACTCAAAAAATCCAGCGCCACCGTTTCCGGCACCAACAATGGATTGAGTCGCAACGCCTCACCCAAAGGGGCCAAACCGGCTTCACGGGCGATTTGCGCTTTGGTGCGGCGTTTTTGTTTAAAAGGCAGGTATAGGTCTTCAAGCGTTTGTTTATTGTCGGCTTCAAGCAATACCCGCTCTAAATCTGCAGTAAGCTGACCTTGCTCACGAATGGTATTGAGCACACTGGCTCGACGGTCTTCTAGCTCGCGCAAATAGCGCAGGCGTTCTTCCAAACGACGCAACTGGGTGTCATCTAAGCCACCAGTCAGCTCTTTGCGATAGCGTGAAATAAACGGCACGGTCGCGCCTTCATCCAATAAAGTCACTGCCGCCAAAACTTGTGGCTCACGGCAGGCCAACTCTTGCGCTAAACGCTGAAATATCGATGTCATCAAGAAAACCTAATTCATAAGCAATGGGTCAAGCGGTGCATTGTAAAGCATGGCTTTGCCCAGCTGTACCGACAAATCGATCCCCAGTCAGAAAGCGGCTTCAGGTAGAATGCAATTTCAGCAGCGGACAACAAATGACAGGCTGGCAACGCAACTATGTCAGCCCTTGCCGTAACATCGCCGAGACATTGCAACCAGGAACGTGCTCAATGACCGTAATCGCCGTCTTTAATATGAAAGGAGGCGTGGGTAAAACCACGATTGCCGCCAATTTAGCCGCTGCGATCGCCAAAAACGGGATCGAACCCTTACTGATCGACCTTGATCCCCAAGCACATTTAACCTCGATGTATGGCATCAAAATCCCCAGCAGCAAAAGCATTTATCGTTTTTATCAAGGCTTAAGCACGCTGTCTGATCTAGCTACGCCCTTACCCAGCGGCATTCAATTTATTGCGTCACACCTTGAGTTGGGCAAAATTGACGCTCAAGTGTCGCGGCATCGCGACAATATTTGGCGACTCAAACTCGGCCTACACGCCGAAATGCTGGCCGGAAGTGGCCTGCCTATCATCATCGATTGCACGCCAATGCTGGGGGTTGTTGCTTTTTCGGCACTGTTTGCCGCTGACATCATCCTCGTGCCAGTGGCGGCAGAATATTTGGCGCTCAACGGCGCAATGCAACTGTCGCAAACGCTGTATGGGCTGGAAAAATTTCAAGCCAGAACGCCTCGGCGCTACCTGATCAATCGCTATATCCCCAACCAAATCACCGCCGAAACCGTTGCTGGCCAACTCACCAAACACTTCCCCGGCGAAGTGCTGAAAACCAGAATCCGCGAACAAGAAGCGCTGGCGGCAGCGGTGGGCTGCGGCAGTAATATCTTTGATTTTGCCCCCACATCCGACGCTGCAACTGACTTTAGCTTTCTACTGGATGAATTAATTGAGAGCAATCTACTGTCTTTATCACGAGACTTACCGTTCATCCACGAATAATTACTAACGTCAAGCTTTCTTACGCTTACTGTTGTTTTTAATTCTTGCTTTCCGAATCGCACCATCTACAAAAAAAGAGATTGCGACAAACGGAAAGCATCATGCCTAATTTCAAACCCTTCCTGACTTTAATTGCCCTCGCATTCAGTACATACGGGCATGCCGCGCCTTTTGAACTTAGCGCCACAATGGGCGGCCAAACTCAATCTAGCCGCCACATTGACGCCGAAAAGAGTGTCAATATTTTCTACAAACAAGCGATCAGACCTGGCAGCCTATTTAATAATTACACAGGCAAAGAAGCCGTAACGAGCACACTCAATTTTCGTGGACTGCCCATTATCATCGCCTACCCAGACATAAGCAGTAAGTTAGAATTTAGTATTCCAAGCACCGGCCTTAGCAAAACCTTTCAAGGCAACACCAGAGAACAAAGCCAAGCACTGTTTTTAAAATACCTTAGTAGCCGCTCTGACTTACTCAGCGAACCGAGTACGCATTTAATCGAGCTGTCGCCGATTGATTTAGTCGCTGGCAACAGCAATAGCTTAATGAGTCGTGGCGTAAGCCTTGATGCCCAAACATTGTGGTTTGGCAGCGATGCCGCTGCCGACGAG
Organism: Deefgea salmonis; assembly: GCF_020531905.1. Classification (GTDB taxonomy): domain Bacteria; phylum Pseudomonadota; class Gammaproteobacteria; order Burkholderiales; family Chitinibacteraceae; genus Deefgea; species Deefgea salmonis. The sequence continues at coordinate 112,884 of NZ_JAJAWG010000001.1, read as the reverse complement.
CAGCGCTTTTCAGCAGGCATCAATTACACCCACATGCAATCGAGCGCCACCGCACGAGTCAGGGCCATGCATAGCGATGGCGTCACGCTGCCTTTGGCTTACGCTTACAACTTAGGCCAAGCCAATCACGAGCTCATTGTCAGCGCACCACTGGGTTACACCGACGCTGAGGGCAGCAAATCTTACGACGCAAACCTCGGCTTAAGTTATCGCTATCCGGTCAACAGCAACTGGACTTTAGGCGCAACCAGCTCGGCCCGTTTTGCTGGATCTAACGATCTGGGTACATCCGCATGGATCGGCTCGGCAGCGATTGCCTCAAGCTATGTTTGGGAGGGGGACGGCTGGCATCTCACACTGGGCAATCTGCTCGGCTACTACAACGCCTTTAGTCTGCGCGTAGATAGCAATACATTGAATCCCGACATTGCCAACACCGTATTTAGAAATGGTTTGTTTTATTCTCTGGATAGTCAATGGGAAGTAGGCGGGGATCCGCTTTCCTGGGAAATCTATTTAATTAACACCCAATACACGGGCACCAAATTATTTAGCAACCATCAAAATGAAGTTGGTGTGAGTTTTGGCCGCCAACGCAACGAGCAAAACACCGACATTGACTTTCATGGCGGCGTGAGCTTTAGCAAAGGCGAGAATCTCGAAAGCTGGCAAGTCAATTTTGGCGCCTGGTTTTAATCAAAGCAGATCAACATTGTTTTTTTGCGACGCTCAAACAACCGACTTTACCCCGCCCCGCACTAATTCTAGCTTTGACTGCCTGAGCTCAAACACCAAGATCAACGCAATATCAACCGCAGCTCGGAACTAAATTGGCCGCACGCGCCCTAATAGCCAACTTCATTCCCACTGCCACCGCCATGCAAGACTTGCTTCAAACTGCACTCAACCACTCGAATGAATTGGCGCTCGCGCTGTTATTTGTGATTGTACTGGCCGAATCCACCGCCTTAATTGGACTGATCATTCCCGGTACGATTTTAATGGTTACGATGGGCACATTGATTGGCAGCGGCAAAATGGATTTTTGGTTGGCGTGTAGTGTTGGCTTTGTCGCCGCACTATTGGGCGATCTGATTTCGTATGCGCTCGGTTACCGCTATCGCCGCCCGTTACAACAACTCAAACTGATTCGCCAACATCGCCGCTTATTGATCCAAGCACGGCTGGTTTTACGGCATCACGGTCCAGTGGGGATTTTTGTTGGCCGATTTTTAGGCCCAACTCGGCCGGTATTGCCGATGGTGGCAGGTATGCTCTCCATGCCCGCCAAACGCTTCATGCCGGCGTGTATACTGGCGTGTGTGCTTTGGTCACCATTGTATTTTTTGCCGGGAATTTTGGCTGGCGCGGCGATTGGGCTGGGTGAAAGTACGGCGATGCATTTTCCAACGCTGTTAATGATCACCTTGGGCTTGGTCTTTACTGCCCTGTGGATGCTGTGGCAATGCTTTAAGCAAAATACCCGCCATCGCTGGTTTTCGCTCGGCGCGCCCATTGTCACACTCGCCAGTGCCGGCGCACTGTACTTCCTCTTTAGCCATCCTCACGCCACGAACTACGGCTCACGACTTTGGCAGGTTTTAAGCTAAGCGCTGAACCCGCTCATTGATGCGGCGTCAGCCCAGTGCGGCGTCGCAGCGAGTGTGCTTATCAAGCAAACCCAAAGCCAGAAAACTAAATTCAGCGTTCATTTTGCGTTAAGTCAAATTGTGACATTGGTCACAAAGACAAATCAGATTATCATTGGGCTTCGTAATTCATCGCAATTCAAATCTCTTTCACCCCCTAAAGAGGCCAGATCATGGATAACAAGCCCGCAAGCAACACCACGCGCAGCACCGCGCTCGGTCACACCCACCTACCCAAACCCAAACAAACTTTTGCCGATCGCATGCGCGGCAGTACCCCGTTTGCATGGATCAAGCTCAATACCCAACTCACGCACTAAATGACAAAGCCAGCATCCGCTGGCTTTTTTGCTCGCGCATCACAACTGAGTCAGCTCAATCTTACCCAAGCTACGCCCCAAAAATCGCTCGCCAATGGTTTGAAACTTCACCGGCAAATCGGTAACCACAAAACGATAATTTGGAATTTGGTGTGACGGATTAGCTAAACCGCGCGACTGCAAAATCTCCGCCGTTTGATCGGCAATCGACAGCGCCGAATCGACCAACTGCATGCGATCACCACAAATATCCATTAACAACGGTTTAATCAATGGGTAATGCGTGCAACCCAGCACCAGCGTATCAATCGACTCAACAAACACCGGCTTGAGGTATTCTTGCGCGGTTAAACGCGTGACCGCATGGTCGAGCCAACCTTCTTCTACCAAAGGCACAAACAACGGGCAAGCTTGCGAATAAACCCGAAAAGCCGGATTGAGCTGATGAATCGCCCGCGCATAAGCATTGGAATTGATCGTCGTTGGCGTACCAATCACGCCAATGCCACCGGTTTTGGTATGCGCCACCGCATTTTTAGCACCGGCTTCGATCACGTCCAGCACTGGCACATTGGCTGACGCGCGTACTTTATCGGCCGCCACCGCCGCCATGGTATTACACGCAATAATCAGCATTTTGACTTCTTGCTGCTGCAAGAACTGGGCAATTTGCTGCGTATAGTGCTCGATGGTCGCCACCGACTTCACGCCATACGGCACTCGTGCCGTATCGCCAAAGTAAATGATGTTTTCAAAGGGCAAGCGGTCCATCAAAGCCCGCACGACGGTAAGCCCACCCACTCCAGAATCAAAAACGCCAATCGGGTGCGACGGTAATGAAGTCATATTCGGCCTAGCAACAAAACATACAAAGGCGGGATTCTACTCTGAAGCCCAAGAGAAAACAGCGTAAGCGCACAAAAAGTCAGCTTACTCAACATCAATCAGCACATAAGCCATCCGCTCGGGCAATCGCGCCCGCCAAATCGGCGCAGTAATGCGCCGCCCCCAAAGTTGCCATAACCCCAGCGCGTTCTAATTTAGCCAAAACGCGCACATTGGCCTCACAAAGCAGCACCCGTACGCCTCGGTGCTGCAGCTGTGCGATCGCCCCGTCTAACACCTGCAGCCCAGTAATATCAATAAACGGCACGCGTAACAATCGAATCACCAGTACCTTGGGATCGGTATGCGTTGCGGCCAGCGCGCGCTCGAAATTTTCTACCGCACCAAAGAAAAACGGCCCTTCAATCGAAAACACCAACACGCCGGGCGGCAGTTGAATTAAACCTTGCTGGATTAACTCCATGCCGATTTGCTGCGCATCTTGCGACACCACCTCGACCGACATCGACATCCGCCGCAAGAAATGCAGCGTGGCTAAAATCACGCCAATATTCACCGCCACCACCAAGTCGGCAAACACCGTCAGCACAAAGGTAATCAACAAAATCACCACATCGGCCCGCGGGGCGTGCGTCAACATGTGCCGAAAATGCTTCACTTCGCTCATATTCCACGCCACCACAAACAAAATCGCTGCCAAAGCGGCCAAGGGAATCGACGCGGCGAGCGGTGCTAAAAACAAAATGATTACCAAAAGCGTAATGCCATGCACAATCCCCGCCAAGGGGCTATTGCCACCATTACGAATATTGGTCGCGGTGCGCGCAATCGCGCCGGTGGCGGCAAAACCACCAAACAGTGGCGTGACTAAATTAGCCAAACCTTGGCCGACTAACTCTTGATTTGAATCATGCCGCGTGCCGGTCATGCCATCGGCCACCACCGCAGACAACAACGATTCAATCGCGCCCAACATCGCAATGGTAAAAGCGGGCCCAATCAAATTAATCAGCTGACCGGTACTCACCTGCGGCAGCGAAAACTCAGGCAAACCTTGCGGAATGCCGCCAAACGCTGAGCCAATCGTAGCTACACCCGCAAAATGAAATTGCGATTGCAAACCCGTTGCCAGCACCATCGCCAGCAATGGCCCCGGTATTTTTTGCGTCCAGCGCCATTTGGGCGCAACAATCAGCACGATTAAACTCAACACCGCCAAACCGGTGGTGGCCCAATGCAAATGCGGCAAAGCCTGCACCGTGAGCCAAAATTTTTGATGGAAATGCTCGCCCTGCACCGCAGGTAGACCAAAAAATGCCCCCCACTGCCCGACCCAAATAATCACCCCAATCCCGGCAGTAAAGCCAACGATCACCGGCGCAGGAATAAATTTAATCACCCCGCCGAGCTTGGCCAAGCCCATTAGCAGCAAAATCGCACCGGCCATCATCGTCGCCACTTGCAAGCCAGCGACGCCGTATTGCGCGGTAATGCCAGACAAAATCACAATAAACGCGCCGGTGGGGCCGGCAATTTGCACCCGGCTGCCACCGCAAATAGCCACAATAAAACCCGCTACAATCGCGGTATAAATCCCTTGTTCGGGCTTGACGCCCGACGCGATGGCAAACGCCATCCCCAGCGGCAAAGCCACCACGCCCACAATCGCCCCAGCAACGATATTGCTCAACCAATTTTTGGGCGCAAGTAATCCGGCTTTTTGCGCGGCAAGCAAAGCAATCACGATGTATGGCCTATGAAGATCAATTGATTTCTTATTGTAGCCTTACATCGATAATCTTTTCATGCGCTAGATCACGACATACTTTATTTGTTGATTATTTGTTGAACATGCGATGATGGCGGGCTGATTCATTTTTAATAGTGCCAGCCAGAGTGACTAAGCAGCCCAGCCCATCTTTTGCCGATTTATTTGCCGAAACCTTAAGTGGTAAGCCATTTGTTTATGAGGAAGGCGACGAAGTTTCGCTGATGTTTGACCTCACCACCGTCCAAAGCCGAATGAAACGCCAAACCCCACAAGATCTTATACTGGGGTATACGCGCTCAATGATTGCATTTAGCCTACTGCAAGCCAATACCCGACATATTGGCATGATTGGCCTCGGCGGCGGCTCACTCGCCAAATACTGCCATCACTACCTGCCCGATTGCACGATTAAAGTCGCAGAAATCGACGCCGATGTCATTGCCTTGCGCGATCGCTTTGCCATTCCCAACGACAGTGCGCGGCTCAAAATTGAATGCGTTGACGGCGCGGCGTGGTTAAAACGCCAATCGGCGTTTGACGCACTCTTGGTCGACGCGTACAGCCAAAGCGGCATGCCAGAAAGTCTGGCCACAGCGCAGTTTTTTGACGATTGCCGCGCGGCTTTGGCCGATGAAGGGATATTGGTGGTGAATCTATGGGGCAGCGACGCGCGCTTTGACAGCTATTACCAGCGCATTCGCACGGTGTTTGACGGTGCGGCCATCGCCATCGGTGCTGATGGTTGCGCCAATCGGATTGTGTTAGCCATGAACGGCGGCAAGTTCCCGCCAAACTCGCGCGCCATCATGCAGCGCGCGCAAGCGCTGGCCAAAGCGCACAGCGTGGATCTACCGGCCTTAGCACGCCGAATCGAGCGCGCCTTGCGTCACCCCGACGGACTAGAACCGGCCAATCGCCATATTGAACCGGCCGGTTAAACCATCACAGAGGTGGTATGCGGCTCACGTCAGCGCACCACATCGAAAAGCCGACGCAGAGACGCAGAGACACAGAGTAAACCAGCGCAAAACATCAGCAAATCGCAGTTTAAATCGTCCTAAGTACGGTCGCCTCACTCAGTTTGAATGATGGTAACGCCAGCCTATGATTTAAATAGGCTTGTTGTTTTCTACATTCAAACTATCTGGAGCCGACCCACTTATTGACGACCGATTTGAGCTCTGACTGGCTTTTCTCCGCGCCTCTGCGCCTCTGCGTCAATAGCTTTTTAAGCGCATGCCATCACCGCAATTGCCGGACTTTTTGCCAACTCACACCCTGCTTAATCGCATCAACGAATGCCGTGCATCATTTTTTGCAATGGCTTGCTGGCCAATAGCAATAAGCCGCCCGCCAAGAACGACATAGCGACAAACAACATAAAGAAGTCGTGCAAATTAGTCACTTGCCAGCCCAAAAAAGACGGAAAAGGTTTGCCTGACTCGGGATAAAACCCAGCCAAAATACCGGCAAACCAATTGGCGGCCGCATTGGCCAAAAACCACACCGCCATCAATAAAGACGCAAATCGCGCTGGCGCTAATTTATTCACCAAAGACAGACCAATCGGCGACAAGCACAATTCACCCATGGTATGCAGCCAATACATCGACACCAACCACAAGATCGACACCTTCATTCCGGCACCAATACCATCGACACCAAAAGCAATCACCACATAGCCCAAGCCCAATAAAATCAAGCCCCACGCCATTTTGGTCGGCGACGACGGCTCTTTGCCCTTGGCCGACAAGCTCATCCACAAGCGCGCCATAATCGGTGCAAAAATCAACACAAACACCGGATTTAACGATTGAAACCACGATGCGGGCACTTCAAAGCCATAAATCATCCGGTCAGTGGATTCGCGGGCAAAAAAGGTCAGCGACACACCCGCTTGTTCAAATGCCGACCAAAAAAACACCACAAAAAAGGCCAGCACACCAATGACGATCATTCTTTGAATATCAATCGTGGTTAATGAAGTGTCGATTTGGCTTTTTTCCAGCGCCGACAGCTGCTTGGGCGGCAAGCCCAAAATCTGCCCTTCAGGCGACAATAAGTATTTATTTTTAAACGTTTGGAAAATCACCAACGACAACAGCATCCCAACGCCTGCGGCTAAAAAGCCCCAGCGAAAATCAGCCGGATTACCGGTATCGCCCAAAGTGCCGCAAATCAATGGCGCACAAAATGAGCCTAAATTAATCCCCATATAAAAAATGGTATACGCCGCATCTTTACGCGCATCATTGGGCGCATACAGCTGCCCAACCATCGTTGAAATATTCGGTTTAAAAAAACCATTACCCAAACAAATCAAACCCAAACCGGAATAAAAGAACGGCAGCGCCAAAGTTAGATTGGTGTAAAAAGTGCTCGCAAAAAACAAGGCAAACTGCCCAGCTGCCATCAATAAGCCGCCGACCAAGATTGAGCGCTGATTACCCCAGTAACGATCGGCGATATAACCACCAATCAACGGCGTTAAAAACACCAAGCCGGTGTATTGCCCGTATAAAGCAGAGGTGAATTGCTTATCAAACGACAATGCGGAAATCATGAATAAAGCCAATAAAGCCCGATTCCCATAATACGAAAATCGCTCCCACATTTCGGTAGCGAAAAGTAGATATAGCCCTTTAGGGTGAGCTTGTGTTGCAGACATAGAAGCACGCTATCAATGATTGATTTGTGTTTACCTTAACGCATCATTCGCCCTTTTGACCAGACTCAGCACACAGACGGACACCCAAATTCAATAAAAACTGACGAATCGCAAGCGTTTGCGCCAATGCAAGGTAATTATCACCCGACACCGACAACGACTGGACTTGTCCCACCAGCGCCAAAGCCTGTTGTTCTGATGCAGACCAATCGCGTATTTTTGAGGTATCGAGCCCTAGACTTGATGCTGCATCGCCTGCGTCGCAATGCCCCAGCGAACTTTCCGAAATCGTCGTCAAACCCCGCGCAGTGGCCGCCAGCAATAATTCGCTGTGCAAAGGGGCCATCACCGATAAATCCGGATCAATTTCAAAAATCAACTGCGCGATTTGATCGGCGAGTACCGGGTTTTTAGCTGCGTCACGATATAAAGCCCCATGCAATTTAACGTAAGCCACTGAAACCCCTTCTTCAATACACACCGCCTTCATCGCCCACAATTGGGCGGTAATACTAAACACCAGTTGCGAGGGATGCATCGATAACGAGCGCTGCCCTAAATTCGCTCGATCCGGGTAACTGGGCGCAGCGCCAATACGCACCCCATACTGATGCGCCAAATGCACCGCTGCGCGCATTGACTCCACACTGCCAGCGTGACCGCCGCATGCAATATTGGCCAACGACACCAAGGGCATCCATTGCGAATCCAAATCCTGATCGCGACCAAAATCAGCGTTCAATTCTAAAACCACGCCCTGCTCAATCAAAACAATGTCCTTTGCGGTAACGGCGAGCTTTCGCGCGACGTTCCAGTAACAGATCAAAAATAGCCACGCCGCTACGCAATGCATTTTATTGCAACAGAGCGCACCGGTGCCTGACGCTTATTTACAAAAAACCATCCAATACTTATTAATAATTTCAAAACCCTGAATATAGTTGCTAGAGAGCGCAGATTTTATCCGCAAATTAGCCATAATTAAGTCCATGCTTGACACCAATGCGTACCCCATGACCAACGAGTCCAATTACTTTGTTCACCCCGATCAGCTGCAAGTGGGCGTTTACATCCAACTCGATCTGCATTGGATGGCGCATCCATTTAGCTTTGGTAGTTTTAAAATCAAATCGATGGATCAAATTGACACCTTAAAAAAGCTTGGCTTAGTCAAAATTCGCTACATCCCCAATAAAAGTGACAGCCAACCTCTACCATTCACCCCTCCGTCAATCGAACAAGCCAGCAATGCCATCAGCAATGCCGAAATAGTCGACGCGGATGTTTTAGCGCTGATGGCGGCCAAAAGACGACGCCAAGCCCAGCATGAACGCCGACAAGCGCAACTGGATGCCTGCGAAAAAGCCTTTGGCAAAGCGGCAAAAACCGTCAGAAGCATGAACAGTCAGATCCATATTGACGCCAAAAAAACCGTGGCTGCGGCCAACCAACTCGTCAATCAAATGCTCGACTCGCTGTTAATTGACGATGACATTGCGATTCATTTAATGAATGGCAATACATTGGGCGATGAAACTTACTTCCATACTTTAAATGTGGCCGTATTGGCCTTAATGCTAGGGCGCGCCATGCAATTATCTCGCGAAGAGATTCACACCTTGGGTTTGGCCGCCTTATTTCATGACATTGGTAAAAACGAAGTACCCGACCGTATTTTACTCAAAACCGAGCGCTTAAACCGCGCAGAACAAGCGCTGATGGAGCAACATGCCATGTGGGGCGTAGAAACCGCGCAGCGCGCAGGATTAGCCCCGAGTGTATTAAAACTCATTGCCCAGCATCACGAATACTGCGATGGCACGGGCTACCCACAACATCTTCAATTGGCGCAAATTGATCCGCTGGCGCGCATTTTGGTCCTCGTGAACACTTACGACAATTACTGCAATCGCAATAACTCAGCGCTGTCTTTAACGCCACACGAAGGCTTGGCGTGTATGTTTACCCAACACAAAGCCAAATTTGATCCCGGCCCGCTCAATCACTTTATCAAATGCCTTGGCGTGTATCCGCCGGGCACTTTAGTGATTTTATCCAATGACTGTTATGGCTTAGTGGTTTCAGTGAATGCTTCGCGCCCTTTGCGGCCGCAAGTCTTAGTCTGCGGTCATGAATCTGACAGTGAAAACGCCATTATTTTGGATTTAGAACACGAAAATGGCATCAATATCAGTAAATCAATCAAGGCCAATCAACTGAGTGCCGATGCAGCGCGCGCCTTAAGTCCGAGTAAACGCATGAACTATTTTTTTAGTGCCAGCGAGTCAATATGACCTTACTGGCCCACAATCTGCTCGACGCCTGCGCCACCGCGATTTTAGCCGTCACGCCGCATGATTTACGCATTGTTTCGGCCAATCAAGCCAGCGCATTGCTGCTGGGTTATTCCCAACACGATTTAATGGGTCGGCCGATTCTCGAGATTGAAACCGGATTACAAGAGCACTTTTTTTGGGAAGACGTTCGTCAAGGCGGTCAGGGCCACGTCAGTCAACTCGAAACCGAATATCGCCATGCACAAGGTTATTTTTTATCGGTCTGTAAAAGCGTACGCAGCACCATCTGGGAAGATCAAACGCTGTGCGTGATTTCTTTTTATGACATCAGCCACAGCAAGCGACTAGAACGAGAAAGCGCACTGACCGCCTCTTTGCTGTATGCCACTTTAGAGTCCACCGCCGATGGTATCGTCGTCACTGATTTGGACGGCCATATTCGCCATTGCAATGCCGCCATGCTGCACATTTGGCAATGGTCCGACACGCAGCAATCCGAAACGCTGTTTGAGTGGATCCTCCCGCAACTGAGTAATGCCGAAGCATTTCAAGACTGGCTCGATTTGTTGTATAGCGACCCTTATCTGGCATCGCACTTTAGCGCCGCCTTACTTGACGGGCGATTTTATGACTTTAATAGTCAGCCCCAACGCTTGGGCGAAGCGCCTGAAGGGCGGATTTTTAGCGCTCACGACACCACGGCCATCAAATGCAGCGAAGCTGCGCTGCGCATTGCGCATGAAAAAGCCCAAGCGGCCAGCCGCGCCAAATCCGAATTTTTATCCCACATGAGCCATGAACTCAGAACACCACTCAACGCGATACTGGGCTTTGCCCAACTGATTTGCGCCGACACCGATAACCCGCAGCGTTTACTGGGCAATTACATTATGAATGCCGGCCGACATTTACTCGACATGATTAATGAAGTGCTCGATTTAGCCAGTATCGAAGCGGGCAAACTCACCTTGCGCCAAGAAACCGTTGATCTCACGCCCATCGTGCGCGACTGCTGCGAATTAATGCAAAATTTAGCCGCAGAAAAAAACATTCAATTACTCAGCGATTTGCCAAAGTACACGCCTTGCTTTGTTAGTGGCGACGCGCGGCGGATTAAACAGATTTTATTAAATTTCACCTCCAACGCGATCAAATACAATCGCTCTGCCGGCCGCGTGACCTTAAGCATCAGCCAAACCCAAAACAACGACTGGCGTTTAATGGTGTCCGATACCGGTTTTGGCATCAGCCAAGCCGATCAAGCCCAGCTTTTTATGGCGTTTTCTCGGGTCGGTGAGCAGCAAGAAGAAATAGAAGGCACCGGCATCGGATTGGCTTTTACCCGTAAACTGGCGCAGCTGATGCACGGCACTGTCGGCGTAAAAAGCCAGCTCGATATAGGGAGTGATTTCTGGGTGGACTTCCCGGCGGTCACGCCCGAGGTGCCCGTATACAGCCCCCGCAACGGCTCAACCGAGGCCAAGCAGCGGCACATTTTATACATTGAGGACGATCTACTTTCCCAAACACTCATGAGCCACATACTCGAGCAACAGCGGGCTCATTATGTATTAACGCTCGCCAGTACCGCCGCCGAAGGCTTATTGCGCGCGCAGCAACACACCCCCGACTTAATCTTGCTCGATCGCCATCTGCCAGACGCCACCGGTGCCAGCCTGCTGGTTCAACTGAGAATGGATAAAACCACCCGACATATTCCGGTGATTGCTTTATCGGGCGACGCTTTGGCCGAAGACATCCATCAAGCGATTCAACTTGGCTTTGACGCCTATTTGACCAAACCACTTGATCTGGCCAAAGCACTGCCCATCATCGACAATGCTTTAGGCTATATCCATCAGGGTATATAGCTGCAGATTTTGTATTAATTAGGCTTTAAGCCAATACCCCATGCTGCGCTAAAGCCCACAACACATGCTCACGCACCATGTCATGGTCAATATCGCGCCGAGCGTGTAAAGCGGCAATCACCGCTGGCGAAGTGTTTGCATTACCCAAACCAACGGCCAAGTTTCTTAACCACGCCCAATAACCAATTCGGTAAATCGGACTCCCGGCCATTTTTTGTTGAAACTCAGCTTCAGACCAAGCAAACAGTGCCAATAAACTCACATCATCCAAACCATGGCGAATCACAAAATCAGTTTCAGGGCTGGTTTTGGCAAACCGATTCCATGGGCACACCAATTGGCAATCATCGCAGCCATACACGCGGTTGCCAATTTGGGCGCGAAACTCAATGGGAATCGCCCCTTTTAATTCAATGGTTAAATAAGAAATACACCGCCGAGCATCCACGATATACGGCGCAACAATCGCTTGCGTCGGACACGCATCAATACACGCAGTGCATTGACCGCAATGCTCTTTGGGCATCGGAGGATCGGCCGGCAAGGCAATATCTAAAAACAATTCGCCAATAAAAAAGAAAGAACCATATTGCCGATTAATTAATAAACTATGTTTGCCACGCCAACCATTGCCACCTTGCTTGGCCAATTCGACCTCAAGCACCGGCGCTGAATCGACAAATACCCGATAGCCCATTGGGCCAATTAAATCGGTAATTTTTTCGGCCAATTCTTGCAGACGATGCCGCAAAACTTTGTGATAATCACGCCCTAAGGCGTAACGAGAGATATACGCCCTATCGGTATCGGCCAAAACGGCTTCTGGATCAGCACCGCCAGACAGATACGGCATAAAAACAGTAATCACCGATAAAGTTCCCGGCACTAATTCTGCCGCTCTGGCGCGCTTTAAACCGTGCCTTGCCATATAATCCATTTCGCCGTGATAACCCGCTGCCAACCATTGGGTTAAATCGGATTCGGCATGGCTTAAATCGATATTGGCAATCGCCGCAGCGGCAAAGCCAAGCTGGTGCGCCCAATCTTTAATCGATTGCACCATAACCTGATCATTGGGTGGTAAATGTATAAATTCAGTCATATTGCAAATGATACCGCGTTCAGCGCTGTTTTAAATGATGAAGCCGCCACATTGGAATTTGGCCGCCATATTGCGCAAGTATTGCACGCGGGCATGGTGGTGTTTTTAGAAGGTAATTTGGGCGCAGGCAAAACCACGCTCACGCGTGGCATTTTACGCGGTGCTGGCTTTACGGGTCGCGTCAAAAGCCCAACTTATACCTTAGTAGAGCCTTACCCTTTGCTTGGACTTAAAGCCGATTCTAAATTATACTTTTATCACTTTGATTTATATCGCTTTAATGATCCAAGCGAATGGGAAGACGCCGGTTTTAGAGATTACTTTAATGCCGAATCAGTGTGTTTAATTGAATGGGCCGATAAAGCCAGCGGACAACTCCCCACGCCCGATTGGATTATTCAATTAAGCCCCGAAGGCGAAGGCCGAAAAATTTTATTATTCGCCACCAGTGAGTTAGGCCAAACATGTCAGAACGCTTTGACCTTAGCAATCCAAGCCGCACCATGAATTGCGAACTAAATTTAAATCGCCGTGACGTATTGCGTGCTGCCGCCGCGACCTTGATTTTATCGGTGAGCCCGGTCAGTCTGGCTGGCAACGCCAGCGTCGTTGCGGTGCGCGTTTGGCCATCGGCCGCGTATACCCGCGTCACCATTGAATCGTCTGAGCCGCTACCGTTTAATCAATTTATGATTAAAGATCCAGAGCGCTTGGTGATTGACTTGCACGGCATTGATTTAAACAATGAATTACAAAGTTTGGCCGGCAAAGTCGGCGGCGATGATCCGTATATCAAATTACTGCGCGCTGCGCGCAATAAGCCCGGCACAGTGCGCTTGGTTTTAGATTTAAAAACCCAAGTCAGCCCACAAGTCTTTACCCTCGCGCCATTCTCAGAATACAAGCATCGCTTGGTGATTGACCTTTATCCGACCGAACAAAACGATCCCCTACTGGCCTTACTTAACGACAACCCAAGCGCCGCTACCGCCATACCGGCCAAACCGGCGGAGCCCAAAGTTGCCGAAGCGGCCAAGCCCATCGAACCCACCAAGCCCGTCGAACCCAGTAAAGCCAATGACAATACGGTCGATCGTAATAAACTCAAAGTCGATCGCTTAATTACTGTGGTGCTTGATCCTGGTCATGGAGGCGAAGATCCCGGTGCCGTTGGGCCATCGGGTACGCACGAAAAAGTGGTTGTCTTGCAAATCGCCAAAAAACTCAAAGCTTTACTCGAAAATGAAGCCAATGTGCGCGTGGTGCTAACCCGCGATGGTGATTATTTTGTGCCGCTGGGCGTTCGCGTTAAAAAAGCCCGCGCGGTCAACGCCGATTTATTTGTCTCCATTCACGCCGATGCCTTTGTGCGCCCCGGTGCCAATGGCTCATCGGTGTTTGCGCTGTCTGAAGGCGGCGCAACCAGCAGTCAAGCGCGCTGGCTGGCGCAAACGCAAAATGATGCTGATTTAATTGGTGGGATTAAAATCAAAACTGAAAATCCGTATTTGGCACGCACCTTAATGGATTTAACGACGACAGCAACGATTAATGACAGTATGAAGCTGGGCAAAGCCATGCTCGGTGAAATCGGCAACATCAATCGTCTGCATAAACCTAGCGTTGAACAAGCCAATTTTGCAGTCCTTAAAGCGCCAGATATTCCATCGATTTTGGTCGAAACCGCGTTTATTTCGAATCCAGAAGAAGAACAAAAGCTCATTTCTGACGCCTATCAAAACAAAATGGCCCAAGCCTTACATCAAGGCATTAAGCGCTACTTTGCTAAAAACCCACCACTGGCCAAAACACGACTCGCCCACAGCTAAAACCCATCCATCTGGCCGGTGTAATGCCTGTTGGATCGACTGCATCGTCAATCCAACAGGCTGGTATACTTCAGCCTCTTTTGTTTTTTGACCATCGTTTAACTTCATGCCACGCATCCAAAGACTTTCCGATCACCTTGTCAATCAAATCGCCGCCGGCGAGGTGGTTGAACGACCCGCGTCAGCATTGAAAGAACTCTTAGAAAACAGCATTGATGCCGGCAGCAAAAGCTTGCAAATTGAATTACACGCTGGCGGCAGCAAACTGATAAAAGTCATTGACGATGGCTGCGGCATTGCCAAAGACGATCTGGGCCTTGCCCTGCATCGCCATGCCACCAGCAAAATCAGCAGCATGGACGACTTAGCCAAGGTCGGCACTTTGGGTTTTCGCGGCGAAGGATTGGCCTCGATTGCCTCCGTCTCTCGGTTGAGTTTAACCAGCCGCTTTACTGAAAACGGTCAATTATCCGCCCACGCGTGGCGAGTTGAAGCCGACCATGGTCATTTACTTGAGCCCGAGCCTGCCGCTTTAGCCTGCGGCACCACCATCGAAGTGCACGAGCTGTATACGCAAGTGCCGGCACGAAAAAAATTCTTAAAATCAGACAGCACCGAATACGCCCATTGCCTGAGCATGGTTGAACGCTTGGCGCTGGCCAACCCGCAAATTCAAATCACCTTGCTGCACAACGGCAAAGCGCAGCAGCGCTGGCTGGCGGGTGATTTAGCCAAACGCGCCGCAGCGATTGTCGGCGATGAATTTGTGCAATCGGGCATTGTGGTTGACGAAGGGATAGGCAGCTTACGTCTACATGGCATTACCGGCTCTCCAACACTGGGCAAAACCAGTCGCGAAGCGCAATTCTTTTTTGTCAATGGCCGCTTTGTGCGCGACAAAGTGGTGATGCATGCGCTCAAAGAAGCCTATCGCGATGTGCTGCACCATAATCTGCACGCGTCATTTTGCCTGTTTTTAGAGCTCGACCCCGAAGGCGTGGATGTCAACGTCCACCCCACCAAAATCGAAGTGCGCTTTCGCGAAAGCCAAGCCATCTATCGCTTTTTGCTAACCAGCCTATCGAAAGCGCTTGCTCAAACCAAAGCCGGTAAGTTACCCGAGGGTATTGACACCGAAACCGGAGAAATAAAAGCCCCGCTAGCAATACCCCAAGAAAACAACTACAAACCGCAAGATTACGCCAAAATGGCGTATCGTCAGCAATCGATACCCCTTGCCCCAACGGCAGGCGAAGGGCTGCAGATTTACGAAACGATGTTTGCCGATTTGCGCCAAGGTGCCGCTAGCGCCCCCAGCACCGCCGCATCGACCGCAGACATCGCACAGATTGATCCAGCGCCCGTTGCGCCAATCATCAGCAACACGCCCGAGCCTGAGCACCGCGCGAAGATCGGTGGCGCTAGCGTTGATCAGCCTGCACCATGGCTAGCAACACCGCGCACCAAGCTACCGCCGAGTGATGAAAACGGCGCGCCGCCACTGGGTTTTGCGTTAGGCCAATTGCATGGCGTTTATATTTTGAGCCAAACCAACGAAGGCCTGATCGTCATCGACATGCACGCTGCGCATGAGCGCGTGGTGTATGAAAAACTCAAAACGGCACTCGATTTAGCCAATATGCCGATGCAGCCTTTACTCATACCGCATGTATTTAACGCCGACAAATTTGACATCGCCACCGTCGAAGACTTTGGTGAGCAACTCGCCGATTTAGGGCTAGAAATCTCAGTCACGTCGCCCACACAGCTCTCGGTTCGCGCCGTGCCGATGTTATTGCAAAACAGCAATCCCGTTGAATTAGCCCAAGCCATGCTGCGCGATATTCGCCAAGTGGGCGTCTCGCAAGTGCTCTCCGGTCGTCGCAACGAGCTATTGGCCACCATGGCCTGCCACGGCGCGGTGCGCGCCAATCGTCAGCTCACGCTGCCAGAAATGAACGCGCTACTGCGCGAAATGGAAGTCACCGAGCGATCCGGCCAATGCAATCACGGCCGCCCGACGTGGTTTCGCCTCACCATGAATGACCTTGATAAAATGTTTATGCGAGGACAGTAATGAATTTTGTGCTGCCCCCAGTATGACCACGACGCAAAGCTGCAACGCCAAACTTAATCGATCTACTTTTGCCACGGCCCCCCAATCATGAATCCACTTCCTCCTGCTATTTTCATCATGGGGCCAACGGCCAGCGGCAAAACGGCGACGGCCATACGGCTTATAGAGCTCGGACTGCCGGTTGAACTCATTTCAGTCGATTCGGCCTTAGTGTTTAAAGACATGGATATTGGCAGTGCCAAACCCAGCAAAGCCGAACTTGCGGCGGCGCCGCACCATTTAATCGACATTATCGCCCCTACTGAGGTCTATTCAGCCGCGCAATTTAGACTTGATGCCCGCGCCTTGATGGACGACATTACCGCGCGCGGTAAAGTACCGGTACTGGTTGGCGGCACCATGCTGTATTTCAACACCTTGCAACAAGGCATTCACGACCTACCCACGGCCGATGCCGAACTGCGCGCTCAAATCCATCTTGACGCCCAAGCGCTAGGCTGGGCAGCGATGCATCAACGATTAGCCGCATTAGACCCCATCACCGCGGCTCGGCTTGACCCCAATGACACACAAAGAATCGAGCGCGCTTTAGAAGTCTGCATTTTGTCGGGTAAAGCCATGTCGAGCATACTGGCTGAGCCCGCCAGAGAGATACTCCCCTACGATTTACTCAAAATTGCCTTAGTTCCAAGTGATCGCTCAGTACTTCACCAGCGAATTGCGCTGCGTTTTGATCAAATGCTCAATAACGGTTTATTGGCCGAAGTGCAAATGCTACGCGCCAAATACCCGCTCAATCTGGATTTACCGTCCATGCGCTGCGTCGGTTACCGCCAAGCATGGAGCCATTTAGACGGAGAATACGACTTAGCCACCTGCCGCGAAAAAGGCATTGCCGCCACCCGACAACTGGCTAAACGTCAACTCACTTGGTTACGCGGCATGGCGGATTGCGACTTAATTGACTGCACTAGAAATAATGCAGAAACAGAATCATTAGAATTAATTTTAAAAAAATTACACAGAAATTAAAAAAACAAAAAATAGCAAATAAACACAATAAATAACACATTAACAAATCATTAAATCATTACATAAGAGATTAATTAATTACCATTTGTCAATAAATTTAAATGCACTCTTGCTTTACTCCGTATTTCAATTTAAAACTAAAGCTAATGCAATATCTCAACAACTCATCTGAGATTTGCCCACTTTAAACTGCGTACGGAGCATGTAATGAAACATCTTAAAAAACTTGCAATTATTGCCGCCCTATTGAGCACTTCGTCTTTTGCGCAGATCTCTGCAAGTGGGCAAATTATCAGCGGCACCACTTTTAGCACCAATAATGCATTTCAATTTTTTAACACTTCAACCGCTGGCGAATACATCACCTCATTAACTTGGGACTTAACCCCAATTGGCGGTTTTTTTGATACCACCGCAGCGAACCCAGGAAATAGCTATTCAGGCTTAGTGATTAATACATCAACTGGCGGTGTTTCAGCAACGGCCCCCAGCGATGCAGCGTTAGATGGCAAGCAAAAAGTTACCTTTAATTTTGCTGGCAATACATTCGCTGCTGGTCAAAAATTTATTTTTGGTGTTGATACTGATTTATTGAGTTGCATTGATTGTAACGGGATTAATGGCGCAGGCTTTATTGGCGCCAAAGTAGCGGCAACCTTCTCCGACGGCCAAACGCGCTATGGCACTTATGTAGCCAGTAATCAAACAGGGTATGGTTCGATGGTGAGTATTACTCAGCCTGTTCCAGAGCCAGAAACCTATGCATTAATGGGGCTCGGTCTAGTCGGTTTACTCGCCGCCCGCCATCGTAAATCACGCCACGATACAAAAAGTAAATATTAATCAATACTGCGCCCAATAAAAAACGCCATTAATGGCGTTTTTTATTGGGCAACAATTCTATATATGCCATAATTTTCATACAACCCTATCTAGTTTATTACTATTAAAAACCTAAAGATCAAAACCCATAAAACACAAGCACCAAAAAATTAATTTCCAATAAAAAACCACCAGTTCAATACCGTCAAATCGTAAAAACCAATTTTACACCCACCTTAAAACCATCAAAAAAATATCTGCCACGGCATTAAAATGATTGGATCATCATCAACAATCCAATAAGGCTCGACATCGAACCGATTACTCAGTAGCGGATAACCCTGACTTTAAGCTGCTCATCAAACATTAAATTGCAGACCGTCGCATAAATGACGACGCCAATGCGTTTTAAACAACTGTTTTTACTTCTTATTTAGCGTTGTCTGGCACAATCTTTGAGCAAAGAAAGACTTAAGCGCCCCGCCCAACCCGCTAAACTGGCGCAAATGCGCCCCCCCATCAAAGAGTCATCGCATGCCTAATTTACTTTTAGAGATCAAAGGCGCCATTGCCTATGTATCACTCAATCGTCCAGAAAAACGCAACGCAATGCCTTTTTCGCTATTAATGGATTTAATTGCCACCGCCAAGCAGCTCAAAAACAACAAACAAATTCGTTGCGTCATCCTGATGGGGCAAGGTGAATCATTCAGTGCGGGGATTGATTTAAACGATTTAAATCAGCCCAAAAATCGTTTATTTGCATTTTGGCAGTTGATTAAACCCGGCCAAAGTGTTTTTCAGACTGCATTTTTAATTTGGCAAACACTACCGTTTCCGGTGATCGCCGTTTTGCATGGCCATTGTTTTGGTGCGGGCATGCAGCTGGCTTTAGCAGCCGACTTTCGAATTGCTACACCCGATTGTCAACTGTCCATCATGGAGAGTCGCTGGGGGCTGGTGCCCGATATGGGCATTACACAAACGCTGCGCGGATTGGTCGCCAGTGATATCGCCAAAGAGCTCACCTTTAGCGGACGAATTTTGAATGGCACCGAGGCCAAGTCACTGGGTTTAATTAGCACGGTCACCGAGACGCCATTAACCGCCGCCATCGAACTCGCAGAGCGTCTTTGCCAGCAATCCCCCGACGCTTTGCACGCCGGCAAGCAAGTAATCAACGCCATGTACCTCAAGCCAAGCAAAGCGTTGCGTCTCGAGAAAATCTGGCAACTTAAATTACTACTGGGCAAAAATAGTCGCTTAGCCCGAAAAGCCGGCAAAGGGCATGAGGTCGAATTTGCGCCGCGCCAATACGATTAAGGCTTTGTCGGCGTAAGCGGCCGATTTAAATAAAATGTCGATGCGCTTGAGACTAAAAGTCGTCCAGCAAATCCACAAGTATTCTCAAAAGATCTATTTTTTAGCCATAAAAAAGCCACTTTCGATTGAAAGTGGCTTTTTGTATTGCAAATAACAAAATCAATACGACTTAAGCGCCCAATGCTTTGAGTGTTTGTTCACGCACAGCATCAACGGCTTGCGTGCCATCGATTTTGATATATTTAGGTGAATTGCCATGACCAGAGGCGGCCAATTTGCCATAAAAATCAACCAAGACTTCGGTTTGTTCATGATAAACGCCCAAACGCTTTAACACCACGTCTTCTTTATCGTCATCACGTTGCACCAAAGGCTCACCCGTTTCATCATCAATGCCTTCCACTTTGGGTGGATTGTATTTGATGTGGAAAGTACGGCCAGAGGCCACATGCACACGACGGCCGGCCATACGGTCAACGATATTGGCGTCTGGCACGTCGATTTCAACGACGTAATCAATATCAACACCCGCCGCGATCATCGCTTCAGCTTGTGGAATCGTGCGTGGAAAGCCATCAAACAAGAAACCATTGGCGCAATCGGCTTGCGCAATGCGCTCTTTAACCAGACCAATAATAATGTCATCGCGTACCAAACCGCCGGCATCCATAATGGCTTTTGCTTCTAGCCCTAAGGGCGTACCCGCTTTAACCGCAGCGCGCAGCATGTCGCCAGTCGAGATTTGTGGAATGCCAAATTGTTCGCGGATAAAGTTCGCCTGTGTCCCTTTACCAGCGCCTGGCGCGCCCAAAAGAATTAATCGCATGGTGTTTTCCTCGTGGTTTGAAAGTATGAGTACTCAGTAGTGCTCAAGGCAAAGAGAATATTTTTTATATTTAAAACAAGATATTAAATAACAAAGCCAGCGCAGCAATCAGCATGGTCATCAAAGTGAGCAGCATCCCAGCAACGCGGAATTTAAGCGGCTCTTTAAGCTGACTAATCGCATAAGCATGCAAGATTCGGCCTAATAATAAAGCCAAACCCAAGCCTTGTAATAATAAATGCGGCGCATTTTGCATTTCGAGTAAAAACAACAACAGCACGCAAAACGGCACGTATTCGGCAAAATTAGCGTGCGCCCGAATCGCTCGATTTAACTCAGGTTGCTGCTGATCACCAAGAACGACCCGATATTTTCGCCGCAGCGTAATCACGCGCAAGGTCAAATACAGATAGAGCAGGCACAGTAATGCGGCGTACAAAGCAACCATCTGCATATCGACCTCGCTGATTAGCCCTGCTGGGCAACGATTGCGCGCACTCGCGCTAGATCTTCAGGGGTATCAACCCCAGCGGCTGGCGCGCTACTGGCAATATGCACCCCAATGGCAAAACCATGCCAGAGCA
Organism: Deefgea salmonis; assembly: GCF_020531905.1. Taxonomy (GTDB): domain Bacteria; phylum Pseudomonadota; class Gammaproteobacteria; order Burkholderiales; family Chitinibacteraceae; genus Deefgea; species Deefgea salmonis. Next base: position 91,867 of record NZ_JAJAWG010000001.1, on the reverse strand, counting down.
CGCGTAACTGCTCTAGCGCCTCCACTTGCTCGAGCGGCGACACCGCTAAATCACGGTACTGACGTAAAAAGCCCGCTCTATAGGCGTATAGGCCGATATGCCTTTGTGCACCTAGATTAGCGGGCAATACCCAGTCGGTATCTTCATTGTCAGCAGCAAAAGCATCGCGGTGCCACGGCATTGGCGCACGGCTAAAATACAGCGCTTTTTGCTGTGCATCGCAGACCACTTTCACCGCATTGGGATTGAAAAACTCTTCCGCATCGGCAATCGGGTGACTCGCGGTGGCCATCGCCCAACTTGGATTAGCGCTCAGCGCTGCGGCTACGGCATTGATGAGTTCTGGATCAATCAAAGGCTCATCGCCTTGCACATTGACCACAATGGCGTCATCGGGCAGCTCCAAACGATCCACCGCTTCGGCCAATCGATCGGTGCCAGAGGCATGATCAGCTCGCGTTAACAACGAGGCGTAGCCCGCCAACGTTACCGCATCTTGAATCGCCATCGCATCGGCAGCGACCACCACCATGGAGGCATTTGAGCGCAAAGCTTGCTCAACCACCCGCACCACCATCGGTTTGCCGCCAATATCGGCCAAAGGCTTATTGGGCAAGCGCGTTGAATTAAGTCGCGCCGGAATAATCGCCACAAAGCTCATTATTCAAACTCTTCTGGGCTAAGTTCGCGCGCTTCGCTCACCAGCATCACCGGGATGCCGTCTTTAATTGGGAATGCCAAACGATCTGCTTTGGAGATCAACTCTTGCTTGGCCTTATCGTAAATCAAAGGGCCTTTTGAAACTGGGCTCACTAGAATTTCCAGTAGCTTAGCGTCCATTTTGATACTCCGTAATTGCAGATAAAGTAGCTTGCAGCCAGTCCGCCAGATTCGGTTCAATCTGCGCTGTCACTGGCAAGACCCAGATTCTATCACCGTCTGCCATTAAATTTAAGGCAGCGAGCTTCACCGCATCCTTTTCCGTAACCATAATCGCGCCGCAAGCGGGCAAATCGGCAGCGCAAAAAGCATGATGATCGGGCATTGCTTGCTCAATAAACTGGTAATTCAAACCGCGCAGCGTGGCAAAAAAACGCGCAGGATTGCCCATCCCCACCATCGCCGTCAGCGATTCACTAGCAAAATCCGCCGCGTGGCGCTTGATCTCGGGGTGGTGTAATTGATAGCAAGCACTCGCCGCCAATTGCATTACAAACTGCGGTGGGTATGCCTCGCCAAGCAAATCCACATCTGGCTTGCCATTCAATACCACTGCCGAAACTTGTCCCAAACGCCCACGCGGTTCGCGCAGCGGCCCAGCCGGCAAACGTAAACCATTACCTAAACCGCGCGCGGCATCAATCACACACAACTCAATATCGCGCGCCAAAGCGTAATGCTGCAAACCATCGTCACACAAAAGCACATTCACCGCCGGATGCGCTGCCAACAACGCCTGCCCCGCGCTCGCGCGCTGCCTTGCGACAAACACCGGCACCTGAGTTGCCCGCGCCAATAGCAGCGGCTCATCGCCCACCACCGCCGGATCGCTATCAACCGTCACCGCCAGCGGCGTATGGCGATCATCGCCGCTGCGGGCATAGCCGCGAGAAATAATCCCGACCTGCAAACCTAGCTGCGTTAATTGCTGCGCCAGATAAATCGTCAACGGCGTTTTACCCGTACCCCCAACCGTGATATTGCCCACCACCACCACCGGCACCGGCAAACGCGTCGAGTGTTTGATTTTGAGTTGAAACAGCAGCGCATTGAGCTTAGCGAGTAGCGCAAACAGCATGGAAAGCGGCCACAGCAAAACCGCCCAAAACGTTAGGCGGCCATACCAAATTCGGTTGAGAAAAGATTCAATATTCATAAACACATCATCGTAGGGCGGGTTAGCCTTTAGGCGTAACCCGTCAATTGGATTCAGACAGAACAACAGCGGATCAGCGCATCAGCGCCGATTAATAAAACCAAGCCACGCGACACGGCGTGAGTTACGCGACTACCGCACTTTTCCGCCTTGGGGGGCGTTACGCTAAACGCCATCGTATCACCCTCACCCTAACCCTCTCCCATCAAGGGAGAGGGAATGCCGCGATGCTATAACCAGCATCAACACACAATCTGAACATCACAAAAAAAAAACGGCAATGTTCAGATTACGTGTTGATGGTTTTAAGTGCCTGCGGCACGGCTGTTTACAGTCGCAGTCCGCGACGGGGACCCTCTTTCTTTGACTCGCCAAAGAAAGAGGGGGAAAGAAAGGCGACCCGAGCGCACCCAGCTCCGCTGTGCCCTCGATCGTCGTGAGCCAAACGATATAGCTGTTTGTCTCTCTCCTCACTCGGTGCGCTTAGACGGGATTTTAAGTCCCAGCACGACGAGCGCGGCACAGCACCAACACTAAATCTGAACATTGTAAAAAAAACAGATGTATTGCCCGCTAAGCCTTATCAACCAAACCCCAAAAGCGAATACATCAGTAGAATGGGTGGAACAAAGCGACTCCCATCAAATAGAGCCAGCGATTGATGGGTATCGCCGAAAAAACACGGCTCAACCCATCTTACGTGCTTAAACCTTTGCCTTTGCATCACGTGCTTCGGCACTTTTTCTCGGCGCTTCTGGCGTCATACAATACAAAGCCTCTAATTCTTTAGGCTCTGAAATACCTTTCTTTACAATGAAATTTAATAGATCAAACATTTTAGCTGCTACAAGGTCAAAATCTTCATCGGACATTTCACCGGGGTGAACTGCATTGTTTCCAGCAATTCGTACTGTATCCGCAACCTTAACAACCATAGGAGGAATCGTATTCTTTGCAGCTAGAGAACGTATATCTTCATTAATATTTTCCCCTTTCTCTCCCAAATGTTTACAAAGCTTCTGTAAAGCAAGCCTCAATAAAGCTGCGGCACCTCGCGGTGATTTAGAAAAAATCGTTGCCGCTTCCATATAATCAACAATAACATCTTCAGGCATATCCTTTTCAGGCAATGGCGCAAGACCAAAACAGGGATAGAGCATTTCACCTTCAGTCGCATAAGAAGAAAAACCATTAGTATTTGTCTTGATAGCACGCCACAAACTAGCTTCTTCACAATGACTACATACCGCCTCAAGATACTGATGCCCTGAACCAGGCCTAGATGAAGCAAGCCAACCCCACTTAATGTGCGCCAAGACTCCACATAAAGGACAGTTAAAAGCTTTTAGTGATATTTCTGGGGCTACATATTTTGTCATACATTCCAAAGTAACAAGTTTTATCACTTACACAAAAAACGGCGCCGCAGCGCCGTTTTTAACGATCAATCCAATCACTTCTGCCCGCTAGTCTGCGTAGCAAACGTCAGCTTGCCGTAGCCGGCGACCCTTGCTGCTTCCATGACGTTGACGACGTTTTGGTGGCTGGTTTGTGCGTCGGCATTGATGACGATCATCGGCTCGGCGTTGCTGCCGGCGGCGCGGCGTAGTTGTACCGCGAAATCGTCGGGGCTATTAAATTGCGCGGGTTGGCCGTTAATCATTAACTGCCCGTTACCCGAAATACCCACTTGAATCGATTGCGGTTGTTCTTCTTGCTTCACGGCATCGGCCGTTGGCAGGTTGATTTTCAGCTCGGCAAACTTGGAATACGTGGTTGTTGCCATCAAGAAAATCAAAATCACCAACAGCACGTCGATCAAGGGAATAAAGTTGATTTCCGGATCGATGCGGCCACGACGGCCTTTATTGAATTTCATGTTTTATACCGCCTGCAAAGAGCGTTTTAAAGTAGCGAGCGCCCGTTTCGAGTTGGGCGCTAAGAGCGCAGGAACTGATGCACACAAAATATGCAGATTCACGCTAGCAATGCTCAAAACGGAGCGAGAAGTCCAAAGACAAGGCAAAAAGCGACGAAAAACCGGAGTTTACATATAGGTAAATGAGGATTTTGAGTCGCTTTTTAACGCCGTATTTGGGCTTCGCAGCCCGTTTTTTTATTGGTGGCGTTCGCCGTGGACAATCTCAACCAGCTTAATCGCCTGCTGCTCCATCTCAACAATAAAGTCATCGACCTTACTGGCAAAATAGCGATAAAACATCAACGCTGGCACCGCAACGATAATCCCGAAAGCGGTGTTATACAGCGCAATCGAAATCCCGTGCGCCAACGCCGCTGGATTACCGGCGCCACTGGGGGCTTGCGAACCAAAAATCTCGATCATCCCGATCACGGTACCAAACAAACCCAATAGTGGGGTCACCGCAGCCAGCGTACCTAAAGTCGACAAATAGCGATTTAACTCATGCGCAACGGCGCTGCCGGTTTCTTCGATTGATTCTTTCATGATTTCGCGCGAGCTTTTTACGTTTTTCAAGCCCGCCGCCAACACCTTGCCCAAGGGACTAGAGGCTGACAATTTATTCAAACTTTCTGCCGTAACGCCTTGGCTACGATACTCTTGCACCACTTTGGCCAAAGTACCTTGCGGCAACACCAATGTTTTACGTAAGGACAGCAAACGCTCAATAATAATGGTCACCGTTGCAATAGACGCAGCGATAATCAGCCAGATGGGCCAGCCTGCGGCCTCGATGATAGCGAGCATAATAAAACCCTTGATTAGACGAATGGCAAAAACCGCGTAACTTTAGCCCGAATACGGTGTAAGGGGAAGGGTTAGCGCCGAAGATTTAAATAAGATTCACACTGCGCGAAGACAAAATCGCGATCCACGCCGAATATTTGCCATATCCTTGGCCGCGCCAATGCCACAATTGCGACGCCAAACAGGATCATTCAAGCAAAAACCCGCGAAAAATAAGCCTTAAAAAACCGATTGATTCCTGGCAACCGCCTTTGATGTGAATGCTCAATGCAGTCTTTAACGCCAGATTGCTTTAGAATTGTCCATTAAACACGTCTGCCATTTAAAGTTCACGAACCAACTTCTGCGGGACCGCCAGTGCGCGATGCAAGCAATCGTCGATTGACAACGTATTTTATTTTTAGCTTTTATTTTGAGAACCCCATGAATCCAGCGCCCTCTACCGCCGAGCCGACGAGTCTACTCGAGCGTTTTTTTAAACTACAGCGCCATGGCTCTGATGCCAAAACCGAGTTCATCGCTGGGGTCACCACCTTTTTAACGATGGTGTACATCATCTTTGTCAATCCGCAGATTTTGTCGAACGCGGGGATGGATCCACAAGCGGTGTTTGTGGCCACTTGCGTGGTGACGGGGCTGAGCTGCATTTTAATGGGTGCGGTTGCCAATCTACCGATTGCCATTGCGCCCGCGATGGGGCTGAATGCTTTTTTTGCTTTTGTCGTCGTCACCGGCATGGGCTACTCGTGGCAAATCGGCATGGGCGCGATTTTTTGGGGCGCGCTCGGTATGCTGATCCTCACGCTGTTGCGCGTGCGCTACTGGTTGGTGGTCAACATTCCGCACAGCTTGCGCGTAGGGATTACCGCCGGGATTGGTTTATTGATTGCCTTGATTGGCTTACAAAACACCGGCATTGTGGTGGCTAATCCTGCCACGATGGTGGCAGTGGGCAATTTAGCGTCGATCCCGTGTATTTTGGGCGCTTTGGGCTTTTTTATTATTTGTATCTGCGCGCAAAAAGGCATTCATTCTGCCGTTTTGATCTCGATTGCGGTCACTACTGCCTTGGGTTACTTTTTGGGCGACGTGAGCTTTAAAGGCGTGGTGGCATTGCCACCGAGTATGTCGCCCGTGCTGGGCCAGCTCGATTTAATGGGCTCGCTCGACATCGCTTTGGCTGGGGTGATTTTTTCATTCTTGCTGGTCAACTTGTTTGATTCGTCGGGCACTTTAATTGGCGTAACCACCCGCGCCAATATGGTCGATGAACAAGGCCGTTTCCCACGCATGAAGCAAGCGATGGTGGTTGATAGCTTAAGCTCAATCAGTGGTGCGGTGCTGGGTACTTCGGCCACATCGGCGTATATCGAGAGCACCTCAGGCGTGGCTGTCGGCGGGCGTACCGGCTTAACGGCGATTGTGGTTGGGGTATTATTTTTGCTGGCGGTGTTTTTCTCGCCGCTGGCAGCCATGGTACCGGCGTATGCTGCCGCTGGCGCAATGATTTTTGTCGGCGTGTTGATGTGTTCTGAACTGGCCAAAGTCAACTGGGAAGACCTCACCGAAGCCGTACCGTCTTTTATTGCGGCCGTGATGATGCCGTTTACGTTTTCGATTACCGAGGGCGTAGCGATGGGCTTTATTGCGTATTGCGTGATGAAAACCGGCACCGGCCGCTGGCGTGAAATCCACCCTTGCTCTTGGATTGTGGCGGGTTTATTTGCGCTTAAGTTTTTCTGGGTCGACGCACACTAAAGCGTTGTGATCGCCCTTAGCACTGATCACACTTAAAAAAAGCCTTATCCCGAGTTCATCGGGATAAGGCTTTATTTGATCCTGTTTTTGCTTCAGAACCCCACAAAAAGCGTGCATTTGTCGGCACGGGCTCGCCCGAGAATGCGACCCAAACAAGGAAAACCTTCGCGGGCAAGCCCGCTCCTACGCCGCTCTTCTGAAGCAAAGGCATAAGTATTTGGTTTGCCGTTAAGCCGCAACCGTCGCGCTCGGCATATTTTCACGCGAAATAATCGCGCCCGGATGCTGAATCACAATCCCGGCCAAACGATGCGCCTGCATCGCTGCCGCTGGATAATCCATGCCTTGCAAACGCGCGGCCAAGTAGCCAGCAGCAAATGAGTCCCCTGCCGCCGTGGTATCCACCACTTTAGTGACTGGCTCGGCCGAAATTTCAATTTGCATGTCTGCGGTGGCGACAATACACGCGCTACCGCCGCGCTTAATCACCACCTCAGTCACGCCGCACGCTTGAGCTCGCGCAATCACCGCCGCGACCGATTCTTCGCCATACAGCGCCACTTCATCATCTAGCGTTAGCAAGGCAATATCGGCCAATTGCAAAATAGCGCGGTAATTGGCTTGCGCCACTTCGCGGCTTTCCCACAAACGCTGGCGGTAATTATTATCAAACACAATCTGGCTGCCGGCGGCCTTGGCTTTTTGCAGCTCAGCCAATAACACCGCGCGATCAGCGGCGCTTAAAATCGCCAGACTAATCCCTGATAAATAAATCATGCGGCACTCTGCCAAACCAGCCAACACGCTAGGCGCTGCGGGATGCTGCAGCCAATATTTAGCCGCCGAATCGCTGCGCCAGTAATGAAAATGCCGCTCGCCACTGTCTTCGGTTTCAATCAAATACATGCCGGGCAAACGGCATGGGTCTTGCAGCACCCAATCAGTACAAATTTGCTCGCCTTGCCAAGCTTGCATCATTTCATGGCTAAAGCCATCCACGCCTAAAGCGGTGACATAACGCACTTCAAACGCGGCATCGAGCTGGCGCGCCAAATAAATCGCCGTATTGAGCGTATCGCCACCAAAGCGATAATTTAAATGCGTTGGCTCGCGGCGAAGTTCGATCATACATTCGCCGATTAAAGCGATACCTTGTGCTGTTTTATTCATGATGAGATCACTTCCATTCAAATCGACGGCACTTCAATCGCCGTCAAGATCTGCTGTGTTAATCAAGCAAGTATTGAGGCCTTGTCATAAAAACAAGGGGTATAAGTAGTCAAAAAACGGATTAGAACTAGTAAACGCGGGCTTGCCAGCGCATGCAATGCTTTGCTAGCTGAGCAAATTCTGCGAAGAGTCAAAAGCGCTTCGCTTAACCTCTGATCAATAGGCCTTTTATAGCTTAAATTACTCCGGCGGCGGCCTGCCACACGCCAAAGTAAAGCGAAAATTGAATTATTCGTAACCGAACAAATTAGGAATAAACATTGAAATTTCTGGTACAAAAATCACCAACAACAACGCTACCGCAATCGCGCCGTATAAAGGCAATAAAGGCTTAATGACTTTTTCGATCGACACTTTAGCCACCGAACAACCGATAAATAGCGAACTCCCCACCGGTGGCGTGCAAATCCCTAAGCACAGATTAAAGGTCATCATTACCCCGAAATGAATCGGATTCATGCCCAATTCAAGCACGGCAATCGGGTAAAAAATCGGGGTAAAAATCAAAATCGCGGGCGTCATATCCATAAAGAAGCCAACCACCAAAAACACCAAATTGATAATTAATAAAATGATGATTGGATTATCCGAGATCGCCAATAAACCCTCGCTAATGGTCGCTGGAATATCAGTAAACACCATCGCATAACTCATCCCCATTGAAACGCCAATCAATAGCATCACAATCGAAGTCACCAAGGCCGATTCCAAAATAATACTGGGTAAATCTTTAAGGCTTAAATCGCGGTATAAAAAAGTCAGCGCCAAGCAATACACCACGGCAATGGCCGAAGCTTCAGTCGGCGTGCAAAGGCCCGACAAAATACCGCCCATAATGATGATAATCAGCATTAACGAAGGAATCGCGGCTTTGCCGTAAAAAATAAAGTCTTTTAAAGTTGGTTTTTGTTCGGCCACATAACCGCGTTTTTTGGCGATCAAACCGGCAATCAACATCAACGCGCCACCCCACAACATACCGGGCAAATAACCGGCTAAAAACAGCGCCGCTACCGAAGTACCACCCGACACCAAGGAATACACAATAAAGGTATTTGAAGGTGGAATCAGCAAACCCACAGGGGCAGAAGCAATATTCACCGCAGCAGAAAACGCCGGATCATAGCCTTCTTTTTTTTGGAGTGGCGCCATCACCCCACCCACAGCCGCGGCCGACGCAACGGCCGAGCCGGACAATGCACCAAACATCATATTGGCCAGCACATTGCAATGCAGTAAAGGACCAGGCAAACGGCCACCCAGCACTTTGGCAAAATTAATCAAGCGAATCGCCAAACCACCGCGATTCATAATATTGCCGGCCAGAATAAAAAATGGAATCGCTAATAAACCAAAGCTATCTAATCCCGACGCCATTTTTTGCGCCATGGTCATCAAACTCGACGTCAGCGGAATATCTGCAGCAAACACCAAAGTGGCAATTGACGACAAACCAATGGCAAATGAAACAGGTAAACCCAAGAAAATCAAAACAAAAAACAAACCAAATAAAACCGACAGCGCAAACCAATCCATGATTATGCTCCTTGTAACTGTGGCGCTTTCATTGCTTGCAGTAAATCATTCAAGCTATAAAAAGTGATGGCTAAACCATTGAGGGGAATCGCTAAATAGATAATCCACATTGGGATATGCATCGCACTAGACACTTGACCTTGGGTATTGAGCATCGCCATATAGCCACCGACCACCATCACCGAAACAGAAAATACAATCACCAAGCAATGAATCAATCGATCAGACCATACTTTGCGACACCCCGATAAACGACTGGTTAATAAATCAATCGCCAAATGTCGTTTCTGTCCATGCGCTAAAGAAGCACCAAACAAACCCACCCAAATAAAAATAAACCGCGCACCTTCGTCGGTAAATGTACTATTCACCCCCATCCAACGCGCCAACACTTGCCAAACAATGCAAATGAGCAAAATTGAAAACAGAAAAATAATCAATTTTGATAAAACATAATCCAAGCAGCGTTTAATCAATTCCATAATATTATCCTTAACTACTTATAAATATAATTCAGCTCCTGCACAACCTTACCCTGACATTACCCGTCTCTGTATCGAGCTCATCATAATGCGCACGTTCTTAGATAACCTTTGTGCAATTGAATGATAAAATCATTTTATTTAAAACAATTTAATTTCAAGACATCATCATCGACGATTTACGCCTTGCAATAATTGCGCTGGAACAAATATCCAATCAGAAACTAAGAAGGAAAAACGTAATTAATCACAAAATATAGATCATAAAAAAAGCACAAATACTTAGTCGATCATTTAAAGTATTTGTGCTTAATTTTATGAATGCATTGACCTCAAAACAAAATCAACGACCTAATGCGCGGATTTTTTCAATTTGCTCATAGGTTGCTGGATCACTCACTTTGAGCTTATCAAAAATAGGTTTCACTGCGTCTTGGAATGGTTTCTTATCCACAGCAACAATACTCACCCCCATTTTTTTGGCTTTTTCTAATTCAACTTTTTCACTCGCTGCCCATAGCGTGCGCATTTTATTAGTTGATTCTTCGGCCGCTTGTAGAATGGCTTTTTTATTCGCATCGGATAATTTATTCCAGACTTTAGTCGACATTACCAATACATCGGGCACCATGGTGTGTTCATCTAAACTAAAAAACTTCGCCACTTCGCTATGGCGATTTAAGGTAAATGAGGGTGGGTTATTTTCTGCACCATCGACCACCCCTTGTTGCAATGAGGTATATAACTCACCAAACGACAATGGCGTTGGGTTAGCGCCCATGACGGTGAGCATTTCAATCGCCGTTTTACTTGGCTGCACGCGGATTTTCATGCCTTTTAAATCGGCGGGTGATTTAATTGGTTTTTTAGCATAAAAACTACGCGCACCACCATCGTAATAAGCAATTCCGATAAAGCCTTTAGATGCTGAAGACGCTAAAATATCTTTACCAATTGGGCTAAACAATACTTTGTAAAAATGATTGCTATCGTTAAAAATATAGGGGTAGTTAAATACACTATATGGTTTATGGAATGATTCTAGCTCAGAAGCATTGGATTTTGCCAAAGCAATCGCGCCATTTTGTACTTGCTCTAATGAATCTTTTTGATCGCCCAATGAGCCATCTGGATAAATCCGAATCTGCACATCGCCGTTAGAAAGGACTTTGGCGCGATCGGCAAAATACTTCATCGAGATATGAACTGGATGCTGCACACTTTGGTTGTGGCTTAGTTTCATTCTCACCGCAGACATTGCTGGCGCAGCAACAAATCCCAAAATTACAGCAGAGGCGATCATTTTACTTAATAATGTTTTTTTCATGATTGAATTACACCCTTAATTAAAGAAAACCATTCCAACTATCTAAATAACTAAAACCTAAACCAGCAATCGAACCCGCATTTAATTTTTATTGGTGATATATCGCAGGCGATTGACTATTTTTTTATAAAGAGAAATATTTTTTGGCGTTGTCATAACACACGCCACGAATAATTTGGCTTAATGCCGCTTCGTCGTGCGGATATTCACCCGACTCCACCCACGCGCCGACTTGGCGGCACAATAAACGGCGGAAATAATCATGTCGTGGATACGAAGCAAAACTACGCGAATCGGTCACCATACCAACAAATGCACCAAATACCCCGTGATTGGCCAAGGTAATAAATTGCTGCAAATTGCCTTCTTTATGATCGTTAAACCACCAAGCTGGGCCAAATTGCACTTTGCCGGCAATCGAGCCATCTTGATAACAACCCATTAAAGTCGACAGCACTTCATTTAAATTCGGATTTAAACAAAACAGCATGGTTTTAGGCAGGCATTGCTGGGCATCGAGCGTATCGAGTAAATGCGCCAAACCCAACGAAACGTCCATACCAGAAATCGCGTCATAACCGGTATCGGCGCCGAGTCGAATCAATTGGCGTTGGTTATTATTGCGCTGCGCGCCAATGTGTAAACACATCGTCCATTGGTGGGCGGCATAATGCGGAGCCAACTGCGCCAATATGGCAAATAGATATTGCGATTGCGCTGCTGACGATAGCAATTGACCCGCTAAACGCTGCTGGAAAACGATTTCTAATTCAGCGTCACTCATCACTTGATGCGGCAAAGCCAAATCGACGGCATGATCGCTAATACGCGCGCCTTGCAAATGGAAAAATTCAATTCGCTTGGCCAAAGCGGTAATTAATTGCTTAAACGAATGGATTTCAACACCACTGCATTGGCCTAACGTCGCTAAGTAATCAATAAATCCAGCGTCATTAATTCGCATGGCTTTATCCGGACGAAACGCCGGTAATACACGGGTGCTTAATGCTGAATTGGCAATGCGTTGATGATCAAGCAAATCATCAGCCGGATCATCGGTGGTACAAGCAATTTCAACATTGGCCTGTTTAAGCATCGACCAGCTATCCATCTGCGCTAATTTTTGATTAATGTCCGTCCACAGTTGCGATGCATTTTTGGCATTAATGATGGTATCAATCCCAAAAATTCGGCGTAATTCTAAATGCGACCAATGATAAATCGGATTGCCAATCGCTTGCGGCAAGGCTGAACAAAACGCGTTAAATTTGGCTTCGTCATCAGCGTCGCCAGTAATAAGCGATTCATCCATCCCGGCGCTACGCATTAAGCGCCATTTGTAATGATCACCACCGAGCCAGAGTTCGGTGATATTGCGCCACGCTTTACGGTCGGCAATTTCTTTCGGTGGCAAATGCGAGTGGTAGTCAATAATGGGTAAATCGGCGGCAATGTCGTGATAAAGCTGCTGTGCCACGCCGGTATCGAGTAAAAAATCCTGATCCATAAACGATTTCATGATGCTGTCCTTTTGCTGCTGATTTGCTCAGTGACTCGGCAAGCGCATACTGGCTTTGCGCTCGCCGTGCATCCGCTATTGCACTCAAACTGAGGCAAAATCAGCATCTTTATTGCATTGGCTTTACTTGGCTAAAGTGCGACGTTCATTCGGAAAACCCCGGCCAGTACGTCGAACCAGCTAGGCTTACAGCGATGATGCAAACCTTTGGCAAAAAATAAAACCTTTAATATTTACAATTTCAATCAATCACCAATGGGTATTGCGATGTAGGCCTTTATGGATAGTGACTACAACTCAATACCACCCCAGTGTATTGCCAAAATTAAACGCCCGAGTAAGCAGAGAAACCGCCATCAATCGCAATCACGGTGCCATTGACAAAACCGGACGCATCTTCGCTGGCGAGCCAGAGCAAAGTGCCGACCAATTCGTGCGATTCGCCAAAGCGGCCCATCGGGGTTTGCTGAATGATTTTTTGCGCACGCGCGGTGAATTCGCCGCTGTGTTCATCAATCAATAATTTGTGATTTTGCTGCGTCAAAAAGAAGCCCGGCGCCAAAGCATTCACCCGAATACCCGCTTTGCTAAAATGCACCGCCAGCCATTGCGTAAAGTTACTCACCGCAGCTTTAGCGGCGCTATACGCTGGGATTTTGGTCAATGGGCAAAACGCACTCATCGACGAAATATTGATAATGCTGCAACCGGTACGGCCTAGCATTTGCCGCGCAAACACTTGGGTTGGCAGCAAAGTACCGAGGAAATTGAGGTTAAACACGAACTCAACGCCAGCGGGATCAAGATCAAAAAAACTAGTCAATTCTGGGTCGTCTAAACGATCTACATCCAGATACTCTTGCCCCGTGGTGCCTTTAGGGTGATTGCCGCCAGCGCCATTGAGTAATAAATCACAAGGGCCCAACTCAGCCAACACCCGCGCTGCCGCAGCATCGAGCGATTCACGCTGCAACACATTGCATGCCACGCCAATCGCCGTTGCACCCAAATCACGCATTTGCTGCGCTGCGGCTTCTGCTGCCACTGGGTTCAAATCCAAAATGGCGATTTTTGCGCCATTTTTGGCCAAGGCCGCCGCCAATTCAGCGCATAACACGCCCGCGCCGCCAGTCACGACCGCGACTTTGTTTTGCAAATCAATTTCAAATGGCAATTTCATTGTGCTTGCTCCTGTTTGGCTTTTTCAATCCCTTCCCACAAGCCATTCAAATACACCGCACCCAAGGCGCGATCATATAAACCGTAACCAGGCTTGCCGGTTTCACCCCAAATCATTCGGCCATGGTCTGGACGCACATAGCCGTCAAAACCCGCCTCAAAATAAGCGCGAACAATCTGCCCCATATCTAAAGAGCCATCGCTCGATTTGTGGCTGGTTTCGTGAAAGTCGCCAGCGGCATTGACTTTGACATTGCGTAAATGCGCAAAATGAATTCGGCCACGGCCAGCAAATTCACGAACCAATTCCACAATATCGTTATTGCAATCCGCGCCTAAAGAGCCTGAGCACAGCGTTAAACCATTGGCAGGCGTATCAATCATCGCCAATAAGCGTTGCAAGTCAGCGCGGTTTTTAATAATGCGCGGCAAGCCAAAAATTGGGCGCGGCGGATCATCTGGATGCATCGCCATTTTGATGCCCACTTCGCTGGCCGTCGGAATAATGCCGTGCAAGAAGTAGCTCAAATGTGCCCATAAGGTTTCTTCATCAATTGACGCATATTCAGCCAATAGCGCTTTGAGCTCTGCTGGGGTGTAGCTGCTATCCCAACCGGGCAGAGAAATGCCTTGATCTGGATCGATCTGGGCCACTTCGGCCATGCTAAACGCCAAGGTATTTGAACCATCGGGCAAAGGCATGCTGAGCGTAGTGCGCGTCCAATCAAACACCGGCATAAAGTTGTAGCAAACCACTTTTAAGCCGCACTGCGCCAAATTGCGTAATGTTTGGGCGTAGTTGGCAATCAAACGATCGCGGCTCGGTTTGCCCAATTTAATGTCTTCGTGCACCGGCACACTTTCGATCACTTCAAATTTAAGGCCGTGCGACTCGATGGTTTGTTTGAGCTTTTGAATATTTTCGACTGGCCAAACTTCACCAACAGGAATGTCGTACACCGCAGAGACAATGCCATCCATACCAGGAATCTGACGGATATATTCCAGAGAAACCGGATCACTTGCACCGTACCAACGAAAAGTCATCTTCATTACTGCACTCCTTTAAATAGCCTGATGGCCTAGTGGTCAGGCCAATTTCAATAAAATCGATTATAATGATTCGAACCCCCACCGCAAGTAAGGGATATCCTCTAGTGGATCCCACTTGTTTTATCGATACAGTGACGCCGACTCCACTAGGAGCAGCCAAAGCATTCGCGCGACGGAGAAGTAAATGCCATTACCTATTATTAAAGCAGAACGACTGTACCAAAAAATATCTAAGCTATTGATTCAACAAATTAAAGAAGGCAAATTCATTGCCGGACAAGCGCTACCGGCCGAACGAGACTTATCCCAGCAACTGGGCGTGAGTCGCTCATCGGTACGCGAAGCTTTAATCGTTTTGGAGATCTTAGGCTGGGTCGATATTCGGACCGGTAATGGCGTTTTTGTTAAAAATTTACTACCCGTCCAAGCCGAACCGAATGAATTTGATGAAATCAGCGTTGAAGAATTACTCAAGGCCCGAGAGCTAATCGAAGGTGAACTCGCAGCGCTGGCCGCCATCAATGCCAGTGACGCGCAATTATTAGCGCTGCAACAAGTAATGCAGCAAATGCAAGACAACGCCAAAGACAGCAGTGAATTTCATGATTTAGACATGAAATTTCACTTTTTAATTGGCGAGCTCACAGGCAATACGATTTTAGAAAAAATCCTCAAAGACTTATGGAATCAGCGTTACAGCGCGATATTTACCCGCTTTGAAGCGCTTTGCGCCGATGACGTATCGGAAGTAATGCTGCTAGACCATCAAAACATCGCCGCAGCATTAGTCAATCGCGACGCCAACGCCGCCCGCCAAGCCATGCGCATGCATTTGCAGCATGTCTACAGTAAATTATTCAAACCCAACTTCAGCTAACCGCACCCGACGCCAACTTGGCCAAACCCGCATTAGCGGATGGCCAAACTCGGCCCCCACCCTAAATACACGCAGTCCTAACGCAAAATACACCGTGCGTTGGGCTTTAAAATTGAGCGTACTGCTGAGCCAAATTGAATGAGAATGCCTCAAGTCTGTTGCAAAAATGCAGATCTAAGCATTGGAATCAACTGAAAGTTTCGGTTCAGCAAGCACTTTATTGACAAAATGTAGTCCGTTTTTAATCCTCAGTTTCTGTGGACAATTTTGTGGGGAAGTGCTAAAAACGGGGCCAAAAGCGTGGTTTTAGTTTGATTTGTTTAGTTTGCCTAGATTTTAGGCAAAAACAATTAATTGATAAAAATCAACAACTTAACACCATCAAATAAACTACAACTTTAAAACATTATGCCAAGTGGCTTAGATTGGCGATTTTGTGGATTAATTAAGGCTGGATTCGCGTGAAAACTGATTTGTCAATAGCACAAAGTACTGTATTTTCTGTCACGCAGCTGAATAGAAAAGTACGCACGCTTTTAGAGACTGGCCTGCCGCAACTTTGGGTGGTTGGCGAGATTTCCAATTTTAAGCGTTACGATTCAGGGCATTGCTACTTCAGCCTTAAAGATGCTGGCGCGCAGGTGCGCTGCGTGATGTTTCGCAATCGGGCGGGTTTACTCGATTTTCAACCGCGCGAAGGCTTGCAAGTTGAAGCACGGGCGATTGTGACTTTGTACGAAGCGCGCGGCGATTTTCAGCTCACCATCGAAGCGATGCGCCCGGCGGGTTTGGGGGCCTTGTTTGAGCGCTTTGAAGCGCTTAAAAAGCAACTCGCTGGCGAAGGCTTGTTCGATCAAGACAATAAACGCCCACTGCCGCACTATCCCAAGGCCATCGGCATTGTCACCTCGCCGGCGGCCGCCGCGCTGCGCGATGTGCTGGCGACGCTGGCGCGCCGCACACCGAATACACCAGTGATTTTATACCCAACCCCAGTACAAGGGCTGGATGCCGCGCCGCAAATTGCCAATGCCATTCGCACCGCCAGCCAGCGCGACGAAGTCGACGTACTGATTGTGTGTCGCGGTGGCGGCAGCTTAGAAGACTTATGGTCGTTTAATGAAGAAGTCGTCGCCCGCGCCATCGCCGCGTGCAATATGCCGGTGGTGAGCGGCGTTGGCCATGAAACAGATTTTACCATTTGCGACTTTGCCGCCGATTTGCGCGCCCCAACCCCAACTGCGGCCGCCGAACTAGTGAGCCGCAATCGGCAAGAACTCCTCAATTTATTACACCACCAGCAGCAGCGTCTGGTTAGGGCATTTGAGCGCGAGCTACACAATAAAATGCTGCAAGTCGATCAGCTTGGTCGCCGCCTACAGCATCCGGGGCAAAAACTCGCCCGCCAGCAAGCGCAACTGCAATTACTGCGCAGCCGCTTTACGCATCGCTTTCACAGCCAACTCATTGAGCGACAAGAAGCCCTTAGCCGCCTGTCGTTGCGTCTGAAGCATCAATTGCCCAATGTACAACACCAACAACTGCGGCTGGCGCAATTGCGCGCAGCCTTGCAGCGCGCCATGCACGGGCAAATTCAAAGCCAGCGCCAGCAAATCGAGCAAGCCACACTCAAACTCGCCCCATGGAATCCGCAAACGGTGTTAGCGCGCGGCTACGCACTGGTGAGCCGAACCGATGGCACCCTCGTTCGCCAAGCCAGCGCAGTGCGCGCCGGTGACACGCTCAATGTGCAATTTGCCGACGAAAAAATCAGCGTCAACGTCAACCAAGGCGTGGTTGAACAAAAAGAGCTGCCAATTTAACGGGGATGTTTTGGTTTGGCGTTGCTGCCGTGCCGTCGATACGAGGCTTAAAACCTGGCTCAAGCGCACCGCACGCAAAAGCAGGACCAACAGCGTCATCAGTTCGGTCAAAGCGGCCTCACGACAATATTACTCGGGAAGGTATTGCGGTAAGTACTCACTCACCATGCACTCAACGATTGCAGCTTGGTTGCGATCGCGACGCATCTTGAGTGGATCACGGTTCTTTTGCTCGGCTAGCCAGTATTTGTGCTTGTAAAAAACATCTGGCGGAATCGTGGGCATCAGCGCCATTTCGCCAGACACGGCCACGACCACTGTTTCCATTCGCTTCGCCGACATTAAACGTTCCATATTGACGATGCCAACTGGCGCTAAATCTGCATACTCAGATGCATCACTAAAGCTAATGGGGTGTGGTTCTCCATTTTTTGATGGTGCGCGTATAAACTCAACTTCAAAGGATTGATCGTTAATGGCCGAATAGGCGCTTCCCGTTGGACTGAGCTGGAATGTTGGATCAACTTTACGCAATAGCGCAATCATGGTTTTTTCTTGCGTTCGGTTCATTTCGATAAAAAACTGAACCCGCTTGCCAATATGCCAAAGCATATCAACGTCCTGCGTTTGTAATGCACCTTCACTTTCAATGCGAATGCCCGCCGCTGACTCGTAGGCATACAGCGCGAATGTGCCAATGACCGTGAAGTAAGGAAGCAAATTGTTTTCAGCAAGGATGTTGAGCAGCTTTACGACAAGGTTAGGTGCTCGGCCAATCTGCAAGGCTCGATTCATGCGCTGATGGGTTTGAACTGTGGCCTTTAATGTTTTGGCGCGAAGTTCTATTTCTTGTTTCCGCGTCATAAAACGCGCATAAATTTCTTCATTCTCAGGGGTTCGAGTGCCGATGATTTTTTGATTATTGCTCGTGTTCGTGCGGGCCAAATACTCATGCTTTCCCACTTTCTTCCAGTACATGCCGCCCCTGACTTCTTTGGCTTGTTCTTTAGCAATAGCAAGGTTCATGAATGCCGCTTTTGCGTCGATGTACTGCCGCATTTGATTGTCGTTCAGCTCTTGAAACATCACGTTTTCCGTATAAATCTGCATAAGAAAATATTATACGGAAATTCATTGTATTTAAACGAATTTCTGTATGATTCGTTGTTTTTGAAAAAGTACGGAAATACGGTGTATTGCTTAATACGCAAACCAATGTTTGGGACAAAATAAAACAAAAATGATATTTAAAATATCTGCTTTGGTCGAAGTGCCGAAGTTTGCGTAAACACCACCTTGAGCGTTTGAAATAGTAGCAACTACAGCCGTTCAGATACGCCAAAATCGTAGCGACTGAAAGTACGCTGTTGACCATTACGGCCCACCGCCCAGTTTAAATCCGTCATTCCGAGTAAGTTGCAATCTAAGTTTGGCTGTGGCGTAATGGGCCAGCGGGATGCCATATTCGATCGATGTGAACCATACCGGAGCCTTTCTTTGCTTACTATCTTTAACCAAGCAAAAACCGGCCTGATTATGCCTCTGCTTCAACAGCGCTCCGTAGGCGTTGGCTTGCCAGCGAAGGTTTTCCTTATTGCGCTCGCATTCTCGGGCGAGCCCGCGCCGACAAAGAGCATACTTTTTATGGGCTTCTGCAGCAAAGGTACAATCAGGAAAACTGTGATTTTACGCAGCTTAAATAAGTTCGCGCCGCAGATTACGACCGTAAAACGCCTTGCCGCAAACCCTCAAACCCCTTAACACGTAAGCTGAGCATCAGCTATTAAACAGGGGTATTTAATCCAAGCCAATGTTAAATAAAGGCTAGGATTCAATACCCCAAACCTTGCAGCACAATCCTTGCGCCAAAACAAGCCGGCTAAGCAAATACCCCGATGCCAGCCCTGACCACTGCCGTTAAAATCCACGGCACTATTTTTATTTTTGAGGATTGACATGACCAGCAATCGCGATTGGGTACACCAAGCCATCCGCACCATTGAAGCGGATTTTAATCGCTCAGCCGATACCCATTTAATCCCGATTCATTTGGCCGCCTACCCCGATATTGATTTCTACCTCAAAGACGAATCGAGCCACCCTACCGGCAGCCTAAAACATCGTTTAGCGCGCTCTTTGTTTTTGTATGCGCTCACCAATGGCTGGCTGCATGCCGGTAGCACGGTAATCGAAGCGTCGAGCGGATCGACCGCCGTTTCTGAAGCGTATTTCGCTCGTTTGCTAAAATTGCCGTTTATTGCGGTGATGCCGGCCAGCACCAGCCCCGAAAAAATCGCGGCGATTACTTTTTATGGTGGCCGCTGCCACTTAGTAGCCGACCCAACGCAATTGATTGCCGAATCGCAGCGTCTGGCTCATGAAACGCAAGGGCACTTTCTCGACCAATTTACCTATGCCGAGCGGGCTACCGATTGGCGTGCGAATAACAATATCGCCGAATCGATTTTTGCGCAGATGAGCTTAGAGCGTCACCCAATTCCACGCTGGATCGTTGCCAGCGCGGGCACTGGCGGCACTAGCGCCACCTTGGGCCGCTTTGTGCGCTATCGCCGTTATGCCACGCAAATTGCTTGCGTTGACCCAGAAAACTCGGTGTTTTTTGATGCTTTCTGCAGCGGACGCAAAGACCATACCTTGCAGCAAGGCTCTAAAATCGAAGGCATTGGCCGCCCGCGTGTTGAAGCGTCATTTATGCCGCACGTGATTGATACCATGTTTAAAGTGCCCGACCGGATGAGCTTGGCGGCAACACATTGGTTATCGAATTATCTGGGGCGCCGTGTTGGCGGATCGACCGGTTGCAACTGGATCGGCGTGTTAGCACTGGCCCACCAAATGCAAGCGCGTGGCGAAGCGGGCAGTATTGTCAGCGTGTTGTGCGATAGCGGTGATCGCTACGCGCATTCTTACTACAATCCACAATGGCTCAGTCAACACGGCATCGATATTGAGCAAGAGCTGGCTGACCTCAGCGCCAAAATCGAGCAAGCGGGCGCACTGAGCGACTTGCAGCGCGCGGATAAAAGTTAACTCGACTGTGGCATGTAAATCAAACCAACAACGCAGCTCGCAATGGGCTGCGTTTTTTTATTTTGCATTCAATCCCTGATGGATCAGCTCGCCCCACCACATGGTTTTTAGCGCCAAAATCACAGGCTAAAAATCCCAGCAATTAACTGATGTTAAACAATAAAACACCCTGCCAATTAAATTTGACAAGCCATTCCCAGATCAACAACACTGCTCTCAAGTCAGCAAGCGTAACTTTAAAACAAGCTGACTAATACGAAATGCTAAGCATGATGTCAGCGCATTAGCATTCACCCCAAATAGGATGAGAGGACAATACAATGAATTTTCGACTCGCAGTCATTGCGGCTGCATTAAGCATTCCATCGGTCAACGCCATTGCGGCCTCCGCTTGGAACAGCAGCACGGCTTATTCAGCGGCTGCCGTTGTTACTTACTCTGGCAAAGATTACAAAGCCAAATGGTGGACGCAAGGCAATACGCCTGGCGCCGACACTTGGGGTCCATGGGAGCTGATTGCGAGCACCAGCAGCCCCGCCCCCAGCACCAGTCCAAGCGCAACCCCAAGCACTAGCACATCACCAAACAGCTGCACCATTGCCATTTGGAATGCATCCACGGTTTATACCGGCGGCAATCTAGTGACTTACAACAACCACAATTACAAAGCCAAATGGTGGACGCAAGGCAATGCACCAGGCAGTAACGATGTATGGCAAGACCTTGGCGCTTGCGGTACAAGCGACGCCACCCCAACTCCAACTGTAACCCCAATCCCAACCGTCACTCCAACCGTTACCCCAACAGCCACGCCAACCGTCACTCCAACCGTCACTCCAACCGTCACCCCAACCGTCACCCCAACAGCCACCCCAACCGTCACTCCAACCGTCACCCCAACAGCCACGCCAACCGTCACGCCAACCGTCACGCCAACCGTCACCCCAACCGTCACCCCAACCGTCACCCCAACCGTCACCCCAACCGTCACCCCAACCGTCACCCCAACACCAACCGTTAGCCCCAATCCAATTGGGCAACGTGAAGTTGGCTCTTACTTCACACAATGGGGAGTGTACGACAGCGCGTTTTATGCCAAAGCGGTGCAAGACAGCGGCGCGGCCGCCAAACTCACTTTTATTAACTACGCGTTTGGTAATGTCTACAAACAAGCCGACGGTTCAATCAAGTGCGATAGCGGCATCAATAAAGCCAACGACAACAACCCCAATGGCGATGGTGGCGATGCTTGGGCCGACTATCAAATGGATTACGCCGCCAAAGATTCAGTCGATGGCGTTGCCGATGTGTGGGAAAACAAACTCAAGGGCAACTTTAATCAGCTCAAAAAACTCAAAGCCAAAAACCCGAACTTAAAAATATTTATTTCTCTGGGCGGCTGGACTTGGTCACGGTATTTCTCAACTGCTGCGGCTACCGATGCCAATCGCAAAGCGCTGGTTGCCTCATGTATTGATGTTTACCTCAAGGGCAACCTCAAAAAATCAGGCGGCGACCCAGCAGGTGGGCTCGCAGCAGCAGCGGGTATCTTTGATGGGATTGATATCGACTGGGAATACCCCGGCGTGCAAGGCATTGGCAGCAATGTCGTCGATACGGTCAACGACAAAAAGAACTTCACTTTGCTGATGGCTGAGTTCCGCAAGCAATTAGACGCTTATGGCGTGGCGCAAAACAATAAACACTACTACCTCACCGCTGCCATTGGTGCCGGCAGCGAAAAAATCGACCAAACCGAGCCAGCGCAATACAGCAAATCAATGGACTGGGTCAATGTCATGACCTATGACTTCCATGGCGACTGGGATGAAACCAGTAACTTCCATTCGCATCTGTATGCCGATCCAGCCGATCCAACTGTTGGCGTTGCCCGTAACTACAACATCAACGATGCGCTGAATAAATTAATCGCCAATGGCATGCCACGCGACAAAATCACCTTGGGCATTCCGTATTACGGTCGCGGTTTTGGTGGCGTCGCCAATATCAACGATGGCCTGTACCAAAAGAAAACCCGCGCTGCAGCTAAAGTGGGCGTTCAAACCGAAGCGGGCTATGGCGACTACAAAGCACTCAAAGACGTTGCGGGTATTCGTAAATATCATCCTGTCACCAAGCAACTGTCGCTGTATACCAGCACTGGCGACTGGTGGAGCTACGACGACGTCACCACCATTCGTTTAAAAAACGAATACGTAAAAGCGCAAGGCCTACGCGGTAGCTTTAGCTGGGCGCTCGATGGCGATGACAGCAATGCAACACTCACCAAAACCATGGCCGAGATCAAATAAACCCCGCATGCCACTTGGCTTGCAATAAGCCAAAAGCCACCTTCGGGTGGCTTTTTTAATCACTACCATCGGGCAATTCCGCTTGAATTTGCAACATCAAGCCCCATATTGCAGCAATATCGCTTTAAATTTAGGCTCGCATTTTGTTTGAATCTCCCCGCGCTTTTTTAAGCGCCTTACCGCGCTTTGCCCAATCGGCTGACACCTTTGAAGCTTTAGCATCGAGCGCTCAATTTCGTGAACGGCTGCTCGAACACATCGCCACAGCACAACGCCGCATCTACATCGCCGCACTGTATTTACAAAACGACGCCGCCGGCGATCTGATTTTGTCGGCGCTATACGCCGCCAAAGCGCGGCAACCGCAACTGGACATTGCCGTTTTTGTCGATTGGCATCGCGCGCAGCGCGGCCTGATTGGTGCCAAGGCCGAATCGGGCAACGCCGCTTGGTATCAGCAGCGTGCGCAGCAACAGCATCTCGAAGTGCCGATTTATGGCGTACCGGTGCAAAGCCGTGAGTTACTTGGCGTATTGCACCTCAAAGGCTTTGTGATAGACGACACGGTAATCTATAGCGGCGCCAGCCTGAACAATGTGTATTTACACGTTGGCGATCGCTATCGCTACGATCGCTACCATGTGCTGCACAACCCAGCGCTGGCCGATAGCATGGTGCAGTTTTTTCAAACGGCGCTACTGAGCCAAACCGCAGTGCATCGTCTGGATCGACCCAACATTCCCAGCACCAAAACCATTCGCGGCGAAATTCGGCATTGTCGCCAACAATTAAAAACCGCGCGCTACTCACTGCAAGGCAGCAGCCATACCGAAGCTGGGCTGGCGATCACCCCGTGGGTTGGCGTTGGCCAGCGCAATCCGCTTAATCGCTTGATTTTAAAATTGATCGCCGCTAGCGAGCGCAAGATTGTCATCTGCACGCCGTATTTTAATTTGCCACGCAGCGTCACCAAGGCGCTCAATAGCTTAATCAAAACCGGCGTACAGATTGAATTAATCATTGGTGACAAAACGGCGAACGATTTTTACATTCCGCCGAGCGAGCCTTTTAAAACCATCGGTGCGCTGCCGTATTTATACGAAGCCAATTTGCGCCGCTTTGCCAAAGCGCAGCACAAAGCTATGCAAACTGGGCAATTGAATATTTTACTCTGGCACGACATCGGCCATAGTTTTCACCTGAAAGGCATTTGGGTCGACGACGATTATCAATTGCTTACCGGCAATAATCTCAACCCACGGGCGTTTAATTTAGATTTAGAAAACGCGCTCTTAATTCACGACCCACAAGGCGAGCTCAGCACCAGCACCGCGGCCGAGCTGCAACACATCCGCCAACACACTCGGCGCATCGCCAGCTATACCGAGCTAGAAACCCTTGCCGACTACCCCGAGAAAATCAAAAAACTCCTCACCCGCCTATCGCGAATCCGAGTTGACCGCTTACTTTCGCGCTTTTTATAAGCAGGTATTGCCCTAGGCATATTATTCAATAATCGCCGGCACGCTATACCCCTACATTTGTTTAAATTGTGCGGCGTGGCTGCGGCTGAGCGGCAAGATGGCGAAATTGTTTTTTAGATAGATTTGCTGGCGGCCCAGTAGGTCTTTTTCGATTTTGGCAATGGCGGGCAAACTCACCAAATAACTGCGGTGAATTTGGGCAAAATACTGCGGATTGAGTTGCGGCAATAAGTCTTTGAGCGACGTGCGAATCAAGAACCGCCCACCGTCGGTCACCACTTCGGTGTATTTATCGGTGGCCTGAAAATAGCGCACCTCATCCACCGCAATCAGCCGGGTGCTGTCGCCTAGGCTGGCAGTGAGCCATTGCAAATAGCTCGGCGGCGCGGGTGCGATTAGTTCACGACTGAGTTGGTTCCAATCGACACTCGGTTTGGCTTCGCGCTGCAAGCGCAGCACGCATTGCGCCAGCCGCGCTTCGCTGACTGGTTTTAATAAATAATCCACCGCCGATTGCTCAAAGGCGGCCACGGCGTATTCGTCATACGCGGTGACAAAAATCACCCGCGTATCGCGCCAAGTGGCAGCAACTTGCAAGCCACTGAGTCCCGGCATACGAATATCCAAAAAAGCAAAATCGGGCTGCCATTGGCTCAGTAGCGCCACCGCTTCAACGCCATTTTTGGCCTGCGCGACAATTTGCAATTGCGGCCAAACGACAGCAAGGCGACTGGCAAACGCCGCCATCAATAGCGGCTCGTCATCGGCAATTAGGGCAGTTGGCATCGTTAAAATTGACCTCAGTTCGTGCGCCTACATTAGGATGGCGTGGGACGGCATCTAAAAACCCACCAAGCCCGAATTACTCAGCAAAAGGAATCCGCAGCTCGGCCACCACGCCACAAGGGGTATTGCTCGCAACACTGAGTGTAGCTTGACCGCCATACAAATACATCAACCTGTCGCGCACATTAGCCAAACCGATACCGCTTTGGCTCGGTGCATTTAGATTTAAACCCAAACCACTATCGATCACTCGCAAGCACAATTGCGTGCCAATTTGCTCGGCTTCAATCTCAACCACGCCACCGGCGATGGCCGGCTCAATGCCATGTTGCAAGGCGTTTTCCACCAAGGGTTGCAATAGTAACGGTGGCAATTGAGCGCCGCGTAAAGTGGCCGGCACGCGAATTTGATAGCTCAACCGCGCCCCCAAACGAATCTGATTAATCGCCAATAGCGCGCCCACCAAATCGAGTTCTTGCGCCAGACTGCAGCTCGATTGCCGCGTGCGCTTAAGACTGGCGCGCAAATAATCATTCAGATGCTCGAGCAGGGTTTGCGCCAAAGCGGGGTCACGCGCAATCAGGCTGTGTAAATTGGCCAGCGTATTAAATAAAAAATGCGGCTCAATTTGCGCTTGCAGCATCGCCAATTGCGCGGCGGTTTGCGCTTGCTGCGCCTCGGCGGCGTGCCGACGCTGCACTTCTAACTCAGCCCGATCACGCTGGGCGCGAAACAACAGCCAAAAAAAAGCACTGGCAAAACCTGAAATTAAAGCGGCAATCGCCACCCAGCGCCAAGCTTGACTGGGCGTATGCAGCAAAATCGCAATCACATCTGACGCGCCCAAGGCCGCGGCCAGCGTAAAGCCGGCCAACAAACCCACCGGCGTACTCACCAGCATCCGCCAAGGCCGCGACCAAGCCTCACCCGTAATGCGATCCACCGCCCAATTGCACGACCAAATACAAAAACCAATACAGTTGGAAATCACCAGATTATCGACCAGCGCAGTTCGCTCGTCGATCAAGGTCAATAGCACCGCAATCAGTGCGTTCACCAAGAGTAAAATCGGCAAATCCTTTTGGTAGCGGCACGTCATTGTTTTGTGTTGTGGCTGCATCCATCCGTCACTCAAAAAAAGTATTTCACCACAGCTTGTAGGCTATGCCGTTGTGGCAACGCGCCGTATTGACTGCCCGGTGCGCCGTTTTGATACTGCCATTGCAGCGCCCAATCGATGCGCTCGAAATGGTAGCGCGCTTCTAGCCAGCTTTGCCAACTTTGATCAACTAAGTCGCGCCGCAGCATCCAATTTAAATCCAGCGCCTTCACACCCGCATCGCGCCACGACACAAAACTCATTGCCGCCTGTTGCGTAGGCAGGCTTTGCGCATGAAACACCGCACTGCGATACGCCCAATAATCGGCAGGATTAAGCCACAAAGCGCGCCATTGGCTTTGATTGAGCGCCTCGCCATCGTAGTGGTATTCCAAACTCAGCGATAAATTATTGGCAAAGGTATGCGTGCCGCCAGCGGCCAAGCGCGAATGCCACGATACGGGTGCAGCAGGCAACAAGGCGGGCGCAGCGAGCAACAAGGCGGCGCTGCGCCCGCCACTGTATTCGGCGTAGAGGGTTAACGCGTCACCGGCCAAAATCGACGCATTCATCCCCAACTGCGGCGACTGCCCTTGCTCACCCAACAGTAAAAATTGCGGCGCAAAGCCCGGCAACACTTGCACGCTACTGGTCAACAAATAGCGCGATACCGAATTACTCGCACCCCAATCGGGCGAAAACGCTGCGTTTTGCCGCCGATTAGCCAATTTGGGCGCAAACACGGCATTGACTGCACCGCCCTCCCACACCCATTGCCCGCGCAACATGCCCACGCCGAGGCGGTTTTCGCGCAAACTAGCTGGCGCAATCGACACCACCGAGCGCAAAGCGCCGACTTTAAAGTAATCAGTCGGGTTGTAGCCCAAAGCGACGCCATTGCGCAGATTAATTCGCCCCAGATCGAGCGCAGCATTGGGCTGCGCCTGCCAGCTGACATAGCCTTCTTTAAAGGTATTCACCACCTCATACTGCCCATCTTGCCCCAGCCAATCAACGCGGTTGGCCAGCGTCAATCGCCAATCGGGATTGATCGCCGTATCGAGCAACACATCCACCGAGGCACGACTGATGCGTATATCGTCCAAAGGCGCACGCTGATTGACCTGCCCGAGCATACCCTCAGTAAAAATCTGCCAGTCCGATCTGGCTGCCGCTGGCTCTAGCGCTTGATCGGCTAAAGCCAGTGCATCGGCATCGCTCGCCCAGCTCGCCGTACTCGCCAATCCAGCAATCAGCCAAGCGGCCAAACCCACGCCCAGCCGTGGATTTAGCCACCCAATCTTGCGATCAATGCGGATGACTGGCGGCATCACGCGAGTGTCGCTCACCCCATGCCAGTGCGCCATCATTCGGCCTTAAAGCGGGGCAAAAAATCCCGCTGCAACCAGCTCTCGGGCACATCGCGAAAGGCAAAATCACTGCTACGCAGCACCGTCACCCACTGCGGATCGAGCCCATCAATAATCACCGTTTCGGTCGGGCGCGACACGCCAAGCTGCTTTTGAAAGCGGCGGTAATACGCCGTTTTTAATAAATGCTCGCTGCTGGAATAAAACTTGGCTTTCACTGGCTGATTATTATGGCGATCAATCCAGTAATCGATGCGGTGATACGTCACATCCGGGGTTTTGGCATTGAGTTTGAGCAAATACGTATCGCGATTTTGTCGCTCGCCATCGGCAATTGTTTCTTCACCGACCAAGCTGGCGGTGTAATCCACCGCCAAATTCACCGTCACCACGTCGCCATTGGCCGCTTGGCCCAGCAAACGCTGCTGCGGCGAAATGCGAATACTGGCTTTGCTGGATGGATCATATAGCCATAAATCATTGCCATTTTTCAGCAGCAATTTACCGGCATCGCGCTGCGGCGCGACAAAGCGAATTAAATTGCGAAACTGCCCACTTTGCGCATCGGCGCGCGCATACACCGCCAAGGTGCTGGTTTCGACTTGCTTGCCATTGCGATATTCAATCAAGGTGCTGGTGACGCCAAAGGGTTGCTCAGGATTACGGATCGCGTCGCTGGCGCTTAAGATTTGCTGCGCGCTGGGTGCTGCGCCCACGGTCGCGCAGCAGGCCAGCAATAGACTTGCACTCAATACCCGGTAGCGTGTTTTGCTTGATTGCTGACCTACCGTATTAATTGCGCGCGCCCCAAACGGATTGGCCATCAATACCAAGGCGGCTTGCATCGCTTTAATCATCTTTTTTATCCTTGTCTTTCGGGCGGCGAAACAATAAATTCACCCCAACAATAATCAGCACCAAGGGCCACCACAACGCCCACATTTGGCCAAAGTTGGGTAAAAAGCCAAAGTTATGCGCCAAAAACAAGATCCCGAGCGCAACCAATAACAGCGCAGAAAAATACTTGTGTCGCATCATTCTCTCCTTTTTGGTATTTACACATCACGATTTACCCATGGCGGCTTACACATGGCGCAAAGCATCAACAATATTCATTCTGGCCGCACGGCGCGCTGGCCACCACGCCGAAATGGCCGCCAACACCACCAACATCAATCCCGTGCCAAGCAGCATCCGCGTTTCACCCCACACCCGCACCGTGAGCGGCACCGGCTCAATATTGCCCGGCGGCAACCAAGTTAATCCGGCATGATTGATCCCCCATGCCAACAACAGCGCCAGCACGATCCCAACAACCGCCCCCACTAAACCCAGCAAAGCACCCTCGCAGACAAACATGCGCCAAATGCCATTGCGCCGCACGCCCATTGCCCGCAGCGTGCCGATCTCCACCGTGCGCTCCATCACCGCCATGCTCATGGTATTGCCAACGGTAAACAGCACAATCGCCCCGATCAGCAGCGAAATAAAACTAAAAATCGCGGTAAACATGCCGGTAATTTGGCCAAAAGACGGATGAAGCGTGGCAAAGTCATACACCGCCAACGGCTGATCTTTCAGCGTAGTGCCCAATAGCGTATTGATCCGCGCTTGCGCTTTAGCTAAATCAGCGCTGTGTTTCAGCTGCAACACAATCGCCGTGACTTGCGGCGTTTCTTGGCCGTAGACCAATTGCTGCGCTTGCGGCAAATGCAACAGCATTGAAATGTCATCCAGCTCTTTTATTCCAAAGCCTTGCGCTTTCACCACCGCCAAAGTCGCCACATTGGGCGCGCCGTGCACATTGGCGGCTAATAGTTCAATTTGCGGCAAGGCGCTGGATTGCGGCTTTGGATTTTCAGCATGGGCTTGCTGCGACAAGGCGTTAATATCATCGGGCGCCGCCGGGCCAGCATTGACTTTGGCTTGGCTGGCTGGACAGTTTTTGAGCTGCAACGGCGCGCATAATTGCAACACCCGCGCCACGCCATTGCCAATCACCACCGCATTGCCCGCCGTGCCAGTTAAGGCCAGTGTTTTGGCTTCACCGGGAAAATCAAACTCATTCCACAGCTGCATTTTATTTTGATCGCTCACCCATACCCCGGTACCGATCACCGTGCGAGACACGCCCGCACTGAAGTTGCCGGCAATACCCCCTAGGCTGAGCGTTGGCGTTACCACGGTGAGCAGCGGCTTGAGTTCTGGATCGTTGCGTAGCACTTCAATCAACTCGGCGTAATTTTTAATGCCATACGCCGCCGGATTGCCGCTGCCATATAAAAAATAATCCTGATGTTGAATCTGCAAATGCCCAGCGTTGCGCACATAACTGGTTTGTAAACCCAAATTAATATTGCCGCTATAACCGCCAAACAGCAAAATCGCCACCGCGCCAATCACCATCGCCAACAAGGTGGTCAAAGAGCGACGACGATTGCGTAATAAATTTCTCAGCGCCAACGTTGCCACACTCATGCTGCCACCGCCATTTTGCTTTCAATCGCCACAATGCGGCCATCCCGAATCAGCACCGCGTCGTCAGCGGCGGCCAAAACTTGGGGGTCATGCGAAGAAAAAATAAATGACACTGCCAGCTCGCGCTGCATTTGCCGCATTAGCGCAATAATCGACGCGCCAGTATGGCTATCTAAATTGGCGGTTGGCTCATCGGCCAATACCCACTGCGGCTGCGTAGCCAAAGCGCGCGCAATCGCTACCCTTTGCCGTTGCCCGCCTGAAAGCTGGCCGGGTAAATGCTGGCTTTTTTCGCTTAAACCGACCGCGTCGAGCAGCATTTTTACCCGTTTATGCCGCGCTGGCCGCGCCACTTTAGCCAGCAGCAAAGGGTATTCGATGTTTTCAAACGCCGATAACACCGGCAATAAATTAAAGTTTTGAAACACAAAGCCAATATGACGCAAACGAAAATCCGCCAAAGCCGAATCGCTCAATTGCTGCACATTTTCGCCGGCCACCGTAATCTGGCCGCTATCGGGCAAATCAATGCAGCCGATTAAGTTGAGCAAGGTGGTTTTACCGCTGCCCGACGGGCCTGAGAGCACCGTAAACCGCTGCGGCTGAATCACCAAATTAATGTCCGCCAAAGCGGGCACCGCCACGCTATCGAGCTGATAGCGCTTATTCACTTGCTGTAAGGTTACTGGCAACATGGTCGTACTCAATTAAAGACAGAGAATGACACTGTATGCCGTTTGGGTAGTGCTGAGTGGGTTTGCGATAAAGTGCGATGGGCGGGTTTGAAATGCCGTTTTTTGGGATTGAATAGCAAGCGATGTTCAAGATAAACACCCCAAACTCCGCCAGCGCCGCAAAATCGCCAGTACCCGCGCAATAACGCGGCCGTGACGACGAACTTTGCTCAATGCACATAGTCCAATCGGCGGATTAATCAGTTCAGCCGCCTAGGGCTAGTGATGTATGGTTTTTCGCCGCGCAGTCGCGATTTTTCGGCGAATCAAGTTGCAACAGAAAGTCGTTTGTAAGCGTTAAAAACCAAACGACAAACCCCCTACATTTTCTTATACCAAGGCGAAGTTTTTCTGGTATCTTCACAGCCCCCTTTGTTTTCAAGGGGTTCATGCCAATACCATATATCGGTATGGCACCCATCGTTTGCTCTGCAAGGTATTACCCATGATGGCCCGGACCCACATTGCATTTGCCGCCTTGATGATGGTGGCCTGCAGTGTTGGCATTTTGCAGCGGATGCCGCAAGTGCATGAAGTCGCCCTCGCTGGCGCAGCCGGCCTATTGCCCGACTTGGATCACCCCCAATCGACTTTTGGCCGTATCGTGCCGTATATCTCGATACCGATTGCCAAAGTGTTTGGCCATCGCGGGTTTACGCACTCATTTTTGATGGTCGCGCTGATTATCTGGCTGTTACTGACTTATCGAGAGCAGCAAGATATTCCCGTTTTGCCCTTGGTGATTGGTTATTTTTCGCACATTATTGGCGATTTGCTCACCCCATCGGGCGTGCCGCTACTGTGGCCGGTACGTAAAAAATTCTCTTTGAATTTATTCAAAGCCGACGGCCCGATGGAACATGTCATTTATCGCGGCTGCTGGCTGGGCGTTGGTTATTTTTTATGGGTGGCACTGCAAAGACCGGGCGATATTTGGATTCGTCCCGCGCATATGGCAG
Organism: Deefgea salmonis; assembly: GCF_020531905.1. Lineage (GTDB taxonomy): Bacteria > Pseudomonadota > Gammaproteobacteria > Burkholderiales > Chitinibacteraceae > Deefgea > Deefgea salmonis. The sequence continues at coordinate 60,206 of NZ_JAJAWG010000001.1, read as the reverse complement.
TCAGCAACTGGTGCGTTGCCGCACTGGAGCACAGCGCCACGATGCTGGTGCATCTGCTACGCATCATGGCCTAAATCATCGAGCAGCAAAACGCAATGCCGCCGTAAGTTTGCCCCAAGCAACTGACCAAGCTTAAATTTGAGCGTCACCTCAAAGGCAATAAAAAACCTGCTTTAGTCTGACACTAAAGCAGGTCGATTACCCTCAGTTCAACCATCAAGCCAGCTGGAAGTTTTTCATTTCCATACTTAACGATTTGGACAATTCACCCATGCGCCGTGAAATACTCGCGGCGCGCTCAACCGCCGTGCAGCTGGCGCTGGCCATTTGCGTGACTTGCTCAATATTATTGGCCACCTGATTGGCCGTTTGTGATTGCTCATGCAAAGAGCTACTAATTTCATCAATCACGCCCATCACATCATTGGCGTCTTGCCGGATTGAGCCAAATGCACCGCCCGCTTGGCTGGCCAAATCCACCCCCACCGCCACCTTACTCACCCCTGCATTCATAAACACGGCGGTGGACTCGGTGCCCGATTGGATGCTGCGGATTTTTTCGGTGATTTCTTGTGTCGACAACGCCGTGCGCTCAGCCAATTTACGCACTTCATCGGCCACCACCGCAAAGCCGCGCCCTTGCTCACCGGCGCGCGCCGCCTCAATGGCCGCATTGAGCGCCAGCAAATTAGTTTGATCGGCAATATCGCGAATCACCTGCACGATCTGCGAAATCTGCTGCGTTTGCCCTGTGAGCGTCGCCACGCTATTGGATGCGTCTTGCACCGAGGTAGCAATCACGCGAATACTATCGACCGTATCGCTAATCACTCGCTCACCGCGATCCAAAGCCTGATTGGACGAGCGAGTTCGCTCTGACGCACTATTGGCGTTGCTCGACACATGGTTAATACTGACCACCATTTGTTCAATCGCTGCGCTCATACTCGACATCGAGTCCGTTTGTCCTTGCACCAGATGCTCGGCCTCACTGGACGCCGAACCAATATCCACCGCACCTTGCTCGATCTCACGCGCAGTCAGCGTCACTTGCAATACGATGCGACTGAGTTTTTGTTGCATCACCGCCATCAAGGCCATAAAGCTGTCGCTTGAACGGCCATCAGTGGCAATCGGATGCGTAAAGTCGCCCTCGGACAAATAGCCAATGTGTTTTTTGGCGTCGCTCACTGAGCCGCCAATCACATTCAGCAAACTGCGATACGTGAGCCACAGCATCAACAACGTCACCAAACCCACCAGCAAAAACCCCAACTCAACCATTGACGCGACAAAAGCGGCATCGGCCACCGCTTGTTGCGTGCGTTGCTCAAACAACTGATAAAAATCATCAATCGGCTGCATGATTTTGGCTTTATTGCTGTGATACGTCGCGTCGTGCATCATCGCTCGCGCCTTGGCATAACCTTCTTCGGCGCCTTCACCGGTTTTTTTCACCAAACCCATTGCTTCAACTTCGGTATTGACCAAACCATCGGAGTTTTTCTTCGCTTCGTTGAGCTTGGCAAATTCCGCCTCGGTAAAGCCCAGCGATTTCATCAAATCGAGCAAAGGCACTTTCGCCGCCGAATCAGGCCGTGGCGCTTGATGATTCGCGGCAACAAAATCCCAATAAATTCGGTTATACGCTTCTGGGCGCGGTTTTTCGCCATTGCGAATCGCCAAAATATCCATATATTGCTTTTCAAAATTCGGATCGCGGCTCACCACATACGTTCGCGCCAAACGCGTTAAATCATCCGACGATTGCCGTAATTCATCGGCCAATAAATACGACTGATAGCGCCGCTCATTCTCATGCTCCACCTTGGTTTGCGCCCAAACATAAAAAGCAAACAACAAAGCCAAAGCAATCAAACCGATCACTGAGCCCAATAGATTTTTTTGGAAAGCTGACATTTCAATCACCCTTGTATGGCATTAACATGACTAACAATAGTGTTTTTGAGTCAGTATTCAACGCCTAATGAGCGACTGGCGTGAAAACATATCGAATACCTCAATAAATAAAACCCCAAGGCGCGACCCGCCCAAAGTCTAGCCTGCCAACTGGGTACATCCACGCTCGATACAATTTGCTGACACCGCGGCGCAAGGCATAAAAAAACCGCCCAAATCAATCGGGCGGTTTTTTGGTGGCACTGGGCAAGCATGCGCCTAGCGGCGCGGCGGCAACAATCAGGCGAAGCGTTGCTCTAAGTATTGAATAATGCTGCTCGACTCGTACAACCATTGCACTTGGTTATTTTCTTCAATGCGCAAACACGGCACCTGTACCTTGCCGCCCATTTGCGCCAACTCAGCCTTATGCTCAGCTTGTTTGGCGTTGATGGTTTGAATATTTAAACCTTGGCGACGCAGCGCGCGGCGCACCTTGACGCAAAACGGGCAAGCCTCGTATTCATACAGCGCCAACGATTGGGTTTGCTGATCCAACCATGCTTGATGCTCAGCTTGATGCTGCGCTTTTTTGGGGGCAAAAACAGCATTTAAAATCAAAATCAATCGCCCAACGACCCAACGGAATGCCTTCATAAATATCTCGAATGATGTAATTATTTTTAAGCCGCGATTTTATCCAATCGCCAGCATTTGGGCTACGGCTTTGTTAAACCGAGTAAGGCGCGGCCAATTCAGAAAAAGTAAGAAATGCAATACGTAGGGCGTCAATGAGCGCAGCGAATTGCGCCAGACAACGCGTGAAGCAACCCGCGCGTGCGGTTTTAAACAGGCCTTTTGTGCAATCCACGCAAAAAACGGCGCAATTCGCTCACGCTCATTGCACCCTACATTGCATCGAATCGGGTTTGATTGTGGCTTACGAGTAGGGTGTATTCGACGCGCAGCGGCAATACGCCAGCGTTTGATGCGGCGTAATGCCTTCGGCGATTACGCCCTACGGAACGAGGTATTGCCATCAAACCAATATATTACAAAGCCTTGATGGCAATACATCTTTATATCGTCTTGATCGTGGGTCTGGGGCTTATGGAAACCAAAGGGGTCAGACTCGATTGATTCCACGGAAAACTAGAAATCAATCGAGTCTGACCCCTTTGATTCCGAGTGAGGAGCGAGACGAACAGTTTTATCGTTTGGCTCGCGACAATCGAGGGCATCGGGGACCGATGCGCGCTCGGGGCTGCTTTGGGGTGAAGGGGGCTTTGCAGAAGCAAAACCCCCTTCCTGCCCGCGCGGCGGAACGCGCACCAAAAACCACGCGGCGCAGCCGCATAAAACAAAACCGCCAGAATCAATCCGGCGGTTTGTTCATCACGGTAAACGTTGGGCTGTGCAAGCTTAGCCCAACCTACGGCGCTACGGTGCTGTTTACATGGTTTCACCGTAAATTCGCTCTCAATCAAAGGGATCAGACTTCAGATGTTGAAAGCACTTCGAATGAGAAAGGCATTCCACTCACTGACAATCCCGATGATGAAAGAAAATATCTTAAATCTTTTAGCGCTAAACTATTAACGACTGCGCATAATTCAACTCTGAATGATGAATCTGTAACTAAATCGCCAAAATCAACTCCATGACCAGCCGTAAAATGCGCCTTAAATTTCCAAGAACCTTCTACTCCTGAAACAGGAATATCTTCCTCCGCCTCCCGAACGATCATCTGAACTTCAAGCTCGACAATAATTGAAGGTTCACCCTCATTAGGATGATAAACAACTCGTGATGTAGGCGTGAATTCGATATTTGCTGATTCAATCGACTCCTGCTCATTAACGAATTTCGATTCAACAACTTTGTAACTAGCTAAATTATATCTTGCCAAGGACATTTTAGTGCTTAACTCCATAGCTTAGTGATGACCGAGAATCACCATGTACAAACACTCTTGAAAGTCCCATTTCATAAACCTGCTCATGAGAGGCTCCAACGTGAAAATGTTGATGTACATGTGGCTTAGGTTCTTCCACTGCTTGCTCAATTGCCCTTGTTACAAATTGATTTAAGGAAATCGATTGTTGCCTTGCCTTCAAAGAAGCACACTTATGCAAAGCAGGATCAAGGCGGACGTTGAACATTCCTTTGAATGGTCTCTGTGCATCAATCCCTCTTTCTGAACACATCTGCAAGTATTCGTCCACAGCATTTTCAAAACAAAGCTTCAACTCAGGAAGTGAATCCGCAGCATAAACCAGCTTACCTTCGATGAACAAAACCTCGCCAATCAAACACTGATCATCCTTAGAATATTCCACCGTCCCAAAGAAACCATTGTGCTCAAGCAAATCACTCATTATTAATTGTCACTCCACTAATCGATTTCGCCGACATCTTTTAACGCACTAACAGCAGCCTTTAAAGCGTATGGTTTCATAATGCTACCAGGATGCGGCTCATGTATAGCAAAAGGGTAGTTAGTTTTCTTGTAAATAAATTTCCGAGCAGAGCCCGCACCTGTATGAAGTTCAAAACCATGCTGACTCATCACAGACTTCAAGTCATCCCAAGTAAAATCTCGTGGCAGCGATTTTAGTCGCTGCAATAGTTTTCCCGCTTTCGACATATTGATAGTACCAGAACGAGGATTATAGGTAACTACTTTTCAGTTACAAGGTAATGTTACCCATTAATCCCAGCTCAACGCCCCACCCGTCTGATATTCAGTCACTCTCGTTTCAAAGAAGTTTTTCTCTTTCTTTAAATCAATCATTTCACTCATCCATGGGAATGGATTAGTCACCCCGGGGAATAATTCATTTAGGCCGATTTGTTGCATGCGGCGGTTGGCGATAAAGCGTAGGTATTCTTTAAATTGCGCGGCATTCAGGCCCAATACACCGCGGGGCATGGTGTCTTCGGCATAGGCGTATTCCAGCTCAACCGCGCGTTGGAATAGACCGACCAATTCAGCTTTAAAGCTTTCGGTCCACAATTCTGGATTTTCCATTTTAATGGTATTGATTAAATCGATCCCAAAATTGCAGTGCATCGATTCATCGCGCAGGATGTATTGATATTGCTCGGCCGCGCCGGTCATTTTATTTTGACGACCAAGTGCCAAGATTTGCACAAAGCCAACGTAGAAGAACAAGCCTTCCATAATGCAGGCAAAGACAATAATCGAGCGCAATAATTGTTGGTCGGTTTCTAATGTGCCGGTTTTGAATTCGGGATTAGTCAAGACATCAATAAACGGCATTAAGAATTGATCTTTATCGCGAATTGATTTGATTTCGTTATACGCGTTAAAGATTTCGCCTTCGTCCATGCCCAGCGATTCAACAATGTATTGATAGGCGTGGGTATGAATGGCTTCGTCAAAGGCTTGGCGCAGCAAAAACTGGCGGCATTCTGGTGATGTAATTTGGCGATACGTACCGAGCACGATGTTATTGGCGGCAAGGCTGTCGGCGGTGGTAAAAAAGCCCAGATTACGCGTTACCAAGCGCATTTCGTCTTCGGTGAGCTGGCCGGTTTTCCATTGCTCGATGTCGCGCTGCATGTTGACTTCTTGCGGCATCCAGTGGTTTGCGCACTGCGCGAGGTATTTTTCCCACGCCCATTTGTGCTTGAATGGCACCAATTGGTTAACGTCGGTGGTGCCATTGATTACGCGCTTGTCGTCGGCGCTAATGCGTTTAGTGGTCGCGGCCGGGGTAGCGGCGGTTGAACTTGGGCTGGCGATCACTTCGTCATCAAAATTAATCATTGTTTTTCCTTTATTGACTCAGGCCGCGATTGAGCGGCTGTATTGCGATATTGTTAAAATTGCTTACGCCATGACGGGCTTGCAGATCAAAAAAATCTCGGGCGTGATCATTACTCAAATTCACGCTCGAGTCATAATTCATATTCAGATGAACGTCGCCCAAATACACCACTTCACCGGCTTTGACTTGAAACGGCAGATTGAGTGGCACGGTGACGTATTGGTACATATTCATCATTAAATTGGCACTATCTCGCCGCCATTGCCCATCGGCAGCGACCACGCGATACTGGCCCGGCAGCAAAGGCACGACAAATAACTTACCCGTTGCATTGGGGGTATTGCCCGGTGCACGAATAAAATCGGTGACTAGCCGCGTATACAGGTTGATATTACCACTCGGGCCTTGCAGCGTTAAATTGGCGCTGGCAGTGTCGTTATCAAACGATTGCGCCGTTAGGCCAATAATCGCCAAGCCTTGCCCGGCCGCTGGCGTGAGCTGGCCATTGACCACTGGCAACTGCAGATTGGCGCAGGCACTCAGTAGCAGCACCAGCATGGCACTCAATATTGATCTGAACGATTTGAACATGGCCAGCTCCTTACTGCGCAACGCGCAACGGTTCGATCAAAATATTGCGGGTGTCGGTCACACCATCGCGCTGTTTTAAAGCATAAAAATCACGCTCTGCGGTATTGCTTAAACGCAGTGTCGAAGCAAAATTGAGCGCCACATTCACATTGCCCAAATACACCACTTGCCCAGCAACCACGCGAAAATCCGTATTGAGTGGCAAAGTCACATAACGCGCCTCGCCCGCATGCACCCCAACCACAATAAAGCTGCCGCGCACTTGGCTGGTGCGATAGTCCCCTGCCGGCAGGGTAAGCGCAAACAGTTTGCCCGCGGGGTTTTCCTCGCTACCGGGCGCTTGAATCATATCGGTACCCAGTCGCGTAGTGAGTTGCTGCGGCGCGGGGCCGGCGATATCGAGGCTCAGCGACGCGCCCATTAAGTAATTGGCTTGCCCCGTTAACGACAGCAGCACCATCCCCTGCCCTGCGGGTGGATTTAACCGCCCATCTTGCAATGGCAATGGGCTGGCGCAAGCGGTGAATAAGACACAAACAAACAAAGCAAATAAACGGCGCATGGCTGAACTCCTTTGGGTCGTAGTGTGATCGCTAGCGATCAATCCGTGACCGCATCGCAATATCAATCCGTAAAGCATACGCTACCGGCATCAACCGCAGATCGCCGTTCTAACGCCAAACAGCAAACATCAGCAAACACCGGCAACCGCCGCAAGCATTAACAAATCGCCGCATCGGCCATCGCCAATACCTTTTGCTGCCAAGCGGCTTTTTGCTCGGCGCTGAGCCAGCTGGCTTCAAAGCTGTTTAAAATCAATTGCACGATTTCAGCTTTATTTAAATCCAGCGCCGCGCGGCAAGCGAGTAAATTGGTGTTGAGATAACCGCCAAAATAAGCAGGATCATCTGAGTTCACCATGGCGCACAAACCCGCATTCAGTAGCGTACGTAGATTATGCGCCGCTAAATCATCCACCACGCACAGCTTTAAATTCGATAAGGGGCAAACGGTGAGTGGCACGCGATCAGCGGCCAAACGCGCCACCAAAGCGGCGTCTTCCGTGCAGCGCACGCCGTGGTCAATCCGCGTTGATTTGAGTAAATCCAGCGCTTCCCAAATATACGCAGCCGGACCTTCTTCGCCAGCATGCGCCACCGCAGGCAAACCGAGCTCAGCGCAACGGGCAAACAGCGCCGCAAATTTACTTGGCGGATGGCCCAATTCGCTCGAATCCAAACCCACCCCGTCGATTTGCGCCAAATACGGCATGGCTTGCTCTAGCGTGGCAAAGCCATCGGCTTCGCTTAGATGGCGCAAAAAGCACAAAATCAATTTGGACGTCATGCCAAATTGCGTAAAGGCATCAGCCAAAGCGCGGCGAATTCCCGCCAGCGGCACAGCAAAAGCAATACCACGCGCAGTATGCGTTTGCGGATCGTAAAAAATCTCGGTATGGACAATATTGTCAGCATGAGCGCGCAGCACATACGCCCAAGTGAGATCGTAAAAATCTTGTTCAGTGATTAATACCGACGCACCGGCGTAATACAAATCCAAAAACGATTGCAAACTATCAAACTGATACGCCGCCCGCACCGCATCCACATCGGCATACGGCAGCGCCACTCCGTTTTTTTGCGCCAAGGCAAACATCATCTCCGGCTCAAGCGAGCCCTCAATATGCAAATGCAATTCAGTTTTTGGCAAAGCCATAATCAATTGGTCGAGTGGGTGTTGGTTCACAATCATTCCTATTTATTCTCAATACGGGATCACCGATATTTAAATGCACTAATCAATCCAATCCATTTAAATATCGGCACCGCAAAGCGGCACCGAGGGTATATTGCTCAAAGCGGGTTCTAAAGACGTCTACAAACAGATACCCACCAATGAACGTCCGCGAGCTGGTGGGTACGCGGTCTGGTGACCTAACCCTCACTACGCCTTGAAACCAGCGCGGGCAAAATATGTTCGCGCAACAAAGGCGCCAGTTTAGCTGAATCGAGCTGATTTAAATCGAACCAGCAAACCTCTGCAATTTCGGCACTGGCTTGGGCTGGTCCAGTAAGTGCAGCGCAATACACTTCTGCCTGCACAGTAAACCCCGTCTCATTGGCCGCTGGCGCACTAAAGCGCCCAAACCAGCGAGGCTCAACAACATCGACACCTAATTCTTCTTGAACTTCACGCAGCAAGGTCTTGAGCGGCGCTTCATTTTCATCGGGCTTGCCACCAGGCAGCATCCAATATGCCGATCCTTGCTTACGCACCAGTAATACACGGTTTTGCTGTACACAAAGCAAAGTCACCACCCGAATAAGCGACAGCGTTTCAGTCATTCATTACACCTTTCAACACAGAGTTCGGGATGACCGATATTTAAATGCACTGATCAATCCATTTAAATATCGGCACCGCAAAAGCGATACCGAGGGTATATTGCTCAAAGCAAGTTCTAAAGACGTCTATAAACAGATACCCACCAATTAACATCAGCGAACTGGTGGGTTACGTCCTTCGGCCTAACCCACCCTACAGTTTTATTGGCAAGCTTCGCAATCTGGATTATCAATCGAGCAGAACTTCGCATCAGTGGCTGGCGTGTTATCCACCACTTCCGCAGCTTGAGTCACAGGCGTTGGGTGGCTGGTGCCATCCACGGCGACGGCGTTTAATTCGCCACCGCGACCCGTTGATTTCTCTGCTGATGTCGCTGCCAAAGTACGGAGGTAATACGTGGTTTTTAGGCCGCGCAACCAAGCGAACTTATACAATTCATCCAATTTCTTGCCCGATGCACCGGCCATATAGATATTGAGCGATTGCGCTTGGTCGATCCACTTTTGACGGCGACTTGCCGCTTCAACCAACCATTTCGGATCCATTTCAAACGCCGTAGCGTACAGCTCACGGAATTCTTGTGGAATACGATCGATTTGCGCGACTGAGCCATCGAAGTACTTCAAGTCAGAGACCATCACTTCGTCCCACAAACCAAGACCTTTCAAATCACGCACCAAATGCTCGTTGATGACGGTAAATTCGCCTGACAAATTCGATTTCACGAATAAGTTTTGGTAAGTCGGCTCAATACACGCATCCACGCCAACAATGTTCGAAATCGTTGCGGTTGGCGCAATCGCCAAGCAGTTTGAGTTACGCATACCGTAGGCGGCAATGCGATCACGCAACATGGTCCAATCCAGACGTGAGCTGCGATCGACTTCTAAGTAGCCGCCGCGCTCTTCTTCCAGTAAGCGCAATGAGTCTTGTGGCAAGATGCCGCGATCCCACAAGCTGCCTTTGTACGAAGCGTAAATACCGCGCTCTTGTGCCAATTCAGTGGACGCCCAGTAAGCGTGATACGCCACGGTTTCCATTGAAACGTCAGCAAATTCAACCGCCGCTTGCGAAGCATATGGAATGCTCAATTCGTGCAAGCAGTTTTGGAAACCCATAATGCCCAAGCCCACTGGACGGTGCTTCAAGTTCGACGTGCGCGCTTTGCGAACTGGGTAGAAGTTAATGTCGATCACGTTATCCAGCATCCGCATCGCTACTTTCACGGTGCGCGAGAGTTTTTCGGCGTCGAGCTGACCATTTTTCAAATGGTTGTATAAGTTAATCGAGCCGAGATTACATACGGCGATTTCTTCTTCATTGGTGTTGAGTGTGATTTCAGTACACAAGTTTGAAGAGTGCACTACGCCAACGTGTTGCTGTGGGCTACGAATATTGCATGGGTCTTTAAAGGTGATCCATGGATGACCCGTTTCAAACAACATGGTCAACATTTTGCGCCACAGGCCCAGCGCCGAAATCGTTTTAGCAACGCGCATTTCACCGCGTGCGGCTTTGGCTTCGTAGGCGGTGTAAGCGGCTTCAAAGGCTTTACCGACTTTATCGTGCAAATCAGGCACTTCAGATGGGCTAAACAACGTCCATTCGCCACCATCCATCACTCGTTTCATAAACAAGTCAGGAATCCAGTTGGCCGAATTCATATCGTGCGTGCGGCGACGGTCGTCACCGGTATTTTTACGCAACTCTAGGAATTCTTCGATGTCGGCGTGCCAAGTTTCGAGGTAGGCGCAGACGGCACCTTTACGTTTACCACCTTGGTTGACGGCGACGGCGGTGTCGTTGACCACTTTCAGGAATGGCACAACGCCTTGCGACTTACCATTGGTGCCTTTGATGTGGCTATTCATGGCGCGAACTGAAGTCCAGTCATTGCCCAAACCGCCGGCAAATTTAGACAACAAGGCGTTTTCTTTTAGCGCTTCAAAAATACCGTCCAAATCATCGGGCACCGTCGTCAAGTAGCAGCTCGACATTTGGCTGTGGCGGGTGCCGGAATTAAATAGCGTTGGCGTTGAGCTCATAAAGTCAAAGCTCGACAGCACATTGTAAAACTCAATGGCGCGATCTTCACGATGCACTTCGTTCAGCGCCAAGCCCATCGCCACGCGCATAAAGAACACTTGCGGCAATTCAATGCGCTGTTCGTCGATATGCAAGAAATAACGATCGTATAGCGTTTGTAGGCCAAGATAGCCAAATTGGTAATCGCGATTGTGATCGAGTGCTGCAGCGATTTTGCTTAAGTCATACTGACCGAGTTTTTCATCGAGTAATTCAGCCGCAATCCCTTTTTTGATAAATTGCGGGAAATACGTCGCGTAGCGTTCAGCCATTTCTTCGTGGCTGGTTTCAGCGCTTAATACTTCACGGCGAATGGTATTGAGCAACAAACGCGCGGTAACTAAATCGTAAGCGGGGTCGTTCTCAAGAAAAGTTCGCGCGGCCAGTACGGCTGATTTACGCAGTTCATCGGCGGAAACACCGTCGTAAACGTTTTTAAGCATTTCAGCCAAAATCACCGCTTGATCGGTGTATTGCTCAAGGCCGGTACACGCCGAGGCGATCAAGGCTTTAACTTTATCTAAATCCAGTGGGCGCAAGCTGCCATCTTCAAACGCGACATTAATCGTGTGTTCTGGCTCGTTCTCGTGGCGTGCAGCGGCGCGTTCACGCTGACGTTCACTGCGATAAAGCACATAGGCGCGCGCGACATCGTGCTCACCTGAGCGCATCAAAGCCAGTTCAACTTGGTCTTGGATATCTTCAATGTGAATCGCACCGCCTTCTGGCTTGCGACGCATCAAGGCCGACACGGCAGAATCGGTCAGCAGATGCACTTGGTCGCGCACGGCGGCGCTCGACGCAGCATGGCTGCCTTGCACCGCAATAAATGCTTTGCTTAAGGCGACCGAGATTTTCGACGGTTCAAACGCCACCACCGAGCCATTTCGGCGAATAATTTTATAATTTGCGTAGGCCGCGGCATCAAGTGTGATGTGAGAAAGTTTCGCTGTATCAGTCATTCGTTCACCAGTCGTGCAGTTCGCAAGTGCATTTACTTGCGGCGCTGCTTGTGGATAATTTTGTGGGTTATTTGTGCAGAAAACACTACATCTTGTGTTGCTTCCTGCTTATAGACACAAATACTAGGGTAAAGAGGGGATCTGGTGCAAGTGGCCTGCTCTGTGCTAGTCGATCAATGGCGGGGTAAAAAAATCAAAATCCTTGCACGGCTTAAATCCATTGACATGGAGCAACGCAGGCCAAAGAAAGCCAGTTGCAAGTTTGCAACAAGATCAAGTCGATCCGCGTATTCATCAACACGCAGCCACAAAAAAAGACAGCCAAAGCTGCCTTTCTTTAATCAAAACTCAATCGATTTAAATCTTAGTGGTGATGACCATGCGCGCCGTGCACGTGGCCGTGCGACAATTCTTCGCTAGTTGCATCACGAACATCAATCACTGAAGCAACAAAGCGAATGCTCATGCCAGCAAATGGATGATTACCATCGACCGTCACGGTGCCTTCGTTGATTTCAGTCACGCGGAACAAGATCACATCACCCGAGATAGGATCATCCGCTTCAAACATCATGCCCACTTCAACTTCAGGTGGGAACACGTCTTTATCTTCTTCACGCACCAATTCTGGCTCGAATTCGCCAAAGGCGTCTTCAGCTGACATAGTCACTTCAACCGTATCGCCAACGGCTTTACCGTGCAAAGCTTCTTCAACCAACGGCAAGATATTGTCGTAGCCACCGTGCAAGTAAGCAATCGGCTCTTCGGTTTTGTCGATTTGTACGCCTTCTGCGTTGTACATTTCATAGTTAATGGTCACTGCGGAATTTTTTGCAATTTGCATTGTATTTAGTCCTGATAGTTAATGAATCTCGATCTGTTTAACGAGTTCGAGTATTTCAGCCGCATGACCCTTGGGAGTCACGTGGTAGAAAGCATGCCGAATGATGCCCGTTGGATCAATCACAAACGTCGAGCGATCGATGCCGTATCTTACCATGCCCTTCGCTTCCCATCGGTGTTGCGCATGATACAAGGCAATCACTTCGCCTTCGGCGTCCGAGAGCAGCTCAAATTCCAAGCCATGCTCATCAATAAAAAGTTCGTGCGCCATGCAATCATCACGGCTCACGCCCAGAATAACAGCGCCATATTTCGCAAATGCGGCAACCCGATCAGAGAACTCAATCGCCTCTAAAATACCACCTGGCGTTTTGTCACCATTAAAAAAATACAGGATCACGATTTTTTTACCCAAAAAATCAGTCAGTTGCACTGCATTCATTTGTGCGTCAGGCAAAGAAAACTGTGGTGCGACATCTCCAGAATTCAGCATAAATGCTCCAGTCAGTGCGATAATTAACTTCTTATTTTCTCGTTATAGTCATCAGCCATGCGTAAAACACTATTAGGCGCCATCTCACCCGAAGAATTTTTACGTGAATATTGGCAAAAAAAACCTTTGCTCATTCGCCAAGCGTGGACAGACTTCCCCGAAATCATCGACTACGCCCGTTTGGCCCAATTGGCCGAGCGCGACGACGTGCAATCTCGCCTAATTGAATACAAAAATGAGCAATGGCGACTCGAAAGCGGTCCGTTCACGCCTTCACGCCTCAAGCGGCTGGGCGAAACCGACTGGACTATTTTGGTTCAAAGCGTGAATCATTTAATTCCGCATATTTCTGAATTATTGTATCGCTTTAATTTTTTACCTTACACGCGTCTCGACGATCTGATGATTTCTTATGCCCCGCCCGGCGGTACGGTCGGCCCACATTACGATTCTTACGATGTGTTTTTACTGCAAGTGGGTGGTAAAAAACGCTGGCAAATTTCTAGCGACGACGCCAGCGGCTTTATCGAAGATGCGCCGATTCGCGTGCTGAAAGACTTTAATCCCGAGCAAGAATGGATTTTAGAGCATGGCGACATGCTGTATCTGCCGCCGCAATACGCGCATTACGGTGTGGCACTTGAGCCGGGCATGACTTACTCGATTGGCTTTCGCGCGCCTAAAACGCAAGAAATCGCCGTCAAATTTTTAGAGTATCTGCAAGACGAAATCTGCCTTGATGGTATGTATGCCGACCCAGATGCCACCGTAACCACGGTACCTGCGCGGATTGATGCGCAATTTACCGACCGCATTAGCCAAATGCTGCAAAACATCCAATGGGATGATGAGCGCGTTAAAGACTTTATCGGGCGCTACTTTACTGAGCCACCACCGCATGTGTTTTTTGATCAAACGGAAGATCTGCTCGACTTTGATGACTTTGCCGCCGCAGTGGCGACATCGGGCGTGATGCTCGATCTAAAAAGCCAAATGCTCTACAGCGACGATGCTCTGTTTATTAATGGTGAAGTCTTGGAATGTCACGCCGACGCGCTCGGTGCATTACAAGAGTTAGCAAACAATAGACAGCTTGGTGCGGGGATTTATACTGAAGAACTTTTAGAAACCTTGTTCACTTATTATGAATATGGCTACATCACCCTTAAACCCATCCAATGAAGCCCTGGTGCCGTTTGATCGCAAGCTCAGTTATCAAGCGGCATTTTTAGCGACTTTACGTTTGGCGCGGCGCGAACTCATCCTCTGCGAGCGCGATTTTTGTGAAAGCGACATCGGCAGTCGCGCCTGCCATGACGCGCTGTGGGATTTTTTTACCGCCACGCCATCGGGTCGACTCAAAATATGGGTGCAAAATGCCGATTTTCTGGCCACGCGCTGCCCACGCTTATTGCAATTACGCGATCGATTTGCGCATTTGATCGAAATCCGACAAGGCAATGATTTTTTACAAGGCAAAGAAAAAGGATTTGTCGTAGCAGATCGGCAATTTTTTTTACAACGGCATCATTTCTCTAGCTTTCGTGGCGAGGCTGGGGAAAACCCTAGCATCGTCGCGAATTTGCAACACGATTTTGCCTTGCTCTGGGAGCAGGCCAGCCAACCAGATAGCTTGCAACGCCTTTATTTATAAGGCTGTACACACGGTTACACGAAGTAGCGAGATTCAATCTAAATACCCCCTGTTTTTGCCGCTTGGGCACTAGCCATTTTGTTCCGCAGTGCTTAGAATTCGTCCTGTCGGTTGTGTATAACAACTCAAGAAATTTATTTGAATCAATTCGGCAAAACATTTTGCTGCTTTGATTTGAAATTACCCTCACTTTTTAGCTAAAAGGTCTTAAAAATGAAACAAACTCTACTCGTTGCTGCTTTGTTAGCTGTTGCTTTGTCTGCTTGCGGTAAAAAAGAAGTAGCTGCTGATGCCGCTTCTGCTGTTGTTGAAGCAGCTTCTGCTGTTGAAGCAACTGCAGCTTCTGCTGTTGACGCTGTAGCTTCTGACGTTGCTCAAGCAGCTTCTGATGTTGCTTCTGCTGTTGAAGCTAAGTAATTAGCTCTTCGCAGTATAGAAAAACCGGCCTTAGGTCGGTTTTTTTACGTCTGTAAGAAATACCCAAGTACCCAAGCCTGCGTCATGCTGCGCACACGTCTTAGGCATGCTACGATTGATGGCTCGTTTTTATTACCAATCGATTTGAGCTTTTGTCTGGCTTTTACTTGCACACTGCATCACCGACAACTTGATATCGTTTTGGCATGTATTGCCACCCAAGCCTCATAAGGAATACCGTTGTGACCGATACCCATATTAATGTCGATCAAGCTGAGATCGAAAAATTTTCTGCTCTTGCGCATAAATGGTGGGATAAAAGCAGCGAATTCAAACCCTTACACGAAATTAACCCGCTTCGAATCGGCTTTATCGAGCAATACGCCGGCATCAAAGGACTCACCATGCTAGACGTGGGGTGTGGTGGCGGCATTTTGTCCGAAGGACTTGCCGAGCGCGGCGCGATCGTTACCGGCATTGATTTGGCCGAAAAATCACTCAAAGTCGCCAAGTTGCACTTATTTGAATCGGGTTTAACTGTTAATTACCAAAATATCCCGGTTGAGCAACTCGCTACCGAACAAACTGAAACTTTTGATGTCGTCACTTGCATGGAAATGCTCGAGCATGTGCCATCACCGGCCAGCATTATCGAGGCCTGCGCTCGCTTGGTAAAACCCGGCGGCTGGGTGTTTTTTTCAACGCTCAATCGCAACCCGAAGTCCTATTTGTTGGCCGTCCTTGGCGCTGAGTACGTGTTAAATATGCTCCCGCGCGGCACACATGAATATAAAAAATTCATTAAGCCTTCTGAATTAGCGCGCATGACCCGCGCGGTGGGCTTAAATACCGTCGCCATTACGGGTATGACCTACAACCCGATCACGGATATTTATAAACTCAGTGATGACACCGATGTCAATTACATCGTTGCCACGCAGAAAAACGCATGATCCGCGCCGTTTTATTTGACCTCGACGGCACGATTGCCGACACCGCACCCGACTTAGCTGGCGCGCTCAATCGGCTGCTACTCGAAGAAGGGCGCGAGCCGCAGCCTTATGCGGCTATTCGCCCCTTAGCCAGTCACGGTGCGCGCGGCATTTTGGAGTTGGGATTTGGCTTAACCCCTGCTGACGCTGAATTTTCGCCCTTATTAGCACGCTTTTTGGATCACTATCAAAATCAAGTCTGCCAAGATACGGTGTTATTTGATGGCATCAGCGAACTCATCACGCAGATTAACGCACGGGGTTTGGCTTGGGGGATTATCACCAATAAACCAATGCGCTTTACAGATCCGCTGGTTCAACGACTCCCCTTCCCTATTGCGCCAAAAACCTGTGTTTCAGGCGACACGGTAGGCATACCCAAGCCAGCGCCCGAGCCCATGCTCTATGCCGCAGCCGAACTGGGCATTGATCCGGCGCATTGCTTGTATGTTGGCGATGCTGAACGCGACATTGAAGCGGGACGCAATGTGGGTATGACGACCGTACTGGCCAATTATGGCTACATACGCGCGTCTGATCAGCCGCAAAGCTGGGGCGCAGATATCCTGATTGAACATCCGCTGGAATTACTTCAATACTTACCACCATTACAATAATCACTACGAAAATCGAGTCAGCGAGGCATTCATTTCATTGCTGAGCAGCATTGATTTAACCGATCAACTCACTCTCTTGTTGCGTCGCCTGCAATTGCCGCAGGCCGACCAGCACTGGCTGCAATGCAGCAACGACGATGGCCAACTGCTTGGCAATCTGCTCATTCGGTTGCCGCTCAAGACAGGCTTGCTCTAACTCACCAGCCACTTGCTGAATCTGGATCGCGCCCAAATTAACGGCCATGCCTTTTAAAGAGTGCGCGCAGCGCATCGCGGCATTTGGATCGCTCGCCACTTGTGCTGTCGAAAAGTCAGTGGCAAACTGACTAATGCTATTAGAAAACAATAGCAATAGTTTCATATACAAACCTTCGTCAGACATACAGCACGCCAAACCACTGGCCGCATCAATGCTAGGCAAATTATAAATAGAGCGTTGCGGTGTCAGCGCTGTAGCAAGAACAATGGCTTCGTCCACACCAGCGGGATCGGCCAGCAAACGATTTTTTTGCGGACTAATCCAACGCGCAATCGTAGCAAACATTTCACCGACATTGAGTGGCTTGGCAATATGGTCATTCATTCCTGCTGCCAACACCTTTTCACGGTCCCCCGCCATCGCATTGGCGGTCATGGCAATAATTGGCAAATGCGCCCATGCTGTTTGATTGCGAATCATTTTGGTAGCGGCATAACCATCCAGTATCGGCATTTGGCAATCCATTAAAATGCCGTCAAAATCATGCTGCTCTGCCAAAATATCCAAAGCAATCTGACCATTTTCGGCCAAGCGCACTTCAACCCCTGCTTTTTCCAGCAGCGCAATCGCCAATTCTTGATTGAGCTCGTTGTCTTCGACCAATAAAATCCGTGCGCCATGCAGTTTTAGCATGGCCTCACTTTGCGTTTCAGCCCTTTGTTCAAAACGGGTTTCGGCCAACTGGCCTTTATCTAAAGCCAGACCAATCGCCTCTAATAAAGACGATCTCGAAACGGGCTTGTTCATCACACCGCGCACTCGCGCGCCATATTGCTCGGCCAATGCAGCCACATCTTGTCCATAGGCGGAGATTAAAATCATCGGCGGTAAGCCAGTGGCAAACGCGGCTTGTAATTGCAAAATGCATTGCAAGCCATCGAGCATTGGCATTTTGTAATCCATCAACACCAAATGATACGGTTGGCCACCACTCATCGAATTAGCAATCATACCGATGGCCAAATGCCCATTACTCACCTGATCAATCTGCATCCCAAAACTGCTAACCATCCGCGCTAAAATCTCTCTGGCCGTCGGATTATCATCGGCAATCAATACGCGTAAACCGGACAATTCCTCAGCAAGAAACATGCGTTTTGGCGCTTTTTGGCTCGCCTGCAAGCCAAAAAAAGCATGGAAATGAAATGTCGTCCCGACGCCCTCTTGGCTTTCTACCCAAATTCGGCCATTCATTAATTCAACCAATTTTTTGGAAATCACTAAACCCAAACCGGTACCACCATATTTGCGACTGGTTGAACTATCGGCCTGACTAAACGATTGAAATAATTTGTCACATTGTGCTGGACTCATGCCAATGCCAGAATCACGCACCCAAAAATGCAGTTCAATTAATTCACGATTGGTACTGACTTTTTCAACCCCAACGACAACTTGCCCTTTTTCGGTAAATTTAACGGCGTTATTACCTAAATTAACCAAAATTTGCCCTAAGCGTAATGAATCCCCAACTAAAGACATCGGCAAATCCATGGGTACTTCAAATAGTAATTCAAGTCCTTTGTCTGAAGCCTTATCGGCAACCAGATTAGCCAAATGATCGAGCACATCCTCTAAGCCAAAACCAGCCAATTCCATATCTAGTTTGCCAGCTTCGATTTTAGAAAAATCCAAAATGTCATTAATAATGCCCAGTAAATTTTCCGCCGCTTTATTGACTTTACTCACGTAATTTCGTGCTTTGGCTTCCAGTGGTAGCTCTAAAGCCAATTGTGACATCCCAATAATGGCATTCATTGGGGTACGAATTTCGTGGCTCATATTGGCCAAAAAATCACTTTTAGCGCGAGTCGCCTCTTCGGCGGCGTCTTTGGCGACTTCAAGCTCACCGGTACGCTCTTCAACCAAGGCCTCTAGGTGATTTTTATACGCATCGAGTTCGGCATAAGCGGTTAAATTCTCAATCGAGATTGCCGCTTGCGCAGCAAGCCAACTAATGGCCTGGCAACGCTTCACTGAAAAAACGCCCTCAACCGAACCATGCTCTAAATACAGTACACGCTGCGTTTTACCTTGCCGACCCACCGGCATACAAAGCAACGATTTGATTTTTCTAATGTTAATTTGTGGGTCATCGGCAAACTCAATCGACTGGCTCGCATCTTCCAGCACAATGGCTTCTCGGGTGTTATTGACCAAGCGGATGACCGACTCCACCAAACCGGTATCGGCGTGCATTGAGCCGGCAGATTCTTCGATATACAGCCGATTATCTAAATCCAAAACAATACAACCCTGCTCTGCGCCAGATGACTCCAGTATGATTTTTAACAATCTCGATAGCAAACCATCGAGCTTGCTCTCACTCGAGATGGTCTGCACTGCCCGTAAAATGGCCAAAACATCAATGGCATCTAAACCAAATTCATTGGATACCGTATTGGCCGTTCTGGCCAGTTCGATTTTCGGCAAGATACGCGATTTCACTCTTTGCGCCAAAGCCAGTGCTTGGCATTCAACATAGGCCAGAGCGGCCTGCTCAAGCGCTAAAGTACTTGCCGCAGAATTGCGCCGGCGCTGATGCATTTGCGCCAATGTTTCATTGAAAAAACCCAAATTGAGCAAAAAGCAATGATGCTGAGCACTATGAATCGCTTGCTGACACAAAGAAACCGCTTGCTCTTCTTCGCCGTCTAAATCGGCCAATAATGCACGTAAAAAAAACAACTTGTCTTCAACATTTTCAGCGCAACCTGCAACATAGACCGACTGGTAAAAACCTTCAATTTCCCTTAACTCACACAACAATTTTGCCTGACTATTGGACTCGGCGACCCTTGCCTTTCCGGCTAAAGCCACCCCATGCCAAAATGGATGATGTAAACTCAATAAGTACGTCGCTGGCCATGCCGCTTTAACGCTAGCATACAAACGAATCGCATCATCAAAACGTCCCTCAAGGGTATACAGCATCATTCGGCAAATATTAAGGCCGGCAATGGTAATCGGGACAGACTGCCATGCCTCAAGAAATTCGGCCTCAGAAAACTCGCTATGATCCAACACCCCTAAGCCCGCCGTATCACCATGTAAAGCGGCGGCAGTGGCGGCAAATGGCAAACTCAAGCTACCGACAAAAGGCAGTTCATTGCTGGCACAAAAATTAAGTGTTCGCTGCGCGGTGGACTGCAAATCGGTCACATCACGGCATAAAAATAAACTCACCCACGGAATACCGACCAGCATATAGCCGCCATACAAGGGGTCATGTGCACGCAATGCGACGCTATAGCCTTCATTCAAAAGCGGGACTGCGCGTTGAGCCGGTTCGGCCCAATGGGTAATATTCCAACCGTGATAAGCTAAACAGCGCTCATAGCCGTATAAATCATAGGTTTTGCTATTGCTATTGAGTAAGCGAATGCCCACTTCGGCAATTTTGCAGGCGTCTTGGTATCGGCGATGATGCGCAATTAACGCAATACCCAGCAAAGTAAAAAACATCGGCGAAACCCGCGTATAGCCATAGCGAATCGATCGATTGACGCCAATTACTGCAATCACAGAAAAAAACGGGAAATTCACAAAAATAGCCGGTTCTGAGACCTGTGAGAGCACTTTGAGAATAGCGTCATGCGCCGCATCATCACTGGCCGATACATCACTCAGCGATACGTAAGATTTCGACTGCATTGTTAATTCAAATTGTTCGAGCTCTTGCTGATATCGCACCATTAGCGCACTCGCGTCATCCAGTGGCGGAATATCAATATCAAACAAAGCCAAAGCCTCACGGCCAAGCGCATTGATTTCAGCCAAGCGACTATCATGATTCAGATGGGCAATCCGCAAAAAATACAGCTCAACTTGCTGTAATGGCGTTTGAGCATGCTGCTCAAGCAATTGAATATAATCTGCAAAACGTTCATATGAGCCAGCGAGCTCAAACACTTGCGCCGCATTTAAATAAAGACTAAATGAAAGATCAAAATTATTCGGCGAAAACGCATCATTCAGCAGGGCAATTCCAGTTTCTAAATAACTGAGCGCCGCCTGATAAGCCATGGCCTGCCTTGCCTTAACCCCTGCCTGCAAGTTGAGCTCGGCCAATTGCAAGCGTTCATCTGGCGCGCCAATTAAATGCTGCGCCGCATTAAGATGATCAACGATTTCAAATAATTTCGGCTCAATATCACTCACCCGCATCCGCTCAAGCATCAAACGGCCAATCCGCAAATGCAACTGATTGGTATATTCATCCGACTCTAAAACATAAGCGCCTTGCTGCACTCGATCATGTAAAAATTTAAATTCGTGCTTATCTTTACCATCGGTAATAGGCAATACAATTTCTTCTTGCAATGCTGGCGCCAACATCGTCAAAATTGTAGCTTGATCAAGCTCACCAACCATAGACAAGGTTGCCAAATCAAAACGATTGCCAATACTGGCGGCCATATTCAAGATATTGCGGGTATCTGGCGGCAAACGCCGAATGCGCCGAACCATTAAGTCAATCACATTCTCAGTGTGCGTGAGTGCTAAAGCACGCGCTTTAGACCAAACCCACCAGCGGCGTTGAGGGTGAAATGATAAGATTTTTTCATCGTACAGCTCTTGTAAAAACTGCCGTAAAAAGAACGGATTCCCTTGCGTTTTACGCATTAACATATCGTAAAACAAGGGCAAATCGTCCAATCCCGGAAAACTATCACAGACCAATTCAGCCAAATGTAATGTAGCAAGTGGCCCAACGCTAACGGCTTGAATCGCTACACCCTTCTTTTTAAGTTCGGCAAACATCAATGCCAGTGGATGCTGCTCATCAACTTCATTATCTCGATAAGCGCACAAGACCAATAAATAACCAACATCACCGTCCGAGAGACAGCTTTGAATTAGAGCCAAGGAGGCAAAATCAGCCCATTGCACATCATCTAAAAACAAGACCAATGGATGATTTGAATTAGAAAATGCTTTTAACAGCGCGGTAAATGCCATATTAAAACGATGTTGCCCTGCCGGCCCTTCCAATACGCAGGGTTTGGCTTGCGGACCAATAATTCGCGTAATATCGGGGATTAACTCAGCAATCACAGTACTATTTTCGCCCAGCGCATCGATTAAAGTCTCACGCCATAAAGCCAAATGAGCACGATCTCCAGACAAAATTCGTCGCAATAAAGCAGTAAACGTTTCAGTTAACGCTGAGTAAGGGACTTGCCGACGAAATTGGTCATGCTTACCCTCCGCCATCGCCCCACGCGACGCAACAACAGCCGAGCGTAAGCTACGAACCAAACTGGTTTTTCCGATCCCCGAATAGCCACCAATGGTGCACAATACTCCCTCACCTTGACAGGCTCGTTCAAAAAGATGCTGTAGTTGTGCTACATCCGCATCACGGCCATACAGCTTGTTAGAAATGACAAAGCGCCCAGATTCATCATGCGTACCCAGCAAAAAATCCTCGACCAAGCCAGACTGCATCCGCTGCAAACACTCACGTAAATCCGCACTTAACCCAGCAACAGAGGCATAACGCCCCATCGTTGGTTTTTCAAGTAGCTTTAGCACAATGCGACGTAATATGGGAGGGATCAACTGGGTGTTTGGCATTGCTGCAGGGGGCAGCGCCAAGTGAGCATGCACCAAAGCCAACAAATCATTCGCAACAAAGGGAGGTGAATCATTAAGCCAGGTATACAGCAAGCAGCCCACCGAATATAAATCGCTACGCGGACTGACTTTATCCCACATTCTGCCTGCCTGCTCAGGCGATGCAAAGCACAAATCCTCAACACTAATTAGCTCAGACCGCACTGCCGGCGGGGCAATCAAACCGACTAAACGACGCTCATTAAACCGTAAATTCGCCAAAGTAATCGCACCATGATGATTCCCATCAGCATGATAAACACTCAGATGATCGAGTAACTCAAGCGCATTTTCAAGCGCCAAAATAATCTGCTTCATAAGCCACCTATGGCATGTCTGACATCAAATCACACGGCAAAGCGAACAACCACCACAACCATCACTTAATGAGTGTAGTCAGAATTTATGACTTTAAAAGGCAGCAATCGAACAAGTTAGCGTCAACAAAAACAAACAGGCAGAAAGAATTCTGCAAAAATTTCGCCAAAAAGTGCCGAAATTGGGCTCCATTAACCATAAAATCAACAGCAGTAAAAAAATAAACCTTTAATATCAAAGCCCATTGACTTAGACCCAATCAGTTAGCCCGTGAACAGCTAGCCCAAAGCAAGAATAAGCAGGTATAATCGCCCTTCTTCTTGTCCAACTTGAAGACTACCGATCGGGGGCGCCATGGTTTCGACGGGGGTTGCAAAGCGGGTGAGGGCATGTCGGGATCGCAGATTCCCGTTAAACACTGTATTTATATAGTCGCAAACGACGAAACTTACGCTCTAGCCGCTTAATCGCGCTAGACTCTACACCACAGGGTCCATCGGGTGGGCTGGGTCAAACCAGCAGTAGAGTCATTTAGATGGAATCGCCTTAACTCGGGTTACTTGGGTTAGGGTTAAATTTAGGTAACTCGCTCTCCTCAAGCCTGCCCATCGGCGTGAAAGGGAGTTAAAACCCAAAAGATAAGGCTAAACATGTAGAACTCTTCGTAGAGTGCTTCCGGACGGGGGTTCGACTCCCCCCGCCTCCACCAGCATTTAAGGCTAAAGCCCTGATTATTCAGGGCTTTTTTACATTCAAAGACCTTGCCGCCATGGCAATCCACCCATATGTAATCGAAGTTAAAAGAAGCGCTATGCAGCAGTGCTTGGCCTAAAAATAATGCAGGCCGCAAACTGATGGTTTACTGCCCTTCATATTTCAAGCTTCGGCATCAATACCTCAGCCGCAGTGGACATTGCAAATGTGTTTTTGACCTCCATTTTAAGCGCTCAGGCGTGCCCCTCATTCGTGCCAATCTCGATTTGGCGTGCAGTACTTCTCGCACAAAGCTACTTGTCAGTGTATATTTATACCAATCAGTAGCGACTAGACCAGTAGCACTTAAACCGTATGCGTAGGCTGGAGGCGAACAATGTCACAAACGATCTGGATTACCGGTGCGACCGGCGCGATTGGCGCGGCTTTGGCGCATGAGCTAGCGAGCCTAGGTTGTCGGCTGATTTTGAGTGGCCGCAATGAAGAAAAATTGCTGAGCTTAGCGGCCCAGATCAATGGCGAGACGTTGGTTGTGCCGGGGGATTTGAGTTTGGTCCCTACGGCGGAAGTGATTTTACAAACGGCACAGCAACTCAATTTTATTCCCACGGGTTTTGCGCATTGCGTCGGCTCGACATTGATTCGCCCCTTGCATCTAACTTCCGCCAATGATTGCGAGGCGCTGTTTGCCCAAAACTATTTTTCGGCTTTTTATGCGCTCAAAGCCTTTGTCAGTCTGCAGCTGAAAACCAAAACGCCGGCCTCGGCGGTGTTAATTGGCTCGCTGGTCGCTAGCGCCGGTTTTGCCAATCATGAAGCGATTGCCAGCGCCAAAGCGGCGGTGGCCAGTTTGGCGCAGACGGCGGCCGCGACGTATGCCGACAAAGGCATTCGGGTGAATGCAGTGATGCCGGGCTTGACTCGCTCGGCGCTCTCGGCGCGTTTGACTGGGACGCCTGAGGCATTGGCGCGCAATGCCAAAATGAATCCGATGGGCTTGATTGGAGAAGGCCAGGACAGCGCCGCACTGATTGCTTTTTTACTCAGCGACGCAGCGCGTTGGATTACGGGGCAGATGATTGGCGTTGATGGTGGACACGCGCATTTGCATCCCTTGCCTAAAATATCCTGACTATGCCTCTGCTTCAGAAGCGTCATCCACGAGTGCTTTAATCGGGAATCCAGCGGCACAAACTGGATTCCCGCCTTCGCGGGAATGACGATTGAATGGTTTTTTTGTGGTTTGCTGAAGCAGAGACACAATCAGATAAAATATAAAGGTATATCACTGTAGCTCATTAAATAAACAGCTTATAAAGATATACCCATACATATTGACTCAAATCCATGGCGCACCATAAACTAAATTTACCGCAAAAAACCTGCCCGATTTGCCTGCGCCCATTTGCTTGGCGCAAAAAATGGGAGAAAAACTGGGCATCGGTCAAATACTGCAGCGTGCGATGCGCTCGGCAAAAAGGTAAAACATGCGCACACTCCGACTGATCTTGGGTGACCAACTCAATATTCGCCACAGTTGGTTTAGCGAGGCCGAGCGGGCGCGTGCTGATGTGCTGTATGTGTTGATGGAGCTACGCAGCGAAACCGATTACGCCTGGCACCACGCGCAAAAGGTACTCGGTATTTTTGCTGCGATGCGTGGCTTTGCTCAGGCTTTGCAAAACGCGGGCTGCCGCGTGCATTACATCAAAATTGGCGATACAGATAATCGGCAAGATTTTATTAGCAACTTAATGCAGCTGATCGAAACCCAGCAGATCACTCAGCTAGAGCGCCAACCAGCGGATGAGTACCGACTAGAGACGCAATTTTTAGCAGCTGAATCACGATTGGGCATGCCGATTAACGTCGTAGATAGCGAGCATTTTCTCGTGGATCGAGCGGTAATCAGCGCGCAATTTGCGCAAAAAATTCCTCGGATGGAGTTTTTCTATCGTGGCCTGCGCAAGCAGTACCAAATTTTACTCGATGCCGATGGTCAGCCATTGGGTGGGCAGTGGAATTTTGATCAGGATAATCGTAAGCGCTGGAATGGAGACCCCGCCGCGCCAGCATGGCCGAATTACGCGGCGGATTTAAGCCTGCTATGGGATGAAATTGCTGCCGCAGGCGTTAAAACCATCGGTCAGCCTCAAGCCCAATCTTTCCCTTGGCCCATCACGCGCACTCAAGCCAAACACGCACTGACAACCTTCATTCAAAACGCCTTGCCCAATTTTGGCGCGTATCAAGATGCCATGAGTACGGCTTCGCCGACTCTATTTCATGCTGGGCTTTCGTTTGCACTGAATCTTAAATTACTGCATCCGCTGGAGGTCATTCACGCGGCATTGGCTGAGTTTGCCGCTGGCGGTGTTTCGCTACCTACCGTGGAGGGATTTGTTCGGCAGATTTTAGGCTGGCGGGAATTTGTTCGTGGCGTGTACTGGGCGCGTATGCCCGCATATGGCCAACTGAATGAACTGGATCATCAGCGCCGTTTGCCTCGTTGGTATTGGAATGGGCAAACCAAAATGAATTGCCTCAAGCACGCCATTGATCAATCGCTGGCACTGGGCTATGCCCATCACATTCAGCGCTTGATGGTAACGGGCAACTTTGCCTTGTTGGCAGGCATTGCGCCCGATGACGTTGATGCGTGGTATTTGGGGATTTATGTGGATGCGTTTGAATGGGTCGAAATGCCCAATACCCGTGGCATGAGCCAGTATGCCGATGGCGGTCTGTTGGGTAGTAAACCGTATGCCGGTTCGGCGAGCTATATCAATAAAATGAGTGATTACTGCAAAGGCTGCCACTACCAGCCTAAGCAGCGCCACGGCGATGGCGCGTGTCCTTTGAATAGTTTGTATTGGCACTTTCACCATCGCCATAGTGAGCGATTAGAAAAAAATCCCCGACTTGGGATGACGTACCAAACATGGAAAAAAATGCCCGAAGATGAAAAGTCGGCCACCTTAGCGCAGGCAGAGTGGTATTTGCAGCAGATTAATCAACTGTAAAAAAGAATCTGATGAAGTTTCTGCAGCAGAAAACGCAAAGAAACTAATTCAATCGTCATTCCCGCGAAGGCGGGAATCCAGTTTGTGCGGCTGGACCCCCGATAAAATCACTCGGGGATGACGCGTCTGAAGTAGAGACAGCATCAGGAAAAAGAATCCATTGTAAAAAACTAACAATCAGGTGCGCGAATGGCAGCGAGTTGGGATGTGATTGTGATTGGTGCGGGGATGGCTGGATTGAGTGCAGCCCAGCAATTACATGCGGCAGGTCGACGCGTTTTAGTGCTAGAAAAATCACGCGGGATCGGCGGGCGGATGGCAACACGACGTGACGAGACCGGCCAATGGGATCATGGTGCGCAATATTTTACCGCGCGCTCGGCGGCATTTCGTCGGCAAGTGGCGATCTGGCTGCGCGCCAACTTGATTGGCCGTTGGCATGCGCCGATTTATGCGTGGGATGGGCAAAACCTAAGCATCAGCTCGCCGCAACAGCGTTTTGTGGGCACCCCAAAAATGAACGCGCCCTTGGGGGCGATAGCTGCAACGCTGGACGTGAAATTGTCGGTACAAGTCACGGCAATTGAAGCCACAGCGCAAGGTTGGCAAGTGAATGCGGGTGAGCAAATCTGGCAAGCACCGCAACTGGTGCTGGCGCTACCCGCGCCGCAAGCGGCGGCACTGATTCCCGTGGCGCACCCGATGCAGGCTGCGGCCGAAAACATACCCATGTCGCCCTGCTGGGCGGTCATGCTCAGTAGTGAGCACGCCATCAATTTGCCGTTCGCTGGGGCATTTATTAATGACGGCGCGATCTCTTGGCTGGCTCACAACAGCAGCAAGCCCGGCCGCTCCGGCCAGCACTGGTTGCTGCATGCCAGCGTGGCATGGTCGCAAGCTCATTTAGAAGATTCCGCCGATGAGGTGATTGCTTTACTGATTCAGGCGTTCAATCGCCTGCTAGCGCGCTGGGGGCAGGCTGAACCTCATTGGCAGCATGCTGGCGCGCATCGCTGGCGGTTCGCGCAAGGCAGCAGTACTCAAGCCGTCGTGCAATCGGCTGAAACGGGTTTGGTATTGGCTGGCGATTGGCTCGCGGGTGGCCGTATTGAAGGCGCATATCTGTCTGGCATCGATGCTGCAAATGCCCTGCTGGCCGCAACGGCTGGTCAACAAAGAAATCAATCATGAAGCCAGCAATCTATTGGTTTCGCAATGATTTACGCCTCAGCGATAACGCGGCACTCGTTCATGCTTGCCAGCAAGCGGATCAGCTGACTTTGGTTTACTGTCTGGCCCCTGAAGAAAATACCCAATGGGGGTTTACTCGTTTAGGCCAGCACAGAAAAGCGTTTCTAGCCGATACCCTTGCTGACCTTGCGGCGCAATGCGTGCAACAAGGCCGCCGTTTGCTGATTGTAGCGGGCGAGCCAAGCGTTGTTCTGCCGTCGATTTTGCAGCATCTTAAGGCCAATACCGTGTATTGCGAGGCGATTGCAGCGCCGTATGAAATGGCGCAAGTGGCTGCGCTTGACGCGCAAGGCTATTGCGTTGAGACCATTTGGCAATCGAGCTTGCTCGATCCCGCTACGCTGCCATTTCAGCCGCAAGACTTGCCGCTGATATTCACCACTTTTCGCCAGCAGATTGAACAAGCCGGCACCGTGCCACCTGCGCCACTGGCTTTCAGTGCAACATGGCCCGCTGCACCGAGCGCAGCGCAAGAACTACACAGCATCAATTTAAACGAATGGGCGGGCACGCCGTGCGTAGAAGCGCGAAGCGCCTTTCCCTATCATCAGCCGCAATGGCATGGCGGAGCGACTGCGGCATTGGCGCATTTGCAGCGCTATTTGGCGTCGGGCTTGGCCGATCAATATAAGCAGACGCGCAATGGTTTGATCGGCTGCGATTACTCCAGCAAGTTTTCGCCGTGGCTAGCCAGCGGCGCGCTATCGGCCAGACAAATTGATCAGCAATTAACAGCACATGAAGCGGCTAATGGCGCAAATGACAGCACCAACTGGATTAGATTTGAACTGCTGTGGCGAGATTATTTCAGGCTATTGCATCTACGGTTTGGCGCGCAACTGTACCGTGCCCAAGGCCTAAATGGCGCAGCGACTATGCCACATCAAGCCGAGCATTTTTTAAAGTGGTGTCAGGGTGAAACTGGCCAGCCTTTTATCGACGCCGGTATGCGCGAACTGGCCGCCACAGGCTATCTTTCCAACCGAATGCGGCAAAATGTGGCCAGCTTCTTAATTCATGATTTGCAATGTGATTGGCGGGCTGGCGCGGCGTGGTTTGAATCTCAGCTGATTGATTACGATGTGTATAGCAATCAAGGTAATTGGTTGTATTTAGCCGGTCGCGGTACAGATCCAAGACCCAATCGGCGCTTTAATATTGAAAAACAGATTAAAAATTACGATCCAAAGCATGAATATATGCAGTTATGGCGTGATTAAACGCGTGTAGTCAATCGCAGCCAACTGAATAATGAGATGACGGCTTTGGCCGAGCAGTACCCGATTACATCACACAAATTAAGGCCGCTACCTGATGGTTTGCGGCCTGTTATTTTTCACTCATTGGCGTGTACGGATCGACCAAAGTGGATTTTTCTGCCGCATGGTAATCGTCATTCGGTTGTTCAAGACGATCCGCTGTAATGCGGCGCCTTGCTCGGTGTTTAATATTTCTGACGCGCCATATTCACTCAACGCCGAGCCCAAACAAGCCATGCAAAAACCAACCATCGATGGCGCTATCGGCAGCGCTAGAAATAAATCAAATCAAAGACATGCCGTATTTATATTATTATCTTGCTGATTGCAAATCACCCCTCACCCCGCCATGAACCACAAACTCGTGCTGCTTTGCCTATTTGGTTTGAATTTCCAACTGTCTTCCCCGATCTATGCATGTACCTTGTGGGGCGTAGCTGGCAACACCAGTCTGGACGGAACGCTAATCGCAAAGAACCGTGACTGGACGCCTAATCACCAGCAGTCATTGCGCTTACAGACGCCCCGAATAGGATATCGCTATCTAGGGCTCTTCGCGGATGACGGGCATTTTAAAGGCCTCAAAGCCGGCGTAAACACGCAAGGCCTGGTGGTGCTGAGTGCTTCGGCCAGCAGCCTCCCCCGCTCGATTCGCGAGGCCGACCGAGAGCGTCACGGCGTAATGGCACAAATTTTGCAAAATTCGGCCTCTTTGGACGATGTAACCGCACATGCGGATGATTTGTTTTCCAAAGCAAAACCAGTGTTTTTACTGCTAGCAGACAGATATGGCTTAATGCAGGTTGAAGTGGGGCAACACGGTAAATACCGGTTACAGCGCATCGATCAAGGCACAGTTGCACATACCAATCATTATTTGGATGAAAGCGTTTTGGATCAACCACAGCACGTCGGCATGAGTAGCGCGATCCGACTTGCACGCATTAACGCCCTACTTGCTGAGCACGATACGCCGTGGCAACGCGACGATTTCACGCTAATCAGCCGAGACAAAAACGCGGGCCCCGATAATAGCCTGTGGCGGCTTGGCAAAGCGCATACATTGGCAAGCTGGCAGATGGCCTTACCTCTGCAGGGCCCGGCTCGATTGCATTTGATTCTTGCTAACCCCAATCAGCCAGAACAGCTTGTAGATCTAACGCTAGACAGCAAGTTCTGGCGTCAAATGGACGGTGTATTGGCACCGAAATAATCCGAAAATGCCGTCAAACTTAGCTCGCCACTGAGAAAAGGAAGCCGAGCTCCTGCCGTGTTCACGGCATAAATCAGGAACGGTGGAACCGGCTTCGGCCGGCTTTAAAATCGCCATCATTTGGCTATCGGAATAGCGTGTCGATTGCATGTCAAATGCGCCTCAAAGACTGCGAGAAAATTCTACTTAAAAATAGATTGGTTTGGTGGGCGGATAACCAAACCACTGACAATTGAACCGCAATGCATTAGCTTGAATCTAAAAATCGTCAACTCAAGTCAGACAACCCACAAAGAAGATGACGACGGCATTGCGCCTCATCATTGTCCAATGACAAAAAATAATAATTAATAATGAAATAGCCGAGGCATCCTATTTGTGCGCATTTTTTATAACAAAAGAGGCGTATTTTTTATTAAACCAGCATTCACTTAGTGCCACAGGTAGAAACCGTCCGCTTAATTCTAGAAACTTAACGAATAAAAAGGTCTCAGTCTTAATCATAATGATAATGATTTATCTATCAGTAAAGCGAGATGGCTTCATATCGATATCCTCATGTTTTTCATGGGTTTAGCTTATTTCTCTGGCAATTAAAAAAATATCACCTACTATTAAACGTAACTGAAACGATGTTCATTCAGCGCGTCAACAAATTGCTCTCGGATTTTTGAAAATTGAGTTTGCTTTTTTACTCAGCGAGCATTTAAAAATCAAGTCCTCCGCGTAACCCCAAACGATTAAATACAGTTTCTAGTAAAAAAAATAATATTTTCTCTGCACTTAGTTAAAAATCGCTTACAAACAAGCGATTTTGTAATGTATTACTATTAAATATTTTAATATTGGCTTGGCATAGTCAAGTAAAAATTCAACGTTTTAATCTTGGTACCGAATAACTGCCTTGAACTTTAACTCGTATCCAGCTGAAAGTTCAAAGCAGTCAGATTCAGTAAATCGATAAACCTAATTGCAAATAAATTATGAGGAAAAATAAAATATGAAAAACATGAAAAATTTATAATTTACTTTTACTTCTAATATTGGATTATTTATATGTGGAACTGGTTATTAGATACTTTGCATTCATATCCTGAGCTATCAATTTTTCTCGCACTAGCTTTTGGTTTTTGGCTAGGTCCGAAAAAAATTGCAGGTTTTGGCCTCGGCAGTGTGACCGCAACTTTACTATTTGCCGTCATCATTGGCCAATTTGGTATCACAATCACTGGCCCGATTAAATCGACTTTCTTTTTGATGTTTCTTTTTGCGGTTGGTTACGGTGTCGGCCCGCAATTTTTTGCAGGGCTAAGTAAAGATGGTCCACGCCAAATCGCTTTTTCAGTTTTGGTGTTAGCGCTATGCCTGTTGGTGCCATTCGCTTGCGCCAAATTTGCTAATCTTGATTTAGGTTACGCAGTTGGTTTATACGCAGGCTCGCAGACTATTTCATCTGCGATTGGTGTTGCTACCGATCAAATAAACCATATGGGCTTAACACCAGAACAAGCTAAATCGTATGCTGATTCGATTCCAATTGGTTACGCAGTGACGTACATCTTCGGCACGATAGGTTCCGCCATAATTTTGGCGCAACTTGGGCCAAAATTATTGGGCATTGATCTGGTTAAAGTTTGCGCTGATTATGAAAAAGAGATCGGAGGTGACCTTGGTCAGGATGCAGGTCAGCTCGCTGCATATCGGCAAATCGAAGTTCGTACATTCAAAGTCTCCTCCAATAGCCGCGTAGT
The DNA here is from genome assembly GCF_020531905.1 of Deefgea salmonis. GTDB lineage: Bacteria > Pseudomonadota > Gammaproteobacteria > Burkholderiales > Chitinibacteraceae > Deefgea > Deefgea salmonis. The sequence goes on along the minus strand of NZ_JAJAWG010000001.1, from coordinate 28,106 downwards.
CGGAAAAAAAGCGCGCGACATCGCACCCAACTTGCGCGTATTTATCGAACGAGTTCGGCGCGGCGACACGATTATTGAAGCCGATGGCGACACGGTGATTTTGGGCGGAGATGTCCTTGCCATATCAGGGCATCGCTCTGTGCTTGTAGAGCAAATTGAGCCGCACACCACTGAAGTTGATGATAAAGAACTATTAAACGCGCCAGTGAATAAGGTTGATGTCTATATAACCAACAAAGCGTTTAATAATAAAACAATAAAAGAACTTGCTGATAGCCCACAAGCACGCGGAATTTACCTCTCCAAAATTACACGGCATATGGTGGAGATTCCGATCCTACCCAATACCGAAATTTTGCGCGGCGACATTCTGACGTTGATCGGTAGCGAGCGCCACATTGCTGTTGCGGCCAAAGCACTCGGCTATGCTGATCGCCCAGTGCAAGATACGGATCTAGTTACTGTCGCTGGTGGTATTTTTATCGGCGGCTTAATTGGTGCTTTGTCGATCAAGCTTGGAAGTATTCCATTGAGTTTGTCTACATCCGGTGGCGCTTTGCTGGCTGGCCTACTCCTTAGTTATGGGCGAACTGTTCACCCAACTTTTGGCCGTATCCCAGCCCCTGCACTAGCACTAATGAATACTTTAGGTTTGAATGTATTTATCGCCATTGTTGGTATTAATGCTGGGCCGGGCTTTGTTGCTGGTCTACAGCATGTAGGGATCAGCCTCTTTGTCTGGGGAATTATTTCGACATCAGTACCAATGCTTGTTGCAATTTATCTGGGGCATTACGTCTTTAAATTTCATCCGGCTATTTTGTTTGGTGTTTGCGCCGGCGTTCGAACCACAACCGCGGCGCTCGGGATGATTCAGGAAACAGCCAAAAGTAAAGTACCCGCTTTGGGCTACGGTATGCCATATGCGATTGGCAATACCTTGCTAACTATTTTTGGTCTGCTCATTGTTTTATTGATGTCTCACAGCTGAACCTACTCTCTACTTTATCGCTTTAAGGAGCTCAAAATGGACGTTACTACGCTACGTGAATACCAACATCTCAGCCCGTTTGAAATTAAAGACTTTCTGATCAATGCCGCTAAAAAAGTGTCCAGAACGTCGCATAAAATATTTTTGAATGCCGGACGTGGCAATCCTAATTGGGTTGCAACTACTCCGAGAGAAGGTTTCTTTCTCCTTGGTCAATTTGCAGTACTAGAAAGCAAACGTGTAATGAACTTACCCGCCGGCTTAGGTGGCATGCCTAAAGCCAACGGTTCAGCGGCTCGTTTACAAGATTGGTTGGCAACGCAAAATCAAACCCCTGGCGCTGCTTTTTTAGCTAAAGCGATCCCATGGACAATTATGCGGTTTGGCTTTGATGCTGATGCGTTTGTTCATGAATTAACGGATTCGATCATTGGCGACAATTACCCGGTTCCTGATCGCATCCTCGTGCATAACGAGCAAATTGTTCATGAATATTTGCAGTGGGCCATGTGCGGAAATCCACGCCCGGTGGGCAAATTTGATTTATTTGCCGTTGAAGGTGGCACAGCAGCAATGTGCTATTTATTTAAATCGCTAAAAGCGAATCGCCTACTCAATGCCGGCGACACAATTGCGCTGGGAACGCCGATTTTTACGCCCTATCTTGAAATGCCCCTGCTAGAGGATTATCAACTCAACGTCGTTAATATCACCGCACACCAGGAAAATAAATTCCAGTGGACCGAAGAAGACCTTAAACCGCTACTCGACCCAAAAATTAAAGCGTTTTTCTTGGTCAATCCAGGTAATCCAACTGCCGTGGCCTTATCCGCTGAAACCATCCAGCGTATCGGAAAAATTATGCAGCAGCGCCCTGATCTGATCATTCTGACCGATGACGTTTATGGCACGTTTGTTAATGATTTTCGCTCTTTGCTTGGCGAATTTCCGCGGAATACTATTGGCGTTTATTCATACAGTAAATATTTCGGTTGTACTGGCTGGCGCCTAGGCGTAATTGCGGTGCACGAAAACAATATTTTTGACGAAAAAATTGCCAATCTACCCGAAGCAACCAAACTACTGCTCGATAAGCGCTACAGCACGTTAACGCTTGAACCGCGCCAGCTGAAATTTATTGATCGTGTCGTCGCCGACAGCCGTGACGTGGCGCTTAATCACACTGCTGGCTTATCGTTGCCGCAGCAAGTGATGATGACATTATTCTCGATTAGCGAATTGATCGATGAAGAAAAAGCGTATCAAAAAGCGTGTATTAATATTGTTGATCAGCGCGTTCACTTGCTAAGCGAAGGTTTGGGCATTAACCCCGAAATCGGCCCCTTGTTTGATCGCTATTACGGCCTGATCGATTTCGAATTTTGGATTCGTAAATACATGGGCGAAGAGTTGGTGACGTGGATGAAGGTCAACGTGCATCCGCTCGACATCGTGTTTAAGCTAGCGGAAGACCATGGCATTGTTTTACTTAACGGCAATGGTTTTGAAGCTCCAGATTGGTCTGCCCGCGTTTCGTTTGCTAATTTGGAGGATGAGGTTTATGAAGACATTGGTCGTGCAGTGCGCGCTGTCGCACGCGGCTATTGGCAACAATATCAGGCCACATTAAGCACTTGATTTTGCGTGTCAGATTTCGGCTTATACAGCCATTAATAACCAGCCGCTTTGCACTATTGCGAACTTGAATTTAGGTGAGACGATACACCTGCTTCTCAAGTTGATGATTGTGCTGCTTTCGTTAATGCCTCACGAAAGCAAGCCGGGCGTAAGGATGTTACCGCCCCACCCCAATTGTCGTTTTAATTTAGGCATGCTGCGCTTTTGATTTTTGGGAGCGCAGCAGGGATGGCTTCGAGCATCGTGCCAGCACAATGGCGCGACCTCTTTGCGGCGCAGTTGAACTTGAATTTCCCCTCCGGTGTGACGCTTACTTTGCCTGCGGCAATCGATCCGGCTTGGGTCGCGGCTTTATTGCGCGCTTTGGCATGATGCCACCATTCACCTTGCTGCAATTGGTCGTCGAGCCAGCCGATATGCGCCTCGGCATTGAGGGTTTGTCGGCCAAGATTCACGCCCGTTTGCAGCGTTCACCCGTCGAAGGTGCAGCATATGCATTTCGCAATCAGCGCAGTAATCGCTTCAAAGTGCTGCTGAGGGAGAACGCAGCGAATTGCCTTTAGCAGAAAGCACGCTGGCCAGTTGGGTTGGTAGCCTCAGTTGGTGGTTGCAACCATTGGCGGATCGGCTGCATGAACCACTGAACGGCGAAACGGTGCTGCATGCCGACGAAACCCCAGTCAAACAACTCGATCCGGACAAAGGTTGCAATATCCCATTCAAAAAACAGCGTGTAACTGCCCGCCACATGAAATCACGCAATCAACTGCACCAACTCACCATTACGGCGAAATGCTAAAAATTGCTGGACCGCTCCCGATTGAATTGCTGCCATCATTCGTTGAAATGCGCCCTCAATTTCATCATGGGTCGGCGCTAGCTGACCCTTGCCACCTAAACCAGCGACAAAGACAACATCCCAAGTGGGAATTAACTGTGTTGATTCCGCCGTCAAAACCGCGAACGTACTTAGCTCTAGCGGCGATTTATCCACGTACATTAAAGGCGTCAGTTCGCCAGCCTGCTGGGCGGTAAACTGAGCCACTTGCTCGGCACTCGCTCCTTCAGGCAAACCTGCACCTGTAAAAACAAACAATAACCTTTGTGGTGTTGGCTGGGCGCGAGCAGCAGTCAGTAAATCAGTAAAACTGGCAATATTCATAATGACGCCCCTAGGATTAGTTGTGATTAAAAGTACCGTTAAAATCTGACATAAAACATAAAAAACTCACCCACTCACACAATATCATGACTGCGTTGATACGCAATGACCGACAATGAACGCACCCCCTGTGCACCATGCACTAAAGTGCCTTCAATATCAGCCGTCGCCGAAGGGCCGCTATGCAGTACTGCATATCGAGCCGATCGAAACTCAGGGCGTTGATAAGCGTGATGTAGATTGCCAACAATCTCATCCACATCCAACAAAACGACCAAATGCTGCGCCAAATAAGCCAGTGCATTAATCACCAGCTCTTGCTCGGTAAAGCAAACGCTACCGGTTTCAGCAACGGCAAACCGCGCACGCACCACAGCGATATCCACCTCGGCCAAGCGATGCGGATCTTCGCCTTGCAAAACACGAAAATTACCCACCAATTCGGGAACGACCGAAGCAATTATTTTAGCTTCCGGAAAATGTTGTGCCAGTAAAGCGTTCAAATGCACACCATCAGGACAATCCAATACTTGCCCGCCCATCCGTCGCAAACTCGCTTGAAATTGCGGCCATGGACTTGGCAAATCGGCATCAAACAACGCCACTTTGGGTAAATCACTTGCCGGCGGCTGATTGACGCGTACTTGCGCCAAAATAATATCGCGACTACTCATGATCAGCACCTCGGTTTTTGGCCCACCACTGATGAAATGTGGCTTGGGGCGCTTCAGGCATCTCTCTTTGCAAGCCCCAAGCATTGAGTGGGTTATAAATTAATGCCCGTGGGAAATCGCGACTAACTTGATCAAGCCCAGCAATGACGCGCCGATATAATACCGGGCTTGCCAATACTTTGGCGGCGACATCCAGCGCAGTTCGACGCAATAGCGGTAGCTCTTGTTTTTCACTTATAATTCGCCGCCATTGATAGATTTGCTCGTGAATATTGATTTTGACTGGGCATACGCTGGTACAACTGCCATTCATGGTGGATGCATAGGGCAAAGCACGATAGCGATGTAAATCAATCGCTGGATTTAAAATTACCCCAATGGGCCCCGGATATACACTGCCATAACTTAAACCACCACTGCGCCGATACACTGGACAAGTATTCATGCACGCCCCGCAGCGAATACACTTGAGTGAAGTCCAAAAATCAGTCATCCCCAATCGTGCTGAGCGGCCGTTATCAACCAACACAATATGCATTTCACCGCCATCGCGTGGCGCGCGAAAGTGCGAGGTATATTGCGTAATGGGCGAACCTAAGGCACTGCGTGACAACAGGCGAATAAATACCCCCAGATCTTCGATACGCGGAATCAGTTTTTCAATCCCAACCGAGGCGACATGCAAGGGTGGTAAATTGGCGCTAATGTCGGCATTACCTTCATTGGTACACACCACAAAACTACCGGTCTCTGCGATCAAGTAATTCGCCCCTGTCATTCCCGCATCGGTGGCTAAAAAATGCGGGCGCAAGCTTTGTCGTCCAGCTTCACTTAATACTTTGGGGTCGTCATTATTAGGGTCAGAATGAATTGTCCGGGCAAATAATTTTGCAACATCACCTCGTAATTTATGCACTGCCGGCACTACGATATGACTCGGTGGTTGGTCATCATCCAATTGCTGAATCCGCTCGCCCAAATCCGATTCAATTACCGTAATCCCGCGCTCGGCCAAATACGGTCGCATCTGGCATTCATCCGTGAGCATCGACTTGCTTTTAATCACGGTTTTAACTTGCCGCGCTTCAAAAATCTCGCCAACAATCCGATTATGCTCTTGGGCATTTTGTGCCCAATGCACCTGCACCCCATTGGCTGTAGCGTTGCGCTCAAACTCTTCTAGATAGTCCGCCAAATGCGTCAGCGTATGCGCTTTAATATCCGACGCGAGCTGGCGCAGCGTTTCCCACTCAGGGATATGATCTCGCTCTTGATCGCGCCCTTTTCTTAAGTCCCACAAGTGATGATCATGAAAACGTTCATGCTGCACATCGGCGATAAAAACATCTGCAGCGGCCGATTGATCAACCGGTTTCATTGTGCGTCTCCATTCAAAATCTGGGCAATATGAATGTATTTTTGTCCATACCCTAAGCGCTGCGCGCAACCCTTTTGATGCATCAAGCAACTCATGTCGGCCGAGACAATATATTCCGCCCCCGCTCGTCGTTGATCATCCACCTTGTCATACCCCATTTTGGCCGACACGCCCTCCTCAAAAACAGAAAACAAGCCTCCAAAACCACAGCACTCATCGGCGCGCTCTAACTCAACCCATTCGATGCCCGGTACATTGGCCAGCAACGCTTTCGGCTTAGAAAAAGCTGGCCCACTAATTTCTGACATTGATGCCAAAGGTGGTTGCAGACTACGCAACGAAGTACAGCTATTGTGCAAAGCTACTTTGTGCGGGAATGACGCCCAAGGAAAATCATGGATTTGCAATATATCGTGTAAAAATTCAACTAATTCATACGCATGCGTTCGCACGTGCGTCACGTCAGCAGTTTGCTCAATGGCATCTAAATGTTGTCGAATATGATGAATGCAGCTGGCGGATGGGCCGACGATATAATCGTAACCCGCAAAGTTTTGGACAAATAATGCTTCGCAAGCTGCTGCATTTTTTTGATCCCCTTCATTGGCGAGCGGCTGACCACAGCAGGTTTGATTGAATGGATACTCCACAATACACCCCAAGCGCTCGAGTAATTGCAGCGTCGCAACCCCGATCTCAGGAAAGCTCGCATCAATAAAGCACGGCACAAACAAAGCCACGCGTGGCGCAATCGGCGTCATCGTCATTACCAACCCCTTATTTCAATCGTGAACGATGTTTTATCATCGCTCATGTTCATCAAATAGCCATCACCGCATTCCTGTGCCCCTGTAACTCAAGCGCACGCACGCAATCAAACCGCCAATTACTTACGAGCAACAAAATAAAATACAGGTTAATTGTAAATATAATCGCAGTCTACACTGACAACCACTCTAGATCGTCGTAATTAATAAGCGTAAAAATGAACACTGAGCATAGATAAAATCAGCACACGCGTCGTCCACACCAAGGCTAAATGGCAAAATACAAGGCGCAACAACTCAAAAAAAGCCTGATGATCCAACCGACAAGCACCGACGGTTTGATTTTTTAGCCTGCTAAAGTGCAAGGGATCGAGATGAATTTAAAAATAGAGGGATTGAGCCCGCCAGCAGATCAGACCTGCAAGGCATTAAGCACGATCGAGCGGTCGGCCTAAAGTGGGCTGATGGCGTAAACGACCATTGGCGCTATAGGCGATTTCTTGATTTTTTTCTTTAGAAAGCAAGCTTAATAAATGGCGATTTGCCTCTTCATGGCATTGCACCAATTGTGCATTACTGCGATTGAGCACTTCGGCCAGCTTGGCTTGCTGCTGTAATTGCTGCCATTGCGGCGCAATTTTGCGATCACCGAGCAAATAATCACTCAATTGTGATGCGGTATGTAAATTCAATTGCTGTGCACATTGCAAGCGGCATTGGGTTGCCATTTCAAGCTGTTGCACCGCCCGTGTTTTCAATACCAGCAAATCATTCATTTGATCAAACTGACGATTGACCAAAATATCTTGTTCACGTTGCATTAACGCCACAAGCCGCTCAACCTCGAGCAGCTCTATTGCAATTGACGGATACAGATCAACCGGAGAGCTCATGGACGAGCAAGCAGTGCTTTCACACTCGACAGTAAGCCATCGGCAATTGCCTCTGGCTTGATTGCAAAACGGCCATCAGCAATCGCTTGACGAATTTGAGCCACTTTTTCAGCATCAAAAGTCGATTCGCTTTTACCTGCCCCCGCGACATTGGATAATTGAGCCGCTAAGGGATTGATGCTAACGCTGTTTTTTTCTGTCGCTTGCTCAGCCTTCGCAGCAACACGCCCTTCAAGCGGCCGCGTAGCGATATTGGCTAATGGCTTGCCAGAGTTGTCAATTTTCATGATTGCATCCTATGCCAATTTAATGGCGCACAGTCAATTTCTTCCATTATGCCAATTATCGACCCAAGTTTGAAATTCTTTAGTAATTCAATTGTTTATCAGCAAACGCTAAAACACAAGTCACAAAGAATTACAACAGCATAGACCTAAGCTCGGCACGTAGCGTATGAATACGTTATCCTTGGCTTTCATATTCCTTGGTGGAGCCTTTTAAATGCAAGTTTATCCTAGTCGTTTTGGCCAAATTGAAGTTGATCCCGAAACCATCATTCAATTCCCACTGGGCATTCCCGGCTTCGAAGATTGCAAAAATTACAAACTGCTTCACGAAGAAAAACCCAACCCTAAAGTATTGTGGCTGCAATCTTTAGATGATGCGGCAGTGCTGTTTACCTTGGTAGAAACTGAGCGCTTAGGACTCAACTACGCCTTGACCCTATCTGACGCAGAATGCCAATTAATTGCATTGGCCACGCCAAGTGATGCCAAATTATTTTTAATTTTATCCCGCCCAGAGGGCGGTACCATTAGCGTCAATACCAATGCGCCCTTGGTCATCAACTTAAACACCCGCAAAGGCTTACAAAAAATTGACGTAAAGGCTGATATTGTTTTTCGCAATGCATAATGCACTCTGTCATGAACGGCAATTGCTCAGCACAAAGCCGTCGGCATCTTGGAGCGCAGCCGTGCTTGCTGTATGATTGCGCCATTTTACGCGCTGGCCATACTGGCTAGCTGCGCGCGTGCGCTATTTGTAAGTGGCACTTCTGGAGTATGAAGAGCATGAAAACGACCTTCCTCGACTTCGAGCAATCTGTAGCCGAACTCGAAAACAAGATCGAAGAACTGCGCTACGTGCAGGACGATTCGGCAGTAGATATCTCAGTTGAAATTTCGCATTTAGAAAAAAAGAGCCAAGAGCTCACTAAAACGATCTACGCCAAACTGTCGCCGTGGCAAATTTCTCAAGTGGCGCGCCATCCGCAGCGTCCATATACCTACGACTATATCGCGGGTATTTTTACAGACTTTCAAGAATTGCACGGTGATCGCGCTTTTGCCGATGACTTGGCCATTGTGGGTGGTTTGGCTCGCTTTAATGGTCAAAGTGTCATGGTCATTGGCCACCAAAAAGGGCGCGATACCAAAGAAAAAATCTTGCGTAATTTCGGTATGCCACGCCCAGAAGGCTACCGCAAAGCCTTGCGCATGATGAAATTGGCAGAAAAATTCAACATTCCCGTCATCACCTTTATCGATACACCGGGTGCTTACCCTGGTATCGGCGCTGAAGAGCGTGGACAGTCCGAAGCGATTGGTCGCAATTTATTTGAAATGGCCAAACTGCGTGTACCGACCATCTGCACCATTATTGGTGAAGGCGGTTCTGGCGGCGCGTTAGCGATTGCCGTCGGCGATATTGTACAAATGCTGCAATATTCAACGTATTCAGTGATTTCTCCTGAAGGCTGCGCCACCATTTTGTGGAAAACCGCCGAGCGCGCCTCCGATGCGGCCGAAGCCCTTGGCATCACCGCAACGCGCTTAAAAACCCTCGGTTTGGTCGATAAAGTGATTAGTGAACCCGTTGGCGGCGCACATCGCGACTATCAACTCATGATGAGCGCAATGAAAAAATCAATTGCCGATGGGCTTAAAAACTTACAAGCCAAATCGATTGATCAACTTCTCGATGATCGCTTTGAGCGTCTAATGGAATATGGCAAATTTAAAGAAGAAACCGTCGCCTAAGGCGGCGCTCAATCACGAAGGCTGGCTTGCGGCAACGGCCAACCTCATTGATTTTTGCTGCAACGGGGGCCAAGGCCCCCGTTTTCAATCGCAGCCCTCCCCAACTCGCCTATGCGTTGGCTTTTCAGCTGGATTGGATTCAAGCGTACTGCTGCACTGGCTCAGTCAACAGCAAACTGAACTGGGCTTTAGCTTAAGCGCAGTGCATATCCATCATGGCCTCTCACCCAATGCCGACATCTGGGCTGAACATGCGCGCGCTTTTTGCCAAGCACACCAGATTCCTTGTCAAATTACACACGTCAACGTATCAAAAGGCACCGGGCTTGGCGTTGAAAGCAATGCTCGTACCGCGCGGTATCGTGCGTTTAGCGAGCAAGCATGCGAGGCCATCGTACTCGCCCACCATCAAAACGATCAAAGCGAAACGTTGCTAATCAATTTGCTGCGCGGCAGCGGCCCAGCCGGCCTATCTGCCATGAAACCCGTGCGGGCGCTGAACGCCCACATCGACGTACTACGCCCTTTGCTGCAGTTGCCACGCTCGGTCTTACTGGACTACGCCAATGCCCATCAGTTGACTTGGGTGGAGGATGAAAGCAATCAAAACACGGCCTTTAAACGCAACAAAATTCGCCATGAGCTCATCCCTTTACTTGAGGGTATTAACCCCAAAGCCATAGCCACTATTGCCCGCAGCGCAATACATCAAGGCGATGCTGCGGCGATTTTATTAGAGCGCGCCCAAGAAGACCTCGTACTGTGCGTGCAAGAGCAAGCGTTGCAGCTCGCGCCATTTCAACAGCTCAGCGCTGCGCGGCAACGCAATGCCTTACATCATTGGCTCGATACCCACGGCATTACGCTCGAGTTGCGTGCTTTTGACGAATTATTGCGCGTCACTTTTGACGCTGCCAGCGACACTTGCCCAGCACTGGTTTGGCGTAATGCCGCAATTCGCCGCTATCGAGGCGCATTGCATATCACGCGCGCTAGCTTAAACCCGGGGCCGCAATTAGATCGTCAATGGCAAGACGCGCCACAGATTGCCGATTGGCATGGCGAACTGCGCTGGATTGAAGCAGAACACGGCATCGATCCGCGCTTTTTACAGCAAGGCTACCGTATCGCCGGTCGCTCAGGCGGCGAAAGCCTCAGACTGGCAGCCAATCGCCCAACGCGCTCGCTCAAAGCCCATTGCCAAGTCCTTGGGATTGCGCCATGGCTACGCGAAACCACGCCGCTGATTTACCTTAACGGCCAACTGGCCGCCGTACCCGGTCTTGGTGTTCACGCTGATTTTCAAGTTGCCGCCAATCAAATCGGCTGGTTACCCATTTGGCAAGCCAATCACCCCAACATGGGTATTGCCCGCTAAAGCATAACCAGCAAGACGCTCACTCATATACTCGCAATACGGAACACATCATGGCCAAAAGCAGCAAAACGTCCGCCGCCCCAACCCACACGCCCATGATGGCGCAATATTTTTCGCTCAAGGCCGATCACACCGACAAGCTGGTGTTCTATCGCATGGGGGATTTTTACGAGTTATTTTATGAGGATGCGGTCAAAGCGGCGCGCTTGCTCGATATCACCCTCACCACCCGTGGCAGCAGCGCGGGTGAGCCGATCAAAATGTGCGGCATTCCGTTTCACTCGCTTGAACCGTATCTGGCTAAATTGGTCAAACTCGGTGAATCGATTGCCATTTGCGAACAAATTGGCGACCCAGCCACCAGCAAAGGGCCGGTCGAGCGCAAAGTCATGCGCGTGGTCACGCCGGGCACTTTAACCGATGCGGCACTGCTGGACGACAAACAAGAAAACCGCCTGTTGGCACTGCGTTTTGTTAAAGGCCAACTGGGCATGGCCTGGTTGTCATTGGCTTCGGGCGACTTTGCTTTGATGGATACCGACGTTGAAAAAATCAGCTCAGAACTGGAGCGACTGCGCCCTGCTGAAATCTTAGTACCCGAAGGCACTGAGCTGGCACTACTTGATCAGCTGCGCATTCCGGTGCGCAAAATTGCCAGCTGGCAATTTGAAAATGACAGCGCCCAGCGCAATCTCAGCCGGCACTTTAGCGTCCATGATTTAAGCGGCTTTGGCGTGAGCAATGACATGCTGGCCCTCGGCGCTGCGGGTGCTTTGCTCGATTATGTTCGCAGCACGCAAGGCGGCTCGCTGCCAGCTCTCGATGGTCTACGCGTAGAAAGCACCACGCAATACATTGAGCTCGATGCCGCCACACGGCGCAATCTTGAAATCACCGAAACCATTCGTGGCGAAACCACACCCACGCTGTTTTCTTTACTCGACCAATGTGCAACCGGCATGGGCTCACGGCTATTGGCGCATTGGTTGCATCATCCATTGCGCCAACACCACAAAATCATCGAACGCCAAGACGCGATTAGCACGCTGATTGCACAAGCACATTGCGAGACGCTCTACCCAATCCTGCGTGAAATCGCCGACATCGAACGCATCGTTTCCCGCATTGCACTGCGCAGCGCCCGTCCTCGTGATCTGGCGAGTTTACGCAGCAGCTTGCAGGTATTGCCGCAATTGGCCGAGCAGCTCCCGCACAATGGATTATTTCGCGGCTTAGCGGCGGCTCTGAATGCGGAACCCGCCATTGCCAGCTTGCTACACGCGGCGATTCAAGCCGAACCGGGGGTATTAATTCGTGAAGGCGGCGTGATTGCGGATGGCTATTCAAGCGATCTGGATGAATTACGTCATATTCAAAGCAACTGCGGCGACTTTCTCACCCAGCTGGAATTACGCGAACGCGAACGCACCGGCATTGCCAGTTTGCGCGTGGAGTATAACCGCGTAGCCGGCTTTTTTATTGAGATTACCAACTCATACCTAAGCCAAGTACCCGAAGACTACCGCCGTCGGCAAACGATGAAAAATGCCGAGCGTTACATCACGCCAGAATTAAAACAGTTTGAAGAAAAAGCCCTGTCTGCCAATGAACGGGCCTTGGCGCTGGAGAAACAACTTTACGAAGGCCTCATCGAAAAGCTGCAAATACACCTCAGCACCTTGCGTCTGGCTGGCCAAGCGGTCGCTACCCTCGACGTACTGGTTTGCTTAGCGCAGCGCGCCGAACTGAGCGGCTATATTGCCCCGCAGTTTTGTGACGATGCGGTATTACACATCGAAGCCGGTCGCCACCCTGTGGTTGAAGCGCAAATTGACGACTTCATTCCCAATAGCGCCGACTTCCATTTAGCCCGCAAATTACTGCTGATTACCGGCCCGAATATGGGTGGTAAATCGACGTATATGCGGCAAGTGGCCCTTATTGTCTTGCTGGCGCACATCGGTAGCTACGTACCGGCACAAAGCGCCCAAATCGGCCGAGTCGATCGAATTTTTACTCGCATTGGGGCAAGCGATGATTTAGCCGGTGGCCGATCGACCTTTATGGTCGAGATGACCGAAACGGCCAATATTTTAAACAATGCCAACGAATACAGCTTGGTGCTGATGGATGAAGTTGGCCGTGGCACATCGACTTTTGATGGTTTAGCGCTGGCTTGGTCCATCGCTCGCGCTTTAATCGAAAAAAATCGCAGCTACACCCTGTTTGCCACGCACTATTTTGAACTAACTCGACTCGCCCAAGATTACCCGCAAGTGAGCAATGTGCATTTAGATGCAGTTGAACACAAAGACAAGATCGTTTTTCTACATGCAGTGCAAGAAGGCCCGGCGTCACAAAGCTATGGGATTGCTGTTGCCAGCTTAGCGGGCGTGCCGCGTGACGTAGTTCGTCAAGCCAAACGTAAATTACTGGACTTAGAACAAAATAGCTTACAAAATGGGCCACAAGCAGATTTGTTTGCCGTCAACCATTTTGAAGAAGCGGCTGAACTTGAATTGCACCCTGCGGTCCAAGCTCTACAAGACATTAAAGCGGATGAACTGAGCCCGCGGGATGCACTGGCATTGATTTATCGCTTACAAACGCTTATTTAAGATCAAACAAATGCAACTATTACACTGGCGATCAGCAATTAAGCGTCTAAATTTAAGTCATTAAAATTATTCTAAGCAGAGAGGAGCAAACTGTGGCGACTGAAAACCCCCAAGTAATGAGAGATCAACTCGGAACTGCGCTGCTTGATATCGCACAGTTAAGCAGTAATTCTGCCGATGAGACGGGTATACAACTCTCTGAATTGATCCAAAGCGCGACCAGTGAAGTACGTCGATTTGGCGAGGATTTAGCCAGTCATTTGCAAGCGTACACCTCAGTCACCGTGCCGCCGGCCTTTCAATTACAAAGTGCGGCTGAAGGCAAAATTCAAGTCGTTGGCGAGCATCCACACAAAGAAGAGATTGAAAACTACCTCAACCAAAATACCCGCTTGCTAAAATGGTTTAAAGAATTAGAGGTGTTATTTGAAATCCAAAGAAAAATGGAACTCACAGCAAGCCACGAAAACATCGACCAACAAGTCTTTAACTTTGGTTTAACCAGTTTGGGCGGCATTGCCTTTTTTACAAAATCACCGCAATAAATACCACAAAGTCAATGCCAATGGCCGCCGAGCGCGGCCATTGGCATTTATCAGCATCGATAAAGCAAACCAGTTATAATTGCCACTTATAGAACAAAGAAAGAATGCCCGATGAAAACAGTTAAAGCCCGCCGTCCGCAGCCCGCGATCCGTGAAGGCCGTGCTGCCGACCAGCAACGAAGCGCCAATAAGGCGGGCAGTCGTGGTAAACCCGCTGCTCAACCGTTGCAAACGCCTTTTGCCAAAACCGGCGCGACCAAAAAGAAACCGGTCTCAGCGAGCGAAGCCGCGCGTAACCGCGCCAAAAACCTGCCCGACACGGGACGCTCTTCAACACCCGCCACCGGTACGCGTAAGCGCGGCAATTCCACCGTTGGCATGAGCCGCATGATTGCCCAAGCCATCGCCAAAACCACCGGCGCTCGCGAAGTACAAGGCATCAAAACACCGACGGAAGCGGTAGAAACCACCCAAACCACCATTGTTCATCATGGTGATAAAAGCGGTAAAAACGTCAAACGCGCCAAACGCATGAAGCAGCGCCAAGGCTCACAACAAGAGCTAGCGTTTCAGCAAATCTTGCGTGAAAAACGCCTTGCCAGCACCGAAATCGAAGACGATCGCTTACAAAAAGTTTTGGCCTATTCTGGCCTCGGCTCACGCCGTGATATGGAAGAAGTCATCGAAGCCGAGCGCGTGACCATCGGTGGCCGTGTCGCCACGCTCGGTTGCAAAGTCAGCCCGGGCGACGAAGTACGGATTGATGGCAAACGTGTGGCGCTCAAATGGCCAGACCGCATGGTGCGCATCATTATGTACCACAAACAAGAAGGCGAATTGGTCAGCCGTGATGATCCAGAAGGCCGTGTCACCGTGTTTGAACGTTTACGCCGAGTTTACTCCAGCAAATGGATTGCCATCGGTCGTTTGGACTTTAACACCACGGGCCTGTTGCTATTCACTACCTCGGGCGAATTGGCCAACCGGATGACCCATCCGAGCTTTCAAGTGGAGCGCGAATACGCAGTGCGCGTTCATGGCCAGCTGACCCCTGAGCAAATGAAAGAACTCACCCA
The DNA here is from genome assembly GCF_020531905.1 of Deefgea salmonis. Lineage (GTDB taxonomy): Bacteria > Pseudomonadota > Gammaproteobacteria > Burkholderiales > Chitinibacteraceae > Deefgea > Deefgea salmonis. The sequence continues at coordinate 12,944 of NZ_JAJAWG010000001.1, read as the reverse complement.
AGGCGTGAAGCTTGACGACGGTGAAGCGCATTTTGCTCGGATCGAAGATCGTGGTGGCGAAGGCAGTAATCACTGGTACCACGTGGTGATCAAAGAAGGTCGTAACCGCGAAGTTCGCCGGATGTTTGAACACTTCAACATCATGGTCAGCCGCCTAACGCGGATTCGCTTTGGTATGTTTAGCTTGCCGGGTCGTCTTAAGCGCGGTGAGTTTTATGAACTCTCTGAAACTGAAGTCTTGGCCGCAACCAAATGGGCCGGACTGACCATGATGGGTCAGGTAAAAGACTAGGTATCTGCCGCTAGGCTTTAATTTACAGAGCCTAGCGAACAATACCCAAGATAAATTATGAGCAAAGCATTCACCACCGAATCAGCAGGCGACGACGATGAAGTCATTCCGGCTGATTTAATTATTCCGTCTGGTAGCAAAAACTACATCACCCCGCATGGCTGGCAGCGTCTAAAAAACGAGCTGTATCAACTGGTCACTAAAGAGCGGCCCGAGCTAACCCATTTAATTAATTGGGCTGCCAGCAATGGCGACCGCTCAGAAAACGCCGATTACCAATACGGCAAACGCCGCTTACGCGAAATTGATCGCCGCATTCGCTTTTTAACCAAACGCTTAGAAATTGCCGAAGTCATCGACCCTTGCACCCGAGAAAGCACCGACCAAGTGTTTTTTAGCGCCACCGTCAGCTACGAGCGCGAAGACGGTCACAGTGAAACCATTAGCATCGTTGGCGTTGACGAGACCCATCTCGCCCTCAACCACATCAGCTGGACCTCGCCCGTAGCCCGAGCGCTACTCAAAGCCCGAGAAGGCGATGTAGTACTATTGCGCACCCCAGCCGGGGTCGAAGAGCTTGAAGTCACTCAAATTCGCTACATTGAAATTGTGCAAGCCGAGTAAGAGTAATTATCCTCTTTGAGCCATTCGCCAATTTTGATTTATGCCGCTGGCCTCACCGATTAAACTCAGCCGTGTCTATTGCCTTAAGCTACGTATTGAATTACCGCAGCACGGCGCCTCGCATAAAAAGGTCGTCACAGTAAAAACCCGTTGCCCTTTTCCGTAAAAAACCAACAACTCCGATGCCATTGTTCTAATTATTTTCCCTCGCGCAAAAGACTATTGTATTGTCGCGCCATGCGGATATTCAATTCATCATCAGGTCATTTATTTCGACGCGTTTTGCGCAATATGGCGTTACGCATCACCTTAGCGGCGTTTGCAATTTCAGCGATTAGTTATTACTACAGCTATCAGCGCTTACAAGAAGAAGCGCTGATTCATTTGGCCAAATATATCGACGCACGCAGCCAAATTGAAAGCAGTCTATTTATTAATGCCGAGGGCAATACCCGTTTAGTTCGAGATGAGTTTATCCGCCGCTACGCCTTAGCGCAAAATACCAATCCCAGTGCCGCATTCGATCAATTACTGCGCCAAGATAAAGATGGTATGTGGCGTATTAAATATGAATTTGATGACTTTGAGCATCGCGCCACCATTGCCATCTTACCCACCGCCAAGCGCTCGCCCGAATTTAAACGCCAAGTGATTTTGGCGTATGATTTACTTTCGCAATATGGTCCCGCATTTAGCAACAACTATTACGATACCTTTATTGATCTGAATATTTCCGATGCCAATTTAATGTATTTGCCGCAGCTCAATTATGCGCGCAGTGGTTCATTAGATGATTTTGCCGAAACCGTTGAGCCCGAAATCATTGCCACGCCGGCAGTCAATCCACAAAGAACCAGCCAATGGACTGGTATTTATTATGACAAACAAGCATTAGAGTGGATGGTATCGATTATTACGCCAATTGATTATTTAGGTAAATACATTGGTAGCGTTGGGCAAGACGTATTACTCACGCAATTAATTGCCCGCACCAATACCATCAATATTCCTGGCACGTACAATTTCATTATCAGCCGCGATGGCCATTTGATTTCTCACCCTAATTACATGCAGCAAATCCAACAACAACACGGCAAATTTCAGGTTGCCGATAGTGCTACGCCATTAAAAGATTTATTTTCAGCGCTAAAAAATGCCCAGCCACTGGATCGATTTATTGAAAGCAAGGACCAAGAAAACTGGCTTGGCATTGCGCCGATCAAAAGCACCAATTGGTTATTTGTGACGGTTTACCCCAAAAAAATCCTCCAAACCAAAGCCGCTATTTCAGCCAGTATTATTTTATTACTCGGCATGATCGCCCTCGCCTTAGAATTGGGCTTATTGGCATGGGTACTTAAAACCGACATTATTAAGCCGCTCACTCGGCTTAAAAATGCCATTCAAGCTTTAGCGCAAGGCAAACCATCCACCGAGCTCGACACCCATCGCGACGATGAAATCGGTGAACTGGCACGCAGTTTTAAAGACATGGCACAGACCGTGCAATCGCACCGCCATCATCTTGAAGAATTGGTTAATGAAAGAACGCAAGAATTAGCCCGCCGCAATTTGCAATTACAAGCGGCCAATGAAGCACTCAAATACCTCAATCATGAAAAAAATGAATTACTCACCATTGCCGCGCATGATTTAAAAAACCCCGTCGCCAGCATTCAGGGCATGTCGGTGCTACTCAAAGAGCGATTACACGAATGGCCGAGCGATAAAATTCAAAATCGCTTAAGCGGCATTAATCAATTGGCCGGACGCATTCAAAATATTATCGGTAATTTAATCGATCACAATGCCCTAGAAACTGGATCCGTGCGGCTGGCTTTTGCCCCCATCGCCATCGACACCTTAATTCAAGATGTGATGAATGAATGGCAAGAACGACTCGCGCATAAGCAGCAACAATGCCATTACCAAGCACATGGTTTGGTATTAATCGCGGATCGCTCGGCACTGTGGCAAGTGTTAGATAATTTAATCTCCAACGCCGTCAAATACGCGCCACACGACAGTGCGATTGTTATTAGTACCGAAAACATCGGCAATCACATCGAAATCAGCGTCAGCGATCAAGGTCCGGGTGTAGCGCCCCATGAAATGTCGCTATTATTCAAAAAATTCAGCCGTCTTTCCGCCCGTCCCACCGGCGGGGAACACACCACGGGACTGGGCTTGTCGATTTCCAAACGTCTGATTGAAGCGATGAATGGCGAAATTCGCTGCGAAAGCCAATTTGGCCACGGCGCGCGCTTTATTATTACGCTGCCTTTATTTGTCGAAATAGATCGCGCAGACACCAACGCCACTGTCCTGTAAAATCGAGCCTCATTTACTTACCCTCAAACCCTGCGCCAGCAGGGTTTATTGCTGGAGCTGCCGCGATGCGCCAATATTTAGACTTACTGCAACACGTACTCGATCAAGGTGTCGCCAAAGAAGATCGCACTGGCACCGGTACCGTTTCGGTTTTTGGCCATCAAATGCGCTTTAACCTAGCCGAAGGTTTTCCCTTAGTCACCACCAAAAAAACCCACCTTAAATCCATCATTAATGAATTGCTGTGGTTTTTACGTGGCGACACCAATATCCAATGGCTGCACGAGCATGGCGTTAAAATCTGGGACGAATGGGCCAGTCCTGAAGGTGATTTAGGGCCAATTTATGGCTACCAATGGCGCAGCTGGCCCACGCGTGACGGCCGCCATATCGACCAAATTGCCGACGTGATCAAAGCCTTAAAAACCAATCCTGATTCACGCCGAATTATCGTTTCAGCGTGGAATGTGGGTGAAATTGAAAACATGGCGCTACCACCTTGCCATGCTTTTTTCCAATTTTATGTGGCCCCAGCACAAAAAGACGACCCCGATCAACGCGGCAAACTGTCCTGCCAACTGTATCAGCGCAGCGCTGATTTATTTTTAGGCGTGCCGTTCAATATCGCGTCGTACGCCACCTTGGTATTGATGCTGGCGCAAGTGTGTGATTTGCAACCGGGTGATTTTGTTTGGACTGGCGGCGATTGCCACATTTATCGCAACCATTTTGAGCAAGTCAAAGAGCAACTTTCTCGCTCACCACGTAGCCTGCCAACGATGAAGCTCAACCCAGCCAAAACCGATTTATTCGACTTTGAATTTGCTGACTTCACCCTTGAAGGCTACGACCCTCACCCAGCGATTAAAGCGCCTGTTGCGGTTTAATTGATTCGGCAATAAAAAAACCATCTCATTTCTGAGATGGTTTTTTTACGCACTAGAAATACAGACACGCCAGCCGACAAAACAGCTTTATCGCGTTGACCATCATTTCGTAACGGATGTATTGCCACCTAGCCTTTAAGCAACAATGCTCAGCGTTAAATACCCCTTACAAACGGGTAATCCACTTCGGGCTGGCGGCCGGCGATCAAATCGGCAATGGCTTTGGCCGAACCACAGCATTCAGTCCAGCCCAGCGTGCCGTGGCCGGTATTGAGCCATAAACTTGGGAATCGAGTTTGGCCAATATACGGCAGATTCCCCGGCGTTGCCGGACGTAAACCGGTCCAAAATTCGGCAGCCTGATAATCCATCCCAGCAGGGAAAATTTGGCGGGTGCGCTCAATCAAGGCTTTACAGCGAATCGGGTTTAAATCCAAGTTATAGCCATTAAATTCAGCCGTTCCGGCCACTCGCAAACGATTCCCTAAGCGCGAAAAAACTAATTTATAGCCATCATCGGTCAAACTCACCGTTGGCGCATAATCCGGGTCAATCACCGGAATCGTGGCTGAATAGCCCTTGGCAGGATAAATATCTAAGGTAATCCCCAAAGGCCGCAAATGAATTGGGCTGTAACTCCCCAAGCACACCACAATCGCATCGGCCGCCAAGCGTTCAGCGCCGTTTTCTTCGCTGATCACGCGCACCGCTTTGACATCGTCCCCGACTCGCTCCAAGGCTTCAATACTGCAGTCGTAGCGAAACTCAACCCCCATCGCCAAGCAGCGCTCGGCCAATTGGTTGGTAAATTCTCGCGCATCGCCCGATTCATCACTGGGCGTATACGTGCCACCCACAATCGGATAGCGCGATTGCGCCAGTGCAGGCTCAATCACTAAACATTCTGCGGCGGTTTTGACCTGCCGATCCAAGCCCACTTCGCGCATTAAGGCCGCAGCGGGGATCGCTGACTCATACTCAGCGCTATCGGTGTAGTAATGCAAAATCCCTTCGGTGCGCTGATCATAGGCAACTCCTGTCGCCAGCCGCACCGATTGCAATGTTTCGCGGCTATACAAGCCCAATCGCACTAAGTTTTGTAAGTTGGCCTTCGCTTTAGCCTGAGTACATTGCTCAAGAAAACGTAAGCCCCAGCGCCATTGATGCCAGTCAAGTTTTAAACGAAATAGCAACGGCGCGTCTTCTTCGCCCAGCCATTGCAAGGTTTTCCACGGCGCTTTGGGATTGGCCCACGGCTCGGCATGACACACCGAAATCTGCCCGCCGTTGGCATAGCTGGTTTCACGCGCTGGCGCTTGTGCGCGCTCGATCACCGTGACCGTATGGCCTTCTTGCGCCAAAAACCACGCCGTTGTTACGCCGATGACACCAGCACCAAGAATAATGACCCGCATCGAACATCCTCCCAAGGCGATCTATTTGTCCGCCATTATGCCCTGTAGCACCGTTCGTCAGCGTTAGATTGTGCATTTTTAATGTTGCAGATCAAAAGCAGAAGTGTTGGAGACACACTGCAAAAGTACTGCAAGCATGTGTAATCTGCGTAAGCTGCTTTAAACTGTATGACATTAGCAAGCCAACTATAGAAAATGCATTAATGAATCTGTCATTACGTACCGCAGTCATCCTCGCTATCTTGATGGGTTTATGCTTGCCAGCCATCATCACCGGCTATATCGGCCTGCAGTACGAAGAGCAAGCAGCCCAAAATCAAATCGCGCGCGACCAGCAACGGATTGCCGACGTACTGGCCCTTGGTATGCAAGAGCCACTTTGGAATCTCGCACCCGACTCAGGCCGCCCTTTACTTGACTCATTAATGAGCGATCAGCGCATCGTCAGCATTAAGATTAGCGATCAAAATCTCGGTGGATTTTTATCAGCCAAACAGCCCGAGCGCCAAATGGGACACACCGCTTCGCTATCACGGCCGGTCATCAAGCAAGGGGTTAATATTGGCGTGGCCAGTGTCGAATTTTCAGACGGTATCAGCCGGCAATACATTAAACGTAAGCTACAAATTTATTTACTCGCCGTCATCATTCAAGTCGTTCTCAGCTTGGTTTTAATTTTACTGTTACTGAACTCGCGCATTTTACGGCCGCTTAAAAAACTCACCGAGCAATCGCAGCAACTGGCGGATCGGCAGCTCAATCAAGCTTTTATCTGGCGTCGCCACGATGAATTAGGGCATTTGGGGCAATCTTTAGAAAGCACGCGGCAAGCTTTGCATGATTTGATTGGCACTTTAGAGCAAAAAAATGTGCAACTCGAAGCCGACCTGATTAGCCGCCAACAGATCGAATCGGCGCTGCGGGTGAGCCAAGATCGCTTTCGCCGACTGGTTGAATCAACGCGGATTATTCCTTGGGATGCACGCCCAGATGAATGGCGCTTTACTTACGTTGGGCCGCAAGCTGAAACACTACTGGGCTACCCCATCTCGGTTTGGTATAGCGAAGCGTTTTTAAGCAACTATCTACACCCCGATGATCGACACCTCGCCTACCCGCTATTTGCTGACAAAATAGCCATCGGCCAAACCCATGAATTTGAATGCCGATTACTCGCGGCCAGTGGCAAAGCCATTTGGGTGCATTTTTTTGCCACAGTAAGCCAAGACCAAAATGGCCAAGCGCACTTACAAGGGTTTTTATTTGACATCCAAGCGCGTAAGCACAATGAACAGCAACTTGAGCACTATCATCACCATTTAGAAGACGTGGTCGAAAGCCGCTCACGCGCCTTAGTTACCGTCAACCATGAGTTGGAGATTCTAATGACCTCCATCGCGCAAGACTTACGCTCACCGCTCAAAACAATTGATGGCTTTAGCCAAGTTTTGATTGACGACTACCGCGAAAAGCTCGACGGCAACGCCCGTAATTATCTACTGCGCATCCGCAGCAGCACCCAAACCATGAGTAATCGCATCGATGATTTACTCATGCTGCAAGAACTCTCCCGCAATGAGCTACGACCAGAAGAAATCAACCTCAGTGCAATGGCCCACGACATTATGGAAGAACTCAGCCTATTGCAAATTGAGCGAGAGATCACACTCAACATCCAAGCCAACATGCTGGCCTTTGCCGATCGTCACTTAATGCGCATTGCGCTGTACAATTTTTTTGAAAACGCTTGGCAATTTGCCAAACCAGAGCAAGCGATTCACGTTGAATTTGCCTGCGACACCATAAATGGACAGCCGGTGTTTTATATTGCCGACCAAGGTCTTGGCCTAGACCCCGAGCAATCCAAACGCTTATTTACGCCGTTTTTTCGCTCGCAACACGAATTGCGTAGCTCTGGCATTGGCCTCACCGTGGTGCAACGCATTATCAGCCGGCATAACGGCCATCTGTGGGTTAAGTCCAATCTGGGCGAAGGCGCGACCTTTTATTTTACGTTGCCAGACAGCCGCAGTGCACAGTCGGCATAAATCACGCACAGAACACTTGCAAAAAAGAACGATTGTTCTATAATAAGCCAACTCAATCTAATTCACTGGGAACCACTTCATGGACGACAATAAAAGCAAAGCGCTCACTGCCGCATTAGCGCAAATCGAACGTCAGTTTGGTAAAGGCGCCATCATGAAAATGGGCGACAATCAAATTGAAAGTGATCTGCAAGTCGTTTCAACGGGTTCACTCGGTCTTGACTTAGCATTGGGCGTTGGCGGTTTACCGCGTGGTCGCATCGTCGAAATTTTTGGCCCAGAATCATCGGGTAAAACCACGTTGTGCTTGCATGTTGTGGCTGAAGTACAAAAACTCGGCGGCGTTGCCGCCTACATCGACGCCGAAAACGCACTCGATCCAATCTACGCTCAAAAACTCGGCGTGAATGTTTCGGACATGCTGATCTCTCAGCCCGACACTGGCGAGCAAGGTCTCGAAATTTGTGACATGCTGGTCCGTTCAGGTGGCGTGGATATCATCGTCATCGACTCGGTGGCTGCCCTCACCCCGAAAGCCGAAATCGAAGGCGAAATGGGCGATGTGCACGTTGGCCTGCAAGCGCGCTTAATGAGCCAAGCACTGCGTAAGCTGACTGGCAATATCAAGCGCACCAATACTTTAGTGATTTTCATTAACCAATTGCGGATGAAAATCGGCAATATGATGCCCGGCCAAAGCCCTGAAACCACCACCGGTGGTAATGCACTGAAATTTTATGCTTCAGTTCGTCTCGACATCCGCCGGATTGGCGCAGTCAAAAAAGGCGAAGACATCATTGGTAACCAAACCAAAGTGAAAGTCGCTAAAAACAAAGTAGCCCCACCATTTCGCGTCATCACCTTTGACATCATGTATGGCGAAGGGATTTCCCGTGAAGGTGAAATTATCGAGCAAGGCGTAACGCATAAAATCGTTGAAAAATCGGGTGCTTGGTATAGCTACGGCGGCAATAAAATTGGCCAAGGTTTGGAAAATTCACGTCAATACCTGAAAGACAATCCTGAAGTGGCCGATGAAATTGCCCGCAAAGTCAGAGAAAAACTCAGCGGCGCACCACTGCCGATCGAAATGGATAAAGGCGACGAACAAGGCGAATAAACGCACCGCAAGCACGCCAAAACAGCCTCACTCTTGGGTGGGGCTGTTGTTTTTAGCGCGCCAGCCGATCCGATTAAGAGTACATCATGGTTTCAATTCGCAATAAAGCGCTGCAATACCTTGGCCGGCGCGACCATTCCCGACAAGAGCTAGCGCAAAAATTAGCGCTCGCCTATTCCGACGTCAGCGCTGAAGAAATTAACGCCGTGCTCGATGACTTTATTGAACGCGGCTGGCAATCGGACGCACGCTTTGCCGAGCAATGGGTTTACTTTCGCAGCCAGCGCTATGGCCAGCAAAGATTACGGCATGAACTGCAAGAAAAAGGCGTCAACGCCGAGCTGATCGCCAGCGCCCTATTGCAAGCCATCGACAATGAAATCGACACCGCGCGGCAAGTTTGGCAAAAAAAATTCAACGCCGCCCCCGTTGACCATCAAGCGCGTTGCAAACAACTACGCTACCTCGCCAGCCGAGGATTTAGCCTGAATGTGATTTACCAAGTCGTTGGCGAAGCCGATGAATTTGATGGGTATAGCGATGGGATCGATTCGATATAAAGCCTAGCGTGAAATACCCATATCCGGTCTACAGCGAGAACGCAGCGGATTGGCCGTGATTGCACCGTATGCGTACAATGCGTAGATTCAAATCCACCACATAAATAGCCATGTCTAACTCAACTGAAACCAATTATGTCGTCAACGCACAGCAACTGGTGTGTGTGGCGAGCTTTCTGGCTAAAGAAGGCCATCAAACCGAGCTACTAGCCGCCTTGGCTGACCTGATTGCCGATACACGCCGCGAAGCGGGCTGCATTCGTTACGAGCTCAATGTCAGCCGCGATGAGCCGCGCCGGATGACTTTTGTCGAAAAATTTGTCGACCTTGCCGCCTTTGAGCAGCATTGCGCCAAGCCGGCCATTCAACATTATTTCCACCACATCATGCCGCAATGGGTTGAGTCGTATCAGGTGGAAACCTACCACCAAGTGATCGCCTAAAAAAAACCGCCGGGCGAACTCAATCGCACGGCGGTTTTTATGGGCTGTATCAAACTTAGATTTGTACTTCTACCTGCTGGCCAACCACACGGACGGCAAAGCTTTCGATTGAGCGCTCGGTACTTTCATAGCAAACACCATCGCGCAAACGAAAACGTTGTTTTTTCAATGGACTGGCCACCCATAGCTCGCCGTCGTGTTCAACCGTCAAACCACGCGATAACACGCTCGCCCCAGCAAACGGGTCAATATTATCCAACGCAAACACTTGCGCATCGGCATAAGGCCGAAAAATCGCCACCTGCCGCTCGCCCACTAAAGCGCACACCCCAGTACCGGGAATAATGGCATTCAAATCACACACTGCATTCCAATTCATTGTTATCTCCTTACGCTCGCCAAGCAGAGCGAGGGCGTCAAATCCAACTTTGGCATCGACGCCCCGCTGCTGAGCGAGATGTACCTTAAATAATCGGCTTAATGGCAATGACCTTACGCTCGTCCAATTGTGCTGGGCGGATTTGGTCGCGCGTCGGCACAAATTGCACATTCGGGTCGTGCGCTTCGCTATTAATAAAGTGTGAAAAACGCGCCAATTGATTGGCATCGCTCAACGTCGTTTGCCATTCGCACTGATATTGGCTACGGATGGTCGCCAGATCGGTTTCTAATTGCTCGGCAATCCCGAGCTTATCGTCCACAATCACCGAACGCAGATAATCCACACCGCCTTCCATGCTTAATAACCAGCTGGCAGTGCGTTGTAATTTATCGGCGGTCGTGACGTAAAACATCATAAAGCGATCAAGATAGCGCAATAAGGTTTCACGGTCTAAATCCGACGCCAGTAAATCCGCATGGCGCGGCTTCATCCCGCCATTGCCGCAAACATACAAATTCCAACCCGCATCCGTGGCGATAATGCCGACGTCTTTACCCTGCGCTTCAGCGCATTCGCGGGTACAGCCCGACACGCCAAATTTCATTTTATGCGGCGTGCGAATCCCTTTGTAGCGATGCTCAAGATCAACGCCTAAGCCCACGCTGTCTTGCACACCAAACCGGCACCAAGTGCTGCCGACACAGGTTTTCACCATCCGCAATGATTTGGCATACGCTTGGCCGGTTTCAAACCCAGCATCAATTAAGCGCGTCCAAATCGCCGGCAAATCACCTTTGTGCGCGCCAAATAAACCAATGCGCTGCGCGCCGGTGACTTTGGTATACAAGCCATAATCTTTAGCCACCGCCGCCAATGCCATCAAGCCTTCGGGCGTCACCTCGCCACCGGCCATCCGTGGAATCACCGAATACGTACCGTCTTTTTGCATATTGCCCAAGAACACATCATTAGTGTCTTGCAACGGCGTATTGGCTGGCGACAGCACATAATCGCCCCAAGCACTGGCCAAAATCGAGCCAATGGTCGGTTTACACGTTTCACAGCCGTAGCCATGGCCAAACTGGGCAATTGCCTCGTCAAAGGTTTTTACGCCAGCAACTTTAATCAGGTGATACAAATCTTGGCGTGAATGCGGGAAATGCGCGCATAAATGATTTTTAACTTCCACGCCATTGCGCGCCAATTCAGCATTAAGCACCTGACTAATCAACGGCACACAGCCACCACAGCCAGTACCTGCGCCCGTTTCGGCCTTAATCGCTGCCAGCGTGTGATGCCCCGCCGCGACGGCATCGGCAATTTTTTGTTTACTCACATCAAAGCACGAGCAAATCACTGCGGATGCCGGCAAGGCATCCACGCCCAATGCCGGTTTGGCGCCAGCATAAGCAGGCAAAATCAACGCGTCGGGATGCTCGGGCACCGGCATCGCGTTCAGCATCATTTGCAATAATTGGCCGTAATCATCCACGTCACCAATCAGCACCGCGCCCAGTAGCGCCGTGCCGTCTTTTGAAACGACAATTTTTTTATAAATTCCAGCTTGATCGTCTTGGAATACATAGCTATGGCAACCAGGTGTACGCCCTTGCGCATCACCAATACTACCGACGGAAACGCCCAATAATTTTAACTTGGCGCTCATGTCTGCGCCGGTAAAGGCATTGTCACGACCTAATAAATGATCGACCGCCACTTGCGCCATTTTGTAGCCCGGCGCCACCAGACCAAAATACTGTCCCTGCCATGCTGCACATTCACCAATGGCATAAATCTCTGCGTTTGACGTTTGGCAGTGATCATTAATCACCACGCCACCGCGCTCGGCAACCTCAAGCTGGCTATAGCGTGCCAAATTGTCTTGCGGGCGAATCCCGGTCGAAAACACAATCACATCGGCTTCTAAATGGCTGCCATCGGCAAACACCAAGCGATGCGCGGCATGTTGCCCGCCATGCATTTGAATGTCGCTGGTGTTTTTGCCGGTATGCACCGTCACACCCATCGCCGTAATTTTACGGCGCAACATTTCGCCGCCCATCCGATCGAGCTGTTCGGCCATCAACACCGGCGCATATTCAACCACATGTGTTGCCAAACCCAAGGCTTTGAGGGCACCTGCGGCCTCCAAGCCTAATAAACCACCACCAATCACCACGCCACTTTTGGCCGACTTGGCCGCGTCTTCAATCGCATCCAAATCATCAATGGTGCGATACACAAAGCATTCATGATGCGCACTGCCTTGAATCGGCGGCACCCACGGATACGAGCCCGTCGCCAGCACCAGCTTGTCATACGGCAGTGTTTTGCCTTTATTGGTCAGCACTACTTTTTGTTGGGCATCAATTTGTTTAACTGCTTCGCCCACGCACACTTGAATGCCGTTTTTTTCAAAAAAGCCCGGCTTCACCAAAGACAAATCTTCATCGGTGTGGTGCGAAAAATAAGACGACAAATGCACTCGGTCATACGCCGTTCTCGATTCGGCACACAACACCGTAATCTCAAAATCAGCGGCATTGCCTTTATCGCACAGCTCTTCTAAAAACCGGTGTCCCACCATTCCGTTGCCCACGACAACGATCCGCGTTTTCGTCATTTCTACTCCTCACACCCATCATCGGATGATTTCAATCCATCACAATCGACGCGCACAACGCCCTATCAGCGCCGTACATCTATTGGTGATGCTCAGATTATGTATTGATCATGGCTAAAGTATCGCGGCATTCCCTCTCCCTTGATGGGAGAGGGTTAGGGTGAGGGTGAAACTACGGCGTGCAGCTCAACACCCCCATCCCAGCCTTCCCCCATCAAG
>NZ_JAJAWG010000019.1 GCF_020531905.1 Deefgea salmonis | reverse complement strand
ACTCTGCGTTGTAGCAAGCTCACATAGAATGACTATGTATCGCTTACTACGCCTTGATTCGCCGAGAAAAACACTCCAGCGCGGCGGGAAACCAATCATCAACAGACCCTAGGGTCTGTTGATGGCAAACCAAACGTCAACAGATCCTGACCCATCTGTTACCATCGGGCGTCACTACCGTAAAAAATCAATATGAAACTGCAACTGATTGCTGTCGGCCATAAAATGCCGAACTGGATTACTGAAGGCTTTGCCGAATACGCCAAACGCATGCCGCGCGATTTTGCGCTAACGCTCACTGAGCTAAAACCGGATAAACGCATCAGCGCGCGCACGCCGCAGCAAGTGATGAGCGAAGAAGCCGATCGCATTTTGGCGGCCATTCCCGATGGCGCACGCGTATTGGCGCTCGACGAGCGCGGCGCTAATTGGACGACGATGAAGCTCGCCGACAACATGAAACACTGGCAAATCGATGGTCGCGAAACGGTATTTATTATCGGTGGCACCGATGGCCTTGATCCACGGATTAAGCAACGCGCCGACCAATTGTTGCAGCTGTCCGCAATGACCATGCCCCACGGCATGGTGCGCGTCTTGCTCGCCGAGCAACTGTATCGCGCGGTGTCGATTATTAATAACCATCCTTATCATCGAGAATAAAGCCAATGGGCTACTTGCTTCCCATCTTGCTGTTTTGCATGCTGGCCCTATTTGCCGATATTGGCGAGCGTGGGATGGGGGCTTTGCTACTCTATGCTCTGGTGGTGATTGCGTACTTAATCGGATTTGGCCTACGACACGCTGGGCGCCCACAAGCGCCGCCGTTTAACGCCGTCACGCTCGGCGGCGGGTTCATTTCTACCTTCTTTTTTGCTCAGGCTTTATCTTCATTATGACCCAACTCTACCTCGCCTCTGGCAGCCCACGCCGTAAAGAATTACTCGCGCAAACCGGCGTGATGTTTGAACGCATCGCCGCCCCCATCGATGAAACCCCACAAGCGGCGGAAAATCCACGTGATTACGTGATTCGTATGGCGGTAGAAAAAGCCGAATCCGGCTGGCAACATTTAATATCGATGGGTTTGGCGCTCAAACCCGTACTCGCATCCGATACCTCAGTGGTGTTAGCCGATGAAATCTTAGGCAAGCCGCTAGATGCCGCCGACGCTGCGGCGATGCTGCGTAAACTCTCGGGCCAAACGCATGAAGTGCTCACCAGTTTGGCACTGCGCGATGAGCACGGCGTGCAAACCCGCTTAAGCGTCAGCCGTGTCACCTTTGCCCAACTGAGCGACGCACAAATCGCCACGTATGTGGCCAGCGGCGAGCCAATGGACAAAGCTGGCGCGTATGGCATTCAAGGCTTGGGCGGCGTATTTGTCGCGCATTTAGACGGCAGTTTTACCGGCGTCATGGGTTTACCCTTGCACGATACTGCGGCATTATTGGCGCAGAATGGCTTGGGCGTTTTGGCGCAATAATTTTACCGATCACACGCATCACTACGCTGCGGCAGGCGTTTAAAATGATCGCCTTTAACGACAAGCACTTATTTATCTAGATGTATTGAGCTGCAGGCATTAATTACCAAAGCTTGCAAGCAAATACCCATAAGGACACACCATGGCAATCCAAACTTTTGAACTCCGTAACGAATACATCGCGCTGTGCGATTTGATTAAAAACCTCGGCATTTCACATTCCGGTGGCGCCGCCAAACTGATGGTCGCCGAAGGCTTGGTCGAAGTCGACGGCGTGCTCGAAAGCCGTAAAACCGCCAAAATCCGCGCGGGCATGGTGGTTAAAGTTTTAGGCGAAGAAATCCACGTTGTCGCCAGCGACGCTTAACCGCGCCATACATTGCGAATCACCAGCAAGGCTGAAGCGGCATACGCCAGAAAAATCAACAGCAAAATCGGCAACATCGCGCCATTGAGCGTTAAGTTGTTGCCGAGTGCTTGTGGCAAAACAAACAGCAGATACTGCAACAGAAAAAACCCCGCCAAGCTCAGCAATACTTGACGCAAGCGGTACAATACCCGCTGCAAGACAGAACGACGTTGAAACATAAACCGCATCCGCACCAAAAATAAGATGGCGATTTATACCGTAAGCAGATGACGACAGCATGACGCTGCTTACAAAATCACCCTCAAGCCACTCCGGCGAGCAAACCGCCAGTCACATCCAGCGCATTGCCTTGACTTTGTGGGCTGAGCTGTAGATTTTCCCCACAAAAACACAATCGCCCGTTCCCTTCAATCAGCACTTTACCGGCTGCCAATTGTCGATGCTCGCCGCGATACAGCTCAATATCTTCCGTTGACTGATCGTGCGTCAACCAGACGCCACCCTCTTCGCACCACAGCTGCGCAGGGTGGCTCAGCTCGACCACCAATAATTCATTTTTTAATACATTCAATCGTAGATAGGTGACCATAACTATCATCCATTTGGCATAATGGATTGACTATATCCAATAAACCAAAGCCGATCGCTGATGATTTTTTGGCCTTTATGTGAATAAAATTCACATAAAGCGAATTTCATTCGCTCAACGAGGAACAAAGCATGAGCCAACTACCACCACTGGCGGCACTGCGGGCATTTGAAGCGGTAGCGCGCTTAGGCAGTGTGGTTAAAGCGGCCGAATCACTGAATGTGACGCACAGCGCCATTAGTCATCAACTGCGAACGATTGAAGATTTTCTCGGTGTGTCGTTATTTTTACGCGAAGGAAAACGATTGCAACTCACCGAGGAAGGCCGCATATATGCGCTACGAATTCGTGGCGCAATGGCCGACTTACAAGACGCCACGCAACGCGTACTGACGCGCCCAAAACCCAATGACATCACCATCGGCATCGTGCCCTCGTTTGCACTCAATTGGCTGGTACCGCGCCTACCCGACTTTAAAGCCCAATACCCGCAATATACGATCTGGCTACGGGCAGGTTTGGGCTTTGAAGAAATGAATAATGGCTTACTGGATATGGCGATCCGTATGGGCGCAGGCGGCTGGGATGGGATGAAACAAATCCATCTGATGGATGAACAACTATTAGTCGTCGCCGCCCCTAGCTATCAACCTCGGCCAACATCGGCTAATGCACTCAAAACTGCGACCATCATCCAAAATCCGGCAATTCCTTGGGCAACATGGTGCCAAGCGGCGGGGCTGGCCGATTGGCGGCCCACGCCAACCTATTCGTACAACGACAGCAACTTAGAACTTGAAGCCGCACGCTTGGGCCACGGGGTCATGCTGGCGCGCAGCTCACTGGTTGAAGCGCATTTTGCCAACGGCACACTCATTCCCATCACCGATATTCGCGTTCCCTACCAATATCCATATTGGCTGGTTTGGCCGGATCGGAGCAGCACCAGCCAAAAAATCGCTGACTTTACTCGCTGGATGATCAATCAAGCGAATGACTACTTAAAAAAATAAAATATATAGGTATCGTCATACATACTTTATTAGATAAAGGCTACAAGCGTATACCCACCAATAATTTCCGTTCAAAACAAACGTCAACCAAGCCCGGCTGAAACCCGTAAAATAGCGTTTTCGCTTTTGAACTTCTGCCGCCATGACCATCATCTTGTCCACGCTCAACGCCCGTTACACGCACGCCTCGCTAGGATTACGTTATCTGCAGGCCAATATGGGCGATTTGCAGTCGCAAACTGAAATCATGGAATTTGTGATTGGCGGTAAAACCACGGAATTTGCCGAGCGCCTATTGGCCAAAAATCCGCAGATCATCGGCTTTGGCGTTTACATTTGGAACGTAGAAGAAACTGCCCGTTTGGTGGCGCTGATTAAGCGCGTTGCGCCGCACATCAAAATCATCCTCGGCGGTCCGGAAGTCTCTTTTGAGACCGCGGAGCAAGCGATTGTCAAAGACGCTGATTTTGTCATCACCGGCTGGGGCGAAATCACACTGCCGGATTTATGCCGCCAAATCATCAACGGCCCACAGCCCTTAATGAAAATCCATGTCGGCGTGCAAGCCAAGCTGGATGACTTACAACTCCCCTATTCGCTGTATACCGATGAGGACATCAAAAATCGCACGCTCTACGTTGAGGCGTCACGCGGCTGTCCATTTAAGTGCGAATTTTGCCTTTCTGCGCTGGACAAAACCGCTTGGCCGTTTGAGCTGGAGCGCTTTTTGGCCGAGATGGAAACGCTGTATCAGCGCGGCGCACGGTTGTTTAAATTTGTCGATCGTACGTTTAATTTGAATATCAAAACCAGCCTGCGCATCATGCAGTTTTTCCTCGATAAAATCGCCGCGCATCCGAATGATCCGGTGTTCGCGCATTTTGAGGTGGTGCCCGATCATCTACCCGAAGCGCTCAAGGCCGGCATTATGCAATTCCCACCCGGCGCTTTGCAGTTTGAAATCGGGATTCAAAGCTTTAATCCCGAGGTACAAACCTTGGTCAGCCGCAAACAAAATAATGAAAAGGCCGCCGAGAACATCCGCTGGCTGGTGGAAAACTCGCACGCGCATATGCATGTGGATTTAATCGCCGGTTTGCCCGGCGAAACGGTAGAAAGCTTTGGCGTGGGCTTTGATCAACTGTATGCACTCAAGCCGCATGAAATTCAATTTGGGATTTTAAAACGCCTGCGCGGCACGCCAATTATTCGCCATACCACCGAATTTGCCATGGTGTACGACCCCTACCCGCCGTACACGATTTTGGCCAATCGCGACATCGACTTCACCACCATGCAGCGCTTGGTGCGCTTTGCGCGTTACTGGGATTTGGTCGCCAATTCGGGGCGGTTTGCCAATACGCTGCCAGTGCTGTTGGGCGACGCGCCATTTGCTAACTTTATGGCGTTTGCCGATTGGCTCTACGCCAGCACCGACGCCACGCATCGCATCGCACTTGATCGCTTGGCGAAAATGGTCGCGTTGTGGTTGCAAACGCAAGGCATGTCAGCCGTCGCGGCAAGCGCTTTGCTGGAAAGCGATTACGCTGGCAAACAGCACAAACCCAAAGTCCCCGCCGAAACCGTTGCCCCATCACGGCAAGCGCAACATCTACACGCTTAGATAGGTATAGCAATGCCCGCTTTATTCAATAAGCGCTATATTGATATACCCAATAAAAAGTGGCGATGTTCAGATTTGGTGTTGATGCTGTGCCGCGCTCGTCGAGCTGGGGCTTAAAATCCCGTTTAAGCGCACCGAGTGAGGAGAGAGACAAACGGTTTTATCGTTTGGCTCACGACAATCGAGGGCACAGCGGAGCTGGGCGCGCTCGGGTCGCCTTTCTTTTCCCCCATTTTCTTTGGCGAGTCAAAGAAAATGGGGTCCCCGTCGCGGACTGCGACTGTAAAACAATGTGCCGCAGGCACTTAAAACCATCAA
>NZ_JAJAWG010000018.1 GCF_020531905.1 Deefgea salmonis | reverse complement strand
TGTTTTGTGTGTCCTAAGCCACTGATCTTTAACAAAATACAGCCGATGAGTGTGAGTGCTTGGTTTGCCAGTCAAACAAGTGCTTACACTCTCAAAATGATCGGTTAGATGCAAATCTGACGGGTCGCAAGAAGTGGAGGGTGGAGTTAAATCCATCCTGTAGGGCGGGTTTTAACCCGCCTTAAAGCCAAGTTGTACAAATTAGCACAGAGATTAAACGAAAGAGTTTGATCCTGGCTCAGATTGAACGCTGGCGGCATGCTTTACACATGCAAGTCGAACGGTAACAGGGTGCTTGCACCGCTGACGAGTGGCGAACGGGTGAGTAATACATCGGAATGTACCCAGTAATGGGGGATAACGCTTCGAAAGGAGTGCTAATACCGCATACGCCCTGAGGGGGAAAGTGGGGGACCGCAAGGCCTCACGTTATTGGAGCAGCCGATGGCTGATTAGCTAGTTGGTAGGGTAAAGGCCTACCAAGGCAACGATCAGTAGCGGGTCTTAGAGGACGATCCGCCACACTGGAACTGAGACACGGTCCAGACTCCTACGGGAGGCAGCAGTGGGGAATCTTGGACAATGGGCGAAAGCCTGATCCAGCAATGCCGCGTGCGTGAAGAAGGCCTTCGGGTTGTAAAGCGCTTTTGTCGGGGAGGAAATCCTAACCTCTAATAAAGGTTGGGGATGACAGTACCCGAAGAATAAGCACCGGCTAACTACGTGCCAGCAGCCGCGGTAATACGTAGGGTGCAAGCGTTAATCGGAATTACTGGGCGTAAAGCGTCCGCAGGTGGCTTGATAAGATAGACGTGAAATCCCTGGGCTCAACCTAGGAATTGCGTATATGACTGTCTCGCTAGAGTATGGGAGAGGGGGGTGGAATTCCGCGTGTAGCAGTGAAATGCGTAGAGATGCGGAGGAACACCGATGGCGAAGGCAACCCCCTGGCCTAATACTGACACTCATGGACGAAAGCGTGGGGAGCAAACAGGATTAGATACCCTGGTAGTCCACGCCCTAAACGATGTCTACTAGTTGTTGGGCTTTTCGGAGCTTAGTAACGCAGCTAACGCGTGAAGTAGACCGCCTGGGGAGTACGGTCGCAAGACTAAAACTCAAAGGAATTGACGGGGGCCCGCACAAGCGGTGGATGATGTGGATTAATTCGATGCAACGCGAAAAACCTTACCTGGTCTTGACATGTACGGAAGTCCGTAGAGATATGGATGTGCCTTCGGGAACCGTAACACAGGTGCTGCATGGCTGTCGTCAGCTCGTGTCGTGAGATGTTGGGTTAAGTCCCGCAACGAGCGCAACCCTTGCCATTAGTTGCTAACATTCAGTTGAGCACTTTAATGGGACTGCCGGTGACAAACCGGAGGAAGGTGGGGATGACGTCAAGTCCTCATGGCCCTTATGACCAGGGCTTCACACGTCATACAATGGTCGGTACAGAGGGTCGCCAACCCGCGAGGGGGAGCTAATCTCACAAAACCGATCGTAGTCCGGATTGCACTCTGCAACTCGAGTGCATGAAGTCGGAATCGCTAGTAATCGCGGATCAGCATGTCGCGGTGAATACGTTCCCGGGCCTTGTACACACCGCCCGTCACACCATGGGAGTGGGTTTTACCAGAAGTAGCTAGGATAACCCTCGGGAGTCCGGTTACCACGGTAGGATTCATGACTGGGGTGAAGTCGTAACAAGGTAGCCGTAGGGGAACCTGCGGCTGGATCACCTCCTTTCAAGAGAAAGACGAACAAACTAAGTACTCACACTCATCGGCTGTAGATTTGAAGAATGTCGGATTAACGACATGAAGAAGTGTTTAAGCAATTAGATACTTTGACATTGAGTTAGTTTGACGACGATATGGGTCAGTAGCTCAGTTGGTTAGAGCACCGTGTTGATAACGCGGGGGTCATAGGTTCGATTCCTATCTGACCCACCACTTAGTTGGGGGCTTAGCTCATCTGGTAGAGCACCTGCTTTGCAAGCAGGGGGTGAACGGTTCGAGTCCGTTAGCCTCCACCATTCATTGGGTCTGTAACTACCTAGTAGAAAATAGAATTCTATGTATTGCACGTTGTTGAGTGCAGTGTATTTTATTCTGGTTTCTAAAATTAGATAAATCGGCTGTTTATATTTAGATATGAATGATTGATTTTAGTAATATCGCTCTTTAACAAAATAGAAGAAGTAATTAATTCCAATAAACATTGTTGTGGAATTAGATTTAAGCATTGCTGCTTGCGGTGATGGTTAAGTTTGATTTCAAAGTAAATAATATTGGGTTGATTGTATCTGTTCAGTTGTACTGGTCTCATGCCAGTGTAACTGAACCGCAAGTGAAATGAGAACTCACTTGCAAGTCGCAAATACGATTTCAGTAATCTGAGATACGTTTTACGTGTTTGAGGTTATAGGATCAAGCGAATAAGTGCATCTGGTGGATGCCTTGGCGATGATAGGCGACGAAGGACGTGATAGCCTGCGATAAGCGTGGGGGAGCTGGCAAAGTGCTTTGATCCCACGATTTCCGAATGGGGAAACCCGGCCCTTTTGGGTCATCCTAGACTGAATACATAGGTCTAGCGAAGCGAACCCGGTGAACTGAAACATCTAAGTAACCGGAGGAAAAGAAATCAACCGAGATTCCCAAAGTAGTGGCGAGCGAAATGGGAAGAGCCTGTACGTGATAGCAGTAGACTTAATAGAATGGAATGGAAAGTCCAACCATAGTGGGTGATAGTCCCGTATATGAAAAGTCAATTGTGATACTAAGCGTACGAGAAGTAGGGCGGGACACGAGAAATCCTGTTTGAAGATGGGGGGACCATCCTCCAAGGCTAAATACTCATCATCGACCGATAGTGAACTAGTACCGTGAGGGAAAGGCGAAAAGAACCCCGGGAGGGGAGTGAAATAGAACCTGAAACCGGATGCATACAAACAGTGGGAGCCCTTGAAAAATGGGGTGACTGCGTACCTTTTGTATAATGGGTCAGCGACTTACGTTCAGTAGCGAGCTTAACCGAATAGGGGAGGCGTAGGGAAACCGAGTCCGAATAGGGCGCATAGTTGCTGGGCGTAGACCCGAAACCAAGTGATCTATCCATGGCCAGGATGAAGGTTGAGTAACATCAACTGGAGGTCCGAACCCACTAACGTTGCAAAGTTAGGGGATGAGCTGTGGATAGGGGTGAAAGGCTAAACAAACTTGGAAATAGCTGGTTCTCCTCGAAAACTATTTAGGTAGTGCCTCATGTATCACTGACGGGGGTAAAGCACTGTTATGGCTAGGGGGTCATCGCGACTTACCAAACCATGGCAAACTCTGAATACCGTCAAGTGCGAGCATGGGAGACAGACCTGGGGTGCTAACGTCCTGGGTCAAGAGGGAAACAACCCAGACCGCCGTCTAAGGTCCCAAATGATCAATTAAGTGGAAAACGAGGTGGGAAGGCACAGACAGCCAGGATGTTGGCTTAGAAGCAGCCATCATTTAAAGAAAGCGTAATAGCTCACTGGTCGAGTCGTCCTGCGCGGAAGATGTAACGGGGCTCAAATTGATAACCGAAGACGCGGATATGACCATTTATGGCATATGGTAGAGGAGCGTTCTGTAAGCCTGTGAAGGTGTCTTGAGAAGGATGCTGGAGGTATCAGAAGTGCGAATGCTGACATGAGTAGCGATAAAGGGAGTGAAAAGCTCCCTCACCGAAAACCCAAGGTTTCCTGCGCAACGTTCATCGGCGCAGGGTGAGTCGGCCCCTAAGGCGAGGCAGAAATGCGTAGTCGATGGGAAACAGGTTAATATTCCTGTACTTGATATAAGTGCGATGTGGGGACGGAGAAGGTTAGGTTAGCCATCTGTTGGAATAGGTGGTTTAAGTGTGTAGGCGGATCCCTTAGGCAAATCCGGGGGGTCTTAACGCTGAGGCATGATGACGATTCACTTAGGTGATGAAGTAACTGATACCCTGCTTCCAAGAAAAGCCACTAAGCTTCAGCTTATATTGAACCGTACCGCAAACCGACACAGGTGGGTAGGAAGAGTATTCTAAGGTGCTTGAGAGAACTCGGGAGAAGGAACTCGGCAAATTAACACCGTAACTTCGGGAGAAGGTGTGCCTTATTGGTGAAGAACTTCGCGTTTGGAGCTATATAAGGCCGCAGAGAAATGGGGGCTGCGACTGTTTATCAAAAACACAGCACTCTGCCAACACGAAAGTGGATGTATAGGGTGTGACGCCTGCCCGGTGCTGGAAGGTTAATTGATGGGGTGCAAGCTCTTGATCGAAGCCCCAGTAAACGGCGGCCGTAACTATAACGGTCCTAAGGTAGCGAAATTCCTTGTCGGGTAAGTTCCGACCCGCACGAATGGCGTAACGATGGCCCTACTGTCTCCTCCCGAGACTCAGCGAAGTTGAAGTGTTTGTGAAGATGCAATCTCCCCGCTGCTAGACGGAAAGACCCCGTGAACCTTTACTGTAGCTTTGCATTGGACTTTGAAGTGGTTTGTGTAGGATAGGTGGGAGGCTTTGAAGCTGAGACGCTAGTTTCAGTGGAGCCGTCCTTGAAATACCACCCTGACCCCTTTGAGGTTCTAACCTTGGTCCGTTATCCGGATCGGGGACCGTGCATGGTAGGCAGTTTGACTGGGGCGGTCTCCTCCCAAATTGTAACGGAGGAGCTCGAAGGTCGCCTAGGTACGGTCGGACATCGTACTGATAGTGTAATGGCAAAAGGCGGCTTAACTGCGAGACCGACAAGTCGAGCAGGTGCGAAAGCAGGACATAGTGATCCGGTGGTTCTGTATGGAAGGGCCATCGCTCAACGGATAAAAGGTACTCCGGGGATAACAGGCTGATTCCGCCCAAGAGTTCACATCGACGGCGGAGTTTGGCACCTCGATGTCGGCTCATCACATCCTGGGGCTGTAGCCGGTCCCAAGGGTATGGCTGTTCGCCATTTAAAGTGGTACGTGAGCTGGGTTCAAAACGTCGTGAGACAGTTTGGTCCCTATCTGCAGTGGGCGTTGGAAATTTGAGAGGGGCTGCTCCTAGTACGAGAGGACCGGAGTGGACTGACCTCTGGTGTACCGGTTGTCACGCCAGTGGCATTGCCGGGTAGCTAAGTCGGGAAGAGATAAGCGCTGAAAGCATCTAAGCGCGAAACTTGCCTCAAGATGAGATTTCCCTAGGGTTTTAAATCCTCTAAAGAGTCGTTCGAGACCAGGACGTTGATAGGTTGGGTGTGGAAGCGCAGTAATGCGTTAAGCTAACCAATACTAATTGCTCGTGAGGCTTGATCCTATAACCTGAAGCGCGTAGTGCGAAGATGGATATAATCGACCCAAGTACGAAAGTACTAAAAGTTACTAAATAATGTGGTTGGAAAGTGTAGTATAATTACTTCTTCTATTGATTTTACGAGTTAGCGTTGTAGGCTGATTGCGGAGTGTAGAGATACATGGAGCAATTGGTTGAATGCGATAACTCTCGTGTGACTTGAAAGAGTTGCACCAGACAGTTTAATGTCTGGCGACCATAGCGAGGTGGTCCCACTCCTTCCCATCCCGAACAGGACAGTGAAACACCTCAGCGCCGATGATAGTGCGGATTGCCCGTGTGAAAGTAGGTCATTGCCAGACTCCCCATACCAGAAAGCCCGATTCGAAAGAGTCGGGCTTTTTGCTGT
>NZ_JAJAWG010000017.1 GCF_020531905.1 Deefgea salmonis | reverse complement strand
CATTCCCTCTCCCTTGATGGGAGAGGGTTAGGGTGAGGGTGAAACTACGGCGTGCAGCTCAACACCCCCATCCCAGCCTTCCCCCATCAAGGGGGAAGGGGTTACAGTCGCGCCACTCAAGCGCTGGCGATTTAACGTATCAACACCCAACTTGAACATCGTACATCTATTCAATGTATTGCCCTCTAGACCACAAAACACAAAGCCTAGATGGCAATACCTACTAGCAAGGCAGCTCAGCTTTGGGGCTAGCGTAATAACGCCAAGTCATCCACACGCAGCTCACATAAAAAGCAATAAACGCGTACAAGGCTAATTCTGGCCCGCCACTGGCTTGCATCGACAAACCAAAGCTTTGCGGAATAAAGAAACCACCATACGCACCAATCGCACTAATAAAGCCCGCTGCTGCTGCCGATTCTTGCATCCCGCCCAAGCGCGCCGCTTTCAATGCAGCTTCATCGCTGCCCGTTGCCTCACGCATTCTGAGGGTGGCAAAAATCGTTGGAATCATCTTATACGTCGAGCCATTACCCAAACCGGCAAAGGTAAACAGCAATAAGAACATGGCAAAAAAGCCTGGCCAAGAACCGCCGCTTAACTGTCCATCCACGCCCAACTCAGGCAAAAACGCCAGCACACCCAACACCGCACATGCCATGCCAATAAACACACCTAGCGTAACCTTAGCGCCGCCGATTTTGTCGGAAATAATACCACCCACTGGGCGAATTAATGCCCCGATCAACGGTCCTAAAAAGGCATACTTCATGACAGCAACATCAGGAAATAACGACTTCGTCAACAAGGCAAACGCCCCAGCAAAGCCAATAAAGCTACCAAAAGTACCGATATACAACCAGCACATCAGCCAGTTGTGCTTGCGGCGGAAAATCACCGCTTGCTGCGCAAACGACGAGCGCGCATCAGCAATATCATTCATGCCAAACCAAGCGGCCACTGCAGCAATCGCAATCAATGGCACCCACATAAAGCCCGCGTTTTGTAACCAAAGCGATTGCGCAGCGCCTGCTTTGAGATAACTTTGCGCCTCGCCACCAAAAGCCCCAAACAACGGCAAAGTGATCGCCAACGGAATCAATAATTGCGCCAAAGAAACGCCCAAATTACCAAACCCAGCGTTTAAGCCATTGGCTGAACCTTTTTTCGCCGTCGGGAAAAAATAACCAATATTGGCCATCGAGCTGGCAAAATTGCCGCTACCCAAACCACAGAGCAGCGCAATCATCAACAATTCGGTATACGACGTAGTGGGATCTTGCACCGCAAAGCCCAGCCACAACGCCGGAATCAACAACACCGCCGTTGAAATCGCCGTCCATTTACGCCCGCCAAATCGCGCTGGCATAAACGAATAAAAAATCCGCAGCGTGGCGCCCGACAATTGCGGCAGCGCCGTTAACATAAACAACTGCTCTTTACTAAAATTAAACCCTGCCGAATTCAGATTGAGCGCCACCACACTCCACAGCACTGAAATCACAAAACCCAAAGTCAAACAGGGAATCGAAATCGCCAAATTGCGTTTGGCCACCGACTGACCTTGCTCTTGCCAAAACACCGGATTTTCAGGCTCCCAACGGGTTAACACCGCACTTTTTGCCATGATTTTTACCTTTTCATTTGCCAGCCGCACCATTCATTTCTGCGGTATAGGGGCAACTATACGGCAAAAAAAAAGCGCCCCACGGGCGCAGACCAGCAAAAACCTACCCCCAAAGGAATAGGCAAAATCCACCAAAAATCCGCCTTGGCTCGCAACACAGACCATATCACCGCATGCCCACGGCATAAACCAGCAATACGGGGCGCTCAGCCCGACACCACAACATTGCGAACTACCTCAATAGAGATAGGGGCGCAATAATTAACAACTTCAATTCCTTTGATTTTTCGCAAACTCAAGCCATGAAAAAAGCCATCTCGTCCCAACATCAAAACCAACACCTCAATCGTGCTCTATTTGGGCTGACTCAATCACGCTCACCCCGGGCGCGGCGCGTAATGCCGCGGCCAGCATGGTCGCCGCGACATGCTCAACCTTCACCGCGCGCCACGCCACTGGAATACACGCCGCCAAATGCCGATTGAGCCATAAGCCAAATTCTTCGGCGCGGCGTCGATCTGGCCGCACGCCGGCATCGAGCAAAGACGGCCGAACAATCGTTAACGAGCCAAATCCCAAGGCGCGCACATCGCGCTCTACCTCGCCCTTAGTACGCAGGTACAAACCGCGAGCCTGTGCATTCGCCCCCAATGAAGAATTCAGCACCAAAGTCGGCGTTGCGGCCTGATGTAAACACTGGGCCGCCTGCAAGACATAGTCGTAATCAACGCGCCGAAATGCCGCCGCTGAGCCAGCGATTTGGCGCGTTGTGCCCAATGCACAGAGTGCGGCATCCACCTGCCACCATGCCGCGTCAGTGGGTAGCGCGTCAAAGTCGACAATCGGATTTTGCAATTTAATATGCGCCGTTAAAGCGCGCCGCGTTGGTGCAATCACCCTTGCGACATTAGCGTGCGCCAAAGCCTGTTGCAATAATTGCTGACCGACTGCACCGGTTGCCCCTAAAATCAACAGCGTTTTTTGCATCTATCCAACCTCAAGATCAAACATTGATCGGTGGGTATAACCAGCTAAATCCTGATGAATATAATCGTCAAGGCAATACCCAATAAATTTAACAAACTACATATTCGTTCTGATGGCTTGCTTGCAAAAGCCACAGTGCATTAGCCATGCCCCCTGTCCCTTCAGTAGGTTTGCATGACTATGCCAATAATCCAATAATCGCTCTATTTGCTCACTCAAAAACATCATTGCCACGGCATGATCCTCAGGCCCTTTCTTTTTGCTAGCATCATGACAAAAATACGCCTAAGATACAATTCATTTTCCTATTCAAGAATCAATTCACTCACATGTCTCCACGCGCAGAAAGCATAAAGTCAAAGCTAGAAAAAGGACCACTATCTGCCAAGCAACTGGTTGATATGATTGGCGTTAGTCAACCAACAATTTCACGCGCCATTGCGGAGTTAGAGCATAAAGTCGTCTCGATTTCAGAAAAAAAATCTATTCAATATGCTTTGCGTGATACCAGCAGAAAGCTGACTGACATGCCCATTTTTCGCATTGATGCCGATGGATTAATTCGACAATTAGGCACGCTCATCCCTGTTCGTCCAGAGGGCTTTGTGATGCAAGAAGTCAAAGGCAGCTCATTGCATAGTGATGGCCTGCCATGGTGGTTATTTGACATGCGCCCACAAGGCTATCTGGGACGCGCCTATGCCGCGCAATACGGCAACCGATTGCAACTGCCTGAGCGACTTTCCGACTGGACTGACACCCATGCATTACAAGCCCTACTGGCCTATGGACATGATACGGCGGGAAATTTGCTCATTGGTGAAACCGCGCGTCATCACTGTTTAAACAGCCCTATTCCTCAGCCCATCGCAATAGAAAAAAAAGGTGAAGAGTACGCCCGATTAGCGGTGGCGGTACTTGAAGGCGGGGGCGCAGGCTCATCGGCAGGGGGTGAACAACCCAAATTTACCACTTATGCAATGACCCCAACGGGAACACATCACGCCATCATTAAATTTAGTGAGCGCGAAGTTGGCCCGGTCAGCGAACGATGGCGAGATTTACTGCTCGCCGAGCACGTAGCTTTAGAGACGCTACGCGAAGCCGGCATTGCAGCCGCGCAGACGGACATCATTGACCATGAAGGACAACGATTTCTCGAAGTGATTCGTTTTGATCGCATCGGGCCATTGGGCCGCTGCGCACTATTTTCTTTGGCAGCACTGGATGCCGAATTTGTTGGATCAGGCAAAGGCGGGTGGCCCATCATTGCCGAGCAACTGGCAGCCAACAAGATCATTAAAAAACCAGCCGTCAGCGCTGCGCAGCTTTTATGGGCATTTGGCACACTGATCGGCAACTCGGATATGCACAACGGCAATCTGTCGTTTATCTCCGCCGATGGCCGACCCTATGACATTTCACCCGCTTACGATATGGTGCCAATGGCCTTTGCACCACGCACCGGGGGTGGATTACCGAACGTGATTGCTGAAGCACAAATCTATACCTATATCCCCAATGAAACTTGGCACCTCGCCGCATCATTGGCATGGACATTTTTAAATCAGCTCAAAAAAACCAGCGCTTTGAGTGAGCGATTTACCCCCTGTCTGATGGCCCTTGAACAACATATCCATATTGCCAGCGCAAAAATAGCCCGCCTCGGCTAAATATCGGCACGGTGTATGCCAATTCAGATCACAAGCAATAAAAAAACCACCCTTGTTATCCTCACAAGGGCGGTTTGATTATTTTTTACTCACGACCTACCAGCCGCATTGGCATTGGGTTGCTTAGGCTTATCTACCGTTTATCCACAACTTTAACCTCAGAACTTGTGGATTTAAAATATTCATCTAGCGCAAATTTGAGCGGCGTTTTTACCGGATGGGCTTTGCGCCAAACTCAAACCCAACCGCACACCAGACTGATTGCACTCGAGCCAAACCCCTTTATCACGCGGCTTGTTCACAATCACCGCGATCGCCCACGCCCGCCGCCCGAACTTTAGCCATCAAATGCAAATGACCGACCACATTGGTCGCTATTTCAGCGTGCGATACGCCATTTTTTTCGCTTATATTGCCTGATCCATCGCCCTCCATCGGGTGTGAAGTGAATCAAGATGCGCGGCTATATATCGCAGATCAGCATCACTCATACCGGCATCCACCATTTTTTTTCGCCACGCCTGACTCACCGTTGCCATCAATTCGCGCACGACATTGATGGCCTCTTCTCTTTGATAATGAAAATGATGCGCTTCTGCGAGTAACTGTTCCAAACTCGGTGAGGCATTTTCATTCACCAATGGCATGCCCATATATTGCAGATGTGTGCCTTGTGGATGAACATCATAAACAGGCGCTAGCCGGTATTGATTGTCACCAACATGTAAAAAACCATGATTTTTAATATGGTCATCCGTATTGTCGATCAAAATATTGAATACCATTCGCCGAAACAATTCTTGGCAATCTTGCTTAGGGTTCGCGCCAAAACGGCTTATTGCTTGAGCCAATTCGACATAACTGCCTTGGCCTGACTCATAAGCCACATTCAGCAAACCCGCTGCAGATAGAAAATGGATGCGTTGCTCGCCTTCAGGGCTCGTTATGCGATCAAACCTTTTGATTAAAAAAATTATTCTTTGGTTGATTTCAACACAGCGAAATTCTGCGGTTTGTATGCCGCACATTTTTGCTAATGCCATTGCGCCCGCTTCGGCCAATTCAATATTGAAAGGATCTTCTCGCAGCGGGAACTTAGCCAGCCACAGCGCGCCTTGATCAGCAATGCTGGCCTTGGGTCTGGCGCCACCCAATGAGCCGCCCTGCGTCAACAACCGGCGAATATCCACGGGCACTTCTTTAGCATATTGGATGGCCATCGCCATTTCATACAGCTCGTCCAATGACAATTGGGGTGTTTCAGCCAGCACCTGAGGTTCATCATGAATGACCACCAAAGCACCAATGCGATGCTGATTAGTACAAGACAACATCGCGTAGTCATCTAGGGCAGCCCCCTGATTAGCAGCAGCCAAAACGAGGCGTCCCCATGCATCAGGTAGTGAGTCTTTTAGGTAAGGTGGCAATGCACCACCATCCCGAATCCTTTTGGCTGACAAATGATTAATCGCCAGAGATAAAGCCGGATCGGGGTGGAAGCGAAAATTGTGCTTTTGCTGATATTGCCGCCCATAGCTGAGCGTGCCACTTTCAACAACACCTTGCCGTTCTACTTTTAGTAATGCGGCAGGTATCGGCTGAACTGTACTTGGCAAATACACTCCTATACGCAAACTGTAATGACGTGAAGATGCCATCAGAAATCAATCTCCTCATCCGTAGGCAGCGTTGGATTTACCTTACGCACTCGTTTACGCATCGCTTCGGATTTGATCAATGATTCCACAGGCACGGGCGCAACGGCTGATAGGCTATCCAAGCACCCTAAAATACCTAAAGCATTCACCAATAGCCCGATTTGAGTCGTTGCTTCACCCTTTTCTAGCGCAGCATAAGTCGACAACGAACACTGAAGGCGCTGCGCCATTTGCGCCATCGTATCACTGCGCATGATACGCAGTGTTCGTAAGCGATTACCCAACTCGGCCAGCGCATTTTTACCCGCATCATCAACAGGAAGAAGTTTTCTAGTCATGCTATAGCAGTCATTAAATAGAATAAAAACTATTATAGTACGCATTAAAGTACTTTGTTGCACAAATCAGTGGCGTAGTGCTGCTGCGCCCCATCAGCGTGCAGTGCGCCATTTTTTACGCTCAAAATGCGGGTAATCGGGCGTTTTCCAGCGCCCGCCCCAAGCCAAACCAAGGCGCTCGCCAATCGGGCCGAGGCATAAATAAAAAGCCAACTCGCGGGCGGTATTGCCCTGCAGATAGTTGCCGTTTTCAAACACCCCGACATCCAGCGCCTCAGCGTCGCCATGCGCCGTGTCGGCCAAATCGGTATTGTGCGCGCTATGCGTTACCCACGTGACCTTGCGCCCGGGCTTAGTTCGCCCTTGCGCGTACAAGGCATTTTGCTCAGATTGCGGCCGCCAAGTGCAAACCAAACGCACCGCAAGCGCCGGATTTTGCTGCTGCAAAGCGGCATTGGCCTCAGCCACCAACTGCTCAGCCAGCAAGCGAATGCTGACATGCAAATCTTTGAGATCACGACTCGACATGATTTATCCCTATAAAAAAGGCCAAATCAATACATCAATCAACGCTGGCGGATTTACCGTTGTTAATTTGGCTGGCCGGATTTTTTAAATAGCAGTCAAAACTATTGTTCGCCAAGCTGTTCGCAACAAACGTCCCTTCCCAGACATCTGCATCACCATGCTTTACGCTTCGTGCGCAGACCCAGCAAAGTGGACACCTACAAGCCGAGCAGGCACAAAAAAAGCTGGCTAGGGAGCCAGCTTTAAAATTACTTATTCAGTGACTTTAATCTCTTCAATTATAAAATGCGACGTAAGCAATCATTGAGTCGTATAAAATTATCACTTTGTTCAAGTATTGGTTTCTCTTGTTTAATTTGCACCAAGCATTGTTTCAATTCACTAGGTGGATACTGTGGATCCCCAATAACAACGTCAAGCAAAAACAATAACTCATCTGGAAATTGCTTACATAAATTCGACTCAACGAGCTCGCTAATTATGTAACTCGGATGTTCAACAGGACCAAGCCAAGTCTTGAAAGTTTCAAACGCCGAAGGAAATTCATGCCCTGCAGCTACAATTAACCGGATCACTAATTCGGAAATTAGCGGGGTTACAAGTTCTTTCGATTTTGGCCACACGTTTTGCCAATACGGCAGAATACGATTTTTCCAATACTCCTCACGCTGCTCAGAAGCACCTTCGAGAGCTTGCAGAAGTGCCTGAACAGATGCCTCCAGTCCCTCTTGCGGCAAGTTTTTAAACGCAGTTCTAAACTCTTCAGAAGTAAAGCCCGGAGGCGTTTCTAACGCTACATACGTAAGAAAAGCCGCAAACTGTTGACGATGCTTACCTAAATCAGCGAAATGGTTAGCACTTTCAAGAAACTGGGGCTTAAAAGCAATCAATAAAGGCAGATAAATTCGCGGCGACCATAAAAATCCTTCCCAAGCTGCTTTTGCTTCAGCAGGATTAGTCCAACAAAATAGTGGCAATAAATATTGCTCAGTCCAATCTCGATCCACTCGGAAAACAGCGATTAATCTCGAACTCAGCAATACTCGTCCATGACGAAACCTATCAATATTTGTATCGCTAAGTTCCGTAAATAAGGATTTGAACTCATCTGAAAGCAAATCACCATCGTTCGGTTTGTGCTTAAACCAAAGGTTAATAAGCACCTGCGTTACATGCCCTATGGGATGGTTTATGGCTTCCTCTACCGGTTCATTAATCGGTTTGCCATTAATTAAAATGCCCGTACTTGCTTCTAGTGGCAATGTCAAAACACGGCGGCACAAATTCAACAATATCTCCTCATATCGACTGATTGATTTAGATACAGTCATCATCCACCACGTCAATTGGTGAGCAACATCCTGAAGTTGTTTATCAGGCACGAGACCAACTAAGGGTGCGACATAATTCCAGGATCGCATCACCATGCCTTTTTCGCTCCAAACTTGCAGCGCTTCACGCCATCGCTCAACTGGCCACACTCCATTACGCGCCAAATCACACAGAGCGAACAAACTATTCAACATATGTTTGCGGCAGACCTCGCGCCAAGTGTCCTCCTCAAAAAGCCATTGTTTTTTTGGTGTTTTTATTAACCACTGAACAAGTTCGCTCCGCTTTTTGGGTGCTATATCAACATTACAACTGTCTTCCCAACTTAAGTCATCACCCCCACCCATCCAATATGAAAACTCATCTCTCTCGTTGATTGCCAACTGCCATTCAGGGTTGTCATCGGACAACTCTGCCAAGCGTTCTGCTGCAAGTTTTCCCAGATTGAGGCCCGACGCTTTTAGCTTGCTAAGATGACGCCAGATAGAGTGGGCCACCAAATTCTGCAACGCCCCCTCGTCCAAGTTACCCCGAAACGTATGCGGCCCCAACAAAATTGCAGACTCAAGACGGTTCTGATCAAACTCACCCAACCGTTGGCCCTGCAAAACAAATAGCCTGAACACCTCCCGCCTCGTCTCTGTAGACCATAGCCACATCGCGCCATCAGCCAAAAGCCAATCGACCCACTGCTCTGGCAAAATGCGATCCTCTATGCTGGCGGCAAACAGGGCCAGACGCTTAAATATGGGATATGGTAGCTCGAACCACACGAGCGCTATTTTCGTCGCGCGCGGGCAGTCATTGACACGAAGCGCCAGCCAAGAATCACGCAACAGCTCTATCAGACTGGCCCAGTCGTCAAAACCTTGATTTTGCTTGTGTGGCGCAATAGAGGGCAAATAAAGATATGAACGATCTACATGCTCATCCGTATCGCCCAACGCTTTAAACAAATCCAGTGCATCGCGCAACAATTGCTGAAAATCTTCCAACAGATGCGGCAAAGCTAATGTCCAGTCAGCATTATCAGCCAACTCACTCAGAGTTAAATGGACGTGATCAGTCGCCAGTACGAGATCATAATTCACCAATTGTTTGAACCGCGTGCGCTCGTCAACGCTCTCACTGTCGTCACTCCAACGAGATGACTCCCTCAACATTATTTGCGGAGCAAGCAGCTCGCGCAATTCTAAGCGCAACGTAATAGTAAGGCCTTCTTGCCTTAACCGTTTAGCCCAAAGATAAAGATCAGGCCCAAGTCCTTTTGACTTCACTCGTCCACTAAGCAATAAGCGCCAAAATGTTCGCATTAAAGAGCCAGGAATAGCTAGAGGTGAATTTAACCGAATTTCATCTAATTCGGCGGTATTACCCTCTCTCTCTAGAGATGCCAAATGACTCAGTTTCGATTCAATCATA
Organism: Deefgea salmonis; assembly: GCF_020531905.1. Classification (GTDB taxonomy): domain Bacteria; phylum Pseudomonadota; class Gammaproteobacteria; order Burkholderiales; family Chitinibacteraceae; genus Deefgea; species Deefgea salmonis. Next base: position 31,909 of record NZ_JAJAWG010000017.1, on the reverse strand, counting down.
CGCCGCCATTCATGATGTATTCGGCCTCCATCTTGAGCGATCCAGAGTATCAGCCTGGGGTCGCCCAAATGACGTAGAAGCCAAAAAGCCAAATGACGCATCACGTCATCCCACTGACTACCTAGCAAGTCACTTGAAGCCAACACCATACGTGGAGCTTGATCATAAGCAACTGGTCTACGAATTAAACTAAAGCTAAGCTTGCCGTCTAAATCACGGCTCGGCGAAACGCCAAAACGTGGCAGATCAACACCCCCAAAATGGTCTTTAGAAAATGTATCTAACAGCCAGTCGAGTGAAGGAGCCGGATTGAAACTAGCAAAAGATTTAGCTGGCAATCCCGATTTATCTGATAAGGCCCATAATACTCGACCGACAAAATCATCTTGCTGCGTACTTTCCTGTGGCCGAGCCAGTGCATGTTTTACAACGATGGCCTCTTTACCCTGTACTCCGTCACGATAGATATTTGCCCAAGCATGCAAGGTAACGTGTAACGCAGAATGGTCGTAGCTATTAGCAGGCACTTTATAGAGAATAGGTTTGACGCCTTTGGAGAGCCATTCAATAGTTTTACGATGCTCCTGCCCCGGTTCAACATCACCTAACGCCCAAGCCTGCAGCGTGATCTCCCCCTGCATTCGATCGGCGGCCAACGCGTCCATCATGTAGCGCAGCACAGGATCATTGAGACTGTAACCCACGAAACAAACCACATAGTTGCGGAATAACTCGCTCACAAAGCGGGCTGCCCAGCGTTCCGTCAGGTAGGCCAAGCCAAAATCACCACTGGTGACAACTAAACGATTTAGAGCTGCATCATCCGCCTTTTCGGGCAGTTGACCATGCAAATAAACCAGTCCATCCCATCGGCTATTTTTTGGAATTGGCAGCATTGGTGCCGCGTAAGATTGAAATTTTTGACCCGTGCGTTTGGCCGCCACATCAAAGAGATTATCAAAGTTGGTAGTAACTAACCGCAGCGCACCTCCACGACTACGCCCCAGCCGCAACAATGCAGACTGCGTATCAATAGCGCCCTTGCGGCGTAGCTTGGGCTTCAACACTTGAGCAAGTTTACTGCGTACAGCAAAACGACCGCCCACAATACGCCGCTCTAAGAGATCAAGTGCAGAGTCAAACTGCTGACGCTTCAATGCCACAGCCTCAATTTCACTAGGATCTTCACCAATCAGCTTGTAGATTTTATTTACCAACCCCCCAAAACCAGGCAAGCCTGCTGGATAGGAAATACCCGCGCCACAAAAAAATACTACACGACCATCCTCGTGTGCCTGCAGCAACTCATCTGGAATGTCTGGGCCGTTTTCTATGAATTGCATTTATCCTTCCTATTCAATTATCGAGGCTTAAGGCGTGCACTAATGCGATAACATCGTACGGGAATATCCATTCGTCAGCTTGTGCTTGATATTGAATATTCGCAAATGACTCAGAAAGGCGGCGTTGCTTTAACGCTGCGGCGCTGATGGTGATTGGCGTTGGCATTGGATTGGTGGGTTACGCCCAAGGGCTAACCCACCCTACGCCCTGCTACAAATCATTTTTCTATAGATGTATTTGATTGCAGGTATTGATTTAAATGAGCTAGATGCCGATACCCTCGGTATCAAGCAAGCGCTGCCAAACTATTTCCCGCCGCACCCCAGCGCCCTTTAAGCCGCCGATTGACTAAAACAAGCCAGCGCGGCGGCAAACGCGTAAAATGATGCAGATTCAGGGCTTGGCCCGACACTACCGCGATATAAATACTGCAATGTCAATTCAAACACCCAACACCCCTTCCCGCCGCTTCTGTATTGCGCCGATGCTCGATTGGACTGACCGTTTTTACCGTAGATTCGCTCGAACGTTAAGCCAGCACACTTGGCTGTATACCGAGATGGTGAATACCGGCGCGATTATTCATGGCGATCCGATGCGGCATTTGCGGTTTGATCCGTCAGAAAACCCGATTGCTTTGCAATTGGGTGGCTCAAATGCGGCTGATTTGGCGCATTGCGCCAAGGTGGCCGAGCAATGGGGTTATAACGAGGTCAATTTGAATGTGGGTTGCCCTAGCGAGCGGGTGCAGTCGGGCTCGTTTGGCGCTTGCTTGATGCTGGAACCCGATTTAGTCAGCGATGCGGTTAAAGCCATGCGCGATGCGTGCAGTATCGACGTTACGGTGAAGCACCGGATTGGCATTGATCAGATTGAGGATTACAGCTTTGTACGCGACTTTGTTGGCCATGTGGCCGATGCCGGTTGCAGCACGTTTATTGTGCACGCCAGAAATGCGATTTTAAAAGGCCTCAGCCCGAAAGAAAACCGCGATATTCCGCCGCTTAAATATGCTTATGCCTATCAGCTCAAGCAAGACTTCCCGGCGCTAGAGATCATTATTAATGGCGGTATTACCACCATTGCCGACAGCCAAATGCATTTGCAGCATGTGGATGGCGTAATGCTCGGGCGCGAGGCTTATCATAATCCGTGGATTTTAAGCGAAGTGGATGCGGCGATTTATGGTGCGCCGCACGTTGAAACCACCCGCCGCGCGGTGATGGAAGACTTACGCGGCTTTGTCGACGCGGAGCTCGCGGCTGGCACGCCATTACGCTATGTGGCGCGGCATATTTTAGGGCTGTACCAAGGCCGGCCCGGTGCGCGGCATTGGCGGCGGATGTTGTCGGATGCTGCGTTGCTGAAAAACGCCGATTGGCGCTTGATTGAAGAAGCGCTTAATATTGTCGAATCTCGTCAGGATTAAACCCATGCTGCCCATTCGACCTTTCGCTGTACTGCTTGCTGCCGGTCTTTTAACGTTGCCAGCGTTGGCCATGGCCGATGAAATGACGCTCTTGGCCACCATGGGTGGCAAGGCGATTTTTCAGTTGAATGGGCTAAAGAAAACCTTGCAAATCGGCCAAACCGTGGGCGATATCAAGGTGATTTCAATTGCCGCTGATTCGGCGGTGATTGAGGCCAGCAATGGTCGGCAACGGCGTTTAGGTTTGGGTGAAGGTTATGTAATCTCGGCAGGCACGCCTAACGATGGCGACGGCAATTTGGTGCTGGTGCCTAGCCAAGGCGGGCATTACCTCACCGATGTGGCGATTAATGGCCAAACGCAGCGCGGGGTGGTTGACACTGGCGCGACGCATTTATCGATGTCGGCCAATGTGGCCAACCAGCTCAAGCTGAACTATCAAAACGGCCAGCCGATGCGCTCACACACCGCCAATGGCGTGATTCGCTCGTGGCTGATCGTGCTGCCTAAAGCCAAAATCGGCAATGTAACGCTGTATAATCTGGACGTGGTGGTGCGTGATAGCAACGACAACAATCCTATTTTAATCGGCATGAGCACACTCAATCGCTTTCAAATGAAGCGCGATCAAGAGCTGATGATTTTAAGTAAAAAGGCCTATTAATGGCAAAGCAACGCATTGTGTTAGCCAGCAATAACGCTGGTAAGGTGAAAGAATTCAATCATTTATTGGCCGACTTTGATTTAGAAGTCATCCCGCAAGGCGAGCTTGGCGTCAGTGAATGCCCTGAGCCGTTTGCTACCTTTGTCGAAAATGCCCTCGCCAAAGCACGGCATGCGGCGCAAGCCACCGGTTTACCGGCGCTGGCCGATGATTCTGGCTTGTGCGTGCATGCGCTAGGTGGCGCGCCGGGGGTGTATTCGGCACGCTATGCTGGCGAGCCCAAATCCGACGCGCGCAATAATAGTAAATTGATTGCGCAAATGGCATCGCACAGCGATCGCCGCGCTTGGTACTATGCCGCCTTGGTGTTGGTGCGTAGTGAGAACGATCCTCAGCCTTTGATTGCTGATGGTATTTGCACTGGCGAAATTTTAACTGCGCCATTGGGTGACGGTGGCTTTGGTTATGATCCGCTGTTTTGGCGGGCGGATTTGGCTAAAACCGTGGCACAAATGTCGGCCAGCGAAAAAGCCCAGATCTCGCATCGCGCCAAAGCGCTCAACACATTAATTGCACAACTGAAGGAAACAGGGCTGTGAGTCAGGATGAAAGTCGTTGGGCCCGCTGGGTAAGAGACGATGGCAGCGTGGTTTCGTGCACCGAAAAAGTCAAAGTCATGAACGAAAACCTCGATGAGCTAGTCCAAATGGCACAAGACTTATTTGAAGATGGCGTATTGATGGAAGTATCCGAAAGCCAAATGCGCGATGTGCTACAGCGCCTCGTGCAGAGTGTGCATAATCCCTATCAAAAATAAGTGATGCCAGCTAAGATCCGGCCTTGAGCAGGACTAGCCAATTGCTGTCTTGATGGTTACATTTTTAATAAGGTAGTCCTAAATTGCAAAAAACATTCCTTGCCCTTGCCCTGATGTTGCCGCTGTCTTGTTTTGCTGCTAAAGCCGCAGACGCTTCTAAACCCGAAGTTGCATCGCCATTTACCGCCGAGCGCAATAAAGCCGCGGGCAACTTAAGCACGTCTTTGGTGGTGATGCAAAAAATGGCCAAAAACTGCAAAATCGAACAAACCGAAGGTCTGATTAATTCGGCCACCAAAGGCTATATCGAGCGCAACAAGGCCTATTTGGGCATGCATTATGGTTATGTCACTGCCTTTCTCGATTTCGTAAAAGAAACCGCCGGCCCCGAAGAAGCCAAAAAAGTCAGTGGCGAATTACTCAAAGCCAACAATGATCAATCGAATAAAATCATTGAAGACATGACCAAAAAAGATGGCCCAACCAAGGCTTGCCAACGCTACTTTACCTATTTAGCGGCGGGCGAAATGGATATCAAAAAAGGCGCTCCCGACTTTAAAACCCTCAATGACATGCTCAATTTTGCCAATAGCCAAAAAGCAAAATAACGGCGTTTTCTGCGTTTAGGGCGGGCCAATTAAAGTGCTCGCCACAGACGCGCCTCAAGAACGCTTGAGGATGAATAACCAAAACCACCGTTTTAATTTCTTATCTTAGGGCTGGCCTTGCTCAGCCCTCATTTGTTAGGCCCTATGCAAACCGTTTCTTTTTCGCAATCGGGCCTAACCGCCCTGCCCCCGTTGGCACTTTATATTCACTTTCCTTGGTGTGTGCGCAAATGCCCGTATTGCGATTTTAATTCGCACGCGGTCAAAGACGGCATTCCAGAGCAGCGCTATATCGATGCGCTGATTGCCGATTTAGAAAGCAATCTGCCGCAAGTTTGGGGCCGATCGGTGTCGAGTATTTTTATGGGCGGCGGCACGCCGAGTTTGTTTTCCGCCGCCAGCATGGATCGCTTGCTCGAGGCGATACGCGCACGCATCAAACTCAACCCCGACGCCGAAATCACCCTTGAAGCCAATCCGGGCACCTTTGAAGTCGAAAAATTTGCCGGCTACCGCGCTGCGGGGATTAATCGCTTATCCATCGGCATTCAAAGCTTTAATGCCACGCACTTAAGCGCTTTAGGCCGTATCCATAATCGCGACGAAGCCCTGCGCGCCATTGAGATCGCCGCGCAGCACTTTGATAATTTTAACCTCGATTTAATGTATGCCCTGCCCAAGCAAACGCTGGCCGAGGCCGAGGCCGATATCGACCAAGCGATTGCCTGCGGCTCAACGCATTTGAGCGCTTACCATTTAACGCTCGAACCCAATACGCTGTTTCACCGCTATCCGCCAGCCTTGCCTGATGACGATTTAGCCGCCGATATGCAAGAAATGATTGAAGCCAAGCTCGCGCAAGCTGGGTTTGGCCACTACGAAACCAGTGCTTTTTATAAGCAACACCCAACTAAAGATCACCGCAGCCAACACAATTTAAATTACTGGCAATTTGGTGACTACCTCGGCATTGGCGCTGGCGCGCATGGCAAAATCAGTTTTCACGACAAAATCATTCGCCAAGCGCGGTTTAAGCAGCCCACAGAGTATCTGGCCAAAATGGCGATGGGCTCGGCGCTGCAAAGCGAAGAAATCATCGAAAAATCTGCGCTGCCGTTTGAATTTATGCTCAATACATTGCGCTTAACCGGCGGTTTTCCGATTGCGCTGTTTAGCGAGCGCACTGGTTTGCCGATGAGTAAAATCGTTTACGAAATTGAGCGCGCCTGCACTGAGGGCTTACTCGAGCGCGATTTGCACCATGTACGGCCAACGCTCAAAGGGCAGCGTTTTTTAAATGTGCTGATGGAACGATTTTTGCCGGATTAAGCGGCAACGCACAGTACAATGCTCCGCATAGAGATGCACACGGGGTGACGCGCCGTGTTCACGTCAGCTGAACAGCCGAGGCAAGGCATTGAAAAGCCAACGCAGAGGCGCAGAGAAAAGCCAAATCAGGATTCAAACCACGAGTAGGCACGATGTGTGAAGCAGCGACTTGGTCTTGTTTTACTCTGGTTTTACTCTGGTTTTACTCTGGTTTTACTCTGGTTTTACTCCGCGTCTCTGCGCCTCTGCGTCAAAAAGATTTTTTAAGTGAACACCACCATGCGCTCGGCTTGATTTGCGGCTTAAGCCAATTGCCTGTGGCTGAACATCTGGGTATATTCACCTAACAATTAATAATCAATGGCTAGCGCCATATACCTCTGGATTACACAATGGAATGGCCTGTTACGGCGCTTTCGCCAAGTGAAAAATACAATTTAATTACCGACTGCGTTGTGCCTCGGCCGATTGCTTGGGTGACCAGCACCAATCCGGACGGCAGCATCAATATTGCGCCATTTTCTTATTTTAATATTGTCAGTAGCGAGCCATTGATTGTGTCGCTCAGTGTCAATCGCCGGCAAGATCAAAGCGGGCTGAACGAGCAAAAAGACACCGCGCAAAATCTACTCAATGGTGGCGATTGCGTGATACATATTCCGTCGCACGATCATGCGCCAGCAGTGCACGCCACGGGTTCAAGCACACCACCGAGCCAAGCGCAAATTGATGCGCTCGGCTTGATGTTTGCCGCCTCACAAGCCGTCAAAACCCCGCGCATCGAAAACTGCGCCGTCGCCCTCGAAGGGCGTTTAATGCAGCATATCGAAGTCGGCCAACCGATTGCCGCCGATTTATTGCTGATTGAAATCGTGCATATTTATGCCGCTGACGACCTACTGCACAATGGCCGCGTTCACCCCGAACCGTATGCGATCAACGCCAATAAGCGCCCCTAAATCACCATTCTGTTTCAAGCCAGCATCAAAAAACCGCAACCGCGTCATCGCCGTTGCGGTTTTTTTTGCCCTACGCATTGCACTTTTTTAATTACACAACACAAAAGCTTTGAGTTGGTAAGAGTAATAATTACAATTGTATTTTATTTCACCAAACAATCCTCAAGATTACAATTGCGCCAGATCAGCAGTTTCATATGCCCTGTACCATAATCTACTCAGTAGCCGTCAGTAGCCGTCAGCAGCCGTCATCAGCCGATGCGACAAGGCAGCGGCAAAGCACGGCACCGTGGTTGCCCAGCGAATCCATCGTAAACAGGAGAGCAACATGTACCTTATTAATACCGGCGATACCGCCTTTATCATTTTATGTACGGCGATGGTGTGCCTGATGACGCCGGGCTTAGCCCTGTTTTATGGGGGACTGACTCGCAGCCGCAGCATGCTGTCGATCATGATGCAAAATTTCATCTCTATGGGGGTGATTTCGATTGTGTGGATTTTTGGCGGTTTTAGTTTGGCCTTTGGCCCCGATATCGGCGGCGTGATTGGTGATTTGACTTACTTTGGCTTTAGCGGCATTGGCGGCATGCCCCACCCGCATTACGCGCCATCGATTCCGTTTATTATGTTTTTTGCTTATCAAATGATGTTTGCCATCATCACGCCCGCGCTGATTACTGGCGCATTTGCCGAGCGTTTTGATTTTAAGGCTTACCTCAAATTTATCGTGCTGTGGATGCTGCTGGTGTACGTTCCCGTGGCGCACTGGATTTGGGGCGGTGGCTTTTTGGCCAAACTCGGTGTTATCGACTTTGCGGGCGGGATTGTGGTCCACACCTCCGCTGGGTTTGCTGCCTTGGCCACGGTGATGTTTTTGGGGCAACGCGATATTGCGCCCGATGACAAGCCAGAAGCCAGCAACTTACCGCTGGTGGCGGTTGGCGCGGGTTTACTGTGGTTTGGCTGGTTTGGCTTTAATGCCGGCGGCGCGTATGCCGCCAATGCTTTGGCCGCGTATGCCTTTGTCAACACCGCAGTGGCCGGTGCGGTGGCGATGGTGGTTTGGCTGATGCTCGCTTGGCGTTTTGAAGACAAACCGAGTTTTTCTGGCGTGCTAGTCGGTGGCGTGGCCGGTTTAGCCACCATCACGCCAACAGCGGGTTATGTCGAGCCTTGGGCGGCGGTATTGATTGGCGCGATTGGCGCAACAGCATGCTACTTTGCCAAAACCTTGCAATCGCGCTTTAAATACGACGACGCGCTGGAAGTCTTTCGCGCGCATGGCGTGGGCGGTGTGGCGGGGTCACTATTGGTAGGAATTTTAGCCAACCGCGCGATTGACGACGTCAACGGCGGCTTACACCAATTTATGATTCAACTGATTGCCGTGGTGTTAGTGGCGGTATATTCCTTTGCTATTACTTGGGTGATTATGAAATTAATCCATAAACCCCGCGTGAGCATTGCGGCAGAAGAAGAAGGCCTCGACGAAGCCTTACACGGCGAGCGGGCGTATTTTTTTGATAAAGACAACTAAGGCGTTTAGATTGGCTCACTGGCTGGGTGATTGAAGCTGTGGTGTTTAGACTACGTGTTGATGATTTTAAGTGCCTGCGGCACATTGTTTTACAGTCGCAGTCAGTGGCGGCCCCTCTTTCTTTGACTCGCCAAAGAAAGAGGGGGAAAGAAACGCGCCCCGAGCGCGCATCGGTCCCCGATGCCCTCGATTGTCGTGAGCCAAACGATAAAACTGTTTGTCTCCCTTCCTCACTCGGTGCGCTTAAACGGGGTTTTAAGCCCCTACTCGACGAGCGCGGCACTGCATCAAACCCAATCTAAACATTGCCATTGAACCGGTGCTGCCCTCAAAGCCTTGAGCCGACTTCTATGTCGGCTCAAGGCTTTTACTACGCGGAACACTGTCAAAATCCAGTCAAATTGCAGTAAACTCTGCAGACAAAACTCACTTAATATCCTCGCCGCCGCTGCCGCTGGCGACTTTTTCCCTCTCTAGGAGCGCTCCAAATGAGCAAATCGATTATTCATTCCGAGCAAGCCCCGGCTGCTGTGGGTACGTACTCGCAAGCGATTAAAGTCGGCGACACGGTGTATTTATCCGGCCAAATTGGGCTTGATCCAGCGTCAGGCGTCTTGCTCGATGGCTTTGAAGCGCAAACGCACCGCGTATTTCAAAATCTACGCGCGGTTTGCCAAGCGGCTGGCGGCGATTTATCTGACATCGTCAAATTGGGGGTTTTTGTGGTCGATTTGGCCAACTTTGCTCAACTCAATGCCATTATGAGCGAATACTTTAGCGCACCGTTTCCGGCGCGCGCGGCAGTCCAAGCGGCTGCGCTACCCAAAGGCGCATTGGTTGAAGCCGATGCGGTGATGGTTTTGCTGCGCAATGAGTAGCGGCTATCTGATCGCCAAATACCTGATCACAGCGGCGGTCGTGGTCGGTATTTCTGAAGTGGCGAGCCGTTTTGAGCGCATCGGCGGCCTGCTGGCTGCCCTGCCCTTAGTTAGCTGCTTAACGCTGATTTGGTTATATATCGAACAAAATCCCGCCGACAAAATTGGCGCTCATGCTTGGTATACGTTTTGGTATGTACTGCCCACATTGCCGATGTTTCTGGCGTTTCCATTGTTGCTAACGCGGTTTGGCTTTTGGCCTGCACTCAGTATTGCAGCCATCGCCACAATGCTGTTGTTTTTGCCTTACAGTTTTTTACTCAGCCGCTATTTTCAAATTCATTTATGGTAAAACTGCGAAGCAATGAGCTTGGGCTTAAGGGTATCTGCTGCAAGCACTTATTTAATAAAGCCTAGCAGCATATACCCAAGGGATCATAATGCCATTCCAAAACCCAAGCGACGCCCAAATCCAAGCCTTGCTGCAGATGACGCGCACCATTGCGGTGGTTGGGCTGTCGGATAAACCGCAGCGCGCCAGTTACATCGTCAGTAGCAAAATGCAAACGTGGGGTTTTGACATCATCCCGATCTCCGCCAAGCCACAGGCACAGATTTTAGGCGCGGTGGTGTATCGGCAATTGAGCGAAGTCACCACGCATATTGATTGCGTGGATGTGTTTGTTCGCAGTGAGGTCGTCGGCGACATCGTTGACCAAGCGATTGCGCTGGGCATTAAGCTGATTTGGTTGCAAAAAGGCATTAGCGATGAAGCCGCCGCCTTACGCGCCCAAGCTGCAGGGCTGTGCATCGTGATGGATCGTTGTTTAATGACCGAATATCAGCGCTTATTTCCGCAAAAGTTGCTTTAAAATACCCGCCACCACGCCCTTAAAGGCGATGCCAATGCGCGCAAGCGCTGATTTGGCCGCATTTTTCATTATTCTATTTCAACACGCTTGCACTGATAGGCAGGCTCAGCGTAGCCTTAGCACACCTTAAAATTTCGCCAAAATCATGAAACTCAATTTCAGCAAAATGCACGGCCTCGGGAACGACTTTATGGTGATCGACGGCGTGCGCCAAACCGTGGCACTCAGTCAGCAACAAATCGCGCAGCTGGGCCATCGGCAATTTGGCATTGGTTTTGATCAACTGCTGCTGGTTGAAGCCAGCACCACACCGGGCATCGATTTTCGCTATCGGATTTTTAATTGCGATGGTTCCGAAGTTGAGCAATGCGGCAATGGTTCACGCTGCTTTGCGCGTTTTGTCGTTGAACAAGGCTTAAGCGACAAAACCGAAATCGCCGTAGAAACCGCCAAAGGCGTGATCTACCCGCGCCTTGAGCTCGATGGCAATGTCACCGTCAACATGGGCGCGCCGCGCTTTGCCCCAGCAGATATCCCTTTTATTGCCCCCAATGAAGCGATGATTGATCCCTTGATTGTCGATGGTCAGGTTTACGACATCTCCGTGGTGTCGATGGGCAATCCGCATGCGGTGCAAGTGGTGGCATCGGTTGATGCCGCGCCGGTGGCGCTGCACGGCGCTTTGATTGAAAATCACCCACGATTTCCGCAAAAAGTGAATGCCGGTTTTATGCAGATTTTAAGCCGCAATGAGATTCGCCTACGCGTCTTTGAGCGCGCAGCGGGCGAAACGCTGGCCTGCGGCACCGGCGCTTGCGCGGCTGTCGTCGCAGGGATACGCCGTGGCTTACTCGACGCCACGGTGATTGTGCATACCCGAGGTGGCGATTTAAGCATTAGCTGGGCGGGCGACGCACACCCCGTCATGATGACCGGCCCAGCAGTGACCGTCTTTGCCGGCACGATCGAGGTTTAACCTAAGGATACCCATATGCAAGCCAATGAAGTCGTACAGTGGTTACAACAAAATCCAGAATTTTTTGATGCGTTTGCCGATGATCTCGCCGAAATCTATGTGCCACACCCTCATCGCGGTCAAGCCGTTTCATTGGCTGAGCGACAATTACTCACGCTGCGCGATAAAAATCGCTTACTCGAAGCGCGCCTTGGCGAGCTGCTGCAATTTGGGATCGAAAACGACCATATCTCGGACATGCTGCATCAGCTCACCGTTGATTTAATGAAGGCCGAAGACTTGCCGAGCATTATCGGCACCTTGGAATACCACCTAAAAGCCCGCTTTGCCGTACCGCATTTGGCGCTGCGCTTATGGCTGCCCAATATTGACTCCAATCTATTGGAATTCACCCCAGTTGAGGACGGCATTCACAAGCTGGTCGACAATCTGAACAGCCCGTATTGCGGGCCATACGTGACTGATGACGTGTTAAATTGGTTTGCGCTTGAAACGGGTGATCTGAGGTCTTTTGTGCAATGCGCGCTACGCACTGGTGACTTGCCGTTTGGGATTTTGGTGTTGGCCAGCCCCGACCCGGAGCGCTTTTACCCGGAAATGGGCACGCTGTATTTGCAACGTTTAGCCGAATTGGTTTCTGCCGTGATTCGCCGCGTGGTACCAGTAGCGCCAATATCGAGCAGCGAGCCGGTGAGCGCCACCGAGGTTGAGGCCGCGCTCACTTGAAGCCGATTCGCCGCCCAAGCCAAGTTGTGCCGGAAGCAACGGCGCAGCATTTCGCGCATTTCTTTCGCTATTTGCACGGCGAAAAAGCCGCCAGCGCCCATACACACCATGCCTACCAGCATGATTTACAGCTGTTGGCCGACTGCGTTGGCGCGCGTGATTTAGCCGCACTAAGCCCGTTAGACGTGCGCGGCTTTGTGCGGCAATTGGCCAGTCGTGGTTTGTCGGGGCGATCCATTGCCCGCACTTTATCGGCTTGGCGGGCGTTTTATCGGCTGATGTGCCGTGACTTTCATTGGTCGAGCAACCCGATTGAAGGCGTGAAAGCGCCCAAGCATCGCCCAGCCTTGCCAGCGGCGATGAATATCGATGACGTGGTGGGTTTTTTAGAGCATATGCCCGATGAAGATCCGCTGGCCTCACGCGACAAAGCCATTTTTGAGCTCGCTTATTCATCAGGCTTACGAGTCAGTGAGTTGGTGTCGCTCAAGCTGATCGATCTCGATCTGTTGCACGGCATGGCCACGGTGACCGGTAAAGGCAATAAAACGCGGCTAGTGCCGATCGGTAAAATCGCCGTAGAAACGATTCGCCGCTGGTTATTGATTCGCACTCAATTGGCCTACCCGAACACCCAAACTGTTTTTGTCAGCAATAAAGGCACGCCGCTCACGCCGCGCGCGGTGCAATTGCGGCTGAGACAATGGCAAGAAAAACTCGGCCTGACCGAGCCACTCTACCCGCACAAACTGCGCCACAGCTGCGCCAGCCATTTATTGCAATCGTCGGGTGATTTGCGTGCAGTACAAGAATTACTCGGCCACGCCAGCATCGCCACCACGCAGGTTTACACGCATTTAGACTTCCTGCATTTAGCCCAAAGCTACGACAAAGCCCACCCGAGAGCCAAAATACCAGACAACAACACCGAGGTATCTGGCCCTAAGCCTGAATAATCAAAGCCTACATCGATATACATTGAGTTATTTTGGCTTTGTTTAGATTGGGTGTTGATGCTGTGCCGCAGGCACTTAAAACCATTAACACGTAATCTAAACATCGCCCGGATCAAGCACTGGTATATTCAAACAAGTCATAACCCATCTGCTGCTCGATCAATTTGGCGCTGCGAATTTTAATGCTGACGCCCTCAGTAGTCAGCAGCATAAATTCACGCAGCGGGGTATAACTGCCCTTGAGCGCAATAATGCGCTGCGCTTGCTGCAGCACCGCAATGGCCGGCAGCAAAATCGCCACTTGATTGGCTGCGGCACTTTGCAATGGCCGCATCAACACCGGCTGCGCCTTGGCGCTCATTACTTGCAAGCCCATTTCGGTCGCCCCGTCATGGCGTTGTTGCAACCAGCGAATCGATGCCACCATCCAGTTCTGGCCGCCATTGGCCCGAATCGCGACAATTTCACCGGGTTTAGCCTGCTCACTGGGCAAATCACGCGCCAAAATGGCATAACCACCTGGGCTTTCATTGACCACTTGCCACGGCATCACACAGCGCTCTAAATCATTGATCGCGGCCAATTGTTCAGTCAGATCTACCGGTTGATTGCTCAGCGGCAAGCCATCGTTCAGTTGCTGCACGGTGGCCTGAAAGCCCAGCGCCACCTCAACCAGGCTTTGCGCTGGAATTCGCTGATACAGCCGCTGCGGCGAAATACTCCATTGCCGAATCACCCGCCGCAAGATTTCTAGCCACATTTGTACTTTTTGTCGATCATTGGCCAGCGGCACTTTGGCTTCAACATTCATTTCAGCTTTATGCAGTTTTTTGGCCAGCTCAATGGTATCAATCAAAATCGACTGGCCGGGCAATTGCTCAAGCGAGCGATTACCCACAAAGTGCGGCGGCTGATCCAGCTCTAGCTCGACCAAGAAAAACCCCGCGCTGGAATTTAATTTACTCACCGGTTGAAAGTGCGCATACATCGCATAGCTTTCGATAATTTCGATGATTTTATCCAGCTCAGCACCAGAAAACCGCTGCGGATCGGCCAAGGCCAGCAACAAAATTTGCTTATACAAAGTGGCAATCGGTCGGGTTGATTTTTCTTTTGGATTGTCGGTTTTGCGTTCATCTAAAAAGCGATTTTCCGCCGCATAGCGAAATAGCTGATGAATTTCGGCCCACATGCCACTGGGCATCGGTTGAAACAAACGGCTACACACTTGGTAAACCCGCCAAAAGCTATACATCACCGCTTGCAATAACACCGGCAGCATTTTGGACGAAGTAAAAAAAGTGAATTTTTTATCCACTTTATCCATCAGCGCCAGTTTCCAACCTAGCGCCATTTCGCCCCATAAATTCAGCGCCAATTGTGCCGCTTGCCGCGCCGATTCTTTCATCGGCAAGCCGGGTGAGGCATAAGCCGATTCAAAAGCGCCGGTCAGCATTTCCAAAGAATTTTGGTATTCTTGCAGTAATTTAATCCGCTCTTCGGGTTCAAGCTTGATGCGATTTAACGTCGATAAGGCATCGAGCAGCATCCGGCCAGCTTCTTGCACGCCAGCTGGCAAGCCAATCAACCATTGCCGTAGCCGCTGCGGATTGGTTTCTACAGCGCGGGCTAATTTAGGGTTTGGGTCTGGCAAGGTCAACAATAAAGACATAAACAATATGCTCGGTGATTACCAGCAGCGCGCCAAGGCGTTCAGCGTGCCTGCCAGCAGAAATTGAGCGTCTTCTGCCGTCATAATATACGGCGGCATGAAATAAACCGTATGACCAATCGGCCGCAACAACAAGCCTTCTTTTAAGGCTTCTGTAAAGCAAAGCGTGGCAAATTGCGCCGGAGCGTCAGCAATTTCGAAAGCCCAAATCATGCCACAATTTCGCCAATGCCGAACACGTGGATGCGTAGCCAGTGGCGCAAAAATGCGATTAAACTCGGCGGCCTTACGCTGATTTTGCGCAATTACGTCTTGATCGCGAAAAATCGCCAACGTCGCCAACGCGGCAGCGCAGGCCAATGGATTGCCGGTATACGAATGCGAGTGCAAAAAAGCTTTGGCCGTTTCATCAGCATAAAAGGCAGTATAGACCGCATCACTACATAAAACGGCAGCTAGCGGCAAATACCCCCCAGTAATCCCTTTAGAAAGACAAATTAAATCTGGCTTGATCTGCGCTTGCTCGCAGGCAAACATGGTGCCGGTGCGGCCAAAGCCAACGGCGATTTCATCGGCAATCAATAACACTTGATACTGATCACACAGCGCGCGTGCTTGTTGTAAATAGATCGGATCGTACATCGCCATGCCCGCTGCGCCCTGAATCAAAGGCTCAACAATCAAGGCGGCAATCTCGTGATGCTGCGCGGCTAACACGCGGGCCAAGTCTTCAATCGCCCACAAAGCCACGTCGCGCGCGCTTTGGCCGGGCTGGGCTTGCCGAGCATCGGGGCTTTGCACGGCAAAATTGTCCCGCACCAAGGGCGAGTAAGCTTGACGGAAAATCGGCACATCGGTCACGGACAATGCACCAATCGTTTCGCCGTGGTAGCTGTCTTGCAAATACACAAAGCGGTTTTTGGCAGGCAGTCCTAAATTACGCCAATAATGCGCCGTCATTTTGAGGGCAATCTCGGTGGCCGACGCACCATCCGAGCCGTAAAAAGCATGGCCCAAGCCGGTCAACTCGGCCAATTGCTCAGACAACGCCACCACCGGCTCATGGGTAAAGCCCGCCAGCATCACATGCTCGAGCTGATCCATTTGCTGGGTAATCGCCGCCTTAATTTGCGGTTGATTATGGCCAAACAAATTCACCCACCAACTCGACACCGCATCCAGATAACGCGTGCCATCGGCGTCATACAGCCAAACACCATCGCCACGGGCGATTGGAATCAGCGGCAAAGTTTCATGGCGCTTCATTTGCGTACACGGATGCCAAACCGCCGCCAAACTGCGATTGAGTAACGCTTGATTGGCGTGCTGGGGAAGCGTTTGCTGAGTCATAACAAAACCTAAAATTTCAATTTGGGCATTTTAACAGCATCACCCCTGCCCCGCCTTATGCGCTGTTGACATGCCCCGCCGCACGAGGACGATTTGCTTTGGTGGCGCAAGTAGTCAACCCGAGGTGTTATTCAGCGCATGCTCCGCAGCGAACAGCGCCCCGCTTACGTGGCCTTGCCTCAAGCCACAATCAGCGCATACGCGGTTAGCCAAGCCAAGCCAAGTCAACAGACCCTCAGCAAATGTAATTATTCAGCCCACAAAGCATCGCCAGAATGATTGACGCCACGGCGCGGCGAACTTTAGACTGAGGCACTCCCTTGTTTCACTCTGGCTTTTCTGATGAAAATTCTCGACTTACGCAGCGATACCGTCACTCATCCTACTGCCGCCATGCGTACTGCCATGGCCGAGGCCATTGTCGGTGACGACGTGTATGGCGACGACCCAACCGTCATCGCCCTCGAAACCGCAGCGGCCGAGCGCTTAGGCAAAGAAGCGGCCTTATTTGTCCCGACCGGTACTTTTGGCAATCAATTGGCGATTTTGAGCTACTGCCAACCGGGCGACGAAGTTATTGTTGGCGATGATAGCCATATCGTTTGGCATGAAGTTGGCGGCGCCGCCTTGATTAGTGGCGTGCAGCTCAGAACCATCGATAGCGATTTAGGGACGATGAATGCCGAAAAAATCCGCAAAAAAATCCGTCATGGCGTGGATATTCACGAGCCTAAAACCGCGCTAATTTGCGTCGAAAATGCCCATTCCAATGGCCGGGTGATTGCGCTAGAGACCATGCAGCAAATTTGGCAAGTGGCGCAAGCCGAAGGCGTGCCAGTGCATTTAGATGGCGCGCGGGTATTTAATGCCGCCAGCACTTTACAAGTCGATGTCAAAACCATCACCCAGTATTGCGATAGCGTGATGTGTTGCCTGAGCAAAGGCTTGGCCGCGCCAGTCGGCTCAATTTTGGCCGGCAGCCATGCGCTGATTGCCAAAGCGCGCAAAAAACGCAAATTGCTCGGCGGGGGCATGCGCCAAGTTGGCGTATTGGCCGCGCCCGGTTTATTGGCACTCAATGAGATGACTACGCGCTTGGCGGACGATCATCGCCACGCCCAATTATTAGCCGCGCAATTGGCCAAAATTGACGGCATTGTTATCGATCTGGATTCGGTGCAAATCAATATGGTGTGGTTTAACTTTAGCCGCGAGATTGATGTCGACAAGCTGATGCAAAGCTTGGCCAATGCAAATATTAAAGCCAACCCACCGGAGCACGGCGCAATGCGTTTGGTGACGCACTGGCAAATTGAAGAGACCGACCTCGCCCGCGTTAGCCAAGCAATTGAAGCGGGTATTGCTCGCTAAGCTATATTGAAAATAGATTAGATCAAGATACCCAATGGTCTGGGTATTTTTTGGATTTGGCGTTGATATTTTAAATTGCACGCATTTGAATAGATCGACTGTAGCCCCTTCCCCCTTGATGGGGGAAGGCTGGGATGGGGGTGTTGAGCTTAAAATGCACTTTGTTGTATCACCCTCACCCTAACCCTCTCCCATCAAGGGAGAGGGAATGCCGCGATACTCTAACCACCATCAACTCGTAATCTGCACATTGCCTAATCTGTTGACGTTTGATCGCCATAAAAATGGCGCGAATCACTTCGCGCCATTTTTTTACATCACACACCACTCGGCCAACTACGCTCCATGCGCCTGATTGACGATATCAATCAATTGCTGCTCGCTAAGCTCGCCGACGATTTTTTTAATCAAACGCCCTTTCGGGTCGAGTAAAAACGACGTTGGGGTTAATTGCACCTCACCAAAAGCGCGCGCAATCTCGCCACTTTGGTCGTACACCATTTCAAAAGGCAGCGGCGTTTTGGCCAAGTAATTTTGAATATACGTCGGGTTGTCATAACTCATCGCCACCGCGATGGTGATCAATTTGTCTTTGCCCAATTTATTTTGCGCGGCGACCAATCCGGGCATCTCGGCCATACAACCAGTGCAGCTGGTGGCCCAAAAATTAACCAGCACCACCTTGCCTTGATAATCGGCAATTTGCATCGGTTTACCCGCCATGGTGGTCATCGTTTGCTTGAGCGGCATTTTTTCTGCGGCGCTAAAGGCATTAAACCCCAGTGCAGCCGCACCGATCAATGCCGCAGTGAGCGCAATTTTGAAACCGAGTTTCATTCACAGCATCCTTAATTTGACCAAAGTGCCGAGCATTTGGCATTTCAACTGAAAAACAAGGCACTATTTTGAATGGAAAATGCCTTAGCGTATAGCGTGGCGTGCATTGATTTTTTTACGGCTCAGCCCCATACCCCCAATAGCGTGGTGGCCAGCGTGACGCAATAAAAAAAACCGCACCAGCTCTTGAAAAAGAACCGCCTCGCCCCTACCATTTAGCACTCAGGCAAGTAGAGTGCTAAACACCTGCTTGTACAAACAAATTTATACCTCTAACGACTGTTCAATACTCAGGAGTTTTAAACCCATGAAAATTCGTCCATTGCACGACCGTGTGGTCATCAAACGTGTTGAAGCTGAAGCTAAAACTGCATCAGGCATTTTGCTCGCAGGTAGCGCCGCTGAAAAACCAGACATGGGTGAAGTGGTTGCTGTTGGTGCTGGCAAAGTATTGGAAAACGGTAGCGTTCAAGCGCTGACGGTTAAAGTTGGCGACAAAGTATTGCTCGGCAAATACGCACAAAGCGTAAAAATCGACGGCGAAGAACTCATCGTTGTTCGCGAAGAAGAAATCTTCGCAATTGTTGAATAATTTTTGGATTTAAGCCCTTGAGCTTGGTGGGTTACGCCTTAAAAATCCAAGGCTAAGCCACCCTACATGATTTGATATTGGAGAATTTAAAAATGGCTGCAAAAGAAGTAATCTTCGGCGATAGCGCTCGCGCAAAAATGGTTGCTGGTGTCAATGTATTGGCCAATGCCGTTAAAGTAACTTTGGGCCCTAAAGGCCGTAACGTGGTGCTTGAGCGTTCATACGGCGCACCAACGATCACCAAAGACGGTGTTTCTGTTGCCAAAGAAATCGAATTGAAAGACAAATTCGAAAACATGGGCGCACAAATGGTGAAAGAAGTGGCCTCTAAAACTTCTGACATCGCCGGTGACGGTACGACAACAGCCACCGTATTGGCACAAGCCATCGTGCAAGAAGGCATGAAATACGTGGCTGCCGGCATGAACCCAATGGATTTGAAGCGCGGTATCGACAAAGCCGTGATCACTTTGGTGGCTGAACTCAAAAACATCGCTAAACCATGCACCACCAGCAAAGAAATCGCGCAAGTTGGCTCGATCTCAGCGAACTCTGACGAAATCATCGGCGAAAAAATCGCTGCTGCGATGGAAAAAGTCGGTAAAGAAGGCGTGATCACCGTTGAAGACGGCTCAGGCTTGGAAGATGAACTGGACGTAGTTGAAGGTATGCAATTCGATCGTGGCTATTTGAGCCCGTACTTCATCAACAATCCAGAAAAACAAATCGCTTTGCTCGACAACCCATTCGTGTTGTTGTTCGACAAAAAAATCAGCAACATCCGTGACTTGCTGCCGATCTTGGAAGGCGTAGCTAAAGCGGGCCGTCCATTGTTGATCGTCGCTGAAGACGTGGATGGCGAAGCATTGGCGACCTTGGTAGTCAATAACATCCGTGGCATCTTGAAAACTGTTGCCGTTAAAGCGCCAGGCTTTGGTGACCGTCGTAAAGCCATGTTAGAAGATATCGCGATCTTGACTGGCGGTACTGTGATTGCAGAAGAAGTTGGCTTGACGCTAGAAAAAGCTGAATTGTCGATGCTCGGCCAAGCTAAACGCATCGAAGTGGGTAAAGAAAACACCATCATTATCGACGGTGCAGGCTCTGAAGATTCAATCAAAGCGCGCGTAGCAACAATTCGCCAGCAAGTTGAAGCTTCAACCAGCGACTACGACCGTGAAAAACTGCAAGAGCGCGTGGCCAAATTGGCTGGCGGTGTTGCGGTTATCAAGGTTGGCGCAGCCACTGAAATGGAAATGAAAGAGAAGAAAGCCCGCGTAGAAGACGCATTGCACGCCACTCGCGCTGCGGTTGAAGAAGGTATCGTTGCTGGCGGCGGCGTTGCATTGCTCCGCGCTCGCTCTACCATTACTGAATTGAAAGGCTCAAACGCTGATCAAGACGCAGGGATTAAAATCGTTCTGCGTGCCATTGAAGCGCCATTGCGCCAAATCGTACAAAACGCCGGCGACGAGCCAAGCGTTGTGGTGGCTAAAGTATTGGAAGGCAAAGGTAACTTCGGTTACAACGCAGCGACTGGCGAATACGGCGACATGGTTGAAATGGGTGTACTCGATCCAGCTAAAGTAACGCGTTCAGCCTTGCAACACGCCGCTTCTGTGGCTGGTTTGTTGTTGACGACAGATTGCATGATTGCTGAATTACCAAAAGATGACGCTGCTGGCATGCCAGATATGGGCGGCATGGGTGGTATGGGCGGCATGGGCATGTAATTCCCACCTTGCCTTGGCAGGGAAAGATCAAAACCGGCGTTTTCGAACGCCGGTTTTTTTATGCCCAGCGATTGCTGTCACCAAAACAAATAAATGCTTACCTTGAAAACAGACCATTCCTCAGCCAAATTAAAGGGTGCCCGAACTCATTCACCAAGGCTGTGCTGTGAAATTTTTTATGTGCCTCAGTATATTCATGCTGTACACGGCCACGGCCACGGCTGCCGAAGAAATTGAATTAGATCCTCATCTTGAGACTGACGAAGTCAAACCCGCCGACCGATTGAGTATCAGTGGTTTTTATACCTTAGGCATCAACCACAATGACAGCCCTAGCCAGTATATTCGTGACCTATCGCAATCCAATACCCATCACGGCCACACTTCCGCGACCACCGATAGTCGCGTTGGCGTACAGCTGCTGGCCGATTTTACCCCTCAATGGAGTGCGGCTTTACAAGTAACCGCCCGAGAAGGCGTTGATTATGCCAATGGCGATGCGGTTGACTGGGCTTTTTTGCGCTATCGCCCGAATGAAAATTGGAGCATTCGTGCAGGCCGGCTCAGCATTGATATGTTTATGCTGTCTGATTTTCGCAACGTAGGCTACACCTATCCTTGGGTGCGGCCGGTGCAAGATTTTTATGGCTTAATCCCGTTTTTTCAATACAACGGTGCCGATATTCAATTTCGCCAACAATTGGGTGATGGCGAGCTCAGGCTAAAAGGTAATATTGGGCAAATCAGCTCAACATTAAACGCTGGCGTAAGCGACTTTCGTATTCACGGTAAAAAACTAGCGAGCGCCTCACTCGAATGGAGCGATGATATTTTTCATCTGCGCGCCTCAATCGGCCAAATGGATTTGCACGGTAAAGTACCGGGCAGCGATGTCCTCGCCAATGGCTTAGGCCAACTCAGTCCTTTTTGGCCTAGCGCCCTTCAAATTCAGCAAGATTTAAACATTGATGGCCGTCTTAAATTTTTATTATTCGGCGCCAATTACGATAATGGCCCGTGGTGGCTACAAGGCGAATGGGGGCGCGTGCAATCGGAAACCGTGATTTATGGTCATATGGAAGGTGCGTATCTGAGTGCGGCCTACCGTATCAATGCTTTTCAACCCTATATCACGCTTAGCCAAGCCAAATCGAAAAACGCCCCATATCGTGCCCCATTACCTCAAGGCCCATTACCACCACCTTTAGCGGCCGCCAGCCAGGCTTTAGCCGCTGGCGCAAACCAGTTTCTGGGCAGTTTATACACCGATCAACAGACCTACTCGATTGGCATTCGCTGGGATTTTCGTCCCAGAATGGCGCTGAAGTTTCAATATGATCGCATTCACGCCACCGACGGTGGTAAAGGCTTATGGGAAAATGGCAATACGCAAACGGGGCCATTGAAAGCCAATGTCTTTAGCTTGTCATTTGACGGTTTATTTTAGGTGCGGATGATGAAAAAAAATCTGCTCCTCTTATTTCTTACGCTCAATTTTAGTTTTGCCCATGCTGAACTCTGGGTGATTGCGCACCCACAAAATGCCGCGGTATCACTCACACCACAACAAGTCAGTGATATTTATTTAGGTCGATTATTCGGCGGCAATGTGCCATTGCAACCGCTTGAAATCAATTCAGATGAATTGCGTCGCCGTTTTTACTTTGCGTTGACGGGCAAGCCTTTGGTTAAAATTGACGCATACTGGGCTAGACTACAATTTGCCGGCCAACAAAAACCACCACGGCGGCTAGCTGATCCCGCTTCGGTGATTAAAAGTATTAGCCTTAATCAAGATCAAATTGGCTTTATTGAGGCCAATACCTTACCCAGCCATAGTGGGGTAAAAGTCGTGCTTAAATTGGAATAAATATCAACATGGCTTTTCGACAAACTATTCATTACAAACTGTCAATGACGATCGCTCTATGTGCGATTTTAGTGGCGTCGATTTCTTCTTTTATTATTTATCAGCTCAATTACGCCAATGAAATCAAACACAGCTATTTAGATATTAAAAACCTTATGGCCGCAGTTGAAAAAACTGCCGCCGTCGCAGCATTCAGCGGCAACCAACAAATCGCCAGCGATGTGATTAATAGTTTGATTCTTAACCCACTGATTCGCAACGCCAACATGAATGGCCATAATCATTTACAGATCGCTGCGGGAAAAAAGTCCAACGATACCGAATTAAGATTACCACTGTATGAGCCGCTGGATGAACGTAATATCGCCGGCTATTTAACCGTAGAAATCAATACGTCCGAAATGGACCGCCGCGCCAAAACGCGATCAATCGACACGGCGGTTTCCTTATTTATTCTGTCCTTATTAATTGGCTTGGTGGTGTATATCGTCGTTTTTTTTAAATTAAGCCGGCCACTTACTCAATTATCCAGTCGATTACAAACCATAAAACTAGCCACCGATGATCGACTCCCTCATTTAAACAACAAACAATATGATGAATTAATTCAACTCACGCACCACATTAACTATCTACTCAATATGGTCAGCGATGTGATTCATGCCGAGCGCGAACTTCGCGCGCAAATTAGCAAACTTGAACAGCAATTTAGAGGGATTTTTGAAAGTGCCAACGTGGGTATTGCGCTGCTGGATGAATCCGGTCGACTGATCTTAGCTAATCCGGCCTTTGCCAAGCTACTGGGTGAAGGCATTCATGCCCAAGCCAAAATCAGCGGCCAATGGATTGACCGCCTATTTGCTCAACCCTATCGTTTTTGGGGGCAAATCTATGCCAGCTTAGAGCGCAATCAAGCCACGGCGAACGATCTGCAAACCTGTAATGATTGGCTACACGTGATTATTTCAGCCAGCTATAACGACGCCCATACGCCCTATTACCAATGCTTAATTTATGACATTAGCGACCGAAAAAAACGCGAAGACCAAATGCGCCGCAGCGCAGATTATGACCACCTTACTGGTTTACAAAATCGCCATGCCAGCGAAAAAATCTTAATTCATTTACTCAGCAACACCATTGCAAACAAAAATCAACTGGCGATTTTTATGATTGATTTAGACCGTTTTAAATACATCAATGATACCTATGGCCATGAAGCTGGCGACAAAGTCCTGCAAGAATGCGCCAGCCGCATGAAGCAACATTTCACCCGTGACGAAGATTTAATCGCCCGCTTAGGCGGCGATGAATTTATGATCGTTGCCTATTTTGAAGACATCACCCAACTTCGCGCCATGGTACAAGCGCTGATTGTGAGCCTTAATTTGCCAATCGAACTTGGCAATGCCGTTTTTGATCGCGTCGGCGCCAGTATCGGCATTGCGCTGGCTCCCCAGCATGGCAGCAATAGCAATATGCTGATTAACAAAGCCGATCAAGCCATGTACCAAGTGAAACGCTCTGGGCGCAATGGCTTTTGCATCTATGGCAGCCCCCATTGCCTAACGCCACAATCGCCGTCGCAGCAAATCAATCCAGCATTGGGGCATTAAATCTTGTGTTTTTCAGCGCGCCGTAGCGATAAAATCCACCTCGGTATTTGTGACGATATCCACTTAAAACGTTAAAATAGTGCGTAGCACTGGCCTGCCCTATGGAAATACGCTGTGAACCCCCAATTACTTGAATTACTCAACGGACAAGCATCAAACTACCCGCATCATCTGGCGCAACTCCATCCGCATTTGCACGATTTAATTGCTGCAGCCTCCAGCAGTGATGAATTTGAAAACTACTTACGATCTTTATTAATCGACCAGCGTGGTAATCGACAAGGTTTTTCGTCCGTGGTGATTTCAGAAATTTTTCGTTTAATTCAAGCGTGCGAGCAAAAAACCCAAGGATATAGCGACGCCGAAGCGCCAGACGTGTGGGAGCATGTGAAACAAGCACGCGATCACTTAAACGCCTGCGGCATCACCTTTAATCTAGAAAGCTTCTTTGCGGCTGCTGAGCGAGGAGAAACATTAAAGCTGGTGTTGTTTTTAAAAGCGGGCATGAAAATCGACGCGCGAGATCACCACCAAAAGACGCCACTCATTTGGGCGGCATCATTTGGGCATCTACCCTGTGTTGGCCTGCTCTTGGCCAATCAAGCCCAAACCGACCTTGCTGACAGTGGCGGCTATACCGCAATTCACTGGGCCGCCGCCAATGGACATGCCGAAGTGATTCGACTCTTACTTGAGCATGGCGCAAATGCCAATCTCAGTAGCCACACCGGAAAAACCCCATTGATTCAAGCTGCCGCACGTGGGCAGCGTGATGCTTTAATGCAATTGATGGACGCTGGCGTTGCGCTCAACACCCAAGATGCCGCAGGAGATACGGCACTGCACAAGGCCATCACGCAAGGGTATGTGCACGTATCTCAGGCACTCATTCACCATCATGCAGATACCCACCTATTAAATCGAGAACAATGCAGTGCTTTTGATTTGGCGACGCGACATCCCAATCTGGCCATCCGGCAACTGGTCAAACAGCAACCCATTTCGGCTTAGGCTCTACGTTCGCGCCCCTGCGTGATCAAACGCAGACATAGCATGACGCTGTGGCAGGCTTGGCCCCTTGTTTTAGGGAAAAAATCACATCGATTTTGATCGGTAAAACAAACGTCAAAGCCGCAAACAAGCGACTTATTTTTTCAATAAGCGCACTTCACGCCGCGCCCTAGCTTGTTCCCAACGCGTTTTCGCCTCGTCGTCAGCGGGGGCTAAAGGCTCAATCGCCAGCGATTGCCCCTCGGCATTCATGGCCACCATCGTAAAATAACAACTATTGGTATGGCGCTCGGTCTGCTCGCAAATATTTTCTGCCACCACCCGAATGCCAATTTCCATCGAAGTGCGACCGGTGTAGTTCACACTGGCTAAAAAATGCACTAACTCGCCGACATAAATCGGCTGCTTAAAAATCACCTGATCCACCGACAACGTCACCGCATACGCACCCGCGTAGCGACTTGCACACACATAAGCGACTTGATCGAGCTGCTTTAATAAAGCGCCACCGTGCACCTTACCAGAAAAATTGGCCATATCCGGCGTCATGAGCACCGTCATGCTAATTTGATGCTTTGGACCATCCTGCATAATCAAAACCTCAAGGTATATACACCTAGCTTAACATCTAAAAGCCACCCCACGATATACCCCATAAAACTATGGTGTTGAATCATTTACAAAAAGCAATATGATCACAGCACTCTGCTATCCCCGCATGCAAAATACTCATCATCCGCACAACGCTGATATGCAATAAGACTGCAAGTGCATTTGCCAAATGCAAAATCACTGCCAACCTGAGCATTTAAGCCAGTAAACAATAAT
Organism: Deefgea salmonis; assembly: GCF_020531905.1. Taxonomy (GTDB): domain Bacteria; phylum Pseudomonadota; class Gammaproteobacteria; order Burkholderiales; family Chitinibacteraceae; genus Deefgea; species Deefgea salmonis. The sequence goes on along the minus strand of NZ_JAJAWG010000017.1, from coordinate 5,931 downwards.
ACCGATCACTTGGATTTTGCTTTACATCGCCCATCCAACAACTCGCGCCCAAGCGAATAGGCTGCACTGCACTCAGCGTCATTGCCGGCACATCGCGCTGATCTAAAATTAATGTCACATCACACGCCAACGCCTGCCCCAAGCAAAATTGCAGCAATGCACGTAAAGCCTGTGCACCGTCGCCATCGGGCTGCAAAGCATTAAATTGCGCCATCGACAAAGGCCCTAAGCGCAAATTGACTTTCGTTTGTCGATCCCACACCCGATCACCCGCAAAGGCCGATATACCCAACTGACAAAATGCCCCGCCCAGCTGCGTTTGCTCGTGCAACGGCAAATTCATCCACTGCCCTGCAAACTGCACTAACTCCGCTCGAAAGCCAAAAAAACCTTCGATTAAAGTAGTTAACGCTTGGCTGGAGATGGGTTTTTGGCTCAACAAACCCGCAAAATAAATAAATAAACTTTCATTTTGTAAGCTTCCTTGCCCCATTTGCGCCCGCAAAGCCCCCAAGCCCATACCGCTTAAATCAAGCAAATTTCGACTAAAACCATCTTGCTCGCCATTTTCAACTTGCAGCCAAAAACGGTATTTCTTCCACGCACCGTAAAACAGCGCAATCGAGCGATGGCTAAAAATATCTAAAAATGCATGTAAAGTTGGGTCTCGAAACTGCTGTTGGCGCTCAATCAGCAGCTCGGTATAGCTGGTTGGCAACACACCACTAGGCCCCGTCAAGCCCATAAACGCCACTTCTAACTCATTGAGTGCGCCTTCTTGCGTCTCTACGGAGCGATAGCGCGTGATTTCGCTGGCCGGAAACGCTAAATTGGCCAAAGTGCGAAAGCGCAGTTTTTCAGGTAACAGACTGCGTTTTTCTCTACGCTGTTTTGCACTTAAACTTAGAATCCGTACCGCTTGAAAAAACCGATATGGACTGGGGTCAGCATGGATCTCGTTTTCTAAATGACGAGGGCTTCGCCGGCTCGAGCTCGCCATAGCGCAACCTCCTGTTGCTTAGTATTAACGCGTAAACGAGTAAAACTATTGGGCGCACAATACAGCGCAAAAAATCGCTCCAACACACTGGCAAATAAATAAATACTGCTACCAACATAAAACGCTTCATCTAAGGTGAGTGTAATGTCGGTCCCGCGAACAAAACCAGCAAAATCTCGCCCCAATACCCGTGTGACCGCCGGCGCACTCTCTATGGCTGCAATACCTTGAATTTGCTTGGCATTCACTGCGGAATCGGTTTGGTTATAGAGCACCAACATTTCTTGCAAAGCACCCCGTCCAGATTCGATTAACGACAAATAATTAAGCGATAAATGCGAGACCAGCCGCCATTGCAGACCTCGTTTTTGCGGCGGACGGATACTGGCCGTGGGTTTACGCAATAGTCGAACTCGTCTAACGACAGAATGCCCAGGCAATGTGAAATCAGTATGTTGCCCCGACTGATTGCCACCAAATGGAATCATCTCCGGCAAATCGCGATTACTACATAGCATTTCGATGCTGAGCACCTCTGCCCCTGGGCGAACGGGATTAAAATCCAAATCCACCAAATGCAGCTCTAAATCAGTCCCCTTATCATCGCCTCGTGACGAAACCTCACGACTTGCATGCCAATAAAACCGAGATCCCGCAGGCTCAGCCCCATGGCGGATAGCATAAAACGGTAACACTTCTTCACTACGTTCATCGCTACCGGTTTTTTCGACCCGCACTACGCGGCGCAACTGCATCACTTCAAAAGCCTGCTGCTTACGTGCATCGGCCACAACGGGATAACTGGCTTTTTGATGCGTCACTCGAATTGGCTCGCCCTGATGCACAAACAAATTCACGATCGGCGTACAACCCAATTTAAAATGCGAGGCCTGTAAATGCTGCAATAAGCGCGCGTGACGTTCGGTATCTGGCCAATGCTCAATCAAACACTGAATCACCAGTGTATTGCCACGAATCACCCGCGCTATCGGCGCTAACTGCTGCAATTCAACAAATAAAAATTTATCTGGGAAACTGAAATACTCAGTAAGTAGGCGATAACCCAAGAAAGATCGCTCATCATATTCGAGCATGCCTTCATCCCGCCCAAAGCCAACGGGCTGCAATGCCGACGCCGGCAAGGTACGTGTCACGGCGGGGTCTTCACTGCCATCGCCGACTCGAACCCGTAAGGTATTGGACAAGAGCAGCTCATACACCAAATGCATTAATGCCGGCTCACCGTCTAAGAAAAACCGCAGCGACTGCAAATCAATCTCTGCAATGGGCAAACCAGCATGGGTATTGAGCTCAAAGGTTAGTACTGCTGCGGCATCGGGCGCGATACGTCGTAAATGAGGCGAACTACTGCTTAATTCGATTAAGGCGCGATTTAACGTCAGCGGATATAAATCAACCGGATAACAAGAACGAAATTTGCACGTCACACCTTGAATAGCCGGAGCATGCACGGCTTGCCCGCGGGCAATGGTGTAGCGCTTGGCGATTTCGGGACGTTCCGGATCGCATTCATACTGCACAATGCTCGATGAAGGAATCGGCCGCAAATAATGCGGATACAGCACATCTAAAAAACTAGCTGCAATTTCGGGGTATTCGTCGTCTAATTTTTTGTGAATTCGCGACGCCAAAAAAGCGAACGACTCAATCAAACGCTCAGTATGCGGATCTTCACACTGATCGCCCTCTAACTGCAAACGCCCAGCAATTTTGGGATAACGTCGAGCAAACTCACCCGACAATTCACGCAGCAAACTGAGCTCACGTTCGTAATACGGCAATAATGAATCTAACATGCGGACACTATTTTCCAGGCACTTCAGAGATAAAAACCAAAAATAATCAACACAACGGCATGATTAATCGTCTAATTACTGACATTATCATATTTTAAATAGTAATATTAAAGACATTTTCGCCAACAACACAATTCACACAACTGACTAATTTATAGTATTTTTCACCAGACTCCTTTACGCCATTGCAAAGAGCAATCGAACGAATATGACGCACACTGAAAGCCTGAGTCCCCTGCTCGCCCCAATTCATCCCGACCACATCGCCGGTCAAGACTTAGCTTACTCACCGCTATTTGATCAAATCCGCGAAGCTCGCCGTGCCGACGACCCAACGTTGTCTCAAGGCGAGTGGGGACAAGCACTCAAAACCGCCGATTGGAATAAAGTGATTCAGCTGTGCGAACAAGGCCTCGCCCAGCAAAGTAAAGATCTACAGCTGGCCGTGTGGTATGGCGAAGCACTGGTCAAAACGCGTGGCTTTGTTGGCGCCCAACTGGCACTGCAATTGCTCGATGGCCTGCTGGAGCAATATTGGGAAACCGGCTACCCCGAGTATGACCCCGACGATCTGGACGAACGCGTCGGCAAGCTCGAATGGTGCAATACCCAACTTGGCATGGCGCTGCGCGAGGTCGCGCTAACCGACCCCAACCACGGCGGCTACAACTGGCAGCAATGGCAAGAATCGCGCGATGTCGAAAATATGGGGCTCAAAGATGATCAGGCCAAAGAAGCAGCCATTGCCGAAGGTAAATTGGCCGGCGACGTCTTTGATAAAAGCGTCAACGCCAGCGGTCCGACGTGGTTTAGCCAACTGCACCAACAACTCACCTCGGCTCAAACCGCCTACCAAGCTTTTGATGACCGAATCGAGCAACGCTTTGGCCATGCAGCCCCCGGCCTTGCCGAATTACGCAACGCATTAAAAGATTGCCTCGATGTCGTTAACCGCCTGCGTCTGCAATGGGGCGAGCCCACCCCTGCACTTGCCGCCAATACCGGCAGCCTACTCACCGCGCCGATCGGCTCTAAAGTGGTTGAACATATGCCCAACACCGCTGCACCAACACACTCTGCGCCACCGCCAAGCTACACTGCCAACGCCACCACGGCAGGCCCAATCCAAAATCGCGCCGATGCGGTGCGCCAACTCACCGAAGTCGCCCGTTATTTCCGCCAACACGAACCGCACAGCCCCGTCGCCCTACTGGCCGAACGCGCCGCCAAATGGGCCGAAATGAGCCTAGAAGAATGGCTCAGCTCGGTGATCAAAGACGACGCTACGCTGGGGCAACTGAACGAATTGTTGGATATTCGAAGGAATTGATTGGGTATAATCATGTAGGCTATATAATCTGTGCTCTGCATGCACATACCATGCCAAAAATTTGGAATCAATTTTTGATGAAGGCGACACGTTATGCCGCCTTCATCAATTATTTAGCGCTGTAAAGCTGCCGGGTAAGTGCTGGCGTTGCTGGTCGATGCGGAGTTATGATTCGCGCTTTTCACGCTAACGGTGCTGGGGCAGTGGATTTCGATATTGCCGCCTTTTAGGCGAATATAGCCTCCGCCCGCGGTGACGAGGATTTCGTCTTTGGCGACGACGGTGATCAGCTTGATTGTCACTTTATCTTTCACGCCACTCACAAACAGGCTGATGTGCTGCTCGCCGTTTGCGTCAAGCTTTGTGGCGTCGTCAGTGCAAGGCCATCTTGGCCGTGGAGCATCAATAATTGCTACCCGCTTCTCAACTTGAAGCATCGAGTAAAAAATAGAATGCGTGACATCTCAACTTACCGAGAAAAGCGCAGCACACTAATCATTCCCATGAAACACGGTCCTAAATTTCATAATACCAATGCTATTAAGTCCATATTCATTGAGTTGAGCAATAAAACCAGCCATTGAATCGTGGATATAATTAGCCAAAAAATGTTCTATCTCTTCGTTCAGTGCATTCAAATTCATTTTTTTGGCCACTTCAATCAACTTGCGCTCTTTATCCCCTAGCGCCAACCCAGAGCTTTTCATTAACTTCTCATAATTCTGTGCAGCTGAATGTGGTGCATAACCAGGGCTTCGTGGGTCGGTACCTAAACTTGCTAAACGCTGAATTAAGCATTGCTGTGTTTGCCCAAGATAATTTCGGTGCTGAACTGATGCGTTCACCCATGGTGCAGTGGCTGCAAATCGTGTATTCGGCGCAGCGAATTGCCGTTTATGAAGCGACGCGAGCTAAGAATCCACAGCGGTGGTCAAGCAAAACGCGCAACTGGGAAAGGACGAAAACTGTGCATTTGAATCCAGAAAAGCTATCCGATACAGAGGTCTTACTTGTAAGGGAAAAAATGGCGCAAAAGATGGCATAGGATTTAACGATTGAGGCGACAACTAGTTTGACAATTACCGCGACCAATAATGTGCGATTCGTGCTGGGCATGGCCTATTGCTGACGACCGAGGCCAAAGGCGGCGCAGCCGATAAACAGCTGGATCGCAACCCGGCCACTAGCCAGCTTGAATCAGCGTTAGAACTGGCGAACAGCTTAGCCGAAGTCGCCACCAAGCAACTGGCCGACACCATCGAAACCGGCGACAACGAGCAAAAGATCAAACCCGATAATTCAAATAGTGAAAAAAGCAAAACTGGCCACCTGCACCACCAACTGCACGCAGCAAAAAGCTGGGAAGCAGGAACGAACACGGATTCAGAAGGCGAAACCCAATCCAAAAACCAAACCGGCCAGCAACCGCTGCTGATGCTCCACGGCCAAGACGGCCTCGCGTTGACCACGCCACAGAGCCTAACCCAAACCGCCAGCAGCAACATCGACCAAGTCGCGCAACGCGACAGCAACCAAACCACCGCCGCCGCTGGATCCACAACGTCGGCCAGCACATCAGCCTGTTTGTGGCTGGTACCAAGATAAAATCGTGCTGAAACTCATCGCCGCCAAAGGCAAGGTATAGTGGTCCCAACAAAACAGACAGTAGTTTAAGATGGTTTCTGCGTAAGCGCTCAGCCGCTCCACCACTTTGAAGCTTATTTTTCTGTTAGCGCTCGTAGCGGTAGTAATTCGTCGATGCGGCTGTTCGGCCAAGTGGGGAG
>NZ_JAJAWG010000016.1 GCF_020531905.1 Deefgea salmonis | reverse complement strand
CATTTTGAGAGTGTAAGCACTTGTTTGACTGGCAAACCAAGCACTCACACTCATCGGCTGTATTTTGTTAAAGATCAGTGGCTTAGGACACACAAAACAACCTAGAAACCGGTGTTTCGTTTGCTGTGTCAGCAGCAGAGAGGCCGAAATATACGGCAGCCCTGCGATCACGTCAACACCTTGTTGCAAAGAAAACGCAACAAGGTAGATAAGTAGTTGATTTATATGAAAATGGATTTAATTCAAAAATGCAGCAAACGACAGAAACAAACAAGGGCGCTATCGCGCCCTTGCTTTAAAATCACTTAAAAACAGTTAAAACGTACTGTTTATTCTTCTTTTGGCTTATCCCGATTGCCGCCAGCAATCATTTTGTACTCAAACAGGCGGCATTCCAGTGGGCCATTAAACAATACCGTGCGTTTTGACGCCTTCAAACGCATATGTTTAGGTATATCTAAGTCGGCAGTGAGAAAATAAGTATCCCAGCCGGCAAAGCGTTGCTTCAATAGTGTTGCCCACTGTGGATACAAACTAGCCAAATGCTCTTTCTCATCCATCCGTGCGCCATAGGGTGGATTACAAATCCACACGCCCGACTCTGCTGGTGGTTTTGCATCTAATACATTCAATTGCTTCAACTGAATACTGTCTTGCATGCCCGCCGCTTCAATATTGGCTTTGGCATGAACCAATACGGTACTCGATACATCACTACCCATAATGACATTGGGCGCAACACTGAGTTCTTGTGCTTTGGCTTCAGTCAAAATGTTTTGCCAGAAGGATTTGTCGTACATGCGCATTTTTTGGAATGCAAATTGTCGATCCATACCTGGCGCGACACGACGCGCAATCATCGCCGCTTCAACAAGGAACGTACCCGAACCACACATCGGATCGTAAAACGCTTGATCCGGCGTCCAGCCGCTTAAGGACAAAATCCCCGCAGCTAGATTTTCACGCAATGGCGCTTCGCCGGTTTCAACGCGGTAACCGCGTTTAAACAGTGGCTCACCGGATGTATCTAAATACAGCGTGACGTTTTTCTCTGATAGATACACATTAATCCGCATATCCGGTGCTTCAGTATCCACGCTAGGACGATTACCGCATTTAAGGCGGAAACGATCGCAAATACCGTCTTTCACTTTCAACGCGACAAAATTGGTACTGCGTACCGGCGAGCGCACTGCAGTCACACTCACTTTAATGGTGTTTTCTACGGCAAAAATATCCGCCCATTCAGTATCTCGCGCCAAGCGGAAAATATCGTCTTCCGAACGGTAAGGTTTTTCAACCAATTTCCATAAAATCCGACTCGCAACGCGCGAATGCAGATTGGCTTTGTACATCAAAGTCCACGGACCAGAAAAAGCCACGCCGCCATCGGTGACGTGAATGTTCTTCGCCGCCAGTACTTCGAGCTCTTTTTCTAATACAACCTCAAGTCCACGTGGACAGGGGGCAAAAAAATCAAAAATTTGTAGCACAAGTTTCTTCTTTAAAAATTAAGTCGTTATTGCAAGTGTACTCGCATCCAGCACTTCGGTGCGGCGACGCGTTTGCATAATCAGCGGCGCCCAAGTCTCGCCGGGGCGTTTTTTACGCGTTGTCAGCGTCAATTCAGACGGCCCATACACATTGGTATTATGTGTAAGCGGCGTAGTAATCAAATACTGCGCATTGGTCGCTTTTAGGAACGCACCAACGCGATCAATATTGAAAATATCCAAATGCGCGAACGGCTCGTCGATAAATACAAAGCCCGATGGATTGCTTTCATCCATCATTAAGCCAATCAACAAGATCAATGATTTCATCACCTGCTGACCGCCCGATGCTTCGCCGTCGTTCAAGCCCATCATGCCTTTTTGGTCAAAATTGAATCTTGCCGTTAAGCCCGCTTGCGCCAGCACCACATCATCGTTTTCCAAATGCGGCATATCGAGTTCAACATCAATCCCGGCCAGCTCGCCCAAGCCTTTCACATTGCGGCCATAGGCGCGAACTGTCGCGCGCAATTTATTAATATATGCGGCACGCGCTTCATCGGTCAGCTGAGCAGTGCGATCGACTTCTTGGCGATGACCCAGCGACTCACCTTCGAGCGCTTGGTAATCATTCACCAATTTATCGCGGCGCTGCACGATGGTTTCGTCTTTTTCCCAATGCGCTTGGCTTAACTGCTCAGTTTGTCGCACCATCATATGCCGCACTTCAGCAACGCTATTGTAGTCTTCCTTCAATTGGCGCAACGTGGCAGGCATCAGCCAAACCGATGGCACTTGCTCGCGCAAAGTACGAATCGACGTCAATTGTCGGCTGATTTCATTGCGTTGACGCTGCAACTGCGCTTGCATTTCATCAATGGCACGCTGCAACTGATCGCGCTCAATCTCGATTTTTTGTGCGCCCAAACGTAAATCCGCACGACCTTCGCGAGAAGACTCCAGCGCCGCTTGCGCTGCCGCGAGTTCAGCGCCCAAACGTTGCACTGCCGCTTGCTCTTCTGGATAACGCGCGGCAGCTGCCGCCAATTCGGCCTGACGACTCGCCAGCTGAACTACCGCCTGCATGCCCATTAATTGCTGGGTAATTGTCGCAATGTCGCGCATCAGGCTATTGAGATCAGCTTCTTTATTTAAAATTTCTTCGTTCAGCGCTTTTAAACGCAAGGCGATATCGGCCAAGCGAGAATGACGTGCGGCTTCACCAAAAGCATAATCACGGGTATCTACCCCGATAAAGCGTGCACCACGGCGTTCACGCAGATACCCCTCACGGGTAATCCAATCGCCATTAATGCGTGCACCGGCTTCAACCGATTTAACCCGCTGAATACCATTCAATTGCCGCGCCAACCAAGCTGGCACCGGCGCTTTAAAGTCGAGAATTTCTAAAATCGAGCCCAAGGTTGCTCTTGGCGCAGGCTCGCGCTCAGACACAATAAAGCTGCGATAACGCAGGCGCTCGCCCACTTCCCATGCGCGCTGCTTATCCGATTCGCGCTGCAACAAGATCAAATGCTTGGATGGCGCGAGCAACGCCTCAACCGCATCTTGCCAAGTATTGTCTTTCACTTCGCAAATTTCGGTCAGCAATTGATGAGGAATCCCTGCGGCATCAAGGCTGGAGCGCATTTGGCGCACAAATTCAGGTGATGGCGCTTTACCCGCTTGCAAGGCAAATTGCGCTTCGGATAATTGCTGGCGTTCTTCTTTGGCATTTTTCAGCCAAATTTTAAGGTCGCCCTCTTGCTGCTTTAGCTCACCCAAACGGTCATTCAGCCCCACGGCATCCGCGCCGTGCTCACGCTCGGCCAACTCACGCAGGCGCTCGCCTTCTTTAATCAGTTTTTCAGTATCGCGCGCCGCATCCCGTACTGCTTGGAATGCCTGAAACTGCAGATCGTAATCGGCCTTGCTTTGCGACTCGCCCTGCAACGTTTGCTGCGCCGCTAAGCGCGCCACCGCCAGCTGCTTTTCTAGCTGCGCCAAATCACCACGACGATGCCAAAAACTGCGACGGTTTTGCTTAAATTGCATCAAGTAATGCCGCAAATTCTCGTTGGCCTCAGCCACTTGCAGCGCGGGAATCACCTCTTTTTCTAAGCGCTGGGTATCAGTCCCCAAAGAGCACCATTCCAAATAGCTACTGGCGCGCATCCGAAAACGCTCGACATCTAAGCCCAATTGCGACAACTGCTGGTTCATTTTATCCAGCTCGCCCTCCGCCTCACGCAGACGCAGCTTGGCTTCGCTGTAATGATCCAAGACTTCTTTGTCGCCAAACACCTGAAACACCAAATCGAGCAGTGTTTTAGGGGAGTATTCGCATAGCTTGTCGGTATCACCTTGCTCCAAGGCCAATACCTCGGCAATCGCTGGGGTTAAACCAGCTTGCTCCAAGCGGCGGCGATAATCGCCCACACCGAGCCATTGCAAATGATTTTCGGTCGTACCATCAAGCTGCGCATCCCCTTCGGCAATCGCATACTGCCGCACCCAATCCCCACCTTGCTTTTTAATCCGGCAAAACAGCGTCACCGTTTCACTGGCCAGCGGGAAAAACAAATACGGAAAAAACCCACCACCGCTGCGGCGCGGATTACTCACCACGGCACGCAACCACGCGATGTTTTCTTTGTTATTACGCACATAACGCTTGTAATCGCGCCGCCCTGAGCATTTCAGCGCCAGCATGGTGCGTAGCGCGTCAAGCAAAGTGGTCTTACCCGAACCATTTGGCCCGACAACAGTCACAATCTGTGCATCGAGCGGCACTGAAATTCTTTGCCAGAAATCCCAGTGCACCATTTCTAAAGTTTTAATCTGGAACATTTAGCGCATCTCCACCACAATTTTTTTCCCGAGACCCCAATGCCGCCCAGCTTCCACTGTGTCACAGCAAAAATTTCTCAACGCAGAGGCGCAGAGGTGCGAAGAAAAGCCAAAAACAATGCGTTCCGATATGGACTTAGCATCAAAACGGGCAAAATCGCCTCGTTTTTCCTCTGCGACTCTGCGACTCTGCGTCGGATTTTTAAGGTTTTTGGCGGGGTAACAAAGTGGCGCAACTAAAGTTTTAATCTGAAACATGTGTGCCCTCCACATCGTCGGCAATCTGCGTGCCGGTCAATTTCAAAATATCAGCGAGCGCGCCGTTGATAATGCGCGGGGCGAGTTTGGCGTAGTCAATCATCAGATCCAGCAGCGGGCCTTCATAAATCATCCGATTGCGGCGATTGATAAAGCCTAATTTAGTCAGTTGCCCCAAATTGGTGGCAAACCGCATTTTGCCGCCGAGCACTTTGCCAAAGTCAGCGTACAGCGCGTCTTCTGAAATGCCTTGCGCGACGCCTTCGCCGTGCTCGATCGGTTTTTCTGCGCCAAACATATCGCTTTGATCTTCAGAGCCAATGGCAACGCGGGCAATTTGCCGCTCACGTTTTGGCAAAATAATCAGCGCCCACACCACGACTAACAGTGCAATCCCATCACGCGGCAAGCCCATATTATTGGATAACCACGCGTCGCCCTCACCAAACACCCATTCTTCCATTTGCGGCTGCAAAGCCACGGCAATGTGTTCGGCGTAGGGATTTTCTAGCAATTGCAGACCACAATCGGCCAAACGATGCTCGAGCGACTCACGAAACATTTCATCAATCAACGCGCGCCGAGCCAGCGGGTCTTTGCGCAATACAAAACGCTGCGCCAACAGGCGAGCGACTAAAATATTCAGGGCTTGATCCATATTTAACCTAAGAATTCTTATTAACCACAGCGGCACAAAGGCGCAGAGAGCCAGCTTTCTTCTGTGTCTCTGTGCTGCGGTGGTGAAAGATTTTGCCTGTTCATTACCGTGATCATCACTGTGACATCAGTCGCCCAGCGCTAATGCTGGCCACTTCCGGGTGATCGGGCTCATACAATTCACCGCTGATTTCGAGTCGCAATGGCAACTTGACGATATCGGCGACGACGCTTTTCTCTAGCGCAGCTTCAGCGTCACCCAATAACGACAATAACGACAAACGATAAGCGGTTTCTTTATACGTTGGTGCCAGCACGGCGGTCGGCAAGTCGCCACCCATACCTTGCGCCACCAAACGACTCAACTCGTCAAACAATGCTTCGGCAGCCAATAAACGCTCAGCTTCAACGGCACCGACCTCTTGTGCCGCTGCGCCTTGCGGCATTTCGCTGATGACATGCGTCGGTCGTTCGCGTTCGATAATTTCAAACTCGGTCACGTCGAGCAACACATCAGAAACCACAAAAGCCGGCTCAGGATGAAATAACACCAAATCTCGACCTAAATCAGCGAGTTTTTCTTGCTTTTGCTGGCGCAACCAATCGGCGACATTGGTGGTTGATAAACCGGACTGTCCCAAATGCACCCGCTGCGACGCCAACTCGGACAAACGACGATGAAACACCGAAGTCAGTCGCAGCATTCTGGCTTGCGCCAATGCAATCGATTGGGCGATTTGATACACCCGAGGATCGGTCGTGTCGTCAGTCAGCACCGTGCGAATCACATCGGTGCCTTTTTCGACCCATTGCCAGACTTTTTCGAGTTTTTCCCGCGCAGCGCGGATTTGAAACTCAGATTGCGACTCGAGTGCCGCTTCAAAGTCGGTATAAAGCTCATTCAAACGCGCCAATAAATTAAGCAGCACTTCGTTTGAGACTTGACCAAGCGATTGCCCAGCGGCAACTTGCGAGGTTAAATAACCCAGTTCAGCGTCGCCATCGGCAAATTGCACCACCGTGCCGAGCGCCGCCAGCGCAACGCGGCCCGATTCGCTCATCGCATAGAGCTGCTCGTCCACATCCCAAATCAATAAGCCGTTCTCGCGCAAGCGCTTGAGCACCGTATCGAGCTTGATTGGATTGAGATAGGAAAAATGCATTTGCAAATCTTGCGGCGACCAACGCGGTGCATCGGCGCGCGCACCAATTTCACGCAGAATCAGTAGGCGCACTAAAACTTCGTCTTCGCCGCCACGAAATAGCGTAATAAAAGCATCAAGATAATGCCGCGCGCGCAATAAACTTGCCATCGACGGCAAATCAGCAGGCGCGAAGCCATTGGCAAAAAATTGAGAGAGTTCGTTTTCGTCTTGCATGAGGATGACAGAAATCAGGGAGGGGCAAGGCTAATGCTAAATGACGGGAAAGACAATCCTTTTCGACTGATGGCGGCAGGTAAAATCAACACCCCATCCAACTATTACGCTTAAAAATTCGAACATCAACAATTAGCTACAAAACTAAGCCTTACTAATAATTAGATTGGGCAATAAATTTAACAAGGTATTGCCTTCTAGCTCAGCATTAATAATCTCAAAGCAAATATCTTTACAAATTCATTATAAAATAATCAGAAAGAGCATATTAATTTCAGAGGTAAAAAATTCAGCAAAAGTCTTCCTGCGTCATTGCTTCAACTTGTCGTACTAGATGTATTGTTTGCTACTTCGACGCCTTGCCATAAAATTTATATGCGCACATTTAAAACGCATACCAATAATCTTCAATTTTTAATTGTGATGATTCAAAACTATGCGAGCCATATATGCATTAGCACCAATTACTCCGAAATAGCATCGCGAAATCCATTGCCGCATACTGCGCTCATAACAATTTCATGCACGAATACGTAGAGCTATTCGCACCCAAGGGTTAACGCAAAGAACGCTTAAACGCCAAAATCACTTCACGTACGATTTTCTTCTGTTCAGCTGGCAAGTTCAAAAATGCTTCAAATACTTCACGTTCTTGATAGCTAATACTAACCTCCCATTCTTTTCGACGTTGCTCGATTTGTTTGGGCAGTTCAGCACCAAAACTTAGCTCGTGCGGCGGGATCTTCAACCACTCAGCCAGCACTGCAATTTTGTCATTAGGGGGAGTGACCTGCCCCAGCAGCCAACGGCGAACACCGTGCAAGGTCATCGGTTTTCCGTAATAGCGCTGATTAAACTCACGCTCCAACACGGCTGGCTTGGGGTCGTAGCCCGCAGCAAGCATTGCCATCTGCAAACGTTCAGCAAATTCAGTTTTAACATTTTTCATGCAAAAACCATAACGCCAGCACTTAACTGGTTACGTTACTGGTAATTTAGTTACGCACTCAGTTAGACTATTGGTTACAAAATTAATTAAAGTCCAAATTGACAACGTTATGGCCAAATCTCTGCTCGAACAACTCCCCGAAATTGTCGCTAATGGCCGCAAAGTCGCCGAAAAAATACTAGAAAGTTTAGAAAACCGAAACCGCATCGCACTACAAAACCGCGAATGGGTACTACCAGCCAAAGACAGCAAGGCCAGCGACTGGATTAGCAATGCTAGTCGGCAAGATGCTCAAGCCAGCGAAAGTGACTGGCACAACCGCTTAATCTACGGCGATAACCTGCTGGCAATGGCCGCACTGCTGGCTGGGGATACCGACAATGCCAGCTTGCGCGGCAAAGTTGATCTGATTTACATCGACCCGCCGTTTGACTCCAAAGCCGATTACCGCACCAAAGTCACTCTACCGGGCGTCGAGCTGGAACAGCGGCCAACCGTCATCGAACAATTCGCTTATTCCGATACGTGGAGCGACGGAACGGCATCATATTTAGCGATGATTACGCCACGCTTGGTGTTGATGCGCGAATTACTGTCCGACACCGGCTCGATTTATGTGCATCTGGATTGGCACGTCGGGCATTACGTGAAACTGGTGATGGATGAGGTGTTTGGGAAGGATAATTTCCTTAATGAAATCATTTGGCAACGAACAGGTGCACACAACGATGCAGGGCGATTCGGAATTGTCCATGATGTCGTGATGCTTTATCGCAAAGGTGAATCCCATATTTTTGAGCCCGTTTATGTCCCTCATTCGAATGAACACCTGAATACAAGATTCAATCAAATCGACGATTTCAATGGAAAGCGCTTTTTCGCGGGGCCAATTACTGCACCAGGCTCTGGCCCCTCTCGTGCCTTCCAAGGACGACAAATTGCACCACCTAAAGGTAGGCACTGGAGCTACTCGCAAGAGAAAATTGACGAACTTGAAGCAAATAGCCGGATTTATTACTCAAACACCGGAACTCCGTATCTCAAGCAATATATGGATGAGTACGTTGAACAAGGCAGACGAGTGCAGTCCGTTTGGGTGGATCTGCTACCAGCAAAAACAGGGGCTGAACTACTTGACTATGCTACCCAAAAACCAGAAAAACTGCTTGAACGCATTATCAAAGCTTCCTGCCCCGAAGGCGGCCTAGTTGCTGACTTCTTCGGCGGCTCGGGCACGACGGCAGCCGTCGCTGAACGCCTCGGTCGGCGCTGGGTGACCTCCGACTTGGGCAAACCGGCGTGCATGATTATGCGCAAGCGGCTAATCGACCAAAACGCCCAGCCTTTTCTGTATCAGGCGATTGGCGATTATCAGGTCGAGGCGGCCAAACAAAGTCTGGGGCGCGATTTTCGCATTGGTGATCTGGCGCAGATTGTATTGTCGCTGTATGGCGCTCTGCCGTTGCCGATTGAGGAAAATCCAACACGTGCTTTGGGTCGAGTCATCGCGAATGGCGTAAAAACACTGGTTCTGGCCGATTCACCGAATAAACTCACTGGCCTTGCCACGCTGAAAAAAGCCATCGCGCTGCGTGATGGCTTGATGGGTGGCTGGGATAAAGTCGTCGTACTGGGCTGGAATTTTGACCCCGCGATTGCCGAAAGCATTAACGCACTGAATGATGTTGCACTAGAAGTCCTCGTCATTCCTCCCGACCTGCTCGACCGACTCAAGAAAAAAGGCGGCTTGGAAAAACTGCGTGGCAGCGTGCGCTTTGCCAGTTTGCAATACCTGAAAATCGCGCCAGTAAAAAGGGTTCGCGTGGAATCGCCCCCTCACCCCAACCCTCTCCCGCAAGGGGGAGAGGGAGCCACCGTGCAAGAAACGATCACCATTACGCTCGCCAATTACGTTTTATTGTCACCCGATGCGATCAATCTGGACGAAGCCAACCGTAGCAAACTACAAGCGGTAATGAATGCCGAGCCGCTAGCTTTAATCGAATACTGGGCGGTTGACCCTGATTACGACGGCAAAATGTTTCGCTCGGTGTGGCAGGATTATCGCGGCAATACCGATAACGACGGCGACCCGCTACGCGTCATTACGCAAGCAGTGCTAACCGTTCCCGCCAAAACCGGCGCGCGCCGAGTCTGCGTTCGCGCGGTGGATGTATTTGGTTTTGAAGCCGAAGTTTCACTCGATGTGGCGGTGACAGCATGAGCGCCCTTCAGCCCAATCCATCCAGTAACGATCAACTGGCACTCGCGACAGCGCTCACAGCCAAAACCAATCTGCTTTGCGTTGGCCTTGAAGATGGCATCGCCGATATTCTCGAATTGGTCACGCCCACAACACGATTACTTTTGAATTGGTGGTTTGGCGCAGAGCAATGCGCCAGCCGCAGTTTCAATTTTCATCCGGGGCAAAAGCAGGCGATTTTAAATACCATCGTCGCACATGAAGTGCTGCAAGCGCCGGATTTGCTCGCCCTATATCAAGCAGTCGCTCCCGATGCTTTACTGACTGGAACACGGCTAAGCGAAGTCGCACAAGCCAAGCACAATCATCCCAAATATTGCCTGAAAATGGCGACGGGCACGGGTAAAACCTGGGTGCTGCAAACACTGATGGTGTGGCAAGTTTTGAATAAATCAGCATTACTGGCCGAAGGGCTGATTGATGCGCGCTTTACGCGGCAATTTTTGGTCGTTGCACCGGGGCTGATTGTTTACGAGCGTTTGCTCGATGCGTTTTTAGGCAAGGAAAGCGCAGGCGTTCGGGATTTCTCTAGCTCGGACATTAGCCGTTATGCCGAGCTATTTATTCCTGAGCTTGATCGTGATGCGGTGTTTGCTTTTGTACGTGGCAATGTGTGCAACAAAGCTGAAATTGGCCTCAAAGCCACCGGCAACGGGATGATTGCGATTACCAATTGGCATTTGCTGAATGGCAGTGATGATGAAATATCACCAGATGAAATGGTCAGTGCCGAATCGCTGGCTAATCCGCAAGACCTCATCGCGCAACTCTTGCCGCTAACACCGGGCAGAGCGACGGGCAATAGCTTGGATGTGCTCGACCGCCGTTATGCGCGCGGCGATGTGCTGGATTTTCTGGCGGGCTTGCCTGAGCTAATGGTGTTTAACGACGAAGCCCACCACATCCACGACTTTAAAAAAGAAGGCGAGGCCACGGAAGTTGAATGGCAAAAAAGTCTGACTAAAATCGCCGAACCCAAAGGCATCTCCTTTGTACAGCTTGATTTCTCGGCAACACCATACAACGACGTGGGCAGCGGCAAGAACAAAAAGAAAGTCTATTTCCCGCACATCATCGTCGATTTCGACCTAAAAACGGCGATGAAGCAAGGCTTGGTTAAATCGTTGGTGCTGGATAGGCGCAAGGAAGTCGCTGCGCTACCGCTGGAATTTAAAGCCGAGCGCGATGACGACGGCAATCCCACTTTGGGCGAAGGCCAGCGCGTGATGCTGCGGGCTGGATTGCAAAAACTCAAAAAACTTGAAGCTGATTTCGCCAAAATTGATCCGAATCGCCATCCAAAAATGCTGGTTGTTTGCGAAGACACCTCCGTTTCGCCTTTAGTCTCTCTGTTTTTGCAGCAGGAAGGACTCGGGGACGATGAAGTGATGACCGTCGATTCAGGCAAAAAAGCCGAACTCGGCGAGAAAGATTGGGCTCCGGTGCGTGAACGGCTATTCAATGTCGACAACCATCAAAATCCTCGGGTGATTGTTAGCGTACTGATGTTGCGCGAAGGTTTCGACGTCAACAACATCTGTGTCATCGTGCCGCTACGCGCCAGCCAAGCGCAGATTTTATTGGAGCAAACCATCGGTCGTGGCTTACGCCTGATGTGGCGTGACGCTGAATATGGCGACATCAAACGCGAAAATCGTGAGCTGATTCATGCGGGCAAAGAACCCGGCAGCCTGATTGATATTTTATCGATTGTTGAGCACCCCGCTTTCCAGAGTTTTTACGATGAGCTGATGAAGGAAGGTTTGGTCGGCGTTGACGACGGTACGAATGACGGTGGCAGTGGCGTCGGCGATATGATTTCGGTTGGGCTAAGCACCGATTTTGCAAAATACGATTTTGCGATTCCGTTTATCCTGCGCGAAGCCGAAGAATGGCTGGCTCACCACGCACCGGAGATTAGCAAACTATTGCCATTTGCGGCTTTATCCCGTAGTGAATTGGCGGCAATGATAGGCAAGGGCGATCTGTTTACCTCGCAAGATTTACAAAGCCACACGCTATTTGGTGATTATCGCGTTGACGGCGCGGTGATGCAGGTGGCGGGTTATAACGATTTATTATCACGCCTGACTCGGCGGATTAGCCAAGCACTGAGCCAGCCCTTACCCAAGGGCAATAAAATCGCCAGCCATCTGGCGAATCCCTATCTGCAAGTACATACCGCTGAATTGGCGAGTTGGCTGGAGGATTACATCGAAAACCAGTTATTTGCTGAGCCGTTCGCGCCGCTAGAAAATGAAAACTGGCGACTATTACTGCTTACGCCTGTACTCGATCATATTTGCCAGCAATTCGCGCTGGCCTTGATTGAGGGCGAACAGCAAACCTCTGACGATGCCTGCGAAGTCAAACATCGCTATTTGTCGGAAGTTGAAAAGCTCATGATGCGCGAAGCGTATTCCTTGCCGGTAACGAAAAGCATTTACGAACGACTCCCCTTTCCGGCCAACAAAGGCGGGCTGGAGAAAATGCTGATTGAATGGGCACAAGCGGATAGCCATATCGAGGCGTTTAGTAAAATCAGCGAAACGCGGCATCATTTTGTTCGACTGCGTTATGTGAAAGAAGACGGTTTGCCCGCGTTTTACTCACCGGATTTTTTGATTCGGACGAGCGATGCGATTTATCTGGTCGAAACCAAAGCGCAGCAGCAAGTCAATCACCCGAACGTGCAGCGCAAACTCAAAGCCGCAGTAGCGTGGTGCGAGCGCATCAATGGTTTGCCAAGCAGCGAGCGGCAGGAACGCAGCTGGCATTACGTTTTATTGGGCGAGACGGCGTGTTACGACTGGCGGGACAAAGGCGCACATCTGGATGAGTTACTCGCCTTTGCCAAGGCGCGACCACAACTTAATAGCTTGACGCAAACGAGTTTAGATTTAAATTAACAACAGGGTATCTGGATACAGCGATTAATAACAAATAGCTATGTCCAAATACTTATATCTTCAAATATAAAAGAGCCCCGATCATTTAATCGGGGCTCTTTTACTTCTGCATACGTCGGAATGCGTTTCGCTTCTCCGTAATTACTTCACATCACCCGCTTCTAGCGCTGCGGCACGTGCCGCCAGCAAGGCGGCTTTTTCAGCAGCAACACGATCGGCTTCTACTGCGGCGACTTCACGGGCGACTTTTTTCGCCGCTTCCAGATAATCCATAATCGCGTAAGTCAAATCGCGGCAACCTTCGCCGGTCAAACCCGCAATCACAAATAAGCGTGGTTTTAGCGGTTCAAAATCAGCATACGGATTTTGTACGCCCGCATCCCAGCCGTAGGCTTCCAAAAAGGCCGCAACGCGTTCTTCACGTTCGTCTTCTGGAATCATGTCGACTTTATTGAGCACCAACCAACGCGGTTTTTGATGCAAATCTTCATCGTATTTACGCAATTCTTCGACAATGGCTTTGGCTTCGGCCACTGGATCGGTATCGGCATCAAACGGCGCCAAATCAACCAAGTGCAACAAAATCCCAGTGCGTTGCAAATGCTTTAAAAAGCGATGACCAAGACCCGCGCCATCACTGGCACCTTCGATCAAACCTGGCACATCTGCAATCACGAAGCTGCGGTTTTCATCGATACGAACCACGCCCAAATTCGGGTACAAGGTCGTAAATGGATAGTCGGCCACTTTCGGCTTGGCGGCCGACACGGCACGAATAAAGGTTGATTTACCCGCATTCGGCATACCCAGCAGACCCACATCGGCCAAGACTTTCAATTCCAAACGCAAATCACGGCGCTCGCCTTCAAAACCCGGTGTTGTTTGGCGTGGTGCGCGGTTAATCGACGATTTAAAATGCAAGTTACCAAAGCCACCGGTACCGCCTTTAGCAATCGCAATCCGCACGCCATTACTGGTCAAGTCGGCGACGACTTCACCAGTTTCAGCGTCGGTAATCATGGTGCCGATTGGCATGCGCAATTCGATATCGTCGCCGCCTTTACCGTAACAATCCGCACCGCGACCATTGTCGCCATCGCGAGCTTTGTATTTCTTTTGGAAGCGGTAATCGACCAGCGTGTTGATGTCTTCGTCGGCAATCGCCCACACCGTACCGCCTTTACCACCGTCGCCACCATCAGGGCCGCCACGGGGAACGAATTTTTCTCGGCGCATACTGGCCGAACCATTGCCACCCTTACCACCAATGGCTTCAATTCGAGCTTCATCAATAAATTTCATCATTTTCTCCTACCGATCTCGGCGCAGGCTCTGGGGTATTGCACTGCAAGCGAAGTGGCTTGACGCATAGAGCTATATACATCACAACTTTATCTGGCAAACCGCTTAGACTTAAATCCGTATCGTATTTATAAAACAAAAAAAGCCCTATCACAGAGACAGGGCTTTCAAACCGACCAAAGAAGCCGCTAATTAAGCAGCAGCTTCTTCTTCGCCAACGTATGGCAATACAGTTACAGTGCGGCGTTTCAAAGCGCCCTTCACTGCGTACTGAACATAACCATCGCACTTAGCGAATAAAGTATGATCTTTACCCATACCTACATTGTCACCTGCGTGGAATTCAGTACCACGTTGACGAACAATGATTGAACCTGCAGGGATCAACTCGCCGCCGTATACTTTGATACCAAGGCGTTTTGATTCAGAATCACGACCGTTACGTGAACTACCACCAGCTTTCTTATGTGCCATTGTTTAAGCTCCTTAATTAAGCGACGATAGCGTCGATACGGATTTCGGTGTAGTTCTGGCGATGACCAGCACGACGCATGTAGTGCTTACGGCGACGCATCTTGAAGATGGTAACCTTTTCGCCACGACCATGAGAAACCACAGTTGCTTTGATGGAAGCACCGGCCACCACAGGGGTACCGATCTTCACTGCTTCGCCGTCTGCAACCATCAATACTTCTTCGAGTACGATCTGGCTGTCAACGTCTGCAGTAATCTGTTCTATGTTTAATTTTTGGCCGACGACAACTTTATACTGCTTGCCACCGGTTTTTACGACTGCATACATAACAAGCTCCTAGGGAGTTTGGCCCAACACGCTGCACAAACGCTAGCGTGCCTTCCCAAATTGGGAATCGGGCATTCTACAAACGTTTTTCAATTGAGTCAATGACTTATTGATTCACAGCCGATTACGCCCACAAATTGCGCCACAAGCGTCAATCCACCTTGAAATCAAGGTACACATCCAAAGCCAATCCATGCAATCTAAAATCATTTCGCCCCAAATGACGGTGTGCCGCCCTGGATTTTTGCCCTATTTGAGCAAGCTAAAATAGCGGTGCTCGCATCCTGCCGTGAGCAAGGCGGCGGGATGATGGCTTTTCTGCTAAAATCGCCGGATTATTTTTAATGGCGGCGTGCACTCCTTTGCAACGCGGCTTAATTTCTAGGGTGAACCCAGCGTGTCGATGAAGTTTGTTAAATCGGTAGTTGATGCCGATATGGCCTCAGTAGATAGCGTCATTCGTGAGCGTTTATATTCAGAAGTCGTTTTGGTCCGCCAAGTGGCCGAATATATTGTTGCTTCAGGTGGTAAACGCCTGCGTCCAATGATTGTGCTCCTCGCAGCGCAAGCGCTGGGCTATCAAGGCAATAAACACCATGAACTCGCTGCGGTGATCGAATTTATTCATACCGCGACACTGCTGCACGATGATGTGGTCGATGAATCAAGCCTGCGCCGTGGCCGCGATACGGCCAATGCTTTGTTTGGTAACGCCGCTTCAGTTCTGGTGGGTGATTTTCTCTACAGTCGCGCTTTCCAAATGATGGTTGGCTGCGGCTCGATGCGCGTGATGGAAGTGCTGTCAGACGCAACCAATATCATTGCCGAAGGCGAAGTGTTGCAATTAATGAACATCGGCAACACCGATGTTGATGAAGAAGATTATCTCAAAGTCATCCGCTACAAAACGGCCAAGCTATTTGAAGCTGCGGCGCGTTTGGGTGCGATCTTAAATCACAGCGAGCCTGAGATTGAAGACGCCATCGCCCGATACGGCATGCATTTAGGTACGGCGTTTCAAATTATTGACGACGTGCTCGATTATTCAGGCCAACAAGAAGAAATCGGCAAATCACTGGGCGATGACCTCGCGGAAGGCAAGCCCACTTTGCCACTGATTTATGTGATGAAGCATGGCGAACCCGACGCGGCAGCGGTTGTCAAAGATGCACTCGAAAATGCCAAGCGTGAAAACTTTGACGCGGTATTAGCGGCAGTTCAGCAAACCGGCGCGCTGGAATACGCGCGCCACACTGCCGAGCAAGAAGCTGAACGCGCCAAAGCGTGTTTGGCCAGCTTACCGGACAACCCATTTACGCAAGCGCTGCACGCGCTGGCAAGCTTGGCGATTGATCGAAATAGCTAATGTTAATTCATGTTGTCATGCTGGGTATCAGCCTAAGGTGCGCCTTAGGCTTTTTTACGCCTGAACCCCATCGAGGTATGGGCAGCCGTCAAGAATCGACTTATAGTCTTTACTCTTTTCTTGGGGTGCTTTGACATGAAACACTGGTTTTTATCGCTCTGTTGTCTGGCGCTTTGGCCCAGCATCAGTGCTGCAGATACGTTTCGTCTGGCTGCCGCGGCCAATTTACAAGCCGTGACGCAAGCGCTGAGTAAAGACTTTTCCCAAAAAACCGGCCATCAGTTTCAAACTAGTTTTGGCGCTTCAGGCAAATTATTTGCCCAAATTAGCCATGGCGCGCCGTTTGATGTTTTGATGTCGGCCGACCTGAAATACCCACAAACATTACTCAATCAAGGCGCGGCCATCGCGCCACTGGTGCATTACGCCAATGGGGTGTTAGTGCTCTGGACTCAGCAAGCGACGATGCCTAAAGATTGGCAAGCTTGGTTGCAATCGAATGCAGTACAAAAAATTGCCATTGCCCAACCCGAAAGCGCCCCTTATGGCCGAGAAGCGCTGCGAATTTTAAGCGCCCTACCGCAATTTCCGGTACTCAAAAGCAAGCTGGTGTATGGCGAAAGCATTGCTCAAGCCAGCCAGTTTATTGCCACTGGCGCGGCGCAAGCCGGTTTTAGTGCCAAATCTATTGTCAGCAACCCCGATCAACGCCAAAGTGGTGCTTGGATCGAGATTCCACAATCCGCGCATCAAACCATCGCCCAAGGCGCAGTGCAAACGCGCTACGGCAAAGACAATGCCGCAGCCAAAGCCTTTATGCGTTATTTACACAGCCCGAGCGCCCAGCAAATTTTGCTGCGCTACGGTTACTTGGTGCCACAACCATGAATCGACTGCCTGCAGCCTTAGCTCAAATTGATATTGATGGCGGCATGGCGTTTATTGCTGCCGATTATTTGCAATACCGCTTCAGCGCCATGCTGCTCGGCATTCAAGACGATGTTGCCCAATGGCAAATCGGTCAGGCTGTAGAGCTGGCTTTTGCAGAAAACGACGTCGCACTTGCTGTGGATTTACATGGCCAAATTAGCCTACGCAATCGCTTTCACGCCCAAATCGAGCACATTGCAAACAGCCCACTGTTAAGTCGGATTACGCTGCGTTTTGGTGAGCAGACCTTGCATGCTTTAATTACCCGCTCATCGTGTGAGTCGCTGGGTTTGCACTGCGGTCAAAGCGTTGAATGGTTAGTTAAATCCAATGCCATGCAGGTGAGCCGTGCTTGATCCGCAACCCTTATTGCTCACGCTGCAATTGGCGACGCATACGACGATTTTACTCACCATCGTGGGTATTCCTCTGGCGTACTGGTTGGCTATGGGCCAGAGCCGTATACGTTATATAGTTGAAGTCATCACTAGCCTGCCCTTGGTGCTACCGCCAACGGTGCTGGGCTTTTATCTCTTGCTGCTGTTTAGCCCGAGCAGCAGCGTCGGCGGTTGGTTGGTCGCTCATTTTAATGTGCATTTGGCGTTTTCTTATGCTGGTTTAGTCATTGGCTCGATGCTGTTTAGCTTGCCATTTATGGTGTTACCGCTGACCAGTGCTTTTCGGCAGCTCTCGCCCACCCTACTCGATGCCGCACGCACGCTAGGCAAAAGCGAAAGCAATATCTTATTTCGCGTTATTTTGCCCAATTGCCGAGTCGGCCTCATCAGTGCGCTGATATTAACTTTTGCACATACGGTGGGGGAATTTGGCGTGGTGTTAATGATTGGCGGCAATATCCCAGGACAAACGCAAGTGGCGTCCATTGCGCTATATCACGAAGTTGAAACCCTTAATTACAGCGCCGCGCATTTATACGCCGCAGTGCTGGTGGGCTTTTCTTTTGTGGTGCTGATGGCGCTGCGCTTAATCAGCGGAAAAACCCGCCATGCATAACCTCTATCTGGATATCCAAACCCCAATGCAATCGGCGCATGGCGCCCGATTATTGCAAATCAAAACGCATATTCAAGCCGGTAGCATTACCGCGATTTCCGGGCCATCTGGCGCTGGCAAATCAACGCTATTGCGATTGATCGCCGGATTAAACACGCCGCAGCAAGGTGAAATTCGCTACGGCGATCAATGCTGGTTTGACGGTAAAACGCGCGTTGCGACTCGGCATCGCCACGTTGGCATGGTGTTTCAAGACTACGCGCTGTTTCCCAATCTCACCGTGCGCGCACAATTGGCTTACGCTCAGCAACAACGCAACGATGCGCAAATTGATCAACTGATCGAGCAAATGGGTTTGCAGCAATTGGCCTCACGTAAACCCGAACAACTCTCTGGTGGCCAACAGCAGCGCGTGGCGCTGGCCAGATCCTTGGCGGCCGAGCCAAAAATTCTCTTACTCGACGAAGCGCTGTCAGCGCTGGATCGCAGCCTGCGGGATGAATTGCAGCAGCATTTACTTAATTGGCAGGCGCAATCGGGCGCAATACTGCTGGTGGTTAGCCATGATTTGGGCGAGATTTTTCGTTTAGCCAGCCGCGTGATTCAACTGGAAAATGGCCAAATGTTTGCCGATGGCACGCCTGCGGCCGTGTTGCTGCCGCAAAGAGCCAGTGGCCGTTTACAACTGATGGGGACTTTACTCGCAATTGAATCGGCCGGCGTAGCGGCCTTACTCACCGTGGCGTGTGGTAACGAAACCGTGGCCACCTTAGTTAGCCCCGAAGAAGCCGCTCGCTACCGCGTTGGGCAATCGATTTCACTCACGGTCTCGGCGGCCAATGCTTGCGTGAGCGCAGTGTATTGATGGTGCGCCTAGGGTAAACGCTCGGCACTGACTAAGCGGTAATACAAAATTGTCGTGGGTAACCACGTGAGTAAATCATCAAATTCGGCGTCAGGCGTATCTTGTACAAAGCGCGGCGTCGATCCATCGGCGATGGCATCGCGGTTTTCTAGCTCATCGGCGCTGCTCCCTACCCCATTGGGGCCGCCGGAAAAAACCACCGCGGCCGCATCATCAATGCGTTTAATCGCGCTCACCGCCAGCCCATCACGGCGACTGGCGGAATAGACGGCGATCTTCCCCGGTGTAGCCAAAGTAAAACACGGCTTCATCGCCGAGCTGCCACAATTGGGCGTACCGGCATCGTCTCGGCCGGCCAAATCATTGGCATAACTACTGCCAGCTCCGCCCGTGGTCGACGTTGTCAACTGATATTGCAAACGGCCACCCCACGCATCCAATTCAGGCAAACCCAAGTCTTGCCATGGCAAATCACCAAACACCAAGCTGCAGCGATAGGCATTAGCCCCTGCGCCATTACGCGCTTCTTTGCCGGCATTGGCCGCAGTATTGGCCAAGGTCGGATCCGCTGGGCAGGGCAAACGATTATTGCTTAACGCAAAACCAATCAGCGCCTCATTGGCGGCGCGCAACATCTGCTGTGTTTCGTTCCAACGGCGTTGGCTGATTTGTACATTGAGCGCTCCCAAACCAGCAGCCATCAAAATACCGATAATCAGCAAAACAATCGCCATCTCCAGCAGCGAAAACCCCGCCTTGTTATGCCTCATGAGCATGATTTTTTCCTTGCGCTACAGACGCCTAAGCGGCAGAGATACAGCACATCATTACTACTGCATGACGGGCTGACGTACTGCCTGTCTAGCGGGTTGAGCCAATGCGTTTGATTTTGGCTATCGTCCAAATACAGCGCTAAATCAGAGCTGGCATTGGCGGCCAAATTCGGGCTAGGCGCTAAATTATTCGCGCGAGGCACTCGGCTCGCGCCCGGGACAATCAAAATCGCCTCGATGCTGGCATCGACCACGCCATCGAGCACAAAAGGGGCCGCGCAACTATCACCTTGCTTAACCGCATAAAACACCGCCCGATGCCAAATATTTTGTAAAAACCACTGCGCCAAACCATTGCTTGCGGCTAGCGGGAACACCCCTTGCCCAGTCCAACTATCGCTGGCGCGGGGCAAAATGCCAGCGCATAAATTTGCTTGGCTAGCGCAAGACAAAGACGTGGTATCGGGTTTATTACTGCGGCAACTGGCATCGGCCAGCAGATTGGCGGGATAAGGATAAGGCGCGGGCGTTGATACGGGTAAACTCGGCACAGCAATTTGATACGCCTGCCAATAGCGCTTTAATTGGGCCGCCGCCTCGAGCGTCAATCGATGCGTGGTGCGATCAATCAATTCTCGTCCAGTAATCACGCCAACTTGATCATTAAACGTCTCACTCCAATCCGCAGCAATATAAGGCCCACCCAAGGTCGCATTATTTTGTCCCTGACTGCCTTCCAAATATTGATTCACCGCCCACGGCGCAGCGCGCACTTGATCATTTAGCGGGGCACCCGCAGCAAAAATCAGCGCCGCTGGCGCTTGACCATTATCACTGTGCTGCGTGACGCCGTCAGCAGCATAGAGCGACAAATTGGCAAAACTATCGCTATTCACGCGCCGAGCTTGGGTGGCGCTGGAACGCACGGCAAAAGCCAAATCAACGACATACCACAATGGCTGGCCATCGCCATCTAGCAGCTTAGAGATGCCCAGTGTTTTCCACGGCAATAAGCCAATGCGGTTGGCGGCATTGCTGCCATCACAATTAGCAATCGACACGCCCTCTAGCGCGCCACTGGCGCCAACTGCGGCCGGACAAGGTAATTCTGCTGGGCTCAAAGCGCGCCCGCCTGATGTGCCGTCGCGGCTCAATGACCACGCCAGCAGCACTTGTCGGGCGGTGGCAATGGCGAAACGACTGTTGTCACGGCGCTCATCAGGTCGATAACGCATTTGCGCCACAAGGGTTGAAGCCATCACCAAAACCATGAGCAGCATCAGCACCAGCAGCGCTGCGCCAGCTTGCTTATGGTTTTTTTTCTGACAATACATGGGCGGCTCGCCTGTTTATTTTAGCAAGCTTAAACCATAGAATACGCGGCATAAAAAAACACCCCAATGGGTATTGGGGTGTAGGTTTTTGTAGATGCGGCCTAGCGGGCTATACCCTCTATGACTTAATCAGGAAAGCCATTTGGATTTTGGCTTTGCCAGCGCCAGCTATCATTACACATGTCTTGCAAGGTTTTTTCTGCGCGCCAGCCCAGTTCAGCCAATGCTTTACTCGGATCGGCATAACAGGTGGCAATATCGCCCGCGCGGCGCTCAACAATCGCATAAGGCACCGAATTACCACTGGCCAGCTCAAACGCTTTCACCATATCGAGTACCGAATAACCAACGCCAGTGCCTAAACTCACCGTGATATTGCCCGGTTGGGTTTCGAGTTTTTGTAGCGCTTTCACATGGCCAATCGCTAGATCCACCACGTGAATATAATCTCGCACCCCGGTGCCATCTGGCGTGGCATAGTCGCCACCAAATACTGACAATTGCGCGCGTTTTCCCACTGCAACTTGCGCCACAAATGGCATCAGATTATTCGGAATCCCTTGTGGATCTTCACCAATCAAGCCCGATTCATGCGCGCCAACCGGATTAAAATAACGCAGCAAGGCGATATTCCATTCTGGCTCGGCAACGCGTAAATCGCGCAAGATGTCTTCCACCATCAATTTGCTGCGGCCATACGGATTGGTCGCCGACAGCGGGAAATCTTCTAAAATCGGCACCGCATGAGGGTCGCCGTAGACTGTTGCGCTGGATGAAAACACCAGGTTTTTAACATTCGCGGCCTTCATCGCATCGAGTAAACGCAAAGTGCCAACAACATTATTGTCGTAATACGCCAGCGGTTTGGCGACCGATTCACCCACGGCTTTCCAACCGGCAAAATGCACCACCGCGCTAAAAGACCAGCGCGCAAAAACGGCATCGAGGGCTGCGCGATCACGCACATCGGCTTTAACCCATTCAATGGCTTGGCCAGTAATAGTTTGCAAGCGCTCAAGCACTTCAGGTTTGGCGTTATTAAAATTATCTAAAATGACCGGTTTAAAACCTGCTTTGACCAATTCAATATAGGTATGTGAGCCGATATAGCCCGCACCGCCGGTTAGCAAGATATACATCGATATTTCCTAAATATTTAAACTCAATTTGATCAGCAAAAGAACACAGGCTGCGCCAGCAATTAGCTACGCTCTTGCCGCCACAAGAAAAACATGGCCATGCTCAATAACACCAGCGTAGGAAATCCAGCAGCCAGTACCGCTGGCAAGTTATACAGCTCGCCAACATAAGTCACCAACTGGCTACCAAAGTTAAAGCTCACTCCCAATAAAATCCCGAGGAAAATTTTAACGCCGACATTCCCCGCCCGACGTTGTGCCAACGCAAACGGCAGTGCAATCAGCATCATCGATAAGCAGGCTAGGGGATAAAACAATTTGCCCCAAAAGGCTAATTTATAGCGCTGGGTACTTTGTTTATTGTTTTCCAGATGGCGAATATAGGTATTGAGCGCGTCGACTGACATTTCTTGCGGCTTGACCATTAACACCGCCAACATATCGGGATTAACCGAGCTTTGCCAAACCTGCTCTTTGATGGGGGTCACTTGCACTTTCGGCTCGGAGAAATCAGTACGCTGCACATCCGTGAGTTGCCAGCTGCCATCTTTTTGGTATTTGGCTTTATTGGCGTCCAGGATATAAGCGAGCTTTGCGCCGTCACCCAGCTGATAAATCCGCACATTTTCCAGCGTCATATCTGGATTCATTACCGAAACATTGATGATTTGCTTTTCATCTTTGACCCAGACACCCGACTGAAATTTGCCCAGCAACACCGATTGCTTGGCCTCAATTTGATAGCGCTTGGCGGCCTCAGAACTGATCGGCGCCAGATATTCGCCCAATAGATAAGTCAGTACCGCATAGCTGGCACCACACACAATCAACCAAGCGCACAGGCGCAGAATCGACACCCCAGCGGTCCGCATTACGGTAATTTGCGAGGTATCGGCCATGCCAGACAGTGCAAAGATACTGCCAATTAACACCGCAACGGGCAGCAATTGATACAAACGACTGGGCAACGTGAGTAGGACATAGATCAAGGCATCTTTGAGCATATAGCCTTCTTTGCCCACGTCGCGCAGCTCGCCAATCATGTCAAAAAAGATAAAAATACCAGTTAACACCACCAGCGTAATTAGCACATAGCCAAACACAGCGCCAAATATATAACGACCTAATCGACTCATGACCTTAACCTCGAACGCGGCTGCGCCACCAGAATAAACCGATGGTCAGTAAAGCCACCAAACCATGCAAAGGCCACATCCCGATTTGTGGTGAAATTTTGCCCACTGCAATCCAAGCTTGCATCACATTAATGCCATTGTAATAACCAAATGCCAATAAAGCGGCAATCACCAAATGAAAGCCGCGGCCACCACGAGGATTAGAAAACGCTAACGGAATCGCGGCCAACATCAATAAAAAGGCCTGAATCGGCAACGCCATTCGCCAAGCCAACTCGGCCTGATATTCCCGCGAATCACTGCCCCATAATTTGGCGGTACTCATCGCCGAAGTCGCTGGATTCACCACCACTGGCGACGGGTCTTCAACACGAACGCGACCTTCTTTGAAGGTTAAAATATCGTATTCTGGCGAGCCGCCGGGGGCTTTATAAGCGGTAGCGTCTTTGAGCCACATCCAACGATCGCCCATCTCATCTACAAACATCCCGCCTTGCTCGGCCAGCACAGTGGAGATTTTGCCGTCTTGGCGAATTTGCACAAAGACGTTTTCGCCCTCATTACGATCACCGGAGAAGTTTTCAATAAAATACACCCGGTCAGCACCGCGTGATTCACGAAAAATCCCCGGAGACACTTGTGAGACTTCTTCGTTTTTTAAACTGGCATCGCGATATTCTCGTCCTTTAAGCTGCGCCCACGGCGAGACATACAGAGCTAGCAAGGCGATTAAAATCACCACCGGCACGCCCATTTGCATGACCGGTAAAATAAAGCTGCGAATCGAGCGTCCAGCCGCAAACCACACCACCATTTCGTGGTCTTTCCACAATCGGGTGAGCACCGTCAAAATGGCGATAAACAGCATTAAAGAAAATAAAATCGGGAAATAACGAATCGCAGCAAAGCCCATCACCGCCCAAACAGCCGACGACGCTAATGCGCCAACCGCGGCTTCTCCAAGCAAACGAACGACTTGCGAGGTCATGACAATGACCAATAAAACCACGAATAGCCCAAATGCCACCCAGGTCATTTCATGAATAAGTGTTTTTCGAAACAGCATGGCGTATTTTAATCTGTCTTTTGACTTGGCCCGAGGGTCAGTGAATAATCAGCGAACTCGAGCAAGATTTGCTCAATGTCTATTAGCGCAAGACCCAATAAGGAGTCCCCCGTGGAATTTACCATAGTTTCCCCTGCCCCCGAGCATGCAGATTGCGTCGTATTACCCGTTCTAGGCGAAAAATTACCCAGCTTTGCCAAAGAGCTGGATATTAGCTGCGGCCATTTATTCACCACGGCGATCCAAGATGGCGAATTAGCCGCCAAAGTCGGCAGCACGGTTTTACTCGGCCTACCTGTCAGTTTGGGCTATAAGCGTGTGTTATTAGTACAACTGGGTAAAGAACCCAATATCAAAGCGGTTCGTGATGCCAGCCGCGCCATTGCCAAGGCCTTGTTGGCCAGCAAAAACAAAACCGTTTGCTTAGCGCTGTCATTAGCGCAGTTTAAAAAACAAGACAACGAAATCCTCGCCCAAGAATTAGTCCAAGCGTTAATGCTGGAAGCCTATCGTTTTGAGCAGTTTAAATCTGAGCCAGCCCCCGCGGCCACACTCGAAATCGTGAGCTTGGTCGCACCAAAAAAAACCGACATCGAGCCCATCGAAGCCGGTTTAGTGTATGGCCTAGGTATTGGCCACGGCATGAATCTCACTCGGGACTTGGGCAACTTACCCCCGAATGTGTGTACGCCAAGCTACTTGGCCGCCACCGCACAACATTTAGCCCACACCTATGATTTCTCTTGCCATGTGTTAGAGCAACCCGAACTCGAAGCACTCAAAATGGGCTCTTTCCTCTCGGTTGCCAAAGGCTCAATCGTGCCACCACAATTTATTGTGATGGAATACCGCAATGCCGATAAAAAAGTCGCACCAACAGTGTTAGTCGGCAAAGGGATTACTTTTGATTCTGGTGGTATTTCACTCAAGCCTGGCGAAGGCATGGACGAAATGAAATACGATATGTGCGGCGCCGCCACCGTGCTCGGCGTGTTCCGTGCCGTTGCCGAGCTCGACCTCAAAATCAATTTAGTCGGCGTGATTCCAGCGTGTGAAAACATGCCCAATGGCAACGCCGTCAAGCCCGGTGATATTGTCACCAGCATGAGCGGACAAACCATTGAAATCCTCAATACCGATGCCGAAGGCCGTTTAATTTTATGCGACGCCCTCACCTATGTTGAGCGCTTTGAACCGGCCGCCGTGATTGATATTGCCACACTGACCGGCGCTTGCATTATTGCTCTGGGCCACACCACGACAGGGCTATATGCCAATAACGAGCAATTGGCTGCTGATTTACTCAGCGCTTCACGCCAATCGGATGACAAAGCCTGGCAAATGCCATTGTTTGACGAATACCAAGAGCAATTGAAATCCAATTTTGCCGATATGGCCAATATTGGTGGCCGTCCAGCTGGCTCGATCACGGCAGCAGCGTTCTTATCGCGCTTTACCAAAAAATATCATTGGGCGCATCTGGACATTGCCGGCACCGCGTGGAAATCAGGCGCAGCCAAAGGCGCTACTGGCCGCCCGGTACCCTTACTCGTTGAATATCTACGCGCACAACAAAGCTAACAGGAGTGTCGCGCCGTGTTGTTTTTCAGCACGGCGCAAAACAGCATGACTGAAATTTCATTTTATTTTAATGTGAATAACCGAGAATCCGTGCTATGCCAATTAGTTGGTAAAGCCCTGCTGCAAGGCCATCGCATGTTCATCTTAACCGGCTCAGAAGCAGCAACCAGCGTACTGGATCGCCTGCTTTGGGAAATCCCACCGGCCGGCTTTTTACCGCATTGCCAAGCCGACGCCGAATTTGCCGATCAAACGCCGATTATTATTGATCACCGCGTTGAATTAATCACACCGCGCAGCCTGCTATTTAACTGGACTGAACGTGTAGCCCCCCGCTTTAGCGAGTTTGAGCGATTAATCGAAATTGTCGACAGCGACGAAGCCCTCAAAGCTGCCGCACGCAGCCGCTGGGCCGCGTATAAAACGCAAGGCTTTACCCCCAATGCAACCGACATGCAGGAGCTACTCAACCGTGGCCGAACAGAATCTACCGCTCAATGAAGACACGGTAAGCCCTTTATTTAATAAAATGGACGCCCTCATGGCGCGCCATCGTAGCCCTGCGGGAAAAACTCTGGATGAAATTCCCGTTCTCACCGATCTCGCGCCCAAATTAGCCGACATACCGGTGCTCACCGACGTCATTAGCCAAGCAGAACTACTGCAAAAAATCGAACATATCGAGCGCAGCCTGAACGACGAATCCGCCAGCAAAGCCGTTAGTGAGCCAATTCAAAATCGTGGCATTCCGATTTTAATGTTCTCTACGCTATCTGCTCCCGATAGCGAACTGCAATTTACCCCCCCTCCCCCCCTCGTCAGCCACGAAAAACCCGCAATAGCCATCAGCGGGCCAGTACCAGCGAGCATGAGCGACCCGATTTTTTTTAATCTGCCACGCTTAGATCTGGCCGCCATCGAAGACGAAATTCCGTTAATACCAGCCCGCAAACCGGTCGCCGAGCCCGTTGCCACACCGTTTGAATGTGTGGCCGATGATTTAATCATCGACTTCTCCACCCCAATCGACCCCCATCACCAAGTCAACGCCGAACCAGCTGCTGCAGAACGGATCATCCCCCCTGCCCAAGCCACATCCGAGCCAGCAACACCGCTAGCCATTGAGGCCAGCACCAGCCGCCAGCCCACACGACTAGTGGCCAGCACGCTAGTTTGGGAAGACGACGTCGATAACGATCCGCCATCACTCAGCACCTCACTCGAGTCGCCCAGTGCAAACACACTCAGCGAAGCGGCCATTGCCGATCTCACCGCCATCGTCGGCGCACAACTGGCCGTCGACATCGCCAGTGAAGTTGAACAACTCGCTCGGCAGCATTTCTCTAAACTCATGGCGCAATTTTACGGCGACACGCTGCGCGAACTCACCAGCGACATCAGCCAAGAACTAGAAACCCGCCTCGCGCCAAGAATTAATGAATTAGTCAAACAAGAATTAATCAGCCAAGGGCTGATCCGCGATGAAATTTAAGTCTGGCCAAGTACAATCAGTCGATTAATTTGAGTGATTGTGCATGAATTTAATGCAATACAACTCGCATTCACCGTGGACTTTTCTAAGTGAATCAGATCGCATAGGATCCATACCTGTTCGCTTAAGCATTATTGATTAACAAGGGATAAGCGATGCCAGACGTCTCAAATTTATTAATGTTCGGTCTTCTTGCATTGGGCATGGTTTTAACCCCAGGGCCAAACATGATCTATCTGATATCTCGCTCTATTTGCCAAGGTCGGCGCGCAGGATTCATATCTTTAGGTGGTATTGCTTTAGGCTTTGTCTTCTATATGCTCTGCGCTGCATTCGGCATTACTGCACTTGTCTTTGCAGTGCCCTATGCATACGACGTTCTTCGATTCGGCGGGGCTTTATACCTACTCTATCTTGCTTGGCAAGCGATCAAACCGGGTGGCCGTTCTGCTTTTTCTGTACGCGAACTCCCCGTGGATACACCGAAAAAACTTTTTGTTATGGGCTTTATCACCAACATCGCCAATCCCAAAATAGCCATCATGTATCTATCCTTGCTCCCACAATTTATTTCGCCAGAGCATGGTAGTGTTCTCATTCAGTCCTTGATGCTTGGCAGTATTCAAATTTCGGTCAGCCTCATTGTCAATGCACTGATCGCCATGATGGCCGGTACTCTCGCGAGCTTCCTATCCGGACGCCCGCTGTGGATCGTCGTGCAGCGCTGGATAATGGGTACTGTTTTGGCCGGATTGGCTTTTAGAATGGCTTATGAATCAAGACATTGAAATTCAACAGCTTTGCGCCACTAAATATAAAGGGTATCTTACGCTAAGCCTTTAATTAAAAAGCCTCGAACAAGATACCCTTTAAGAGCAACTTCAAACCAATCATTAAAATAGCCAGCCTAACTACCAGCAACTTCACTTTGCGCAATCAAATTCGGTATTACGATACCCTGAATATTTGCGCGACTGATTTTAATGCAGCCTCAGCCAATGGTGCAGAAGCCCCCATGGTCTGCATTGCAACAATCAATCCCTCACCAATTAAAAACAATTGCATTGCCATTGTTGCTGGATCCATTGCGCCAGCTTGAGCACAAATCACTTCAAGGTAATTCAAGACGCGCAATTTATGCGCTTTGGACAAAACATGCGGGCTAGCGCTATGTTCAGCAAATTCAGCGGCCGCATTAATAAATGCGCACCCACAAAAATTGTCTTCATTGCCCCAATTCGCCAAAAAAGCCACATATGCTTGTGGTCGATCAACAGCCTCTGCGGTCTCAACAAAAGCCTGCATGCGTTCAAAAAACTGCGTATCGCGCAAGTTTAATGCCGCCTCAATTAAGTGGTCTTTGCTCGGAAAATAACGATACAAGGTCCGCTTGGTTACACCAGCAACACGGCTGAGCTGATCAACCCCCGTTGCGTGAAAACCATGCTGGTAGAACTCGTTCAGTGCTGCGTTAACAATTTGGTCAGATGTATTCATAGCGGTCATTTTAATATGAAGATTAACAACAAGTACACCGATCTGTTGACTTGATTGTACACCGATCAGTATCCTAGCTAATCATCTACCTCAAATTGGAATTCGATCATGGCTTTTAAATTTTGCCTGAAATCAAATGCACCGCCAGTGCCATCTATTCAATTTGTATTGATTTCCCTGCTAGGGGCTGTTTTAGCCATTGGCATCACCGCGTGGTTATCAAAAATTTCTGGATTTTCTTGGCTGATGGCGCCATTTGGTGCGAGCTGTGTTTTAGTTTTTGGATTACCTGATTCGCCGTTAGCTCAGCCACGCAGCGTGATCGGCGGCCATTTGATAACCACTCTTGTCGGCTTAACCATGCTGTATGCAGTAGGCGATTTTTGGTGGTCAGAAGCGCTGGCCGTTGGTTTGGCTTTAGCCCTCATGCAAATCACCCGAACAGTGCATGCCCCAGCAGGAGCAAATCCATTATTGGTGATGGCAACTCATCCGGGATTTGGTTTTCTAATTACGCCGGTATTGCTTGGTGCGTTGAGCATTGTCGGGGTTGGATATTTAATGAACAACCTAAGGCAACGCGGTAGTTACCCGCGATATTGGTTTTAATTTTCTAAATGCCGTAGTGCTAGCAGAGCGAAGCAAAATCAAAACCAGACACAAGCCGCACAATTTAAAGGGTATCTTACCCCAAGCCTTTAATATAAAAGCTCAGATCAAGATACCCTACCTTAACAACTAAAAACCAGAATCAAAACTTCCCAATTGGTTTATTGGGTTGTTCTTGCTTGATGGCGAATGTTTTGCCTTTGAGCGTGATTTGGATATTGCTTGGGCCCGAAATGGGCAAGACATACGTCACTTTCACATCTTTCGCTGCGCCAATGGCTAAAGCTGGCAAGGCCATTTCCACGGTGTGAAAATCGCCTTTTAAGCCGCCGATATTATTGCCGGTATGGCCCGATGCCACTGCGGTGATTGCGCCGCCGCTTAAATTATCCGGTGCAGAAACTGGATATTGGAAGCGGATTTTGCCACCCGATGGAATCGCTACACCGGTGTTGTTGACGATATGCAGCGTTGGCGTGATCGGGAAATTATCGTCGCCCATGGGGAATTTATTCAATTCCACACTCACGTCAATCACTTCGGTCGGCGTAATGGCGCTCACCGGATTGGTGCTACTCGCGACGGTATTGCCATAAGGCGCTGCGCTACGGAATTTATCCGCCAACAGACGCGTTAGGCTTGAACCCGGTACGTACTGCCCTTTGCCGCCGTTCAAATTGGCTTGATTGGCATCCCAATCATAATCGCCGGCCAATTCCCAGTTCATCGCGCCGCCAATGCCGTTTTTGATAATCCAGTCGGCCTTGGTTTGCATTGCTGCTTCATCTTCAGTCGAGATAAATACCTTGGTGGTATCGTTCCACAGCCAAGATGCCACGAGCGTTGGATCGTAATACCTTGTGTATTTACCGACGATATTGGCAGCAGACATATTGAACTGGGCGAGGTAATCACCGGCAATGCCTTTTTCTAGATTTTTGGCATGCCACATTGGATTCGAACCGTCGGCTTGTTCTTTACCGTTGGCATCGACGTCAAACCAGATATTGTCGATGCCATACGCGCCAATGCCGCACGGTGCAACCAAGCCCGGTGGGCAAGTTTGCGTGGTGGCATCGCCCCACAAACCGCCAGCACCGCCGCCCTTCACATCACGCCAGCCACGGGTGTAATACGGCACGCCCATATTGATACGGCCTGCGGGCATCATGCCGCGATAAAAATGGTAGGCCCAATCGGTATTCAGATAACCAACGCCTTTGTATTGCGGGTCGTTGTAGATGTTGTAGAACACCAATTCGCCGTCTTTACCATCGTCATACAAGGCGGCATT
This sequence comes from Deefgea salmonis, assembly GCF_020531905.1. Taxonomy (GTDB): domain Bacteria; phylum Pseudomonadota; class Gammaproteobacteria; order Burkholderiales; family Chitinibacteraceae; genus Deefgea; species Deefgea salmonis. The sequence goes on along the minus strand of NZ_JAJAWG010000016.1, from coordinate 13,330 downwards.
CGGGCCAACGTAGGGGCTCCAAGTGCCGTGTAAGTCGTAACTCATCACGTTTAAGAAATCGAGGTATTTGGCCGCTTGGAAGGTTTCCATGCCGCGCAGTAAATAACCCGAAGCCGGTACGGCGGCGCTGAGTTGATAGTATTTATTATCTGCAACAGACGCAGCATTGAGTTTTTCACGCAATACACGCATCAATTCGCGGTAGCTCGCTTGCAAGCCTTTTAGGCGTGGCGTAGAAGCCGTCCAATCGAGTGGATTGCCCGCGTCTTTGAGTGAGGTTGGATATTCATAATCAAGATCGGCGCCGTCAAATTGGTATTGACGCAGGAACGCCACCACTGAATCGGCAAAGGTATTAATCCCTGCAGTATTGATTGAGCCATCGGCGTTGGTCGTCATCGAATAAAAACCACCAGACGACACACGTTTGCCATCTGCGCCAAAGTAGCCGCCAGTTTCTGCCCAACCGCCAATCGACACCAGCACGCGCATATTTGGATATTGTTTTTTGTATTTGGCGAGCAAATTGAAATGCCCTTTAAACACCAAGCTTGGATCCATCTCTGCGCCTACAACCCCCGGCCATGTCATATCGGTGGATTCATTGCCTGCCACTTCGGCATTCACCGAAATTTTATTACTGCTATCGATGTGCGCGAAGGCGTAGTTAATATGCGTTAGATTTTTCCACGGAATATCACTGGCCAAATAGCGTTGCTTGCCGTCTTTGCCGGTGCGCCAATTGGTGAAGTAGCCGATATTGCGGCGTTGCAGACCATTGGCAAGTTGCTCACGGCCAGCCGTGTCGTACACCAAGCAATACGGCACATTGGCCACCGCAGACACCGCCATGCCTTCAGGGCGGCAAGCGTCGTTATTCCCAACCGGCGGCGTTGGTGTGCTGCTTGGTGTGGCGGTTGGCGTGGTCGTTGGCGTTGTACTTGGGGTGGCTGTCGGCGTGGTCGTTGGCGTCGCGCTTGGGGTGGCTGTCGGCGTGGTCGTTGGCGTCGCGCTTGGGGTGGCTGTCGGCGTGGTCGTTGGCGTCGCGCTTGGGGTGGCTGTCGGCGTGGTCGTTGGCGTCGCGCTTGGGGTGGCTGTTGGGCTGGTCGTCGGTGTGGCGCTTGGCGTCACTGTCGGCGTAATCGTCGGTGTGGCTGTGGGTGACGATGTTGGTGTTACCCCACAAGCGCCTAAATCTTTCCACGGGCCCCATTGATCGCTGGCCGATGGGGTATTGCCTTGTGTCCACCATTTGGCCTCAAAATTTCGACCGTTATAACTCACTCGCTGACCGCCGTTATAGGTACTGGCGCTATTCCAGACCGCCAAACAATTCCCCACTGGTGCCGCGCTGGTGGGCGTCGGTGTCGTGATGGGTGAAGTCGTTGGCGTCGCGCTAGAGACCGGTTTTGGCGTGGCGATAGCCACTGGCGTTGGTGTGCTCGTTGGGGCGGCAGTACTGCTCGCGCTCACGGCCTCCCATAGGGTTGGCGTTGCTGCCGGGTTCCAGCCTGCGCCGACATACGCAGTATGCGTTGAGCGGGCGGTATAGGTCTTACCGGCATAATTTACCTGCGTTCCAGCGGTATACGTCGTTCCTTCTGCCCATTCAGCAGCAAAAACCCCACTACTGAGCAGCAAACCCAGCGCAACCACCGACAGGCGTAAACGCCAGCCTTGATGTTGATTCATCATCTCTCTCATCCTCGTTTTTATATTTTGACACTAGGGTAATCCCTAGTGTCACCGAGAATAGTCCGCTTCATCACTGACGACAAAACCGGCAAGCACAAATTGGTATTGATACAACAAGCAAGTCAATACAACTTTGTCGGAGCTGTGGATGTTGGCTGGTCATTAGCGCGAAGATTTGCAGTGGTAAAAAAAATATTGCCGCTGCGTTTTTTTTGCGGCATTCCCCATTCGCGCCAAGCAAGCTTTATAATCTACGGTTTCGCTTTAACTGAGCACGCACCATGGAACTCGCCAAGAGCTTCGAGCCACAGAATATTGAATCGCATTGGTACCCGTTTTGGGAAAGCCAAGGCTACTTCCAACCGAGCATGGACCTTGCTCGCGAGGCATTTTGCATCCAATTGCCACCGCCTAATGTCACTGGCACGCTGCATATGGGCCACGCGTTTAATCAGACCATCATGGATGGCCTCACGCGTTACCACCGCATGCGCGGCGACAACACTTTATGGTTGCCCGGTACCGACCATGCCGGTATCGCCACGCAAATCGTTGTCGAACGCCAGCTCGATGCCCAAGGCATTAGCCGCCACGAACTTGGCCGCCCGGCTTTCCTCGAGAAAGTATGGGAATGGAAAAAAGAATCGGGCGACACCATCACCAGCCAAATGCGCCGCATGGGCTCGTCAGTCGATTGGAGCCGCGAATACTTTACGATGGACGACAAAATGTCGACCGCCGTCGTCGAAGCCTTTGTGCGCCTGTTTGAAGAAGGCTTGATTTACCGCGGTAAACGCCTATCAAACTGGGACGCTAAACTCGGCACTGCTGTTTCTGATTTGGAAGTGATTTCCGAAGAAGAAAACGGCCATATGTGGCATATCAAATATCCGGTTGTTGGTTCAGACGAATTCATCACTGTCGCAACAACTCGCCCGGAAACACTCTTGGGTGACGTGGCTGTGGCGATTGCGCCGGACGACGAGCGCTTCTTGCATCTGGTTGGCAAAATGGTTGAGTTGCCGCTCACTGGCCGCCAAATCCCCGTGATTGCTGACGAATACGTTGATAAAGCTTTCGGTACCGGTTTTGTCAAAATCACCCCAGCGCATGACTTTAACGACTACCAAGTGGGTAAACGTCACAACACGCAGCTGATCAATGTGATGAGCTTGCAAGCGACGATTTTGGCCAAAGCGCAAGTATTTAGCTTTGAAGGCGCCAGCCTCGGTAGCCTTGAATTGCCAGCGGCATATGCCGGCATGACGACCGCTGAGGCGCGTAAAGCGATGCTCGCTGATTTGGATGCGCAAGGTCTGTTGCTTGACACTAAACCGCACAAATTGATGGTGCCGCGTGGCGATCGTACAGGCACGGTGATCGAGCCATTGCTGACCGACCAGTGGTTTATGGCCATGACCAAGCCTGCCGCTGATGGCACCAGCATTACCGAAAAAGCGCTTGAAGCGGTGCACAGCGGCGAAGTGCAGTTCGTGCCCAATGACTGGGTGAATACCTACAATTCATGGCTCAACAACATCCAAGATTGGTGTATTTCTCGCCAACTCTGGTGGGGTCATCAAATCCCAGCTTGGTACGACGAAGACGGCCAAGTGTATGTGGCACGTACCGAAGCGGAAGCCGTTGCCAAAGCGGGCGGTAAATCAGTTACACGCGACAACGACGTTTTGGATACTTGGTTTAGCTCGGCGCTGGTGCCATTCTCTAGCCACGGTTGGCCTGAGGAAACACCCGATTTGAAAGCCTTCTTACCCTCTGCGGTGCTGGTGACGGGCTACGACATTATTTTCTTCTGGGTAGCCCGGATGATTATGATGACCAAGCATTTCACTGGCAAAGTCCCATTCAAACACGTGTACATCCACGGTTTGGTGCGCGATGCGGAAGGACAGAAAATGTCCAAATCCGAAGGCAACGTGCTCGATCCGGTGGATTTAATCGACGGTATTGCGCTAGAGCCCTTGCTAGAAAAGCGCACCACCGGATTACGTCGCCCAGAGAACGCGCCAAAAGTCGCCGCCAAAACCGCCAAAGAATTCCCCGAAGGCATTCCAGCGTATGGTGTGGATGCACTGCGCTTTACGTTTGCGTCACTGGCGTCACTCGGTCGCTCGATTAATTTTGACCAGAAGCGTTGCGATGGTTATCGCAATTTCTGCAACAAAATCTGGAACGCGACGCGCTTTGTGATGATGAATGTCGTCGACAAAGATTGCGGGTTAGGGCTTGAAAACAGTCAAGGTGGTGCAGAGCTTGAATACAGCTTTGCCGATGAATGGATTATTTCTCGTCTGCAAGAAACCGAGCAAACCATGACCACCGCGCTCGATACCTTCCGTTTCGATTTGGCGGCGCAAGCGATCTACGAATTCACGTGGAATGAATACTGCGATTGGTATATCGAGCTAGCGAAAGTGCAAACTCAGCACGGTACCGAGCCACAACAACGTGCGGCGCGCCGTACTTTGATTCGCGTACTCGAAACCATCTTGCGCTTGATTCACCCGATCATGCCGTTTATTTCGGAAGAAATCTGGCAAACCGTCGCACCACTCGCGGGCAAGAAAGACACCGAGTCATTGATGATGGCAGCGTGGCCGATTGCAGATGCAAGCAAAATCAAACCCGAAGCCGTGGCAGCGATTACCGAGCTCAAAGCGATTGCCTTTGCCGCACGGAATTTGCGCGGCGAAATGGGCCTGAGCCCAGCGCTAAAAGTACCGATGTTTGTTGAAGGCGGACCCGAGCTGCAAAAATACGCCAAGTATTTGCTGCCATTGGTGAAATTGTCGGAAGTGAATATCGTTGCGAAGTTACCAGAAGGCGATGCACCCGTTGCCGTTGCTGGGACGACGCGCTTGATGCTCAAAGTCGAAATCGATAAAGCCGCCGAAACTGCGCGCTTGAATAAAGAAATCGGCAAAACCAGCGATGCGCTAGAAAAACTCGTCGCCAAGCTAGAAAAGCCCGGCTACACCGAGAAAGCGCCAGCGCATTTGGTCGCCAAAGACCAAGCGCAAGTGATCGAGCTACATGACAAATTGCACAGCTTAAATGTGCAAGTGGATAAATTGAAATAAACCATCCATCGCAAAGCAAAGGCCACTCGCAAGCGTGGCCTTTTTTAATTCATCGCTCAATTGAGCGCAGATTATCGGCAGCGCAAGGTTTCAGAACGACCTTCACGGACTTCGATTTTTTTCAAATCACCACGGCAAAAATATTCGATCTTCGCGGTTTTTTTACGACCATCCGCCGGATCGCCACACCACTGATTACCGGCTTTAAATTCATACGCCGTGCGCCCATTGGCTGAGCGAGCCAAGCGCTGGGTAAAATCACAACTGCCGCGCGATGCACCATACGTTGCGCGTGAAATGCGAATTTCACGATTTTTATTGCCATTGTTCCCATGACCGCCGCCATTCATCATCCGCACGGCCTCACGAAAACCATCGCGAAAACCATCTTGATACTGCGAATTTTTGCCACGTAACATCTGTTCTGGCATCCGTGGATCGGCCGCAATCACGGTGCTCGACAGCAAAACCAAGGCACAACATAGTTTGAGTTTCATCATTGACCCTTCAATTGAAGGGCAAGATCATCAAGTTTGGGTCATAAGAAGGCAAGCGACATAATTACGATACTGTAATATTACAAACACGTTTATTTCAAAATAGAACTCCATCACCATGCTACTTGGCCATTTAAATCATTCCAACGGCGCTTTACCGGCCATCATCGAAACTGCACTCAATTATTTACGTCATACCGACTTTACAACCATGGCAGCTGGCCGCTATCCGCTCGATGGCGAGCGCATGATTGCCATTGTGCAAACGCCAATGACCCAACCTTGGGATACCGGCATGCCTGAGTTTCATCAACGCTATATTGATATTCAATACTTGGTTGCAGGTGAAGAAGTGATTGGCTATTTACCACCCAATCGGGCGCTGAGTCTGAGTGTCGATCAATTGGTCGAACGCGATATTGCCTTTGTGCACCCACAAGACAATGAATCACGGCTAGTGTTAAGCGCGGGGATGTATGCCATCTTTTTTCCCGGCGAATTGCATAAACCATGTCGTGCGCTCAACACGCCGGTAAGCATTAAGAAAGTCGTAATTAAAATTGATATAAACTGCCTTAATTAAATTTTTTAGGAGCACGGTATGAAACGATTATTCATTAGCGGGATATTGGCTTTGTCACTCACCGGTTGCGGCTATAACGCATTGCAAGCCCAAGATGAAACAGTGGCAGCGGCTTGGTCCGAAGTGCTCAATCAATATCAGCGCCGTGCCGATTTAGTGCCCAACTTAGTCAATGTGGTGAAAGGCTATGCCGCGCATGAAGAAAAAGTATTGCTTGGTGTCACCGAGGCGCGCGCCAAAGTGGGCAGCATCCAAGTCACCCCAGAATTAGCCAATGACCCTGCCGCACTCAAGCGTTTTCAAGAAGCACAAGCCGGTATGGGCTCGGCATTGTCGCGTTTGATGGCAATTTCGGAAAAATATCCCGACCTCAAAGCCAATGAAAACTTCCGCGATTTATCGGCTCAACTCGAAGGCACCGAAAATCGAATTACCGTCGCGCGCAATCGCTATATCCAAGACGTGAAAGCCTTTAATACCACCGCGCGCACCTTCCCGAACAACCTCACCGCAAAAGTGTTTGGTATTGAAGTGAAGCCCAACTTTAGCGTTGAAAACGAAAAAGCCATTTCAAGCGCGCCAACGGTGGACTTTAGTGGCGAGAAAAAATAATGCAGCGCCGCTGCCAATTATTGATCTATATCCTAGGTATATTGCTATGCCCTTTTGTATTCGCTGCTAGCATAGCAATACCCCAGCTTAATTCCCGAGTTACCGATTTAACGCACACGCTCAATGCCCAGCAAACTGCAACGCTAGATCAGCAGTTAGCCAGTTTAGAGCAGCGCAAAGGCAGCCAATTGGCAGTGCTGATTGTGCCAAGTACGGGCGACGACAGCATTGAGCAATTTGCGATTAAAGTGGTCGATCAATGGCAATTGGGCCGCAAAAGTGTGGATGATGGCGTGCTGCTGTTGGTCGCCAAAGACGATAAAAAAGTGCGCATCGAAGTCGGCCGAGGTCTTGAAGGTGCGTTGCCGGATGTGGTGAGTAGCCGAATTATTCGTGAGTTTATTTTGCCCGCGTTCCGGCAAGGTGATTTTGTCGGCGGTATCGACGCTGGCGTCGCCAAAATCAGCGCTGTAATTGACGGCGAAGCACTGCCGCCAGCAGCAGCGACGGCACCGGACGCTGCCGCGCCTTTTAAAATCCTTGGCTTAGAGCCATTCACGCTGGCAGGGATTTTATTTGCTGGTTTTATTTTGAGCCAAATCGGCGGTCGCTGGTTGGGGCGTGGCGGTGTAGCGGCAGTGAGTGGTTTTGCCGCCATCAGCACCGGCACCCCGATCGCGCAGGCTTTGCTGCTTGGCATGGGCATGGCACTGACACTGAGTATTGTCAGTAGCCGTTTATTTATCGAACTCATCGGCCTAGTTTTAAGCCATCAAAGCGGGCGCGGTGGCGGCGGGTATGGTGGTGGATTTGGTGGCAGCAGCGGTGGTGGTGGCGGTTTTCGTGGCGGCGGCGGTGGATTTGGAGGCGGTGGTGCCTCGGGAGGATGGTAATGCAAAAATTAAAACGCCTCTGGCAGCATTTAAAACCCAATCGGGCTCTGCAGTATTTTAATCCAGCGAGCCAAGCGACACTCGGTCAAGTGATCGCCACTGCCGAGCAAGGGCATCGGGGTGAGATTCGATTGGTCATCGAAGCGCGCTTACCGATGAGTTTAATTTGGCAAAACACCACCGCACGTGAGCGTGCGCTGAACTGGTTTTCTGATCTGCGCGTTTGGGATACCGAGGGCAATACCGGCATCGTGCTGTATCTGTTACTGGCTGAGCGCCAGCTGGAATTAGTGGCTGATCGCGGTATCGCCAACAAAGTACCGCCCGCGCAGTGGCAAGCCATTTGCCAGCAATTAGAGCGCGATCTGGCGGCCAATCAGGTGCTACCCGGTTTAAGCCAAACGCTCCAGCAATTGGGCGACTTATTGGCGCAGCACTTTCCGTTGCCTGTTGATAGCGAGAATCCTAACGAGCTATGTAATGACCCCGTGATTGTGATTTAAAGCCAAACCCTCAGCCGGCATCATTGGCTGAGGCCGTTCGACTACGATGCAGCAGCAACCGACATTGCCATAGATACATTTCAGCAGGTATATCAACAAATCGCTTACTGAATATAGGCCAGACATAGATACCCCATCAATTAACATTCCACTTCACGACGTCTTCAACGGCAAAGCCTTGGATACCATCGATTCGCATTGCGGCTAATGTTGTCTGCTCGACCGCCGTTTCGACTGATTTGGCAATCACCAACAAATCCAAACCATGAGCAATTTTAATCATCGCATCCATATAAAATTGGTGATCTCGATCGCGATCAATGTGCCGACTAAACGCGCCATCGATTTTGAGGTAATGCACTTTAAGTCGGTTTAAATATGCCAATGAGCTCAGGCCACGACCGACATTATCTAAGCCAACTTGCACCTGCAATGGCGTCATTTTGGCAATAAAGCCAGCTACATCAGCCAATTGATTCATCGCTTCTTGCTCAGCCAGTTCAAAACACAGCCGCTGCGCCAAATGCGGCGCGGCGTTTAAGCGTTCAGTAAGCCAAGCCATAAACTCAGGATCGGCGATAGAAATACCAAATAAATTAATCGCCATCCGAGTGGGTGCCGGCGTTGCGGCCATTTGCGTTAAACAGCGCTCAATCACCAAACGATCAAACTGCGGCAACAAACCGTGCCGCTTGGCCATCGGTATAAATAAAGCGGCAGGGATCAACTCACCATCGATATCCCGAATTCGCGCAAACACCTCATGATGCAAACTCTGTCCATCGAGCGCTTTAACCCGCTGCGTATCGAGCTCAATATTTTGCTGGCTTAATGTGGCTTGCAACAAATCACGCCATTGCGTGGCATTACGCGTTACCAAAGCCGGTTTATCTTGGCCTTCATCCAAATAAACCGCATTACTCCCCGCCGCTTGGGCGGTACGTAAAGCCAAATCCACCTCTGAGAGCCATTCACTACCGGTTTGCGCGTGATACATCACTACGCCAATATGGCCAATTTGCGTATACGGCGTCATCCCTTTTTCGTTGAGCATGGTCAGTTGCTGCATTAAATCGCTGGCAATTTGCGCCACTTGCTCTGATTCGGCGTCGGCAATTAAACAAGCAAATGTATTGCCACTCATTCGCGCAATAAATGAGTCTTCAGCGTTATTGGCTAAACTGGTTTTTAAAATGTCGGCCACGGCCATCAATAATGCATCGACCGACTGAAAGCCTTGTTGCTCATTCAGTGTATTTAAATGGCTCACTTCTAAAAACAATAAAGCACGATAAGCCAAGGCTTCATCAGCGGCTAAGATCTGCCGAAAATGCAAATCAAAATAACGCCGATTGGGTAAACCGGTTAACCGATCGAGATAGGCGTCTTGTCGCAATCGATCAATACTGGCCATTTGCTCGACAAACATTTCTTTGAGCTTTTGCGTCATTTGATTCATTGCCGCAACCACTCGACGCAAATCTAACGTCCATGGCAATGGGCTTGGCGCTGGATATTCCCGATTACAAATCGCCATGGCTTGCATTTCAACCGCGCGTAATGGCCGTAAAACCACGTGCAAAAGACTAATTGCCGCGATTAATGTCAAAATAAATGCGGCCAAAAACCAATAAAAAGCATGCGCACTATTTGCCCATAATGAGGAATAAGCAATCCCTGGATTAGCCGCAATTCGAATTGATCCTACTTGCTGCCAACCATGACTCATCAACGACTCACCGCTGGGCGTTTCTATTGGAAATAATCGCACAAACCAATCGGGCACCTGATTGATATGCAAAGGGGCGACTCTTTCTAGAATAACAATGCCATTCACATCGACAATTTGAATTTTTCGGTAATAGCCACTATCAAATACCGCGTCGAGCATACTTTGTACGATAACTTGCTGCTGTGGATCTAAAATCAAAGGCGATAACTGCATTCCCAATGAGGTTGCTGTATCTTGAGAAATTGTGGTTAATTCTGCAGTCAAAAAATCGCGTGAATTTTGAACACTTAAATAAATGCTACCACAGAATAAAACGCTAAATAATAATACAATCATTAGAATCAACTGTTTTAACAGTGTCATCACATTCTCCTTAAAACCAGCAAATCATTTTAATCATCAAATTCATGACCACGACGCGACATTAATTTCGACCAAAAACCAATATTGTTTTTTCTTGCGCTGGCATTGCCATTACTTCGATCTTTAGCCAACCATAAGCCTTGACCATTAAAACTATAAACAGGCGTTAAATCCGTGCGTAAAGCAGCTTGACGAATTTCTGGTATTAAATTATCTAGAATGAATGGCATTTCTGCCGGCTTAGGATAATAGCTTAAAACCATATGTGCTAAATTATTCGGTCCAAACCCACTGGCTTGTACATAGGTAATGCGGAGTTTATTCTCTGCTAGCCCTAAAGCCAGTAAAGAAAAATACTTAGCAATCGCAAAGTCTTCACAATCACCACGCCCTTTGGCTAGCATTTCAACCGGCGTTGCCCAATAATCTTCTACCCCCCAGTTTTGGGCATCACTGACAAATACAATTTGTTGATTAAAAAAATCATTCACTAATTTTATTTTTTTTAAATCATCGATATTTTTATCACTCGACAACAATACTTGCCAAGCCTCAAGTCTTTGCTTACTTGCTGCACCATATTTTTTTTCGACTTTATCTAGCACCAGCGTGCTGAGTCGAAATGGATCTTCTCCTTGACTATTAGGCAATAAAATAATTTGCGGAAATAGTAAAACCGCAACAATCAGCCATTGCCGCCAAACAAAAACCAGAAATAATCTATTGATCTGCCGCACACAAACACCTATTGTATTTATGCTAAATGAGTACAAATTAAAACTGGCGATTCATAAATAAAGCCAAATGAACTCGGTCCGGAATATTTAATTTAGAAAATATCGTACTTAAATGTGTTTTTACTGTGCGATCTGAAATATTTAATTCACGAGCAATGAGTTTATTTGACTGACCTTGCGCCACTAAATTGGCAATTTTTCGTTCTTGAGGCGTAAGTTGCTTTAAATTTTTATTCGTATCGTTGACTGAATGCGACGCGGTGTAATGCTGCAGTCCTTTTAATAAAAATGGCAATGCGCCAGTTGAAACCCAAATTCCATCGCGCGAGGTAACATCCACAATCACCTGTAAGCGTGCCAACGGCAAATCAGGCGTGCAGCACGCCTTCACGCCGACAGCCAGCCAAGCCAGCTCGGCGTCGACGGATAACTCACCAAATGCCAATAGCAAACATGTCGCTTTAGCCAGATTCATCAAAGACAGTGGTTCTGGCATGGTCGAAAAAATCCGCATATCCAAAATACAAGAGCGTGGTGGATTTAGTAAAAGATCGGCCACTGGCATCATCTCTGCGTACCGAGTTAGCGGTCCTTTGCCAGCCAAAACCTGCGCCCAAAGCGCATGAAATTCAGCATGATTAGAAATGACACAATGTGTCTCAGACATGACTCATCCCGCTGAGTATTGGCAAGAGTACGGGTTTAACCCTAGTACTTGAGGACGATTCGATCGTGACTGTAAGGCCATAGAATCAAGATCATGAGTTAGTCGTGACGCAAAAACTCAATTGCATCATGGCTTGGTATCAAAGCTGCTGTCGCTTTTTATTATCGCACTTGAGTACCGAGCAGCATTGATCGACTTTAGCCTCTTCAATAGTTTAGGTCTAAGCCCTGTGAAATACCAATGACAGCAATTAGGCCGCATTACCTATAGCGAGAATCTCATCATGGCCAAGCAAGCAAATATCTCGACTCATACCATTGCCAGCCAAGGCACCGTGACGCAGGTGATGGGCGAAGTCAAAGTACTCACCGCCGCAGGGCAAATCCATACGCTGCAAGTTGGCGATAAGGTCAATACCGGTGACACCATTCAAACCGGTGCTACCGGCGCAATAGCACTCCAATTTGCAGGGGCTAATCCAATTAGCTTGGGGCATTCTGATTCATTCAGCATTACCAGCGAATTACTCGCTAGCTTGTATCAACCCGCAGTCAGCGCGGCCAATGATGCCGCGAAAATTCAAGCTTTAATCGAGCAAGGCGCCGATCCTACTGAAGTGGCAGCCGCTTCTGCTGCTGGCGCTGCTGGCGGTGAAAATGCAGGCCATAGCTTTGTGGTGATCGAAGGCCCGCACTCTCGGGTACTGATTCCAACTGGATTTCCTACTGAGGGCATTCTGCTTGACGGCAAAAATAGCTATGTTGATCCTGTGATTGGCAATCGAGCTCCGCAGGCGCGAGACGATACAAGCCAAAGCATTAATGGTTCAAATGCGGCTGATGATGGATTAACTGTTCCAGAAGACAGTGTTTTACAAATTCCAAGCAGCCGCTTATTGCAAAATGACAGCGACCCCGATGGCGATACGCTCACCATCATCAGCGTGCAAAATGCCGTCAATGGCACCGTGGCATTAGTGAATGGCAATGTGGTATTCACACCCAATCCCAATTACAACGGGCCAGCGAGCTTTACTTACACCGTGAGCGATGGCCACGGCGGCACAGCCACTGCAACGGTCAATATCGGCGTGACGCCGGTCAATGACACGCCAACGCCCAAAGATGACAACAGCAGCGGCGCGGCGGACGATGCGTTAACCACGCTAGAAGATCAGCCACTTACCATTAACCCTGCGATACTACTGGCCAATGACACCGACCCCGATGGTGATACGCTGACGATTATCAGCGTGCAAAATGCCGTCAATGGCACGGTGGCATTAGTGAATGGCAATGTGGTATTCACGCCCAATCCCAATTACAACGGCCCCGCGAGTTTTACTTACACCGTGAGCGATGGCCACGGTGGCACCGCGACTGCGACCGTCAATATCGGCGTGACGCCGGTCAATGACACACCAACGCCCAAAGATGACAACAGCAGCGGTGCGGCGGATGACGCGTTAACCACGCTAGAAGATCAGCCACTCACCATTAACCCTGCGCTACTACTGGCCAATGACAGCGACCCCGATGGTGATACGTTGACGATTATCAGCGTGCAAAATGCCGTCAATGGCACCGTGGCATTAGTGAATGGCAATGTGGTATTCACGCCCAATCCCAATTACAACGGCCCCGCGAGTTTTACTTACACCGTGAGCGATGGCCACGGCGGTACCGCCACCGCAACAGTGAATATCGGCGTGACGCCGGTCAATGACACACCAACGCCCAAAGATGACAACAGCAGCGGTGCAGCGGATGACGCGTTAACCACGCTAGAAGATCAGCCACTCACCATTAACCCTGCGCTACTACTGGCCAATGACACCGACCCCGATGGGGATACGCTGACCATCATCAGCGTGCAAAACGCGGTGAATGGCACTGTGGCGATTGTCGATGGCAAAATCGTCTTTACCCCTGCCGCTGATTATCATGG
>NZ_JAJAWG010000015.1 GCF_020531905.1 Deefgea salmonis | reverse complement strand
TAGTGCGGATTGCCCGTGTGAAAGTAGGTCATTGCCAGACTCCCCATACCAGAAAGCCCGATTCGAAAGAGTCGGGCTTTTTGCTGTTCGGCGGTTATGCTGTTGTCTATCGTGAATGGGCGCTGGAACTAAATTTTATATACCCATATATAGTATTGCGTTCTATATTATGAATATAAATGATTATAGGTGTATACCTATGGATTTTGAGATAAAAATATAGCATAGCCAGTGTTCAATTTGAAATTGAGCTGGTTTGGTGGCGGCACTACCGGGGTATTACCAGCTTGCGGCCAGATGGCTGAGACCTTAGGCAAGATGATAGATACATATATGCGGTATCTGATTGTGGCGCTTGTTGTTTATGCTTTTTATGGATATACCTTTGATTGAGTTGTGCCATGATTGCGTGGTCTTATTGTTTCGCAAGGATACGATGCCATGACTTGGTTTGTGTATATTTTAGTTTGCCGAGGTAACCGGCTGTATACCGGCATAACAACGGATGTAGAGCGTCGATATACACAGCATTCAAATGGTAGAGGTGCGCGTTATACACGGGCCTTTCCCCCTGAACGGATTTTAATGAGCTGGCCTTGTGCTCATCAGGGTGTTGCTTTGCGGGTTGAATATAGGATTAAGCAGTTAACTACGCTGCAAAAGTGGGCTTTAGTTGATCGCTCGATAAGTTTGGGAAATGAATTGGTTTGTGTTGCAGGGATTTGGACTGAAGTAAATTGAGGCCAGAAAAAATCACGATGAATTTAATAGACTCACCGTGATTGCAAAAAGAACTGAGCAGTTTTTATTGTTCTAATTTGTATTTATTGGTCTAATTTGTAAATTGTTTTACGCAGGACAAATAATAAAGCAAGTCCTGGTAATGCAATTGCAGCTGAAATAATAAAGAAATGCGACCAACCCACTGCAGTAACGAGATAACCAGATGCAGGCCCTACGTAAACTCGACCAAAAGCAGTTAATGCAGATAAGAGTGCGTATTGAGTCGCAGTAAAGTTGGGATTGCATAAACTCATTAATAGGGCGACAGCGGCTGTTGTACCCATCCCGCCAGCTAGATTCTCGGTACTGATCGCAAAAAGTAATAAGCCAATATCGGGTGAGCCATGAATGGCAATAAGCCAATATCCTAAGTTGGTTAGGGCTTGTAATACGCCAAAAATTAAGAGCGATTTATACAGACCCCAGCGTAACATTAATATTGCGCCAGCAAAGCCGCCGACTAAAGTCGCAACTAAACCAAATACTTTATACGCTTGGCCAATAATTGATTTGCTATATCCCATGTCGAGCAAGAATTTGGTGGATAAGCTGCCGGCAAATGCGTCGCCGAGTTTATAAGCCACCACTAAGGCTAATAAAATCCATGCGCCATCGCGGGAAAAAAATTCTTTTAATGGGTCGATAATCGCTGAGCGTAGACTTTGTGGCGGCTTGGTTTGTAATACAGGTTCGGGCGATAAGAACGTGACGATGGCCATTGTGGCCATAACGCCTGCCATCACCAAGTAAGTTTGTTCCCACGTCAAAATACCATCAGCCAGAATGAGTGCGATGGCGCCTGATGTCAGCATGGCCATTCGATAGCCAAAGACCCCCACCGCCGCCCCAGCTCCGCGCTCATCTGGTTGGAGCACTTCAGTGCGGTAAGCATCAATAACCACGTCTTGCGTTGCTGAAAAGAAGGCAATCAATAGTGCCATCAAGGCAAAGGTGGCTAAATGAGTTTGTGGATCGAGGCCACTCATGTTGGCGATGACTATGGCGAGCGCAATTTGAGATACTAAAATCCAGCCTCGGCGACGCCCTAAAAAAGGCATTGGAAAGCGATCGACTAAAGGCGACCATAGAAATTTCCAAGTGTAAGGTTGTCCGACCAAAGTAAACCAACCGATGGTTTTAATATCTAAACCGGCATCCGATAGCCACGCTTGCAGTGTGGATCCTGTGAGTGCTAATGGGAGGCCAGAGGCAAAGCCAAGTAGCATTGCCGCACAAATTCGCCGATTGTTAAAAACGGCAAGGTATTTAGAAAACATGGGAGTATTGCCCTGTGATTGTTTATTTTTAAGGACTTTGTAGCAATACCCTGTTTATATTACATAGTCGTAATCGATCACCAGTGGTGCATGATCAGAGAACTTTTCATCTTTGTAAACGTAAGCTTGTTTGGCGGTGGCGGCCAGTTGTGGGCTTGCGATTTGATAGTCAATACGCCAGCCAACGTCTTTGGCGTAGGCTTGACCTCGATTGCTCCACCAGGTGTAACCAGGGATTTCGGGGTAAAGCGTGCGCCAAACATCCACTAGCTGTAATTCACTGAGCATGCGTGTAAACCAAAGCCGCTCTTCGGGCAGAAAACCGGAGTTTTTTAAATTGCCTTTCCAGTTTTTTAAGTCAATTTCATTGTGGGCAATGTTCCAGTCGCCCATCACGATAACATCACGACCCGACGCCGATAATGTGGCCAGATGGGCCCAAAAATGGTCTAAAAAGACAAATTTAACCGCTTGGCGCTCTTCTGAGGACGAGCCAGAAGGCAGATAAAGTGAAACCACCGATAAATTAGCAAAACGAACTTCTAGGTAGCGCCCTTCAGCATCGATTTCAGGAATTCCTAGGCCGACAATCACTTGATCGGCAGGACGGCGGCAGTACAGACCGACACCGCTATAACCTTTTTTTTCGGCGTAATGGAAATAGCCGGTCAGCCCCGCAGGATTTTGCATTTCAAGGTTTAAATCAGCGGCCTGTGCTTTCAGTTCTTGTACGCCAATGATGTCGGCATTTTGGCTCGCTAACCAAGTTAAAAAACCTTTGCTGGTGGCTGAGCGAATACCGTTGAGGTTGGCTGAAATGATGCGCACGGGGAGAAATCCTTGTTCAAGGGTGATATGCTTCGGGGTTGATATAAATAGTAATGATTTTAGAGGGATTATTCCGCATGACTGACTTTCGCCGCGACTTCATCCGTTTTGCTGTAGAGCAACAAGTACTTTGTTTTGGCGATTTTATCACCAAAGCAGGCCGTGCTTCGCCGTACTTTTTTAATGCCGGGCTTTTTAGTGATGGCACTTCCGTCGGTGAATTAGCGCGATTTTACGCGCAGGCAGCGCTGGCCTCGGGGGTGGCGTTCGATGTTTTATTTGGACCGGCTTACAAAGGTATTGTTCTTGCATCCGCGACAGCGGTTGCGCTATCGAATGCTGGGCATAATGTGCCTTTTGTTTTTAATCGCAAAGAAGCGAAAGACCATGGCGAAGGTGGCGTTTTGGTTGGTGCCCCACTGAAAGGTCGTGTGATGATTATTGATGATGTGATTTCTGCCGGTACCTCGGTGCGTGAGTCCGTCAATCTGATTCGCGCTGCGGGCGCAGAGCCTGCTGGTGTTTTGATTGCTTTAGATCGGATGGAGCGTGGGCAGGGCAATTTATCGGCCGTTCAAGAAGTTGAGCAGCAGTTTGGTATTCCGGTGATTCCGATTGCAACGTTACAAGATTTATTAGGATTTCTTGCAGAACAAAAAGGAATGACTGACAATCTAGATAGAGTAAAAAGTTATCGCAGTCAGTATGGTATTGATTAATTAAAGGGTAGATATGCGTTTTGTGTGGGTATTGCCATTATTACTGTTTAATCAGCTGAGCTATGCAGCACTTTATCGCTGGGTTGATGAGGCCGGTAAGGTGCAATATAGCGATAAACCGCCGGTTGGACAGTCAAAATCCCTGATGGAATTAGATAAGTCAGCGCGTGTGCGCAAAGGGAATGAAGCAATACTCACACCAGAAGAAAAGCGCGATTTAGCAGAAAAAAAACGGGCAGAGCAAGAGTTGCAGCGTGCTGATAAGGCGCTATTGCAATCGTTTTCTAAGCCAGAAGAAGTGGACTTGTTGCGTGATCGACAAATTGCTGCGGTTGATGCCGGAATGCAAACGTATATTTTACGACGGACTACTTTGCAAAAACGATTGGAAGCACAGCAATCTCAATTAGATAAACTCAATAACAAGCAACTTGCAATTTCTGCTGAATTACTAGCTGATGTTGCGGTAACAAAAAAAGAGTTGGCTGATATTGATAAAGCAATTGCCACTCAGCAGCGTGCCGTTATTGCAATAAAAGAAAAATCGGACATGCAAAAAAAACGCTTAATTGAATTAAGAAATATTCAGCCCCATTAATCTTTATTGTAATGAGTTCTTCGTTGGTGAGCGATTGAATTTGCTAGATTCGTTGAAGACGGAAAAATAATAATCAATATCCAATTCATTCTTTGCGAGAAATAAATAATATGATTGAAAATAACACACAAATTCGTGCCGTACTTGGTATTGATATTGGTGGTACGGGGATTAAAGGCGCGCCTGTCAATGTCGCAACGGGTGAATTTTTGGCTGAGCGACATCGGATTGATACGCCTCAGCCCGCCACGCCAGAAGCGATTGGGCAAGTACTCAAGCAATTGGTTGAGCATTTTGCCTGGACAGGGCCAATCGGCTGTACTTTTCCGGCCATTGTACATAATGGTGTCACTTTGTCGGCGGCGAATGTCGATCAGAGTTGGATTCAAGCGCCAGCGCAAGAAGTCTTGGCTCAAGCGACGGGTTTACCATTGGTTTTAATGAATGATGCGGATGCCGCAGGTTTGGCTGAAGTGGTCTTTGGTGCCGCAAAGGGCCGGCAGGGCAAAACGATTGTCATTACCTTGGGAACGGGGATTGGCAGCGCATTGATTGTTGACGGCCAGTTAGTGAGTAATACTGAATTTGGACATCTTATTTTCCCAAGTGACGAGATTGCAGAAAAATATTGCTCAGCCAAAGTGAAAGAAGAAACGGCAATGAAATGGCCTGCGTTTACTGAGCGTTTAAATAAATATCTATTGCATCTTCAATTATTATTTTCACCCGATTTTTTGATTATTGGTGGTGGCATTAGTAAAAAACATGAGAAATTTATTCCAAACTTAAAAGATTTACGTTTTCCAGTCGTGCCTGCCGATTTAAAAAATGACGCAGGGATTGTTGGCGCCGCACTTGAGGCCGCTCGGCATTGTGGTATTTAAAATTACTTCTATTTGAGTTTCTCCCTAAAAATCTAAAAATGCACCGTATTTGCGGTGCATTTTTTATGTCTGGTCCTGATGCATACTCGCTGAAGTCATGATGCTTCGAATAAAATCACACGAAAAATTGTGCGGAGTAGGCCAATTAGGAAACTAAAATTCAGTTTTATTGCCGTGAATTCCTCGCGCAAGTCTCTGTTTTGTCTTAGAATATTCGCCCTTTGCTTTTATTTGGAAATGCGCCATGCGCTATCCCGTTCGATATGATGTGATTGTAGTTGGTGGTGGTCACGCCGGTACTGAAGCCGCCCTCGCCAGCGCCCGTATGGGGCGTAAAACCTTGTTGCTGACGCACAATATTGAAACCTTAGGACAAATGAGCTGCAATCCGTCCATTGGCGGGATTGGTAAAGGGCATTTGGTGAAAGAGGTTGACGCCTTAGGTGGCGCAATGGCCTTGGCGACCGACATGGGCGGGATTCAGTTTAAAACGCTCAATGCCAGTAAAGGCCCGGCAGTGCGTGCGACTCGTGCGCAGGCGGATCGTATTTTATATAAAGCCGCGATTCGTGGCATGTTGGAAAATCAAGAAAATCTGGATATTTTCCAGCAAGCCGTCGACGACTTGCTGCTCGATGGCGATAAAGTTATTGGTGCCGTGACACAAGTTGGTATTGAGTTTATGGCCGCCAGCGTGGTGCTGACCGCAGGGACTTTTTTGGGCGGTAAAATCCACGTGGGTTTAGAAAACCATGTCGGCGGTCGCGCTGGCGATCCGGCATCGGTGACGTTGTCACATCGTTTGCGTGAATTGAACTTGCCGGTTGGACGATTAAAGACAGGGACGCCGCCACGCATCGATGGTCGGACGATTAATTTAAGTATTTTGCCGATTCAGCCGGGCGACACGCCAGAGCCGGTGTTTTCTGTACGTGGTTCACGCGCCATGCATCCACGGCAAATGCCGTGCTGGATTGCGCAAACTAATGCGCGCACCCACGACATTATCCGCTCTGGCTTTGATCGCAGCCCGATGTTTACTGGCAAGATTGAAGGGGTCGGCCCGCGTTATTGCCCGAGTATTGAAGACAAAATTAATCGTTTTGCCGATAAAGATAGCCATCAGATTTTCCTTGAGCCCGAAGGCTTAACGACGCATGAATTTTATCCGAACGGTATCTCAACCAGCTTGCCGTTTGATATCCAATTGGCCGCAGTGCAGTCGATGGTGGGTCTGGAAAATGCGCGGATTATTCGTCCGGGCTATGCGATTGAATACGATTATTTTGATCCGCGTGCGCTTAAAAATAGCTTTGAATCCAAAGCCATTGCCGGATTGTTCTTTGCTGGGCAAGTCAATGGCACGACCGGCTATGAAGAAGCCGCCGCGCAGGGCTTGTTTGCCGGTTTGAATGCCGCGTTATACGCGCGTGATGAAGCGCCATGGTGCCCGGGTCGTGATGAAGCTTATCTTGGGGTATTGGTCGATGACCTAGTTACTAAGGGCGTTACCGAGCCATACCGTATGTTTACCAGTCGTGCTGAATTCCGTCTGCAATTGCGTGAAGACAACGCCGATTTGCGTTTGACCGAGCATGGTCGTCGCTTAGGCTTGGTTGGCGATGCACAATGGCAGGCATTTGAAATTAAGCGCGAAGCGATTGCGACTGAACTTGAGCGGATGAAATCGACGTGGGTGAATCCACGGATTTTGGCTGCCGCCGATGCCGAACGGGTATTGGGAAAAGCCATTGAGCGTGAATACACTTTGGCTGAATTATTACGCCGTCCCGAAGTGACTTATGACAGTTTAATGACGTTGGCGGTCGCCGGACCCGGTGTCAGCGACGCGACTGTGGCAGAACAGATCGAAATAAACGTTAAATATCAGGGTTATATCGAACGACAACAATTTGAGGTCGCAAAACGCGATACTCTAGAAGATGTTGCGCTGCCAGATGACTTTGATTACAGCGTAATTTCAGGATTGTCTAAAGAAATCCAGCAAAAATTAAGCACACAGCGCCCACAAACATTAGGTTTGGCTTCACGGATTTCGGGTGTGACGCCAGCAGCGTTGGCCTTGTTGGTGGTGTACTTGAAAAAAAATCAGCGGGTCGCCGCCGTGAATGAGGAATTGAAATGAGCGTGGTTGTGGATAAAAATTTAGCCGAGATGCTCGCCAAAGGTTTGGCTGAGATGGGTCTTGACCTGAGCATCGAGCAGCAAAATAAATTATTGGCCTACGTTGGCTTGTTAGAAAAATGGAATAAAACCTACAGTTTGACCGCAATTCGTGAGCCTGAACGGATGGTGCCACACCATTTACTCGATTCATTGGCGCCGCTCGCCAAATTGCCTGACCACGCTTTACGCATGTTGGATGTCGGCTCGGGTTTTGGCACGCCAGGTATTCCATTGGCGATTGCGCGGCCCGATTGGCAGCTGACTTTGCTAGATTCAAATCACAAAAAAACCACGTTTTTGCGACAAGCGATTTTAGAGTTAAAACTCGACAATATCAGCGTAGTCACCGATCGCGTCGAAGCGTATCAACCAGAAACAGGGTTTCAGATTATTACTTCGCGCGCGTTTGCGGAGTTGTCTGAGTTTGTTCGTTTGACCGGGCATTTATTGGCCGAGGGCGGCGAGTGGGCGGCACTTAAAGGGGTATATCCCTATGAGGAAATCGCACTATTGCCTGCAGGCGTACACGTGGTGGGGGTAGATAGTCTGTCCGTGCCAGGTTTAGATGCCGAGCGGCATTTAGTCCATGTGGTGAAAGTGGTTTGAGTGTCGGCCGCATCACCTTAAAGCGCTTCAAATCCCGATGGGAACGACGATGAAAGTGTTGGCAATAGCGAATCAGAAAGGGGGCGTTGGTAAAACGACCACGGCAGTGAATTTGGCGGCCAGTTTGGCGCATTTGGGTCAGCGTGTGTTGCTGGTTGATCTTGATCCACAGGCCAATGCCACGATGGGCTCTGGGATTGATAAGTCCAAGCTAAAACATTCAATCTATTCTTTATTGCTCGGTGATTCGACGATCGCGCAAACCACGCAAAACTCCGAAAGTGGCGGCTTTGATTTATTGCCAGCCTCGCGCGATTTAGCTGGAGCTGAAGTTGAGCTGGTCGATGCTGCTGAACGCGAGACGCGATTGAAAGCGGCGTTGTCACAAGTAAATCATCAGTACGATTATGCCTTACTCGATTGTCCTCCAGCACTCAACCTGCTGACGCTCAACGGCTTAGTGGCCGCAGATGCGGTGCTGATTCCAATGCAGTGCGAATACTATGCTTTGGAAGGCCTGTCTGATCTGGTCAATACCTTGCGGCGGATTAAGCAAAGTCTGAATAAAGATATCGAGATCGAGGGCTTGCTTCGGACGATGTTTGATCCGCGCTCAACTTTGGCCCAACAGGTTTCAGAGCAGTTGGTGAAGCATTTCACCAGCAAGCTGTATCACACCGTCATTCCCCGTAATGTGCGTTTGGCTGAAGCGCCGAGTTATGGCCGTCCGATTTTGGCGTATGACAAATCGTCTAAAGGGGCGCAAGCCTATTTACAACTGGCGACTGAAATGTTGGCGCGACATGCCACCGGCGATATTGCGCCGAGTATATGAAATGATCGTTGTGCAAGGTCATGATTGCGTAGCGTCGATTAATTTGCGCTTTGTATTTCCCGGTTTTTAGGATGAACACGCATGGTGAGTAAAAAATTTAAAGGTTTGGGGCGCGGTTTAGATGCGCTGATGGGGGATCCATCGGTGGGCGATACACTAAAAACCTTGGCACTGGACGTGTTGCAACCCGGTAAATATCAGCCTCGTTCTTCAATGGATGAAGTGGCGCTCAATGAGTTGGCTGACTCAATTCGCACGCAAGGTTTGATGCAGCCAGTTTTGGTGCGTGAAATCGACATTGATCGTTATGAAATTATTGCTGGCGAGCGTCGTTGGCGAGCGTGCTTATTGGCTGGGTTGACTGAGATTCCTGCCTTGGTGCGAGTGATTGCCGATGAGGCCGCACTGGCAATGGCCTTGATTGAGAATATCCAGCGCGAAGATCTCAACCCGCTGGAAGAGGCGGTTGGTATTCAGCGTTTAATCGATGAATTTGGTCTAACGCAAGAATCGGCAGCGCAAGCCGTGGGAAAATCACGCTCAAGTGTGGCAAATTTATTACGTTTATTGCACTTAACTGAGCCTGTACGGGAAATCCTACTACGCGGCGAAATGGATATGGGGCATGCTCGCGCTTTGCTGCCGCTCAATACCTTGCAACAATTAGAGGCGGCACGGTTGGTGGTATTAAAAGGCCTATCGGTTCGAGAGGTTGAGGCCTTAGTCAAAAAAATGCAGCAAGAGCCGATGACGATCAAGCCGCAAAAGCCTGATCCTGATGTGCTGCGCTTGCAGGAGGAAGTGTCGAGTAGAATTGGCGCTCGGGTTGTTATTCAATCGGGCAAGAAGGGGAGTGGTCGGGTAACGATTGAGTATGGTAGTTTGGATCAACTGGATGCTTTGTTGGCTCGGCTGTAAGTTTTGCAAAAACTACTTGTCATTAAATTGACGGTCAAAACGATCGAAATGCATAGCGCTTTGATTTATTACGCTTTTAGAAAGACATCGGCTATTTTTTTAACTTCGATTTTTTTGTAAAAAATAAAAATAAATCCACCAAAGTCAACGGTAATAAATTGACGCAAGGCAAATCAACTCCGTATAATCGCGTCGTTTGTCTTACGGTGATGTGATGTACGGGAAGGCACAGATTCGTGGCATCATTCGATTACAAATCGGATTTACGATGCTCCTTACAATTGCGCTACTTTTGATTGTGGATCAGAAGGCGGCAATTGCAAGTTTTTCAGGTGGATTAATTGCAGTCTTAGGCAGCGTGTTGTATTCGTTGATTGCCTATCGTGCTCGATTAGCTGCCGCAGCAGAATTGTTGCGACGCCACTTTGCAGCCGAAATGGCAAAGCTTTCAGTAACGTTGCTTGCATTCGCAGCGTTCTTTATGTTTTATCGGGATGTCGCTTGGGCTTGGGTATTCGCAGGATACTTAGTTGCAGCTAGCGCCTACTGGTTTGGGCTTTTAATTAAATTTGACGGTAAAAAGTAAATTATGGCACAAGATGCAACTAGTTATATCCAGCACCATTTGACCTTTGCAAAGTCTGATTTATTCGGCGGTTTCCATTTGGATTCTTTCTGGATTTCTTTGGCATTGGGCATGTTGTTTGTCGGCGTATTTGCCTACGTTGCTCGTAAAGCAACGCCAGGCGTACCGGGCCGTTTGCAAAACTTTGTTGAGTTGATTGTTGAGATGGTCGACAACCAAATCAAGGATGCTTTCCACGGCAAGTCAAAAGTAATTGGCCCATTGGCATTGACGATCTTTTGCTGGGTCTTCTTGATGAATGCAATGGACCTATTGCCGGTTGATTTGTTGCCAACTTTTGCCCAATGGTATGGTCATACTTTCTACGGTGCCGATCCACATCATGTTTATTTACGCGTGGTGCCAACGGCTGACGTCAACCTAACTTTCGCGATGTCACTCAGTGTTTTGCTAATGATCATTGGTTTTTCGATCTCTGCTAAAGGTTTGTTTGGTTGGATTAAAGAGTTGTTTACTGCGCCATTTCATGCTGAAGGTTTGTTGATGTCCATTATTTTGGCGCCAATTAACTTCGCTTTCCAGTTGGTGGAAATGGCAGCAAAACCAATCTCTTTGGCTTTGCGTCTGTTCGGTAATATGTATGCCGGTGAGTTGATCTTTATCTTGATCGCTTTGCTGCCGTGGTGGATTAACTGGGTGCTTGGCACGCCATGGGCCATCTTCCATATCTTGGTGATTACGCTGCAAGCCTTCGTGTTTATGATGTTGACGATTGTGTACTTGAGCTTGGCGGTAGAAGACCATTGATTTTAAGTCTAGTGGCGTGTATCGGTTGGGTGCACGGCATTAGACTAAGTTTTACCCAACCTCGTAACTTTTGAATCAAACTAGGAGTCTCAAAATGGTTTCACCTGAAGTAATTGCTTCCGTACAAGGCATGACTGTTATCGCTGCTGCGATCATCATTGGTTTGGCTGCTATTGGTACTGCACTTGGTTTTGCTATCCTCGGTGGCAAATTTCTTGAGTCTGCTGCTCGTCAGCCAGAAATGATTCCAGTTTTGCAAACTAAACTGTTTATTATCGCTGGTCTGTTGGATGCGATTTCGATGATTGGCGTTGGTGTGGCTATGCTTTACACCTTCAACAACCCATTCCTTGCTGCTCTGACTGTTGCTGCTCAGTAATCTTTTGATCAGCCTTTAAGGAGGACATTCAGCGTGGAATTTAATTCGTCTCTCATAGGTCAGATGATCACTTTTGGTCTCTTGATCCTGTTCACGATGAAGTTCGTTTGGCCTCCGCTGATCAAGATGATGGATGAGCGTGCTAAACGCATTGCAGATGGCCTGGCCTCTGCAGATCGTGCCAAACAAGATCTTGAGAATGCTGAGAAAAAATCAGCAGAAAAACTGCGTGAAGCAAAACAAAGCGCAGCCGAGATCATTGCTCAAGCCGAAAAGCGTGCAGCACAACTTGTCGATGAAGCTAAGGGTACTGCAAAAGTGGAAGGCGAACGCCTGATCGCTGGCGCCCAAGGTGAAATCGAGCAGCAAATTCAGCAAGCTAAAGAAACGCTTCGTCAGCAAGTTGCCGTATTGGCAATTGCTGGTGCTGAGCAGATCTTACGTCGCGAAATCGACGCAGCGAAGCATGCTGATATGCTGTCATCCATCAAAGCGGAATTGTAAGATAGTCATGGCAGAACTTATAACCGTCGCTAGACCCTACGCCGAGGCCGTTTTCCGGCTGGCTAAAGAAAGCAGTACGCTTTCTCAATGGTCGGATACGCTTGCTAATCTGGCGCTTATTGCCCAGAACCAAGAGATTCTTGACGTAGTGGCTAATCCAAAGTGTTCTGCTGATCAAATCCAGGAGCTGTTGGTTGGGCTTCTGGGTACTGACGCAAACGCCGAGGTTAAAAACTTCCTGGCAGCAGTGCTCGAAAATCGTCGTTTTGCCACTTTACCGGCTGTATCGACGTTATTTGAACAACTGAAAGCGGCAGACGAAGGTGTAGCGCAAGCGCACATTGAATCTGCTTTTGCTATGACTGATGCCCAACTGGCCGAACTGACGGCTACGCTCACTCAGCAACTTAAACGCAAGATTAGCGCCGATGTTAGTGTCAACCCCGAGTTAATCGGTGGTGTGAAAGTAACGATTGGTGACTTAGTTATTGATGCCTCAGTTAGTGGCAAATTAACTGCCCTTGCGACAAGCCTGAAGAGTTAGGAGAAATCATGCAACTTAATCCGTCCGAAATCAGTGAACTGATTAAAGCTCGGATCCAAAATCTACCGCAAGGCGCACAATCCAGCACGACTGGTACTGTAGTGTCGGTTACTGACGGTATCGTGCGCGTGCACGGTTTATCGGAAGTGATGCAAGGTGAGATGTTGGAATTCCCGGGTAATACCTTTGGTCTGGCGCTTAACTTAGAGCGCGATTCTGTAGGTGCTGTTATTTTAGGTGACTACAAACACATCGCTGAAGGTGATGTTGTTAAGTGTACCGGTCGTATTTTGGAAGTGCCTATCGGTCGTGAGTTGATCGGTCGCGTTGTGAACGCTTTGGGTCAACCCATCGACGGCAAAGGCCCATTGGGTACAACGCTGACTGCGCCGATTGAAAAAATCGCGCCGGGTGTTATTGCTCGTCAATCGGTGTCGCAACCATTGCAAACCGGTATCAAATCAATTGATACTATGGTACCAGTGGGTCGTGGCCAACGTGAGTTGATCATTGGTGACCGCCAAACGGGTAAAACTGCGGTTGCTCTTGATGCGATCATTAACCAAAAAGGTACTGGCGTTACTTGTATCTATGTGGCGATTGGTCAAAAAGCATCTTCGATTGCTAACGTGGTTCGCAAGTTGGAAGAGCACGGTGCTCTGGGTCACACGATTATTGTTGCTGCTGCCGCTTCTGAAGCTGCTGCATTGCAATACATCGCTGCGTACTCGGGTTGCACCATGGGTGAGTTCTTCCGCGATCGTGGTGAAGATGCCTTGATTGTTTATGATGATTTGTCTAAGCAAGCCGTTGCTTACCGTCAAATTTCATTGTTATTGCGTCGTCCTCCGGGCCGTGAAGCATTCCCTGGCGATGTTTTCTATCTCCACAGCCGCTTGTTGGAACGCGCATCGCGTATCAATGAAGTTGAAGTTGAGAAGCTCACTAATGGTGAAGTGAAAGGTAAAACAGGTTCGTTAACTGCATTGCCTATCATCGAAACTCAAGCTGGTGACGTTTCTGCCTTCGTACCAACCAACGTGATTTCGATTACTGATGGTCAGATTTTCTTGGAAACTGACTTGTTCAACGCGGGTATTCGCCCAGCAATGAACGCCGGTATTTCAGTATCGCGTGTGGGTGGTGCTGCGCAAACTAAAGTCATCAAAAAATTGGGTGGCGGCGTACGTTTGGCTTTAGCTCAGTATCGTGAATTGGCGGCATTTGCCCAGTTCGCTTCTGACCTTGATGAAGCAACACGTAAGCAATTGGAACGCGGCAAGATGGTGACTGAGTTGATGAAACAAGCTCAGTACAGCCCGATGAAAGTGGGTGAGTTGGGTGTTACCCTGCTCTTGATTAACAAAGGCGTTTATGACGACGTCGCTGTTGATCGCGCACTGGCATTTGAAGCTGCATTCCTTAGCCATCTTAAAGCTAACCATGCTGATGTATTGGCACGTGTTGATGATAAGGGCGAGCTGTCTTCTGATGATGAAGCAGCCATTATGAAAGCAGTTGAAGCTTTTAAAGCCGGCGCTGCTTACTGATTTGAGACGTTGATAAAAGGATCAAATCATGGCAAGCGGTAAAGAGATTCGTACTAAGATCAAAAGCGTAAAAAATACGCAGAAGATCACCCGCGCCATGGAAATGGTTGCCACGTCGAAAATGCGCAAGGCTCAAGAGCGTATGAAAGCGGCCCGTCCTTACGGTGAAAAAATCCGTAATGTGGCTGGCCACTTGAGCCAAGCTTTAGTCGATTATGAGCATCCATATCTCCAAACGCGCGACACCGTCAAGCGGGTTGGCCTGATTATGGTGTCTTCGGACAAAGGTTTGTGTGGTGGCTTGAACACCAACGCCCTGCGTTCGGCTTTCAATAAAATGAAAGAATTGCACAACAATGGCGTTGAAGTCGTTGTGACCGCAATCGGCAATAAAGGGCTGGGTTTTATGAAGCGTAATGGCGCGAAGATTGTTTCTTCGGCTGTTGGTCTTGGTGATACCCCGCATCTGGAACAGCTGATTGGCCCGATCAAAGTGATGATCGATGCCTACGTTGCTGGCGAAGTAGACGAAGTACACATTGTTTACACTCGCTTCATTAACACCATGAAGCAAGAGCCAGTGATTGAACAATTGCTGCCATTAGCTAGCGAATCGTTTGAACAGCCGAAATCTGCGCACAACTGGGAATACCTGTATGAGCCAGATGCAAAAACGGTGATTGATGACTTGATGAACCGTTACGTAGAGGCCTTGGTTTACCAAGCCGTAGCGGAAAACATCGCATCAGAACAAGCGGCGCGTATGGTGGCGATGAAGGCTGCAACTGACAACGCTGACAATGTAATCGGCTCCCTGCAACTGCTATATAACAAAACGCGTCAAGCGGCAATTACGAAAGAACTTTCGGAAATTGTTGGCGGCGCGGCAGCAGTTTAATTGGGCCCTGACGGATTAACTGGATTAGGAAAAACGATGAGCCAAGGTAAAATCGTACAAATCATTGGGCCAGTTGTTGACGTGGAATTTCCACGCGACAATATTCCCAAGGTGTATGACGCGCTCAAACTAGTTGGCGCAGAACTGACGCTGGAAGTTCAGCAGCAGCTCGGCGACGGCGTAGTGCGCGCCATTGCCATGGGTAGTACCGATGGTCTTAAACGCGGTACAGGTGTTACCAACACTGGCGCACCAATTATGGTGCCAGTAGGTAATGCAACGCTGGGCCGTATTATGGACGTATTGGGCAACCCGATTGATGATGCAGGTCCTGTGAACGGCGAGGCAACTCGTGCGATTCACCAATCTGCACCAAAATTTGATGAGTTGAACCAATCGATCGACTTGTTGGAAACCGGTATCAAGGTGATTGACCTTGTTTGCCCGTTTGCAAAAGGCGGTAAAGTGGGTCTGTTCGGTGGTGCCGGTGTCGGCAAAACCGTGAACATGATGGAATTGATCAACAACATCGCTAAAGCGCACAGTGGTTTGTCTGTGTTTGCTGGTGTGGGTGAGCGTACTCGTGAGGGTAACGACTTCTACCACGAAATGAAGGACTCTAATGTTCTTGATAAAGTGGCGATGGTTTACGGTCAAATGAACGAGCCACCAGGCAACCGTTTGCGCGTAGCGTTGACGGGCTTGTCGATCGCGGAACATTTCCGTGACGAAGGCCGTGACATCTTGTTCTTTGTGGATAACATCTACCGCTACACCCTTGCTGGTACTGAAGTATCGGCGTTGTTGGGTCGTATGCCTTCTGCCGTGGGTTACCAACCGACATTGGCTGAAGAGATGGGTGCGCTGCAAGAGCGGATCACTTCGACTAAGACTGGCTCGATTACATCGATTCAAGCTGTTTACGTTCCTGCGGATGACTTGACCGATCCATCACCAGCAACAACCTTCGCTCACTTGGATGCGACGGTTGTTCTGAGCCGTGATATTGCGTCGTTAGGTATCTACCCTGCGGTAGATCCACTCGATTCAACTTCACGTCAATTGGATCCGCAAGTCGTTGGCGAAGAGCACTACTCGGTAGCGCGTGGCGTTCAGCAAACATTGCAAAAGTACAAAGAATTGCAAGATATTATCGCGATTCTGGGTATGGACGAATTGTCTCCAGAAGACAAATTGTCAGTATCTCGTGCTCGTAAGATTCAACGTTTCTTGTCGCAACCGTTCCACGTTGCTGAAGTGTTCACTGGTTCGCCAGGCAAGTACGTTCCGCTCAAAGAAACCCTCAAGGGCTTCAAGGGCATCTTGAATGGCGATTACGATCACCTTCCAGAGCAAGCCTTCTATATGGTTGGCGGCATCGAAGAAGCGATCGAAAAAGCCAAGTCGATGCAATAAGGGGTTAAGCGATGGCCATGAGCATGCGTGTGGACGTAGTTAGTGCTGAAGAGCTGATCTACTCTGGCTTGGCTGAGTTTATCTCAGCGCCTGCCGATAAGGGTGAGATTGGTATCTTGCCGCGGCACGCTCCGCTGTTGACCCGTATTCGTCCGGGTGCGATCCGTATTAAGATCGCCAACTCGAACGAAGATGATGTCATTCTGTTTGTTTCAGGTGGCATGCTTGAAGTTCAACCGGATGTGGTAACAGTCTTGGCCGATACTGCGATTCGTGGTGCTGACATTGATGAAGCGAAGGCGTTAGAAGCTAAACGCCGCGCAGAAGACGCGTTGAAAAACCATTCTTCTTCGATGGACTTTGCGATGGCGCAGGCTGAATTGATGGATGCTGTAGCGAAACTTGCTGTAGTTTCTAAATTGAAACGGGGCGGCCACTAATTATTGCAATTGAGTTTGCAATAATCGGATTGTAAAAATTAAAAAGGCAGCTTCGGCTGCCTTTTTTCTTTATCACGCGCGTGAGTTGCAAGCAGATAACGCAATAAAGTCATGTCATGCTGGGCGTGAACCACGCTGAAGATTAGAATAGCGACAAACCATTTATATTTAGGGATAAGTGATGGCTTCTGCATTAAACGTGGTCATTCTGGCTGCAGGGCAAGGTAAACGGATGTACTCTAGTTTGCCAAAAGTATTGCATCGTCTTGCGGGCAAACCGTTAGTCCAGCACGTTATTGATACTGCGCGTCAATTACAGCCGCAAAAAATGGTCATTGTGTATGGTCATGGCGGCGAGCAAGTGCAAAAGCAATTAGCCGAGCAAACTGATTTAGCCTGGGCCTGCCAGTCTGAGCAGCTTGGCACGGGGCATGCCTTGGCACAGGCCGTACCACAATGCGTTGGTGGCATTACCCTGATGCTGTATGGTGATGTGCCATTAACGCGTTTGAGCACCATTCAAGCCTTACTGGCGGCAAGTAGCGATGGCAAAGTCGGTATTCTGACCGACATTCTGGATGATGCAACTGGTTATGGTCGAATCGTTCGCAATGCAGCTGGTCTGGTGACTTGCATTGTTGAGCAAAAAGATTGCTCAATCGAGCAAGCCAAAATTACTGAAATGAATACCGGTATTTTAGCCTTACCGACGGCGCGTTTGGCCGGTTGGTTATCTGAGCTAAAGAACGACAATGCGCAAGGCGAGTATTATGCCACCGACTTAATCGCCCTTGCGGTGCGTGATGGTGTTGACATTACGACGGTGCAGCCCTTGGATCATTGGGAGGCAGAAGGGATTAATAATAAACTGCAGCTCGCCAGCTTAGAGCGTATTTATCAAGGTGAAAGCGCCAAAGCCTTGCTCACCGCAGGCGTTGGCTTAGCCGATCCAGCGCGGATTGATGTGCGTGGCACATTGGTGCATGGACAAGATGTGTTCATTGATGTGAATTGCATTTTTGAAGGTCATGTCGTTTTGGGGCAAGGCGTGAGTATTGGTGCACATTGCGTACTAAAAAATGTCACGATTGCTGATGGTGCGGTGATTCACCCATTTTGCCATTTAGAAGACGCGGTGGTGGGGGCGGGGAGTTTGATTGGTCCTTATGCCCGCTTGCGACCGGGTGCGCAATTGGCGGCACAAGTGCATATTGGCAATTTTGTAGAAATTAAAAAGTCTAGCGTCGAGTTGGGCTCAAAAATTAATCATCTGAGCTATATCGGCGATGCAAAAATTGGCGCGGGTGTTAATGTGGGCGCAGGGACGATTACTTGCAATTATGATGGGGTGAATAAATTCACCACTGTGATTGAGGATAATGTGTTTATTGGCAGTAATAATTGTCTGGTCGCGCCAGTGACCATTGGTGCTGGGGCAACGACAGGGGCTGGTTCGGTGATTAGCAAGAACGCGCCAGCAGGAGAATTGACGATTGCTCGGGCTAAACAGTTGACTGTACCTGCTTGGACGCGGCCTAAAAAAATATCGAAATAGTTCGATCGGATTTGGTTTTAAATGCGAGCTCGCACTTGGGCTGGCTCGCACTAGTTAAATGGTGGGTATGTTATTGTGGTCGTTTTAAATAAAAGGCTTCATGCAAATACCCATGGTAAATCGGCTTGCCGATTTCGTGTTTTATTCTTGGAGTAGTGTATGTCTTTATTACTAGAGCAGCCATTGACTGATGAAGAGCTTGATCAACTGGATCAATTTTTATATTCAGATGTCGTTGGCAAAGACGCAATGTCATTATCTATGTTGCATGGTTATCTAACCGCCATTTTGATTGGCCCAGCCAGTGTGATGCCGGGTCAATGGCTCGCTCAAATCTGGGATCGTCCAGAGGCAGTGATTTTTGCGCTGCCAGAAGGGGACAGCATCATTAATTTGGTGATGCGTTTATACAATCAAATCGCTGATGAATTAGCGCAAGACCCGCCAGTTTATGAGCCTTTGCTGTATTGGGAAGATGAATCAATGCAAAACTCCAGCATCGAAGAATGGAGCTTAGGCTTTTGCTTTGGTGCAGGCTTAGCAGAAGATGAATGGCAGCCTTTGATTGACGAAGAAGAAGGCCAGTTCATGTTTATGGCCATCATGAGTGGTTCGGACGATGAAATGCGTGAAGACATGCTCAAAGAAGGCATTGATTTAGTGCGCCATGACAACGAAGTGGCTGAGCAAATTCCAGAAATGGTCATCGAAATTCGGGATTTCTTCCGTGAAAATGGCGAATCGTCGCGCAGCAAGCATCAATTGCATTAATGCAAACTTGATTCTGAAGCCCACAAACCGCATGGCAAAAATGGCGAATTAGCATTTGTTTTCCTGAAGGCTTTATTTTTGCCTCGTTTTTTCGTGAATAAGCGGTTTTGATTGCTGATGCGCGCCAATCGGTGCTCGCATCAGTTAAAATTGATGGTTTAGTATTTATTGGGTGATTTCGCCCAGCAAGGAATGATTCATGAGTCTCAAGTGCGGCATTGTTGGCTTGCCCAACGTCGGTAAATCTACGCTATTTAATGCATTGACCAATTCAGGCATTGAAGCAGCTAACTATCCATTTTGCACCATTGAGCCGAATGTCGGCATCGTTGAAGTGCCAGATCATCGTTTAGCCGAATTATCCAAAATTGTTAATCCACAAAAAATTCAATCGGCGATTGTTGAATTCGTCGATATCGCTGGCCTCGTCGCTGGCGCGAGTAAAGGCGAAGGTTTGGGTAACCAATTCTTGGCCAATATCCGCGAAACTGACGCGATTGTGAACGTGGTGCGTTGTTTTGAAAACGATAACATCATCCACGTCGCTGGCCGCGTTGACCCTATCGACGACATCATTGTCATTGGTACTGAATTGGCCTTGGCCGACATGAGTACCGTCGAAAAAGCCATTCAACGTGATGGTAAAAAAGCGCGTTCCGGCGATAAAGACGCACTGGCTACTGTCGCGGTGTTGGAAAAACTCTTACCGCATCTGAACGAAGGCTTGCCAGCACGTTCGCTCAAATTATCCGATGACGAAAAAGCGGCAATCAAACCGTTGTGCCTGTTGACGATCAAACCTGCAATGTATGTGGCCAACGTTGCCGAAGATGGTTTTGACAACAATCCATTACTCGACAAAGTAAAAGCCCACGCGGCACTTGAAGGTGCGCCGGTTGTTGCTGTTTGCGCGTCGATTGAAAGCGAGATCGCAGAATTAGACGAAGCCGATAAAGTTGAATTTTTGGAGTCGCTTGGTCAAGACGAGCCAGGCTTGAATCGCTTGATTCGCGCTGGTTATGAATTACTTGGCCTGCAAACTTATTTCACTGCGGGTGTGAAAGAAGTTCGCGCGTGGACCATTCACAAAGGCGATACCGCACCGCAAGCGGCGGGTGTGATCCATACCGATTTTGAGCGCGGCTTTATTCGTGCACAAACGATCGCGTTTGACGATTTCATCGCCTACAAGGGCGAGCAAGGTGCCAAAGAAGCCGGCAAGATGCGTGCTGAAGGCAAAGAATATGTTGTAAAAGATGGCGATGTACTCAATTTCTTATTTAACGTTCAATGAATGTCATTGAACTGAAACATTATTGTAATAATATGGAGGCATTAAATGAGCCGTACTGTTCAGTGTGTCAAATTAGGCCGTGAAGCTGAAGGATTGGATTTTCCACCGCTACCGGGTGAGCTGGGCAAGAAAGTATATGCACAAGTGTCTAAAGAAGCTTGGACTGCTTGGGTGAAGCACCAAACGATGTTGATTAATGAAAATCGTTTGAGTTTGGCAGATCCAAGTGCACGTAAATACTTGCAACAGCAATTGGAAAATTACTTCTTTGGTTCAGGTGCTGATGCTGTCCAAGGCTACGTGCCACAGTAATTGATATGATCAAACAGGCCGCATTTGCGGCCTGTTGTGTTTTAAAAGCGTTGCATAAGCTGAGTTAGAAGCTAATTCAATTGACCTCAATCGCCATCAAAGAGCGCTGCCATGACTTACAAACCCGCCGACAATCAACTCTTGCTCAATCGTGAATTGGGTTTACTTGAATTTAACCGCCGCGTGTTGGCGCAAGCCGAGGACGTGCGCAATCCACTTTTAGAGCGCTTGAAGTTTTTGTGCATTGTGTCGAGCAATCTGGATGAGTTTTTTGAAGTCAGAATGGCGTGGTTAAAAGAAAACATCCGGCACAATCCTTCTCGGCTGTTACCTGAAGGGATTACGCCGCATCATGCTTTTGAATTGGTGACCAAAGAGGCGCACGATTTAGTCGAACGGCAATATCGAATTTTGCGCGAGAATGTTTTCCCAGCAATGGAAACCGAGGGGATTTATTTCTTTCGGCGTAGTTTATGGACTGAGGCGCAGCGTGAATGGGTTAGAAATTATTTTTTCCGTGAGCTCAAGCCGATTTTAACGCCGATTGGTTTGGATCCATCGCATCCATTCCCACGCCTTTCAAATAAAATGCTCAACTTTATTGTTGAGTTAGAAGGCCCTGATGCCTTTGGCCGTAATTCTGGGATTGCGATTGTTCAGGCGCCACGTATTTTCCCTCGCTTTGTCAAAATGCCCGATGAAATCGCTGGCACTCAGCATGGTTTCGTCTTTTTATCGTCGATTTTGCACGCGCATATCGATGAGCTATTTTCTGGCATGCATGTTCTCGGTTGCTATCAATTCCGTGTCACCCGCGATTCGGATGTTTCGGTAGATGATGAAGACATCAAAGATCTGCGTGCCGCCATTGAAGGTGAGCTATCGCAACGTCCTTATGGTGATGCTGTTCGCTTAGAGTTGGCCGATAATTGTCCACGACACTTACAAGACTTTTTATCGTCGCAATTTGGTTTGCTTTCAGAAGACATTTATCGGGTCAATGGGCCGGTCAATTTGGTGCGTTTAATGCAAGTGCCAGACCAAGTTGATCGTCCGGATTTGAAATATGTGCCATTTATGCCCGGTATTCCGCCTGAATTGCGTAAACAAGCTGATTTCTTTTCGGCGATTCGGCAGGGCGATATTTTATTGCACCATCCCTACCAAAGCTTTACGCCCGTCGTCGATTTGCTACAGCAAGCGGCGCGTGACCCGCAGGTGGTCGCGATTAAAATGACGATTTATCGTACTGGTGCCGAGTCGGTCTTAATGGATGCGCTCAAAGAAGCGGCGATTCGCGGTAAAGAAGTCACCGTGGTGGTTGAATTAATGGCGCGTTTTGATGAAGAAGCCAATATCAACTGGGCTGCGAAGCTAGAAAGCGTCGGTGCTCATGTGGTTTATGGGGTGTATGGCTATAAAACGCACGCCAAAATGCTGTTGATTGTTCGTCGTGAAGAAGGGCGTTTGCATCGTTATGCGCACGTCGGGACCGGCAATTACCATCCGCGCACCGCCAAGCTCTATACCGACTTTGGTTTGCTGACGGCCAATGCTGATATTACCAGCGATGTGAATGATGTGTTTATGCAGCTCACTGGCTTGGGTTTAGCGGGTGACCATCACGCATTGTGGCAAGCGCCATTTACTTTGCATAGCCAATTTATCGCTGCGATTGAGCGTGAAATTGTGCATGCCAAAGCTGGGCGTAAAGCGGTGATTATCGCCAAAATGAACTCGCTACTTGAACCTTCAATTATTGATAAATTGTATGAGGCTTCGAATGCCGGCGTGACCATTCATTTGATTGTGCGTGGCGTATGCGCCTTGCGTCCTGGTTTGCCTGGCGTTTCAGAAAACATCCGAGTTCGTTCAGTGATTGGTCGCTTCTTAGAGCATCATCGCGTGTTTTATTTCCTCAATGATGGTGCAGAAGACGTGTATTTATCCAGTGCCGATTGGATGGGACGCAATTTATTCCGTCGCATTGAAATTGCATTTCCGATTTTAAATCCCAAAGTGAAGCGCCGTGTGATTCGTGAAAGTTTGCGGCCATTTTTGGTAGATAATTCTCAGGCGTGGGAAATGCTTTCAGACGGGCGTTATCGTCGAAAAGTTGCGCGTGGCGGCAAAATCAGATCGGCACAAGCACAGTTACTCGCCGATTTAGCGGCCGGAACACGGAATTAATCGATGGATTTAATTCTATGGCGCCATGCTGATGCAGCAGAAGGGCTCGATGATCTGGCGCGGCCACTCACGCCCAAAGGCGTCAAGCAGGCTAAGAAAATGGCGGCTTGGCTGCGCACGCAACTTAAAGACGTTGCGCAATATCGTTTGATTTGCAGTGAAGCGGTTCGGAGTCAAGCCACCGCACAATATCTACGCGCGGATGCGGTGGTGGATTCACGGATTAATTTAGGTGGCTTTAACGCGGCCTATTTAGAGTTGGCACACTGGCCACGCGATATCGGCAAAGTGGTGGTCATGGTCGGCCATCAGCCGCATATTGGCCAAGTGGCATCGCTGTTATTGACGGGTAAAGAGCTCGATTGGCCTACGCGTAAAGGGGGCATTTGGTGGATTCAACGCCGCGTGATGGATGGTCGGGTTAAATATGTACTCAAGGCGGCATTAGGGCCAGAGTTAGTTTGAGCAATAAAAAAGGCGGCTTAGCCGCCTTGTTGCTGTCGATGAGTCATGTCAATCAGCTAAGTGCAATGCTTAAGCTGGCACGGTAATGTAAGTTGGCTTGTTCGGTGTGCTCTAGCTGATCGAGTAGTCGAGCCAATTCGGCATGTGCAATGGCACTAGGTTTGACGGCAATACTGGCTTCAAAATAAGTCTGCGCCTTACCCCATAATTCACGTTGATAGCAAAGCCGACCTAAAGTCAGTAGCAAGCGATGATCATTCGGTTGCTGTTTAAGCCATTGTTCGGCCTGTTGCAACTGTGCGGTTAGCGCTTCGCCACGCAGTCCAAGTAAACCATATTGCTCGAGTAATTCACTATTCCACTGGGCATCAATCGCTGCGGCCAAGATGTCGCGAGCGAGCGCGGGTTCACCTTGCTCTTGATATTGAGTTGCGATGCTTGCTGCTAATTGTGGGTTGAGTCTGTCCGCCTCAGGGACTTTACGACACCAATCTTTTAGTTCACGCACGCTCATTGGATGTTGGCGTAATTGTTGCTGATACGCGGCAATCCGAATGTGGTTGGCTTGCTCGGCATCGAGCGCGTCGCTGCGCATTAATTGTTCAACCAGCTTGAGCACCGCATCAGGATTGCGCTCGCGTTGGCGTAAACGCAATTCAATTTTCATTGCCGCTGTGAGTTTAGGATTGATTTCTCGCGCAGCAGCAATGGCTTGGCTCGCTTCTGTGTAGCGGCGTTCATCGAGATAAAGCTCGGCCATTGACATCAATGTTGCTAAATGTTGTTCACCAAGCCGCGCTTGTAATTGCTCGAAATAAGCATCGCGTTTGGCGTAATCACGCATTGAATGTGCGGCTCGAGCACCCAATAAACCATTCACTGCATACGCTGCGTCATTGGGGCTGGCCGCAAAAGCTTCGCTGGCGAGCCGTTCTGAGCGCTGAAAACGCCCTTCATAAAATGCGGTGCGTGCTTCTCGTTCGAGCTGCACTGACGCGATTTCTTGTTGGCGTAAACGATAGCGGCGTACTCGTTCGGGTAAACCGCCTAATTCAGCCAGCATCCGCAGCCCCAAATACAGCACAATCACTGAACCAATCAACAGCAGAATGAAAATATTCAGTGAGATTTCAAGCCGCCAAGGCGGTAGAAAGATCAAAGCGTAGCCGCTATTGACTTGGGCAAATAGCGTTAAGCCAACCGCCAGTGAAAATAAACCAATCAACCAGATTAAGAATCTCACGGCTTGGCCCTCTCGGCAGTGGTGCGTGCTGCGCGAACGGCAGTTAGGCTGGCGCTTAAATCAGGCATGGTGATCGCGAGCGGTTGCATTTGTAGTTGGCGCAAGACCTTAATCGCATTATCAGTCGCAGGGGCGCGGGCATCGAAAAACTGCTGCAAATAACGCTCAGTTGCTTTGAGGTCGCTGCGAAATGCGCTTTCGTTGCGTAGCAATAATGCGGCACGGGCATTGAGTAGGCGCAGTTTGATGTTTTCGCGCAAAAAGAAGCCTTGCTCAGGAGATAACAAGACCAGATCGGGTTGATCAATACGACGAATTTGAATCAGTTGCTTGAGTTCATGCCAAATTTCAGCGCCAAAGCGTTGTGCAGAATTGTGCTGGGTATTGGCTTGGTATCGTGTTGGCGCATTATTGTGGCCGGCATCAACAATCAGCGGCAAGCTATCAATACTATCAATAATGCTATTGAGCTTGGCGGTAATGCCGATCACATCGAGATAAGGTGTGCCTTTTAAGGTGTTGATGTCTTTCGTCAGCGCTTGGCGAACATTGATAAGCTCTGGACGATTTAGCTGAGCCAGTTGCACGTCGATATTATTTAACGCGGTTAATGCGCTATTGATATCGCCAGCAATTTGTAATTGTTGGCTGGCAAAAGACAGCATTTGTTCGACTTCTGCGAGGCTATGTAAGGTTTCGCCTCGACTGAGGTTATCGTACATATGATTGAGCGCTTCTTGTCGCGCGCCGGCCTCTGCTTGCTTGTTTTCTTGAATATCCAAGCGCGAGATAATTTTTTGCTGTGTTTGGCTAGACTCTAGGCTCGATTGGCGTAGCGCTTGCTGTAATTGATTATTGCTGGCCAGTTCACGACTCAGTTCTAACTTGAGTGACTCCATCGCGTTTTGCTGGTATAGCCAAGCGCCTGCGCTGGCTAAAATGGCCACAATCGCTAAAATCAACGCGGGTTGCGGCACAATGCGCCGTGGTGTGGCATTGAGTGCCGCAGAAAAAGTATTTGGATTGTCTTGATTCATCGGGCTCTACACTTTTTGAGATGAAACCGGTGAAAAATACCGGCAAATCGAACGGGTAATACCATCATCGCCGGCCTCGGTTGGCTCAATATGCTGAGCGCCATGCGCTTTGAGTGTCGCGGCAATTCGTGGGTGCGGAACAAAATAGAGCCTACATTGTAACTTGAGCTGCGCTTGCTCTCCAGCCCAGCTCAATAAGTGTTGTGCTGCTTCTGAGCTAGAAATAATAATGCCATCGCAGCCCAAAGCCAATTGCTGCTCAAGCTCTTGCGGATCTAAAGCGGCAACGCGGCGCTGATAGGCCGTCACCAATTGTACGCTCGCACCTGCCGCGATTAAGCCTGCTGGCAATATATCGCGGCCACCATTGCCACGAAACAGCACAATTTTTTTGCCGGTTTGATCCCCCAACGTCGCCAATAAGCCTTCACCATCAAATTGCTGTGCGGGACAAATGATGTGTTGCATACCCAATTGGGCGGCTCGTTCGGCACTGCCCGGGCCGATCACGGCAACGGGTAAATGACTGGGCCAAGGCGTTGAGCGCGCCAACATCACTTGATCTAATGCCGAAGGGCTAATAAAAATCGCCAAGTCAAATTGATCAAGCTGCGCCAGCGCGTTCTGGAGTTCTTGCGCTGGATTGGGTGGCGTAATGGTGAGCAGTGGTAGGGTATAGCATTGCGCGCCATGTTTAGAGAGCGCCGCAGCTAAATACCCAGCCTGTGCTTCAGGCCGGGTAATCCATAGTCGCAAGCCAGCAAGCGCTAAAGTCATACCGCTAGTTGTTTAAGAATCTCGCGAGCGCCTTCGGTGCAGAGTAAGTCGGCAACGATACGCCCTAAGCCATCCGCCGCAGCGAATGAGCCATTGGATTCGGCCACCACGCGATGGCTGCCATCGGGCATGGCCACTAAACCGCGTAAGCGTAAAAAGCCGTCTTCATTGGTGGCATAAGCCGCCAGCGGAATCTGGCATGAGCCATTTAAACGACGGGATAAAGCCCGTTCAGCAGTGACGCAAGCGGCGGTTTCTGCATGATTGAATGGTGCCAGTAAGGTCATTAAATCCGCGCGATCGCTGCAAATTTCAATCCCTACAGCGCCTTGCCCCGGTGCCGGTAGGCTAATTTCAGGTGACAGCTCGCAAGCGATACGTTCGGTAAGACCGAGTCGTTTTAAACCGGCGGCCGCTAAAATGATGGCGTCAAATTCACCGTCGTCGAGTTTTTTGAGGCGGGTGCCGACATTGCCACGCAGCGGCTTAACCACTAAATGCGGATACAGTGAGCGAATTTGGCTTTCGCGGCGCAAGCTGGCGGTGCCGACAATCGCGCCAGCAGGCAGCTCGTCCGGATGTTTGAATCGATTGGAAACAAAGGCATCACGTGGGTCTTCGCGCTCACCAATGGCCGCCAAACTAAAGCCTTCTGGCAACACCATGGGGACGTCTTTCATCGAGTGGACGGCCAAATCGGCACGCCCCTCGCTCATGGCTTGTTCGAGCTCTTTGACGAACAAGCCTTTACCGCCAATTTTATTGAGGGTAACGTCTAAAATTTTATCGCCTTGGGTGGTGATGCCCAGCAATTGAACCGATAAATTCGGATAAGTCTTTTCTAGCCAAGACTTCACAAAATGAGCTTGCCAGAGTGCCAGCGGGCTTTCGCGAGTGGCGATCACCACTTTGGTTGGCAGAGTTGGGCTCATAAGAAAAATCCTTCAGTCAGACAAAAACACAAGTCTAACATGCGCGATGCAGCATGCGCTGCTCGCACCTTATTCGAGATGAGGTTTGCGCTCGGGCTGAGGATGATTCTCTGAGTTGAAGTCAAGAAAATCCAAATGTGGCACCGTTGACTCAGCGCTGCCCAGTGTTATTTCGGGCTCAAAAGCCGGAAACATTTCGATTTCCTCGGCGGCTTGAAACGAAATCTCATGCATTTCATCGTGCACTTCAGGCAGTTGAATATCCAACATCACTTCTGGCGTGTTGATTGGCGCGACTTCGCTGATTTCAAAGTCCATCGTCGGCGTTGGTGTTGGCGTCGGGACGAATGGGGTTTCGATATCTAAGAAGGCATGCATCATCGTGGCCGGTGTCGGATCAGGATGGATGTCTAGCTCGACCCCTTTGCTGTCTGCCGTGATGATCTCGGCCGCCATCGTGCTCGGGCGATTTTGGCGTTGATAGAGCTCATTTTCGGGATCAAGTTTTGAGCCGATATTGCGCACCAGTTCCCAATCGGCTTCGTCTTTAACGATCAGGCTTAAGTTTTTCGCCAAATTGGCATATTCGGTTTTCATGCCCTGTTGGCGGAAAACTCGGAATAGCATTAACCAACGCTCGATATCTTCTGGGTCTTCATCAATGCTGCGATACAGTAAATCAATCGCTTCGGCGACTTCACCTTGTCCCAACATAATTTGGATGCGTGCCAAATCGACCGAATCAAAATCGCTGACTTCAATTCCTGCACCAGGGTGATGTAAAAAAGACATCATGGTTGGCGTATGTTCGCTGGCTTTATGCCGCGTGGCATAGGTTTTAAATTGCCCCATCAAGGTTTGTTCGCTGTGGTGGGCGAGTTCATTTGTTTGCTGCGCTTGGCGGCGACGCCAAAATAGCCAGCCGCCAATCGTGGTGACGATACCCATTAAGCCTAAACCAATCAGCCAAGTTGGCGTCTTGCTTGCGGGCTCTGCGACTTCTGGGGTTGGCATAATGCGTTTTTTATTGGGTCGGCTGGCGGTTATGGCGGCAGCGGCGGCTGGGCTCACCGTACTGGCGGTGCTGAGCATCTCGGGTGCGCTTGCGATTGCCACGCTGGCGATTGGTAAGCTGGCGCTGTTGAGCTGGCTTAGACGCGCATTTAGTTGCTCGACTTCCAGTTGTAATTTGAGCTGTAATTCTTCTAGGGTTTTGACTTTCTCTTCTAAAACTTGCGTGTACTGCGCGGTTGATGGCGTAGCCGTTGGTTTAGTGCGTTGACTTGGATCGCTATCGAGTCGCAATTGACCCGCTTCTACTGTCGGTGTGGTTGGCGATTTTTTTCGTACTGAACGTAATTTATCGGGAATGCTCACCACGGTGCCAGCACTCAGTTCGGCACTGGGATCAAGATCGGGATTGCTAGCGCTGAGCTTTTGCAAGTAACGAGGATATTGCGGCGTGTTTTCGGGATAATAGCGTTTAGTCAGTTCGCGCAAACTCATTGGTTTTTTTAGCGTAAGCGGTTGATCGCTTCTGGGCGATACATCTTGCATATTGCTGGATTCAGGCCGACGAGTGCGTACTTCACGCGGCAAGGTGCGACTTGCTATTTCGCGCTCGGTGCCGAGTGGGGCGATATTTAAAAAGGCAGTGAAATCACGCGTAATGTGTTGATTGGCGCAGGCGAGCTTCACCGCAAAAGCAATCGTTGGTTCACCGACTGCAGCGCGTGATTCGATTAGCAATACGCCACTCTGTTC
Organism: Deefgea salmonis; assembly: GCF_020531905.1. Taxonomy (GTDB): domain Bacteria; phylum Pseudomonadota; class Gammaproteobacteria; order Burkholderiales; family Chitinibacteraceae; genus Deefgea; species Deefgea salmonis. The sequence goes on along the minus strand of NZ_JAJAWG010000015.1, from coordinate 33,048 downwards.
CCCATTGGGACGGATTTGGATGGTGGCTGGGCCTAAGCCGGGTAATTCATTGTTAGCTGCGCGTAATTCAATGCATTGTTCATTGAGGGCTTCGCCGGCATTTAAGCGGTAGGGCACAAGGCCGCGAAAGGGTTGGCCAATATAAGATTGTAATTGCAATTCGCCGATGGTCATGCCGTGAGCTGAACCAAAGCTTAGACCCAGTGTGACGCAGAGTGTGGCGCGGCGAAATTTAAAATGCGGCATTGATAATTTAAACCATAAATTGAATATTTCATTCATTGTCAGGCCTTCTGGCATTCAACTCAACAAAAAAATAAATTAGCTCACGTGATATTCATTTTTAGCTAATTTGCTGAGTTTTTTCAAATATAAGCATATATTAATGTGCTGGCGCTCAATTGCTGGCTTGATTTACGACATCAGCAAAGCATAAAAATGTCGTATCAAGTCATTTCACCATAAACAAAGCTGTTCAGGCACATTGCTGCGTTCGTCAAAACGTACCCCCAAACCCAATAAACGCACGGCCTGTGGGCTACGTTTTAAGCCTTGTTCGAGTAGTTGAATATAGGTATTTAATTGCGGCGAGTTGCAAATACATTCCACTGTCGTTTGTGTGAAATCAGCAAATTTAATTTTGATAAATACTTTATGAATTCGCTCATCGGCTAAACGCTGCATTCGAATTTGCCAATCGCTAAATAATTCTGCGAGCGCTTGCTGGCAAGCTGCAGTACTTAAATCATGGGCGAATGTATTTTCTACCGATAATGATTTTCGACTTTCATGCGGGGCTACCGGGCGATGATCGACACCTTGGGCTTGTTCGTGCAGTAAATGCCCTAGGCGGCCAAATTCGCTGATTAATTGCTCTAATGACCAAGCCTGAATATCGGCACAGGTATGTATACCGCGCAACGCCAATTTATCCGCCGTGACCTTGCCAATACCCCATAGTTTTCTCGCCGGTAATTGCGGCATAAATTCGGCAATATCTTGTGGCCGAATCACAAATTGCCCATTGGGTTTGCGCCAGTCGCTGGCAATTTTGGCGAGTAATTTATTTGGCGCAATGCCGGCGCTGGCGGTGATGCCGATGTCGCGCTCGATGCGCGCCCGAATTTGTTCGGCCATTCGTGAGGCGCTACCTGCGCAATGCGGCTGCCCGCTAACGTCTAAATACGCCTCATCTAAAGAAAGCGGCTCGATTTGATCGGTGTAGTCGGTAAAAATGGCGCGCATTGCCTGTGATGCCGCTTTGTAACGGGCAAAATCGGGCGGCACCACCACCAGTTGCCGGCAACGCTGTTGTGCTCGATACGTCGACATCGCCGAATGAATGCCAAATTGGCGCGCAAGGTAGTTGCAAGTGGCAATGACGCCACGGCGCTCTGCCGAGCCGCCCACCGCGAGCGGGACTGCGCGGAGTTCAGGTCGATCACGCATTTCAACGGCGGCATAAAAACAGTCGCAATCGATATGAATAATTTTGCGCTGAGGCGTCACGATGTGGCTTGAGTAAATAAAACAAATTGTACGTTCGTTCTATATGACTGTCAGTATTTTCTGCTTCAGCGGTGATTGCGCCGCACTGCTTTTATATCGTGCTAATGGGTATATCAATACGGCTTAATATTGAAAAGGCCTGCATGGCCATACATCGTACTACTCGCCGTTGCGGCGAGTGAGTGGCGGTGTAGTTTATGCTGGTGCTGTGCTAGCGAGTATCGATTAGCGGCAGTAGCTCGCCATGATATAGCTACGCTGAGTCGGGTATTTCCGGCCGCTCGGCGCGCAAGTTTTGAGCACCACATCGCCGGTGTCATAACGGCGCGACATGGTGACGCGTTGACCGATATTGAGTTTTTTGCGTTTGTTGTTGTAAGCGTTGAGGATTGAGTCGTAAGTCCCGGTCGCGATGGGCTGCTCGACGCCGTGGATGGTAATAAGCTTCAGAATGTAATTGTGCTCGGTCATGAGGTCTCCAATTGCAGCTTATTGAAGCGCCGATCTGTCGTTGGGCTCTACGCTTGATTTGCATTGAGTGAACACAACATCAAATCATTGCTTTAAAAATGAATCACCAGAATCAAAACTGTTTTGCCGCGAGATTTTGCTTGGCCAGCAAAGCATTGAGTCAGCACTCAGTATCTGATTATATTTTTACCAATTTGTTGCAGTTAAGAAATAAAGTGGGAGTGTTGTTTTTTAGTTTTTGTCAGTTTTGAATCAGTTAAAAACAATGCTGGAGTCGGTTGATGTTCTGCTACGGTTAATGTATTTCACTGTCAATAGGGCGATGTGATGACTCAACTGGATGACCTTACTCGTCGGCGTGCCAGCCAAATTGTGTATCAGATTTTCCCCGAGCGATTTGCGATTGGTGGCGGCCTTAGTAGCGCAGAAAAACTGGCCCATGCCGCTTATGACGGGCCGAATATAGCCAAACGGGACTGGGATGACAGCACCTTAAATCAGCCGTGGGGACAGCAATTTTTTGGTGGTGACTTGGATGGTATCGCTGACAAAATCGACTATCTGCTGGACTTAGGGGTGACCGGGGTTTACCTCACGCCGATTTTTAGCGCACCGAGCAATCATAAATATGACGCCACGGATTTTTTTACCATTGACGCGATGTTTGGTGGTGAAACGGCATTACGACGCTTGATCGATACCTTGCATCAACAAGGCATGAATTTGACGTTAGATGCCGTTCTCAATCATGTTTCTGAATTGCATCCGTGGTTTTTGGCGGCGCAACAAGGCGATCCAAGCAAGCGCGATTGGTTTACTTTTCTGGCTGATGGGCGGTATTTATGTTGGCAAGATTACGGCTTAATGCCGGAACTCAATTTGGCTAATCCAGCAGTCAGAGACGTGTTATATCGCCAGCCCAATAGCGTGGTGCAATATTGGTTAAGTCGGGGTATCGACAACTGGCGCTTTGATGTCGCGCAAGACGTCGGTATACCCGTGGCACAAGAGATGGCCGCGCTGGTGGGGAATGTGTATCCAGAAGCTGGCTTACTGGGTGAATTAAATGGTTTTTCTGGTGGCTGGTTTCAGGCTGGTGCTGGTTATAGTGGCATGATGAATTACTGGTATCGCACCGCGATTTTGGCTTGGCTGGCAGGAGAAATCGATGGCGTACAAATGAATGCGGCGATTCAAGACGCTCGTGATGCGTATGGACTGGAAGGACTGTTGTGTTCGTGGAATATGTTATCCAGCCACGATACGCCGCGTTTGATTACCACCGTTGGTAATTTGCATGACGCGCAACTGGCGATGGCAATGCAATTTACTTTGCCGGGCATTCCACTGGTGTATTACGGCGAAGAAATTGGTATGCAAGGTGGCGCGGATCCAGATTGCCGCCGGCCAATGCGCTGGAACGAGGCGGACTGGAATCACGCGCAGCGGGCGTGGGTGAAGCAATTGATTGCCATTCGCCAGCAAAATACCGCCCTACAGTATGGCGATATCATCGTTTTGGGGCATAGATTGGCGGGCAATACCATAGTTTTTTTACGTGCCACCGATATTCCGGGGGCGGCCGCTTTGGTGGTGGTGAATTTGGCCGATACGCCGCTAGCGAGTCGTTTATTGATTCCTTATTCGCATTGGTACGACGGCGTGCCGTTGCGTGATGCTTTAGGTGGCGCGCCTGATTGCAAAATGCAGGCCGGTAGTGTGTTGCTGCAATTGCCAGCGCGTTCGGTGGCGATTTATCAGGCGTTTGAGCCTTACCAAAACTACACTTTTTTTAAACCGCGTAATCAGTAAGGCCGTGCACAGCGCATGATGCGAAAGAAACGCAGTACCGCTTGGCTTGCAATAGCGGCTTATTTTGAATGGCCGTTGATTTCATTGAGATATTTTTAAACCGCAATAATTTTTGGTTAAAATGCTTGCCAAGCCAAGTGGAATCAGGAATAATCCGCCTCCTACACAGAACACACTCATGCCCGGGTGGCGGAATTGGTAGACGCAGGGGACTCAAAATCCCCCGCCGAAAGGTGTGCCGGTTCGAGTCCGGCCCCGGGCACCAAATTCAAAAAAGCCGATCTTTTAGATCGGCTTTTTTACGTCTAATCATTTCATTTTTGACTAATCATCATCTCGGCCGCGATCACGATCACGGCCGTGGTGGTGATGCTTTTTATACTTCTTATATTTTTTATCGTGGCGATCATGCCAACGACCTTGGTGATAGCGATAGTGCGATGACCAATAGCGCGGCGTTTGCCAGCGGCGACCATCCCAGTAATAACCTTGATGATTGCGCGAGCCGAGCAGCAAGATTGGCCTTGCCGGTGAAATCACCACCGGCGTGCCGATGCTGATATTAATATTAGCCGCAGCGCTGAGCGGAAAGGCGCATGCTGCGCTGATGGCCAGAATAAAGAGCTTGTTCATAGACACGATTATCAATTGAAAGCAGCGATTAAGTTGTTACGCAAACGTGTTTTGGCCTATGGCCATCCCACTGTTGCACCCAAACTGAGCATAAATTCGATCTCTGATGACGGCTATGATGCAGGCCACTCTTGGCTTGGTAATTTTGCGCTACTGCGAGCCTTTTGGCGCCTTGCCTTGCGTTAATTAAGACGCCGCAACCAACTCAATCCAACACCAGCAGGCTTTAGCCGCCGGCACGTTTGGTTTTAAAGCCTTGTCGGTTGAGCTCGTTGATGATGTTGTCGCGATGCTCGCCTTGAATTTCGATTTGCCCATCTTTGACCGTGCCACCGGTGCTGCATAAGGTTTTGAGTTGTTTGCCCAGCGCGGTGAGTGCAGCGTTATCGAGGATTAAGCCTTTGACGACAATCACGGCCTTGCCTTTGCGGAGCTCGCGGCCCACTCGGGCGATGCCGTCGCCGCTGGGGAGCGCCGCTGTGCAGGTGCAGGCTGCCATCGGTTGGCGACACGTGGGGCACATGGTGCCGTGCTCGGTCGAATAGACTAATCCACCGCTGGATTTTTTACTCATCTTGCCCTGCCTTCAGCTTGGGAAATAGCACTTCGGTATAGCCAAATTGCGTCATATCGCTGATGCGTTGTGGGTAGAGTACGCCAAATAGATGATCGCATTCGTGTTGCACCACACGCGCGTGAAAGCCACTCACGGTGCGATCAATCGGCGTGCCAAATTGATCAAAGCCTTGATAACGTATCTGGGTATAGCGTGGAACAACACCGCGCAAGCCGGGTACAGACAGACACCCCTCCCATCCAGACTCGAGCTCAAGGCCAATGGGGGTAATGATGGGGTTGATGAGAATCGTTTGTGGCACCGCATCGGCATCGGGATAGCGCGCACTTTGCGTAAAACCAAACACCACCATTTGCAGGCTAACGCCGATTTGCGGCGCGGCAATGCCCACGCCTTGGCTGTCGGCCATCGTATCGAATAAATCAACGATGAGTGCGTGGAGTTCGGGCGTATCAAACTCGCTGACGGTTTGCGCCGTAGTTAGTAGCAAGGGTTCACCCATTTTTAATACTGGACGAATAGGCATAATTGATTTGCGGAAGGAAAAAAACAATTTTAACTGATCAAATCCATACACTGAAATAAAAACGGCGGCCTTGGCCGCCGAATTTTATTGCATCAGTGCGTCGTTTAACTGACGCGATAGCGCGAGATTTGATTACTCAGTGTATCGGCCATGGTGTCGAGGGTGAGAGCGGTGCCAGCCACATGCGCGGTACTTTGGGTGTTTTCATCAATCATTTGGACGATAGATTCAACACGATTGGCGAGCATTTGACTGGCCGATGATTGTTCCGCGAGTGCAATATTCACTTCTTCAATCACTTGCGCTACCGATTGCGCGCTGCCACTAATGCTGCTCATGGCTTGGCCAGCATTGTGAGCCACTTGCATCCCCATTTCCACGCTACTGACCGACGTGCGCATTTGTTCGGCCATGTTTTTAGCGCCGTGCTGAATCGTGCTAATCATGGCCGAAATTTCTTGTGCAGAACGGCCGGTTTTTTCGGCTAATTTACGCACTTCATCAGCCACGACAGCAAAGCCACGGCCTTGCTCGCCGGCACGCGCGGCCTCGATTGCCGCATTGAGCGCAAGTAAATTAGTTTGGTCGGCGACATCTTTAATCACCATCGTAATGCCAGAAATTCGATCGGATGAGGCATCGAGTTCTTCAGCGGTGAGCGCGGCTTGGCGAATCGAATCGGCAATGCGGCCAATGTCGGCGACCATGGTACTAATGTGCTCAACGCCATTGCTGGCCGCTTGACCCGACTGCTGTGACATTTGCCGTGCATCACCCGATAAGTTGGCGATATGGCTAATGCTGGTGGAGATTTCTTCTAGCGTAGCGGCCATTGAAACACTTTGATCGGACTGTATTTCAGAGCTGTTTTTGACTTGTGCTGAGGTAGTCGATAATTGTTGCGCTGAGTTTTTTAGCTGTGATGATTGATGTTGTAGCTCGCCCAAGGTGGTGGCGAGTGCGCCGAGTAAACGATTAATGGCCTGCGCCATATCGGCCAGCTCAGTGCCGCCATTGAGCGGCAGGCGGCGAGTCAGGTCACTTTGTTGATCAATTTGCATGATTTCGTGTTGCATAAAATGCAAGGGGCGAATAATTGAGCGACTGATGAAAAGGGCAGCGGTAATGCCTGCAAGTAGGGCGATTGCGCCCATCAGTAAGAGAAAATTGCGACTTTGATCGGCTTGTTCGGTGATTTTTGATTGTGCCGCCAACACGGCTTGATGCGACACATCATAGCTGTGTTTAACGCTCTCTCCGAGGTCACGAATCGGTTGCTTATAGGGCTCAAGCGCCAGATTGGCTTGTTGCGGCGTGGTGATTTGGCCGGAGGCAATTTGGCCATACACGGTGTTCAGTGCCTCTTGATAGCCTGTCACTTGCATGGGCATTTGAGTGGCACTGCTTTTGAGCTCGGGTGAGAGTGGCAATGCGCTGAAATTGCTAATTGCAGTATTGAGTGCCGTCAGTTGGGTATCCCATTCGGCTTTGAGTTTTTTTACGGCATCTGGATTTTGCACATCCAAGGCAAAAAATAAGTCTTTTTCTTTTTGGCGGGTTCGAGTCACGAGATAGCGAATTTCTTGCGCTTGATCGCCAATGGCCACGTCGGACTGCAAAATTTGCGTGTTAGATTGCTGCAAGTTGCGAAGATTAAAGACGCTGATGGCAATAATGGCGAGTAAGAGTGCGAGCAATAAGCCAAAGCCCAGCATGAGACGAGTAGAAATTTTAGCAAACATGATCAAAGCTCCGGTCGGATATGGCGTCAATTTTTCGTGGTGGACGGTGTAAATTGAAAGCAGATCAATTGAAATAAGTGATGTGGTTATGCATGCTGCTGCGTGGAATAACCGCAATAAGTTGACCGAAAAAAGTGTTTTACGTTGTTGTAGCGCTTTGCCATAAAACGGTTATTGGCCTGTTTTGGCGATGTTTTTATTTAATATAGTATCGGCATTCATTTTGTTTTCTGTAACTGATTTTGGTTGAGAGGTTGGCGCTAAAATTGACTGTGGCCAATGTTTTTTACGGATGTTAATTTGATGTTTGATTAAACCAGTATTTGCCGAGTGCTCGCCATATAGTGATGAATTTGTTGCTCAATTTGGGGATCTATCATTAATTCAGGGCGGCGGCCATGCGGACAGGGCAAGGCGTTCGTGGTGCCGAATAAGCGGCAAATCAGCGGCCGCTCCAAATACACACTACAGCCTTTTTCTGCCAGATGTGGGCAAGATAATTCGGCGAGCGCTTTTTCGTGTTCTGCGGCGGTTTTGCGTGGCAAGCGTGACATTTCTTCTGGTGACGTGGTCACCGGCCCACAGCAGTCATGGCAACCGACAATACATTCAAAGCGAGGAATCCTTTGGCGTAAAAAGCGAATCGTTTGGCTGTTTGCTGTCATTTCGCGTGGCTTAATAAAAAGATCGCCAGTTTACGCCGAGATGACCATGACTGTTTTAGTCATGGCATGAACGGCGGCGTAAGACGCTGTCATGCTGATGGACGGTCGTTTTTGCGGTGACTGTGCGTACTCGCAAACGCATATCGCCGAGATGCATCGCTGACTATGCCTTGATTCGCCGCGAAAATCGCGCCAGCGTGTTGGCAAAGCAAACGCCAACCGACCCTAGGCTAGATTCGATTCCTGCGAATCGCACTGTGAATGTGCGAGAATGGCAGCACTGATTTAAGGCTAAATAATATGCAAGCAAAACCGCGTTCTAAAACTTCTCGTCCCGCCGCGCCCAGCGTGGCCAAAGCGCCAGCACAATTACATCCGCGCAACCGGCATCGTGGTCGCTATGATTTCCCGAGCTTGATTGCCGCGTGCCCAGCGTTAGCGCCGTTTGTGGCGGTGAATCCGTATGGGGATGAGTCGATTGATTTTGCCAATCCAGCCGCAGTGAAAATGCTCAATCGCGCCTTATTGGCTGCTTTTTATGGGGTACAAAATTGGGATGTACCGGCAGGCTATTTGTGTCCGCCGATTCCGGGGCGCGCTGATTATATTCATAATTTGGCGGATTTATTGATTGATAGCCATCGTGGGCAGATGCCGAAGACGGTGCGCGTGCTCGATATTGGTTGCGGCGCCAATTGCGTTTATCCCTTGATTGCCGCGAGCGAATACGGTTGGGAATGCGTTGGTTCCGAAATCGATGCAGTGGCGCTGGCCAATGCCCAGCAGATTGCGGCGGCCAATCCACAATTAAACATTCAATTACGTCAGCAAAAAATCCCCGGTGCGATGTTTTTAGGCGTTATGCAAGACGATGAATTTTTTGATTTAACCCTTTGTAATCCACCGTTTCATGCGTCTTTGGCAGAAGCCAGTGCTGGCTCGCAGCGAAAATGGAAAAACCTCGGCAAAGCGCCGCGCACCAGCAAGGCCGCTAGCGCCGCAGAAGAAAAACCGCTGCTCAATTTTGGTGGTCAAGGCGGCGAGTTGTGGTGTGAGGGCGGTGAAGAAGCGTTTATTCAGCGCATGATTTCAGAGAGCCGACAAATTGCGCAGCGTTGCTTGTGGTTTACCAGCTTAGTGTCTAAAGCCAGTAGCTTGCCGTTGTTGTATCGCACTTTAGAAAAAGCCGGTGCGCGTGATGTACGCACGATTGAAATGAGCCAAGGGCAAAAGCAAAGTCGCTTTATTGCTTGGACATTTATACCGCCAGCGTCGCATGAGCGTTTTGTGTCGGCTTAATTGGCTGGTCTCAGCCCAGCCATTGGCGGGGTGTTGTTTATTGTTACCTGTGGGTATATTGCTGCAGCTCTTTTTTATCAAGGGCTGTGACAATATACCTATTGTTTTTTATGGCGATTGCAAATAGCGCTTGTGTCGGTTTGCCGTGCTTCGTAGAATCCGCCGGCCTTTTATTCTCAAGTTCTCAATGCGGATTTCACGTGGGTTTCGATTAAGCGGTTTGTCGCTGGCGCTGTTTGCAGTGCTGGCGATGCTGCTAATGAGTGTGCTGCATCGCCCGCCGATGCCGGATTTCGCACGCCCAGCGTTGTGTAGTAGCGTATTTAAAACGAGCGACCTACCTGTTGATTCTGCGCCTGCTGCGCCAACGAACAGTATTTGTAAAATATGCTTATTGGCCGCCAGCGCCAATGCGATTTGCCCACCGACGGTGGCGATTTCACTGCCATTGCTCGCTTCTTTTGCTGGTAATCTGCCGCGTGTTTTGGCGGTTTTACACGTCGTTTCAGTTGATTTTTTACGCCCGCCAAGTCACGCCCCGCCGGCTGTTCTCTCGATTTAAAAACACACATTGATTTTAAATTTAGGCCGCTAGCGCGGTTGATTGGCCGTGCTCGCAGCACGTCTAATCAACCGCTCGCGGTCGGAGACTTGGTATGTCGAAAACAAAACCCTCACACTTTTATGCCGTAGTTTGGCGCTGGCATTTTTACGCCGGTTTATTGGTGATGCCGGTACTCATGCTGTTGGCGGTGACTGGCGCGATTTATCTGTTTAAACCGCAGCTTGATCCATTGTTATATCCGCAATTATTACTGCTTAGCCCGGCCAAACAAGCGGTGACGGCCGATGCCATGCTGGCGACGCTCAAGCAAAATTATCCGGCGATGCAGCTGACCAAATACACCCCAGCGCAAGCAAGGGATCGTAGCGCGCAATTTAAAATTCAATTGGCCGACGGCGCTGAGCGCTTGGTGTTTATTGACCCGTATCGCAATCACATTTTAGGCGAACAAGATTTTGCTTGGACTTTGCAAGGCATTGCGCTGCGTTTGCATGGTGAATTATTGCTCGGGCAGTGGGGTGATGCGCTGATTGAGTTGGCGGCCAGCTGGGGGATTTTGCTGGTGCTGTCGGGATTGTATTTGTGGTGGCCGAGCAAGGCGGGGATGTGGGGGACTTTTTTGCCTCGGCTGGGCGCGGGTAAGCGCGTTTTTTGGCGTGATTTACATGCGATCGCTGGATTTTGGTGCTCGGGCGTACTGCTGTTTTTGCTGCTTACCGGTTTACCGTGGACTGGGATTTGGGGTGAAAAATTTGCCGATGTTTGGCAGCGCTATCCCAGTGCCTTGTGGGATCAATTGCCTGAGTCAACGCCGCTCACTCGCAGTTTAAATTCAACGGTGGATAAAACCGTGCCGTGGGCCGTCGAAGCTGCGCCCTTGCCGCACAGTGCGCACACCGCGCATCCGTCGCAACCGCTGGCGGCGACGGCTTTGAGCTTAACGCAAATCCAAAGCCTTGCCCGCAAGCTAAACATGCAGCCGGGTTTATCGATCAGCCCGCCCAAAGATGCCAAGGGCGTTTATACGCTGTCGTTGGCGGTGGACGATCCAGCGCAGCAAAGAACGCTGCATTTAGATCAATACAGCGGCAAAGTGTTGGCGGACATTCGATTTGCTGAATATGGCTGGGTGCCCAAAGCGGTTGAATATGGCATTGCGATTCATGAAGGCAAGTATTTTGGTCTGCCGAATCAATTATTAATGTTATCGGCGTGCTTATTACTTATTTTGATCTCAGTCAGTGGCGTAATGATGTGGCTAAAGCGTCGCCCTGTTGGCCAATTGGCTGCGCCCAAAACCACGCAGAGCCTACTACACTGGAAAACTGGCAGTTTGATCTTGCTGGCGTTGGCGTTGTTATTGCCGATGGTATTGATCAGTGTTTTATTGGTGTTTGTTTTGGATTTTTTGCTGCAGCGCCAGGCGTAAAAAATACCAAATCAGGGTGTTTTATCAATTTGCCCTGGGGTTTTCCTATTTGCATTGAAAGCACTGTGCAATAATAAATGCGGTATATTCTTGTGTGATTTGAAATTTAATTTTAATTTACTGAAAGGAATTGAAATGAGTTCATTAGTGGTCGTGGGTTATGACAATATGTATAAAGCCGAAGAAGTTCGTTTGGCTTTGCGTAAATTACAAGCTGAATACCTGATTGATTTAGAAGACGCCGTGGTGGTCACCAAAAATGCCGATGGCAAAGTCAAGTTGCACCAAGCGTTAAATCTGACGGCAACAGGCGCAGTGAGCGGTGGTTTTTGGGGTGCCTTGATTGGGATGCTTTTTTTAATGCCGGTCGTTGGGATGGCGATTGGTGCTTCTACCGGTGCTTTGTCGGGCGCTTTGACTGATTTGGGCATTAATGATCAGTTCATGAAAGATTTGGCGGCCAATATGCAGCCAGAAAGCTCAACGCTATTTGTTTTGGTGCGCAGCATGACGCCAGACAAAGTGCTCGAGCAACTGCGCGGCACCGGTGGCACTTTGATTCAAACGTCGTTGTCACACGAAGATGAAAGCAAACTACAAGCGGCATTAAACGCTGCTAAAGTCGATCAAATCGTCGCTTAAACGGTTGCAGTTTCAGTGCACTGGCCGACGTTAATCGTCGGCTTTTTGCTGCGCGCTGCTTTGATCAACGCACGCGTTACAAGGAGGAAGGATGAATCAAATCGAGCCGAGCGATTCGCTGCAACAGCTCTCAGAGCAAGTGAATCAATTTGCGCTAGCGCGCGATTGGCGGCAGTTTCATAGCCCTAAAAACCTAAGCATGGCGCTATCGGTTGAAGCGGCCGAATTGCTGGAGATTTTTCAATGGGAAGTATCAAGCACTGCCACGCCCTTAAGTGCCACGCAGCGCCAAGCGTGTGAGCATGAAGTGGCGGATATTTTGCTGTATTTGCTGCAATTTTGCCAAGTAACGCAAATTGATTTAATCGCTGCCGCGCAAGCCAAATTGCAGCTCAATGCCGAAAAATACCCCGTTGCTCTCGCGAAGGGGCGTTCGGTGCGATCGACTGATTTGTAAATTTAACTGTGGAAATCGTCGCACGCGCTGTGCACTGGTAGCTCACTCCAGCGTTGCAATTGCCGTGGTTCGGCGATTTTTAGCGTGGTTTGTGCGGTGAGCCAGTCGGTCAGGCCTTCGCGCATGAAGTTGAGTTCTTCGATGCTAAAGCCATACAAATCACGCAACAGTGCGCCGTGTTCAATATTGATTTCGCCATCAAAAATCGTTGCGGTGGCGAGGTAATATTCATCGTGGATCAGCGCCACCCAATACACTCGATCTTGCGCTTCAAGTAGCGCCAAAGTGCCTTTGGGCATGGCGGCGAGCGCTTGCGCTGCCAATTGGCCAACGGCATGCAGCCATTGCCAGCTTTGCTCAGTTAAATCATCCACGCCATACGCGGGAATGTCGGTATTGATGTTGGGTGTGAGCACAATAATTCCATTTCTTAGGGGTATTAGACTGCAGCCTTTTTAAATAAAGGGCTGCAACTTAATACCCTGATTTTTCTCGATTTTGATTTGATTCCGATGCGGTGCCGGCGTTTGATTTGGCGTGTTCGCACTTGTTTGTTAGTGCATATCGGTATCGAGTTTGCGCCACATTATGCCTGAGCTGTGCGTTGGATTGGACCAACGGCAGCGATTCTTACAAAAATTGGTATTACTTCAATATAGTTAGCAACTGAATTGCTTTAAGATTTGCCGCAAGGGATTGTGCTGAAATCAGCCCCGTGTCGTCTGCTGAATGTCCATAGCAGTTTTTTTTTGTGTTTTTGTGAGTAACTCATGGCCTTGTTTCATCTGATTGTTGCGGTTGTCGCAGCGATTGCGTTGTTTTTATATGGTTTGCAGGGTTTTAGTTATCAACTCAAAACAGTGGGCGCCGATACATTACGGCATTGGCTGGGTAAATTTACCGCCAATCGTTGGGCTGCTTTTGGCGTTGGCGCGGTCTCTACCGCGATTTTGCAATCGAGTAGCGCGGTTACGTCGCTGACTGTGGCCTTGGTGGATGCTTCGGTGATTTCTTTTCGCGCCAGTTTAGGGGTGTTGCTTGGGGCCAATGTTGGCACCACGGCTACGGCGTGGTTGGTGTCGTTTAAGATGACGGGCTTAGGGTTGATCTTGATCGCGCTTGGGGCTTTGTTGCAATTATTACCGGCGCGGCATGGTCGAATTGGTAAGGTGGTGTTTTATTTTGGCATGATCTTTTTTGCGCTGGATTTGATTTCCAAAGCGATGCTGCCTTTGGGGCAAATGCCTGCGGTGCTGGAATTTTTGGCGCTGGCCGAAACACCGGTGATTGGGGTGTTGGCTGGGCTGGTGATTACTGCGATTTTGCAATCGAGTAGCGTGACGACGGGGCTGGCGATTGTGTTGGTGCAACAAGGCTTATTGCCGCCACAAGCGGCGATTGCGATCACCATTGGTGCCAATATCGGTACGACATCCACCGCCTTGATTGCCAGCGTTGGCATGAATGCCTTGGCGCGCAAAACCGCGCGGTACAATTTATTGTTTAATACCTTGGGCGTGTTGCTGTTGCTGCCTTTTATTGGGGTATTTTCAACGTGGTTAACGCAGCACATTAGTGACACAGGGCAAGCGGTTGCTGCGGCGCATTTATTGTTTAATCTCGGGATGTCGCTGACTTTTTTGCTGTGCTTAAATTCGCTGCTGAATCTTGTTGAGCGCAATCGGCATTTCAATCCAATTCAACCATTGGCGTAATGTTTACCACGGCGGCGTGCTAAAGCGCGCGCGCAAAAAGTCGAGCAGGGCGCGAACGGCAGGGGATAAATGTCGCCGTGATGGATATAGCGCATAAATCGTCATCGTTGGCGCTTGCCATTCAGGCAAGACGAGGCGTAAATCGCCACTGGCAAGCCAAGGGTTGACCAAATAACTCGGTTGCAAGGCAATGCCGCTGCCCGCTATTGCCGCGTGCAGTAAAACGGTGGCTTCATTGGCGCTAAAGCGACTGCTGACGGCGACTTCGCTGCGAACTTCGTCGCGATGAAAATGCCAAATGCTTTTGCCAAAATTGGCGTAGCTTAAACAATGATGCAGGGTAAGCGCCTCTGGGCTATTTGGCATGCCGTGTTGCGCTAGATACCCCGGCGAGGCAACTAAAACCGATTCGCAAGCTGCCAAAGGGCGCGCAATCAATAAAGGATCAGGGTCAAGGCTGATTCGAATCGCTAAATCAATGCGGGATTCAACTAGATTCACCGCCACATCATTGACATTTAAATCAATTTTTAGCGCCGGATGCTGCGCTAAAAAATCGCTAATCGCCGCCGCTAAATGCGCATGGCCAAACGACATGCTGCAGGTTAAGCGCAATTGGCCGCGCAGCTCGCCAGCATGCTGGGTGCTTTCTTCCTCAATATCTTGCATCAGCGCCAGCATTTGCTGGCTGCGCCGCAAGCAGTTTTCGCCGGCATCGGTCAGCGTTACGCTGCGGGTGGTTCTTTGCAGTAGTCTTGCGCCCAGCCATTGCTCCAGCTCGGCGATATAGCGCGTCACCATGGCTCGCGACATGTCGAGCTGATCGGCCGTGGCACTAAAACTGCCGGTGCTGGCGACGCTGCTAAATACTTGCATGGCTTTCAGTCTATCCATCGTGGACTTCCTCTATTTGATCGAATTTTGCAACAATCATGGCCATGATAGCGTATTTATCTGGCTGTTTAATGCAACTACACTGGCGTCAGTTCAATCAAACCACCCAAGGAAGTCACCATGTTTCGCACTACACTACTCGCCAGCACTTTAGCGCTAAGCTTTAACGTCGCCCAAGCCCAAGATAGCGCCAAAGCGCCGTTGCAACTTAAAGTCTACAACGCCGACGCCGCCAGCTTTCATGTCAATTCGGTGTTGATTAGCGGAGAAAAAGAAGCTGTGCTCATCGACAGTGGTTTTACGCGTGCCGATGCCTTACGCATTGGGGCCAATGTGCTCGACAGCGGCAAGCAATTAACCACGATTTTGATTAGTCAAGCCGATCCGGATTACTATTTTGGCGTTGAAGTATTAAAAAACATGTTCCCGCAAGCGCAAGTCGTTGCGACACCTGCGGTACTGGCCAAAATCAGCAGCAAACTGGCGGGTAAAGTCGCATTTTGGGGGCCAAAAATGGGCGCCAATGCGCCGAAAAACCCAGTTTTGCCCAAAGCTTTGCAGGGCAATACCCTGAAGTTAGAAGGGGAAACCATTGAAATTCGTGGCAATACCGGCATCTTGGCGCACCGCCCGTATGTGTGGATTCCATCGATCAAAACCATTGCCGGTAATATCGCGGTGACGGGTGGGCTTCATGTTTGGACTGCCGATACCCAAACCATTGCCGAACGCCAAGCTTGGTTAGCGCAACTGGATGAAATGGCCGCATTGCAAGCGGTGACGGTGATTCCAGGGCATATGCGTGCCGGTACGCCATTGGATGCCAGCCAGATTACGTTTACTCAGCAATATTTGCAGCAATTTGAGAAAAATGCCGCCATGGCTAAAAATAGTGCTGAGCTCATTCGCAGCATGCAAAATGCCTACCCGCAAATCGAGACCGATATGTCCTTAGAAATCGGAGCCAAAGTGAATCAAGGTGAAATGAAATGGTAAAACGTTTAGATTATTATTTTGATCCACTGTGCGGCTGGTGCTACGCCGCAGCGCCCTTATTGCAGGCGGTGGCTGAGCAATGTCCTGACATTGAAATCCTACTCCACGCTGGCGGTATGATGAGTGGCGAGCGCCGCCAGCCCGTGACCCCGACATTGCGCGATTATGTGATGCCGCATGATCAGCGCATCGCCGCTTTAACCGGACAAGTGTTTTCGTCAGCGTATTTCGACGGTTTGCTGCGTAATCCGCATGCGGTGTTTGATTCAACGCCGCCGACTTTGGCAGTTTTTGCCGCCGCAGCACTCGGTGGATCGGCACTGAAAATGTTAGAAAAAATCCAGCAAGCGCATTATCAGCAAGGGCGGCAAATTGCGGATTTCGCGGTCTTGTTGGATCTGGCGGCGGAACTTGGCTTCACTCGCTCAGCATTTGAGCAAGCGATGCAGCAGCAAGCGACAACGATCGCCGCGCATTTTGCCCAAACCCAGCAAGACATGGCGCAGCACGGTTTGCGTGGTTTTCCATCTTTGCGTTTCGCGGAGGGGGCAGGCATTGATTTAGGCCCATTTTTAGGTCAACCCGCTGCTTTTGTGGCTTGGATACAGCAGCAAGCACCCGCAACTTTGCCCGCAGAGCACGGTGGATTTTGTCGCCCAGAAGGCTGCGAATAATCAAGCCATGATTTAAAGTTGATGGGTGGGTATTGCTTTTCAGGCTTTGTTTTATATGGTGTTTGAAGCAATACCTATTGATTTTACTGATGTTCAGATTACGTGTTGATGGTTTTAAGTGCCTGCGGCACATTGTTTTACAGTCGCAGTCCGTGACGGGGACCCTCTTTTCTTTGTCCGTCAAAGAGTTAGGGGAAAAGAAAGGCGATTTTGATCGCGCCCAGCTCCGCTGTTCCCTCGTTTGGCTCACGGTCATCGCGGCGCTGGCGACTTTGTCACGCCTGAGTCGCAACCTGTTCAGCACATTGCGCCGAATGACCGCGCGCTGTTGCCTTCTGTTATCCTCGATTTTTTTTGTGCTTTGAGGATGAAATGCCATTTCCTTTGCAAGATCAGGAGGCGCAATTGACGCCAGTTGAAGAGTTACGCCAGCAAATCGCCGAAATTAAAACCGCGCAGGCCGCGCTCGATCGCAATGGCACGCAATACATTGTGATGATGAGCGATGTGGCGTTTCAGTTTGTGATGCAAGAAAAAATCGCCACGCAAGCCACTGCCGTCGCCGCGCAATGGGCTACGCGCTTTACTGAGAACGACGCCAAAATGATTGCGCGGGCGATTAAAAACGCCAAGGGCGAAACCGCACAAGCCATGCCTTTGGCTGCAGCGCTCAATATGGCCTTAGCGAAAAAAAATCTAAGTTTGCAGCGACTAGAGCAAGCCATTAGCGTAATTCAATGGTTGCCCCCCGTTCGCCGTGATTCATCGAGCGGCGAATAAGCCGTAACCTTATCGACTTAAACCCACCTAGACACTGGCACCACGCTGTCTGCTTATGGCTGATATTGGCAGGCTTTGACTTGCCGGCTGCGGCTCAATTTGGCAAAACGGCTTGGGGTGCAGGCCGCACCCGTGCATTGCGGCAGAGTGAGCTCAATGATGCCCGGCTGTTCGCCGTGCAGGCTCAGCGGCGTCATGGCGCGCATTTGTGGCAAGGTTTGATAAACCAATTTGATCTTGATTTGCTCTCGTTGGCTGCGCGTCTGTTGCCAGCGCTCGAAAATCATCGCTAACCCTGGCGCGGTGTTGTCGGGTTGCTCGGTGAGCTGCCAATTAAGGCCGAGCGCACCGGCGACATTGGCAATATTGGTGTCATGGCCAATCAGCCAAACGATTTTGGCGCTCGCTGCTTGCTGGGCCAAAGTGCCGCCGTTGGCGGGGGCGTGATCTTGCAGCGCATCGCTAATGACCTGCAATAAGGGCGTGGCATTGGCGCTGGCTATGAGTGGATTTTTTTGGGTCAGCGCAAAATTGCCATTATGCGCAGTAAAGAGTTGCTGCCACTGCGCTGGCTGCTCAATTCGCCCCCAGCCGACCTGTGAATCGGGCATTCCGTCGGCGTATTGCAATAAAAAAATCTCGCTGAATGTAGAAGCCAAACCCAGCGCACCTTTAAAATGCGCGCCGTGGTGATCGACATGCAAACGGCTGGGCAATAATTGTGGCAGGCGGCAATCGCTTTGTGGCTGGGCCGTGCACAGCGGCGCAGCGTTCAAATTGAGCGTTGCCGCCAGTTGTTGGTACGCGCTGGCAAATTGTTGATCGACCGGCTCAGTGCCCAGTTGCTGCTGAATCGAGCGGCGCACTGCCTTGGGGTTGAGCTGACAAATCCCCATTTTTAGCGGATGAAATAGCGGGTCAACTTGGCTGGCGTTCGCTTGGCTTTGCAGCGCGACGCCGCAATTGGGCGCAACGGCGTCGATCAAAGCTTGACCGGTGGCGCGGGTCCTTTGCTCGCTATCGGCCCACACCAGCATGCGGCCGGTTGCTGGGCAGCCTTGGGCGGGTAATAGCCCATTGTTTTGCCATGCGGTTTGATAATAATGGCCAAGTAGCTGGAGTAATTGTCCACCCCGTGGCGTGAGTTCACCCAGTGCCACTGGCCACGCAGGCCAGCGATCGGGCGTCACTTGCTGCATCAGTGCCGTGTCTTTGGTGGGGGAGCGAACCCCGTGTCGATTGAGAATCACTACTTTGCTAATTTGCCACTCGTCGTCGGTGCTGGACTGGGCGGTCCAGCCATGATGACTGGCGACAAGCAAAACACTGAGTAGATAAGGCGCGATGTGCATGGCTGAGCCTAAGTCGTGAAGGAGTGGCATCGATTATATCACGCAATGGATTGCTTACCGAGGATCTGTTGACTCCGCCCCTTGGCTTGAATCGGCAGCAAAAAAAAGGGCAGGATATACCTGCCCATTGTATTTGTTTGTAGCTATTGTTAATCAATGCCTACGTAGATATACCCTTATTTTAAGAGATCCAGCGCCAACGCTTCCGCGACTTTAATCCCATCCACCCCAGCCGATAAAATCCCACCGGCGTAGCCTGCGCCTTCGCCAGCGGGGTAGAGACCGCGCACGTTGAGCGATTGGCAATTGTCACCACGGGTGATACGCAGTGGTGATGAAGTGCGCGTTTCAACGCCGGTTAGCACGGCATCGTGCATATCGTAGCCACGGATTTTTTTGCCGAAGGCGGGGAGTGCTTCGCGCATGGCCGTAATGGCGTAATCGGGCAGTGTGCTGGCCAGATCAGTCCAGTTCACGCCGGGTTTGTACGATGGCTCGACTGCGCCGACACCGCGGGAGGCGCGGCCAGCGAGGAAATCGCCGACCAATTGCGCTGGCGCGTTGTAGTTTTCGCCGCCGAGGATAAACGCTTGGCTTTCGAGCTGGCGTTGGAATTCAATCCCAGCCATGGCGCCGCCGGGATAGTCGCTTGGATTGATGCTGACCACCATGCCGGAATTGGCGTTGCGCTCGTTACGCGAATATTGACTCATGCCGTTGGTGACGACGCGACCCACTTCAGAGGTGGCGGCAACGACAGTGCCACCCGGGCACATACAGAAGCTATACACGGCGCGGCCATTGGCGGCGTGATGCACCAGTTTATAGTCGGCAGCGCCCAAGATCGGATGGCCAGCGTATTGTCCCCAGCGCGCGGCATCGATTAAGGATTGCGGATGCTCGATGCGAAAGCCGACCGAGAACGGTTTGGCTTCCATAAAGACGCCGCGATGGTGCATCATTTCAAAACTATCGCGCGCGCTGTGGCCGAGCGCGATGACCACGTGTTCACTCAAAATTTCACTGCTAGGCTGGCCTTCGACGCCAATCTCGGTGATGCGAACGCCACGGATTTGCTTGTTACCATCGGCGGTATCTTCAAGGATGAGATCGTCAACGCGCTGCTGAAAGCGAATTTCGCCGCCGAGTGATTCAATCTCGGCGCGCATTTTTTCGACCATGCTGACGAGTTTAAACGTGCCGATATGCGGCTTGGCGATAAACAGAATTTCATCGGGTGCGCCCGCTTTGACGAACTCATTGAGTACTTTGCGGCCGAGATGACGCGGGTCTTTGATTTGGCTATACAGCTTGCCGTCAGAAAAAGTCCCGGCACCGCCTTCACCAAATTGCACATTCGATTCGGGATGCAGCGTGTTTTTACGCCATAAATCCCAAGTGTCTTTAGTGCGCTCACGCACTTTTTTACCGCGCTCGAGCACAATCGGTTTAAAGCCCATTTGCGCCAAAATCAGCGCCGCAAAAATCCCACATGGGCCAAAACCAACAACGATAGGGCGATGTGGCAAGGCGGCCGGTGCTTGGCCGACAAAGTGGTAGCGGGTGTCTGGCGTTGGCAGCACATGCACATTGTTTTTAAATTGCGCCAGCAGTTTCGCTTCGAGCGCGCCCACGTCCAAATCGATAATGTAGGCCAGCAGCATATGGCCTTTACGTGCGTCAAAGCTGCGTTTAAATACGCTAAAGCCATTGATGTCGGTTTCGGCGATGCTCAAATAAGCGGCGATGGCGGTTTTAAGTTCGGCTTCAGAATGGTCGAGCGGCAGTTTGAGTTCGGTAATGCGGAGCATGTTGTCCTTCCGGGTTGAGGTTTATTCAACAGAGTATTGATCGCTAGCCCAATCTGGATAAGGGCTAGCTGGATATACGTTGATTCAATAAAAAATACGCCACGCTACTTGTTGGCAGCGTGGCGTATTTTATCAGGATTAAGGGCTTATTTCTTTTTCGGTGCTTTACGATCTTTGGCGATCAGTTCATCGACCATTTTGGTAATGGTGGCATCTTCCGCGCCGACCATTGCTGGGCTAGTCACCCATTTGCCGTTAACGACAAACATCGGTACGCCGTCTACTTGATAGTCTTGCGTGATTTTAGTCAGGTTTTTCAGCTGCATTTGGGTGGAGAAGCCATTGTAATTGGCTTTAAATTTGGCAACATCAATGCCTTGTTTTTTAACCCATTCCAGCAGTTTGGCTTCGTTGCGTAATTCGATACGGTCTGTTTGGACCGCTTTCATCACCGCTTGTTGGTATTTGGCATCCAAGCCCATGCCTTGTAGCGCGAGGAAGATCTTGGCGTGGCCTTCCATATCATTGCGGCCATCCCACATCACATGAACCCGGCGGAAATTAACGTCTTTCGGTAGCTTTTCTGCCCATGCATCGACATACGGTTCGATGGCAAAGCAGTGTGGGCAGCCATACCAAAAGAACTCGATTACTTCGGCCTTGCCAGGTACAGCAACGGGCATCGGTTTGCTCATGGCTTTGTAATCTTTACCTTCGGTAAAGGCAAAAGCTGCGGTGGCGCTGAGCAATGACGCGGCGACGACGATGGTTTTAATCCAGTGCTTTAACATCATGTTTCCTTAGAAAAGAGAGGGGATTGAGGGTTGCAAGTTGGGATGGGGCTGTCCGATCCCCATTTGCTGCACATCCCGAATGATCACCTGCGGGTCGATTAATTGGCTTTTACCATGGCACTATCAATGCCATTGGCTTTGAGTTGGCCGCGGACTTTATCGAGATCGGCGCTTGAATTAAAAGGGCCAATGCGAACTCGATGCCAAATGCCTTTGTCAGGAATATCTGAGGTGAGAATGCGTGATTCAACGCCCAATAGCGCCAACTTGGCTTTCAGATTGTCGGCGTCGCCTTCATCTTTGAACGCGCCCACTTGCAGCCAAGCATTTTTATTGGCTTCCGCTTTGGGGGTTGCTGCGGGTGAAACGGTTGGGCTGGCTTTGGGGCTGGCCGTTTTGACTGGCGCTGGCGTGCTGGCAACGGCCGATTCTTCGTTGAGCTCAGGCAACACTTTATAAAAATCAAAACGCTCGCCGCTGGCGTTGGCACTGGCCGGTTTGCTGGCGACAGTACTGGCTGGGGCGGGATTGAGTGCCACTTCTTTGCCATTGCCTGGCAGCAAAACTTCTGGCGGCGCGACGGCGGTTTCAGGCGCTGAGCTCACCGCATCCGCTGGGGTGGCATTGCCGTTTTTAAATGGATTACCGCTGCGATTTAAATACAGCGCCACGGCGACCGCAATGGCAATACCAACAAACAATCCAAGCAGTAAACCGGTGATTAATGAGCTACCGCCACTTTTACGTTGGCTATTGGCGCTGCTGCTGGCACTGCGGCTACTACTGCGGATGGGTTTCATATCACGGCTCATGGCTTGCTCTGGTCTCCGGCGGATAAGGCCTTTTTATCGCACAGCTGGGTATTGGGCACTGCGCGAAATTGATTCTACGAATCGCGTGATTCTACCGCGCTTTGCAAGTTCCAGCAGCGCATTATCGACCCCAACCTCAGTAAGCGGGGTCAGATCAGCAGAAAAGCGACAGCCAATGTGCTCGATTTTACTTTGGTCGCGTTTGATTTGCTGGCGATCAAAACGATTTTGCTCCGATGCCAGCTTTCGCTCTGCGCGTTGTTGGGGTTGGCAATGCGTGATTGCGCACGGCGAAGCGCAGCGCAGCAGGTACAATGGAGTCACTCTGAATGGAAGGATTGCAAACATGTTAAATAACGACGTACTGCGTAGCATTCGCTACATGCTCGATTTAAGCGATGCCAAATTAGTCGATGTACTGCAATTGGCCGGCCAAACTTTAGATAAAGCCACCATGATGGCGTTTTTAAAAAAAGAAGAAGAGCTGGAATATCAAGAATGTGATGATGTGACGATGGCCAATTTTCTCGATGGTTTGGTGTATTTGCGCCGTGGTAAAGACCAAAGCCGTCCGGCAATGCCGATTGAATTGCCGGTCACCAACAATCTAGTGCTTAAAAAATTGCGCGTCGCTTTTGAACTCAAAGACGATGATATTTACGCGATGTTGGCTGAAGCCGGATTTGAAGTATCCAAGCCAGAGCTATCGGCATTATTCCGTAAAAAAGATCACAAGCATTTTCGCCCTTGCGGCGATCAGTTCTTACGCAACTTCTTAAAAGGCTTAACACTGCGCGTTCGCGGCCGATAAAGGGCTGATGTTCGGCGCTGGCGAGGCTGATTGTATTCGCGGGCGTCTCTTTGTCGTCGCAATGAGCGCTTAAAGTGGGCGGTTTCTGGCGCATCGAGCAAGTCGAGTGCAGCTTTTGCTCGGCTGTCGTTATAATCGCTGTCATTGTTCCAACTATATCTGGATTTTTCGCATGTCCGAATCTGCAAACAAAGCTTGGTCTGGTCGCTTTAATGAACCAGTGAGTGAATTGGTAAAGCGGTATACCGCATCGGTATTTTTTGATAACCGCATGGCGGAGGTCGATATTCAAGGCTCGCTGGCGCACGCGGGGATGCTCAATCAAGTGGGCGTTTTATCCAACGACGATTTACGTTCGATTCAAAGTGGCATGGCGGATATTTTGGATGACATCCGCGCCGGCCGTTTTGAATGGAGTTTGGATCTCGAAGACGTGCATATGAATATCGAGCGCCGTTTGACCGATAAAATCGGTGATGCGGGCAAGCGTTTGCATACCGGTCGTTCGCGCAACGATCAAGTGGCCACTGATATTCGTTTGTATTTGCGCGAAGCGATTGATGTCTTGCTGCGCTTGGTGCGTGAATTGCAAAAGTCTTTGCTCGATTTGGCCGAAAGCAATGCCAATACCGTGATGCCCGGTTTTACTCATTTACAAGTGGCGCAACCGGTGACTTTTGGTCATCACATGCTGGCGTATGTCGAAATGCTTGGCCGTGATGCTGAGCGTTTAGTCGATACCCGTAAACGGGTCAATCGCATGCCTTTAGGCTCTGCGGCATTGGCCGGGACGACCTTCCCAATTGATCGCTCAATCACTGCCAAATTACTCGGTTTTGAAGGCATTTGCGAAAATTCACTCGATGCCGTGTCCGATCGAGATTTTGCGATTGAATTTACCGCTGCTGGCGCTTTGATCATGACGCATTTATCGCGCCTTTCGGAAGAGCTGATTTTGTGGATGAGTCCACGCTTTGGCTTTATTGATATTGCCGATCGTTTCTGTACCGGCTCTTCAATCATGCCGCAAAAGAAAAACCCGGACGTGCCTGAACTCGTTCGCGGCAAAACTGGCCGCGTGAATGGCAGCTTGATTTCATTGTTGACCTTAATGAAGGGCCAGCCGTTGGCCTACAACAAAGACAATCAAGAAGACAAAGAGCCGCTATTTGATACTGTAGATACGCTCACTGATACCTTGCGGATTTATGCCGACATGATGCGCGGTATTACTGTGAAGCCCGATGCGATGGAGCGTGCCGCTAAGCAAGGTTTTGCGACAGCGACTGATTTGGCCGATTATTTGGTCAAACGCGGCTTGCCGTTTCGCGATGCGCATGAAGCGGTGGCGTTGGCGGTGCGTTATGCCGAGCAAAAACGCCAAGATTTGTCGGACTTAACCTTGGTTGAATTGCAAAGTTTTTCTCCTTTAATCGAAGAAGACGTTTGCCATGTGCTGACACTGCAAGGCAGCTTAGAAGCGCGCAATCACGTCGGCGGCACCGCGCCGTTCCAAGTTTTAGTCCAAGTGGCAAAATGGCGTGAACGTTTAGGCTGCTAAATTGGCTTTAGCCGGCTTTAAAAGCATCATTTATCCTGTTTTATTTAGGAAAATGATGCTTTTTTTATAGGCAGGCGCGGATTGCGATGCCATCGTCGCGGTTGATTGGCTTGCAAATGTTTTTGTCTGATGAAATGAATGCGAACGATTGAAGTCAGTATCCGGCTTTTATTGCATGCCGTATTTTTTTATGATCGATTTAATTGATTTATTTTGAGTGTAATGATGAATATAGTTTGGCGCTGGCTCACTTTTGATGAATTTGATACCCCGATATTGTTTCAATATTTACAACTCAGACAGCAAGTATTTATTGTTGAGCAGGCGTGTGCTTATGCCGATATCGATGATTTGGATTTAGTCGCAACGCATTTATTAGCGTATTGCGATGATCGTTTGGTCGCTTGTTTGCGTTTGGTGCCGCCGGGCTTGAAATACGCCGAACCTTCTTTGGGTCGGGTGATTACGCGGGCTGATTTTCGTGGCACTGGTCTTGGGTATCAATTGATATCACGCGGTTTAAAAGGGGCTGTCGAGCAATACCCTGGTCTTAATAATAAAATTGGGGCACAAGCGCATTTGCAAGATTTTTACGCCAAAAGTGGCTTTGCCACCGTCTCTGCGCCTTATCTTGAGGATGATATTTCTCATGTGGATATGTTGTGGCAATATTCACCGATTGTGGCGATTTAAATTGGTGCGGTTTAAGTTTTTTTAAATGGCTTAATTATTCTGCGATAAAAAACAAAGCCTTAAATTAATGCCTGCAATTAATATGGCTTAACTTGCATTTTGTCAGCAATAAACTGCCTAGTTAATGCGTCGGCCTGCGGTATTAACTTAGCGACAAGGGTTTTTATTTGCGATATAAGCAACACTCAGTGATTCAATTTTGAAGACGTAAGTAGACCCGTAACAGCATTTTTGCATCGTTGTATCGCTTTGTCGTACTGGATGTCTTATCGGCCTTTACGTCTTGCCATAAAATTTTTTGCACGAGTACTTATGCCAAAGACTAAAACTTTGCGCGTAGGCCTGATTGGTTATGGCTACGCGGGTAAAACTTTTCATGCTCCCCTGATTAATGCGACGCCGGGATTGCGTTTGGTCGCCATTGCCAGCTCACGGCCTGCGGATGTGTTGGCCGATTGGCCGGATATTGTGGTCAAAACCGAGCCGGATCGCTTATTGGCGCACCCCGGTTTAGATTTAATCGTCATCGCCGCACCCAATGACGCGCATCATCCCTTGGCGCGCGCCGCCATTGCGGCCGGTAAGCATGTGGTGGTGGATAAGCCATTTACTTTGACAGTACGTGAAGCAGAAGACTTAGCCGTGCGCGCCGAGCAAGCGGGATTATTGCTGTCGGTATTTCATAATCGGCGCTGGGACAATGACTTTATTGCTTTGAGTGAAATGCTGCAAAGTGGTGTTTTAGGTGATGTGGTTGAATTTACTTCCCGTTTTGATCGTTATCGTCCTGAAGTGAAAGCGCGCTGGCGTGAAGCCAATGTCGCGGGTGCTGGGCTGTGGTATGACTTAGGCCCGCATTTAATTGACCAAACATTGCAGTTATTTGGCATGCCTAATGCCGTGACTGCCGATTTGGCTTTGCGGCGCAGTGGCGCGCAGGCGGTGGATGATTTTCATGTGATTTTGCACTACCCAAAAATGCGAGCGATTTTGGCCGCGAGCACCTTGGTGAGTGGTGGCACAGCGCGCTTTTTAGTGCAAGGCACACAAGGCGCATGGTCGGTGAATGGGCTTGATGCCCAAGAGACTTGGTTAAAGGCCGGATTATTGCCTGAGCAGGCGGCTTGGGGGGATGACCCTCGGCAGGCGCAGCATTTTCAAAGTCAAAATGATCAAATTTCAGTCCAAGCCTTGCCATTACCCGCCGGCAATTATGCGGCGTATTACGCCGGTGTTCGTGATGCCTTACTCGGTGTTGGAGACAATCCAGTGACGGCGGCGCAGGCGCGGAATGTGATGCGAATCTTAGAATTAGCCATTCAAAGCGACGCGCAAGGTCGCCGCGTGATGGTGCTTTAAAGTGGCCAGCGCCGAGCGCTGGCTACTGTTCGCGGCGATTTAGCGTTGTAGCAAGCTCACATCGAACGACGTTTGGTTTGCGACTGAAAACCAAACGTCAACCGACCCTAGCTCGCAGCCAGTCTTTCGGCTAAAAATAGCCGCGCTTGTTGCTCGCCGTCGTGCATTAATTTGTGGATGTTTTTTGGGCTGCGATCGAGCTTGCTTTCATAATCTAAAGTGCTTTGCAGCGCCTCAGACATCTCAATAAATGGAATGTGGTAGGGGCGAATATCGTCGCTACTGAGGCAGCGCGGTAGCTTGACGGGTTCTTTTACGCCGTTTTTGGCTAAAAATTCGGGCGTAAAGGCGTGATTGAGCAGCAATTCATTCAGTGTGCGAATGCTGGTCAGCTGCTGAAATAACGACATATTGCCGATCATTTCATTGCGCCGATCCGCAATTGCTTCGGGTGATTTGGGCACTGCTTTGCAGCCATTGGGGTTGATTTTAATTACCCAGATTTCATCGGGAATATTTTTTTCGCCAACGTAAATCGGTTTGATCACTTCGTCGACTGGCGGATTGTCCGAAAACAGCCCATCCCAATACGCTTTACCATCAAACTCAACCGCTTCAAAAATATTCGGCACGGCGCACGACGATAAAATATGCTCGACGCGAATCGCCTCGGTGCGCGAATTAAATTTCGCCAATTGGCCGGTTAACACTTCGGCCGCACCCAAAATCAGCGCGGGCATCTCGGTATTGGCGCCCATGGCTTTGAGCTCAGCAAAATCGATATGCGATTCGAGCAAGGCGCGAAAATCGGTAAAGTTTGGCCGGAATTGCTTGCCGGTCACGCTGTTCATCATTTGCATCAAGGGCGAGTAGGGGCTGATATTAAATTGCGGCATCTGACCGCTATTCACCTTACGCATTGCGTCCACTAAATAATCATTAAAGCGTAATTCGGCATCCGATTGCGCGGTATTGTCGGCCCATAGGTCAAGCATGCGCTGTGGAATGTAACGGTCTTTTTTGAGCAGGGCGTACCAAATCAGCGTGGCGCACAGCGCGCCGCCGGAAGTGCCGGTAATGCTGACCAGCTCGTAATGCTCGGCAAAGCCATTGTCGTACAAGGCTTTGAGCGCGCCAGCGGTAAAAGCGGTTTGGCTGCCGCCGCCTTGGCAGGTGATCGCGATTTTCTTTTTGCTCATGATGATCCTCGGTGTTATTCGCCCGCCATGCCCGCGTTTTCAGTGGCTGGAAATCTTGGCGCAGGGGTGGTCTTTAATGATGATTAATGCGCAGTCCAGCCGCCATCGACCGGCAGTGCCGCACCGGTGACTGAGCGCGCACCATCGCTGCATAAGAAACTGGCTAAAGCGCCCAGTTCATCGACTTCGACAAAGCGTTTGGTTGGCTGTGCGGCGAGCAACACGTCGCGAATCACCGCTGCTTCGCTAATGCCACGCGCTTTGGCGGTATCGGGAATTTGTTGCTGTACCAGCGGCGTCATTACATAGCCCGGGCAAATGGCGTTGGCGGTGATGCCGTGCTCGGCCAGTTCCAGTGCTACGGTTTTGGTGAGCCCCAACACCGCGTGTTTCGACGCGACATACGCTGATTTAAACGGCGAGGCGACCAAGGCATGCGCCGAGGCGATATTGATAATGCGTCCCCAGCCGCGCGCTTTCATGCCGGGAACAGCCAGGCGGATGGTGTGAAACGCGGCCGATAAATTCAGCGCGATAATTAAATCGTATTTTTCGGGCGGGAAGTCTTCGATCGGGCTAACAAACTGCATGCCAGCATTGTTGACCAAAATATCCAGTCGAGCGCATTGCGCGTCGATTTGCTGCATTAAGTCTTCAACCGCCGCAGTTTTACTCAGATCGGCGGCGATGAAATGCACTGGGGTGGCAAATTCGGCGGCTAAATTGGCGCGGATGATTTCGATTTGCGCCGGATCGCCCAAACCATTGAGAATAATCGTCGCGCCTTGCTGGGCTAAAGCGCGCGCTATGCCCAGACCAATACCGCTGGTTGAGCCCGTAATCAAAGCAACTTTATCTTGGAGTGACATGGTTAATCCTGCACGAGTTGGCATACATAACAACATACAGCAAATGCGCAGGATAACCAGAAAGTCTTGAAAGTTTTACGTCAATTTGTAGACATTAATCACGTAGCGCGGCGGCATTTTGTGCGTTGCCCAGTAATTCACGCACCAATTGCGGATCGGTCTCCACCACGCTGTATTCATCTTGCCCCGGCGCGCCCATTTTGACCTTGGGATTACGGTAAACCATGCCACTGGGGAACGGCGCACGGCCTGAGCTATGAAACTCATTACAGCCTGTGGCCGCCACCAGTTCGGCGATATTGTGGCCGCGCACGCCCGCGCCCGGCATGACGATCAATCTATCGCCCGCTTGCGTTTGCAGTGCTTTGAGTAACGCCGCGCCTTCGATTGCGCTCGCCGCTTGGCCGCTGGAGAGCAAACGAACACAGCCCGCGCTGATGATGTCTTCCAGTGCTTGCACCGGATCGCACGCCACATCAAAGGCACGATGAAACGTCACCGGTATCGGTGCCGCCAGTTCAACCAAGCGTTTAGTGCGGGGTATATCGATGTGGCCATCGCTGGTCAATAGCCCGATGACAATACCATCCACCCCTAACCTTTTACACGCCAATACATCGCGCTCCATCACTTCAAATTCCAAATCGCTATACAAAAAATCGCCGCCGCGTGGCCGGATGATCACGTGCAACGTAATCCATAAGCGATCGCGCGCTGCAGCCAGCTGGCCATATGATGGCGTGGTGCCGCCTTCGAGCAAGTTATCGCAAAACTCAACGCGCTGCGCGCCGCCTGCTTGCGCTGCAAGGCAAGACGTCACCGAGCCGGCGCAAATTTCAAGGGTGATGGCAGAGTGATCGGTAGCATTCATCGTCGTGAGTCCTATTGAAATGAGTGGGGTGATTATCGGCGACTTAGCCCGCTTTGTGGTTAATGTCTGGCGATCAAATCGGCAAAATAAGTCATCGCATCGACAAGCTCTGCGCTAAAGCAAATCCGAGCCGGATAAGCGTTGACGGCTTTGGTCAATGTCGTGGTGGCATTGACCAAGGCGTCTTGGCATAAAACCCGCGCCAGCGCACAGACGCTATGGTTTTGCTGCGCCGCCTGCTAGACTTGCCGCCATCAATTTGCTTTCTGCCATTTGCAGGGGCTGGCACGGTTTTAGTTTGAGGAAAAAATAATGAGTTTGCGTGTTTTAACGGGCATTACTACCACGGGTACACCGCATTTGGGCAATTATGTCGGCGCGATTCGCCCAGCGATTGTCGCTAGCCAACAGTCCAATACCGACTGCTTCTTTTTTATGGCCGACTATCACGCGCTGATTAAATGCGATGATCCCGCCCGCATTGAGCGCTCGCGCCTTGAAATCGCCGCGACTTGGTTGGCTGCTGGCCTCGATCCTGAACGCGTAACGTTTTATCGCCAGTCGGACGTGCCGGAAGTGACCGAACTCAATTGGCTACTGACTTGCGTTACCGCCAAAGGGCAAATGAACCGCGCCCACGCTTACAAAGGCGCAACCGACGCCAACGAAGCTGCGGGTGAAGATCCCGATGCGGGTATCACCATGGGCCTATTTTGCTATCCGATTTTGATGGCCGCCGATATTTTGCTGTTTAACCCGCACAAAGTGCCGGTTGGTCGCGATCAAATTCAACATATCGAAATGACCCGCGACGTTGCCGCGCGTTTTAATCATTTATTCGGCCAAGGCAAAGATTTCTTCGTCTTGCCTGAAGCGCATATCGAAGAACAAGTCGCCACGCTGCCGGGCCTGGACGGCCGAAAAATGAGTAAATCATACGACAACACCATTCCGCTATTTGAAGGCGGCGCCAAAGCGCTCAAAGACGCCGTGGCGAAGATTGTCACTAACAGCCTGTTGCCGGGCGAACCGAAAGACCCAGAATGCCATTTGGTCAGCATTTACGAAGCGTTCGCGACACCTGAGCAAGCCGCGAAATTCCGCGCAGATTTAGTCGCCGGCCTTGGCTGGGGCGACGCGAAAAAGCACACCATTGAACTGATTGAAAGCCACATCGGCCCGATGCGCGACAAATACCAAGCTCTGATGGCGCATCCTGAGCAAATCGAAGCATTGCTGCAGATTGGTGCAATGAAAGCCCGCGCCGTTGCCGCGCCGCTACTCAAGCAAGTGCGTGAAGCGGTCGGCCTGCGCCGCATGAACGCACTGCCAGCCGTCAAAGAAAAAGCCGTCAAAGTTGCGCTGCCAAGCTTCAAGCAATTCCGCCTTGAAGACGGCCAGTTCTACTTCAACTTCAGCGACGCTGCTGGTCGTTTGTTATTGACCAGTTCCGGCTTTGCTTCGGGTAAAGACGCCGGGCAGTGGGTTGGGCGTTTGAAGAAAGAAGGCATCGCCGCGTTGACTGACGCGCCAGTGGCGTTGGCGGAAGGCGTGAGTGCCGATGATGTCGCTGCGGCGCTGGTGGCGTTGACGGCGGAGTGATGAGGGGGGGAGCGCAATGCTGTGGCGTTGCGCCGTATTCCATGAGTCGGCGAAATAAAGTGTAGGGTGCGAATAAGCGAAGCGCATTCCACCGTTTTATTGATAGTTCGCAAATCGGTGGAATGCCTTTCAGTTATTTCACTCTATGAGCTGGTTTAAGTCCTCGACAAAACGATCAAGGCTGTAAATATTACATGTTGGTGGAAAAATGAAGGCTAATAATTCTATAAAAATAATTTATGCTTTTATATGTTTTTTTATTTTAATCGCTATATTGTCGTTTTTTAAAATTTTATCTGTAGAGTATAAAATATACTCTTTAGATTTTTCATCTCAAGGGTTTGAGAGATTTATAAAATTATTTGATTTTCCTATTAAGTTACTTTCAGCCGCCGTTGCAATGGTTTCAGTTTTAGCTGTGATAGATAATATTATTAAAACTAGAGTTTCGTTTTATTACGGTCAGATTATTAATGAACTCCATCGTTGTGAAGATGAAATAAAAGAAATTATTTCAAGAAAGATAAGTATGGATATGATATTAAAAACGATTGATAGTAAGTTAAATAAGCATGATAATTTACAGATTGTGAAGCACTACTTTAATAACATAGCAAATCCTGACCTTTCAATTGATGAAGTAATACCCCATTTGATAAAGTTAGGTGTCTTTGAGTCCGATGGAGTTTTTCGTCCTACTACACAAGACCTAACCCTCAGATTTACGCGTTACTCTCTTGCTGTGTTGGAACTTAATAAAATGCCATGCGATAAGATGCTCGTTAGATATTATGCAGGCAAGTACATCCCTTTGATGATTGATTTGTATAACTACAAAGCAGGGTTAGATAGAAGTCTCATACTAATATGCTATCAACTTGGATCAATCCCTAAAAATTATAATTATGATTTTAATGAAATAAATCATAATCATGAGTCAATTACTGAGAAATTCAATATGCAAATTGAAAAACAACGCAGGTTCAAATAGAGCTAGTAGGGCGCACTCAAAGCGAAGCGTAGTGCGCCGCATTTTGTATCAAACAACCGCCCGATTAACCCCGGCGGTTTTGTTTTTTAAGCGGCTGCGCCGCGTGGTTTTTGGAGCGCGTTCCGCCGCGCGGGCGGGAAGGGACTTTGCCCCACACCCCACAAAGTTTGCAACTTTGCGGGGGCCCCGTCATCTGCAAAGCCCCCTTCACCCCAAAGCAGCCCCCGGTATCTGCGCCGACTTCGTCGGTGCCCTCGTTGCGGACAATCGAGGCGGTTGCGCTCAAAACTCGGCCTGCGGCCTCAAACAATGAGCGCAAAAACCCCGCCCCGCTTGTTCCTCGCTCGGCTTGATACAGGGGATGACCAGCCCCAGACTCACGATCAAGATGAAACTTAGATGTATTGCCAGCCCTGTAGGTTGGGCTAAGCTTGCGCAGCCCAACGTTTACCGCGATCAAACAACCGCCCGATTAACCCCGGCGGTGTTGTTTTTTCTGCGGCTGCGCCGCGTGGTTTTTGGCGCGCGTTCCGCCGCGCGGGCGGGAAGGGACTTTGCCCCACACCCCACAAAGTTTGCAACTTTGCGGGGGCCCCGTCATCTGCAAAGCCCCCTTCACCCCAAAGCAGCCCCCGGTATCTGCGCCGACTTCGTCGGTGCCCTCGCTGCGGACAATCGAGGCGGTTGCGCTCAAAACTCGGCCTGCGGCCTCAAACAATGAGCGCAAAAACCCCGCCCCGCTTGTTCCTCGCTCGGCTGGATACAGGGGATTACCAGCCCCAGACCCACGATCAAGATGAAACTTAGATGTATTGCCAGCAAAGCATTGCTGTTGAAAGGCTAGACGCAAATACACCACTGATATAACCGCGTACGTCGCAATGCTTGTGTAGGGCGTCAATGAGCGCAGCGAATTGCGCCGTATAGAATGCCGCAT
>NZ_JAJAWG010000014.1 GCF_020531905.1 Deefgea salmonis | reverse complement strand
GTACGCTGACCAGACTCAGCGTACAAAATGCCAATCATGGTGTCGTCAACATCGTCAATGGCCAAGTTATATTTACACCTGATGCAGACTTTAATGGTACCGCCAGCTTCTCTTACACCATTAGCGACGGGCATGGCGGCACTTCGACCGCGACAGTGACGATTAATGTGATGCCAGTCAACGATGCGCCAACACCCAAAGATGACAACAGCAGCGGCGCGGCGGATGACGTGTTAACCACGCTAGAAGATCAGCCACTCACCATTAACCCTGCGCTACTACTGGCCAATGACACCGATCCTGATGGCGATACGCTCACCATCATCAGCGTGCAAAATGCCGAGCATGGCACCGTCGCCATTGTCGATGGCAAAATCGTCTTTACCCCCGCCGCGGATTATCATGGACCAGCCAGTTTTACCTATACCGTCAGTGATGGCTTTGGTGGCACCGCGACCGCGACAGTCAATATCGGCGTGACGCCCGTTAATGATCCGCCAATTGCTGAAAATGATCGCTATACCGGATTTGAGGGCGATCCACTCAGCACCCATGAAGATGAAGCGCTATCGATTAACCCCGCTATTTTATTAGCCAATGATCATGATCTTGACGGCGATACGCTGAGTCTGGTCAGCGTACAAAATGCCAATCATGGTGTCGTCAACATCGTCAATGGCCAAGTTATATTTACACCTGATGCAGACTTTAATGGTACCGCCAGCTTCTCTTACACCATTAGCGATGGTCATGGCGGCACTTCGACCGCGACAGTGACGATTAATGTGATGCCAGTCAACGATGCGCCTACGCCCAAAGACGACAACAGCACCGGTGCAGCGGATGACGTGTTAACCACGCTAGAAGATCAGCCACTCACCATTAACCCTGCGCTACTACTGGCCAATGACACCGATCCCGATGGCGATACGCTGACGATTATCAGCGTGCAAAATGCCGAACATGGCACCGTCGCCATTGTCGATGGCAAAATCGTCTTTACCCCCGCCGCTGATTATCATGGCCCAGCCAGTTTTACCTATACCGTCAGTGATGGCTTTGGTGGCACTGCTACCGCAACAGTCAATATCGGCGTGACGCCGGTCAATGACACGCCAACGCCCAAAGACGACAACAGCAGCGGCGCGGCGGATGATGCTTTAACGACGCCAGAAGATTTGCCGCTAACGATCAATCCTGCGCTATTACTGGCCAATGACACCGATCCCGATGGCGATATGCTCACTATCATCAGCGTGCAAAACGCCAGCAATGGCAGCGTGGCACTGCTAAATGGCAATGTGGTGTTCACCCCCGATCCGAATTACAACGGACCAGCGAGCTTTACTTACACCGTGAGCGATGGTCACGGCGGCATAGCCACTGCAACAGTGAATATCGGCGTGACCCCCGTGAATGACGCACCGATCATCGAAGACACTCACAATTGGATGTCTAGCGATCCGGCTCAGGCGCCAGCAACGACAAATCATTATTACGCTTTGCTTGTCGACACCCCAACTGATATTGATAC
Organism: Deefgea salmonis; assembly: GCF_020531905.1. Taxonomy (GTDB): domain Bacteria; phylum Pseudomonadota; class Gammaproteobacteria; order Burkholderiales; family Chitinibacteraceae; genus Deefgea; species Deefgea salmonis. The sequence continues at coordinate 61,998 of NZ_JAJAWG010000014.1, read as the reverse complement.
AAATGACAACTTGACCATCACCGCTGCCAACGTCCCTGCTGGCGTTTATTACTTTAATGGTACAACTTATCTTGCAGTAACTTCAGGCATGACACTCTATGACGCAACGGGCGGCATCAACTTACTCGACAATTTGTTCTACAAACCAACCGCACCGATCAACGATATTCAAAACTTAGCTTTCACACTCAATGTCTCAGATGATGCAGGTGTGCATCACTGGACTCAATCCGTATTTATCCACGAGGTTTTTCAAACCGCTATCCCTGGTCCACAGGGGGCGATTTCCTCTGGCAATGCACCTTTAACTTCAGGACACAATGCCGAAACTAGTAATGTTTTATCTGCCGCGTTTGTCAGTTCAATTAACGCAGACCCAAGCGCAGGACAGCTGATTCTAAAAACTAACTTTCAGAACTGGAACAATAAAACGACCAATCCAGCTGTAGATGGCGGATTCCAAATTAATCCTGCAGATCAAAATGGCAATGGTTTAGAGGCGCAGGTTAATATTTATATTTTTGTTGATGGCATCAAATTCCAAGCCATCAGCACTACAGATGGTAATCCCAATACGTGGACCTATGATGGTACGCCCCCCAGCGGCAGCGGTTTAATGAAAACCACCGTCGATTTTGATTATGTCGTCAACACGAGTAATCCAAGTCAATCACTTGCTAGTTATTTACAGAGTCATCCATCCTCAGCGGGAGATACTTGGACCATTCAATACGACGATATCCAAGGCGGGAATGAGCAAGCGCGCTATGTTTCATTTGAATATCAAGTATTTGACCCTGGCAATCCAGCCATTGCCGTAAACGGTACAGAACTCGCCGATCAAATTTATGGCACGTCCGGCAATGAAAACATACTCTACGGCAATGGCGGTAATGGCGGTAATGATGAGATTTTCGGGCAAGCCGGCAATGACAATTTAAACGGTGGTTCGGGTAATGACATCCTCACCGGAGGCGGCGGCAACGATACGCTCAATGGCGGCCTAGGACATGATATTTTGAACGGCGGGAATGGCTCTGACCTATTTGTGCTCGGCAATTTAGCCGCGAACTCAGATACGATCCAAGACTTCAAAGTGGCGGCGCCAGATCACAACAACACCAGCAATAGTGGCGACATCCTCGATATTACCGATTTGCTCAGCGGCGCAAGTGCTGCGGCAGGCGTGTTTGTCGCTGGCAATGCCGTCGCAGCAGGCGCTTTTCTGCAATTTGAATCTGATGGGCTAGGCAATACTAAAGTCTGGTTTGATGCCGATGGTAGTGGCGTTGGCAACCCTGCAGTACAAGTTGCTACGCTAGTGGGCGTTGCTGTCGATCCAAGTACTTTACTCAATACATTACTCAATAATGGCGAAATTCAAACCCATCACTAAACACGGCCGATCCTAAAATCAGGACATCAATATACCCAGCTATGCTGGGTATATTGATGTAACCTATAAAAAAAAATACTCAGGAAGCTATACCCAATCTATCGTTCACGTAAAGCTTCATCTCGCGCTTTCACAATCGGCTTCATTAAATATTGCATCACCGTTTTTTTACCCGTGCGGATGTGAACAGTGGAAAGCATGCCGGGAATAATCGCCAAAGCATGCCGACCTTGCCCCAGATGATTACTTCGCGTGCGCACTCGAATTAAATAGAAACTCTCTTTTTTGGCCTCATCGATCACTGAATCAGCGGTAATCGTTTCGACATCCGCGTCCAAACCACCATAAATCGCAAAGTCATATGCAGTTAGCTTCACGGTGGCATCTTGCCCTGGTCGCAGAAAACCAATATCTGAAGGACGAATTTTAGCCTCGACTAAAAGATTATCTTCTAATGGCACAATCTCCATCACATCCATACCGGGCTGCAATACGCCGCCCACAGTGTTGACTTTAATTAATTTAACAATGCCATCTAATGGTGCTCGAATCGTCGTTCGCTCAAAACGATCATTCAGTGCAACGGTTGTGGCGGCGGTAGTTCCAAATTCAGCTTTCACCAAAGACAACTCATTGCCTGCATCGGCAATGGCTTTGGCTCGCACGCCTGCCATTTTGCCATTGGTTTCTGCCAAACTACTTTGCAAACGAGGGATGGATAATCGGGTCTCATTAATCTCCCCTTTTAAATCACTAATCTGCCGTTGCAAGTGCATAAAATCGATTTGTGAAATCACATTTTTTTCCGCTAACGGTTTACTCATTTCATATTCAGCATTGGCTAACTTCAAGCCGGCTTCTAACTTAGCGACTTTTGCGCGCATGGCTTCAACTTCATGCGCACGTTGTGCCGCCTCACTTTGCAAAATCGACACCGACGATTCAAGCTCGCGCCGTCTTGCAGCAAAAAGTTGCTGTTCTGCGGCAATCACTTGTGGATTATTTTTTAATAAATCGGCTGGCGGCTCAAACGCCGTACCATTGGCTTCTGCGGTCAATCGCGCCATTTTGGCTTCAAGTGCATCATGCTTTACCGTGCTTTCTTCTAATGAGGATGAAAAACGCTTCTCATCCAACTTCATTAAAATCTGCCCTTTACGCACAATTTCACCCACTTTCACAGGGATCGACGCGACAATTCCGCCCTCCAAATTCTGAATCACTTGAATCTGACTCGACGGAATGACCTTGCCTTCAGCGACCGTGACTTGATCGATTTCGGCAAAAATGGCCCACAAAATCAGTAGTAGCAATAGTGCCGTACAGACATAAAGCAAACTATTCGCGTGCCGCGTCGACTCGCCATAGATCGCGGCGGCACCATCATCTAAAAAATGCAGATCATCTCGTTTAATACGCTTATTTTTCAGCATGGAGCTTGCCTCCTGCTAGCATCGCGAGCACGTCGGCCTTGGGTCCATCGGCAATGAGTCGCCCACTATCGAGCACCATTAAGCGATCAACCAAACTGAGCATCGACATCCGATGCGTAATCAATAACAAAGTATGATTTTGGTCTAAACGATGGGCAAAACGCTGCTTAAATTGCTCTTCACTGCGATTATCTAGCGCACTCGAGACTTCATCAAAAACATAAATCGCCGGATTAAGTAATAAGGCACGAGCAATACCAATGGTTTGTCGTTGCCCACCAGAAAGTCCAATCCCTCGCTCCCCGACTGGCATATCAAAGCCTTTAGGATGCCGACTCACAAATTCAGTCACCCCAGCAATATTGGCCGCATCGAGCATCATCGCATCATCAATATACGGAGCAGCCAACACAATATTGTCTCTGACCGAACCATGGAACAAAAACACATTTTCAGGAACGTAAGCAATATTATGCCTAAGCTGTGCAGGATCAATTTGGCGCACATCAACGCCATCAACCCAAACTGCGCCACGCGTTGGCTCATGAAAGCCAAGAATCATTTTTTCTATAGTGCTTTTGCCTGATCCGATTCGGCCAATAATACCAATTCGCTCTCCAGCTGAAATATGAAATGAAACATTATCCAGTGCCAATACATCTTCACCAGGATAAGAAAAACTCACATTTCTAAATTCAATATCACCACGAAAATTGGGGCGATGCACAAAATCTTGTCCCGTCGGGCGCTCAATATCTAATTGCATTACCTGCTCCATGCCATTTAGACCTGCACGTGCCTGATGATAACGACTAATTAAACTCGCTACTTGCGCAAATGGGCTTAAAGCGCGCCCTAATAATAAATTACAGGCAATCAAGCCACCGACGGTTAATTCATGAGCACCAATTAAATATACGCCAGCAATCACCATTGCCACGGTTGCAATTTGTTGAATAAAACTTGCTTGAATCATAATCAAGGATGAGAAACCTCGAGAACGCACTGCTAGATGACCAAATTCACCAATGGTTTTTTCCCAGCGAGTTTGTGCCATGCTTTCCGCATTACATGATTTAATACTTTCAATTCCAGCTAATGTTTCAATTAAGCTGGCTTGTTTTTGTGCCGCAACCCGAAAACTTTGTTGAATAATATCGCCTAATGGCCGCTGCAATAGCAAGCTCAAGCCCACAATCATTGGGATACATACAATAGGAATCAATACCAACCAGCCGCCGAGCCAAAAAATAACCAATAAAAACAAAATGACAAATGGAATATCAACAATCACCGTAATAGTTGCTGACGTAATAAAATCTCGAAATCCTTCGAATTCTTGGAAATGACTTACCATCGCGCCTAATGAACTAGGGCGAGACGTAGTTTTTAAACTCAAGACATGCTCAAATATTTGAGCAGATAACATGACATCAATTCGTTTACCAGCTAAATCAATATAATAAGCGCGTAAAACTTTAATAATAAAATCAAAAACCAATAACAAAGTAACACCAATCGCCAACACCCATAGGGTGTCATAAATTTGATTTGGCACGACACGGTCATACACATTCATCGTAAACAGCGGCAAAATCAGAGCGAATAAATTGATCAAACCCGCGGCCAGTAAAACATGGCTATACAGTGGATAACAAAGCCGCAAACTACTCCAAAACCAATGCTCGGCACGTGGGATATGCTTTTTTTGGGTACGCGTATCAAATTGAAAACTCGGTTTTACAAAAATAACAAAACCACAATACAAAGCGTCAAGCCGCTCGGCCTCAACCCATTGCTCACCACCAAACGACTCAGCTTCTAAAATTTTCCAGCGTGTTCCTTCACGCTCAATCGCAACACATGCACTGCCTTCTTTCAATAAAATAACAACGGGCAGCGCCAATTCAGGCAGATCACTCAGTGTTCTACGTTGCAAACGCGCATTTAAACCCGCACGCGCCGCTGCGCGAGCAAACAAAACTGCACTTAAGCGATTACCTTGCAAAGGCAAACCGCTCGTCAGCGTTTGCGCTGAAAATGGTCGGTGATAATAACGAGTCAGTTGGATTAAGCAGGTGGTGAGCGGATCATTCGGGATAAAAGCGTCATGCGGAATCGCTGACTCATGAGTGGTAAATTCTGCGGAACGGGTATCCACGGCGCATGTCCATAAAATTGAGCCATTCAGAAAATAAAGTGCTTAGACTGTGCTTCGATCGGTATTAGCACAAAGATAATTGAGCATTCAGTAAAATGTTGAGTGCCTTCGGAGAAAAATGACACTCTCGATTTTAGTAGACCAAAGAAACACAGCCCTTGCACTTACTCGGGCAATAAAGTGCCATCTAGTGGTGTCACGCCCAAATTTTTAAGTAGTTGATTTCCATCGGCTAACAATCTAAACCGAGCTCGTAATTCATCAAATTGTCCAATCACTAAATCCCGACTGGCAGTGAAATATTCATTTTCACCATCGAGTAAATCCAACAAAGAGCGTTGACCTAAAGAGAATTGCTTACTGTATTCATCGCGCGCTAACTTACTCGATTCGGCGTATTTACTGAGTTCAGGAATACGCTCTTTGGCAATGTGCATTGAATTCCACGATAAACTGGCATTTTGCCGAACTTGGCGTTCCACTCGACGTGCAAGTTCTTGTGCGGCATAAGTTAGCTCGGTGGTTTCAGCAACGCGCTGTTGATCTGCACCGCTTTTAAAGGCATACCGCATTCTCACCATGCCATAAACACGGCTCGCACCTTCAAAAGAAAGCCCATCTAATGAATTACTATACGTCGCACCAGCCTCTAAATTAACGCGCGGAAACATTTGCGATTTAGCAATTCCCAATTGAGCCTGAGCACCATCGACGTCTGATTTGGCGGCCTGTAATAAACGATTACCAGCCACCGCCCAATCGCCCACCAAGTCGGGATGATTGGGTAAGTCTTGCGGAGAATCTGGACGGACTAAGTCTTTCGGCGCATCCCCAACAAATCGCACATAGGCAATTTTGGCTTCGTTAAGACTCGATTGCGCTGCGGCTACATTGGCTTTGGCTAAAGCAACTCGCGCATTGATTTGCTCATCATCCGATTTTCGGCCAAAGCCACCGGCGGTGCGTAATTTAACTTGCTCGGAGGTGCTTTCATGCGTGGCTAGATTCGCCTGCGTTAAGGCCAACAAAGCTTGCGCCTGCAAGACATCAAGATAAGACTCGGTGGTCTTTAAGGCAATATCCTCCGACGTACTCGCCAAGCGATTGGCGGCACCAAACTGACGTGCACGCTGCCGTGCCACTTCGCTCGCGGTGCCTTGTGCATCAAATAGCATTTGCGTCAGCAAAGCCTCTGCATCACGCCGATTAAAACTGGTTCCTTTTCCATTAAACGCCACACGAGTCGCTAGGTTTTTGTCGTATTCTCGTCCCACCCCTGCAGAAAAATCAATTTGAGGGTAATACGCTGATTTTGCTTGCTCAACGGCGTAATTACTCGCTTTACGATGGGCAGAATCAATCAAAATATCAGGACTAGTTTGTAGTAAGCTTTCAACCACTTGTGGCAATGGTGCGGCATAAACTAATGATGAAAAACTAGCTATTACCGCCATAAACACGCTTGACTTATTCATGCTTTAACTCCTTACTAACAACTCCCTGTCATCAGCGTCTGAGTTGATTCTTTCAGGTCTATTCTTTTGTAAGAACTTAAGACCAAGCGCATTTCGAGAACAAGATTTCTAGGATGGTCGGTAATTTATAGGCGAAGTAAGGTCAGTCCAAATTAACGACTTCGACAGACCTTACTTCTAATCTACTGCTTATTTCGAATTCAAAGCCGCATCTTGGTAGTATTTAGAGCCAACCACGGTGGCCTCAGCAGTTAAGCCAGTCTCGGTGAATTGATAAAAATACACCCCTTTACCCAAATGCCGTGCACCCGAGATGGCCTTACCAGTCTCATCGGCTTTGGCCGCTACGGTCGCCTCAGCAGAGCCAGTCCAACCTTTATTAATAAATTGCTGAAATGCTTTTGCGGTCGAAAAAACAAATACTTGTCGGGTTTCTTTAAAACCAAAGCCTAAACCGGCTTTAGCCAAAACCATTTTCATATAAACTGTTTTTTTACCTGAAACGGCCATCCCATCGCCGGCGCCAGCGCCGAGCAAGACCAGCTGTACCCCGCCGGTTTGGAACACGGCATAGCCAGCGGCTTTGGCTATTTGCGCTTGAGCATCAGGATATAATTTGTAGACTTCGCTGAGTGTCGCTTGGGTGTGTTTTTGAATGGCTGCACGCTGCTGTGCTGGCGTGAGTTGAATTTGGCCTGCGGCAGGCTCGCCTTGTGGACCGTCCATCGTTTGTGCCAGCAATATACTGCTTGATAGCATCAATCCGCTGACGAAAATGATCTGTTTCATCCGCATAATCAGAACTCCTAATGTAAAGCCATCACTGGCTAATCATTAGGTATAGCAGAAATTACCGTGTCAGCGACGATGATTTCTGCTTGGCCTTACCACCATATTGTGAGCAAAATACCCGCCAACAACCCGGCAATCACCGCCAAAATCGCATTGCGCTTTTTCTGTTCCCACATCAGCCCACGATAGCCGGTGAGCAATAATTCGGTGTGATTTTGATTGAGTACTTCATTGAGCTTACGCGGTAAAGTTGGCAATAAAGTCGCCCATTGTGGCGCTTCTTTTTTTAAGGTCAAAATCAGTCCACGCCAACCCATTTGCTCATTCATCCAGCGTTCTAAAAATGGCTTAGCGGTTTGCCATAAATCCAAATCCGGGTCGAGCTGACGACCAAGACCTTCAATATTGAGCAAGGTTTTTTGTAACAGCACCAGCTGCGGCTGGATTTCGACATTAAACCGGCGTGAGGTTTCAAATAAACGCAGCAACACAAAACCAAAAGAAATTTGGCTTAACGGTTTATTAAAGAACGGCTCACACACCGTGCGAATCGCCGATTCAAGTGCTTCAACTCGGGTATCTGCTGGCACCCAACCGCATTCAATATGCGCCGTAGCCACGCGATGATAATCGCGGTTAAAAAAGGCCAAGAAATTAATTGCCAGATACTGCTTATCGGTATCACTCAGCGTACCAACAATACCAAAGTCTAGCGCGATATACCTATTATCAGCAGCGACAAAAATATTACCCGGATGCATATCTGCATGAAAAAAACCATGGCGAAAAACTTGGCTAAAGAAAATCTCTACCCCAAATCGACTCAGCTTTTTCAAGTCCATACCAGCGGCTTTTAATTCATCAATCCGGCCAATCGGAATCCCGTCCATCCACTCCAAAACCAATACTTCTCGCGAACAAAAATCGTAAAACACCTCAGGCACAATTAATTGTTCTGAATTGAGAAAATTACGCCGCAATTGACTGGCATTGGCCGCCTCATGCATCAAATCCAATTCATCGTGCAGATAGCGATCAAATTCAGCGACCACTTCACGCGGCCTTAAACGCTTGCCGTCGGCAAAGAGTTTTTCAACCAAAACGGCGATTGTTTTCAATAAGGCCAAATCGCTTTCGATCACCGGCAAAATACCGGGACGCAAGACTTTAACGGCAACAGCCTGACCACTATGTAAGCGTGCTCGATGAACTTGTGCCACCGAAGCGGACGCAACAGGCTGTGGGTCAAACTCCAGAAATAACTCAGCAATCGATCGTCCGGCACTGCGCTCAATTTGCTCTATCGCCAGTGACGAGGCAAATGGCGGTACATTGTCTTGCAATTGGGCTAATTCATTGGCGATGTCCAGCGGCATTAAATCACGTCGCGTCGACAGCACTTGACCAAATTTAACGAAAATCGGCCCCAATGACTCCAAAGCCAATCGTAAGCGCACCGCACGCGGCTGATCGAGGCGACGCCAAAATAAAGCGCGATTAAACACTTGCCCCAAGCCACGCATTCGCTCGTGACCGAGTAAGAACTCATCAAGGCCAAATTGAACGACGACGCGAGCGATTTTGATAAAGCGAAACAAAGACATCCGAGATTTCCGTGAGGCCAATTGCGCAGCGCACTACGCCCAACTGGCTGAAACTAATTAAGAACGTTCGAGACGACGTAAGCGTAATTCAAGTCGAGCGACATCATCGCGCAGCTGGTCCACTTGATCGCAAAACTGAGTCACCGCATACGCTTGCGGCAGGATTTTTTGTTCATCACGACAATATTCAACCAGCGTTTGCGCCATCCGCTCGCCCATCGCTTGCGGCGTGCGCACCATGCTGACCGCAATACGGCGCACGCGTTCAGCCAAAACATCACCCAGCAATAAAGATAAATCCTCGCTCGCATCCCATTGCAGTGCGGCCAGCACATTGCCGACTTTGCCCGCTAACTCGGCGTCGCCGCTGATTTGTACCAAACGAGATGCCGCCGGCCGATCACGCCAACGCGTCATAAAAAATCGCGCTGGCAAGGTTAAAACCGCCTCAGCATCCGCCTGTGAATCGGCCAATAACCCCGCTTCAGTGACCACCACCGTTGCCGCAGCAAAAGGCAGTTGCACCCGAAAGGTGCGCCCCTGTAATGGGGCTAGCTCAGCAGATAACATCGGCGCTTGAGCGAATAAGTGATTCAAAATTCCAGCCAGCAGCATCACGCAGCACTCATCATTAGGTATTGCTCTCTAGGCCATAATCAACAAAGGTTACCAAGCAATACCTCAAGTTAAAATTTAATACCTTTATGCAAAGCCACGACGCCACCCGTCAAATTATGAAAATCAGCACGGCCAAAACCGGCATCAAGCATCATTTGTTTCAGCGTTTCTTGATCTGGGTGCATCCGAATGGATTCAGCCAAATACTGATAAGAATCGGCATCATTGGCGACCAATTTGCCCATAAATGGCAGTAATTTAAACGAGTAAATATCATAAGCGGGCTTCAAAGGCGCCCACACTTTAGAAAACTCCAGCACCAGCAAACGACCACCTGGTTTTAACACCCGATGCATTTCTTTTAATGCCGCATCTTTATGCGTCATATTGCGTAGGCCAAACGCCACAGACACCAAATCAAAGTAATTATCTGGAAACGGCAGTTTTTCAGCATCGCACTGCGCTACGGGTAGCGCAAAACCTTGATCCATCAAACGATCGCGGCCAACCCCCAGCATGGAGCTATTAATATCCGTCAGCCACACTTGGCCGGTTTTGCCGACTTTTTTGGCAAAGGCTTTCGATAAATCACCCGTGCCACCGGCAATATCGAGCACTTTGTCGCCCGCTTTTACGCCGCTGGTTTCAATGGTAAAAAACTTCCAAACCCGATGCAGGCCACCGGACATCAAGTCATTCATCACATCATATTTTTGTGCGACCGAGTGAAACACCTCGGCGACTTTCTGCGCTTTTTCTGATTCATTGACGGTTTTAAACCCAAAATGAGTCGCTTGATCGTGTTCGCTCATCGTGCACCTATTTCTTGATTTGAGCCTCAGCTCAATATGAATAACCCTAGGGTATATCAAGCAAATGCTTGCCAATCAAAGCCTGCTTTTATATACCCAACTAAATAATTTAACGTGACGCGCCAGCTGCGTTTAACTTCGCAAGATATTGCGCCCACAGCACTGCTTGATCACGCCCCAACTCGTACAAATATTCCCACGAAAATAAGCCCGAATCATGGCCATCGTCAAACACCAGCTTGATCGCATAATGGCCAACAGGCTCAATCGCGGTGATATTGACCTTGGCTTTGCCGACTTGCAAAGTCTCGTTGCCAATGCCATGGCCACGCACTTCAGCAGATGGACTCGACACCCGCAAAAACTCACACGGCAAATGAAATCGAGCACCGTCAGCAAACGCAATTTCCAGCACACGGGACACTTGATGCAAGACCAATTCAGTGGGCTGCGGCGTTGTTGGCAATAAACCAGCCATAAAAATCACTTTCTCTCGAATGGAGTCGCCATAATACCCTGCTTTTCACTTGCTTCGCAGCCAAGGGGTGGTTGTCTTTGGGTTTGTCAGCCGCGTTTGTGTGGATTTCAGCCCAATGTAAGGCATGAAGCGCGCAACTTCGTCACTCTAAGTCAGCGCGTTGTAACGCAGGTTCAAGTAAAAAACGGATGAATATCCTTTGTATTTCTTTACATAGATTGAAAATATATATCGGTAAGCCGTCGACTTGTAATATTCTATTCATATAAAAGCCTTATTCTCGCAACAAACAAATTGAACTTTTTCCGCGAGGAGCACTCTATGGCCGCAACAATTTTACTGGTTGAAGACGAACCAGCAATTCAAGAGTTAATTGCTTTTAATCTTTCCCAAGTCGGTCATCACATTATTCGTGCAGACTCCGCAGAAGCGGCCAGTAGCGTGGTGCGTAATGCACTGCCCGATCTTATTTTGTTAGATTGGATGCTGCCTGGGATGTCAGGGATCGATTTTGCTAAAAAATTACGTGCTGATGAGCGCACCAGATCAATTCCTTTGATCATGCTCACTGCGCGCTCAGACGAACAAGATAAAATCATCGGCTTAGAAACTGGGGCTGATGATTACATTACCAAGCCATTTAGCCCGCGCGAATTGCAAGCGCGTATCAAAGCCGTGTTGCGCCGCCGAGCACCTCAAGTGACCGATGACCCCGTTGAAATCAAAGGCTTGCGTTTAGATCCGATTACCCATCGTGTTTTTGGCAATACCCAGCCGCTTGATTTAGGTCCAACTGAGTTTCGTTTATTGCACTTTTTTATGACACACCCTGAACGAGTTCATTCGCGCGCGCATTTGCTCGATCAAGTGTGGGGAGATCATGTGTTTGTTGAAGAACGCACGGTTGATGTGCATATTCGCCGCTTAAGATCCTCTTTAGAGGGAACGGGACACGATAATTTAATTCAAACTATTCGTGGCTCAGGCTATCGACTCTCGGTGAACTAAACCCGAAAAAAATCATTAACACGGCATCAGGTTAATGATTTTTTACGTCGCCAAACATTTTTTGCACTACCAAAGGCCGTTTCATGTTCTGGCTGCGCTCGATTATTTTGTATTTTTTTATTGCTGTCATCGCTTTTGCCATCAGCGCCATCACCGATATGATGTGGGGCTTTATGTTTGCACTCGTGATGCTCAGCACCACGATTTGTTATCATGTGATTAACCTTAATCGTCTCAACCAATGGCTCAAACACCCCGACGTCGATACCGTGCCGGGCAGTATGATGCTGTGGCAAGATGTGTTTGACCAACTGTATGAACAAGTTCGCTCGCAAAAAAAATCCAAAGATCGGCTAGCCAATACCCTCGATCGTTTTTTGTCTGCAGCCGAAGCCTTGCCCGATGGCGTGGTGATTTTGGATGAATACGATCGTATTGAATGGTGCAATCCAGCCAGTCAGATCCATTTAGGCCTAAATCGTAAAACCGACTCCGGCCAGCAAATCACCAATTTACTGCGCCACCCAGCATTACGTGAATACTTAAAAGAACAAGATTTTAGCCATCCGGTCACTTTGCGCACCATGCGCCCTCAAGAGCAAGTGCTCTCAGTGCAAATGATTCCTTTTGATTCAACGCGCAAACTCTTACTCAGTCGTGACATTACTCAGCTAGATCGCGTACAAACTGTGCACAGAGATTTTGTTGCCAATGTTTCTCATGAATTACGCACGCCACTCACGGTCGTTGGCGGTTTTATTGAAACCATGATTGATATGCCCCACATCGATACGCCGACGCGCGAACAGCATATGCAATTGATGTATGAACAAACGCAAAGAATGCAGCGTTTAGTCGATGATTTGCTCACGCTATCCAAACTTGAAAATGGTCAGCAACTGAAAGAAGAAGAAGTCGATATTCCTCAATTGCTACAGTTACTGCGCATTGAAGCTGAAGGTCTATCGCAAGGTCGCCACACGGTCAGTATCGAATCCATCGCACGCCAGCGCTTAATTGGTAATCACGATGAACTGCATTCCGCTTTAGGCAATCTGGTCTCCAACGCGGTTCGCTATACCCCTGCGGGTGGCAAGATCATGCTGTCTTGGCAAATGCGCGGTGATGAGGCGTGCTTTGTCGTCAAGGACACTGGGATTGGCATTGCACCAGAACATGTCCCTCGACTCACTGAACGCTTTTACCGGGTTGATCGTGGCCGCTCACGCAATACCGGTGGCACAGGTCTCGGTTTAGCCATTGTGAAGCATATCTTGCATCGTCACCAAGCCATCATGGCCGTTGAGTCTCGTCTGGGCGAAGGCAGTGAGTTTGCGGTTAAATTTCCAACCCAACGAATATTAGAGTAAGCCTACGCAAAGAAAGCTAAAAATCACGCAAGAAAACATGACAGTTTGTGCAAACACAAACCCAGGCTCTTGATGTTACCGGATAATGCCCCAAGATCATTATTACCCACTCACACAGGCGTATGTAACTATGAGCAAAATTGCGGCAATTAAACCTTTCGGTCAAAGTATCTGGTTGGACAATCTTTCGCGTGGTCTCATCGCCTCTGGTGAATTGGCGAAAATCCTCAAAGAAGACGCCATTGCTGGCGTGACTTCTAATCCGGCGATTTTTTACAAATCAATCTCTTCTGACCCACTTTACACCGGTGATTTAGCGGAATTGAAAAAACAAGATTTAACTGCCGAACAACGTTACGAAGCGTTAGTAGTACCGGACATTCAAGCCACTTGTGATTTAACTCGCTCGATCTACGACCAAACCAAAGGTGTTGATGGTTATGTGAGCTTGGAAGTGTCACCGACACTCGCCAACGACGCACAAGGCACCATTGATAATGCAAAACGTCTTTGGGCTGAAATTAACCGCCCGAACGTCATGATCAAAGTACCTGCCACCCCCGCTGGCGTAATTGCATTTGAAGAACTAATTACTTCAGGGATTAACGTCAATGTCACGCTGATGTTTAACTTGACTCACGTTGACAACATTTTGACTGCCTATATTCGCGGTCTTGAAGCACGTGCTGCTGCTGGCTTACCGGTTGATCACGTACATGCTGTTGCATCGGTGTTCTTGTCGCGTGTAGATAGCTTGATTGACCCACAACTAGAAGCCATTGGCACACCAGAAGCACTCGCGTTGCGCGGTAAGGTTGCACTGTCTTTTGTTAAAGTATCGTATCAACACTACAAAAAACTGTTTCATGGCAATCGTTTTGCTGCACTTAAAGCATTGGGGGCACATCCACAACGTCTGCTTTGGGCTTCAACTGGCACCAAAAACAAAGCCTATAGCGATGTGATGTATGTTGAGCAATTGATCGGACCAGAAACCGTGAACACCGTGCCTGATGCGACTCTCGCGCTATTTCGCGATCATGGTCAAGCCGCCAATACGCTCGATACCGATATTGATGCCGCGATTGCCAACTTGGTGGCAGTTCGCCAATTGGGCATTAACTACAACCTCGCGGGTGAGCAGTTACAACAAGAAGGCTTGAAGCAATTTGATGAAGCCTTTGTTAAGCTGCTTGAACTGACAAAATAAGTTCGACCCTGAATGAAAAGCCCAAGTTAAAAACTTGGGCTTTTTTATGAATAAATTTAATGCAACAGACTCATCTATTTCATGGATGCTGACAAATTGCATAGAATACTTTGTGTTATCCTTACGCAAATAAACTTAAGTCAACAGAAAAGCCGTTGCTTATGTCTCACCAAGCAAAGGAAACCCGATGCGAAAAATCCTCATTGCCAATCCCAAAGGGGGCAGTGGCAAATCAACACTGGCCACGCACTTAGCATCTTGGTTTGCATGGCAAGACGATGCCGTGATGTTGGGCGATTTAGATCAGCAACATTCAAGTCACCATTGGCTGGATTTACGTCCTAAGTCTTTGCCCCTAATACAGCGCTGGGATATTGGCGCAGATCGTATCGCTCGCCCCCCCAAAGGCTGCCAAGTTGCCATCCTTGATACCCCAGCTTGTTTTAGTGGCAAGAAGCTCAAACACGCCATCAATCTAGTCGATCACATTATCGTGCCAGTATTGCCATCGGCATTTGATTTGTGGGCCTGCGCCGATTTTTTTGCTGATCTTGCCGAATTAAAAGCCGTTCGCCACGATGAAGTTAAAATTGGTATTGTCGGAATGCGAGTCAACTCACGCACCCAATCAGCACAACAATTGCCTGAGTTTTTGAGTCGTTACGACCTGCCTTTACTCAGCTGCTTACGAGATACCCAGCTTTACAATCAAACCATACAGCGCGGCATGACTTTGTTTGATCTACCCAATTCCCGTACAGAGCGCGACCGGAAAGAATGGCAGCCCCTCATCGATTGGCTGCATATCCGCTAGGGGCTATTGTCATTGGGTTTACCAGTCGCGTTTCGCAGATGTGGGCTTGAGGCAAGACATGCGCGTAGTTCATCTGCGCCAATGCTTAGTAACACAGCATCAAGCTCAATACGCCATCACAAAGCGCTTTAGCAAGACCAAACGCTGTGCCTCTTTTTTTTCGATGATTGACTCAATAAAATCTCATCGGAAAGACAAGCCAAACTGAATTAAAAGACAGACAAATATCGAGTTTTTACTAAGCTACTTGAAAGCAGCTTGCAAAGCTGAACGAGAAGCATCGGCGATATTCTGTCGTTTAATTTTATTTTGGAGAGAACCAATGTTTGGCTTTACTTTTCAGACCGAGCAAAAACCAACCCCATTACTCAATAATCTTGCGATGTACACCGCTGCTTTAGATGAAATTGATGCGGTTATTATGTTGGCCGACACCTCACCAGAAAATAAAATTTTTTATATGAATCGCACCGCGCGAACGTTCATGAATAACAATCGCAGCGTGATGAATCAATCCTTAGTTGCAGGTGCCGACGTCGGATCAGCGATGGATAACTCCATCCATCAATTTCACCGAGATCCGTCGCGAGTAAAAGCTTTATTGCAAAATCTAAGCACAGGCCAAGTCAAAGAACACCTCGCAGATATTCCTGTTGGCGATATTTTATTCCAAACCAAAGTGAGCCCAATCTGGGATGAAAATCACAAATTGATCTGTTTTATGGCGCAATTTAAAAATGTCTCTGCAGAAAGAAAGGGGCAAGAATTAGTCGAGAGCAATCGGCAACGACAGTTATTTTTAGAAGAGCGCATCGCCGAGCTCGCTGACAATTTAGGAGCCATGGCGGTCAGTGTCGAAAGCGTCGCAGTTCAATCCTCATCGGCGTCACAATCTTCAGAGGTCATGCTGAACGAAAGCAAGCGTGGGGTTGAAATCGTCAAAGACACCAATCTCAGCATCGAAGAAGTGGCGCGTACCATTGATTTAACCGCCGCCAGTTTGCTCGAATTAGGTCAACGTTCAGAATCCATCGGGATGATTGTGGCCGTCATTCGTGATGTCGCAGATCAAACAAACTTACTGGCACTGAACGCCGCCATCGAAGCGGCCCGTGCAGGTGAGCAAGGTCGAGGATTCGCTGTGGTTGCTGATGAAGTGCGCAAATTAGCGGAGCGCACGACCAAATCAACCAGTGAAATTTACAGCATGGTGAAAGACATTCAACATGAAGTGAAGCGCAGCGTAGAAGCCATTCATCTTGGACAAACCGCAGTCCACACCTCAGTTGATGATTGCAAACAAGCTGTGGAGGCCTTAGAGCGCATTCTCAATGAAGTCCATCGTATGAATGATTACATCACTCAAATCGCCAGCGCAGCTGAAGAACAAGCAGCAGCATCGCAAGATATTTCTAGCAAAGTGAATGATCTCTCCAATTAAATTCGCCACTGATTCACTAAAATAAAAAAACGCCGCGACATTCATCGCGGCGTTTTTCATCGCACTCAAAACCACTGAGTGCGCCACATCTACTTATTGCTTAATACCATACACTTTGCCGTTTGGCAGTGTCAGCGTAACACCGCTTGGTACCGTCAAAGGCATAAATACACGCATACCGATGGTAATGGTTTTACCGGCACTAAAGTCTGATACACCCCAACCTGACGCTTTCAACTCGTATGACAGACGGTGGAAGCCGTTTGGCAATCCGCCGACGTTACCTACTGTGCTTGATGCTGGTACTGCAGTCCAAATACCACCGCTGTAGATATCAACCAGGTTTTCTACGCCGTTACCCGCTGGTGGATCGCTTGGTTTGAGGTATTGAACTTCAGATGGCACCAATGGCGTCGATGGCGCCACGTTGAATGACACTTTCGCGCCAGTCAAATCAACATTTGAGTTGTTTTTCAATTTCACACCAATCGCGAGCGGATAGTTATCATCGCCTTTGGGTTTGAAGCCAACCAAATCAATCGTCACATCTAACACTTCAGCGGGCTGCACGAATTTTTCATCACCCGCTTTCACACCGTAAGGTGCTGCTGCGCGCAATTTCGTTGCCGCCATTGCTGTTAAGGTGCTACCCATACCGTAAGATGCAGTACCGTTTTGTGCTGGCGTACTGTAGTCACCCGCCATTTCCCAGAACATGATACCGCCGGCACCTTGATCAATGGCGTACTGTACTTTAGCGACGAATGATTTTTCATTTTCAGTCGATAAAAAGACCTTCTTCGCCGCATTCCACAAGTACGACGATTTTGCCACGTCGTCAAAACGCTCAACATAGCTGCCGGTTACTTGATTGGCAGGCTTAGTCACATCATGGCCATATTGAGCAACATATGGAACAGGCAAACCATCACGCAAATTGTTCACGTGCCACAATGGATTCACACCGGCAAACATTTCATTGCCAGCAGCGTCACGATCGAACCACAAGTTATCAATCCCTTGTGCGCCAAAACCGCATGGGGCCCCCGCTTTTGCACTCAATGCATCTGGCCCTAAGTTGCCACCCGTGCCGAGATAACATTTTTTCTGATCCGCTAATGCAGAAATACCCCACAGACCATCAGTACCACCAGTCACGTTTTGCGAGCCACGCGTATAGTACGGCAGACCGATATTGATACGCCCCCCCGCCAGTGCAGTACGGAAGTATTTATACGACCAGTCGATATTCAAATAACCTTGTGAATTGTAATAATGCGCATCACCACCCGAGTAGATTTTCGCATCCGCAATTTCATTATCTTTACCAGTGTCATACAAAGCCGCATTGTGACCAACGAAGTGATTCCATGCCCCATGCAAGTCATACGTCATGATGTTGACGTAATCGAGGTATTTAACTGCTTCGAAGTCTTCCATGCCGCGTAGCAAGTAACCCGATGAAGGCGATGCGATCGTCAACATATAGTATTTGTTATCCGCAACCGCCTGCTTATCCAACTCAGCGCGCAATGTTTTGGTCAAAGCCATATAGCCTTTAAACAAATCACCGCGTTTGGCATTGCCGATTTTCCAGTCCTCTGGATTACCCGCGTCCGACATTGAAGTTGGATATTCGTAATCGATATCAATCCCGTCAAAGCCATATTTTTTAACAAATGCAGCGGCTGACTTAGCAAAAATATCAATACGATCTTGGCGAACAGCCCCTGTTAGGGGATCTGTTGTCAAAGCGTAAAAACCACCGCTGACAGTGCGACCATCCGCCTCATTAAAGAAGCCGCCTGTTTCAGCCCAGCCCCCCACCGAGAGCAATAATTTTGCGCCATTCTTATTATTGGCCTTCAGCATATTGAAGTGGCCTTTGTATGGCAGATTTGGATTGAGCGCATATTTAGCGCCTTTTTCCGGCCATTCCATCCCTACAGACGAGTTGTTTGGATCAGTTTCATTGCCAATTGACACTTTCCACTGATCGTTAACATGAGCAAACGCATAGTTCACATGGGTGATGTCATTCCAAGGCACATCAGCGCCAAGGTAAGATGGCTGACCATTTTTGCCGGTACGCCAATTCGTAAAGTAGCCGATGCTACGGCGTTTCATATTATTGGCGAGTTTTTCACGACCATTCGTATCATAGGCATCGCAATACGGAACGTTAGCCACTTCAGATACCAGGCCCGCAGGCCGGCACTGATCTTGCGTACCCACTGGCGGTGTAGTTGGCGTCACACTTGGCGTCGCACTTGGTGTCACACTTGGCGTCACACTTGGCGTCACACTTGGCGTCGCACTTGGCGTCGCACTTGGCGTCGCACTTGGTGTCGCACTTGGTGTCGCACTTGGCGTCGCACTTGGCGTCGCACTTGGCGTCGCACTTGGCGTCGCACTTGGCGTCGCACTTGGCGTCGCACTTGGCGTCGCGGTGGCGCTAGCGCACGCGCCGAGATCTAACCACGGCTTGCCAGAACCCACATTCACTGAAGGCTCATTACCTTGCGTCCACCACTGCGCTTTATAGTTACGGCCATTTGAACTTACTAAAGCGCCGCCATTGTAAGCGGTTGCACTATTCCATGCGGCATAAGTACAACTACCCGGCGCAGCCGTCGGTACCGTCGTCGGAGACGCGGTTGGGATCGTGCTTGGTGTCACCGTTGGTGCCGTGCTCGGCGTGCTCGTCGGAGCTAGTGTTGGCGCCGTGGCTTGCAACTCCCAAGGTCCCCATTGATCGGCACCGGGCACATTACCCTGAGTCCACCATTTCGCTTTGTAATCTTTATTTGCATAGCTCACAACATCACCAGCGACATAAACGCTGGCACTATTCCAAGCAGAAGCCGCCATTGCACTGACTGAGATCATTGCAATCGCAGCAGGTAACGCGGCAAGAGCAATACGATTGATATGGGACATTGATGTCTCCTCCTATATTATTGATTGGCATTCATGCGATAGAAAAAATGGTCCTATCTATCGCATGGGGCTGTTATCATTTTGTAAGAATCATGATATTTACCCTTGCTCAGTAAACCGACAATGACTGGGTCCACTTCGACATTACTGATTAATACTGAAGCTAATTCTATTGTCAATATGACAAACAATAACAAAACCACACTGATGGACTCTCACGTCACCTCGCATCAATAAAACTACATAACAACAAAGAAGAAAAAAACCCGCAACGCAACAAATAGGCAACAAACCATTGATTTATAAAGAATAAAAAAACAAAAAAATTATACACACCGCAAAATAAGGGGTGCCTTATGTAACTAAAGCAAACAATCTTGGCGATTAAAATCGTAAAAAACTTCATAACAGCTGCGGCAAATTGCAGACAGATTTTACAGATTAAAAAAACCTTCATCATCACGACAATTAATATGCTTTCAATATTCTTGCAAAAAACACAGAGAAAACTGTCATTCAAAATGCTTACATGTTGAATAAAATAGGTATCAAGTAGCGCATTATCATGATCAAAAGCTAGATCTCGCATGGCGCAAATGCGATATCATCTAGAAACAAAATAAAGCTCACTCATTGGTCACTTAATATGTTGATTCGTAAATTATTCAAATTTGAAAATGCTCATATTGTTCGCAATTGCTCGTCCGAGCGTTGCCGTACTTCGATTCATGGTCACAGCTATAAAGTGGAGGTTTTGCTAGAAGCCGATGCGCTCGACAATGGACAAATGGTCTACGATTTTGGCTTAATGAAAGGCACTATTCGGGATGTGATTGATGCATTTGATCATGCGATTTGTTTTTGGGATAAAGATGACGCGCAATACATCCAGCTTTGCCAAACATTTTCAGCACGCTGGATTTCAATGCCGGTATCGCCCTCTGCCGAACAATTTGCTCGGGTGTTTTTTGTCATCATCGATCAGCTTTTGCAGCAAACCATGATGGCCAATGGCGAAAGTGCTGTGCGGCTGCATTCAATCATTGCACACGAAACCGAAACCGGTTATGCGCAAGCATTTCGACATGACGCCTACAATCCACGCATGGGTGAAATCAAACTCAGTGATGTGATTTTTTCTGAGCAATGCCAGCGCGAATGGCACGACCCAAAAATGTATGAAAAATTATTAGCTGGTGCTCAATTTAATAATCCAGTGATCCCCCAACAGGTGTAGTGCACTTTAATCATTATCTTCGGGCGCAAATAGCATAAAATAAAATAAAAATAGCATTGCGCCCACAGGCCAAATATCGCCAATCGCACTCGACATACCATTAAAATGCTGCAAATGACCATAATTCCATTTGTACGCATCTAAACTATTATTGCTATTGGTAGACAAAGGCCATAAATAAGCAATGATATTGACCGAGCATAACGCCAAAAACCCCACCAATGCACGCAAGCGTCGATTAAAACGTAAAAATATTGCTAAGAATACAATCCCTGCAATACCACCCAAAGCAATATTTAAATTAATCCATGCAAAAAATTGTTCGGGCTGCAATAACATCCCCGCAAAGCCCATTTTAAGCAATAAAGCGCATAACAATACCCCCATAATTGCACGGGGAGCATAACGATGATAGCGCACTAATAATGATACAAATAAAGCAACCGCCAATAAATGCAGCATCATTCCGCCGCCCTCTAATAACCTTAAAAATAAAGCTGGGTTTTTAATCGGTGAAACAAACGGTTGTGGCAAACCTTGCGGCATCACAACCACACCTAAAAATGGCAAATTCGGATCAAATTGAGTCACAAACCATAAGGCCAACCAAATAAGCCCCCACTCAGCAACGGCGCTCGGTGCTAAATAATCATGGCGAAATTGTAGCCATTGCCGTAAAAAGTAACGATGACTTAATACCCCCCCCGCAATTGCACCTAAAAAACAACCCAATGTATTGCTCATTATATCCATATTGGATGCAACACGACTCGGCAAAAACTGCTGGGCAAATTCAATACTCATTGAAACTAAAAAGCCGATGCACGTTGCATAAAAAAAAGCCAAACGATAACGACGCAAAAAAAACATCGCACTCAATCCCAATGGAATATAAGCTAAGACATTAATTGCATTATCAAATACAGTAAAGTAATAGGGTAATGGATAGGTATAAAAAGCCGTGATCGGCTCACCCGTAAAGCGCCAACCGCTCAATGGATACAAACTGACAATCAAAATGAGAAGCAATGAAACAGCAAACAAAAAAGGAGAAACCATAGTCGGTTTATTTTTTTTTGCTAAGAAGCGAATGGAAGAAATAGATGGCATAGAGAGTCAATATACCGGCTAACTGGGCTAACCGGTATATTGATAGCACTTATTTAGACGTTTTTACTTTGGTCCACAATTTATTTAATTCTCGCAATTGCTTTCCCTCTAAGGCATTGAGCTGCTGCAGTTTTTTCATCGCTTGCGCATCAGGAAATACCGATGGAATTGACTTAATATCCGCTTTCACAAACGGTACGGCGGCCAAATTAGGATTACCAACGCCAATCAAGTTGGTTAAATCTGCCGCATTTTTACCTTCTGCAATGAAATTCATAAATTTATACGCCAAATCAGGGCGCGGTGCATTTTTAAGAACCACCATGCTATCCACCGACATGGTATTGCCTTCTTTTTGCAAACCGTAATTCACTACAAACGGTCGTTTAGCTGCTTTTGCATCAGCGACTGCTTGAAACATATCGCTAGAATAGCCATGAGCCACCCAGACATTACCGACAGTTAGCTCTTTAATATAGCTTTGTCCATTAAATGCCGCCCAATATGGCTTAGCTTTAATAATGGTTTCTTGCGCTTTTTTCAGCTCGTCCGGATTAACTGAATTAGCTGAATAACCGTTATACATCAACGCGGCAGCAAAGACTTCACGACTATCATCTAATACGGTTACTTTGCCTTTAATTTTAGCCAAAATTACTGGATCAAAAATAAGCGACCATGAATCTGGGCTAATGCCAAGTTCTTTCAATTTATTTTGATTGTAGCCCAACAAAGTAGTGGTAAATGAATAAGGTAATGAGTACTTATTACCGGGATCAAATTGACTATTCATAAATGCAGGGTTAATGTTTTTAACATTAGGTACTTTGGCTAAATCTAGGCCCTGCAATAAATTTTGTTTCATCAATGGTGGAATTGCAAATCCAGTCGGAACCGCAATATCATAACCCTTGGCCCCAGCCGATAATTTGGCCAACATCTCTTCCATTGCGCCGTAATAATCTTGAACAACACGGCATTTGCAACTGGCTTCAAAACGTTTGACTGTTTCTGGCGCAAGGTAGTTATTCCAATTATAAATATGCAAAACATCTTCGGCCTGTGCAACACCTGCGGCCATCATTAACGCCAGAAAGAGCTTTTTCATTTTTGAAGACTCCAAATTCAGTTGTATTTAAATATAATTATTTGGCACGTAATGCACTAGGCGCTACTTTACTGGCGATCAAAATTAACGTCAGCGTGAGCAGCATCAACAAGGTAGAAATAGCATTCACTTCAGGCGTTACCGCAATCCGAATCATTGAATAAATCTGCAATGGCAAGGTGGATGCACCGGCACCCGCAGTAAAAAATGTAATCACAAAATCATCAATCGATAAAGTAAATGCCATTAAAGCGCCCGCAATAATACCCGGCATAATTAAAGGCATCGTCACCAAGCGAAATGCTTGGATCGGACTGGCACCTAAATCACGCGCCGCCTCAACCAATGCTTCATCCATGCCTTGCAAACGCGAGCGAACTACAATCGCCACAAAGCCGATACAAAAAGCAATATGTGCCAAAGTAACCGAGACCAGCCCTAATGTCATATTGAGCATCACAAAGAAGATCAATAAAGCAACACCCATCAAAATTTCCGGAATTGCAATCGGTGTCAGCACCAAAATCGGCAAAATGCGTAGCTTGTATTTATGCATTGCCAAGCCCGCTAAAGTGCCCAGCACGGTGGCACAGCAACTGGTCACCACGGCCATAATGAGTGAATTACGCGCAGCAATAAGCATTTGCTCATTGTGAAGCAATAAGCCATACCATTTAAAGGTAAAACCCACCCATTCTGCGTTCAGCTTTGAATCATTAAATGAATAAGCAACAACAATAATCAATGGCACATATAAAAAGCCATAGACAAAAATTGCCGCAGCCCAAAGCCATTTCGATTGTTTAGAGTGCATTACGCTGCCTCCCTCGACCAATCAACATGCCAAGACCCGCCATTATCAATACCGCTAAAGTCAGCATAATCGATAGCACCGAACCAAATGGCCAATCACGGCTATCTAAAAATTGCTGTTTAATTAAATTACCAACCATCATGCCATCAGTACCACCGAGTAAATCAGGGACCGCAAACATGCCCAGTGCCGGAATAAAGACTAAAGCAGAGCCTGCCCATACCCCGGGCAGGGATAGCGGCCAAGTGATCTTCCAGAAACGCTGCCAGCCAGATGCCCCTAGATCTTGCGCAGCATCGAGCAAAGCAACATCGTGTTTTTCAAGGTTGGCATACAAAGGCAAGACCATAAATGGTAAGTGAACATAAACTAACACCACGATCACCGCAAAATGACTGTACATCAATTGAATCGGAGCAATACCGAGCAGCGCCAATCCTTGATTAATCGTCATCGCAAAATAACCTTGCGGCCCTAAAATAATCATCCAAGCGTAAACTCGAATTAAAAAATTACTCCAAAATGGCAAAATAACCAGCAAAATTAATAAATCACGGTATTTTTTTGGGCTGCGTGCAATCAACCATGCCAATGGATAAGACATACAAAGGCAAACTAGCGTTGTGATACCGGCATACCAGAACGATTTAATAAACAACTCAACATAAATCGTATCTTCAAAAAAACGTGAGAAATTTTCAAATGTGAGATATTCCTGCCAATTTCCAGCATGGATCAGTAATTCATTTTTACCGGTCTCTGGATTGATATCAATTAATGGTAGCAAACCACCGTAATCGCCCGGAAAACGAAATGCGGCAAACGCCATAATTAACGTCGGAATGGCAAAAAATATCAATAGATATAATAAAGGTGGGCCTGAAATTAACCAACGGCCTAGTGATTTATTCTTCGCCATCGCTTAACTCAAAATAAAATGGCCAGCGTCATAACGCCATGCCAATTCAACCAAATCATTATCATCAAAGAATTTTGCCCGCCCTGGCGCAGAATTCGGCAACATGGTTTCGACTAAAATACCATTTTCTAATTCAATGACATAAATCGTCACATCGCCCAAATATAAGCAATCGTGCACTTTGCCTTTGAAATGCACTTCATCGGTCACATCCAATGGCAAGCTCGCAGCAAGTTTGATTTTTTCTGGACGAAGAGTGAGCGTGCCTTTTTGACCCACTGTGGCATCGGGCAGTAATAATGTTTCGGCAATGCCAACGCCCGCAATTTCAACTTGCATTCGATCATGGCCAATGGCAACAATCGTGCCGTCGAGCAAATTGCATTGACCGATAAAATCAGCGACAAAGCGGCTTTTCGGATGGCTGTAAATGACTTCAGGTACATCCAGCTGCGCCACCTGCCCTTTATTCATCACCGCAATTCGATGCGATAAGGCCAAAGCTTCACCTTGGTCATGGGTGACATACACAAAAGTAATGCCGACTTCTTTTTGCAAATTAATTAATTCAATTTGCATTTCTTCGCGTAATTTAGCATCCAGCGCCGACAATGGCTCGTCAAGTAATAATAAGCGCGGGCGATTGACCAAGGCGCGGGCAATGGCGACGCGTTGACGCTGGCCACCTGACATTTCATGCGGAAAACGCTGAGCAAAAGGCGTTAATTGCACGTCTTCTAAGACTTCCGCTACGCGCTGTTTTAGCTCTTCACTGGGCACATTGGCCATTTTGAGTGGAAAAGCAATATTTTGCGCCACGGTCATATGTGGGAATAAAGCGTAATTTTGAAATACGGTATGCACCGGGCGCTTCTCGGGAGGAACCCCCGCCACATTGACGCCATCCAGAATAATTTCACCGGAATCGGGCTGTTCAAAACCCGCCAACATCCGCAATAGCGTCGTTTTTCCGCAGCCCGATGGCCCCAATAGCGTAAAAAACTCACCCGCTTCAACGGACAAACTCACGTGGTTCACTGCAGTAAAATCACCAAATTGTTTTACTACATCACGGATCTCCAGCAATGCCATGATCATCCTCTATACAATTAGCCGTATATTTTAACAAGATAACGCCCAGAGGGGCGACCAATACTGCATCGATATCGATGAAATAAAGCAATGCTGACAACAAATGTCGCATTGTGGCAGCATCATTTCAGCAAAAACACAGTTTTTGCCGGAATCCAGCAAGCAATGAATGCAGAGCGCATATAATTAACCCGATTATCTCTGTCGGCATGGGTTCGTAAGTGGAAATTCGTATTCCTATTGTCAAGCTACAGTTGGGGCATTTCGTCAGCGAGCTGGATCGCCCTTGGCTGGATACACCGTTTTTAATGCAAGGCTTTTTAATTGAAAGTCTGCAGCAAATCGAATTACTTCATGATTACTGTGAACACATTACGCTAGATCTGAATCGCTCTGTTGGCGGGATTGCGCAGTGGACGTCTTTACTCGCACCGTCAACAATCCACGAATCTAGCCGACACGCTCAGCATAGTCCGTTAATTTCAGCGGCGTCTCGCGAAGAACAGCGAAAGGACAAATTAAATATTCTACGAGAACTGCGTAGACTATTTTCAAACTGGCGTCAGCAATCATCCAATAGCGCCGACTCTCACAGCAAAGATCCATCGCTCAGCACTGAGATTGTCATTTACGATGACACTGCTGCAGTTGAACAAGAAATCAAAACCGCCAGCAGCTCGCATCAAACCGCACAGCGTTTGGTGTTTAGTTTAATGGAGGCGGTTCGCCAGGACTTGCAGCCACGCGTTGAAGAAATTAATGAAGTCGTTTCCGATTTAGTCGGCTCAATTATTCGCAATCCCAATGCCCTGCTTTGGCTAACGCAACTGAAAGATCGCGATCAATATACTTACGCCCATTCGATTGATTCGGCGGTGTATTTACTCGCTTTTGGTCGTCATTTGGGCTATCCGCGCGCCGAATTACAAAGCTTGGGCATGGCCGGTTTAATGCTCGACGTGGGCAAGATGCGCTTGCCGCCTGAATTATTAACCCGCACGGGGCGTTATACCCCGGGCGAATTTATGCTGATGAAAACGCATGTGAATCACAGCTTAGATATTTTGTCGCAAATGGAAGGCATTCCAATTGATGTGTTTGATATGGTGGCGCGCCACCACGAACGCTATGATGGCAGCGGTTATCCACTGGGACTCAAAGCCGAGCGCATTGGGATGTTTGCCAGTATGGCAGGCATTGTGGATTGTTTTACCGCGCTCACTAGCGATCGCAGCTATTCCAACGCCAAATCAGCCCACGAAGCTTTGCAATTGATGTACAAGTGGAGCGAACGCTATTTTCATCCGGCACTGATTGAGCAGTTCTCACAATGCGTGGGGATTTTCCACGTTGGCACTTTGGTCGAGCTATCGACCGGCGAAGTGGGCATTGTGATTGGCCAAAATCGCGTACGGCGCCTCAAACCCAAATTGCTAATTATTTTAGGGCCAGACAAACACCCTTATGCCAAACCGCACAGCCTTGACTTGATTACCAATCCAAGCTTGCCCAGTGGTTTGCCGATCAATATTCGCCGAGAATTGCCGCGTGGAGCGCATCAAATCGATCCTCGTGAGTTTTTTTTGGATTAAAAATCCATTCCGATGCCAACAACAGCTTTTATTGATGATCTTAACGAGATCGAAACTCGCCACATCCAGCGACTGAGCGTCGCGCTCGCCCACACCGATAGCGGGCGTTATTGCGGCATTTTGCATATCGAAGTTCGCCATCGCCCTCACCGCCCCAAACAAAGCGCCGTTGTCGCACAAATGGCCACGGCTTTACGCACCATGCTGCGCGACAACGATCAATTATTTCATATTGACCATCAAACGCTGGGTTTGTTAATTCCCAATATCGCCGGGATCAGCCATGCCCTATTGGCCGCCAATCGTGCGCAGTATTTATTAAGCGAAGCGCCTGCCACCCAGCAGCATTTGCATCCGCATATCGGCATTGCGCTTTATCCCGAGCATGGCGAAAACATGCCGGATTTACTCAACTCTGCCCGAATCGCGGCGCGGGATTTTGCACAAGATCAGATTGGCGTTTATGACCCAAGCCGCGATTGGCTCGGGCAACAGCTGGCACGGCTCGAAGCGCCGTTACGCGAAGCATTGGCACAAAATCGCTTTCATTTAGTATTTCAAGCGCAAATCAATGGCCAAAGTCTGCAAATTGTTGGGGCTGAAATTTTATTACGCTGGGATGATGCCGTCTTAGGACAAGTGCCACCCGATCAAATCGTTGAAGTCGCTGAACATCTGGGCTTAATGGACACGCTGACTCGCTGGGTGATTCAATCGGGTTTGCGGCAATTTGCCGTGCTGCGCAGCGAAGGGTATCGCGGTAGTATGAGTCTTAATCTTTGTCCAAGTAATTTAGCCGACAAAAATTTAGCGATGTATATCGCCAACGCGCTTGAAATATGGGGCATACCAGCCAATACCCTTGTGTTAGAGATCACCGAATCCGCGTTAATCGCTGATATTGACGCCGCACTCAAACAATTAGAACAGCTAAAAAGCATGGGCTGCCAATTGTCTTTAGATGACTTTGGCACGGGCTATTCGTCTTTAGCCTATTTAAGACGACTGCCGATTGATGAACTTAAAATTGATCGCAGCTTTATTCAATCGATGGCCCATTGCGACAAAGACGCCGCCATTGTGCAAAGCATGATTGAACTCGCGCATCGCCTTGAGTTAACCGTCGTCGCCGAAGGCGTCGAAGACGCTGTAACCGCCGCATTTTTACAACACCATCAATGCGATACGATACAAGGGTTTTACTACAGCCGCCCATTAACGCTCTCGGCGTTTAAAACCTATATCCAATCTATGGAGCAAGCCGCATGATGAACTGGCAACAACTCCTCTCGGCCAACCGTCTGGGAGTCCAAGACGGTCGCCTACCTGACTTTGAAGCCGGGCGCAGCAATTACCATAAAGATCACGACCGTATTGTGTTTTGCTCGCCCTTTCGCCGCATGGGCCGCAAAACCCAAGTGCATCCGATGACCGAAAACGATCACGTCCATACACGCCTCACCCATAGCATTGAAGTCGCTTGCGTCGGGCGCAGCTTGGGCGTGCTCATCGGTGAGCAACTGCAAGGACAACTCCCCAGTCAAATTAGTCCTTATGATTTAGGCGGCATCGTACAAGCGGCGTGCTTGGCGCACGACATCGGCAATCCCCCTTTTGGTCACGCGGGCGAATACGCCATTCGTGACTGGTTTCGTCGCCCCGAGCAAGCGTATTTAATGCAAACGCTCACCGCTGCCGAGCGCCGTGATTTGATGACTTATGAGGGCAATGCCCAAGGTTTTCGCATCATTACCCAGCTCGAAAACCATCGTTTTGATGGTGGTCTGCGCCTCACCTACGCCACGCTGGGCACCACGCTCAAATACCCATGGACGAGTGAAGATGCAGGACAAAAAGGCAAATTTAGCTGCTATCAATCCGAGCTGAATCTCTTAGAACACATCGCCGCCGAGCTTGGCCTGCCTTTAATCGCAGCCAATAAATGGGCGCGCCACCCGCTGTCGTATTTAATGGAAGCGGCCGACGATATTTGCTATGCCATTTTGGATTTAGAAGACGGCATTGAAATCGGCACACTACCGTTCGAAACCGTTGAGCCGCTATTGATGAAGATTTGCGGCGGCGAAACCAGTCTGTTGCAACTCGAAGTCGCGGCTGCGCCATCCACCCGGCGCAAAATTTCATTACTGCGCGGCAAAGCCATTGATCGCTGTATTCGCGATGTGGCCGCCACCTTTATGACACACTATGACCGGATTATGGCTGGCACTTACCAAGGCGATTTACTCAATGATTGCCCGCCGAGCATGCGTTTGGGGCTGGCCGAGGCCAAGCAACTGGCGCGCGACCGGATATTTAACGAACGACGCAAAATTGAAATCGAAGTCGGCTCATTTACCTGCTTAGAAATCTTACTCAGTGCTTTTTGCACCGCGGCCTACGAGCAACACGTCAGCGCCGAAATGCCGTTTCGCATGCGCCGAGTGCTCGATTTAATGGATTACAACGCGCCGAAAAAAGAATGGCCTTTAATCGAAGCCTACCGGCGAGTGCTGGACTTTATTGGCGGCATGACCGACAACTACGCCACTTATTTAGCACAGCAAGTCGGCGGCATGGGGAGATGAGTATTACCGTCTAAGCTAGCAAGTATCGAGCTTAGGCAGCAATACCCATAATAGCCAACACTTGTTTTGCTTGTGGTACCACCCCTTGCCCACCCAAAGAATGCGCTTGGCTATTCCATACCGGGTGATAGCTGGCCGAATCGGTTTGCGTATACAGCGCAATGGTGGCACGGCCCATGTTTTCAGCCAAATGCGTCATGCCGGTATCCACCCCAATCGACCAGTCGGCATGGCGAATCAAGCTGGCAATCTGTGCAATGGTGAGTTTTGGCGGCACCATCGCCAGCGTTAGCCCCGCTGCCAATTGCTGAGCCACCGTATATTCGCCCTCGGTGCCCCATGGCAAAATCGCCATCACGCCCTGCTGCTCTAAGGCCTGCAATACCGCCAGCCATTGCGCCACTGGCCAGGTTTTTTCAGCCTTGGACGCGGCATGAAAACACATCACATACGGACGATTGGCCGGCATCCATGTCGGCAAGCATTCATCCGCTTGCAGACCAAAATTAATTTCAGTTTCAATTGAATAATTCAGCGCTAAAGCGGCGTAGCTGCGATACCAAGCCACAGCGGTTAAATTGGCATCGGGAACCACTTGCCGATGATAAGCCCAGCGTGCGGCGTTTTCGCCTAAACGATAATCCGGCGGCCCAATAATTAGCTTGGCTTTAGCCGCTTGACTCAATAACGCCGATTTAATCATGCCATGACAATCTAAAATGACATCATAATGCTCAAGACGCAATTGCCCAATTGCCGATTGAATGCCATGCCAATTTTGCCGGATTGATTTACGCTTATAGCCGCGTAAAGGCACAGTAATCACGCGATGAATTGCCGGATGCATGGCCGGTAATTCAGCAAATTGGGCATCCACCATCCAATCAATCTGTACGTCAGGAAAATGATATCGAATATCACTAATCATTGGCATGACAAATAAAATATCACCCAGCGAGGTGAGTTTTGCAATCAGAATTTTTTTCATTCTTACCTAAACGCTTAATTCTACGCAAACAAAACTGGGGAATTTGAATAAATTCGATTAAATCGCTAAATAAAAAATGATTATTGTTTAGCAAGGCATCGTTGCCAATGATTTAAGCTGCGAGCATTAAAATCAATCGCAATGGATTAAACCAGATCTACCCAGCAATATCTACTCCCATCCATGATTTAACTGAATGCTTTTTTATCTCGACGAATCGCATCAAGTCGTCGACAATCCATGCCTTTCTAACGATGTCGGAATATCGAGTGTTTAAATTACCCGTCGTCCTAATCTTGGCCTTATTACTCAATGGTTGTGCCGTGGTGACGACTGCTGCTTTAGTTGGCTCAGTTGCTGTTGGCGTGACCACCAGCGCCGTTGGCCTGGCTTATGATGCGACTAAAATGGTCGCAACCGGAACGGTGGCTGCTGGGGGTATGGCAATCGACGCAATGAGTGCATCCAAGCCTGCGAGCAATACCCAAGTCTCAACACCGCCACAAACAACCGTTCAAGTGATGCCACTCAAAGACCAATAGTCAGTCAATGGGCGGTTAGTGCTTTGCGATTGAGCCGAACAGCGCCGCCTTCGAAACACATTTAAAATATTAAAATGAAAAATAATAAGGAAATAAAACGCTGAAACCGATACTCAATTGCGCTGCTGAGTGATGATTTAAGTCTTATTTAAAAAAATCATTAGCCCCAAGCCAGCAAGGCCAGCGCATGCTGCTTGAGCCAAGCGCGCTCGGTTTTCCAATTTGGGCAGGCTTGGGCGACAATCGCCCAAAAGCGGGCCGAATGATTCATTTGGGCCAAATGCGCCAATTCATGAATCACCACATAATCAATCACGCTGGCTGGCGCTTGCATTAAGCGCCAATTTAAACGAATGTCACCGGCAGCAGTGCAACTGCCCCAGCGGGTTTTGGCCGATGACAATAACCATTTTCTGGGTTGCAGCGCCATGCGTTCCGACCACAAGCCCACGCGTTCGGCCAAATAAATTTGCGCTGAGCGCTGATAAAAACGGATTAAAGCCGGGGCAATTTTGGCGTCGTTGGCTGCGCACAGCGACAACACTCCTGCGCCAAATTGGCTGCGTAATGCCGGTTGCAACATGAATGATTCGCCCAGATACAAGGCACTCGCCCCCCAGCACAAGCTCGGCGGCGCGACTGCTGGCGCATCGTGCCGCACCGCGAGTTTGCCGCGAATCCATGCCAGTTTGAGTTCAATGACGCGCTCGGCTTCACGTTCAGCCGCGCTTTGCGGCAAAATCACCGTTAACCCCTGCGCATCAATTTTCAAACCAATGCTACGTCGCCGTGGGCTACGTTTAATTTGATAGGATATATCGCCAGAGCTATTTTTAAATATGTACTGCAAGTAAATACCTAGGGCCTGTTGAGGTTTGGTTTGCGGATCGCGTTTGTGCTGATTTTGGCCTGAAACAAGGCGAAAGACGCGTGGCATAGTCATTCTATGCAAGCGTTTTTCAACGCAGTGTCAGGCCAAAAGCAGCCAAACCCTAAGGGCTGGGCGCTTTTCGCGGCATCTCTGCGTTATTTCATGCTCGAATAACGGGTTATTGGTCGCATAAAATGCCTTGATCTGCCGCGAAAATCGCTCCAGCGCGACCGAAAACCAAACGTCAACAGACCCTAGGCTTTTTTCTGCTCAAAGCACGGACCACGGCCGCTGATTTCGTCCATCTGCCCTTCGATCCAGTTTTCGACTTCTTTAATCAGCTCTAAGGATTTTTTACCTTCAGAAGCAATCGGTGCCCCTACGCGAACGGTGATTTCTCCCGGCCATTTTAAAAAGGAATTTTTCGGCCAAAACTCACCGGAATTCATCGCCACGGGCACAATCGGCACATTTAAATCCAGTGCTAAACGTGCGCCGCCTTGTTTGTATTGGCCACGCTCACCGGGTTTAATCCGCGTCCCTTCTGGAAAAATCACAATCCACAAGCCTTTGGCTAAACGATCTTTACCTTGCTCCATCAATTGCCGCTGCGCGGCAGCGCGCTGGCCACGATCAATCGCAATCGGTGAGGTGGTCGCCAAAGCCCAGCCAAAAAATGGCATTTTAAGTAATTCGCGTTTCATTACCCACACTTGCGGCGGGAAAATCAATTGCAGCGCCATGGTTTCCCACGCCGATTGATGTTTACACATAATCATCATTGGCCCTTCGGGAATGTTTTCTGCGCCTTCAACCCGAAATTTAAGCCCGCAAGTCAGGTGTAACCACTTGAGTAAAATCACCGACCACCAGCGAATAATTTGATTTCGCGTCACTGCTGGCAAAGGCAAAATCACGATGGCCAACAAGGTAAACAACGGCGTAATGATAATGAGTAGCAACCAATACAAAATAGAGCGCAACCAGATCATGTAACGTAAACTCGCGAAAAAGGGCCGAATGGGAAATCAAACTCGCAACATCAGCACGAGTAAAAAGAAAGCGAAGCTTGCGCCACACGGCACAGCGCGTAACGCCAGCGGCAGACGCTTAATCTGCCGAATACATAAGCCAATTGGCCGCCGCAGCCAAATCATCAAAAATCAAAGTGCCTGCGGGTAAATCGCCGCGCAACTCGGTTTTCATGCCATTACCCGTTCTGACTAAAATAGCGCGCCCACCCGCCGCCGCAATGGCTTGTAAGTCGCGCAATGAGTCGCCCACCATATAGCAATCTTTAGCGTCAACTCGAAAGCGCTTGGCAATATCTAAAATTAAGCCCGGCGCGGGTTTACGGCAGCCGCAGCCACTATCTGGCGCATGCGGACAGAAAAACACCGCGTCCAAATGGCCACCGGCGTGATGAACCGCTTTATGCATTTTGCTGTGAATTTGATTGAGCATGGCCACATCAATCATGCCCCGACCAATGGCACTTTGATTGGTGGCGACGACCAAAGTCCAGCCGGCACGGGTTAATTCACCAATCGCATTGATGCTACCCGCAATCGGCAGCCATTCCTCAGGCGACTTAATATAATCTGGGCTGTCTGCATTGATGACGCCATCCCGATCCAAAATTAAGAGTTTCATTTTTTGCATCCTTAACCTTGCATATCGAGCGAGATTTTCGTCATTCGCGACGAATAAGACCAATAAAATCAGCGGATCCAACGCGCAGGGTGCTGCACGTTCAATCCGCCCTCAGCCCATTTAGTCGGCCAATAATGACAATTCGGCAACGCGATTCATCAAGTCAGCCAGTTGCGACAACAGTGCTAAACGATTGCCACGCTCAGCCAAATCGTCACTCATCACCATCACAGAATCAAAGAAGGCATCAACAGGCGCTTTAAATGCCGCCAATTGCTTCAGTGCGCTGGTAAAGTCGTTGACCGCCAAAGCGCTTTCTACCGCCGGTTGCAACGCTTGCAATTGCGCAAACAGCGCTTGTTCAGCGCCTGCGCCAATTAAAGCGGCATTTAAGGCTGGCAAATCGCCTTCGACTTTTTTCAGGATATTGCGAATACGTTTATTCGCTGCTGCGAGCGCTGCGCTTTCTGGTAAAGCTTTAAATTCAGCCACCGCTGCCAAACGCACCGTGAGATCGTCAAAACGCGTTAATGATTTAGCCAACACCGCATCAATATCAGCCGCTGGATATTGCGCCGCCAATAGATTTTTCAGGCGTTCAAGCATAAAGCCGTACACACCGTCGACCGTACCCGCTTTAATCAAGCCCGCTGGGAAGCTGGCTTCAGCAATATTGAGCAACGCTTTCAAATCAAGTGGCTGCTCGAGCAAGATCCGCAATACGCCCAGTGCTGCGCGGCGTAATGCAAATGGATCTTTATCGCCAGTCGGAATCAAGCCAATACCGTAAATACCGACTAAGGTTTCTAATTTATCGGCCAAAGAAACGGCTTGTGCCGTCGCCCCTTCTGGCAGGGTATCGCCAGCAAACTTAGGCTTGTAATGGGCTGCAATCGCATACGCTACATCGGTATCTTCAGCATCATGCACGGCATAGTATTGCCCCATAATCCCTTGCAACTCAGGAAACTCACCAACCATATCGGTCGACAAATCGGCCTTGGCCAAGTAAGCCGCACGCGTGGCTTTACCGACATCCGCACCGAGTAATTTGGCGATTTCACCGGCAATGCTTTCCAAACGCTGCACGCGCTCCAGTTGCGAGCCAATTTTATTGTGGTACACCACATTGGCTAATTTGCCGACGCGGGTATCGAGTTTGGCTTTTTTATCTTGCTCAAAAAAGAATTGTGCATCTGATAAGCGTGCGCGCAACACGCGCTCATTGCCATTGATAATGTGGCTAGGATCTGCCGTTTGCAGATTGGATACCAGCAAAAATTGATTCATCAATTTGCCATTGGTATCGAGCAACGGGAAGTATTTTTGATTTTGCTGCATGGTCAAAATCAAGCATTCTTGCGGCACATCGAGAAACTCTGCTTCAAAGCCGCCTTTTAACACCACTGGCCATTCCACCAAGGCGGTCACTTCGTCAAACAACGCATCATCAGCAGCAATCGTGGCATTGAGGGCCGCAGCGGCCGCTTGCAGTTGTTCACCGATTAAAGCGCGGCGCTCAGTAAAGCTGGCAATCACATAACCTTGCGCTTTGAGCATTCGCGCATAATCGTCAGCGCTAGACAGCACCAGCTCACCGCTAGATAAAAAGCGATGCCCCAGCGTGCTGCGGCGTGAATTCAGATGCAAAATTTGCCCAGCAATCAAATCATCGCCGTGCAACATCATCAAGCCATGTACCGGACGAATAAATTGGCCATCACGATCGCCCCAACGCATTAATTTTGGCGCGGGCAGTTTTTTTAAGGCCGCAGCCACAATGCCAGCGAGCACTTCGTTTAAGGTTTGACCGGGTTTACTCATGCGGAAAACAAACACTTCTTGTTTGCCGTCGTGCAGTTTTTCTAGGTTGTTGACGGCGTCGGCCGTCAAGCCACAAGAACGAGCAAAACCCAATAAAGCCGGCGTTGGCTGGCCGTCTTTAAAACCAGCGGCAACCGCAGGGCCACGTTTTTCAATGGCTTGCTCAGGCTGCACTGCCGCGACATTAGGAATGCTGACGGCCAAACGGCGTGGGCTGGCAAACGTCACATAGGCCGTATCTGCAGGCACAAAGCCCATTTTTTGTAATTCAGCAAAAATACTTTCAGCAAAGACCGCACCCAATTTAGGCAAGGCTTTGGGCGGCAATTCTTCGGTTAATAATTCAATAAGCAGTGTTGGGTTCATGCTGTTTCTCTTTTTTAAGTTCATCGCCCAGCGGGCTGTTGACTACCACCTAGGCATCGTCTTGCTGCGCGGCGTCTTTGTCGCTCATGATTTTGCAGACCTGCCGAATAAAATCAGCGCCATAGCTGTCTTTGGCCGGATCAGTGAATTCCCACTGAAATCCCGGCACATCATAACGGGCGAGTTCTTCGTCTTCGCTATCGTGCAAAGCCACGGCCACGCCTGCCATACGGCCAGAATCGCAATGAATCGCTGAACGCGTATATTTCAGCCGATATTGGCCTTTGCCGACTTCGTCGTTTTGATCGGTATTAAACCGCTGCAACATCCACACAAAGGTGTAGTTAGCCTCTGAATACTGCGGATCATGCTGAACTGAATTAGCATCCACCAGCATTTCAAAATCCGCGGTTTTGCCATAACTACGCCAGTCTGCCTTGGCATAAGGCACGGCAACGGGGCCTTTCACGCCTTCGTTAAATTTTTTATCGCAAGCACTCAATAACACCATCACACTGAGTAAACTGCAACGAAGCAACATGGCGAGCCCCTGTGGATTATTCCGGCAATTGGCACATTGGGAAGCCCAAAGCTTCGCGGCTGTCGTGATACGCTTGCGCGACCAGACGCGCTAAATTGCGAACTCGGCCAATATAAGCGGCACGCTCAGTCACCGAAATCGCACCACGCGCATCGAGTAAGTTGAACATATGCGAGCATTTCATCACCATTTCAAAACCAGGTAAGGCCAAGCCGCCGTCGATTAAGCGTTTAGCTTCAGATTCAAAA
Organism: Deefgea salmonis; assembly: GCF_020531905.1. Classification (GTDB taxonomy): domain Bacteria; phylum Pseudomonadota; class Gammaproteobacteria; order Burkholderiales; family Chitinibacteraceae; genus Deefgea; species Deefgea salmonis. The sequence goes on along the minus strand of NZ_JAJAWG010000014.1, from coordinate 24,953 downwards.
TGATTGAATTGATCAAACAAAAACGGCACATTCGATTGCTCGAAGTTATAAATCGATTGCTCGACTTCGTTTTGGTGATAAATATCGCCATAAGTGACTTTTTGGCCATTCGGGTACACCGTCCAAACGATGTCGTAGATACTATCTACCCCCTGCAGGTACATCGCTAGACGCTCGACGCCATAAGTGATCTCGCCCAATACCGGCTTGCAATCTAGACCGCCCACTTGCTGGAAGTAAGTAAACTGCGTGACTTCCATACCGTTAAGCCACACTTCCCAGCCTAAACCCCAAGCGCCCAAGGTTGGGCTTTCCCAGTCGTCTTCAACAAAGCGCACATCATGCACTGAAGTGTCGATACCGAGCTCTTGCAATGAGCCAAGATACAATTCTTGGATATTGTCAGGCGATGGCTTGAGCACGACTTGGTATTGATAATAATGCTGGCAACGATTTGGGTTTTCGCCATAGCGGCCATCTTTAGGACGGCGGCAAGGTTGCACATAAGCGGCATTCCAAGGCTCTGGGCCGATTGAGCGCAAAAAGGTGGCGGTGTGAAAGGTTCCGGCCCCTACTTCGATATCATAAGGCTGCAGCAAGGCACAGCCGTGCCCAGCCCAGTAGGTTTGGAGCTTGAGAAGGATTTCCTGAAAAGTCAGCATAGGATTCTTGGCGCACGGCACAGTTCTTTTAATCAATGAATTCTACCTGTTTTTGCCGCTATCGTGGCAGCTCGCTCGCAATGAGCGTCGCAGCGTGACAAATTCACCGCGCCCTTGACCTACAAAAAGTGGCTTCTTGGCAATCATAAGCTACTCAATCACAGCCCCCAAATGGCTAAGCCGCGCCGCAAAAGATGATCTCTTACACATTTACTCAGAAATATTGCCGATAACAACGCCAGAGCATCGGCGTTCTTGTTATGCTTAAGCTTTTTAGGCGCTCAATCGCGCCACTTTCACGGCTTAACTTTATGCGCGCACTCTCAGTTACCCTGCTTATCAGCAGCCATCTCTTACTTAGCGCCAGCGCTTTTGCCAATATTGATTTGGATGAACTGCGCGAAGCGGTTCGTGCTCGCGATCTACCTCGCATCGCCCAAATCAGCGATAGCAATCAGGGCAAGCCGTTAGAAATGTATCCAAACTACTACTGGCTGACACTACAAATTAAACAAATCAGCGAAGACGATGCCAATCAATTTTTAAATCGCTACGCCAACACGCCACTGGCCAGCCGTTTTCGCGATGATTGGATTAAAGAATTAGCCCGCCGCCAAGCTTGGCCGGCGTTTGAAGCGCAATACGCGAAAATCGACGCGCCAAACACGGAGTTGCAATGCCTCAAAACCCAAGCGGCACTGGCTCGCAACGACAACTCAACATTGAGCAGCAATAAAGCACTGTGGTTTAGTGGCAAACCGCAATCGGCAGCGTGCAATCCGGTGTTTGACGCCCTATTTGCCAACGGCACGCTCAATGAAGACGATGCATGGTGGCGAATTCGCCAAGCTTTGGCCGGCAATCGTCCTGACTTTGCTCGGCAATTGGCGATGCGCGTTAATCGCTCAAGTGAGTTCTCCGCCAAAACCATCGCCGCGATCAATAGCGCCCCTGACAAACAATTGCTGCAGCTTAACGCCGCCGGTCGCGCCAATCTTGAATTGCAACTGTATGCACTGGAATTGCTTGGCCGAAAAAACCCGGCACAAGCAGCACAATTGATCGAACAGCTTAGCCCCACAATGGCCGCCGCCGATCAACGTTTTGCGTGGCAACAATTAGGCCTCACCGCCGCACGCCGCCACCATCCGAGCGCTTCGGTTTGGCTGGGCAAAGCCGATTTAAATGATTTGGAAGAAGAAGACCAAGCGTGGTTTGTGCGCTCGGCGCTGCGTAGCGAAGATTGGCCAACGATAGAAGCCCGAATCAAAGCACTCCCCGCCGAAACGCAAGAAAAAAACACCTATCGCTACTGGCTAGCACGCGCCTATGAGGCACAAAACAAAACCAATGCCGCTAACGCCATTTATCTCAAATTAGCTGACGGCTTTGATTATTACGGTTTATTGGCACAAGAAAAACTCGGCAACATACTGCAAGAATCACGCGCGCCTTATACCAGCCAACCTGAAGACATCAATGCCGTTGCCGCCCTACCCGGCGTGGTGCGTGCTTTGAGCCTGAATCAACAAAACTGGCGAGTTGAAGCCAATCGCGAATGGAATTTCGCCATGCAAGGCTTAAGCGACACGCAATTATTGGCCGCAGCGGAATTAGCGCGTAAAAATAAAATGTATGACCGCAGTATTTATACCGCCGAGCGCACGCAAAAAATACATGACTTTACCTTGCGCTACCCAACACCGTATCGCGAAGAAACCGAGCAAGCGGCTAAAGCGCAAGGCTTAGATCCGGCGTGGGTCTATGGCTTAATCCGCCAAGAAAGTCGCTTTATCAGCGATATTCGCTCCAGTGCTGGCGCAGCGGGCTTAATGCAATTGATGCCCAATACCGCCAAATGGGTCGCCGGTAAAATGAAAATCAGCGACTTTAGCCCCGCTGGTATTACCGACGTCAGCAGCAATTTGCATATGGGTGCTTACTATCTGGCCTATTGGGCAGAGAACTTTAACGGCAACGCGATTTTAGCCACCGCTGGCTATAACGCTGGCCCAGGCAACGCCAGAAAATGGCGTACCGATCGCGAGTTAGACCCCACGATTTACATCGAAACCATTCCGTTTGGTGAAACTCGTGATTACGTTAAAAAAGTGCTCAGCAATGCCAGTCATTACGCGCATTATTTTAAAGACAGTCCGACGCAACTCAGTCATCGCTTAGCCAAGGTGCCTGCTGCACAATAAAAAATATCACGCATCGAGTCGATATGACTTGGCTTATCCACTCGATGAACCACTGCAATCATGCCGTAGCAAACCCAAGAAAAACGTTGTTACTATAACTCCTGTTCAACTGACCAACCATTCACATAGAGGTGATTCATCATGCAAATTATTATTGGCAATTTTCCGCCCGCCACGCGCAGCGAAGATATTATCGCGCTGTTGGTCGAGCAATTGGGCGCACCGATTCCGACTGAAATTACCGTCAGCGAAGGCGCTGGGCGTAATGTCATCGCCTTAGTGCAATATCCAGCTGAAGCGCCACATACGCTGGGCGATGTGCTGGCCCAGAAATTAAATGGCTATCACTACCAAGGCTTTCACCTGAACGCCACCGTGACGCATAACTTTAAGGACTAAACCGATGCGGATCGCCGTCTTTGATAGCAAGCAATATGACAAGACCGCGATCAATGCGGCCAATATCCAATTCGACCATGACATCGTTTTTTTTGATGATCGGCTCAACGCCAAAACCGTACCCTTAGCACAAGGGTTTGACGTGGTTTGTCCGTTTGTGAATGATCTGCTCGATGCGTTCACCATCGCTCAGCTCGCCCAGCTTGGGGTCAAACTCATTACACTGCGCTGCGCGGGCTTTAATGGCGTGGATTTAAACGCCGCCGCCGCCCATGGCATTACGGTCACACGAGTCCCGGCTTATTCGCCAGAAGCCGTGGCCGAGCATGTGTTTGCGCTGCTACTGACTTTGGTTCGCAAAACACACCGTGCTTTTAACCGCATTCGTGATGGCAACTTTACCCTCGATGGCTTAGAAGGCTTTAACTTGCACGGCCGCACCTTTGGTATTGTTGGCGCCGGGAAAATCGGTCTGGCCACCGCGCGCATTGCACGCGGGTTTGGCTGCAAGATTCTCGCCTATGACCCACATCCCCCAGCGCAATGCGATGTGGATTGTGAGTTTGTTACGCAAGAAGCGCTATTTAAGCGTGCCGATATTATTTCCTTACATTCGCCGCTGTTTCCCACCACGCACCATATGATTAACGCCACCACGCTGGCGCAAATGAAACCAGGCGTCGTCTTAATCAACACCAGCCGTGGCGGCTTGATTAATACTTTGGCACTGATTAAATCACTCAAATCAGGGCATGTTGGCGGGGTGGGGCTTGATGTCTACGAGCATGAAGAAGGCGTTTTCTTTGAGGACCTCTCAGACAGCATGCTCAAAGATGATATTTTGGCGCGCTTAACCACGTTTCCGAATGTGGTGATTACCTCGCATCAAGGCTTTTTAACCACCGAAGCACTCGACAATATTGCCCACTCTGTGTTGCAAAGCATCGATGACTTTATTCAGCATCGTCCCCTTGGCAACGAGGTAAAAGCCAGTGCCTAAAAAGCAGTTCCGTGTCGAGGAGCCGACGATTTCTCGTTGGCTGCTCACCATTACCCCGTTTGCCGCCGCCTTGTTTGCCTTAGTTTTTGCCCTGTTTTTAATCCAAACCGCGCACAAAGAAGACCAAGCGATCACCAGCACCTTAGAGCAAGATCTATTGTGGCAAAAGCAAGCACTCAAAAATCGGCTGGATAATCTGCAGCATCAGCTCGATGGCCTTGCCGACATCATTGTTTCCGATGGCTTAAGCTCAGCCGAATTTAGTGGCCGCTATTTATCGATTTTACAAGATTCACCCGAAGTGATGAGCTTGGAATACATCGATGAAACCAATCAAGTGCGCTGGCAACATCCGCTCAATCGTCCCGACCTGTTACCGCCGCAAAACCATCGCAATCTGGTTGCAGCGCGCAGTGTGGTGTTGGTCAATAATGCACCCCAATTTAGTACCGTGTTACAAGGGCAAAATCAAACGCCTTTACTGGCTTTTGTCACTCCCGTTCGCCTCAATTTTCATGGTCGGCACACTTTGGTGGCCATTCTCAATCTCAATACCCTGTTGCAGCAGCAAGTGCCGTGGTGGATTGCCCAGCGCTATCAAATTTCTTTGACTGAAAACGGCGAAACCATCGCCAGCAAATTTAACCGCAATTTAGATCCCACCGGCTTGAGCCAAGCCATTGGCTTTGATTTGCCGCCCAATCAATTTCAGCTGCAAGCGACGGTGTATCAGCAGCAACGCAGCTGGCAACAATATTTACTCACGCTGACGGTGATTGCGCTCTCGATCTTGATGCTCGCCTCAACGTGGGCACTGCGGCGACACATTAAAGAGCGCCACAATATCGAAGCGCAATTGCGGCAAGAAACCGCCATGCGTGAAGCGATGGAAAACTCCTTAGTCACCGGCATTCGGGCGATGGATAAGGATGGCCACCTGATTTATATCAATCGGGCCTTTTGCGAAATGGTCGGCTATAGCGCAGAAGACTTATTGGGGCAAAGCCAAACCATGCCGTACTGGCCACCGGAAGATCTAGATCGTTGCACCGCAGTGTATCGGGCGATTTTGTCCGGCCGCGCCGAACCCTCGGGTTATCAAATGCGCTTTATGCGCGCCAATGGCGAGCGCTTTGACGTGCGGCTTTACGCCGCCAAACTGATTGATGGCGACGGCCAGCATACCGGCTGGATTAGCTCGATTTACGACATTACCGAATTACAGCGCGAGCGAAATGCGCTGCAAGCGTCCCATGAGCGTTTTGTGAATGTGCTCAATGGCCTAGAAGCCGCGGTTTCGGTCAGCGACGCGGCCAGCTGCGAGATGCTCCTCACCAACCGGCAATTTGATCGGGCGTTTAATATCCCCGATTGGCATGGCCGCTACTGTGCCTTGCCGTATACGCCGCGCCGTAAAGGCGCGCCAGTCGAAACCGAATGGTTCGATGCCTATCGTGGCCACTGGTATCAAATTAAAAGCCGCAGCAGCGTCTGGGTGGATGGCTCAGAGGTTTGGCTCGAAATCGCCACCGACATCACTGCGCTCAAAAATGCCCAAGAGCGTGAACGCCAGCAAAATGAGCAATTACAGCAAACCACACGCTTGATTAGCATGGGCGAAATGGCATCTAGCTTGGCGCACGAGCTCAATCAACCTTTAGCCGCCATTGCCAGCTATGCCACCGGTTGCCGCAATGTGCTGTCGCAAGCTGAACCCAATATTGCCCAACTGGATCAAGCCATCGAAAAAATGGCTGGCCAAGCCAAACGCGCCGGCAAAATTATTTCTGGGATTCGCGAATTTGTGCAACGCCGCGCGCCACACCGCAAGCCCTGCGAGGTCGCAGATTTAGTCGACACAGTGCGCACGCTGCTCGCCGCCGAGGTCGCCAAACAGCAAGTCAAACTCAGTATCGGCGAAGTGAGTGATTTACCGATTGTGTATGCCGATGCGGTGATGCTGGAACAAGTCATGTTTAACTTAATGAAAAACGCGATTGAGGCGATGCACGACACGCCGATTGCCAATCGAACGCTGGATTTAAACATTAATGCAAATAATGGCTTTTTATCGGTCATTATTGCGGATCGCGGCACTGGTATTAATCCTGAACAAATGGAACAATTGTTTAAACCTTTTTACACAACAAAAAATACCGGGATGGGAATGGGTTTAAATATTTGTCGCTCAATTATCGAGCACCACCAAGGTCGATTGTGGGTTGAAGCCAATCCAGGCGGCGGCAGCCGCTTTATCTTCACCCTGCCTTTACCGCAAGAGAGTTTGGCGTGTGAACCTTAATCGCGACGTACTTCTTTTGTCATCGTTATTCACTGCAGGAGCATTCAATTTATGAACCTTGATCGCCCAAATACCCGAAAAATCGCCATTGTGGATGATGACGACGCGATTCGCGACGCGCTATCTTGGTTATTCTCTACCCGTAATCATCAAGTCAATACCTTTGCCAGCGCTGAAGACCTATTAGCCAGCTACCGTCCAGAAGATTACGGCAGCCTGGTGCTCGATGTACGGATGCCGGGCATGGGCGGCTTAGAGTTATTCAATAAGCTACAAGCGTTTAATTATTGCCCGCCGATTATTTTTCTTACTGGCCACGGCGACGTGCCAATGGCGGTGGCGGCGCTCAAACAAGGCGCCGCCGACTTTATCGAAAAACCATTTTCGGACAATGACATCGTTGATTTAGTCGAAAGCTGCTTATCGCAAGATCAGCTCAGCCGCGAAGAATGGCAAACGCGAACGGCAGTTGATCAGCGTTTGGCCTGCCTCACGCCGCGCGAGCGCGAAGTAATGAAATTGATACTCACGGGTCGCTTGAATAAACAAATCGCTGATGATTTGTCGATTTCAATGAAAACCGTCGAAGTGCATCGGGCGCGGATTTTAGAAAAAATGCAGGTTAAAACTGCAATGGAACTCGCGGCACGCTTACGCGATGCCGGCGTAGAACCACATTAATACCGTATGACCCTGTAGCCCATATTGATTATGGGCTACAACTCAATACCTCAAGGATTTTGTTGTGCTAATGCTGATTTCACCAGCGAAAACGCTGGATTACACTCGCCCCACGCCAGCGGGTCTGCCGCAGACGACGCCCGATTTTTTAGCGCAATCGCAGCAATTAATCGACGTGTTGCGACAAAAAACGCCCGCCGATATTGCCCAGCTGATGAAGCTGTCCGATCCCTTAGCCACGCTCAATTTTGGCCGTTATCATTCATGGCAAGCCGACTTTAACCCCGAAAACGCCAAAGCGGCGGTATTGGCTTTTATGGGCGATGTCTATACCGGTCTGGCTGCCGAGCAACTCTCCATCGAGCAACATGCGTATCTGGCGCAACATCTGCGTATTTTGTCGGGTCTATACGGGCTATTGCGCCCGCATGATTTGATGCAAGCCTACCGCCTAGAAATGGGCACCAAGCTGAGCAATCCGCGCGGCAAAAATTTATATGATTTCTGGGGCGACACCCTTACCGAAGCGGTGAATGAGCTTGAGCAGCAAGAAATTGTTAATTTGGCCAGCGAAGAATATTTCAAAGCGATTCGCCCAGCAAAATTAAACGCGCCGGTGATTACGCCGATTTTTGAAGACTTTAAAAACGGTCAATACAAAATCATCAGCTTCTACGCCAAACGTGCGCGTGGCCTAATGGTGCGCTACGCCGCGCTCAATGCCATTACCCACGCCAATGATCTAAAGCATTTTGATTTGGATGGCTATGCTTTTGACGCTAGCAATAGCGAGCAACAACGCTGGGTTTTCCGCCGCATGGCAGAATAGTAAGGGTATATCGCTGCGGAGCTTATTTAACATTAGCTAGCGAGCAATACCCATACAATAAAAAAACCGCACCTGTTGACTGGTGCGGTTTTTTTATTGCGACAGGTGACGGTGACTTACTTGGCCACGTTACCGGCGATATTCAGAACATTCCACGTTCTCGCAAATGGCGGCGCGTAAATGAAATCCATAAAGCCCAGCTCTTCAACCGTGATGCCGCTATACACTGCGACCGCCAAAGCATCAACGCGGTGCACCGCACCACCGAGATAAGCGCCGCACACTTGGCCACCGAGTAAACGGCGCGTGCTGCGCTCATAAATCAGTTTGACCCACATTTCACTTTGCGCTGCCACGTAATCGGTGTGGTTTTTATCTTTAATCCAAACGGTGCGGTAATCGATATTTTGCTGCTGCGCTTCTTGCTCAGTAATCCCAGTGCGGCCTGCTTCAATATCAAACACGCGAATGCCGCTAGAACCCAAAGTGCCAATAAATTGACTTGGCTGCCCAGCCATCACTTCACCCACAATCCGCCCTAGCTTATTGGCGGTCGTGGCCAATGGAATATACGCCGTACCGCTGATGCGGTGCGGTACTGTCGCACAATCGCCTGCGGCGTAAACATCCGGCAAATTGGTTTGGCATTGAGCATCAATCACAATGGCGCCTTGCGCCGACAAGGTTAAACCACTGCTCGCTAAAAAGTCGGTATTGGGTTTAAACCCCGCCGCGACGATCACCATATCGGCGGGATATTGCCCCAGATTGCTCACCACCTGATGCACGCGGCCTTGTTCGCTCACCAGTTCAGTCACCATTTCGCTATTGCGTAGATTAACGCCATGGCGCTGGAGTGAGTCTTCTAAAATCGTACTGATTTCAGCATCAAAAATGGTTTCCAGCACCCGGCCCGATAGACCAATCAAAGTGACGTTTTTGCCCTGCTCACGCAATGCTTCACTGGCCTCAAGACCAATAAAACCATTGCCAATCACCACCACGTTTTGCACTTGCTCTAACTGATCAACGATCAACTGAGCATCGCGTTTAGAGTGCATGGTAAAGACGTTTTGTGTGTTTAAGCCTTGAATCGGTGGCTGCACGGGCGACGCGCCAACGGCAATCAACAGCTTATCGTAGGTAAAGGTTTGCGTTTGCTGCTCGGCATTGACTGCGGTCACGGTTTTACTGGCCGCATCCAGCCCAGTCACCGTATGCAAACAGCGCACATCAATGCCAATTTGGGTGAATTCCGCCAAAGAGCGCGCCGTCATTTGTTCGATGTCTTTAAATTCACCGCCCACAAAATAAGGAATCCCGCAGGCGCCAAAAGACACCACATCGCTCTTTTCTAATACCGTGATATTGGCGGTTTTATCAAACTTTAAAATTCGTACTGCCGCCGACATCCCTGCTGCATTCGCACCCAAGATTAAATAATTCATTGTGTTACTCCATGGATTGCGAGCCATCGGCTCTGATTTCAATCAATACACTGACCGGCTTGACCGATTGAGCCCTTAAAAACAATTCGAGCGGCAAGGTCGCATCGAGACTCGATACCCCCATGCCGCTCTCATTTCGCTCAGTCTAACTTAAGCTTCTTCGCCATCTAAACCGGCATTGGGATCATTAAATACATCCATATCCATTAAGCCCATTTCGCGATCTGTCGCTACCGCGGCAGACATCGTTCCGGATACATTGGCCAAGGTACGCGCCATATCGATCACCGGATCAATCGCCAACACCATACCAATCAGTGCAAAATGTTCACCCATGCCCATACCCGACAAGGCAATCGTTGCCGCCACGGTGGCCGTGCCTGGAATACCGGCGATCCCAATTGAACCAATCGTCACCACAATCAACATCATGATGTAAAACTGCAGATTGGTTTCAATCCCCACCATATGCGCCACCATCACCACGATCATCGCCGGGAAGAAACCGGCGCAGCCATTCATACCAATGGTACTACCGAGTGAACCCACCAAGTTAGAAGTGCCACTATTCACCCCCATACGATTAGTCAGCGTTGAAATCGTCATCGGCAAAGTGCCCACTGAAGAGCGGCTAGTGAACGCCATCAACCAAGTGCCGATTGATTTTTTAACAAACATCGTGGGTGACACGCCATGCAGCGCAACAATGATGATGTGCAACAGCATAATCAAAGCCATCGCAATATAAATGGCAGCAACAAAGCTAGAGACTTCTAAAATCGCTGGAATACCATTGCTGACAATCGTGCGGGCCAACAAAGCCACCACGGCGTACGGCATAAATTTAATCACCGTCATCGCCACCGACATCACGATTTTATGCAGGCCGAAAATCAAAGTTTTAAACGCGCCAATCACTTCGGGATTTTTCTTTTCCATCCGAGTTGCAGCCACCCCTAGCAAGGCAGAGAAAATCACCAAGCCAACAATGTTTTCACCGTGCATTGCCACGACGATATTGCTTGGAATCAAGCGAACAATCGTATCGACCAAATTGGTATATTGCTTGATCTCTGCCGTGCCGGTCACCGCACTCACGCCATAACCTAGACCAAATGCATTGGCCAATACAATACCCAGTACGCAGGCCAGTGCGGTCGTAAACAGCAACCAGAAAATCCCCCGAAAAGCGATTTTAGGTAGGTCTTCTTTGCCAGAAAAATCCAAAATCACTTTAACAATCGAGACAAAAATCAGCGGAATCACCAGCATACGGATAAAGGCAATAAAGGCGCGCCCTGCTAAGCCATACCACGTTGCCGTTTCTTGCATCCACGTATTGGCCTGCTCAGGAAAACCAACCGATGCTTGCACCAGCAAACCTAAACCTGAACCCAAAACTAAACTCACCAACATGCGCTTGGAGAAATCAATTTTTTTGTTTTGTAATTGCTTTAATACCCAGAACGAAGCCAACAACAGCGCAATGGCAATCAGTGTTTGATAGTGAGTAATTGATAAGAAATTCTCAAAAAATACCCCGTGAAATATGGCGTGGCTGGTGTCATGCATTGTTAGAGCCTCTTTTTACAAAAATTAAAGCGTTTTTTAATTCACCATTATTGAATGACGGATTATCGAGCATGGGTCTGTGGCAAAGTATTGAGGCCATTACGCTTTCATTACCCAAGCAAACCATCTTTAGCCCCATGTAATCTTGTGGTTTACATGCCTACAATCCGTTCCCTAGCATCAAGATAATGGGATTTGCACTGCATTCACTTGACCCAAATCAAGTCTTTCGCCGTTTCTGCAAAAAACCATTCATGATGATAATTTATTATCAACAACAGCCGTCGACTTGATTATCTCGACATCATCTCATTAAAAGAATCAGAAAGATCACTGATCTTTCAGCAAAAAACCGAACAATAACGTTGATTTAACCTCAAAACCACACAGAACAACTAACTTAAAGCCATTGTTTTGATTGGTTTTTTATTAAAAAGATTGTTAGAATCTTAACAAGATAAATTTTATTTAATGCTAAAGCGATGAAAATACAGATTGATGCCCAGTTGCTCGTAAACTTCATTGCCGGTGTATTGGGTGAAGACTCTGAAGTCGTGGTTCACGATCTTGCCAATATCAATGCCTCCTTGGTTGCGATAAGTAATGGTCACCTTTCTGGGCGTCAAATTGGCGCACCCGCGACGGATTTGGCTTTACGCATGGTGCAAGAATATCGGCAGTCTGATGGCGAGAGCTACAAACTCAATTACCGCAGCAAAACCCATCGCGGCGTTTTATTGCGCTCCTCAACGCTGATTATTAAAGGTGAGAACGGCGAGCCCGCCGCGATGCTGTGCATCAATACCGATGATAAAAGACTGCTCGATGTGCAAGAAGCGCTGCGTAAACTGATGCCCAATGAGCCAGAGCAAAGCCATCAAGAATCGCTCTCGATGTCGGTCGATGATGTGGGTCAAGATATTTTGCAAAGCGTACTAGAGCAATATCCAATCACGCCATCGCGGATGTCTGCCGAAGAAAAATCGCAAGTGGTCAAAGATTTAGAGCAGCGAGGCCTATTCTCGATTCGCGGTTTTGTCGCCAAAACCGCCCAAATCCTCGAAATTTCCGAGCCGACGTTGTATCGCTATTTAAAAAATAGTTAAGTCTTAACATCGATTGAGCGCTCATCCTTGCGCCTTACGACATCATCGACGGCGCAGGCCAAACCAAGGCGCGCTGACTACTAAACTGCCGCGCCTCACCCGTAACAGGATCGATAAATTCAATCGTTCTGGCCAACAATTGCAGCGGCGACGAGAAATCGTTGCCTTTATCGGGCATCAGCTCGGGATACCATGCGTCGTTCACAATCGGAATGCCCAACCCAGCTAGATGTACGCGCAGTTGATGTTTGCGACCGGTATGCGGCGCAAGACGATAATGCGCGTAGTCACCACGCTGCTCAATCAGCTCAATCGCGGTTTCACTATTGGGCGCGCCAGCCACTTCCTGCACGGTAAACGCGTCGTCGCGATTTTCGATGCGGCTGTGATGTACATAAGGCAAAACTAAATCGCGACGAAACCCAGCGATGGCTTCATAGGTTTTTTGCACTTGCCGTGATTCAAATAGCGCGTGATAAGCATGGCGATGCGCGGGCTGTTGGCAAAATAAAATTACGCCAGCGGTTTCTTTATCCAACCGATGCAACGTCGTAATCTCAGGATTATCTAAACGCTGCCGCAAGCGCGTTTGCAGATTTTCCAGCGCATAACGCCCAACCGGCGTCACCGGCAAAAAGTGCGGTTTATCGACCACTAGCAAAATATCGTCTTGATACAAAATGGTTTCGGCAAACGGCACCGTGAGCGGTTCGGGCTGCGGGCGGTAATACCACAGCACCGTACCGGCGCGATACGGTGAATCGACAGCATACGGCGTGCCAGCTTCATCAACGACTTCGCCGCGCAGCAAACGACCACGAATATCCTCCGCCGCAACATGGGGAAAACGCGCAATCAAAAAATCCAGCACCAGCGGCCAGTCGCCTTGTGGCAGACCAACAAAACTCGGCGCGATGCCGTCTTTATGCGGAATCGGAGCGATGGGTTTAGCCATTTATCGACCTCGCATTGAAACTCCGACGCAGAGGCGCAGAGGCGCGGAGAAAAAAATGAACACTAATTTCATCAGGAATCAACGAGACGATGCAGAGGTGCTCCCCACCCTTACTTTTCCTCTGCGCCGCTGCGTCTCTGCGTTGAAAGATTTTTTTCTGCAGCATTAACGTACCTTATTTGGCCCACGGCGGCCGCGTTGTTTCGGTTTGCCAGCAGGTTTAGGTGTCGGAATATGCACCGCAGGTACACTCAGTTCAATCCACTGCCCCAATTCAATATCATCAAGGGTATATGGCCCTATCGCATAACGAATAAGGCGTAGCGTTGGATACCCTACTTTTGCAGTCATCCGCCGTACTTGACGATTTTTGCCTTCGGCAATTTTAATTTCTAGCCACGACGTCGGAATCGCGGCGCGCTCACGAATCGGCGGCACGCGCGGCCAGATCAATTCGGGCTGCGCAATCACACGTGCCTCAGCAGGCAGCGTTTTAAAATCCCCCAAATCTAAACCTCCCGCGCGCAATGCCGCCAGCGCCGCTTCGTCAGGGATGCCTTCAACTTGCACCCAATAGGTTTTGACCAGTTTATGCTTCGGGTCGGTTATTTTGTGCTGTAAAGCACCATCCCCCGTAAGCAATAACAGTCCTTCAGAGTCGGTATCTAAACGACCAGCAGCATAGACAGCTTTCACGGAAACGTAATCAGCCAAACATTGATGAGGAGGGCTCGGTGAAAACTGGCAAATAACACCGTAAGGCTTGTTAAATAAAATCAATTTAGGCATGGCAACAATTGTCTAGTAAATCTTGGCAGAATGGCGGTAAACCTGTGATAATAGTTCGGTTTTTACCGCGACAAAAATTTTAATAAGCTTGCGGTGAACGTTTTCAACCACTGAATTCACAGGTGTGCCCGATGAGTCTAATCAAAGTCCCACAAGGGGGCGAAAAGATCGTTCCTAACCTAGCAACGCCAAACAATCCTATCATCCCATTTATCGAAGGTGATGGTATTGGCGTGGATATCACCCCAGTGATGATCGATGTTGTCGATGCCGCTGTGAAAAAGTGCTACGGCGAAGACCGTAAAATCCACTGGATGGAAATCTATTGCGGCGAGAAAGCCTCTAAATTGTACGCTGATGGCTCATATCTGCCACAAGAAACCCTCGATGCATTAAAAGAATACGTGGTTTCAATTAAAGGCCCATTGGCAACGCCAGTAGGCGGCGGCATCCGTTCATTGAACGTGGCATTGCGTCAAAACTTGGATCTTTACGTTTGCTTACGCCCAGTGCGCTACTTCCAAGGCGTACCATCGCCAGTGAAGCACCCAGAACGCGTTGACATGACCATCTTCCGTGAAAACACCGAAGACATCTACGCCGGTATCGAGTGGGATGCTGAGTCTGAAGGCGCGAAAAAAGTCATCGAATTCTTACAAAAAGAAATGGGCGTAACTAAAATCCGTTTCCCAGAAACTTCATCGATCGGTATCAAACCAGTATCGAAAGAAGGTACTGAGCGCCTAGTTCGCAAAGCAATTCAATACGCCATCGACAACAACCGTCGCAGTGTTACCTTGGTTCACAAAGGTAACATCATGAAGTTTACCGAAGGCATGTTCCGTACTTGGGGCTATGAGCTCGCGAAAAATGAATTCGGCGCGGTTGAGATCGACGGCGGCCCATGGATGCAATTGCCAAACGGCATCGTCATCAAAGACGTGATCGCAGATGCATTCTTGCAACAAATCTTGTTGCGTCCAGCTGACTACGATGTAATCGCAACGTTGAACCTGAACGGCGACTACATTTCTGACGCCTTGGCTGCAGAAGTGGGCGGTATCGGTATCGCTCCGGGTGCTAACTTGTCAGACAATATCGCTTGCTTTGAAGCGACTCATGGCACTGCTCCAAAATACTCTGGCCAAGATAAAGTGAACCCAGGTTCAATCATCTTGTCGGCAGAAATGATGTTGCGTCACATGGGTTGGACTGAAGCTGCAGATAAAATCATCGAAGCCATGGGCAAAACGATTCAAGACAAAGTGGTGACTTATGACTTCGCGCGCTTGATGGATGATGCACAAGAAGTGTCTTGCTCGGCCTTTGGTAAAGCCATGATCGCTCGCATGTAAACCCAATGCGTGTTTGACATTCAAACCCCTGTCAATGGCAGGGGTTTTTTACGTTTATGCATCATATTTTAGTATCACCACAACAAAAAACCCGCCGAGGCGGGCTTTTGTTTTCACTTAAAGCGAAAATTAAGCAGCTTGGATGTTACCAGCTTGCTTGCCTTTCTGACCTTGAGTGATATCGAAAGAGACACGTTGGCCTTCTTTCAATGTTTTGAAGCCTGGCATGTTGATCGCAGAGAAATGAGCGAAAAGATCTTCGCCGCCTTCGTCTGGAGTAATAAAGCCAAAGCCTTTAGAATCATTGAACCACTTAACAGTACCTAATGCCATGTTGAGGACATCCTGAATAACAAAAATAAAATAAATTGCCGATCGTACTAAAGTACAAAATCGGTAAACCGGTTTGTCGTGGGCATCCCAAAACAAACATGTATAACTTTTTACGCCACTTTGACACATAAGGTCAAGCATAAATAATAGATACGCGGCACACTGTGGTATTGCATTCACGCTTGAAAAAATCGTGGTGAGCGCCAAAATAAAGAATGATAAGGGACTAAGATAAAACAATGGCGATCCAACATCAGAACGAGACCGAACTCAAAGACGCAGCAGTTCGTACTGCTCCACCACCGATGTGGCAAGTGGTGCTACTCAATGACGATTACACGCCAATGGACTTCGTGATTGATGTATTACAGCAATTTTTTGCGATGCCCAGCGAAAAGGCCAACCAAATTATGCTGAAAGTCCACACAGAGGGTCGTGGTATTTGTGGGGTTTATCCTCAAGATATTGCGGCAACGAAAGTAGCTGAAGTTACACAGTATGCTCGGGCGCATCAGCATCCGTTGCAATGCATTATGGAGGTGAGTCAATGATCGCCCAAGAACTTGAAGTAAGCCTACACATGGCATTTATGGATGCCAGACAAAAACGCCACGAATACATTACTGTGGAGCATTTATTACTCGCTCTGCTCGACAATCCTTCAGCCATTGATGTCATTAAAGCCTGTGGCGCCAACCTAGAAGAACTGCGTCGTCAGCTTGGAGATTTTGTCACTGAGCATACCCCTGTGGTATCTGGCAGCAGTGAAGTGGAAACCCAGCCCACAATTGGCTTTCAACGCGTCATTCAGCGCGCTATTTTGCACGTGCAATCTTCAGGCAAAAAAGAAGTGACTGGTGCGAATGTACTGGTGGCGATTTTTGGCGAAAAAGACAGCCATGCGGTGTATTTTTTACATCAACAAGGCATCACGCGTCTTGATGTGGTTAATTACATCGCCCATGGCATAAGTAAATCAGCCACGAGCCAACCAGCAGCGCCTCGCACTGAGCCCAATGAAGACGGGGAAACAGAGGCCAGCTCTGGCGGCGCACTCGAAAGCTACACCCAAAATATGAATGAGCAGGCCTTAGCTGGGAAAATAGACCCACTTATTGGCCGTGACGCTGAGCTTGAACGGGTGATTCAAACT
This sequence comes from Deefgea salmonis, assembly GCF_020531905.1. Lineage (GTDB taxonomy): Bacteria > Pseudomonadota > Gammaproteobacteria > Burkholderiales > Chitinibacteraceae > Deefgea > Deefgea salmonis. Next base: position 8,165 of record NZ_JAJAWG010000014.1, on the reverse strand, counting down.
TTATGCCGTCGCCGCAAAAATAACCCACTCTTAGTCGGCGAAGCCGGTGTTGGCAAAACGGCGATTGCCGATGGTTTAGCCCGTTGCATCGTCGAGGGGCAAGTTCCTGACATTTTGGCCGATGCCACTGTCTATACACTGGATATGGGCGCTCTTCTCGCCGGCACAAAATACCGTGGTGATTTTGAACAACGCCTCAAGGCCGTGATTAAACAATTAGCTGACGAGCGCAATGCCATCCTATTTATTGATGAAATTCATACCCTCGTTGGTGCTGGTGCGGCATCTGGTGGCACTCTGGACGCCTCAAATTTACTCAAGCCGGCGTTATCCAATGGCACGTTAAAATGTATTGGTGCCACAACTTATAATGAATATCGCGGTATTTTTGAAAAAGACAATGCGCTCTCACGTCGTTTCCAAAAAATCGATGTGCTTGAACCAAGTATTGAACAAACAATTGAAATTTTAAAAGGTTTGAAAGATAAATTTGAACAGCACCATGGCGTGAAATACACCCAAGCAGCGCTGAGCACTGCCGCTGAATTATCTGCAAAATATATCAATGATCGTCATTTACCCGATAAAGCCATTGATGTGATTGACGAAGCCGGTGCAGCGCAAAAAATATTACCGCGTTCAAAGCAAAAGAAAACCATTGGTAAAGGTGAAATCGAAGACATCATTGCTAAAATTGCTCGAATTCCGCCCAAATCGGTATCGAGCAATGATAAAGACACACTTAAAACGCTCGAGCGTGATTTGCGTAATGTCGTTTTTGGCCAAGAAAAAGCCATTGAAGTGCTCGCCACATCAATCAAAATGGCCCGAGCTGGCTTAGGTAATCCACTCAAACCCATCGGCTCATTCTTGTTTTCTGGACCAACCGGCGTTGGTAAGACCGAGGTCGCCCGTCAATTAGCTTATACGATGGGCATCGAGCTCATTCGCTTTGATATGTCGGAATATATGGAGCGGCACGCCGTCAGCCGTTTAATCGGTGCGCCGCCGGGATACGTGGGTTATGAGCAAGGCGGTTTACTCACCGAGGCTGTGAATAAACATCCTTACTCGATCTTATTACTGGATGAAATCGAAAAAGCGCATCCGGATATTTATAATGTTTTATTACAGGTAATGGATCACGGCACACTGACTGACAACAATGGCCGTAAAGCCGATTTCCGTAATGTTGTCATCATCATGACCACCAATGCCGGTGCCGAAATGCTGGGTAAATCAGCGATTGGCTTTACCAATAAAAAAGAAGCTGGCGATGAAATGCAGGAAATCAAGCGCCTGTTTACGCCAGAGTTTCGTAATCGTATTGATGCCATCATTCCTTTTGCCTCATTAACCCATACCATCATTTTGCAAGTTGTCGAGAAATTCCTCATGCAGCTCGAAGCGCAATTGCACGAGAAAAAAGTCGAAGCGCATTTCACTGATGCACTCAAAGACTACCTTGCCAAACATGGTTTTGACCCGCAAATGGGCGCGCGACCAATGGCCAGGTTGATTCAAGACACCATTCGCAAAGCGCTCGCAGACGAATTGCTATTTGGACGTTTAGCTGGCGGTGGAGAAGTCACCATTGATATTGATAGCGATGGCAAGGTATTGCTCAATTTACCAGAGCTAGAAAAGGTTTCAGCCTAATACCCCCTCATGCAATAAAAAACCCGCAGAACTAAAATCTGCGGGTTTTTTTATGTTGTAGCAAACTGCATTATTGTGCCGTGCTTTCTTTTTGCTGAACCACCACCAAGTGCGATGGCGTTGGCGCTGGAAACGTGGCCAAGGTATCTAAAATCGCTTTATTTGCTTGGAAATAAACTTGCCAGTAATGATCATTATGGCAATACGGACGCACAGCAAGAACGGGGCCGACTAATTGAAATTCAAGCACTTCAATCTCAACACCAGGCTCAACCATCACATTTGGAATCTTCGCGATCGCCGCTTTCAGTAAGGCAATCGCTTTTTCAGCATCCGCAGCGCCTGAGAGCTGCGCTTTTAAATCCACTCGACGATATTTGGTTGCGGTGTAATTCTGAATATTATCCGTAAAGATTTTATTATTACCGACAAAAGTCAGTACATTATCTGGCGTCATAATCGTTGACGAAAATAACCCCACTTCATGTACTACCCCCGTTACACCACCTGCAGTGATCATGTCGCCGACTTTAAAAGGTCGCAATACAATTAAAAATGCACCACCGGCAAAATTAGCCAACAACCCTGACCACGCCATCCCCACTGCAAGCCCTACGGCAGCAAGCAAAGCCGCAAAAGTCGTGGTTTGAATGCCGAAGTAACCCAAAATACCAATCACTAACAACACATTCAACAACACGGTCACTGCAGAACCCACATAGCGCAAAACAGTCGCATCCACTTTCTGCCGAACTAATCCGGCCTGAATAAACCGCACCACCATGCCAATCAGCCAGCGCCCAATCACCCAAAAAGCAATGCCGGCGAGAATTTTTACACCAAACTCAGCAACATACCCCATGAGGATATCTTGGTATTTGCTAATCAAGCTTGTATCCATCTTAATGCTCCAATGTAAGTGCCACCGATTGGCAACCTTAAAAGCTTATCCGATTAGCATAAAACATCAAATCATTTACCCTCTCGGGTGGTTAGTTTGATGCAGTGTTTTCAACCTAGCTGATGCAACCTGCGTGTAAATTTGTGTAGTAGTTATGTCAGAATGACCCAATAACATTTGTACTACCCGCAAATCAGCGCCATGATTCAGTAAATGAGTGGCAAATGCGTGTCTTAAAACATGCGGACTGAGCAACTCTGCGGGTATATTTGCCTGTACTGCATATTGCTTAATAATAAACCAGCAACCTTGTCGAGTAAGTGGCTCACCACGTTGATTTAAAAACAACGTAGCTTGCGCAGCATTTTTTAATAGTAATAAACGCGCCTCAGTCAGATAACGCTCGAGCCATTGTGCGGCCCACTCGCCGATCGGCACCAACCGCTGCTTTCCTCCTTTACCATTCATCACCCGAATGTATTTTTCACGTAGAAAAAGCTGATTCACTGACAGCTCAACCAGCTCCGTCACGCGTAATCCTGTGGCATACATTAGCTCAAGCATGGCTCGATCACGTAAGCCAGCAGTCAAATTTATATCCGGAGCAGCCAATAAAGCAGCAATACTCGCCTCTGGCAGCGCTTTAGGGAGCGGTCGAACTCGACGCGGCGAGGTTAACTCAGCCGTTGGGTCTACTGTAATTTGCCCATTGAGCAAAGCTTGCCGATAAAATTTACGCAAACTGGCCATTCGCCTAGCCAAGGTCGAGGCCTTCATATCGCGAGATTGCCGAGCTAAAAATGCCTGCATCGCATCGCGATCAGCACTCAATAAACTGTGCGCACGCTCACTGGCTAACCAAGCAGCCCAAATCAGCAAGTCACGACGATAACTCTCAATCGTATTGCTCGCCAAACCATCGCCGAGCCAAATGGCGTCTAAAAACTGGTTGATCAACGCCATCTCACTGTCGGCGATCATTGGTAAAGGCGCTTTATTGGCCATCAATCACACCTTCATGCTGTAATAACCAGCGCTTGATTGGCAACCAATCGAGGCCATTTCGGTTGGCATTAAAACCACCAAGACCATGCATTGCCACCACCCGATGACAAGGAATCAGCAATGGCATGGGGTTACGGCCACAAGCGCCACCAACGGCTCGCGGACTTGATGCACAACGCCGAGCAATCTCGGAATAAGTCAGCACCTCACCTGCCGGAATCTGTGCGATGGCCTGCCAGACTTTCAGTTGATGCGGCGTACCATTGAGTTGATACGGCAAATCAAAAACAAATTTAGGTTCATTAAAATAAGCCGAAATCTGCCGCTTTGCCTCATGCAATAAAGGATGATGACTCGTTTTTAATGGGGTTGCGGCAACCAAAAAATCCACGGCGCTTAAAGAGTCCCCTATCAAGCTCAAACCAATTCGCCCAAAAGGCGTCGCAATCACGGCATCCGACGACGGACTAAACATCATCATTACTCCTTATGTATATGGCTAAAGCCTTTAATATTTAATACCTACAGCGATATACCTGGGGTCTGTTGACGTTGGATTTCTCGCCGTGCTAGCGCGTTTTTCGCGGCGAATCAAGGCGTACTCAGGATGCATACCCGTCGATTATGCCCGGCAGCTCAAGTCGCTACACTCAATATACTACGGCCATAAAGTGGGCAACCCAACAGCATTTTTCTGCCACAATACCATGACTAAGAAAAAGTACTGATCTCGCACGGAGGTCAATCTACTCAGTATGCCAACATAATTCGAAGCGTCAGCACGCCACTGACCATCCAAGATCCACGCGCTACACGACTTAATGATTAAAGACGCTTCGCGTAACGCCCAATTTATAGCGCAGCAATCGCCGTCATTTCCACTTTATAGCGAGCATCGGCTAACTGAGCTTGTACCGTTGCTCTGGCAGGCGTGTGTCCTTGGGGAACCCACTCACTCCAAGCTAAATTCATCGCATCAAAATCAGCCATGTCAGCGATAAAAATGGTGACCTGCAAAATTTTGGTCTTATCTGAACCCACCTCAGCCAATAAGCGATCAATGCACGCTAAAACTTCAACCGTTTGTCCTAAGGCATCTTTGTCTAAATCTTCAGCAATCTGCCCTGCTAAATAAACGGTATTGTTATGCACCACGGTTTCACAAAGACGAGGGCCAACATGGTAACGTTGAATGGATGACATTGTTTTTTCTCCAAAATAAATATAAAAAGGCGAACCCATGGTTCGCCTTCAATCAATAATGACACTCTTTAAAAAAAACTTCTTTAAGCAACCGCACGCAATCGCAAAGAAAAATCACGTAATGATTGAATGCCACTATTTTCGGCACGCACACACCAATCTTGCAACTGCAAAATTAATTCATGACGATTCAATGTTGATCGCTCCCAAATACGCGTTAATTCTTGTCGCATTTGATACACCTGATCCAGCACTTTACTTTGCGCCAAAATTAATTCCAAATGAATTTTATCGCTCGCCGAAGTATCTTTTGCATCTTGCTTTAACCAAAGCTTCATCCGCTTTGTAATATCAAAATTCATTGAGGGTAATGCCGCCGTTACCGATAAATGTTCAATTTCTGCAGCAACCGTTTGTTTTAAAGTTCGAGCATAATGCGCGGCAATTGCATATCGATTCGCAATAATCGCCTGTACTACGTGCTCATCGAGCTCAGGACGAATGCCAGCCATTTTTAATTTAGGTGCGACTTTTCGAATTTTTGCTAAACCCAAAATAGCCATCGTCCGAATATATAGCCAACCAATATCAAACTCAAACCACTTGTAGGATAACTTAGCTGACGTACCAAATGTATGATGATTATTATGTAATTCTTCACCGCCGATCAAAATACCCCAGGGCATTAAATTCGTCGAGGCATCTTCAGTTTCAAAATTACGATAACCCCAGTAATGTGCAAAGCCATTGATAATTCCAGCCGCCGTTACTGGAATCCATAACATTTGTATTGCCCAAATCCAAATGCCATTGACCCCAAACAGTAATACATCAATGACGGCCATTAAAGTAGGCCCCCACGATGCATAGCGCGAATACAAATTACGCTCTAAAAAATCATCTGGCGTACCATGCCCATATTTTTGCAATGTTTCTAAATTTGCAGCCTCTGCACGATATAACTCCCAGCCCTGCCAAAATACTTTTTTAATTCCCAGTATCTGTGGGCTATGCGGATCCTCAATCGTTTCACACTTTGCATGATGTTTGCGATGAATCGCTGCCCATTCTTTTGTAATTTGCGCCGTCGTTAACCACAGCCAGAAACGGAAGAAATGACTCATTAATGGATGTAAATCCAGCGCACGATGCGCTTGATGCCGATGTAAAAAAATAGTAACTGATGCAATTGTAATATGCGTTAGCGTGAGAACAACCAATACATAGCCCCACCACGGTAAAACAATCATTCCATTAAGCCATTCCATACTGTATTCCTCGTGCTATGTTTATGCCATTTCACTTTAAAAAAGAATCTAGATTTTACTCAGCATCTATCAAAAAACAGCATTACATATTTGAATTTGGTAAAATTGACCCAGGTAAAATCGTAATATCACGGCGAGGATAAGGAATCTCAATATTATTCGCTTTAAATGCTCGCCAAATTTTCATATTTAAATCAGATTTTAAACCCATCTGGCCATTTTCTGGATCAGCTAACCAAAAACCTAATGTTAAATTAATGCCACTATCGGCAAATGCAGTAACAAAAGCCCCCGGCGCGGGCGATTTTAAAATCCGCGACTCATCTTTTGTAATCTCGGTCATGATATTCATCACTTGATCAAGATCTGAATTATATGCGACTTGAATAGGTAGACCAACCCATACAGAGCGATCATTATATGACTGGTTCACCACCGTTTGTGAAATCAAGGTGTCATTTGGAACTAAAGCTTCAGTACCATCCGGTGCTTTTAAAACAATATAACGAGAAGTTAAGCCACTAATAATCCCTTGACGATTATCCACAGAAATTAAATCACCCAATTTAATCGAACGATCCAGCAAGATAATAAAACCTGAAACATAATTTGATGCAATTTTTTGTAAACCAAAGCCTAAACCAACACCTAATGCACCACCAAAAACAGATAGAACTGTTAAATCAATGCCAACCATAGATAAAGAAGCAAGCACGGCCAATACAACCAGCAATGATCGCATTACTTTAACAAGAACCACTCGAACATTCATATCCATTACATCGGTGGCCATCACACGTTGTTCAACTAAACGTCCAACCCACATTGCGATTAATAAAGTCGCACCAACAGACAATAAGCCTTGGATGACGGTGAGAATTGAAATATGAACTTTCCCAGCATCAAAACTAATGGCATCTAAAGCTTCTAATATTTGCGGCAAAATACCAACGACATGCAGCACATAGCCAACCCAAATAAACGCTGAAATATATCGTTCCCAACGCTGAACCCATGTCGCCCCTTCAAACGTTCGCCGAATAATATAAACAAGAATACGGATATTAACCAAACCAACCATCAGTAGATTAGCCAAGCGTAATAATGAACTCGTTTGCCCTTCAAATACTTGATATGTAATATTGCCCAGAGTAACAAAAATAAGCGCTAAAATTGGAAATAATAAACGCTGAATACCATCATTAGCCAGTTTCCAACGAAAATTTTTCGCCGCAACACGCTTTTTAGTTCGATTTACGACCAAAAAAGCTAAACCCCAGCATGACAATAAAACAGCTACTTGCAGTAAAAAATCAGTACTAAAAAACCCCAAATGCCTAATATCTTTAACGACGTTAAACAACACATTTTCTGTATTTAAACTCATTCATCACCTCTGATTTTCTTTAGCGTTTGGGTTGTTGATGTATTAAATAAAAAAGGAATCGAATGGACACTCCCGCCCCGTAGTAACACTTCACGGCTGCCCACGATTTGATCTACTTGCCAATCCCCACCTTTAACAAGCACCTCGGGTTGAATCACGGTAATTAAATTAAGCGGCGTATCATCATCAAACCACGTGACCAAATCAACAGCCCCCAGACTTGCAATGACCGCAGCGCGATGCGCTAATGAATTAATCGGACGATCTTGCCCCTTTCCTAAGCGACGAACAGACTCGTCCGTATTTAATGCAACGACCAAGCTTAATCCCAGAGCACGAGCCTGAGCCAAATAGGTCACATGTCCACGATGTAAAATATCAAAACAGCCATTAGTAAAAACTAATGGGCGCGTCAATAACTGAATTCTTTCTGCCAATAATTCAGGCGGGCAGCATTTATTTTCAAATTCTGGCATAGGATAAATTGGTAAGGAATTTTGCATTAAAGTGCCTTTAATCAAAAATAGAGATCAATACTTAAGTGCTTGAATATTAACCTAAGTTAAAGTTATCGCACTAGGCAATAAGACCTGATGATGCATAATTTAATTCGAATTAAATACAAATTTATTTTCCACACAAGCAGCGAACAGCAAAAAGCCCGACTCTTTCGAATCGGGCTTTCTGGTATGGGGAGTCTGGCAATGACCTACTTTCACACGGGCAATCCGCACTATCATCG
>NZ_JAJAWG010000013.1 GCF_020531905.1 Deefgea salmonis | reverse complement strand
CAGCGCCGATGATAGTGCGGATTGCCCGTGTGAAAGTAGGTCATTGCCAGACTCCCCATACCAGAAAGCCCGATTCGAAAGAGTCGGGCTTTTTGCTGTCCGGCGGTTATGCTGTTGTCTATCGTGAATGGGCGCTGGAACTAAATTTTATATACTCATATATAGTATTGCGTTCTATATTACGAATATAAATGATTCTAGATGTATACCTATAGATTTTTAGATTCTGAGCCGATTGGCAAAATCAACTGGCGAGTTACCGCTTGCATGCCGGTACGTGCCGCCGCGATTCAAACGCGACTGGCACGGGCCAAGGTAGTGGGTTTGATCAAATAGCGTGAATAGCGAGGCTCAGCGCCGGCCTATAAAACAGTCTATTGGGCCGAACCACCGCGTTGATCAATGACTTGCCCTGCGTGTTTTTAACCTTGAATTTGCTGGATGAGTATGGCGGTTTTTTCTTGCATTAAAGCCAAATTACCACGGCTCTCAACATTCAGACGAATCACGGGCTCGGTATTAGAGCCGCGTAAATTAAAACGCCAATCGGCAAATTCCATACCAACGCCATCGGTTTCATCAATATGCACCGCCAGTGGTGCATACAAAGCACGAATTCGGGCAATCGTCGCTTTAACATCGGCCACCTGATAATTGATCTCGCCTGATGATGGGAACGCCGCAATTCGCTCGGCAACCAAACTAGAAAGCGGTTTTCCGGTTTGGCTCAATAATTGCGCCACCAACAACCAAGGAATCATTCCGCTATCGCAATAAGCAAAATCGCGGAAATAATGATGTGCGCTCATCTCGCCACCATAAATCGCATCTTCTTGGCGCATACGCTCTTTAATAAACGCATGACCTGTTTTGCTCTGAATCGCTACGCCACCTGCGGCGCTCACTTCATCGATCGTATTCCAAGTTAACCTTGGATCATGAATAATCTTTTGATTGTGGGTATCTTTTAGAAACGCTTTAGCCAAAAGACCTACAATGTAATACCCCTCGATAAACTCGCCAGTTTCATCAAACAAAAAGCAGCGATCAAAATCACCATCCCAAGCAATCCCCATATCGGCACTATGCTTAATTACCGCATTTTGCGTATCACTACGGTTCTCTGGGAGTAATGGGTTTGGGATGCCATTTGGAAAGCTTGAATCAGGCTGGTGATGTACCTTGATAAACTCAATCGGCACACCGAAATGATCAAACTGAGCCTCAAGCGCATCAATCACATGCCCTGCCGCGCCATTACCAGAGTTCACCACTAATTTGAGCGGGCGCAATTGTTTTAGATCGACATAAGTCAGCAAATGCTGCACATAGTCTGGCAAAATATTTAGCGTACTAAGTACACCACGTTGTAATACCGGCGTAAATGCATTGGCCTCGGCTAGCTGTTGAATCTCGCGCAAACCCGAATCGCCACTAATTGGTTGAGCACCACGGCGTACCAGCTTCATGCCATTAAAATCAAGCGGATTATGGCTCGCTGTTACCTCAATCCCACCATCAACATCTAAATGGAAAGCACTAAAGTAAATCTCTTCAGTGCCCGTCATGCCAATATCGATGACATCTGCGCCAGCATCCATGAGGCCATTGGCTAAGGCCAATTTAAGCTCAGCCGATGTAGCTCGTACATCGCCACCCACCACAACCCGTTTGGCCTGTAAAAACTGACCATAGGCACGGCCAATACGATAAGCAATCTCAGTATTGAGCTCTTCACCCAAGCGGCCACGAATATCATAAGCTTTAAAACAAGTTAAATTCGACATCTCATTACACCTCTGTGGCGGTTTGACGGCCATATTGGTCTTCAAAACGAACAATATCGTCCTCGCCTAAATAACAGCCGGATTGCACTTCAATAATCTCTAATGGGATTTTTCCCGGATTAGTCAAACGGTGCGTGGTACCCAATGGAATATAAGTCGATTGATTTTCCGACAGCAATAGCTCTTGCGAACCATTCACAATCAAAGCCGTGCCTTTAACCACAATCCAATGCTCAGCACGATGATGATGCATCTGCAAGCTCAACGAGCGGCCTGGGCTTACTAAAATACGTTTTACTTGAAAGCGCTGGCACTCATCCAAGCCCTCATACCAACCCCAAGGACGATACACTCGGCGATGCGTCACCGACTCGCTACGGCCAGAAGCATTTAAGCGCTCAACAATCTTCTTTACATCTTGAGCTTGATCTTGATGCGCCACCAAAATCGCATCTGCAGTTTCGATAATAATCAGGTCTTGCACTCCCACCGTAGCAACCATACGATGATCAGCGCGAATGTAGCAGTTGCGCGTATTTTCGGCGATAACATCACCAATTTGGCTATTTGAAAATGCATCTTTAGGGGTAATTTCGGCTAGCGCAGTCCACGAGCCAATATCATTCCAGCCTAAGCCTTCGGCCTCAATCACCGCCGCATGGGCCGTTTTTTCCATTACGGCATAATCAATAGAATCAGCTGGGCTGGCAGCAAAAGCAGCAGGATCAAGCCGCATAAAATCGGGGTCTTGCTGGCCATTGGCAATCGCCAATTCGGCCTGCTTTAAAATCGCTGGGCTAAATTGGCCTAATTCAGCCAGATAAGTCGATGCTTTAAATAAAAACATCCCACTATTCCAATAGTAATGACCATCATCAACAAATTCTTGTGCCCGCTTTAAATCTGGCTTTTCAACAAAACGATCCACTTCAAAACAAGCACCATCCGCTGCTAGCGCAGCACCACGGCGAATATAGCCATAACCAGTATGTGCACTCTCGGGCTTAATCCCAAAAGTGACCAATTTACCGTTGGCCGCAATCGCACTGGCTTGCTGAACTAATTGATGAAAAAGCGCTTGATTAGGAATCACATGATCAGAAGGCAAAACTAAAATTAAAGCCTCAGGATTAACCCGCTGCGCCAAAATAGCGGCCACCGCAACAGCAGGGGCCGTATTACGGCCGACCGGCTCTAATACAATATTGTGTGGTGTAACTGAAATTGAATTCATTTGCTCAGCAAGTAAAAATCGCTGATCGGTATTTGAAATAAAAATTGGCGCCAATGCGCCAGAAATTCCTTTTGAGCGTAATGCAGTTTGCTGCACCAGAGAGTGCTCATCAAGCAAAGATAAATATTGTTTTGGATAGCCACCGCGTGACATTGGCCAAAGACGGGAACCACTGCCGCCACAAAGTATGACAGGAATAAGGGTCATTATTTTATTCCATAAATTTAATGATAAGGCGTTTTGTTTGGTAGTGTAAGGTGTTGATTTAAATTAGAAAACTATCTTTATTGATGTATGTAAATTTGATGGCTTTTTAATTTATGACAACCTTTGTAAATAGTATTGTATAATAATTAGCAAAAATAAGGTGGCATATTATAAATACACGCATACAAGAAAATCATTATGAAGTGATTTAGAATAAATAAACAATAGCTAGCTTCTTGGCGGTTTAAAGCTGATGGTAATCAATATGCAGCATATAGCGATCGTGTAGTATGATTGATACGATTGAAGTTGATCTAAATTTGAATAGAATCTGAAAATGCTAAAAAGAAAAATAACTAAATTATATCCAGCAAAATTACTTGTTTCATCCCTCGCTGTATTGCTAAGCGCCTGCTCAAATATACCCACTTCGGGCCCCAGTACATCGGCAATCACCAGTCAAGCGAATGTAAATCCAGAAAGCAGAGGGATTCAAGTCGTTGATATTAATCAAAAAATCGCCAATGATTTATTATCTCAAAAACAAGATGCTGATTTTAGAAAACAATTTGGCACTGAAGCCTTAAAACAAAAACGTTTAGCAGCAGGTGATGCAATAGAGATTTCGGTATGGGAAGCGCCGCCGGCAATTTTATTCAGCGCAATCACCAGCAACTCGAATACATCAGGCAATAGCCGAATTGTGATTTTGCCCGAACAAACAATAGATACTAACGGCATTATCACCGTACCCTTTGCCGGTAAAATCAATGTTATTGGCAAGCCGCTGAATGAATTAGAGCAAGAAATTACCCAACGCCTAAAAGGCAAAGCCAACCAAGCGCAAGTGAATGTGAGGTTAACTCGCAATACCACTTCATACGCCACTGTAATTGGTGATGTAAATGGCAGTGTTCGAATGCCGCTCACACCACGCGGTGAATTACTGCTTGATGCACTGGCCGCTGCTGGTGGTACAAAACAAGCCATTAATAAAACCGTAGTGCAATTAACGCGCGGCGTTCAGGTGCAAAGCATGCCTTTGGAGCAAGTTATTCGCGATCCAAGGCAAAATATTACGCTGCAGCCGGGCGATGTGGTGACTGCATTATTCCAGCCATTTAGTTTTACTGTGCTCGGCGCAACCGGCAAAAATGACGAAATTAATTTTGAAGGTCAAGGCATTACGCTGGCGCAAGCATTAGGCCGAGTCGGTGGATTACAAGATTCACGCTCACATGCTGCTGGGGTGTTTATTTTCCGGTTTGAAAATCAAAATGCATTGGAATGGCAAACCAAGCCAACATACGCCACTGCCAATGGCAAAATTCCGGTGATTTATCGATTGGATCTCACCGATCCAGCCAGCTTTTTTGCCGCGCAAAGCTTCCCGATTGAAAGTAAAGATTTATTGTATGTGTCGAATTCGCCTGTTGCCGAACTACAAAAATTCTTGAATGTGGTTTTCTCAATCACCTATCCAGTAACAAATACAATAAATACGTTTAATTAAAAAAGGCAGAATGCCGTCCAATATTAACGGCTTTTTATATTTCCGTATCGTAGGTATCGAATAAGCGATAGCGCATTGCACCGGCAATAAATTGGTGCAATGCCCTGTGGTTTTGCACGCTACGAAAACCGCATTGGAATTGTCGTCATGGAAAGCTGGATACGATGGATTCTAATCAGTAGCCTGTAATCACTGAATGAGGCCATGGTTATGCATATAACAACGCAAAAATATCAGATAACAGCTGAGCAGCGAGCAAAAATAAAAAATCAAAAGCCTTTCGTTATTTGGTTTACCGGCATTTCGGGTGCAGGTAAATCAACATTGGCCGATTGGATTGATGAAAAATTGCATGCACAGGGCTATCACACGGTGGTTTTAGACGGTGATAATTTACGCCAAGGCCTAAATAGCGGCTTGAGCTTTAGCATGCAAGATCGACATGAAAATATTCGCCGCGCGGGGCAGGTTGCTAAATTAATGCACGAAGCGGGCTTGATTGTGATTTGTGCTTTTATTTCGCCATTTGCAGTCGATCGGCAACAAGTAAGAGCCTTATTTGGTGATAAATTTATAGAAATACACCTAGATATGAATCTTGAATCAGCTAAACGCAATGACCAGAAGGGGCTCTATGCATTAGCAGCGAGCGGAAAAATCAATAATTTAACTGGCGTTGGCTCGGATTATGAAGTGCCAGCTGATCCAGAGCTACGCATCAATACCGACGAAATGAGTATAGAGCAGAGTGGCCAGCAGGTATTTGATTTGGTTTTAAGCAAAATGAATAGATCGGTTACGTTGTTAGGTCAATAAATTAGATTAATGCTGTATTTAAATCGTTAAAATATTTTTAGCGATGTGGTATAGATATGTGGCATGGTCTGAGGTATCGGTGCCTTTATGTATAGATGTGTGTGAACGCTTAAATAGTTAAGCATAAATTCAATAATTTGGGATTAGATTTAATAATGCGATTAGAAAGTGAAGTAAAATATTCAGGTTCGTCGGTGTTTAAAAATATAAAGCACCGCTATGCAAAATCAAATAAATTATTTTTAATCACGGTGATTGTACCAACCATCGTGTCGATTATTTATTTTGGTTTTATCACTTCAGATGTCTATGTATCAGAATCTCGATTTGTAGTGCGTAGCCCGCAGCGCCAATCGGTTTCTGGCTTGGGTGCTTTGCTGCAGGGTGCTGGGTTTTCTAGAGCGCAGGATGATACCTATACCGTAAATGATTATATTGTATCGCGCGATGCATTAAAAAAATTAAATAATAATTTAAAAATATCAACTATGTATGCCAGCAACGAGATTGATTTATTTAGTCGATTTGCACCGTTTGGTATAGATAATGATTTTGAAACTTTGCATAAGTTTTTCCAAAAACATGTAGCACTTAATACCGATAGTAGCTCGGCGATTTCGGTATTAAAGGTGAGCGCATATAAAGCAGAAGACGCACAAAAAATCAATACCATGCTGCTGAATGTGAGTGAGGAATTAATCAATCAACTCAATGAGCGTGGTCGCAATGACATGATTCGCTTTGCGAGTAATGAAGTTGAGGCCGCAGAGAAAAAAGTAAAATCCGCAGCTTTAGCATTATCTAAATACCGCAATGATAAAGTAGTGTTTGATCCTGAGCGGCAGTCTGCCGCGCAATTGCAATTGATTTCTAAATTGCAAGACGAATTGATCTCTACCAAAACCATGTTGGCGCAGGTAAAAAATATTACCCCAGACAATCCGCAAATTACCACTATTGCGAATAAAGTAAATATTTTACAAAGTGAAATCGACCAACAAATGGCCAAAGTGGCTGGCAGTGGTAGCTCATTAAGTAATAAGTCGGCAGATTTTGAGCGCCTATCGCTCGATCGTATTTTTGCTGAAAAGCAATTAGCCGCAGCGTTAACATCGCTAGAGCAGGCGCGCAATGAAGCGCAAAGAAAGCAATTGTATTTAGAGCGTATTGTGCAGCCACACCAACCGGATGTAGCGGTAGAGCCTAAGCGCTTGCGTTCGATTATCACCACCATTATTTTGGGGCTAATCACCTGGGGCGTATTTAGTATTTTGATTGCCGGTGTGCGCGAGCATAAGGATTAAATGAGAAATGAGCATTTCATCTTCTTCATTTAAGCACTCATTAGTAATTCAATTAAGAGTAATTCATGCCTTGGTAATGCGTGAAGTGATTACTCGATATGGACGACATAATATTGGGTTTTTATGGCTTTTTTTAGAACCCATGCTGTTTACTATTGGGGTGACCACGCTCTGGACTTTGGTCGGTGCCACACATGGATCAAGTTTGCCAATTGCAGGCTTTGCAGTAACTGGATATTCCACAATTTTGTTATGGCGAAATTGTACAAGTCGATCAATTAAAGCAATTGAAGTCAATTTAAGCCTAATGTATCACCGTAATGTTCGGGTATTCGATGTATTTTCTGCAAGGTTGATTTTAGAAATTGTAGGTGCAACTTTTTCGATGATTACCTTGACGATTATATTTTCTGCCATTGGTTGGATGAAATTACCGGTTGATATATTAACTGTGATTACGGGTTGGCTATTATTGGCATGGTTTGCTTTTGCTTTAAGTCTGTGTGTAGGAGCGGTATCTGAGCGATCTGAATTGATTGAGCGAATATGGCATATTTTTACTTATTTGTTATTTCCACTGTCTGGTGCTGCATTTATGGTGGAGTGGTTACCTAAAGTTGCGCAAGAATACGTTTATTGGATACCGATGGTGCATGCAACCGAAATGATTAGGCATGGTTATTTTGGGGAAATAGTGAAAACACATGAAGACCCGATCTATTTATTAACGTTTAATATTGTACTGACCTTTATTGGGTTGGCTTTAGTAAAAGATATGGGAAAAAGAGTTGAGCCAGAATGATTGCGTTAAATCAAGTAACTAAAGTTTATACCACTCGGCAGGGGCCAAGAACGGTTTTAAATGATATTAATTTGCAAATTGCCAAAGGCCAGCGCGTTGGTATTTTGGGGCGTAATGGCGCAGGTAAATCAACGCTGATTCGGATGATGAGTGGTGCTGAATTACCCACCAGTGGTAGCGTATATCGGGGAATGAGTATTTCTTGGCCGCTGGCATTTGGTGGCGCTTTTCAGGGTAGTTTAAGCGGTATTGATAATTTGCGCTTTATTTGCCGGGTGTATGGCGTACCGATTGAACCGGCGATAGATTTTGTAGAGGATTTTTCTGAGCTAGGCAATTATTTACGTGAGCCAGTTAAAAAGTATTCATCAGGAATGCGCGCCCGTTTGGCGTTTGCCATCTCAATGGCGGTTGAGTTTGATTGCTTTTTGATTGATGAAATTGTAGCGGTAGGCGATAGCCGCTTTCATGAAAAATGCCATATTGAGCTATTTGAAAAAAGAAAAGATCGGGCAATGATTATTGTATCGCATAGCCCAGATTATATTCGTGAGCATTGTCAGCATGCAGCAGTCTTAGTGAATGGACATTTACAAAGCTTTGAGCAAGTGGATGAAGCTTTTGAGTTTTATCAATCCCAAGCTGCATGAGTGCCGTAGCAATACATTATTAAATAATCACGGTTTAGTTGTTATAGCTGTGGACTTGCTTAGTCAGTATTTAATTTATTGGAAATAAGGCTGGATAATTTTTTAGTGAAGTTGTTCATGCTGGATAAAAAATAAACATAAGTTGCAGGGGATAAGTGGGTTGAATTTTGACTTGCTTAGCGGCGAATGTTTTTAATAATAAATGTAATAGGGTGGTGTTTATGATTTTAGTCACAGGTGGCGCGGGGTTTATTGGCTCTAATTTTGTTAATGATTGGTTAGCGCAATCCAATGAAGCAGTTATAAATTTGGATAAATTAACCTATGCAGGGAATACGCAAAATTTAGCTGGGCTTGAAGACAACCCTAGCCATATTTTTGTGCATAGCGATATTGGCAATCGTGAGTTAATGGCGGCGCTGTTACTGCAATACCAGCCACGGGCGGTAATTAATTTTGCGGCTGAAAGCCATGTGGACCGCTCGATCCATGGGCCAGAAGATTTTATTGAAACCAATATCGTGGGTACGTTTCATTTATTAGAAGAAGTACGTGCGTATTGGAATAATCTGGCTGGCGAAGCAAAGCAGAACTTTCGCTTTTTGCATGTATCGACCGATGAAGTGTATGGCTCTTTGGGCAAAGCAGATCCTGCTTTTACTGAAACCCATCGCTATGAACCCAATAGCCCGTATTCCGCCAGTAAGGCTGCCAGTGATCATTTGGTACGCGCCTATCACCATACCTATGGTTTGCCAGTATTAACGACCAATTGCTCGAATAATTATGGCCCCTATCATTTCCCTGAAAAATTGATTCCGCTAATGATTGTGAATGCCTTAGCGGGTAAAGATTTACCGATTTATGGTGATGGCCAACAAATACGTGATTGGCTGTATGTAACAGACCACTGCAGTGCGATACGTCGCGTGCTGGAAGCTGGCCAATTGGGTGAAACCTACAATGTGGGCGGTTGGAATGAAAAGCCGAATTTAGACATTGTAACTGCAGTATGCGGTTTATTAGATGAGCTGCGCCCTCGCGCTGATGGCCAAAGCTATGCCCTACAAGTGGCTTATGTAACCGACCGCCCTGGGCATGATCGCCGCTATGCGATAGACGCCAGCAAAATTGAGCGCGAACTGGGCTGGAAACCGGCAGAAACCTTTGAAACCGGGATTCGCAAGACCGTGCAATGGTATTTAGATAACCCAGAATGGGTAAGCCAAGTACAAAGTGGCGCATACCGGGATTGGGTGCAGAGCCATTATGTAGGCGCAGCACAATGAAGCGCCCGCTAAAAATTCTATTACTCGGTAAGGGTGGCCAAGTGGGCTGGGAGCTGCAGCGTAGCTTGGCCCCCTTGGGTGAATTAATTGCACTGGATTTTGATAGCACGGAGCACTGCGGTGATTTTACGAATCTGCCAGGCCTAGCTGCCACAGTACGCAATGTGCAGCCCGATATCATTGTGAATGCCGCTGCACATACCGCTGTTGATAAGGCAGAGAGCGAGCCAGAGCTGGCCCGCACGATTAATGCTTTGGCTCCGGCGATATTGGCCGAAGAAGCGCAGCGGATTGGCGCATGGCTAGTGCATTACTCTACTGATTATGTGTTTGATGGCAGTGGCGATCAGCCATGGAAAGAATCAGATACACCGGCGCCATTAAGTGTGTATGGCCAAACCAAGCTAGAAGGTGAGCAGCTGATTGCAGCGCATTGCGCCAAGCATTTGATTTTGCGTACGAGTTGGGTTTATGCCGCGCGTGGCGGCAATTTTGCCAAGACCATGCTCAAGCTGGCTAAAGAGCGCGATAGCCTAACAGTGATTGATGATCAAATTGGCGCTCCAACAGGGGCAGAGCTACTGGCCGATGTAACTGCACATGCGATTCGCGGTGTATTACAGCAGCCAGAAAAAGCCGGCCTTTATCATTTAGTCGCCGGTGGTGAAGCTTCGTGGCATCGCTATGCCCAGTTTGTTTTTGAGCAAGCGCAGCAAGCTGGGCTAATGCTTAAAACCACAATGGCCGCGCCGGTGCCGACATCGGCATACCCGACCGCGGCAAAGCGCCCGCTTAATTCGCGGCTGGATACCAGCAAGCTACAAAGTGCATTTGCATTAAGCCTACCTAATTGGCAGCAGGGCGTAGCCCGTATGCTGACTGAAACAATTTAAAAAGAAGAAAAAAATGACGCAACGTAAAGGCATTATTTTGGCCGGCGGCTCTGGCACCCGTTTACATCCAGCTACGCTAGCGATTAGCAAACAATTATTACCGGTTTACGACAAGCCGATGATTTATTACCCATTGAGCACGCTAATGTTGGCGGGTATTCGGGAGGTATTGATTATTAGTACCCCACAAGATACGCCGCGCTTTAAGCAGTTACTCGGTGATGGTTCGCAATGGGGTATGGATCTGCAATATGCAGTACAGGCTAGCCCAGATGGCTTGGCGCAAGCCTTTATTATTGGCGAGCAGTTTGTGGGCGATGCCCCCAGCGCATTAGTGCTGGGCGATAATATTTTTCATGGCCATGACTTACAGCAATTAATGGCCGATGCCGATGCGCAAACCAGTGGCGCTACGGTATTTGCCTACCATGTGCGCGATCCAGAGCGCTATGGGGTGGTGGCATTTGATGCGCAAGGTAAGGCCAGCAGCTTAGAAGAAAAACCATTGCTGCCGCAAAGCAATTACGCGGTTACCGGCTTGTATTTTTATGACAATCAAGTGGTCGAGATTGCCAAATCAATTAAGCCTAGCCCGCGTGGTGAATTAGAAATCACGGCAGTCAATCAAGCATATCTAGAGCAGGGCAGCCTTAATGTGCAAATCATGCAGCGCGGTTATGCATGGCTGGACACCGGCACCCACGAAAGCTTGTTAGAAGCGAGCTCGTTTATTGCCACGCTAGAGCATCGCCAAGGGCTAAAAGTAGCCTGCCCAGAGGAAATATCTTGGCGTAAAAATTGGATTACATCTGAGCAGCTAGAAAAATTAGCCCAGCCATTAGCCAAGAATGGCTATGGCCAGTATTTGCAGCGCATCCTAAAAGAAAGTAACTAATTTTGGGCTTCTGATTAAATTAACTCCGTCATCCCCGAATGTATTTATCGGGGATCCACTGCCTATGCTGGATTCCCGCCTGCGCGGGAATGACGATATTAATTAAATAAGAGTATCTTTAGATAAGCCTAGAATTTATTAGGAATGAGTTCAATAACGCGGCCTATTGATGAGCAAGGTATTTACTAGTTGTATTAAATTAGTTGAATGCTGTATTTAAAAAATTGTGAATAAATAAAATGAAAGCAACCCCACTCGCAATATCCGATGTAATCCTCTTTGAACCAAAAGTATTTGGCGATGAAAGAGGATTTTTTTATGAAAGCTTTAATCATAAAGTTTTTGAAGCCGCCGTTGGTAAAAAAATAGAATTTGTACAAGATAATCACTCACGCTCTGCAAAAAATGTATTGCGTGGTTTGCATTACCAAACTCAACAACCGCAAGGCAAATTGGTGCGAGTAGTGCAGGGCGAGGTATTTGATGTCGCCGTGGATATCCGTAAAAACTCACCCACCTTTGGGCAATGGGTAGGCGAAGTATTATCCGCAGAAAATAAAAAGCAGCTATGGATACCAGAAGGCTTTGCGCATGGCTTTGTAACGCTATCGGAAACGGCTGAATTTTTATACAAAACTACTGATTATTGGGCCCCCACATTTGAGCGCTGTATTCGTTGGGATGACCCAGAAATAAAAATTGATTGGACAATTAAAGTTAAGCCACTTGTCTCGGCTAAAGATTCAGTGGGTCATTGTTTGCTAGATGCTGAGATCTTTGCATGAAAAGCAAAGGAAAACGCTTAATTATAGTATTAGGTATGCATCGCAGTGGTACAAGTGCAATTACACGTGCGCTAAATATACTTGGTGTTGAACTTGGCGATCGTTTATTGGCACCAATGGAGGGCGTAAATTCGAAAGGTTTTTTTGAAGATATAGATATTAACGAGTTAAACATTGAAATATTAAAAGTATTAGGACGTGATTGGGATAGTTTGTCCTTAATTGATCTTCATGAAATGAATCGTTTGGATGATTTAGGATATATTGTACGAGCAGAAAATTTGTTATGTCAAAAAACAATTAATGCTGAAGTGTTTGGTTTTAAAGATCCTCGAGTTGCAGTGCTATTACGTTTTTGGAATGAAGCCTTTGAGAGATGTGGTTTAGATGTTAGTTATATTATAGCAATTAGGAATCCACTAAGTGTTGCTCAGTCATTAGCAAAGCGTGATGGATTTAGTTTTGAAAAAAGCTATTTATTATGGCTTGTACATGTAATTAATAGTTTAGAGTATACGCAAAAAAAACCAAGTTTAATTATTGATTATGATTATTTTTTGAGTGAATCAAAATCAAATATTGATAAAATTGCCGATTTTTTTGGCTTGCAAGTTAATAAACATGAATTGCGTGAGTATCAGCAAGATTTTATTGAAGAAGGCTTAAGGCATAATAAAAATTCAGTTGATGATTTGATGGCCGATGAGCAATGCCCACCTGTTGTACAAGATCTATATCTTGAGTTGTTAAATGTGGCTCGTACATCAAACGAAATAGATATACCTATTTTTAATCAAAATTTAATTTTTTGGATGCATGAATTTGATAAGCTAAAAGTTAATTTCCGTTTGCTAGATCAATATTTAGGTCGGATTAATTCACTAAAAAAAATAACTTTGGAGCAAGATGATAAATTATATGAATTGATTAAAGAATTAGTAGATAGAGATCCAGCTGCATTTAAGAGTGCATTTGATTATGATGCCTATCTTAGGATTAATACTGATGTTGCAACTGCTGGGGTTGATGCATATCAACACTTTGTTAATTCTGGTGTCGTTGAAAAGCGTGCTCCAGCAAAAGATTTATATTTATTTATTAAAGATGGTTTGTCAAATCATTTACAAGAACTTAATTTAAAATTAATTGATTCCAATCGGAATTTAGATGAGCAACTCAATAAATTAATTGAAGTAGAAGCTGCATGTTCACTAACTGTGCTTGAGACTCAAGAGGCATACCATCAATTTGAAAATAAGTTACAGCAAGAGCTGGTAGAACAGATTAAAAGCCAACACTCTCAAATAGATAAAAATTGCCAACAGATAGATAGTTTTCTACTGAGGTTGGCAGAACGTGAAAAAGAATTTGCAGAACAAGTAGTAGCTATACAACAAGTACATGAACAGCAAAATAATGAGCAGAGCATTAGATATTCAAATAGTGAAGAAAATATTGCACGGCAATTAGAACAATTGCAACAGGAAATTGAAAGCAGTTTAGTTAAATCGGCTGAGCAGGAAAAAATATTTCATGAAAAAATAATTGAACAGCAAAAAATATATGAAAATCAAAAAAAAGAATTAATTATTAAGCACGAAAACAAAGAGCAAATGGTTTCACGGCAATGGGAAAATTCGCAGCTTCAAATCCAGAATTATCTACGTGAGATGTTAGAGCAGGAAAGAGTTTTTTCAGTTAAATTAAATGAATTACAACAAAAAAATGAATTTCAAATTGAAGGATTAAATAATACATACGCACTGAATGTGCAAAATTTGCAAGATCTATTGGAGCAAGCACGAGAGCAAATTAAGGTCCTTACACATGAGCAGTCTGAGAAAGAGAGATTGCATGCAGAAACCCTACGGTGCTTATCTGCAGATTTTGAAAAACAAAAAAATGACTATATTTTTGCATCAAATGAACGTGAGAAAGTGTCTGTAGCTGAATTATTAAGTGCTCATAGCCAAATAGAAGCTCAAATGATTGATCAAGTAAATCGTGAGCAGATTTATTCTAAAAAAATGCAAGAGATTCAAAAAAAACATGAGGAAGATATAGTAAAACAAAGTGAAGCACATACATTACGAGAACAAGAGCTTGTTGCTCAATTAGAACAAGCTAATAAAATGAAAGAGCAACAATTGCTGATGTTGATAGAGAAAGAAAATATTAACATTGAACGTATAAAATCGCTAAGCCTTACTATTGATACCAAAAATAGTGAATTGAATAGTATCTACTCTAGCTATTATTGGCGCTGGACCTATATTTTTCGAAAAGTAGCATTTTTTTAAAAGTAATTTTAAATAAATAATTATTTAGTCCATAGGCATGCTTTGGATTTAAATAAGAATAATCATTTGAATGTTACATAAGAATTTGGCGGATTAAATTAACATGGGAATTCATGGTATGTCATTAAAAGAAATTGATAAGTCAATATCATCTTTAGATGATCTTTTGTTGCTCCAAGATGAGTATTTCATATTTCACGCATATAAAATTTTATTGGGAAGAATACCTGATCCTGGTGGCGCAAATTATTATTTATCTAGAATACAGTCAGGAGTCGGAAAACTTGAGATTCTTGGTCAGTTACGTTGTAGTAAAGAAGGGCAGGTACACTCTGAGAAATTGATAGGGCTTGATGCTGCAATTAGTCGAATTCGCCGACAGCGTTGGCCTGTAATCGGGCGACTTTTCAAAGATAATATAAAAGAAAATGATATTGAGATTAAATTAATTGATAGCAAACTCAGAATTTTAGATGAGAAATTAGAAAAGCATAATTTGCTTTTAAATAGTGCCTTGCACGAAATAAAGACTGAGATTAGTAAATTGTCTTCAGTGAGTTTTGAAAATACTAAGGTTTTTAATTCCACTATAGAAGATGACAACGCTAAAGAAGAATTGAATAAAGACATCATGATGCTTGATATAAATGAGGAATTGATCTCAGATGAATCTGAATATGATGTACTACAAAAAAGTGGATTATTTGATGTAAATTACTATTTGAGTACATATACAGATGTTGCTCAAGAAAATGTTAATGCGCTTAGTCATTATTTATCGGACGGTTGGCAGGAGGGAAGGAACCCTTCTGCCGATTTTGATACAAAATATTATTTATTAACAAATCACGATGTTGCTGAAAGTGGAAGTAACCCATTACTACATTATATAAAATATGGCCGTGATGAAGGTCGGATGCCATCTGAAATTAGTGCTACATTAAGTGTACGAAGCGTATTGCCACTATTTTCTCAAGAAAAGAACATAAATAAATTTCAGTTAGATTACCCAATTGATATCGTTATCCCTGTATACAATGGCTATGATTATCTTGATGCATTATTTAGCAGCATCATAAAAAATAGTAGCATGCGATATCGTTTGATTGTCATCAATGATTCAAGCCCTGACCAACGAGTAGCTGAATTCATTGAAGGATTTTTAGTCAAAAATCCATTGATTGATTTTGTACTTATAACTAATGAAGTCAATCTTGGTTTTGTTAAAAGTGTCAATAAAGCTGTGGGTTATGTAAAAAATCATTTTGTATTACTTAATACTGATACTGAGGTTCCTTCACAATGGTTGGAGAGACTTATGTATCCAATATTTACGATGGACAATATTGCAAGTACAACACCTTTTACAAATGCAGGAACAATTTGTAGCTTTCCTAGATATTTGGAAGATAACAGTATTTTTGAAGGACTTGATGTTGAAGAACTCGACTCTTACTTTAAAAGTATTAATGTGAACAATTCTATGATTGAAATTCCGACTGGTGTTGGTTTTTGTATGGGAGTGAATAAATATTTAGTCGATGAAATTGGTATGTTTGATGAGGTTTTTGGAAAAGGCTACGGTGAAGAGAATGATTGGTGTCAGAGAGCTGTAGCACATGGGTATAAGAATTTGCATATTCCAAACTTATTTGTTTTTCATAAGCACGGTGGTTCATTTGATAGTGAAACAAAGAAGAAGTTGATTGAAAATAATTACAAAATACTAACAAAAAAGCATTCCGACTATGAAAAACAAGTTCAGTTGACGATACAAGAGAATAAGCTTGAATTAGTCCGGAAGTTGCTTGAGTTAAGGGTAGTCAGTAACACAAGAAGCTCGTATCTAATTATTGATCATAATTTAGGTGGAGGAGCCAATCACTATGCTGATGAAAAAAAGGCTGAATATCTTCAAGCTGGATATCTTATTTGCACAGTAAAGTTCGATTTTTCTCAAACTAAGCAATATTTGATCGAATTTAATTATGATGATGTTGTTGTAATCTTTAAAGCAGAGGAGGTCGAAGATCTTTATAAATTTATTTCTGCATTTAATTTTCATAATGTTTTTATAAATTCATTTGTATCTTTTGAAAATATTCCTCATCATTTAGATGAAATTATTTCGTTAAAGGTACGTTTAGGTACAGCTACAAAACTAGTCGTTCCAATACATGATTTTTTTCCAGTTTGCAGTAATTACACACTACTTGATGAAACTGGAACTTTTTGTGACGTACCTACTGATTTAGATAAGTGTGTAAATTGCCTTAAAAAAAATACGGGTGAGTTTAAAATTTTTGAGGCGCCAACAGATATATATAATTGGCGGGCTAATTGGGGTAAATTATTAAATATAGCAGATGAAATTCTTTGTTTTTCAGAATCGTCGAAAGAAATTTTGCTCAAGGCATACCCTGAGCAATATGAAAAAGTAATCGTTACTCCGCATGATATTTCTGGGAGACACCCAGTTATTTTTGTGCCAAGAAAAAATCCAAGTGAGTTGAGAATTGGTGTTTTGGGTGGAATTAATGAAGCAAAGGGCGCAAATATTATACTCAAGCTGGTTAATTATTTTGATGAGAGTGATATTCCTGCAAAATTAATTTTAATTGGTGAGATTTCTATCCCGATTATGTCTTCGTCATTTGAGAAGACTGGGCGGTATAATAAAAATGAGCTAGAAAAAATTGTTCTAGATAAAGAAATTGATGTATTTTTGATTCCCTCAATTTGGCCTGAAACGTATTCATATACGACTGATGAGATCATGCAAATGGGGTACCCGCTGATTGTTTTTAACTATGGGGCACCAGCGGAAAGGGTTTGCCAGTATGAGCTTGGGGAGGTTGTAGGCATCAATCAACTGAACAAAACAATTGATGATTTTGCAAAGAGAATTGGCATTATAACCAATAAAAGACTTTAAAGTATTGAGCGTCAAATTTAGAAAAAATTTAATTAAAGGTTATGTAATGTCAATCATCTTGAGTCAGAATTTAATAAATACGCTTAAAAAACTAGGCGTTACAACACATCATCAGCCTAATATCAGTTTGCCAGATGATGTTGTTTTTGAAGCCCCATGTAGTTTTAAGTGGATGGATATTCACTATTCTTTGTATATGGGAGCATTTAGTTATGCTGTAAGTGGATTTTATTTTGCTTGCAAGATTGGACGTTATTGTTCATTTGGTGAAAATGTTCAGATAGGAAGACATTCCCATCCATTGCATTATGTAAGTACATCTCCATTTTTTTATCAAAAATATGAAGATATCATGGACAATGATCTGCCTTTCAATATAGGGTTAAATTTTGATCATGATTTTAACCGAAGCTCACCTCCTGTTGTTGCGCAGAAAACAGTGATTGGAAATGATGTCTGGATTGGTCATGGTGCGTTTATTCTGCCTGGTGTAACTATTGGTGATGGGGCTGTTGTTGCTGCAATGGCTGTTGTTACAAAAGATGTTCCTCCATATGCTGTTGTTGCAGGTTCACCTGCAAGATTCATTAAGTATAAGGTTGATGAACGTTATATAGAGCCGTTACTTAAATTAAAGTGGTGGGAGTATGCTCCATGGCAACTGAAAGGAGCGTGTATTGATAATGTCCCTGAGTTTATTAAATTCGTTGAAGAATTAAGAATATCAACAAAGATATACGCGCCAGAAGAAATAAATTTATTTGAATTAAATGAATTTATAGTTTAGCAATTGATTTTGGTTTTCTTGTGTGAATAAGGTTAAATTAAATATTTCTTTTGATGAGTTTTTCGTTATGAACGATTTTTTAACAAGAGTGGTGAATAATAAGTATTCTTTTTTTCTATATTCATTTATAGATTGTATTTAAAGGGCTGAAGTAAGTGAATTTTATTATTAAGTACTTCAGCCAATTCAATTTTAATTGGAAGGCTGATTCTCTGACATCTAGTCATGTGCCGCTGAAGGATCAAATTTTAGGAGGTGAAAATAATTACTGTTGCGCTGTTTTTTCTATGAAAAATAGTATTTCTTCAAGTTGGTATATGCTTGAAATGAAAGTAAAGGCCGATGTAAAACGTATTAACTGTCAAATTTTATTAAATAATACAAAAAGTGACGAAGTATCGCTTTCATTGATGCTGCCTCTTGTGTCTGAAAGGCTGCATAAACGTCTTGTATATTTTGATAATAGTGGAGTGTTAAGTTTTAATTTTCTCATATCTAGTGATAACTTTGATTTGCAGTACTTTCGTTTAGTAAAAGTGAGTAAACGCTTCGCAAAATCAAGAATGCTTAAAAAGCTGAATTCGCTTCATCCCCGGTATATATGGAATTTGAGTAAACCTCAAACTAGGCGATTGGATAAGCATGACTCATTTAGTAATGTAGCTGCTCTCTGGAGTGATTATTGCTCTCTTTTTGAACCGGATAATAAGAATAAAGTAGTCACATATATGAATTGGATTGATTCATTTGACTCTCTCTCTGAGATACATCAGCTTGCAATGAAAATGCAATTAGCTGAGTTAAAAAATCAGCCACTGATTTCTATTGTGATGCCGGTGTATAACCCAAATCCAACTTGGTTAGTGCAGGCGATAGAATCAGTTCGTGCGCAAATTTACCCCAATTGGCAGCTTTGTATTGCAGATGATGCTTCGCCTGATCCGGCAATTCGTCCGCTTTTAGCGCGTTTTGCACAGCTTGATTCGCGGATTAAGCTGGTGTTTCGCTCGCAAAATGGGCATATCTCTGCGGCATCTAATAGTGCTTTGGCATTAGCCAGCGGTGAGTGGGTGGCCTTGCTGGATCATGATGATTTATTACCTGCTCACGCATTATTTTGGGTGGTGGATGCGATTAATCAGCAGCCAGATTGCCAGCTTATTTATTCGGATGAAGATAAGGTGGATGAGGAAGGGCGGCGCTCGGATGCGTATTTTAAATGCGATTGGAATCCGGATTTATTTTATTCACAAAATATGTTTTCGCATCTGGGGGTGTATCGCACTGCCTTGATGCGGGCTGTGGGTGGGTTTCGTGTTGGGCTGGAGGGATCGCAAGATTATGATTTAGCTTTGCGCTGTATTGAGCAGATTGATGCAAAGCAGATTTATCATATTCCTCGGGTTCTTTACCATTGGCGAGTGCATGCCGATAGTACGGCTCATTCTTCAGAGGCCAAGCCTTACGCCGCTATTGCGGGTGAGCGTGCGCTGAATGCGCATTTTCAGCGTTTGGGTGTCAATGCTAGCGCTGAATCGATGGGCTATGGCTATCGGGTACGTTATGGTTTGCCAGAAGTTTTACCTTTGGTTAGCCTGATTATTCCTACCCGCAATGGCTTAAAGCTACTTAGGCAATGTATTGATTCGATTTTGAATAAAACCACGTATAGCAATTACGAAATTTTGATCGTCGATAATGGCTCTGATGATAAAGCCACATTGCACTATTTGCGTGAATTGGCGGATATGCCATGCGTGCGAGTAATACGAGATGATCGGCCATTTAATTATTCGGCATTGAATAATGCGGCGGTTAAACAGGCGAATGGCGAAATTATCGGGCTCATTAATAATGATATCGAGGTGATTAATGCTGATTGGTTGGCAGAGATGGTTAGCCATGCATTGCGGCCAGAGATTGGTGCGGTAGGGGCTAGGCTTTGGTATGCCGACGATACGATTCAGCATGCTGGCGTGATTTTGGGGGTGGATGGTATTGCCGGGCATGTGCATCGATTTTTGCCCAAAAATCATGTTGGATATTGTGGGCGTGCCAGTTTGATTCAGTCTTTTTCGGCGGTGACTGCGGCGTGTTTGGTGGTTCGCAAATCATTGTATGAATTAGTGGATGGCCTTAATGAGACTGAATTACAAGTGGCTTGTAATGACGTTGATTTTTGCTTGCGGCTGCGCGAGGCGGGCTTGCGTAATCTTTGGACACCTTATGCCGAGCTTTATCACCATGAATCTGCTAGCCGTGGATTTGACGATACCCCAGAAAAAATAGCTCGGGCGCATAAAGAAATTGCCTATATGCAGCAACGCTGGGGCACTGCTTTAGTGACCGATCCTGCGTATAGCCCAAATTTAAGTTTGGATTCTGAGGGCTTTAATTTGGCTTGGCCACCGAGATTGGATGATCAGCATCTTTAAGTCATTAAAAAATCGGTTGATTTTCGTAAAATAGAGCCAGCTCGCAACGGGGCTTCTTTTTTTGCCCGATGTTATAAGCTTCAATCTGTTTTTAGTTGGCATTTAAGTGGTAAGAGAAACACTTTTGATTCTTCGTAGAATTGGCTCAGTTAGCGAAGCATTGCATTCGCTGGCAAGCCAGCTCCTACCTGTTCCAATCCGTTATTCGTGACCACTTAATTTATTTTTTGAGATTCATACAAGCGATTGGATAATATTTTCAGAATGAAAAAAGATAAAATTAAAATCCTGCTAGAGATGCGTCCAGCATTGGAAGGCTATGCGGGTATTCCTCAAGAAACACGTTTATTGTTTAGGGGTTTATGTCTTAGTCAATCACTCGAAGTAGAAGGGTTATTGCAAACTTCTCTTCGATTTTTGACGGCGGGGATCAAAACAAACCAACTGAGTGATGATGGTCTGGCAAATAGTGAGCGCTTGAATCGCCATTCAAAAGTTATTTTGTCGATTGATATTAAACCAATTAAAAATAAATTTGACGCTTGGGCCTTATATTTAAAACGCCGGCGCGCGGTGCTAGGGCTTACTTTATCTACTATGCTGCGCTTTCGCGGGCATAAGGTCGCATTGACTACTTTTGAATCTCGCTATTTTGAAGATTTTATTTGGCAAACTTTGTTTGCAAAAACATTGCCTGCGATTGATTATTCTTTAGTGACTAAAAAAAATTATAAAATATGTGCAACACCATGGAATATTTTTCAGACAGTTGGTTTAAACTCACGACTTTTGTTTTCTAGTCCGATATATCCGCAATTAGATACTGCAGACAGTGATATTTTTATTTCACAGACGCCTTATCCTGCCCGTGTAAATAAAAAAACCACTTTGGTGGTTCGCTATCATGATGCGCTGCCTATTTTTATGTCGCATGCGTTTGCGAATAAATCAAGGCATCAGGCGGTTCATTTTAATGCCTTGCTGAGTAATGTGCAGTCTGGTGCGTATTTTGCCTGTGTTTCAGAGGCGACTCGACAAGATTTATTAAAGGTTTTTCCTGAAGTTAAAGATAGGGCCGTCACGATCCATAATATGGTGGCCCCAGATTATTTTTATGAAGATTCTTCTGTAGAGCGAGTCTCACAAATTATTCGTGCAAGATTAAATTTTTCTACGGCGAGTACTTGCCCTGATTTTAGAAGCCTAAATGAAAAAGAACTCTTTTATCAGCAGCATTTAGGTGCCGGTAATGTTAATTACCTGCTTATGGTTTCCACAATTGAACCAAGAAAAAATCATACTCGTTTGATTGCAGCGTGGGAAAACATCCGCGCAGAGATTGATCCATCATTAAAATTAGTGATTGTGGGTGGTTTGGGTTGGGATGTTGAGCCAATTATGCGAGAGATGCGAACTTGGATTGATCAAGGCAAGTTATTTGTTTTAAATAATGTGCCATCGGCAGATTTGCGTGTTTTATACCGCCATGCTCAAGCTACTGTGTGCCCAAGTATTGCAGAAGGATTTGATTTTTCTGGAGTTGAGGCAATGAGTTGTGGTTCAGTGGTGATTGCATCTGATATTGCGGTTCATCGTGAAATTTATGATGATGCTGCTGAATATTTTGATCCACATTCAACAGATAGCTTGATTGAATCGATAAAAAAAGTACGCTACTCGACTCATTCGGATGAATTAAAAAATCAATTGCATCATCGCGGGCTATTGGTTGCCAAGCGATATGATTCAAATGTTATTTTGCCGGTTTGGGAGAAATTTTTGCAAGAAATTAATAATAAAAGGCAAAGCCATATTTAATGAAGCAATTTATAATTGATGCCACGCGTTCAATCGATAGAACGATGCAAGGTCGTTTACCTACTGGGGTTGATCGGGTTGTTTTGGAGTATATACGCCATTTTTCTGCTGATTCTCGTGCATTAGTTCGATTGCATTCTCGGTGGGTATTATTGGGGAATGCTGATTCAAAACAATTTTTTGCTGCATTGCTGCAAGTTAATACCGGCTTTAAATCTTGGGTGCAGCGCTGTGTGGCAAAGTCTTTTTTTAATTCGAATGATGATCTACATCAAGCGAATGTGTTTTTAATTAATGCGGGTCATTCTGGGCTTGAGAATAAAAATTATATTAAAAAGCTAGCGTCGATTCAGGCTAGGCCATTATTTTTTGTTCATGATTTAATTCCGATTTCTCATCCCGAATATTGTCGCCCCGGTGAATTGCAGCGCCATCAATTGCGTATGCAAACGGTGTTGACGTATGCCCACGCGGTGGTGGTGAATTCTCAAGCGACTTTGGATGAGTTGCGCGCTTTTGCGTTGGCGCAGGATTTACCCATGCCGGCGGCGGCAGTGGCTTGGCTGGCGGCGGCGGATTTGCCGTTGCAGGCTTTACCGCGCCCTGTGCCGGGGCCGTATTTTGTGATGCTGGGTACGATCGAGGCGCGTAAGAATCATGCATTTATTTTGCAGTTATGGCGGCAATTGGTATTGCGCTTGGGCGCTGCTGCGCCGAAGTTGGTGATTATTGGTCAGCGGGGCTGGGAATGCGAAAACGCATTGGATTTGCTTGAGCGCTGCCCAGCTTTGCAGGGGCATGTTTTAGAGGTTGGGCGTTGTACTGATATTGAATTGGCGGCGTATTTGCAGCATGGGCAGGCTTTGTTGTTTCCTTCGTTTGCCGAAGGTTTTGGGATGCCGATTGTTGAGGCTTTTGCCCAGAAATTGCCGGTGCTGTGTAGTGATTTGCCTGCGTTTCATGAGATTGCGGGGGATATTCCCGAGTATGTCGATCCTTTAGATGGCGCGCGTTGGTTGGCGTTGATTGGTGATTATTGCGATAGCCAGCATCCTTTGCGGCTGGCGCAGTTGGCTAGAATGGCGGGGTTTGTTGCGCCAACTTGGGCCGACCATTTTGTGGTGGTGGATCAATTGTTGGCTAGCCTTGATCCGGTGCCAGCATGAGCGCTACGGTCTTTGCGCTAGGGTTTTCAAATTGGAAGCGCCGTACTTTAAAAAGCTGCTTTCCTGGGCAAACGGTGCGCTTTGTGGATGATTGGTCGGCGCTGCCCGATGGGGCGGTCTTGGTGGTGTGGGGCATGCGCGATGTGCGTGCTTGCCCGATTCGTTTGCAGCAAGTGATTCGGGTTGAGGATGGTTTTTTGCGCTCAGTGGGCTTGGGGGCCGATTTGATTCGGCCTTTGTCGTGGGTGCTGGATACCAAGGGGATGTATTACAACGCGCAGCAGGTGTCTGATTTAGAGACCTTGTTAAATCAGGCAGAGATCAGTGCTGATTTACTGGCGCGTGCTGGTGATTTACATCGGCGAATTTTGGCGGCGGGGCTGACTAAATACAATGTAGGGGCTGGCGTTTGGTCGCGACCGGCGGATGTTGAGCAGGTGATTTTAGTGCCGGGGCAGGTTGAATCAGATGCTTCGTTAGTATTTGGTGCGAGCGGTATTCGGCACAATATGGCGCTACTGCAGGCGGTGCGGGCGGCTCATCCGCAGGCATGGCTGGTGTATAAACCACACCCTGATGTGGTGGCGGGGCTGCGTGCTGTGGGGCAGGATGAATCGCTGGCGGGGCAGTGGTGTGATGAAATTTTGCACGATGTACCGATGGGGTCGATTTTGCCGCAAGTGGACGAGGTGCATGTTTTAACGTCGCTAACGGGGTTTGAGGCCTTGTTACGCGGTAAGCGTGTGGTGTGTTACGGCCAGCCTTTTTATTCGGGCTGGGGTTTAACGCAGGATCAAATGTTTAATGTACGGCGTACTAGGGTATTGAGCTTAGAGCAGCTAATTGCATGCTGCCTGATCTTATACCCTAGATATTTTTCTAGAGATTCTCGGCATAGTGCTACGCCAGAACAGGCGCTAGATACCTTGCAGCATTGGCAACAGCAGCGCGCTGGACCTCAGTGGCTGCGGCAGGGTTGGCGTTTTATTTTACGGAATGTGGTTGGCGTACGATGACGAGTCGAGTTTTTTTATTTTTGCAGGGTGTGTGTTCGCCCTTTTTTGCCCGTTTGGCGCAGCAGCTGCGTGCCAATGGTCATACCGTTTATAAAATCAATTTTAACGCGGGTGATCATTTGTATTGGGGGGGGCAGAGTGCTTGGCATTACCGTGGAGAGCCTGCCGATCTGGCCAATTTTATTGCCGATAAATACCTTGAGTTTGGGATTACCGATCAAGTGTTGTTTGGTGATCGGCGGCCGGTGCATTTGCCTGCTGTTGCTGCGGCCAAGGCTTATGGGGTGCAAACGCATGTGTTTGAAGAGGGCTATTTTCGCCCTTATTGGATTACGCTGGAGCGCGGTGGTGTCAATATGCATTCGCCCCTGCCTAAAGATCCTGATTGGTATTGGGAGGTAGGGGGGGCTTTGCCCGAGTATGGTGATGGCCAGCCATTTCGCTCGCAATTTAGTATTCGCACTGTGCACGATGTGGCGTATCACGTGGCGGGGTTTTGGAATCCATTGTTTTATCCCGGTTATAAAACGCATGCGCCAGTCACTGCGCCGGTTGAATATGCCGGTTATTTGCGGCGCTTTGCCCAGCTGCATTGGCAAAAAAAACGCGATGCAGCCTGTATTAATGAGCTGTATGAATTTGGGCAGAGCTATTATGTGCTGCCTTTGCAGCTCAATAGTGACGCGCAAATTCGTGATCATTCGCACTTTGATAATATGCAGCAGGTGATTTCGTATGTGATGCATTCATTTGCTTTGCATGCGTCGAGTAATACCAAGCTGATTATTAAAAATCATCCATTAGATATGGGGCTTGAAGATTACCCTAGTTATATCCAGCAGCTAAGTCAGACATTGGATTTGCAAGGTCGAGTTGATTATCTGGAGTCGGGTGATTTAAATAGTCTGCTCGAGCATGCGCGTGGTTTGGTGACGGTGAACAGTACGGCGGGTGGTTTGGCGGTGAGCTTGGGCTGCCCAACGATCACTTTAAGCGACCCGATTTACAATTTACCGGGGCTGACTTTTCAGGGTGATTTGGATGACTTTTGGTATGCCAGCGAGCCGCCGTCAATGGCCTTGCTGTCGCGCTTTCGCAATACCGTGATTCATACCTCGCAACTGAATGGTGGATTTTATTGCAAAGCGGGCAATCGTTTAGCAATTGGCCCGTGCGCGCAGCGCCTAGTGAGCGCTGTGTCTCCGCTTGACGAATTATTACGTCAGTTTCCGCTGTCTATTCCCGATGCGACTGGTCTTAAACCAACGCCGAATTTTGCTGGCTGGGTATAGCCCTCTCTGGCGAATGCTTGCGGGCTAGCCCGCAGTGACGAGCCGCCGCTGGGTCTCGATATCGATTTAATTGGATTTTTATTGCATGCATCAACCGGATTTTATTCCTCAATCCATTTTAATTACCGGCGCTACGGGCGCGATTGGTGGCGCTTTGGCGCTGGCGTATGCCGCGAGCGGGGTGCGTTTGATTTTGCTCGGCCAGCGCGCAGATCGCTTGGCGGTCGTGGCGCAAGCTTGCCGCGAGCAAGGCGCTAGCGTGTTGCCGGTGGTGCTCGATTGCCGCGATATTGGCGCTTTGCAAGCATGGGCGGCGCGCTGCTTGGTGAACGACGTGCCGGATTTATTGATTGCCAATGCCGGGGTCAATATTAATGTGTCTGATACCGCCGAGGGCGAGTTGTGGGCTGATATGCAGCGCCTATTCGAGGTGAATGTATTGGCCACCTTGGCCTTGGTGAATGCGTTTTTACCGGCGATGCGCCAGCGCGGGTCGGGGCAGATTGCTTTGGTTAGCTCGTTGGCGGCGTATTTTGGCCTGCCGATGACGCCAAGTTATAGTGCCAGTAAGGCGGCGATTAAGGCGTATGGCGAGGGCTTGCGCGCTTTATTGGCTGATGAGGGCATTGCGGTGAGTGTGATTATGCCGGGCTATGTGACCTCGCCAATGTGCGAGGCGATGCCTGGGCCTAAGCCTTGGCAGTGGTCGCCTGAGCGCGCGGCGGCGTATATTCAGCGTGGTTTGCAGAGTAATCGGGCGCGGATTAGTTTTCCTTTTCCGCTCAATTGGGGCAGTTGGTGGTTGGCGGTGTTGCCAGCGGCGTTGTCGCAGCGAGTTTTGCGTTGGATCGGTTATCGTGTTTGATGGATTGCTTGCGGGTTGGGGGTTGCTGGCGTCGGCTTGTGCTTGGCCAGTAGCGCTGGGGGTGACCGCCACGGTGCTGATTGAGCGCTTGGCCCAGCCTCGGCCACAGGCGATTTGGCAGCGACCTTGGGCGATGAATGCTTTGCTGGTGTGCGCTTGGGCGGGCTTATTTTGTTTTGAGCTGGCTTTGTTTCAGCGCCCAGCGTTTGCGGCGGTGTTGGCAACGGGTTTGTTGCTGCTGCTGGTGCTGATTAGCAATAGCAAGTTTCATAGCCTGCGCGAGCCGTTTATTGTGCAAGATTTTGAATACATCGCCGATGCGATTCGCCATCCGCGTTTGTATCTGCCTTTTTTTGGCGTGGCGAAAGCGCTATTTTGCACTGCGCTATTTTTTGCGCTGCTGTATTTGGGCGTGGCGTTAGAAGATTCGGTGCTCAATTCTGTCAGCTACGCCGTGTATTGGTCGGCGTGGGCAGGCTTGGTGTTGGCGGTTTGCTTGGCGGTGCAGTTATTGCGCCGCGCGGTGCCAGCGATGCAGTTTTGCCCAACGCAGGATCAGCAGCAGTTTGGTTTTTTTGCGACTTTATTTGCTTACTATTGGGCCGAGCAACGCCACCCCGAGTTAACGCCACCGGCGTGGCCGCTGCCGCAGCCGAGCAGCGGCGTGTTGCCGCATTTATTGGTGGTGCAAAGCGAGTCTTTTGTTGATTTTCGGCGCGATTATCCGCAAATTCGCCCGGATATTTTGAGCGAATATGATCGGTTTTGCGCCGAGTCTTTGCAGTACGGCCAGCTGGCAGTACCGGCTTGGGGCGCCAATACTGTGCGTAGCGAATTTGCTTTTTTGTCGGGTTTAGCGCCGCAGCAATTGGGCGTGCATCAATTTAATCCTTACCGCCGTTTTGCCCGCCAGTATTCGGCCTCATTGGCGGCGCAGTTGCGCCAGCAGGGTTATCGCACCGTGTGTATTCACCCGTATGCGGCTAGTTTTTACCACCGCGATGCCTTGTATCCGCAATTGGGTTTTGATGAATTTATCGACATCAGCGCCTTTGCGCCACCGCCCGCCGGCATGCCGTATGTGAGTGATTTGCAAGTGGCGGCCAAAATGGGTGAGGTGTTGGCGCAAGCGACGCAGCCGACGTTTATTTTTGTTATCACGATGGAAAACCACGGCCCTTTGCATTTAGAGCAATTGGCAGAGGGCGACGCCGAGCAGGTGTATCACGGCGCAGCGCCCACAGATGGCGAAGAATTAACCATTTATTTGCGCCACCAAGCCAACGCCAACCGGATGCTGGCGCAACTACGAGCGCAACTCACCGCCT
This sequence comes from Deefgea salmonis, assembly GCF_020531905.1. Lineage (GTDB taxonomy): Bacteria > Pseudomonadota > Gammaproteobacteria > Burkholderiales > Chitinibacteraceae > Deefgea > Deefgea salmonis. Next base: position 39,063 of record NZ_JAJAWG010000013.1, on the reverse strand, counting down.
TAAGCAGACCCGCCACCTTGTGTTGGTACGGCGACCATGTGCCGATCTTGCCCAAGGTCTACGCCGCCCACGGCGAACCCAGCGGCAACACCGATTATTTCATTTGGCAAACCCCGCGGCAGGGCAGCGAAACAATAAAACCCCATCACCACCCCCTCGCCGCCCATCAATTGGCTGGTGAGGTGTTACAGGCTTTTGGTCGCTAAAGCTTGGTTTGAATTACCGCAGTTCCGAGTGGCCTTGTTCTAGGATCGTGACTAGGCGGTTGGTGAAGCGCATGAGGGGGGCGCCGTCGGTGACGTCGTGGTCGGCGCTGAGGTTGAGTTGTATATATTCGCTGGTTTTGAGTTGCTCGCCGCTGGCGACGATGCGCTGGCTGGCGCCGCCGATGGATAGCGTTAGGCTTAGTGGCGATATGGGGAGTATCACCGCCGCGCCTTTGGCAAACATGCCATTCGAGGTAATACCCACAGTTCCGAGCATTTGCTTGCGCGAATAGGGGTCGTAGCGCAGCCACCACCACACGGGTTTTCTAAGCCAGCTAGGCAGCTTAAAAAATGCCAATTCCAAGGCGGTAAGTGGCCCGCCGTTGCCGATTTCGCCGGTTTTGGCTTGGCTTAATTCGGCTTGGATTTGCGTTAGATTTTTGCTGGCGGCGTTGCGAATGATGTAATGCAAAGGTTGGTAAGATTGGTCGGCGAGTTGGCGCTCGATCATCACGGCGATATCGACTTCTTGAAAAATCACCCGCCGTGTTTTACCGCGCAAACTCGATTGAATCGCCAAATCTTCATGAACCGCACAGGCCAAACCTTTGGCAATCCAGCTGGTGAGCGAGATGCCGTGCTCTTTGCGGTATTGCTGCGCGGTGTCGCTGCAAAATTCGCTGACCAGATGGATATTATTTTTGCGCCGACCTTCGCGCAAAATATCCTCGATCAGGTGGCGCTCGACCGGGATTTTTTGCTCGATGGCGGGCGCTTTGGCCGCAAATAGCTCGGTGATGAGTTGCTGAACAATCAGCGAATACTTGGCCATTTATGCGCGTAATGCCGCTTGCAGTGCGTCGAGCGTGGCGTCGATTTGTTGTTCGCTGTGCTCGCAGCTAATAAAAAATCGCAGTCGCGCGGCTTTTTCTGGCACGGCGGGGTACAAAATCGGCTGCACATTCATCCCTTGTGCAAACAGTGCTGCTGACAAGCGCGCGGCTTTCAGCGAGCTGCCAACAATCGCCGGGATAATCGCCAAGCCTGCGCTGTGGCCGGTATCGATGCCGCGCTGTTTGGCTTGCGCCAAAAAGTATTGCCCGCGAGCTTGTAGCGTTTGCACCCGCTGGCTTTCTTGCTGCATACAGTTGAGTGCCGCCAAAGCCGCAGCGGCAACAGGCGCTGGCATGCCGACGCTGTATAAAAATCCGGGGGCCAAGAATTTTAAATGCTCAATCAACGCTGATTCGCCAGCGATATAGCCGCCGCACGCCGATAGCGTTTTGCTCAGGGTGCCCATCCAGATATCAACGTCTTGCCCTGCCACGCCAAAATGCTCGCGGATGCCCATGCCGGTTGGCCCCATCACGCCAAACGAATGCGCTTCATCGACCATCAGCAAGGCGCGGTGGCGGTTTTTGATTTCGATGAGCTGCGGCAGATCGGGAAAATCGCCGTCCATGCTGTAAATGCCTTCAACCACAATCAAAACGCGTTCAAATTGGCGGCGCTGCGTGCTGAGGATTTCATCCAGCGCGGCGTAATTATTGTGGGCAAACGGTAGGCGTTTGGCGCCCGACAGCAAAATGCCTTGCAAGGCGCTGTTATGAATCAGCTCATCATGCAGCACCAAATCTTTAGGGCCAAATAAATGGCCGATGGTGCTGACATTGGTGGCGTGGCCACTAACAAAAGTCACTGCGTCATCGACGCCATACGCATCGGCAATGGCGCGCTCGAGTTCACGATGAATCGGCCGCTCACCAGAGACGACGCGGCTGGCCGAGACTGAAACGCCATATTGATCAATCGCGTCTTTGGCCGCTTGGTGCACTGCGGGGTGCTGATTTAAATCGAGGTAGTTGTAGCTGGCAAAGTTGATATACGGCTGGCCGTCGATTTGGCTGATCGCGCCAGCGATGCCGTCGTGTTGCTTAAAAAATGGGCTGGCAATGCCCATTTTTTTTGCACCTTCATTGATGATACGCAGCTGTAAATAGCCCGGATGCAGATGAAAACGATAAAACGCTTCGGGGATATCGTCGCGCGCAGCGGGGCGAGCGATCGGCGCTTCGGCGTTTTTAAGCTTGCGCTCGAGCGCTTGCTGAATCAGCTGGTCTTTCAATTTGCTGGTGATACTCATTGAATAATCCGCGTAGTGCTTTGCTGGCTGATTTGGCTGGCTAAAGCGTGTGAGTCGGTTTCGCTACTTGCGCCGTGTACGGCCGACAAATGCTGTACTTGCGCCAGCGTGGCGTCGTCGCTGACGGTTTCGTGGTGTTTGAGCTGCAAAATCAAGCGATCGGCTAGCTTGTTAATCGTTGGGCTTTCGCTTAATGCCATCACCGGCAGGCGGGTACCAAAACGCTCTTCCAGCGCCACCACCAGCTCAACGCCCATTAACGAATCTAAACCGATGTCGTATAAAGAGCCGCTGGCATCGATTTTGTCGGCGTTCACGCGCAAAATCTGCGCAACTTCTTGCTTGAGCATGCTGACAAAAGTGGCGTGCAGCTCAGTATCGCTGAGCGTGTCGATCAAGCTTTGAATATCGCTGGCTTGGTCTGTGCCTTGGTCATTGCTTTGCATGCGGCGGGCGATAGCGCTAAATTTTGGCGTTTTGGCGCTGGGTAAAAAGCGCGCCAAAGCCGGCCAATCAAGCTCTAACACGCTCAAGCCCGAGCTTTGCTCGATCAGCATTTGCTCTAGATAATTGAGTGCTTGATCAGAGCTCAGTGCCTTGCCGCCCATGCGATTTTGTAGCGCATCTTTGATTTTTTCATTGCGCGCCAAAAAGCCTACGTCGTCAATCGCGCCCCAACACACGCTGGTGGCCGGTAGACCTTGGGCGCGGCGTTGCTCTGCGAGTGCTTCCATATAATGATTGGCGGCGACATAGCTCGCTTGGCCGGGATTACCAAAAATCGTTGTTGCCGATGAATACAGCACCAAGAAATCCAAATCGAGCGGCGCGCTCAGTTGATGCAAGTAATCGGCACCGAGCATTTTGGGTGCCAGCACTTTATTGATTTGCGCCGGTTCGGTATTGCGAATCAGCGCGTCATCAATCACCACCGCGGCATGCACAATGCCCTTGAGTGGCGGCATGGTTTGGCCAAAGTGGGCAAACACTTGGGCCAGCTCGGCCAATTGGGTGACGTCGCAAGCCAGTGGCAACACCTTAACGCCGCGCAAACGCAGCGCGGCAATCGCCGCTTGCGCTTCGGGTGCGCTTGGGCCGCTGCGGCTGATTAACACCAGGTTTTTAGCGCCTTTATCAGCTAGCCATTGCGCGGTTTTAAGGCCAAATCCAGCTAAACCACCAGTGACCAAATAGCTGCCCTCAGCCGACAATTGCAACGCGGCTGGTTGTGGCGCGGCATGTTGTGCCATCAGGCCGTGCGAATAAGTGACGACAATTTTGCCGATTTGTTTGGCCTGCTGCATATGGCGGAAGGCGTCGACAATCTGCTCGGCATCAAACACTTGATACGGCAATGGCGACAATACGCCCTCACTAAATAGCGCCATCACTTCAGTAAACAAACGCTGGGTGAGTGCTGGGCGCACTTGCATCATTTGGTCAGCATCAATGCCGAAATAGCTGATGTTGTTGCGGAACGGCCGTAGGCCAATTTTGCTGTTTTCGTAAAAATCGCGTTTGCCCAATTCCAAGAAGCGGCCAAACGGTTTAAGTACCGAGAAATTGCGATTAATTGCTTCACCAGCCAGCGAATTGAGCACCACATCGACGCCTAAATCAGCGGTGTCGCGCAAGATTTCATCGGCGTAGCTGAGCGAGCGCGAATCATAAATATGCTGTACGCCCATTTGCTGCAAGAAGGCGCGTTTTTCATCCGAACCCGCCGTGGCGTAAATTTCTGCGCCTAAGTGCTTGGCCAATTGAATCGCGGCAATGCCTACGCCACCGGCGGCGCCATGAATCAAGATTTTTTCACCCGGCTCCAAGCGCGCCAGATGCTGCAGCGCGTAGTACACGGTGAAAAACACGCTTGGAATCGTCGCTGCGGCAGCAAATGAAATGCCAGCGGGGATTTTAGCAATGGCGCTGCTTTGGGTGCGTACCCGATTAGCAAAGCTGGACGGGCCAAAACCAACCACTTCATCGCCAACTTGATAACCGACCACGTCGGCGCCCACTTGGCGCACCACGCCAGCAAATTCAAGCCCTAAGGTTGGGCCAGCAAAGCCGTTTTCGACCGCTTCATCCGAGAGTAAACCCAGCGCATACATCACATCGCGGAAATTAAGCCCAGTGGCCACAACGTCGATGTCGATTTGATCGGCAGCCAGCGGCGCAGGCGTGGTGGCGGCCCAGCGCAGATTGCGTAATTGACCGGGGAACTCAAAACCAAGCTGGATGATTTCGCCGTCGTTGGCGGCGGATTTTTCGCTATGCGCCGCTTGAACTAACTGCAGGCGCGGCACAAAGCGCGCGCCATTGGCGTCGATCATGACTTCTTGCTCGGGACTCTTAGCGGCGATTTCTCGCGCTAATGCCGCGGTCTGAATCGCCGAATTGTTGTTGGCAAAGTCGATTAAGTGAAAAGCCGCATCGCTGGCTTCGTTGAGCAAAGTGCGGGCAAAACCCCAAAGTGCGCTGTCGGCGCGTTGCTGCGTGGCGTCGGCGTGATCGCTGGCACCGTGGGTGATAATCCAGCAATCAGCGGCGCATTGGCTTTGTTCTACGGCGTTGAGTAATTGCGCTAATTGCCCGCAACGTTGGGTTTGTTGCGCTAGCACGCTTAAGCTGTCGCTGGCAGGGCGATACCCCGGGTGCAAAATAATATGCCCACGTTGCGCGCTAAATAACTGGCTGAGAACGGCATTGAGCGGTTGATCGCTGTTGGCCTGATGCAGCTCGGCATTGATGCCTTGCGCGCTTAGTTGTTGCTGCAATTGAGCTCGCCATAGTTTGTGCGCTGCATCGTCGATTTGCGATGGATCGATGAGGATGAGGCAAGGCGTGATGTCGCCGGCCGTGGCCAACATCGGCGCGGGCTGATCCAGAGTCGCGATTTGGAAAAACAAGTCGGTATAGCGATCAGGCGCAGCTTCAATCAGCTCTGCACAGCAATACCCTTGCTGGCTGAGGTGGCTGGCCCAATATTCGCTTGGGTTTTCAAGTGGCTGAGCGAGATCGGCGCAAATAAAATCCAGCCATTGCGAACGATGACGACCGATCAGTAAGAGTTTGCCTTGTGGCGCCAATTGCGCGCTGGCATAAGCGATGGCGGCTTTGGCGCTGCTGACATCACTAAAGTCCAGACTCACTATCGCTAGATCAACGCCGTGTGGCACGCTGCGCTCGATTTGCTCGATGGCTGGGATCTTCTCGATGCGTAAATCGGGGAGCTGCTGACGCCATTGCGCCAGCTCGGCCAAGGTGTCATCCGATGGCGTGGCAAACCCATAGTCGCACAGCGTTAAATCAAGTTGGCTGGCGGCTTCTTGAGCAAAAATCGGTGCGCCTGCGGCGACTTCTAAAATACTCAGGCGTTGGCCAATATCGAGCATCGCGGCGTGCTTGGCGAGTAAATCGGCGATGTGTTTAGCCAGCGCTTGTTGGCGTTGGCCACCTAAAGCGGCGCGCCACAGGCTTGGGTAATCACTAGCGGCAAGTTGCGGCTGCGCGGCGCTTGGATCAAAGTCGGCTTGATGGCGAATTTTGGCCAAACCAATGGCATGAATGCTGTGGAAATACGCGCTGTATTCGCTGACCAAGACTTGCCAAATGGCATTGGCGCTAATGCCATCGTCGCTATTGGCGCTGCGTTGCCATTGATCACCATGGCGCTCAATCAGCTGATCTTTGGCGGCAATCGCCAAGCAGTTGAGATAGCGCTCAGAATTGTTGGCCGCATCCAGCTCGCCCAGCAGCTCAATATTGCTATGGCTAGCAAGGCTGTCGAGCAGTGGCTCGACTTCGTTTAAATAGCGATTAAACTCGGCTTGCTCGCTTAAGCTGGCAACGTGCTGCTGCAGGCTGGCAGCCAGTGCATTGGCGGGCAGTTGCGGCAATTGCTGCGCTGCTAAAGGCGCGGCTTGTTGGCGATAATGCAGCAGGTGCAGGGCATCGTGCTGGGTTTTACGCAGCCGAACGCTGCGAAAGCGCGCTTCTTTAATCGTGACAATCACTTCACCCGCTGCGTCGCAAATGATGAAATCTGCGGTTAAGGAATGCGGCGCACGTTGAATCAGCGTGAGCTGGGCCAACGCCGGTGGATTGGGGTTGCTGGCAAAAGCAATTCGGCCAATTTTGGTGGGCACAAACGCTACGCCAGAGAGCGCGGCCATTTCGTCTTGCAATAGCTGAATAATCAGCTGGAATGTGCAATCGAGTAGCGCAGGGTGCAAGTGATAATCGGCCAGCTCGGCTTGTATCTCGCTTGGATATTGCAGTTTGGCAATCACTTGATTGCCCTTAATCCAGCCGTGCTCAATACACAAAAACGCCGCGCCGTAATCTAAGCCCGCCGCTTGAGTCAGCGCTTGATGGCTGGCGCCGTTAAAATCGATCGCGGTTTGCGGTAAGACAATTTGGCTATTGGCCAGCAAGATAGCGTTGGGCTCAGGCTTAATTTTGGCCTTGGCATGGATGGTCCAGCGATCTTCGCCGGTATAGTCGCGCGCGCTGATTTGTACTTGATGGTTGCTCACTTGGGTACGAACCAGTTTGGCCGGTGATTCGCTTAAAACCAGCGGCGCGAGAATCTCTAGCTCTTCGATTTCGATTAACGCGCCATCGTTTTGTTGTATTGCCGCTGCCAACGCCAGCTCAACATAACCAGTGCCTGGGAAAACCACCGCGTCGCCGACAATATGATCGGCTAGCACCGGATTTTTAATGGTGTCGAGCTGGTTTTCCCAGCTGCTAGCGTGTTGCTTGAGCGCGTAGCCCAATAGCGGGTGCAGCATGTCGCGGCTCAGTTGCCCTAGCGATTCGGTGCTGCTATTGATCCATAAGCGTTCGCGTTGCCACGGGTAATTGGGCAATTGCATAAATTGCCCGGGCGTTGGAAATTGCGTGGCCCAGTCAATTTCGCAACCACTGGCGATAATGCTGGCCATGGCGCTAAAGACTTTATTTTCGCCGTGTTCGGTTTTGCTTAATGTGCCAAGCACTAAACCTTCGCAAGCATTATTTTTTAGTGTTTCTAAAATATATGAGCGCAATACGCTGTGTGGGCCGACTTCTAAAAAGACATTAGCGCCGGATTGATTGATCGCGTTAATGGCATTTTCAAATAGCACCGGTTGGCGGATGTTATGCCACCAATATTGGGCATTGAGTTGCTCACCGCTGAGTAATTCGCCAGTTACGGTGGAATAAAATGCAATGCTATTTAATTGCGGTTTAATGTCGCTCAGTGCGGCAATTAAATCGTTTTCAATTGGGTCCATTTTTGCGCTGTGAAATGCGTAATCCAAATCCAAGCGTTTAAAGCGAATATTTCGCGCGGCAAGTTGCGCTTCGATTTGGCTTAAGGCATTGACTTCACCAGCCAATGTAATCCCCCGCGCACTATTGACACCCGCAATCGCAATATTGAGGCCGCATTCGGCTAATAGCGCATTCATTTCGCATTCGCCCATGGCGACGGCGGTCATTTGCCCGCTGCCTTTGGTTTGGCCTTGCATGCGGCTGCGATGATAAATCACTGCGGTGGCGTCTTTAAGCGTTAGCGCGCCAGCGGCCCATGCGGCCGCAACTTCACCGACGCTATGCCCTGTTACGGCCGACGGTGTAATGCCTTGGCTGCGCAGCATTTGCACTAGGCCAACCTGAATTGCAAACAGTGCTGGTTGGGCGATTTCGGTTTGTGCGTAACGATTTTCATCGTCTTGACCATTACGGCCAGCGATTTCGTCTTGTAATCCATAGCCGCTGAGCGGCATAAAGTGCGCGTCGACTTCGGCAATCGCTTGTTGAAATACGGCGTTGCTGGCGAGTAATGATCGGCCCATGCCGGCCCATTGCGAGCCATTGCCCGAGAAAACAAACACCGGCCCTTGCGCCTTGGCGATGGCTTTGCCACTGAGGACTTGCTCGGATTGCTCAATCACTTGGCTTAAAAATGCGCTCACCTCGCTTGGCGTTTGGCAAAACGCCATCACTTGATGCGGGTGTTGCTCGCGGCGTAGAGCGAGCTGATAAGCCAGATCATAAACGTTGAAATCGGGGGTTTTGGCGAGGTAGTCATTCAGATTGCTGGCTGCAGCGGGCAAAGCCGCGACTGAGCGGGCGCTTAAAATAATTGGTAATGCTTGCGCTGGCGTTGCTGACGCGCTGACCGCGTGTTGTGGGGCGCTTTCTAAAATCACATGGGCATTGGCACCACCAAAACCAAAGGAATTCACACCAATGACTAAGCGGCCAGAGGTTTTTAATGGCTGCGCTTGGGTGACAACTTTAAGGTTGAGCTCAGCAAATTTAATTTTTGGATTAAGTTTTTTAATGCCAATCGTTGCTGGCACCAAGCGGTATTGAATGCAATGCAAGGCTTTCACTAAACCCGCTACGCCCGAGGCGGCTTCTAAATGGCCAAGATTACTTTTGACCGAGCCAATTAATAAGGGCGATTCGCTGCTGCGGTGCTGGCCAAGCGCAAGGCCAATGGCGCGGGTTTCGATGGGATCGCCGACAGCGGTGCCGGTGCCATGCGCTTCGAGGTAATCAATCTCGCTGGCCGCGATGCCGGCTTTGGCGTAGGTTTGCTTGAGTAGCTCGGCCTGCGCGCTGCAGCTGGGTACGGTGAGGCCATTTTTTTTGCCATCGGTATTCACGCCCGAATGCGCGACCACGGCAATAATCGGATCGCCATCGGCAAGGGCTAAATCATAATCTTTTAAGACAAAAATCCCGCCGCCTTCTGAGCGCACATAGCCATCGCCTGCTTCATCAAAGACATTGCAATGGCCTTTTTTGGACAGCATTGAGGCTTTGGAGAAAATAATAAAGCCATAAGGGTGTAAATGCAGGCTAATGCCGCCCGCTAAGGCTTGGCTGTTTTCGCCAGAGAGAATCGATTGGCAGGCTTGATGAAAAGCCACCATTGAGGATGAACACGCGGTATCAATCGCCATGCTCGGGCCACGCAAATCGAGCGCATAGGAGAGTCGATTGGCGGCGATACTCGCAGTGTTCCCTGTGGCAACGGCTGAATCAATCGCGGCCAAATCGTCGGCTAAACGATAGGAATAATCGGCGCTGGCAATACCAATATACACGCCGCACTGGCTGCCGCGAATCGTTGATGGCTTGATGCCGGCGTTTTCTAATGCTTCCCAACTGAGCTCAAGCAAAATGCGTTGTTGCGGATCCATTTGCGCCGCTTCGCGCGGGGCAATGCCAAAAAAGCCTGCGTCAAAACCAGAAATATCGCCAATTGAACCGGCTTTAAAGGTGTAGCTGGTGCCAGCGTGATTTTTATTGGCGTGAAGAAATGCTTCTTTAGACCAGCGGCCAGCCTCGACTTCGGTAATTAGATCTTCTTCATTGAGAAGATTATCCCAGTAGCTATTACCGGTTGAATTAGGCAGTCTGTGAGAATAACCGAGGATGGCAACGCGTTTTGTCATTGAGATGTATTAACTTTTTGTGAGCTGTTGAATAGCAATTTAAAAATACAAATATTTGCTAGAAACGGTAATTAAATTAAAGTCTGTACTAATTAAAGCGGTACGAACGTTGAATCGAGCGTGATCGTCCGTAAATTTTAACACTGCTTTAGGATTAGTTCACTTCGTAATTATATTTATTTTAAGTTTACTGGATATCGCTCAAATTTGTTTGAGGGCCTTGATTGATATAAGAAGTAATACGAGTGTTTTTTTAATCAGAAAATGTTGGTAGATAATGTGATTTCAATTCTTTGTTGAAATTAAATATGGCGCTTTGAAAGAGAGGGTATTTCAATTAAATCAATGATTTAAGGTGGGCGGTTTGTGTTTTTGTTTGGCATTGTAAAGTCTTAATGATTAAAGAAAAAATGTTCTACATCATGGTCTACTTATTTTATTGCACGGTAGATTCCGCTCTTGCGGGTCAAGCATTTTGATACTTTTTTGCGTTTTTAGTGCAGTAGCAAGTAGGAAGAGTAAGCCACGCGCATTCCATCGTGTCGCAGGTATTTCTATGTGTATTTGAACCGCATCATTGTAGGGTGGAGTGCACTTTGTTTATTCCACGCTACGATGGTTCTGTTTTAGTTTGGGTTAACTCCGGAGCTTTACTCGTGGCGCGGTGAATGGAGGGCTTGTCTTACCCAAGGTGAGTGCGTTTTTTATCGGGTTTGTTGGGGATTTCCATTTCGGCTAAGCCTTGCAAAATCCCGCAGGGATTGTGATTGCTTTGGCAGTGTTGGCGTAGTTCGGCGAGTTGGTATTTGAGTTGTTCGAGTTCTTTGATGCGGGTGTCGACGTGGGCGATGTGCTCGTCAAATACGTTGTTAATCGCGCTACAACCATCGCCGCCTTGATCGGCTAAACCGAGTAGGGTGTGGATTTCTTCGTGGCTCATATCGAGTGCGCGGCAGTTGCGGATAAAGCGCAGCCGTTCAATATGCGCTGGGCCATAGACGCGAAAATTACCGAGGGTTCTTTCGGTGATTGGCAGTAGCCCTTCTTTTTCATAAAACCGAATGGTTTCTACCGAGCATTGCGCCAGCTTGGCCAGTTCGCCGATTTTCATTTCTCGATTCCTTTATCCGTGTTGTCGCATTCGTCAATCAAGTGGCTTGGTATCCGCGTGCGCAAACCCTAGGGATTTGCACACCCTACGATGATGCGCATGGTTTTGTGCGCTTTTGCGCACGCGGTTGCGATGAGGCGGCATGTGCAAGTCCTACGATTTGTACGTTCTACGAGCATATTTTTACGATCTATCGATTCAAGTTTTGCAATATTGCACGTCGCTGATTTTAGCGGTTGACTCTATAGTAGCTTCAGGGTGTGTAATGCGTTTAAGTTTAATCGTTGGAGCTGCCTGATGTCGCAATATCGTCAACATTCTTCCGCGCATGCCGCGCATTCGGCTGCGGGGCATGCAGCTTGTTGTGCGGGGCACAGCGAGGGCGCGGCATTGACCACCTTGGCTGCGGCTGAGCTAAGCGCCGATGGTTGGGCGCAAACGCCGATTCGCATTATGCAAATGGATTGCCCGACCGAAGAGGCGTTATTGCGTAAAAAACTCGGCGCGATGACGGCGGTTTCGGGTTTGGAATTTAACCTCATGCAGCGGGTGTTGACGGTGCAGCATCAGCCCGACGCGCTTGAGGCGATCTTGGCGGCGATTCGCAGCTTGGGCTTTACGCCAGAGTTAGGTGAGGCGATGGCGACTGACGCGCCGGCAAAACCTAGGTGGCCTTTGGCGCTGGCAGGGGTGGCGGCGTTGGCCGCCGAGGTGACGCATTGGCTCGACGGGCCAACGCTATTGGTAGCTGGGTTGGCGCTGCTGGCGGTCTTGGCTTGCGGCTTAACGACGTATAAAAAAGGCTGGATTGCGCTACGCAATGGCAATTTAAATATCAATGCGTTGATGAGTATTGCCGTGACGGGAGCGATGGCGATTGGCCAATGGCCCGAGGCGGCGATGGTGATGGTGCTGTTTACCGTGGCTGAATTAATCGAGGCCAAATCGCTGGATCGGGCCCGCAATGCCATTGGGGGCTTGTTGCAATTGACGCCCGAATTGGCGACGGTGGTGCAAGACGATGGTGTGGTGGTGGATAGACCGGCCAAGTCGGTGCAGGTGGGAGAGCGAGTTCGCGTTAAACCGGGCGAGCGGATTGCTTTGGATGGGGTGATTTGCACTGGGCAATCAACGATTAATCAAGCGCCGATTACCGGCGAGAGTTTGGCGGTGGATAAGGGCGTGGGTGATCCGGTATTTGCTGGCAGTATTAATGAAGCCGGTTCTTTTGAATTGACCGTTACAGCGCTGGCCAGTGATAGCACTTTGGCGCGGATTATTCATGCGGTGGAGGCGGCGCAAGGTGCGCGCGCACCAATGCAACGCTTTATTGATCAATTTGCTAGGGTATATACCCCTATCGTGTTTGCCATTGCGATCTTGGTGGCGATACTCCCTCCCTTGTTTTTTGCCGGTGATTGGCTAGCGTGGATTTATAAAGCTTTGGTGTTATTGGTGATTGCTTGCCCCTGCGCTTTGGTGATTTCAACGCCGGTGACGATTGTTAGTGGTTTGGCCGCTGCCGCGCGGCACGGGATTTTGATTAAGGGCGGGGTGTATTTAGAAGAAGGCCGCAAGCTGGCGTGTATTGCACTGGATAAAACCGGCACGCTGACGCATGGCAAGCCAGTGCAAACCGATTTTATTGATTTGCAAACGCCGGCGCAGCAAACGGCCAGTGCGGCGCAGGGCATCGCGGTTGAACAGTTGGCCGTGAGTTTGGCGCAGCGCTCCGATCATCCGGTATCGCGCGCTTTGGCGCTGGCTGGCCAAGGTTTAAGCCTGATCGACGTGCAGGATTTTACTGCCTTGCCCGGTTTGGGCGTGAAGGGGCAAATGGCGGGGCAGACGTATTATTTAGGTAATCATCGTTTGATTCACCAACAAGGCTGGTGCTCGGCTGAGCTGGAGGCGCGATTGTTTCCGCTGGAGGCGCAAGGCAAAAGTGTGATTTTATTGGCGACTGAACACGGCGTTTTGGCTTTATTTGCTGTGGCCGATACGGTCAAAGACAGTAGCCGCCAAGCGATTGCCGAGCTGCATGCGCTGGGGGTCAAAACCATCATGCTCACTGGCGACAATGTCCACACCGCGCGCAGTATTGCCGAGCAAGTCGGTATTGATGAAGCCCGAGGCGATTTATTGCCAACGGATAAATTAGACCTGATTGTGGCGCAGCAAGCCCAGCTCACATCAAGCCAAAAAATCGGCATGGTTGGCGACGGGATTAATGACGCGCCCGCATTGGCGCGCGCCGATATTGGTTTTGCGATGGGCGCGGCCGGTAGCGGCACGGCGATTGAAACCGCTGATGTAGCGTTAATGGATGATGATTTACGCAAATTGCCACGTTTTATCCGCTTATCACAGCAAACCCACCGTATTTTGTTGCAAAACATCGCCTTGGCGTTGGGGATTAAATTGGTGTTTTTGCTACTCACCTTGCTGGGCTACGGCACCATGTGGATGGCGGTTTTTGCCGATGTGGGGGCAAGTTTATTGGTGGTGGCCAATGGTTTGCGAATATTGCGGCAGTAATTTAGACACTTCGCATTCGCGCCGTAAGCTGGTTGCTTGCTCAATGATTGAGTTTGAAAGGCCGCCCAAGAAAAACCCCGCATGATCAAAATGCGGGGTTTTGGTTATTGATGGTTGAGAGCGGATTTAGAGAAATGCCAGTAACGGTGAGATACACAGCAAGATGCCAGTTGCAATAATCACTTTGAGTGACCAGCCTTTGTATTGATGCAATGCCGGTACTTTGTAAACTAAATACGCGGGAATTAAGCAGCCGATTAAACCAAAGATTGGGCTGCAAATGGAGGTAAAGCTGAGCACGGGAGCATTGAGTGCAATCGCGCTCCATGAGAGCAAGATCGTGAAGACGATAATGCCTTTGGCCACCAATCCTTTATTGATTTGTTCGTCTTTATAAAAACGTCGCAATACATTGAGCACAATCCCTTGGCAGGCTTCACGAAAACCAAGGTAAACGCCAAAATAGGCGGTCATCACGGCAAAAATATTTAGTATCAAACTAAAAACTTTAACGGTATCGCCCGGTACGGTTTTGGCAACCATGGCCAATGCCGAAATGTTTTGTTCTGACGCGTGGACCGCTTGTTCATGACCCATGGCCAAGGTGAACGATACGGCGTAAAAGAAAACAGTCACAAACAAGATACCAAAGGCAATATTCATCGCACGCATGGCTTTAAACTGCGCGACATCGCGTGATTTTTCTCGGGCGCGGTATGAGATCACCATTGGGCTTAAGCTTTGAATAAACAGAATCGACGTTAATGTAAACGGCAACATAATGATGGCATCGGGAATTAACTGACTCAGCGCAGGAATGGCACCGATATTGTTAAAGTCCCATTGGCGAACCATCATCAAGCCAAGAATTGCCACAACGCCGAGCTTGGTAATGACCATGCCCGATGAAATTTTAAACAGTAATTTTTCACCCCGAGAGGCCAGCGCAACAAGCAGGCAGATCAGTCCAAGGCCATAGAAAGGATTGCTTGAAAGCAAGCTTTCAGTAGCACCAAAACTTTGTAAAAACGATGCACTATCGTTGGTAATCGCGGTTGAATACACAAAGACCCAGATGACCAGCATGATGAAATACAGCACGCCAAGCAAAATACCCCAGTTTTTACCCAGATAGCCTGAAATGACCCCCGCGTAATCATCACACTTTGGCGAAGTGGCCAAGGTATTGATAAAGAGTTTTTGAAACATATACATGGCGGGGTAGCCGATAATCGACGAGAGTAAAAAAACCCATAAGCCCATCAAGCCCACCTGAACGGGCAAAAATACAATCCCCGCGCCGATGGCCATGCCGATACTCATAATCACCCAGCCCCAGTCCGTACTATCGAAGCGGGTCGCTTCTTTCCATTGTTGAGCACTCATCTGACTTCGACTGAGCTTGATGTCTTGTTCTGCAGCGCTGCTTAAGGGCTGTCCCATGATGAATTCCTTCTCTCGATATTGTGTGACGACCGTGGATGACAGGGTGCTCATCCTTGCTGGCTAGATGGCATTAAATATGCCGAAACGAGTTTGCTCAGGCCAAGATAGTGCTATTGCAGAGGGCTAGATTTGATGTGGATCAAATTTCAACGCAAGATTGATAAATATAATTTCATGAGAATAATTATTTATTGTTTTGCTGGTTTTGAGCGTGATGGGGTGTCGTTTAAAAGCTGCACTTATTATTTTGTCGTGAAAATACGGGTTTTTGTCAGGATTTTGGCATCAAAGTGATAAAATTTACGCTTATGCTGTGATTGATTTTTTATCGTTAAGATTGCTATACTCTCGACAAGATAAATTTTATTGTGTTCAGTCAGATGAAAATACAAATAGAGGCGCAATTACTGGTCAGTTTTATTGCCGCCGTGTTGGGTGAAGATTCTGAAGTGGTCGTACATGATTTATCCGATGTGAGTGCATCGCTTGTGGCGATCAGCAATGGTCATTTATCTGGCCGTGCCATAGGCGCTCCGGCGACCGATTTGGCCTTGCGTATGCTGCAAGAATGTATGCAGGCTAGCGATGCCAGCTACAAATTGAATTACCGTAGTAAAACCCGTGGCGGTGTTTTATTGCGTTCTTCGACGTTGATTATTAAAGGAGATCACGGGCAACCTGCGGCTATGTTGTGCGTCAATACCGATGACAAGCGCTTGCTTGAATTACAAGAGTCGGTCAGAAAGCTACTACCGGTGGATATGGCCGAGCAGCAGCATCAGGAGTTTTTATCCGCATCGGTGGACGATGTCGGGCAAGAAATTTTACACAGTGTGCTAGAGCAATATCCGATTACGCCGTCGCGCATGTCGGCAGATGAAAAATCTCAGGTCGTTAAAGATTTGGAGCAACGCGGTTTGTTTTCAATTCGTGGCTTTGTCGCCAAAACGGCGGCGATTCTTGAGATTTCTGAGCCTACGCTGTATCGCTATTTAAAAACCAATACCCATTAAACCCAGTGCGGCACGCCACCAGCGCAGCAGCATGTTGAGATATTTGACATCAAAAAGGTGTAAACACTCATGAATATGTCTTCTTCACACGCCCTTTGGCCTGAATTTATTAAAGCCGTGCAGCACGAAGTGGCGCCGGCATTGGGCTGTACTGAGCCGATTTCTTTGGCTTTGGCATCAGCGATTGCGGCGCAGTATTTGGCAAAAACCCCCGAGCGAATTGATGCTAAGGTCTCGGCCAATTTAATGAAAAACGGCATGGGGGTGACCGTGCCGGGTACGGGCACCGTGGGGCTTAAAATTGCCGCTGCCGTGGGTGCGCTGGCTGGTAATCCTGCGGGCAAACTGGAAGTCTTAAAAGGCTTAACTCAGGCGCAAGTCGATGCGGGCAAAGCGATGATTGCTGAGCAACGCGTGTCGTTGTCGATTGCCGATGTGCCACATATTTTGTATTCAGAAGCGTGCGTATATCACGGTGCGGAGTGGGCCAAGGTGCGTATTGCCGATAGCCATACGCAAGTGATTTATATTGAGCACAATGGCCAAGTTATTTTTGAATTGGCTGATATCGATGCGGCCAACGCTGCTGCAGCTTACGATATTGCCAGTGCCAAAGCGCAAGATGTGTATGATTTTGCCACGCTAGCGCCTTTAGCAATGATTGATTTTATCGACGCTGCCGGCGTGCTCAACGACGCTTTGTCGCAAGAAGGTATGAAGGGCACATTTGGTTTACATATTGGTGCGACATTGCAGCGGCAAATCGCAACGGGCCTGATGTCGGAAGGCTTGTTAAGTGATATTTTGATTCGCACTACGGCTGCGTCAGACGCCAGAATGGGCGGTTCCACATTGCCAGCGATGAGTAATTCAGGCTCGGGTAATCAGGGTATTGCCGCGACGATGCCGGTACTGGTGGTGGCTGAGCATATACAGGCGAGTAAAGCGCAATTAACTCGCGCTTTAATGCTGTCGCATTTAATGGCGATTTATATTCACAGTAAATTACCGAAACTATCGGCTTTATGCGCGGTCACAACAGCATCGATGGGCGCCGCTGCGGGCGTGGCGTTGCTGCTAAAGGGCGACTTTAAAACAGTGAGTATGGCGATTTCGAGCATGATTGGCGATTTATCTGGCATGGTATGCGATGGCGCATCCAATAGCTGCGCGATGAAAGTCTCGACCTCGGCCCAATCGTTGTATAAATCGGTGTTGATGGCATTGGATGGCGTGGGTGTGACTGGCAATGAAGGGATTGTGGCGCATGACGTTGATCAATCGATCAATAATCTAGGCCAGCTGGCCAGTCAGGGCATGATACAAACTGACGTTCAAATTTTGCAAATTATGCTGCATAAACAAGCCAAATAACGCTCAGAGCCTGAATGAGCGAGTGAATATGGGTTCGTACTGAGTTTGATTGCAGTTTTAATATTTTAAAGGAATGAAGATGAAGGAAATTATTTTTACTGACGCCGCACCAGCCGCTATTGGTCCGTACTCACAAGCGACTGCGTTTGGAAACCTGATTTTTACTTCGGGCCAAATTCCATTAGTACCAGCAACGGGTGAAGTGATTGCCGGTGATGTGTCGGTGCAAGCGCGTCAAGCGTTGGAAAACCTGAAAGCGGTGTTGCAGCAAGGTAATAGCTCGCTCGACAATGTGTTGAAAACCACCTGCTTTTTGGCCGACATGGCTGATTTTGCCGCGTTTAACGTGATTTACACCGAGTATTTTGGTGCTGGCGTTCCGGCGCGCTCTTGCGTGGCGGTGAAAACCTTGCCAAAAAATGTCTTGGTTGAAGTCGAAGCGATTGCATATCGCGTGTAAGCGTTAATTTAACCCGCTCGGCGTGTATCCAATCACCGCCAAGCCATCAACGGATGGTTTGGCGGTTTTTTTTTGTATGGCACCGACTGTGAGTGTGCTGCAGTGTTTAAAAATAACTCGTCATTGGACGGCAACTGCGTTAATAATCTATCCGCAGACGCAATCATGATGAAAGGTTTGAAGTGATTGCTAGCGTCGGTTGATGTTGGGTTTTCTACCGCGTTGACCGCTCAAATATTGGGCGTAAGCAAGACCAAAGCGGTCAATATACCGATTCGATTTTCGTGGTAACAATGCAAGAAAAATTTTGCTTAACGACTGAGTGTAGCGCCTAAGCGCCATTGGGGTATCTTAATGAAGACGAATCAAATCGCCGCTTTGATGGCAATACTGCTTGCTGGTGCTGTGAGTGCCAAGCCGCTTACCGTTTGTACTGAGGCCAGCCCAGATGGCTTTGATGTGGTGCAATACAATTCACTCACCAATACCAACGCGGCAGCTGATCCGATTTTTAATCGTTTGCTCGAATACGATGCGGCGACAGGCAAGCTGGTGCCGAGCTTGGCGCAATCGTGGCAGGTGAGCGACGATCAGTTGCAATACACGTTTAAATTACGCAAAAACGTCGCGTTTCAAAAAACCGATTATTTTCAGCCCAGCCGTGCTTTGAATGCCGATGATGTGGTGTTTAGTTTTCAGCGCATGCTCGATCCAAACCATCCTTGGTATGCCAGCGCCCCGAATGGCTACCCGCACGCGCAATCCTTTGGCTTGGCTAAATTGATTGCGAGTATTAAAAAAACCGCCGATGACACGGTGGTGATCCAGCTCAAGCAAGCCGATGCGACTTTTTTACCGCTGCTGAGTATGGGGTTTATGTCGATTTATTCGGCGCAATACGCCGATCAATTGCTGGCGGCCAATCAGCAGGGGCAGTTAAATACTAAACCGATTGGTACTGGGCCTTTTGCGCTAAAAAGCTTTCAAAAAGACGCGGTGATTCGCTACGACGCGCATCCCAATTATTTTGCTGGCCAGCCCAAGTCTGACAAGCTGATTTACGCCATCACTGCCGATCCGGTGGTGCGAGTACAAAAAGTCAAAGCGGGCGAATGCCAGATTGCGCTGGGGGTGAAACCGCAAGACATCACTGCCGCGCGTAACGATAAAAAGCTCAAGGTCTTGAGTACGCCGATGTTTGCCACGGCGTTTGTGGCGATCAATACCCAGCACAAGCCATTAGATAAGGTTGAAGTGCGCCAAGCGCTGCAATTGGCTTTTGATCAAAAAGCCTATTTGGCAGCAGTATTTGAAGGCACTGCCAGCGCAGCGCAAGGGCCTTTTCCGCCAGCAACGTGGAGCTATTTGGCAGGCAATAATGAACCGCAAAATCTAACTAAAGCCAAAGCGTTATTAAGCAAAGCAGGCCTGCCCAATGGCTTTGAAACCACCATTTGGGTGCGCCCGAGCGGTAGCACCTTAAATCCTAATCCGCGCATGGGCGCTGAAATGCTGCAGGCAGATTTGGCTAAAATCGGCGTACGGGCCGAAATTAAAACCATCGAATGGGCCGAACTCATTAAGCGCGCCAAAGCCGGTGAGCACGACCTGCTGTTTATGGGTTGGAGTGGGGACAATGGCGACCCAGATAATTTTTTAACCCCGCAGTTTGCCTGTGCCTCGGTTGAATCTGGGCTTAATTTTGCGCGCTTTTGCCAGCCGCAACTCGATGGCTTGATTCGCTCAGGCAAAACCACCGCCAAACTCGCCGAGCGCACGCAGCATTACCAAGCCGCGCAAAAAATCATCCGCCAACAAGCGTTATGGATTCCACTCGCGCATCCACTCACGTCGGTCATCACCACCGATAAAGTCAGTGGCTACGTGGTGAATCCATTTGGTAGGCAAGCTTGGGCGAATGTGCTGGTGAAGTAAGGTATTTGTTGTGCGCGGTGCTTGATTTGACCTCGTTAATATCGTTGTCATAGGGAAAAGCTACTGTAGCGGGCTTTTCTTCTTACAAAATGACATCGATGCCTGCATTGTTTTTAGTGGTTCAATTTAAGCGTACCGCGATGGCGCTACTGGTGAGTGCGGCCTTGGCTGCGTGTGGTGGCGGTAGTGCCGGGGGAAGTGGGGATAGCACTAGCCCCTTGCCATCGCTTGCGCCAACAGCAAGCCCCAAGCCAACGGAGGCACCAGTGGTAAGCGCGGGTGTGGTGCTTGGCAGTTATTTTCGCAATGCAAAGGTTTGTTTTGACGAAAATAATAATGGCCAGTGCGATGGCAATGAAGTCAGCACCCGAACGGATAATAATGGCCAATTTAAGCTCAGTGGCAGCCGTTCAGCGCTAGTGGCTGAGATCGGGCTCGATGCCAAACGCTATGATCCTGATACCAAGACCGAAACCGCGCTGACTCAGCCGCTGATTTTGCGTGCGCCTAAAGAATGGCCGACCACGATTAGCTTGCATACCACTTCGGTGGTCAGTGAGATGGAAAATCAAGGCTTGAGTTTTGATGATGCAGTTAAAAAAGTAGCCAATGCGGTGGCCGTGCCAGCCAATAAGTTACTTGCTGACTTTAATCTTGAAACCGATGCTGGCAATAAGGCGGCGCTGAAAGCGGCGTCTGATGATGGCATTCGGCGGATTCAAGCGGCAATAGCCAGTAAGAGCGCCGATAGCGACTTAAAAAAACTACTCGCCGAAAGTACGCAAACTGATCGCTACTATCAAACCAAAACACCGTATCGCCCCCAACAAGATCGTGCCAGTTATGAAGCCGCGCCAGCGGGCTTTAATGTGGTCAATACACAATTGATTGCCCGTCACGGATCGCGCGGACTGTCGAGCTTGAAATACGATTTGGCGGTTTACAATATGTGGAGCAAGGCCAAAGAAGAGGGCGCTTTAACACCTTTGGGTGAAAAGCTTGGCGCGGATGTGCTGAAAATCATGAAGGCCAATTTCTTATTGGGCTACAACGTGGCCGGCATTAGTAAGCCCGGCTATGGCAATGAAACCCAAGTTGGGATTGAGGAGCATCAGCAACTGGCCGTGCGGATGCTGCAACGTCAGCCCGACTTTTGGCAGCAAGTTATCAACACCGCCAATAGCACGCCGCGCAAAATTATTTTTGTTACTTCTGGCGTCGACCGCGCCGTCGATAGCGGCAATTACTTTGTGCAAGCATTGGCGCAGCAAAATGCCGCTTTGGCGGGCTTGATCGACAAACCTGCAGCACCTGGACCGTATCCAGATAACGGCACTGCGGTCTCGCAAGCTGCGGGTACTAATCACTTTTTGTTGTATTTCCATAAATTACAAAAAACCACTGACTTAGTGAGCGATGTAAAAAACCCTTTGTATCGCACTTATTTGGACAGCCAAGCGTATCAAGCATTTAAAGATGATGGCGATTTGCTGGCCAAACAAAAAGCGTTGTTTG
Source organism: Deefgea salmonis (assembly GCF_020531905.1). Lineage (GTDB taxonomy): Bacteria > Pseudomonadota > Gammaproteobacteria > Burkholderiales > Chitinibacteraceae > Deefgea > Deefgea salmonis. The sequence goes on along the minus strand of NZ_JAJAWG010000013.1, from coordinate 17,862 downwards.
GTACTGTGGAGGCGAAAGCGGCAGGGCGTGCGATCTTAGAGCGTTTATTTACTAAGGCATTTGTCGACAAAATTGATGCCGGCAATTATAGCTTTGCCAATACAGGCACCTTGAGTTACGTGAGTGACGATGGCAAGTTGAGCTCAACCTTGACGGGCGATGGTAAAGCTAAAATTGCATCGCTCGCTGATGCCGGTAGCCTGATGTATGAGTTGTATGTGATTGCGCCAGCAATGAGAGCCGAAGCTGGGGTTGATTTTATTCCTTATCTACCCGCAGCGCAGGCGCGGTATTTTGCGGCTTTAAATGACGCATCGGATTTTTACGACAAAGGCCCAAGCATTACCGAAAAAGGCGATATCACCAGCAAAATGGCGCAAATTTTAGTCGATGATGTGTTTAAAGAAGTCGATGAGGTGGTTAGCCATCGCTCGAATAATGCAGCAAAAATCCGCTTTGCTCACGCTGAAATCATCATTCCATTGGCCACTCGAATCGGGCTAAAAAATGCGGTACAGCAAACCCCTCTAGCGCAGACCTTTAGCTATGCAAACAATCCATGGCGCGGTGAAGCCATCTCGCCGATGGCCGCCAATATGCAATGGGATGTTTACCAAAATGGCGCAGGAAAAGTACTGGTTAAAATGCTGTACAACGAAAAAGAAACCGACTTTAAAGCGGCATGTGACAGCGCCAAAATCAGCCCAACGAGTAAATTTTATGATTTTGCTGCACTGAAAACTTGCTACGGCTACTGAGTTGTCAATTTGCATTTGAGTTCGGCCTTTACTAGGGCGACATCGCTTGATGCGCCTATGATTGCTGTGCTTAAGAGTGTGCGCAATATTAAGTTGCGCACACTCGCCATTTGACTGATGGATTGAGATATCTGGGTATGTACGGCGGTATTGTCTAGCAAGCTTTAGCTCGCAACGGCGACACAATATCGGCCAAGCTTTACTGCTGTCAGAATCAACCCATGAGTGTATGCATTAAATCAGCGCACTCAATTGGAAAGGCGGCCACGCCGCACTGTTCGCACGGGTTAGTGCCGGTTTGATGACCGAGTAAGTTTGCCAGACTGTGCTGCTCAGTTTCTTGCCGTTCAGGTTTCGAAGCGGGCTTACGAATCCAAGCTCGGATGTCGTGCCAGAGCTGGCGCTGGATGATGCGTGCTGCGATAGCTGATCGCGAAAATACATCCTACGAATCTTGCCAATTATTTCATGGCGATCACCTTTTATGCCCCGAATTGGAGTCAATTCGGGGTCGGCATCAATACCTTTGAATGCCTTTTTCAACGTGGATTGTTTTCTCTGAACCAACTCAGGTAAGAGATTTTGCATTCTTGACACAAGCATCGTGGCGTTCTGACTTTTAATAGAGTCACAGCGAGGTTTTCTCGCGGAGAGCGCAGCATGATGCATCATCCTACTGCTTTGGCTTATTTGGTTAGCGCCTATCCAGCAGCATCGCATACATTTATTTTACGGGAAGTTTTGGGTTTACGTGCTCGTGGTTGGCGGGTTGCTACGGTTAGCGTGAACGCGGATTGCCGCGATCCTGAAAAGCTAGATTTGTTGGAGCAACAGGAGCAATTAAATACGTTGGTGCTCAAAAAATGGTCACGTTTGACCATGTTATTTGACTTGTGGCAAGTGGTGTGGCGGTTTGGCTTGTTTGCAGTTTTTGCTTCATTGCGTTTAGCTTGGCAGTTGGCGCGACCCGGTTTACGCGGTCGTGCTTTAGGTTTGGCTTATTGGCTAGAGGCGATGCTATTGGCGTGCTGGATGCGACGGCAATCGATTACACATTTGCATGTCCATTTTGGCAATGAAGCCTCTATGGTGGGCCTGCTTTGCAAACGTATTAGCGCTTGCTCTTTGTCTTACACCATTCATGGTCCTGATGAGTTTCATGATGCCGCAGGCCAGCAATTGGCCGCTAAAGTTGCCGCTGCGGATTGGATTGTGTGCATTAGTCAATTTGCGCGCAGTCAGTTAATGCAATTTAGTGCTCCAGAATTCTGGTCAAAAATTCAGGTGGTGCGTCTGGGTATTAATGCCGATTATGCCCCGTCGCAAAGGACGCCAACGAGTGTATTTACCATCTTGTGCGTGGGGCGATTAAGTCCTGCTAAAGGGCAAATGGTGCTGCTCAATGCGATTGATATCTTACGCAGTGAGGGGCAGTCATTTCGCGTGGTGCTATGTGGCGCAGGCCCCAGTGAGGCACAGCTTCAGCAGCAGCTTACTCAATTGAATTTAGGTTTACAGGTTGAGCTGACTGGTGCCATGAGTAAAGAGGCGGTGTGCCAACTGTACGGCCAAGCCGATCTCTTTGTGTTACCTAGTTTTGCTGAAGGTATTCCAGTGGTATTGATGGAGGCAATGGCTTCTGGTTTGCCATGTATTAGTACGCGGATTGCAGGCATTCCCGAGTTGATTGAACACGGTGTCAATGGTTATTTGGTCGCCCCCGGCGATGCTTACGCATTAAGTGACGCCATTCGGAGCTTAGCAAACGACGCTCATTTATGTGATCGCTTTAAACAACAAGCACGGATCACGCTGGCCAAACACTTTTGTTTGGAGAAAAACTTAGATTTGTTAGCGCAGTGTTTTGCTGAGCATTGTGGAGGGCATCATGCGTAACTTCATCAAAAAAACAATCTCTTCGTGGGTATTTAATCAGGCCCACCAGCATAGAAGGTTTGTAGGGCTATACCGTCGTATTTGTAAGCCATTTGGTCAAGAATGGGCTGTGTTTTTAAGGCGATGGGGTGGCCTGCATGGTATGGGGCATAGTTGTGTCATCAATATGAATGTCACGATGACTGATCCTGCCTATGTGCGCTTGGGCAATAACGTTCATTTATCAGGTTGTACCCTGTTTGGACATGACGGTTCCGTCAATATGGTGAATCAAGCATTTGACTTAAATTTGGATCACGTTGGCAAAATCGATATTCATGACAATGTGTTTATCGGTCATCAGGCAATTATCTTACCCGGTGTTTCGATTGGTCCGAATGCAATTGTCGCCGCCAATTCGGTGGTGGCCCGAGATGTGCCCGCCAATAGCGTCGTCGGTGGTGCTCCGGCCAAAGTGATTTGTAGTTTGGATGATTGGATTGAGCGTATAAAACAAGAAAATAGCCAATTACCATGGATCGATGAGATGCGTCTTCGCGAGCATGTATTGGCGCCTGAAAGTTCAGCTTTGCGCGCCGCTCGAGTACAGTTTTTTTATGGCGAGGAGCATCATCATGTGGTTTGAGTTGATGCAAGGCGTTGCGGCGGTAGCCGCTTTAGTCACGCTACCTGGCAGCTGGTCACTCGCGCGTTGGACTTGGGCTGCTCGCCGGCGGAGTGCTTCGCCACGACTTGCGCCTTTGAATGTGCAAATTTTGTTGCTGGTGCCGGCTCATAATGAGGCGGCGAATTTACCGCAGACACTGCCTCGCCTGGTTGAACAAGCACAGAGCGATGGGAATTGTAATGTGCTAGTGATTGCGGATCATTGTACGGATAACACGGCAGAAGTCGCTCGCGCTTGCGGTGCAATGGTTTTCGAGCGAGATGAAGGCGGTCGGGGTAAGGGTTGTGCCTTAGCTGCCGCTTTTGCTTTCTTGCCGGATGTTCCTTGGTATCTAATTGTTGATGCCGACAGCAGGTTGGATGCCAATTTTTTGGCGGTATTACGTTGCAAAATGGCAGAAAATCCTGATGGGATTCAAACGAGATATGAGCCTGACTGTGCAAGTGATGATGCTAATGCACCTTTACGACATTGGGCCTTGCATGCGTTTAATGTGATTCGCCCTCGGGGGCGGGCGGCATTGGGCGAAGGTGTTGGCTTGTTGGGAAATGGATTTGCCTTGGCAAATACCACCTTGCAGCGTGTGCCGTATCAGGCTGGGTCGATTGTGGAGGATTTGGAGTATCAATTGTCCTTGGCGGCGGCACATTGCAAATTAGCGTGGCTAGAGGATGTTGCCGTGTATGGCGAAATGCCGCAGGGAGATCACGCCAAACTGCAGCGGCAGCGCTGGGAAGGGGGGCGATTGGCGATGATACGACGCAATGTCTTACCTTTGATGCTAAGAATTTGCCGAGGGGAAACCCATTTATGGCCTATTTTGCAAGAGTTGACGCTACTCCCTTTAATTCAACATATGCTGCTGCTATTACTTGCTTGTATTGCTGGAGGTTGGCCGCTGTACTGCGGCTTGATCGGGCTGTTTGTCTTAATGGCTCATATTGGAATGGCACTACTTGAATTGCCACGTGCAATGCGACGCGCTGCATTGTCCGCTGCGCCCATGTATATAGTTTGGAAAATCATGCAGTTGCCAAACATCTTCCGTGGCAGTCGTTCTGGAGCGTTGTGGCAGCGCTCGGTGCGCCATATTGAGCAGGAGAAAACATGATGAGCATAAGACTAAAGCCTGTTTTGAGTGTGATTGTCGTGGCGTATAACAACGAGCCTGAAATATCAGCGTGCTTAGCGAGTATTCAGCAAGCATGTACCGGTATTTCTTACGAAATTATCGTGGTGGATAACGCCAGTCGAGATGGCAGTGCGGTACAAGTCCGGCAGTTTGATGAGCAAATTCAGCTTTTGCGCAGTGAAGTGAATTTGGGATTTGCAGCGGGGAATAATTTAGCGTTTAAACATGCCAAAGGGCAATATCTGGCTTTGGTCAATCCCGATGCACGGCCTGAAGTTGGCTCACTGGCTCGTGCTCTTACCTGTTTACAAGATCAGCCACGTATTGGCATGCTTGGCGGTCGTCTGTTGGCTGAAAATGGTCAAGATCAACCATCTGCACGATGTTTTCCTTCTGTGTTAAATGATTTTTTAGTCATTAGTGGTTTATCAAATCGCTTTCCACGATCACGGTTTTTTGGTCGAGTAGATCGGACCTGGGCCGATCCGAATCTTGCGAGTGTTGTTGATTGGGTGCCCGGTGCTTTTGTTGTACTGAGTGCGAAGGTCTTGGCGCAGGTCGGCGTGTTTGATGAGCGATTTTTTTTGTATTTTGAAGAAGTAGACTTATGTCGGCGAATTAAGGCGGCAGGGTTTGAAGTTTGGTATCAGCCGGAATGCTGTGCTGTACACATTGGTGGTGTTTCATCGGCGCGCGTTGAAGGTAAACATTTTAATTCTCATGGTAGTCAATTGTCTTTATGGCGGATGCGTAGTGCGATGTTGTATTACCGCAAGCATCACGGCGGCTTAGTCGCTTGGGGGGCTTGTCAGTTAGAGCGAGTTTGGCATGGCATGCGAATACTGCGAAATCAAGCGAGGTCAGTTCCTTGTGCATACGACAAGTGTGAGGAGTCACGTGCTTTACGCGGATTGTTAGCGCAGGCGTGGAGGGATACCGCGGGAGGGCGAGTATCACCCCCATTGCCATGGTAAAACGGGAGTCGTATGTTTGAACTCATTCGGGAAGATTGGCAAACGTATCAGCGCGATCCATGGCGACAAGGGTTATGGGTAATGGTGATTTATCGTTTTGGAAATTGGCGTTATACCGTGCGTTTTGCAATATTAAGAAAGCTACTTTCTTTGATCTACAAATTTCTAAAAGTTGGTGGCCAAATATTAACTGGCATTGATCTACCTTGCGAGACCCGAATCGGGCGGCGGCTGAGGATTGATCATTTTGGCGGCGTGATTATCAGTGGTGATACGATTATTGGGAATGATGTGATTTTGCGGCATGGTGTCACTTTGGGTTTGCGCCATGAAGGACAAAGCGGTGCGCCGACTTTGGGTGACCGTGTTGAAGTGGGAGCCGGTGCAAAGATTTTAGGCGCCATAAAGATTGGTAACGACGCCAAAATTGGTGCCAATGCGGTGGTATTGCAAGATGTTCCGTGCGGTGCGGTGGCGGTGGGTATTCCGGCGAGAATACTGCCTTCCGTGAAGAGGGGTGAGCATGTTTGATATGTTTAAATTAGGTCGCAAAACCGAAAAAAAACCGCTCGAAACGTCCAAATTATGGCGCGAACATGACGATTTAATTCAAAAACCTCAACAAATAGCTGCGATCTTACAATACATCAGTCAGCATCTGCCTGATAGCCCAATGCCGTTGCGGCTGATGATCCGTGGTGCCGATTATGCTGAATTAGTTACCTTTTTCAAATTCGATGAAAATGAGGCGCTAATTCGCTGCCAAATTGCGGATGAGCATCGCTTTGAGCCCACTGAAGAGCTGACTTTTATCTCCGGCTGGGAAGGAAAACTAGTCGCATTTAGTGCGTTTATTGTTCAGTCGCATTCGGCGCGTGAATTCACTGTTTCATGGCCTTTGGCCATGGTTAAAAGTATTGGTCGAGATACGTACAGAGTGCATCCGCATTTTGAAGTACCACTTTCAATTGAATTTGCTGATTTGAATATGGTCGGCCGTTTGGTCGACTTGAGTGAGGGTGGCATGGCATGCCACCTGTCTACAATGGATGCTCAATTGTTGCTCAATACTGAGAAATTGGTGAATGTTAAAATTCGTATTGGACAGTTGCAATTTGATGTTGCGTTAATGAATATTTGCAGTGTGGTTTGTTCGAACCAAAGTGCTTACACTCGGCTGGGTATTTCTTTTAAAGGTGTGTCCAACAAAGACTTGGTTTGTATGCGTCGTAGCTTGATGGAGTGGCAATATGATTAACATACGTGGCTGGTTGGGGCGCTTAAAGTGGCGCTTTCTAAGCGGTACCCGTAACCATATACTGACGTTAGCTGCCATTGATGTGTGCCATCTAAGGCTAGCTTTCGGCGCAAACGGCTGATATGTGTATCTACGGTGCGAGTGTCAATTTCAACTTTCAGTCCCCAAATTTGCTCGAGTAAATTCATTCTGGAAAATAATTTGCCGGGGTGTTGAAATAAGAATAAAGCCAAATCATATTCTTTTTGAGTCAATTCAATTTCTAGGCCAGTATTACGGATAAGGCGTTGACTAGTATCAATCTCATAATTACCAAGATGTAAAACTTGAGGGGCGATTGATTTAAAGCGACGCAACAATACGTCAATTCGGGCTAATAATTCCAAAGGTTTGATGGGTTTGATCAGGTAATCATCAGCACCAGTTTTTAACGCCATAACGATGTTGCTCTCATCTTCGATGGCTGTGGCGACCATGATGGGTGTTTGCCAACCTATATTTTCTCTCACCCATTTGATGATCATCCCGCCCGAGTAGTCCGATAAATTCCAATCGAGTAAAAATAGATCAAACTGAATGGTTTTAATCGCCTCAAAAAACCCCAAGCTGGTATGGAAAATTTGTGTCTGGTGCCCCCCGCTTTGCAGGCTGAGTGCTAATAAATCGGCTTGAATCACATCGTCTTCCACAATCGCAATCAGCATAAATACTCCCATTAAGCGGGTTTTATTTTACGAGTATAGTAATGGAAGAGTTTGATTGCTGAGATCTTTTAGTTGTAAGCGAATCAGGTTGACTTGTTCGGCAGGAATTAAATAATCGACTTGATCGACGCAGTTTTGAATAATAAATAAGCCAAAGCCACCTTCTTTCTGGCCGCTAAAGTCGGGCGCTTCAGCTTGAGTGGGGTCAAATGGTGCACCAACATAGTAAAATTCAAGTGTGAGTGTGGTGGGTAATTGTAATAAGTGCAGCACAAAAGAGGTGTCAGCTAAGGGCGAGCTGACATGACGAATAATATTCGTCGCCACTTCAATTGCCGCCAAGTTGAGTTTGTCGTGCTGAGTTGGGGTGAGATGAACACGCTTGCTGAGCCAGTGGCGAATTTCAGCCAATACTTGCATATTTCGTGGAAATTCTTGGCTATGCAGTGCGCTGATTGGGTGTCGATATAAGCTAATTGCGGTGAAATCATCCGAGCGCTGGTGTGAGTTTTCAAATAAATCGACAATTTGTCTTAGTCGTTGCAAGACGATTGCGGCAGGAAGTTGAGCCTGAAAAAGTGGCCGAACTAGTTCAATAATGGGGTCGGTACCTATCAGTTCAGAGTTGATATTCCTAGCTTCAGTGACGCCGTCGGAAAATAGCAGCAGTAAGTCGCCAGGTTTAAACTCATAAACGACGGTGTCGTAGTGTTCGTTGGGATCGATCCCTATTGGTAGATTGTCGCCAGAGAGCATTTCTACACGTCCATCATCATGAAATAACAAGCCTTCTGGATGCCCTGCATTGATGAAGTGTAAGGTATTTTTATGCACATCAATCCGCGCATAGATAAGAGTGACAAATGATTCTAGTCGCCGCAATTCGGGTGTAATTCGGGTGTGTAGTTGGTTGATGATCGTTTCACAAGTAGGGTAAAGGCCTTTTTGCAATGAAGGCCAGAGCGTTTCGGCCATGATTCGAGTGTATTGATTTTTTAGTGCTGCGCCGATCATTGCGGCGGCGATGCCTTTGCCCATCACATCGCCAGTTAATACATCAAAGCAACCTGGTTCAATGGGGAAAAAATCAAAAAAATCACCATCAACGCCTTGTGATGGTTGAGTAAATGCAGAAATTTCCATGCCAGGCACTTTGATGGGGGCGCCAAAGAGCAAAGATTGCTGAATGTCATGGCCCATTTTTAATTCACGTTCTCGGGCCGCCGCGAGCGCTGCTTGTTGTGAGTTGCGCAAGGTAACGTCACGAACAATCCCCGTAAAGTGGAGTTCGTCATCGTAGCGGGTGACGCTGAGGGAGAGTTCCGCTGGGAATTCGCTGCCATCACTGCGTTTTGCACTGACTTCACGGCGTTTGCCCATGACGCTGAGTTCAGCCTCTTTGAGGAAGTCGCTAATTAACTCTGCGGAGAAGCTCGCGTGAGGCTCTTGCGCTAAATTTAGTACACTTTGGCCGATGATGGCGTCACTTTGCCAAGCAAACATTTGTTCTGCTGCTGGATTAAAGCTTTCAATGAGGCCTTGCTGATTAATCGTAATGATGGCGTCGGCGGCGGTGTTTAAAATACTTTGCAGTACTGCACGTTGTTTTTTGAGTTTTTGAGCAAGGTAACGAGTCTCTTCAAGTGCGGTCTTTTCATCTTGAATGGCTTGTAATAAATCAGCCGTGGCGTCATGGACTGCAAAATTACTGAGTGACAATCGATGTTGTTGGAGTTGGGCTACATCAGATAGCCACGGTGAGCCTACAAAAATAAATTGCTCTGCGACTTCATTGGCACAAATAAATTGCCCTCGTAGCAGTAGACCAGAGTCATTACAGCGAAAAACAAATAAGGAATGCTGATTGTTGCGTATTAATTCTCCTGTAAAAGGAGGATGAGGTCGCTTCAGTTGTAGACAGTGCTCAATAGGTAAACCAATATCAATTTGCGGTAAAATAAGCGGAACTGACGGACCCAGTCCGACGATGCATAGCTCGGCATTGAGCACAAAATGAAATGGAAAAATGGTATTGATCGCACCATTTGGTAGCTTCGTTTCATAAGGCATAGTGTCTCACCAGCAAACGATGAATTCATCGTAGTCTTCTTGGGATTGTCTGGTTTTAGTTTGCTCAACTTGAACAGGGGTTGAAAATAAAATACCCAAGCCATCGAGTAGACCGATTACAAAGTTCGCCAAACCAGGACGATGTGAATAATATTTTAGTTGTATTTTTTTGGGCGCTAGCGCTTCGCTTACAAATTCAGGTGGCTTGAGTTGTGGATAAATTAAACTAACTCGTGCATGAAAATTAGGCAGATTTAATAGAAATTCAGTGAGATTACTACCGCCGGCCTCTAATAAACCGCCATAGCTTCGACGACCTGTTTCAAGTACCCAGTGACGACCAAAATCTTGTAATAAAGGCGCCGCTTCTAACTGAGTGACTTCACAGCTGGCAGCAACCAGACGGTAGGTTATATCATCGGGGTAGCCCTCATTGGATAAGAAGAACTCATCGACTAGTCCCGCTTGGCGCAGAATTTTGTCCCATGTTGGTTTGCCAAATCGGGTGCAAACCATTTCTTCAAGTGCCTTATTCACAATACCGTACATGGTGAAATCCTCATTTTTTATAAGGCACTCAAGCCTAAAGTCAGTATCGACAATCCTGGGAATAATTGCCGTATTACATAACCAGCTTCTGCGACCCCGCTCTTGGGAATAAAAATGACATCGCCTTCTTCGATTGCAAAATTCACCATTTTTTCGCGCGTCATTAAGGTGAGTAGTGGTGTTTTTTCTGCCGCCTGTTTGCTCGGGCGATAGATCGCAATTTTTTCCGGCGCGGCATCATCGTTGGGGCCGCCTGCTTGGGATAAAGCATCCATCAAAGACATGTCTGGTGTCAGTCGGTAGGCTCCTGGTTTATGGACTGCGCCAAGCACATACACCATCGTGTCGGATGAGTCGGGGATATAAACTAAGTCGTTCGCTTGCAGTGTGACGTTATAAGCAAGCTGGCCTCGATTGAGTAGTTTTTTTAGATCGACCCAGATAATTCGGTCACGTCCTCGAAAGATTGCAACTCGGGTTAATGTAGCCTGTTTATCAATCACCGGTAGTGAGCCAGCGCGCGCCAAGGTTTCAAGTAACGAAGGTGGACGATCAAACTGCTGCACTCCCGGATTTTGTACTCGCCCTAAAACGGTCACTCGATTCCCTGCGTACTGTTCGATACCCACAAAAACCGCCGGTTTTTTTAGGTAAGCTTGTAAGGCGCTATCAATCCGTCCAGCTGCTGACTCTCGTGTTTCTCCTGCTAAGCGTAGCGTGCCTGCAAGCGGTAAACTCAGTTGTCCATCGGGACCTAATAGTTGTTTGCCCGATAATTCAGGATGATTCCACACGGTGATTTGTAATTGATCGCCTTCTGCGAGCCGATAAATGTTTTCACGTGGTGCGTCCAGTTCTGCCAATAATTCTGGGCTGGCGTAATCGATCTGCTCTGATTTTTGTGCCGGTTGAAATACTTGGCTATTCATTGATATAGCTTCAGGTATGCTGCTGCAGCCATTGATAAATAAAGCGACTATGGCAATACATGCAAATCTAAGCATGATAAGTCTCGTGGGGGCGAGTGAAGCGTAGTTTACGTTTAAGCCATTTTTGTTCATCTGGATGCAAAATAAACCACCACAAGAGCCCTAGCTGTAAACCGATAAATAGGCAGCTCGCCACGAGCATCTCTGCGAATGCGCTACTCCGACTACTTAGTTGCCATGGCCATAGCCAGACAAAGCTGTAGGCCAATATATAGTTCAGAGCTAAAGGCTTGATAATCTCGCTGAATAATTGCCTTGGTGCAAACTGTAATGTTTTGCTGGCCAGTGTTAAGTAAATCAATGCCGCCAGACTTTGCCCGATGCAGAGGATGCGCAGGAACTCAATTAAATTGCTCGCCTGTAAACAGACTAAAAATACCAAGGTTCGTAAGCCATGGTAGAAGAACTCAAGGCCGATTTGATCTTTTCCACGCAGTGCGCTTGAGGCTGGCCCTGTTTGAATATGTAGGTGCCATGCGGGAGTGACCCACAACAAAACCGTGACAATCTGCGCCAGTTCAGGACGAGGTCCTAGCCAGGCCAAGTTGAGCGCAGGGGCCATTGCGACTAAGAGTGGCATTAAACCTAGCAGAGAAAATACCGCTAAACGTTGCGCTTGTTGATATAAGCGGCTTAAAGCTGCGTCATCCAAACTTGCCGCATGTGGCATGAGTGCTTGACTTATACCGGAGGTGATTGAGGTTGCTGTGGCGGGTAATTTGCTGCCTAGATCCATTAAACCGGCATAGGCGGCGCCAAAATTTAAGCCGACAATGACTCGGTCTGCTGAATGCAATAAAAGCGCCCATGAATCGCTAAGTTGAGCACGCAGACCTAAATTTAAAAATGGTTGCAAATGCTGTTTTGAGATGTACTTGGGGCGTAAAGAAAGTGCCGGCCAGGCCTTTTTGACGCGCCACCAAGAGAGTGAAATCGACAAAGCATAGCGTAATGAGAAAGCCCAAAGTAAAGCATTAATTCCTTGCCCCAAAACCAATAGGGCGGCCGCAACGCACCACTCCAATATAAAACTGGCCACCCAGATGCGTTGTTGCTCATGGATGAGTTTCAGACCATTTAAAACGTAGCCCCATGCCCCCAAGGTCAAGTCAGCTAAAAAGATGAGACAGGTCAGCAGCAGTAGGTTTGCCGCGAGGGCATGCAACTGCGGCGTAATTTTGAACCAGCTCAATAGCATTGGCATAAAAATAGCCACTAAAGTACAAAATATTCCCCCTACGAGCATCGCCAGAGCAACGCCCGTGCTGAGCATTTTGCTGGCATACAGCGCATCGTCGCGATCATGCGCCAAGGCGATTTCTCGGACATAGACTGTTGCTAGTCCGGAAACGGAGATCCCTAAATAACCCACTAAAACAAACGCAATCGACCACAAGCCATACTCAGCTAAACCGACGTAACTGAGCACTAACGGTGGCAAAGCCAGGCGACTGATGAGATACAGTGCGCGAGCGATCATGCTTTCGAGTGCCACGCGATGAAATGCAGTTGACATGGTGGGTTGCCAAGTGAGGTTGATAAACTGATTAAAACCTGATGGTGCAGTCTAATGATGGCAGGAGTGTAAACAATCTTAGGCTAGGTTTTTTTGCAGAGCACGGCCGTCGTCGTGCGATGGTGGGTGATATAAAAAAACGCCGGCGATTTCATCGCACGGTCCGGTCTGTCGGAGTTTGCGAGGGTGTACATTGCCTAATTCAGAGTCGCAGCATGCCGCCGTGCCTGTTTGAATTTACGCGCCCATGCGGCACATTGGCGAAGTAAGGGCCAGCGGTCATACCACCAGTGGGCTTGAATGTCGCTGCGCGAAAAGCGTTGTTCAATCCAGCTTGGCTGGGCGATCCAAGTGCGACAACTGGGATTGAACTGCCGAAATAAACTTAGCGCGCCATCGTAATGTAACCGCCCACCCAGTGGATGCCCTGCAGGGCGGCTGATGCATGCTTCAAGATAAGGTAGGAGCGTGGCTAAATAAGCGATCCGAACCAGATAACCCTGTGCGCCGATCACTGCGGCCGTACTGATGTTGAGTCCTGCTGGAGCGGCTGTTTCACTGGCCACATGGCAGTGCCCTAGGTAAATCAAGTCGGCCTGTTCACTGGATAGAACTTTGGCAAGCTCTGGCAACTGCGTGTTGAAATCACTTGCAAAGACTGCGTCATCCTCCAGAATCAGTGCCCAGCCATGTTCCGCATGACAAGCATCTTGCAGTGCGGCAACGTGGCTTAAAAAACAACCATAAGCCCCCACACTAGGGAAGTTATTGTTACTACTTGGACGTATAGCTGGCCAGCATATGACTTGATTGGCTTGCCAGTGGATACCTATTTGTTTTAGCGCGTGTTCAATTTCTTTTTTTCGATCTTTTCGTTCGGGAAGATTGAGCACATAAATTCGGCTCACAATGTCAGTCAATATCATGATTTGCTCCGCAATAAGGCTTTGATCTGTTGTTGAAGGTCGCGTGGCAGGTGTAGTGCCGATTTCAGCAAAATTTTCATCGTGCTCGCGATTTGAATCACAAATCCGGCCGGTTGTTTCTTTTGCCCGCTGATGAATTCTTCCATCAAGTCATTGACGTAACCACCACCATCAAGTGGCCGGACTTGATTCACTATGACGCCAATCGATGCTGGATCAATACTTTGTAATACACGTGCCGCACGGGCGACTTCGCCACGGCTTTGCGCCTCGGCTTCGACAATCGCAATCACTGCTGGCGTTGATCTGAGCGCGAGTTCGGCATCGCCACTGACCAGAAGCGGTGGCAAATCCACCAATACAAATCGATATTCTTGGGCTAAATACGCGAGGGTTTCCTCTAGGCGGTCAATGGCGTGAATATGCCTATCGTTGCCGCACAAATACAATTGTGGCGTATTTAGATTGAGTTTCGTCGGTAGGCCATCGGCCAGATCATGTTGCGGCGCCGTCGCGAAGCGAGGGTCACGACTAAATGCATTGGCTTCAACAGCGATCGCTGGTAATCCCATCTCTGCAAAGGCTTGCTGTAAATCGAATACGGTCGTTGAAGTTCCCCCTTGAGGTTGCAAAGCGGTAAATCCAAAGATGCGTAATTGGGTGCGATCTTGTTCACGAATCAAGGCGCTGGCCAAACGGCGCAGTTGATCGGCGCGGAACAAACGACTGTCATTATCTTTAGCGTGAATCAGCCAGCCCATAGGGGGAAATCCAAAGCTATTCACCACATCATTCGGGGTATGAATGCGTCGATCCATTAAATCGTAAACAATCGGCAATAACAGACCCGCCGCAATCGCAGCGATGATTGCCATGAGCAGTAATTTCGTTTTACCTACCCCCAACGGCGTTTCTGGCGTCATTGCTGCGCTGACTAAACGCACAAAGCCCAAGGCGCTGGTTTCTGCGGCAAAGAAATTTAAGCGTTCTTGGATGGCATCGAGTTCTTTGCGAATTTGTGTCACATCGGCGGATAAATTTTGCGCTTCTTTAAATAGCGTTGCGAAGTGACCACGGGATTTTTCTTGCTCGGTGAGCTCGCGCTGTAAATCCGTCTCTAATTGTGCGGTTTGGGTGGCTGCAGTGCTAAATCGACTTTGAAGATTACGACGTACTTCGGTTGTTATTTTTTCTGTTTGCTGACGAATTTCAGCATCAATTTCAGCAAGTTCTATTTTATTTTGTTGATAGCCTGGATGCTGCGGAGTTAATCCCGCCATGCCCGACACTAAGGTCGCTCGCCGATTGTTCAAACTGGCTTTGAGACTGTTAAGGCCGGGGTCGACGGAGACACTCTCTAAAATGGATCGAACGCCTGGATCGGTATCGCCATGGGCTAGAAAGGCTTTTTCATTTGCCGCAGCAGTAAAGCGTTTGATTTTGGCGTCGGCGAGGGCTTCGCGCAATCGCTCGATGGCTTTATCGTAGGGGTTGCCTGCCTCTTCGGAGAAGGTCGCAATGCCTAAATCGCCCGCAATCGTGTTGCGTCGCTCCGCTTTTTCATCAATCTGTTTGAGTAGATGATCTTGGCGTTTTTGTAATTGTGCAATTCGCTCGTCTTTGCCGAAGACTTGTTCATCTCGAACCCGCTCTAAATAAATACTCACTACGGCATTAATGATGGGAGCGAGCTCGGCTTTGTTTTTGCCCGATAGGCCAATTCGTACCATATAGGTATCTGAAACTGCGGAGACTTGTAATAGATTACGCAGCCGTTCTACGGCTTGACGCTCGCTCTCATTGGGTCGCTGCCAGATGCTGGTCACTGGATTTGGTGCTGGTTTTGCTGCGGTCTTTGCGCCACCGATGGCGTAATCTAATTGCAGTTGGTTGGCCTTGGGGCTACTCGCTAAGTGCGCTTGATTCGCGAGGCGTAAACCATCACGCAGAATGTCATAGCGCTGGATGGTGGTGCTTTGTTGTTGAACAAATTGCCGATATTGCGAGTTGGATTGGAAGTCGAGCTCATTGTCGTCTTTGAGTGTTTTCATGTAACGGGGAGCGATTTGAATGACCGATTCGGCTTCGTAATAAGATTCCCCTTTTATCCACACCATGGGTAGTGCAGCCAGCAAGGTTATGATCACCGCCCAAACCGCAATTCGAGGGTGCTGACGCAAACTCACGAGCGGTTTGATGCCAATGCCTGCACTGGCTACGTTTTGCGTCATGGTGTTGGATTGCCGATGGAAAGCGGCTCAAACTGCTCGAGCCGTACCAAGAAATGCTGCTCTCGATGGTAAATCGGCGCTAACTTAGTGCGACTATCGGCCAGAACCCAAGGGATATCGCTGGCAATCGGGTCGATTGTTAGACCATCTTTGCAGGCGCACCATCGACCACTGGCCAACATTTCAATCAGTGAGGCTTGACTGCCTACGCGGGTGTAGTCAAAGACTAAGCTGCGTTCGATATGAGCGCCGCGTTCAATATAAGCGCCGCGGCCAATCCAAAGTGGACCAATCAGTGTGACGCCATCTTCAATTGTGACGCTATCTGCAATTACAATCGGACCTTTTACATGACAACGTCTTGGATCAAAGCGGGTATTGGCACCGACAAATATATTGGGTGCAATCTCTTGGCCAGGACGAGAAACCACGGGAATGTGGCCACGAATGGCCTCCATTTGTACGGCGTAATAGTCTGAGACTCGACCAATATCGACCCAGTTAAATGGTATTTCAACACCGTACAAAGCGAGACCTTCACGAGCCAGAAACGGGAAGACATCACTTCCTAAATCATATGGGGTATTGCTCGGTATGTATTTTAAAATATCGGGTTCAAACACATACACCCCTGTATTGACTAAGTCGCTTTGGGCCTCACCGAGCGGTGGTTTTTCTTGGAAGGCCATAATACGGCCAGTATCATCTAATAGCGCGACACCATATTGCGAGCATTTCTCTGGTGCAACACGCGTCAGTGCCAACGTGGCGAGTGCACCAGCTTGGTGGTGTGCGGCAACCAGCGCCGTTAAATCTAAATCAATCAAGGCATCGCCACAGAGCACTAAAAACGTATCGTCAAAAAAGCCAGAATGTTGCTGAATTTGGCGAATTGTTCCTGCCGATCCTAGCGGAGCATCGTGTAGTTGCCCGTCGGCTTCAAACCCTTCATAGCTAAATGCAAGCTCGACCCCAAAACGTCGCCCACTCATAAAATAGCTTTCAATTTCGGTTGCTAAATAGCTGGTGTTAATCACGATTTGATCGATGCCATGTTTTGCTAACTGTTCGATCAGGCATTCCAACACGGGGCGATCAAGAATCGGCAGCATTGGCTTTGGGCGGTCTCGGCTTAGCGGCATCAAACGTGTGCCTTTACCTGCCGCTAAAATGAGCGCTTTCATGATTGAACTCCTTCAATTTCATTGAGCGAGTTAAATACTTGAAAGACGCGATGCATCCGCATCAGTTCAAACAGTGCTGAAACGGGACGTTGCAGGCCATACAGCGCAAAACGACCGCCTTGCTCAGTGCAAAAACGTAAACAAGATAAGAGGGCGCCTAATCCAGAGCTATCGACAAAACAGAGCGCGGACATATCGAGTGCAATTCTTCCCGAAGACTCTAGAGCAGGCCGGATTTGTTTCCGGAAGGCGTCCGCATTGCTGGCATCGAGGCTGGTGGTGTTAAACGTAATCACAGTTTGTGTGCTGTGCTCGTGGCGAGTAATGAGTTCCATAATCTGCTCCTTTAGAATTGAACCGTAGTGGTTATTAACTCTATTAAAGTTTACTTAGGCGGGCAGAATGTGAACTAACTGTAAAATTACTTAAGTCATGCGTGTATTTAGTTGAGCGGCGTTGCCAATGGGGCTGGTACGCCGAATCAGGTCGTTACCAAGTATTGTGCTGCAAGCATTGCTGAAGGTAGCTGTCAATGGGGACCAGTTCGTGCTTGAGTGTTTGTTCTAATTCACGAGTGAGATGACTGATTTGAGCAAAGCCCAGTGAGCCGGCGGCGCCTGCGAGACGATGCAATTCGTCGAGTAGTTCGGCGTTGGCGGTGTGTTGATGGCAGTTTTTCCAAGCGGCATCAATTAAGGCGAGGCGCTGTGGGAGTTCAATTTGAAAGCGTTGTCGTAATTGAGTCAGACCTGCCGCAAAAGCGTCTTGATTAAACTCCGGCATGAAACTCGTTCCAGAAATGGTTGAGTAGTTCAGGCAATAGCATCGGATCAAATGGTTTGCTGGCGACAAAGTTGGCCCCCGCGGTGAGTAGCGGGGCGAGTTCTTCGGTCGTCGCTTTGGCGGTTAACATGTAAGGGCTCAGCCGTTCCACCTCAATTGTCGTTTTAATTCAGGCATGCTGCGCTTTTGATTTTTGGGAGCGCACCATGGGACGGTGGATTGATG
>NZ_JAJAWG010000012.1 GCF_020531905.1 Deefgea salmonis | reverse complement strand
TCAAAATGATCAGTTAGACGCAAGTCTGACAGATCATTTTGAGAGTGTAAGCACTTGTTTGACTGGCAAACCAAGCACTCACACTCATCGGCTGTATTTTGTTAAAGATCAGTGGCTTAGGACACACAAAACAACCTAGAAACCGGTGTTTCGTTTGCTGTGTCAGCAGCAGAGAGGGCGAAATATACGGCAGCCCTGCGATCACGTCAACACCTTGTGGCAAACAAAATCGTACTAAGACGCTAAGTTGTTGATTTTCATAGCATCTAATATTGACACAAAAGCAACGCAATCACTCCAACTGAGCTAAGTCCAATCAATATGCGGGAGACTAATCGCCATTAACTCAATCAAAACTTAAGCAAAACGCCTGAACGAGTACAATTAGCGCATTCAGGCTCTTTTTATATGTATATATATGCTCAGTTATCGTCACGCCTTTCACGCTGGCAACCATGCCGACGTGCTCAAGCATTGCATCGAAGTGATGCTGCTCGATTATATGAATCAGAAAGACAAACCTTGGTGGTATATCGATACGCACGCCGGTGCGGGCGTGTATTCATTGACGCAAGGCTATGCAACCAAAAATGCCGAGTTCGAAACGGGCGTCGCACGGTTATGGCAGCGCACTGATTTACCGGCACCGTTGCAACGTTATATGGATGTTGTGAAAGATTTGAACGCCGGTAGCGCACATTTGCAGCTCTATCCGGGTTCGCCGTATGTGGCGCAGGCTTTGCAGCGCAGGGATGATAAATTACGTTTATTTGAATTGCATCCGAGTGATAGCAAATTACTGGCGGAAAATTTTCTGGATGCCGGCCGCGCCGCCAAAGTGGTGCAAGCAGATGGCTTTGCCAGTATCAAAAGCGTATTACCACCACCGCCGCGTCGCGCTTTGATGTTGATTGATCCACCGTATGAAGAAAAGCATGATTATGTGCGGGTGGTGGAAACACTGAAAGAAGCGCTAGAGCGCTTTCCGACCGGCACGTATGCGGTGTGGTATCCACAATTGTCACGCGCCGAAACCAAGCAGATGCCAGAGAAACTCAAAAAGCTCGGCGCAAAGAGCTGGTTACACGTGGCGCTCACCGTGCATGCGCCACGCGCGGACGGTTTTGGCATGCATGGCAGCGGCATGTTTATCTTGAATCCGCCATGGACTTTAAGTAATGAGCTTAAAGAAGTCATGCCCTACTTAGTGCAACATTTAGGTTTAGATAACGGCGCTCAATATCTACTTGAACAACAAGCGGCTTAACTCCGCTAAAGTTACATACAATAATGGCTAGGTATATACACCTAGCCATTATTTATTAAAGCCTGCATGGCAATACCCTACTTGTTGGCTTGCACCCATACTTGCCACGCCGCATAGAGCGACGGGGTTCGCGCGGCGACCGCGCTGCGATGCCAGGGGTTTTCTTGCCAATAGTCATCATGAAAGATCGAGCCAACTTGTCCGCCCGACTCCAGTAGGATCAACACCCCCGCGGCATAATCCCAAAGTTTTTGCGCGCCATGCAGCATGACATCAGTGCGCCCCGCAGCCAGCCAGCACCAATCTATTGTGGAAGCACCAAAATTGCGGTGACTGTGATAGGGATTCAAGGTCACGATCCGCGTTGCTAAATGTCCAGACAACCATTTGGTTTCAACCGAGGCAATCGCGCCAGATAAGGGGCGCTCGTCTTGTACCCGTGGCAAGCGCTCATGATTTAACCATGCGCCGCAAGCGACCTCCGCCGCAAAGCATTCATCCAATACCGGCACATAAACCACCGCCAATACCGGGCGATGCTGGCGCATGAATGCAATGGATACGGCAAAATTGGGCAAGCCATGCGCAAAATTAGTCGTGCCATCAATCGGATCGACCACCCACAAACCATCGGCATGTGCGGCCCAGAGTTGCTCTTGCTCGGCCTGCGTCATTTCTTCGCCCAAAACGGGGTAATCGAGCAAACCTGGCAATAATCGTTGCAATGCCGATTGCGCCGCCAAATCAGCCTCGGTAAACAAACTACCGTCATGCTTGATTTCAGCAACTACTTTTTGATAACGCGGCATGATTTCTGTGGCTGCGACCTCACGTGCGATGGCACATAAAGCTAATAGCGTTTCGCTCATTTTTGGCTGTAGCACGATCAATCTCTTTTCATAATGACAAACGACGTTGCAGGGTCTGCTGACGTTTGGTTTTCCGGTTGGCCAACCCAATGTCAGCAGACGCTAACAAGTTTATATTGTATCGGACTCGCTCTATCTGCGCTGCTGGGCTTTTACTTAGCGCCAATCTAACCTTGATCTGGATCAGCAACAAAAAAGCCCGCGCCAAAAGGCACGGGCTGTTCACGCTTTAAAATCACCCTTTACGGGGTGAAACGACTTAGTAAGTCCACTTCCATTCTTTCACTTCTGGCATATCATCACCGACTTGAGCGATGTATTCAGCGTGTTCAACCAATTTTCCCACCAGTTTTTGACGAACGTGAGCGCCGATTTTTTGCAATTTCGGTACGCGGTCAATCACGTCGATGGCCAAGTTGAAACGATCCAACTGATTCACCACCACCATATCGAACGGCGTCGAAGTAGAACCTTCTTCGATATAACCCCGCGCATGGATGTTAGCGTGGCCGTTACGACGGTAAGTTAAGCGATGGATCAACCATGGGTAACCGTGGAAGGCAAACATCACGGGTTTGTCAGTGGTGAAGATCGCGTCAAATTCGCGATCCGACAAGCCGTGTGGATGTTCTTCTTGCGGTTGCAGTGTCATCAAATCGCAAACGTTAACGAAGCGGATTTTCAGATCTGGGAAGTGTTGACGGAGCAAATCAGTGGCCGCCAAGGCTTCCATGGTTGGGATTTCACCGGCACACGCCATCACTACGTCTGGCTCGCCGCCTTGGTCGTTCGATGCCCAGTCCCAGATACCCAAACCAGTGGTAGCGTGTTTAATCGCTTGATCCATAGTCAGGTATTGCAATGCGGGCTGTTTACCGGCAACGATCACGTTCACATAGTGACGTGAGCGCAAGACATGATCCGTTACCGACAACAAAGTATTGGCATCCGCTGGCAAGTAAACCCGAATCACTTCCGCTTTCTTGTTGATCACGTGATCCAAGAAACCTGGATCTTGGTGCGAGAAGCCGTTGTGGTCTTGACGCCAAACGTGTGAAGTCAACAAGTAGTTGAGCGACGGAATTGGTTTGCGCCAATTGATGTGTTTCGTTGTTTTCAACCATTTTGCATGTTGGTTAAACATCGAATCGATCACATGGATAAACGCTTCGTAGCAGCTAAAGAAGCCGTGACGACCGGTTAAGTTGTACGCTTCAAGCCAACCTTGGCAAGTGTGCTCAGACAAGATTTCCATTACACGGCCATCTTGTTGCAAGAAGTCATTGGTTTTGTCTTCTTCAAAGAAGTTCGCCATCCACGCTTTGCCCGACACTTCGAATACGTCATTCCAACGGTTAGACGCCGTTTCATCAGGTCCAAAGATGCGGAAGTTTTTCTCAGCTTCGTTTTCTTTCATCACGTCGCGGAGGAATTTACCCATTACGCGCGTCATTTCGGCGTTTTCAGTACCTGGCTTGGCAAACTTCACTTCGTATTTACGGAAGTCTGGCATTTTTAGGTCTTTCGAAACTTGACCATGCACGATTGGGTTTGAACCAAAGCGTTTAATGCCTTTGGGTGCCAAATCAACCAATTCTTGTTTCACTGTACCGTCAGTATTAAACAAGGTTTCGATTTGGTACGAACGCATCCAGTTTTCCAAGTTGATCACATTCTCATCATCGATATCAGAGAATGGCACTTGGTGACTGCGCCAGTAGTCCTCAACTTTTTTACCTTTAATTTCTTTCGGGCCAGTCCAGCCTTTAGGCGTGCGCATGACAATCATAGGCCAGCGTGGACGCACAATCGGTTGACCTGCATCGCGTTCGCCAATGGCTTTAGCGCGAATCGCCGCAAATTTGTCCATACACAAATCCATCGCCGCAGCCATATCAATATGGATTTGGTCGAATGTATCGAGCTGGTCGTTGAATGTTTCTTGCTTGAGTTCAACAAAGATTGGCTCGTAGCCATAACCTTTGAACAAGTTGGTTACTTCTTCTTTATCCATACGGGCAAGCAGCGTTGGATTGGCAATTTTGTAACCGTTCAAATGCAAGATGGGCAATACAAAACCATCATTAATCGGGTGAATGTATTTAGTCGAGTGCCAAGACGCCGCCAATGGGCCAGTCTCTGCTTCACCGTCACCCACCACAGCAATCACCACTTGGTCTGGATTATCCAGAGCCGCACCGTAGGCATGCGATACGCTGTAACCCAACTCGCCACCTTCGTGCATCGAACCTGGGGTTTCTGGTGCGACGTGTGAAGGTATACCGCGCGGGAAGCTAAATTGCTTGAATAGGCGCTGCATACCTGCTTCAGTACGATCAATCGCGGGGAAGAATTCTTCGTATGAACCTTCGAGCCAAGTATTGGCGACAAAACCAGGACCACCATGGCCAGGGCCAGTGATGTAAATCATCGAGACATCACGCTCAACAATCACACGATTGGCGTGAACAAAAATAAAGTTCAAGCCCGGCGTCGTACCCCAGTGGCCCAATAGACGTGGCTTGATGTGCTCACGCTTTAGCGGTAATTTCAACATCGCGTTGTCGAGCAAATAAATCTGACCTACAGACAGGTAATTCGCTGCCTGAAAGTAACGATGCATATTACCAATTTGTTCTTTTGATAGTTGAGCCACGGTTAAACCTCTTCGGGGTTGTGATAGTGTAATTGCTCGGTGATCGACTCCACAGTAAATCACCTGATGTAATGCAGTATACGGAGACTACGCGGCCCGCTACTGATACAAATCAAATGAGCCGCATGACAATGGCGATCTCCATAGTTTCCATTTGATACAACGCAAGAAATAGACTCAATCTACCTCTATTGAACTAGCGCCTAAGCCACACCGAAGACGATGCTAACTGAAGTCGTCAATAATATGAATGCATATGTAAATAAATACGCTTTTAAATACCCAATTTATATTCAGGTTGCTTGCCATTGCCACCCTCACCGCCGCCATGATCTGTGCAAAAAACGAAGCCCACGCTACACCGACCAAACCTTACTAATATGTAATTGCTGTAAATAAACCGCAGCCCTGCAGATTTGCGCTCCATTCACCCATACCAGCCAACTGCAAAATCTAACCACGACTCAAGCGCCAAGCGAGCAAATCGCCAACCGACAAACCGACCCGCCATAAAGCCCTGTCGTACTCGATATTCACTGGTTGTGCAGTATTGATGAGCTACGAAACAAAGCCAAAATACGTTGCAAGCCACACCGAAGCTACATGCGCGATAGCTAGACGCAAAAAAGGCCAGCAAAGCTGGCCTTTTTGACATCAATTAACGCGTGAATCCAAATTTAAAAGAACACCAGCGTCATCAAAATAAATACCGGTAACAAGCAAACACAAGACCAAGCCATATAACCAAAGAAACTTGGCATTTTGACGCCACGGTCTTCAGCCACCGCTTTCACCATAAAGTTAGGTGCATTACCGATATAACTCAGCGCGCCCATAAACACCGCACCACATGAAATCGCCAGCAAGGTTGAAGCCATCGGCCCCATCAAATGCGCCGCATCGCCACTCGCTAGATTAAAGAACACCAAATACGTTGGTGCATTATCCAAGAATGCCGACAATACGCCCGTCATCCAGAAATACATATAATCAATCGGCATGCCATCCGGCGAAGTCACCATCTTCACCAAGCTGGCCATTTGCCCCGCTTCCCCTGCGCGCAAAATGGCAATCGCTGGCGCCATCGCAATAAAGATCGCCGCAAACAGTTTGGCGACTTCTAAAATCGGACCCCAGTTAAAGTCATTCCCCGCGCGGATTTCTTTTTTGGTGAACTTCAAAGAAATAATCGCAATCAGCACCAATAGCACATCGCGCACGATGTTTTGCAATTCAACATGCGTGCCCATAATGTTCCATTCAATACCCGGCTTCCAAATCCCAGACATCACCACACAAGCGATAATCGCGCCAATTAAAGCAAAATTCCATAAACCGAAAAATTCGATCTTACTATCGGGCGTGCGATCAATCGGCAATACGCCTTCTTTCTTATAGTAATAACTATCAATGGCGTAAAACATGGCCAGCAAGATCGCCGCAGCAAACAGCACCGGCCACATCATGTGCTCGACCGTCCACATGAAATCAACGCCCTTCAAAAAGCCAAGGAATAACGGTGGATCACCGAGCGGCGTTAAACCGCCACCAATATTGGCCACCAAAAAGATAAAGAACACCACCACATGCACATTGTGCGAGCGGTTATCGTTGGCTTTAAGCAATGGACGAATCAATAACATGGCCGCGCCCGTTGTACCCATCAGCGAGGCCATCACCGCGCCCAAGGCTAAAATGCCGGTATTCAGTTTGGGTGAGCCATGCAAATTGCCGCTCATCAAAATCCCGCCCGACACGGTATACAACGCAAACAAAATCAGAATAAACGGAATGTATTCTGCCAACATCGCATGCACCACGATGCCAGCGGCAGGCGCAACACCGAAACTACTAATAAACGGCAGCAAAAACGCCGCTGCCCAAAAAGCAGAAATCTTACCAAAATGATGATGCCAAAAAGCAGGGGCAAAAATCGGAAAAAGTGCAATGGACAGCAATAAACCCGCAAACGGCGCTGCCCATAGTAAAGACAGCTGCGCGCCGTCAAAATCTGCCGCCATTGCCAAACTAGGCAATAAGGCCAACAGCCATGTTAGTTTTTTTATCATCGAGACCACTCAGTTAAATCATTACCTAATGTATTGCTTCGCGATCTATATATAGAGAGCGATCGCGGGCAATACCCCTTACTTCTGAATAAATTCAATTTTGTAACCATCCGGATCTTCAACAAAAGCGATCACGGTACTACCATGTTTCATCGGGCCTGGCTCACGCACGACAACACCACCTTTGGCCCGAACGGCGTCACAAGTCATCACAATATCATCCGTTTCAATCGCCAAATGACCAAATGCCGTTCCCATTTGATACTCAGCAACATCCCAATTGTGGGTCAACTCAATGACTGAGTGCTCAGCCTCGGCGCCATAGCCAACAAAAGCCAACGTGAAGCGCCCATCAGGAAAATCTTGTTGGCGTAATAAACACATATTTAATACACCACAATAAAACGCAATCGATCGCTCCAAATCAGTAACCCGCAACATCGTATGTAATAAACGCATAGCACATCCCCTTGAGTTAAAGATGTAAATCATTGTACGCGATGGCTGTTTTGCAAGGCAGTGGCATATTACTGCCCGTTTTTTAACTTATTTCAAACAAAGGGGTTGACGCCACATTAAAATCATCTATAATCGCTGTCTCTGAACGAAGCAGCTCAGGGTCGTTAGCTCAGTTGGTAGAGCAGTGGACTTTTAATCCATTTGTCGCAGGTTCGAATCCCGCACGACCCACCATCCTCTTGCAGGAGAGTAAATCGTTTAGTGTATTATGCAAGACCCATTCGTTGGGCCGTTAGCTCAGTTGGTAGAGCAGTGGACTTTTAATCCATTTGTCGCAGGTTCGAATCCCGCACGGCCCACACTCAATACCATGTAAAAAGCCCAGCTGAAAAGTTGGGCTTTTTGCTATCCGCTCGCCACAGCATAGACCCAGCGATACCATGCGTTCCCAGTAAGGCTACATTTAAATACGCATTCAACATCACACAAGCAATGGCTAGCAGTGTATAAAGTTGGCGATAATTAATCGTTACTATTTTGGGTCGCGTTATGAAAATCAGCGTTGTTATTCCTTATTTCAATCCACAGCCAAGCCATTTTGCAGCCATGCTCGCCGGCTTAGGACAAGCCGATTGGTCGATGTTTACTGCGCTTGAATTTATTTTTATCAACGATGGCGGGACAAAACCGCATTCGGATCACTTTGCGGCACTCCGAACGGCGCTACCGACATTGACGACATTCACAATCCAAGAGATTGACTTTGCCGAAAATCGCGGCGTCTCGTGCGCGCGCAATACCGGCATGGCGGCCGCCACAGGCGACTGGATTGCGCTGCATGATGCCGACGATATCAGCCTGCGATTACGCTTTGCCGTCTCGGTCGCATTTTTGCAGCAGCACCCCGAAGTGATTGCCGTTGCAGGCGATATGCAAGTTTTTAACGAGCAAGGCAACACCGCCATTCGCTTGTTTCCAATGTCGCATGCTGAGATTTGCGTCGATCAATTGTTTTACTGCGCGATGGCGCAACCCGCCATGGTGCTCAATCGCCAGCGCTGGCTCGACAGCGGCGTGCGCTACACCGCCAACATGGACATGGCACAAGACTGGGATTTTACGATTCGCTTAAGCCAGCACGGTGAATTGGCTAATTTAGGCATTCCTTTGGTTCGTTATCGCCAACATCCCAGCCAGCGCAGCAGCGGCATTTTACGCGACGATGCCAATCCTTATGTGCGCCATATTTGGCAAACGCAATTACAAAACCTCGGTTGTGATCCATGCCCTCAGACACTCAAGGTGCATTCGTTACTTGCTCCATATTGGTTATGGCAAATTAACGAGCGCGCCCCCGCGTGGTTGCTCGATGATGATGCCGTTTTACACTGGGGCCATGCATTACAAAACGCCAACCAAAGTCAGCACTATGTTGATGCCAAATTACTCGAGCAAAAAGTTTCGCGCTTGCAACAAGCCTGGCGGGCGTGGAAAGCCACAGGGCCTGATCCGCTCACCATGCAGCGCTTAGCCTAGGGTGACCTTGAGTTTACCCGCCACGCAGGTGCGATTTTCGCGGCAGATCAAGGCGTAGTTAGCGATACATCGTGATGTGCGCTTGCTATACCGTACCGCCGCCGCGAAAAGCGCGCCCACAAAATCGACGCGGTCTCAGCGTTACACCGACGATTTGAACCTGCGCACCATTAATCAGTCAAACTTATTACCAAACAGCAAACTGTCATCAAAGCTTTATAATCCGGCTTCTTTGAATTGAATGCCGACCCAATACGTGAAGCTACTTTCTCATCCGCTGCTCAGCAAAATCCGTCCCTTTGTGCCAGCCGTACTCGCAATCTGCGCCGTGATTGGTGGCCGGTTTTTGGTCGATACACAATGGAATATGCCGCGCGTTGGCTTTTCGGTGTTGCTGTATTTCTTTTTTGCCGCCTTTTTACAGCGCTGGGCTGCCGTTGCGGCCACTTTGGCACTTGAAGGATTGTTGCTCAATATTAGCTATATCAAAGAAATCGCCACCAGCGAGCCACTGCTGGGTGCTGATTTATTTGAAGTCGGTCAGGGTATGGCCATGACTGGCTATATGAACTGGCAGATCTGGGCCTATACCCTCATTACCATCAGTGCCATTGGCTATGGACTATGGCGACGGCCCCGCCTGAGTAAAACCCGTCTGAGCTTGGCGCTTGTGCTGTGTATTTTGCTCAGTATGCAATTGGATCGGACCGGCAAACTATCGGCCTACGCCAAGCCGGTGATGCATCAATACTTGGGCAGTAAATATTCAAATTATAATTTCCGGGTCAATGCCAAAGACAACGGTATTTTGGGGCACTTAATCCTCACCATCGAAACCGCGCACAAACCCAAATCCGGCCCGCATACGTTTTACTCGCGCCAACTCGCCGCCCAAGACGCGCCGACTAGTCCCGACATCGTGGTGGTGATGTGTGAATCTTGCTATAGCGACCCACGTTTAATCACCCAAATGGCGCAATTAAGCCAAGCGGGCTTTAGCGAAGCGCGCGTGATTAGCCCGGTGTATGGCGGCGGGACGGCCGAGGCCGAATTTGAAGCACTCACCGGATTGTCGGCGTATATGTTGCCGGGCATCGACTTTCAAAACTTTGCCGGCCAATTTGCCGACAAAATGAGCGCCCTCCCCAACTCATTGGCGGATGTTGGCTACCTCACCACCGGCATGCACAATTACTTCAGCACCTTTTGGAAGCGCAAGCAGGTTTATCCCAAACTGGGCTTTAGCCAAACGCAGTTTGTCGAAAAAATGCAGTGGGATAAAAAAGCCGGTTGGCCCAAAGATCAAACGCTCTACAGCAACGCATTGGCGCGTTATCAAGCCGCGCCAGCAGGGCAAAAGCAATTTATGTTTTTAGTCACCGTAATGACGCACGGCCCGTATATTGAGGAGCAAGATAGTGGCTTAAGCCAATATCAAGCGCGCTTAACCGAGGCCATTGATGCGTTTTCAGTGTTTGCCAAGCAGCTCGAAGCCAGCGCCAAACAACGCAAACGCGACGTAGTCATCGTGATCTTTGGCGACCATAAGCCGGGACTCAATCAAGAGTTTTTAGATCGTGGGATTTTTGATCCGCAATTTTTCAGCCCCAGCAAAAACGGCCGCTTAGAATTTAAAAGTATCCTCAGTCAACAACAAAATAAAGTGCGCGGCGATGTGCCGCTGTATATCAAAGACAGCCGCCAACCAGCACAAGCACAGCAATTGGCCGAGCAATTACAAGGCCGGCCTTTGTTTTGTTTGCCGGCTCAATTAGCGCGTTTAAGCACCAGCCAAGATCCGTTTTACGCCGCCGTCGCCGAGCGCTGCGCCGCCAACACCGCATTTTATCAACCCGGCTTATGGTGGCGAAACGTCTTCCCCGAAGCGCTGTACGCAGAGCGTTTGTTTGATTGATGGGTATATTGCTATAGACCTTTATAAACATGGCCTATATTAATATACCCGTAGTATTTTCAATAAACACCACCACTCAAACGCAAGCCAATAAAAAAGCCGCGCTGGCCTGCGCGGCTTTTTTATTTCATCGATCCAGCTTAAACCTTAAACCAAATGCGCTAAAGCCTCGCGACTAGGGACAAAAAACGCGGCACCGGTCACTGCACGGCTAAAATTAAGCAAATGATCCACGCGACCATCCAAGGTCGGCGCGATCATTTTAGCCAGCATTTTTTCAAAATGAGTCGGTGTTTTGCAATACGAAGCAAAGTACAAACCTTGATCGCCGCCCGGCGTGCCATACGGTAAAGAATGGCGCAAAATCGCCAATTCTTCGCCCTCTTCCTCAATCACCACTCGGCTAATATGCGCAGTCAGCGGTTTGTCTTCATCCGACATTTCAACACTATCGACCTTGGTGCGACCAATCACTGCCTCTTGCTGTTTAACCGGTAATTTATGCCAGGTATCTAAGCGATGCACATACCGTTGCACATGCAAATAACTGCCACCGGCCCAATCGGCGTCTTCGCCCGCGACCAAAGCCACTTCGCTGCGCTCGTCATCTTCTGGATTTTCGGTGCCATCGATAAAGCCGGTTAAATCTCGCTTATCTTGGTAGCGAAACGCATGCGTGGTATCAATCACATCCAAGCAATGGCTAGTGCCTTGCACCACCATATTGGCAAATTCGTGCAAAACATCGTAACGCTCAGCGCGCAAATGCAAAACCACATCGGCCGCAGTCACTGGGGCCGGATGAATCGCACCGGCAATCCGCGGGAAACTACGCAATTGCGCCGGTTTACTCTCGGTATAAAATTCAGGCCACATTTCAGCGCCAAATCCAACGGCGGAATAAAACGCCGCATCAGGATTAGCCGCAGCCAGTTCATCGGATTTAAGCGGTAATTTGGCAAAAAATTGTTTTAATTCGGCATCGGCGCGACGACCTAAGCGGCGGCGAAATAATAAAAATAAACCATGACTGGATGGTGGGGGCAGAATGCCACTTTGTGGTGTAGACACGCCATTCCTTTTCTATCTAATGAGTCGGGCCTTGATTGGCAAAGGCCCAAATTTGAGCTAACCAGTGAGGGTAATCGACAAAGCTATGGTCACCCCCAGAAATAATATTTTGTCGGCAGCCGGCATACCATTGCACTGCGTCTCGATAATCGAGCACTTCATCGGCAGTTTGCGTGAGCAGCCAATAGCGATTTAAGTCAGTTGGACGGCGCTCAAGCTGACAAAGTTTATCAGCAAAATCAAGATCAATATGGTGAATTTCACCAGTTTGATAGTTTTTTTGCTCACCCAAATATTGAGCAATCAAGTGATAAGGCTGTACGGCAGGGTTCACCAATACCGCCCGCCCGCCCAACGTTTCAACCACCCATGTGGCAAAAAAACCACCTAAAGAGCTGCCCACTAAACAAAAGTCACCATTGAGTGGCGTGAGCAAATCGCGCAGCATCTGCGCTGCCGCCACCGGCTCCATCGGAATGGTTGGGCAAATAAAGCTTTCGCTCAGCCCTTGCTCGCGCATCCACTGCGCCGTATCTTGCGCTTTTTGCGATAGCGGGCTGGATAAAAATCCGTGCAGAAAAATCAGTTTCATGGGATTAACACAGTCGATCCGGTGGTTTTACGCGATTCTAAATCGCGGTGTGCTTGCTGCACGTCGGCCAAAGCATAGCGCTGACCAATTTCCGGCACGATGCGGTGCTGCGCCAGCGCAGTAAAATAATCTTGCGCTGTTTCCACCAACTCACCGCGATTGGCGGTGTAATGCCCCAAGGTCGGTCGAGTTAGAAATAGCGAACCTTTTTGCGCCAAGATGCCCGGGTTAAAACTCGGTACCGCGCCCGATGCATTACCAAAACTCACCAACATGCCGCGCAATGCCAAACAATCGAGCGAGCCTTCAAACGTTGCCGCCCCCACGCCGTCATACACCACCGGCACCCCGAGCCCTTCGGTTAAATCCCGCACCTGCTGCGGCCAAGTGGCGTCGTTATAATCCAAAACATGATCACACCAAGCGGCCGCCATTTTGGCTTTAGCGGCCGAGCCCACCGTGCCAATCACCCGCACACCCAACGCCTGCGCCCATTGGCAAGCAATCTGCCCCACGCCGCCGGCGGCAGCATGAAACACAATGGTTTGCCCTGCTTGAACTGGGAAAGTTCGCTTTAATAAATATTGCGCCGTCATGCCGCGCAGTAAGGTGGCGGCAGCGATTTCATCGGAAACGCCATCTGGCACCAACACCAATCTATCGGCCGCAACCATGCGATACGTTGAATAAGCGCCCACTGCACCACCAGCGTAAGCCACTCGATCACCGACTTTTAAATCATGCACCCCATGGCCCAATGCCTCGATCACGCCGCAAGCTTCTAAGCCCAAGCCCGACGGCAAACTCACTGGATACAAGCCACTGCGGTGGTAGGTATCAATAAAATTAAGACCAATCGCCAAATGCTTCAGCAGTACTTCACCCGCACCGGGCGGCGGCAATTGGGCGGTTCGCAATTGCATGACTTCAGGACCACCTTGCTGCTCGATTTCAATTCGCACGGTTTGCATTCGTATCTCCTTATTGATCTTGTATCTTATTCTAGCAAGCTTAACCGCGCTGGAGAAAGTGAGGCACAAGATAAGCATTGCACATAGTCAGTTGGGAAAAGTACCGCGAATAAATTCATTAAAAATAGAGTTGTGTCATATAAAGAAAACCTTAGCCGCGTTATAGTCACGCGATCTGCCCTTGTTACGGGTGAACTAGACTTAGGTTTTCCAAATGCAAACATTTTTTATCGCTCCAACTCGCTTAAATGTCGGCCTGACTTCAGTCACTTTAGGCGTGGTCCGTTGCCTGCAAAATCAAGGACTTAAAGTCGGTTTTGTTAAGCCGGTTGCCCAAGATCGCAATGCCTGCGATATCGAACGCTCAACGCATTTTGCTCGTCAAATCTGCCAGCTCGACGTGCCGGATGCATTGCCAGCCAATTACGCGATTGAGCAAGTTTCAATCGATGAGACCGATGATTTACTCGAAGAAATCATCACCATGAGCATGGCCGCCGGCAAAGACGCCGATGTGTTAGTGGTTGAAGGCTTGCACCCAGACCCAAGCAATCCTTTTACCACCCAATTGAATACCGAAATGGCGCTGGGCTTGCAAGCCACGGTGATTTTGGTCAGCGATGCCAGCGAAAAAAATATTAGCGAAGAAATCAAAATCGCCGAACGTCAATTTCGCAATGAAGGCGTGCAAGTCGGTGGTGTGATTCTCAATAAAGCACCGACCGACTTTGATACCGCCGCGCTACAAGCCGAAATCGGCGAGCTCAAAATCTGGGGCGTGGTGCAATTTGATTCAAAACTACTCGCCCCGCGCACGATTGATGTGGCGTTGCATTTAAATGCCGAGATCATTGTTAAAGGTGAACTCACTAAGCGCCGCGTCAGCGAAACCGTAGTTGCCGCCCGCGCCGTACCTGAAGTGATTCGCCGCCTGAAACCGGGCGCATTGATTGTGAGCTCGGGCGATCGTGATGATGTGATTTTGGCAACGGCATTGGCCGCCAGCAACGGCGTGCAATTGGCCGGCTTGATCTTGACGCACAATACCGAGCTCAACGAAACCGTCCGCGCCTTTACTGAAATGGCCTTCCACACCGGTATTCCAGTATTGCGTACCGAAGGCGATAGCTTTAGTACCGCACTGGCGATTAGCCAAGTGCCAACCGCCGTGCCAGCGGACGACAAAGATCGGATGAGCTTGGTGATGAATTCAGTCGCCGAACAACTCGATAGCGACGCTTTGCATGTGGGTGTACAAACCAAAAGCGCGCATCACTTAAGCCCGCCTGCGTTCCGCTACCAATTGATTCAAAAAGCGCGCAACGCCAATAAACGCATTGTATTGCCAGAAGGCGAAGAGCCACGCACGATTAATGCCGCGATTACTTGTGAAGAAAAAGGCATTGCTCGCTGTGTATTGCTCGGCAATCGCGCCGTGATTGAAGGCATTGCTACCTCACAAGGTTTGACGTTACCTGCTTCGTTGGAAATCCTTGATCCAGAAGAAATCCGCGCGCAATACGTCGCACCGATGGTTGAATTGCGTAAGAGCAAAGGCCTCACCGAGATCCAAGCTTTGCGTCAACTCGAAGACAATGTGGTGCTCGGTACCATGATGTTGGCGATTGATGAAGTGGATGGCTTGGTGTCAGGTGCAATCCATACCACCGCCAACACCATTCGTCCGGCCTTGCAATTAATCAAAACTGCACCGGGTTCGTCGATTGTGTCGTCAGTTTTCTTTATGCTGATGCCAGAACAGGTCTTGGTTTATGGCGATTGCGCGGTGAATCCAAACCCAGACGCCGAGCAATTAGCCGAAATCGCCGCACAAAGTGCTTACTCAGCCAAAGCCTTTGGTATTGATCCAAAAGTAGCGATGATTAGCTACTCAACCGGTCAATCAGGCACCGGCGTGGATGTGGATAAAGTACGCAGCGCGACTGAAATCGCCAAAGCGCGCCATCCACAATTAATGATTGACGGTCCATTGCAATACGATGCGGCATCGGTACTTGAAGTCGGTCAACAAAAAGCGCCGGGTAGTCTGGTTGCCGGTCAAGCCACGGTATTTGTCTTCCCTGATTTAAACACCGGTAATACCACGTATAAAGCGGTACAACGTAGTGCCGATGTAGTCAGCGTTGGCCCAATGCTGCAAGGCTTGCGTAAACCAGTGAATGACTTGTCGCGTGGTGCTTTGGTCGACGATATCGTATTCACAATTGCATTGACGGCAATTCAAGCCGAGCAAATGCTCGCCTAATCGGTATCTGTCCAAAAGTTTTATCGCAAGGCGTTAAAGCCGCAGTTCGTACTTGAGTACGACAAGACGAAACAGCAATGCAAGACTAGGTATATCCATCTAGCCATTGTATTAAATAGCTTGCATAAAAATACCCCAGCTTAAACTGGGGTATTTTTTTATGGCTGCAAAACACGCTACCGCTAATCAAGCGAGGATATTCATCCCGCCATCAATATACAAAGTACTGCCGGTCATCCGCGCGGCGCCGTCTTCACACAAAAAGGCGCACGCCTCGCCAACGTCATCAATC
This sequence comes from Deefgea salmonis, assembly GCF_020531905.1. Classification (GTDB taxonomy): domain Bacteria; phylum Pseudomonadota; class Gammaproteobacteria; order Burkholderiales; family Chitinibacteraceae; genus Deefgea; species Deefgea salmonis. The sequence goes on along the minus strand of NZ_JAJAWG010000012.1, from coordinate 53,306 downwards.
CCTGGCAATTCGCGCAGTGGCGCATTACCCGCGCCATTGCTAATCAACAAATCAAACTCACGAATGCCACTGGCGGCGCGGGTTTTAACTGGGCCGGGAGACACCGCGTGCACGCGGATTTTTTTCGGGCCAAGCTCAGTGGCCATATAGCGCACCGCGCATTCCAGCGCGGCCTTCACCGGCCCCATCATGCCGTAATTGGGGACGACTTTTTCTGCGCCGTAATAACTCATCGCCAATAGCGTGCCGCCTTGGTCCATTAAAGGCTCAGCACGGTGCGCCATGCGGATAAACGAATGGCAAGAAACGTCCATTGCCAAAGCAAAACCGGCCGCCGAGCTATCGACGACGCGGCCATGTAAATCGTCTTTTTGCGCGAAAGCAATCGAATGCACTGCGATATCCAGCCGCGTATATTTTTGCGCAATCGCGGCAAACACCGCCGCCATCGCCGCCTCATCTTGCACATCGCACAACTGCACGATGCCGGGCTGCAATTCATCGATGATGGGCTGAATATACTTCAGCGTTTTCTCGGTTTGGTACGTCAAAATCAATTCAGCACCACGCGCTTTTAACGCTTTGGCCACGCCGTAGGCGATTGAATCTTCGTTGGCAATACCCATTACCAGTGCGACTTTTCCTGCTAAAGAACCTACCGTCATTACTTTCTCCATCCATACAAGCCATTCGCTGGCCGAAAAACAATCCGCTACCTCACGCGACAAAATGCCAATAGCCCGACGCGCTTGAGCAAAAATCATACTCGCATGCTCAGCCTGCTGATATGCGCTTTTTACCAAGCCAACCAGCAAGCGCCATCGCTTTGCGGCAAAACAAAATATATGGGAATTGAACGCCAGCAGACTCAATCGACCACCGATCTCACGATCCAGAGGTCGATGGCATAAATACCGCGACTAAGCGGATTCGCTCAGATTGGGCGCAGAACGGGCTTGGGCATTGGCGCTAGCTTGTTGCTGCGCATATTGCGCGGCAGCCACTGCGGCTGGGCGAGAGTTGGTATTTTTTGACGTGGATTCAGCGGCGGGCTCGGCCGCTTTCGCCTCCGCTGCTGGCGGTGCAGGGCTCAGTGCAGTTTGGCGACTGGCGATTTGTTCAGCGTCTTCGGATTGCTTTTTCTTGGCCTCTGCCGAAATCGACACCGCATCTACCGGTGGTTTTTCTGCGCTGCGGCGCGACGCTAAATCCGACGGCTCGGGCTGATCGGGCCGATTGGAAGAGTCGGATCGCGGCGATTTTTGCAACTCAAGCATCGCCGCAGCGGCATTATTCATGCCATTGGCTGCGCGAGCTAAAGGGTTAGTGCGGGAAACCATCATCTCAGACATCATGCGCCACCGTAAAACCAACATACTGCAGCATAGCGGCGTCATCACCAGCCGAACACGGCAATCACGCGCCTTAGCCGATAACAGGTGAAATCAGCAATTAAGCCAATAAATCAACACGCTGACCCACTTCAGTAGACGAATCGTCAGCAACCGCTTGATAAGCCATCATTCGAGCTTGCGACACGCCACGATTTGGCTGCATTTGCTGAATCAGCATCGAGGATAGATGCGGAAAAGTGCTAATCGGTTTGCTTTGTAAATCCACCCGCTGCGCCGCCAAGACCCGATTGGGTGCTGAGCGCTGCTTGGCCGCCGCGATTTCTGCCTGCCAAGCCTGAGAATCCGCCGCTGACGTGCGCGCTGACAGCGGATGAACCCGCGACACGCTCGGTACTTTCAGGGTGGGCATAGCAATGGCACGCGGCATAGGAAGAACTCCACTAAATCATACGCTTAGCTTAAGCCGCTCAATCGCGATAAAAAATGTATTAAGTCCGCTCTAGCGCGGCATTTTTACCAAAATAGTCACCTTTTGCTGCGGAAAATCGCGGTTAGTGGTAAGGCAAGCCCGCTTTTGCATGGTAAAGTGTCAGGTTCATCGCCTTATTTTTTTTGGATTCATTCATGACTCGTTTCGCGCAACTGCAAAGCTTACTTGAACAACGCATCCTGATTTTGGATGGCGGCATGGGGACGATGATCCAGCAATATAAGCTCGATGAAGCGCAATACCGTGGCGAGCGTTTTGCCGATTGGCATACCGACGTCAAAGGCAATAACGATTTACTGGTGCTGACCCAGCCACAGATCATTAGCGATATTCACCAAGCCTACCTTGATGCTGGCGCGGATATTATCGAAACCAATAGCTTTAACGGCACCGCGATTGCGATGGCCGATTATGAAATGCAAGCATTAGTCTGGGAGCTCAATTTTGCTGCCGCCAAAGTGGTTAAAGACCTGTGCGTGGCGCAAACGGCGAAAACCCCAGAAAAACCGCGCTTTTGCGCTGGCGTACTCGGCCCCACCAGCCGCACCTGCTCGATCTCTCCGGATGTAAACGATCCGGGCTTTCGCAATGTGACGTTTGATGCGTTGGTCGAAACCTACCTCGAAGCCATCGATGGCTTGGTGCAAGGTGGCGCGGATATTTTATTGGTGGAAACCATTTTTGATACGCTCAACGCCAAAGCGGCGGTGTTTGCCATCAAGAAATACTTCGCCGATCGCCCCGAGCTCGAAGAATTGCCGATTATGATTTCCGGCACCATTACCGACCAATCTGGCCGCACGCTGACCGGGCAAACCACCGAAGCTTTTTATAATTCGCTGCGCCACGCCGACCCGATCTCGTTTGGTCTGAATTGCGCGCTCGGCCCCGATTTGCTGCGCCCGTATGTAGAAGAAATGAGCCGGATTTCGGACTGCTATGTATCCGTCCACGCCAATGCAGGCTTGCCCAATCCACTCGCGCCCACCGGCTACGATCTTGATCCGGACATGATGGCCGTCGACATTCGCGAATGGGCCGAATCGGGCTTTGCCAATATTATCGGCGGCTGCTGTGGCACTACGCCCGAGCATATTGCCGCGATGTATCAAGCGGTCAAAGACTTGCCGCCGCGTAAAAAACCCAGCATCGAAGCCAAATGCCGGCTTTCTGGTTTAGAGCCATTTAATATCGGCGACCACGATTTATTTGTGAACGTGGGTGAGCGCACCAATGTCACCGGTTCAAAAGCCTTTGCGCGCTTGATTTTGGCTGGCGACTACACCGCCGCGCTCGACGTGGCACGGCAACAAGTGGTCAACGGCGCGCAGATTATCGACATTAATATGGACGAAGGCATGCTCGACGCCCACAAGGCGATGGTCACCTTCCTCAACCTAATTGCTGCCGAGCCCGATATTAGCCGCGTACCCATCATGATCGACTCGTCCAAATGGGAAGTCATCGAAGCTGGCCTTAAATGCGTGCAGGGCAAATGCATCGTCAATTCGATCTCGATGAAAGAAGGCGTTGCCAAATTTATTGAGCAAGCCAAATTGCTCAAAATGTACGGCGCGGCCGTGATCGTGATGGCGTTTGACGAGCTGGGCCAAGCCGACACCTATGCGCGCAAAATCGAGATTTGCGAAAAATCCTACCGCATCTTGGTCGACGAAATTGGCTTTCACCCCGCCGATATTATTTTTGACCCGAATATTTTTGCCGTTGCCACCGGCATCGACGAACACGCACGCTACGGCCTTGATTTTATCGAAGCCACTGGCTGGATTAAGCACCATCTGCCGCACGCCAAAATCAGCGGCGGCGTCTCGAATGTCTCGTTCTCGTTCCGTGGCAATAACAAAGTACGTGAAGCGATTCACGCCGTATTCCTGTACCACGCCATTGCCAAAGGCATGACGATGGGGATCGTCAACGCCGGTGCGCTCGAAACCTACGACGAAGTACCGAAAACGCTGCGCGATGCGATTGAATCGGTGGTGTTGATGCAGACCGACGATGCCCTTGCCGCGACGGAGGCCTTAATTACGCTGGCCGAATCGTTTAAAGGCGACGCCAATGTGGCCAAAGGCGAAGACTTAAGCTGGCGCGAATTACCGCTGCAAGCGCGCATTACCCATTCGCTCGTCAAAGGCATTACCACCTTTATCGTCGAAGACACCGAAGCCGCTCGCGTCTCAGTGGAACGGCCGATTCATGTCATCGAAGGCCATTTAATGACCGGCATGAACGTGGTCGGTGATTTGTTTGGCGCCGGCAAAATGTTCTTGCCGCAAGTGGTAAAAGCCGCCCGCGTGATGAAAGCCGCCGTGGCGCATTTAGAGCCGTTTATCGACGCCGAAAAAATCGCCCTCGGCCTGCAAGACGCACCCGCCAAAGGCGTGATTGTGATGGCCACCGTCAAAGGCGATGTGCACGACATTGGCAAAAACATCGTCGCCGTAGTGCTGCGCTGTAATAACTATCAAGTCACCGACTTGGGCGTGATGGTGCCGGCACAAAAAATCCTTGATACCGCGCGCGAAATCAACGCCGACATCATCGGTCTATCGGGGCTGATTACGCCAAGTCTGGAAGAAATGAGCCACGTGGCCAAAGAAATGCAGCGCCAAGGCTTTACCATTCCGCTGCTGATTGGCGGCGCAACCACATCCAAAGTGCATACCGCCGTTAAAATCGAGCCGCATTATCAAAACGACCAAGTCATCTACGTTGCCGACGCCAGCCGCGCGGTGGGCGTGTGCTCGAATCTACTCAGCGATGAGTTAAAACCCGCGTTTGTGGCTGGCGTGAAAGCCGAATACACCAAGGCGCGGGAGATTTTTGCCAGCAAAGATCGCACTAAATTGATTAGCTTGACTGAGGCGCGCTCGCATAAGTTCAGCCCAGATTGGTCGACGTATACCCCGCCAAAGCCTAGTTTTCTTGGCGTGCGTGAATATACCGACTATAGCTTGGCTGATATCGAGCCCTTTATCGACTGGACGCCATTCTTTCAAAGCTGGGAATTACACGGCCGCTACCCGGCCATTTTGCAAGACGAAATCGTCGGCGAAGCCGCGCGTAGCTTGTACGCCGATGCCAAGACAATGCTGAAAAAAATCATCGATGAAAAATGGATTGCCGCCGCTGGCGTAATTGGCTTTTTCCCCGCAAACAGCGTCAATCACGACGACATCGAGCTCTACGATCCAAGTGATGTAGGGTCGACTTCAGTCGACCAAGCCGCCGCCGCCGAGCGCAAACCCATCATGACTTGGCACAATCTGCGCCAGCAATTACCCAAACCCAAAACCGGTGAAATCAAACCCAACTGGTGCTTGGCCGACTTTATCGCCCCCAAAGAAAGCGGCGTGCCCGACTATATCGGCGCCTTTGCCGTCACCGGCGGCATCGACATTGATGCGCCGGTTAAAGCTTTTGAAGACGCCAACGACGACTACAACGCCATCTTGCTTAAATCGCTAGCCGACCGTTTTGCCGAAGCCTTTGCCGAACACATGCACTACCGCGTTCGCACTGAACTTTGGGGTTACGCCAAAGATGAAGCGCTCAGCAACGACGATTTAATCGACGAAAAATACGTCGGCGTGCGCCCAGCGCCGGGCTACCCAGCCTGCCCTGACCACACGCCAAAAGTCGATTTATTCAAAGTGCTCAATGCGCCGAACATCGGCATGACGCTCACCGAAGGCTACGCCATGTTGCCAACCGCAGCGGTCAGTGGTTTTTACTTTAGCCACCCCGAATCGCGCTACTTTGGCGTCGGCAAAATCACCTTGGACCAAGTCGAAGACTACGCCCAACGCCGTGGCGTGAGCTTAGTGCAAGCCGAGCGCGACTTAGCGCCAAACTTGGGGTATGTGGCTTAAGGTTTTGTTGAATATTAGTTAGCCAGCAATACCCATCAAAAAGCCTCGCGGATGCGAGGCTTTTTTAATTCGCAAAAACCGTAGGGCGCAATGAGCGCAGCGAATTGCGCCGAATACGCCGCAAATAAGCATCGCAACGGCACGATTCGCGTAGCTTTCAGCACCCTAATCCATTGCGCCGTACATGGTACGAAAAAGCCTCGCGGATGCGAGGCTTTTTTGTTTCATCTGAATGAATGGTGATCTTGCATAGTGAGTCGCGCTAATGCCGCGCGGCACTTACTTTTCTTGAGCGGCCAAGAAAAGTAAGCAAAAGAAATCCGCCCTAGTATCTGCGCGGGCTACGCCCGTGCTGGCCTAAGGCCATGGGCTGCGCTAAGGCAACAAGTTGCCAAGCTGCGCCACACCTCGCTGCGGACAATCGAGGCGGTTGCGATCAAAACTCGGCCTGCGGCCTCAAACAATGATCGCAAAAACCCCGCCCCGCTTGTTCCTCGCTCGGCTTGCTACACGGGATCTCCCGCAGCGCAACGAGGTTTGATTTTAAATCGATGTATTGCTCTCTAAACATTGCAAATAAAGGCTTGCAAGCAAATACATCAATACCGTAAATGTCGTCTTATCGCTCAAGCTAAGCACCAAATACTTGACCGACAAAACGGGATCTATAAAGCTTTGCTAAGTGTAATTATATTTCTAATTTACTAACTATAGCATTCGAATTAAGGGCAACATGTTTTTTAATTGTATTTCTTAGTACCTCTAAAAATGCATGGTTCCTAGATTCAGCATCTGATACCAATGCATCAAATGACATAATAAATGTTGGTGTTGGAACAATTTTTGAGTCTTTTCTATATGTTTCAAATTCTTGATAAAAAACTTTACCTTTTGAAAATAAAGGAGCCCACTTCATTTGTCTTAAACGATTTGAAAGATTTTCATTTACTTGAATCAAAGCGTAATACCAAACTCGTTGAATGTTAGGGCAAAAATCTACTAATTTTTGAGCCCTGTCTAGCAGCTGATTGACTGCATAAATATTTTCCTTCTCGTTGTCGGTCTTCTTTTTTATCTCTACTATGACAACATCTACGGGATTTTTATCATTAGGGTCAGCAGAAAAAATCATTGCAATATCAGGTCTTCCATTTTCTTCTACGTTATCATCCGTTAAGCTAATTGCATTAATTACTTTCCCCATATCTGCTTCGCTGAGAACAGTTCTAAATGTCATAAATTTATCATCAAGTAGCCAAGCATTGTTTTGGTAAATTTCGTTGGCCATCTTTTCTTGTCTGTACTCTTGATATCTCGGAACAATTAAATTGTGCAGATCGGATTCTGAATTACTTTCCGTCATCCCTTTCATTTTCTCAATAATTCCTTCGCGATAAAGGATGTATTCGGTTAGGGCTCTGGATGAAATGTCGAGGTATTTTTTGAATGTGGCATCATCCATTTTATCGCACTGAAGTAGTTCTTTTTGAGTTGAAAAAAGTTGTTGGTTTGCGTTGTTGAGAGCTTCGTCTTTATCAATAAGTCCTACAGTATTTTCGTCAAAGTATCCTAATAGATGGGGGAATTTTGTTTCAAATTGTTTTTTAACTTTGAAGTTTTCTTTGTTTATTTCTGGTATTTCTTTTGAAAGTACTGTGGATATTTCATTTCTAAACATTTTGTAAAGTCGATTTTCGTTTATGCCATCTGGAACAGATAATTTCTGACGAGAGCTATCTGATTTTGCATGAAAAAAATCAGAAACAAATAAAAATACCACTGAATATCCGAAAGGTATCGCTGAAGTTTGAATTAGATTAATTGGTATTGTTCTTCCATCAATACAAACCGCTGTAAGTAGATTGCTTTTTTCTTTGGTTTTCTGTATATGATAGTGCATCTCTATTGTTGAAATAGCATCAATACCAATGTTGCTTATGTTAATAACAGAAAGTGTAGGTAAGTCTTCTGGTTTTATTGTTGTTTCTTTAGTGAAGAAGTCTTTTGTCGCATTGCTTTCTAGCGTTTCTAGGTTAATTTGTATAGTAAATTTTTTGCCAATTCTATTGAACTCACTTAGCATTGGTAAGAAGTGTTCTATTATTCTTTTTTTCAGAGTATCGGGTTTTATATCATCATATGACTTTATTTGTTTGTTTGCGAACCCTGTAAAAATTAATTTTGTTGATTTTGTTCTATTGTTTTTGTTGGTTGTTTCATTTTTTAGATACGAGCCATCAAATTTATCTTTAAAAACAAATGATCGCACTTGGTTTTCTAGTGTGCTAATTACTTCTACTTGATGAAAGTAATTCAAAAATACTAATCGGCCAACTCCCTTATGATATTTGTCTCTAGGTTTTAGAAGACTTTTAAATCTATCGAAATTTTCATCCGTGAAACCATTGCCATTATCCTCAATTGTCACTTTTAATGATTCTGACACATCAAATGAGGTTAGATTTATATCAATTTTTATTTCTGTAGCATCGGCATCAAATGCATTTGCGATAGCTTCAAAAAATACAAGAGACAATGACGGATTTGGAAAAAATAATCTAATTGCATTTGATGTTTCGATATCCACGATTGACTCCAAAATTGTAAAGATTGATGCCGCTATAAAATAAAAAGTAATCAACTTTGCGCATTAGAAGCATATACCTTTTGCAAGTGTGCAGTCAGCAAATTAATTGAAGTTTGCTAAATTTACAAAAATCAATGGGGTCAGAATCGATTGATTTCTAGTTTTCCGTGGAATCAATCGAGTCTGACCCCTTTGATTTATTGCGCGCATCATGCAACCGAACCGTGGCCGAGCGGATCAACCCTGCCGATTCGCGTGCATCGGATGGCTCGGGCTTTAATTTGCCAATCTTCGCCAGATTTTCAAGCGGCGCTAAGTCGGGCGATATCATCCTCATTCCCCTTTACAAAAATTTTCGGCTGCTCCAGCACGCGGCGAATAAACGATCGTCCTTCCATCACGCGCTGGGCGAATTCTGCAGCAGTGTAGAGCGTTGGATTGATAGGGCGACCCAAAGTTTGCTGCGCCGGTAGCAATGCTGCCAGCAATTGCGCATGCGATATCTGCTCGCCCACGACCATTAAATCAATATCACTCGCGGCGTGTTCATTGCCCTTGGCCACCGAGCCATACACCAAGGCCAGCTCAATCTGCGGCCAAATATCGACCAAGGCCACACGTATAACGTCAGCGAGTCCAAAGGTTTTGACCACAATACTGCGTAGCTCGGCATAAATCGGCGCATCGGCATTGGCCTGATAATGTTTTTGATTGCCAATTCGCTGCGATTTAATCAGCCCCGCATCGGCCAATTTAGCCAGCTCGCGCTGCACCGCGCCCGAGCCGCCGCCCGCCAAGGCGATGATTTCGTTGGCATAGAAAGAGCGTTGCGGCTGGCCAAACAACACCGCCAGCACCCGCTGCTGAGTTTTGCTAAAAAGCGCATCTGTATAAGTACCCATATTGGGCATGATAAAACCCAATTTGGGTATGGTCAAGAAATCAAACCCATTTTGGGTATGATCAAACCCAAAATGGGTTTGATTGGATGCCGGCATGTAGGGCGGGTCGAGACCCGCGCTGATTGCGATGAGTGATTACCGCATCGGATTGGCGGCTTATCCCCCAAGGGGACTTGCTGCGGGGCGCGCCTAAAGGCTAACCCGCCCTACGGCAGCGATGTATTTGACTGTAGGTGTTGCTGAGCAATGCTTAGCCAGCAATACCCATAAAAAAACCTCGCGGATGCGAGGTTTGGGGTGATTTTTTAGGCGGTGGCAAAATAGATCAAGCCAAAGCAGAATCGCTCGGGCGCTTACGCCTGATTGGCTACAAACATCTGCTGCACATCACGCACCAATTGCAGTGAGGCTTCGATTTCGTCTTTACGAATGGCAACGCTCTCAATATTGCAGCCAACAGGTATGCCCTTCTCGCCAGCGTATTGCAACAGCTCGGCGAATATACCCTTACATACATCCAGTGATTTAGCCAAAATATCACCAGAATGAATCAGGTCATTCTCTAGCCATTTGGGAATGCTAATCCCTAGCCACTGCATAAATTCCAGCGTTTTCACCGAGCCGCATGGCGTAATGGTGAAAATAATCGGCACCATCGCCGTGCCAGTTTGTTGGCAAGCGTAGTAGTAATCCGACAAAAAATTCTTGGCCGCTTCAACGTTGTACACGCATTGCGTTACAAAGAAAGAGCAGCCCTCCGTCACCTTATGCGCCACGCGCAGATGCTCGTCGTTTTTGACCAAATGCCGCTCAGGAATCGCCACGCCACCGACTAGCAGCTGGGGATTCACCTCGCGGCGCAGCGCGTAGGCTTGGGCCACGGTGAGCGATACCTGCTGCTGGCGAGAGGCCGCGCCAACAAACACCGACACGCCATCGTTCATCGCCAGCAAATCAGCGCCAAATTGCTCAGGCGAATACTTACCCACGCAGCGGTACACCACTTTGGCCATGTCTAACGCCGCAAGGTAATCCCGGCTATATACCCGCGGATCGAGCGTCGCCATAAATGGAAACGGCCGCGTGGCATCCGTGCGATCGGCCTCGTCTTGAATGTCATACAACACCAAGCCATCCAAGCCCAGCGGCGCAATGCGTTCAATTTGCAGCGCAGCAATCTCGGCGATTTTTTCCGGCGTGTTATTGGCCTTGGGCGGCGTAATGCCATACAGCAAGATACCAGACTGACGTTGAGCGATTTTGGTGTGCAATGAATTAGGCATGAATAGACTCGGATTCGTTTGCTGCGATTTTACGCAGTTTTGACCGAATAATTACAAAAAATCTTAATCGGCTTATGCGGTGTAACACCGTAAGCGGGTTGGCGGGTTACGCCTGTGGTTAAGCCGCCCTACGGCTAAACCTTTATATCGAGGTATTTAACCGCAGACCATCATCATCAAAGCCTAGCTAGCAATACCCATAAAAAAACCCCGCATCTGCGGGGCCAAGCTTGGAGGGTTATCGGCGATATGTTTACTTTGGGTAGTAGTGGCTCAGGGGTTGTTTCAGGTTGAGTAGCCACAGATCGGTGGCTTCGTTGCTCGGTTTGACGACCAGGCGTTCGTTGTTGGGGAGTTGGCCGTTGTCGATGACAACATCATCAACGTCTTTGCCGCTAGCGAGTTCGGTTTTTAGGCCAAAGTCGTTGTCGTTCATGATGGCGATGCCGCCATTGTATAAGGCGAGGCTTTCGGCTTTTTCGGCTTGCCAGCCCAGTTCGCGTAAGTCCAGCACGCGTTGTTTGCGGATCATTTTGACATTGGCTAAATCGGCTTTGCTGGCGTATTCCGGCTCTTTGCCCGCGATGGGCGCCAGCGTATCAGCACCCGCGATATCAATCACATACAGCACATTGCGCAGCTGTTTATCTTTGCCTTTACCTTGCTCAATCAAGGCAAAGTGCGTGTTGTCGATGGCGACCAAATCGCCAATTTTGGCGTCGGCAGTTTTTTTATACGCGTCGACATCTAAAGGATAGGCCAAGGTGCGTGTTGCGCCGCTGCTTGGGTCATATTCAACCAAGCGGATAAATTGGGCGCTGGATTTGGTTTCGCCGTCGATATTCAGCGTCGACTGCAGCATGGCATACACTTTGCCATTGGGTGTAAAGGCGACGGCTTCAAAGCCGCGATTGGCTTGGCGATGTTTGATCACATCAGGCAGGCCCGCGCCGGGGGCGAGTTGCTTTAACACTTTGCCGCTGGCGGCATCGACTTGCAGCAAAAATGGGCCGTATTCATCCACCACCCACAATTGGCCTTTTTTGCCGGCCACAATGCCTTCGGGATCAATACCGCGTGGGCTAGCGTCTAGCGTTTTCAGCGTGTCGCTGAGTGCCACTTCGCCAGTAGCGCCAACGCGGCCTTGCGGCAATGGCAGACCGCTAGCGACTTGGCCATCAATTAAAAACGGCTTGCTCGAGATCACGTCGGCAGAACGCTGGCGGCGAACTTTGATTTCAGCAAAGCGCGGCGCGTAATCGGGGGCCAAAAAGAATTTGGCTTCGCGCTTTTTATCCCCTACTTGCACTTTAGGCGCGTCACCATTGGGGCCACGATCACCGGTGGCCCAAAAATACAAAGTGCCGTCGCGATCCATTTTTTTAAATCCCAAGCCTGAGCCCGGCGCAAAACTAAATCCTTGTGGAAAGGCGCTGGCAAATTCACCGTGATAAACGATATTTTCAGTGCTTGGGCTTTGCAAGGTGTAGCGCTCAATCGAAGCAATCGCCGGATGATCAACCTGCTGCATTTCAAACAACGGCGCCGCATGGGCAGCACCAGCGAGCAATAAAGTAATGAGCGATAACTTCAACATGCCAAACCCGCAAAAGAATTGATGATGGATTGCGATATTAAGTCAGTTCAATGACATATCGATGACAACTTAATCTGCAAGCATAAAAAGCTTCTAGCGCCGTCTATGCCCGCCGATGGCCAGAGGCGATCGACTGACTGACCATATCGCGATTAAATCAATTCATGCTGCGCGCAGCATGGCTCTGATACATGCCACTGCCCTCCGGCTAATGCATTTAAAATTGGGCAATTGGAATCATCACTGGCTGGGCAAATTTCAACAAATTGCGCCAACGTACTTTGCATTTGCTGCATGGCTTGGATCTTTGAATTGAGCATCAGAATGTGTTGTTCGGCGAGTTTTTTTACGTCAATACTGGCGCGATCTTCTTTGTTCCAAAGCATCAGTAATTGGCCAATTTGTTCTAGTGAAAAGCCAAATTGCCGAGTTTGATGAATAAAACGCAGTTGGCTGAGATCAAACTCATTATAAATTCGGTAGCCTGCAGCGCTGCGTCCTTTCGGTTTTATCAAGCCGATACTTTCATAGTGCCGAATCATTTTGCTACTCAGACCACTGAGCGTTGCTGCCTGTCCGATATTCATTAATTGCCCTCTGATAGATTAAGCAAGCAATTGCTTGCGTCGTTGTCTCGCCCGGATTGCAGCCAGCGTTGACCGGCTGATTTAATCGTAAAAAACAGATATACCATATTATTTTTGCCGCCTTGGGCCCCAGCGTCTTAATAACAAAGCATTGGATACAACACTCACACTCGAAAACGCCATTGCCCCGCCGGCAATCATTGGATTGAGCAGGCCGAATGCGGCCAAAGGAATGCCAATGGTGTTAAAAATAAAAGCCCAAAACAAGTTTTGTCGGATTTTTCTATAGGTCAGACGCGAGACTTCAATGGTTTGGCTGACCAATTGTGGATCACCCCGCATCAAGGTCACACCGGCGACGTGCATTGCAACATCGGCTCCCGTTCCCATCGCGATACCAACATCGGCAGCAGCGAGTGCAGGTGCATCGTTCACGCCATCCCCAACCATCGCCACAACGTGACCCCGAGCGCGTATCGCTTCGATATGCAGGGCTTTTTCTTGTGGTAAAACCTCGGCAATCACTTCATCAATGCCCAATTGTTCGGCAACCCGTAATGCTGCGGCTCGATTGTCTCCCGATAACATCACCGTTTTTACCTGCAAAGCGCGAAGTTGAATGATCGCGTCTTTGGCGGTGCTTTTTAGCTGATCACTAAAGGCCAGCATGCCGATGAGCTTAGGACTTTGCGCCTCATTTTGCGCCACTAACCATGATACGGTCTGGCCGTTCGCCTGCGCTTGCCGGTGTGCTTGCTGCATGGCCGCAGTATCAACGTGATGCTCTTGCATCAGTCTTTGATTACCCAGTAAATACTGCGTCCCGAGAATCTCTCCAGCAATACCGCGGCCAGGTAAGGCTTGAATGTTTTCTGCTTTGAAGCGTTGCTGCTCGTCAGCTTTGGCAAGAACCGCTTGCGCTAATGGGTGCTCGCTACCGCGTTGCAATGCCGCGGCAAGCTCCAATAGCCGAGTTTGGTCGTTGTCGAGTGCAATCAGCTGCACAAGACTAGGCTTGCCTTGCGTTAAAGTGCCTGTTTTATCAAACACCACCACATCGACTTTATGCGCCAACTCTAAAGCGGCTGCATCTTTGATCAAGATGCCAAATTTGGCCGCCACCCCCGTTCCTACCATAATCGCGGTGGGGGTTGCTAAGCCCAAAGCACAAGGGCATGCAATCACCAACACGGCAACGGCATACACAATGCCGGTTTCTAGTTGGCCGCCCCAATACCACCACCCCAAGCAAGTCATCAATGCTAGCACCAGCACCACCGGAACAAAAACAGCGCTAACCTGATCGACAAGACGCTGAATTTGCGCCTTACCCGCCTGAGCATCTTCCACCATGCGAATAATATTCGACAGCGTACTTTCCGTACTCAAGGCCGTGGTTGCTACCAGCAAGACACCATCATGGTTAATGGCTCCGCCGGTGACTTTGCTCCCGATTTCTTTGTTGATCAGGATGCTTTCTCCGGTGAGCATCGATTCGTCTTGCTCGCTTTGACCTTCACGCACTACGCCATCAACTGGCACTTGCTCGCCAGGTAAAATAAGCACCAGATCCCCTAAGCGCAGCTGTTCTAATGCAACTTCAATCGTCTGACCATCGGCTTGGCGCAATCGCGCAGTGGCTGGACGTAATGCCTGCAGCGCTCGAATGGCGGCGGTGGTTTCTTGTTTGGCGCGTGATTCCAACCATTTACCCAATAACACCAAGGTCACAATGACGGAAGAGGCTTCAAAATACAAAGCGCCCGGACTCCCAGTCGATGACTCAAATAACCAGTGATAAACCGAAAGCCCATAGGCAGCACTGGTGCCAAGGGCAACCAATAAGTCCATATTGCCACGGCGATTTCGTACCGCTTGCCATGCCGAGCGATAAAATCGAGCCCCCAAGCCAAACTGCACAGGGGTGGCGAGTAAAAATTGTATCCACGCTGCCAATGCCCAGTGATGAAAACCGAAGGGTTCCAACAGCATGGGTAAAACCAGTGGCAAAGATAATAAGGCACCAAGCCAGATCGGCCATAGCGCTGGCGCTGATTCACGAGCGGGGGCGGGGCTGTTGGCAAGAACTAGGCTGGCTTTATAGCCTGCTGCTGCAATGGCATCCAATAAAGTGCTGGGAGCGACCCCGGCTTTTAATACCACTTGGGCGGTTTCTGTGGCTAAATTCACTGCGGCCGAAACAACGCCGTGGCTAGCGAGCAGCACACTTTCAATATGGGCAACACAACTGGCGCAGCTCATGCCCTGAATATTCATTTTAACTTCAGTATCTGCTAAGGCATTCACTTGCCTTGCCTGATAACCTGCCGCATTCACTGCGGCGAGTATGCTGGCCTCAGAGTGGCCATCTTGCAAAGTAACTTGGGCATTTTCCATGGCCAAATTAACATTGGCATTCACGACGCCAGGCGTATTGCGTAGCACATTCTCAATATGAGAAACGCAGCTAGCGCAGCTCATACCATCAATATCAAATTTTAATAATCGATTCGAACTCATTACTAAGGCAGATGGGGTCATTGTTGCGGTTCCTTCCATAGTCATCATGGCGGTAGTTTCAACCTTCCCATTGCGGCAAGGTCAAGCGCTAACTGGCGAGTGCATGCTAAGCGCGCCGATCTGAAGCGCTTAGCGGCTAGTGATACTTAGAGGACGGTGGTTGGATAACCCATATTTAAAAGTGATGCTCTCACGGCTTCCAGCGACGCATTAGTGGTAATTTGAAGCTGACTAAGCGCAAGATCAATGACAATTTCAGCGCTATCGTCAACAGACTTCAGCGCATTATTAATTTTGGTGACGCATCTGCTACACGTTAATTTTTCAACTTTAAGGCTATACATTGGGGCTTCCTTTATTATGCCGATCAATTGACCGTAAATTCACTATGCAGGCTGTCATAGTGGGAAAGTCAAGAGTGGTTGCAGCAGCACTATCCGATGCCAATGCCAATGTCAGCATCTAACTCTCATCCAAGCAGGGACAAGCATTAAGCGCGGTGAAACACCGCCTCGCAAAAGGCTGCTCGCGATTCATTGACTGACGCAACCCCAAGCAGCCCACTCCGCTTTTATATTTGCGTCGCCGAGTGAACGCGTCTTGGAACACCGCAAGACCACACACGCCCCCGTTGCCATGGATGCTTGGATTTGCTGTGGCGTCACAACTGAGTGTGCGCTAGGAAAATTTGAGCTCCACGTTTCCCCAAATAGGGGCGTGATTCTTCGCCGAAATACAGCACCGCTTTATTCGTCGCTCAAACTTACAGCCTTAATCCCTGAACTGACAACTGCACATGATTTGATCAGCAACAAGCCATCCCTCTTTCAAGGGCGATCCAGTTGTTGCGATATCGCCACTGAGAACGATGCATCGAACAAAAGCTTGACATTACCATAATGGTAAACCCTAGTATCTCCATGCTCGTGTTACTTTCACGTAACCATTAAGAAAGCACATTACAGCGGGTCAAGCTTTATCAAAATAAATGCTGATCGCACTGTGATGACTTAAGCCTCAAATAACATTACTTATCAATTTTTAATTGAAAATCTAGAGGTCGATAAATGCAATTAACAGAAAAGTTAGTCGGGAATGTAGAGCGTGTTTTACTAAAAATGATTCATGATGATGTCAATATTAATTATCCCATCGTCTCGGCTTTTTATTTAGAGGGTGGACATTATGATCCACGTTACCCAATCACAGAATTTTCAATTGAATCTTTGCATAAAGTATTACGGATTGCCAACAATTCAATTGTTCAACATAAAAAAAAATTAAAGGTTGTACTTGGTGTATTAATTGATGATTTGGGTTTGCAGTGCGGAGCCGAAGTGTGTGACATTTCCATTCCCCTCGCTAATGTGGAATCCATTGAACCTGAAAAACTGCCAAATGAATTAGAAAACGTACTAGCACAATACAGTATTGTGAAGCGTGATAAATTGCTACTTCAAGGTGAGCGCAATTGCAAGAATCGCGGTTTGCAAGCCTTAAGAAAAATAATTGCTAATTCGATGCATCTTTATCCAGAACTGTCGATCGAAGAAACCTCAGGCCTTAAAAAAATTATTTTTAAAAATGAACAAGGTCAGAAAATAACTTTGGCCGAATCAAAAATGAAAGATATTTGGACTGCTAAATGCCCACTAATTATGGCCCAGCATTACAAAGATACTTATCAAAAGATATCAAAACTAAACCCACACACTAATGCTTTCCACATTATTGATTTTTCAGAAACAGAAGATTACAACAAAGTAATTACTGGGACAGAGGTGGGGTTAAAATTATTTTTACAGCGCGAACAAACAAACCATAGTCTAGTTAAAATTAGCAATGTTTTCTTGTCGGATTTTGATCATGAGAATTATGTATTGAAAACCATGAGCAATTTTGAAATGGATTTATCTGAGATTTTTTAAAAACCATTTTATCTCAGTGCATAAATTTAAAATAAATTAATTTAGGAGCGTTAAAATGTCTTTGCTAGGTAATTCGAATACCGAAAAACTAAATTTACCTATTTATCTTGATTACAATGCGACCACGCCTTGTGATGAAGCTGTTTTAGAAGCGATGTTACCTTATTTTTGTACTACTTTTGGCAATGCTGCCAGTATGTTTGGTCTGCATGGATGGAATGCATACCAAGCGGTAGAACAGGCGAGAGCACAACTCGCTCATTCAATTGGTGGGCAGCCGAAAGAGATAGTTTTTACTTCAGGCGCGACAGAAAGTAATAACTTAGGAATTAGAGGGGTCTTTCGTGCTTGCAAGAACAAAGGCAAGCATATTATCACTTCATCAATAGAACACCCATCCATCTTAATGACGTTAAAAGATTTAGAGTGCAAAGGAGCTAGAATTTCTTATATTGATCCATTACCAGATGGCAGTTTTGATATTGAACGACTAAAAGAATTAATTACCAATGAAACAATTCTAATTACTGTGATGTATGCAAATAATGAATTAGGGACGATTAATCCTATACATGAAATTGCCGCTATTGCTCAAAAAAATGATATTTTATTTATGTCCGACGCCACTCAAGCACTGGGTAAAATTCATATTGATTTACAGCAATGCCCAATTGATATTCTGACTTGTTCTGCACATAAGATTTATGGCCCCAAAGGTGTAGGTGCGCTGTATTTACGGAATCAACAAGGTAAAAGAGTGGTTGATCTATTACCTCAGATTACTGGCGGAGGTAGTGAACAAGGAATGAGGGGGGGCACGTTGAATGTACCGGGAATTGTCGGTTTTGGTAAAGCAGCTGAAATAGCTTGTCTAGCCTTAAAAAATGGCGAATTAGAACGTATTGCCCAACAGCGCAATAAATTAGAGCAAGAATTATCCATATTAAACAATGTACAAATTAATGGATGTACAGATTCTAGGCTACCCCATGTAAGCAACATTTCATTCAAAAATACCGATGGAAAAAAACTTCTCAGCATGTTGAAAAAAAGTATATCTGTGAGTACTGGCTCTGCGTGTTCTTCAAGTAGCTTATCTCCTAGCCATGTATTGGCAGCGATCGGTTTGCCCGATGATTTGGCACAAGCCACTATTCGTTTTAGCTTAGGAAAAAAAACTACCGATCAAGAAATTGATTTTACGTTAGCAGAAGTAAAAAGAGTTTTACGTATGACAGCTCCTCATTTAAGTTATGAGTAGGATATAAAATGTTTATTGATTCTTTATTGAATAAAACCGACACGATTTATTCAAGCTTATCAGCGGAAACAAAATTTTCAATTGCGTCGACTGAGAAAAATAAATTATCTAATTTGGCGAACGAATTGGATTATTCTGAAATAATTCAGCTTGAATTTTATGTGCAAGAGCAAATTGCCAAAGGGAAAGAAATTTGTGATTTGATTATTGGTGATTTTGATACGACTCAGTTTCCTATTCCTGCATTTCTACGGCAAGAAATCCAGAACGCGTATGAAGCAAGGCATAATGATTATCCACCACTAGAGGGTGTATATTCATTACGCGAAGAAATCGCAAAATTGACGCGTAAAAATTTTAATGTCGATTACGATCCATCTGGCGAAATAATTATATCAGGTGGCGCACGGCCTTTATTGTATGCAGCATTATTAAGCTTAGTGAGTCCTAGTGAATTGGTAGTTTATCCAGCACCATCTTGGAATAATATGTACTATGCAAAAATGTGTGGTGCCAAATCGATGGCCATACAGACATCATTAGCGAATCACTTTTTACCAACGGCCCGTGATCTTAGCTTTTCATTAAAAAAAGCTCGCGTATTGTCGCTATGCTCCCCACAGAATCCCGTCGGTACCATGTTTTCCAAGCAAGTTTTGAAAGAAATATGTGATTTAGTCATTTATGAAAACAAAAGGCGTTTAATGTATTCTGAGAAGCCATTGTACCTTATTTATGATCAGATATATTGGATGCTGACGCAGAATGCTGAGCATTACAACCCCGCTTCACTTTGCCCTGAAATAAAAGATTATTTGATCGTTATTGATGGTGGCTCAAAATCTTTTGCCGCGACAGGCATTAGAGTTGGTTGGGCGATGGGACCAAAATTAGTCATTAATAAAATGAAATTAATGATAGAACATATCGGCGCAATAGCGCCTAAAGCAGAGCAACTAGCAATGGCAGCTTTATTAAAAAATGATAAATATCTTCTAGATTATTTACATTTATTTAAAAACAAAATACTTAATTCTATGCTTGTACTTCATACGGCAATTCAGACTATGAAGCAAGAAGGCTTGCCCGTTGACTCTATGCTGCCAATGGCTGGTATTTATATCTCTATTAATTTTGATCTAAAAAACAAGGTGATGCCGAATGGAAAAAAAATAAAAACTGCAAAAGATATTAGTTTGTATTTTATCGATCAGGCAGGAATTGCGATAGTTCCATTTACTAGTTTTGGTACAACTTCAATTGAAGCAGATAATTGGTTTCGAGCGGCTATTTGTACTATCGCGCCAGAACAAATCGCAGCAACGATTCCAAGACTTCGAGAAGCAATTCTCAAATTAAATATTGCAGCATAACGAATTAGGTTTCCATTTATAACTTGACATGCTCACCATGAATGGAAACCTATTCAGTGTCATTGAACTACTGACGTCGTGAAATATGATCAATGACTTTCGTAGCTGCGGCTTCGCAGCGGAGAATTAAGCTCATAACAACCCTAGTGATTCTGCTGATTGATCTTCAAGGTCTTCATCTTTAATCCAACCACTAATACCGCAGCATGCATCGGTTGCGACTTATTTCGTATGTTCCCAGTAATCTGACTGTCGAACTTCATGCAAATCGGCGGTGTTTCGGCATGCACTTGAGATAAACCAATCAGCATAATGATCAAGCAAAGACTCCAATTCAATTAACAAACAGCCGAAAGCAAAGCTCATTCATCGCGAGTGAATGGTTTTGAAATTGTTAGGCAATGTTATTCACTTGTTATCCGTATAAACTGCCGTCTCTGATCCAAAGTGCGGCGCGCGGTGCGATTGGTTTTGTACTTATTACCGTGCCAAATCTTACGAATACCCTAGTTGATTTCTGACGACGATTTTATACTGTCGGCGGTTTGATTGAATTCATGCGGTATTGCCACTGCTTCAATTGTTTTTCTCCCTTCTTTGATCGATTCCCCATGTCCTTTTTAAATTCTCGCCGCGTGATGTCGTTGGCGCTTAGCGGCGTGTTGACGCTGGCTTTATCCGGCTGCGTGACGCAGGCGACGGAGCAAATTAAGCAATTTTTTAATAGCGCTGGCGTGCAGCAAATTGGCGATTGGGCCGAGCAAGGTTTGGCGGCGCTAACTTCGCCCACGCCACCACCAGCGGGCGATTCTCCGCCGCTCAATGCCGAAAATGTCGTCATGGCAACGCGGCAAAATCCGGTCGGGCATCGGGATTTTTCGCAGGCCAAAAAGGTATTACCTAGGGTATTTGCCGGCATGGAAGAAGATTTCTACTGTGGCTGCCAATACTCCGGCAAAGTCATCGACTGGGCCAGTTGTAATTATCAGCCGCGTAAAAATGCCGAGCGCGCGCGCCGCTTGGAATGGGAGCATGTGGTGCCCGCGTGGGTGATTGGTCATCAACGCCAATGCTGGAAAAACGGTGGCCGCAAAAATTGCAGCGCAAACGATGCCATCTATCAAATTGCCGAGGGTGATTTGGTCAATTTGGTGCCGGCAGTCGGCGAGGTGAATGGCGATCGCAGCAATTACGCCTTTAGCGCGTGGACGCGTAATCCACAGCCAATGTATGGCAGTTGCCAAACGATTGTTGATTTTCAAGCCAAGAAAGTTCAGCCGCGCGAAGAAGTGCGCGGCCGTGCTGCGCGGATTACTTTATATATGCACCAGCAGTACCAGCTCAATCTGAGTAAGCAAGATCGCCAGCTGATGTGCGCTTGGGCCAAAACCTATCCGGTGGATGCGTGGGAGATCAAACGCGATCAGCGCATTGTCGGGCTACAAGGCAGCGGCAATCCTTTGGTGAGTAACCCGGAAGTATTGGCGCAGTATTGCCCGACTTAGTTCGTTGAGTTCGATCAGTTCGATGTCGCGCTGGGCGGCACGCGCGCTAGGCGTTGCCAAACGGCATGTTTGGCAGCGTCGCTGCTGCTCGACCAAGCTTTGATTTCGTCCAAGCTACGGCGGCAGCCTAGGCAATATTGGCCTGCGGGGTCGAGTTTACATTGCTGAATACACGGTGATGCGACAGTCATGGCCTAGCCTGCAAAAAAGCGCGTATTGAACGCGAATGCGAGCGCGCTGACAAGTCTTATCACGGCGCGGCAAGCATTGCAGTGCGACTAGGTAGATCAACACGATAGCGGGCAGCGATTTGCTTGAGTTCGCCCGAATGCTGAAGTTGGCGCAATCCCCGCTCAAAAACCGCCAATGGCACTTTGTCTTGCGGGGCAAAAGCGATACTGAGTGCTTGCTCAGAAAAAGCCGGCTCTTGCCAGCTCACTTTGGGGGCGATAGCGACTAAATCCGGCTGCGACAGCAAATATTCGCCAACGGCTTTTTCTAAAATCGCAAAAGCAATTCGCCCAGCCGCGAGTTTTTTTAAATTACTTTGATCGTCGTTGGCAACATCAATGTGCACGCCGGTTTTATACAGCGCCGTTGGATAGCCATAATTGCGGACCCCACCAGCAACCTGCCCCTGCAATTGAGTTAAATTTAACCACGCCACATGCTGCGCGGTGGGGACATAAAAGCCCAGTTTGCTGATAAAAATCGGGCTCGACGCCCGAAAGCCGGTGTCCACATAACTATTGGGCCAAACGCCGATAATGCCATCGGCGCGACGGGCCTTCATTTCATTGAGCGCCCGCGCCCACGGTACAAAGACAATCTCCAACTGATAGTGCGGTGCAAGGGTTTTTTTGGCGACTTCGATCAAAGCACCTTGCTTGGGTAGAGCTTGCGAGGTGTACGGTGGATATTCGGCGGCCAGTAGGCGTAGTTTTTGTGCCGCGCAGTTTAAACTCAAGCTCGCCAACAACATTCCTAAAATCAAACGCATCATGGACTCCTCGCCAAATCGTTCGTAAGCACGCTCAATCCATGATCGAGACACCGAACGCGATTCGTCAACGTTCACATTTAGATTAGCAGCCGTTGATCGCCGCAGCAGAAATTTCGTCAGCGCCCTTAAAATTAATTAATTCATCCGCCGCATCACAAGATGCCTATCATTGCTCGACTGCGCTCGGCATCGGCAATCCCGCCAGACCATCGGCCAAATGCCAGATTTGCGTGTAGCCTTTAGCACGCATCAGGCTGAGTAGTTGCCCGCTGCGCCGACCACTGCGGCAAGCAAGTAACAGCGGCCGATCGAGTGCAAGACAACCAAGCCAGCGCGGTAATTGGCTTAATGAATGATGCTCAATCATCATCCCCACCGGATAAGCGCCTGTAGCGATTTGCTCCCAGTGTTCACGGATGTCGACCAATACCCCCTTTGGATACACAGCCTGCCACGCCGGAAGTTGCTCGGCGGTAACGGCATAGCGGCTAGAGAGTTCAAGGTTTTCGTCTGGCAACGCCACTTGTTCCAGCTGCAGCATGTCGTCCAGATGCGTTTGCAAAATTTGTCCAGCAAGGGCGATTCGCTCGATAGCGGCGTCGATATCGGCAGCACAGACGTTGGGCGAAATCGATAAACGAATCGCGCTGGAGGCACGCGCTTCACCTAAGCCCATCGCCATTAATACAAAGCTCGGTTTGGCGTTTTTGCTGTTGCACGCCGAGCCCGCGCTCAGCCGTAAACCCAGCGAGTCAAATAAATCGAGTACGCATTTGCTGGG
This sequence comes from Deefgea salmonis, assembly GCF_020531905.1. Lineage (GTDB taxonomy): Bacteria > Pseudomonadota > Gammaproteobacteria > Burkholderiales > Chitinibacteraceae > Deefgea > Deefgea salmonis. Next base: position 30,241 of record NZ_JAJAWG010000012.1, on the reverse strand, counting down.
AATGCCGAGTAAAGAAAAATTAATCGTCGTGGGTAAACAGTGCTGGGAAGGACTATTCATCACCAGCGAAGGAAAGGCGTGTAGCAGCGCGGTTTTTAGGCGCTGATGCGCCAACGCCAACGCGTCAGCTTGCCACTGCCCCGCCAATATGGCTTCACATACGGCCCCCAATGCCGCAATGCCGGGTAGGTTTTCAGTACCACAGCGCGCATTGCCTTCTTGCCCGCCACCGGCCAATAACCGCGTAAACGGCGCACCGGCGCGTACATACAGCAAGCCAATGCCCTTGGGGGCGTGCAGTTTATGCCCTGAGAACGGAGCATAATCAATTCGCAAGCCCAGCCAATCGACGGCCAATTTGCCCAAAGCCTGCACGCCATCAACCAACCATAAGGGCCGCACTGGCAGCGCATCGAGCACACGGGCAATGCCAGCTAAATCGCTAATCGCACCGGTTTCATTATTGGCCGCCATGGTACACACCAAGGTGGCATCCTTGGCGTTTTCAGCCAGCCAAGGCAAATCATGTCGACCGTGTTGATCAACCGGAATCGGCAGCAATTCCAGCGTGAGGCCCAAAATTTCGCCCCAATGCGCCAGCGCTTCGGGAACGGCTTTATGCTCAGTGGCCCCGTATAACACCCGCAGCGAAGCCGCGCCACGCTGCGGATGCAGTACGGATAACACCGCAGTTTGGATGCCTTCAGTCGCGCCAGAAGTAAAAATCAAACTGTTCGCAGGCAATTGCAGCACCGCCGCCACGGCAGTGCGGGCGCGGTCGAGCTCAATTCGCGCCCGAATCCCCGCGCCGTGCGGACTGCCCGGATTACCAAAATTATCGCTGAGCACCCGTATCATCGCCGCTTGCGCCGCCGGTAAAATCGGCGTGGTGGCATTGGCGTCCAGATAAATTTCACTGCTAGTTGTCGCTATCGCGTCGCTCATCGGGGCTCACCTTCTATTTGGATTGAGTCATTGTGCGACCAATAACCAGGCAATTCAATCTAGAAACGGCTGACAAATTACCCAGCGTAACCACAATCGGCCAAAGTTAGATCACCATCAAATGATGGCCAAATGAGCGCAAGCACGCTGAGGCGATGACGCCCCAGCGAGTTGGCTTTAAACGCGATTGGCTTTGGCGGCGGCCAAGCGTTGCGCGGCGTCGCGCAACATTTTTTCGGTACTGGCCCAATCAATACAGCCATCGGTGACCGAGCAGCCGTAAATCAATTGCGATAAATCAGCGGGGATTTTTTGATTGCCAACGACCAAGTTCGACTCAATCATCACGCCCACCAAAGCTTGGCTGCCGTTGACGACTTGATTAATCACGTCATTCATCACCAGTGGCTGTAATTCCGGCTTTTTATAGCTATTGGCATGCGAGCAATCGACGATGATATTGCACGGTAATTTGGCTTTTTTCAGCGCTTGCTCGGCCATCGCCACCGATACGGTGTCGTAGTTTGGTCGACCATCACCGCCACGCAGCACCACATGCCCGTATTGATTACCACGCGTGCGCACAATCGATACTCGGCCTTGGCCGTTCAAACCCAAGAATGAATGCGGGTGCGACGCCGATAAAATCGCATTAATCGCAATGCTGATATCGCCATCGGTGCCGTTTTTAAACCCCACTGGCGTGGATAGGCCGGATGACATTTCACGATGCGTTTGCGATTCGGTGGTGCGCGCGCCAATTGCCGTCCAAGCGATTAAATCGCCTAGATATTGCGGCGAGATTGGGTCGAGCGCTTCGGTGGCGGTTGGCAAACCCAGCTCGCACACGTCGAGCAAAAAGCGCCGCGCTTTTTCCATGCCCAAATCGACTTGGAATGAATCATCCATAAATGGATCGTTGATATAGCCTTTCCAGCCGGTCGTGGTACGTGGTTTTTCAAAATAAACCCGCATCACCAGCAATAAGCTGTCTTTGACTTCGGCTTGCAGTGCCTTCAAGCGGCGCGCGTATTCTAAACCGGCCACTGGATCATGAATCGAGCACGGGCCAACCACCACAATCAGGCGATCATCTTGCCGATCCAGAATGTTTTTTAAGGCTTCACGCCCCGCATCCACCACTTGGGCGGCGGATTCAGAAAGCGGTAAACGGGCGTGTAATTCTTCGGGTGAGGGCATCGCGTCAAACGAAGTGACGTTGATATTCTCTAGGTCTTGGCTGTTCATCGTGAAGTCGATCAAAAGAGGAAAGTCAAAGAGTATAAACGAAGGCGTTGCACCGTCGAGCACGAGTCATGCTTTTGGCAATGGGGAAATCATACAAACTATGGGTATTGCTAGGTAGCTTATAAAAAATAAAGGCTAGATGGCAATACCCATTCAAATTGCGGGGATTTAGATTAGGTTTGATGATTTTAATTTAAGCGCCTACGGCACATTGTTTTACAGTCGCAGTCAGTGGCGGCTCCCTCGATCGATCGTGAGCCAAACGATAAAACTGTTTGTCTCTGACTCACTCGGTGCGCTTGGACGGGTTGTTAAGTCCCAGACCAACCAGCGTGGCTCAGCAACTAAGCTCAACTGGCCTAAGCCATCGCAAGATCGGCATTACAGCAATGATGAATCATCGTTACGAATCGGCCCTATCATTCGGCTCATCGTATCGTCTTTAATAATGCGTTGATGCCACAACCCCGCGCCGACGTGCAAGATCACTAACCACAGCAGCGTATTGCCCAAAAATTCATGCACGTCTTTCACGTCTTTGGCGGTTTCTGGGGTCATGGTGAACAGCGTTGGCAAAATCCAACCGAAAAAATCTACCGGCTTACCAAAGCCTTGAATAAAGGCCACGCCCAAAATCGGCATGCAAAACATCAGCGCATATAAAACCCAGTGCGTTAAATCGGCGACTTTCATAATCAAGGGTGCTGGGCTGGGCGTAATCTGCGGCGTGCGATTGGCGGTGCGCCAAATAAAGCGTGGGATTACCAACCAAAAAACGATGATGCCTGCTTGAATATGCGCCATTTGCAAATTACCGCGCCACGGATCGCCTTTGGGAAAATACCCCTTGAGCTCAATACACGCCAAAGCGGTAATCACTGCGATGGCACAGAGCCAATGCAATAAACGAGCGACTTTACCGTAGCTATGAATGGTATTTTTTAGCATGTTTGATCCCGAGGTATGAGTGATCCAAGCGAGGTTAAACTTTCACCTTGTTGACGAACAAATGCAAGCCTTAGTCAATGATGGCAGATGTATCGCGCACTGACTGAATCAGCAGCTTGCTGGTCGGGCTGGCTAATTCACTGCGATTGCGGCCGGCGTCTTTGGCCCGATACAGCGCCATATCGGCATAAGCAATGGCGGTATCAAAGGTATTGCTGGCATAGGCGACCTCGACAATCCCCGCCGAAAAAGTCACCGGCATTGGCGTGCCATTGACTAGCGCTGGTTGTGCGAGCAATTGCTCACGCCAAACTTCAGTGTGCCGCAGTGCTTGCATTGCGGTGGTGTCGGGCAAAATAGCTAAAAACTCTTCGCCACCTAAACGAAACAGCACATCACTTTGCAGCGTATATCGGCGCAATAATTGCGCCATATGCCGCAAAACTTCGTCACCAGCAGCGTGTCCGTAATGATCATTAATGGTTTTAAAAAAATCTAAATCCATCATCACCAAGCTTAATGCTTGCTGTTTGCGCGTATTCGTTGACAGCAAACTTGGCGTGATTTCGTCTAGAAAGCGCCGATTGTGCAAATGGGTTAATGGATCAAGAATCGCCGCTTGGTGGAGCTGCTGTTGCAGTTGCGCGTTTGATTCCAATTGCGCTTCCAGTGAAAGCAGTGCTTGCTGCAAAGCAATCTGCCCGTGCTTGTGGTGGGTGATATTACGCAGCACCAGCAATAAGCCAATCGGTTGCTGCAAATAATAGATAGTGACCGAGCGCAAATCGTAATACGCATCGCCCAATTGCAGTTCAAACTCAACCGGCAGCAGTCGATCCCATAACGTTGGTAATAAATTGTCAAAATACGGCAGTAATTTGAGTGGCAGGCCAATGGCGTTGGCTGGCATATTCGGTAACGCTTGCGCGGCGTGATTCAGTCTGGCGATCTGCTGCTGATCGTCCACCACCAAAACCGCATCAGGAATGGCATCAAACAACGCATCATGCGCGATCGGCAATAAATCAAACCATTGCCGATGGGTAATCAGCCAATAAAAAATCCCACCCATAATTAAAAAACTAAATGGTGTTGGATCAAAATCAAACAGCGTGACCAAACCGGTTAAATGCGCGGCATTGGCTAACCATGGAATCGCCATCGCGACCGCTAAGCCAAGATAATGCTGACGGTACAAGGCATTGGCGCGGGCCAGCGCATTAATAATGACCAGCATGCTCAAGGTCATATAGCCATATAAATACAAGGCGCATAAATAAAACCATGGCCCATGTTGATAGCGAATCGCCGCACCTAGCGCATCGCTAACCGGTATTGTGCTCACATACAGCCAATGATGCTGGTCATTAGTAAAAGCAATCAGGCAAGTGAGTAGTGGCATCAACCACAGCGCCAATTGGCCCAGCCAAGTCGGTCGACGGTCATCGCCTTTAACATAGGCCCAAACAAATAAGGTCCAATAGCAGGGGACTGTGACGATGCCGAGCCAAGCGAGTTTGGCCCACAGAATTTTATCTACTGCCGCGCTTTGCCAGTTTTCCATCCCCGCAGCACCACTCCACCAAGCCGAAGCGAGCAACATACACACGTAATAAAATTTAGCGGGGAACGCCTGACGTCGCGCGGTATACAGCGCTAAAACGAGGGTGAATAGCGCACAGCTAAATAATAACAACGCGGGCCAATTCATCGTGCTGGCCCACGTTGATTACTCGCTATCGATATCAAAGAGTCGAGGTGAATGCTCATTTTTTTGATTGTAAAGCATCACTGTCCATTCAATTGAATTCGCTGAGCCGCTGTCTAATTTCATAGACAATTTGGCATTTTTAGATGCTAGAAAAAACCATCCCTAATCCATTTTAATAGTTTTTATCTATAACGCTCTTATTTACATTCAACTGGCGCAATCAAATGAGAATAGCTATCATTTGCAAATCAACCACCTGTTCAATAGGACGACATCATGGCTAAGACAATGACTTTTGCGCTAGTACACTTTACCGTGGCATTTAGCGTGGCGTATTTAGTCACCGGCAGCTTGGGGATGGCCGGATTTTTGGCCTTGATTGAACCGATGGTCAATACCGTAGCGTATTTTTTCCATGAAAAAGCGTGGGATGCTTATCGCTTGGGGCGCAGGCAATCTGCAGCACAGACTGCCGAGCCAACAGCAATCGACTCGGGCCATGCCGCAGCATAATCATCATGCTATCGGCTAGCCGAATGCAAAAATTGTATCGCAGACTCTGGCTGCTTCAGCAAAACAAACTCAATCGCCAAATGCATTTGGGCCGAGGCATTTATTTTTGCGAATCAATATCCACTAGCGATTCTTCACCTTTGGTGGTGATGAAATGACCGACTTCGCCTTCACGCGTTTCGATATGGCCTTTACGCAATAAAAACGCTAACGCTTCACCGTTGATTTTGAGTGTTGGATTTATTTTGAGCTGGCGCAGGCTCTCGATACACAGCGTCATAAAAATAGTCTGTTTACCCAGATCAGTGATTTTTAAAATCCCGGTTTTGCGCTCATAGGCGGCTAATTTTTGCCCAGTAAGGGCTTTTACATTTTTAAATACCGTATGGCTTAAACGGGTACTTTTCAAACCACGGCTGACTTCAACCAGCGCCGCCATTTCATCTTTAGATAATTTCGTACTCATCAGTTACACCTCAATTCGCTTTATTGCTCGACATGGTACGCGTCCATGCTCGCCATAGGGAAATTCAACACGCATTTTATGCGCTGATTTACGCGGCAAAGCGCATTTTTAACGCTTTTGCACTGCGATTACCCAACGACAACGAATCAGCACCGAGCCGCGAACCCAAAACACGGCCAGTAAATCAACAATTCGCCGTGTTTTTTCAGCGAAAACAACATCCTTAACGCCAAATAAAAAACGCACCGCAGATCATCATCTGCAGTGCGTTGTTGATTGCTAATCATGAATTTATTTTTTGGCTAAAACATTGCCCAATGCTTGTAGTAATAAAGCAATGTTTTCACGCCGCGCCGCATAGCCCATCAGACCAATTCGCCAGGCTTTTCCGGCCAAAACGCCAAGACCGGCACCGATCTCTAAATTATAGTCTTGCAGCAACTGGCTGCGGACCGCAGCATCATCCACCCCCGCAGGGATATAGACCGCATTCAGTTGAGGCAAACGCGCATCGGTAGGCACGACAAATTCAATGCCGAGTTTTTCTAAGCCATCGCGCAATTCAAGATGCATGGCCGCGTGCCGCGCCCAAGCGGCCTCTAAACCTTCTTCGGCCAATAAACGCAAAGACTCGTGCAAAGCATATAAAGCATTCACCGGTGCGGTATGGTGGTAACTGCGCTTGGCCCCGCTACCGTTTCCCCAATAGGCCATCACTAAGGTTTGATCGAGAAACCAACTTTGTACTGGCGTTTTACGCGCTTTGAGTTTTTCGACCGCTGCAGGTGAAAACGACAGCGGTGACAAGCCCGGCACGCAGGATAGACATTTTTGGCTGCCCGAATAGATCGCGTCAATTCCCCATTCATCAACGCGCAATTCAATGCCACCGAGCGACGTCACCGCATCCACAATACTCAAGCAGCCATATTGCTTGGCCAAAGCGCACAGCGCTTTGGCATCTGATCGCGCGCCAGTTGACGTTTCGGCGTGAACAAACGCCAAAAACTTGGCATCAGGATTGGCCTGCAGCGCGGCTTCTACGGCATTGGGATCGACCGGCAATCCCCATTCGCTATCGACCAAAACGGCAATCGCCCCGACCCGCTCAACGTTTTGTCGCATTCGTTCGCCAAATACGCCGTTGCGGCACACGATGACAGTTTCACCCGGCTCGACCAAGTTAACAAAACACGCCTCCATCCCCGCCGAACCCGGCGCTGAAACCGCCAAAGTCATGTCGTTTTGTGTTTGAAATGCATACTGCAACAACAACTTCACTTCATCCATCATGCCAACAAACACTGGATCTAAATGCCCTAGCGTTGGCTTGGCTTGAGCGGCCAATACCGAAGGATAAACATCAGAAGGCCCCGGCCCCATTAGGGTGCGTTGTGGAGGAAAAAAGGGTTGAATGCTGGGCTTAAGCAGTGTTGACATCGGCATAACAAACTCCGCTAGAATAAGTGATGGCCTATTATGGCTGGCTGTCGCCAAGCGGTCACGCCTTTGCCATCGGGCGTACTTATCTAAGACAGTTCGGCAAAAATAAGCACCGCTTTATAGGAATACACCATGAATTGCACCGGATGCGGCGCAGCATTGCCCGTTGACCAACTCGTTTGCAGCTATTGCGGTTTATATAATGCGGTTGATTTACTGGCCATCCGCGATTTCAAAATACTGGCTGAGCACAGTGAATTACATTGCCCTAATCGCTGCGGTGATCTGCAACTCTTACAATTAGGCGTACAACAGACCACGGTCGGCCATTGCCCGAGTTGTAAAGGGCTGCATTTTTCACCCGGCGCGCTGCCGATCGTGCTCGACCATGTGGCCGCGCAAGTGCGCGAAATCAATCATGGGCGAATTCGACAAATCATCATTGCGCGCATCAAACCTGAAGTCGTACGCTATAAACCCTGCCCTGCTTGCCATAAAATGATGAATCGTCGGGCTTTTAGCCAGCACATTGCGGTGATTGTCGATGAATGCCGCGAGCATGGTGTTTGGCTCGATGGGGGCGAATTTAGTATTTTGGCTGAATGGATGGAAGCGGGCGGCCAGCAATATGTACAGGCTGAAACCGAACGCCAAGCCAGAGTCGATGCCGCCAACGGCCAAGTTGATGCGATTCGCTACGCCGCCGACTCACCCCAGCCCAGCGCAACCACACAAAGCATCGACGATTTTTTCCGCTCGCCCAAGCCCAACGCGTCGTTCAGTGAGAATTTACCTGCATGGTGTGTTGGCGCCGTCTTAACCCTTTTACTGTTATTTTTACTCGGGTTGAGCTGGCCAGTTTATTTACTCGCACTCGCCACGGGTTGCGCTTGGCATTGGCGCTAACCATTGCTTATATAGGGTATATCGCTACACGCCTTTTATTTAAAGCGCTATTTATATATACCCCTGACAATAATTCAAATCCGACTCTTTTTTTGTATCAACCTCAATCGACCGCAAAAAACGCGGTATCGGCGTGAATTCTCGACCGTTAATCAGAAAGCCTGAGCCTACTCAAAACTGACATCGACTCGCATTTCCCTCACTGCGTGCATTTTCTACACAGTGTCTTTCAAATCCAAAACATGCCGTAAGCATTATTTGGATCGACAAATAAATCAGCAGCACACTTGCGCGGCGATCGATCGCTCATCACAGTAAAACAACAAAGAAAGCTTGGTGAATTGCACTGTCAGCACGGGATAACACCGACTTGAGTGCTCCTCACTCATGAATGACCATCGGCCTTGAATGCTGACAACCAATCGGCAATATTACCAACTTCATTGACCTGCACTGGAGCTTCCCATGCGTAACATCCTGATTGCTTTACTTTTGTCTGCCCCTGCTCTAGCGCAGGCCAATTTAGTAACCAATGGTAGTTTTGAAGACTCCGCCGTTGCAGCAGGGAGTTGGTCGGTCTTTCAGAGCATCAATGGTACCTGGTCAACCCTTGCTGGCACAGGGATTGAAGTTCAAAACGGTGTCGCTGGCCTAGCTTCGGACGGCACGAAGTTTGTTGAACTCGATAGCCATACGAACACTGGCTCCACGTCCACCAACACCAACAGCACCATGGCGCAATCGATCGGCACTACAAACGGTCAAAATTACAACTTAAGCTTTGATTATGCCGCTCGTCTCAACACCAGTGCCGCCACCAATGGTTTACAAGCTTTTTGGGTTAACACCCTCAGCGCTGGCGCAACCGCTGCCAACATTATCGCAGCAGCAGCCCCTGGCAGTATGATCGCCAATCTATCCCCCGGCGCTGGGGGTAGCAGCAATGTTTGGCATACCTTTAGTGCAAACGTGCTGGGCGGCACTACGGGTACTAGCTATTTAGTCTTTAAAGCTACCGGTACTGCCGATACCTACGGCACTTATCTGGATAATGTCCGCGTGGACAGCGTGGCACCGGTTCCAGAACCAGAAACCTATGCTTTGATGGGGATCGGCTTAGTTGGCTTACTCGCGGCCCGCCGCCGAAAATTACTGCATACGCACTAATTTGAGCGGACCCACATTCATCGCGTCATCTTCGATTTCGCCCTCAACGCCCAATCAAATTCAATGCCGCTCATTGTAATAATGAGCGGCATTTTGTATTGCATTTTGCACCGATCAAGCGCATCAACAGCAAGCAATTGGCTTGCACATGAATTGAAATTCAGCCCCTCTAAAACATGCCTATATCCTAATTTTAACTACGTATTTTTGTCTCATTGAATGGCGACAATACCCTTTGTTTTTATATGTTTTTTATTTTCTTAAAATGTAGTAAATTCGTAAATATTGCCAATAAATAAGAAACATTCCTACATGCAAATCGATCCCGTTGTGCTGTTTTTCTTGCTTGGCTTAGCTGCTGGCTTGGCAAAATCAGATTTAAAATTACCCAGCGCATTATATGAAACACTCTCGGTTTTTTTGTTGCTGGCCATCGGCATTAAAGGCGGCTTAATTCTCGCCAAACAGCCGATTTTGACGCTATTGCCACAAGCAGCGTTGGTCATCACGATGGGGGCGCTAATTCCATTGCTGATTTATCCACTGCTACGCACCAAACTCAGCCAAGTCGATGCCGCCAGTATGGTGGCGCATTATGGCTCGGTGTCGGTCGTCACTTATGCTGTTGGGGTGGCTTTTCTGTCGCAAAAACAAATTAGCTTTGAGCCACAAACCACTTTATTTTTAGTGCTACTTGAAATGCCGGCACTGATGATTGGCGTCGTGCTCGCTCGGCTCGGTCCCAATGCCGCCCAATCGGGTCATGGCTGGCGCAAGCTATTACACGAAGTCTTTCTTGGCAAAAGCATGGTGCTACTGATGGGCGGTTTACTCATCGGCGCGCTAGCTGGGCCAGAGGGCATTAAGCCGCTTGATTTGTTGTATATCGATTTGTTCAAACCGGTATTAACGCTGTTTTTACTTGAAATGGGCTTAGTCGTTGCTGGGAAAATGGGGATTTTACGCCAGCAAGGTTTGCTGGTCCTCAGCATCGGGATTATTTTACCGCTACTACTCAGCTGGGTCGGTATTGGTTTTGGCTTGTTAATGGGGCTCTCGCTGGGCGGCTTAACCTTGATGGCGATTTTGGCGGCATCGGCATCGTATATTGCAGCACCAGCGGCAATGCGCATGGCTTTACCCCAAGCTAATCCGGCATTATCGCTGGGTGCCGCACTGGGCGTGACGTTCCCGTTTAATATCCTGGTGGGCGTACCGCTCTATCATCAATTTGCTGGCTACGCCGCTTAAGGACTGTGATGACTTTCCATACCCGAACACTACTGACCATCGTTGCCGAAGCGGTTCTTGAAAATGATTTAATTGCCCTATTTGAAGCCAAATCAATTCGGGGCTGGACGATTATTGCCGCACGCGGCAATGGTGAGCACGGTGAAAAACATGGCAATTTTGATGCCAATGAAAATATTCAAATTGAGCTCATTATCGAAACTTACCAAGCCGAGCAATTAGCCCAAGCAGTGCATCATCAATTTGGCGCGCACTTCGCTTTGGTGCAATGGCTTAGTGAAGTTCGTGTACTGCGCGGCGAAAAATTTTAAGTTCCACCATCGTGTCATCAGTCATGGCTTTGCTTTTGGCAAAGCCAAAAAACCGCCGTAGCGATACGGCGGCGCGCTCAATACGATGAATTCAAACCAAGGTCTGTTGACATTGAGCTTGCTCGCCGCGTTGATGCGGCGGGGGGTCAAACGTCAACGGTGCCGAAATACTGCTGCAAATGTTGCTGATAGCGCAAAAGATCACCCGCAATATCCGGCTGCTTCATCACATCAAAACAAATAAACGTCGGCAATGCGCTCATTCCCAAAAATTCATTTGCCTTATGAAACGGTAAATACACCGCATCGACCCCCGCACCGGCAAAAAAATCATTTTTTTCGGTAAAAGCACTCATTGGCGCATTCCACGTCACAGAGAGTAGGTATGTTTTGCCTTGCAATAATCCACCCGATCCATATTTTTGCTCAGGATGCGAGCGTGAGCGACCATCACTGTGATAAAGCTGACCATGCCCTGCGGTAAAAACTTCATCAATGTATTTTTTCAAAATCCACGGCGCGCCCATCCACCATGCAGGCATTTGATAAATGACGGTATCTGCCCACAGCAGCTTATTAATCTCAGCTTCAAGCTCATACCCATGATCAATATGACTCACTTGAATTTCATGTCCTTGCGCTTGCAAGGTGCTCTGTGCGAAATCACTCAAGGTTTGATTCAATCGCCCCTTGGAATGCCCAAATTCTTTTGCTGCATTAATAATTAAAATCCGTGACATAGACGTCCTTTATTCTTCTTAATTTGAAGTTTAAGATCAATAACTTACCAAGAGAACAGATCAAAATAAAGGAAATAAACCCATCGATACGCATAAAAACGATGACTGGCATTCATTCAAACGCGTCTTTTTTAATCCATAACGCAGCTAGCTTGACGTGAATCTTCGCGAAGCAGATGATACTTTCACTTCAAACCTGTCGAATAGCTTACCAACACAACTCCAAACCGGCTGCTCTTTATCTAATCTATGCCTAGAAATTTATTTTTTTATCTTGTGCTCTTTTTTGCGGCTCGCTGTTTTGCCGTACCCCAAGAGATCGAGCTGGCTAACGGCGAATGGCCACCTTTACTTAGCGCATCGTTGCCACAATATGGCTACGCCAGCCAAATCGTTAGCCGCGCTTTTGCGCTAGAAAATATCCAAGTTAAATATCGATTTTATCCATGGAAAAGATCGCTCGATGAAGCGCGTCGCGGCAATGTGCAAGGCAGCTTGTTATGGATTGACAGCGCCGAGCGGCGACAAGATTTTTTATACAGCCAACCGGTTTATCGCAGCAAGGTCGTGCTGTTTTTTAATCGTGATCGACCTATTAATTGGTCACAGCTCAATGATTTAAAAGGTCGTCGACTGGGCATCACCCATGGCTACTATTACGGCGCAGCATTAAGCCAGTTATTACTTAGCCAGCAAGTGCTCAGCGATATTGGCAATAGCGATGCACAAAATTTCGCCAAACTACTCGCCAAGCGCGTTGATGGTTTTCCTTGCGAAGAAATAGTCGGCATGTACCTCATTCGTCATGCTTTAGGTGGCAAAGCGCTTGAACAATTGAGTATCAGCGCACCAATGATTCATGAAGAACCCATGTATTTATTGATTAGTCGAAAAACCCCCAATGCCGAGATGTTGCTGCAACGATTTAATCGAGGCCAGGCAAAAATGCAAGCCAGCGGAGAATTGAATGCAATTTTAGGTGCTGCCCAACAGCGCTAACACCACATCAGTGCGCGCCGCCAAGTCGCAGTGGGTGTTAGTATGGACAACTACTCACCATCTGCACCTCTGCCCCGCCGTTTACTCCTCGCCTTACACAGCGCTCTGCGCCTCGTCGGTTCGACTAGCATTCAGTGCTGCACATGCCCAAGGCTGTCATGCTCCATGCTGTCCCGTTTGGCTATCAAGTCAAACAACTCCCCGTCGCCGTCGCTGGCGGGGCCGACCTTCATATTCGTGCCTTACTCGATCGGCAGCAATTTTATGATCCACTTGGTCAAGCTGAAGCGGCAGGGATTTCTGAAGCCTGCTGGCCTTTATTTGGGCAAATTTGGCCTTCATCACAAAAACTCGCCGATTTAATGCAAAGCTACGATTTAGCCGATCGCCGTGTGCTGGAAATCGGCTGTGGCTTAGCCTTAGCCAGCTTGGTCATTCACCGGCGACTGGGCGACATTACCGCCAGCGATTGCCACCCCTTAACCGAGCAATTTCTAAATGCTAATTTACAACTCAACACGCTGCCCAAATTAAAATATCGCACCGGCAACTGGGGCCGTAGCAATCATGATTTAGGCCAATTTGATCTGATTATTGGCAGCGACGTACTGTATGAACGCGGTCATCCTGAAGTATTAGCGGCATTTATCGATCAACATGCGGCCACCAAAGCCGAGGTTTTGATCATCGATCCCAATCGCAGCAATCGCAGCGCATTTCATAAACAAATGGCCAGCCGAGGCTTTAGCCTGCACGAAACCATGCTCACCCAAGCACTGCATGACGGCAGCGCCTATCGTGGTCGACTTCTACAATATCTACGCTGTGAGCCGCAGTAAAAATGAACCATTGGGAACAAAGCCATAAGGAATGGGTCTAGTAAAAAACCACGCTATGAAGGCACACCATGCAAGCCGAACAACAACAAGCCATTCTGACCATTGCGCTACTGGCCGCCTTTGCCGATGGCCATAATGATGAACGCGAGCGCGAGCACATCCGAGGCTTGGCCCAATCTTTAGGCCAAGATAGTGGCCTTGATTTAAGTCGCTTATATCAAGATGTTTTATTCAAACGGATTGACTTGGCCTCGGTGTGCCACCAACTCAGCAGCGAAGCCGAGCGCCAGTTTGCCTATGAAATGGCGGTGTGCGTGTGTGATGCCGATGGCAGCACCAGCGCGGCAGAACAACAATTTTTAGCCGATCTTAAAACACGACTTGCGCTCAATAACCCGACAACCACGCTGTTTCAACAAGAAGCCGATACCCTAGCCGCTGCCGGACAAAGTAGCCTGCCCTTATTCAAGACCCCGCCAGTCAACGCCGTCCCCACCACCCAGCCCATCGTCGATCAAGCCGCACTCGATCGCCGTATTTTAAAATCCGCCATCCTCAATGGCGCGCTCGAAATACTGCCGCAAACATGGGCGTCGGTCGCGATTATTCCGCTGCAAATCAAGATGGTCTACAACATTGGTCAGCACTATGGTTACGAATTAGATCAAGGCCATATTCGCGAATTTTTATCCACCGTTGGCGTCGGTTTAACTTCGCAATACCTTGAACAATTTGGCCGCAAACTCATTGGGGGTTTATTTGGCAAAGTCGGCGGTAAATGGGGCAAGACTTTAGGTGGCACCGCAACCGGCATGGCTTTTTCTTTTGCCAGCACCTACGCCTTAGGGCAAGTCGCCAAACGCTATTACGCCGGTGGTCGTCAAATGAGCGCCGCTTTACTCCAGCAAAGCTTTACCGAAACACTGGCTCCTGCAAAAGATCTACAAACACAATACCTGCCAGAAATTCAGCAGCGAGCCAGTACGCTCAATGCCACAGAAATCATGGCCTTAGTGAAAGGAAAGTAATAGGTATATCGATGTAGCCCTTTTAAATAAAAGGCTGCATCGTTATACCCTTTGTACCGGCTGATTTTCGAGCATAAAAAAAACACCGCCAAGCAAAATTGGATCGATCCAATTGACACACTCAGCAAACCATCATGATGTTCATCTGACTCATCGCCTCGCCTCACCACTCAATCCATTGCCATCGATACTCAACATCCACACCAGCGCCAAGCAATATCGCCGCGCTTAAAAAACTAAAATCATCAGCACCAGCAAACCACAGCCTCACTCAAGACCGCACTCCTTTAGAACGTTGCGCCCCCTTAATCGACCATTGAGCTGAAGACAAAAACAGCGTGATATTTTTGCTTATGATGATTCATCCGCCACGGAAAACTCAACGGACAACGGATAATGTGATGAAAATCACCTGAATTTGGGTATTTTTCTATAGCTTAATGGCATAGATAGTGTTTTGATTGCCCTCATCAATTTTTATGAAAGGAATACACCATGAAACGTGCTCTTCTACCTGCGTTAGTTGCTTTCAGCTTGGTCGCAACGGGCTGCTCAAACATGTCAACAACCCAAAATTCAGTACTAGGTGCCCTCGGTGGCGCAGCCCTAGGTGCCGGGATTAGTAAAGCCTCTAAAGGCAGCCACACTGGCCGCGATGCTGCAATTGGTGCGGCAGCTGGCGCTCTAGGTGCTTACCTATGGTCATCGAATATGGAAAAACAACGCCTCGCCATGGAACAAGCAGCGCAAGGTACCGGCATTGAAGTCAGCAAAACCCCCAACAATGAATTGAAACTCGAAATCCCGGCTGATTTCTCATTTGCCGTTGGTAGCTCAACCATTAAACCGAGCATGCAGCCGATTTTGAACCGCCTAGCGCAAACACTGAATCAAAACCAATCGACTCAAGTGCGTATTGTTGGCTACACCGACAATACTGGTAGCGATGCAATCAATAATCCATTATCAGTGAATCGTGCGGCAGCAACGCGTAACTATCTCGCCAGCCAAGGCGTTGCGAGTCAGCGCATGACCATTGACGGCATGGGCTCGAGCAATCCTGTCGCCAGCAACGATACCGCTGCGGGTCGCGCACAAAATCGCCGAGTTGAAATTTTTGTTGCCGAACCTGCTCAGCAATAATCATTGCTAGCGCAATTGGGCATAAAAAAACACCGCCATTTAATATTGGCGGTGTTTTTTTATTCGCGCGTAAGACCTAAGACTTAGCCGCGGCTCGTTACCACCAATAAGTGATAACCAAATTGCGTTTTCACTGGACCTTGCACTTCATTTAATGGCGCACTGAAAACGACTTTATCAAACTCGGGCACCATCATGCCAGGGCCAAACGAGCCCAAAGCACCACCTTGTGCCGATGATGGGCAGCTTGAATTGGCTTTAGCAATGGCAGCAAAATCAGCACCGGCTAAAATTTCTTGTTTCAGTGCTTCGCACTGGGCTTCAGTTTTTACCAATAAATGGCTGGCAGTAGCTTGAACCATGAACAACTCCTACAAAGACTTGGCTTTAAAAAAAGAATATACCTAATTATTTGAATAGATGGCGATGAAAAGCATAATTTCAAGCAGCACAACCCGATTCAATCGATCAGCAACATTGCCATTTCCAAGCAGGAAATTCTGCAGCAAAAATACATCAACATATAAGTAAAAACCCATGCCTTATTACGTATCATTTATAATTTATGACAAAATAATTTTGATGTTAGTTTGAGGAAAGGCATTACATGGACCTAGAAGAATTTTTTGAACACTTTGCAACGGTCTATACCAAGCTCGATGTCGATGGCGTGTGCAATCTGTTTGCCATGCCTTTTTTTACACTGATCAACGAAGAACGCACCGACTGGCCAGAGATGGAAACGCTACGCGATACCACGCAAGCTTTATTTACTTGGTACGCAGCACAAGGCTTTCACGATGCTACCTATACCGTGCTCAGCCTCATGCAAATCAACCATGATTTAGCCAGTGCCCAGCTGCGTTGGCGCGTCATTCGCAATGATGGCATTCCATGGGAATACCAAACCAGCTATCACCTCAAGCGCATCGAACAAACGTGGAAAATCGCCGGGGTGATTCAATTTGAAAATGGCGCGGCAGCACAAAAAATTCATTTTTATGATCCAGAGCGTCGCAAGCAGCAAGCGCTGTTATTGGATGTAGATCGCCGCAAGCAACAAGCCCCGCTGTTGGTACAAGCTGAAGACGCACTGCGCGACATCATTCACCGACCCACTCAGCACTCATAAATCCGGCTGTTTATTTTATACAACAGCGCGTAGTTAGTTTTTACTGACTACATCAGTTTGAGCTTATATATAAACCATATGTCATTGCCACCGGGTGTCATCATGGAAAATATAATTTATTCAAAAACTCAAATCGGTCAACATGAGATCACCCAGCGCAGCGGCTTAATCAGTCAAAAAGAGCGCCAAACCTTGCTCTTGATTGATGGTCGCCGATCTCAGCATGCTTTAATCGACATGATGCCGCAGGTCGATATACTCAATACGCTCTTAAAGCTGCAACACCTCGGATTAATCCGCTCAACCCCTGCGGAACAAGCCCTCAATCAGCACGCATTGACAGCCCCCAGCACCCTCACGCCCGATTTAGTGCAAGACCTCAAGCAACAGCGCCAAATCGAAGCCGCACGCCAAGTCATTATGCAAGTAACACAGGAATATCTCGGACAAAATTGGGAAAATCGTTTGGCTGAATTACTAAGTACCGTTCGCCGTGCGGAAGATTTTGCGCCGATTGTCGAGCAATGGGCAGTTGCACTGCGCCGTTCAGGTTATCGCGGTGCCGCAGATTTAGGCGAGCGAGAAATCAAGGCCGTATTGGCACACTAAAGCCAGCGACAAGCAAAGAGGAGGCAATGGGGTATTAACAGCCAGCCTTTATAAATAAAGCGCTAGCAACAAATACGTCAAAGTAATAGGCAATAAAAAAGAGCCGCATCGCGACTCTTTTTTATACAATTCTTGGCAGGGGAAGAAGGATTCGAACCTTCGCATGCTGGAATCAAAATCCAGTGCCTTAACCAACTTGGCGACTCCCCTAGCGACTAGCCTTGTTGACTGTGTGAATCACATTCATCAAGTTAGGGGGCGGATAATACCCTATATTTTTTAAAACCGTAAGCCTTTTTTAAATTATTTTGGTTTTTTTTCCCACTCTGATAAAAATCAGTACCTTAGGGTCTGTTGACATTTGGTTTGCCAACCGCGTTTGCGCGGATTTTGGCCTGAGGCAAGGCACGAAGCGCGCAGCGTAGTCATTCTACGCCAGCGCTTGGTAACGCAGCATCAGGCTGACTTTATTTTAAAAAATCTGCCGCCAAACCCTAAGGGCTGGGCGCTTTTCGCGGCGACTCTGTGTTGTAGCAAGCTCACATAGAATGCTATGCATCGCTTACTGCGCCTTGATTCGCCGCGAAAATCGATCCAGCGCGGCGGGAAACCAAACGTCAACAGACCCTAGCACTCAACAATTTATTCAACATCGCCCGCCTATCCAAACTTCACGATAGAATGAAGCCGCTTTCCCACTCGGACTTTTTTTTGAATGTCGCATCATGATTTAGCTCCCCCTGCTCAAACGCGCCAACACTGGCTGCTGCAGGCGCTTATCTTGGCGATTTTATTGCACCTGCTGGTATTGCTGATTCCGGCCCAAGCGCCGCAAAAAGCCAAGGTCGCCAGCGGTGGTGCCATCGAGATGACGCTGCAGCAACGGCAAACACCGAAAGCCCCTCCGCCCGAGCCTAGCCCACCATTAATGACCAAAGCGGCGAGCGCCGAAAAACCGCGGTATCGCGCCAAACCGGCACCCAAAAAAATCGTCGCCGCCAGCATGGTCAAAACCAGCGCAGCGCCGAGTAATCAAAAAGAAGTTGAAATCGCCGGACTAGATACTGCACTCGGCACCAGCCGACAAGGCCAACCATTACTCACGCACTACGCCGATATTAAGCACCTCGAAGCGCCGCAAGCCGAAGACGGCGCGATTCGCAGCCAAAGCTCAGACAAAAACAAAGCGATTTTTGGTCTTTGGGAGCGACAAATTCGGCAGAAAGTAGAACGCATCGGCCAGCAAAACTTCCCGCGAGATGACAATGGCCGCGCCCTATTTGGCTTAATGCAATTTCGCGTCATCCTCAATGCCGACGGTAGCATTGCTGCGCTCAGCCTCACCCGAGAATCGGGCAACCTCAAGCTGGATCAAGATGCCTTGCAAATCATCCGACTTGCCGCGCCGTTTGGCCCGGTGCCAGTCGAATTGCTCGATGCCAACCGGCAGATTATGTTGCTACGCTACTATGAATTTGTCGATGAACGCCACGTGCGCTGGAAACAATAATGTCGCCAACCGAGCTTAAAATTCGAGACCTACAGTGCCAGCAATGTGGCCAACAATTTCGCTGCGGTAGCGGTGGCCGCAAAGGCGGCTGCTGGTGTATGGACCAGCCACACGGTCTACCACTACCCAGCCAAGGTGATTGCTATTGTCCGCAATGCCTTAGCGATATCGTTCGCACACACGGCATGATTCAAGTGCCGGCGAACGATCCACCCACTTAACAGCGTCGATGATCATAAAAAATATGTGAGCCCATCACCTTGGTTCGCTCAATCGACGCCGAGCGTGACCAGCTCGGACTCACGCTCTTAGCGTGATACAACAATGAGCCATTCGGTTTTGCGCCCTGCGCGATATAGTTTTCGACCAAGGTTTTGACCTTGGCATACGTTTTGGGCTCAATCGCTTTGGCGGCCGACAAGGTGCGTGGCGTGCCACGCTGCCAAGTCCACGAAAACTGTTTGCGTTGATACACCACGCCGTGCACGGTATCGGGATAACACGCCGAACCCACTCGCGCCATCGTCACGCCTAACACCGCCAAAATACCAGCATTCGATTCGCCACGCGCCTCATTAAACGCATTCAAAATCAGCGCATCAATGTCTTTTTGGCTAAACACATAATCACTATCCTTACACACCTTCGCCTCAGACACCACCGAAGCCGCCGAAGCTTTCACGCCCGATGCTGCTGATGCCTGCGACTTATCGCGCAGTTTATTTGCGCCCTCACTGGCAATCTGCTGCGCGGCCATTGGCTGGCTTGGCGCAGCTTCATTCAATGCACAGCCAGCAATAAAACTACACGCCACTAAAATTGTTGTCAGTTGAACTGCTATCCCCACTCACTCTCCTTTTGCTCGCATTCATCCATCACAACGGAATAGAACGCGACACCATTCAAACAGGGTGTTATGCATTTGTTCTAAAATAACCCTGCGCATCTTAAGGAGAAAACTGATTATTTTCAGTGACATAGTTACACCAACCCCAGCAAAACCATGCTAAATGCATTGGATCTGTGTACTTTTATACAGAGGATTCTTAAAAATAGACCCGATATGTAGACGAGCTGCGATACGGTCAGGACTTAAAAAATCAATCCAATGACCAACTCACCCCCGATTTTTCCGCTCGTTTCATTCCATGCCAATAAAAAAAAGCACCCTGAATTAAGCTGCTTTTCGCCTAAACCTAAAACCAAATACCGCGATGAATCGACCCCAGTGCAGATGCAAGCAACACTTAGACCAGAGCCAAATACCGTATGTGATCCAAGCCAAAAATCACCATCATTTGGCTGCGCACAGCAAAAAATCAAACCCAATCATCTTGCTCTCGCTTTCTACTGTCGACAGCACTGTTTAAGTAAAAACCAAGGCGTTCACCACTGAAATTTAATCACTACCAAACACATTCCCCCAGTCACTGCGATCCAATTCACCCCTGTTCCTTAATAGAGAAAAGGCTGCGCGACTGACGAACAAGGCGCATGGTTGGATCAAAAAAGCGATTTAACGCAGAATAAGAACAGAGCAAATTTATGGCGAGCACTCCAAATAATGAAGCATTTATCAACACACCAGACAAAAACGACCATCGATTTAGCCCGTTAAAACGCCGATCCGGCTTGCTGCAAAAAATCTAATTCCTCGGCACTGGAGACTCGACCCAAAATCGCATTGCGATGCGGATAGCGACCAAAGCGTTGAATAATCTGTTGATGTTGCAGTTCAAATGCCAATGAATTGGGCAAACCCAGCGCGGTAAATAAAGTGAGCGCCTGTTGATGAATCAGCAACGATTCACTGTGCATCCAAGGCAGATACAAAAAACTAGTTTGAATCGGCGTTAATTGCGCCACAGCCCCCGCCGCAATTGCCGTTTGCGCCAAGGCCAATGCTTGCGGGTCTTGAGCAAACGCTTCGGGCCGGTCGCGATAGATATTGCGCGAGAACTGATCCAACACGATAACCTCCGCCAAGCGCCCCGCAGCGCTGTCACGCCAAGTAAACAGCTCGCCGCGTTTGGCCGCCGTATGCAAAGCCAAAAACCGCTGTTCAACCAAGCGATCAAACTCACCGTTTTTCGCCCACCATAACGCAGGATCAATCTCATGAAACCAAAAATCCAACACCGCTTGCGCTTGATTCATCTCTCTCACCTTATGAATGCAACAATATGTCCATCTTAGCCACAACAGCTGGCGCTATCATCGCCAAACTATGTCTATTAAAACGCCAATCAGCCCAGAACAACGTTTGCTGTTTTTGCAGCAAAATCCAAGCTTTAGCCAACTCTGTGCCGCCTGTCCCGCGCAATGGCAGGCGGTTCGCGAGGAACTGGAAGGCGTTTTTGCCCGGCAAGATGCTGCAGAAATCAAAGCCCTCATTCGCCAATCGAGCACTCGCATCGATTACCACGCGCATTTTTTATCCGGCGAGCGACACGGCCGGGCTTTTGCTGAGCTCGTCAGCCAACAAGAACGGCAACGCTTAATCGAGCTGGCGTTGCGCCAATATGCTTTTTCAGTGGCCACTGGCGTTAGCCAAGGCAAGGTTCGGTTTAATTTATGGAATGGCTTGATTGCCCAGCGCTTATTATTTGAGCGCGATTTAGTTCGCAAACCGGTATCGATGCAGCGCTTTAAATGGACTTGGCCGCTGATTAGTCAAAAGCATTTATTAATGCCTCTGGTCGCTAAACGCGGGATTTATTGTTTTTACAGCCAAGAGCTCATTGCCGGTTTAGCCCAACTGATTGGTCAGCAACCCTGCCTTGAAATCGCCGCTGGCGACGGCACTTTAAGCCGATTTTTACGCCAACACCACGTCGACATCACCGCTTGTGATGACTTTAGCTGGCGACAAGTCGTCGATTATCCGGCTGACGTATTACAACTGGATGCCAGTGCTGCGCTTAAACGCTTTCCAAGCAAAGTGGTTGTATGCTGCTGGCCACCGGCGGGGAATACCTTTGAAAAACAGATTTTTCGTCAGCGCGAAGTGCAAACCTATATTGTCATCGGCAGCCGCTCGCGCTTTATTACCGGCAATTGGGACGAATATCAGGCGCAATCGGCATTTGACTGGCAAGAACGCCGTGATTTAAGCCAATTAGTGCTGCCGCCAGAGCTTGGCGCTGGGGTTTGGGTATTTCAAAGAAAAGCTCAATGAATCCGCTCAATTTTAAAGCCTTGCTTGGCCAATAAAAATAACAAGCTATTTTTGCCCACCATATGCAAGCTACCTACAGCAGCAAAAATACTAGCGCCTTCACGATGTAATTGTGTAATCCCATTGGCCAAACCCGGATTGCGCTCATCCAGTAAGCGCAGCATATCGGCTTCTTGCTTTGGAGCATGGTTACAACACCACTGTTCATACTGCGCTAAGGTCGTCAAATCCGAGTCAGCCCACAGTTTGACCAACTTTAATGCAATCGCCTGATCTTCCTGACTTTCTAATTGCTGCAAGGCCAGCTCATAATCCTCGGCACTCACCGCTGAGTCTGTCCCCAATAAAGCCTGCATCTGTATCGCCGCGGTTTCTAATCCTAGAATTTTTTGCTGCCCAGCCTGCGCCAAACCCAGCAACATCGGCTCGGAACCATATTCAGCCTCTAAACCCAATGGCCGCAAACCCAGCACGCCAATGCTCATCAACAGCAAAGCCGGATGCATCGTCTGCGCCATGCTCGCAGGTAAACAAACTTGCGCCAACTGGGCGTCCAACCGCGACTGTAAATGAGCGGGAACTTGACCGGCGCCCATTCGCGCCCATTGAGCCAGCTCCACCTGCGTTTTGGCATCGCTTAAATCCAGCTCTAAAGCCAAAATACTGCTGCGCTGCAGTGCTTGTTTAACCTTGGGCCCCGGAAAAAACCCAGCCAAAGCATTGACATGAATCGTGCCATACAACCACGAATCATGGCCGTCTTTGCTGATTTTCCACAAAAACCCTTGGTCTTTCGCCGCCGCCTGCAGTTTTTGCAGCTCACTCGCGCTCGGCGCAATGGGCGGCGGCAAACATTCAGCATGCAATAGCGAACTAAACAGCACTATGCAGAGCAAGCCACCCCAACGTCTCATCGCCATCAAATTTCCTTCAGTACCGGTATATGCCGTTTAGAAAACAATCACTGCATCTGCTTTTGCAGCATACTGCGGTGCGGCCTGCAGCCAGTAGGTGTTTGCATAAAATAACAGGTATTTAATTACAAGCTTTGATTAATAAGGCTTAGATTCATATACCCACGATTATTTTTATCTATTTAGACTTGATATGGATGGTTTAACATCACTCCGCAAATCACCATTTAAACATCGCCGACAAAACCCGATTAACGTTTAAGGTGCGCCGCACCTGCGCGGATTCAAACGAACGAAGTCGCGCCCAGCGTCCATCAAACCAAATCGCACTGTGCTTGAACTGCATACAAATGCGTTAAGTGTTGTTGAGCGTAAGCTTTAGCGGTGTGATAGCCCAGTTGATACAAGCGCGTTAAATTACTGCGCGACCAATCAAACACATCCGGTAAAGCTTCATGCGGTACGGCTTCGAGCAAAGGTACTTTGTGCAAAGTAATTCCTTCGCCATGTAGCGCCTCAAAAATTTTAACGTCATCGCGCGCAATCTCAACCAAGGGCGTGATGATCGACATCACCCACGCGTCGTACAAATCTTTGGGTTTACGCAATAGTTTTTCGGCGCCAAGCAGATCAAAAATAACGATTTCTTCCAGCTCGGGATAGTTTTTACGCAAATCTTTAAAGTTCAAACAATCAATCGCCGCGCCTTCCATATAAAAATCGCCGTCAATCTCGGTCGGCGCATAGAGCAATGGAAACGATAGCGCCGCCTGCAATTGCTGCACGCCGATTTTTTGCCGTGGCCAATTGGCCATTTCATGCTGACTCAGGTTATACGCATTCACCCAGATATCCGTTCCCGGCTGTTGCAAGCGTGCAAAATCAATCACGTCTTCCACAAAAGGCGCGTGTGCACACAAGCCTAAAGAGCGCGTATTCACATCACTTGGACATCCACTCGCAATGCCCAGCTGGGTGGCGTCTTTGAGCGTTTGCGACAAAGGATCTTGCGGCTGCCATTGCGCCAACATGGCTTGCAAAGGCGCCGTCATTTGCCGGTAGCCATCGGCCATATTGCCGGGTTTATTAAAGACTTTAAAATTAACGGGAAAAGCGCGATATAAAAAATCGGCAATCCCCATTTCCTGTAAGCCACGTAATGTTTTAACTGGGTCGGCGTTTTTGGGGGCCAAATACATCAACCCTAGCAAAGCACCTGCTCCCGCCGTGGAGATCACATCAAATTGCAGGCCAAGCTCATGAAAGGCCTCTAAAGCGCCAGCCACCAGCGTTGCATTCGGTGCGCCGCCGCTAATAATCAGTGCCGTTTTTGCCATGCTGAATCTCCAAAGGGTTGAGTCTGACTTATACCTTTTGCCAAAATTTACAGCAACCATTGTTTTCTACATGATCATTGCGATAGGCAGCGCGTAGCAAATCTGCGATTATGCTGACATAAATGACAGGAATCACCGATGGAAACCGCACTTTTCTTACTTGTCCCAATGGCTTTTATTGCTGGCTTAATCGATGCGGCGGTCGGCGGCGGCGGTTTGATTTTATTGCCCAGCTTACTCACTGCCCTACCCAAAGAACTACCTGCGGCCTTACTTGGTAGCAATAAATTTACTGCCGTATGGGGTACTGCTTCAGCCGCCTTTAGCTATGTACGCCGCATACGTATACCCTGGAAAGTGATTCTGCCTGCGGCAGCGACCGCTTTTATTGGCTCTTTAGCTGGCGCTCGAATCACCCATTACTTACCCGCCGATATCATTCGGCCGCTGGTGATTGTTTTACTGGCAGTGATGCTAGTTTATACCTGGCGCAAACCCAACTTTGGTGAGGAAGATGCCGGCCGAATTTTAACCCGTCGCGATTTAATCCTCGGAATGGTGATGGGCGCAGCGATTGGTTTTTACGATGGTTTGTTTGGCCCGGGCACCGGCTCATTTTTGATGTTTTTATTTGTGCGCTTTTTCCATTTCGATTTTTTACGCGCTAGCGCCAGCGCCAAAATCGTTAATTTAGCGACCAATATCGCCGCTTTATTGTTCTTTATTCCCGCCAAACTGGTGCTATTTAGCTATGCCATCCCCATGGCCATGGCCAATATTGCTGGCGCACAAGTAGGTAGTTATTTGGCATTTCGCGGTGGCAATGCTTGGATACGCCGCTTATTTTTAATGCTGGCTGTTAGCTTATTGGCCAAATTAATATGGCAACAATATGGCTAATCATCCGGAAATACTTTCAAACTTCAAAAAGAAAACAATGTTGTTTTGAAAGCACTTTTTATGATGAAGTCTATACTCAAGCATTCATCCGCTCTGCTTGGGATTCAATTATGCGGCAAACCGATCAAACCTTACTCGAACAGATGAGGATCACTGAGTTTGACATCAGTCACCGAAAAACGTTGGTCGGACTCAACGGCGAAGACATCGCCTTACTGCTGCATTTTAAAACGACGGTCATTGCCAATCTAGATATCCTTGTCAGGCAATTTTATGATTTACAAACCAGCATTCCAGAAATTGCGTTACTCATCGGCGATCTCGATACTTTAGATCGCTTACGTAATGCCCAAAGAAAATACATCCTCGATTTATTCAGCGGCATTTACAACCTAGATTACGTTAACAATCGTTTACGCATTGGTCTGGTGCACAAACGAATCGGCGTTGAACCTAAGCTCTATCTCTCAGGCATTCATACCCTCAAACAATTATTACTTGAGCTCATCTATACCACCTCAATCGGTAAAGAACATGAGCGCAATAATCTGAGCTTGGCGCTAGAAAAATTGTTTATGTTTGATATCACCTTGGTGTTTGAAACCTATATTCGCAGCTTGG
This sequence comes from Deefgea salmonis, assembly GCF_020531905.1. Taxonomy (GTDB): domain Bacteria; phylum Pseudomonadota; class Gammaproteobacteria; order Burkholderiales; family Chitinibacteraceae; genus Deefgea; species Deefgea salmonis. The sequence continues at coordinate 4,382 of NZ_JAJAWG010000012.1, read as the reverse complement.
TGGCTGAAATCGAAAGCTCAAAAAATAAATCCGAAGACTACGCTCGATCACTCGAAGACAAGGTACGAGAACGCACCCAGCAGCTCGAAGAATTGATCCGCACCGACCCATTAACCGGCCTGCTCAATGTGCGTGATCTGCATGAAACCCTGACCCGCATGCTACGCGCCGCTGAACGACGCGCGGAGTCGGTGGCGGTGGTCTACATCGACGTCAATGACTTCAAACAAATTAACGATGTGCATGGCCACACCAAAGGCGATGAAGTATTACGTTATGTCGCCAGGTCAATTAAGCAGATTTCGCGTAGCGATGATTACTGTTTTCGCTATGGCGGAGATGAGTTTTGTATCTTAATGAGTCGTTGCAATAAAATTGAAGCCGAGGCGGTTTATTTACGCCGATTGTTTGAAGAAATGTACAAATCAGAAGACTGCGTTTCACTCAGCATAGGTTGCGCTGCAACCGGGCCAGAACACTATGTATCAGGCATCGAGCTGATCGAAAAAGCCGATCAACAAATGTATGCCATGAAACATATTTACAAAGAATCCAAACAACTTGCCCAGAGCCTAAGCAATGAGCCAACAACAAAATAACAGCTTATCCACAATTTTACACACAGCTGAATAAAAAATAGCACTGACAAGGTATGTTAATACAAACCAATTAAATAATAGCTTGTATAGATATACCCTTGTAAAAATAAAAAATAGACGGCGTTAAAAGCAGAAAATAACAACCTAATTACTGAGTTATCCACAAATTAGCTTCAGGATCATTTGAATGCTTTTATTGCAAAACCAGCGACAACCGCAGCACTGTAACACCGCAGACACCGGCTAAATTGATCAGGAGCGCATCATGCAAGCGATTCAAACCAAAGGCAAAGTCAATATTTTATCGCGAGTGGATTTTATTCGCTTAGCCACCACCGATATGGCACAAGCCGTCATTTTTTTAACTTACGATACCACCGATGAACGCACCACGAAGTCGCGCAATGCTTTGCTCGATTATTTAAGTGATATTGGGATGAATATCGAAGCACAGGCCATTGAAGCGCACAAATCAATTATTCTATTTGAATTTGCCAGTGATGCCGTTCGCGCATGGCAACAAATCAATGATCATAGCCACGCCGTTGCTGCCCATGTGTTTTGGCATGGTTTACAAGATGACGCCGTACATGAAGCCATTTTAGCCGCCAAACCTAAATCAGTTAGCCCGTTAATTCACCCATAGTATAAAGCGCTAGGCCATATGTATCATGACCTAGCGAGCTATACCTTAATTTATTGATTCAAAGCGTTGAGTTGACGCTCACTTGATTGAGCAAAATAAAACCACTCATTACCAGGCACCGCACTCGGGTTTGGAAACAATACAAAACCGTCGCACGGCGCGAGCTCCTGCTGACCGTCATGGCGCAAGCCAATCACTTCACCGGCCTGAACCGGATCAAAGCTTGCCCAAGTTTTCACAAAAACATCCCCCGCATGATGTCGATCAATCACACGGCTAATCTTTAAAAATTCAATTTCCGTTTGCACCGGCGCAGCAGGTACATCGGCTAATTGCAAGCAGGCAATCGCATTGCGAATCCCCTGATAAGCCACTTCAGGCGAGCTCGCATCCGCATGTTGACCACACTCCAAAGTCAGCGAATAACCGCCATGGGCACGCATGTATTCGGTGGTTCCCACGCCGTAACTCGGATCAGTATTGAGTAAATGCGAACGCTCACACTGCGGCGTATACGCCAATCGCTGCTTCACCCCTTCGGCATAAGTACACAGCCAACCTTCCACAATCCGATGCGGCCCTAAGCGAGTCGCCAATGCTTCTTCTTGTTTGGCCAAAGCAAAAGGCTGCAAATCACCGTCATTGTTTTCAGGGCCAAGCATGATAAATGCTTCACCGGGATTATTCGTCGAATGCAAATCCAGCAAAACATCATGATCTGCCAACAACGGACAGAGCGCATTAGCAATCCGATCCTCAAAATCCAATGGCTGATCAGTCATCCGCAAATTACGATTCAGATTTCGGTCGCCATTGCGCTGCTGCTGTTCAAATGCCAGCGGATTGGTAATCGGCACAAAGGTAATTCGACCGCGCTGCAAATGCAAAGCACCAGAATCGAGTTCAGCCATCACGCGGGCGATGGCTTTAGTACCGCAATCTTCATTACCATGCACCGCCCCAAGTACGATTAAGCTCGGACCCGCATCCAAAGCAGAATAAGTAAACGACTTCAAATGAAGGCGTTGATAAGGCAATAAATCCGCAGCACTCGTCATATAAACCTCAGAACAAAAACAAATCGTGCCCGAATTATCAGCCGAATTAATCTTGCTGTATATCATCAAGCCTAAAAATTTAAATAAAAAAAGCCTCTTCAAAGAAGAGGCTTAAATACAAAATTCATTTTATTCATCTTGCGAAAAACGTAATGCTTGTGGATATGGAAAAAAATCCTCCACAATACCGTTTTTAATTCGCATTTTGGTATCTTGCCAAAATTTGGGCGTTAATAGATCCGCATGATATTGATTAAATGCCAGCTTCACATCCGGCCGAGCCAATAAGAAACTACCAAACTCTTCTGGATACACCTCATTTTTATTACCGCTAAACCAAGTTTCACCACTCATTTCAAATTCTGGCGTTGGTGGTGGTGGAATCCGCCGAAAATCGCAATCGGTCATATATTCGATTTCATCATAATCATAAAACACCACCCGCCCTGCACGAGTCACACCGAAATTCTTAAATAACATATCCCCAGGGAAAATATTAGCAATGGCCAATTCACGCAAGGCATTACCATAATCACGAATCACCGCCTCCACCTCTTGATCTTTACGGTGCTCAATATACAAATTAAGTGGTTTCATTCGGCACTCAATATACATATGCCGAAACACAATAGAATCGCCATCTTCTTCCACAATCGATGGCGCTAATTGCTGCATTTCAGCCAACAGCGCAGGATCAAAACGCGACCGTGGTAAAGCAACATCGGAAAACTCTAAAGAATCAGCCATACGCCCGACACGATCATGCTGCTTAACCAATAGATATTTCATCCGCACAGTGGCTCGATCCACTTCTTTTGGCGGCGCAAATATGTCTTTAATAATTTTAAATACAAAGGGAAAAGACGGTAAGGTAAAGACAATCATCACCATGCCTTTTGTTCCCGGGGCACTCACAAATGGATCAGAAGAATGGCGTAAATGATGAATTAATTCACGATAAAACATCGTTTTACCTTGCTTGCCCAATCCCAGCATGGTGTACAACTCTGCACGCGATTTGCCCGGAATTAAATCATGCAAAAATTGCACATAGGCCGATGGCACTTCCATATCGACCAAAAAATAAGCCCGAGATAATGAAAATAATTGGCGAATATGTACTATTTCAAATAAAGCGGCATCAACGTAAAGCTGATTATTTTGATTTCGATATAAGGGAATCGCAAATGGAATTTCCAACTCACCATGCGTTGCCTTACCAATAATGTAGGCGGCTTTGCTTCGATAAAAAGGCGATGCCAAAACTTCAATATGCGAATTAAACTCAGGCGATAGCTTCTTCGCTAAATGATGACGTAATGTCGATAAAATCCGCATTACATCGCGATCCAAATCAACAAAGGATAAATTCCAAGAAAAATCCAATAGTATCTGTTTAAACGTAGCCACTAATCCTAAATCATTCACATAATAGCTACGATAGGTCGCCTCTGACTCTTCAATATACTCAGTAGAAACAGCCGGGCGATAAAAAATAAAATCATTATGAAAATAAGTTCGGTGCAAAATTCGACAACACACCGAATTAAAAAATGTTTCCGCAAGTTCAATCTGTTGATGATTCAGCAACAAAGCAATATATTGCTGCTTTACCGCAGACCACATCAAATCAGATAACGTTTCTGCAGCAAATTCTTGTTTCAAGCGTGATACGCTTTCCAATACACGCGCATCATAAAAAGTAATCCGATTTCGCACACTATTTCTTTGTGCGATGACATCACCGGCTTCAAAATTAAATTTAGCCATACAGCTAGCTTCACGAAACAAAGCATAATGATGATTAAAACCATCAAGCAAAGCCTGAGCAATTGCCGCTGCACGTAAAATATCCAGGGTAGATAAAGGAGAAACAGCAACATTCATAATGTGTCTCAAAATGAAATAATCAATTCATTCTAGCCAATTTGAATTATTGCGACGCAACAAAATGCTCAGTTAGACATATACGTTGCATATAAGTCTCACGGACAGCAAAAAGCCCGACTCTTTCGAATCGGGCTTTCTGGTATGGGGAGTCTGGCAATGACCTACTTTCACACGGGCAATCCGCACTAT
>NZ_JAJAWG010000011.1 GCF_020531905.1 Deefgea salmonis | reverse complement strand
TGGTCGTGTTGAGCGCGGTATTGTTAAAGTGGGTGAAGAGATCGAGATCGTTGGTATTGTGCCAACAGTTAAGACGACTTGTACTGGTGTTGAGATGTTTCGTAAATTGCTTGACCAAGGTCAAGCAGGTGACAATATCGGTGCCTTGCTTCGTGGTACTAAGCGTGAAGATGTTCAGCGTGGTCAAGTTTTGGCTAAGCCAGGTTCGATCACTCCGCATACTAAGTTTACTGCTGAGATCTATGTGTTGTCTAAAGATGAAGGTGGTCGTCATACACCATTCTTTAGTAACTACCGTCCACAGTTCTACTTCCGTACTACTGACGTAACTGGCGCGATTGAATTGCCAGAAGGTACAGAAATGGTAATGCCTGGTGATAACGTATCGATCACTGTAACCTTGATCTGCCCAGTGGCTATGGAACAAGGTCTGCGTTTCGCAATTCGCGAAGGTGGTCGTACAGTTGGCGCTGGTGTTGTTGCAACAGTAGTTCAATAATAGGTTGCAAAAAGGGTTTAACGTTGTTATAGTTATGCCCTCTCCGTAGGCGAGTAGCTCAATTGGTAGAGTACCGGTCTCCAAAACCGGGGGTTGTGGGTTCGAGACCCCCCTCGCCTGCCACAATATATCAACGGAGCCGTTCCTTCATAGGAGCGGCTCTGTTTTATGGGTCGCCGATAAAGCAATGCAAAGCATAGAACGACTGAAAGTAGTAGCTGCCCTGGCCCTCGTGTTGTTGGGTGTTGCGGGTTTTTATATGGTTCCAGCGGGTCAATCCTTTTTGGGGTCTTTATGTGTCGCGGTAGGTGTGGTGGCTGCAGGTGCTGTGATGTGGTTTACTACATTAGGCCGCACTTTTGTTGATTACGCTCGTGATTCGGTTAAAGAAGCCCAGAAAGTAGTTTGGCCAAGCAAAAAAGAAACATGGCAAGTCACAGCTGTTGTTTTCTTGTTTGTTGGTGTATTGGCTCTGTTTATGTGGGCGGTTGACTCCGGTCTCGCTTGGTTATTTTACGATGTCGTGCTCGGTCGCGGTAAATAAACGGAGGGTTCGATATGGGTATGCGCTGGTATGTAGTTCATGCGTATTCTGGCTTTGAAAAAAGCGTACAGAAAGCATTGAAAGAAAAAATTGACCGCTTGGATATGGCGCACTTGTTTGGTCAAGTGCTGGTTCCTGTCGAAGAAGTGATGGAAATTAAAAATGGTAAAAAGACGCTGACTGAGCGTAAATTTTATCCTGGCTATGTTTTCGTTGAGATGGATATGACCGACGATAGTTGGCACTTGGTGAAAAGTACACCTAAAGTGACTGGCTTTATCGGCGGTAGTGGTACTAAGCCGATGCCAATTCCTGCGAAAGAAGTTGAGCGCATGATGCAGCAAGTGCAAGAAGGTGTTGAGAAACCGCGTCCGAAAGTGTTGTTTGAGGTGGGTGAGTCCTTGCGTGTGACTGAAGGACCATTTGCTGATTTTAATGCAACAGTTGAGGATGTGGATTACGATAAGAGTCGTCTGAAAGTATCGGTGATGATTTTTGGTCGTGCGACGCCGGTAGATTTAGAGTTCTCTCAGATCGAAAAAGTCTGATCTGTGTTGGTTTTGCGCAGTTAATGCGTTTTTCATTGGGGAGCTGGCTGTTGCTAGCGTTTGACCCGCTTTTAGGAGTTGTATCGTGGCTAAAAAAATTGTCGGCTATGTAAAGCTGCAAGTGCCCGCTGGTAAAGCAAATCCATCGCCACCTATCGGTCCGGCATTGGGTCAGCGCGGTTTGAATATCATGGAATTTTGTAAAGCGTTTAACGCTGCAACTCAAGGCGTTGAGCCAGGCTTGCCAATTCCTGTTGTGATTACTGCGTATGCGGATAAATCATTCACTTTCGTGATGAAATCACCACCCGCAACAATTTTGTTGAAAAAAGCAGCTGGCATCACTAAAGGCTCTGCTAAACCACACACAGACAAAGTTGGTGTTGTGACTCGTGCTCAGCTAGAAGAAATCGCTAAAACTAAGCAAGCAGATTTGACTGGTGCCGATATGGACGCTTCAGTACGTATTCTTGCTGGTTCAGCACGTTCAATCGGTATTACCGTGGAGGGCGTGTAAATGGCTAAGGTTTCTAAACGTCTAGCGGCTTTGAACGCTACTGTAGATCGCAATAAATTGTACCCAGTTGCTGATGCAATTGCTTTGGTGCAAGCTGCTGCTACAGCCAAATTTAACGAATCTATCGATGTTTCGTTCAATCTTGGTATTGATGCACGTAAATCAGACCAAGTGGTTCGTGGCGCTGTTGTATTGCCTAAAGGTACTGGTAAATCAGTTCGCGTTGCCGTGTTCACACAAGGTGCGAACGTTGAATTGGCAAAAGCTGCCGGTGCCGATATCGTTGGTTTTGAAGACTTGGCTGAACAAATTAAAGCTGGCGTAATGGACTTTGACGTTGTTATTGCATCTCCAGATGCAATGCGTATCGTTGGTCAATTGGGTCAAATTTTGGGCCCTCGTGGTCTGATGCCAAATCCAAAAGTGGGTACTGTAACTCCGAACGTTGCTGAAGCTGTTAAAAACGCAAAAGCCGGTCAAGTGCAATACCGTACTGACAAGGGTGGTATCGTACACGCAACAATCGGTCGCGCATCTTTTGCTGCGGCTGATTTGCAAACTAACTTGGCAGCATTGGCTGATGCTTTGCAAAAAGCAAAACCAGCTAGCTCTAAGGGCGTGTATTTCAAGAAAATCGCAGTTTCTAGCACAATGGGTGTAGGCGTTCGCGTTGACACTACTTCTGTACTAGCATAAAGACTTTGGGTTGCTGCGAGATATTTCAATATCACGCAGCAAAATGTCAAAGACCGTAGGCGCTAAATCATTGATTTAGCTTAATCACAGCGCCCAAACGCTAGCCTACGCAGACGGTGTGCCCAATGCAGGCTTCTCATCAACTATCTTAGTTGATATAAGTCTCCTGAATATTGGTCGCCGTTTGATTGGGTGGCGCGATTATTCGCGCTGAACTTAACTAATGGAGGTTGACCTTGAGTCTGAATCTTGACGACAAAAAAGCGGTCGTGGCTGAGATTGCAGCAGTAGTTGCAAATGCTCAAACCATCGTTATCGCTGAATACCGTGGAATCGGGGTTGCTAGCATGACTGCATTGCGCAAACAAGCGCGTGAGTCTGGCGTGTTCTTGCGTGTTTTGAAAAACACTCTAGCGCGTCGTGCTGTTGAAGGAACTCCGTTTGCTAGCTTGGCTGACCAAATGTCAGGCCCGCTGGTTTACGCGATTTCTGAAGACGCAGTTGCTGCAGCTAAAGTTATCCAAAATTTCTCAAAGAAAGATGAGAAGATTAAGGTAATTGCTGGTTCGTACGAAGGCAAAGTATTAACTGTTGCTGAAGTTGCCCAACTCGCTACTATCCCGAGCCGTGATGAATTGCTCTCGATGTTGCTGGGTGTTATGCAAGCTCCAGTTGCTGCGTTTGCTCGTGGTCTTGGCGCTTTGGCTGCTAAGAAGGCTGAAGATGCTGCTCCTGCTGAAGAAGCTCCAGTTGCTGAAGTTGCAGCTACTGAAGCGCCAGCAGACGCTGCTTAAGCTTTATACCAATTTTGAATTTGATTTAATCTGACAAGATTTTCAGGAGTACTAGAAATGGCTGTTACTAAAGAAGACATCCTTGAAGCAGTAGGTGCTTTGACTGTTATGGAATTGAATGACCTCGTTAAGGCATTCGAAGAAAAATTTGGCGTTTCTGCTGCTGCTATGGCAGTTGCTGGTCCAGCCGGTGCTGGCGCAGCTGTTGCCGAAGAACAAACTGAATTTGACGTTATCTTGACTGGCGCAGGCGCTCAGAAAGTTGGCGTAATTAAGGTTGTTCGTGAAGTGACTGGCTTGGGCTTGAAAGAAGCTAAAGACTTAGTTGATGGCGCACCTAAAGCAGTTAAAGAAGGCGTGTCTAAAGCTGATGCTGATGCAATCGCTAAGAAATTGATCGAAGCCGGCGCTACTGCTGAAGTTAAGTAATTGTTCTTGAAGTAATGTAGTGCAGGCAGGCGGAGGAATCCGCCTGCCCTTTTGCGTTTGTATACTGCGAGCTTGCTTACGGCTGTTTGAGTTGTGAGCGAATTATAATTTGCAGCTGGCAAACCAGAAACCGCTCACAACCGTAAGCGGGCGTTTTGCGGTTTGTCCATTGCGCCCAACCCCATGGAGAGTTTATGAGTATGAAATACTCGTTCACTGAGAAAAAACGTATTCGCAAAAGTTTTGCGAAACGGGCGAGCGTCCTCGAAGTGCCGTTTCTGCTGGCTACTCAGATCGACTCTTATACCGAATATCTGCAACTAGGTGTGCCAACTGAGGCGCGTCGTGAAATTGGCTTGCAGGCTGCGTTTAACTCGATTTTCCCTATTGTTTCCCATAATGAATATGCACGTCTTGAGTTTGTGCATTATTCATTGGGTGAGCCTGCATTCGATGTGATCGAGTGTCAACAACGTGGCATTACCTTTGCCGCGCCATTGCGTGCTCGTGTTCGTCTGGTCATTATGGATCGTGACGCAGCAAAGCCAACGATAAAGGAAGTTAAAGAGCAGGATGTTTATTTCGGTGAAATTCCGTTAATGACACGTAGTGGTTCATTCGTGATTAACGGCACTGAACGTGTAATTGTTTCTCAGTTACACCGCTCTCCGGGCGTGTTCTTTGAGCATGACAAGGGTAAAACCCATAGTTCCGGTAAATTATTGTTCTCAGCCCGTGTGATCCCTTACCGTGGATCTTGGCTCGATTTCGAATTTGACCCGAAAGATTTGCTGTTCTTCCGTATTGACCGTCGTCGTAAAATGCCGGTATCTATTTTGCTTAAGGCATTGGGGTATACGGCTGAACAGATCTTGGCTGAGTTCTTTGATACTGATACCTTCTATCTCACTGATGATGGCGTATTTTGGGAATTAGTTCCTGATCGCTTGCGCGGTGAAGTTGCTAAGTTTGACATCATTGCTGATGACGGCCGTGTGTTGGCGCAAAAAGATAAGCGTATTACTGCAAAAACAATTCGCGACATCACTAATGCCGGCATGACACGTATTCCTGTGCCGCTGGATTATATGTATGGCCGTATGTTGTCGACTGCGGTAATTAGCCCTGAAACGGGCGAACTTGTTGCCAAAGCCAACGATGAAATCACTGAAGATTTATTGGTTAAACTCGATAGCAACGAAGTTAAAGAAATTAAGACTTTGTACATCAATGATTTGGACCAGGGCGGCTTTATGTCGGCAACCCTGCGAACGGATGAAACCATTGATGAATGGCAAGCTCGCGTAGCGATTTATCGCATGATGCGTCCAGGCGAGCCGCCAACAGAAGATGCTGTTCAGGCCTTGTTTAAAGGTTTGTTCTTCAATGAAGATCGCTATGATCTTTCTGCTGTTGGCCGCATGAAATTCAATAGCCGTGCTTATCCCGATCGCTTGGAAGAGAAAGCACCGGGCTGGCAACGTCGCTTCTATGAGCGCGCAGGCAAAAAAGGCATCACTGGTCCTGGCATCTTGTCGACAGAAGACATCGTCGCTGTGATTGGTATTTTGCTTGAATTACGCAATAGTCGTGGTGAAGTCGATGATATCGATCACTTGGGCAACCGTCGTGTTCGCTCAGTCGGTGAGTTGGCTGAAAATCAATTCCGTGCTGGCTTGGTTCGTGTTGAACGTGCTGTTAAAGAGCGTTTGTCGCAAGCTGAATCAGACAATTTGATGCCGCATGATTTGATCAACGCTAAGCCGGTATCGGCAGCGGTGAAAGAATTCTTTGGTTCGTCACAATTGTCGCAGTTTATGGATCAAACGAATCCATTGTCTGAAATCACCCACAAACGCCGTGTTTCGGCGTTGGGCCCTGGTGGTTTGACACGTGAACGCGCAGGCTTTGAAGTTCGTGACGTGCATCCAACGCATTACGGCCGTGTTTGTCCGATTGAAACGCCGGAAGGTCCAAACATTGGTCTGATTAACTCATTGTCTTGCTATGCACGTACTAATGAGTATGGTTTCTTGGAAACACCGTATCGTAAAGTGATCAATGGTCAAGCGACGCTTGAAATTGAATACCTGTCGGCAATTCAAGAAGGTAAGTATGTGATTGCACAGGCCAATGCAGGCTTGGATGACGATAGCAAACTGACTGATGAATTGGTAACTTGCCGTGAAGCGGGCGAGACGATTGTTGCTACGCCTGATCGCGTTCAGTACATGGACGTGGCGCCAAGCCAGATCGTTTCTGTTGCTGCATCATTGATTCCATTCTTGGAACACGATGACGCCAACCGTGCATTGATGGGCGCCAACATGCAGCGTCAAGCTGTACCTTGCTTGCGTGCTGAGAAGCCAATGGTCGGTACCGGTATTGAGCGTACATGCGCAACTGACTCGGGTACTGCAGTAACTGCATTGCGTGGTGGTGTCGTTGATTTCGTTGATGCAACACGTGTTGTGGTTCGCGTGAATGATAGCGAAACGATTGCAGGCGAAACTGGTGTAGATATTTACAACTTGGTTAAGTTCACTCGCTCGAATCAGAATACCAACACCAACCAACGTCCTATCGTTGTTAAAGGTGATCGGATTGAGAAGGGTGATGTCGTTGCTGATGGCGCATCGACTGACTTGGGTGAATTAGCTTTGGGTCAAAATATGACCATCGCTTTCATGCCATGGAATGGTTATAACTTCGAAGATTCGATTTTGATCTCCGAAAAAGTCATTGCTGATGATCGTTATACTTCGATTCACATCGAAGAATTGAACGTGATGGCGCGTGATACTAAGCTGGGTCCTGAAGAAATTACCCGCGATATTTCAAACTTGTCTGAGCGCATGCTGGGCCGTTTGGATGAGGCTGGTGTGGTTTATATCGGTGCTGAAGTTGAGGCTGGTGATGTTCTGGTTGGTAAAGTTACGCCTAAGGGCGAAACTCAGCTGACTCCAGAAGAAAAGCTACTGCGTGCTATCTTCGGTGAAAAAGCATCTGACGTTAAAGATACAAGCTTGCGCGTGCCATCAGGCATGGTTGGTACGGTTATTGACGTGCAAGTGTTTACTCGTGAAGGGATTGAGCGTGATAAACGCGCTCAAGCCATTATCGATGAACAGCTACGTCGTTATCGTCAAGATTTGAATGACCAATTGCGTATTGTTAACGATGACTTGTTCGAACGTATCGAACGGATGATTGTTGGCAAAATTGCAAACGGTGGTCCAAAACGTCTAGCGAAAGGCAGTGCTATCACTTCGGAATACTTGGCCGATCAACTCTCGAAGCATGATTGGTTCGATATCCGCTTGGCTGAAGAAGAGGCTGCGCGTCAACTCGAAGCAATGAAAGACTTGATTGCCCAAATGAAGCAAGAGTTTGAGTTACGCTTTGAAGATAAAAAGCGTAAATTAACTCAAGGTGATGAGTTGCCACCTGGTGTTATCAAGATGGTTAAAGTGTATGTGGCGGTAAAACGTCGCTTACAACCTGGCGATAAAATGGCCGGCCGTCACGGTAACAAGGGTGTGGTTTCTAAGATCTTACCAGTTGAAGACTTGCCACACATGGCAGATGGTTCAACTGTTGATATTGTCTTGAATCCATTGGGTGTTCCATCACGGATGAATATCGGACAGATTCTTGAGGTTCACTTAGGCTGGGCAGCAAAAGGGATTGGTCAACGTATTGATGCGATGTTGCGTGAACAACGGAACGTTGCTGAAATTCGTGAAATCTTGGATAAGATTTATCAATCGAAAGGCAAGGCCGAAGACATTAGTGACCTGAGTGATGTTGAAATCATGACATTGGCGCGTGGTTTGCGCACAGGTATGACTTTTGCAAGTCCAGTGTTTGACGGTGCTGATGAGTCTGAAATTCAAGAAATGCTAGAATTAGCATATCCTGATGACGATGCACGTACTCAACAGTTGGATTTCAATTCTAGCAAAACACAAATGCAGTTGTATGATGGTCGCACGGGTGAGCCATTCGAGCGTAAAGTCACTGTTGGTGTGATGCATTACTTGAAATTGCATCATTTGGTTGATGACAAGATGCATGCACGTTCAACTGGACCTTATTCGCTTGTGACTCAGCAGCCGCTGGGTGGTAAAGCCCAATTTGGTGGTCAGCGTTTTGGTGAGATGGAGGTTTGGGCCTTAGAAGCATACGGCGCTGCGTACACCTTGCAAGAAATGCTTACTGTTAAATCAGATGATGTGAATGGCCGTACTAAAGTTTACGAAAACATTGTGAAGGGTGATCACCGCATTGATGCTGGCATGCCAGAGTCGTTCAATGTATTGGTCAAGGAAATCCGTTCGCTCGGTATCGACATCGATCTGGAAACCTACTGATCTGTGTGAGGTGTGGGGAGGTGACTATTTAATGGTCGCCTCACACCTAACAACTCGCCCTCACTGGAGAATATTGGAATGAAAGGCTTACTCGAACTATTCAAGCAAGTCGCGCAGGACGAAGAATTTGACGCGATTAAAATTGGCTTAGCATCGCCAGAAAAAATCCGTTCTTGGTCTTTCGGCGAAGTGAAAAAGCCAGAAACCATTAACTATCGTACGTTCAAGCCTGAGCGCGATGGTTTATTTTGTGCTCGTATTTTTGGACCGATCAAAGATTATGAGTGCTTGTGCGGTAAATACAAGCGTTTGAAGCACCGTGGCGTAATTTGTGAAAAATGCGGTGTAGAAGTTACTTTGTCTAAAGTGCGTCGTGAGCGTATGGGTCATATCGACCTCGCTTCACCCGTCGCACATATTTGGTTCTTGAAGTCACTCCCAAGTCGTTTGGGTATGGTTCTAGATATCGCTTTGCGTGATATCGAGCGTGTATTGTACTTTGAAGCATTCATCGTGGTTGAGCCAGGCATGACACCGCTAACACGTGGTCAGCTGCTGACAGAAGAAGATTACTTTACCAAAGTTGAAGAATACGGTGACGAATTTGTCGCTTTGATGGGCGCAGAAGCGGTCCGCGAATTGCTAAAGTCGATGGACGTAGACCAAGAAATTAGCAACTTGCGCGCTGAGCTCGACAGTACCGGTTCTGAAACTAAAATCAAAAAAATCGCTAAGCGTTTGAAAGTCCTAGAGGCGTTTGATCGCTCGGGTATCAAGCCAGAGTGGATGATTATGGAAGTGTTGCCGGTATTACCTCCGGAATTACGTCCATTGGTGCCATTGGATGGCGGTCGTTTTGCGACTTCTGATTTGAATGATTTGTATCGCCGCGTTATTAACCGTAATAACCGTTTGAAGCGCCTGCTTGAATTACGCGCTCCGGAAATTATTGTTCGTAATGAAAAGCGCATGTTGCAAGAAGCTGTGGACTCTCTGCTCGATAACGGCCGTCGCGGTAAAGCGATGACTGGTGCGAACAAGCGTCCGTTGAAATCGCTTGCAGATATGATTAAAGGTAAGGGCGGTCGTTTCCGTCAGAACTTGTTGGGTAAACGTGTCGATTACTCAGGTCGTTCGGTAATTACCGTTGGTCCTACTTTGCGGTTACATCAATGTGGCTTGCCAAAATTGATGGCGTTGGAATTGTTTAAACCATTTATTTTCCATAAGTTGGAAGTGATGGGCTTGGCAACGACGATTAAAGCCGCGAAGAAAATGGTTGAAAGCCAAGAGCCTGTTGTTTGGGATATCTTGGAAGACGTTATTCGCGAACATCCAGTGCTATTGAATCGTGCGCCTACATTGCACCGTTTGGGTATTCAAGCGTTTGAACCGACCCTGATTGAAGGTAAAGCCATTCAATTGCATCCACTCGTCTGCGCGGCATTCAATGCTGACTTTGACGGTGACCAAATGGCGGTTCACGTTCCATTGTCGCTTGAAGCACAGATGGAAGCACGTACATTGATGCTGGCATCGAATAATGTCTTGGCCCCAGCTAACGGCGAGCCAATTATTGTTCCTTCGCAAGATATCGTGTTGGGCTTGTATTACATGACGCGTGAAGCGAAATACGCCAAAGGTGAGCGCCTCAATGAGGATGGTCAACGTTTGACGATTCTTGCTGACGTATCTGAGGCCTTGCGTGCTTACCAGAGTAAAGAAGTTACCCTACAGACTCGTGTTTCTATTCGCTTGAAAGAATGGTTCCGTAATGATTTAGGCGACTGGGAAAGCAAAATGGTCCGCCGTGATACAACGGTGGGTCGTGCAATTTTGTCTGAGATTTTGCCTAAAGGCTTGGCCTTCTCGCATATCGATAAGTCATTGAAGAAAAAAGAAATTGGTAAGCTGATTAATGCGTCTTTCCGTCGTTGTGGCTTGAAAGAAACGGTTATTTTTGCCGATCAACTGATGTATACCGGTTTCTCATATTCGACTCGTGGTGGTATCTCGATTTGCGTCGATGATATGTTGGTTCCTGCGAAAAAAGTTGAATTGTTGGCAGCAGCACAAGCCGAAGTGAAAGAGATTGAGCAGCAATATAGCTCAGGTCTGGTAACGCAAGGTGAGCGCTACAATAAGGTCGTCGATATCTGGGGCCGCGCCGGTGATCAAATTGCGAAAGCAATGATGGATCAATTGGCAAAAGAAACTGTTTACGATAGTAACGGTAAAAAAGACGAACAAGAATCGTTTAACTCGATTTACATGATGGCTGACTCAGGTGCTCGTGGTTCGCCAGCCCAGATTCGTCAGTTGGCAGGTATGCGTGGTTTGATGGCGAAGCCGGACGGTTCAATTATTGAAACGCCGATTACAACGAACTTCCGTGAGGGTTTGACAGTTCTTCAGTACTTTATTTCGACACACGGTGCACGTAAAGGTTTGGCTGATACGGCATTGAAGACGGCCAACTCGGGTTATTTGACTCGTCGTTTGGTCGATGTGACACAAGATTTGGTTGTTACTGAGGATGATTGCGGCACGAAACATGGCGTTGCAATGAAAGCTGTCATGCAAGGTGGTGATGTTGTTGAAGCATTGCGTGATCGTATTTTGGGCCGAATCGTTGTTAAAGACGTTGTAGATCCTTCAACACAAGAAACTGTATATGAAGTTGGTTACTTGCTAGATGAAGATGCCGTTGACGAGATTGAAAGCCGCAATATAGATGAAGTCGTTGTACGTACTCCGTTGTCTTGTGAGACACGTTACGGTCTGTGTGCCAAATGTTATGGCCGTGACTTAGGTCGCGGGCAAATTGTTAATGCCGGTGAGGCAGTTGGTGTTATTGCTGCTCAATCAATTGGTGAGCCGGGTACACAGTTAACAATGCGTACGTTCCATATTGGTGGTGCGGCATCTCGAGCTGCTGCTGCTAGCCAGGTTGAAGCGAAGTCAAATGGTCGACTTGGTTTTAGCGCAAATATGCGTTATGTAACAAATGCGAAAAATGAACTGGTTGTTATTGCTCGTTCTGCTGAGCTATTGATTCTCGATGATGTGGGTCGTGAGCGTGAAACACATAAAGTGCCTTATGGTGCAACTCTTGCTGTTAAAGATGGTGACATCATTAAAGCAGGTTCAGTACTAGGTACGTGGGATCCGCATACTCGTCCAATTATTACTGAGTATTCAGGTATTGTTCGATTTGAAAATGTCGAAGAAGGTATGACCGTTGTTAAGCAAGTCGATGAAGTGACTGGTTTGTCAACATTAGTGGTTATTGCTTCTAAAGCAAAAGTAACCGCAGCAAAAGGTGTTCGTCCATTAGTTAAGTTGCTCGATGAGAATGGGCAAGAAATGAAATTGGCTGGCACTGACACTCCTGTGACTATTTCATTCCAAGTTGGTTCTATCATTACGGTGAAAGATGGTCAGCAAGTGGGTGTGGGTGATGTACTTGCTCGTATTCCACAAGAATCGGCTAAAACGCGTGATATTACCGGTGGTCTACCACGTGTAGCAGAGTTGTTTGAGGCTCGTTCGCCAAAAGATGCGGGTATGCTGGCAGAAATCACTGGTACAGCTAGCTTTGGTAAAGACACTAAAGGTAAGCAGCGTCTAGTTCTGACTGATTTGGATGGCGTTCCACACGAATACCTGATCTCGAAAGACAAGCACGTCATGGTGCATGATGGTCAAGTGGTTAGCCAAGGTGAGGTTATTGTGGATGGACCTATCGATCCACACGATATCTTGCGCTTACAAGGTATTGAGGCACTTGCCCGTTATATTGTTCAGGAAGTACAAGAGGTTTATCGCTTGCAAGGCGTGAAGATTAATGACAAGCATATCGAAGTGATTGTTCGTCAGATGTTACGTCGAGTAGTGATTTCAGATCAGGGTGGTTCAAACTTCATCTTGGGTGAGCAAGTGGAGCGTGCTGAAGTTCTGATCATGAATGATAAGCTAGCAGAAGAAGGTAAAGAGTTGGCCAAGTTTGACAATATTCTCTTAGGTATTACCAAGGCTTCATTGTCAACAGACTCGTTCATCTCCGCTGCATCATTCCAGGAGACTACACGTGTTCTTACTGAAGCCGCGATTATGGGTAAAGTAGATGATTTGCGTGGTTTGAAAGAAAACGTGATTGTTGGGCGTTTGATTCCAGCAGGTACGGGTCTGGCTTACCATAAAAATCGGAAGCGTCAACTAGCAAAAGCCGAAAGTTTAGCGCCTTTTGCTGAGGCCGCTGCTGAAGTTATTGCTGAAATTGGAAATATTTCTGAGTAATTACTGAAATGCAGGCCGACATCCGTCGGTTTGCATTGACGTGCATTCATTCTTTTCCTTATAATTCAAAGTCTTTTTCTGCGGAGAGCGATTTTATCGCTCTCCGCAGCGTTTCCAATTTGGAAACCTTAACCGTGCCACAGTCGTGGCAAGGTCTTTTTTAACGCGGTAGGAAGTGAAAAACAATGCCAACTATCAATCAACTCGTTCGTAAAGGACGTGTTGCGGAAAAACTGAAGAGCAAAGTGCCTGCTCTTGAAGCTTGTCCGCAAAAGCGTGGTGTATGCACACGTGTATATACAACAACTCCAAAAAAACCAAACTCTGCATTGCGTAAAGTATGCAAAGTTCGCCTAACTAACGGTTTCGAAGTAATTTCGTATATCGGTGGTGAAGGCCATAACCTGCAAGAGCATAGCGTTGTATTGCTACGTGGCGGTCGTGTAAAAGATTTGCCAGGTGTTCGCTATCACTGCGTACGTGGCTCTCTTGACTTGGCTGGCGTTAAAAATCGTAAGCAGTCTCGCTCTAAGTACGGTGCAAAACGCCCTAAGGCTTAATTTGTATCGTATGAGTGGCGGCTACTAATGCAGTCGTCAAGTAAGTGGGCAATTTTATAGTTGTCCGCGGGGTTGTCCCCAGCTGAATGTCACATTAAGGAAGTATGTTATGCCAAGACGCAGAGAAGTCCCTAAGCGTGATGTGTTGCCAGATCCAAAATTTGGTAGCACAGAACTCGCAAAATTCATGAACGTTGTAATGCTCGACGGTAAAAAAGCTGTTGCTGAGCGTATCGTTTATGGTGCATTGGCCCAGATCGAGAAAAAGACTGGTAAAGATGCAATTGAAGTTTTTAACACCGCAATTGGCAATGTTAAGCCAGTTGTTGAAGTTAAGAGTCGCCGTGTCGGTGGCGCCAACTACCAGGTGCCAGTAGAAGTACGTCCAAGCCGTCGTCTGGCATTGTCGATGCGCTGGGTTCGCGAAGCGGCTCGTAAACGTGGTGAAAAATCAATGGATCTGCGTCTAGCAGGTGAACTTCTTGACGCGGCTGAAGGCCGTGGCGGCGCGATGAAAAAACGCGATGAAGTGCATCGTATGGCTGATGCTAATAAAGCATTCGCCCACTTCCGTTTCTAATCGCGTAATCAAGATAAGGAAATCGCCGTGGCTCGCAAGACCCCTATTGAGCGTTACCGCAATATTGGTATTTCCGCTCACATTGATGCTGGTAAAACAACCACAACAGAACGTGTTTTGTTTTATACCGGTGTTAACCATAAGATTGGTGAAGTTCATGATGGCGCAGCCACTATGGACTGGATGGAGCAAGAACAGGAACGTGGTATTACAATCACTTCTGCTGCTACGACCACATACTGGAAAGGTATGAGTCTGCAGTTTCCTGAGCATTTGATTAACATCATTGACACCCCAGGCCACGTTGACTTCACAATTGAAGTTGAGCGTTCAATGCGTGTTCTTGATGGTGCATGTATGGTTTATTGTGCTGTGGGTGGTGTTCAGCCTCAGTCTGAAACTGTATGGCGTCAAGCTAACAAGTACAAAGTTCCACGTTTAGCTTTCGTGAATAAGATGGACCGCTCAGGAGCCAACTTCTTCCGCGCTGTTGAACAAATGAAATTGCGTTTGAAAGCAAATCCAGTACCGGTGGTTATTCCTATTGGTGCGGAAGATAAGTTTGAAGGTGTTGTTGATCTGCTTAAAATGAAAGCAATTATCTGGGATGAATCATCTCAAGGTATGACTTTCACGTACGGTGATATCCCTGCAGATTTAGTATCGGTTGCCCAAGAATGGCGCGAAAAAATGGTCGAAACGGCCGCCGAAGCTTCTGAAGAATTAATGAACAAGTATCTCGAAGCTGGCGAATTGTCAGAAGAGGAAATTGTTGCGGCTATTCGTGCCCGTACTTTGGCTTGCGAGATTCAGCCTGTATTGTGTGGTTCTGCGTTCAAAAACAAAGGCGTTCAACGGATGTTGGATGCTGTGATCGAGTTCTTGCCATCGCCTGTGGATATTGATGCAGTTAAGGGTATGGATGATCGTGATCAAGAAGTGACTCGCGAAGCTACAGATGATGCACCTTTCTCATCGCTGGCTTTCAAGTTAATGAATGATCCATACGTTGGTCAGTTGACATTCTTCCGTGTGTATTCGGGGACTTTACAGTCTGGCGACTTTGTTTTGAATTCAAACAAAGATAAGAAAGAGCGTATTGGTCGTCTGGTGCAAATGCATGCAAATGATCGTAAAGAAATTGACGAGGTTCGCGCTGGTGACATCGCAGCTGCGATTGGTTTGAAAGATGTAACCACAGGTGAAACTCTTTGCGATTTGAAGGATGTAATTATTCTTGAGCGTATGGTGTTTCCTGAGCCTGTGATTCACGTTGCGGTTGAACCAAAAACTAAGGCTGACCAAGAGAAAATGGGTCTTGCTTTGGGGCGTTTGTCTAAAGAAGATCCTTCTTTCCGAGTTAAAACGGATGAAGAGACTGGCCAGACTATTATGTCTGGTATGGGTGAGCTACATCTTGAAATCTTGGTTGACCGGATGCGTCGTGAGTTTGGTGTTGAGGCTAACGTTGGTGCGCCACAAGTGGCGTATCGCGAGACTATCACTCAAATCGCTGCAGATGTTCAAGGTAAACACGCGAAACAGTCTGGTGGTAAGGGTCAGTACGGCGATGTGACAATTACTGTTGAGCCAGCCGGTGAGGGTAATGGTTATAGCTTTGTTGATGAGATTAAAGGTGGTGTAATTCCTCGTGAATTCATTCCTTCTGTTGATAAAGGTATCCAAAACACTTTGAAGTCGGGTGTGTTGGCTGGCTTCCCTGTTGTTGACGTTAAGGTTCGCTTGACCTTTGGTTCGTATCATGATGTGGACTCGTCGCAAATTGCATTCGAGCTTGCTGGTTCTATGGCATTTAAAGAAGCAATGCGTCGTGCTGGTCCTGTAATTCTTGAGCCAATGATGTACGTTGAAATTGAAACGCCTGAAGATTATATGGGCGACATCATGGGTGATATTTCTTCTCGTCGTGGTTTATTGCAAGGTATGGATGATAATCCTGCCGGCGGAAAAATGATTAAAGCTGAAGTTCCACTGTCTGAGATGTTTGGTTACTCGACAACTCTGCGCTCTATGTCGCAAGGTCGTGCTACATACTCGATGGAATTTAAGCATTATTCAATTGCGCCTAAGCACATTGCTGATGCAATTGTTACTAAGAAATAATTTTAATTAAGGAATTTTGAAAAATGGCAAAAGAAAAGTTTGCACGGACTAAGCCTCACGTTAACGTAGGTACAATCGGTCACGTGGATCATGGTAAAACAACGCTGACGGCTGCAATTACTACTGTTCTATGTAGAAAGTTTGGCGGTATTGTTAAAGATTACGCATCGATTGATAGTGCACCAGAAGAAAAAGCACGTGGTATTACGATTAATACTGCGCACGTTGAGTATGAGACTGAAAAACGTCACTACGCTCACGTTGACTGCCCGGGTCACGCGGATTATGTGAAAAACATGATTACCGGTGCGGCGCAGATGGATGGTGCGGTATTGGTGGTTTCTGCCGCTGATGGTCCTATGCCACAAACCCGCGAGCACATCTTGTTGTCTCGTCAGGTTGGTGTTCCATACATCATCGTATTCATGAACAAAGCTGATTTGGTTGATGATGCTGAGTTGCTTGAGTTGGTTGAAATGGAGATTCGTGATTTGTTAAACAAATACGATTTCCCTGGTGATGACACGCCAGTAATTACCGGTTCTGCGCGTTTGGCGTTGGAAGGTGATCAATCAGAATACGGCGAGCCAGCAATCTTCCGTTTGGCTGATGCTTTGGATACTTACATTCCTGAGCCAGAGCGTGCAATCGACGGTGCATTCTTGATGCCAGTTGAAGATGTATTCTCTATTTCTGGTCGCGGTACTGTTGTGACTGGTCGTGTTGAGCGCGGTATTGTTAAAGTGGGTGAAGAGATCGAGATCGTTGGTATTGTGCCAACAGTTAAGACGACTTGTACTGGTGTTGAGATGTTCCGTAAATTGCTTGACCAAGGTCAAGCAGGTGACAACATCGGTGCCTTGCTTCGTGGTACTAAGCGTGAAGATGTTCAGCGTGGTCAAGTTTTGGCTAAGCCAGGTTCGATCACTCCGCACACTAAGTTTACTGCTGAGATCTATGTGTTGTCTAAAGATGAAGGTGGTCGTCATACACCATTCTTTAGTAACTACCGTCCACAGTTCTACTTCCGTACTACTGACGTAACTGGCGCGATTGAATTGCCAGAAGGTACAGAGATGGTAATGCCTGGTGATAACGTATCGATTACTGTGACCTTGATCTGCCCGGTAGCGATGGAGCAAGGTTTACGTTTCGCGATTCGCGAAGGTGGTCGTACAGTTGGCGCTGGTGTTGTTGCCACTGTTCTTGCTTAAGGAACTTGGAAATGCAAAATCAGAAAATTCGTATCCGCTTGAAAGCTTTTGATTATTCTTTGATCGATCGTTCAGCTCAAGAAATTGTTGAAACAGCAAAGCGTACAGGTGCAGTTGTTAAGGGTCCGATTCCTTTACCAACAAAAATTGAACGTTATGATATTTTGAGTTCACCACACGTAAATAAAACTGCGCGTGATCAATTTGAGATTCGTACTCACTTGCGTATGTTGGATATTGTTGACCCAACTGATAAGACTGTTGATGCATTGATGAAGCTGGATTTGCCAGCGGGTGTTGATGTTGAGATTAAATTGAACTAATGGCTTGGTTTTACCGTTGAGAGCGAAAGCTCTTGCGACGGTTAATAAACTTTGTTAGTATCTCGGGCTTGCCATTTATAGTGGCAAGCCCGTTTTATTTTTTAATAGTCATAGCCAGTCAATCGTAACTGGCCCTTGAAAAGGGAATAACTATGAGCTTAGGTCTTGTAGGTCGCAAAGTCGGCATGACCCGCGTATTCGCTGAGGATGGTGCTTCCATTCCAGTGACTGTGTTGGATATGGCTGCAAATCGCGTCACGCAAATCAAAACTCTGGAAGCTGACGGCTACTCTGCTGTTCAGGTTACTTTCGGTACAAAAAAAGCAAGTCGAGTGAATAAGGCTGAGGCTGGTCATTTCGCGAAAGCAGGAGTTGAAGCAGGTTTGGCGCTCGTTGAGTTCCGTATTCCTGCAGAGAAAGCTGCTGAGTTGAAAGCTGGTGATGCTTTGTCTGTTGAGTTGTTTAGTGTTGGTCAAATGGTTGATGTTACTGGTACCAGCCAAGGTAAGGGTTGGGCTGGTGTTATCAAGCGTTATCATTTTGCTTCTAATCGTGCTACGCACGGTAATTCACTATCGCATCGTTCTGCTGGCTCTATCGGTCAAGCGCAAGATCCGGGTCGTGTTTTGCCAGGTAAACGCATGGCTGGTCAGCTCGGTAATGTTCAGCGTACCGTGCAAAATCTTGAAATCGTGCGAGTTGATGCTGAGCGTCAATTGTTGCTGGTTAAGGGTGGTGTGCCAGGCTCCAAGGGCAATGGCGTTATCGTTCGTTCGAGCGTTAAGGCAGGTGCATAATGGAACTAAAAGTTGTTAATACGAAAGGCGAGGCTCAAGTAGCTGTTGCTGCTTCTGATGACTTGTTTGGTCGTGAATTTAATGAAGCCTTGGTTCATCAAGTTGTAACTGCATACTTTGCTAATGCCCGTAGCGGTAATCGCGCTCAATTGGGTCGCGGCAATGTAAAGCATTCGACTAAAAAACCATGGCGTCAAAAAGGTACTGGCCGTGCTCGTGCTGGTATGACATCTTCTCCGTTGTGGCGTGGTGGTGGTCGTGCATTCCCGAACAGCCCCGACGAGAATTTCTCGCATAAAGTTAACCGTAAGATGTACCGTGCTGGTATTGCAACAATTATGTCGCAATTGGTACGTGAAGAGCGTCTGGTCGTTGTTGATTCTTTTGCCCTAGAAGCACCTAAGACTAAGGCTTTTGCCCAAAAATTGGCAGAAATGCAGCTCGATAACGTGCTCATTGTGACCAAAGAATTGGATGAGAACCTGTATTTGGCTTCCCGTAATCTTCCGCATGTTTTAGTGTTGGAGGCTGCTCAGGTTGATCCAGTTAGTTTGGTGCGCTTCAAAAAAGTTGTGTTCACTCGTGATGCACTACAGGCTTTTGAGGAGTTGTTTGCATGATCAAAATTGCAGAAAATCGCATGCTTCAGGTGATTTTGGCTCCAATAGTTTCTGAAAAGAGTACTTTGGTTGCTGAGAAAGCTGAGCAGGTCGTATTTCGTGTTTCTACCGATGCGACTAAGGCTGAAATCAAGGCTGCCGTTGAACTTCTCTTTAAGGTGAAGGTTGAGGCGGTCAACGTAGTTAATGTTAAAGGCAAGTCTAAGCGTTTTGGCCGTACAAATGGTCGCCGCAAAGATTGGAAAAAAGCTTATGTGAGCTTAGTATCCGGTCAAGAACTTGACCTTGCAGCTGCGCAATAAGGGGACTAAACATGGCATTGGTAAAAGTTAAGCCGACATCGCCCGGTCGCCGCGCAGTCGTTAAGGTTGTAAGTCCTGACTTGCATAAAGGTGCGCCATACGCTCCTTTGTTGGTTAAGAAATCAAAGACCGGTGGCCGTAATAACAACGGTCATATCACTACCCGTCATATCGGTGGTGGTCATAAGCAGCATTATCGCTTGGTCGATTTCCGTCGCAATAAAGATGGCATTGTCGCGAAAGTTGAGCGTCTAGAATACGACCCGAACCGCACTGCCAATATTGCTTTGTTATGCTATACGGATGGTGAGCGTGCTTACATTATTGCCCCTAAGGGCTTGAGTGCGGGCATGACGGTGGTTTCTGGTTCTGACGCCCCGATTAAGGTGGGTAATACACTTCCTATTCGGAATATTCCAGTTGGCTCGACGATTCATTGCATCGAAATGCAGCCGGGCAAGGGTGCGCAAATCGCACGCTCAGCCGGTACTAGCGTTCAGTTGTTGGCTCGTGATGGCATGTACGCTCAGTTACGTCTTCGCTCTGGCGAAATTCGTAAAGTACACGTTGATTGCCGTGCAACAATCGGTGAAGTGGGTAATGGTGAGCATAGTCTGCGTTCATACGGTAAAGCGGGTGCAAAACGCTGGCTGGGTATTCGCCCGACAGTGCGTGGTACTGCGATGAATCCGGTGGATCACCCTCACGGTGGTGGTGAAGGCCGTACTGGTGAAGGTCGTGTTCCAGTTAGTCCGTGGGGTCAGCCAGCTAAGGGCTATCGTACGCGTCGTAACAAGCGTACTAGCAATATGATCGTGCGTCGTCGTCCAGCGAACAAGAGGTAATGTAAATGGCACGTTCTCTTAAAAAGGGTCCATTTGTTGACCTGCACTTGTTGAAAAAAGTTGAGGCCGTTCGCGCAACAAATGACAAGCGTCCAGTTAAAACTTGGTCACGTCGTTCAACGGTGTTGCCAGACTTTGTTGGTCTGACAATTGCTGTGCATAACGGTAAGCAGCATATTCCTGTTTACGTTAATGAAAATATGGTTGGCCACAAGTTGGGTGAGTTCGCGCTGACCCGTACTTTTAAAGGTCACGCCGCGGACAAAAAATCCAAGCGATAAGGTGAAGACATGCAAGTATCTGCTGTACTAAGCAACACTCGCCTCTCCGCTCAAAAAGCGCGGCTTGTCGCTGACCTGGTCCGTGGCAAATCCGTTGAGCAGGCGTTAAATATTCTGGCCTTCAGTCCTAAAAAGGGCGCGGTTTTAATTAAGAAGGTTTTGGAGTCGGCTATTGCCAATGCCGAGCACAATGAGGGTGCCGATATCGATACTCTTAAAGTGAAAACGATTTATGTGGATAAAGGACCTTCTTTGAAGCGTTTTACTGCTCGTGCTAAAGGCCGTGGCAATAAAATCGAGAAGCAAACTTGCCACATTACGCTGACTGTTGGCGATTAAGGAGCGACTCATGGGTCAGAAAATTCATCCGACGGGTTTTCGTTTACCTGTCACTAAAAATTGGTCCTCGCGCTGGTATGCTAATAGCAGCAACTTTGCCAAAATGCTTAACGAAGATATCGAAGTTCGTGCATTTTTGAAGAAAAAGTTGGTTGGTGCTGCTGTTAGTCGTATCGTAATTGAGCGTCCGGCTAAAAATGCAAAGGTTACAATCTACTCGGCACGTCCTGGTGTTGTAATTGGTAAGAAAGGCGAAGATATTGAGCAGTTGAAGCTTGCCTTGCAGAAGATCTTGAACGTGCCTGTGCATGTAAATATCGAAGAAGTTCGCAAGCCAGAAATCGACGCGCAAATTATTGCTGATAGTATTACTTCGCAATTGGAAAAACGTGTGATGTTCCGCCGTGCTATGAAGCGCGCCATGCAAAATGCAATGCGCCTTGGTGCGCAGGGTATTAAGATTATGTCGTCCGGTCGTTTGAATGGTATCGAGATTGCACGTACTGAGTGGTATCGTGAAGGTCGTGTGCCATTGCATACGTTGCGTGCAGATATTGACTATGCAACTTCTGAGGCCAAGACAACCTACGGTATTATTGGTGTTAAGGTTTGGGTCTACAAGGGTGATGTGAAGCCTGGCGATAAATTCGCCGCTGAGCCAGTAGAAACACAGAAGAAACCACGTAAGGGGCCTCGAAATGCTGCAGCCAACTAGACTCAAGTACCGTAAGGTTCAAAAAGGTCGCAATACTGGTATCGCCACTCGTGGCAATACTGTTGCGTTCGGTGAGTACGGTTTGAAGGCAACTAGCCGTGGCCGTTTAACTGCGCGTCAAATTGAATCTGCTCGTCGTGCGATTACTCGTTATATTAAACGTGGCGGTCGTGTTTGGATTCGTGCATTTCCAGATAAGCCTATTTCTACTAAGCCTGCTGAAGTTCGGATGGGTGGAGGGAAGGGTTCTCCGGACTATTACGTTGCTGAAATCCAGCCAGGTAAAGTATTGTACGAATTGAATGGAGTATCTGAAGAGGTTGCTCGCGAGGCTTTCCGTCTGGCGTCCGCTAAACTACCTTTCTCAGTTACCATGGTTACACGTCAAGTGGGGCAATGATGAAAGCATCTGAACTACAACAGAAATCCGTCGAAGAGCTTAAGGGCGAATTGACGGCGCTGCTGAAAGCGCAGTTTAGTCTTCGCATGCAACATGCGACAGGCCAATTGGCTAACACTAGTGAGATTAAACGTGTGCGTAAAGATGTGGCACGTGTTCTTACCGTTCTGAATCAGAAGGCGGCTTAATATGAGCGAAGCTAAACTCAAGCGTACGCTGACTGGTCGAGTTGTTAGCGCGAAGATGGACAAAACAGTGACTGTATTGGTGGAGCGCTTAGTTAAGCACCCGCTGTATGGGAAAATGGTGCGTCAGTCTAAGAAGTATCATGCGCACGACGAATCTAATCAGTATTCTGCTGGTGATTTGGTAGTGATTGCGGAATGCCGTCCATTGTCTAAGACAAAAAATTGGACAGTAACTGCATTGGTAGAAAAAGCTCGCGCAGCATAATTTTAAAGAATTTTGCGTAAAGGCTTGTGAGGGCATTCTGCTTTGTGTAGAATGCCCCTTTCATTGTGTGGCCTGCGGTTGTGGGTTGCACTGTTTTCCCTTCGGGATCCAAAACTAGCCGCTATTGGCTCGGTAATGCCGGGCACCTGGTTTGCCAGGCTGATTAAGCGGGTTAAGTTGGAGGTTTGTCTTAAATGATTCAAATGCAATCAAAGCTAGATGTTGCTGATAACACTGGTGCGCGTTCTGTAATGTGCATTAAAGTGTTGGGCGGCTCAAAGCGTCGTTACGCGTCTGTTGGTGACATCATTAAGGTTAGCATTAAAGATGCTGCGCCGCGTGGTCGAGTCAAGAAAGGCGATGTATACAATGCAGTCGTAGTACGCACTGCTAAAGGTGTTCGTCGTGCTGATGGTGCGCTCATCAAGTTTGATGGTAACGCAGCAGTTCTTCTTAATGCAAAGCTTGAGCCAATTGGCACTCGTATCTTTGGGCCAGTTACGCGCGAATTGCGTACTGAACGCTTTATGAAGATCGTGTCTCTTGCGCCAGAAGTTCTTTAAGGGGTATCCAGCATGAACAAGATTCGCAAAGGCGATGAAGTAATCGTTCTCACTGGCAAAGATAAGGGTAAGCGCGGTACTGTGCTTACTTCTATTCCAGCTGAAGGTCGTGTTGTGGTTGAGGGTGTTAATATCGTTAAAAAACATCAAAAACCAAATCCAATGCGCGGTGTTCAGGGTGGTATCGTTGAATTGACTAAGTCAGTTGACGTATCTAATGTGGCTATTTTCAATACTGCGACTGGCAAGGCTGATCGTGTTGGCTTCAAGACTCTTGAAGACGGCAAGAAAGTCCGTGTATTTAAGTCGAGTGGCGAAGTGGTTGGCGGCTAAGGGGAATCAAGATGGCTCGTTTTCAAGAGATTTATGAGAACCAGATTGTTCCCGAGTTGGTCAAGCAATTCGGTTACAAGTCTGTAATGCAAGTGCCTCGTATTGAAAAAATCACTATCAATATGGGTGTTGGTGAGGCAGTTGCAGATAAAAAAGTAATGGATTTCGCAGTTGGCGATATGCAAAAAATTGCAGGTCAAAAGCCGGTTGTTACAAAATCAAAAAAATCAATTGCTGGTTTTAAGATTCGTGACGGTTATCCGGTAGGCTGCAAGGTGACTTTGCGTCGTGAGCGTATGTTTGAATTCCTGGATCGTTTAGTAACTATCGCGCTACCGCGTGTGCGTGACTTCCGTGGTATTGGTGGCAAGTCCTTTGATGGTCGTGGCAACTTTAACATGGGTGTGAAAGAGCAAATTATCTTCCCGGAAATTGAGTACGATAAGATTGATGCGCTTCGTGGTATGAATATCACGATCACAACTACGGCTAAAACTGACGATGAAGCGCGTGCTCTGCTCGCTGCATTCAAATTCCCGTTTAAGACTTGAGGCGATCATGGCAAAACTTGCACTGATTAATCGTGAAGCAAAGCGCGTAGCTGTAGTTGCGAAGTTTGCAGCTAAACGTGCAGCGCTCTTGGTCGTTATTAACGATCAAAACGCGAGTGAGGAAGAACAATTCCAAGCCCGCTTGAAACTCCAGCAACTCCCACGTAATGCATCTCCAGTTCGTTTGCACAATCGTTGCACATTAACTGGGCGCTCACGTGGTGTGTTCCGCAAATTCGGTCTCGGTCGCAGCAAGCTGCGTGAACTCGCTTTCAAGGGCGAAGTACCGGGTCTGGTCAAAGCTAGCTGGTAATAGGAGAGATAACACATGGCAATGCATGATCCTATCGCCGATATGTTGACTCGTATCCGCAATGCACAACGTGCCGACAAAGCTGCTGTAGCTATGCCATCTTCAAAATTGAAGGTTGCTATCGCTAAAGTTCTAGTTGAAGAAGGTTATGTTGAATCGTTTACTATTGCTGGTGATGTTAAGCCAGTGTTGACGATTGAATTGAAGTACTATGCAGGCCGCCCAGTAATTGAGCGCCTTGATCGTGTTTCAAAACCAGGTCTGCGTGATTACCGCGGTGCTGGCGACATTCCAAATGTAATGAATGGTCTTGGTGTGGCGATTGTGTCTACATCCAAGGGTGTGATGACCGACCGCAAAGCGCGTGCCAATGGTGTTGGTGGCGAGCTTTTGTGCATCGTTGCTTGATGAGGTATCACAATGTCCCGCGTAGCTAAAAATCCGGTAACCATTCCGGCAGGCGTTGAAGTTAATATCGCCGCAGGTGAAATCGTAGTTAAGGGTCCAAAAGGATCTTTGGCGCAACCTATTGTTACTGATGTAACTGTTAAAGTTGAAGATGGCTCAGTCATTTTCTCTGCCAATGGAAATAGCAAATTTGCTCGTTCTATGTCTGGTACTTTGCGTGCATTAGTTAATAACATGGTTAACGGTGTTTCTAAGGGCTTTGAGCGTAAATTGACACTTGTTGGTGTTGGTTACCGTGCTCAGGCTCAAGGTGAAGTATTGAACCTATCATTAGGTTTCTCTCATCCAGTTGCTCATGCTATTCCTAAAGGAATTACGTGCGAGACTCCAACTCAGACTGAGATCCTTTTGAAGGGTGCCGATAAACAACTTGTTGGTCAGGTTGCTGCAGAGATTCGTGCCTACCGTTCGCCAGAGCCATATAAAGGCAAGGGCGTTCGTTATGCTGATGAAGTTGTGGTTATCAAAGAAACCAAGAAGAAGTAATCGAGGCTGAATCATGGATAAGAATCAAAGTAGACTTCGCCGTGCACGTAAAACCCGTGCCAAGATTGCGGAGCTCAAGGTTGTGCGCTTGTCGGTCCATCGTACCAATAGCCATATGTACGCCCAAATTATTGATGCAACGGGTGGTAATGTTTTGGCTTCAGCCAATACCCTGGAAACTGGGTTGCGTGCTGAAATCAAAAATGGTGGCAGTGTTGCTGGTGCAGCAGCTGTCGGTAAGTTGATTGCTGAACGTGCTAAAGCTGCTGGTATTGAATCAGTTGCTTTTGACCGTTCCGGTTTCCAGTACCATGGCCGCGTAAAAGCGTTGGCTGATGCTGCTCGTGAAGCTGGCCTGGCCTTCTAATTGAGTTTGGAGTTGAATAATGGCTAAGAACGAAAGAGAAGAAGTCAAGGACGGTCTACTCGAAAAAATGGTTAGCGTTAATCGCGTAACCAAAGTAGTGAAGGGTGGTCGTATCCTTGGTTTCGCAGCACTAACCGTTGTTGGTAATGGCGATGGTAGTGTTGGTATGGGTAAAGGTAAATCGAAAGAAGTGCCTGTAGCTGTACAGAAAGCAATGGAAGAAGCTCGTCGTAAGATGGTAAAAGTAAGTCTGCGTAATGGTACTGTGCAACACACAGTATTTGGTAAGCACGGTGCTACTACTGTGTTTATGCAGCCTGCACCTGAAGGTACTGGTATTATTGCCGGTGGTCCAATGCGTGCTGTTTTTGAAGTAATGGGCATTCATAACATTACTGCAAAATGCCATGGATCAACTAATCCATATAATATCGTTCGCGCGACTTTGGATGGATTGGCTAAATTGCATACCCCTTCTGATATTGCTGCTAAACGTGGCAAAACAGTTGAAGAAGTTCTTGGGGGTGCGCAATGAGCGACGTTAAAACAATTAAAGTGACTCTAGTTAAAAGCTTGATTGGTCGTCTTGAGGCTCATAAAGCATGTGCTCGTGGTTTGGGTTTGCGTCGTATGAACAGCTCCGCTGTTGTTATCGATACGCCTGAAAATCGCGGTATGGTTAATAAAATCAGCTACTTGCTAAAGGTGGAGGGTTAATATGCAACTCAATAACCTAACTCCTGGTGCCGGCGCAAAGCATGCTTCTAAGCGTGTTGGTCGTGGTATCGGTTCTGGTTTAGGCAAGACTTGTGGTCGTGGTCATAAGGGACAAAAGTCTCGTACTGGCGGCTTCCATAAAGTAGGTTTCGAGGGCGGTCAAATGCCTTTGCAACGCCGTTTGCCAAAACGTGGTTTTGTATCTCTTGCTAAAGGCAAGAATGCTGAAATTACTTTGTCTGAATTGAATGCTTTGCCAATTGGCGAGGTTGACTTGTTGAGTCTCATTCAGGCTGGTTTGATTTCTCAGCACTCTTTGACTTGCAAAGTTGTTTTGTCTGGTTCGATCGAGCGCGCTGTGACTGTTAAAGGTTTGGGCGTAACGAAAGGCGCTAAGGCTGCAATTGAAGCTGCTGGCGGTTCTATTAGCGAGTAATGTTGTAAATCAACAGGATAGGGCAGAACGTGGCAAATCCCGCTTTGGCTGGCTCAGCAAGTAAATTTGCTGATCTTAAAAAACGGATCTGGTTCGTTATAGGTGCGCTGATCGTTTATCGTATCGGCGCACATATTCCAGTGCCGGGTATTAATCCGGTAGAGCTGGCGAACTTGTTCCAATCGTCACAAACTGGCTTGTTAAACATGTTTAACATGTTTTCAGGCGGTGCATTATCGCGTTTTACTGTATTTGCGATTGGTATTATGCCGTATATATCGGCATCTATCATCGTACAGCTTGCTGGTGAGGTGCTGCCTTCTCTAAAACAACTGAAAAAAGAGGGTGAGTCTGGAAAGCGAAAGCTTACACAGTACACACGCTATTTCACGGTTCTTTTGGCGTCGGCGCAAAGTTTTGGCATTTCAATGATGTTGTTCCGTCAGCCTAATTTAGTTGTTATGGATCAAGGGATGTTTGTCGCAGTGACAATGATTTCTTTGGTTACTGGGACAATGTTTTTAATGTGGCTTGGGGAGCAAATTACTGAGCGTGGACTAGGTAATGGTATTTCTATCCTAATTTGTGCTGGTATTGCTGCTGGTGTTCCTTCCGCGATTGCAAAAACTTTAACGTTATCAAGCCAGGGTTCACTGCCAATTTTATTGGTGCTGTTCTTATTTGTAGGCGTTGTTTTATTGACTGCCGTTGTTGTTTTTGTTGAGCGTGGGCAGCGTAAAGTGCCTATTCAATACGCAAAAAGGCAAGTTGGTAATCGCTTAATGCAAGCGCAAAGTTCGTTTTTGCCGTTGAAAATAAATATGGCTGGTGTTATCCCTCCTATTTTTGCTTCTTCGATTATTCTCTTTCCCGCTACTGTTTTGTCGTGGACTGGGAATGGTGAAAAATTGTCATGGCTAAAATCGTTAGGGGATATGTTGCACCCTGGTCAGCCACTATATGTTCTGTTTTATGCTGCTGCGATCATCTTTTTTTGCTTTTTCTATACGGCGTTGGTTTTTAGTCCGCGTGAAACTGCAGATAATTTAAAGAAAAGTGGTGCTATGGTGCCGGGGTATCGTCCTGGTGAGCATACTGCAAAATATGTAGAAAAGTTAATACTAAGATTGACATTGATCGGTGCTGTTTACATCACTATCATTTGCTTGATCCCTGAATTTTTGATTCTGAAATGGAATGTTCCATTCTACTTTGGCGGCACTTCGTTGCTTATCTTGGTAGTGGTTACTATGGACTTTATGGCTCAGCTACAGTCTTATGTGCTATCACATCAGTACGAAGGTCTGTTAAAGAAAGCAAACTTCAAGGGTTAATTAATTTGCATTTTTTGTGCAAGTGTCATTTTAATGGTTGGATATATTCCCAGTGCAAATAATTTTGTGCTGGGGTATGTCCTAATTCAGACATACGGCTCTTGTTTTACTTCCCAGATTGTATTGGATGATATATTATTCATTCCCTCTTGGGTGGGCGGCTGTGAAGTAATTTGCAGTAGTCAAAAACAGGAATTGTATTGTATTTCAACTTACACGTTGAAATTTTACTTTGATCGTAAAGGATAGACCATGAGAGTTCAGGCATCGGTCAAGAAAATCTGCCGTAACTGCAAGATTATTCGTCGCAACCGTGTTGTACGTGTAATTTGTACAGACCCGCGGCATAAGCAACGTCAAGGCTGATTGAGTTAATTGGCTATTGGTGTTAAGATCCACCACTTTTTAACCTGGGGTAAGAAGTATGGCCCGTATTGCTGGGGTTAATATTCCCAATCATCAGCATACTGTGATCGGCCTTCAGGCTATTTTTGGTATTGGTCAAACTCGCGCTAAGGCGATTTGTGCTATTACTGAAATTGAGCCTAGCAAGAAGGTAAAAGATCTCAGTGATGTTGAACTTGAAAAATTGCGTGACGAAGTAGGCAAGTTCACAATTGAAGGTGATCTACGTCGTGAAGTAACCATGAATATTAAGCGTCTTATGGACCTTGGTTGTTATCGTGGATTACGTCATCGTAAAGGCTTGCCTTGTCGCGGTCAGCGTACGAAAACCAATGCACGTACTCGTAAGGGTCCGCGCAAGGCTATCGCTGGCAAGAAGTAATTAAGGACATAAATTATGGCTAAAGCAAACACAGCTCGTGTACGTAAGAAAGTCAAGAAGAGCGTGTCTGAAGGTATCGTGCACGTTCACGCTTCTTTCAATAACACGATCATTACCATCACTGATCGCCAAGGCAATGCTTTATCTTGGGCTACCTCGGGCGGTGCTGGTTTCAAGGGCTCTCGTAAAAGTACACCTTTTGCTGCACAGGTTGCAGCAGAAGCTGCTGGTAAAGTTGCCCAAGAATATGGTGTTAAGAACCTCGAAGTTCGTATCAAGGGTCCGGGTCCAGGTCGTGAATCTGCAGTGCGTGCATTGAACGCTCTTGGTTTCAAGATCACCAGTATCTCGGATGTGACGCCTGTTCCGCACAACGGCTGCCGTCCGCCGAAGAAGCGTCGTATCTAATTCTGGAGTAAGAAATGGCTCGTTATATTGGACCTAAGTGCAAACTCGCACGCCGCGAAGGAACGGATCTGTTCTTGAAGAGCGCGCGTCGTTCGCTCGATAGCAAATGCAAGCTGGAACAAGCCCCAGGCCAGCATGGCGCGAAGAAAAATACGCGTCAGTCGGACTACGGCGTTCACCTGCGTGAAAAGCAAAAGATCCGTCGTATTTACGGCGTTCTTGAGCGTCAGTTCCGTGGTTATTTCCATGAAGCAGCTCGTCGCAAGGGTTCTACAGGTGAAAATCTGTTGAAGCTTCTCGAAAGCCGCCTCGATAATGTTGTTTATCGCATGGGCTACGGTTCGACTCGTTCGGAATCTCGTCAACTAGTTTCCCATAAAGCAATCACTGTAAATGGCAAGCCTGTAAACATTCCTTCTTTCCAAGTGAAAGCTGGTGATGTGGTTGCTGTACGTGAGAAGTCTAAGAAACAAGTACGTATTCAAGAGGCTCTTTCTCTTGCAGAAGGTATTGGTTTCCCAAATTGGGTGCAGGTTGATTCTAAGAAAATGGAAGGTGTATTTAAGAATATGCCAGAGCGTTCCGATCTATCTAGCGATATTAATGAATCGTTAGTGGTGGAATTCTATTCCAAGTAATAACCTGACCCGCTAAGGCAAGGGATACTGACTTATGCAAATCAACGCAAACGACTTGCTCAAACCGCGCATTATTGACGTACAGACTGTTGCTACGGCACATGCTAAAGTTGTAATGGAGCCTTTTGAGCGTGGTTATGGCCATACGCTCGGTAATGCATTACGCCGAATTTTACTTTCTTCTATGCCGGGTTTTGCTCCGACAGAAGTAAAGATTGAAGGTGTTGTGCATGAATACTCCGCGCTGGATGGTGTACAGGAAGATGTCGTAGACATCTTACTGAACCTTAAAGGCGTTGTGCTCAAGCTGCATGGTCGGGACTCTGTTACTCTCACCCTTTCAAAAGAGGGTGAGGGTATCGTGACGGCGTCCGACATCCAGCTGCCGCATGATGTCGAAGTGATCAATCCAGAACATGTGATTGCTCATCTTTCTGCTGGTGGTAAGTTAAACATGGAAATTACAGTCGAAAAAGGTCGTGGTTATCAACCAGCTCCTGCTCGATTGAATAAGGAAGAGGGTCGTACCATTGGTACGGTTATGTTGGATGCTTCATTCAGCCCGATTCGCCGTGTTAGTTATCATGTAGAGAGTGCTCGTGTCGAACAGCGTACCGATCTTGACCGCTTGATTATCGACATTGAAACTAATGGCGTGATTGAGCCGGATGAGGCAGTTCGCCAAGCCGCTCGGATGTTGATTGACCAGCTCGGTGTATTTGCTGACTTGGAAGGTACGCCAGAAGTTACAGTTGCAGAACCTACGATTACTATAGATCCTATTTTGTTACGTCCGGTAGATGATCTTGAGTTGACAGTACGTTCGGCAAATTGCCTCAAAGCGGAAAACATCTATTACATTGGCGATCTGATTCAGCGAACAGAAACTGAGTTGTTAAAAGCTCCGAATTTGGGTCGTAAATCGTTGAATGAGATTAAAGAAGTGCTAGCTTCGAAGGGCCTTAGCCTCGGCATGCGCCTAGAAAACTGGCCTCCGGCTGGCTTAGATAAGCCTTGAAGTCCGGCACTAGTAAAGGAACTGACAAATGCGTCACCGTCTTTCTAATCGTAAACTGAACCGCACGACAAGTCATCGTCTTGCTATGCTTCGCAACTTGGCAAACTCGTTGTTGAAGCATGAAGTTATTAAAACGACTCTACCAAAGGCTAAAGAATTACGCCGCGTTGCAGAGCCGTTGATTACTTTAGGTAAAAAACCTTGTTTGGCTAATCGCCGTTTGGCTTTTGACCGTACTCGTGATCGTGAAGTTGTAGTTAAATTATTTGATATTCTAGGCCCACGTTATGCTACGCGTAACGGTGGCTACCTTCGGATCTTGAAGTGCGGCTTCCGTCAGGGTGACAATGCTCCTATGGCATATGTTGAACTTGTCGATCGTCCAGAAGAAGCTGAAGCTGTAGACGCTGCTGAATAAAATAGTTTTAAAAAAAAAGGCCAACTTTGTTGGCCTTTTTTTTGACTAAATTTTTTTTAAAATTAATGTTTGTGCTTATTTAATAAAGTCTCGTGTAGTATTGTCTTGGTACCATAGTATGTGCTTATTTATTAATATTCGATAATTCTAGCTGCGGCTGTTTCTATTTGATACCAGCGCCATTCTTTCGCTGTTTTGAGCGCGGTATTAACGATGACAGTATGTGCTTCATCGTTGCTAATCTGTAATAGTTTTGCGCTTTTCTCAATGTCGATGTAATTTAATTCTTGATTCCAACTCCATTCCGTATGTCTGGCTATTGATGTAGAAGTTAGAACCAAAATAACTCTTGGATCATTGATATAGCTTTCATCTATAAGATGGAGCAATATTTTAGGCAAATGCCAGTGCGTGATTAATTCTTGCTGTAATTCATTAACGGTACAGCCTAAAACTTTTTTTTGTGTTGTTTTACTTCTAATCTCAGGATTGTTTTTTAGAGTATCTCGAATTTCGAGCATTAACTCAGGGGCGGCTAGCCACAGTAAAACTTCAGCTGTTTCGTGTAACAAAGCTGCGGTTATTATTTCTTTGGGATCTATATCACGTCGAAATTTACTCATGGTTTCAGCGAGCCGTGCTGCATAATACGCTCTAGCACAGGTTTTAAGGCATATTTGTAATGTGTCGGTATTCTTCGATAGTTCTTCTTCTAAAATTGTGCAGTCACGTATTATTTCAAAAAATTCTTTTACACCAATCATCAAAAGTACTTTTTCAATATTGGTGATATCCGTTGTTTGCTGTGGACTTCGTCTAACCGCTTGATGCTTTAGCATCTTCAGGCTTAATAATGGATCATGCCCGATTACAAAAGCCAGGTCTCGTAGATCAATACACTCCATATTACTGCGCAACTTAGTGATATGCTCTTGAGTACTGGCAAGTATTGGTATGTCAATCTGACTGATAGTATTGACCCAGCTGGTTGCACTTTTCGGATTGTTCTGCATCATTATCTTATTCTTTTGAAAGGCAGTTTTATATGGCACGCTATGCTATTGGCGATATACAAGGATGCTATTCCGAGTTGAGATCCTTGCTTTCACTTATCCAGTTTAATCCAGATTCTGACAAAGTCTATCTTGTTGGTGACTTGGTTAATCGTGGCCTTCAGTCTTTAGAAGTTTTACGACTTGCTAAGTCGTTCTATCCGGCAATAGAAGTGGTACTTGGTAATCATGATCTACATCTACTGGCATGCTGGGCTGGGGTATCATCAGTAAAAGAACTAGATACACTGGACTCAATATTAAATGCTGCAGATGTCGATGACTTGCTTCATTGGTTAAGAAAACAGCCCTTGATGATCGAGCTAATGGATTGTTATATTTGTCATGCTGGAATAAATCCAACTATTTCGATGGATGAGTCATTGCGGATTGCCGAAAGCTGTAATGAAAAATTATCATCGGATCAATTCCACCAATGGCTGCAGATCATGTATGGGAATACCCCCGCTACGTGGGATGCTGGCCTCACAGCAGAGTCTGAGTTTCGATTTGGGGTTAACTCATTTACAAGAATGCGAATGTTAGATCGATTGGCGTTAGAATTTAAATTTAAAGGAGATATAGCAAACTCTCCTGGGCCATTAATTCCATGGTATATGGTTGAGTCCGATGCTGCAAAACGAATTGTATTTGGGCATTGGTCGACTCTAGGTTTAATGGTTAATCAGCAATTTGCCAGTCTGGATACCGGTTGTATTTGGGGAGGGCAACTAACCGCACTATGTTTGGATGATGGGCATCTATATCAAGTACCTTCCGAACATGATTGCCAATGTATCTTTGAATGATTTTTTTGTAATTGTTTATATCCAATTCTTATTGTGCAGTAGGTTTTTTTGGTAAGCAGATTATTTATTCGTGAAAAAGTGTTGTGCATATCGTTCGCTGAGTTGCTTTGTGGGGAGCAACATTAAAAAATCAGCTGTATTAAATGCTGGATCCCATGCGGGTTCTCCACAAATCATTGCTCCCGCTCTTAGATAGCCTTTTATGAGTGCAGGCACTTCAACTGGTTTGGTGTGATGTTGGTTCGGTATTGGTAGTGGCATCCGAGGAAATACTCGCCACTCAATTGGAGCTAGCGATGTGTTGGCAATTTGTGAATATAAATTAATAGCAGTATGCGCATTGTCAATGAGCGAGACACTGGCGCACCCAATCATGTATTGGTAATTATTCTCAGCCATGTATTTTGCTATTCCAGCCCATAGCAATGTGATAGTGGCACCATTTCTATATTTTGGATGGACGCAGCTTCGACCTAATTCTACAAGTTGCGGTCGGATGTGTTGTAGTCGTGTTAAATCAAATTCGGTATCAGAGTAGTAACTGCCCACTTTTCTAGCTTGGTGGGGGGGGAGTATGCGATAGGTGCCGACTACTTCGCCGGAGCTTTCATCGTGGGCAACAAGATGGTCACAGTAGTCATCAAATAAGTCGCGATCAAGCCCGCTTAATTTACTGGGTAGCTGTGCACCCATTTCCTCTACAAAAACTTTATACCGTAGTGCTTGAGCCGCATTGATCGTCTCTTGATTGTTGGCGATAGAAACAGTTAGTTTTCGAGCTTTTTTGCCGTGAGTAGTACATGTGTTTTCGAGCTGCATAGTAACTCTCCTGATTGGAGAGTTCAAATTACTAGTCTCGTATTACACGGCTGTGATATATGGATGAATTTGTGATTACGAACTAGTCATCTAGTTTGAATGGATCTAGTTCAAGTAATTCTGGCGGGTTAGATTCATCCGGAACTCGATAAGACTCTGATGCCCATGCGCCTAAATCAATTAGTTTGCAGCGTTCTGAACAAAAAGGTCGAAAGGCATTGTCTGGTGAGTAGGGTGTGCTATGCCCACAGGAAGGACATTTAATTATTTTTTTCATAAATTACAATAAGCAAGAGTAAACGACACATCGCTATCAATCACTTTGGCTCTTTCGCCGCTAGTGCTTGGTACGACGAATCTAATATTAATGGCATATCGATTTGCAGAAAGTTCTGGGATGGCGGGTAAGTCGCTATTTAAACTAACTTTGAGTAATTGAACTGTTTTACCGCCAGACATCTGCTGAAACGAACCGGATTTTGCAATAAAGTGACTAGATTTTGCTGAATCACGGAGTAATTTAAGCACAATATCTAGACCCTGCTTAATTGGCATTAATGGGTTTAGCCAGCGAGCTAAATCATTTTTTCGTCTTTCTGCTGCTTGAGTACGCCAATAGTGATAAGAGGGTAAATCAAATTCACAAACGCCACCAGGAATAGAGCTACGTTGCTTAATTGCCATTAGCCATTCATTCTCACGCAGGTATTGTCCTAATTTGCCGGTCATATTTAAAAGGCGAGCATGCGTAGATTCGATATCTAATAATACTCGATCTAAAGCATCCTCAGAAATATGTGGGTTGTTGCGAAGGGCGAGTAGCGTTTGCCGCTGCCGTTCTAGCTCTTGGAGTAAATCAGATTTTAAATCAGCACGACTGGCCACCTCCATAATTTCGAAAATACCAAGTAAAGCCATGTGATGATCAATAGGCTGCTCTCGCGAAGCGAACTCTTCGGTGCGGACATAGAGATCTTCGAGCCGAAGAAGGGTTCGTATTCTCTCATTGATCGGAAATTCGTAACTGATCACAATGCATAGGTCCGGTAAAGATTTGCAATTTTGCAGCATACACTACAATTTGAAAACCTATTGTTTGATTGATTTAAACTTTTGCAGCAAAAAATCATGTGTTTGCGACACTTTCGCTTCGATATCCTTCAATGTCCCGTCGTTGCGGAGGATTTCATCAGCATATTGGTTTCGTTGTTCACGACTTATTTGCGTGGCAATGATTTTTTTGATTTCAATTTCAGATAAATGATTTCGAGTTTTAACACGTTCAATTTGTAAATACTCTTCACAATCGATTGCAATCGAATAATCAATTAGGTTCTGAAATAATTGAGTTTCAAAGAGTAAAGGAACCGCCAAAATGCAATAGGCTTGTTCTGGACTTTCATTTTGAATTAACGCTGCAGCCATTGTATAGATCAGAGGATGGAGTATTTTTTCTAGGGTTTGTTTGCCTGTTGGATGAGAAAAAACATGTTGCCGCATCCAAATACGATTCAGTGCGCCATTCTCTTGCAGTGCAGGCGCACCAAATTCCTCTAAAATCAAGGGCATCGCAGATGAATCGGCCTGCGTTAACTGATGGGCAAGCTGGTCAGTATCAATGACCGTGATGCCTAGGCGTATAAATGCATGGCAGAAGCTACTTTTGCCGCTGCCAATGCCGCCCGTTATGCCGACGACGTGCACTTATGCCATTCCATACAGCATGAGCGACAGATCTTTGCCCCAAATCAAAGCCAGTAAGCCGGCAACACCAAGGTAGGGGCCAAATGGCATCGGCTTATTCCAGCCTCGATTTTGCCCTAAAACCATCACAATGCCGATTGCGGCACCAGCAAAAGAAGACAATAAAATAATCATTGGGATCATGCTCCAACCAAACCAAGCTCCCAGCGCGGCAAGTAATTTAAAATCGCCGTAGCCCATCCCTTCTTTGCCAGTGATTAATTTAAATGCCCAGTATACGAGCCAAAGCGATATGTATCCTGCGATTGCGCCATATACTGCACTTTCTAGGGAGGTAAAGACGCTAAAGCTATTGAAAATTAATCCAATCCAAATCAATGGCAATGTCAAACTATCAGGCAGCAGATACGTGTCGGCATCAATCATGATGAGTGTGATTAAGAACCACGCCAGAATGAGAGCGCCAATGAGCGGGGCACTATAGCCAAAATGCCAGGCCAGTCCTCCTGAAATCAGTGCGGTCATTAACTCTACCAGTGGATAGCGCGCACTGATTTTGTTTTTACACTGTCGACATTGGCCACGCAGCAGTAGCCAACTCAGAATTGGAATGTTCTCGAGAGCGGTGATTTGATGTCCGCATTTTGGACACGCTGAGCGTGGAACGACTAAATTATATTTAGCTGCAGGGATAGATATTGGCTCATTGAGGAGTGCGGTACATTCTTGTTTGAATTCACGCTCCATCATGATCGGTAGGCGATGGATCACTACGTTTAAAAAACTACCGATGAGCAAACCAAGTACCGCGATGCAAAAAATAAACATAGAAATTTCAATTGAAGAATTCATAAAATCAACCAACCGCCGCACCCATTTTGAAAATAGGCAGATACATTGCCACCACTAGGCCACCAATCAAAGTGCCGAGCACCACCATAATGATCGGCTCCATTAAGCTAGATAATGCTTCAACCGCATTATCAACTTCTTCTTCGTAGTAATCGGCTACTTTGCTGAGCATCGCATCGAGCGAGCCGGATTCTTCGCCAATTGAGGTCATTTGCATCACCATATTGGGAAACACATTTGCGTTTTGCATCGCAACCGTCAAACTGGTGCCGGTACTGACTTCGGATTGAATTTTTTTCGTCGCTATTTTGTAAATATAGTTACCTGAAGCGCCCCCGACTGATTCAAGAGATTCAACCAGTGGCACCCCCGCGGCAAACATGGTGGCGAGGGTTCGAGTCCAGCGAGCAATGGTGGCATTTTTGACGATTTCACCAAAAATCGGTAATTTTAGGATCAGTCTATCCATAAAAATTTGCATTGTTTCTGAGCGCCGCCAAGCGTTCATAAATAGCCAGAAACCACCAAATATGCCGCCAAAAATAAGAAACCAATATGAAACAAAAAAATCAGATATTGCCATCACCAGTAATGTTGGAGCGGGAAGATCGGCACCAAAACTTGAAAATAGGTCTTTAAATGCGGGAATAACAAAAATCATAATGACTGCGGTAATCACAAAGGCCGCAACAATAACCGCGGTGGGATA
This sequence comes from Deefgea salmonis, assembly GCF_020531905.1. Classification (GTDB taxonomy): domain Bacteria; phylum Pseudomonadota; class Gammaproteobacteria; order Burkholderiales; family Chitinibacteraceae; genus Deefgea; species Deefgea salmonis. The sequence goes on along the minus strand of NZ_JAJAWG010000011.1, from coordinate 38,559 downwards.
AAACATCGCGGATTTGATTTTTTTCTTAACCCCCAGAATTTTCTCTTTATAAGTGGCTAATCGAGCCAACAGGGCGTCCAAAATACCGGCTTGCTCACCAGCCTGTACTAAGTTGCAATACAGAGCATCAAATTGCAGAGGGTGTTTACGGAAAGCCTGTGTGAGCGATGAGCCCGTTTCAATGTCGGTTTTAATGTCGAGCAGTAATTTGGTGACGGAAGGATTGCCATGTCCTTTGGCGACGATATCAAACGCGGTGAGGAGTGGTACGCCCGATTTGAGCATGGTGGCCAATTGCCGCGTAAACATGGCAATATCCAGCTCGCTGATTTTTCGTCCAGCAGGAATACGGACTTTTTTAACCGACGCGATATTGACGCCTTGACGGCGTAAGGTGGTTTTGACGACCGCTTCACCGCTGGCACGCATTTCACCACTCACCGCCTTGCCGGTACGATCTTTGCCTTTCCAGTGGTAATTAAATTCTTTGACCGCGATTGTTTTTTTTTGGACTGCCATGCGGGCCTCCTTGTTATTCGTTGGTAACAGCCATAATTTCTTCTAAAGAAGTGAGGCCTTGTTTTACTTTTCTTAAGCCCGCTTCACGTAAAGAGAGTACGCCTTCGCGACGTGCTTGGTCGGCAATATCAATGGCATTGCCATTGGTCATAATAATTCGATTGAGCTCATCGGTAATGGGCATTACTTGATAAATGCCGACACGACCTTTGTAGCCACTGTCTTTGCATATTTCACAGCCATTAGGGCCGTAACTATGCCATGTACCATCGAGATCGCTTTGATCAAAGCCAGCATTAAGTAGGACTTCGGTTGGAATATCAACCGGCTGCTTGCAGCTGCACAAGCGCCGCGCCAAACGTTGAGCGGTAATTAAAATCACCGAAGAGGCAATATTAAAGGGTTGAATGCCCATATTGAGCATTCGGGTTAATGTGGTTGGTGCATCGTTGGTATGCAGGGTAGAAAAAACCATATGTCCGGTTTGGGCGGCTTTAATCGCAATGTCTGCCGTTTCTAAATCACGAATCTCACCGACCATAATAATGTCAGGATCTTGCCGTAGGAAGGCTTTGAGCGCGGCAGAAAAAGTTAAACCGGCCTTATCGTTCACATTAACTTGGTTAATACCGGGTAAGTTAATTTCGCAAGGATCTTCTGCTGTAGAAATATTGATGTCAGGTTTGTTGAGTAAATTCAAGCAGGTATATAGCGATACGGTTTTGCCCGAGCCTGTTGGGCCGGTCACTAACACCATGCCATAGGGGCGATGAATCGCCTCGAGGATGGTGGCTTTTTGGTCCGGATCGTAGCCCAGTGCGTCAATGCCAAGCGTCGCTGACGATGGATCTAAAATCCGCATGACGATTTTTTCGCCGTGCATGGTGGGTAAGGTTGATACCCGAAAATCAATCGCGCGGCTTTTGGATAAAACGAGTTTCATTCGACCATCTTGTGGGACGCGTTTTTCTGAAATATCGAGCTTGGAGATTACTTTAATGCGGGAGGAGATTTTTTCTTTGATCGCCAGTGGCGGCGTTGCAACTTCACGCAACACGCCATCGACACGATAACGTACGCGGAAAAATTTTTCGTAAGGCTCAAAGTGGATATCCGATGCGCCTTGATTAATGGCATCCATTAAGATTTTTTGTAGGTACTTAACAACTGGGGCGTCATCGATTTCTAGATTGGCTGCGGTATCTTGAGCGGGCGCATCGTCGCCGCCGGCCATTTCCAAATCAGCCTCATCAATCACCATATCTTTGAGATTGGCACCGCTCGCTTCTAACAGTTTATTGAGTAAAACCGCGAGCTTGGGGTCTTCGACAATGATGGGTTCGACTTGGGCATTAGTTTGAAAACGAACGTTTTCCACTGCCGCCATATTGGTAATATCAGAGATGCCCACAAATAATTTAGTGCCTCGCTTGTAGAGCGGGACGAGGCGCTGCGCTTGCATGGCTTTGCTATCGAGTACCCCTTGAGGGATATAACTAGGGTCAATCCGATCCAGATCGAGTAAAGGATAGCCAAAGGTTTTTGACGAAAAGTCGGCAATATCTCGCGCCGACATTTTTTTACTTTGAATTAACTGCTCGATGAACGAGGTTTTATTTGTGGCAGCTGTAGTCTGCAGCATTTCGGCATCAGCTTCGATTAAACGGCCGTGTTGCACCAAAAGCCGTGCGAGCCCAGAAATAAGGGGGGCAGTCATAAGCGCTGAGTTTCTCCAAGGCCGTTAGTCGTTTTGTAATGAGAATTTTACTAGAAATCTTATTTTTTCTTCAAATCACAACCCTAGTCTAGCAGATGTCTATAGATCGACGGCGTGCAGATCTTCGCATTGACTTGAATGGGGTCTCTAATCTTCGTTTTTGTTGTGTATTAGTTGCGAATATTTTATCGCTGGACCCGTTAAGGTATCGATGTGCACCCTCTGGACCGGCATGCTGCTTGTTGGTCTGCTGCAGGTGTTTGGTGTGTTGGATGAGGTATGTTCGCCTAGCCTTTTTGAATAAAGACTTCTAGGGCAATACGTGTGCCAATATAACCAAGAAATAATAAGATGAATCCCGCCAAAGCCCAGTTGGCTGCAAAACGGCCGCGCCAGCCATACAATAATCGGCCCGCTAGCAGCGTCCCAAAAATAGCCCAAGACATGAAGGCAAAAATAGTTTTGTGGGAAAATGTCAGTAATAAACCACTGTGTTGTATTGAAAAATACACGCCAGTAATGAGTGCCGCGCTCAATAAAATAAATCCCAGCGTAATGCAGCTAAACAGTAATTGTTCTAGCGTGAGCAAGGACGGCAAGGTGCGGACTAAAATTTTTCTATTGTTGCCGTGCAGATTGCGGTCGGAAAAACGCATTAGAATGGCAATCGCAGCCGCATTGACGATCAAACCTTGCGCCAGCATCGCGAGTAAAAAATGACTGCGAGACAGGGTGTTTTGCACGTAAGTGATCAAGTGCCCGGCAGGAAGCAGCATCGACAATAGTATAAAACAGCTGATAAATGCGAATAATGGCGGCTCTAGGCCATCGAGCTGCCAATATCGCCGACCAACAATATAAATCAGCAAACTTAGCCAAGCGGTGAGCGATAAAGATTCGGCCGCGCCAAAATGCAGTTGCTGACTGCTAATAAACGGGAGTAGAACCACTGTGCCGTGGATGCACAGCCCCGCTAGCAATAAAATTGTTTCTGGGAAATGGCGTGCAGCCGCTTGCCCGGTCAGCCGGATTTGGCAAAAATGCCAGCCGAGGATCAAGTAAATCGTGAAGGTCAGTAGGGTAAGCAGGGTGAGCACGTCAAATCAGGGTAAAATGTGAATTGTTTAGTCTAACAGAGTCGGTGCCGAATCGGCATCAACCGTATTAAAGGTGTAACGCATGTTTGAGAATCTGTCCGGCCGCTTGGGTGGTGTAGTTAAAACGCTGCGCGGTAACGCCCGCTTGACTGAAGACAATATGAAGGATGCGCTGCGCGAAGTTCGCATGGCGTTGCTCGAGGCCGACGTGGCCTTGCCGGCGGTCAAACAATTTATTGCTGATGTTAAGGTTCGCGCAGAAGGCCAAGAAGTTGTTGGTAGCTTAACGCCTGGGCAAGCCTTAATTGGTGTCGTTTACGAAGAACTCACCAAATTGATGGGCGCGCAAAATGATGCGCTGAATTTGGCCGCGGTGCCACCTGCCGTTATTTTAATGGCGGGCTTACAAGGCGCCGGTAAAACGACAACATCGGGCAAGTTAGCCAAGTTACTCAAAGAAACGCAGAAGAAAAAAGTCCTGTTGGTGTCGACTGACGTCTATCGGCCAGCGGCGATTGAGCAGCTCAAGACTTTGGCTAATCAATTAACGGTGGATTGGTTCCCTTCGGATGTGAGTCAAAAACCGGTAGATATCGCTTTGGCGGCGATTGATCATGCGAAACGGCATTTTTATGATGTATTAATCGTTGATACGGCTGGTCGTCTCGCAATTGATGAAGCGATGATGGCTGAAATTAAAGCCCTGCATGCGGCAGTAAATCCGGTTGAAACGCTGTTTGTCGTTGATGCAATGCAAGGTCAAGATGCGGTCAATGTCGCGCAAGCCTTTAATCAAACCTTGCCGTTGACCGGTATTGTTCTGACCAAAATGGACGGCGATTCGCGTGGTGGTGCGGCACTTTCAGTGCGGCACGTAACCGGCAAGCCAATTAAATTCTTAGGTACCGGAGAGAAACTCACCGGGTTAGAGCCATTCCATCCAGATCGGATGGCCAGCCGCGTGCTCGGTATGGGGGATGTGCTCTCGTTGATTGAAGACGTTAAAAATTCAGTTGATGAAGCCGAAGCACTCAAAATGATGAAAAAGGTCAAATCCGGTAAAGGATTTGATCTAGAAGACTTTAAAACCCAAATTCAGCAAATGAAAAAAATGGGCGGGATGTCGGCCTTGATGGATAAATTGCCTGGCAATATGGCAGCGATGGCCGACAGCCAAGTGAACGATAAATCGGTGGCACGGATTGAAGGCATTATCAATTCAATGACGCCACTCGAGCGCCGTAAACCTGAGCTATTAAAAGCCAGTCGCAAACGCCGAATCGCGGCTGGATCTGGGGTAACGGTACAAGAAGTCAATCGTTTGCTGAAGCAATTCGAGCAAACACAAAAAATGATGAAGCAGTTTTCGGGTGGCGGCATGATGAAAATGATGCGCGGTTTAAAAGGCATGATGCCTGGTATGTAATTTATGGGTATTTAATTGTAGCCCTTGCTTTATTTGGGCTTCAGTTTGATACCCATATGGCAATTGTTTTAAAGCCGCAATGCTGTAGCAATAAACCATCGCCGTTTAGAACATAATCGCTGCTCGTCCTTGCAGTGAACGCCGATTTCTGGCAGAATCGCCGCCTTTCTGCTAATTACCAATATTGGGTTTTATTATGGTCGTGATTCGTCTAGCTCGTGGTGGCGCAAAAGATCGCCCGTTCTACAACATCGTTGTGACTGATTCGCGCAACCGCCGCGATGGTCGTTTCATCGAGCGCGTAGGTTTCTACAATCCTCAAGCTCGCGGCGCTGAAGAAGCCGTTCGTTTGACTCAAGATCGTCTAACTTACTGGTTAGGTGTTGGCGCTCAGCCTTCTGATACTGTTGCTCGTTTGATCAAAAACGCAGCTAAGTAATCAGTGTCAAACAATCTTAAGGCCTCGCACTCTGCAACTGAGATACCCAATGACTTGGTATCGATGGGCTATGTGAACGGGGCTTTTGGCATTCAAGGCTGGATTAGCCTCGTCGCGGATACCGAACACGCTGATAGTTTGCTCGACTACAAAGTCTGGTGGCTAGGCCGAAACGGTGTTTTCCGTGCTTACAACGTCGTTGATTCGCATGTGCAGCCTAAAAAATTAGGTGCCAAGCTCGAAGGAGTAAATGACCGTGATGCGGCATTTGCACTCAAAGGTTGCGAAATTTCGATTCCGCGTAGCAGCATGCCTGCCGCCGGAGAAGGTGAGTACTACTGGGCCGATTTAATTGGCTTGGCGGTATTTAATGAGCAAGGCGAGCGCTTGGGTGTTATTGAGAAGCTGTTTGAAACAGGCGCAAACGATGTCATCGTTGTGAAAGATGAAACAACAGAGCGCCTTGTGCCTTTTGTTGGACACGTTGTGCTTGATGTCAATCTTGAGACGCGTTTGATGCGCGTGGACTGGGGTCTGGATTATTAATCCTGATTCCTTGGCACGGTACTTGGGTTTGCATGCAATTTGATGTTGTTACTTTATTTCCGGATATGTTTGATGCCATCAGTGCGCACGGGGTCACTCGGCGCGCAGTAGAATTAAACTTAATCGGCTTAACAACATGGAATCCGCGGCATTACACCACGGATAATTATCATCGTGTTGATGATCGCCCTTTCGGTGGTGGTCCTGGCATGGTGATGTTCGCTGCACCTTTAGATGAAGCGTTGATCGCTGCAAAGCAACATCAGCGTGAATTAGGTGTCGTGCCACATACGGTTTATCTGTCGCCGCAAGGTGCACCGCTAACGCATAAAAAAGCTGAAGCTTTGGCGAAAATGCCAGGCTTGGTCTTGTTATGTGGGCGTTATGAAGGCGTTGATGAGCGAGTGATTCAATCGCAAGTCGACGAAGAAATTTCGGTGGGTGATTATGTTTTATCGGGTGGCGAATTGCCCGCGATGATCTTAATCGATGCCGTATCCCGTCTGATACCAGGGGTATTAAATACCGCTGCCAGTGCGGTGGAAGATTCTTTTGTGGATGGGTTGCTCGATTGCCCGCATTACACCCGTCCCGAAAATTATCGCGATATGATCGTTCCTGATGTCTTGATGTCAGGTAATCATGCCGCAATAAGGCGCTGGCGCCTAACGCAGTCTTTGGGACGTACTTGGTTGCGTCGCCCAGATTTGCTGCAAGGTCGTCAGTTAACTAAAGAGGAAGCTCGTCTTCTGGCTGAATTCAAAACTGAACATTCAGCAAGCTCAATGGATTAAACCTTTGAGTGGAAGGTACGGTTTCACATACGGAGTAGTATCCAAATGAATTTGTTACAAATTCTTGAGCAAGAAGAAGTTGCTCGCTTGAACAAAGCAATCCCTGATTTTGCACCTGGCGATACCGTTATCGTTAGCGTAAAAGTGAAAGAGGGTACTCGTGAACGTCTACAGGCTTACGAAGGCATTGTTATTGCTAAACGTAACCGTGGTCTGAACAGCGCCTTTATCGTGCGTAAGATTTCTTCTGGTATGGGCGTTGAACGCACATTCCAAACTTACTCTCCACTCGTAGCTTCAATTGAAGTTAAGCGTCGTGGTGATGTTCGTCGCGCTAAATTGTATTACCTCCGTGATCGTTCAGGTAAATCTGCACGTATTAAGGAAAAATTGCCAGCACGTAAAGTGGTTGCTGCTAAGGCGTAATCGCTTTTTCACAACGACTCAACAGTGCAAGCTACCCAGCGTAGCGCAGCAAAAACCCGCTAATGCGGGTTTTTTTTCGTTTGAGGACCGCCGAACGTTGTTTTTTGATGAGTATTTTAAGTGTGCTCGACTTAATCGATATCGCCGTTGATTTCGAGCCCTGATTTGCCGTCGATGTAATCTAATCGCTCGATGGCATGCATTTTGCTGGAATCACCGCATTGCAGTGTATTGATGGGCTTAGATCATGTTAAAAGTGCTTTATATCGATGACGGTGTTGCCGCAGACGCAGATTGGCTGATACTCCCTGCAGCCTATCAATGGGTTGCAGAGCGCGCAACCGCCCATTCTTTGCCTGCGATATTTGCGCGTGAGCAGCCCGATTTTTTATTAATTCGTTCGCTAACGCTCTCTGCAGCACTGTTTAGTTCGTTAGAGCAACTGCATTTAACGCCCAAACCCATACTGCTATTTTCTACCAGCAATGAACGTGAATTAATTCGTATGGCGCTCTCGCTTGGGGTGAGTGCGTATGTGCTTAATGATTGGCGAGCCGAGCGTTTAGCTGCAGAGTTATTGCTTGGCTCGCTGCGCTTTGAAGAAAAGCGCCACTGGCAAGCGCAACTTCAGCAAGCTCAATGCCAATTGCTTGAACGAAAAATCATTGATCGAGCGAAAGGTTTATTAATGGATAAACAGCATATGAGCGAACAACAAGCGTTTGTCGCTTTACGCAATCAGGCGATGAAACAAGGGATTAAGTTAGCAGATGCTGCGCGGCAAGTTTTAGCGCTCGCCAGCTGGATGGACGCGTAATCTCGAAATAAACACATCGTGTCTCACTTTGGCATTGCTTGATCGATTGCGGTGCATTGTATGTTGCAGTGCCGCATTTTAGTGCTTACTGAATCGCTATTTATTTTTATAAAAACCGAGCTCAGTGCATATCTGCTTGATTTCTAGCTGAAAATTTAAATTTATCGCAATGGCATGCTCCTTGCTATCTTCCAATCACCTAATACAACGACGTGTTAGAGCTTGGGGCCAACGATGGCCTTGCAAAGTGTAGTGCTCCTTTGGGGTGCTAGTGAACGATAGAACGCTGCGAGGACAACATCATGAAAAGCAATTTTTGGCGTGCAGGGCATACGCCGACGTTATTGGCGGCCTTTCTTTATTTTGATCTAAGTTTTATGGTTTGGTATTTATTGGGGCCGCTGCAAATTCAAATCGCGACGGCACTGAATTTAACCACGCAAGAACGGGGTTTAGTCGTTGCAACCCCCATTTTAGCTGGCGCTTTGCTGCGTCTAGTTTTGGGGATCTTAGTCGATCAAATTGGCCCAAAACGTACCGGGCTGATTGCCCAAGTTATCGTCATGCTGGCGATGTTGGCTGCTTGGCGTTTGGGCATCCACAGCTTGAATGAAGCTTTGTTGCTTGGACTGTTTCTAGGTTTTGCCGGTGCGGCTTTTGCGGTGGCTCTACCACTGGCTTCACGGTGGTATCCGCCTGAGCATCAAGGTACTGCGATGGGCATTGCGGGGGCGGGTAATTCAGGCACGGTTTTAGCGGCTTTGTTCGCGCCAATGTTGGCGCTGGCAGTGGGGTGGACCAATGTGTTTGGCGTGATGCTGATTCCTTTAATCCTCGTATTTTGCTTGTATTGCATGATGGCCAAAGACGCGCCAGGGGCCGCGACCCCAAAGAAATGGCAGTCGTATATTGAGGTTCTTGCCCAGCGTGATGCGTGGTTGTTTATGGGCTTTTATGCCATCACTTTCGGGGGATTTGCCGGTTTTGCTAGCGCCTTACCCGGTTACTTTCATGATCAATTTAATTTCACGCCGCAAGTTGCCGGTTGGTATACCGCCGCCTGCGTTTTAGCCGGTTCGGTGATGCGGCCCCTGGGCGGCGTGATTGCCGATCGGATCGGTGGTACACGCACCTTGTTAATGGTTTATATCGCTTGCAGCATATTGATTGGACTGGTTGGCTTGGGATGGGGTGGCTCTACGGTCGCATTAAGCTTATTTATTGCTGCGATGCTGTGTTTGGGCGCGGGCAATGGGGCGGTATTTCAATTGGTGCCACAGCGCTTTAATCAGGATTTAGGCGTGATGACGGGCTTAATTGGTATGGCCGGTGGTGTTGGGGGATTTTTCTTGGCTGCTGGCTTAGGGGTGGTGAAGCAAGGCACGGGCAGTTATGCCTTGGGTTTATGGTTGTTTTCTGTATTGGCTTTAGGCGCTTGGTATGGCTTATCAGAAGTCAAAGTCCGTTGGCGCAGCAGCATGGGTTTAGCACAGGCAAGGATTTAATCCCTAGGTATTGCTTTGAAGTCTTTTTATCTAAACGCATGTAGATCAATACCTAATATCAACCTGAAGAGATCCCGACCATGTCGAAACCTAAATTGATTGTGATTGGAAACGGCATGGCCGGTATCCGCACTGTAGAAGAATTGCTGCTATTGGCCCCACATCATTACGACATCACCGTTTTTGGTGCTGAACCCCATCCAAATTACAACCGTATTTTGCTTAGCCCGGTACTCGCTGGCGAGCAAACATTTGACCAAATCGTGCTCAATACCGTCGATTGGTATGCTGAAAACCATATTACTTTGCATATGGGCAAAGCCATTACCCAGATTGATCGGATTCGCCGAGTTGTGGTTGCGGATGACGGCAGCGAAACGCCGTACGATCGATTATTGCTGGCAACCGGCTCGACGCCAGTGATGTTGCCTATTCCCGGAAAGGATTTAAACGGTGTATTGAGTTATCGAGATATTTACGATACCGATACGATGATTCATGCGGCAACAACCAAGCAAACCGCCGTCGTTATTGGTGGTGGCTTACTGGGATTAGAAGCCGCCAATGGCCTGATGTTACGCGGTATGGCGGTCACCGTGGTCCATCTCGGGCATTGGTTGCTTGATCGTCAGTTAGACGTGGCCGCAGGCAAACTACTTGAAAAATCACTTCGCGAACGGGGTCTGACATTTTTGCTCGGGCAATCAACGGCCGCGATTATCGGCAATGCTGCGGGCGATGTGTGCGGAGTTCGATTTAGCGATGGTACTGAAATTGCGACGGATTTGGTGGTCATGGCGGTGGGTATTCGGCCTAATACCCAATTGGCGCTTGCCGCTGGTTTGCATTGTAAAAACGGCATTGTCGTTAGCGATGCCCTGCAAACCTACGACCCACGGATTTATGCGGTTGGCGAATGCGTCAATCACCGTGGTACTGCCTATGGCTTGGTCGCACCGCTGTTTGAAATGGCCAAAGTGGCCGCTAATCATTTGGCGCTGATGGGCTATGGCCAATATCAAGGCTCGATACTCTCGACCAAATTGAAAGTCACCGGCATCGATTTATTTTCGGCCGGTGATTTTATGGGCAGCGACGAGGCAGAAGAAATCGTGTTGTCTGATCCCGCTGGCGGCGTATACAAAAAACTGGTCATCAAAGACGACAAACTGATTGGCGCTTGCCTGTATGGCGACACGCTGGATGCCGCGTGGTATTTCAAGCTATTACGCGACGGGCGCAATATCAGCGATCTACGCGATCACCTGATGTTTGGTGAGAGCAGTGTCGGAGACGCCGGCGTCGCAGGGCAAAGTCGTGTTAGTGGGATGCAAGACAAAGACGAAGTGTGCGGCTGTAATGGCGTTTGCAAAGGCACCATTGTCAAAGCCATTAATGAGCAAGGGCTGTTCACGGTCGACGATGTTAAAAAACACACCAAAGCGGCCAGCTCATGTGGTTCTTGTACCGGCTTAGTCGAACAAATTCTGATGAATACCTTGGGCACGCATTTTCAAGAAACGCCTAAAACCAAAGCAGTTTGTGGCTGTACCGACCATACCCACGCGCAAGTGCGGCAATCGATCAAGCAGCACCATTTGCTCAATCATGCTCAGGTGTACGAATTCATGGATTGGCGCACGCCAAACGGCTGCGCCACATGTCGCCCAGCGGTCAATTACTACTTACTTTCGACGTGGCCGCATGAGTCGGTCGACGATCCACAAAGCCGTTTTGTGAATGAACGCGTCCACGCCAATATTCAAAAAGACGGCACCTTTTCGGTGATTCCGCAAATGAAAGGCGGCGTCACCAATGCGTCCGAGCTGCGCCGCATCGCCGATGTCGCCGACAAATACGCCGTGCCGCTGCTCAAAGTCACCGGCGGGCAACGCATCGATTTATTGGGGATTAAAAAAGAAGACCTCGTCAATGTCTGGGCCGATTTGGGCATGCAATCGGGCCACGCTTACGGCAAGTCAATCCGTACCGTCAAAACCTGCGTAGGCAGTGAGTTCTGCCGTTTTGGCACGCAAAACAGCACGCAAATGGGGATTGACCTCGAAACCATGCTCGCCAATATGTGGTCGCCGCACAAGGTCAAATTGGCGGTCAGCGGCTGCCCAAGAAACTGCGCCGAAAGCGGGATTAAAGACGTTGGCGTGATCGCGGTGGAAAGCGGTTGGGAGCTGTATGTCGGCGGCAACGGTGGCATCAAAACCGAAGTGGCACAGTTTTTCTGCAAAGTGAAAACTGCTGACGAAGTGAAGGAATACAGCGGCGCATTTTTGCAACTGTACCGTGAAGAAGCCTACTACCTCGATCGCACCGTGCACTACATCGCCCGCGTTGGCCTTGATTATGTCAAAGCCAAAGTCGTCGAGGACGCCGCCAATCGCCAAGCCTTATTTGAGCGATTGCTGTACTCACTGGACGGCCTACGCGACCCATGGGCGGAACGCATTGCCGGCAAAGCGAAACGGGAATTCATACCGATTAAGGTGATTGCGTAAAAACCATTAAAACCCGACGCAGAGGCGCGGAGACGCAGAGGAAAAAACCAGTAGAAATAAGGTTTAACGACTGAGTTAATGACTTAATTAATTTACGTTTTAAGGTTTTCTCCGCGCCTTTGCGCCTCTGCGTCGAAAGGTTTGTTTTAAACAAGGACCACAAAATGAATATGAAAGCCAATCCAACCTGGATTTCTGTTTGCCATATCGACGAAATCCCTATGCTCGGTAGCCGCGTCGTCGAGCATCCTAGCGGCAATATCGCGGTGTTTCGTACTGCGAACGATACGGTGTTTGCGCTGCTCGATCATTGTCCGCACAAAGGCGGGCCGCTGTCGCAAGGCATCGTGCACGGCGAATCAGTCACTTGCCCACTGCATAGCTGGAATATCGATTTAAAAACCGGCCAAGCGCGTGCGCCCGATCAAGGCTGTGCACGGCGCTTTCCGAGCAAGCTCGAAGAGGGGCAGGTGTTTTTGTCTCTTTGATGGGTATATTGATGTAGCCTTTGTTTAGCAATGGCTACAGCTCAATAGATGGTATAGGTATGTTGTTTAATCCATGATGATCAAGGAGTAAAACCATGGCCATAACGCGATCGACCTGTTGTTACTGCGGCGTGGGCTGTGGGGTTTTGATTGAATCGACGGCGGATCAAATCACCGGCGTGCAAGGCGATCCTGCGCATCCTGCGAATTGGGGGCAGCTGTGTACTAAGGGCTTGTCACTGGCCCAAAGCGCGGCCAGCCTCACCAATCGCGCGCTGTACCCCGAGCTGCGTTTGACGCGTGATGCGCTGCGTGAACGTGTCGATTGGGCGATGGCGCTGGATTCTGTCGCCGAGCGCTTTGCCGACATCATCGAACAACACGGCCCTGACGCCGTTGCATTCTACGTCTCAGGGCAATTGCTGACCGAGGATTATTACGTCTTTAATAAGCTGGCGAAGGGTTTGGTGGGCACCAACAATATCGATACCAATTCGCGGCTGTGTATGTCGAGCGCAGTGACGGGCTACAAAATGGCGCTCGGCGCTGACGGCCCGCCGACGTGTTACGACGATTTGGAAGCAGCACACACGGTGCTGTTTGCCGGTAGCAATATGGCGTATGCGCATCCGGTGTTGTTTCGTCGATTGGCGGCGGCCAAAGCCGCCAATCCAGCGGTGAAATGGATTGTGATCGATCCGCGCCGCACCGATACCGCCGTAATGGCGGACCTGCATTTACAAATTCAACCCGGCACTGACGTTGCGCTATTCAATGGCATGTTGCATCACTTGCTATGGGAAGGGCTGGCCGATCCGCAATTTATCGCCGCGCATACCACCGGTTTTGCCGAACTGAAAACCATGGTGCGCGATTACACCCCGAAAATGGTCGCCGAAATTTGCGGTATTTTAGAAGAAGACTTGCGGCTTGCCGCTGAATGGTTTGGCGCTAGCCCAGCGGCGCTGTCTTTGTATTGCATGGGCCTCAATCAATCCAGTCATGGCACGGACAAAAATCTGGCGCTGATTAATCTGCATCTGGCCACCGGCCAAATTGGTAAACCCGGCGCGGGGCCTTTCTCTTTGACTGGCCAACCCAATGCGATGGGCGGGCGTGAAGTCGGTGGCATGGCGACGATGCTGGCCGCGCACCGTGACATTGCGAATGCCGAACACCGCGCCGAAGTCGCCGCGCTATGGGGCGTCGATTCAGTTTCCGCTCAACCGGGCCTGCCGGCGATTGCGATGTTTGACGCGATTAAAGCGGGCAAGATTAAAGCGATTTGGATCGTTTGCAGCAATCCGGCGCATTCCTTACCCAATCTTGCCCATGTGCGTTTGGCCTTGGGAGCTGCCGAGCTGGTTGTTGTACAAGACGCTTTTATCAATACCGACACCGTTGCTTTTGCCGATGTGGTCTTGCCCGCAAGCAGTTGGGGCGAAAAATCCGGCACCGTGACCAATTCGGAACGACGGATTTCACGCGTGAACGCCGCCGTTGCTGCGCCCGGTGAAGCCAAGGCCGATTGGGAAATTGCCGTTGCGGTTGCACAGCGGATTGAAGCGCGCTTGCGGCCCGATAAACCGACGCTGTTTCCGTATGTCGATACCGAAATGATCTTTAATGAACATCGCTTATTAACACAGGGTCGTGATTTAGATATTAGCGGACTCAGTTATGCCCAACTGGCGACAAGTCCGCAGCAATGGCCGTTCCCCGCTGACGCGTCACACGGCCAAGCGCGGCGTTATACCGACGGTGTGTTTGCCACTCACGATGGCAAAGCGCATTTTCATGCGGTGCAATATTTACCAGTTGCTGAGGCGACCAATTCGCGTTTTCCATTTCATTTAATTACCGGCCGTTTGCGCGATCAATGGCATGGCATGAGCCGCACCGGTCGTGTACCGGCCCTGTTTGAGCACAGCGCCGAACCGGCATTAACGATGCATCCGCTCGATGCTGAGCGCCGCAGTCTCAAAGCCGGTGATTTGCTCAAAGTGAGTAGCAAACGCGGCAGCTTGATTTTGCCTTTGGACATCGCCGATTCGGTTGCCTCGGGCACGGTGTTTGCCGCGATGCATTGGAATGGGCAATTTTTAAATAGTGGCGGGATTAATGAGGTCTGTAGCAGTGCGGTGGACGCTAAATCCGCGCAACCCGAGCTAAAACACGCCGCTGTTCGCGTAGAAAAAGCCGAGCTACCTTGGCGGCTGGTCGCGGCAATGTCGGTGGAAGATGTTGCTGGTGGCGATATTCTCGCCTTACACGCCATCGTGCAGCCCTTATTGCAAGCCTGCGCTTACGCCAGCGTGAGTTTGCAAGGCCGAGAAAATCCGCTGCTGGTGCTGCGCGTCGCCGATATGGCGGCACCCGAAGGCTGGTTGGAACGGCTATTTACTGCGCTGCAACTGCAGCCCAGCGCCAATGTGCTGCAATATCAAGATGCCAAACGTGGCGTCATCAAGCGCGTCGCTTGGTCGGATGACGCGGTATTGCGAGGGTTTGTACTGGCGGGCGATATTGCCGGCAGCGCCGCGCTGATTGCCCAGCTTGGCTTGGTCTGGACCGGGCCCCGCATCCGCGTGTTTACGCCAGGCCAAGCCGTGGCAAATGATCGCGTGATTTGTCAGTGCCTGTATGTCCGCGAATCGCGAATTCTGGCTGAAGTCACTCAGGGGGCTGACGTCGCGCAATTGAAAGCCAAACTCGGTTGCGGCAGCGTGTGTGGATCTTGTATCCCTGAGTTAACTCGGCTTTGCCAAACCGCATTAGTCTGTTAACGCCTGAAGCGCAGCGTTTTTTTGTTAAAGACGCTCGCTGGGCAGTGGTAAAAGCGCCTGTTTGGCCGCTTGGATCACTGCTTGGCTCAGTCGCTCCAACTTTGGCGATTGTACTTGCCAGCAATGCCAATACAAGGTGATGTCGGTGGCTTGGCTCGGTGCCAGATCGATCAATGGCCGTAGGCCCGTAGCGGGCTGATATTGTATTTCGGGCACCATGCCATAGCCCAAACCCAATTCAATGGCTTGTAAAAACGCCTCGCTCGATGGCACGTAATGGCAATTGAGATGGGTGCTGGGTAGTCCGAGCGTTCGTAATAAGAAGTTACTTTGCAGCGCATCTTTACGATTAAACACCATCAGTGGCGCACGGCGCGCCGCTTCGCGTTGCAAGCCTTGCGGAAAATACCGGGCGGCAAAGTCAGGATGCGCCAATAAGCGATAGCGCATGATGCCAAGGGCTTGGGCACGGCAGCCGCGTAACGCTTCTGATTCACTAGAAATCCCCACCAAAGCCTGCCCGCTCTCTAGCAGGGTATAAGTATGGTCTTGATCATCCAAACTAATGTCGAGTAACAGCTGCTCTGCTTGCAAAAATTGGCTTAAGGCCGGTAAGAGCCAAGTGGCGAGCGTATCGTGGTTGACCACCATTGTGACCGGCAAAAAGTGCTGCTGTTCATGCTCCAGTTCGGCTAAAAATTCATGCTCTAACAACTGACTACGCCGCAGATATTGCAGTAGGCGTTGGCCAGCGCGCGTGGCGCGGCAAGGACGGGAGCGGATGAGCAGTGGCGTGCCAAGCTGGCTTTCTAGTGCGCTAATTCTTTGTGATACCGCCGACGGCGTGAGGTGCAGCCATTTGGCGGCTTGTTCAAAGCTACCGCTATCGATCACCGCCAATAACGCTTCGCCTTTATGGGTATCGAGCATTGCCGCCCCTTTATTAAGAAATTTTAATGATTACTTAGAAATAATAAATCATATTTAATTTGTTATGTTTTTTGCTGACAATGGAAACCTCATTCAAGAGGTGTTTTATGACGTTCGATTGGCTGGTTTTTACTAAAGCATTGGGCTTATGCGCGGCGTTGATTATGGCGATTGGCGCACAAAATGCCTATGTGCTGAAAATGGGGATTCAAAAACAGCATGTATTGCTGACCTTGGCGGTGTGTATCACGCTCGATGCGCTGCTGATTGCCGCTGGCGTGTTGGGCATGGGCGTTTTGGTGCAATCCTCGCCGATTTTATTGTCGATTGCTCGTTGGGGCGGCGCGGCTTTTTTGTTGTGCTATGGCTTACGCAGTTGGGCTGCGGTGTTACGCCGCAATACTTTGCAAGTCGCAATTGAACCTGAGGTGGTCAGTGTCCGGCGGGCTTTGTTGACCATTTTGGCGATTTCGCTACTCAATCCGCACGTCTATCTGGATACCGTGGTGCTATTGGGTTCAGTGGGCGGGAGTTATCCAGTGGCGATGCAGCCGAGTTTTATTTTGGGTGCTGCAACTGCGTCGCTATTGTGGTTTTCGGTGTTGGGTTTTGCGGCGCAAGCCTTGTCGCGATACTTGGCCCGGCCCGTGGCTTGGCAATGGATTGATGGCATTACTGGCGCGACGATGTTGTTTTTGGCCGGTAGCTTAGTGGTTTCTTAGGTTTATTTTGCATTAACTTGCTGGGGGCTTTCGCGGCGACTCCGCGTTTATTTGTGGGTATTTGTCTGTAGATTATAAAAAATATAAGCTACAGACCAATACCTCAGTAATTTATTTCTGGCGCAATCTGTTCTGCGTAATCATACAGCGCGGCCAAAATCGTTTCGCCACGCTCGTCGGCCTCTTCGGATAGGCGATCAATTTCTTCGCTATACGCTTCGAGCGTTCGCGCACCTGCTGCGCCATCAAATAATTTGTCACTACGCCATTTATCCCAGCGCTGTATTTCTTGCTCATTTAAGCTGCTTGGGTAGTTTCGGGCGCGATAGCGGAAGAACAATTCTTCGAGCTGCCTGTCGTCAAAGTGCGCTTGCTCTAGCGCGAGTTTTTCCGGCGAGAGGGTGCGAATGCGATTCAGAGTGCGGCGATCGGTCGGAGCAACAAAGCCGCCGTATAAATTGGCATCGACATCGATGGTTTCACCTTGATTATTCCGCTTAAAAACATCGCGCCAAATGGTGTTTAAATCGGGGCTATTGGCCAATTTGGCGGCATGCGTTTGAATCGCGTCCAGATTAACGCCCCAAAGGGCCGCTTGCTCGGCGCTCAGCGTTTTTAAATTGCTGACCACAATCGGCGATTTATTGGCATGAATGGTTTTGATGGGCAGTCGTGTTACGCCCTCGGCTAAATCGGCTTGTTTGCTAAACATTCGCTCACGCATCGTTGCCGCATCCAGCGTAAATAGCTCGCTAGGATCAAAGGCTAAATCCCAAACGATGATTTCATTTTTATTAGTGGGGTGCGTCGCCAGCGGCCAAACCATCGCCAAATTGCCGCGATCAACGCCATACATGCCGGAGATATGAATAAAAGGCTTGGGATTGGCCAGATTGATTTCGTCAAAGACGCGATCTTTTTTGCGTAAAGCGAGGCAAAAATCAAACAGCCGGGGTTGTTTTTCCCGAATCAAGCGCGCTAAAGCAATCGTCGCTCTGACGTCAGATAAGGCGTCATGCGCCGCCTCATGCGCCAGATGGTTGGCTTGGCTTAGGTGCTCCAGCTTAAAGCTGACTTTTCCTTCGTCATTCACTGGCCATTCAATTCCGGCAGGGCGCAGTGCATAGCAAGCTCGAACTACATCAAGTAAATCCCAGCGCGAGCAATCGTTCTGCCATTCGCGGGCATAGGGATCCATTAAATTGCGCCAAAACAGATAACGCGTCACTTCGTCATCAAATCGAATGGTGTTGTAACCCACGCCAATCGTGCCGGGCTGAGCTAGCTCGCGTTCAATCAAATTGGCAAATTGATTTTCGGGAACACCTTTTTCTAAGCAAGTTTGCGGGGTAATGCCCGTGAGTAGGCAAGCAAAAGGATCGGGCAAAAAATCATTGGCGGGCTGGCAATAGATCATCAGCGGCTCGCCAATTTCATTGAGCTCGCTATCGGTACGAATCCCGGCAAACTGGCTAGGTCGATCCAAGCGCGGCGTTGCGCCAAAGGTTTCGTAATCGTGCCAGAAAAAAGTGCTATCCATTGCGCTACCGTCAGTTGATTAAACCTTGCCATCATAACGGGATTACGCCATTTTGGGCGTGGCAAAATTAAAAGCGAACCGAATTGCGCCAGCTTTTTAATACCCAACGCGCCAAAGCATCGTCATTTAACGCCGCCAGCGCGCTGCGATTTTGCTCGGGCATAAAGCGCTTGATTTCATCAAAACACCAATCGCGTTACTCAGTATTCATCGCGTCTAAAAGATGCTTGCCGCTAGCAAAATGGCGAATCGCCATTTCGGCGTCCAAACCATCGCAGGGCCACAATTTTTTTGGCATGGCAAGTGAGATTTAAATGTGCAAAAGCAGATTTCATGCGTTCAGTGTGCGAGTAGTCGGTGAAAAAAACTGCGATTTAAATCAAGAGAATGAAAAAAAAGCTTTTTAGATGATTTAAATTGGGTGATAAGACTTGGTTAGTTGCTTAGGCATTTTATCTCTTGTATTAAATAATCCGAAACGATCTCAGATCAGAAATAAGTTAAACGAAATTGTTGGAGATCTGAGTTGTATGCAGGCTGATCTTGGCGTGCTAATTGCAACGTCTAGATAAAATATTTAAGGATCTAGCCCCGTTCGGGGCTTATCTTTTATTGTTAGTTTTGCTGCAGATAGTCATATCTGCTCGGAGCGGTATCCCACTCTTTTGCGCTGCTGAGTTGAGGGCGCTCGATAATCCAGAAGTTGAATTTTCTTGCTTTATCCAGTTCGATGAAGTCGGGCTGTCCATGTGCTGCTCCTAGCTCGAATAACCAGTATTTTCCTGTGCCGGCTGCTTTTGTGGTTCCGGCCTGCTCGGCCGAAATTTCTGCACGGTTGACTTGCCGTACTGAGCGGATGTCAAACATGTAGCGGATGGCGGTTTTACCATCGGTAGTCTTTGCCGCGATGGCGCAGTGTGAAAGGTCTGCGATGACTGTCGCCGGAATTTGCTGTTTTTCCAGCGTTTCTGCTGGTATGTGATACCAGCGGGCTGTACCATTCCGAAAGCCTTCCAGATATTCGGATGTTCGGCTGCCGCCTGTTTTTGCAACCAGTACCAGCTCTGCTGATCGGCGTAGCTGCAGGCCGGATGGCGCAATTCGCACCGAGTCGCGGGCCAGATGCTCATCCGGCGCTTCGATGCGGTATTCAATGCTGGATGGCTTGCTGCCGAGGTGATCAAGTAAAAAAGTCGCCAGCCATTGATTGGCCTGGCCCGGTAAAGCGGGGAAGGCGCCAATACCCACCGCCTCAATGGCTGCGTGATAGGGGTTGGTGGCAGGATCATTCTGATCGGTATGCCAGCCGGGATAGAGTACATATGCGCCAACGACTGGGCGACTTTTGGGGGCAATGCCGTCGATTGGCTCGCCCAAATGAATCAGCGCATCGCGATAGCGGTGCATCTGATTTAGCGCATCATCGGGCGCTATATCCTTGTCGGTCTTTTTATCTATTTCAACACGATATTTAGCGTCAAAAATCCAGATAATTGATTCCCCGTTGGTGAACGTGGCTTCCAGTACGATGTCTGGCTTCTGGATCGCATTCCATGAATAGATCCGGTCGTATTTACTACCAGGTTTTTTGAATATTGGTTCGTGAGCCAGGCGAAGTTTGATGCCATCCGTGCGATTAAAAACAAAAGATGCACCCATGCCGTCAATCAGTTCTTTTTCCGTATTTTTTTCGCGCAGTAGTGCCTTGCTGCTTTCCTGTTCGATAAAGCCCAGTTCCTGCAACTGTCTGCAGATTTCGAGTAAGCACCATACTTCATACAGCTCGGAGATCGGTTTGACTGAAACCGAAGCATTGTGGCCAAACAGATCCAGATAGAGTTTCAGCTGCTGCCAGACTCGGTAAACACCGGCATAACCGGCGCGCTGATGCAGAACCAGCGATTCCCGCGCCATACCATCGAACTCGCCGACCTCGCCAAATAGCGGATGCGCTAGCTGCTGGCTGATTTGCTGTTGCCACTGCGCCAGCTCGCTAAAAAATGCCGATGAAATTCGTTCTTGATCCGGTGCCGAATTATGTCGTTGTGCGCTGGCCGAAAAGCGGGCCAGGCTGCGGCTGCAATGCTCCAGCACCATACGGATAAAGCGGTTTTCAGCTGTATCTACCGAAAGGCGGCGGCTGGTCGTTTGAAAGCGCCGGTGCAATTCGCCATTTTTTACCGCCTCAGCCACCCGCTCTTCCAGCCTCGGCCTGATCCGGCCGTGCAGGCGTTCGGCGCGGACTGAGCGCACCGTTTCCTGTAGTCGATTATGCGGCGCGTTGCAGATATAGCGGACTTCTTTCAGCAATGCTTCGCGTAGCGATGAAAACTGGGCCAGCCAGAGCAAGGGAAATCTCTCAAACGGCTGGCGTGACTCGGCCAGCTCGACATCGGTTTTCTGCGCCAGCGCAAAACGCCACAGCGGATAGGATTGATCAATCGCGGTATTAATCTGCTGCAGATCATCGGCCATCACCATTTTGGTCGGCAATACCTCGACCGCAATCGCCGCATCCTGCCAGACGCCAGCGCGGCGATAATGCAGCCCTAGGCGCAACCAGCCGATATCGTTGCCAGTGTTCAGCGTACCGCGTAGCGAGCTGCCGGTAAAACGGAAGGCATCACAGACGCTGGAAAGCCGATGGCGGATTTCTGCCGTGTCTACATCATCAGCGAAAGAAAATTCAAACTCGTAGCTGCGGTTTTCAAAGAAAACTGGCTCACCCAAATGCAGCTCATGCTCGCTAATGCAGGGTATAGGTATGCAGGTTTTGTATATTGATGGCTGTAGCCGTATACGTGTTAGTTCCTGACTGGCCTTGCGCGCCGCCAGCGTGCTGGCCAGCTGCTTTCTAGCCAGCTCGACATCTCGGCTCCAGACATTGAGCGACCAGTCGGCGGTAACCAGTTTCAGTAAATCCGGCATCGCAATTCCTTGTGATCAAGGCCAGAAGCTGGTGAAGCGGTCGCGCACCAGTCGGTCTTGCATCCACCCTAGTTTTTTCAGCGAGCGGAACGGAATATCAGGCGATGTTCCATCGACGAGCTGGGTATTAAACAGGTCTGGGCGGGCGGCTGTGGAGGCAAACTCAGTGGCGAGCCGTGTTTTTAGTTGGATGAGCAGGCTATCGTCACCATTGACCTGTAACTTGTCTTCATCGCCTTCCAACCGGGGCAGCAATTTGGCCATTAGAAAATCATCCCAAACGGCATAAAGCTGGGCATCGGTTTGCGGTGAAAAGCATTTAAGCATCACCAGTAGCTCGTTCAGCGCACGGAATGCCAGCTCGAAAGGTGTTGCTTTAAATACATCGTTGATCCGCTGTAGAAAGGCAATGCTTTGGCTGCCATCAGGGTCGGCGGCAACGTCTTTGAGCTCCTCAGCACTCGCAATCCGCGAATCGAGTGGAAATCCCAGCGTGACCGGTTGTCGCTTTGGTTCGAAATAATGCTGGTAATCGTTGGGGAAAAACTCGCCAAAATCGATAGTAAAGGCACGATCGATCACCTTGCGCGAGAAGCCATGCGTGGTTTCATCCATATTCACCGTGCCGGCCACAATCAGATTGGGCGGCAGCGGCATGCCATGCTCAACGAAGTAGGCCCACAGCCCTATCCATTCTTCATCCGCAAAGCCCAGATCACTGCGCAGCTGGTCCAGCACATCGGCGTCAGATGATTTCAGCAATTTGGCTGGCGCAAAAATGGGCTCGCTCCGGTAACCGTCTTCGCTCCATTCCCGTGTCTCCAGCACCGACAGATAATCGGCAAAATACTGCTCGACTGGCGCAAGGTTCATTTCGTCCAGGCAGACCCAGAACGGCGTCATTTCTGATGGGGCTTTTAGCTGGTAAGCCGCGCCCCGCTCGGCAGCATCACGCCACGCCGCCGCCATAAACTGCAGAAACGGCGTCGCCACATAGCGGGTCCCATCAATGCGGGATACATAGCCCAACAGATCGGAGGGCTCGTGCCAGTCTGGTCGTACAGCAATTAATTCAAAATTTTTAATATCTGCAACTACTGAGGCATTTGCTTGCTGGCGGACAAAACGCGTTTTCCCTGTGCCGGAAATTCCTGCAAGCAATATAAATGGTTTTGGTAAAGCGCTAGTTATTGGTCTTGAAGGCGGCGGCGGGGTGTGTGGCTGGTTTGATGCATCAAAAACCTCCCCAGAAACATGAAGCTCATTCTCGAACCATGCAATCCGTTTTTGCGGAAATTTATTATATTTGCTATTCCCTTTGTAAAATCCAACATGAGGTAAATTTGCAAAAAAAGCTTCAATTGCGGATCGTTCGTTTCCTCCAGATGCTAGCGCTTCATTTATATCAATTAATTTCCCTCGAGATAGTGCTTCTGTAACACGTCTTATGCGTTCAAAAGTAACACTAAAGTCTCCACCATGTTCGCGAGTGGCAAGGATACGCTCTTCTTTGTGGTCGATTGATATAATTTCTACCGAGTTTCTCTTTGATATGTAATCAAGTTTTTTTCCGACAAGTTTTACTAATTCATTGCATACATATTCAAATAACTCGGTACTCATTTATTATTTTCCTTGAAGAAAGTCATCAATGGTTTTTGCCATACCTACCGCCAGTAAATATGGAACACCATTACCAATTGTTTTGAACTTTGCTGATAGCGTCATCGTTGGAGGAAGCACAAATTCTTTAGGTAATGATTGAATCGCAAGAGCTTCTGCCGCAGAGATTCTTCGAGCTAGCCAAGGGTGTAAATGGACCTCGTTATTTCCGTATGCTGCTGTAGGAGAATATCTATTCCTATGAAGTCGTTTGTATGATTTCTTTGAGTCATCCCCTTCCTCAATAACTTCAAATTTTGCTAGCCCAGCGCGTGGTGTGAAGTAATCTGTTCCATTTGGGTGGGTTTCTACATTGTTTTTGTTAAACCACCAATTAATAGTGAGCTCTTCTGGTGCATCTGTTTGGGTTGGGGTACCTTGGAAGCAATCTTTGCTTGGCCATTGGAAATTTAGGGCCATGTTTCCTGGGAATTTCATCTGTTGTTCCCAGTTGAAATTTTGTATTGATAACTTTCTTGTTTTCAATACGCCAAACATTAAAATTCGCTGCCTATCTTGCGGTGCGCCAAATTCTAATGAGTTTACTAAGCGGTCTGTGATTTCATAACCTGCACTGCTTAGTTCGTGTTTCAACTGCTCGTAAAACTCGCGATGCTTCGTTGTTCTCCACAGTCCTTTAACATTTTCAAATAAAAACCAATCTGGTTTGTTGTTGATAATCGTATCTATATATGATTTGGATAGCCTGCCATTTTCACCTTCTCGACCTTTATTTTTCCCACCGACAGAAAAATCCGGACATGGTGGACCCCCAATAAATCCGACGGTTTGGTAAAGTGTTTTTGCTGTGGTGACTCGGTCTTTAAGCGATTTTTCTTCTGCAGCTAAGAAGTCATCAATAGAATTCTCATGGTAGCCGAAACGAGGTGCCTCTTTGCCTAGGTGCTCCCTGCTGTACTTGTAGGCTTTCATGAAGTCTGGGTTTAGTTCATTGACGAATGCTATGTCGAAGTCAGAGTTCTCAAACCCTAGGTCAAGAAAGCCTGAGCCAGAAAAAAAGGAAAAAACTGCGTGGTTATTCATTGGTGGATTTTGAGCCTTAAATTTTTGTCGATTGTTACGGATACTTTGAATTAGTGCAATGATAATTCCGACGTCGCTCTGGTTTGGCAAGAGCGTGGTACGGTAAGGCTCACTAATAGGTGCAAGGCTTTGCAGAATCTTTGAGAGTAGATTTTTTCTTTGAGAGGTTCGTGCCTAAAATGCCTACTATTTGCCTACTGGCGTTTTTCCGGCAGAAATGAAAAAGGCCTCAGCGTGAGCTGAGGCCTTTACTTTTGTGGGGTGGCTGATGGGGCTCGAACCCACGACAACAGGAATCACAATCCTGGACTCTACCAACTGAGCTACAGCCACCACAAAACTTTTATAATCTGCGAATTCTCGGTATGCTTGGCGCACCCGACAGGAATCGAACCTGTAACCTACGACTTAGAAGGTCGTTGCTCTATCCGGTTGAGCTACGGGAGCTCCGTATTTACTACTCATCTTTACTACTTAGTGTTTCTGGTCGGGGCGGTGGGATTCGAACTCACGACCACCTGGTCCCAAACCAGGTGCGCTACCGGGCTGCGCTACGCCCCGAACAGAGGCCGAACTATACGTTGCCAATTTCTTCCCGTCAACACCTTGTGCGAACTTTTTTGTGAAAAAAGTGAAATAGTGAGAAAATGCGCCCCTTCACTAGAACAGCCGGAGTAAGCCCATGACTGCCCAGATCCTTGATGGCAAAGCCATTTCTCAAGAAATTGTTGCTGAAGTACGCACTAAAGTCGATGCGCGCGTCGCAGCTGGTCAACGTGCGCCAGCCTTGGCGGTGATTCTGGTTGGTAGCGATCCGGCATCACAAGTTTACGTTGGCAATAAAAAACGCCAGTGTGAAAACGCCGGAATTACCTCATTTGCCTATGATTTACCAGCAGATACTTCAGAGGCCGAGGTATTAAAGCTGGTTGCCGAGCTCAATACCCGCGACGATGTGGATGGGATTTTGGTGCAATTGCCGCTGCCTAAGCATATTGATGCCGATAAAGTGATTGAATTGATCGACCCGGTTAAAGATGTTGACGGCTTTCACCCTTACAATATCGGCCGCTTGGTATTGAAAATGCCTTTGCTGCGCCCGTGCACGCCACGCGGTGTGATGACTTTGCTGGAAAAAACCGGCATTGATTTGGTGGGTAAAGATGCGGTAGTGGTCGGCGCGTCCAATATTGTTGGTCGTCCACAAGCATTGGAATTGTTGCTAGCGCGAGCAACAGTAACGATTTGCCATAGCAAAACTAAAGATTTGGCCGAAAAAGTCCGCGGTGCGGATGTGGTGGTGGCTGGCGTAGGGATTCCTAACTTTGTTAAAGGCGAATGGATTAAAGAAGGCGCTATCGTCATTGACGTGGGTATCAATCGTTTAGAAAACGGCAAATTGTGCGGCGACGTTGAGTTTGACGCGGCCAAAGAGCGCGCTAGCTGGATTACGCCAGTACCGGGCGGCGTCGGTTTGATGACGGTGGCGACGCTGATGCAAAATACGTATGACGCTTGCGTAAATCGTAACGGCTAATTCTAAAGGCGGGTTTTAACCCGCCATTTACCTCTAAAAGATTTTAATAAGGTTCTGTAATGGCATATCAACTGGCTAAACCGCTGCTGTTTATGATGGATGCGGAGCGCGCGCATCACGCGGCATTTAAAGGCTTGGGCTTGCTGCACAGCACGGGATTTTTGCGCACGTTAACGCCAACAGTGCAAAATAATCCAGTCACAGTGATGGGCATTGAGTTCCCTAATCCGGTCGGTTTGGCTGCAGGCTTGGATAAAAATGGCGATTACATTGATACCTTGGCCGAGTTGGGCTTTGGCTTTTTAGAAATCGGTACGGTAACGCCGCGCCCACAAGCCGGTAATCCCAAGCCACGTTTATTTCGTTTGCCAGAAGCGCGGGCGATTATTAACCGCATGGGGTTTAATAATGGCGGCGTTGACCAACTAATCAAAAATGTTGAGGCCAGCCAGTATAAGGGCGTACTCGGCATCAATATTGGCAAGAACGCCGATACCCCGATAGAAAATGCCGTCGATGATTATTTAATCGGCTTGCGTAAGGTGTATAACCACGCCAGCTATGTGACGGTGAATATCTCTAGCCCGAATACCAAAAACCTGCGGCAATTGCAGCAAGCCAGTGAATTTGGCGCGCTATTGCAGGCATTAAAAACCGAACAAGCGCGTCTGGCCGATCAATATGGTCGCTATGTGCCCATCGCCGTCAAAATTGCCCCGGATTTGGATGGCAATCAAATCCAAGAAATGGGCGAATTACTCATCGCCAATCAAATCGACGGCGTGATTGCCACCAATACCACTTTGTCGCGGACTGGCGTTGAACATCTGCGGCATGGCCAAGAAACCGGCGGCCTATCGGGCGAGCCGGTGCGGGCCAAATCAACCTCAGTGATTCGCGAATTGTCGCGTGTGCTTGATGGCGCTTTGCCGATTATCGGTGTCGGTGGCATTGTGTCTGGGGAGGATGCGGTGGAAAAAATCCGTGCGGGCGCGGCCGTGGTGCAAATTTATAGCGGCTTGATTTATGAGGGTCCGCAATTGATTGCCGATTGCGCCCAAGCCATTGCCCGTGCGTAAAGCCAGCGCTCATCGTGGGATTTCAACGATCTAGGTCATGAAATCATCAAGCAAGATACGTTAAGCTCAATCCCATTCGTGCCACACTCGGGGTTGAGCGCCAAACGCGTCTCGTTGATGACCCGACGTAAACGCAGTAAGCAAAACCCGCGCAAAGACCCAGCAAAAACGCGGTTGTGGGTCAGCCCATTCAGTGAAAAAGGATCTCTGTTGAACGCTCAAGACGAACAAATCACCCAAGTTATTTTAACTTTTGCCCAGCCGGTGTTAGTCGGTTTACCCAATGGCTGCTCCAAAGCGCAGTTCGCCGGCGTCATGCGCACGGTGCTTACCGTATGGAATGCCGTGGTGAAAGACGCGCAAGATGGCGGCAATCAGCATGAAACGGCGGTACTGAACACCATCGCCAGCGCCTCTAAAGAAGTGCAATTGATGGTCAAGCGGCTGATCAAACGCAAAAAAACCAAATTCGCCACCGAGCAACGCCTGATCGGCCAACACTGGGTGCACGAGCAAGGTGGGGAAGTGTTGTTTGGGTGTGAAGAGAAACAAGCAACAACATCGACATTTAAGGCGAAATAATCATGCCGGTTTTGCTGCAATTTGAAACGCCTCGTTTAATCTTGCGGCAATTCACTGATGCCGATTGGCCAGCACTGCACGCGCATTATTCTGATCTGGAATGTACTCAATTCACCTTTCGCCGTGCGCTCTCAGAGGGCGAAAGCTGGCGTGCGATGTCGAGTATGCTTGGACATTGGGTTTTACGCGGTTATGGCCCGTATGCGATTGAAGAAAAAGCGACCGGTTTGGTGCTGGGGACTGCGGGCTTGTGGTATCCCAACGACTGGCCAGCCCCCGAAATCAAATGGGCCTTGAGCCGTGCGTATTGGGGGCAAGGTTTTGCCAGCGAAGCGGTGCGTGGTATTCAGGCGATGGCTTTAGAGTGCGTACCTCATCTGAATTTGATTAGTTTTATCCATAGCGATAATGCACCGTCGATACAATTGGCGCAGGCAGTAGGCGCGACATTAGAAAAAGAAGTCGAGTTTCGCGGTGGGCAATGGCAGATTTATCGGCATCCGAAACAGCGCCTAGGCGACGATTGATAAGACATGTACTTTTTGAAGTGATGCTTGATTGAGGTTTGGATATGTCAACAAAGCAAAAGTATTGGTTTCCTGCCAAACGCTATGGCTGGGGTTGGGGGATGCCGTCAAGTTGGCAGGGGTGGTGTGTTTTGCTTGCTTACCTGATGCTGCTGATTTTAGCCGTTATTCTCAAGCTGCCAGATCATCAACCATTGCTATTTTGGAGTGGGTTTGGATTACTCAGTTTGATTTTTTTGATCATCTGTTGGCGTAAAGGCGAACCGACGCAGTGGCGTTGGGGCGAGAAGTAAAGCCAGTAGGGCGGGTTAGTTTTATCAACCCGCGCTGATTGCCATGCTTTACATGCGAATTAAATTGGCGGGTTACGCAGGCTAACCCGCCCTACGATTATCACGATCACGTTGTGCTTTGTTGTGATCAATATGGCGCTGTCGGTTGTGTTGGGGCGAGCCCATGCGGCTTTGCCGCTTGAAAGAGAATTAAAAATTAAATGGATGTATCGAGTTGTAGCTATTGCTGGTTAAAGCTTCTAGGTCAATACCCCAGTGCAATCCCTCAAGGGCTGAGAACATCATGGATTTGAATCATTACCTCTTATTACTCGTCGGTGCGGTGTTGGTGAACAACGTGGTGCTGGTGCGGATTTTGGGGCTTTGCCCGTTTATGGGCGTATCCAAAAAATTGGAAGCGTCGATCGGGATGGGCTTGGCGACCGCATTCGTGTTGACTTTGGCGTCAGGCACGTCGTGGATGATCGACCAAGTGTTGATCTTGTGGCATCTGGAATACCTGCGCACGCTGGCGTTTATTGTGGTGATTGCGGCGATTGTGCAATTTACCGAGATGTTTATCCATAAAGCCAGTCCAGTGTTGTATCAGGCCTTGGGGATTTATTTGCCGCTGATTACCACCAATTGCGCGGTGCTCGGCGTGCCGCTGATTAATTCGACTGCCAAGCATACTTTTTTTGAGTCCTTGGTGTTTGGCTTTGGCTCGGCGCTGGGTTTTTCCTTGATTTTGATTTTGTTCGCCGCGATGCGCGAACGACTCGAAGGCGCCGATATTCCGCAAGCTTTTAAAGGCACGCCAGCAGCGTTTATTACCGCCGGCTTGATGAGTTTGGCATTTATGGGTTTTGCCGGATTGGTTAAATGATTGTGAGTCGGGCGTCGTCGTCCCGTCCTATTCCCCATTCCCTGGTTTGATTAAGGTATTTGCATGAGTTTTCTATTCGCACTGGCGTTGATGGCCGGATTGGCCGTGTTGCTTGGCGCTGTTTTGGGTTGGGCGGCGATTAAATTTAAGGTTGATGAAGATCCCTTGGTGGATAAAATCGACGCGGTATTGCCGCAAACCCAGTGCGGCCAGTGCGGCTATCCGGGCTGTAAACCGTATGCGACGGCGATTGCCAATGATGAAGCGCCGATTAATCAATGCCCGCCGGGCGGAACGGATGGAATTCATAAGCTGGCTGAGTTGCTGGGCAAAGAATTTATTCCTTTTGACGACGGCGGCGGAGCGGCCGAAAAGCCGCGTGCGGTGGCAGTGATTCGGGAGGACGTGTGTATCGGCTGTACGCTGTGTATTCAAGCCTGCCCAGTCGACGCGATTGTTGGCGCCGCCAAGCAACTGCATACGGTGATTGAATCAGAATGCACCGGTTGTGAGCTGTGTATTGCACCGTGTCCGGTCGATTGCATCGATATGGTCGTTGTCGGTGAAAACGTCAATACGTGGAAATGGCGCTATCCGGTGATTCAACTGAAGCAGGTGAGCTAAATGAGTGCGACGTTGAGTCACGAGATTTTTCCATTTCATGGTGGCGTGCATCCGCCAGAGATGAAAGATTTATCCAATCGCTCGCCGATTGTGGCGATGCCGATTCCTGCACGGTTATCGATTCCTTTGCAGCAAAGCATTGGCAATATCGCGCAACCCTTGGTGAGCGTAGGGGATCGCGTTCTCAAAGGACAAATGCTTGCCGCAGCCAATGGCAATATTTCAGCCGCGGTGCACGCGCCAACGTCGGGACAAGTGATTGCGCTCGGCGCGCAAGCGGTGGCGCATCCATCGGGTTTGACGCAAATCTGCCTGACATTGGCCAGCGACGGCCTTGATGAATGGATTGCGCGCGAAAAATTTGATTGGCGCGCAGCGCTGCAAGGTGGTGACGCCAAGGCGATTCGCGAATACGTGCAAAACATGGGCGTGGTTGGGCAGGGCGGCGCGGTGTTTCCGTCGCATCTGAAATTAATCAGCCGCGAGCCGCTCGATACCTTGATTATTAATGGCGCTGAATGTGAGCCGTACATCACGTGTGATGATCGATTGATGCGCGAGCGCGCCATTGAGATCGTTGCGGGGATTGCGATTGTTCGACAATTATTGAACGCCAAACAAGTGCTCATCGGCATCGAAGACAATAAACCCGAGGCGATTGAAGCCTTGCGCGCGGCGCTAATGGGCTGCGGATTTAGCGCTCAAGTCGTGGTGGTACCGACACTCTACCCATCGGGTGGCGCAAAACAGCTGATTAAATTGCTGACCAATATCGAAGTGCCTAGCGGCGTTCGCTCCACCGATTTGGGGGTGCAATGCTTTAATGTGGCAACGATTTACAGTATTTACGCGGCACTAGAGCACGCCGAACCAGTGATTTCACGGGTGGTGACGCTCACCGGCAATGTCGAAAAACCGTGCAATGTTGAGGCTTTGATTGGTACGCCGATTGACGATTTATTAAAGTTTGCCGGACTGAAATCACCCAGTGACTGTATTTATGGCGGGCCGATGATGGGCTTTACCTTGCCATCAACGCAAGTGGGTTTGACCAAGGCCGGTAACTGCATTATTGCGATGGACGCGGCCAATTTCCCCGAAAAACCACGTGAAATGCCGTGTATTCGTTGTGGCGAATGCGCGGTAGCGTGCCCGCAAGAATTGCAGCCGATGGATTTGTACTGGTTTGCGCGCAGTAAAAACTTTGGCAAGGCGCAAGAGCGCAATCTATTTGACTGCATCGAATGCGGCGCTTGCGCCTATGTGTGCCCGTCGAGTATTCAGTTGGTGGATTATTATCGTTTTGCCAAATCCGAAATCTGGGATGCCGAGCGCGCGAAGAAATCGGCCGATACCGCGCGCGAACGGCATGAATTTAAGCAGTTCCGTGAAGAACGTGAGAAAGAAGAAAAAGCTGCGCGCTTAGCGGCGCGAGCTGGGGGTCAATCTGTTTCGGCCAGAGCCTCGCCAAAACCACTGGTGACTGAAGCTGCCGCGCCTGAAGCCAGTGTGGCACCTGCCGTTGATGGGGATGATAAAGCCGCGAAAATTCGCGCGGCGATGGCGCGTGCGGCTGCCGCTAAAGGCGAAACGCCTGCAAGCAGCGCGGCTGCGCCAGCACTCGACACCGATAAAGCGGCGAAAATTAAAGCTGCGATGGCAGCAGCAGCAGCGAAAAAAGCCGCAGCAAATACCCCTACAGAGCATGGCGCTGTAGGGGTTGCTGGTGCTGGCTTGCAGCAAGATACAGCAGCCAAACCGACGATAGATGAAGAAAAGGCCGCCAAGATTCGCGCGGCGATGGCCGCCGCGGCGGCCAAAAAAGCCGAGAAAGCAGTAAAAGACGCGAAGGACGCGGGTAAGCCCGTTCCATCGCCAGTCGTTGCGCCAGCAGTGGTTGAGAAACCCGCTATCGACGAAGAAAAAGCCGCCAAGATTCGTGCGGCAATGGCGGCAGCGGCAGCCAAAAAAGCCGAAAAAGCAGCGAAGGACGCAGGTGAATCCGTTCCATCGCCCGTAGTCGCGCCAGCAGCGGTTGAGAAACCCGCCATCGACGAAGAAAAAGCCGCCAAGATTCGCGCAGCGATGGCTGCAGCGGCAGCCAAAAAAGCGGCGAAACCAGCCGCAGAGGGAAAAGAATGATGCGTACATCACCGCATTTGATCAAACCAACACCGCTGCAAGTGGTGATGTTCAAAGTCGCCGTGGCCTTGCTGCCCGGTATCGCCGCGTATGCTTGGGTGTTTGGCGCCGGCATTTTGCTGCAAATCTTGCTGGCGACGGTAGCGGCGATTGCCACTGAAGCAGCGTGCTTAAAATTACGCAATTATCCCATCAAGCCTTTTATTACCGATGGCTCGGCAATTGTCACTGCATGGTTGTTGGCGCTGTCTTTACCACCGCTGTCTAGCTGGTGGATGGTGGTGTTGGCCACGGTGATTGCGATTGGTTTGGCCAAGCATTTATATGGCGGTTTGGGGCAAAATCCATTTAATCCAGCGATGGTGGGTTTTGCGGTGATGATGGTGTCGTTTCCGGCGCAAATGAGTCGCTGGAATGCGCCGCTGTCTTTGCCAACTGTGGATTTAACGGCTTGGCAGCAGTTTGGGTATGTCTTGAGCGGGCATCTGCCACAAGGGCTGTCATTCGATACCCTTGCATCAGCGACGCCACTGGATAGCGTTAAAACCGCTTTGCTGCAGCAGCACAGCATGAGCGATATTTTTAGTGGTGCAATTTTTCAGTCGGCCGATTGGTTGAGTTTTTTACCGAGTTCGGTGGCGTTAATCGCCGTAGGCTATTTGCTGGGCGGCTTGTATTTGCTGCAACAGCGGATTATTGCGTGGCCGTTGCCGGTGGCGTTTTTGACGGTGTTATTGGGCATGTCGGGATTGTTTCACCTGATTAATCCGGCGCAATACACCAGTCCCGCGTTTCACTTACTCAGTGGCGCAGCGGTGCTGGGCGCATTTTTTATCGTTACCGATCCGGTGACCGCGCCAACAACGTTGCGGGGCCGTTTAATTTACGCCGCGTTAATTGGTTTACTCACTTGGCTGATTCGCACCTTTGGCGGCTATCCCGACGGGGTAGCGTTTGCGGTGTTGATTATGAATATTGCCGCACCGTTTATTGACCAATACACGCAGCCAGCTGTTTTCGGCCGTAAGCCTCAGCGGGGAGTGAAGCATGGACATTAAAACCCTTGACCACAGCGGGACAGAGACGCAGAGGGAAAGCAAAGTTTTCGTGGGGTTCTCTGTGTCGGTATGCCGCTGTGATGCGTTTTCAGGGCAATGTGTGGGGATGAAAGCATGAAAACCATGGTGCAAAATGGCGTTCGCGGTGCTTTGACTTTATTGGTTTTTGCTCTGGTTTTTACCGCTTTAATGGCCGGAACTTATGCCTTAACGAAGGACAGTGTCGCCCAAAATGAGCGTGACGCCCGCGCGGCGTTGATCGCGCAAGTGTTGCCGGCGGGCAGTTATGACAACGAATTGCTGCTCGACGCGTTGCCGCAAACTGCTGCAGCCCAACAGCAGCTAAATAATCCAGCCGGCGCGCAGATTTATCGGGCGCTTAAAAATGGCCAAACCACAGCAGTGGTGGTGGAAACGATTGCGCCAGATGGCTATTCAGGCAAGATTAAATTATTGGTCGGTGTGAGCCGCACTGGGCAGGTTTTGGGCGTTCGCGTGGTGGCGCACAAAGAAACCCCAGGCTTGGGCGATTATATTGACGTCGCTAAGTCGAACTGGATTTTGGGTTTTGATGGTAAATCGCTATCGTCACCAACGGCCGATTTATGGCGGGTTAAAAAAGATGGTGGCGCTTTTGATGCCGCAGCCGGGGCCACCATTAGCCCGCGTGCGGTGGTGAAAGCGGTGAAAAACACCTTGAGTTACGTGGCGGCCGAGCACGCCACTTTGTTTGGAGCCTAAGCATGGCCTTGTTAACACAAGACGAAAGCAAAACGATTATTCAAAACAGCATTTGGCAGCAAAATGCCGCCTTAGGGCAGTTTTTGGGCCTGTGCCCAGTGCTGGTGATTTCAAGTAATATGGTGAATGGCGTTTCGCTGGGCTTGGCGACGAGCTTGGTGATGTTGATTTCAAGTGCGGCGATTGCCTGCATTCGCAGCTTGGTGCCCAATGAATTGCGGGCGCCGATTTTTATTTTAATCATCGCCGCCTTGGTGACGATGGTCGATTTATTGATGAATGCCTATGTGCATGATTTATACGTGGTGCTGGGGATTTTTATTCCTTTGATTACCACCAACTGCATCGTGTTAGCGCGGGCCGAAGCGTATGCGTCCAAAAACGGCGTGGCGCAATCGGCGCTCGACGGCGTGATGATGGGGCTAGGGCTCACGCTGGTGCTGGCGATTTTGGGCGCGATGCGCGAGTTAGTCGGCAAAGGCACACTGTTGTCGGGTATTGATCTGGTGTTTGGCACCAGCGCCAAATCATGGGTGATCCACGTGATTCCTGCTGAATACAATTATCAATTCTTGCTGGCCATCTTGCCGCCCGGCGCGTTTATTGGCTTGGGTTTTTTAATTGCCGGTAAGCAAGCACTGGATCGCCGCGCAGAAGCCAAGGCTAAGTTGATTGTTCAATTGCAGGTTACGATGAATCAACAAGGGATTTAGTTTATGGAAACGGCACTTATTGGTGGTTTTACTGCGATTGTTATTGCAATATTGTCTGCTAGCTTAGGTTATTACTGGACTAAAAAAAGAGAGCAAGCGGCTGAGTTACGCAAAGCAAAGCTGGAGCTATATCAAAATTTTCTTTCCGCTTACAGTGCTGCTCGTACTGATCCTAGTCATGAAGAAAAGAGAGAGTTATTGATCAAAGAGGCTAATGCTATGTACCTCATAGCATCTCCAAGTGTGATCATCGCTTGGCAGAATTACAAGCAAGCGGTAAAGGAAAATAGTTGCGAGACCCAACAGAAAGAGAATTTGTTTTTCTATGAGGTACGGGAAGATTTGGGTACAAATGCTAAAGCCAAGTATTCAAGCTTCAAAGTTGAAATGTCTACATATTAAATTGAAATGAATAATCAAACCCGTTACACCTTTTATGCGCGTTTGGCCGAATTAGAACCCAATCCCAAAACTGAGCTGAACTACACCACGCCGTTTGAGTTGTTGACGGCGGTGTTGCTATCGGCGCAGGCGACCGATGTGGGGGTGAATAAAGCGACCAAGGTGTTGTTCCCTGTGGCCAATACCCCGGAGGGGATTCTGGCGCTAGGGCTTGATGGGCTTGAGTCCTACATCAATACCATTGGCCTCTTTCACAGTAAGGCCAAGCATTTATTACAAACCTGCCAAATGCTGATCGACTTACACGGCGGCGAAGTGCCGCGAGATCGGGAAAGCTTAGAGGCGCTGCCCGGCGTTGGGCGTAAAACGGCCAACGTGGTGATGAACACGGCGTTTGGTATTCCGACGATTGCGGTGGATACGCATATCTTCCGCATTGGCAATCGCACTGGTTTGGCCAAGGGCAAAGACGTGCGGGCGGTGGAGGACAAATTACTTAAGGTGACGCCGCCAGAATTTTTGCTCAATGCACATCACTGGCTAATTTTGCACGGCCGCTATATTTGCAAAGCGCGCAAACCGGAATGCTGGCGCTGTATTGAAAATGATATCTGCGATTACCGCAGTAAAATCATGACACCACCGAAAGGCTTTTGATGGGTATATCGATGTAGCTGATGTTGAGTATTGCCCGCATCAATATACCTATTGATAGTGTTTTTTTCAAAACCCAGCGGCGAGTTCTTTCTTGAGTGCTGTCAATCTTGCTCGGCGATGAATTGCCGTGGCATGGTTGTTCATTCCAAAATCGTACTAAAGATATAGTGCTCAAGTACTAGGCGTTCTGCCGTGGCCAGCGGGATGAATTCCAATCCGTATTGAATTGAATTGTTCGGTACTTCTGTTTTTTGATTTTTAACGATGGCACGGATGCTCATCGTATGGTCGATGCCGGCCGCATGCAGGCGTAGCGCCATGCTGATTTCTTGGTCTGTTGCTAATTGCAGATTACTGCCTTCGAGCATGGCACCACTGGCCGATAGATTGGTGATTTTGGCGGGCGTGCTATGAATGCCATCGCCGCTAATGCTGGCAATCAAATGGGTGCTCACCCGCAAGCTATTGCGTAATTGGCGGATTTGCAAGGTATCAGGCCAGCTTAGGTGCAAGTAGGGAAAGGGCGAAAAGCAAACTTTCTCAATCACCGCATCAAATGAAATCACATCTTTACCAGCAATGGTTTTGGCTTTAATCGATTGCCCTTCCCGATAGGGTAAGACCGCCCCATGAGCATTGAGTGCGCTAATTAATACCCCCATTTTATCCACCCAGCCGATCAGTTTGACTGATTCACTATGATTGAGCGGATCAACGCTCAGCTGAATATGCAGTGCACTGCCGGGAGGCAATTTAAATTGCGCTAGATGGCGTTTGCTAGACGCGGGTTTTGCAATCACGCGCTCGACCGGCGGCGTATTGCTGCGAACTCGCGCGCCACCGACCGCGCCTGCAACGCGAACGCCACGCCACGCT
This sequence comes from Deefgea salmonis, assembly GCF_020531905.1. Taxonomy (GTDB): domain Bacteria; phylum Pseudomonadota; class Gammaproteobacteria; order Burkholderiales; family Chitinibacteraceae; genus Deefgea; species Deefgea salmonis. The sequence continues at coordinate 2,564 of NZ_JAJAWG010000011.1, read as the reverse complement.
GGATTACGAAACATGCCCAATTTATTGAGGGTTTCAAGTTGTTTTTCGGTATGAATGATTTGCCCGGCGCTCAGCAGCAATTGATTGTCGGCATCAAAGATGGCGTAAGGTGTCGGCTCGCCAACAACAAGTTCTTGTTGGCGAAGGGGGACGAGGTCAGATTGGGCCATGCAGTTCACCAAAGATAAGCCATATATAAGTTATGCTTGTAATCTAACTTTGCCGCTACGCCAAGCATCCGGCTGGCGGCGTTGCATTGTCGCGACGTGATACCATCATATTTCCGTTTAAACCGAGTTTTCCATGCTGCATTTGCTTAATTCTCCTCAGCGCGCTGCTGTGCAATATTTATCTGGCCCTTGTTTGGTGCTGGCTGGCGCTGGCTCGGGTAAAACGCGAGTGATCACGCAAAAAATCGCTTATTTAATCGAAGAAGCGCAAATGGACGCGCGTCATATCGCTGCGATTACCTTTACCAATAAAGCCGCCAGAGAAATGCAAGAGCGGGTGGCGAGCTTATTGCCAGCGAATCGCTTGAAAGGTTTAACGGTTTCGACGTTTCATAGCTTAGGCATGAAGATCTTGCGCGAAGAGGCGGCGCATTTGGGCTATAAACCGAAGTTTTCGATTTTGGACTCGGCCGATTCGGCCAAAATTATCGCCGATCAATTGATCACCACCGATAAATCATTAATTCGCTCGACAGTCAGTCAAATTTCAAACTTAAAAAGTGATCGAATTTCTCCAGACCACGCTTTGACCATTGCCGCATCAGAAGGCGAAATGCAGCTGGCCAAGTTGTATCGCGCTTATCAAGACACGCTGTTTGCGTATCAAGCGATTGATTTTGACGATTTGATTCGCCTGCCGGTGGATTTATTTGAGGCGAATCCTGAAGTCTTGCAAAAATGGCAGCATCGTTTGCGCTATTTATTGATCGATGAGTATCAAGATACCAATACCACGCAGTACCAACTGGTCAAACAGTTGACCCAGTTAACGGGGAAATTTACTGCGGTGGGGGATGACGATCAGAGTATTTATGCTTGGCGCGGTGCGAATGTTGAAAACCTGAATTTGCTGCGCATCGATTTCCCTCAATTACACGTGATTAAGTTAGAGCAAAACTACCGCTCGGTGGCGCGGATTTTGCGCTGCGCCAATGCGGTGATCTCGAATAATCCAAAATTATTCGAGAAACAATTGTGGTCTGATCTTGGCATCGGCGATTTGGTGCAAGTGGTCGAAACCAAGGGAGAGGACGATGAGGCCCGCTTGGTCGCCGAGCGTTTGAAAATGCATATGGCGCTCAACGGTACCAGTTTTGCCGATTATGCGGTGCTGTATCGCGGTAATTTTCAGTCGCGGATTATTGAAGCGCAAATGCGTGCCGAGAATATTCCGTACGTGATGTCGGGCGGACAAAGCTTTTTTGATAACGCTGAAATCAAAGACGTATTGGCGTATTTGCATTTGATTGCCAACGATGACGATGAACCGGCTTTTATCCGCGCAGTCACGACGCCCAAACGGGGTATCGGCAATGTGACTTTGGAAAAGTTGGGCAGCTATGCCAAAGAGCGGCAAGTTTCTTTGTTTGCTGCGGTGTTTGAAGAAGGCTTTGCGCATCAGATTCAACCCGCGCAGCGCGAAATGCTTTATACCTTCTGCCGATTTATTCAGCGGATGCAAGACAAAGTTAAAACTGAACCGGCCGATCAGCTGTTTCATGAAATTGTGGGGGCGATTGATTTTGAAACTTGGCTATACGAATCTGAAGATCCAAAGCCCGCCGAAAGTAAATGGAACAATATCCTGAGCTTGGCCGAGATGATTAAAAAGAAAGTCGATAGCGCCGGCAGTAATCTGGATGAAATCACGCAAAATTTTGACCTGCGGATCATGCTTGAAGGCCGCACAGAAGACGAAATCGACGCGGTGCGGCTTTCAACGCTGCATGCCAGCAAAGGGCTGGAATATCCGCATGTGTTTTTAATTGGCTGTGAAGAAGATATCCTGCCGCATCAAAATTCAATTGAATCGGGCATGGTCGAAGAAGAGCGCCGTTTAATGTATGTCGGCATTACCCGAGCGCAGCGCAGTTTAACGATTACCTATTGCGGAAAGCGTAAACGCGCTGGTGAATGGCAAATTACTAGGCCGAGTCGCTTCTTAGATGAGTTGCCAGCAGCAGATGTGATGTTTAGTGGGCGTTTAGCCGCCAAATACGACCCATCACCGGATATTAAGAAAGAACATTCCAGTCTCGCGGCGAAAATGTTAGCTAATTTAGGCGCAAAAACGGCGAAATAAGCTTTTTTCGCGTTTTATCATTCGCAATCAATACTTCGCCCCCTTCTGAATAGCGAAGGTATCAGAATTAATGTTGAAATTTGATGCTTTAAAATTCAACAACTTAGCGTGTTAATGGCGTTTTGTTTGCCACAAGGTGTTGACGTGATCGCGGGGCTGCCGTATATTTCGGCCTCTCTGCTGCTGACACAGCAAACGAAACACCGGTTTCTAGGTTGTTTTGTGTGTCCTAAGCCACTGATCTTTAACAA
>NZ_JAJAWG010000010.1 GCF_020531905.1 Deefgea salmonis | reverse complement strand
CTCCCCACTTGGCCGAACAGCCGCATCGACGAATTACTACCGCTACGAGCGCTAACAGAAAAATAAGCTTCAAAGTGGTGGAGCGGCTGAGCGCTTACGTTAACATGACAATACACACCTCAGGTCCATGAGGCAGTGCACGCAGCAACGGTATAAATTTAGGCCCGCTTAGCTCTGGCATCATCACATCAAGAACGATCATTTGTGGGAGGGTATTGTTTGCTAGGCATTTAATGGCGGTGCTTGCAAGTGGATACGCAGTGATCGTATAGCCACCTAAAGTGGTTAAGCTCAGTTCTAATAAGCTACGAATATCGGCATCATCTTCAATGATTGCAATTTGATTTAAGGCTTGCATTGCAAGGCTCCTCGCGGGAAGGTCAGCTTAAAGCAGGTGCCAAGTTCACTCGTTCGATAATTAATTTGGCCACTCATTGCTTCAATCAATTGCTTGGTAATTGCTAAGCCTAAACCACTGCCGCCTCGGATGCGGGCATCTCCTGCCTCGGCTTGACTAAATGGGGTAAACAACCGAGGTTGAAAATCAACAGGGATACCGCAGCCTTGATCTTCAACTTCTAAGATAAGTTGAGCGTCATTAATGTAGGCGCGAACCGTGACGCTCGCCGCCTTCGGAGAAAACTTACAGGCATTTGAAATGAGGTTCCCCAGTATTTGCATTAATCGATGATGATCTGTTTGCAGTTGTGCATTGCTAATTTCGGGAGCTAACGCCAGTTCGATGTTGACTTGATGCTGAGCTGCGTAACCCGCATGAGTCAATAGGGCTTCGGCCAATAGTTCACTCAGTAAGTACCACTGCAGATCAAGTTGCAAACTGCCGGAGGCGCTACGGTTGATATCGAGTAATTCATTCACCATTTTGAGTAAGCGTCCGGCATTGCGATCGGCCATCTCGATAAGTTGGGTACTGGTGGCATTAAATTGGGCCGCTTGGGTGCCGTGTAGCATTTTTAGGGCACCAATAATCGACGTCAGTGGCGTGCGCAATTCATGGCTGAGGGTTGCGATGAATTGTTGTTTAAGTTGATCTACTCGTTGACGTTCACTGATGTCGCGCACGGTTGCTAAAAGATAAAGCGCGTTATCTTGATAAAAAAAGGTTACGCCAACTTCAACCGGTAATTCGCTACCATCCAATCCTTGAGTGAGCAGCACTTGGCTGTGTAAGCCCGCTTCTAGCGCGTCATTTAATTGCAGCTTAGGCAGTAGCTCACTCAGCGAACGGCCAATCAGTTGTTCACGTTTTGCATGAAAAAGCTGCTCGCAGCGAAAATTAATCCCTTGCACTCGTTGCTGGGGATCGACCACCAAAATACCATCAAAGTTATTTTCGGTGATTGCACGAGAGCGGGTTAACAGCGCGCTATGCTGTTTTTGCAAGTTTAAAACGCGAGCTAGATTGTTGAGCTTATGCCCTAAAATTTCAGCAGAGATGGGTTTATGTAAAAAGTCATCGGCTTGTGCTTGTAAGGCTTTGAGTAAATGCGCATCCCCTTCTAGACCCGATATCACCACGACGGGAGTCCAACGTTCCCCTTCAATGGATTTGATGGCGCGTGTTACCGCAAAACCATCGATTTCTGGCATTAATAAATCCAGTAGTACGATATCAGGTTGTTCGGCTTTGAATACGCGTAAAGCTTCGGCACCACCGCTTGCTTGTAGTGTTTTAAAGCCTAAGTTTTTTACGGTTTTGCAAATTAGTCGCCTTGTAATCGCGAAGTCATCCACGACCAAAACACAGAGATGGGTATTTAATCCGTTGGGCTGAGTGAGAGGCATATTTTACAAGTTGGTCACAGTTAGCGAAGGAAGGGTTGCTTTAATCAGCATACACAATGGAATTAGGGGAAACCACCATGAATTCGCCTCTTGAGTTATCTGAGCTCAAGCTTTTAGAAAAACGCTACAGTCGGTTGGCGATAAAACGTTGGCGGGTGCGGCTGCTTCGAGCGCGCTTGCGTTTGAGTTTGTATTTGGTGCGTTTTGTGCGCCGGGCTTGGGATACTTCAGCTGTTGTTATGGCGTTGCTTTTTGCGTGGCCGGTATGGTTGTGTATTGCTTGTGCGATCAAGTTAACGGATGGCGGGCCTGTTTTGTACTGGCAACGACGAGTTGGTTATCGGGGCGAGTTGTTTGATTTTCCTAAATTTCGCAGTATGGTCGTCAATGCTGAAAGTTTGCAATCTGCGTTAGCTAGTCAGCATCAGGATAGTTACACCTTTAAATTAGCCCGCGATCCACGAGTAACTTGGATTGGTCGTTTGATTCGGCGATTGAGTCTGGATGAATTTCCACAATTATGGTGTGTACTCAAAGGCGAGATGACTTTAGTCGGGCCACGTCCTCCTCTACCAAAAGAAGTCGCACAGTATGGTTTGTATGCACGACAACGTTTGGAGATTAAGCCCGGTTTGACTTGTATTTGGCAGGTCAGTGGCCGTGCTGAAGTTGCATTTATGGGGCAATTAGAAATGGATTTGGATTACATCCGCCGCCGTAGTTTGGCACTGGATATGCGTATTTTGTTAAAAACGATTCCAGCGGTTGTATTTGGCCGTGGTGCTTATTAATTAATTGGAGATGTGAGATGAATTCATGTTCCAAATTCAGTTATCAAGTTGCCGCTGCCCGATGTGGTCGTGTGATCGCGCTGCTGTGCTGGTGCTGCCTTGCGCCCTTGGGGCTTGTATCAGGGGCATGCCAAATGGGGGCGCAGAATATGAAAAAAGTGATGCGTAAAGCCTTGCATTGGATCGGGCCAGCGCAAGGCGAGTTCGTGGGTTTATGCTCGACCTGGCGTTTGCATGTAAGGATGGCGCTGCCTTTGGGGGATGAGTTGGATTGCGATCGGGCGGACGCAGCACAGCGCGGCTGGCGTTACGATGGGGCTTTGTTACTCCGCTACGGTTTAAGTCTTTTGATCGGTCGAGCTGCACGCCAAGGTGAAGCTCGCTGGCCTTTATTGAACTTATGGCTGGATAATTTGCGTCAAAGCGAAGTGATTGAGCAATTACAGCGATGGCAGGGGGATGGACGATTGCATCGCATCGCATTTGTGAATCCACACTGTGCCAATGTGGCGAGTCAAAATCTACGCTATCGCGGCATGCTCAATGGTGCTGATTTATTATTGCCGGATGGTAGTGGAGTGTTATTGGCCAGTCGCATGTTGGGGACGCCTTTAAAAGAAAATACCAATGGAACTGATCTTTTTCCTGAGTTGTGCCGCTATTGGCAGCAACAAAAGGCGAAGGTGTATTTGTTAGGTGCGCAGCCGGGTGTTGCTGGCCGGATGGCCGAGCAGTTATCTTTCGAATACCCAGGACTGCAAATTGCAGGGAGTCAGCACGGTTTTTTCGCCGAAGAAGAGACGCCATACATTATCCAAAAAATTCGTGATGCGCATGCTGATGTGTTGCTGGTCGCAATGGGCGTGCCAAAGCAAGATATGTGGATTGCAGATTATTTGTCCGAATTACAAACACCTGTGGCGATGGGGGTGGGCGGTTTGTTTGATTTTTACTCTGGCCGAATTTCACGTGCGCCTGTTTGGTTGCGTGAGATGGGTATGGAGTGGACTTGGCGTTTAATTCAAGAGCCTCGCCGGATGTGGCAGCGCTATTTGGTTGGAAATTTTACATTTCTCGCGCGTGTTGTTCGTCAGCGTTGCCAATTTGCGTATGGCGTTCGTCCGCCTTTATCGGCCCCCTCGGTTCACGTCTCTCCCATAGACCAAGTGCACGGTGTCTTGCTGGCAGAAATGAACGTATGGCCGCAGCAGGGTGATATGTCGACTTTGTTATTGCCATTGCTCGGGCAAACTTTGCTGGAGCGTACCGTCATACGGATGGTTGAACAGGGGGTGCAACAATTGCATGTGATGGTTGATCTCGCTCACGGTGGTATTGAGGCTTTACTGGGTCAAGGTCATCGTTGGGGGATTCAAATTCACTATTATCTGTTGGGAGCTAATCAGTGTTTGAATGAACGTTTAAGCCATTTGCCGTTAGCCGGTGAGGTGTGGGTTGTTGCGCCTGGCTGTTTGCCTGATGAGCCATTGGCATCGGATATCAGTGCACAGTGGCAATTTGCCGATGGGACTTGGTCGGGCTGGGCTTTGTGCCTCGCTGAAATTTTACGTAATCCGCAGTCATCGTCCCTGTCTTTGCCCAATAATGCATTGGTGTTTGAAGGTCTTGGTTTGCGTACCCCTGCGGAGTTCCTTGCGGCACAAGCGAAGCTTTTGAAACACGAGCCCAATTATGTGCCTGAATATGTAGAAGAAGGGCGTGATATTTGGCTTGCTCAGAATGTGCTGATTGAGGAGGGGGCCATTTTGCGTGGGCCCGTGTTGATTGGTCCAGACTGCATTATTCGTAAAGGCGTCGAACTGGGGCCAAATTGTGTCTTGGCCAGCGGCTGTGTTTTGGATAAAGAGGTTTACGCAGAAAATGCACTTTTTTTGCCAGATAGTTTTGTTGGGCAAGGTTTGTTGTTAAAAAACTGTATCGTTGGGGATGGACAAGTGTACTGGGTTGAATCCAATTTCAATTTGCAATTGGCTGCTGATGATTGCTTAGTGCAATCTTTAGCAAAGCCTGTCGTTAAGGCCGACTTGATCGAACGACTACAGGCTGCGCTGCTATGGTTGTGGCTAGGATTGCAACGTCGTCATCTCGATGCAACGCGTCAGCATATTTTGTCGCAACGCTTGAAAGAGGTCTGCTTAGGATCTCGACATCTGATTGGCTTGCCCGAGTTCGATCAACATACCAGCCATTCTTGGCAGGGGTCTGTGCAAACTTTGCGTTTAGGTGCCTTGCGTTTATCTGAGCTACAAGTGCCGTTGTTTCCATCACCACAAGTCAGTCGCGATGAGCAGGAAAAGTTGCTGGATTTGTATGGCGCCGCGGTGCCGCAACGTTTTCATTGGTCGCAGTTGTCACATTTACGCATGAGTTTGGTGCGGACACCGTCGTGATATTCCAATGATTTGAATTTGCAATGTGGCCATCATTGAGCAGATTGCACTGCTGATAATAGAGTTTATTCTTCTTGCCGGACTCTGATTATGCGCCACTTACTCTACATTCTGCATAGCGGCCAACTCTACGGCACAGAACGTATGGCCATGGCGACATTGAAACAGTTGGCTAAGAGCGGTATACCTGTCTTATTTGCTCCTGATGGGCCGGTTCATGAAGAGGCAAAACGGCAGGGGATACAAAGCCATCCTTTTCACTCCATGTGGTCATTGATGCGGGTGTTATGGCCTTATCTTAGCGAGAAAGGCAATGTACTGTTTACGACGGCTGTTGCTCAGTCAATCCTTGCCTTGCTACTGAGTAAGTTGCGCGGTGTTGAATTACCTCAATTACATATTGTTCATGGCGGTACTGATGAACGACTCAGTTATGGCCGCAAGCATTGGCTACAACACCTCGGTTTGCCTTTGGTCGCGGTCTCTGAATTTGTTCGAGAAAGATTGCTAGCCCACCATTGTTCGGCACAAGGGGTGAAAGTAATCGAAAATTTTTTAATCGGCAACCTACCACAGCGTCCGATTTTTCAGCAGATGGGGATTCGCGATGTGGTGTTGGTGAGCAGGATTGATCCTATCAAAGAGGTCGGGGTCGCGATTGATGCTTGGCGATTGCCTAGTAGTTTGGGGATGCCACGCTTATTGGTGATGGGTACAGGATGGCAGAGCCAAGAACTCATTGAAATTAGCGCATCAAATGAACGTGTTCACTGGTTTGGTTTTGTTAAGTATCCCGCTGAGATCATGGTTGAGTGCGATCTATATATACATACCTGTCCTTGTGAACCGTTTGGACTTGCTATTTTAGAAGCCATGGCCATCGGTCTACCGGTCTTGGTGCCCGATCAGGGGGGGGCTGCATCTTTGGTCGAAGACGGCGTGACTGGATTTCATTTTCGCGCTAGTGATCCCGATGATTTACAAAGACAAGTACTTAGAATTAACGCATTACCTCCCGCTACGCTGAATGCGATCGTCGCGGCGGCACGGCAACAATTAGCCGAACGCTTCTCTGCTGAGGCGCGGATTGGTGATTATGCCCGCTTGCTGAATTTATCGGAGTCGGTTTGATGTCTCGTCTATCTATGCCCGCGTCGAGTTTAATTTCGGTAGTCGTGATTGGCCGCAATGAAGGCGCCCGTCTTGTTCGTTGTTTTGAATCTATTACAGCGTGTTCATGGCCAAATTTAGAGTTGATTTATGTTGACTCGGGATCAACAGACCAAAGCATTGCTGCGGCACAGGCCGCCGGTGCTACGGTGTTGCAATCTTTTGAGCGCGGCGCTGCCGCAGCCAGAAATGTAGGTTGGCAAGCGAGTCGTGCTGACTGGGTGTTATTTTTAGACGGCGATACCGTGTTAGAGCCTGATTTTTTATGTAAAGCGTATGAGGCGATGCAAGCCGAAGAAGATGTGGTTTGCGTCTGGGGGCATCGTCGAGAGTTAAATCCACAGCAATCCATTTATGTTCGCGTATTGGATTTGGATTGGTGCTATCGACCGGGACGGACGTTGTTTTGCGGCGGCGATGCGTTATTTTATCGCCCTGCATTAGTCACGGTGGGTGGTTTTGACGCGGGAATGCTTGCCGGAGAGGAGCCAGAGCTTTGCCATCGTTTACGTAAAGTCGGTGGGGCAATTTTGCACCTTGATCAAGCGATGACGCAGCATGATTTAGCGATCACGCATTTTGCGCAATATTGGCAGCGTGCCGTGCGTGCTGGTTATGCTTACTTCGCAGTGAGTCAGCAAAGTCAATCCTTTTGGCAAGCGGAAGTTCGGCATAACTTGAGACAAACTTTGATTGTTTTATCGCTGTTGAGCTTGAGTTTGCTGTTGGTTTTGGAACAAACCCCTTTGTTTTTTTTACCCCTGTTGTTTTTGTTATGTTTAATGATGCGCAGCGCATGGCGTGCCCGCTGGCGCACTCGCCATGTTTTCACATTATTGCTTTATGGCGTACACAGTTGGTTTGAGCAATTGCCCGTGAGTTGGGGGATTTGGCGCTGTTGGTGTGATCTACAGCAAAAGAAAGTCGCACCTTTGATTGAGTATAAAGACCGCAAAGGAGGCACCTAATGAAACAGGTGTTGCTTGATTGCTGCCGCCCATGGCTGGGTGCTCTATTGCAAAGCTTACAACATCTCTATCAAGGCTGGTGCTGGTTGAGTTTAGCGGTGCGGGTTCCTTTGCCGACAAATTGTATTGTCTTAGGGCCGGTCGAGTTACATGGAACACAGCAGATTCAAATCGGTGAACGTGGGTTTTTTTATTCAGGACTGTATTTAGAAACACAAAATGATGCGCAAATCATTATTGGTGATTCGGTGGTGATCTCTCGTGGCGTGCATATCGTTGCACATAGTGCGGTACGAATTGGAGCTGGCAGCATGATTGGTGAGTATTCTAGTGTGCGAGATGCCAACCATCGTCGAGCTCTTGGCAAATCGATTCGTGAATCTGGGTTTAGCGCGGCACCAATTGAGATTGGGCGTGAGGTGTGGATTGGTCGTGGCGCAGTGATTTTGGCTGGGGTCCACATCGGCGATGGTGCAACCGTAGCGGCCAATGCCGTCGTGACTCAAGATGTTGCGGCAGGTGCGATTGTTGGCGGCGTACCTGCTAGGCCATTGATATCGCACCGAAAACAGGAGGTGGGTTCATGAATCGTCAATTATTGATGGTGGCTTATCAATGTGGTCCTGATATGGGGTCGGTATCACAAATCGGCTGGGAGTGGTATCAAGGTATGGCGCAGCGTCGCCCGGTGACTTTGATTACGCACGCGCGTAATCAATCCGCTTTAGCGGCAATGGGCGTGTCAACTGAAAATGTTCATTTTATCGATACGGAATGGTTGGCCGGTCCTTTGTATCGGTTTGCGTGTCGATTATTTCCTGGGCGTGAGCATGCGATTTTCTTATTGAGTTCGCTCGATTATTTTTTATTTGACCGTTTGGCATTACGTTTAGCTCGGCGGCTACGAGACCAAGGGCAAGATTGGGGTGCGGTTCATGTTCCCACTCCTGTGAGTTCTGCTGCGGGGACTTGTTTGGATCAACTGGCTTTGCCATTATTACGTGGCCCGTTAAATTGTGGCCTAGGGAATCCACACGGTTTTGAAAGTATCTTACAACAAGAATCGCAATGGCTAAATCACGGTCGTCGCCTCGGGCAGTGGTGGTCTGCTTGGCTAGAGCGGCATAGTCCACTTCGAATCACGTTGACGGCAACTCAAGCGACGCGCAAAGCGTTGCCTTTTGCACAGCAAATACAAAGTCGAATGTTGCTTGAAAATGGAATTGATCCCCGACGATTTGTGGCAACGCCTTATCCATTACTAGCAACTGCAAATAATCCATTAAAAATCCTGTTTGTTGGCCGCATGTTAGCAGTGAAGGGCGTCGAGTTTTTATTACAAGCAGTGGCAAAACTGGTTCAGCATGATGGCGTGCCTGTTGAATTAACTTTGGCCGGTGACGGCAGTAAGCTGGCCGATTACAGGTCACAGGCCACAGCCTTGCAGATCGAGGCGAATTGTCAGTTTCTGGGGAATGTTCCTTTGGCGCAAGTGCCAGCGTTGATGCAAGCATGTCATGTTTTTTGCTTGCCTTCCGTTCGTGAGTCTGGTGGTGCGGTTTTACTAGAAGCGATGGCTTCAGCACGGCCGGTGATCGCTTTTAATTTTGGCGGGCCCGCTGAATTAGTCACTCCAGATGTTGGTACTTTACTCGATGCAGATTCGCCAAATTCCTTGATTGAGCAACTCCACATCGCACTGCTCGATTGCTATCGTTCGCCCCGTCGCTGGCTAGAAATGGGGCTGCGCGGTGCTGAGCGTTTACATCAGCCTCACTCTTTGGGTTTTACATGGCCTGATAAATTAGATGCTGCAGAGCAAATGTATGCGGAGTTGTCTGAGCAACTGCAACCGGCACTAGAATTAAACCCACTTGCTCGTAACGCTTAGGCTCATATCATGCGGCGCTTTCTTTTTGGTCTGATGTTGATCGCAAATTTGAGCGTTGCTGCCACTTTGAGCTTAAAGCCACATCAGCCCTTGTCGACCGAAACAGTGCCTCGTTTTGGTTTAAATTTAGGTGGCCCATCGTATTGGGGGGCCGAGCAATTGCGCGCCAATATTGTGAGAAACCCAGGTTTTGAGCCCTTGTTAGATCGGTCCTTAGTGATTGTAGATCGTTTGGATGGACGTCAAATTACCGATCGAGATGCTTGGGTCGCACGGCCAGATGGATTTTGGATTGGTGGACAATTTCAGGTTTTAACGGGGGCTCAGTCTGGCAAGTCAGGTCGTATACGTGATTATCGCCGTAGTGCGGCGGGCCCCGGCTTATTTTGGCTGGATGACAATTTAAGTGCTTTGCAAATTGGGGATGTGATTAGTGTTGAGAAAACCGCTCGATTGACTGGTGTTCCTCAGTGGTGGCCAGAAGGTCGGGCGAGTTTAATCGCTGAGTCATCGTCATCGGGAGGGCAATATGTTTTGCGCTTGCAGTCGAGCAGTGCGCAAACGGCTCGGGTATCCAGTTATTTTGATACGTTGGGCGGCTCAGCTGGGCGATTATTGCCGGTAACTGGGGAGTGGCAATTGAGCTTTCGCGTCAAAATGCCCCGCCCCGGCGCAAAATTAGTTGTTCGTTTTGCACGAGATGGCGCAGAACCATTTGTGTCGAAGTCATTTACGCCGTCATCCAGCTGGGAAACCATTCATTTAACTTGGCAAGGCAGTGAGGCACTGCTTGCTAAAGCGGCACCATTGTCATTGGTGCTAAGCAGCGAGGGCGATGGTGAAATTTGGCTTGATGATGTTTATCTGGGTGAAGTGCCTACGCAAGTCGGTGGATTTCGCCGTGCCGTCGTTGATAACTTAAAAGCACTTAAGCCTGGTTATCTACGTGACTGGCAAGGTCAACTTGGTGAGCGGGTGCAAAATCGCTTTGCCGGTGAATTTGCGCGCCAGCCAATTCGTTATCGAGCTGGTGATAGTGAGAGTTTTTTTGCGTACAGTGTGCCTGAATTGTTTGCTTTGTGTGCTCAAGTGCAAGCTTCGCCTTGGGTGATTGGTTCACCCACTTGGTCGGCTGTTGAGTGGCAGGAATTTGGCCGTTTATTGAGAGTTGCAGCAGATCAACAGCAGTTGGCAGAAGTAGTGTTGGAGTTTGGTAACGAAAATTGGAATGCTTTGTTTCGACCTGCAGGCTTAAGTAATGTGAATCAACACCGTGAAGTGGCTGATCGAGCACTTGCCGCGGCTAAACGTGGGTTTGGCACTGGACGACGCTTGATTACCGTTGTGAATGCCCCCTTTTTATGGCCCGATAGTCCTGGAGCCATCCTCAATGCGACACAAGCGGATCGAGTCGCTGTCGCACCTTATTTCTTTTACGAGGTACAAGCGCAGGACTCCCTGCAAGTCAATCGTCGCAAAGCATTACAAAGCCAAAGAGATGCCTTACAAAAGCAGCAGAGCAGTGCATTAGCATCAGGCAAGAAATTGGCAATTTATGAGGTTAATTTTCATTCAACGATGGGCAATGCCCCAGCAAAAGAGCGCAACCAGGTGCTGGCTACATCAATTTCAGGCGTAGCCTTGGCCAGACATTTACTAGACGCGACATTGGTCGGGGTAAGAGAACAGGCGGTATACAGTTTGGCGGGGTTCAGCTTTAAATTAAATGATGGGTTGGGCGATATTGCTTTATTTGGAATCAGCCGAGATTTATCGGTAGCGCAACGCTTTCGTCCTACCGGTTTAGCGCTTGCGATGCTCAATGATATAGCCGGAGGTACACCTTGGCGATATCAATGTCAGGGCGATGCAGAGGCTTGCAATAATCTGGTGGTGTTGGGTTTTTCTGATGATAAACAAGCACCTCTGCGCGCTGCTGTCGTTAATTTGACATCACAATCACACTCGATACAGATTCCTTGTCGCGGCGTAATTCGATGGCGTTTGCTAGATGGGCGTCAGCAAGGAGATAACGAAGGTGAGCAAGCCAAAGTCAGTGTGTCGAATGGACAAAGTATTTGTCAGCAAGGGAGCGCCATCGTTAAGCTGCCAGCAGAAAGTCTATTGGTCGCCAAATAGGAAGGCTTAGATGCAATATGTGGTTTATATCGCCTTACTCGTGACCGCAATTTCAGTGTGGCAACACAGTGCTAAGTACGCACTGATTCGTGCCTATTTGCCGATCTTGTTGCTGTTACCGGATTGTTATCGAGCGATGACTCCCGGCTTGCCCGATCCTAGCTTTAATCAAGCTGCTATCTTGCCGATTTTTGTGGCTGTCATTGTGTCGCAATATAAATACTGGCGTCCATCAATCACTGATGGTTTGGTTTTTGGGTTTGCTTTTTTTGTGGCCTATTCAGAATACAGTAACGCTGGCTACGCCGAGGCGCAAAATTTAATGTTTGCCATGCTCACTTCGGTATTGGCTCCCTATTTTGCTGCTCGTATGTGCTTGGAAAATCAAGATGATGACATTGCGACTGCACGAGTTTTTGTGATTAGTTGCGTCATTGTTTCTGCTGTGAGTATCTACCAATTTCGTTTTGGTTTAAATCCATGGAGTCTATTGTTTGGTCCTTTTTTTCCAGGGCAAGGCACGGGTTGGGTGACGACATTTCGCTATGGCGTTGCTCGGATTGCTGGCCCATATTCTCACGCCATTTTGGCGGGCATTATGCTGGCGATGGCATGGCGGTTGGCGCGCTGGCTGGAGTGGGGAAAGTTCTGGGAGGCGCAAATGCGGCATATACGCCTACCTGGGAAGAAATCGAACTGGGTTAATGGCTTGCTGTTACTCGGCATCGTTATGACTATTGCTCGTGGGCCTTGGCTTGGTGGCGCGGCAGGTGGAATCTTGATGTGGGTATCGCGCGGGAAAGAGCGTGGTAAACGCCTTAAGCTTGTGCTATGCGTCTTTGTCGTGGGGGGGCTGATTGGGCAGGCAGTTTTAGATTCTTATCTTGATATCAAGCCCGGTACCGTGATGACTATGTCACAAGAATCGGCGATGTACCGAAAAGAGTTGATGGAGAAATATGAAGCCATCGCTTTAGACCACGCTGCGATTGGCTGGGGGCGAAATACTTGGCCCAAAGTGGGGGGGATGGAATCAATCGATAACTATTATTTACTCCTCGCTTTAATGCACGGCATCATTGCTTTGATTTTTTTAATCTTGTTGATGGTTTGGATGGTGGTGAGATTAGTGATTAGAGGTCTACATGATCCCGCGGCTCCCAACTCCCTACCGTTTACTTTTGCTGGCATCATTGTGATGGTGTTTATTTCACTGGGCACGGTATATTTAGGAGAGCAGCCTATGCCAGCTCTATTTTTCATTATCGGATGGGCTGAGGCCTTGTTGAAACGAAATGCCGTCAGATCGCCCACCTTATCCATCGAAATAGCTAATCGCACTACATTGGGTTTAAACCGTGGTTTTAGACATGTTATGCGTTGAGTTGTGCGCAGATTGCTACTAAAAACGGACTTCAAAGCTCAGGATGGCTAGTCCGTTCTGGTGATAGTCGGTGCGATTTTATTTCATACGCATCCGCAGTTTTGTTGACGCTTTTGGCAAACTTAGCCTGCGCTAATTGCCAGAGCGAGCATATCGCTGTTGATGGATACAAAATATTCCTATGTAGTCGCGGCCCAATTTCTTCGCTAATCATGCTCAAAAAAAACCGGTGAAGTCTCATTAGTCATGGTTTTACAGTTGCGTCACAATTGCCGCCTCCTCTCTCGCAATAATCAATCATGATTTCAACGCGCTGAGGAGGTGCATCATGACTCGAACTCGAAAGCTCATCATATTGATGGGAACTCAATTATTAGCGGGGTATACGATTGTAAGTAATGTCATACCTTGGGTTTATCATGGTACCCCCATATCTGGCCAATATTTTAATAGTAGTGGCAAGCCAACGATTTCTGAATTTACTACCGCTATTCCGACGGCATTACCAAGCTTACCTAGCGATTTAGTGAGCAAGGTCAATTTCACCTTGCCAGAGGGCAAAGACATTCGTCTTAATCCGCAAGGCTTGATGCCCGATTCGGACGACAAAACCAATATCCACTTCAGCCAAACGGCAGAAGTCTGGGTTACTTTCCTCTCGGAAGGGGCCGGTTATTTGAATTCGGTGGGTTATTTTAGTTATGACACCAACAATCCACCGAGAACACGTGCCGAAGTTCTAGAAAGAATGATCTTGCCTAATGCCTCTATGCCATCGCCTTTAACTGCGGCAACCAGTACCGGCAATACCGTTTATTTAGGCACATTCCAAGCAGGTCAATCCTTGGGGTTTATGATCGTTGCCAACGGCTGGTCCAGCACAGGGCGCAATGTAAATGGCGTTCGTGTGCCTGGGGTTAAAGATTATGCCGACCCGAAGGCTATTTTTTATACATTACGCCAGCTTAACCCCGAAGCCGCTGATGCGCGCAATCTAAATACCCACACCTTGATGCTTAAAGACCTGAACAATAGTGGCCCTAGTTATCAACGACTGGTGATCGGTTTTGAAGACATTAATCGTGAGGTCGGCGGTGACAATGACTTTAATGATGTGCTATTGGCCATTCATGTCACACCCAAAGTTGCGATTTCCAATCTTGATACGATCAGTACGTTGGTCTCCAACACCGACCCCGACACCGATGGCGACGGCGTCAAAGACTCGCTCGATGAATTTCCCAGCGACGCCAGTAAAGCCTTTAGCCACTGGTATCCAAGTCAAAATGGCTGGGGCACATTGGCCTATGAAGACAGCTGGCCACAAAAAGGCGATTTTGATCTCAATGATTTAGTGATGCGCTACCGCACCCGAGAAATCATGAATGCGTCGCGTCAAGTCGTTGGGCTCGAGATGGAATACCGACTCGATGCCAACGGCGGCATTTTATCCACTGGTTTCGGTATACACCTACCTGGTATCGCAGCCAATAAAGTGAGTACGGCCAGCTTGCAAATCAACCAAGCCGCACCACAAGCCATCACCCCCGAGGGTGGGCAAACCGAAGCAGTCATGCTGCTTTACAATGATATTCGGCCTTATGCCATACAAACACGGTCCGGTTGTAGCTTCTTTAACACCGAAAATGAATGTCCGCGCCTGAATGGGACGACGTTCCAAATGAAAGTGGATTTTAGTTCCCCGTTGGCGGGTAGCTTGTTTACCTCACCGTATAACCCCTTTATTTTCCGTACCGACAATCGCGGACAGGAAACCCATTTGCCGGGCAAGGCACCCACAGCAAAAGCAAATACATCGCTATTTGGCACTCAAAATGACCGCTCGGTCCTTGGTAGCACTAACACGTATATCGATGCCAATCGACTGCCATGGGTACTAGATATTCCAAACGAGTGGGAATATCCAAAAGAAAGAACCGACATTGTACTTAGTCACCCCAAAATCAGCGCTTGGGCTAGCTCCGGTGGCAGCACCAATACGGATTGGTACTTTAATAATTTGGTTAGCAGCCAGCTGTATCGCGGCCAGTAAGAGGAGAAGATCATGACTAAATTATCGTATGCATATGCCAGTGCGCTACTTCTACTCACCGCCTGCGGTGGCGGCGGGGGCGGCGGCAGTACAACGCCAGTAGTCACACCAACGCCGACTGCAACTTACCAATCTTTTGCAGAAATCAAGGCCCCAGCAGGAATGAATTGGCAATTAAGTGCCGCCAAAAGCGTCCCATTTGTCGTCAAGTACACCAATAACAGTGCAGCAGCAGGCGTGGCCATTAAGTTATTTACCTACAGCACTAGCGATCCTCATGCAAGCAAAGCGCCGGTCGATGTACCGTCCTCCACGACAGACCCAGTGGCCATGTCTTTGATTGATACGTTGGTCACCGATCAGAATGGGCAAGTGAATTGGAATATTAACCTACCTGTGCAATTGAGCAGCGTGTTGGCCGTTATCAGCGATGGCACCAATACCAGCTCACAGATTATTCAATTGAACCAAACAGGGCCAGTGACGCTCAATCTCGCGAATTGAAATTCACTTGCATTCACGCCAAGGCGACCCAATTGGGTCGTCTTTTTTATTTCCCCAGACTAAGGAGCAGAGTAGCCCCAGCAAATAAAAGCTAGCATCTAAGCCGCTTGCAGCGTTATTTTCTGTGACATCCATCACTGTCACAGGCAGTGCATCGATAAACGTGAAATCCGCGATAGAAAACCTGCATTTTGATGGGTGGATTGAGTCTTTTTTCATTAAAATTGAAACTGGCTAGAAGTAGAGTTGTGATCAGATATGAAACAAGGTCATTCAACGTCTAAATAAGTATTTTTTCTGTGCCCATTCTGTGCCCAAAAAATGCCACTTGGGCACAGGATTTTTCAAAAAGCGAAGGTCAAAATTCTAGGTAGTGATTTTTGGGCACACAGCCTGAAGGTCATTGTCCGGAATTCTAGTAAAAACCCCGAAGGTCAAAATCGTTGACTTTAGAAAAGCGTTTGGGCACAGAAATGGGCACAGATGTATTTTGTGCCCAAAATGAGGAGCTAGAACGCAAAAAAACCTAGGCTTGAGACCTAGGTTTTTTGGTATTGGTTGCGGGAGTAGGACTCGAACCTACGACCTTTGGGTTATGAGCCCAACGAGCTGCCAACTGCTCCATCCCGCGTCTGTACTGGGTTTCTGCTGCAAAATACGACTAGCAGAAACTAAAAAACCACCAACCCATTAAGCATGAATCAGTGGCTTAGATATTTGGTTGCGGGAGTAGGACTCGAACCTACGACCTTCGGGTTATGAGCCCGACGAGCTGCCAACTGCTCCATCCCGCGACTGTTTTGTTGCGCTACAAACTTCGACTTGGCTTGCGAAGTTCGTCTGGTTGCGGGAGTAGGACTCGAACCTACGACCTTCGGGTTATGAGCCCGACGAGCTGCCAACTGCTCCATCCCGCGACAGAGGCCGAACTATATATTGGATATATCGTTGCGTCAATGCTTTTTTATCGAGCAGGGCGATTAACGTTAGAAAAATAGATTAAATCACAATGACTTAGACGCGAGCTGGCGGTGCGATGAACAAAAGTCGCTTCGCGAGCTTAGGCCCATTTTGCAGCGCAAGCTCGCAGCTATTGGCGTGATATTTATTTTTTGGCTAAACGTTTATTCCAATCGGCGACGGCTTCATCGAGGGCTTTTTGCACTGGAATTCGGCCTTGAATCGCGGCGTCGATTTTATCGTTCATCAATTTATGCATAATGGCTTCATCGGGCACATCACGAAGCATAAAATGCCGTGACTTATCGATCACTTGCGTTCCCATTTTAAATGCCACTTTACCGAGGTCTTTTGGATCATTCATCGATGGGTCGTTGGCGAGTTGGGCATTGGCTTTTTTGGTTGAGGCAAAGGTGTTGGATGATTTTGCAAACGCCATTTGCACGGCATCGCTCGTCAGGTATTGCGCCGCTTTGGCGACGGCAGCCATATTTTTTTGCCCTTTGGGAACCACATACATCGTGCTCCAGCCGCCAAACGCAGCGGTTTTTGCGTCGTTTAATGGAAAGCTAGTCACGCCCGCAGCGGCGTAAGCGCGTGGATTGGCTTCGTTAATTTTTTTAACGGCATGACCACCTTCGGCAAACATGCCAATGCTATTGTTGGCAAATGCGGCGATTTGTTTATCAAAAGTGAGATCAACGTCTTTGACGATAATGCCGGCTTTATACGCATCGGCAAATTTTTGTACTAATGCGGCGTGTGCTGGGCTATTAAATACGGCTTTATTGTCTTTAACTAAAGGCAGCCCTTGAAATAAAAACCAAGTTTGAAAACCATCTTGTAATTTAGGAGCCCAACCGGGTTTGCCGGTGTGGTCTTTAATTTTTTTGGCGGCAGCAAATACATCATCCATGGTATTAAATACCGGGTTTACGCCGGATTTGGCCAACATATCTTTGTTGTAAACCATAACCGCAGTCACTTGATACGATGGGAATCCATAAATCTGACCATGGGCGGTGGCATTTTGTAATGCGGCATCGGTGTATTGCGATTTAAATGGCGCAATTTCTTTCGTTACCGGCATTAATAATTTAGATGACATTTCATTCATCCATTCGGTTGGCACCATCGCTAGACCAGGGACTTTGCCTTCGGCGACTGAAGCGACAATTGCGGGTTTCATGCCGCCCCAGTTCATATCTTTATGAACCAAGATAATTTCTTTTTGTGATTGATTAAATTGATCAACAATTTGTTTATGATACGCATCATACGTTCCGCCTAATGCATGTGACCAAAATTCAACGGTAACGCTGGCATTGGCGCTCAATGCGGTAGATAGAAATACACTGGCGCATAATAGGGTACTGGTTTTTATTTTCATGATATCGACATCCTGAATAAATTAATAAATGATATTTTTATTGTTGTAAAATAATGCGCTAATTATTTTTATTTGTTAAGTTGAATTGCTGTGTAATTTTCACACTTTGGTTTTGCTATTTTTGGCGCAGCGAATACCGTTGCGATTAATTTAAAAATTCGCATTTATTGTTGGTTTGCTTGATTTGTGTTGACTTTTTAGTATTGTTTTTATTTAAAAAAACAATACGGCATAATAATTTAATTAATTGATATTTATAATATCGTGCACGATCAGACTTTGCCCACGGCGTTGTTTTTTAAATCTGTTGCGCTAATTGCATTAAAGCGCTGGCCTCGGGTGGATTGGCCCCGGCTTGGGTGCATGCCAAACTGCCTGCGGCGACGGCGTGGCGCAAATGCGTGTTGCCACTGGCTGTGGGATATTGCAATAAGCTCCAAATTAATCCACCCATACTGGCGTCGCCCGCGCCGACGGTATCGACGATTTGCAGTTGCGGTGGGGTTTGTTGCCAATGGGCGTCTTGGTGATACAGGCTAGCGCCTGCTGCGCCTCGGGTGTAGAGCACCATTGCTTCGGGCTGCCAGCGGCGCAAAGTGGCCAGCGCACTGGCCTCGTCATCGGTACGAAACAGGCCGCGTAAATCTTCGTCAGAGACTTTAATTACGTCGGCCAATTGTGCCATGGTTCGCAAAGTGGGGTCATACGCCGCATCCATTAGCACTCTAAAGTTGGGATCAAAGCTGATTTTGGCGCCCGCTTGCTTGGCCGCCCGCGCGATTTCTAATAGCTTTTTGGCTAGCTGCGGGCGAGCCAGACTAATGCCGCCAAAATGCAGCCACACTGTATCGCTCAGCCAACCGTCGGGTAAGCGTGCTGGGTCAAAATGCAGATCGGCGCTATTGTCGCCAACAAAAAAATACGCCGGTGGCGTGGTTTGATGCACGATGGCCAAGAGTGGCGAAAACGGCAGTTGCTGCATAAAGCGCAGATCTAAATCGGCACTTCGACTGGCGGCAATTAAAGCGTCGCCAAAGCAATCTTGACTGACCGCACCCGCAAAGGCGCTACGGATGCCAAGCTTGCTCATCACGCGCGCGACATTCCACGTTGCGCCGCCGACCTTTTCTTGCCAGAGTCCATCACTGCTGCGAATCATGTCGGTGAGTGCTTCACCGGCGGAAATAAATTGCGGAAAAGTCATGCTGTTACCCCTAGGGTCTGGTGACGTTTGGTTTTCCGCCGCGCTGGAACGCTTTTCGCGGCGAAGCAATGCGCGTTGCGAGCCCCACTATGGCGCTAATACATTGAGCACTTCATAACACGCACCCATGGTGTGGTAGTCGACTTTGCCGGCGGGGCTTTTTTCATTGCTGTATTTTTGATTATCCGCCCGCAAAATTCGCCACCAGCCGCCGTATTGATGATCGACAAAATACTGCCATGCATAAGCCCATAAGCGTTGGTAGTCATCCCAATAACGAGGATTGCCAGTGCGCGTCGCCAAGAGTGCGGCGGTGGCGATGCTTTCGGCTTGTACCCAAAAATATTTATCGCTATCGCAAATTTCGTTTTCTGGCCCAAAGCCATAATAAAGGCCGCCATATTCTTGATCCCAAGCGCGTTCCATCGCGGTATTAAATAGCTGCTCGGCGCGCGGTTTGAGCCACGGGGCAGGGCGGTGGCGTTCCAAAATCAGCAGCAATTTGGCCCATTCGGTGAGATGACCGGGTTGAAAGCCCCATGGGCGGAAAATATTACTTTTGTCATCGCGGTTGTAATCCCAATCAATAGTCCAATCCGCGTGGTAATGCTCCCAGATCAGGCCATCGGCCAGCGCCGCTTGTCTTTGCGTGATCTGGCGGGCCAGCAGTTCGGCGCGATCCAGATATTTGCTGTCCTCCGTGGCTTCAAACGCCGCCAGCAGCGCTTCGCAAGCGTGCATATTGGCGTTTTGGCCGCGGTATGGTTTTAGCTCCCAATCCGCGCTGGCTTCGTCAGCATACAGGCCATATTCGCTATCCCAGAAACGCAGTTCCATCAGTTGCCACGTTTCTTCTAGCCAGTCGCGTGCTTCTTCAATCCCCGCCATGACACCGTGCGCGTAAGCGAGCAGAACAAAAGCCAAGCCGTAGCAATGGTTGCTGTCGTCGTCCAGCGTTTTTTGGCCATGTTGCCATTGCAATTGCCAGGCATAGCCGCCGCTGATGGGGTCGCGATGCACGTCGCGCAAAAAGGCTAAGCCATGCCGCGCGGCGCTGAGGTATTCGGCGTTGCCAAATTGCCGATAGGCCATGGCATAGTTGAAAACCATGCGCGTGCTGCTGACCAAATGCCGCGTCTGCGCGTCGTAAATCGTGCCGTCATCGAGGAAAAAATGATAAAAACCACCGCTGGCATCGATGGCGCGTGGGTGATAAAAACCCATCGTTTGGGCAATATGCGCCAGTAAAGTGTCGCGGTGTTGAAAGTTCGGCAATTTCATTGGCTGACTCCTGTTGAAGTAACAAGGCCCAAGTGCTTCGGCATTGTGGTTGCTGTGTCGCGTTTTATGACGGCTACGGTGTTCATTGGGTACTGATTGCGCCAGTGCTGGCGCGCAAAATCAGCCGCACGGGTTGCAAGGTATCGGCAATGTCTTGATGCCCGGCCAGCGCTAAGAGTTGTGCGATGCCGGCCGCGCCGAGCGCAGCTTTATCGACGGCGACGGTACTGAGTTGCGCGGCGTGTGCGGCGGCAATATCGTCAAAGCCGCCAATCCACAGATCGTCCGGCAGTGTCATGCCGCGCTCAAGGCAGGCGGCTTGTACGATCAGCGCGCAGGCGTCGTTAAACGCAATAATTGCGTCGGGTGGCTGCGGTAAATTGAGCAGTTCATTGAGCGCTAAACGCGTACCGCTGGCTAAATCGAGGCCCGGCGCAATCAGTGCTTCTAAGGCCGGATCGGCAAGGCGGCCAGCGTTAAATAGCGCTTGGCGGTAGCCGCGCTCACGCAGACGGATTGAATGATGCGCTAGCGAGCCAGATAAAAAAGCAATCCGTTGCCGACCTTGCGCAATGAATTGCTCGGTCATTAAACGCGTTCCCGCTTGGTTGTCGGGGTTCACGCTGGCCAATTGCGGGGCACAAGCGTCGATTAAGGTGGTGGGTTTGCCTAGCGCTTGCACCACGGCCAGAATTTCGGGTTCGATAAAACCAACGCAGACAATTGCATCGGCTTCTTGCTGGAGTAATTGTCGACGTATTGAGCTGTTGGTATTGATACTAAAGGGCTGCAGCTCAATACCCTTATCTAAGCACGCAAGGCGCGCACCACGCTCGACCTCGGCATAAAACGGGCTAGCGCTGGCCGTGGTGTGCTGTGCGTGCAGTAAAAACAAAATGCGGCCAATTGGTTGCCGCTGCAAGCGCGAAATATCGTAGCCCAGCTCGATTGCTAGCTGTTGCACATGTTGCCGCTGTTGCTCGGAAACACCCGCTTGGTGTTTGAGCGCCCGCGATGCGGTGCCAACCGATACGCCTGCGGCTTGGGCGAGTTTTCTGAGGCTAATGCTCATGCTGCTTCACCTGCGGTACTCGATTGAAGTAATGCTGGGAAGTCTTTCGCCACGCGCAAGATTAGCTCGCCAAACAGCGTATTGGCCCAAGCAAACCAGCTGCGCGTGAAGTCGCTGGGATCATCGGGGAAAAATGATTCGTGCATCAGCGCGCAGCCGCCATCGCTGTGTTTAAGCATCGTCAGGCAGCGCGCAATTTCATCGGCATCGTCGCTGGTGAGTGCCCGCATAATCAGGCTCATTGGCCAAATTCGCGGCGCCAGCGTATGTGGACTGCCAACGCCACTGAGTTTTCCATCGCTGCTGGTGAAATACCAAGGGTTGTCGTCGGACAATATAAAACGACGGGTATTGCGGTACAGCGGATCATCGGCGCGGCATGCGCCCAGATACGGTAGGGATAATAGGCTGGGTACATTGGCGTCATCCATCATGATGGCATTGCCAAAACCATCGACCTCATACGCCCAAATCGTGCCGTGTTTGGGATGCTGCACGCGGGCGTAGGCCAGCAGCGCAGCTTCTACTTCATCGGCCAGCTGACGACACGTTTTTGCCAAACTCACTTGTGGATAATGTATGTCCAGCAAGCTGGCTAACTGGCGCAGGCTAACGACGGCAAAATGATTACTGGGCACCAAAAACGGCAAAATACACGCGTCGTCCGATGGCCGAAACATCGACGCAATTAGCCCAACCGGCTTGAGTGGATTGCCCATGCCATTACACGGCAAAGTGTCCGATTGCCAATGCGTTTGGCGGGTAAAGCGATAAGGGCCAGCATCGGTTTTGCGCTGCTGCTCTTTCATCGTTGCGACGGTTAATTGCATTGCCGCCAGCCAATCAGCGTCAAAAACGCTGGCGTCTTGCGTCGTTTGCCAATAACCATGCGCGAGGCGGATGGCGTAGCACAGCGAATCGAGCTCCCATTTTCTTTCATGGATTTCGGCGCGCATCGTGGTGTGATCGTTTTGCCATTCGCGGTGTTGTGTTCCGTCCCCTGGGCCATCGTTAAACGCGTTGGCGTAAGGGTCGAGCAAAATGCATTGCGTGTGTCGGCGAATGAGGCCGGCAATCATCCGTGCTAAGGCAGGGTCTTGCTGCGCGAGCGGCAAATACGGCCAAACTTGCGCGCAACTATCGCGCAGCCACAGCGCATGAATATCGCCGGTAATGACAAAAGTATCGGGCGTACCGCCCTGATTTTCTTGGTGAAATACCGTGGTATCGAGCGTGTTGGGATAGCAATTGATAAATAGCTCGCGCAATTGCAGATCGCTGATTTGCGCGCTGATCGTGGCAATTTTGGCCTCGACGGCGGGGGATGAAAAACGCCGCACGCTTGGCCGCGTCGCGGCCGGATGGGTCTGAATTAACTGCTTGGCGGGTAAGTTCATAATTTTTCTACCGGGTGTTGCCAGAGGCTATCGATGACGACGCCGTGTTGATCGGTGAGCCACAGCAGTGCGCGGCCAGCGGCGAGCTCGGTGCGGTAGCGGTGTTCGCCCGCTTGCCAATGCAGCGTGCGGGCGCGACTGCTTTCGTTGACGGCAATCCACAGTGTATGTGCGGCAAATGGCTGTTGCTGCAGGAAAATACCCGCTGGTGCTGGAGCGATTTGCTTACCGGTTTCGGCTTCAATCCAGTGCCATGCCGCTTGAATGCCGGCGGCGTTCATGGCGTATTGATACAGCGCGCTTAAGGTGCCTGAATTGGCATTGAGTTCTAGCGGCAGCGGGCACCAAATGACTTGCCCTTGGCCGAGCGAGAAGTGTTCGATTTGCTCGGCAAGACCGGCGGCATCGCAACCGGTATCGAGCTGCGCGCTGGCTTCGCCAATATAGCTGGCGCGATACGTGGCATCGGCGATGTGCAGTGTTTCTTCGCGGCTTAAATTGCGAATGTTGGCGTGGTGAAAAGGTGCGCGCTGGCAAGGATTAAAATAGCGATCTAGCGTCGCTGGCCCCGTCAGCAATACGGTAATCGGGTGCTCTGCGAGTAATTGCTCGATCTGTTGCCAGCAAGTGGCATCCATGTTTTGCGGGCAAGGTAGCAATAGCAACTGCGGCGGTGCAGCAAATAGGCTACTTAAATCATGCTCGCCCACTGCGCGCAGATTGGCGCCAAATTCAAATGCCAGATTACGCACCATCGCTTGCGTAGCAGCGAGTGTAGTGCGGCGATTGCTGTAGTCATTACTAAATGGGTATACGACGGCAATATTGGCCAATTGTCGGTTCTCTAGCCATACCCCAGTATTTTTAATGAATTGTCCAAAGGCGGCGGTGATGGCGGCTTCGGGTTTTTGCGAGCCATCAGCACGGCAAGCGCCGATATGCGACTCGTTGATATTGTCCATATGGTAGTTGCAATTCCAAATCCATTGCACCGCACCGGCATTGCCGTAGCTGTAGGCATAAGCGTATTTACGCTCTAATAGCTGCATCAGCTCGGCCTCAGTACGGCGCGAGCGGCCATTGGCGCGTGCGACGTGCATGATGCCGGTTTCTTGGATTAAGTTTGGCGTGTTGGGGGTTTTGCTAAACAAGCTGTCCCAGCCCAGCGCATCGTTCAGCCACCAACTGTGCACGCTGGTGTAATCGACGGCATCGGCAAAGAAAAACGGCGAAGGCCGCTGCTGGCCGAGCGCTTCGTCTTGGCCAACGCAAACCATCACGTCTGGAATTAACGCCTTAATGCTGGCGGCCAAATCGGCGGCCCATTCGCGGTGTACCGCCTGCGTAAAGAGCGCGTAATCCAGCCAGATGCCATGCTGTTTAACGGCGATTTCGGTGGTGTTAAAGCCAATGTCCTCCGGCTGTGGTGGGCGAACTGCCGACCAATCGGCCAGCTGCGCCGGGCTTAAATCCCAAGCGCGTTGCCAATGGCCAAGATCGGGGTTGATGGCTTGTAAGTGCTGGATAAAAGCACGGGTTTCTAATGCATCGCCCAAGCTGCGCGGGCCAACAAAAATTCGCTGCGGATCAAACAGCGATGGTTCGTTGATCAGATCCCAATGCACACGTTTGGTGTCAGTGTGGCGGCTGACAATGCTGCGGATAAAGCGTTTTTGCGCGCTGCGGCTGCGCGGATCGAGGTAAGGATTACGGCCTTCCCACGCCTCGGGCGTAAATGCAAAAAAGGTAAAGCAGCATTCCAAATCATGGCTGGCGGCGGTCAAAATAAACGCATCAATGGCGCGTAGTAGCGCTTCATTGGCGTGGCCATCGACAAACATCAATTGCCGCCACGCCGACCAAATGCCGGTACGCAAATAATTCACGCCCATGCTGGCCAGCGTGCCCATCTCTTGTTGCCACAGCGCGACATTGGGCAGGTGCAGGAATTTGCGATGCACATCGCCCGCCATATACGTCATGCCGACAATCGGCGTAGTTTTGCCGTCGCGAATAAAGTAATCGCGGCCAGCGCGCATTCGCGTACCGCGTGCGAGTAGTTCGGCATCGCGCCCCCAAAAGCCTTGCTGCAAATCAATCACGTCGCCTTGTTCGCTACGCAGCTCGACCTGCAGCGTATACAGCCCCGCTGCAATCGCGTGCGGTAAAGTAAAGCGCAGGCTTTGCAGACCAGCATGATGGGTATTGAGCTGTAGCGCTTTGTGATCAATGACTGCGTCGCGATACCTCGTGGTGATGGTCGCGGTCCAGTTTTGGCCTTGGGCTTGGCCAAGGGCTTCGGCTTGCAAGGTGAGCGTCGCGTGCTCGCCCGGTTCATAGCAGGCAAAGTCCGGTTTGAGCCAGCATTCGGTCACGCCATAAGCGGCATGCGTGGCGAGTTGTTCGAGCAGCGCCATGCCACCTTGCTGCCAAAATTGTTCGTCCGGCGTGATATTGGCAAACACTTGCCGCGATCCGGCCATTGCGCCGCGTAAGCGTTCAATCAATACAATCGGGCTGGCGATGTGCTGTTGCTGGGCATCCAGCGCCATCAGCAAGGGATAAATCCGCGCATCCATCGGCCCCGCTGAGCCGGAATCAAGTGGCTGATCTTTGGTTTTGGTCGGCATCAGTACCAAGCTGTCGGTGCTGGCGCTTAGATTTAAATCGAGCTCTTCAAGGTGCTCGCTCAACCAAGGGAAGTTGGCTCCGGCAGCAAGGTGGCTGCTGTGCGCTGCGTCTACATTTTGGATTTCATGAATATCGAGCTGGCGAAATAGCGCCGCTTGCGGTTGATGCTGGCCATTGGCGCCCACCGGCTGGCTAAACACCGCTTGGCCTAAAGTGAGCATATTGCCGCCGCGATGCAGAAAATCGAGCAGGGCTGGCCACGCTGCTGCTGGGAAATAACGGCCATGTAAATGCACAAAAACCGCCGGCATCGTTGCGCGA
This sequence comes from Deefgea salmonis, assembly GCF_020531905.1. Lineage (GTDB taxonomy): Bacteria > Pseudomonadota > Gammaproteobacteria > Burkholderiales > Chitinibacteraceae > Deefgea > Deefgea salmonis. The sequence goes on along the minus strand of NZ_JAJAWG010000010.1, from coordinate 54,576 downwards.
TTTAAGGCGTCGCTCAGGGTGTCGGCGCAATGCATCACGGCCTGCTGCGGCATGTGGCTAGGCCTCACGCCCCAAAAAGGAAAATCTACGTCGTAAAAAGCCAGCATTGCCATGATTACATCCCTTTGTAATGGTGTTTAGTTATTTGAATTTTTAACTAAACAAAACACATTCTGCACCTTGCCATTCAAGACAGCAAGTGCAGTCGGATGAATTGAAAATGTGAATATTGCCGGGAGTGGGGAGGGGATTGGGGAGTGGATTGGGGATTGGGGAGTGGATTGGGGAGTGCGGAATGCGCCGGAGCCGCCGCGGGTTGCGCGGCGGGTGGGGTTTAGATTTCTTCTACGCGGTGGCAGGCGATCATTCTGCCGGCAACGGGGCGTAATTCGGGGACGGCGCTTTGGCAGTGGGCGTTGGCATAGGGGCAACGCGTATGGAAAGTGCAACCCGATGGCGGATTGATTGGCGATGGCAGCTCGCCGATCAGTTTGACTTTTTCGCGCCGATTTTCTGGGCGAATCGCTGGCGTTGCCGACATCAAAGCGCGGGTATACGGGTGTAAAGGCTGCTCAAAAATACTGGTTTTGGGGCCGTATTCAACGGTGCTGCCAAAGTACATCACCATCACATCGTCGGCGACGTGCTCAACCACCGCCAGATTGTGGCTGACAAACACATAGGCGGTGCCTAGCTGCTCTTGCAAATCCATAAATAGATTCAGAATTTGCGCTTGGATGGAAACGTCGAGCGCCGAGGTAGGCTCGTCGGCGACCAAAATCGCCGGTTGCAGCATCATGGCGCGGGCAATCGCCACGCGTTGGCGCTGGCCGCCCGAAAACATATGCGGGTAGCGATGATAGTGCTCTGGGCGCAGGCCGACGGTTTTGAGCATGTCGTGCACGCGGGCTTTGCGCTCGCTGGCAGTCAGCTCGGTATTGAGTAACAAAGGCTCGCTGAGCATGTCACCAATGGTTTTGCGCGGGTTTAAGCTGGCGAAAGGGTTTTGAAACACCATTTGCACTTTAGGGCGCAGTGTTTTGAGCTGGCTGGCATCGGCGCTGGCAATATCAATGCCGTCGATCATTAAATGACCGGCGCTCGGGCTTTCAATTAAGGTGAGCTGGCGTGCCAGCGTGGATTTACCACAGCCCGATTCGCCAACCACGGCCAGTGTTTTACCGGCAAACAGTTCAAATGAAACATCATTGAGTGCTTTGACGGTGGCGGCGCTTTGCCAGAGCCCGCCGCCGACTTGATAGTGCCGCGATAAATGTTCAGCGCGCAGAATAGGGCTTAAGTTAATTTCACTCATGGCTAGGTATACCGTTGGAATCTAATGGAGTAAAGCAGCGCACGCTGGTACCTGCCATAGGTATTAAGGGCGGATGCTGCGATACACAGTGTGCGCTGGCATACAGGCAGCGCGGGCTAAGTAGGCAACCTGCCGGCCTATCGTATTGCCCCGGCACCACGCCAGCGAGGGTATTTAAGCGCCGTGCGCCTTTGCTGTGTTCTGGAATCGAGCTCAGTAGCGCTTGGGTATACGGATGTCGCGGCGTGGCAAATAGCGTGTCGGTGGCGCTGGTTTCGACGACTTCACCGGCGTACATAACGACCATTTTTTGCGCGATTTCAGCCACCACGGCCAGATCGTGGGTGATTAAAATCAGCGCCATATCGTTTTGCTTTTGCAGATTAACGAGTAATTCCATAATCTGCGCTTGCACCGTCACGTCGAGCGCGGTGGTGGGCTCATCGGCAATCAGCAATTTGGGCTTACAGGCAATCGCCATTGCAATCATCACGCGCTGGCTCATCCCGCCCGAGAGTTGATGCGGGTAGGCATTGAGGCGCGATTTGGCGTCGGGGATTTCAACTTGCTCAAGTAATTCTAAAGCACGCGCTTTTAACGCTGCCCCGCGTAGTGGGGTATGCTGCTTGAGCGTTTCTATTAATTGGTCGCCCACGGTATACGCTGGGTTAAGACTGGTGAGCGCGTCTTGAAAAATCATCGCAATATCGCGGCCAATGATTTGTCTTTTTTGCGCTGGTTTCATGCCAATTAAATCTTGATCGGCAAAACTTAAAGTATCGGCGGTGACGATGCCGGGCGCGTCAATCAGGCCCATCATCGCCAGCATGGTGACCGATTTACCCGAGCCTGATTCGCCGACGATACCTAAAATCTCACCACTATTGATGCTCAGATCGAGCCCAGATACCGCCCGAAATGGATTGCTGCCGTGGCCAAAGGTCACGTTGAGCTTGCGAATGTCTAATAAACTCATACCTTGCCTTACGCTAATTTTTTTAATTTAGGATCAAGCGCATCGCGCAGCCCGTCGCCCATCAGATTTAAGGCAATCACGGTAATCAAGATCGTGAGTCCGGGCATGGTGACCACCCACCAAGCGCTTTCGATGTAATCACGCGCCGAGGCGAGCATCGTGCCCCATTCCGGTAGCGGTGGTTGCGCACCTAAACCCAAAAAGCCCAGCGCAGCAGCATCCAAAATTGCCGCCGAAAACCCGAGCGTCGCTTGCACAATTAACGGCGCCATACAGTTCGGCAACACGGTGTTAAACATCAAACGCAATTGGCCGGCGCCAGCTAAGCGGCTGGCAATCACGTAGTCTTTGTGTAGCTCGGTCATCGCTGAAGCGCGCGCTAAGCGCACATACGATGGCAAAGACACCACGGCAATCGCCAGCATGGTATTGGTGAGGCCAGGGCCAAGTACCGCCACAATCGCTACGGCGAGTAGCAATGACGGCAAGGCCAACATCACATCCATGAAACGCATAATGGCGTCGCCAATTTTTCCGGGATAAAACGCCGCAATCAGCCCCAAAATCACACCGGGAATTAACGACAGCAACACCGACACCAAGCCAATGGTGAGCGAGAGCCGTGCGCCATACATCAGGCGCGATAAAATATCGCGGCCGACTTCATCCGTGCCCAAAATAAATTGCCACGAGCCGCCTGCTAGCCACGCCGGCGGCGTTAAAAACGCATCACGGTATTGCTCGATAGGGCTGTGTGGGGCAAGGATAGGGGCAAATACCGCCACTAAAACCAAGCTAACAAAATAAATTAACGCAATCAGCGCGCCGCGATTGGCGCGAAACGCTTGCCAGAACTCAGTCCATGGTGATGGATGAGAAAACGGGGCTTCAATAACAGTGGTCGGGGTATTCATAAAAGCTTATCTCGAATGGCGAATACGTGGATTGATCACCCCATAGAGGATGTCGACCAGCAAGTTAACAAAAATAATCAGCGTGGCGATCAGCAAAATACCGCCTTGCACCACCGGATAATCACGGCGAGAAATCGAATCAATCAGCCATTTGCCAATGCCCGGCCAAGAAAAAATCGTCTCGGTGAGCACGGCGCCAGCGAGCAAGGTGCCCACTTGCAGACCAATCACGGTGACGACGGGAATTAAGGCATTGCGTAGTGCGTGCACAATAATAATCCGCGAGCGGCTGAGCCCTTTGGCGCGCGCGGTGCGGATATAGTCTTCGCGCAAAACTTCGAGCATCGACGAGCGCGTCATCCGAGCGATTACTGCCATTGGAATGGTGCCTAAAACAATCGCAGGTAACAGCAAATGCATGACGGCGGATTTAAACGCGCCTGCTTCACCGGAGAGCAAAGTGTCAATCAGCATAAAGCCGGTCACGGTTGGGATGTCGTATTCCAAGGCGATGCGGCCAGAAACCGGCGTCCAGTCTAGGTGAACTGAAAACACCATAATCAGAATCAGCCCCCACCAAAAAATCGGCATGGAATAGCCAGTGAGTGCCGCACCCATCACGGAATGATCAATCACCGTACCGCGTTTGGTCGCCGCCAGCATGCCGGCAGCGAGGCCACAAACCACGGCAAACAGCATTGCTGCCATCGATAGCTCGACGGTGGCGGGGAATAATTTAAGAAACTCGCTCATCACCGGCTCGTGCGTCACGATCGATTCGCCTAAATTGCCTTGCAGCAATTGGCGCAAATAATCCCAATATTGCACGTAGAGTGGTTGATCAAGACCAAGGCGCTGCATGGCGGCGCGATAAAATTCGGGGTCTAGTCGGCGTTCACCAACCAGCAGTAACACCGGATCACCGGGGATCATATGAATGAGGGCGAAAGCCAGTAGCGTGACGCCCAAAAAGGTGGGGATTGCGACTGAAATACGCTTAATGATAAAGCTGAACATGGGCATTCTCCCCGTGAAAAAAAGCACGGGCGGTTAGGCAATAGGACGGAGAAAGCCCAGCCTAAAATCATTTAGACTGGGCGCATTGCAGATTATTTGACGGTCACACCATAAAAGGAATTCAGACCAAATGGGCTGACTTTAAAGCCTTGCACTGATTTGCTGAGTGGTTGATATACCGTCGAGTGAGCGATGGGGGTAAATGGCAACTCACGCTTGAATACTTCTTGGGCTTTTTCGTACAGCTTAGTGCGCTCGGCTTGATTGCTCAGCGTGCGTGCTTTAACCACTAAACTATCAAATTCTTTATTGCACCAGCGTGAATAATTATTGCCGCCAACCGCTTCGCAGCCTAAGTTCACACCAAGCCAATTATCAGGATCGCCATTGTCACCAGTCCAACCAATCATCAATGAATCGTGCTCACCGGCTTTAGCGCGCTTGATGTATTCACCCCATTCGTAGCTGACAATCTTGGCTTTAATGCCGACTTTTGCCCAATCGGCTTGAATCATTTCGGCCATTAATTTGGCATTGGGATTGTAGGCGCGTTGTACTGGCATCGCCCACAGGGTGATCTCAGTGCCTTCGGCCACGCCAGCTTTGGCGAGTAACGCTTTGGCTTTGGCTGGATCAAATGGCGCGTCTTTGAGTTTTTTATTGTAAGACCATTGCGTTGGTGCCATTGGATTGGTTGCAGCTTGCCCAGCGCCTTGATACACCGCCGCTAAAATGGCGGGTTTATTGATCGCCATATCGAGTGCTTGGCGTACTTCAAGCTTATCAAATGGTTTTTTCTGCACGTTGTAGCTGAGCCAGCCGAGGTTAAAACCTGCTTGTTGTAGCAAGTTGAGTTTAGGATTGGCTTGAATCGCCTTGATGTCTGCCGGGCGTGGGTAGGCCATCACTTGGCATTCATCTTTTTGCAGTTTTTGATAACGAACCGACGCGTCAGTGGTAATGGCAAAAATCAATTTATCCAGCTGAACTTCGCCTTTGCGCCAATATTGGCTATTGCCGTCAAAGCGGATATTGGCGTCTTTTTGGTAGCTGCGAAATACAAAAGGGCCAGTACCAATCGGCTGGGTATTGATTTGATTGGCTTTGCCTGACTTGAGCAATTGATCAGCGTATTCAGCAGAATGAATCGAGGCAAATGACATTGCCAAGTTTTGCAAGAAAGCGGCGTCGACGGTTTTGAGTTTGATGCGGACGGTATTGGCGTCGACTTTTTCGACTGAGGCAATATTGGTATCGAGACTCATGTCAGAAACATAAGGGAAATCGGCCGGCGCAGCTTTATTGAATGGATGATTTTTATCAATCATTCGTTGCACGGTAAAGATCACGTCATCGGCATTAAAATCACGGCTTGGTTTGAAATACGGCGTGGTGTGGAATTTAACGCCTTTTCTTAGCGTGAAGGTGTAAGTCAAATTATCCGGTGCGACTTCCCATTTCTCCGCTAGGCCAGGACGAATTTGCGTCGAGCCACGTTCGAACTCGGTAAGGCGGTTAAAGATCGTTTCGGCTGAGGCGTCAAAATCGCTGCTAGAAACAAAACGAGTTGGGTCAAAACCGGATGGGCTGGCTTCGGAGCAATAAATCAACGTTTTATTCGCTGCCATGCTGGCACCAGCCATCAGGGCCAGTGTTGTGGCTAACATCAGTTTGCGTACTTCGAGATGCATTGAGTATTACTCCGCTTAAAAGAAAATGAGCCGTAGATTGATAACAATCTTACGGCCCATGCTAATGGCTAAGTAGAGAACTCCACATCAGGATTATCCCGCACTGCTTCAGTGATTTTAATTTACGTCAAGATGCAGTATTGGTGTAATTTTACTCTATCAGTTCTTTGTAAGCATACCAAGTGGCATGTCCTAGTAAGGGAAAGATCACGATTAAGCCGATTAAAAATGTGGCAAAACCCAGTGCAGTGAATCCCACGAGTAGGGCTGCCCATAAGGCCATTGCGGGGAGGTTTTCGGCCACTGCGCGCAAGCTGGTCATCATCGCCGTGACGCTATCTAATTCTCGATCAGCCAGCAGTGGAATTGAGATCGCGGTGAGTGCAAAGACAAAGCAAGCGAGCACAAAACCGCCCGCCATCCATGCCAGTGTAAAGGGTAGAAATTCACCGCTTAAGGCCTGAACAATGGATTGTTTTTCAATGATTTGCCCTGAGTACATTAACGCAAATAAGACGGCCGAAGTGCGTTCCCAAGAGATGGCGATAAACGCCAACACAAGGCCTAAAAAAGCCAGTTGACTGCCATTTTTATATAGGTCGTGAATTGATTGCATAAAGGACGTTTCTCGGCCTTCTTCTCGTTCGCTGGTGAGTTCATAAATACCGGCCGCACCGAGTGGTGCCAGTAATAAAAAGCCAGTGATTGCGGTGGTATAGAGGTGTACGTCTTGCAGGGTAAACAGTAGCAATAAAGCGCCGGTGATTGAAATAATCAGCCCATACAGCAAGCTAGGAGCGGGGTGTTTGATGAGGTCTTGCCAGCCCATTTTAATCCAAGCTAAAGGGCGCAGAAAGCCGACTTTTCGCGTTACCGGCAACGTGAAATGCTGATCTAGCTTATTTAAATGTAAGTCCATGGTGAGGCTCTCCCAAGTCGCAGTGTAAAAAACAGCTATTTTTTCATAGTCAGTTTTGACGTGATTGGCATTGCTTTCAGATAGGCGGATTTTGCTGCGCCGCATATTTTTATTTGCCTTTGCTGACTTGCACCTAAGTAAAACTCGGCTAGTGTGAAAGCATGAGTTGGGATGGGGAAAATCAATGCCTTGGTGTTTATTGGCGGTAATGGCCGCGCTATTGACTAACAATGCCACCGCAAGTGGTGAGTTTTGGACATTTCAGCCGCCCGTTACCGGGATTGCCCAACAAATAGAATCCTTACATAGCTGGTTGATGTTATTGATTTTATTGATTTTTATCTTGGTTTTTGGGTTTATGTTTTATGCCATTTTGCGGCATAGAAAATCATTAGGCCATGTAGCCAAACCGTTTCATGAAAATACTCTGGTCGAAATTTTATGGACGCTGATTCCAGCGCTCATTTTATTGGGCATGGCTTGGCCGGCTGCCAGCGTGATTCTGGCGCAAAAAAACACTCACGATGCTGATTTTACGATCAAAGCCACTGGTCATCAGTGGTATTGGGCGTATGACTATTTGGATCATGGTTTTGGTTTTAAAAGTAAATTGGCGACGCCACGTGGGCAAATCGAGAACTATCAGAGTCAAGGTGACGCAAAAAATCCACACTACTTGCTTGAGGTCGATCAGCCTTTAGTGGTGCCGGTTGGTAAAAAAATCCGGATTTTAACCACCAGCAACGATGTGATTCATAGCTGGGGTGTGCCCGCATTTGGGGTGAAGCAAGATGCGATCCCGGGGTTTATTCGTGATACCTGGTTTAAAGCTGACAAGATCGGTACTTATCGCGGGCAATGTGTTGAGCTGTGTGGAAAAGATCACGGCTTTATGCCAATTGTGGTCAATGTGGTGTCACAGGCGGATTTTGATCGGTGGTTAGCGCAGCAGCAAGCCAGAGCTAAAGCCGCCCGCGATGATCCGAATAAAGTCTGGACCCGTGATGAGTTATTGCTGCGTGGCAAGCAAGTCTATGAGGCCAATTGCGCTGCTTGCCATAAAGTCGATGGTGCGGGTGGTGGTGCATTTCCTGCTTTGGCGGGGTCCAAAATCGCTAACGGCGCGAAAGCTGAGCATATCCGTATTGTGCTCCATGGGAAAAATGCCATGCCAAGTTGGGTCACTTTGTCAGATGTTGAGCTGGCCGCGGCAATTAGCTACGAGCGTACGGCTTGGGGTAATCGGGCGGATCTGGTGATGCCAGCAGAAATTCGTGCAGCGCGAACAAAGGGTGAATGATGACGACAGCAACTGAGCATTTAAATCATGGCCACCATGCGATGGATCATGGCTGGCGACGCTGGCTGTATGCCACCAATCATAAAGACATCGGCACGTTGTATTTATTTTTTGCTTTATCGATGTTTTTTGTCGGCGGTGTGATGGCTTTGTGTATTCGGGCGGAATTATTTCAGCCGGGATTGCAGTATTGGCAACCCGAGTTTTTTAATCAACTGACCACATTACACGGCATTATCATGGTTTTTGGCGCGATTATGCCGGCATTTACCGGTTTGGCCAATTGGATGCTGCCTTTAATGCTCGGCGCGCCAGATATGGCATTTGCGCGGATGAATAACTGGAGTTTTTGGTTGTTACCGCCTGCGGCGGCTTTGTTGCTGATTTCTTTATTGGTGCCCGGCGGTGCCGCTGGTGGTGGCTGGACTTTATATCCGCCACTATCGATTCAAAGTGGCATGGGCATGGATTTGGCGATTTTTAGCATTCATTTGCTCGGTTTATCGTCGATTATGGGCTCGATTAATATTATTACCACCGTTTTAAATATGCGCGCACCGGGAATGCCGCTGTTGAAAATGCCTTTGTTTGCTTGGACGTCATTGGTAACGGCGTATTTATTAATTGCCGTTGCGCCGGTTTTGGCGGGGGCGGTCACGATGTTGCTGACGGATCGGCATTTTGGCACGCATTTTTTTAAAGCAGCGGGTGGTGGCGACCCGGTGCTGTTTCAGCATATTTTCTGGTTTTTTGGCCATCCCGAGGTGTACATCATGGCGCTGCCGGCGTTTGGGATTGTCAGCCAAATCATCCCCGTATTCGCACGAAAACCTTTGTTTGGCTACGTTTCAATGGTCTATGCCACCTGCTCGATTGCGATTTTGTCGTTTATGGTGTGGGGTCACCATATGTTTGCCGTCGGTATGCCGGCCACTGCCCAGTTGTTTTTTATGTTTTTAACCATGCTGATCGCGGTGCCGACTGGGGTCAAAGTCTTCAACTGGATTGCGACAATGTGGCAAGGCAGTATGACGTTTGAAACGCCAATGTTGTTTGCGATTGGTTTTGTTTGCTTGTTTACCGTGGGTGGCTTTTCCGGCTTGATTTTGTCGATTGCGCCAGTCGATACGCAAATGCAAGATACCTATTATGTCGTGGCTCATTTTCACTATGTATTGGTCGCTGGCGCTCTATTTAGCTTGTTTGCAGCCACATACTACTGGTTGCCGAAATGGACCGGCTTTATGTACCACGAGGGACGGGGCAAGTTTCATTTTTGGTGGTCAATGCTGTGGTTTAACGTGACGTTTTTCCCGATGCATTTTTTGGGGCTAGCTGGCATGCCACGGCGAATTCCAGATTATGCGCTGCAATTTACGGACTTTAATGCCATCGCCAGCGTCGGCGCGCTGTGTTTTGGTCTTGGTCAGGTGTTCTTTTTATTCAATGTGATTCACACCATTCGTGGTGGCGTAGGCCCGGCACCGAGTCGACCATGGGAAGGCGGTAACACCTTGGAATGGGAAGTGCCTTCGCCTGCACCGCATCATACGTGGGAAACGCCGCCGGATTTAGCCACCGTGCAGCGCGGTTTACGCGCGCAAGGTTTGGAGAACGATTGATGACACGTAATCATAAAACCGCCCTAAAACTGGTCTTGCTCGCGGCGCTGTTTTTTATCGCCGTGATGCTTAGACAGGTGTATTTCACGGTTTGACCTCGCATCAGCAAGGATCAACGATGGATTTAACGCAAAAAAATCAGCGTTTGGCGCTGCGCTTAATGGCAGTTGCGATGTTGATGTTTGGATTTGGCTATGCCTTGTCGCCGCTGTATAGCGCATTTTGTAAAGCCATCGGCTTGGATCGGGCGCAGGCGGCCATTACCCAGCCGGGCGCGGCATTGCGCTTAGAGTTTGATAGCAATGTGGCTGCCGATTTGCCGATGACGATGCAAGCTTTAGATCCGGTGGTGATGGCCAAAGCGGGCGGTGTCGTGAAAGCGCGCTTTGTATTGCAAAATGAATCCGATCAAGTATTACAGGTGCGCGCCGTGCCGAGTTTTGCCCCAGTTCGGGCGGCGGGTTTATTACAAAAATTAGAATGCTTTTGTTTTGATCAATTGCAAATAGCGGCCAAAGAGCGGCGTGAAGTGACCGTGGTGCTATTAGTGGCGGATCAATTGCCGGCTGAAATGGGCGCGGCGACCTTGTCGTATAGTTTGCAAAAAATGGCCCAGCCATGAACACCTTATGGGCGACGATCTTGGCGGTGCTGGCGGGGTTTTTTGGCGTGAGAAGTCGTAAAAACGCCGAGCAAGCGCCGCTTAAATTGCCGTATTTAATCGCCGCTGCGGTGCTGTGCGCGCTACTGTTAGCGGCGCTATTACTGGCTTTGGCGCGGTATTTAGTGAGAGGTGGAGTATGAATGTAGAGAATGGCGTTCACGATGCGCATTATTTTGTACCGTCCCCCTCGCGCTGGCCAGTGGTGGGGGCGGTAGCGTTGTTTTTTATTGGCCTGGGTGCGGCATTGAGTCTGAATCAGGTTTCGTTTGGTACTTGGAGTTTATTACTGGGCTTGGCGATTTTAATTTGGATGCTATTTGGCTGGTTTGGCGATGTGGTGAAGGAGTCGACGGCCCAGCAATATGGTCAGCAGGTGGATTATTCGTTTCGCTGGGGAATGAGCTGGTTTATTTTTTCTGAAGTGATGTTTTTTGCCGCATTTTTTGGCGCTTTATTTTATACCCGGGTGATTTCTGTTCCCGAATTGGGCTTTTTTAGCGATACGCAAAGTTTGCTGTGGCCGGCTTTTAAGGCCGATTGGCCGATGGCAACCGGCCCCAAAATTGCGGCTTATCATGTGATGGGTGCGATGGGCTTACCTGCGCTCAATACCGGGATTTTATTGACGTCGGGCCTAACGTTAACCTGGGCGCATTGGGCATTAATGCAAAACAAACGGCAGCAGCTCAGCCTTGGTTTGGGCATTACCATTTTGCTCGGCTCGCTGTTCTTATGCTTGCAGGCGTATGAGTATCGTCATGCGTGGAATGAGCTGCATTTAACCTTGGCTTCAGGCGCTTATGGCGCGACCTTTTATATGCTCACTGGGTTTCATGGCATGCACGTTTTGGTGGGAACGATTATTTTGGCAGTAATGTGGTTTCGGGTACAAAAAGGGCACTTTACCCCGCAAGCCCATTTTGGTTTTGAGGCGGCGATTTGGTATTGGCATTTTGTCGATGTGGTGTGGTTATTGCTGTTTATTTTGGTGTATTGGCTCTAAGTGGGCAGGCTATCGCCTGCGTAAACCCAAAGCGGCTTGATCGATGCTTGGCGTCATGGCTTAAAAATTAGGCGTAATCCAGCCCATTCGGCCGCTGAGGATCAGGAGTAAAAATAAGCCAATCGACAAAGCCACTCGCCATGCGAGTAGGGTCAATAAGCGTTGTGATTTACCACGGATGAGCTGAGTCAAAGCCAGAGCAAGCAGTGCCATGATGGTTAGGAGTAGTCCTATGAGTATGATTTTCATTCCCGATCCTCCAGCTCATCAGCTTAAGCCAAATCAGCAGATTTTGCGCAAACGGCAGTACGCGGCGCTGATTTTTCTTGCTGGATTAGTGTGTTTAACTGTTGCTTTGGGCGCTTGGCAGCTGTGGCGGGCGAATCAAAAACAAAACTTAATTGAGCAAATCGCTGCTCAACAGCATTTGCCAGAGTTAAGCTGGTCGCAAGGCGTACCACCGACTTGGCGGGTGCTATTGCTCGATGGTGAGTGGTTAAATCAAGCTGAGATGATGCTTGACCAGCGGGTTTTAGATGGCAAGTTGGGTTATCACTTGATTACGCCTTTTCGTTTAAAAGACGGCTCGATTGTGATGGTGAATCGAGGTTGGTGGTCACCGGGCGAGCGGGTGTTGCCGCCAATCGCTCAAGACATGCCGCGGGTGACGATTCAGCCATGGCCGCGCTTTATTGAATTGGGCGCTACGCCGATTCAGGGGCGGGTATTTCAAAATTTAGATCTTGGCCGTTTTGCCGCTTGGGCGCATTTACCGATGCCAATTGCTTATGGTGTTGCTCAAGATGCTCCTGCAGGGATTTATCCTTTAACGGTAGATCGACCGATGGGGGTTGCGCGGCATTTGGCGTATGCACTCAGTTGGTGGTTGATGAGTGCTTTGGGCGCATATCTATGGTGGCAGTTTTACTTGGCAGCAAGGAGGGGGTATGTCAGTAAAGGCTAGATCTAGATTTGTTTTGATATCGATACTAGCCCTATGTATCTCACCGGTGCTATTGGCGCAATGGTTTTGGCTGAGCGGCGGCGTGAAAGGCGGCGAAAGCTACGGGCAGTTATTGGCGCAACCGGTTGTTGCAGCCGATCAGCAATGGCGCTTGGTGGCGCATGATCCTGCTGGCTGCAGCAATGTGGCCACGCAATTGATGATGAGCGCCCAGCAATTGCAAATCGCCCAGGGCCGCGAGCGTGGGCGGATTCGCAGTGTTGCGGCGTGTTCAATGCGATTGCCGGCGCACTTTGCATTGGGTTTATATCTGATCGATCCGCATGGCAATGCGGTGATTTTTTATCCGCCAACGTTGTTGCAAGACGTCGCAGGACGGCAAAAAACCATTCAAGAAATTGCGACGATTTTAAAAAACAATCGTGGTTTAAGTCTCAGCACAAAAGCGTAATGGCAAGGCATCCAAGCCGCAGGCCGCACTTTAGTCCGATAAATTGAAACAATGATGTAAGAAAACCTTTGTCTATCGACTTAACTTGAGGTGAAAGATGATTCGAGCGCTATTGCTACTGACCATCCTTTGGACGTTCACCCTCATCATGCTGGGCGCGTATGTGCGGTTATCGGATGCGGGTTTGGGTTGTCCAGATTGGCCCGGTTGTTATGGTCAACTCACCGCACCCGATGAGCCGCACGAGATTACTCAGGCTGAGCAAACCTTTGGTGGGGAAGTGCATGCCGGCAAAGGCAGTAAAGAAATGCTGCACCGCTATGTGGCCGCCGGTTTAGGCGTGTTGGTGTTGGCTTTGGCGATGGTATTGTGGCGGCAACGGCCAGAGCGTTTGCCAAGGTGGTTGATTGTTTTGCCGGTATTGCTGATTGTTTTTCAAGCGCTGCTTGGGATGTGGACGGTAACTTTAAAACTCATGCCAGCGGTGGTCACCGCGCATTTATTGGGGGGCATGATTTTGTGTGCTTTATTGGTAGCGATGGCGGGCCGAATCGCCACCCCGCTGCCGACGACATTTTCTGGGGTGAGATCTTGTTGCTATCTGGCGCTATTGCTGCTGACTGGACAGATTGTTTTAGGCGGTTGGGTTTCGACTAATTACGCCGGTTTGGCGTGCGCCACTTCAGTGTTGTGTCAAAACGAGCTCGCTGGCAATCACAGTGTATGGGATGCGTTTCGCCCTGATCGCGTATTGGGGCAAACGGCCGATGGCGCGTCTTTAAGCTTGGCGCATTTAGCGGCGATCCAAAGCCTGCATCGCTTGGGTGCCATGCTGGTGCTGCTGGTGGTTGGGCGCTTAATTTATGTATTGCATCAGCGCTCTAGTCGTTTGGCGTTGCCGTTGGCGGCGGCATTATTGCTACAGATTGGTCTGGGAATGAGTAATGTGCTGTTTTCATTACCTCTGCCATTGGCGGTGGCGCATAACGGCGGCGCTGCACTGTTGTTAGCGATATTAGTTTTTATCACTGTCCGCTTGCCGGCGGCTCAATACACTGCGACTGCGCGACTTAATGCAACGTGGGTAAGGAGTTTGCTATGAATAGCTTGGCTTTAGTTGTTTCGCATCGCGGCAGTGATTTATTGCGTTTGGGTAAGCCACGGGTAGTGGCACTGATTGTGTTTTGCGCCTTGATTGGGATGCTATTGGCCATGCCCAGTAGTATGCAGTGGTCGGTGTTGTTGGCTGCGTGTATTGGCATTGGTTTGGTGGCGACGGGTGCCGCGGCTGCCAATTGTATTTTGGAGCGCCAGCGTGATGCCTTAATGGTGAGAACACATTTACGTCCTTTGCCGCAAGGGCATTTATCTTGGCAGTGGGCGGCGGTGTATGCGCTGTTTTGCACCTGCTTGGGTTTAATGATATTGGGCTTGTTTGTCAATACACTCACCATGTATTTAACGCTAGCTACCTTTTTTGCTTATTCAGTGGTGTATACCCATTGGTTAAAACCATTAACGCCGCAAAACATCGTGATTGGTGGCGCTGCGGGCGCGATGCCGCCAGTGCTGGGTTGGGCGGCAATGACCAATTCAGTTTCACCAGAGGCGGCAGTGTTGTTTTTGATTATTTATGCGTGGACGCCACCGCATTTTTGGGCTTTAGCTTTGTATCGACTAGATGATTATCGCCGTGCTGGTTTGCCCATGTTGCCGGTGACGCATGGCCGCGCGTTTACGCAATTGGCGATTTGGCTGTATTCATGGATTTTGGCGGCGACGACTTTACTGCCATTGGCTTTGGGTTTTTCTACCGGTGTTTATGCTTTGGTCGCGATTTGGCTCAATACCGGATTTTTGCGCCGTGCGTGGCAATTGTATCGTCAGCCTAGTGATGCATTGGCCAAAGCGCTGTTTCGCTATTCGATTCAATATTTGGCATGGCTATTTGCCGCTTTGTTATTGGATCATTATTGCCAGCGTTGGCCGTGGTTTTGACGCTAAATTCAGTAAGGCCTGCTGATCTGTACATTTGTACATAGCGGCGACGCGCATAAAAATTGTAAGCTTGGCGGCCAATTTATCTGCTGGATACTCTTTTCATGCGTTTTTATATCACTGCCTGTGCGTTAGCACTTTCTGCTGGCGTTCATGCAAGCGATTTTTCATCTTCAATTGGTCATGAATACGTCGGTGTGCATTACAACAATAACATCAATCAATTCAAGCTTTCTGCCGATTTGTTATACAACTACGATCACGAAAATACGATTGCCAATATCGGCTTTGGTCAGAATATTCCGCTTGGTGACAATACCTTGACTGTTGGCGCGAAGGCTAATTTGCTCGACTTTAATTACAGCGATACTGAATATGCGCTGTCTTTTGGTGGTGATCTGACTATCCCATTGACCCAGCAATTTTCAATTTATGGTAGCGCTTACTGGGCGCCAAGCTTTGCGTCTTCAGGTAGCTTGACCAGCTATGTTGATTCTTCAGTGGGTGTTCGTTTTAATATCAGTAAACCCATCGCCGTTGATTTTGGCTATCGCTTTAGCCAAGCTGAATTTAACGATCGTTACACCCGTACTGTAGCGGATGGCTTGTACGCTGGTGTTGGTTTGAAATTCTAATTGAATTCATTTTGCTTTGAGAATGAATAAAGCGAGCGCTAATGGCGCTCGCTTTATTTTTGCCGGTGAATTTCACGCTAAATTAGCGCTCAATTCCTGTTGTTGGCATTGGCTGAGTAATTGATTGAGTAAAGCGAGTCCAGCGGGCCAGTCGCCAAAGCCACTCTCCACATTAATATGGCCATACGCGCCAAGGTTTTTCCAGCTACTACCCCACGCCGTTGCGGTACGAATTGCAAATTCTAATGAGGCATAAGGATCATTGCTGCTGGTGACAACCATGCTGGGAAAGGGCAGTGGCGCTTGCGAAAGGTGCTCAAAACCGCTCGCAGTCTTTGGGAAATTTGGATGATGTGGATCGGGTGGTGCGACCAAAAAAGCACCTCGGATTGATTTAGTGGTTTGTGCCGCCCAATTGGCAACGAGTAAGCAGCCTAAACTATGGGCGATGAGTATGGTCTCTGGCCCCGAGCGTTGTACTGCTGCGTCTAAATTGGCCAGCCAAGCATCATGCTGCGGATAACCCCAGCTGGCTTGCTCAACGCGGCTAAAGTTGGCATTGGTTTTTTCCCAGCGACTTTGCCAGTGAGCCTCACTTGAATCACCCAAGCCCGGCACAATCAGAAAATTCATTCTCTATCCTTTTTGAAATCCCAAATCCCTGCCAGTCCTGTAATACGCATTGCATAGCGGCTCAGCATATTGTTAGATAAATAGTATATTATTAATGATTAATTTGTAAGGTAAATTACACGAAAATATTTTTGTGCGTAAATTTAGCCACAGGCATGGCACTCGATTTAGAGAGGGTGGGTTAAGTGTGACGCAGCAGCAAAGCAAAGCCTTGCTGCTGGTGAGGATTAAACTGCTGTGTTTGGCGGCTCGCTCAAAACGCGGGTGACGAGCAATTGGTCAATTTTATAATGATCAATATCGACCACTTCAAATTTAAACCCGGCATGAATCACGCAATCGGTGCGCTTGGGGACTTTGCGTAAGATATACATCATAAAACCGGCAATGGTTTCGTATTGGTCATCATCGGGAAAGGCTTCGATGTGCAAGACGCGCTCCAAATCGCCAATCGCAGTGATGCCATCCACCAACCAAGAGTTTTCATCGCGCTGAACGATTTGTTCTTCGTCAGGGGCAATATATTGATCCCCCATCAACATGCCGGTAATGTCATTCATCGTAATCAGACCAACGACTAAGGCATATTCATTGATGATGATGGCAAAGTCTTCGCGCGCCGCTTTAAAGTGCGCCATGATTTCAGCCAGCGTCAGCGATTCGGGCAAAATCAACGCATTGCGCAATAAGCCATCACCGCGTAATGAAATGCTTTCACCGCGTAACACATTACTTAAAATATCTTGCGAATCAACGTAACCAATCACTTGATCAATATTGCCCATACACACCGGAAACTTGGCGTGTGGATGGGCCAAGATTTTATTTTTGATCAGCTCGTCGCTTTCTAATCGATCAATCCAGATAATGTTTTCGCGCGCGGTCATGCTCGATGGTGCGGTGCGTTCTTCCAGCTCAAAAACGTTTTCAATCAATTGATGTTCTTGTTTGGCGACCACCCCAGCCAAAGCACCGGCATTGGCTAATGCCAAAATATCTTCGGTGGTAATGTCATTTAAACGCGCGGCCGGCAAGCCAAGGCGTTGAATCACCCAATTGGCCAAGCCATTAAAAAACCAAACTAAAGGGCGTAAGCAAGAGACGCAAAATAAAATCGGTCGCACAATCCGCACTGCAACGGCTTCAGACGCAGCCATGCCAATTCGTTTGGGGATCAGATCGGCAATTAAAATAAAAGCGGTGGTGACAATCAGAAACGAACCAATCGAACCCACACTTTGCGCCTGCGTGGGATGAATGTATTGGCTAAAAAATTGGGTAAACGCTTGGGCATAAACACTTTCGCCGAGCACACCGGCCAAAATAGCCACCACATTCACGCCGATTTGCACGGCAGTAAAAAAGTGCCCAGGTTGCGACTGTAGGCCCAAAACCAGAGCGGCGCGGGCGTCGCCTTCGTCGCGCATTTGCTCTAATTTGAGCTTACGACTGGCAGCAAGCGAAATTTCTGAAATCGATAAAAAGGCGCTGATCGCAATCAACAAGGCAATCAGCAGCGTGCTACTGAGTAAATTCATTGGCTAAATCCAACAATGATAAGCTCTGTAGCATAACGAGTTCTGTCGTAAATCGACAGTAAATAATCAGTTTTATCCGCTGATTAAATATCAAGTGGCTGCGCTGTGGCTTATTGAGTCCTCGCACGCAAAGGCGTGTGACGGGCAATTTGCGCCAATTGCGCTTCATAATCTTTGCGTAAGTCAGTGTCGAGTTTATTCTTGGCGATCAATTGGCATAGCTCGCTGATATAGCTTTCGACATCAAGTTCATGCACTTCAATGTAGGAATTGCTCGGTGCTAGGGCACTTACAGCAGTTGGATTGGCCGCAGCATTGGGCTCAAGATTGAGTAGTTTAGAAAATAAGCTTGGCATTGCACGATGTAGATATAAGTAATTACTAATCTTATCGTTTAAGTAATTGATTCTCTGCGTAAAAACGCCATAGTGTTACGGTATTTATACCGTGAATGAGCCTCAGCCGTGAGGCTGGGCTGCATTTGAATGGTGAGCGATTGAGACTACCGAGTTCACTGTCAGTTTGGCGTTATGCTTGGGTGGGTATCGCTTTGTTTGCGATGTTGCGCGCGACTAATCTCACCCGGCGGTAAACCAAAGTGACTGCGAAAGCGCCGCGAAAAACTCGCAACTTCTTCATAACCCACCATGATCGCGACATCGCTCACACTGTGATTACCACTTGAAAGCAATTGATGCGCTCTTTGCATGCGATGTTGAATAATTAATTGCTGCGGCGTTGCGCCCAAATGCTTTAAGCACAATCGTTGGAAATGCGCTGCGCTCACCCCATATTGCTGTGCAAGGACATCAACACGCCAGCCTTGTGTGGGGGCGTATAAAATTCCAGTAAATAATTGTTGCAAGCGATTGGGCAAGGCGGCACTCGGTACTGCACCGCTGAGCATGCGCTGCAATAAAGCCATCACCAAGAGTAAAGCGCTGCAGGCCTGTGATTTTTGTTCAATGCGCGCCTCAAAACACAAAGTATGCAGCGCATAAAATAGATTGTGCGCATATTGCACCGACACCACGCTCGCTTGCGAGCCAGCCAGTTTATTCCAATACGGCACATCGTCGAGTAAGAGCCAAGCAAAGCGCCAATGCTCACTGCGCCGCTGAAAACCACGATGCCCGTATGCCGGTAGCACCGCCAACTGATTGGGCCCCAAAATTAGCCGGCGCTCGCCATCAATGATTTCGCCTTGGCCTTCGACGCCGATTAATAAAATATGAAATGGCGCGCCCATTCGTTCGACATGAAATTGGCCACGCGCCTCAGACACACCCATAAAGTGAATATGATGCTCGGCAAGGCTGCTGAGCTGCGGGTGATGAAACGGCCGAACGCCCACGCTCATTTGCTGCGCTTCAGGGCCAATCTCAAATAATTCTTGATAGATCATCGACATGTTCGATCTGGACAAAATGCAAGTGTCATTCTGCTATTTCGTCATTCTTCCTCATCGTTTAGTGTGGATCGGTCACTGCACTTGAGACGGTGACGCATAAAAATCAATAGGATGGAGACAAGATGAATGAGTTTAACAGGGCTGTCTTGGCGGCCACGATTTTGAGCGTGGCAAGTGTTGCATATGCTGCAGATCCAGTGTGGCAAGAAGGAAAAACCTACTCGCTGGGCCAGCGGGTGAGTTATCAAAACCATATTTATCAGGCCATTACCGCGCATACCGCCTATGTTGGGACGGGTTGGAATCCAGCGGTTTCTGCGACGCTTTGGCTTGACTTGGGGGTTAGCGGCAGTACTCTGCCAAGCCCAAGCCCAAGCCCAAGCCCAAGCCCAAGCCCAAGCCCAAGCCCAAGCCCCGCACCGAATGGTGTTTGCAATACGCCTTGGGAGAGCGGCAAGGTGTATACCGCTGGTGCCAATGTCAGTTATCAAGGACATAACTTCACGGCTAAATGGTGGGTTGATCGCGCACCGCAAAGCCAAGACACTTGGGGAGGTTGGCTGGATTTAGGCGCGTGTAAGCAAACCGAGCCGGTTTCCACCGTGGGCTTATTGTTTGATGACTTTAGCTATAGCAATACCACCCAATTGGCGAATAATGGCTGGCTATTACGCAGTTGGGATGGTGGTCCGGGATTGAGTAATGGCCAGTGGAGTCCGAACAATATCTCGTTCTTGAGCGACACCGCGCAGCCGGGCAATACGCTGATGCGCTTAAAAGCCAGCAGCAATATCAGCGCCGACCAAGTCGTTGGCAACCGAGCCAATGGTGGGCAAAGCTCGCAAGTTGAGCTGATGACGACCGAAGCGCGTTATCAAAATGGTACTTGGGCCGCGCGGATGTACTTTACCGATGCGTCAGTGCAAGGACCCGATGGTGATTCTGTAGTGCAAACCTTCTTTGGCATCACGCGCTACATCGAAGGCGCAGAGCCGTATAGCGAAATCGATTTTGAATACCTACCTAATGGTGGCTGGGGGATTGCAGCGCCAACCATGTGGAGCGGCACCTACGCCATTGCTGCGTACGATCCGGAAAATCACGTCGCCGTTGCCACGCAAAAAAGCTTTGCCGGCTGGCATACGCTCGTGATGAATGTGCACAACGACGAGATTCGCTTCTATGTCGACGACCGTTTAGTGCAAAGCTACCGTGGCAAAGCGCAGCCAGACCATCCGATGTATCTGTCGTTTCAATTGTGGTTTAACGGCAGCGGGCTGATTCAGAGTAATGAACTGCGTGAATACCAAGAAGACATTGATTGGGTTTACCACCGCCAAGATCAACAATTGAGCACCAGCGAAGTACAAGCGCAAGTTCAGCAATTGCGCCAGCAAGGGCTCGCCGCAGTGAAAAACATTCGTTAATCTAAGGGTATCTCTGCCTAGGCATTGATATTAATGAGCTAGGTGGAGATACCCATTTTTTTTCGGCGATATAGTGATGTTTGCTTTTACGGGCGTGCAATCGCTTTAATGACTGCGACTAAAATGCCATTCAAAATTTTGATTCATCTGCATCATTGATCCTGCTGGGTCGTGATGGAATCGCCAAACGACGCCAATCCCGAGTAATAAAACGATGAGCATAGCGACCGGAAGCAGCCATTGGCGCATATAAAATCCTTTTGGTTTTAAATCGACATTAAGCGGTTATACCGCGTTGGCGTTGCCAAACGAGGACGGCGACTAAAGCGATTATTGATACGATGGTTTGCAAAAAATGCAGGTTAAAAATATAGGCTGGCAATTGGCTCAATTGGCTGCTGATGAGGCTTGGATGGTCATTTTCAAATGGCAGCAGTAACTGACTCACCATACTCATACTGACATCAATTTGATTGCCAATTGGGGTGATGCCGATCAAATTACTCATCATGTTGTTGCAAACATAAACCGCGATCAACGCCAATAAAATTCCCCAACGGCGCACTAGGCTATTGCCGACCGCCAGCACTAAGACCAGCGGTAAAAACCAGATTAAACCCAGCGCTGCGCCCCAAATCACACGCGTAAACGCCAGTAAAACCGACTGAATATGGTCCGATTGCAAGCCACTTAACCACAGCGGTGCCGACAAAAATAGGCCGAGCGCAAAGGCGGTACTGATGCTGAGTAATGGCAGCACAATCGCATTCATCAATAAAGGGGCGGCTACGGCTTGGCCATCATTGACAGGAAGTGAGCGCCAAAATGCCAATGATTTGTCATCAATATCGCGATAAGCCAGACTGGGGATATGAATCAAAACACCTATGAGCGAAATAACCGCTATCAGGCTGGATTGGCCGACTAAGCCAAATATGGCCAAATTAAATAGCGGCTGATGATTGGCATAAAAGCCAACGGGGATACCCAGTTTAAGCACAAACAAATACAGAATGGCCCAGCCAATCAACGGAATCAAAATCGCCATTCTTAAC
The DNA here is from genome assembly GCF_020531905.1 of Deefgea salmonis. Classification (GTDB taxonomy): domain Bacteria; phylum Pseudomonadota; class Gammaproteobacteria; order Burkholderiales; family Chitinibacteraceae; genus Deefgea; species Deefgea salmonis. The sequence goes on along the minus strand of NZ_JAJAWG010000010.1, from coordinate 33,043 downwards.
CAAGATTGACGTTGCTGCAGCCATTCGCGCAGCATTAGGGTTTTAAACTGTTGCATGTGGTTTCTCCATGCTCGGTTGCGCTAAGGCGACAAATAAATCGGCGAGTTCAACGCGGAAGGTTTGGCCGAGTTGATCAATATTGGCGGGCGCATTACCAGCAAAAATCGCGCATTCCCCGCCCATTTGCCGAAAGCGGTGTAGCGGTGCGGCCGCTTCGATTTGCGCGGCGGTGTCTAGACCATAACGCACGCCGATAAAGCGCTCATCCAGATGGCTAATGCTGTCGTTCAGCACCAATTGCCCGTGATTCATCATCATCACATTGGAGAGTAGATTTTCGATCTCATCGACTTGATGCGTGGCAATCAGCACTGTGCGTGTGTCAGAGCACCAATCGTTAATCAACATATCGTAAAACGCTTTTCGGGCGGGAATATCTAGCCCTAGCGTGGGCTCGTCCAAAATCATCAGCTGGGCATCAATGGCGCTAATGATGGCCAAATGCAGTTGCACAATCATGCCGCGCGACAGTTGTTTGACCTTGGCGTTGAGCGGAATAATCGTTTGCGCTAGTTTTTGTTGCGCCAATTCAAGCTTAAATTTTGGATGCAGGCCACACATCAATTGGAGTAAATCGGCAACGACAATCCACGGCGGCAAAATCGCCACATCAGGGATGTAGCAAACGTGTTCTAACATCGCCTCGCGCTGAGTTTGCGGATTAAAGCCCAAGATTTCAATGTTGCCTTGGTAAGGTATCAAGCCCATCATCGCCTGCATCAGCGAGGTTTTCCCGGCGCCATTACTGCCCAATAGACCGACAATTTGCCCAGCAGGTAAAGCAAACGAGATCTGCTTGACCGCGGTTTTATTGCCGTAGCGAATGCTTAAATCACTGACTTTGACTAAGTCGTTCATGCGGACTCCTTGGCGTGCCAGTCTAAATCGCTGGCGCTAATGCCTAAACGTTGCAATTTGGCGCGCAGTAGCGGCCATTCTTGGCTCAAAAAACGCGCACGATCGGCAGCGCGCAATCGCTCGCTCGCTTGCGGTAAAACAAACATGCCCAAGCCACGGCGGCTTTCGAGCAAACCGGCTTCCACCATCGCTTGTAAGGCACGATTCACCGTGAGGGGGTTCAGGCCATATTCAGCAGCCAATAGCCGCACCGAAGGCATCGCTTGCCCTTCTTGTGGCTGTCCATCGAGCAAGGCTTGGCTTAAGTGCTCAGCCAGCTGCAAATAGATGGGCGATTGATTATTCCAGTCGGCCATATTCTGTGCTTGTGTGTTAGGTATGTAGCACACTATAGGTGTGAGTTTAGCGATTGGCAAGTGGTGTGATGGATTATTGTGGAGAGTGGGGCGGTAAAAGGTAAAAAAACAGGCAAAATTTTATAGGGTATTGCCTTGTATGCTTTTTATTTAAATGGATACAAGGCAATACGTCATCTTTAAGATCTTTAGCTTGGGTTAATGCTGTGCCGCAGGCACTTAAAAAACATCAATACGTAATTTGAACCAAGCCGATTGGTGGGCTTGGTTGGTTATTTACCTATTCTTTTAACGACTCAATTAAAGCCATTTCCTCAGCAGTAAATCCAGCCGCTTGGCGGGCAATGTGGTTGAGGGTGCCGCGAAATACGGGCGCTTCATAATCGCGCAGTAGCGCAACAAATGTGGCAATCGGGTCGAGCTGGCGCTCTTCACAACACCAGTGATACCAATAATTGCCAATGCGCACATGGCCGATTTCATCGGCCAGAATAATATCCAGAATTTCACAGGCGCGCTGATCGCCGATATTGGCGAGTTTTTGTCGAATCGGCGGCACGGCATCGAGCCCGCGCGCTTCTAAAATTCGCGGCACTAAAGCCATTCTGGCCATGACGTCGGCGTCGGTTTTGACTGCCATTTCCCATAAGCTGTTATGCGCAGGAAAATCACCGTAAGCAAAACCGAGCGTTTGTAGATGCTCGCACAGCAGATTAAAGTGATACGCTTCTTCAACGGCAATTTTGAGCCAATCGGCATAATATTGCGCGGGCATCTGGCGAAACCGATACAGTGCATCCAGCGCCAGATTGATGGCGTTAAATTCAATATGCGCAAAGGCATGCAACAGCGCCGCGCGGTTTTCGGCTTCGGCCAAATTGCGGCGTCGAGGTAAATCTTTGGGGGCGACTAATTCTGGCTGGGCCGGTCGGCCGGGGCTTTCAATTGGAATAATCGGCGTGGGGTCAAGTGGATCGCGTTGCGCGAGATGAATTTCGGCCAATTTGGCGATTTTAATCTGGGGGTTCGATTCAATTAAGGCAGCAAAGGCAGCAGCAAACACGGCGGATTCCAAAGATAAAAGCAGCGCCAGTATTACGCGCTGATGGCGGGCTGGCAAGCGTATTCGGGTCTAAGATCAACAGGGTGAAACACGACTGGCATCCGCCAGCGTGAGATGGTTTGGAGAGGCGCAATGAAAATTTTATTGGTACTGACTTCGCACGATCAACTGGGCAACACCGGCCAGAAAACCGGCTTTTGGCTTGAGGAATTTGCCGCACCGTATTATTTGCTACTCGATGCTGGCGCTGAGCTGGTGTTGGCGTCGCCACTTGGCGGGCAGCCACCGCTGGATCCTAAAAGTGATGCAGCTGATTTTCAAACCGCCGCCACGGCGCGGTTTAAACAAGATGTTGCTGCACAAGCGGCTTTGGCCAAAACGCTCAAATTAGCTGAGGTGAAAGCCAGCGATTACGACGCGGTGTTTTATCCCGGCGGCCATGGCCCAATGTGGGATTTAGCCGAAGACGCACAATCGATTGCCTTATTAGAAACCATGTATGCGGCAGGCAAACCCGTTGCCTTAGTGTGTCATGCACCCGCGGCGTTGCGGCATGTAAAAGCACCCGATGGTCAACCTTTGGTGGCGGGCAAAGCAGTGACCGGCTTTAGTGATTCTGAAGAAGCTGCCGTTGGTTTAACCAATGTGGTGCCGTTTTTATTAGAGGATGAACTGATTGCCAAAGGCGGCGTGTATTCTAAAGGCGAAGATTGGCAGCCGTATGCCGTGAGTGCCGGTCATTTGATTACTGGGCAAAATCCGGCGTCGTCGGAGCTTGTGGCACAAAAATTATTGGCGCAACTGCAAGCCTAGTCATGGTATCGACATAAAAAAACGGGGCTCAATCGAGCCCCGTTTTATATGGATGGCGGTTTAAATCTTATTCAATCCCAGCAAAATCATCATCGTCCACCGCACTGGCGGCACTGGCTTTATTGCGGGTTGGATGCATCACTTCAGCCGTTACGCCTTTTTCGCCAGCACGTACATTTTGGTGTACCGCTGGCAATTGATGGGCGATCCCTTTATGGCAGTCAATACACGTTGCGCCTTCAGCAAAGCCTTTTTGGTGAGCGGTGGCGGAACGTGAGTTTTGCTCCATATAGTCAAAATACTCATAATTATGGCAATTGCGGCAGGCTTGCGAATCATTGGCCTTCATTCGCTTCCATTCGTTTTGCGCTAAGTGTTCGCGTTTTTCTAGGAATTTTTCGCGGGTATTAATGGTACCCGTGAGCATGCCCCAGACTTCTTTGGACGCTTCAATCTTACGAATCATTTTTGGCCCCCACTCATGCGGCACATGGCAATCGGGACACGTGGCCCGCACGCCGGAACGGTTGGTGTAATGAATCGTTTCTTGATATTCCGGATACACATTGTCGGCCATCTCATGACAAGACAGGCAGAATTTTTCGGTATTGGTCATCTCTAGCGCGGTGTTAAAACCGCCCCAAAACATAATCCCAACGACAAAGGCAATCACAATGCCAACGACACCGATTTTAATCGTGCGTAGTTTTTTGAGTCGCTCGCACAGTCGTGCTTTAAGGCTGGGTTTGCTTTCGCTCATGATGCGTCTTTCCTTATTGGGCGAATTATTTCACTAAGCCATTGGCAGGTTTAAACGAGCTACCCACCAGCGGTTTAGCATCGGTTTGCGGTACATGGCATTGCTGGCAGAAATAACGGCGTGGAGAAATATTGGTCAACTCAGTGCCGTTGCGGGTTTTAAAGTGGGTAATCGAGATTTTGGTCGCGCCGGTTTCTGCGGTGCGATCCCAGCTATGGCAATCGAGGCATTTATTGTATTCAGTCGTGACTGAATAGCCTTTGGTCGAATGCGGAATCAACGGCGGTTGCTGTACAAACTGGCGTGGCAGCGGGCGACTATCGCGCTCCCAACGGTAATGCTCAGGGGCAACGTCACCACTCACGGCTTCTGTGCCGCGCAGTGATTTGAGTTCATCGGCTTGCACGCCAATCGCGCCAAGGCCAAAGGCCAGCAGCATTCCTAAAATACAGGCTAGTTTTTTCATTGTATTTCTCCCTTAAAGTGGTAAATCAGTATGTTGATTAAAGCGATGGCTAATTTTGAAAACGTTTTGATCACAAACATCGATGCAGCGCGCGCAATTGCTGCATTCTCCGGCGACAATCACCGGGCTGCCTTGGCCTTTGAGCGCAGTACGAATCACTTGCGGCTCAGGGCAGACATAAAAGCACTGCATGCAGTCATCACAAGCGTGGCGTTTGGGGGCAGTAACTCGCAGTAAGGCCACTTTGCCAAGCAAGCCATAAAACGCGCCCACCGGACACCAATGCCCACACCAGCCACGGCTCACCAAAAAAGTGTCGTAGACAAAAATGGCCAACGCCATCGTCCACGCTAAGCCCATGCCAAACAGCATGCCGCGCTGCAGCCCCGTCACCGGATTCACCCATTCCCAAGCCACTGTTTGCGTGATGAATGACAGCAGCAAGACCCCAGCCAATAGCCAATAACGGCTATTTTTGGTCACTTGCTGCCCGGCTTTTAAACCCCATCGGCGACGACACCAGTGGGCCAAATCGGTGATTAAATTGACCGGACAAACCCAGCTACAAAACACTCGGCCCCCCACAATCAAATACACGCCAAGTACCAGCGCAGCACCGATCACGGCTTGCCGCTCGGGCGTATGCCCAGCGAGCCACGTTTGCAGCAAAATCATCGGGTCGGTCAGTGGTAAAAAGTCAAAACTAAAACTCGACGCCAGCGTGCCTTTGACCCACCAAATGCCCAGCAGCGGGCCGATTAAAAACAGCGCCAAAATCAAAAGTTGGCTACTACGCCGTAACATCAGCCATCGATTGCGTTGCCAAAATGACCTCATGGCGACGCCTTTTCAGGCAGATTGGGCGGTAAGGCAATTTGTGGTCCGATTAACGATTGGCCGCCGGCATTGGCTTTTTCTTCCCAGCCTTGACGGTAATGCTCGGCTGCCTGTCCTTTGGCGACTGAGCGCGGTAACACGCTGATCGCCGCTTTGGGCAGCACACACGCTTGCTCGCACTTGCCGCAGCCGGTGCAAAAATCGGAATGCACGGTTGGAATCAACATCGCATGCCGGTCTGAGCGTGGGTTATGTATGGTTTCTAAGGTAATGGCTTGATCAATCACCGGACAAACGCGATAACACACGTCGCAGCGCAGGCCGAGAAAATTCAAACACGTTTCTTGGTCGTGCAGCACGGCCAAGCCCATTCGCGCGGCGTTAATCTCGGTGAGCTGGTGATCTAAAGCCCCAGTTGGGCAGACTTTGACGCAGGGAATATCCTCACACATTTCGCAAGGAATATTTCGTGCAGCAAAATACGGCGTTCCCCAGCCTATGCCTTGCCCTAAGCTGGCGAGTTTCAAGGTGTCGTAAGGACAATCGCGCACGCATAAACCGCAGCGCACGCAAGCACTTTGAAACTGCGTCTCAGGCAAAGCACCGGGCGGACGTAACGCTTGTACCGGCAGTGCTGTCGCTTGTTGACTGGCCAAAACCCCCAAGCCGCTAGACAGCACTAGGGCGCCACCACAGGCGGCTGCACTATTTTTTATAAACTGTCGTCGATTTGGTGTTGCTGTCATTTTTATAGGGTATTGCCTTCTAGATCATTGCAAGCAAGATCTAGAAGGCAATACCCATCCCCCATTAAGCTTTGACGACTTTAACCGCACATTTTTTGTAGTCGGTTTGTTTTGAAATTGGACACGTTGCATCCAATGTCAACTTGTTGACCAAACGGCCTTCGTCAAAAAATGGAATGAAGATCAAACCCACTGGCGGTTTATTGCGACCGCGCGTTTCGAGGCGCGCTTTGATTTCACCGCGACGTGACGCCACTTTAACCACCATGCCGCGTTGCAAACCGCGTTTTTTGGCGTCGTTTGGATTCATAAATACCATCGCTTCTGGCACTGCTTTATGCAGCTCAGGCACGCGGCGCGTCATCGTGCCGGTATGCCAATGTTCCAGCACACGACCGGTACACAGCCACATGTCAAAATTGGCATCGGGCATTTCGGGTGGCGCTTGGTAAGGCAGCGCAATGATGTTGGCCTTGCCGTCTTTATTGCCATAAAAGCGTACGCCTTCGCCTTTTTTCACATAAACGTCATAGCCTTCACGGTAGCGCCATTTGGTTTCTTTGCCGTTCACCACCGGCCAGCGCAAGCCGCGCGCTTGGTGGTAGAGATCAAACGGCGCTAAGTCATGGGCGTGGCCGCGACCAAACTGGGCGTATTCTTCAAACAAGCCTTTTTGCACGTAAAAACCAGCCAGCTTGGCTTCAAAGTTTTCAAAGCCTTTTTGCAAGTCGGCGTTTTTAAACTGATTCACCTGACCGTTGACAAACAAGATGTCGTATAAGGTTTTGCCTTTGACGCTGCTTTGTTTGGCGATCAAATCGGCCGGCCAGACGTCTTCTACTTTGAAGCGTTTCGCAAATTGCATCAGCTGCCACAAATCAGATTGTGCTTCGCCCGGTGCATTCACTTGTTGCCGCCAGAATTGCGTGCGGCGCTCGGCATTACCAAATGCGCCTTCTTTTTCTACCCACATCGCGGTTGGTAAGATCAAATCGGCCGCCAAAGTCGACGCGGTTGGATACGGATCCGACACCACGATAAAGGTGTCAGGACGACGCCAGCCCGGATAGAGTTCTTCGTTAATATTCGGGCCAGCTTGCATATTGTTATTACACATTTGCCAATACACTTTGACCTTGCCATCTTTAATCGCGCGCGCCATAGCTACGGCGTGCAAACCGATCTTGCCCGGAATCGTGCCATCGGGCAGCTTCCAGATTTTTTCGGCAGTTTTGCGATGTTCTGGGTTGGTGACCACCAAATCGGCGGGCAAGCGATGCGCAAACGTACCGACTTCACGCGCAGTACCACAGGCTGAAGGCTGGCCAGTCAGTGAGAATGGGCTATTGCCCGGCTCGGCGATTTTGCCGGTGAGCAAATGAATGTTGTAAATCATATTGTTCGCCCAAGTACCACGGGTGTGCTGGTTAAAGCCCATGGTCCAGAACGAGGTCACTTTGATTTTTGGATTGGCGTAGAGTTCAGCCAAAGCAATCAAACGGTCTTGCGGAATGCCACATAATTTACTGACTTTATCCACCGGATAATCAGCAACAAATTTAGCAAATTGCTCAAATGAGTAATCTTTCATCTCATTTGGATTGCCCTTAGGCTGACCATCGGCCCCGGCATAACCGTTTTCTTTGGCCTTGGTTTCGAGTGGATTATTTGGACGCAAGCCGTAGCCAATATCATCGACGCCAAGCTTGAAATTACAATGCGCTTTAACAAAGTTTTGATTCACTCGACCGGTCGAGATGATGTGATGGCAAATAAAATTCATCATCGCCAAATCGGTTTGTGGCGTGAAGACCATGCCATAACCGGTGTCGGCCAACTCAAACGAGCGATGCTCGTAAGTCGAAAGGACCGATACTTTGACCTTCGGATTAGATAAACGGCGGTCGGTAATGCGGCTCCATAAGATCGGATGCATTTCGGCCATATTCGAGCCCCACAATACAAACGCGTCGGCCGCTTCGATATCGTCATAACAGCCCATCGGCTCATCCATACCAAAGGTACGCATAAAGCCGGTCACTGCCGAGGCCATACAGTGGCGGGCGTTGGGGTCAATATTATTGCTGCGAAAACCGGCTTTCATGAGTTTGGAAGCGGCATAGCCTTCCCAAACAGTCCACTGGCCAGAGCCAAACATCGCAATCGATTCTGGACCGCTGGTTTTGAGCGCGTCTTTCCATTTCAATTCCATGATGTCGAACGCTTCATTCCAGCTCACTGGCGTGAATTCACCGTTTTTATCGTATTTACCGTTTTTCTTTCGCAGTAGCGGCTGAGTTAAGCGATCCGAGCCGTACATGATTTTAGAAAGGAAATAGCCTTTGATGCAGTTTAAGCCGCGATTGACTTCGGCATCAGGGTCGCCCTGAGTGGCCACCACGCGGCCATTTTGCGTGCCGACCAAGACCGCACAGCCCGTGCCACAGAAACGACAAGGGGCTTTATCCCAACGAATGGCGTCTTTGCCATCGCCCGCTGTTGCAGGTAGGGTTTTGGCGGGGGCAGCTTGTGCTAGTGGAATACCGGCACTGGCCGCAGCGGCGGCGACTGCAGATATTTTAATAAAGTCACGGCGATCTAAACTCATGCTCATTGCTCCTGTTTTAATATTTTTGGCGGCGCGTTTTCTTCGTCGCAATATTCGTAGGCCAACGTGGCTGAGGCGACGTTGGGGATGTTTTGAATTCGGGTTAGCATTTCGGTGCAGCGCACTCCGGGTACGTCTTCAACGGTGATAATCAGCTTGCCTTCATGCTCAACGTGGATTTCAACGCCGGGCACTTGGATGACAGCGGCTTTAACTGCGTCAAGTTGGCCGGGAACGGCACGGATCACGAGGCTGAAAATATTCATACAAGACACTCCCTTATTTGGATGCTTTGGCTGGGGCAAGGTGCAAAGCACGCACCGCAACCAGTGCATTGCTCGGTTTGAATGCGCGGCTGCGCTACTTTGCCGATGGCCAGTTCAAAGTGGATGGCTTTGGCATCACAACTTTCGCCGCAAATTCGGCAATCAACACCGTGTTGCGCGAGGCAGCGATCATCAATGCTGGCGCGCAAATGCCAAGGCGTGCAACGATCTAAATCGAGCGCCTTGCTGTGGCACGCTGTGGTGCAATCAGCACAAAAAGTGCATTCACCGCGTGAAAAATCAATCGTCGGAAAACCACCGCTGCCCAGTTGAATAATCTGACTGGGGCAAGCCTTGACGCAGTCGCCACAACGCGTACAGCGAGTAAAAAAGTCCTCAGCTGACCATGGCGGCGCAGGTGTGATCGACGTTTGTGGACGGCGACCTCGTAATAGATTGCGGCGTGATCCATCCACTGCAGCATCCAACCCTATTAAATTAGATAAAAATTAGGGTATTCGGCGACGCGTAAGCGGACAATCCCCTTAAGGGGGTAGGGTTTATTTTTTGCTATGAAAGTACCGCTTTGTGGGTAGTGAGGTGGGTTTGGCGGTTTGCCTAAAGTGGAGTGACGTGGTGTACTTGGGTTTTGCTGTTCTTCTCATGCTTGGGCAGCGCCGCTATCGCGCTTTAGCGCTAGTGTTTATGCCAATGGCAATCTAGATTGACGATTGTTTTTGGCGTTGAATCCGCCAATTATCGCGAGCATGGAAATTAGGAGGTATGGTTTTTGCGCATCATGAATTATTTTCGGCACGCTTCAATTTTGCGATTTATTACACAAGCCTTGCTGTTTATGGTTTTACCCGCTTTTTTAGCTTTATTTTTAAGTTGGGTTACTGTGGTGTATTCGACAGGAGAGGGCACTGCGATCAATGTCGCCGGCTCGCTGCGTAAGCAAACCTATCTGATTGTGGCCACCCATTTGGCTTCGCCATCGCATGTCTCGAGCAATATGCCGGCATTGCAGCAAGCAGTGCAAGAATTTGAGCGCAATTTATACGGCCCCGAATTACTTAAAAACTTATCGACCGACCCGAGCGACGCCGTGCGCCATGCGTATGATCAACTAGAAAATGCGTGGCGTACTGAGGTAAAAGGCATTTTAGCCGCACCGCACACCGATGATAATTTGCTCTCTAGAGCAGTGCATTTTGTGGATTTGATTGATACCTATGTGCAAGCCATCGAAGCCAAACACGAGGCACGTTTACAGTGGTTGGGGCAGATTCAATGGATTGCGATGGGCAGCATGGCGCTGGTCTTTGTGTTGACTTTGTTGTGGCTCACTCGGCGAGTGACTCGGCCTTTAGTCGCGATGGCCGCCGCGGCCAAAAAAATTAAACAAGGCGATTTAAGCGTTCAAGCCCCTGAAGACGGCGCGGGTGAGATTACGCTATTGGGCCAAGCGATGAATCATATGGTGGCTGAGCTAGCACTTGGTATCGAAGTGCTTGAAGCGCGGGTGGCGGAAAAAACCCAAGCCTTATCGCAAAATCAGCGCAGCTTAGAGCTGCTGTATAGCACCAAGCAGTTATTGTCCGACCAAGAGCCCAATCAAGCGACGTTTGATCAGGTGTTGGTGGATGTGGGGGCCTTGATCGAGCTGGAACACGCGGCGATTTGCCTTACCGAAACCGAGCAAGCCCCAAAAGCGTTCCGGTTGGCCTTAATGCTGAACACGGAAGCAGAAAGCTGTGAAAAAGATGATTGTGCCAACTGTGTTGAAGGGGTGAATGCACCAGCGCAATCGAATAATAAACCGGTGTTTCAACTCACCGATGGCTTAAACAATTACGGCATTATGCCGATTCAGCTCAAAACGCAGCAAGCCTTGCTCGATTGGCAGCAGCAGTTACTCGAAGCCGTCGCGCGGCAAATTGGTACGGCGCTGGCCAATGCCAAACGCAAACAAGATTTGCATCGCTTGGCGCTGCATGACGAGCGCAGTGTGATTGCGCGGGAATTGCATGACTCTTTGGCGCAATCGCTGTCGTATTTAAAAATTCAAGTGGTGCGTTTGCAAAATCAGTTTCCTGAAGCGCAGCGCAGTGACACTGCCAATGCCGCATTGTTTGAATTGCGTGAAGGCCTAAATGGCGCTTATCGACAATTGCGCGAGCTACTCAATACTTTTCGCTTACAAATGAACGAGCGTGGTTTAGCCGATGCGCTGGAGAAAACCGTCAGTGAATTTGTCGAACGGGCGCAGCACAGCATTATTTTGGATAACCGCTTACTCGGCGTTGAATTGGCAGCGCATGAAGAAATTCATATTTTGCAAATTGTGCGTGAAGCCTTAGTCAATATAGAGCGCCATGCCGAGGCGCAGCATGCTTGGGTGAGTTTGGCGTGGGACAATGCGCAGATTGTGGTCAAAATCGCCGATGATGGCGTGGGTTTAGCCAATCATCCGGAGCGTAAGCAGCATTATGGTTTGGGCATCATGCGCGATCGCGCGACCAATTTAAATGGTGAATTACAATTTTTACACCGTGAGCCGTGTGGCACACTGATAGAACTACGCTTTATTCCGACTACGCCGTTTGCGGCGTCTAATTCAACGCAATCGTCTTGAGAATCGAGAAAATGAACGAACAATTTAATGTCATCGTAATCGATGATCACCCGCTGTTTCGTAAAGGGGTGGTGCAGCTGTTGGCACTCGATCCACGATTTGTCGTGGTGGGCGAAGCGGCCAGCGGCGCAGAAGGGCTACTGTTGGTGCAAGAACACAATCCGGATTTAGTGATTTTAGATCTGAATATGAAAGGCATGGACGGCATTGCCACGCTGCGCGCGATGAAGGAGCTCGATATTGATTCGCGCATTGTGATGCTCACGGTATCAGATCAATCCTCCGATTTGGTCGCTGCGGTGCGCGCTGGTGCGGATGGTTATTTATTAAAAGACATGGAGCCAGAAGAAATCGTCGCGCGTTTGGCCGAAGCACTTGATGGGCAAATGGCGATTCCAGAACGCTTGGGCCGCGCGTTGGCTTTGGCTTTGCGGGAAGACGATGGCAGTGAGCGCAATGCGATGCTGGCGTCTCTCACTGATCGCGAGCGCGAAATCTTAGTGTGCTTGGCGCATGGACTATCGAATAAATTAGTTGGCCGTGAGCTCGGCATTGCCGAGGGCACGGTCAAGGTGCATGTAAAAAGCTTGCTCAGAAAACTCAGCTTTCGTTCACGCCTTGAAGCGGCTATTTGGGCGGTGGAGTTGGGTATTAAGTAGGTATATAAATGCAGAGCATGCTGTATATGCTTTTTGATTAAATACCTAATAAAAAGCGATAGTATTCAGATGGCGTGTTGATGGGTTTAAGTGCCTGCGGCACGGCTGTTTACAGTCGCAGTCAGTGGCGGAAACCCTAGCTCTTTGTTCGTCAAAGAGTTAGGGGAAAAGAAAGGCGATTTTGATCTCGCCCAGCTCCTTTGTGAGCCCTGCACCCAGCGTCGAAACGATATAGCTGTTGATGTCTCTGCTACAGAAGAGCAGCGTAGGAGCTGGCTTGCCAGCGAAGGTTCTCTGAGCTCGCATTCGCGGGCGAGCCCGCTCCTACAAATACCGCGCTTTGTATGGGTGTCTACCGCCCTCAATCTTGAAAAGCGCATAAGCAGCGGCTGCAAACCAAACGTTAACAGACCCAAGAGTCTGCTGACGTTTAAGCTGGTTATTCTCTGGGTTAACTCGCCCTAAGCCGCGCATTTATTGCGCGGTTTTGGCTTTGCACGCGGCGAACCAATCGAGCTCGGTTTGATACAGCGACGTTTTAATGTCGAGTAAGCCTAAGGTCGAGTGAAATAGATTGTCGTGCGAATACGCTTGGCCCGCTTTCTTTTGCATGCAGCCTAGGTCGATCTTGGCTTGTTGGGCAAATTCAGGCGACAGCCACAGCATCGCAGGCACATGCGTTTGCTCGCTCGGCGCCAGCATATACGGCGCGCCATGTAGGTATAGGCCGTTCTCGCCAAGAGATTCGCCGTGGTCAGACAGATACATCATGGCGGTATCTACGCGATGGCTGTTTTTGCGCAATAGATCAATCACATTCGACAACACATAGTCGGTATACAGCAGCGAATTGTCGTAGCTATTGAGAATCTGTTCTCGGCTGCAACGATTGAGCTGTTTGTCATCACACGTTGGTTGAAATTTGGCAAACGCCGGTGGATAGCGTTTGAAATAAGCCGGACCATGGCTGCCCATCATATGCAGCACAATGACTGCATCTTGTTGTTGGGCGTCGATTTTTTCTTGCAGCCCAGTGAGTAAGGCTTCATCCCAGCATTCGCCGTCTTTACACAGTTTGGGGTCGGCGGTCGCGATCATGGTTTCATTGGGAACCCGATCACACGTGCCTTTGCAGCCCGATTGATTGTCGCGCCACAGCACTTGATAACCGGCTCTTTGCACCACGTCGAGCAAACCTTGGTGGCTTTTGGCTTGGTTTTCGTTGTAATTGGCTTTGCCAAATTTAGAGAACATACACGGCAGCGAAACGGCGGTATCGGTGCCGCACGAGCTGACTTGCGGCAGATTAATCAAACCGGCTTGTTGTTTCAGCAGCGGATTGGTGTCTCGGCTATAGCCATTGAGTGAAAAATTAGCCGCTCTGGCGGTTTCACCGACAATGATAATAGTGAGTTTAGGGCGACTTTGCGGTGGATGTGTATGCTTGGCGTCAGCGCCAATTTCGGCAACAACAATCGGCTTGATATTCACGTTGTGCTTTAAATAGCTGGAACTGGCTTGAATAAAATTCATCGGGGTAATTAAATAACGCAATTCGCGGTTATTGCGAAACACCGAAGCAAATTCTTTATAAAAGCCAAAGCTCACCAGCAACAGCAGCACAATACTGCCCACAATCACACTGGTTTTAACCATGGCTTCGCGGCGCAATGGTCGGTATTGAATCGGCGTTTTCCACAGTAAATACAGTGGCAAACCACCTAAAACCAGCCAATACAAGGCCATTTTTAGGGTGAGTAAATCTAAGGTCTCGGTCAGATTGGTTTGCGCGGCATTACGCAGCATGCCAGCGTTGATCATGATGCCAAATTGCGACATGAAATACACCACCAGCGGCGTAATCACCAGCAATACGCTCAAGATGGGCTTCATCACATAGGGGAGTGCCAATAGCGTGAGTATGAGATTGAGCACCAAAATTAAAAAGCTCGCGCCAATCAACATAAACAGCCAACCGGCTGCATTATCTGGATTTTGTATCGTATATAGTTGCTGCCAAAAAACATGATTGCAGGCAAAAACAAAAAACACCGTGGCAATCAGGGTGAGTTTTTCGCTGGTTAAGGCTTTAAATTTAAACATGTGTTGATTCCATTTTGCGTGCCGGTGGCCATACGCAGTACCAAATTAATAAGACCACCCAAATGGTCCACAGCGTCCATAAATTGTGCGACAAAAAGTGCGCGCCGCGCATCATTTGCGCCCAACCCATGGCCGTGCCAAAGATTAAACCCGCAGCCAAGCCGACATAAGCCCAGCGCCGATTCAGATCGAGTAAGCCAAAATAAAACGCTAACAAAGCATAACCACCCGATGCATGACCACCGGGCATGCATTGCCCGGGTTTAGCGCCGATAGGCAGTGCGCCCCACAAAGGAATTTCAGCGGCATCGCCACCGTAAAGACTTAAATCCCACGGACAGGCATGATTGCTGAAAGATTTAAAAATCGAGATGGTCAGTGTGGCTAGCCCCATGCCGCATAAAATCCAGCCAATCCGCCGGCGCTGGGTTTGTAGTTTTGGGTATTTCCAGCTCGCGGCCCATGCGGCGAGCAAGATGAGCGCCAGCAATATCATTAGATTTTTTAACCCTTGATGCATAAATTGGGTTAGAAAAGCCTGATCTTTGAGGAAAAAACGCTGTTGCACCGAGTCAAAATACGGCGCGATGAGCGCATGATCCCATTGCGTTTGCGGGTAAATCAGGGCGAGAAATACGCCACTCACCAGGGCAATGAGCCAGTGCCATGGCAAAAATAGGAGACGCTGACGCATATTTATTTGGCTTGTCAGCCAAGCTTGGCAAAGAAAGAGGCGCTCAGTGTAGCGAGACTGTTGCTAGCGTGTCATAAAAATATTGTATCTAAATATACGCTGATTTGGATGGGCAAAAAAAATGGCACAGCGTGGTCGCTGTGCCATTGAAATAGCGCTGATTTTAGGGATGAGCCGCAACGGCGGGGCCAGAGGCTTGGCGATCTTGCAGTGTGCGAATTTCGCCTTTGAGCCAGACTTCGTCTTCTGAACCCGGATCGAGTAAAGCCAGTAATTTGTTCCACCAACGGATGGCCGAAGCATCATCACCGCGCTCAACAGCAGCGCTCCCCGCGAGCATTAGCGCATCGGGCTCGCTGGCATTTAAATCCAGTGATTTCACCAGTAGCTCAGTCGGTCGTCCGGTAAAGCCATTGTTTTCAATTGCCAATACGCCGGCAAATCGGGCGAGCTCGCCGGGGTCTTTTTCGAGCAAAGGCCATGATTTTTCATACGCTTGTGCCGCCTCAGTGTAACGCGCTTGTGCGCGATAGCTGCGTGCCAGCATCAACCAACCGGCGGTGTCATTGGGCTCGAGCGCCATTCTGGCTTCGAGTTTTTTCACCATGCTATCGACTTCGGCTGGGCCAACATTCGGGCTTTGATGCGTGCTTGGATCGAGCGCCGCAGGCGTGCCAATTTTAAAATACAACCCCGCTGCCGCCAGTGGTAAAACAATGGCCAGAATCAAAGCAATCTTGTTTGCGGGGAGGGTTTTTTGCTGCGCGCTGCTGGCATCGGCTCGGCCGACTTCGGCCACTAGCCGTGCTTGGGCTTCTTGTTTTGCTGCAGCAAAATCATCTTGGCTTAAACGGCCATCGCGTAAATCGTCGTCAAGCTCTGCTAAAATCGTTTCGTGCAAAGCGTAGCGTGAACGGCGAATATCACCGGCGGCAGAGCGGCCACGCAATAAAGGCCAGAGCAACATCAGCAAGCAAGTAATCAGTAGTAGCGCGCAGATGAAAGTGAAAATGCCAATATTAGTCGCGTTCATGATTCTTCCCGTCAAATTCTTGTTGTAATGCTTTGATCGCGTCGGCATCGCTGTCGGCATCGGTCTTTGGCGCTGGCGGCGATGCGCGGCGAAGACGTAGCCACAATAAAACCAAGCCCATCAGCAATAACACCGGCGGCAACAACCACAGCAACAGCGTGCGCGCTTTAAAAGGAGGGCGGTAGGTGACAAAGTCGCCGTAGCGGTCGGTTAGATAATTGATGATTTCTGAGTTATTTTTGCCCAGTGCGATTTGCTCGCGCACTTCGCGGCGCAAGTCTTCTGCTAATGGTGCTTGCGAGCTGGCTAGGCTTTCGTTTTGGCAAACTAGGCAACGCAGCTCGGCAGAGAGTTCAACCAGTCGTGCTTCGGCGATGGGATTGCTGGTAATCGATGAGGCGGTTTTGGCCGACACCGTCAGCGAGAGCGCCAGCAATATTGGCATGAGCCAGTAAAAAGAGCGTTTCATCGTTGGGCCTTTTGTAGCTCGGGCAAGAGTTTGTCTTTAAATACTTGCTGGGTGACTGGACCGATGTGTTTGTACACAATGCGACCGGCTTTATCGATGACAAAGGTTTCTGGTACGCCGTACACGCCATAATCCACGCCAACGCGGCCTTCACGGTCGGCAACGACAACGCTATACGGATTGCCGCGCAATGCCAGCCAATCTTTGGCATCGCGATCTTGGTCTTTATAATTCAAACCAACAATCGGGAAGTCATACGATTTGGCGATGTCGTTGAGTACCGGGTGTTCTTGAATACAAGCGCTGCACCATGAGGCCCATACATTCAGTAGCCACGCCTTGCCTTGCAGCTCACTTGGCGAAAACTGGCCGGACTTATCCAGTCGATCTAGCTCAAATTGCGGCGCGGGTTTACCGATTAACACCGAAGGCAGTTCACGCGGATTGAGCGTGAGCCCAATCCCCAGCAGCACGGCCAAGCTAAAGAAAATCATCAGGGGTAGGTAGCGCTTCATGCGGTTTTACCCCATTTTTTTTGCCGGTAACGGCGATCACTCAGCGCAATGATGCCGCCCAAGCCCATTAAAATGCAGCCATACCAAATCCAGCCCACCAGCGGTTTGTAGTGAACGCGAATTAACCAGTCGTCTTTAAACGGATCTTTGCCCAAAGGCTCGCCGAGGGAAACATAAATATCTTTAATCGGCGTGTGATGAATCGCCGCTTCAGTCATCGGCATTTGGCTGGAGAAATACTGCCGTTTTTCTGGCAGCAAAACGCTTTCAACCCGATCATTTTTGCTGAGCGTTAATCGCCCAACCAAGGCTGAATAATTACTCGCTCGGGCGGAATTCACCGCGTCAAAGCGCAAGGTATAGCCTGAGATTGGATGCGTATCGCCCATGGCCATGCGTAAATCATCTTCGTGCTCATAGCTCGATACAATCGTCACGCCAGCCACAAACACCGCCATCCCCAGATGGGCAATATGCATGCCCGAGAATGCCGCCGGTACTTTGCACAGCGCTTGCCACCAAGAAGCGCCATGCCGATGATGGCTGATTAAACGTAAGCTCCAATCACGCAATGCGGTGAGCGCAATCCACAGCGCAATCGCCAGAGCCACCGCTACGCCCCAACGCCATTCACCCCACAACAGTGGTAAGAGTGCGCCGCCGACCAAGGCCAAAATCAACGGCAATTGAATTGCCAGCCATAAAGTATGCGCGTCTTGGTATTTCCAGCGCACCGTGCCACTCAATCCCATAAGGATGAGCGCCGGCATCATTAATGGAATAAACACACTATTAAAATACGGCGGGCCAACCGAGAGTTTGCCTTGCCCCAGCGCATCAATCAGCAATGGGTAGAGCGTGCCCAGAAACACCGTTGAGCAAGCGACAATCAAAATCACATTATTGGCCAGCAATAAAGCCTCGCGAGAGCGCCAGCTAAATGCACCACCGCCTTCCAGTAGCGGCGCACGCCAAGCGTACAGCGCCAAAGAAGTCCCAATCACCAAGCATAAGAAAATCAGGATAAACAAGCCGCGCGCCGGATCAGTAGCAAAAGCATGCACCGAGGTTAAAACGCCGGAGCGAACTAAAAAGGTGCCGAGTAATGATAGAGAGAACGTACCAATCGCCAGCAACACCGTCCAATGCTTAAAGGCATTGCGCTTTTCGGCCACGGCTAAAGAGTGAATCAAGGCGGTACCGGCTAACCACGGCATAAATGACGCGTTTTCGACCGGATCCCAAAACCACCAGCCGCCCCAACCTAGCTCGTAATACGCCCAAGCGCTGCCGAGCATAATGCCCAAAGTCAGCGAAACCCAAGCGGCCAAAGTCCAAGGTCGACTCCAACGCGCCCAACTGGCGTCTAAGCGCCCGGAAATCAGCGCCGCCACGGCAAAAGCAAACGCCACCGAAAAACCGACATAACCCATATACAGCAATGGCGGATGGAAAATCAGCCCTAAATCTTGCAAGAGTGGGTTTAAATCCGCGCCATCAGCCGCCGCAGGCAATTGACGGGTAAATGGATTGGAGGTGAATAAAATAAATAAATACAGCCCCGAGCCAATCCAGCCTAAAACGCCGCCGACCAAGGCTTGCACTGATAGCGGCAAGTTTTTCGCAAACACCGCGACCGCCGCACCCCAGCCTGCCAGCATCAATACCCACAATAATAGCGAGCCTTCATGGCCACCCCAGACGGCGGCGAATTTGTAAAACACCGGCAACAGGCTATTGGATTGTCGAACCACATAGCGAATCGAAAAGTCGTCTTGCAAAAAAGCCGTCGCCAATAGCGCAAAGGCGATGCTGGTGAGCAGCAACTGCAAGACCGCCGCCGGCCGCGCAACGCGCATCAGCGGCAAATTATTATGAATACCACCCCAAATACCGAGTGTGCCTTGGGCAATTGCCACCAGCAGCGCCAAGATCAGCGCAAAGCTACCGAGTTCACCAATCATTGTTGTTCCTTATTGTGCTGTGAGGCCTGACTTGCGGCGCGGTTTTTGGCTGCGGCTTGATGTGCTTGATTGACGGCTTCTTGCGCTTCGGGCGGCATATAGTTTTCGTCATGTTTGGCGAGCACTTCGCTGGCGATAAACGTGCCATTTTCCCAGCGCCCTTGCGCTACGACGCCTTTACCTTCTTTAAATAAATCCGGCAAGATGCCGCGATATTGCACGGGGATATTTTGCGCGGTATCGGTGATGACAAATTGCATGGTTACGCCATCGGCAGCACGCGCAAGGCTGTTTTCGGCCACCATGCCGCCAACGCGAAATGCGCTATTTTGTGGCGCTTCACCGGCGATAATTTGCGTCGGCGAATAAAAGAACACTAGATTTTGTCGGAATGCGTTCACAACAAAAAAAGTCACTAAGCTCAATGCAATGAGCGCGCCGATAATCCATGCGGCGCGTTTACGTCTGGGGGTCATGATGCATCCTTGCTGACTGCGGGTGGGTTTGGGTTGATGTGTTGAATCGTCGCCGCTCGGCGGATTTGCCGCACAATGCTGCGACGCTGGGTTTTAATAAATACCCACTCTAGGCATAAGGCTGCAGCGCATGCAAAAAAAGAGCCCCATACATATACCCCATGGCTTCCCATGGCTATAAAATCACTTAAATTATTCCAATACATAGCAACTCCTAGGCTTTATGCGCGGGGATGGCGAGCAATTCTTGCACCCAGCGTGTGCGCGCTTCGCGCTGCAAAATCAAATTACGCACTCGGCTGAGCGTGGTGGTGATTGAATACATCCACGCCGCGAGCGACATCAGCAGCATGGCAATGAGCATGGTGCTGGCCATGGTGCTGCCTTTTTCCATTGAAATCGACGCGCCTTGATGCAGCGTATTCCACCATTTCACCGAGAAATAAATCACCGGCACATTAAATACGCCGACAATCGCCAGCACCGAACCGGCTTTATCCGCGCGATCGGGCTCATCAATACTGCGGGTGAGGGCGATAAAACCCAGATACAGGAAAAACAGCAGCAACATCGACGTTAGCCGTGCATCCCAAACCCACCATGTTCCCCACATCGGCTTGCCCCAGAGCGCACCGGTGAACAGCGATAAAAACGCCATTAAAGCGCCCGTCGGTGCCAAGGCTTGCGCCATCATGGCCGATAACCGTGTGCGTAAAATCAAATGCATCACCGACCAAAAAGCCATTGCCACATAAATCAGCATCGCCATCCAACTGGTCGGCACGTGCAAGAAAATAATCCGATAACCTTCACCTTGCTGGGCATCAGCCGGCGCAATCGCAAAGCCCAACCACAGACCCGCCATGGCCAACAGCACCGCCAGCGTTGCAAACAGCGGAATCAAGCGACCGGCTAAAGGGTAAAACTGATATGGCGAAGCAAAATGAAAAATATTGAGCCAACGTGGCCCATCGGTATTCGGTTTCATTGCAGTCCTAAAGTTGTATTTGGCATTATTCCACCGCCAATTTAATCGCCATCGCTGCCAGCCAAGGCGCTAAAAACAGTGCCCCGCAGGCAATCGCCGCCAGCAAAGAGAGTTCGGCGTAGCCGTTTAAGCCACCAGCGACGGCCGCCACCGCACCACTGCCAAAAATCAACACCGGCGCATACAGCGGCAAGACCAGCAGCGCCAGCAGCATATCGCCTTGGCGCACGCCTAAAGTCAGCGCCGCGCCGATACTGCCCAGTGCGCTAAGTACCGGCGTACCGATCAATAGGCTCGCCATTAACATCAACAATAAATCGCTACTTAAGCCGTATTGCACGCCGAGTAAAGGGGCGATAAGGGTGAGCGGCACACCGGTAGTGAGCCAATGGGCGACAATTTTGCCGGCCACCATCATGCTCGCTGGCGCGGGGGCGAGCAGTAATTGCTCTAGCGTGCCGTCTTGCCAATCGGCTTGAAATAACCGTGGTAAGGCCAGCAAATTGGCCAAAATCGCGGCAACCCATAAAACACCGGGGCCAATGCGCGTTAATAATTTGGACTCAGGGCCAATCGCCAACGGAAACAAACACGCGACCAAGACAAAAAACACCAGCC
The DNA here is from genome assembly GCF_020531905.1 of Deefgea salmonis. GTDB lineage: Bacteria > Pseudomonadota > Gammaproteobacteria > Burkholderiales > Chitinibacteraceae > Deefgea > Deefgea salmonis. The sequence continues at coordinate 12,053 of NZ_JAJAWG010000010.1, read as the reverse complement.
CGACCAATAAATCGCCGCGCTGTTGCCAAGCCAAAAATAAATCCCGCCGGATCACTGTGCTAAAAAAAGTCCAGCTACTCATACTGGCCTCGTCAGGGTGAGCTCGGTCACGTGTTGGATGGTGGCGGGTAGCTGTTGGTGCGAAGTTAAAAGCACCAATCCACCTTGCTGGCAATGGCTGTTAATCCATTCACCCAGCTCGCTTTGTGCCGCAGTATCGAGCGCGACAAATGGCTCGTCGAGCAACCACAATGGCCGTGGCGTGGCCAGTAATCTGGCTAAGGCGGCGCGTTTTTTTTGCCCTTGCGACAAGCTACGCACGGGTAGATCACATTGCTGCAATAAGCCCACTTTGGCCAAAGTGTGCAAAATTGCCGCCTCTGATAAATGATTTCCAGCGATTTGCGCCGCCCAATGTAAATTTTGATATGGACTGAGCAAGTCTTTGAGCGCATCTTTATGACCCAAATAATGCAGCTGGCAGTGGTAATCGTCGCCAAGCGCAGTCAGCGCTTGGCCTTGCCACAGAATTTGCCCTTGATCAGGCTGCGAAAGACCGGCCAGCATTTTAAGTAAACTGGTTTTACCAATGCCATTTTCGCCGCGCAAATGAACGCAATCCCCCGCGTGGAGGGCGAAAGAAAGATCCGAAAACAGGCGTCGATCACCGCGCTGAGCAGCAATTTGGTCGATTAAAATCATAGGTTTAGTATACGGATTCACTGTTTAGAACAAGCGGGTATTTGGTTCTATCTCGACCCACCTCCAAAGAGGTAGTCCTTAATACAAGCGGCGGGTTAAAAAAAGTATTTTATAGTGCTTAGGGGCTGCTGACGTTTGGTTTCCCGCCGCGCTGGAGTGTTTTTCGCGGCGAATCAAGGTGTAGTAAGCGATGCATAGTCATTCTATGTGAGCTTGCTACAACACAGAGTCGCCGCGAAAAGCGCCCAGCCCGCAGGGTTTGGCGGCTTTTGGCCTGATGCTGCGTTACAAAGCGCTGGCGTAGAATGACTACGTTGCGCGCTTCGTGCCTTGCCTCAGGCCAAAATCCGCGCAAACGCGGTTGGCAAACCAAACGTCAACAGACCCTAGGTAAAAATAAAAACAGCCCGTCGATTAACGGGCTGTTGGCTGGTGAACTTGGCTTTATTCGCTACGTCCGCTGGTGACTTGTTCGCGTTTGATTTTCCACTTGCCGCCTTCAGATACGAGATCAAGGGTTTTTTCAACGTTGTCTTGATAGTTGCTTGAGCTGTAGCTTTGTTTAAAGGTGACTTTGGCTTGATCTTTGCTGACATTGCTGCAGCTTAAGTTATCAAATTTCAAGGTAATCGCACCTTCTTTACTTAAGCGGCTACGGCGTTTGTTTTCCCAATCGGCGCGAGTTCGCTTGCCTGAGGCTTCAAATTGGCTGGCATATTGTGCTAAATACGCATCGACCTTTTTCTCGGCCCATTGGCTGCGCCAGCTTTCTACCATCTCGGTAATCGATTTATCGCAGCTATTATTGCTCGCAGGTGTTTCTGGTGTGGCAGGAATCACTGGGGTGGCAATACGTGGTGGTCGACCAGCGAGGGCCGCTTCACGATCAAGTGGCACGGTTGGAATCAAAGCGCCTAAACAATTAGCTTTGTCGTCCTCTGCTTCAGCGCCGCCAAGATCAGAATTGGGCGCAATGTTTTCCAGTGGTGAGATTTGCAGTGCAGCCAGCAATTCATGCGCTTGAGTCAGTACGCGAGCATACGATAGTTGATGATCGTATTCAGCGCGTACCAGCGCGCGTTTGGCTTCAAATAACTCGTTTTCGGTATCTAATAAGTCGAGTAATGAGCGTTGGCCAATATCAAATTGTCGGCGGAATGCATCACGCGCTTTTTCGGTTGAGAGTACGTGTTGATCGAGGTATTTACGTTGCTCGGTGAGGCGATAAGTATCATTCCACGCAATTTGAGTGGTTTGGCGTAAATCACGGCAAGTTTTATCGCGTAATTCATAGGTGATATTGAGCTGGTCAGCATATTGACTGGCTAAAGCCACATCGCTGCCACCTCGGAAAATATTGTAATCAACGATTAGCTGCGCTTTGCTATCACGATAATTACCGTCGATATTATCGCGATTTTTATCGTAGCCATGCGCGGCGCGGAAATAGAGTTGTGGATAAAAACCGCTCTTTTTGGCCGTGGCCGCGGCACGAGCGCCACGGATATTATAAATCGCCGCTAAAAAACTCGGGTTATTACGTAAACCCTCTTTAAGGTGATTTAAATCTTTTGGGCTAAATGAGCCTAAATCAGGCGCATCATTCATGATTGCATCAGGCGCTACGCCAGTAAGGCGTTCATAGCGGGCAGAAACATCGAGTAAATTGGATGATTCGGTCAGCCAATTGGATTCGGCTAATGCCAAACGACCTGTTGCCATTTCTAAATCAACGCGGCGACCTACGCCGGCTTCGACGCGCTCTACAATTTGGTTGTAGGTTTCTTTGTGAATTGCATAATTGTCGCTCGCTAGTTCAACTAATTTGCGATAGCGTAATACATCTAAATAAGCATTGGTGGTTTCAAGCGCAGCAGCATCGCTGGTGGCCAATAAATCATAATAACGAGTGAGGCTACCATAGCCGAGACGGCGAACTTCTTCAGAAGTCGCAAAACCGTCGAACAGCATTTGGCGAAATTCAATATTGTAGCTAGGGTGATTGAAATTACCGGTTTTATTTTTTGGATCTTGCAGATTTTCTGCGCTTGCAATACCTTGGATATTGATCTGTGGGTAGTATCCACCACGCGCAACATCTTGTTCTTTTCCTGACGCGCGAAATTCTAGCCATTTAGCGCGAATTTCTGGATTGCGTAATACGGTTTGTTCGACGGCATCGCGTAATGTCGCGGCCGCAAAGCTAGTGGCGCTACTGAGAGTAAGGAATAAAATTGCAATTGTTTTTAGCTTCATATTTCTCAATGTCCAATTTAGGATGATGTATTAAAGTTATAAGCGCGTTGATTGTTGTCTAGTTTACCTAAATGATTTCATTAATGCTCTAGTATTAACAATTCCTACTATAGCCAAATCGTCGAGAAAAGATCGAAATGTTCAATTTGCAGCGTCCTGATTACGGATGGATTTGCAGCTTACTGTTGCTCACAATGCTTTGGGCATTCCCCGTTTTTTCTGCCTGGGATTTTGATCGTTTGCTTAAGTTGGCGCAGCAACGTTATGCTGCAAATACGGTTAAAACTGTGGCAGAAATGCAGCAACTATTACTTGCCAGTAAAACATTGCCTGAAGCCGATAAACTAAAAAGAATTAATGAGTATATCAATCGTAGATTTCAGTTTGTTGAAGATCAGGTTTTGTGGAACCAAGCCGATTATTGGGCGACACCACTTGAAATGATGGGTAAATCAGCGGGTGATTGTGAAGACTTTGCCATTATTAAATATATGGCATTAAAAGATGCTGGGGTTTCTACTGATAAATTAAGGCTGAGTTATGTAAAAGCCAAAATTGGTGGCAATAATAGTACAATTAGTCAGGCACATATGGTATTGACTTATTATAGCGAACCTGATGCGGAGCCTTTAGTTTTGGATAATTTAATTACTGAAATTCGTCCAGCAAGTCGCCGTCCTGATTTAACCCCCGTATTTAGTTTTAATCATGAAGGCGTATTTGCAGGAAGTGGTAAACAGCCATCAGCATCGATTGATCGTTTGTCACGCTGGAAGGATGTTTTATTACGTATGCAAGCAGATGGCATTGACAATAAGGAATAACAGAGTGTCTTTAATTCGGCAGGTATTATTATTAATCATCATCTCAACGTTGCTGGCCTTTATGGTGAGTTTAATTGTGAGCACATTGAGCGCGCGAGATTATTTGCAGCAACAATTATTCACACAAAGTAGTGATAATGCATCGTCTTTGGCTTTGTCTTTATCGCAGCAGGCTGAAGATCCGGCGATGATTGAGTTAATGACCTCGGCGTTGTTTGATTCTGGGCATTTTGAATTAATTCGTTTTCGTGATCCGCATAAAAAAATAATCATCGAACTCAAAAATAAAGAGCTGCCCAGTCATGTGCCCAGTTGGTTTATGCAATTGTTTCCGATTGATGTGGCTTCGGGGCAAGCTTTAGTCAATAAAGGCTGGCAGCAGGCGGGTGCTGTCGAGGTTCGTGCGCATAGTAAATTCGCTTACGAGTCATTATGGAGTGGCGTAGTTAAATTATTCTTCTGGATTATTGGCGGCGGGGTATTGGTGGCCTTATTAGTGTGGGCGCTATTTAATCGAGTACGTCAGCCGATTTCTCAAATGATTGCGCAGGCCGAAGCGATTAGCGAGCGGCGATTTATTACCATTGCCGAGCCACCGTATATTGAATTACGCCGAGTCGTTGGTGCAATGAATAGTATGGTGGTGCGAATCAAGCAAATGTTTGATGAACAATCAGAGCGCATTGATCAGCTGCATCAAGATGTGAATCGAGACAAAGTGACTGGCTTAGTTAATCGTGCTTTTTTTATGGGACGTTTATCGGGTTTGCTTAATGATGAAGATCGCAGTGGCCATGGTTTTTTATTGCTATTGCGATTAAAAGATTTGGCTGAGATTAATCAAAATCTAGGTCGACAAGCAACGGATCAATTACTCAGCCAGATTGCAACGTGTTTGGCGCGTTGGGATGATCAAGGTGAAGAATGGGTGGCTGCCCGATTAAATGGCTGTGATTTTGCTTTAACAACGCCAGATTTAGAAAATCCAGCCGAATTTGTCGCCCAACTACTCGCGTCGTTGACTGAATTAAGTAGCATGGAAAACTTTATTCACATCGGTTATAGCGAATTTATTCAAGGTGAATCGATTGGCGCTTTGCTAGCAAGAACCGATGCGGCCATGGCGCAAGCAGAAAACCAAGGCGTGATTAGTGCTGTCGCGGCGACGATTGATGTTGCGTTTGTGAGTCACCCTAATACCTATTGGCGCGAATGTTTGCAGCAAGCTGTGCAGTCACAGCAATTTGTTGCTGCGCAATATCCAGCACTAGATTGGCAGGGCAAGGTGATTCATCAAGAGCTGATGTTGCGTTTGCCTGAGGTGGGTCGTGATCATTTATTGAGTGCCGGTGTCTTTATGCCATTTGCCAAGCGTTTTGGCTTAACTGCAGAGCTAGATTTGGCCGCGGTTCGCTTGGCAGTCAAAGAATTAACACAGCATTCCACGCATTTTGCGGTCAATTTAGATATCGAATCATTGAGCAATCTGCCATTTCGCGCTGAGCTAGTCAAAATTTTGCAAGGTCTCAGCCCTGAAACGCGTGCTCGCCTGTGGTTTGATATTAATGGCAATAGTTTTACGCAAGAATTTGAAACGCTGGCTACTTTTGCGGCTGAGATGAATCAATTGAATGTCAAAGTGGGGATTGAGCATTTTGGCCGCGCGGTGAGCAGCATGCTGCGCTTATACGATTTACCGTTGGCGTATTTAAAAATTGATGGCAGTTATATCCTCGATATTGATCAACATACTGGCAATCAACGCTTATTAAAAGAAGTCGTTCGTATGGCCGATAGCCTGGGCATATTGACAATTGCAGAACAAGTTCGCACTGAAGCGGAGTGGAGTAAATTAAAAGAACTCGGTTTGAGCGGTGTAACGGGGTTGATTACTAAAGATAAATTAAAATAATTTAAGTCTATCGATTGGATGTAAAAAAAGGCCAGATTCAATCTCTGGCCTTTTTTTATTGCTGCTTTAGTTCATCGGGTCTGTTGACATTGGGTTTGCCTACCGCCAAACCAAACGTGAACAGAGCCTAGTCTGTAATCAATTTTCCTTTGCTCAGTAGCTCATTAATGATGGCTTGATCATTACCTGACGTGGTGAGATCAACACCTTGTAAGGTAATGACTTGGTCTTCTTTCGTGGTCCAATTGCCATTGCTAAATTCACCTTTGCTGCTGACGTGAACAATCGTGTCTGTGCCCGACTTCTCAAAGTGCAGATACTGCGTGAGGCTGCCGCTATTTTCGCCTTGTAGTAAGTCGCGCAGATCGAGTTTATCCACATCGCCCACAGCATTGCCTGATTTGGCGTTGTTGAAGTCCATCACCACATCACGGGCAGGTGCGCCAACAGTACCTTGGTCGCCCAGCGTCCATTTAAAGGTGTCTGATCCGGCATCGCCGCGCAGAATATCTGAGCCACTTCCGCCAACAAGTAAATCGTTGCCTAAGCCGCCACGCAGCGCATCATTTTCAGAGCCGCCAAATAATTTGTCATTCCCGCTGCCACCATAAAGGACATCTGAACCTTGTTCACCAAAGACAACGTCATCACCACTGCCCGCATTGGCATAATCCGAAATGGATTGAGTTGGTGAAGAAAGGTTTGAAAGTGTGCGTAAGTCTGTGCCTTCAATGCCGGTCGTTGCAATATTCATGATCTCCAGTGCCATTAAGGTATTACTAGTTTGCGTTACATTATTTTCAGTGCCGCCCATATAGATGAGGTCATTGCCTGCACCAGCTTCAACATGGTCATTTCGATAGTCCATGACAAAAACTTGATCATGTGATGCCGTAGTGACCGATGTATTCACCCCCGGTATAAGTGTCGGAGGATTGGTCGAGTAGTCCCAATCACCAGCAGATTTCATTTCTACGGTTAAGCCCGAGCTGTCCGCGCTGCCATTAACAACCGTAAATAAATCAACACCTGCGCCACCAGATAAAACATTGCTGTTGGGGACTACTTTGACCGTCCAAATCGCACTGGATGTGCCTCCGAAACCATCGCTTACGGTGTAGCGGATGGTGGCTTCACCGATGAAGTTGGCGTCTGGTGTAAAGACTGGCAAGCCCGTTTTCGGATCAATGGTGACCACACCTTGCCCAGACGTGAGCGTTGGCGTGCCAGTGAGCGTTAATTTATCGCCTTGCAAGTCTTTATCGTTGGCCAGCACATCGAGTGAAATCGCTTGATTGGCCTTGGTAAAGCTAAAGTCATCGACCAGTACCGGCGCGGTGTTATAGCGTGGCGGAATGACATTGATGGTTAATGTGCTATTGGATTTATCCAGATCACCATCGTTGTCAATCAAGGTAAAGCCAATATTCTCGCTGGCATTGCTTTGTAAAGTCACTGGCGGCGTGTAAGTGTATTTACCATCATCCAAATCAATGATGAATTGTCCACCCAAGGTCGTAGTGACTTTTAAAGTATGGCTCACTGGGTCAAAGGTATAAGTGCTGCCATTGGCGGTGGTGGTGATGCTATTGCCCGCAGTGTTAAAGGTGTATTTCACCCCATTGACCGTGATGTCGTTGATGTGACCGCCATCGGCACCAAAACCTGCGACCGCCGAGCCAACCAGTCCGCCGGTGATATTACCTGCTGTTGGCGTAAGGATGGTGTCGCGCAAAATCGGTGGCAATTGCGCCAAATCAGTGACGATAATCGAGTTGGCTTCGGTGCCTGAACCTGTACCGTTGTAAGCGAGAGGGTCAAGATTGGTGCCTGCTACGCCAGTGCCTAAGCCAATCGCCAGTGAGTTAATGTCTTTGCTATTTAAGAAGTCAGTCCATGTTTTTGTTTCGGTGCTATCTAAACCAAGACCTGTGCCAGGCACACCATCAGAGAAGAAATACCCGACGTTTTGGCCACCGACCAGTTTGCCAGCATCGTCAAAATGCGTCATGACTTGAGCAACGCCAGCGTCGTAATTGGTTCCGCCATCTGCAGTAAAGTTTGCCAATATGGCTTTGGCCTCTGCAGCGGTAAGCCAAGTATTGCCATTAGCGAGTTGGGTGGTGGCCGTTGAGCTAAAGCCAACCAACATGATCTTAACGTCACCCACATTATCGTAATCGTTGATGAGTTGTGTTAACGCCTCTTTAGCCACTTGTAAGCGAGTTTTGCCCGCAATTCCGCTCGCATCGGCCATGCTGCCCGAGGTATCCAAAGTCAGGATTAAATTGGTATTGATGTATGGCATTTGCACCGTTGCCGTCGTGCTTTGGCCTACCGGCGCATCATCTTCAATATTGATCGTAACTTGACCCGAACTTGATAACTTACCATCTGATGCACTCACCGTTACATTGAACGATTTCACGTCTTCAGCGGTTTTATCGACATGATCAACTGGGCCCGATAACGTCACGGTGTATTTGCCCGTGCCATCAATCGAGATCGTGGCAATCGTTTGATTGCCAACCGTGCCAACCAGCGCACCTGTGCCATTGCCGCTCCAATTAATCGCTTGGCCACCTGAGGTTAAACCTGTTGGCGCAGTTAAGGTGTAGGTGAGTGCGGTGTTGTCGACATCATTAAAGATCACCGTTCCTATTGCAGTGGTGGCATTGCTTGTATCTGATGTGCCTGTGGTATCTGCAATGCCGCCTTTCAAGCCTTCTTCTGAAACGGTGACTGGCGTGCTAGAAACAAAAGTGGGGGCATCATTGACCGGATTCACGGTGATTGTGCCAGTCGCTGGCGTTGTATCAACCAGCCCATAAACATCTTTTGCGGCATATTCGAAAGTTTGAATGCCATTCCAATTTGCATTGGGTTTGAAGTAAATCGTTGCGCCATTCGCGGTTGCGGCAATCACCGTTGCTGCGGTGATGGCCACCGTACCTGCCGCATCACTATAAAAAGTGCCATTGCTTGGCAAGGTCGTCAGATTAAAACTGCGCACCGAGCCATCCACATCACTGCCGCTGAGGTTAACGGTAATTAAGGTGTCTTCTGCACCGCTGGCCGTAATCATCGCGGTATCTGGCGCGTCGTTCACTGCCGTGACATGCAGTGAAACCGTCGCTGTATCTACCCCGCCCTTACCATCGCTAATGGTGTAGGTAAAACTTGCTGGGCCGGTGTAGTTCGGTGCCGGAGTAAACACCACATTGCCATTAACGAGCGCCACGCTACCGTTAGTCGCACCTTGAACGGAGGTAATCGTTAATACATCGCCATCAGGGTCTTTATCATTAGCGAGTAAAGCCGCACTAGTGATGGTCAGCCGCGTATCTTCTACTGTTGAGTAAGGTACCGGGCTAGTAAGAATGAAGTTGCCTAAAGATTGGTAAGCGTCTGCGCCTTGACGTAGTTCGGGCTTAAATACGGCTTGGCCGCCTTGATCCCAATATACGATCTCAATCGTATGATTACCGCCCGTCGCGATGGTAAATGAAGCATGCTCAGTACCGGTTGGTGATTGAATCTTATCAACTTCAGCGACTTTTTTACCATCAACATAAATTACATAACCATCATCGGCGAGGACTTTAAAGTTGTAAGTCCCAGCTGCCAAAGTGATATTGCCGGTCATGCGAATGATGGCATCAGAGGAGTTCTCAGGATCGGTATTGAGTGATGCCGCATCACTACCAAGGAAGGTTTGTAGATTATTATTCCCGCCCAAATCACCATTGCCAAGATTGTAATTAAAAGTTTTCGCCGTAAAGACCGCCGCAGCACTGTGGCTATCAATAAAAGCCTTCACCATCGCTAGCGAAGTTAAATTACTGCCATCAAGATTGCTGCCTTCGTGATACACGAAATATTCGGATTTAAGGCCGGTCGTTGTCGCAGGATCATCGATGGCATCGGGCGCATCATTCACTGCTTTAACGGTGATTTTGCCATTGGCCGGGGTGCTATCGGCCAAACCCGAATTATCCGTCGCAGCGTATTGGAATGTTGTATCGCCATTCCAGTTGGCATTGGGTTTGAAGTAGATGGTTGCGCCATTATTGGTCGCCGTAATCACGCTGGCCGCTGTGATCGCAATGGTACCGGCTGCATCGCTATAGAACGTGCCGTTTGCTGGCAAGGCCGTCACTTTGAAGTTGGCGACGCTGCCATCAACGTCACTACCGCTGAGGTTGACGGCGATGAGGGTGTCTTCATCACCAGTCGCGGTGGTTGCATTGGTTTCTGGTGCGTCGTTTACCGCCACAACATGAACCGTACTAATCGCAGTATTGCTATTGGCTAGGCCATCATTCACGGTCACATTTAAAATACGATCAACCGTGCTCGGATTTTCGCTGGTGCTGCTAAAGCGAATCGATTCGATGGCGGTCTCGTAATCCGCTTTAGAGGCATTGCCCGTGAGCGTTAATACAATTTGCCCATTAACGACGCTTTGTGCTGCAACAATCCCATTGGGTAAACCGACGGTCGTCAATACATCGCCCAACTGAGCGTTGGTCAAGACAATCTTCGCGCTTTGTAAATTGGCGTTGTCCACATCGTTAATCAAGCTATCGATGTCTGCAATCGGAATACCACTCCCATTTTCGGTATACGTGGTAATAAAACTCGTATCTTCCATGCTGGCATCAAGATCGAGCGTTGGTGCGTCGTTGACAGGGGTCACTTTCACGTCGAGCGTACTGCTGCTGCCGGTGTTGGTGACATAAGTCGCCTGCGGCATCGCGCCATTCCAATTCGGCGCTGGGGTAAAGGTGTATTCACCGTTGCTGCTAATGGTCAATGTACCTACGTTAGCAATCGTTGCCGTTTGTCCCGCAGTGTAATTGCTGCCACCTACCGAGAAGGTCGCGACGGTTAAAGCGCTATCAACATCGCTATCATTAGTCAGCACATTGCCGGTGGCTGGCGAGTCTTCAAGGACAGTTTGGCTGTCGGCTTGCAAGACACTGGCGTCGTCAACCGGGGTCACTTTCACGTCGAGCGTACTGCTGCTGCCGGTGTTGGTAACATAAGTCGCTTGCGGCATCACGCCATTCCAGTTTGGCGCAGGGCTAAAGGTGTATTCACCGTTGCTGCCAAGGGTCAATGTACCGACATTGGCGATCGTTGCGGTTTGGCCTGCGGTGTAGTTGCGGCCGTCTACCGAGAAGGTCGCGACGGTTAAAGCATTATCAACATCGCGATCGTTGGTCAGCACATTGCCGGTGGCTGGCGTGTCTTCAAGGACCGTTTGGCTATCGGCCCGTAAGATACTGGCGTCGTCAACGGGCGTGAGGTTGATGTTGACGGTCGCCAAGGCGGTACCGCCTTTGCCGTCGGAGACGGTGACGGTAAAGCTGTCGCTACCGATGTAGTCGAGGTTTGGCGTATAGGTGTAGCTACCGTTCGGGTTGAGCACCACAGTACCGTGCGCTGGGTTGCTCGCTTGCGTGAACGACAAGGTGTCGCCATCCACATCGGTGCCGTTGACTTTACCGATCACAATCGTGTCTTCCGGCACATTGTGCGTATAGGTACCGGTGTTCGGGTCGAAGTTAACCGTCGGTGGTACTGGTTCAGTCGGTGGGGTGACCACCGGTTTGTCGTTGGTGCCGGTAATGGTCAGTGACAAGGTGCTATCCACCGTCACTGTGCCATCGGTGACGGTGTACGGTACGGTGATTTTAAGTTCTTCACCGGCTTTGAGGCTGTTGTACGCAGGATCGGCTGGGTTAAAGCTGTAGCTGCCGTCGGCGTTGAGCGTTAAGCCTGCAGGCAATGGGTTTTTAGCGGCGAAGGTGAGTTTCTCAACATCCACGTCGGTGGCGATCAATTGACCATTCACCAGCGCGTCGTCTTCTTTCACATTGAGCGTTGCAGCGGTTGCGACAGGCGCATCATTCGTGCCATTCACCACGACCGTAATCGTCACTGGCGTACCGTCTTTGGACAAGACCGTGAAGCTTTCAGTGAGGGATTCTTTATCGTCCAAGCCTTGCACAATGCCTTGGCTATTGTCGACGGTATACGTCCACAAGCCAGCGTCATTGACGGCAAACTGGCCATACTTGCCCGTGGTATTTTGGGTCTGGAATACGGCTTCGCCGGCATCCGGGTCGGTAATGGTTAACTGACCTTGGGTTTTGATTTCATTGCCGACAACTGCGACGTCTTCAGTGACTTCACCTTGCTTCACCCCACCGATGATCGCTGGATCAGAGGCGGGCGTGAGGTTGATGTTCACCGTCGCCAAGGCGGTACCGCCTTTGCCGTCGGAGACGGTGACGGTAAAGCTGTCGCTACCGATGTAGTCGAGGTTTGGCGTATAGGTGTAGCTACCGTTC